>CAWCIG010000011.1:0-222635 GCA_963795535.1 Candidatus Acidiferrales bacterium
ACGAGCACCACGGCGCATGACGACGAGGAATCGCGCCGAGCCGATCTCCTAGCCACGCTCGACGCGGAAGCGGAAGAAGAGGTCGAATAATGCATGGCGTAGTATTTTTTATGCGAAAGAAAAACCTGAGAAAACTCTTGACAGGGTTTTAACAAAACCGCCTTTTCGTCCCACATCCAGACAGATCGTGCCCCACGGAACACACGGCTCCCGGAAAGCACTTCCGAGGTCCATCCCGCAGCACGTAAAATCAGGGTAATGCTGACAGCGGCTAAAGAAGGGACGTTCTCCGCGTCGACCGATCCGTGTGTGCTTTTTCCTTTAGCTGCCTCTTCGAGGCTGTACCTGAAAACTCGCGTCTGGGGTTCAAAGCCCGAAAACGTGCACTGCTCTAGTGCAATCGGGCCGCTAAAGATAGAACTGCGCTGGGGATGCGAGGAGTCTAGCGGGAAAAACGCGGTAGGGTCAGGAGTTACCTTCAAATACGATCCCTTCGGCAGGCGCATCGAGAAAATCTCTCCCTCCGCAACCAGCATCTTCGCTTACGACGGCGACAACGTAGTCGAAGAGACAAACGCCAGCGGCGGAGTCGTTGCCCGATACTCTCAGGGGTTCAATTTCGACGAGCCTCTGGCGATGCTGCGCTCCTCGACCACGAGTTATTACGAGCAGGACGGCCTCGGCTCCGTCACTTCCCTCAGCAACACAGCTGGGGCACTAGCGCAGACCTACACGTTCGATTCATTCGGAAACCAAACTGCGTCCAGTGGTTCGCTAACGAATTCGTTCCGCTATACGGGTCGTGAGCTTGATACCGAAACCAACCTCTATTTTTACAGGGCGCGCTACTTCGATCCAGCAGCAGGGCGATTCCTCTCAGAAGATCCAATTGGATTCGAAATCGGGCCTAACTTCTACGCTTACGTCGCAAACGATCCCATCGGTCAAACCGACCCATCAGGTCTCTGCCCGTGCAACTCCCACAAGGTGAAGTTGTACTACACACCCAATTTCGGCGGGAGCGGGTATCCCGATTACCACTGGTATCGCCAAGATTCAAACGGTGGGTGGTCTTCAAAACACGGCTTGACTCCCGTGGGTCCCCAGGTTGATCCAGGCAAGGACGCGGCGGCCTCAGGTTATAGCGTTTTCTGTGCCAACATGTGCGCGCCGAATCAGAATGGGAAAGAACCCTCTTTTAATCCGGCACCGTGGAATGACCCTCAACATGTGCACACTAACAACTGCTACAGCTATGCCTGCGATGTGTTGCACCCACCGGGGCCGCCAAACAGGCCGCAACCCGGTAAGAATCCTCTGCCCCCGCACTTCAAATGTATCGATGTCATCAATGCTGCCAAACAAGACGGTCTGACGATGGACAATTAAGCCATGAAACAAATTTTTCTACTCGCAGTCACTTGTGTTGCAATGGTCCTTTACGCCGCGTCGCAGTCTACTGCCGACGCAGGGGTATCCCCAATGAGCTACGAACTTTATAGCTGGCAAGGGTCGAATGGCAGCTGGAACTTCTGTGTCTTGGCCAGTCCAAGCGGCGTGAACATATCTGCGGAGCAAGTGTTCAACAAGAAGTTTCTCCTGAGCGGAGTAAAGGAGCTTAAGCGGAAAATATCTGAACTACCCGTGGGAGCAACCATCATCTGGCCTGATCGAATACTTTTGAGCACAGGCCAGAAGGCAAAAGAGAGCGAGAAGCTGAGCTATCCCCCGTCAGAGACCCTTCAGGACATACGGCACTACGCGGAAGCACGCAAGATCAAAGTTGACGTGCTCTCCGCTCAACAGAAACAGGAGTAGGCGACCGGAGCCTAGGTACGACATGCGTCTCGCCCTGCGTCGCCAATGCGCGGTTAACGCCGAGCACTGGGTAGCGCTAGAGGGGAGCGGTGCCTACGGCACCGGGAGTAGGTATGACACGTCACCCCAGAAAGGGTGCTGCACAGCAACTTTGGTTGCTGTAGGGGAACCAGAAGGAAATCAGCGACTTACAAAATCTGCGGCGCTCTGGAGCGCCGGAAGTTCCTATATGCGAACTTGTTGATTTTTGAAGGCTTCCTGCTACGCTGCGCGCGTCGATCCCCGGGCAGGAGGCGCGCATGGTGAAGCCGGTTTTCCGCAGGAAATCCATCGGCACGAAGGTGAGCGAGGAAGAATACGCGCGGCTGGAGGCGCTGGCCGGAGGCCGCGCGCTCGGCGAGTGGGTTGCGCGAGGTGTTGCTGCACGAGCTGGACGGCAGGCAGGCGAGGCCCGCTGACGAGACGTTGCTGGCGGAGGTGCTGGCGCTGCGTACGATCCTGCTGAATGCGTTTTACAGGCTGGCCCAGGGCGAGAAGCTGACCGAGGAAGGGATGCAGGCCATCATCGACCGCGCCGACGCCACCAAGGTCCAGAAGGCCGCCGAGCGGCTGGCAGGAAAACCCCGCAGCTAAAAGGAAAAAACCGAGTGCCCTCCGCTCCCGCCGCCGTCAAGGGGCAGGCCCGCTGACGCGGCTCCCGATGGTCGCCCTTGACCGCTGCTTCGCTCCAGGCGTGTGCCAGCCATTAGAGGCTGACGCCTCTCTGCGCTCAATGCCCCGAGCGCACATCTACGAGAAAAATCGATCAGCGGTAGGCGTCCTTGCGATGGCGGACGGAATGGATGCGCAGGGTGTCGTCCGGCTCTTGGGTGAAGCGGACGCGATAGTCGCCGACACGAAGGCGCAACTCGCCAGACTCTCCCTTGAGCTTTTTAACGTCGCCCTCGCCAGTCTCGGCAAAGCGGTGCAGCACGGTGAAAATGCGCATGGCGGTGTCCCGATCCAGGCGGCGAATGTCGGCGCGGGCGCGCTCGGACCAGGCGATTTTCACGCCTAGTCTTTCCGCCTCTTAAGGTCATCCGGGGTGAGGTTGAAATCGGCGAGCACTTCCTCGTGGGAAATCCCCTGGCCGCCGCGCCGCTCGAACCAATCCTTCGATTCGGCGATGGCCTGGCGTTCGGCTTCGGTCTCCGGTTCGTCATCCACGGGAGCGTTGGCGATGGCGCGGGAGACGGGATCGAGCATTGCTTCGAGCAGGCCGATGACGGCGGAGACCTGACTCGGGGCCAGGCGCTCGATCAGTTCATGCGCTTGCCGTTTTTCGTTGCCGGAATCGTGGGCCATGGAAAAATCCTTCGAGCCGCAGGCTTCAGTCTGCGGCGTGTGCCTGTCCTTTCGAGGACACGAGCGAGTTAATCAGCCGTATGACGGCGCGCTGATCGCGTTCCGGTAACACAGCCATCCGCCTGAATCTTCTCCAGAGCTTGCGCTTCCCCAATTCCTCGTGATCGAGCTTCGGCGGTTTAATGCCGAGCAGTTCATCGGTCGTCACCCGAAGCACACGAGCCAGCGCAATCAGAACCGAACCAGGCGGGCACTCTGCGTCGTTCTCGTAATAGGAAATGGCGCGCTGAGTCGTGCCCAAAGCCTTCGCCAGATCGACCTGAGTCAACCCACGTGCCTTTCGGAGCGCGTAGAGGTGCTGGCCGAAAGATGTTTTCGGTGGTTTTTTCGCTGGCATCTCAAGAGCGATTGTAAAAGCCACTTGGGGGCTCTCCCTTAAACCGTTGACAGTATATACTCAGGATGTATATTATCGCGAACGGCCTGGAAAAGACAGATTTTGCGAAAAGGTCTTGACAGGTTTTCGGGGGAAGCCCGGAACAGCGAGGAAGGAGACCGATGGCGCGCATCCCGGAAGGCGAGATCGCGCGGTTGAAGCGCGAAGTCTCGATAGAGCGGCTGGCAGAGGCGCACGGGGTGAAGCTGAAGCGCCACGGCGCGGACCTCATCGGCCTCTGCCCCTTCCACGAAGACCGCTCGCCGAGCCTGGTCATCAGCCCGCAGAAAAATCTCTGGAACTGTCTCGGTGCGTGCGGGAAAGGCGGAAGCGTGATCGACTGGGTGATGCGCGCCGAAGGAGTGAGTTTCCGTCACGCCTTCGAGCTGCTGAAACAGGAGCATTTTCCTTTAGCCGCGCAACAGCCGGGACCGCCACCGAAGAAATCCACGACCGTCAAACTGCCGCCGCTGGCTGAGCGCACCATCGACGACAAGCGGTTGCTGGAAAGCGTGGTCGAGCACTATCACGAGACGCTGAAACAAACGCCGGAAGCGCAGCAATATCTCGCGAAGCGCGGGCTGCAATCGGCGGAGATGGTGGAGCAGTTCCGACTGGGGTTCGCCAACCGCACGCTGGGCTACCATCTGCCGGCGTCGAACCGCAACGCCGGCGCCGAGCAGAGAGAGCGGTTGAAGCAGGTCGGCATCCTGCGCCAGGAGAGCGGACACGAGCACTTCAACGGCTCGCTGGTGATCCCGATCTTCAACCAGGAAGGCGAAGTGGTGCAGGTGTACGGGCGGAAAATCACACGAGACACGGCGCTGCGCGAGGGAACGCCGCTGCACATGTATCTTCCGGGGCCGCATCGCGGCGTGTGGAACGAGCAGGCGCTTATCGCCTCGAAGGAAATCATCCTGTGCGAGGCGTTGATCGATGCGCTGACGTTCTGGTGCGCGGGCTTCCGGCACGTGACGGCGAGCTACGGGGTGAACGGCTTCACCGACGATCACCGCGCGGCGTTCAAAAAGCACGGCACGAAGAGAATTTATATCGCTTACGACCGCGACGACGCCGGGGAACGAGCAGCGCAATCTCTCACGGAAGAACTCCTGGCGCTGGGCATCGAATGCTTCCGAGTGCAGTTCCCGAAGGGCATGGATGCGAACGAATACGCGCTCAAGGTGACGCCAGCGGCGAAGAGTCTCGGGGTGCTGTTGAACAACGCAATCTGGCTTGGCAAGGGCAAGCAGCCCACCGTGGAAGTGATCGAGCCGCAGGCCATCCAAGAAAAATCAGAAGCAGCAGCTAAAGAAAAAATCCCCGACACCATCGAGGCCACGCAAGAGGAGGACACTCTTCCTTTAGCCGCCGAATCCGTCGCAGTGGCCGAAGAAGCCGCGCCGGTCATTACCACATCGCGGCCTCTGGACGTGCCCGTGGAGATCAACGGGGACGAAATCAAGATCACGCAGGGAGACCGCCGCTATCGCGTGCTGGGCCTGGAGAAAAACACCACTGTGGGCCTCTTGCGGGTGAATCTGCTGGTGACGCGGGGCGAGAGCCTGCACGTGGACACCTTCGACCTGTACGCATCGCGGCATCGGGTGATGTACAGCAAGCAGGCGGGCGAGGAGCTAGGCGTCAAGGAAGAAGTGGTGTCGCGCGATCTGGGCAAGGTGCTGTGGAAGCTCGAAGAGCTGCAACGGCAGATGATCCAGAAAACGCTCGAACCGAAGGAGCAGGAAGTAACGCTGGGCGCGGAGGAGAGAGCGGAGGCACTCGTGTTGCTGCGCGATCCGCGCCTCTTGGAGCGCATCCTCGGTGACTTCGAGCGGTGCGGCGTGGTGGGCGAGGAGACCAACAAACTCGCCAGCTACGTAGCCGCGGTGTCGCGCTTGTTGGAAGCGCCGCTGGCCGTGCTCGTGCAATCCAGTTCCGCCGCAGGAAAATCGGCGCTCATGGAAGCAGTGCTGGCGATGCTGCCCGAAGAGCAGCGCGTGCAGTACTCGGCCATGACCGGACAGAGCTTGTTTTACATGGGCGAGACCGATCTAAAACACAAAGTGCTGGCCATCGTGGAAGAGGAAGGTGCCGCGCGCGCCGCCTACGCGCTGAAACTGTTGCAGTCGGAAGGTGTGCTGACCATCGCTTCGACCGGCAAGGACGCCACGACCGGACGGCTCATCACGCACCAGTATCGCGTGGAAGGTCCGGTGATGCTCTTCCTCACCACGACGGCCATAGACCTCGACGAAGAGCTTCTGAATCGGTGTCTCGCGCTGACCGTGGACGAGGACCGCGCGCAGACGCAGGCGATCCACAAAAAGCAGCGCGAGGCGCAAACGCTCGAAGGACTCCTGGCGAAACGGGAGCGCGACGAAATCCTCCGCGTGCACCGCAACGCGCAGCGCCTGCTGAAGCCGTTCTTCGTGGCCAATCCCTACGCGCGCGAGTTGACGTTCCTGGACAGTCAGACGCGCACGCGGCGCGACCACATGAAATACCTCACGCTCATCCGCTCGATCGCGCTCCTGCACCAGTATCAGCGGCCACGAAAGACCGTGACGCATCGCGGCCAGGCGCTCGAATACATCGAAGTGACGCTCGACGATATCGCGATGGCGAACCGGCTGGCGCATGAAGTGCTGGGGCGCTCGCTCGACGAGCTTCCCCCGCAGACGAAACGCTTGCTGTTGCTCACCGACGAAATGGTGAACGCGGAATGCGAGCGGCAGAAGATCGAGCGCGCGGACTTTCGCTTTAGCCGCAAGGATGTGCGCCGTTACACGGCCTGGAGTGACTCGCAGTTGAAGCGGCATCTCAGTCGCCTCGAAGAACTCGAATATCTTCTCGTCCATCGCGGCGGGCGCGGCCAGAGCATGGTCTATGAACTGGTGTTCGAGCGCCAGGGCGACAGCGGCAAGCCCGTGCTGCCCGGCCTCATCGAGATCGAAAAGCTCACGGGCTACGGTTACGACGCAAAGAAGTCCGGCCTCGAAGGGGAGAAGTCCGGGCCAAGTCTGCCCCAAGTTCGGGGGGTGTCCGGGGGTGGTGCGGGTGAAGAATCGCCAGCGTTGACGCGGCGAAATGGCGATTTTCGGCGAAATCCCGAAAAAAGCACTACTGGGGAAAATGGAAAAGAAAACCGCATCGTACGCACAGCCGCCGGGGGCCGGTGATGGCGCGGAATCGAACCAACAAGCCGCAGCCGATGCCGCGAAACCGCATGGGGAGCCTCATCGACGAGTTCATCGCCTGGATGCGCGTGCGCAACACAGCGGAGTACACGCAGCACAACCGCCGCGCGTGCGTGGCGCAGTTCGTGCGCTGGGCCAACGAGCGCGGCATCGAAGACCCCATGGAAGTGACGCGCCCGGTGCTGGAGAGTTACCAGAGGTATCTCTACTACTACCGGCAGAGAAACGGAAAGCCGCTGACCTTCCGCACGCAGTACGCGCGCCTCGTGCCGGTGCGGGTGTGGTTCCGGTGGCTGGTGCGCAACAATCACATCCTGCACAATCCCGCCTCCGATCTGGACATGCCGAAGCTCGAGAAGCGGTTGCCGCGCGCGGTGCTGAACGAGGAAGAAGCCGAGCGCTTGATGATCCAGCCGGACCTGCGCGATCCGCTGGGAGTGCGCGACCGCGCCATCCTCGAAACCTTTTACTCGACGGGAATCCGGCGTATGGAGCTGGTGCATCTGAAACTCTACAACGTGGACCATCTGCGCGGGACGCTTTCGATCTGGCTGGGCAAGGGAAAGAAGGACCGCGTGGTGCCCATCGGCGACCGGGCGCTCGCGTGGGTGGACAAATATCTGCGCGAGGCGAGGCCGCAACTGGTGATGGAGCCGGACGAAGGAACGCTCTTTCTAAGCATCGAGGGCGGGCCGTTCCATCTGGACCGCATGAGCAAGCTGGTGCGCGATTACGTGGAGCAGGCCAATCTCGGCAAGAGCGGCGCGTGCCACATGCTGCGCCACACCATGGCGACACTGATGCTGGAGAACGGCGCGGACATCCGCTTCATCCAGGAGATGCTCGGCCACAGCGAGCTGCAGAGCACGCAAATCTACACGCAAGTGTCCATCCGGCAGCTAAAAAAAATCCACTCGGCCACGCATCCCGGCGCGTCGCTCGAAAAGAAAAAGCCCGCGAGCACGAGCACCACGGCGCATGACGACGAGGAATCGCGCCGAGCCGATCTCCTAGCCACGCTCGACGCGGAAGCGGAAGAAGAGGTCGAATAATGCATGGCGTAGTATTTTTTATGCGAAAGAAAAACCTGAGAAAACTCTTGACAGGGTTTTAACAAAACCGCCTTTTCGTCCCACATCCAGACAGATCGTGCCCCACGGAACACACGGCTCCCGGAAAGCACTTCCGAGGTCCATCCCGCAGCACGTAAAATCAGGGTAATGCTGACAGCGGCTAAAGAAGGGACGTTCTCCGCGTCGACCGATCCGTGTGTGCTTTTTCCTTTAGCTGCCTCTTCGAGGCTGTACCTGAAAACTCGCGTCTGGGGTTCAAAGCCCGAAAACGTGCACTGCTCTAGTGCAATCGGGCCGCTAAAGATAGAACTGCGCTGGGGATGCGAGGAGTCTAGCGGGAAAAACGCGGTAGGGTCAGGAGTTTCGTACAAGTACGATCCGTTCGGCAGGAGAAGCGAGAAAATCTCTCCAACCGCGACGAGCATCTTCTCGTACGATGGCGACAACTTAGTAGAGACGGTCAATGCGAGCGGCGGTGTGGTAGCCCGCTACGCTCAGGATTTGAACATCGACGCGCCTCTTGCCATGCTGCGCGGAAGCACTACGGACTACTACGAGGCGGACGGCCTCGGTTCGATCACGTCACTGACAGACACAACCGGCGCGCTGGCGGCGACCAACACCTACGATTCGTTCGGCAACACGGTAGCCTCGACTGGTACCCTGCGGGACTATTTCCAATACACCGGGCGCGAGTTCGACACCGAAACTGGCCTCTACTTCTATCGTACCAGATACTACGACCCTGACCTTGGCAGATTCATGGGGGAGGATTCACAGCGTTTTGAGGCAGGCGTAAACTTCTATGTTTACGCACTCGAAAATCCGATCCTTTTCATAGACCCTTTTGGCCTGGACATCTGGCTAGAAGGACCGTCTGGAAACGAACCTGCCGGACATTTGAGCATAAACGTCGGTAACCCAAACGGTTCCTATTCTTCCTACAGCTTCGGGGTGGATGGTAACGGCCTAGAAGGAATGGTTTATCAAGACACGAGTCTCGGGGGCAACTTCTATCCGGGATATTATCTCCACACGACTCCGGCAGAAGACGCCTTGGCAAAGGCCCATTTGGACAGCTTGTTGGGGAACAAAGCCGGGTACCGCCCGTGGAACACTTGCAGAACGTTTTCTTTTAACCAGTTCAAATATTTCCAAGACAAGAAATTCGGCAAGCCCGGTCCTCCTCCGCCGCGGGCAAAAAATCCACGCAACCCATCCTTCAACGTGCCTTGGTACTCGTCGACTACGGCGACCGATCCAGCTCCGTCATCATCGACTCCGGCAAGTTCAAATAGGAAGTGATTCATGAAAATGAAAATAAACATGATTCTGATCATTGTGGCGGTCGTGATAGGAGTTACGCATGCTGTTGCGCAATTCCTGCTCTGGGCCAACATGGGGGGAACTAATTTCTCAGTGGGCGCGAACTCGCACTCCGCTTGGTCAATTGTCTCATTTCCGTTATTTGCCCTTCTGCCTAGAGACTTTGCAACTAAATTTTTCTGGAGTGTTTTTGGAATCAATAGTTTATTTTGGGCTGGATGTTTTTTCATGCTAGGTAAGACTATCGGACCCAAGTTGTCGTGGTGGCCCCATTCTTGAGTGCAGCGGTGAATTCAACGGGCACGACGACGTATAGCTGGGACTTCGAGAACCGGCTTATAAGCCCTGTGCTGCCTGCAATCTGGAAGGTTCGTGAGCGAGGACAGCATCGATTTTTGTGGGGGCATTAATTTCTATACCAATGTGCGCAATAACCCTTTGGGATATATCGACCCATTTGGCAACTGTATGATTATGCTTATGTTCGAGCCGCCGACAGGCGACCCTGGTGCATTTATGCATGCGTTCATAATCTTGCTCGATACCACAATTCCCAACACTAGGCCTTGGGAGTTTCGTGCTGGTCCCGATGATATGGGCAACAATACTCTCGTTGCGAGTCTTCAGCAGTACGGAGCGGGGCGACTGCCACCCATAGACGATCCTACAGACGCAAGATTCTCAATAACTTTGTTTAATAACGATTGCTCGTGTACCCCATACCTTAATAAGCTGGGGCCGATTGATCAGTTCCTGTCGCTAGGTCAGGTCCCCTATAAAAGGTTCGGCCCAAACAGTAACACTGTTGCGTCCACCGCCAGCATTTCCATGGGTTTGCCTCAACCAAAGCCACCTTTCGCACCCTGGAGGGCGCCGGTTGGGCTGGTCCGCTGCCAGGATGGCCCTCCTGGAGGCACAAATGCGAATAAATAGGAAGACGGTGCTGTTTATTTTGGTGTCCCTGGGGATCAGCACGATTGGCGCGCTGTCTTACACCAAGAGACAAAATCGGTTGCTTTATCGAGAAACTCGGGAAGGCCTCACAAACGACATTAACCGTGCCCTGCCGCTAGGGTCATCGAAGGCGGCCGTGCTGAAGTTCTTGGATGCACATACGATTCAATATTTTGATTTCGATCCAAGAACCGCATTTGGAGAAGGTACTGTGATCAACGATCCTTGGTACTCGGGATCATCAAAGTCAGTTAAGGGGGGAACTCGCTGGATCGCGAACTGTCGGATTGAGGTGGAGTTCAAGTTTGACCAGAGCGAAAAGCTTGTTGGCTACCGTGACAAACCAGCATGTAAGGAATCCATTTTCTGAGACCATTTTCGGGCCCAATCCATTTCCGCCCATCACAGGGAGTGACCTCAATGCATTCAACAATGCGCTCGCGGAGGCAAAGAAGACAGCATGTGAACTCAATTGCGACGGCGCTCTTCAGGACTATGGCATTAAATCCCTCTCCTCTCTTGTGAACCAGATGCTGCAAACGTGAAGATTTATGATGGCAGAAAGTCGACGTTTCCGTACAACGGCAAGATGACGATGTCGCAATTTTTTGCGCAGGGGACAGCTGGAGCCGTGGCTGGCACCAATCTCATCTTCTTGGGCAATTATTTTTAGGACCCATCGTCCGTCAGCTTCATTACGCAACAACGAGCCTTGATCCTGCTTCATGATCTGTGCATGCTTTCCCGCCAGGTCTAGGAGACAAAGCGTTTGGGGGCAGCGCAAAACTGAGCCAACAAATAGCGGAGCAATGTTTTTCCCGCACTTAAAGCTATCAAGGGATTAGGCAGTCTGACCAATTGAGGGGTAATGTGTGAATCGAGAAACAGTTCGGCGGCAGCACTACGTGTTTTCGGGCCGCTCAATGATCTTTCTGGAGGGGCTATGAAATACTTGCGAGTAATTGTGATTATGTTGCTCGCGGTGTCCGGACAACTATCCGCGTCGGAAGTCGGTTTTGGCGGCATTCAACTATTGGACGGCTACTCGGTCAACCGGACTCGTGCTGTCGATGCGGCAGCATGGACAATTGAGGGCAAGAACGGCTTCGAGATTCAATTTGAAGCTGGACCGAACGAAGGCTCTTGGGCTGAGCGAAGAGATCAGAACGAATATTCGTGGTATCGAGAGCAAATGATTCATGGTTATGACGTGCGATTCGCCGTCGTTAAAGCAGGCTTGAAAACGCAGTGGGAACCGAACGAAAGTCGAGGTCTCGCCCCTGGGAACATTCTCTTAGTGACATTCCTCTTAGAGGGGAGTGAGTCAGATCACACTGCGAACTTCTCTGCGAAGGTAGCCGACCAAAGGGAGCTTGCTGATGCTCTTCTGATGGTAGTGACATTCGATCCCTCGAAAGGGAGCTTTTAGTTTGGGCCAGACCTTGCTAACAAGACGAATTCCGCCCAGTCCCTTGCAATAATCCAAGCGTGTTTTCAATGAAGCGGACACGCTGCTAGACGAACCAACTACTTAGTGTTTCTGCTCTTGCCTTGGGCACAGGAGGTCTCGGCGCAATCGAACAAAACAACTTGGAAACCGAAGTGCTTCTCGTTTGACCGACAGTCGGGCAAAGTGGCAGTTTTCGTAGAGCTGAATATAACTTAACGGCGCCGACAGCCTCTCATCGGTGTTTTGAGAGGCCCTTTGCCGCGGCTTAATTGGACCCTTTGCAGACCTACATTTTTCGCTTTCACTCTTCGGTAGGCGCATTTCGAGATTGGAGGTTATGGCACGACTGTGATCGGAGCCCTCCAGAAAGCGGCCCTGCGTCCGGTTGGGTCCAGAACAGTCACTTGGCAGTCGTACTCTCCGGGAGGAAGCTGATGCAAGGCAACACTGAAACTGAGAAACATCGTTTTCAACCGGTTTTCCAATCCGCTACTCAGTTCGATTGGCTGCGTTTCCAACACCTTCATTTGTTCCCTGTAGAAGCCAGCGAACGCCACTAGTGGCTGAGCACTGAGTGCACCCTGCTCGTATGCCTGAAGATAGACGTACATGTCGCGGTTCTTGCTGAACACCCTGGTCACGCTCGGAATCAGTTTCTGCCCGTTTTGGACCAACGGGTTGGTCGACTCTGCTTTGTCCTTGCCTTTTACGGCGTTAAAGAGCGCATCCTTCAAATCGATGCGCTGGCTGCTCAAGACCACAGAACTGATCGGAATCCTTTTCTCTTCCTTGTTGAGATTGGGGATCACAAACGTGGTTTGATAGGTCCCGATCCTCCCTGTCTCGTCATCGCGCGCCAGAAATTTGATGGTGTATTTTCCGGGAAGCAGCGTGAAGCCTGTATCGTATTGAATAGGCCGCTTGGATAGCTCGCTTGCTGTTGCATCACTTAGTTTGATATTCACCTTATCGCGTAAGTTGGTAACGGTATAGCCGTAGTCGTCCTTAATCTCCCCGATGAAATCAAGCAGGGTGTGTTCGGCCCCGCGGCGTTTAGCCAGGGCGAGTTCCCGTCCAGGAATCTTCACAACTATCGGTACGAAGTATTCGGCCCGATTCAACTGGAAGTAATCGATCTCCATGGCGATCGTGAGTTCCGTGACCGGATCATGCAGCATCAGTGCATCTTCCAGCTGCCGTTCTTTGTCGGCGGTAGTGAATTTGGCAAACTGTTTGCCGGCATAGTAGCCCTGGCGATAGTCTAGATTTGCGGGAATCCCCTCACTTAGCGAGATCTTGACGCGGCGGAATTTTCCGTCTTGCGCAATATTGGTCGTGTAATACCCGATGATGTAGTAGCTCGAAACGGCTTTTTCCGCCTGCACGATTCCCGTTGTGAGATCGTTGTAATCGAGCAGGGCCTTTCCGCCGGTATCGGCAGCCAGCGTGTAGAGCGTGTCTTGCGATTGCTGCAAGTTGTTTGTAACAGCAAGCGCTGCAACGCCGGAATACATCCCGATGCTTCCAGGTGATCCTTGCGTCGCGTCTCCCAGTGGTGCTTCGGCCACCAAACCACGCGCATCAATCGGCCAAAATGAAACCCCAGCGCGTATGGCATCGTCGATCGTGGCGTGCAGTTGCGCCTGGTTGTCCAAACCATGAAGTCGTAAGCCCCCTGCGAAGTAAATGAGCGACTTTTTCTCATTTAGTTGTCCAAGCATTTTGGCAGCAGTCTGAAGTGCGGACAGTTGACGGTCGTTGTTGAAGGTGTTGAATTCGGAGTCGTCCTGGCCGAACGCAGCGCCTGTATCCGAGGTGCTGGCATCATCTGGGGATTCTTCCCAGGCCTGGTCTTCTCCCACGATCATCGTCTCGAGGATGCTTAACAGACGGTTGCGGTCATCGGTGAAATCTTGCAATACTTCAACGGAACCGCCCTCATATCTCATTATGGAAATGAGATCCGCCGAAGTCATCTGTGTCTGGACAAACTTCTTAGCGGCACCCAGCGCACGTGCCTGGTCGGCGGGCGGCATGGCTGTCATGTCAAAATACAGTGCCAAGAGACGACGATCCTTGTATCGGACGTCTCCTGGAGATTCCGGAGAGATTTGGGTTCTCGCAAGTTTATGAAAGATCGTGACATTGTCGCTTCCGGAACGAGGCGGACTATCATTAGGAGCTTCAGGTAGTTTTTGATGGTCGAAGAAAGCAATTGCCTGTGGTACTCCATCCTCGGTGACAGTGAAATCCTTGCGAGTTAAGCCTTCTATCGGGGTCCCCTTCTTGTCCTTGACCACCACCGCCTCGACGACCAACTGTGTATTCACACTGATTTGGGAAGTCCCATTCTCTTTGGGCCGAGCATTCTGTCCGATCTGCTGTGCATTGGCAGCAAGAACCCAGAACAGCATGACGACAATAACGGCTCGCATGGTTCAAAACCTCACGCGCAGCGTGGCTTGCATGCTGCGCATCGGATTTGCCGCCGTTGGCAATCCAAATTGTGTGCTATTCACGGTCGTATGCCAGTTCGTATAAGTCACGTGATTGAGGATATTGGTTGCGTCCATGCGCAGATCCAGATTGTATCGGCTACTTAAACGGAATGTGCGTCCCAAAGAAGCGTTCAGAGTGAATTGCGCGGGGCCAGTGATCGAATTTCTTCCTGCGGTTCCCCATTCTCCTGTTTGCGGTGTCGTGTAAGCCGACGGGTTCAGAAATAATCCAGGTGGTGCTGCGTAAATTGGGGCACCTGTGTAGTCGGGCCGGATCGTTCCCGTGACTCCCGTGCCAGGAACCGCGGCAAGATAGACAGGAGTTTGTGGCAAGCCACTGCCGACGGAGATCTGTGAAAGGAAAGTCCACTCTTTGAATAGCGTTCCCTTCCACCCTCTCAAGAGTGTTTCCCCCCCAAGGCCCATTCCGGTCGTGTACTGCAATTGCGCATTCAGGAGGTGGCGCTGATCGAAGGTCGACAGGCCGCGTTCGGCACCGAGATCCAGCCAGTCCTGCGCTATCATTGGAGTACCTTGGGTCGTTGTACTGGCCTCTGCCGCAGTCGTACCGTATGGGCTCTGCGGAGTGTTCTGCGTGGCAACCGAAGCTCCTTGCCCTCCCAGTGCGGAATCATCATCAATCGATTTCGAGAAGGTATATTGAACCGTTGCCGTCAGGCCGTTGTGCAGTCTTCGGCGCAACTGAATCTGGGCGGCCTCACGCGTGGAGTTACCATTCGACGCGAGATACACAAAGCCGGCGGGGCACGTCGGGCATGGATTCTCCTCTCCCAGTGGATAGGTGTTCGGCAAAAATTCCTGCGGTCCCCTCGTGCCCTTAATGCCGAGATAGGTTGCCGTCAATTGCAGCGAGCCCGGCAGGTCCCGTTGCACCGTTAGCTGCCAGTTTTGTGCATAACCCACGCAGAAATTCGGGTCGACAGCAAACGTGTTTTCTGTGGTTGGGGGACAAGAGATAAATCCGTCCGCAAGCGTAAGATGGCAGCTTGGACTGTTTTGGACGTTCAGACTCTTCGACAGAGGTGCTTGCTGTGCCATCTCTATCGCGATCGATTGATAGACCGAAGTGTCGTAGTAGATTCCATACCCGGCACGCACCACCAAGGAAGAGCCTGAGATCGGTCGCCAGGCAATTCCTAGACGCGGCCCGAATCCGAGCTTGTCCGGCCAGACGAGCGATTCCGGATATCGCTCTCCTGTCAGAGGGCCGACCGGATCGCTGGCCACAACCGGGGCTGCCGCCGCAAAATCCGGTGTGATGTCCAAATTCACCAAACGGCCATACAACTCTGTAATCGGGGCTCCGTACTCCCATCGAATTCCCGCGTTCAGGGTGAATTGCGGGCTCATCCTCCAATCATCCGTTATGTAAGCATCATAAACAGACTGCCGAAAGTACTTATCCGCATTACCGAATGCGATAGAGCTAGTGTCAGGAATTCCAAGCAGAAAATCTGCAAAGTCAGAGCCCCCGACTGTGGCCCCGTTCACGGTTCCTTGGGTAGCCGCACCCGTAAACGTGAACGTTCCTCGCGGGTTTTGTTGGGACAGATAATTGAACTCCTGTCTCCGAAAATCCCCCCCAAAGCGAATGTTGTGCTTGTCACGAATCCACAACATGGCGACCGAAACCGCGCTTGTCTGGTTGCGGTCGAAGGAACTCTCACCGTCGGACAATCCGGCAATTCCGCTCGAGAAGACGAGGCTTGGCGGGCCCCAGTTCATCGGCTCCTGATTATTTCCCGTGATGCCAGCTGCACCTGAAAAGTTTTCTCGATTCTCCCAGTACGGTGTGACTTGCGTGGCCAGCCGAGTAAACCGGTATCCCAGGTTGAGGAACAGCCTCTGGCTGAAGCGGTGCGACCAGTGGACGCCTGTATTGACTCCCAGCGCATCTGTTGTATCGAGAAAGTCAAACAGGTTCGGGCTGCCTGTCCGCGTGCTCTGAAAAGCAAAATCGCCATAGATTTCATTCCTGGGATTGAGAGTCTTATCGAAGCGCGATTGCAGCGCGTCCTGATGGGAGTTACTCAGGATTGGAATTTGATAGTTATATCGAGGATTTCCGACAACGTTCGGCAATGGATAGAGATTCAACAAGGCTTGTGCCTGCGGGCTAATGGGGACCACATTGACAGGGAACGGCTGTCCCGTGGCTGGATCAAAGATTTGCAATGGCTGACCAAGCGCATTCACGGCCTGGGAGAAGTCTCCATTGCGTTCTGCCATATCCGGTACCAGCGCAGACTCTGTTGTGGCATTGCTGTTTCGAGTCCACTGGTAGCCGACAAAAAAGTTCAGCGGTTTTTGGAACAGATGGGGGATTCTCAGCGGACCGCCAAAGGTCGCGACCGCTGTCAACCGGTTGTAACTGGCCTTAGGTGTATTTTGTCCCGTCAAGGAGAACGGCCGCGCATCGAATGCCGCGTTGCCGAGGAGTACTCCGATTCCGCCGGTATAGAGTCCGTTCGCGCTGTTGCGATTATTGCCGAATGCCGGAGATTGCGCGAATGGGGAAGCGGCGCCGTTGTTCACGCTTCCATTGATCAAGAATCCATCGGAGCCCAGTGGATTACGCTCCTCTTCGGGACTTACGACCTCAGGAACTTTGGACTCCTGTGGTTTTCCCGCTTCGGTTTTCGCCGGCGGAGCCTCTGCCTTCGCCGCGGGAATGACTGGAGTTTTGACCTCGGCCTTCATTTGGTCCAGCGGCAACATCTTCAATTCCCATTTCGCCAGTGGAGTATTCGGCGTGATCATCACATCTTGTTTGATTGTAGAGAAACCTTGCATCTCCACTTCGATTGTCCACGTGCCGTCCGTTAAATTAGGAAAGGAATAGAGGCCTTGTTGATCGGTACCAGAAACAAATTTCCTATCGGCTTGGGTCGCCGTTACTGTCGCTCCGGGCACCGGCAAGCCGCCGAACGTAACCTGTCCGCGATATTCCGAGGCGGCTAGGCTTGCGGCAGTCAGCAGCGCGATCGCGCCGAATAGATGGAGATGGTTAATTATTCGGCCCCACGCCATTGACTATTCTGCGCCTCGCTAATTTTCCGAAGGCTGCTCGGCATGGTCGATAACCAAGATCTCGACCGGGCCCTTTTGTGCTTCTAGTCTTAGCCCAAGTTGTTCCTGAATCGCCGTGAAGATGGAGGGCCCGGAAGAGTCCGCCGAGGTCGTACTTGTACTTCCTTGGGGTCCGGGATCGGCTCCCCTGAACATTGCTGCTTCGCTCTCATCTGGAGTCCATTTCAGCGTGAAATCATATTTGGCTGTCAGTCCGGTTTTGTCGATAACAGTACGACCCAATTGCTGGGTGAGCAGGCGTGCGAGGGCCGACACGGGAAGCCCTTGGCCGGTTACCTCGCCCCTTCCCATTCGCATCACGCCCGGTCTGCCTACGCCGTCCGGTCCTTTTATTCCGTTCGGATAGGTGTCGCCCGGTTTTGCCTCTTGAAGCTTGGGGCCATTTTTGGCCACGACCAGCTCATAGATGGACAGCTCTTTGGTTTCGCGGTGAAAGGTGAGTTTAAAGCGATCCGCCAAAAGGACCTGAAGCATGTGTTGCCTCTCAGGCTTGGCTTCGTCTTCGGTGAGTTTGTGCAGTGCGTCTGCGGTCGCACTGTCCATTTTCGCATTGATGTCGAAATGGTCGGTGCTGAGCCAGTTTGGCCCTCCGGAAATCTGATTGTCATCGATACCGTAAGCGATTTTCACGAGCATTTGCAGCGTGGCGTTTGTCCCTTCAAACCCATTGGGTGAGAACATTATCCTGATCATGTTGTTCCCAACCTTGTTTGGTTTGATCGAAGCAACTTCAAACTCAAATGAGTGGCCGGCCTTCGATGTATCCTGCGAAGCGGCTCGGCTTTGCACTGCGTCTAGCACTCCAAACACAACTAGGAAGGCCGCCGCCAGTAACACTGCTAGACTTAACATCCGCTTTTTGCCAAAACCGCGTCTGCCTGCGTCGCTCTGCATGATTTGTATCTCCTGACGCTAATTCTCCGAAGGTCTCTCCACATGGTCGATGACAAGAACCTCAACGGGACCTTTTTCTCTTTCCAGCTTCAGTCCAAGTTGCTCTTGAATCGCTGCAAAGAGCGACGGTCCGGAAGTGTCGGCGGGAGTATCGCCGCTGCTTGGCTGATTCCCTTCCGTCAAGCCCGTGCTTAGATTCTCGGGGTTCCATTTCAAAGTGAAGTCATACTTGGCTGTAAGTCCAGTTTTATCGACAATTATGAGACCCAGATGTTGCTGGGATAGCATTTTTACAAGGTCTGAGATTGGAACCCCTTGGCCAGTCAGGAGTCCTCTTCCAAATTGCATAACGTTTCCGTGCCCTTTGCCATTCATATCTTTTATTCCATCGGGATAGGTATCGCCAGGTTTTGCTTCATGTAGTTTCGGACCATTCTTGGCGACGACCAGAACAAACCTCGGAAGCTCTCTGGTCTCTTTATGGAATGTTAGTTTGAATCGATCCGTTAATAGATTTTGAAGCATACGAAAGCAGACGAGATTGGATTGCTCAAAGTCGAGTTTGAGGATCTCATCAACCACAGAGCTGGGCACTTTCGCTTTGATATCGTAGCGTTCGGATTTTAGCCGGCTCGGTGCCCCAAAGATTTGATCGTCCGTGACTTGGTATGCCTCCTGTATTAGATATTGCACCGTAGCCCCTCTTGTCGTGAACGTGCCCGGCGTGAACCATCCAAAACTAAACACGCCGGTGGCATCCTTGTCTGGTTTGATCGAAGCAACTTCAAACTGCGCGGCAATAGAGGCGTTTGTGGCCGGTGATTGGGCCCCTACCCGCGTTAGACTCGTGACCCCGAACGCGACGGGCAGGCCCACGGCAATTAATCCAGCCGCGGTGAGCAATAGCTTTTTGCTGACATCCAACTTGTGCCCAACGTCCTCAGCCATGATCCGCACAACCCTCCTCTTGAGGTCCGCGCCTGTAACTCCAGACACACTGCCGAGAGGAGAACTCACACAAAACTCGCAGACCTTTAAAATCCCCTCCGCATAGACGCCGCGTTCGTTTCCCAATTCCAACACCTCTTCATCGCAAGAGCGCTCGCGTTCTTCCTCCAGCCGCGCTCCCAACCACCACACTAACGGGTGAAACCAGAAGAAGGCTTCCACAAACATGTGAATCGACGCGGTCAAATTGTCGCGACGATGGACGTGCCACACTTCATGTGCAATTACGGCCTCCAGTTGTGAATCGTTAAGACGTTGGGAGATGCCTTGCGGCCATATCAAAAGCGGGCGGGCCATGCCGAAAATCCCGGGTTCCAGAGAAGCCGGAGACAAACGCAACTCGATGGGCTTCTGTATTCGTTCAACACGCTCTATCCTACGCAGCGCTTCCACTTCCCGTCCGTCAAGTAGTCGCTTTGCTTTCCATGCGAGCATGGAAAGCTGGTGCCAGCGCACGTACCATACGAGCAGAACCACTGTGAACCCGCAGAACCAAATCGCTGCAAGAGACAGCGGGAATAGGTGAGCTAGACCTGAGGGGCTAGCACCGGTTGTGGGGATGGTCTGAGAAGCTAAATACGTCGCTCGGTTCGAGAAAGGCTGGCTGATTTGCTCCATGGCCGAGTAGAGACCTACCTGCAGGCCTGAGGAAACCCTGGACCATGGGAGATGTCTCCCAAGGTCAATGAGCAGTGAAAACGGGACAAGAAATTTTAAGGAAGCTGCGAGCCACACCCAGTAGCGCGCGTGCGCGTGATTTCTTTGAAGCGCGTGTGTCAATAACGCGGCCACGACCACAAACACGGTCGATTGCCAGAGATGGTTGGCCACGGCAGGACCAAGTTTGGAGGTCATTTCGGACAAGTATTTAAATATCATTTCGATTTGTCCTTTGCCTCAAGCTTTCGCAGAGTTTTCGCGGCTTCCTTTACATCCTGAAGCGTGAGTTGACCGGATTCGATTAAGCGTGCCATTACGGGTTGCGTTCGCCCCCCGAACAATCCCAAAAGCTCGTCGACCAACCTGCGCTGGGCGGCATTGCGGCTGATCGTGGCTGCGAACACATGGAAGTTCCCAACCTTTTTGACGCGCCGGACGGCCTTTTTCCTCTCCAGACGATAGACGGTTGTCTGGATTGTGGTGTAAGCAGGCCTGTCCCTTTCGGGGAAGGTCTCTTGAATCTCCCGGATGGAGGCATGCTCCCGCCCCCAAAGTGCCTCCATGATCTGCAACTCAAGCTTGGTTAGTTTGGGTTCTCCCATTTGATCTACTATCTCCGTATGTACAACTACTATTCGAATATGTAGAAGTCAAGTGGGTTTTGATGCCCCTTCTAGCGGTTGGAGGCTATGGCTCGAAAAAGAGTTGACAACTGAAGTTGGAGACGAGTGTGGTCGGCGTCGGTGACCAATCCGTCCGTGAAGTTAGTCTGGAAATTCCGACGCTCAGAATCCGGGAACAACGTGGGAACATTAAGCATTCCCTTCCCTTTCTTGCTGTGCTTCTGTGTTCCTTCGCGCGCCCGCAAGTCCTTGGAATTCCACATCAAGGTGCTCTGTCGCGGCAGCGTTCTTTGATCGCAATTTGCGGCTACGATCGAACCGGAAGGAAGAATTCAGTGGCGCGAACGGTGCTAATCGGGCCCCCGGCATAAGTCGTTCGCCACACACTCTTATCCGTGTTTATGCGGCCCAATCTCATTTTGAGATTTTGAGCACAGAAAGAGCCCAATCTTCTTTAACTACGAGAAGACAGAGGACACACCGAATCGCGACGTATGACCATGCGGTTTTTGCTTGAATGAGGAGGAGCACCTGGAAGCGCGTGGTTCCATCGCCGCTCGATCACGGAGTACATCGTGAGCGCTCAACGAACCCATCTTGTGAAAGATTCCTTCGTACCGCAAAGTTGCGGCATGACCAAACGTACAAAGAAGGCATGGACGAAGTGGCGAAGGTTGATCCGAGAACATGCACGAAGCGGGCAGACAGGGACGGCATTCTGCCGTGAGCGAGGGTTGTGCCGGCCGTAT
Organism: Candidatus Acidiferrales bacterium; assembly: GCA_963795535.1. Taxonomy (GTDB): domain Bacteria; phylum Acidobacteriota; class Terriglobia; order Acidiferrales; family UBA7541; genus Acidiferrum. The sequence goes on from CAWCIG010000011.1 coordinate 21,145, forward strand.
TTTTTCACGTGGAAGAAGCGGTTGCAGGAAGATACGCAGGCGAAGTTTCTGGAAGTGCAGGTAACCGAGAGCGCGCCATCCGGTGACGCGGTTGAAATCCGATTGCAGAATGGGCGAAGCCTAATGGTGCGGCCTGGATTCGATGCTGAACACGTGCGGGCGTTGCTGACGGTGGTGGAGGCAGCGGGGTGATTGGGCTGCCAAGTTTGCAGGCGATGGATCGCGCACAAGGAGCGCGGATCTGGATGAGCAGTGAAGCGACAGATATGCGCTGTGGATTCGATCGGCTGGCGGAACGCGTGAAGACAGTCATCGGAGAGAACCCGCAAAGCGGCCATCTGTTTGTGTTCCGTTCGCGGCGCGGCGATCGGTTGAAGATTCTCGTGTGGGACCGGGACGGCTTCGTACTGTGGTACAAGCGGTTGGAACTTGGGGTTTTCAAACTGCCGCGAATCGAACAGGGCGCACGATCGGTGGAGTTGCGCGCCAGGACCGGGGCAGACGCAGTCGTCACGCATGTGGGTGTACGTTGGTGACGAAGCAAATCCATACAACGTGTTCGACTTCACGTTGAACCGTGGACGAGAGGGACCGAAAGAGTTTCTGAAAGACTACACCGAAGTTCTGCTGGCGGATGCCTATGGCGGCTACAACGGAGTAGTGGCCGGCAACGCGATCATGCGTGCCGGATGTTGGTCGCATGCGAGAAGAAAGTTTGTGGAAGCGGAGAAATCGGCGCCGGAGATCGCCCGCGAGGCGGTGGATTTGATCGGCCGACTGTTTGCAGTGGAGAAGCAGGCCAAGGATATGTCCGTGGCGGAGAGACTAGCATTGCGGCAGACACAGTCGGTGTCGGTGCTGGCCGAACTGCGACAGAAGTTGCTGACATGGAAGGAACTGCTGCTGCCGAAGCATCCCATGGCCGAAGCGGTGAACTACACGCTCGGCCAATGGGAAGAGCTGACCGTGTTGACCAGGGATGGCGCGGTGCCCATCGATAATAATGTAAGCGAACGGGAGATGAAGCGCGTGGTTCTGAATCGCAAGAACTCGCTCTTCGTAGGTAACCCTCGCGGCGGACGGACGGCCGCGATCCTGGCCAGCTTGACCAGCAGTTGTCGCCGGCACGAGATGGACCCGCAACTCTACTTCATGCAACTGCTGATGAATCTCCCTTCGTGGCCGGCAAGTGACCTCGATGCCTGGCTTCCTGACCGCTGGAAACAAGCTCACGCTGCCAGGTGTGAGGCCTTGGAAATACCACCTCTCGATTCCTGAAACATGTGCTTCACGTAGCGCTCACAGTACATCACGACTGATCTCACCGTAGAGTCAAAAATCACACTCCTCGGGAGGACTACTTGGCGTTCAAAGCTGTACCAAACACGGAGACCCTGACCCTCTGGTTTTGTGTTGTGTACTACATCATGCGCACTACTGAGAAACTGACCAGCCGTACATTCTTGAAAATTATTCTGCTTGAACGGAGAGCACGTGCAGAGTTCGGCTCAGATGTTGACTCGTCTGAATCGTCACCTCCTCGCCTTTCTCTTCGTAACGGCTAAGGAATTCAGCATCCCACCACATTCCGGATTCAATATCGTCCCACGCGAACAGTTTGTAATCTCCCGGTCTGATTCCGCGCATCGCGAACTGTCCTTTCTCATTCGTGGTGGTTTTCTTGTAGAGGCCGCTATCCTCGCGACGGGTTAAATCTGGAATTAGAACAACCACCGCGTTGTTTACGGGCTCATCCTTTTCATTCACGACCACTCCATCGACTTGGCCACCATTTGCGCTGAACACGATTTCGAGTGTGCCTCGGTTTTCTTCCGCGCTGCTGAGGTCAATGATTTTGTTAGCAAGCTCTTCATCGGCCAGCTGAACCGATTTGAGATAAAAGTCCTCCGGACCAGATACCTGAACTCTATATTTGTAAGGACCTAAGCCGGCAACGATGAAACTCCCATCCGAAGCCATTGTTGCCTCGAGTGGCATCGAATAAGAATCAGCCAGATCGATGCCTATCCTTCGGAAATCGATCTTCCTGCCACCCTCCATGCTCACGCGTCCCCGCAACAGCAGCCCTTGGCTCGGGACTAACTTCACATTCTCCACGTCGTTGCCCGCGACTCGCACAATCCGGCTTGCGCTCAAAAACCTACCATCTTGAGCGAGTGAAGTGCTTACTATATAGGAACCGGGCGTAACACCACCAAAATCGAAATCACCGCGTGCGTCTGGTGCAATATCGGCGCCCCTGGTACCTATCTCCCAAACTACTCCGGCAGCTTTCAATTGAACACGGGTGTGCTGATAGTCAGCCCCAAGGCGGGCGATGTTGCCACGAATATGGTAAGTCCAGCTTTTTGCGACAACGATATCCATGCCACGCAGCTCACCGCCTGCCGGCAGATCTATCACCGAAGCATTCTCGATATCAGTACCGTTTGGGTATAGTGTTGACAGATATCGCTCCTCGGGTGCTGCACCCGCAGGCCTGACGAAGACGCTTTGGTCTGGGTCTTGCCCAGACACAGCGACGTAGTACCGATCCGGGGCCAATCCGTAGAGTCGATACTCGCCCAAGTCGTTTGTCCTCGTAGGCTCGACTCCGCCGATTAGCCGCAGTTGCCCCTCTACATAGCGGGGGGTGAGAGCCTGTACAGTGGTTCCGACCATGGGCTCGCCACTTTGATCTAGCACCTTCCCTGCGATGACACCGGTCGGCACTAGTCGAAAGTCAATCTCATGCAAACTCATCCCAGACTCCAAGACCAGTGTTATCCCATTGTGGTTTTTGTTCTTTTGACCGTAGGTTTGCGGTACATACCCGGGGCGTGAAGCAAGGAGCGTGTACCGCCCAGGGGCAATACCCTCGGCAGCATAGTATCCGTGTCCATCAGTCGTTACGACTAGGGCTGAACCCAACGTACCATCGTTCTTGAGGATGCTGATCTGTGCCCCAGCGAGTGGTACGCCGCGTCCGGCATCCAACACCGTTCCTTCGATCGTGCACGTTTCTTTTGATACAGGTGTCGCGATTTGACCTGATAATAGCAAAAATAGGGAAACGAGACAGCCGCACACCTTCATCGCTTTTCTACAGTACGCGAATCGTCCTAACGATTGACAAAAATCACTCGTCAACATTCCTTAGGAACCGCCAAGGTCCTAAAAGAACACTGAAGAACACCGAATTTAGACGAAAGCTCTCGGAATCGTCATCAGCAAAAAAAATCGCTCCAACACGAAAAACCGAACCGGGTTATTCGCATGTACCCCCTATCTGGCCCAGTGAACATATGATGTTGTTGCAGGCCCCCGGTATACACATAGCGCGCACATTGCACGCCGAGAAACAATCTGTAGGTGCAGAGGAGTTATAACATTCATAGCATCTGTAAACGTAGCAATAACCGTGTCCGTCGATGTTTATCTTATAGTTACAAGTCCAACACCACGTACCAGCGCACTGAGATAGGCTTTGACACATAGTACTCGTACAGAGGTTACAACAAGCGTATGTGAATGTGGCCTCTGCGCGTTTTGCGAATCCCAGAATAGCCGTTGCCACAGCCGAACAGGCCCAAGCAGCTCTTCTGAGAAACCGGCGGCGATTAATGGTTTTTACGATCTTTCCCATTAGTTGTTCGACCATCGTGTGCTCCTTTCGTCTAGCCTAGACGTACGCATTCGGGCCGATGCTTCCAGTACCGAGTGACCCTTCTCTACGTTCTTCCTGTCTTAGTTCGCAACAGTTTGAGAATATCGGGTACAGCCAAGAGCCAAATGCTCACCAACAAAACAAAAGTTGACCAAAAAAATGCAAGCCCAAGATTTGACAGCGCTAGAGTCGTGGTGCGTATGTGTTGATGCAGCATAAATAGCACAGCTTCCCCCGCTGCTAACAGCGCCAATCTCACGAGGGTACCAATAGAGATATGCGATTCTGATGTTCCGAAACAATAGCAAGGTACTGAACGTCCTCGCTTAAGATTCAATCCGACCGCGACGACGAAAATAACAATTAAGCCAAGCCCGATAAGGACGCCAACTTGCAGTAAATACCCGGTGAGATGCGAGAAGGCGATAAAGACCTCTAAAGTAATGACCGTCACTGCGGTTAGGCGTGCCCAGGATAGTGGGATTATCCGGTATGCGATCAGCCCTTGTTTTCTCTCAGAGAAGGAAATGAAGGATGCAGGGTTAATACCGTTCTATCGCTCAAAGACACGGCCGGAAATGCTGCTTTTCGCACTTCAACAGGCCGAACCTCACGTCGGAAAAGCTGGAAAGAAGAATGAGTAAAACACTGCGTTTTGCGTGCAGGCAATATCGGGTGACAGCCCTGCACGCAGAATGCGGTTTGCGTTCAGTTTGCGTGCAGAACCCGCCCTTTCTGCGCTCTTTTTGGGGTCCTTCGGGCTATAAGGCCAATAGAATCACTGGAGTTATAGTCTGACCGTCAATCTCATAACCCGAAGGTCGTCAGTTCAAATCTGACCCCCGCAACCAATTTCTCCTGTCGCAAGTAGATTTAACTCCTTGCACTTAGAACGGCGGCTGCTCCAGCCGCCGTTTTCGTTTCTTCGGTACAACTCGGTACATTCGGTACAACAACTGAAGGAATCTCGAAGCCGATTCCCATCTTCTCGCTCATCTCCAAGCGGTACGCTTCGTCCGCCACAGAGCCGTCGTACAGGTCGCTCATGTCCTGATTCCGGCTGTGCCCGAGCCAATACTTCAAAAGACCAGCCGGGCAATTCTGCGTGCGAAGATAACCGTCGCGATAGCGGCAGAAGGCGTGCTCTCCTGCCTTCTGCCCAATGACTCCGGGCTTGTCGTCGCTGCCGAGCAGTACCGGATGCAGATATCCTCGTTGCCGCCGTGACACGATGGTTGCTTAGCAGTCGGCTCTCCGTCTGCTGCGAATGGCGGCCTAGCGGACGTCTCGAAATGGAGCCAGTTCTACTTCGTTCCAGGGATGGGCCACTGCGGCGGCGGCCAGGCGCTCGACCGCTTTGATTTGCTAGGCGCAATGGTCGACTGGGTGGAGAAAGGGAGCGTCCCAACATCAGTGATCGCGACCGACAAGGCGTTCCCGGGTCGCAGCCGACCATTATGTCCTTACCCGAAGCATGCCCAATACAAGGGACAGGGCGACACGGAGGACGCGAAGACCTTCGAATGCCGTTGATCGGCAGTACCGCTCTGCCGCCTCTCGCCTCCGAACGAATGGCCGATGATTTTCAGCGTCAAACGTTTGAGCGCAAAGTGATTCGTGCCCTACCCCAAAGGGCTCCCATTCCCCCTACTAAAGTGGCGACCCTTCTGATATCACCTTTATCCCCTCCGGTCGCTAAGCCTCTAGCGCGCCGGCCGCCTTCTCATCCCATCTTCACACTAGACCGGATTTCCCGGCCCACCCAACGATATAGTTCTTCAGAAACGCCGTGAACTCTTCCGCAACTGGCGAAAGCTTCCTGCCTCCCTTACGAATCTGATAGAAGTCGAGGTGCACAGTTGGATTGACCAAAGAACTAATCAGGAGTCCTCTAGTCCGACACTCCGGCAATGCAAAGGAAGGAACGACAGCGATTCCCTCTCCCGCTTCGACCATTGCGATTTGCGTGTAGAGGGAGTTCAAAACAAGACTGGGTTGGTAACTGATGCCCGCCTTCGTAAGGTTCCTGTCAACGAACTGCTGCATGGGTATGGACGGCAGCAATGTAACAAATCTCTCTCCCTTCAGCGAGACCCAACTCGCCGTGGGACGGGAGGACGCACGCCCGGGATGCGCTCTTATCACCATGAGAGAAAAACGGAACAATGGGATTCGCCGGATGCCGGGAACATGCTTAAAGAAGAAACCAAGTCCCATATCGAGTTCCCCGGACTCGACCTTCCCTAAAGTGGTGGCGCTATCACCATCGAATACCTGTAGCCGAAGCTCCGGCCTACGGGGACGGAACGCTTTGATGGCTTGCGCTACCCCTCCGGCTGCCCAATCGGGCGGCGCACCCACTGACAGGGACGGGATTACGGCACCCGTGGCTCGCGCGATGCCGGACAGAGACCTGTCTAATTCGTGAAGGTTGTGCTGAACAGCCGTGAGCAATTCGGTTCCCGATGCGGTAAGGGCAACCTGTCGCGTTGTGCGGTCGAAAAGCCGGACGCCCAGTTGGTTCTCCAACTCCTTGATCAAGACGCTGACCCCAGAAGGGGTGATGAACAGCGCGCCAGCGGCACGTGTGAAGCTGCGATGCTGCGCGACCAACAAAAAGGTCCGGAGCTGGCGAGACGTAAAGTCGATCATTGAGTGATTCTCAACAATTGTTAATATTTTCGAGCTTGTATTATAGGCCGTCCTGCCCCCAAATCAAGGCTGAGCTAAGGCAAACGGAGGCGGCTTTTCCTCGGTAGGAGAGAAGATATGGGCACGTGGGACGGCGAGGTGTTCTCCATTCATATCGCGCCGCAGGCTGCGGCGCCGATGCAGTCGGTTTCGGAAGTGCGGGCCGTTCCGGGGCGCGGCCTCGAAGGAGATCGGTATTTCGCCGGGACCGGATTTCATTCCTCCAAGTCGATCCCAGGCGGACACGACATCACACTGATTGAGATAGAGACTATCGAGTCGCTCCTTGGTGGCGCGGTCAACGCGGCAGGAGACCAACCGGGAATTAGGATCAAGGCTTCGGATACCCGCCGCAACGTGGTGACCTCCGGAGTTCCACTCAGTCATCTCGTTGATCGTGAATTCTGGGTCGGCGCGGTTCTCCTGCGCGGCACGCGTCTCTCTGAACCGTGCAAGCATTTGGAAGAGCTCACGGAACCTGGCATACGGAGTGCCCTCACCCATCGTGCGGGTTTGCGAGCGAGCATTCTCAACGAGGGTGTCATCCACGTAGGCGACGTCATTCGTCCGAGAGATTCTCGTATACGACCGGAGAGGCCGGAGGGATGCCCATGAATTCGCAAGGAACTGCAGTTTTGACAATGGCCGAGTGGAGTGATGTCGGCCAGCGAGCGAGACGGCGAATCGCCTATCGTCTGCTTCCTTTTGTCTTTCTCATCTACGTCGTTAACTATATCGACCGCGTAAACGTTTCCTTTGCCAACCTCAGGATGAGCGCAGATTTAGGCTTTAGCGACCGCGTCTACGGCTTAGGGGTTGGCATGTTCTACCTAACCTACGTCTTGTTTGAAATACCGGGAGCTGTCATCGCAGAACGCTGGAGCGCCAGAAAGTGGATTGCGCGCATCATGATTTCCTGGGGAATCGTTACCGCGCTAACTGGTTTTGTTCATACGGCCGGGCAGTTCTATATGGCCCGCTTTCTACTCGGCGCTGCCGAGTCCAGCTTTTTCCCCGCCATGATCGTCTATTTGACTCATTGGTTCCGCATGCGCGAGCGCGGCCGGGCCATCGCCTGCCTATATGCTGCAGTTCCCGCCTGCTCGTTAGTCGGTTCGCCCCTAGCTGGGTGGCTGCTCGGAGTACATTGGCAGTCGTTGGCGGGGTGGCGCTGGCTCTTTATACTGGAAGGGATTCCTGCCATCGTCCTGGGAATTATTACCATCTTTTATTTGACGGACTGGCCTGCGCAAGCACGCTGGCTTCCTGAGCAAGAACGCACTTGGCTCGTCAACGAGTTACAAGCGGAGCTAGAAGCGAAAAAGAAGAAACGCAACTTTACGATGATGGAGGTTTTTGGAGAAAGGCGAATTCTAATCTTGGTGTTTGCCTACTTGCTAGCGATGACTGGATATCTCGGAAATGTGTACTGGATACCGACTTTTGTGAAACGCGTTTCTGGATTTTCCAACCAAACCGTGACATATCTGCTGATGATTCCAGCGCTGATGGGGGTTTTGGGGATGCTCATCAACGGCTGGCACTCTGATAAGACGAACGAGCGGCATTGGCACACAGCGGTCCCTCTGTTGGCCGCAGGCTGCATGTTCTTCTTCTCAAACTTTTCGCAACACGACGCGACCTTAACGATCGCGTTCCTGCTGCTAGGGAGCGGGTTCTTATTTGCGTATTTTCCAACTTTCTGGGCGATACCGACGATGATGCTGAGCGAGGCAGCAGCGGCTGCCAGCTTCGGGCTGATCAATTCAATCGGACAGCTTGGCGGATTCACCGGAAACTATGCGATTGGATTTCTCAACGATCGAACGCACTCGCTTGTAGCCAGCTTCGCATTCATAGCGCTCGCCTACGTTGCGGCGGGAGTGTTGATTCTTAGTCTAAGAGTTCGAGATCCCAGTGGTGTCTTGCAGGAGTCGAACTAGCTCGAACGCTGTCACAGCTCCGTCGCCGCTGCGCTTCATCTGGCGGAGAGCGGTCGGCCCGCTTGCAATAGGTCTTACCTGGTCTACGGAGCCGCTGCTATTCTGGCTCTGCTCTTCATACGAGAGATACGTGACGTGAGATTGGAAGATCTCGACGGTCCGGGAGTTTGAGACGCAAAAGACGGACACGGAAACCGCAGACCAAGCCAGTTCGTGGATGGTCGGCTGGGGCCTGCGCCGTGCATTGATGGTTGTAAGCTTGTCAGGAGGCGAGTGGCACATGAGATTCCTGTTGCTGTTCCTGCTTTCAATCACGAACGGCCTGACGTTCGCGCAATACTATCCCACGAGGCCGGTGCGCATGATCGAGCCGTTCGGCGCTGGCGGTGGGGTTGACGTGATCGCTCGCATCCTCAGTCCGAGGCTCTCGGAGATATGGGGTCAGCCCGTGACGGTCGAAAACCATCCGGGTGCTGGAAGCACGGAGGCTCCTGCCCTTGTCGCAAAATCGCCAGCCGACGGTTACACATTACTCGTGAACACCAGCGCACAGGCATACAGTGCGGCATTCGTGAACAACCTGCCGTATGATCCATTGAAGGACTTCATCCCGGTTGCTCCGCTCACTAGCCAACCCTACGTACTAGTCGCATGCAAATCGTCCGGCATCACGACCATTGGCGAACTGATTGCCAAGGCAAAGGTGAAGCCGGGTCAGCTTACGTTTGGTTCCACTGGCGTGGGCACAGGTAGCTATGTGGGGGTCGAGAAATTCAATCTGGAGGCAGGGATTAAGGGGGTGCATGTGCCGCCCGAACCGAGCGATGCAATCACTAATGTGATAGCCAGCACGGTCGCAGGGCGCACTGCCTACATGATAGCTCCCATCCCACTCGCTTTAGCTGATATACGTGCGGGCAAGCTCTATGCGTTGGGCGTGACCACCAAGAAGCGGTCATCCTTACTGCCGGAAGTACCGACGATTGCGGAAGCTGGTGTACCCGGCTTCGACTATCCGATTTGGTATGGAATATGGGTACGTTCTGGCACTCCTGCCGCAGTCGTGGAAAAGCTGGGGAAGGACATCGCTCGCGCTTTGGCTGTCCCGGAGTTGCGCGACCAACTGGCGAAGCATGGGGCAGACCCGATGAGTATGACACAACCTGAGTTCGCGCACTTTGTGCTGAGAGAAAGCGAAAGCGCAGCGCGTATCATAAAAGCCGCTGGGATCAAACCTCAATAAGGCGGACGCTGAATTTCCGGGTGGTGTTGGGCACGTGCTTCCAGACGGATGAGCGGCGGTCTGACCGAGAATTCTTACCCGCAAATTTACCCACATGGAATGGTTCCTAGAGTCCTTTTCAGCGACTTGGCAGCCCCCGCAGAGAACGTAAGTCGCTGATAAGACGTGTATGCCTAGACAGCCACGGCAGAGGTCGCGAGTTCGAGTCTCGTCGTCCCCGCCATTCTCACAGCAAAGTTGCCCCCCTTGAGTCCTCCGCGTGAGACAGGAAAAAGAGAGGGAACTTCCCGTCTGCCCCCTTTTTTCCCTTTCTTCATTCGTAGAAGTTGGGCGACTTTTTCAGCTTCGCATTGCCGTTGTAGTCGTGCTGTATCCAAAGCTGTGCGCCCGTGTTCTTCAAGAATTCGTCGATTGCCACCCTAGTTGCACGGGTCTGCTCGGGATTGAACTCGAACGTTGGTACGCGATTAAGGACACGCTCTTCCGGGTAATGATAAAGGTCTCCTGAGAGCAACACCCCTCCGGTCTTCGCCAGCTTCAAATACAGGACTTGATGGCCCGGCGTGTGTCCCGGAGCCGATTTGATAATGACAGTGCCATCTCCGAACACGTCGTGCTCATCAGCTTTAAGGATCAGTGTCTTGCTCTGCCGAAGGGCTGAATATGTAGAAGGTTGCGTTGTGCCCGGAGGTTTTTCAGCGAACATGGCGTCACGTTCGACTTGGCGCATTAGCCACGTGGAAGCGGCGAATTCGTTGGCATTGGCAGTGTGATCATAATGGTAGTGGGACAGAGCGAGATAGGTGATGTCAGATGGCGAATAACCGACCTCCGCCAACTGTGCTCTCAGCGAATTGACTACGGTCACATCGCGTTCCTGCGAGTCAGGAAGCACGACGTGCTGGACAACGGGATGCCCCACAGGATTCCACACCGCGTCCGGCACCGCTCCAGTGTCCCAAATCAGCGTTCCCCTAGGATGCACAACCAGAAAGCACGGCACGGACAGGTCGGGTGTTGCTACCTCTTCCCTCTTCAAGCCGAATCGTTCTGTGTTCGTGATGTGCAAGGTGCCGCAATCAAAGACGTACAACCTGACCGATTGCGGAAGACCTGCGGTGTGTAAAGCAGCGGGCTTCGTCTGTCCGGCAATTCTTGCTTGAGCCGCAAAAACGAGGGCTGCAACGAGCAACGACCGAATTAGGTTGCGTTCTCTCATGGGATGAAGTTACCTCTGCACGCACCAAGCGTCGTTTATAGGATGACGACGATTCTATACCAGTATGTTTTCTTCAGAATCTAGGTCCTTCTCTTTGCTTTGGGTGGTAGGTTGACACTGTGGAGATGCGCTCAATCGTTGACAATGGGGGTTCTATGATCGGCGACAGGCGAAGCTTTATTTCTGGAGCCGCTGCGGCTGGATTGGGCGCGTTGGCTTGCTCCAGTGCTGGACGCTTCATGTCGGTCTTTGCACAAACAGCGCCCGCCCCGAAGCGCGGTCTGATCGACGTGCATCATCACATCGTCCCCCCTTTTTACTTATCCGAGAATCGTGAGCGAATAATTAACGCGGGTGGCGGTCGGATGAATCCCGCTTTTTTGAGGTGGACTCCGGAGCTGATGATCGCAGCAATGGACAAAAGCGGCGTCTCGACGGCTGTTCTCTCCCTTGCCCCGGTCGCATTCTGGTACGGAGACCGCGAGGCAGCGGCTCGAATGTCGCGCCGAGTAAATGAATACGCTGCTGATCTTGTGCGAAATCACCCGGGCCGCTTTGGTCACTTCGCCATAATTCCCCTTCCGGATACCGATGCCAGCCTCCGTGAGATCGAGTACGCCTATAGTGTGCTCAAGACGGATGGCATTACTCTTCTCACCAGCTACGACGATAAATGGCTGGGTCATCCTGATTACCAGCCAGTTTTCGAAGAGCTGAACCGACGCAAAGCCGTGGTGTTCGTGCATCCCACCACTCCACTATGTTGTCGAACGTTGCTGCCGGATGTTCCCCCGGTAATACTTGAGATTCCACAGGACACCACGCGGGCAGTAACAAATTTAGTTTTCACCGGGACACTTGCGAAATTCCACGACATTCGCTTCATCTTTTCCCACGCGGGCGGAGATGTGCCGATGGTTGTGGGCCGTATGCAGCAATATGCGCCGAAGAGCGTCGCCGAAAAGGCACCGAACGGAATCGAATACGAACTTAAACGCCTCCATTACGACATCGCTGGGACTGCCTTTCGACCAGCTATTGCGGCACTCACGAGCCTCGTTCCAACCACGCAGATTCTGTTCGGCAGCGACAATCCATTTGTACCCCTCGCACAGACCGCTGAAGGCATGATGAAACTCGGCTTCTCCGAAGATGATCTTCGGCTGATTGGGCGCGACAACGCGCTGACTCTACTGCCACGGCTAAAGAACACCTAAAGCGCACGGTCTGCATGCCAGTTGTGATGGTATCCATTGCCTAATCACTGTGGGTGGTTGGGTGGTTGCAACGCGAGAATTCTTACCCACAAATTTACCTACAGAGAACGGTTCCTACAGTCCTTTTCAGCGACTTGGCAGCCCCCGCGAGAATGTAAGTCGCTGAACATTGACCTTTCCTCGCTTCACGACCTACCATTCCCACTCAATGGCTACTGACTCCCAGCCCGTGGGGCAGACGGTCTCCCATTACCGCATCCTCAGCAAGATCGGGGGAGGCGGGATGGGCGTGGTCTACGAAGCCGAAGACCTGAAGCTTGGTCGCCACGTTGCCCTGAAATTCCTTCCCGACGAACTCGCCCACGACGTGCAGGCGCTCAGTCGTTTCCAGCGGGAAGCCAAAGCTGCTTCCTCGCTGAACCATCCGAACATATGCACGATCTACGAAATCGACGAGGCAGATGGGCGAACCTTCATCGCAATGGAACTGCTGGAGGGGCAGACCCTTCGGCATATGATCGCGGGCAGGCCGCTGGAGATCGAGGCGGTGCTCGATCTGGGCATCCAGATCGCGGATGCGCTGGATGCAGCACACTCCAAAAGAATCGTTCACCGGGACATCAAGCCAGCAAATATCTTCGTGACGAATAGAGGTCAGGCGAAGATTCTCGACTTCGGGTTGGCGAAAGTCGCTCTGAAGCCGGAGAGTGTTGCCATAACCGCCGCGACCATCGAGTCAGAGGAACATCTCACCAGTCCCGGCAGTGCGCTGGGAACCATCGTCTACATGTCGCCGGAGCAAGTGCGAGGGAAGGAACTCGATACTCGCACTGATCTGTTCTCGTTTGGCGCGGTTCTGTACGAAATGTGTACTGGAACGCTGCCCTTCAGGGGTGACACGACAGGCACCATGTTCGATTCGATCTTGAATCGAGCGCCTGTACCGCCAGTCCGAATAAACCCTGACACGCCGCCGAAGCTGGAAGAGATCATCCACAAGGCGTTGGAGAAAGACCGCGACGTTCGCTGTCAGTCTGCCGCCGAGTTGAGAGCCGATCTGAAGCGACTGAAGCGTGATACCGAGAGCGGTAAGTCCGTTGCCACACCAGCATCGCCTGAGAGGGCGCATAAACGTGGCAATCTCTGGCTCGTCCTAACTGCCTGCATCACCGCCATTGGGCTGGCGGCACTGGGCGTTTGGTACTTGCGATCTGGCAGAACAGCCCAGATAGATTCCATTGCCGTGTTGCCCTTCACCAATGGGGGTGGAGATGCCAATACCGACTATCTCAGCGACGGCATCACCGAATCCTTGATCGGAAGCCTTGCCCATGTGCCTGAGTTGAAGGTGAAGTCGCGCAACTCAGTCTTCCACTACAAAGGGAAAGACGTGGACATGCAAAAGGTCGGCAATGATTTGGGCGTGTCGGCGCTGGTGAGTGGGAGACTGACACCGCATGGGGACACCGTGGAAGTGAGTGCCGAGCTTACCGATGTTCGGGACAACACCGAAATCTGGGGGCAGCACTATAGCGGCAAGAGCGCGGACTTCGTCTCATTGCAACAGCAGATTGCGGGCGACATCGCGGAAAAGTTGCGTTCCAAACTCAGCACTTCAGAAAAGCAGCAAATCACCAAGCAAGGCACGCAAAATCCAGAGGCCTATGAGTTGTGTTTGAAAGGTCGTTACTACTGGAACAAACAAACTCCTTCGGACAATGCCACCGCAATCTCCTATTTCAATCAAGCCATCGCCAAAGACCCCGGCTACGCTTTGGCGTATTTGGGTCTGGCTGATGCCTATAGGTCATTGGCTATCATTGGTGGCAGTTCCAGCGAAAACTTTCCGAAGTCGAATGCCGCCGCCCGCAAGGCGCTGGAGTTGGACGCTACCTTGGCTCGTCCCCATGCTGTTCTGGGTGTCAACGAGATGGATTACGACTGGGATTTTGCCGGAGGAGAGGCTGAGTCCAAGAAGGCTTTCGAGCTTGACCCCAACGACGCCACGGGACATTGGCAGTACGCATACAATATTGCACTGATTGGCGGTAGGGAGCAGGAAGCTCTTGCTGAAGTCAATCGTGCTCACCAGCTTGATCCGCTGACACCAGTCATCAGCACGGTGGCCGGATTCGTTCACGTCCTTGCACGACAGTACGACGAGGCGATTGTCGTGTGCAAGAAGGTGGCAAATGAGAACCCAACGTTCGCCCTAGCACATAATTGTTTGCGCGATGCGTATTGGGGAAAAGACATGTACCCGCAGGTTATCGAAGAAGCAAAGGCGTTCGGCCAGCTTTCCGGTGACCGGGACGAATCTGAATTCGCTTCTGCTCTGGAACAAGGGTTTCGTTCAACGGGCTGGAAGGGTGCTCTCAGGAAAGGCATTGAAACCCGAGAAGCGCAACGTAAGACGCGCCACTCGTCCGCATACGAGATTGCTGCCCTTTATGTCGAGTTGGGAGAAAAAGATCAGGCTTTCCGGTGGCTAGACACCGCTTATCAGGAGCGTGATTATTCCCTGCTGGGTCTGAAAACCGATTACTCACTCGACCCTATTCGTTCCGACCCACGCTTTGCAGAGTTGGTGCGGAAAGTGGGGCTGCCGCAGTGATCGCCACGTTGGAACGTATACTGGCTGACCATTCACCTCAGTTGCGGTCGCGTTTGGTTGCGAAGATGCTAATCCTATCGTGGGGTGACAACCTACAAAGCGAAGGCGGCGTACTAAGACTTCCTTGCCGTCTGTGAAGGCAACGCCCCCGACATCTCCATCCTGAAGACAAGCCAAAGCCGAGTACGCGAAGCTGGAATAGCACCTGCTGTGCCTAGCCCATGGTGGCGGGCACCGGATCATCAGCGGTTCGGTGCTCAATTCCCAAGCTCAAAATCGTTGCCACGCGAGAATTCTGAGGCTGCCAGCATAAGAGCACATTTGGCAGGGGCACCATTCGCAATTCCCAGCGGATCAACGAAATCCCGACTGACCTTCGCCGACTCGGTACAGCTTCGGTACAATTCAACAGGAGAAACGGGAAGTTGGGTCTTGAGCTAAGCAACGCCACAGCAAGCATTTAGTGGATTTTTGTCCTGCTTTTCTGTGAAGCTCATAACCCGAAGGTCGTCAGTTCAAATCTGACCCCCGCAACCAATCTAAGAAGTAGAAAGTAAAAGGGTTCTGGCGCTCCAACCAGAACCCTTTTTTACTGTCAAGAATCGTGATGTAGTGGAAATCGTAGGGACTTCCCTAGCGCGATGGGGATCGAAATAACAGTGAAATCACAAATCGCCACTGTTTATCGACGTTGCAGCTTCAACCGTTCTTCCAATCAGTATGTTCTAGTATGAGGCGAGTATTTGCCGGTTTAATTCCCAAGGCAGGCCCACCACTTTACTGCACCGTCAAATCCCAATTCCATTCGCCTTGTTCCATTCCTTAGCGGCGCGCTTCTCCGAGCAAATCTTCGTAGTTTTGTGCCTTAATCGGCCTGACATTCACGCCTGCGTGTCCAGCCGGCCTCCGCTTAGGCTTCGGGCTATTCACAAAGTTCCTCAGCCCCGGTGCCAGCCGGGGCTTTTAGTCGAGACTAAGCGAGATGCTTTGAACCGCGATGCCGCACCGACCTCCCAGGGTTTCAGTGGGAGCTCTCAAGAACGAGCTTCTGCACACGCCAATTGAGCAGTTCAGCTACGTAGAGCTCATTCTCGGAAGGGCAAGCCATCTCGTGAATCCAGCCAAACTCACCAAGCTGCTTCCCGGACTTGCCGAGCATGCCCAACACCTTTCCATCAAGACTCAGCTTGTAGATGCGGCCAGGAAAACCATCGGAACTGTAGAGCACCTGATGCGGCGGAGGTGTGACACAGATAGCCCAGGGTGAACCGGGCTTCCGAGCCCCAGTGGGGTGCGCCGGTTTGTTGCCGATGGCCGATCGTGCTTCCGGGTCAACTGGCACGTCAATGGTCATCTGGCGAAGGAATCTACCGTCACCATCAAACACCTGGATTCGTGCATTGCCGCGATCAGCCACGTACACGTTCCCTGCCGCATCAAGAGCGATACTGTGCGGCGTGTTGAACTGCCCGGGTTGGTCGCCCGGCTCTCCCCACGACTTCACCCAGTTCCCGGCCCTGTCGACCTTCGCAATTCGAGAATTGATGTATCCGTCGCTGATGTACGTATTCCCAGCAGCGTCCCAGGCGACGTCTGTTACCTGGCGGAAAAGCCCGTCTTCAGGAGGCAGAGGCGGCTGCACGTGTTTCAGCGGACCAGTGCCCTCATCGGATGCTTCCTGCTTTCGACCAAAAACCATGGCGACACGTCCTTCCGGCGTGAACTTAATCACCATGTCTGATCCCTTGTCCGTCACCCAGATATTGTCCCAAGGGTCGACCTTCACCGAATGCGCAAAGGACCAGGCGTACAGGTTGTGCCCGATCTCGCGGACAAATTTACCATCTGGAGCGAATTCGAAGAGTTGCGCGGCGCTGGCCCCGTATGCTGGTCCAGTAGTGTTCCCGCGCGAGAAAACAAAGATGTGGCCTTTGGAATTGACGGCCACGCCTGCAACCTCTCCAAAATAGAGATCGGCCGGCAGTTTGAGAAAGTCGGGCACGGAGCGGTATCGAATTTCGGGTATTGGAGACTGCTGTGCCCATATCGGGCACGCTACGAGCAAGAGCACAAGTACAGAGCACTTCATTGACGCCTCCAATCTGGGGTGGCAACTATAGCATCACCATCGCGTGAATTGCCGCCTCGCCCGTCATCCGTTCACATCACAACGTGGCCACAGGAGCGAACTACATCTCCGAGACGCTGCTAACGCAACCGGTGAAGCCGCTACAATGAAAGCCATGGCACTGAGAATCCCAGATGGGCTCGCGGTTAGTTGCCGCAAGACGCCGCGGCGTGTGGCATGGCTCGAACGCCTGCCCGATGTGTTGCGAGACTTGGAGCACAGATGGTCCCTGACGCTTGATGCACCGTTCGACAATGAAGCCAGTTGCGCCTACGTGGCGGCAGCGGTACGAGCAGATGCAACACGTGCGGTTCTGAAGATCGGCATGCCACACATGGAAGGAGAGCACGAAATTCACGGGCTGCGCTTCTGGAACGGAGACCCCACCGTGCGACTACTCATGGCCGACGATGATCTGGGGGCTATGCTCTTAGAGCGTTGCGAGCCGGGGACGGTACTACGCGCGGTGCCAGAGCGCGAACAGGACGTGGTGATTTCAGGCTTGCTTCGCCGTCTTTGGCGTGCACCATCGGCGCAGCATCCCTTTCGTCCTTTGTCTGCTTTGACGAAATATTGGAGTGACGAGACGCTGGCGCAAATCGAGCAGTGGCCCGATCCGGGACTAGTCCAGGAAGGTCTGCGTCTCTTTGCGGAGTTGCCACGCACGCAACCCACAGAGCTTTTGTTGGCTACCGACTTGCACGCAGGCAACGTTCTCCGTGCGGGACGTCAGCCCTGGCTCGTCATCGACCCAAAGCCCTTCGTCGGAGATCCAGCCTACGACGCGACGCAGCACCTCTTTAATTGTTCTGCGAGACTACAATCGGACCCAGACGCAACGATCCGGAGCTTTGCGGAACTGCTTGGCGTCGATCACGAACGTGTCCGGCTGTGGACGTTCGCTCGCGCAGCGGCGGAGCCGCGCGACGATTGGAGTAACGGCGACCGGATGGCATTCATTCGAGCAATTGCTCCGTGAGCTACACACACGAGCTAAGCCTTGCATTCGAGGCTGCCGCGAGGACCGATTCCTGGTTGGTCGGCTAACCTTACCTTGTCATTACTCACGCTTGCCCGTGACTCGCTCCCAATTTGCGCGCCTCGCGTTTGAGGCATTCCTGACGATGCTCCGATCCGATAAGATCTCCCGCATGGAACTCAAGGTCCTGTTTAGCGAAGATCCCGCATTTGTTATAAGGAGGGCTGACAAGTTCCTTTCGTCGGAACCAGTTCTGCATAATCTGATTCTGTCGATTCTGCACTCCCGGGTCGCTCAGGGCGACCCAGGTCGGTATTGGATCGCAGTGCACGGAGAGGAAGCCGTCGGCGTGGTAGTTCAGTCACCTCTGGAATATCCAGCGACCCTGACGTCCATGGAACCGCGAGCCGTGCTGGCAATAGTGGATGCAATTGCGGAAGCCGGAGTGCGTCTAGCCGGTGTCAATGGGGACGCGGCGACGGCAGCCAGCTTCGCTGGGCAATGGAGTGAACGACGTAAGTCGGCGGCCACACCATTCCAGGGAACGCGTCTCTACGAACTCTTGGAACTGGGAGAAGTTCCCCGCACCGCGGGTCATTTACGCCAAGCAGGTCCGAGAGATCGCAGTTTGATGATTCTCTGGTCCCGTGCATTTCAGGATGAAATTGGGGAGTCTGCAAACGACACCGAGCGTCGCGTAGACCGGGCGTTGGCCGCTGGGCAGATCTGGCTGTGGGATCAAAACGGAGAGACAACTTCTATGGCTGTTGGCCGCGAACCGGCGCAAGGTGTAGTTCGCTTGTCTGGGGTCTATACGCCACCCGAGAAGCGAAAGCACGGCTACGCGGCAGCCTGCGTTCATGCGCTGTCGAAACACCTTCGCGACTGTGGGCATCGGTGCATTCTCTACACGGACTTGGGCAACCCTACATCGAATTCCATTTACCGGCGAATCGGATATAAGGCCGTAGCCGAGGCTCTCCGTTATCGCTTTGACTGATCCAGCAAAAGCGTCAGTCCAACCCCGCGGGTTACCTGCTGTGTTGTCGACAGGATGTGCCTAAGTCCCGAGAAACGGCATATCTCTAACGACGCCGACCCTGTCAAGAGTTTTTTCTCTTTTTTACTAACAAATCTGACCACACTTCTCCGTCGGCGCACGAACTGCGTCTTTTTCTGCCGCGGCTGTTTCTTCGTGTCACCCTAACCTGCTCAGCCCGTTTACTATCATCAATTCAGTGTTGCCCACCAAACATCTCTTCGATCACCATCGACCATGATGAGTTATTCGAACTCCCCATTCCTAAAGGGAGGCGGGTAGCCTATTCAATCGCCCGATGACTTTTCGCACCATATGCCGTTGCTGGCATCCCCGCACAGGCTTCACTGCTGTTCTGCTGCTTCTGTCCACGACGACAGAACTCGTTGTACTCAATCTGATCCCGCAACATGATCCACAGTCGGATTCCGAGCTTGCGAGCCACGGCCACACTCGCCTTCCCGAGACCCTTCTGTACCAATTTGCGGCGGTAAAAGCGCTGCAACTCTGGATCCTTGCGTGCAGCATGAGCTCCCGCTTCACCTTAGAATATTCACGTGGAATCATTCCCACATAACTAGCCAGGGCTTTGCTGTCTGCGAATCGGGCGGGTTCGCCCAAGAACACCTCGGTCGCCAACGCTGTGATCGGCCCCACTCCAGGATGGCTCATCAGTAGTCGCGCTCCGGGACGTTTCCAGGCTTGCTCCTCGACTCGTCGGTTCAGTTTCTCGATCTCCGCTTCGAACTTCTCGTACATCGCTTGCAGCTCACTCCGCCGATAGGCGGTATGGGGCGCCAACGACAACGAGGCGATCCTGCTTTGTCCGTCGTGGCTCCACAGGGCCGTGCCTCGTCGCAGGCCGTTCGCCAGGGCAATGGACTGCAACGCATTTTGTATTCGCGTCCGCATGCGTACCCACTGATGACGATGCCGTAACAAGGACCGCAGATCCTGTAGCTCCTTGGAAGGTAACCAGATCGCCGGAAAGCGGCCTTCCGCCAGCATCTTCAGAATCAAATCTGCATCTCGCCGATCATTTTTCTGCTTCCGCGGCGCGGCTGCCCGAATCTGTGCCGGATGACCGACCAAGCATCCGATTCCCAGTTCTTCCATGAGATTCAAAAACCACTGCATCGATCCTGTGGCTTCTATACCCACCCGCACCAGGCGTGGAAGGGAGGAATAAAACTCTCGCACGTTGTCGCCTTCGTGCTTGAGAGTTACCTCCACTACCTCTCCCGTTGTGGTGTCCAACATCGCCAACGTTTGCTGGCGAGCGTGCAAATCACATCCTATAATTCGCATCTCGGCCTCCTTCGGTCCGAGCACTGTAGGGTGAACACCGCCGTCGCGAGGCCCTCCGTGCCAACATCTCTGAGACAGGTTTAGTACTCTTAATTAATGAGCAGAAGGGCGAGAAAGAAGAGATCAGAGATGATCGGGAATTCTCTTGGTGTTGCTCTTTCCCCTGGGGGTTTGGCTGCCGCGGAACGGAGCGGAGGCTCGCCTCCTGGCGAGCCGCAGCGGAGTGCGTACGTTGAACATGAGTGATCGATTGAGGGTGCAAGTCCCTTACAGAGCCTGTTGGAGGCAACTGTGAGTCAAAGGCAACTGCGTGTTAAATGTGAAAGGGATGTTCCCGTGAGGGCGCGTGGAAAGGAAGCCGGAGACAAACTGCAGCACCTAACGCAAGTGAATCCCCGTAAGGCTGGTCTGATCGAGGCAAGCGTGCGCACCAATGCGACGCCCGATATCCAACCACAATCAGAACAGTATTGGGGAAGGCGGCGGCAGGACATTGGTCATTCTTACTTCAAGAGAGCTCCGCAAGTCCGCCTTGGCGGTAGGGTCGGAGAAGGAAACGACGACGACCTGATGCTTGCGGAGAAGTCGGATCTCCTCATACGAGCGGTGAAGCTGGCGAAAGTCAGTGGAGCAAAGGGGGAGATGGATTGAAAAGCGCAGGATCACGGCAACTGGCCCTCGCATTCGCCGACAGCCCGACAGGGGGCAGGGACCGCGGAACTCAGGACGAATCCCGAGGGAAACGACACCTGCTGCATACGGCGAAGGTCAACAACCGCAAAGATCCGGCCACTTCCAAGGCCGCCGCGGATAGCGAGCGGGCGATGGAGTCGGTAGCGTCGGCACATAATTTAGCGCAGGCGCTGCTGAACGTATCACGAAACAAAGGAGCACCTGGCGTAGACGATCAAACAGTAGAAGAGGTGGTCGAACAGGCCCCGAGTCTACTGCCCAAACTACAAACTGCACTCCTTCAGGGCACATATCAACCGGGAGACATCCGGCGGGTATGGATTGAAAAGCCAGGAGGCGGGCAGAGAGGTCTGGGAATTCCGAATGTGATGGATCGTTGGGTTCAACAGGCCGTGCTGCAAATACTGGAGCCGATCTTTGAACCAACCTTCCACGCAAGCAGTCACGGATTTCGTCCGAACCGGGGCGCTCCTACCGCAATTGCTGAAGCAAAAGAACACCTCAAGGCAGGATACCGAGTCTTGGTGGACCTTGATTTATCGAAATTTTTCGATCGGGTTCATCATCAACGCCTGCTCGAACGATTGAGACAGCAGGTGCGCGACTCGCGCATTCTGGACTTGGTGAAACGAATGCTGACAGCAAAAGTGGTTATGCCAGATGGTACAAAAGTAGCCACGATACAAGGAACGCCGCAAGGCGGACCGCTTTCCCCGCTGCTATCCAACATCGTCTTGGACGAATGGGATTGGGAGTTGGGGCGTCGTGGTCTCCGGTTCGTACGCTACGCCGACGATTGTAATATTTTCGTCCGTAGTCGGCGAGCTGGGCGGAGGGTGATGGAATCGACTCGGCGATTTTTGGAGACGAAGTTACGGCTTCAGATCAACGAGGAGAAAAGCTCCGTCACCACACCGGGAAAGGTCCACTTCCTGGGTTTTCGTTTTAAGCTCCAAAGCAACAATCGGGTTGCGGTCCTGCTATCGGCCAAGACCAAAGCGAAACTGCTCGTCAAGATCCGGGAGTTAACACCGCGATCGTGGGGGCAATCGTTACGTAATTGCTTTGAGAAAATAAACGAATATTTCCGAGGATGGGTCGGGCACTTTCGAATCTGCACTGAAGAAGGAGCGTCCGAATTCCAGAGGCACGATGCACACCTGCAGCGCAGGCTGCGGGCCATCATCATTCACCAAAAGAAACGGGCGCGTTTTCTGTACCGTCATCTCCTGCGACGGGGAGCTAACCCTCGACAAGCTGCCGGCACCGCCTACAGTCGGCGGGGCATCTGGCATCGCAGTAACCGCAAGGGGATCAATGTGGCGTACTCGAATACGTGGTTCGCTACCCAGTGGACTCCATCCTATGACCTCTGGTGCATTGCGAATCCTCCAGCAGAAGTCTCTGACCAGCTTTGTCTGGCGTTTTGAGTCAACAATCCAAAGAGCCGGATGCGAGGCCCGCAAGTCCGGTTCTGTGAGAGGCGCGGCGGGGCAACCCGCCGTGCCTACTCGACAGCGGCAGCCAAAGCGGGCGGCGATCTGGGGCCGGCTTTGCGGCCGGATCCCGAAGTAGTTGCCAAACCGAAGCGGCGGACCTACACAGCTGAGTACAAACAACGCATCTTACATGAAGCCGAAGTCGTTGCGACGACGCGAGGTGGCCTTGGCACCCTTCTCCGCCGCGAAGGTCTGTATTCGTCTCTGCTGACCTACTGGCGACGAGAGCGGGCCCAGGGAATCCTCGAGGCTCTGACCCCACAGAAACGCGGGCCGAAGTCCAAGCGCAACCCGATGGAAGAAGAAGTCCAGAAACTTCGCCGACAAAACGCCCGCTTGACCGAAGATCTGCGTAAGGCGCACATCATCATCGACGTCCAAAAAAAAGTGGCTGCGCTGTTGGGTCATCCGATTCCGGAGCAGGACCCGGAGGAGAAATCCTGATGGTTGCGGTCGCCGAGCTAGCGAACGACGTCGGCACCAGCGCTGCTTGCCAAGCTCTGTGTATGCCTCGCGCATCTTACTATCGAGATGTCCGTAAGACTTCTTTTCCGGGGGTGAGCGCGTCGCGGCCTTCGCCGGCACGCGCACTCCGCCCGGCAGAACGGGAAGCGGTTCTGGCTCGACTACACGAAGAACGTTTCCAGGATCGTTCTCCAGCTGCTGTTTATGCGACGTTGCTCGATGAAGGCGAGTATCACTGCTCTATTCGCACCATGTATCGCTTGCTCGACGAGCATGGCGAGGTGCGCGAGCGCCGCGACCAGTTGACGCATCCGCCCTACCAGAAGCCTGAGCTCCTGGCCACGGCTCCGAATCAACTTTGGAGCTGGGATATAACCAAGCTACTCGGCCCTGCGAAATGGACGTATTTCTACTTGTACGTGATCCTCGATGTTTTCAGCCGTTACGTCACCGGTTGGATGGTCACTTATCGCGAAAGCGCCGAGCTGGCCAAGCGATTGATCGAGGAGAGCTGCAAGAAACAATGCATCCGACCCGATCAACTCACGCTCCATGCGGATCGTGGCACCTCGATGAGGTCCAAGCCGGTAGCTCTTCTACTCGCCGATCTGGGGGTCACGAAAACGCATAGTCGGCCACACGTCTCGGACGACAATCCTTACTCCGAGAGCCAATTCCGAACCATGAAGTATCGGCCGGAGTTCCCGGACCGCTTTGGGTGCCTCCAGGACAGTCGTGCTTTCTCTCAGAGTTTTTTTCGGTGGTACAACCAAGAGCACCGTCACTCCGGCATAGGCTTGTTGACGCCAGCGACGGTTCACTATGGCCAAGCGGAAAACGTCTTGCGGCAGCGCCAGGATGTGCTCGATGTTGCTTACCAACGTCACCCGGAGCGCTTCGTACGAAGCACTCCCAAACCACCGGCTCTTCCCAGCGAAGTCTGGATTAACAAGCCGGCCAGTTGCCAACAGCAATCTACTTTGGAAAAGCGAAATGCGTCTGAGGAAAACCAAAGTCGGGATACTGTGGGTCAACCGAGTTGGCGATCGTCGTTCCTAAGCGATCCTGGCGCGAAATTTCTTTGTGAAAAACCCAATGCATGAAAAACTCACTAAATTTTATGACCACCTGTCTCAAAGTCGTTGACACGCGCCGAGGCCGGCGTCGTTATGCCATCAATCGTCCATATGGATTCTGGGAGGAACTTGTGCGGTTCCCGCCTTACCTGGACATTGATGGCTATCTACCGCAACCACCTTGTGAGACGGCTGCCGGGTTAATTGCAAAATCGACCGATTCTACGTCGTAGGAGTCGTCCAGCGAGATTTCCGCAGTATTTCCATTCTGAGCCCGGACCACTAGTTTCCAGAGTTTTCCTTCGTATAGGAGAAAGCCAGGAGTTGACTTCCCCGGCGCAACTGAACCACAGAACAGTTATTTGGCTGAAACCTGAAATGCTAGGCTGACTTCAAGCCACGAAGACGTGGTCCCGGTGAAAACTATCACCAAAGGCCCATTGGAAAGAACGCTGTTATTGATACACCCTGCTTGAGGAGGAAGTTCATGTCAATTCTCTCGGGATTTCGCAGGCTGCTCGTCGCCGCCGCGATGACCGCGCCAATGCTCACTTTGCCGGTCGCGCACGCCCAGATTGCCGTCGGCATCGGTATCTCCGTGCACGTTGCTCCACCCGCTTTGCCCGTGTACGTGCAGCCCCCGCTCCCCGCTCCGGGCTATATCTGGACCCCCGGCTACTGGTCCTACGGAGATGCGGGTTACTATTGGGTTCCCGGCGTTTGGGTGCAACCGCCCAGGGCAGGCGTTCTTTGGACCCCTGGCTACTGGGGCTTCGCGGGCGGCGTTTACGGCTGGCGCGCTGGCTACTGGGGCCCACACATCGGCTTCTATGGTGGAGTTAACTACGGCTTCGGCTACGGCGGTGTCGGATTCGTCGGCGGCGAGTGGCGCGGCGGAGCATTCGCTTACAACAGCGCCGTCGCGAACTTCGGCAGCGTCCACGTCACCAATGTCTACGAGAACCGCACGATCGTCACGCAAAACACTATCATCAACAACGAGCACGTCAGCTTCAACGGCGGCGCGGGCATCCAGGCGCAGGCATCTGCAACGGAGCTGCAAGCTGCCAACGAGCAGCATATCCAGCCCACCGCCAACCAGGTTCAGCACCAGAACTTCGCTGCTCAAGACCGTTCCCAACTGGTTTCGGTAAACCACGGAACGCCCGGAACTCCGGCGGCCTCCAACGTGAATGCCTATCATCAGGTCGCGCAGCAGCACGCGCAGTCGCAGCCGATATCGGCTGCCGACCGCACTGCTGGCCAAAACTATCACCCCAACGAGCGCGAAGCCAATCAGGATCAGCGCATCGCCAACGGCCTCCGCAGCGGTGAGATGACCTCTGGTGAAGCGGCCCGCGCCGAGCGCACGCAGTCGAACATCGATCAGCAAGTCCACAATGATCGCGCCGCCAACGGTGGCAAGCTAACAGGCCAGGAGCGCCAGCAGATCAACAGCGAACAAAACGCTGCAAGCCGCCAGATCTACAACGAAAAACACAACGCCAACACCATCAAACCCAACGAGGTAGACGACCGCGAGGCTAATCAGCAGCAGCGCACCGTCAACGGCCTCCGCAGCGGTCAGATGACCTCCGGTGAAGCCGCTAAGACGAATAGCAACCAGGCCAAGACCGCCCAACAAGTTCACGACGAACGCACCGCTAACGGCGGAGCCCTCGACGCCAAGCAGAAAAAGCAAGTCAACAAAGAGCAAAACAAAAATAGCAAACAGATCCACAACGAAAAGCACAACGACAGGACCACCAAACACGCGGCCGACTGAAGGTCGAATTAGTATCTAACCCCTCTGCGAACGCAGCCAGCGAAGCCGAGTCGTCCCTGCTTCGCTTAGTTTATATTTCAATGTACCCACCCCAAACGAACGCCGTTCAAGCAACCCAAATCTCCACAATCTCTTTAGGTAGGTCCAGACCGCGCGTCGTGGGACGAAACCGAGACGTTCAGCCACTTCTCCTGGTGTAAACCATGCTCCCGGTGCAAACGCGAATACATTCAAAGTGCGAATTTTCAGTTTGTTATAAAGTTTCATCTTTTTCGGCCTCACAACTCAAGATTTTCGGCCCCATCAAAAGCTAGTTCATGAAGGCGAAAAACGCGCTGTTGGTCGTTCCGTTCCGCCCGACCCGTGAAATTTCAATTCCTTCCCTCATTTTGCTTTCGTTCAAACACCTCATTCCCTCTCGGCCTTTTCACCCAGCTGGAAAAGCAGGCCTATAACCATGATCATTGGTGTCCGGTTATAAATCGAATAGGATCAGTTGGTTAGAATTATCGAGTAACTCCGATTGGGAGTCGAAAGCTTCGAACACCTCTAAAATGGGCACTTTTTCAAGACTCGTGATACTGAAAATCTGTAGAATTTGGTAAAGAGTCTTTTCCAGCCCAAGACGCTTGCGAGCGATGGCCACCAGCACATAAATCGAGACGGCGATCCAGATTTGAGTCTTCACGGCATTCTCGCTGGTGCCGTAGAACACCTTGATGCGCAAGTGCTGCTTGATCCATTTGAAAAATAATTCCACCTGCCAACGGCACTTATAGATCTGGGCAATGGTCAATGCTGGAAGCACAAAGTTGTTGGTCAGGAACTTGAGTCGCTTCTTCGTTTCGATATCAAGATAACTCACTCGGCGCAAGGAATCGGGATAGACTTTCGCGGAATCGAACGCGGTCAGAATCACAGTGTGATCGGATCGCACGCCGGTGGTCTTGTCCACTGGATGGGAGTAGCGCCGCTGCAGCAAGACTTTCTCTTTGGTGCGTACGACGAAGAATGCCGAACAGAGTGTGAACACAAATAGACGTTCAAAATCGATGTAGCCGCGGTCCATCACATAGAACGCACCGGCTTCGGGAAAGAACTCATCCAGAATGTTCACGTCATGCACTTTGCCGTCCGTAATGCGGATAAACGTGGGGATATTGCCATGCAGATCCAGCAGCGTGTGCATCTTCACCGCCGCTTTGTGTTGCCGAAATTTAGCCCAAGGAAAGAGCGAGAGGCAAAGATCGATAGTAGTGGAGTCTAAAGCATACAGACTCTGGTCCAGATCGACATCGATCGGATCGCTCGCATATAGCGGGCGCGCGATAGCGATCAAGACTTGCGCAAAGTCGGCGTATATCCGCCAGTCGCGTGATTCGTTTGCGTCGGCAAGAGTGGATCGTGCCACCTTGCTTCTGAACCCCATGTGGTAGAGCTTACTGCCTATAGACTGCAGGCACGTTTCGATGTCGCGGAGACTCTCTCGATACGTTAGTTGCGCGAAAGCCATCGAGAGAAACTGGTCTCGGCAGGAAAAGTTTTGTATCTTGTGATCGCCACGGTAACGGCTTACACATTTCTGAAACTCGTAGGTGGGCAGAAAATCCATTAGCTGCGAAAAAACAGTTCGTCCGGTATTCACAGCCCATTGTTTCGCAGAATCAGACTGGGCCGGAGAGCCAAAAACGGCCATTTGCATTTCAAATCGAAAAAAGTTGAAATGTCAATTAAGCCGATGAATTACAAGCAGTTACGTCGATATGAGAATTCGACAACCGGACAGTAGTTAACCATGATTAATGTCCCAACTATCCACCAGCACCGATCCTTCTTATACAGAGCGGCAGCTGCCAACATGAGACCCCCAGCCCCGATAGCGAGTTTGGGATTGTAGGCAGCTAGAACACCCCAGCGGCCACGGGAATCAACAAACCACGGGCCGCGCCAGTGAACCTCTGAGCTTCTCCCTGGGCACCTTCCCGAGTCGCCTCGGCCTGTCGGAGCTCGCGCCGACGGACGAGCCGCTGCGAACGATGCAACCGCTCCCATTCCTTTTTCTGTTCCGGGTCTTTGTAGGGCATACCAGTACCTCCCATCAGCGAACTTCAAACCGCGCTCCGCACGTGAAGAGGAACTTGGACACAACTTGGGCGCAAAACCCTCGATTTTGATCAACGAATTGAAGGAAGCGGGGTGAGAGGGCAATTGATTCGGCGAGACTTAGTAGTCTATACTGCGTTGCCGACTTGAAGTCATAACCCGAAGGTCATCAGTTCAAATCTGACCCCCGCAACCATTCTAAGAAGTAGAAATCCAAAGGGTTCTGGCGCTCCAACCAGAACCCTTTTTTACTGTCAAAAATCGTGATGTAGTGGAAATCGTAGGGACTAGCTTACCCAGCCCGGTAGACTTTCTGCTTGTTCAGCGCCTGCTGTACGTCATCGCCTTCGATTATGTCGTATCTGCGAAAAACGCTCGCAGTTTGATACCCGGAAATCTTCATGGCGCAACGCTACGACCAGACGGCCACATTAAGGAAAGCGGGAACGCCAGTCAGCCTTACTTCGCCCCGTTCCAGCAGGTGATCGGGCGTGTGCTTGGCTATGCCCCTGTAGGGGCAAGGCAAACGCCCGGTGTACCGAAGCTCGAAGCCTATCTCGACGCGTATATCTCAGCGGCGGGAATTGCTAACGACAAGGATGGGCCGCTGTTTCGCACGACGGGGCGTTTCACCGGCACGCCGCACCGCATGACGCAGCAGGACGGCCACCTGATGATTCAGCGGCGCGCGCGCCCGGCTGGTATCCAAACGCGGATTGGCAATCACTCCCATGCGAGCCACCGGCATCACCGACTACCTCAAGAGCGACGGCACGCTGGAACACTCGCAAACGATGGCCGCACATTCTTCACCGCGCACTACCAAACTCCACAACCGCCGCAAACGATGAGACGGCGCTTGACTCCGTGACGAGTATGAAAAGGTCAGGATTTAGTTCGGAGGATATGGAGAATGCTGTCAAGAAAGAATGTTCATGAAAGCCTGGAACTTTACAGGAAGTGCGTCCCAGAGTTTGTTGACGACTTTATGAAATTCCGTCAGCGTGACTCGATTTTCGTGGCCGGTGCTTCGCGCTTCAGCGGTAAGTTGACCAATCTTTGAATCGATATCGATGATTTCGTCGTGCACCTCCTTCATCTGTACAAACAGGCTTGGGTTTACGGCCGAGGCCGTGAGAAATGACCCAATCAATTGTGGAAACAGCAGATCCATCTGGTTATCGTAGGCGTCGAAATCCACTGTTGTAAGACGTAAATCATGAGCGGGTTTCCAGGTCAGCCATTGGATATGGTGAATCGCCGCGGCACAGTTACCGCCGAATTGAGCCACTGCAAGCCGCATCTCCTTGCGGCGGTCTGCTGCAGCCTGCTTTGCCGCAGCGATTTGAGGTACCAGAAGCGCGACGACCGCGGCGATGCAAGCTGCCCAAATCGGGACCGATTGATTTGTCGGGGCAGGTTGAGGCTGAGACAGAGCTTGATTCTCCAGCTTAAGTTTCTTGATCTCCTCAACCAGTTTTTCCTGCTGGAGGCGGTCCAACTCCGACGGCTGAGCGGTTGGCGGCTCGGCAACATTAGACTTTTTTGCCGTTGGGGCGGCAACCAGCACTGGAACGGCAAGCCAGCAGCAGACAGTGGCTACCTGAAAAGCGTTCATGGGCATGATTACCCTCGGAAATTCTCCGATGACAAATGGCTTTCTGAAATCGGATAGAAATCGCGTTTCAAGGCGACGGGGGTCCGGCTCGGCTTCCATCGTCGGATGTACACTATCGCACAACTCCGTGCCCCCTGAAACGGGCTTCGTCAGCGCAGACAGAAGTAAACCGGATTATCGTGCCCGTGCCGACATCAATGCGGACTCGGAATGAGCGAACTTTCTTGAAACAGGCCAAGTCTTAATTCGATTTGGAATTTGTCCCAACGGGCAAGATATAGTCAGGCATCATTTTCATGTAATCAGCGCAGCGGCTTCGACCTGAGTACGGCGCGCCCGCGTTGCGAAGGACGGCTTGGAGCAGACGGCGGCTTTCCGCCTGGGAAACCGCGAGTTGGCCACTCCGGGCAAGGAAATCACGGTGGACTCAATCCTGCCCTATCTCCAAGTGCTGTGTACTTTGAACAATAGAGACGCACCCAAAAGCATCTCTGATTTGGGGCATGGTCGAGAAGCGAAAAACATGCCAGCGGAATCAACTTTTTGTGGAACTAGGGACCGCGGGGTTTCTGGGCATTCAGAATCGGTCTATATACTGCCTGCGTTGGCAAAATGATTTAGTGCTGTATCAAACCAAATCCTTTGATACAGACAACGGCACCAGCATTTGCGGACTGCACAATAAGCACTTACAGCCATCAGATTCGACAACCATTTGATACGACCATGCTGCGAGCTGACAGCCTTCATCAATCAGATGAATACCGAACACGGCTAGTCCATGGATCCCCCCTCATGATTTCATTGAGTTAGAAGGCTCTCGATTATGGGGATTCTTGAACGCCAAGGAAGAAAGGGCTATTTCACAGAACCTGTTCTGGATAACTTCCGTGTTGCCGATCCGGAACTTATGGCATTTGCTGTGCGCACTTAAGAGATCAGATTCGCTTCGACATATCTTAATCCCCTTGCGCTGCCTTCTTTTCTGAACGAGAATTCCGAGCGGTTACTGATCCCTTTCTGGTTGTGATTCATACGTCAGTTCTGACCACAAGGAGCGTTAGTGCGCAAGCCATCAATCGGCGCGATTCTGTTAGCCCTTATTCCCTTTGTCGCAATCTGCTTCTCTGTGTCTCTGTGGGACGGTATCGATCCCATGATTCTTGGTTTGCCGTTCAACTTTTTCTGGCTGATTGCGTGGTTGCTCCTCACTCCACTCTGCATGTGGGGAGCATATCGGGTGGAGGCGCGCCGCGCTGGTCATCCGCATCGTGAAGACGACGGCACGCCGTGAACTCAGGCGTCGTCGCTCTGGCGTTCATCTCGGTCATCGTCTCAGCAGGGGCGTTCATAGGTTTTTGTGCAGGAACTCGCCGCAAAATGGATCTGGAACAATGGATCGTAGGTGATAGGGGCTTCGGAATGCTGCTCGTGTGGCTGCTGATGGCAGGAGAGATCTATACCACGTTCACGTTCCTCGGGGCCAGTGGCTGGGCCTACTCCAAAGGTGGGCCCGTTCTGTACGTTCTCGGATACCAGCCATTGATGTATGTGGTTTCTTTTTTCATTCTGCCTCAAGTCTGGGAAGTCGGTAGGAAATTCCGCCTCCAAACACAAGCTGATTTCTTTCAAGTGCGGTACAAGAGCAAGCATCTCGCCGCCTTCGTCGCCATGGTGGGGATCATCTTCATCATCCCCTATTTGCAGCTTCAGCTCATGGGACTCGGGATGATCGTGGAAGTAGCAAGTTACGGAGCGATCCATCGCACTCCCGCCATGATCATCTCCTTCGTAATTGTCGCTGGGTTTGTGCTCACCAGCGGTATCCGGGGTGTTGCGTGGGTCAGCGTCCTGAAGGACCTCCTCCTGCTGTTTTCTGCTGTTTTCGTAGGTCTGGCGATTCCCTACATTTATTTTGGTGGCATTGACCCCATGTTCGCTGCACTCGTCCGCGCTAAACCCGCTCACCTCGTTATGCCGGGAGCCACTACGAATCTCGGACACTCCTGGTATGTCTCAACAGTTCTGCTGGTATCGGTCGGGTTTTATATGTGGCCACAGTTCTTCGGTGCCAGTTTTTCCGCAAAGAGTAGCGACACCTTGCGCCGCAACGCCGTCGTGATGCCCTTCTACAGCATCACTATGCCGCTGATGTTCTTCGTCGGCCTTGCCGCAACTCTAATTTTGCCTGGTCTCACCAATGGTGACCTTTCGATGTTAGCCATGGTGCGGAAGACTTTCCCAGCCTGGTTCCTCGGCTTGATTGGCGGGGCAGGTGCTCTCACGGCAATGGTTCCCGCAGGGGTCATGATTCTTACCGCGGCAACACTGTTCGCGAAGAACATGTGCCGTCCTATTCTTTGGCCTGGCATGACGGACCAACAGGTTGCGAAATTGGCCAAAACAACCGTCCTGGTGATTACTGTCGCCGCCCTGTGTTCCGCGATCTACAGCTCGCCAACCCTCGTCTCGCTTCTCCTAGTGGGATATGGAGGCGTAGGACAGTTCTTTCCCGGCGTGGTGTTGGGGCTGTATTCAAAGCGCGTGACCATGCCCGGCGTCTTCGCAGGAGTTGTGACTGGCGTTTTCGTCTTTGTTGTTCTTGCACTTACCAAGCACGATCCCGTCATGGGGCTCAATGCCGGTTTCATTGCGTTGTGTTGTAACGCGGCAGTTGTCGCAGCCGTGAGCCTACTTACGCAAGCCGAGCGCAGCGGATTTGAGAAGGACCCTCACGCAAGCATGGGGGCATAGATTCTCATCTCTCCGGTCGTCTCTCCGTCTCGTCGCATGGTGAAGTAATTGGTCAATTTCCGATTGGGCGACGATACCGTGTCACTCCTGGCTTGTCGGGGGAGAAACGGAACATTGATTCCTCCTGGATTACGGGCGAACCTGAAGTAATCCCAAGTTAAGAGTAGTCGACCAGTTGCCCGGTGACGAGGCGATTCCGGGGTTGTGAGTGCTATGACGATGTTTCGACAGTTGACCATGGGATCTTTACTGCAGTATACGTTTCGACCGTAAGCCGACGGAAAACGGAGGGTGTACGGCGATTCACATTCATCTTGCGTCGTTGCTGCTTCTGGCTGCCGTCCCATTATCTGCTCAGACCAACCCTGCGACTGCACCAAGTGCCACTAAGGCCCACGCACCGACTACAGATTCGAAGGCAGTGCCAGTGCCAAAGCAACCAACGCCCACAGTCTTTCAGGCCGGCGAAGGTGACCGTTGGATGCTGCTTGGGGACAAGCCGCTCATTTTCAAGATTGATCCCCTCAGTACCGGCTCGGACACACTGGTCGTCGGGACGGAGGAGATGCCACCGGGAAACAAAATCCCGACCCACAAGCATCTGCGCGAAGATGAAGTCATATTCGTCCACACGGGTGCGGTGCGCGTCACGTTGGCTAGACGTGAATACGACGCAGGAACGGGATCGACAGTTGTCATCCCGCATGGAAACTGGATCGGCGTGGCGAACGTTTCCAGTGAGCCTGCCATGATTCTGTTTTTCTTCAACAGGCCCGCATTTGAGCAATGCCTGCGAGCCATATCCTCACGACCCGGCGAAACATTCACCATGCCAGCGCCAGAGAAAATGGCGGCTGTCCGAACAGAATGTCATGAAGTGATGAAGCAATAATGTCCGACCGTTTCCCCTTGCTTTAGAGCGCACCGGCACCAGATGTGGCGACTCGGTTGGATTCATTGTTGACGCCATCATGCCCCTAACGGCTGACGACCCCGCCTGGCTGGTTTCGAATTCTGGGCGGATGACGGGCAACCTTTCCGTAATCTGGTAAGGGAAGAGTTGCCGACGAACCGGGAGTCATGCTTCGCGTTGTGCGCTAGGGCAGAGCAAAAGCCACCAACGCGTCATTCAGTGATTCTTCGGTGATCTTCGGATGGCCGCCTGCAGCGATGACAAGGTATTGTTTGCCATTCACACTATAGGTCATCGGCGTAGCGTTCCCGCTTGCAGGAAGTTGTGCCTTCCAAAGTTCTTTTCCAGTTTGAATATCGAGGGCGCGAATATAGGGATCAAACGTCCCGGCGATAAACACCAGCCCGGTAGCGGTGATGATCGGACCCCCGAACCCAATTGATCCTGGTGGCACAGGGTCGTGGCCTCCACCGAAATACTGCATCGAACCTAGTGGCACCTGCCACTTGATCGTACCTTGATTCAAATCTACGGCGCTCAACATCCCCCAGGGTGGCGGCGTGCACGGAAGGTCCGACGCACCTTGTAGAAAGCGCCGGTACATTCCATACGGAGTTCCCGTCTGTCGCCCATATTCTCCATCTTCACCGCTCTGCGCAGCCTCTTCTAACTTCTGGCGCGGGATGAGTTTTGCGACTCCCGCAATATTATTCGTCGGAACCACAAGCAGATTGTCCACGGGATCGAATGCATAACCGCTCCAGGTCATGCCACCGAAGTTTCCAGGAACGACCAACGTGCCTTGCAAACTAGGCGGCGTAAAGATGCCTTCATTGCGAAATGATCGAACCCACTGTTGGCAGGTTTCGCGATCGACGGGATTCACACCGAAGATGGCATCTGCGGAAAGCTTCTGAGGGACGAGCGGAGGAGGCGCTACGGGAATAGGCTGCGTCGGCGATGTCACTTCACCCGGAACATCGCTCTGCGGTACGGGTCGCTCCTCGACCGGAAAAACCGGAACACCCGTCTCGCGATTCAGAACAAACAGCAATCCAGTCTTATTCCCCTGGATTAGAACCGGCACCTGCTTGCCAGCGCGCTGCAGCATCGCCAGCAATGGCGGTGAAGCAGAGTCATAGTCCCAGAGATCATGGTGCACCAACTGGAATCCCCAGACGAGCTTCCCCGTCTTTCCGCGCAAGGCTACTATCGAATTAGCCCATTTGTCGTCGCCGGGGCGTAATCCACCGTAATAGTCTGGGCTGGCGCTTCCCGTAGGAATGAAGACCAGATCACGTTCATTGTCCACAGCCATGATGGACCACGCGTTGCCCGCGCCAGTCCGCCACGTCTTTGTTGTGCCGCCTGTGGGGGCTTGCTCGTTCTTGTCGATTGGATCCCAACTCCAGCGCAAAGACCCTGTACGCGCATCGAAGGCCCTGACCACTCCACTTGGCATATCAACGCGATTGTTATCGTTGATCGCAGAGCCCACGACAACCAAGTCGTCGATGACCGCAGGTGGCGAAGTCATATGATATTGCCCAGGTCGGTACCCTGGCACATCACGAAGAGATACCTCGCCTTTGTCGCCAAAATCGGCGCACGGCACGCCCGTCGCCGTGTCGAGGGCAATCAGCCGGGCGTCCAGAGATGCCTCGTAAATGCGTCGCCGACACGGTGCTCCAGTCTGCGCGCTGTGTACCGTGTCGAACCACATCGCTACGCCTCGGTTCACGAGAGCATCGCCGTAGTCCCAGGTCGGATCGATCTCGGGGTCGTATGCCCACTGGAGCGTTCCTGTTTCGGGATTGACCGCGATCACTCGATTGAAGCCGGTAGCAAAAATCAGAAGGCCATCGACGAGGATTGGTGTAGCTTCGAATCCGCTTCTCTGCTTTCCGTGTTTCCCGTCGGAAACATCACCGGTATGAAAGACCCAGGCGATCTTGAGCCTCGACACATTCTCCGGATTGAACTGGGTCAGCCGCGAGTAGCGCATCCCGCCGGCGTCACCTCCGTAGTATCGCCAATTCACGTCGGGCGTCGTTTGTGCGGAAAGTGATATACCCAAGATGCAAAAGGCGAGCACTCCCACAAAGATCGGAATGGACCTGCCGATTCTCCCTCGCATGCCGGAGAGTTTAGCAGAATCGAGTTCAATCCCGGTGATTTGCGGCCGGATGACGGGCAAGCGGGAATCCCGGTAAGGGAAGGTTTGCCGACGACACGCCAGTGACGAGCCAATTCTGGCATCGTGAGTGATAACGCGATTTTTCGACAACTACGATTGTGACGTTGGCTCACATCGAGCTTAACTGATTGACTCTGTTGCCCTGCATCCATAGCATTGCGCAAATGAAAATCGCCCTTGCACTCATCCTCGCCGCCAGCACATTGGCTACTGTTGCTGTTGCTCAGACGCCTAGCTCCGAATGGAACGTGCCGAAGCAGGGAGTGAAGGAGGTTCAGGTTTCGTTTGCTTCCTTGAAACCATCGGCGACAATCAAGATTGGCGGTACAGCGGATTGGGCTCTAGTCACCGACGATGCTGTCTGGGTTGCGAGCACGAAACCCTACGCGGTGCTCCGAATTGATCCGTCAACCAACAAGATTCTCGCCACCATAAAAGTCCCCGGAGAGGCATGCTCCGGTCTGGCTTCAGGATTCGGCAGCATTTGGGTCCCGCTCTGCGGAAAGAAGTCTTCGCTTGTCCGGGTCGATGCCACTAAGAATTTGATTAGTGCCACACTCCCTATACCGCCAGCGGGGCCAGAGGGAGGGATCACGGCCAGTGAAGATAGCGTGCGGATCGTGTCGGACAAGAACGGCACCCTCAACCGGATCGATCCGTCTACGAACAATGTGCGCCAGAAAATCTCGATACCGCCGGGTTCCTACAATCCGCTTTTCAGTGATGGCATTGTCTGGATCACCGGAGTCGAGAGCAGCGTCCTCACTGCCGTGGAAGCCTCGACTGGCACGGTGCTGGAGTCGATGCCTGTCGGGCCGAAGCCTCGCTTTCTTACTGTTGGTGGGGGTTCTGTTTGGACGCTCAACCAAGGGGATGGAACCGTCAGCCGAGTTGATGAAAAAAGCAGGAAAGTGATCGCCACAATTCAAGTGGGCATACCCGGTGCGGGTGGCGACATCGGCTATGGAGGCGAATCTGTATGGCCGACAGTGTTAGCCGTACCACTCACCCGAATCGATGCCAGCACGAACAAGGTCGTGAGGCAGTGGGTCGGCAAGGGCGGGGACTCTCTTCGCTTTGGGTTCGATTCGCTGTGGCTGACGGACTACAAGAAGGGCTTGCTTTCGCGAATCCCCATCCCACAACTATTAAAACAATGAATTTCACTATTTCGTTGCTAATTGTGAGCAGGCAATGGTGCTCACCACCTAGAGTGGCGGGCTCTTGGATTCTGGTTGGATCACGGCCAACCGGAAGTTATTCCGGCGATAGGCCCGCTTATGGGAAATGTAAGTTACCCCTGGCTACCCGCGTAGACGTCCTCGGTAAAGCACTGCTGTCTGCAGAATCCCAGCCGATCATCAGACGTTCAGAAAACCATTCAGCAGATCACCTTGAAAAGTGTCATCAATTTAGTGCTCGGAGTAATAAGTCCGCGAATCTTGGGTACAGTACCATTCTGCGGAAAATTTGCGCCCGTGATCTGGAAGGAGGCACGAGTTGATGACGAGGGCGCAATAGCAGGACTACTGGCAGCCGTTTCCCCGTTACGACGCCTAACTTGCCAGCCTTCCTGCTGCAGAGTCGGGATAAGGCGTGGACTTCGCGTCTTCGAAAAGCTTATCAATCTCAGGCTGAGCTATTCCACCCGCG
Organism: Candidatus Acidiferrales bacterium; assembly: GCA_963795535.1. Lineage (GTDB taxonomy): Bacteria > Acidobacteriota > Terriglobia > Acidiferrales > UBA7541 > Acidiferrum. Next base: position 57,950 of record CAWCIG010000011.1, read on the forward strand.
TCGAGTTTCATACGGATTTCGCGTTCGGCTCCAAACTCAGTATTCTGGACCTTCACAGAGTCCTTCAAGACAAGCATAAATTGCTGAGGTTTGGTGCTGAAGATCTTACGTAAGACAACAACCTGTATCACGGTGTCACCTGTAACGAATTCTCGTCTAGGCCGGGGAGCTTTAGCTCAACGCCGTCTGGCGGCCCGCAGACGAGAGCGGACCTAGCTGTCCGCCTTTTTCTGGATTTTCCCATCGCTGACCGCTTCCACTTTCTGGGGCGGCTTGCCTGTAGTCGGAATGGCGGTTTCTACTCCTTGAACCGTCTCCTTGATTGCTGGCGGCTTCGCGTGCACTTTCAATTTCTTGTTGCCAGCCGCATTAGCACCCGTCGCAACGCTGATCTTCACGCTTGTGGCAGAGTCGCCCTGCTGCATTTTCGTCGCATCCATTTTCACGGGCTTTTTCGACGCATTCTCAAAGCTCGCCAGCTCGGCTTGCGTCGGTTGATCCGGGCAGCATTCTTGCGCCTTCACCGACGAGGCCTGCCACAAGAGCAGCGCCAGCCCTCCCAATCCCATTCTCAATATCAGCCGCCCTACGAAACTGCGCCGGGCAGAGTTGAATCCAGTTGTGTTTTGCTTTGCCGACATAGCAACCGTGGTTTCCATGGTGTCGTCCTTTTTCTATCCGAATTCACTACCATTCGGATGGCCGTATCCTCGCAAACCTTCCACGTTCTGGCCATGCACGCCGACTGAAAAAGTAGTGAACTAATGGTGAACCACTAACTCGCACGCCTGCCGAGGGCTCGCCGCATACTCTCGTTTACAATTGAGCGACGAGAAGGAGGGTTTCTCATGAAAGATACCGCTGTGCTCCTGGTGCAGTGTCCCACCCGTAACGGCCTGAATGCCACCATCGCCGAATTCCTTTATCGTTATGACGGTAACATTCTACATTTCGAACAGCACCAGGCCGGGGAAAGTCGTTACTTCCTGGCTCGCGTGGAATGGGAACTCGCCGGTTTCCGTCTGGACATGAAAGACTTCGACGGCGCGTTTGGTCCTATCGCCCACAAGCTTGGAATGAACTGGTGCATCGCCCTGGGTAATCGCCGTCCTCGCGTGGCCATCTTCGTTTCAAAATACGATCACTGCCTCCTCGACCTCCTCTATCGGCAGCGAATCGGCGAACTTGCTTGCGATTTTCCGCTGATGATCAGCAATCATCCAGACACCAGAGGGCATGCCGATTTTTATGGCGTGCCTTTCCAGCTCATTCCCGTGACGAAGGACAACAAGCCCCATGGCGAGGCGCAGCAACTCGAACTCCTGGCCGAGAATAAAATCGACTTGGTCGTGCTCGCCCGTTACATGCAGGTGCTTTCGAGTGACTTCATTACCCGATGTCCGATGCCTATCATCAACATTCATCACTCATTCCTGCCCGCCTTTATCGGCGCAAAACCCTATCACCAGGCCTATGAGCGCGGCGTAAAACTGATTGGCGCTACCGCGCACTATGTCACCGAAATCCTCGACGACGGCCCCATCATTGAACAGAACATCGCGCGCATATCTCACCGGGATACCATTGAAGACCTAGTGGAAAAAGGACGGGACCTTGAAAAAATGGTCCTCTCCCGCGCTGTTCGTTGGCACATTGAAAACAGAATTCTCCTCTACAACAACAAAACGATCATCTTCGAGTAGCATCGGGACTGTCACCAACGAAACCCGAAGCATGGCTAACTACAAGGTCGGGCAAACCATCATCGCCAAAATCAGCCCAGCGCGTCGAGAAGCTCTGGGCAGTCGCAAAGCACTGCCAGCGCGGTCGAGCGCATCTGTCGGCTCCAGGATTTCGATCTGACCTGGGTGGAAGAGCCGGTTGCGGCCGAAGATCTTGTAGGCCATTGCGCCGTTCGCGAGCGTGTCCGGCCAGTGCCGATTCAAACCGGGGAGAACTGGTGGTTCCCGCACGGGATGGCGAACGCCATCGCGGCCGGCGCGTCCGACCTTGCGATGGCCGACATCATGAAGATCGGCGGCGTCACCGGCTGGATGTCGGCGATGGCACAGGCGGAAGCGGCGGCGCTGCCTTTATCAAATCACACTTTTGTCAAGCCGAGCGCGCATGTCATGGCCGTCTCCCCAACGGCTTCCTGGTTCGAATATCTGGACATGGCAGGCGCCGTTCTGACTGAACGGCTGCTGCCGGTTGACGGTATGGTCAGCGCGCGCGGGCCCGGGCTCGGGCTGGACTGGGACGAGACCGCAGTGGTGCGCTACGCCTTCTCGTGATGGGCGACATACGCCACAGGCCTTACGCATCTCTGCGGGCTCGGCTCAGTCGAGCCTAACCGGCTGGATGCTCGCAAATTAGAGGGAAGTTCCAAGCCCGTGCCGGAATGCGTGTAGGCCGCGCGCCGCAATCCCGAGCTCCGCGCAAAGCGGTCCCAGTTTCCGCTTCACGATCAAGTTCGCGTCCCACGGTGTTTCATTTTTGGTGCGGAAGATGAGCTTGGCTGGATCTTCCCGTTTGATCGAGAGTGCTGCTGCTAGGATTTTGAAATTCGACAGCCAAAGGGATCAATCAGGAAAACACTGCTGGCGGTGATGAACGATCCAAATGCGTCGCCTCGCGATCGCATAGCAGCCTCGGACAGGTTGGCGCGTCTCAGGAAGGGCAAGCCACGCAGCGGGCATGTGAAGAAAACAACGGTATTAACAGAAATTGCACAGGCAGCGGTTGAGCGTAGATCCCACAACGCCCCAACTCGCAGACATGAGCGCCACAGAGCGTTATGAAGCACTGGTAGCCGCGGGCGCACCAGCGCGGGAACGTTTCGCAGCGCTAACGGAAGCGATCGGGGAAATGTAGGAGACGAATCGATCCCAGAAATTTAACTCCCGGTTTCTGGCGTGCCGGGATAGAGCAAATTTTGCCACAATCTTTCGTCTTCCCCGTCTTCTAGGTACTGCGCAGACTTGAGCAAGCAAAAACAGGCATAAACCGCAAGAGTCACTAGCCCTCCGCCTGCGATCCATTTAAGTAGGTATGTTAGTTCCACGGTTCGATTCCTCCAGCTTTCTTCAACTTTGCCATTCAGACTACCTTGAGACTGAGGTTAGATGGGTTACACCGCAAAACCCATAGTGAGGCCGTACCCGCAAAAACGGTGGCCCATTCCGTCTCCCTAGTAGTACAGAAGTGCTGGAACTTAGCCCCAATGGTCGAACATCTTACGTGCGTCAACGGTTGGCGCCCTCGCCCCCATGGAACCCATGCGCCGACAGGACCTTGACCGTGATTCGCTTGCGGCGATAGCAGGGACGCGAAGCCTGGAGTTCCCTCTTCTCAATCAGCCCAACAAAGAATAGGATTTTCAATTTGGAGGTGCTCCATGCCATTCAACATCATGACCCTGTCAAGGGTGGATATGCCCGTAAGCCAGGCCGAAGGCCTGAAAATTCTCGAGCGCGATCAATTTTGCTGCCGGTATTGCGGATTGGATGGGAGGACCAGCTTTGAAAACGCGCTGGTCATGTCCGTTGACTTCGTCGTGCCGCGAGCTCAAAAAGGCAAGAAGGATCCTACCAACCTGGTAGCCTGCTGCCGTCCGTGCAACATGATTAAAGGCAAGCGAGTCTACAAGAACTTCGAGGATGCCAAACAATACGTACTCAGTAAGCGCTCAGAGATGCGCCAGGCCTGGGAAAGCAAGCGCTCCCTCTCTCCCGCGTAGGGTAGCCGGAGCGTCCAGTGTTCGACGTCCAAGAAAACGTTGGCATCCTCGGGCCTTAATCTTGTACCGCACGTCATTCTGTTGTAGCCTCGCGGCGAATCGTGGAGCCGCGGCAAAAGCGCCCGATAAGGTGAAAAGGGAAAAATGGCGGCGGAGGAAGCGGACGGTGGCAATCAACCGAAGCTGCAAGAGCTTCTGCTGTTTCTGGCGTCTGCGGCTCACGAATTGAAGACCCCACTTGCGGTCATCAAGGGCTACCATGACCTGTTGCTAGGCGGTTCAGTAGGGGAGCTTAGCGAAAAACAGAAGGACATTCTCAGGGAATCGAAAGACAGCTGCGAGAGACTGGTACGGCTGGTTTCCACGTTCCTGAACTATTCGGCGATAGAGAGCGGGAAGCTGGCGCTGCAGCTGAGAGAAAATGACCTCAGGGATTGTCTCGAAGAGACGGTCAGACGCTTGTCCGAATCGTTCCAACGGAAGGCGGTAAAACTAGAAGCGCTACTAGATCCTATTCCGACATTCCGATTCGATTATCAGAAGGTGCAGCATTCGACGGAGAATCTGCTGGATAACGCATTGAAGCACACACCATCGGGCGGTACGGTTATATTGCGCGCGAGACAGCACTTATGGGAGCGACGCGAGGCCGCGGTCACCCCGGCGAAAGAGCGGAGAATGTTTGTCCTTTCGCGGCCGAACAGCGTGGAAGTCCGCGTGACGGATTCGGGAGTCGGGATTGGCCCGGAGCACCATCAGAAGGTTTTTGAGGAGTTCGTGCGGGTCGACGGAACGACATCCGGTATGGGGCTGGGGTTGGCCATTGCGAAGCGGTTCATCGAAGCGCACAGAGGGAAGATTTGGGTTGAGAGCGAACCGGGCCGCGGCAGTACATTTGCGTTTTTGCTGCCGCTGGATGAGACCTGAGCAAGGGCTCAGTTACCGAGCCGGATCGTGATCCCGGCCGAGTTTACTTTGTTGGCCTCGATTACTACAAGCAAGCTTGCGGACCTGGCGCAAATGTCCCGGCCGTTTGGTATCGGCTGACGCAGCTCGGTATGCTTCGACATTACAGCGAAGACATGGGAGTAAACTTCCCTGAAGGACGGGCGACAAACCAAGTGATGCGTTTTCAAAGCTCTCGCAAACGTGCCAATGACCGGCTTCGAGCCTGGCGTCGATATTGAGGGACCTCCCTTCGATGATGTGCAGTGCGACGCGATAGGGGAAGGAAACTCCTGGAAACTTGTCGACCCTCAGAACGTCATGCAGGAACTCCACGAGATCAATGGTATGGGTGGACACGTGCTCACGTTCGGGAGTCGCTTCTGCAGCATGAACTTATTTCGGATATGGTGGGTACAGCTACCCGAGGGAACAACGATGTATTCGAACCCAGAGAAAAGTCTTACGAAATGTTCTTCCGTCGCGCGACTGTCTTCCTCGCATCCTGAGTTAGCCATCGGTTGGCCGCAGCAGGTCTGCCCGAACGGGTATTCAACCTCCACCCCAAGACGTTCGAGCAGCTCAAGCGTGGCAATGCCGACTTTTGGATAAAACGTATCGATATAACAGGGAACCACCAGTCCAACCTTCATTCCGCCTCCTATCTCGCCTGCTAGTGGGCGGAAGTTGAAATTCTTGATCTCAGTGAAAGAGATTGGTTTTTCGCTAGATCGATCGAAAACTTTTTTACCCTTACTCCACTTCTGGCATGATTTGTCCCATTTCCATGGCGTTACTTGCGGGGATCTCCTGGAGACATATCGCCAATTGCTCGGTAGCCACTCCAGTCATCTGTTGAAACATCGCCCAGAGCTTCTTGAGCATGTCGTTCTTGTCTTGAGCGGTGTGACCGACGCGCAAAACACAGTTCACGGCAACGGTGGGAGCCTTTTCGCCAGCGGTATAGCCGCACCCGCGGGCATAAGAAAGAAACACGACACGCACGAAGTTCTTTGGGACTTTCATTACCTCCGCGTGTATGTGATTTCCCCGGCGATTTTCGCTTTTGTCTTATCGGAAATGCTGCCGTCCTCGGTGAATATGGTGTACTGCGGCATTCGTGTCACCTCCGACGTGCTAAGCGTCCAAGGGGCTCAAAACCAAAACGATTTCCGGTCCGATGAATATCGACAGTGCATAGTAATTCGGCATGATGATGGACGCCGCCTCGTACGCTATTTCCTCGAATCGTTCAGTGTCTTGAGATCGTCAACGATGTAGGCCATGGAGGCGCGCACGCCCTTGCCCGTGCGGAGTGGCGCGAGGTCAGAAATTTCTTCCCCGTCGGCCACAGGCAGCTTAAGCGAACCCCCTCCAATCCATGCTTGCTCGATCTTCACATCGTGCGGAACGTTCTCCACCAGTTCGTGAACGACCGGTTGGCCTTGCTTGTCCGCGGCGAGCCGGGGGAAATGCAACAGATTGATGACAGGTTTTTGCGTCAGCACCGATGAATCTTCTATCGGTTCTCTAAGCGTCACGACTGCCTCGGCAAGACGGCGACCGCTCGCTGTTACGGAACCTGCAAATTTCGATCCCGCCGCAAGGGCCGGGCCGGCTTTCCCGGTCGCCGCGTAGTACCTGGTCTGAAATACCTGGCCAAAACGCTTTGGATATCCCTGCGTCCAGCCGCGCGCCAGCGCTGCATCATTGTCGACAAAAATATAGGGGCAATAGGACACGGGCTTTCCGTCATACAAAGCGTCGACAAGGATGAAAAATTCGCGGTACTGGTAGCGCTCTGGATCCAGGTACTCCTCATTTTTTCCGCTGAACTGCCAATCGTAGAAGAAGGCTGCCGCGTGACCGTTCGCAGCGCGGTCCGTTTCAAGCCCCGGAGGCAGCAGAGCCGCTACGACAGAGGCATCCGCCCAAAACTCAACACTCAGAAAATCCGACGAGTAGTACCAAGGAGGCGCGGGATTCAGTGTCGATTTCCCCTTCGGCGTGAGCGGATAATGGAAGCCCTTGAGCATCGGTGTTTCTCCTTTTCATCCCACAGCGCCAAATCCCTGTCGCTGATTCTCGCCTATGGCCTGTTAGCGCCTTCCTTTGTTTGTTCTTCAATTTGAGCTACAGGCTCATCGCCGTGCAGTTCTTGACCACCTTCGACAAGAGAGAAAGGCAAACTCCCCTGCCCCATTTTGGCGCTAAGGGATACCTGTCTGTCGGGCTTTGGATGCGATCAGCGAGCGAAAGGGTGAGAAAATATATGAGGAAGGGTTCTGGATTTAGCTAAGTCCCGTGTAGTCGGGAGACCGGACATGTTCATGCTAAAACTTACTTGTCCGGGAAGCTCATATCTTTGGATGCTGGCCGAAAACTGTGATTTTCGAGTTGCTGATCATTCAGCTTGAACCACAGCCAATGGTTTCACGCGTTCCTTAGAGAACGCCATGCACATCAGGACGATAGCCCCGCGTCGAGGATCGCGATGAGTATCTTGCTGCGCTCGACCTCGCCAGCATCGATATGGATATTAAGCTTCGCGCAGTTTGTGGCGGGGCGGGTGAAATGGTCGATGGAACCGAAAAAACAATCGACGCGGTAGCTCTGGCGCTCTATCGAGATTTACTGCCCGGCGTACACGTCATCGGCAGGCGAACCGAAGACCCGCCCTCAAAAACCGAGGACGGGGCTCCCTGAGGTCCCCTAAGCACTTGCTTGGTTCTTCCTGCACCCTACGCCGAAGGAATCTTCCTCAAGGCTGGTGTACCTGCCTCATTGATTAGACTGCAGTTGCAGCACGACGGGATTCTAGCGCATCAAGTCGACCGACTCAGGGAGGGTAGCCTAGTGAATTGCTTTGCGGCGGCACCAATCTTTGCATGTACATTTTAATTCGATTACGGTTGTTGACCGAATTCGAACTGTACCGGCAGACGGGAACGATCTTCCGAATTCCCCGGAAATGGCTATAGTGATGTTTGCGAGTGCTTTGGTGGCGCATTCCTTCGCAAGGGATGAGGGAACGTTTCAGCTGTCCCACGAGTTTCAGAAGAGGCACACATCGTTGGAAGGAGCGAATCATGGGTAATCGAGACGCACGAGGCCGGGAAAAGAAAAAACCAAAAAAGAAGGAGATTAAGGTGCCGAGCAGCAGGCCGGCGCCGAGACCGACACCAGAATACAAACCTGCGGTAGTGCCTCAGCCGCCGCAAAGCGATGAGAAGACTTCGTAAGATTCAACGGCCGGGGATAAGCGCCTAGCCTGCTGTTTTTTGAGAGGAAGAGCCCGCCCTTTGCAAAACCGCGCAAAGGGTAGGGTACCCATTGCTAGTGGGCTGCAACAGCCCTTCATAACTATAGGTGCGTGCGTGCGTTCGCTCTGTGATCTGAATAGAAAACTCTTGAGAGATAGGCTTCAGTGCAACCAATCGCTCAGCACCGTGGACTGCAATACGCCGATCCATCGCGCCATCTCAGTACACAATCAGTTGTTACATGCCACTAGCTTGTTGCCTCGCGTTTCAGCCGAATCATTTTGCGGGATATCCGCTAGGCGACATGGCAACGCAGCGCTTTAAGGCGATGGAGAAGACTGCTTCTGAATTTTAACTTCTTACAGGCCCGGCACAGGCGCTCGGCCTTTTTTGTTTTTTTTGGAGGAAGAGCGCAAGCCTGAGTCGATAATGTATGCGATTTCGTTGCCAGGGAACGATTGGATTATCCTAGTGCCTGACTCGGGTTTGCGGGAAAAATGGTGGTGACCCAGATGACCGAAAACGATTTGCAATCGAGCGAACAAGCGGGAAAAGTGCGAAGAATTCTATTTGTGGCTTTCGGCGGTCTGCTCGCGTTGATGGTGGCCGCAGGCTTGGATGCACTGCATTCGTTGCGACAACTGGACGGACTCGAACGCCAGGTGAACCAAAGATACTCGACGCATACACAGGCACTGACAACGATACTGATTTCGGTGCACGTCTATCATGACAAGATGGAACGGTATTTGCTAAGCGGAGAAAGTCCCGAAGCCGATACGGACCCCGCCGATGTCCAGAACTGTGCTGCGAAAGTTCAAGACGCCTTACAAAAGTATCCCATGGATACAGAACCGGACGAGCAGGCATTGTTGTCCGAGATACAAAAGCGATTCACGGAACAGGAAAGCTCTTTCGCCGTTCTCGTCAGCCAACGTGCGGGCAAAAGACCCCAGGAGAGGCAGGAGCGCTTCGGCGAAGAGATGATGTTGCGCCGTGCTTATATCCTGAGAATTTCCAGAGACGTTTCTTCATTGAATGACCAAAAGCTGATGGAAGCAAAGCAATCATTGGCAATAGATTTTCGTAATACGCAGACCCGGCTTATGTCGATGGTTACGCTGTCATTGTTGGCGGGGCTGGTTTTGTCGCTGCTGGGAGGGTTTTATATTTTGAAGTTGGAGAGGCAGGGCCGCAGTCGCTATCAAGAGCTTGTCGCCAGCCGAGAAGAACTAGAAGCGTTGTCGGCGCGGTTGGTAGACGCGCAGGAAGAGGAGAGGCGATCGATTTCGCGCGAATTGCACGACGAAGTTGGACAGACATTGGGCGCACTGCTTGTGGATTTAGGGCAATTGTCCAAACTGGTGCCAGCAGAGGACAATTTTCTGCAGACGCATATCGCGAGGATTAAGTCCATCGCAGAGGCGGCGGTGAAATCGATTCGGAATCTTGCGTTGCTGTTGCGGCCCCCTATGTTGGATGACCTGGGGCTGATGCCCGCGCTGGAATGGCAAGGACGGGAGATTTCACGCCGTGGCGATATGGAAGTCGACGTCCGTTCTGAAGGTGTGTCCGAGCAACTTCCTGACGATGTGAAGGTTTGCATTTACCGGGTGGTGCAAGAGGCGCTGACGAATTCGGCGCGGCATTCAGGCGCAAAACACGCGCAGGTTTCCGTGGTGCAAAGCGGGGCGAATATTCGGGTGCAAATTGCCGACGATGGAAAAGGCTTTGCTGCAGAACGTGTCCGGGGTATGGGGATTTTGGGGATGGAGGAACGGGTGAAGCGCTTGGGTGGAAGCTTGGACATTAGGTCGGCGCCAGGGAAAGGCACAACTGTGCTTGCAGAGATCCCCGGGCAGCCTTTGGAGTCGACCTGAACTCATGAGGAAAATACGGATCCTGCTTGCCGATGATCATAAGTTGATGAGGGGCGGCCTGCGCGTGTTGCTTGAACAGCAGACGGACTTAACGGTCATAGGCGAAGCATCGGACGGGCGGGAGGCGGTGGCGCTAGTGGGGTCGCAGAGGCCGGATGTCCTGGTGATGGACATCGGGATGCCGAGCCTGAATGGCATTGAAGCCGCAGGACAGATCACGCAAAGTCATCCAGAAACCGCGATCGTGATGTTGAGCATGCATTCCGATGAGAGCTATGTTCTGCGGGCTCTGAAAGCAGGTGCGAAAGGATATTTACTGAAGGACTCTGCCGAGGCGGATCTGATACGAGCGGTGCACTCGGTCGCGGAGGGCAAGTCCTTTTTTAGTCCCGCCGTCAGCAAAGTCCTATTGGACGACTATGTACGCAAACTGAAGCGTTCCGGGACGGAGGATCCCTACGATCTGCTGACGCCACGAGAACGGGAAGTGATGCAGCTTGTAGCCGAGGGCAAATCGAACAAGGAGGTCGCACAGCTTTTGAATTTGAGTGTTTATACCGTGGAGACGCACCGCTCGAACATCATGGAAAAATTGAATTTACACGGGGTTCCGGAGCTAATTCTCTACGCAGTGCGGAAAGGCATCATTTCCTGATAATCCCGGCTGGCCTTCAATCTACGTCCCCTTCCGTTACCCAGATCTAGGCACTACCCAATCACAGGATGCAAAGATACCGACCGCCAGGGAGGCATATTTTCCTGTCTGAGGACATCTTATTGTGTGCGACCAAAGAAGCGCATCCATCAAAGCACGGCGGACAGGGTGCGCAGAAACGCTTCACTTAAGGACGGACAGATGAAAGCAAACGCGATTTCACTCAAATCAAGACCAGCCGCTCTCGCCCTCGGATTGGCATTGGGCATCGCTGGAGTTAGTTTTGCCCAAAAAAGTACAAAAGCGACGACGGAGAAGGCAGACACGAATCCACCAGCCACATTGAAGTTGGCTGATGTCAACGAAGGAGCAAGCAAAACAAGTTTTGCACCTGTCGTGAAGGCAGTTCTTCCCTCGGTTGTGAATATTTCCTCTTCGAAAGTCGTCAAAGCCAGCGCCGAAGGCATGGAACAGATGGAGCAAGACCCGATGTTCCGCCAGTTTTTCGGGCAAGGTGGGATGGAAGCGCCCAAGGATCGACGTGAGAAGGCTCTCGGCTCCGGTGTGATTGTCAGCCCAGAAGGTTACATATTGACGAACAACCACGTGGTGGATGGCGCGACCGACGTAAAGGTGACGCTCTCTGACAAGCGCGAATTTCAGGCGCGCATCGTCGGCACAGATCCGAAGACGGACGTTGCCGTGCTCAAGATTGACCCCAGCAACCTTGTGCCGCTTACGATCGGCGATTCCTCCAAGGTGGAGGTAGGCGATGTGGCAATTGCGGTTGGCGATCCGTTCGGTGTCGGACAGACCGTGACCAAAGGCATCATCAGCGCAAAGGGTCGCGGAGGCCTTGGGATCGAAGACTACGAGGATTTCCTACAGACAGATGCACCCATCAATCCCGGCAATTCCGGTGGCGCGCTTGTGAATGATCGCGGCGAACTGATCGGCATCAACACCGCGATCATTTCGCATGGTTCAGGCGGCAGCCAGGGCATTGGGTTTGCGGTTCCCGCGAATCTCGCCCGGCAGGTGATGGACCAAATTCTGAAGAACGGCAAAGTTGTTCGCGCGTATCTTGGAATTCTGCCGCAAGACGTTACCCCCAGCATGGCAAAAGCGTTTGGCGAGAAAGAAGCCAAGGGCATCGTGGTTGGCGACGTTACTGCCAGCAGCCCCGCGCAAGAGAGCGGCATTCAGCGCGGCGACATCATTCTGGAGTTGAACGGCAAGCCCGTGAGCGACAGCAACCAACTGCGCATGACGATTTCTATGATGACGCCAGGTAGCAGCGTTAGCCTGAAGACCCTGCGCAATGGCAGTGCACGCGACGTCACGGTCAAGCTCGCCGAAATGCCCACGGAGACAGCCAAGCTGAATTCGCAGGAAGAAGGCGGAAGCAAAGCGCTAGACGGCGTGGAAGTCTCAAACCTCAACCCCGAAATCGCGCAAGAGCTAGGATTGCCCGCGAGTACGACAGGAGTCGTCGTGGCCGGTGTCGATCCTTCCAGCAAGATGGCGGAGTCCGGTTTGAGCCGAGGCGATGTGATTCAGGAAGTAAACCACCAGTCTGTGAGGAACGTTTCTGAGTTCCAGCACGCGCTTAAGAAGGGTGGCGACGAGCCGCTGTTGCTCGTCAATCGCGGGGGCAGAACGCTCTATATCACCGCGTGATTCGTATGCTTCCACGGAGTCTCTGTGCCAGCCATGCAATAACGGCTGGCACAGAAACGGAAGCGTGACCTTTGAAGCGCAAGCAAGCCGTGAAGGATTGAATGTCTCTCTCCCCGAACAAGAGAACAAGGAGTAGAAGGAAATGAAAGATCGCAAGATTCGTATCAAGGGCAGCCCGGGAATTAAGGACATGTCTGATGACATCCGTAAACAGATCGATCTGATCGACAAGGGCATGGGCTTGAAGCTGCAAACACTAGACAGCATTTTCGCTGACACCAAAGACCATCCCGAAGAATTTCACCAGCTCTACGTCCAGCCCTTGCTGGAATCCGGCCTCACCTTGGAAGACTCATTCTCACTGTTAGTCGACGGTGTACTCCGCCCCAACTGACTGCTTGTTCGAACACGCCCAGTCTAGTTCTTCCGGTAACCCGGCGGGGGTGATGACGCTCACTGCAAACGAGGTAACTCTGCAGCGGTCCAACGCGCCGTTAACCCGATCCGCGGTCTGGCACACTCTCGGTTTTTCAAACAACCACCTGAACGCCACCCAGTCCTTGGCTTGGTTCATCAATTTTTCGGTTTCCTGGACCTCCAACAGTTTGTGCATGCGGTTCTTAACTGCTCAGCAAGGAAATGAAGGGGCCGACGGCGCCGAATCGCCGGCTTGGAGGATGCCGTCAATGTTATGGTCCATGAGAAGCGCCGCGCTCTAACGATGGACCAACTTCAATTCTCTTCTCGTCAGGGACGCGCAAACGGCTACCCATATGCCGAGAATTCTAACAACAGGGGCAGTCAAACAACATGAGCCGACAGACACCGCTGTTTGCGGCTTAGTTCGTCATTCACGTCGTAATCAGAAAAGCGGAGGACGGTACGGAAAAACTCTCAGGTTTTGCGGCTGATAGACATGTATTTGACGGAACGGTGACTCGCTGTTGACAAAGTGATTTGTGCCGAGCCCTATCCTGCTTTTTCATGGTAATGAGGCGTTTCGTGCTTTCTGCCGGAAGGGGAAAGAGGAGGACGAATGGGGTTGGTTCGCACTACCGGAAGGAGAGTCGGTATCGCGGGCGAGCTTCTGTTCTTCTTCCTGATTCGGCGGTGGTGGATGCTGCCGGTGATTCTGGCGGTGCTGCTGATGGCGTTACTGATTATCCTGGCGCAGAGTTCGGCTTTAGCGCCGTTCTTATACCCGCTCTTTTAGGCTTTTTTACAGATGGTGATGCGTTATGGAGAAGCGTGTTTGGGACCAAGCCAAGAGCCTGTGGGCAGCTTGGGCCCGCTTGGCACATAGGATCGGCGATTTCCAGGCGAGAGTGTTGCTGACATTTCTCTATGTCGTAATTCTCTTTCCGTTTGCCCTCTGCGTACGGCTCTTCGCAGACCCGCTTCGCACCAACGAACGGCCTGCAAAGTGGCTGGATGCGCCGCCGCAAACCTTGGACATGCCGGGGGCCCAAAAGCAGTGACGCGATGAATATCCTGGGAGTCTCTTGCCACTATCACGATGCGGCCGCTGTCCTTTTGCAGGACGGGCAACTGATAGCAGCCGCGGAAGAGGAGCGCTTCTCGCGGGTCAAACATGACTCCCGCTTCCCAAGGAGCGCCATCCGATTTTGCTTGGAGACAGGCAATATCCGGCGTCGCGACCTGGACTACGTCGTGTTTTTCGAGAAGCCCTTTCGCAAGCTGGATCGTATTCTTACCAGCGTTCTCCAAACATATCCCAGATCATGGAAAGCCTTTCGGGAGTCCATGGTGGGGTGGGTGCTCGACAAGCTGTGGATCTCCAGCACTCTGCAATCAGAATTGGGGATCGAAAAGAACAAAGTGCTGTTTTCCGAACATCATCTCTCACACGCAGCGAGCGCGTTTCTTTGTTCTCCTTTCAACGAAGCGGCGATCCTGACGGTGGACGGCGTGGGCGAGTGGGTCACAACCGGCTGCGGCACAGGCAAAGACAATCAGATACGGCTGTCCAAGCAAATCGAGTTTCCACATTCGCTGGGACTGCTGTACAGCACCTTCACCACATTCCTCGGCTTCGAAGTGAACGAGGGCGAGTACAAGGTGATGGGCATGGCGCCTTATGGACATCCGCGCTATACCGACAAGGTTTGGAAACTGGTACGGCAAAACAGCGACGGATCGTTTTCGCTCGATATGGATTATTTTTGCTTTCATCATTCGACCGAACGCATGTTCAACGGCCGCTTTACAGAGCTTTTCGGAGACTCGCGGCCCTGCGGAATGCCTTTTGTTACCGAATCGAGCGTGTCGCGAACGAACTTCAGCAAGCCACAAACGCACCGCACAGAAATGTACCGAATCAACCGGTACTACGCTGACATAGCGGCCAGCGTGCAAAAGGTTACCGAGGAGTTGCTTGTCGGGATGGCAAGGAATCTGCAGAAAGAGACAGGTCTCAAGAGGCTATGCATTGCAGGTGGCGTGGGATTGAACAGCGTTGCCAACAGTCACATCCTGCACGCCACAGACTTTGACGAGATTTTTGTGCAGCCTGCCGCCGGCGACGGCGGGGGAGCCTTAGGCGCAGCGCTATGGGCCTACCATTCGCTGCTCGGCAACCCGCGGACCTACTGCATGGAACATGCCTACTGGGGCCAAGAATATTCCCCATCGGAAATAAGCGCGTTTCTGCAAGGAAATAACATTCCTCACCGTCGGATCGAAGAGTCGAACGAGCTGCTGGATACCGTCGCTGCGCAATTGACGAGCGGAAAGGTTGTGGGATGGTTTCAAGGTCGGTCAGAGTGGGGGCCACGGGCTCTTGGCAACCGCAGCATTCTTGCAGACCCACGGAACCGCGACATGAAAGACATTGTGAACAGCAAGATCAAATTTCGGGAGCCGTACCGGCCATTCGCGCCATCCGTGCTAGCAGAGCGAGCCGAATGTTATTTCGAATTGCCTCAAGCAACCGCGCACTATCCGGCGAGGTACATGCAGTATGTAGCGCCAACCAAGCAGAGCAAACGAGAAACACTGCCCGCGGTAACACACATAGACGGCACGGCGCGCGTACAGACCGTGTTTCGTGAACACAATCCGCGCTATTACGCGCTGATCGAACGATTCGGTGATGCGACTGGAGTTCCCGTTGTGCTCAACACCTCGTTCAACTTGAAGGGCGAACCGATCGTGAACACTTTAGCGGATGCGGTGAGCACATTTCGCAGGAGTGGGATGGATTGCCTGGTACTTGGCGATTTCCTGGTTGAGAAGAATGGTTAGGCGCGGATCGACTGGCTGGCGAAGCAACACTCGAACCAACGAGTGCGCAGGTTTGAGGAGACGAAAATGAGTTTGTCACGCGTCCACTTCTTCCGAAGATGGTTCGTATTCGTTGGATTCGTCGTAGTCAGCTCAATCGTGGCGATTACCTTGCTCGAGTTCGGAGCGTTCCTTGTATTGTCCACTTATCATTGGATCCGGCCCGACAGTCGGGACAACTTTGCGGACGGTAGCCCGGCCTATGGCAAATATTCGTGGGCGCCTGAATATTGGAAAGAAGAGAAGGCGCGCTGGAAGTCACAGCACGGCAGCTACGAACCGTTCGTCGTCTGGGGAGCGGCGCCGTGGCACAGTAAATACATAAATACGGACACCACGCCGCAAGGTATCTGGCGCAGAACAATCAACGCGAGGAATGGTGGGTGTGAGGAACAAAACAGCGTTGAGGTATGGATGTTTGGGGGCTCGACTCTTTATGGGACAGGGGTTCCCGACGAAGCGACTCTGCCGTCGTTCCTGTCGCGAGAGCTGAACTCCGCCGGACCTGAATGTTTTGTGGTGAGCAACTTCGGAGTGGAAGGTTATGTCACCAATCAAGAGATTATTCTTCTGATAGAACAGCTCAAAATCGGGCGGCGCCCCGGCATCGTCATTTTCTACGACGGAGTGAACGATTCGTTCGCCGGTGCAATTTCACCGGGAATTCCGAACGCTCATGTATCGCTGGCAAACATTAAGGCACGGGTTGAGGGTTCAGTCACAGGAAGGATCGACTTTCTCCGCAATTCCAACACTTTGCAGTTAGTTGTGACCGGAGTGAATTGGCTTCGGAGGGCGAAGTCTACTGAAACAATAATTAAAGAAATTGGGCCAAAAGCTTCAGCAACGCTCGATAACTACGAAACCAATCTGCATATGGCAAGAATACTTGGCGAGGCCTATGGTTTCCGGGTGTTCTGCTTCTGGCAACCAGCGTTGGTATATGGGCACAAGCCACTTGATCCTTTCGAGATGCAAATCGCCGGCAACGACGCCACGAAAAACTCGTTTCGCATTCTGGCTGAGGTTTATCGAAAAGCCGAGGAGCAGAGTGCTTCGAGCGGGAGATTTGTGTTTCTGGGAAACATTTTTGACACCGTGAAGGAGCCGCTGTATATCGACAAGTGGATGCATCTGGATCCTGACGGAAATGAGCTTGTCGCCCGATCGATCGCAAAATATCTTGATGAGGGTTTAAGCGCCCATAGCAGACCGACAGGAATTCGGTCTGGGTTTCCCCCTAGAATCGCCACAAGCAATACGGCCGCAGAGAAGGATCGAGCTCTAGCGAGGAGATGAGAGGAGGCGCGCGAGGATAGGCATTATTAAATGCTTCCCTGCTTGGTTCTACCGCGGACATCGTTGTGCGTGTACAATTGCGGGCAATAGGAGCTTGCCTCCGTTCACGGTTTACTCTGGCATTCAGCAGACCAGGGCAGGCGCGGGCGGAACGGATCGTCCTGATTTAGTTTCCATGCCGGATTTTTCGACCAGCCGGACCATACGCGAAGATTATTTTGGGCGCGGCTCAAACAATAGTTCATTTTATACATTCCGATCGAGCTTGCTGGAGGAAGCGGGCCAATTCCGGCTTCTTCGGCACTCTGGGGCGCGGCACGTTTCGCGGCCCCACCTTCCATCAATTCGATATTGCACTGATCAAAAACACGCCTTTCGGCCATCGCGGCGGGGGCGGGCTTGGCATACTGCAATTTCGCGCGGAATTCTTCAACATCTTCAACATCGTCAATTTCGGCGTTCCTTCCAACACGGTGCGCGGCAGCGAGTTTGGAATCATCAGTAAAAATGCCGGACCCTCGCGGCAAATCCAGTTTTAGCTGAAAAATAGTTAGGGGACATTTCTAACGGGCTTTGACATAGCTGAAAATAGTTTATTGACGGCCGAGGGCGAGACGTGTTTGGCAGATTCGTGCAGGAGTTTTCGGAATAGAGATTCGGGGGTCAGGGAACGTTTGCCGGGCAGAAAGCCCAGCGTCTACGGGTGTTCGGCTCCTTGTGTCCTAACAAGTTCTTGATGAACTTCTGAGGATTTCTGAGTGCCGAGTCATCGAGACTGTATGTTCGCGCGCTTGTTAAGTGGGGTGTATGGATTTTTTCAGCGCGGTCCAATACCTGGTGTTCCTGGCGATTGTGACGGCTCTCGTGAAGCCGCTGGGCGGGTATGTGGAGCGCGTCTTTTCGAGAAAGCAGACGATCCTTGATCGATTATGCGTTCCCGTGGAACGGCTCATCTATCGCTTAAGCGCGATTGATCCTGCCGAGGAGATGAGTAACAAAGAGTATTCGACCAGTTTCGTGCTGTTTGGGTTGACTGGCACGCTTCTTTTGTATGGCATCCTCAGGCTGCAACAGTTTCTTCCCTGGTTTTTTCCTCAGTACTTCACGACCCCGCTGTCGCCCGACCTGGCACTGAATACCGCGATCAGTTTTTCAACGACCACGACATGGCAAGCGTATGCAGGCGAAAACACCATGAGCTATTTCAGCCAGATGGTCGGGCTCTGCGCGCAAAACTTCCTTGCGGGCGCCGCGGGCTTGGCCGTCGGCATTGCGTTCATTCGCGGCCTTGCCAGGCAATTGTCCAACAAGCTGGGCAATTTTTGGGTCGACCTGACGCGCGGGCTGTTGTGGATTCTGTTGCCGGGAGCCCTGTTGGGCGCTTTGTTGCTTGTGTCACAGGGCGCGCCGATGAACGTTAATCGCTACGCGGTGGCTTCAACCGTGGAGGGCGCGAAGCAGGTGATACCGCAAGGTCCCGTGGCCGCCTTGGAAGTGATCAAGAATCTGGGGACGAATGGCGGCGGATTCTTTAACGCGAATGGCGCGCATCCGTATGAGAACCCCACGCCGTTCTCGAACCTGATCGAACTGTTTGGAATTCTGTTGCTGCCAGCGGCATTGACGAACACGTTTGGCAGAATGGTCGGGCAACCGCGGCAGGGCTGGCTTTTTTATTGCGTGATGATGTTTCTTTTCGCATGTGGATTGCTGTTCGGGCATCGACTGGAACAGAAAGGAAACCCACGGCTCGCGGGAGTGGATTTCCGAAGCAGCACCATGCAACCGGGCGGCAACATGGAAGGAAAGGAAGTGCGCTTCGGCATCGGCGGTTCTGTGCTGACGGCAGTCGTTACATCCAATACGGCGACAGGCTCAAATAATTCCGCGAATGACAGTTATACGTCACTGGGGGGAATGGTGTTGCTGGTGAACATGCTGCTGGGAGAGCTGGTGTTTGGCGGGCTGGGAACGGGGGTTTACAGCATGGTGATGACGGCGGCGATTGCCGTGTTTCTGGCAGGGTTGATGGTTGGACGCA
The DNA here is from genome assembly GCA_963795535.1 of Candidatus Acidiferrales bacterium. GTDB lineage: Bacteria > Acidobacteriota > Terriglobia > Acidiferrales > UBA7541 > Acidiferrum. The sequence goes on from CAWCIG010000011.1 coordinate 76,755, forward strand.
CGCCTGAATACCTGGGGAAAAAGATCGGGCCCGCCGAAAATAAGATGATCATGCTGTTCGCGTTGGCTGCACCTTTGTTCGTGTTGCCACTTACGGCCATTGCTGTGAGCACAAGAGCAGGACTCTCCGGATTGACTACAAACGGCGGTCCGCACGGCTTTACTGGAATTCTTTTCGCGTATGCTTCCTGCTTCGCCAATAATGGCCAGGGTTTTGCCGGCGTGACCGCCAACACGCCGTTTTACAATTTGACCACGGCGCTTGCGATGATGGCGGGCAGGTTTGCGCTGGCGATTCCTGCGTTGGCGTTCGCCGCTTGTTTTGCGCGGCAAAGAAACGCACCTTCGTCGTCGGGGACGTTGCCCACGCATTCGCTTCTATTTGGAATTTTGCTGACGGCGTGCTTGATTACAATGGTGGCACTTAGCTATCTACCGGCGTTGGCGCTTGGTCCCATCCTGGAACGCTTGCTGTACGGAACTTAGCGCAGATGGGCGGAATCCAAATCGTGGCATTTCATTTCCGTCAGACTCTGCGCCGATTTGAACCGCGTGGAAATTCTGATTTATGCCATCGAAACTTGTCAGGTCGAAATAGCGACTTCCTTAGGAACCTCCCAACACTTACTTGGACCCTTCCGCGCAAGTTTACGCTGGAAATTGTGGATTAGGCATTTTGGAAGGCCCCGGCATGATCGACGCCGTGTGGTTCAACACGTTGGTAAACGTCGCCTCAAAGCGCAAATGAAACCGTTCCCCGAATTGGAATTGCTTGGGCCATGCCCGCGTCGAATTTCGCGCCTCCCCCGACGAACATCAGCGATCCGAATACGTTTGGAGTGCTGCAAGCGGCGCTACCGCAGGCTCTGGCGGGAACCGAACGGGGCAACTCGGGCTGCGGCTCGATTTTTGAGACGACGGGAGGAATTGCGTTTGTGCGAAGTACAAAGAGCGCTGGCGTACAGCCAGCGTTACATATCTGGCGCTCGGCTAGCTTAGCTACAGCTAGTCGGTGACTTTGGACCAGGTGCTGTCTGGATTGTATTCGGTCATGGCTGCGGCGAGATCTGAAGCGTGGTCACCCAGATCTTTTTGGTAGACGACTCCCTGCTGGTTGATGATGAAGGTCATGACGCCGCTTACCTTATATTGCGCAGGATAGGCGACCAGGGCCACTCCCTGCGTGAGCTTGCCATCGCTGAGATAACTTTTCGCCCCGCCTTTGGCCGCGGCGCCCTGGGCTTTCAGAATCCGGTAGAAATAGCCGTGATAGGGCTCACTCGCGGCGCTCCCCGGCGTGCCGCCGTAGCCTTCGCCGTCCGCCTGCGCGAGAAAAGGACCGGCAGGGCTTGCGGGTTCATCTTCCTTTGTTTCCCAGTAGAGCCCATTTTGTTTGCCGGGCTCGCTCATCAATTGCTGCGCATAAATTCCGGCGGGCAAGCCGTCGTGGCCAAGGGCGGCGTAGTCTTTCTGCGCGTCAATGAACCCGCGGCAGGCGGCAATCGCGCCCAATTCGTTGTGGCCAATGCGGCGGAAGAGCAGTTCCTGCATGCCCGCGGCGGTGTCAAATTTCCACTTGCCGCCATCGTTGACGATGGGAATGGGCATCGGCCAATCGTTCGCGCCGACCTGGAGGATGCGGGTGTTGGCGTCTTTGCGGACAAGGACGTGCTTGGTCTCGTAAGATTTTACAAAACGCTGCATGCGCGCTTTGTCTTGAACGGAGTCGCCGGAATAGACGAGATCTTTGCCTTGATCACCAAAGACCGCGAGCATTTCCTCCTGATTTCCATCTTTCGAGGCTTTGATGAGGGCCTGCACGGCTTCATCCGGAGTGGCGAACGTTTTTTGGTCAGCGGCGTTTGCCGACGCAGCGAAGAGGAACGAAGCGAGCAGGAACGCGGTCAAGATGGTTGTTGGTCGAATTTTCATGTTACCGCTCCAGTGAAGGGTATTCATCGCTTACTTCTTCCGACCTGCTGCGGCGGTGGGCTTGGAACTTGAGCCCATGCTCGCCTGGCCGCGATTACTTGCGGCTCGGTCGCTCTTTGGATTGCTGACTCCACCAAAGGCGCCGCCGTTCGATGCTGGCGGTTGTTGGCGATTGGCTTGTTGCGGGGCCGGGCGTGTGGCAGGTTGTGCACCGTTGTGCGCGGGTCGAGACGCATTGGTATTTCCGGTCGCGGGACTCGCGGCGGGCGTATTGCCCGGGGCAGGCCGAGCAGTGTTATTCGTTGTCGGGCGAGTTCCCCCGGTTTGGCCAAAGCCGCGATCGCCGGAGGGATTTCTCGCGGGAGAATTCCCGGTGGCTACGCGATTGTTTGCAGCAGCGTTCGCATTGGCGCCTTTGTTGCCCTGATAAGTGGTCTGGCCCTTCCAATTGTTGTTGGCGTTATTTCCGGCGGCGGGGCGTTGGGCATTATTCGGATTATTTCCGGGATTCACGCCGGACGGGCGATTCTGAATATTTCCGGTAGCCGGCCGGGTATTGGCGTTGGCATTTCCGTTGTTGGCAGGACGATTTCCCTGATAGGTACCCTGGCCCTTGAAATTGTTTGCGTTATTGTTGGCGGGTGGCCGATAGTTCACGCCTTTGTTTCCGCCGGGATTGTTTCCCACGCTCCTGGCGTAAGTGCTATTCGGGTTATTTCTGTTGTAGGGGACCGGCTTCGGCTTGTAATTGGGATTCAGATTATTATTGTTGTTGAAGCGGTTGTAATAATTATTGTTGTTGATGTAGATGTTGTTGTTGCCATAGTGTACCGGGCGATTGTAATGATAGCCGCCGCCATAACCGGGGTAATAGACCGGCCGATACGGCGGAGGATAATAGGGCCGCGGACCGTAGTACACGCCGCCATACCCCCAGGACGGATAGTAGTAATTATTGCGGTTGATAGCCATGCCGACGGCGATTCCGGCGCCGAAAGAAAGCAGACCAATCGCGACTGCGGTTCCGGTGCTCACGCCGGAGCTTTGCTGCTGAACAACGACGGTGGAACTGCCGCTGGAAGCGGCCGGCGCGCTGGATGTGGTGGTAGTCGTGGTCGAGCCATTGGGAGAGGTTGTCGTCGTGGTGGTGGAGTAGACGCGCGAGGGATCGTATTGTGGAACGTAGACGACTTTGGGGTCGGTCGGCGTTAGTTCAACGACTTCCTTGCCCTGATCCTGCTTGACGTCGACCGTCATCTGCGGAGAACTTTTGAGCGCTCCATTGTCCACAGCCTGCGCGCGAAGTCTTTGCACGGAGTCGAGGACGGCTTTTGGATTTCCCTGATAGGCAGCGCCCAATTGCTTGGTCCAATCAAACTGCTGGCACATCAGATCGACGACGGTGGGATAGTGTAAGAGCGCTTGCATCACCGGGGTGAAGCCAGCTTTGCTGGAGGCTTGATCCAGGGCCGCTTCTTTCAGATTTTGATTTTCGGGCAGCACGAGCCAGTTGCCGCCATCCATCACTTGTTGCGGATCGACTGCGGCCTGCAGCAGGACGGCGAGAACGGGATCGGGGTAGAGAGCGACAGGCGCGAGGAGTTCATCGAGGCCGTCGGCTGTGAGATCGACTGGCGGCAATTGCGTCTGGGGCTGCGCTTGCGGCTGCGGTTGGCTCTGGTCGGCGGAGGCAGGTTGAGCGGGTTGCGTGGCCTGTGGCTGTTGAGCGGAGGGATCTTGTGCCGATGAATTTGGAGGTGGCTGCGGAACAACGGCTGCGGGAGAGGAATCTTTGGTGCCGCAGCCTTCGATCCCAGACGTGGCGCTCAAAAGTAAAAATGCCATGATGAATGACATGCAACATTGAATGCGTTTCATAGTTCCTCGCTGAGGGCCTTCCACTTTCGCTGTAGTGCACGCATGGTCACGCGTGGTTACTCGATTTTGCACGAGCCAACTGCTCCGTGGAAGCGAGTGATTCGACTCAACGGGTGGGGCACACCAGCCTCCTGTCCATGCTGTCCCCCTGGCCAGACATTTGCTATTGGTAGAACTGACAAGGGGAATTGGCGAAGTTGCAAGGGTGAGCGGCTACGACGTCACGCGCGGGCGTGGTTTCGGCGGAAAACGGCTACCTGTAACATCTGACAATATCGATATTCCGGAGGATGGCGTATCTTGAGCACCGCTTGGGCAGCGCTGTTTGCGACAGGAAACCGGTGGCTGCAAGTTGCGCCGGTATCTCTGGGCAGCCGCCCAACGGGAGCATAAGCGGGATAGAGATGGCCTCCTATGGCGGCAGGTGCATTTGCACAAGTGGGCACGTTTTCCTCAAGGCCGACCGAACACTTGTAGCGCGATGGAGTTTCACACGATTCTGCAGGACGACTGCCTGCGTCGTGTTCGCGTTTCTCATGTGGGGATCATTCCGCGCGCCGGTGCTGGCGCAAGGCTACCCTGACATCTTCCAGGGCTCCCGGGACGTGCTGTACGCACAAGCGCAACTGATCGAGTCAGTCGACGAGGCCTGGTTGGTGCCTCTTTCGCCGGCCTTTTCTGAAAGCTCATCCTCCGATTCGCCTAATGCTCTGACTCTGCCACCGTTGCCTCCGGCGAACACGCGCGCCAATGATTCCAGTATCAAACCGAATCCGAAGGACGAAGAAAAGGGCGAAGGCACGCGTTTCCGTTGGAAACCGGCGCTCGGCGAATCGCTGCTGTTCACCGGCATCATGCACACCTTCAACCTCACCACCGAGGCTGGCACCCGCGATACGATGAACGGCCACTGGTTCACGCACTACACCGAATCGGTTTCGGAATTGCGCGGGTGGAGTGACAGCGACAAGTTCATGGCTCCCTACGTGGGCCATCCTATCGAAGGCTCGGTTTTTGGCTTCATCGAACGCCAGAACGATCCGCGATTTCGCCTCGTACAGTTTGGCGACGGTCGCGAATATTGGATCAGCATGTTACGTTCCATGGCCTACGGCGCTGTTTGGCACACGCAGTGGAAAATCGGCCCTGCCAGCGAAGCCTCCATTGGCAACGTCATGTTGCACGCTTCCCCTGGCTTCATCACTCTAGTGGACACGCCCACGCTCGGCTTCGTCACCATGCTTGCGGAAGACGCGGCGGACCGCTATGTGATTATGGGTCTCGAGAATCGCACCAACAATCGCACTGTGATTATTCTGGTGCGCAGCTTCCTGAATCCCGGCCGAGCCTTTGCCAACATGATGGCCTTTAAAGTCCCGTGGAATCGCGACACGCGCCTGGGTTTGTTTGGTTCTTACTACGATCTTCGAAAAGAGCTCATGGAAGAGTATAAAAACGGCGGTGAGAAGCCTTTCGTGTTCGTGAAAGACTCTTGGAAGCCCGCCGGCGTGGACTTCAACCACCCGCATTCCAAAGCTGCCGACATCGAGCTCACCGCCTTTCCCTACTACGAAACGTTTCTCGGTGGTGGTTCCTGCGTCGGTGGCGGTGGCACCGGCGCCGCGCGCGTGAATCCTACCTGGCAAGTAATCACTGAAGTCAGCGGCTGCCTGATCATGCACCAGCCGTTTTACAACTACAGCGCGGACAGCCTGTTCTATGGCGGCGGTTTTCGCTGGACTCCCCTGTCGAGCCGGCGCTTTTCTCCTTTCGCGCAGTTCATGTTTGGGGGGAGAAAGGTTACGCAGGAAATCGACAATCTGCCGCTGAAGAAACAGTTGCTCGACGAATGGAACGATGGGAGCGGCGCGCTTGCGCATTATCCCGCGCGCAGCGCGTATGAGTTCGAGACCGCACAGAACGGCCCGAGCATCGCGGTTGGCGGCGGATTTGATTGGGTGGTCACGCGACCGTTTGCGTGGCGCATTATCAACGTAGAATACACGCGGTCATGGATGAATGATGTGGGGGCGATTCATCCGCAGGAGGGTTTGAAGATTTCCACACAGGCGGTGGTGAGAATCGGTACATGGTGATGGGTTCGCGCTGGCTACTTGGATTCCGGTTGGATTATGTTTTCTTTTTCTAGTTCTTTGGAAACTACTTTGACTAGATCCTTGATGATTTTTTTCACGGAGCCTACGTCGAAGGTGTTGGTGGTGCCGGTCCAGACGAGTTCGCCATCGGGTTTGGCGGTGGAATAGGAATTCACTTCGACTTGCGCTTGCTTTTCGGTCTCCATGTAGCCGGGGGTATAGATGATCGGCGAGAGCGCGCTGTAGTAACCATAGAAGGTGCCGTAATAGGGGAAAGGTGTGTAGGTCTGACCCGGGATGTAGGTGGTTTTCGTGTCCTTTTTGGTAAGGCGAGCGACGACGATGGCATCGAAGTTTTGTTCCTTGACGAGCTCGCGCATATCGTTCATGTCGATGGGGGTAAGATCGGGGCGCGGCATAAATTCGTAGCTGGGGTAGGCCTTGGCGCCCGGACGGGTGATGGCAGCCACGAGTTCGTCTTCAAACTCGGCGCGGTTTGCCGCTTTGCCGTTCAGCGCGAGGACAAGAATGTTTTTGAAGCTGCCGCCCGTGTAGTTCGGATTCTTCCAGCTGAATTCGAGTTTGGGCGCGGCGACGGTCAGTAGCGCGAGGCTTGCGAGCAGGGCAGCCAGCAGTAAAGACTTCTTTCTCATGTTATTCCCTCCGTGGATTCCGTCTCGTCTGTTCCCATTAAAATGTCCAGCCGAGGCCGGTGCTAATGCCTTGGGCGTTCTTCTGGGCGTTCAGAGGCGGACGGCTGTCGAAATTGTCCCAGAAGGAAACATTCAGGTAGAAATTATTGGAAAGCTTGACGCTGAAGACGTCATTCGTTGTAAGGCGGATGCGGCCAAAATCCGATAAGCCTGGGAAAACCAAAACTTGTGATTGAAGAGTGTAACGATCGAACTGGAAGAGTTGATATTCGGCGCCCAGAAGTAATTCTGCGTTTTGCTGGGTGGGTTGAGCGAGGCCGGATTGATAACCTGCCCGCGTATAGTCGGCGCCAGCAAGCCACCGCAAGGTATGTTGATTGTTACGGGCGAGAAAGCGTCCATAGGCAACGCCCAGGGTGGTGCGCAGAACGAGATCCTGTTGGGAGCTGTGGAGAAAATCAGAAAGGCCAATGAGGTAAGAATTGCGATTAAGAAAACGCTCGCCAAAGGACTGTACTTCGAAGAGGTTGGACGTAGTGCCACCGGTTTGCCCGCTGAAGGAAGCGGTGTAGGAAGCGCCCGCGGCCCAGTGTGTAGCGGGGTATTCGGCGCTGGCTGAGGAACTGAGCGAAGACTGGCCGTTGCCGCTGGTGTAATTGTAGCCAAGATCGATGCTGCCCTTGAGTTGACGCCAGAAAGTTTGCTTTTGTGATTGGATCTCGACAACGTCGGTTCCGGCGACGGGCACTTCGACCCCTTCGGCACGGACGATGACGTCTTTGCCCGGCGCGGCGGCCGTTTCGACTTTGGAAATCGATCCGGTCAGACGCTTGCCGTCGCTCAAGACGATCTGAAACGTGGCCTTGCTTTCCACTTTTTCGACTTGCAGCCAATCCAGACCTACGGAGCCAGCAAAGTAATCGGTCTGAACGTAGAGGATACCGTCTTGCAATCGTTTCACTTCACCGGTGAGGCGGTCGCCATTCTTCATGATGATGGTGTCATGGCGGTTGACCTTTGCAAGGCACGAAGTCGCAGTGGACAAGCACAAAAACAAAAAGATAAGGGCGAATGGGACTCGAGATCTGAGCGACATTGGTTCGTGCTCCTGGTTATCGGCTAACCCTGCCGGGCTGACCGGGCGAGTGATTGCCAAACTGTACTGGGCAATTCGGTGTCGCAACAAGCCAAGCACTGTGCAATGTATCTCAAGAACCGCAGATCTGTTCGGCCCTCATTGAGAAAACCAGAAACTTGTCTCATAAATAAAGAGAGCGGTTCCCTCGGGGGCTAAGACCTAGAGTCTCTTGGTCGGAGATATCGGACCTGAAGCTATCGAGCCCCTAACGCCCCTGCCACCATTTTTGAAACGGCGTCTAGTTCTGCTGTTGCACCAGGGGAATTTGCGATGCCAGTTGCAGGTCGATTAGAGCGCTAAGACGGCGATCGATCTGGAAGAAGGTTGCGGTCTTCGTGCCTGGCAGAACTTGGCTGACGATGGGCACATACTTGATGCGAAGTCGCGCTGTCGCTTCGTCCAACGCCAGGGAACGATTGAGCAAGCTCATTGATTGAGCATCAGTTAGCTTGCCAAAGCCCTGCGCGTATTCTTTTATGAGTGCATACTTCTGATCGCCGATCTGGGTCATTTCGGCGGCATACTGGTCGTAAATAGGCCAGAACTTGGTGGCTTCCGCGTCGGTAAGGGTCAAATTCGCGGCGATCATCTGCTTTTTCTTCGAACGGATATCCTGGCGCAATAACTGGATGTCCTGATCGGTGACCGTCGGAGAATCTTTGCTGGCAGCCGCTTGCGCGCGCGCCGCAGGAGCAGCCATCATCCATGCACCAGCCAAAACCACCACTGCGATCAATTTATTCCGCATCCTCATGCTCCTTGTGTGTTATTTGAATTTAAATTCACTGCTGCCGTGCGAACGCTCGTCAACAATTCTACAGGTGCTGGTAATTGGAATTCTGGGTAGCGATGTTGAGCTGCTTGCTGACGCCATCGATGGTCATGGCGGAAACGTGGTTCGTGCCATCAGGAAGGCGGCTGAACTGCACAGAGAGGTTCATAGCGTCCTTGGGATCATCCATGTAGGAAGCGATCTGGACTTCGAGCAATTGTTTTTGCGTTTTGTCGAAGATGAGGGTCATGGAGTCCTGCGGCTTGATGTAATTGTGAATGATCAGTTTGGCTTCATTGGGCATACCGTCGACGGAGCCCAAGGTAATGTTACCCTGCTGAAAGGCTTGCTGGAGAAGATCCTTGTCTGGCGGGACATATTGCTGGGCAAGCGCCTTCATCTGGTCGGCGTAGTCTTTGTATTCTTCTTTTTTCTTGGCGACAACGTGGCGCTTGAGGCGGCCACCACTCTCTTCGGTATCGGCCGGTGGATCGAGCGAGGTTTTTTGTGGCTTGCCGTCGGGGCCAAGGCGCACCTGGAAATGCTCCTGTTTTTTCTGTTCGCCCTTGAGGCTGATGGTAACTTGCTCGTTCCACGTGTACTGGGCGAGTTGCTGCTTATTCTTGACGCTTGCCTCTTTGATCTCGGCGACGCGCTCCTGCAGTTCCTGGCCCTGTGCGCGGGCTTGCGGAACGCAGACGCCGGCGGCCAAAAGCGCCGAGAGACCGAGAGTCAAAGCTGTAAATCCGTACGGTACCGTAATTCTCATAGGACTCCTCTCAAGATGAACCGCGAGTACTTGGCGCCCTAGCTTTTGGGCGGAAAATTCTTCAAGAGCTTTTGCATGGCCTTGTCGAGATTTTTTTGTTTCTTTTGTTGGTTGGCGCTGGAGTCAAGGGTTTTGGAAGCGCGGCCAGTCCAAACGAGTTGTTTGGTGGTGGGATCGTACATATCGAGGACGAGCGTGCCGATGGCGATGGTGGACTGTTGCGCCGTGGCCATGCCGCCGCCCCAGCGGAGACCGCCGCCCATGCCGTAGGCGTTCCACTGTTTCTCCTCATTGAGGGAGACTTGATAGCCGATATAGAGATTGGCGGTGTCGGCATCGGTCTTGGTGAGACCTTTGGCCGCGAGCTGATTGTCGACGGACTGCTTGATCTGAGCGTCCACGATCTGATTGGGATAGGTAGCACCTTCAACCGTTACCCATTTATAGGTATGGTATTTCGAGAAATCTATTCCGGGCATGGAGTTGGTGCTGACATCTTGGGCGGACACGAGAGTGCAGGCCAAGAGCGCGAGCAGCAGGGCCATACCGAGTTTTGCAAATCTGTTATGCAACATTGTTTTGTCTCCTTTTTTTTTCGCACCGAGAATTCAGTGAAGCCTTATTTATTTCTTTTCGCGGGGCTCTGAGACACAGCGAAAACCGAGATGGTTTGTGCCCGTGGTGACTTCGCCCTTGCCGCGCGTGCCGACCATGTAACGCGAACAATATTGATCAGTGCAAAGGAAGGAACCGCCGCGATGAACTTTCTTCTTTTCATTGGGTTCGGCCGGATCAAATGGGGCATCGGGCCCTTGGGGATTGCGCGCTACGCCACCTTCTTGGGCTAGTTGATAGTAATAGTCGGGGCGATACCAGTCGGAGGTCCACTGCCAGACATTACCGGCCATATCATAGAGGCCGTACTGATTGGGGGCGTATTGAGCGACGGGGGCCAAGCCGACGAAGCCGTCGGCACCGGTGTCTTTGATCGGAAATTGTCCCTGAAAAGTGTTGGCCATCCATCTACCGTTGGGCTTGAATTTTTCGCCCCAAACGTAAGGCTTACCAGCAAGGCCACCACGTGCAGCAAATTCCCATTCGGCTTCGGTTGGCAAGCGCTTGTGGGCCCATTTTGCGTAAGCTTCGGCGTCGGGGTAGGCCACCTGGACAACGGGATAATTTTCTTTTCCACGGATGGAGCTTAGTGGGCCGGTCGGGTGTCGCCAGTCGGCGCCTTTCACGTAACGCCACCACTGAAAATGATCGTTCAACGAGACGGGGTGATTTGGCGGAGAAAACACCACACTGCCGGCATAGAGATTCTCTGGAGGGGCATCGGGATAGTCCTCGGCAGAGGGAGTTTTTTCGGAAATGGTGATGTAGCCGGTGACTTTGACGAAGGCAGCGAATTGGGCGTTGGTTACGTCCGTTTTGTCCATGAAAAAGCCGTCGACGTAAACGCGGTGGATTGGGCGCGAATCTCTGGTCGCTTGCATGCCAACCATGTTCATGTCCGGCGGATCCTGCGCGCCCATGGAAAATTCACCGCCAGGGATCCAGACCATGCCTTTCGGAGCGGGACCCGGGGATGGCTTGGTGTTTGGTACGGTTGGACCAAAAGCGGCGGATGGAGATGCCGGGGGCTTGGAGCCGGCGTGCAGAGCGGTATTGGGCAGATGAAAGATCGCGCACAGGACGGAGGCGATAAATAAGAAAGGGGTAACGACGAGAAGAGCTCGACGGGCAGGAGAACTGGCAAGCCGAGGAGCTTGCCTCGACTGAGCGTGGTCGCGGTCGCGCCTGAAGATTCTGCTTCTCAAATGGCCGCCTTCGGAACGAGGGTGTTTCGCGCGAAAAACGTCGCGCTTGCATGCGCATGAGGAGGATGCGCTGTAGGAGGCGTGGTGAGAATTGTCAAAACTAACAGTGGAGAGGGGTTAAGAGTGGGGTGCACTACGGAGGGCCGGAGGCCCAGAGAGGAACCCAAGAGACCCACCCTTCGCGGACTCGGAGTGAGGCACCCAGAAGGTTGGAAGTGGTGCTGTATAGGGACTTGGGAGGTTTGGCACGGCTGAAAAATCCGTGCGCCTATGATCGGACGGCAGGGGGAGATGGCGTGATTTGGATCGCTGTGATTGGTGACCATAGACCTAAGATTTCTGATAGAATGCGGGCAACTTCAGAGCCTGTGTGCTGACCCGGATTACCGAGCGGTGCGTTGACCGTTCAGGTTAATAGAGGCAGCGACAACTCCACCGCCCATGGGGAGATGAGATGCTCTTGAATGTTGATTCGGACTGATCTCCGCTCCGCTCATGTCCGAGAATCTAGCTGCCCAACTAGTTGTTTTCTAGATTAGTCCTGAAGACAGGTACCCATGACCGCTCTCTCGCCGAGGGTCGGTAAGTACAACACGGTCCAGGTTCGCCCGCGCGCTACTGCGTCCGGGTGGAAGACCGCCATTTCCGGACGCCTGGGATTCGCTGCGGATCCCGGAATAGATCGAGCAAAGCTGCGGCTGTCTTTCTGGCCGACCGCCATCCTGGGAATTTTCGTCTTCAAGGAGTTTGTCTCCCTGGCTCTAAAGCCGGATTCCTTGCTGGTTGCCTTTGGCGGTGTCCCCTATTTTCTTCTGCTGTTGGTGGCAACGGGTTTCGCGATCCGGAACGGAATCGACGGCACGCTGAAGAGCCGACCATTCTGGGTTTTCATGGCGCTCGGCTATGGCCTGTGGGCGCTAGACCAATCGATTTTCCTGTACTACCAACTGGGGCCTCACATTGAAGTGCCTGACAATTCGATGGCCGATCCGGCGCTGTTTCTGCACGTGGCGCTGTTCATGGGCGCGACGGCGACATTTCCCCACCGGGACGGAGCTGAACGCAAGGCCTACGAAGCGATTCTGAACGCGCTGCTGACCGTGACTTTCTGGGGCTTTCTTTATTTCTACGCGGTGTTTCCGTATCAGTTGTACCCAAATGCGGCGAGCTACGCTGTAAGCTTTGATGCTCTGTATCCGCTGGAAAATTGGGCACTGATTCTGGCCGCAGGCTTTTTGAGCCTGCGCGCGCGTACCCCGTGGAAACCGATCTATCTACATTTGCTCGGAGCGGCGACCGTGTATGCGTTGAGTTCGGCGGTGGCCAACCTTGTAACGGACACCAGCGGATATGTAAACGGAAAACTGTACGGCGTTGGGCTTACGGCGGCGGTGTGCTGGTTTGCATGGATACCAATCCGAGCGCGGCAATTGGCAGGGACGAAGGTAAGGGCCACGGGGGCGGAGAGCGGGCGAGGATCGCAAGCGTCGAGGTGGGCGATGGTTGCAGTTGTGCTGATCTCGATGCCGATTGTGTGGGAGTTGCTGCGAAGAGAGGGGGTCAGCGGGATACGCACCTTCCGCGTGCTGGTGGCGTTCGCCACGATACTGTGCCTGGTCAGCGCCGCGTTCATCAAAGAATACCTGGCGAAGAGCGAATTGGTCGCGCACCTGCGTGCCACGAATGAGCGGCTGCGTATGGCAATGGACTCCGCAGACGCGATGGGCTGGGACTGGGACGCCAAGAACGACAAGCTTTCCTGGTTCGGCGACCTGAAGACCAACTTTGGAATCGACGCCGAGATGTATGCAGAGGGCGCAAACGGGTTTCTGGAGCGTTATGTGCACCCCGAGGATCGCGAACAAGTGTTCGCGGCGGTGAGGGACGCACGGAAGAATCGCGCCCTGTACGAGGGACAATTCCGTGTGGTTTGGCCGGATGGAACACAGCGCTGGATGACGGCGAAAGGGGAATTTCAGTATTCCGCGAAGGGAGAACCGGAGCGCATGCTGGGCATGGCGGTAGATATTACCGAGCGGAAGCAGCTGCAGGCAGCACTGCAGGAGCAACAGCAGCGAATCGTAGCCATTGTGGCATCGGCGATGGACGCGATCATCGGGCTGGACGACCAGCAAAAGATCGTGCTTTTTAACGAGGCCGCGGAGAAAATGTTCTATTGCCCACGGGACGAGGCGATCGGGAGTCCCGTGGACCGTTTCATTCCGGAGCGATTTCGCGATCGGCATAACGCGCACATTCGCAGGTTCGGGGAGACAGGCAGCAGCAGTCGCACGATGGGTACGCTCGGCATTTTGTGGGGATTGAGGGCGGATGGCGAAGAATTTCCGATTGAGGCGTCCATTTCTCACAGCAATGTTTCCGGGAAACTGTTCTTTACGGTGATCATCCGGGACGTGACCGGGCAAAGGATGGCAGAGAAGGCCCTGCGCAACAGCGAGGAACGATTCCGGCTATTCATGGACCACAACCCTGCCGTGGCGTGGATGAAAGACGAGCATGGACAATACACGTACATGAGTGACAGCTATCTGAAGCAACTCGGTGTGCGTGCGGAAGATCGGCGGGGAAAGACCGACTTCGAGATTTATCCGCGGAGGATCGCGGAGGAATTCGCGAAGAACGATCAAGCCGCACTGACGTTGGGCCAACCAATCGAAGTTACTGAGGAATCCATCAGCCCGGACGGAAAGCCATGCACGTGGCTGACGTATAAGTTCCCATTCCAGGATGCCTCCGGTCAGATCGCAGTTGGGGGAATTGGTATCGACATTACCGAGCGCAAGATCGCCAGGGAAGCGCTGCAGGCATTGACTGGCAGGCTGATTCACACCCAGGAAGAAGAACGCGCACGCATCGCGCGGGAACTTCACGATGACTTCAGCCAGCGCCTGGCACTGCTGGGAATCGGCCTGGCACAACTGTGGAAGAAACTCCCCTTGGACAGCGTGACAGAACGCGAAAGCGTGCTGGAAATGCTGAACGGAACGAAGGAGTTTTCGACGGACCTCCACACGCTGTCGCATGAGCTGCATTCGAGCAGGCTGGAACACGTTGGACTGATGTCCGCGCTCAATGGGCTTTGCAAGGATGTCAGCGAGAAACAAAAGATTGAAGTGAAATTCACGGGATGCGAGCTGCGGTTCAAGCTTTCGCAAGATGCGGCTTTGTGCCTGTTCCGGGTGGCGCAGGAAGCGCTAGCCAATGTAGTGAAACACAGCGGCGCCAAGGCCGCGGAGGTCGAACTAGAGACGGACAGGAGTGCCGTGACACTGTGCATCCGCGATTCGGGCAAGGGGTTTAATCCCGTGGCGCGAAAATCGAATGCAGGCATTGGGCTGATCGGGATGAGCGAGAGGCTGCGGCTGGTTGGAGGCCAGTTGGTGGTGAGGTCTCAACCGAATTGCGGGACAGAAATTGTCGCCGAGGTACCCCGGACCACCGGTGAAGATGGGACACATACAAAATCACAAGTTGTTGGGGGATAAAATGTTGAAGCGCATACGAGTATTGCTGGCGGACGATCATCAAATGCTGTCGGATGCCCTGAAGGGAGTGCTGGAGCCGAAGTTCGAGGTGGTGGGCTCTGTACGGGACGGCCGCGCGCTGGTTGAGGCGGCCGCGAGGCTGAAACCGGAAGTGGTGGTTGTGGACGTTGCCATGCCGCGACTGAACGGCCTGGACGCGGCACGGCAGATCAAGCACACCATGCCGCAGGTAAAGCTTATTTTCATGACGATGAACGAAGACCCGGACCTGGTGGGAGAGGCATTTCGAGCGGGCGGGTCGGGATTTCTGTTGAAACAGGCAGCGGCGTTCGAGTTGACGACCGCAATCGACAAAGTCGTAAAAGGCGGTTCGTATGTGACGCCGAGCGCCGCGGAGGGCCAGGCGAACATCGCGTTGCGAGAGCCGCAAGCCCGGCAACATACCGCGGAGCCGACACCACGCCAACGGGAAGTGATCCAACTGTTGGCGGAGGGGCGTTCCATGAAAGAAGTGGCTTCCGTTTTGAACATCACGAAACGGACCGTTGCGGCGCATAAGTATGCTGTAATGGAACTTCTACAACTGCGTACCAATGCCGATCTGGTACAATACGCCATCAAGCAGAGAATTATCTCGATCTAGGTTTCTGGGGTTGCACAAGATTCTTAACTTTTTGACCCGCATTGTAAGTTCTACCAATAGTCAATCTCTTGGATCACGCGCAGTTTCATAGCAGAAGTGTGGTCGCGTGGTGACGGAAATGAACTCCAGGCGCCAGAGGATTTGGCCGGCCTGACTTGCTCCGCATCTCGATTGCGGTACTTGGAACCGAAAGACGGCTCCGAGGTGAGCTCCAATGAATGGCAGGCGGGTAGTGCTCGCGGACGATCTAACTCAGGTGTTGAGCGCCGCGACAAAACTGTTGCATGAATCATTTGAAATCGTTGGAGTCGCCTCGAACGGAACGAGCGCCCTAGAGACAATTGTGGCGCTCGATCCGGATGTGGCGGTTCTGGATATATCCATGCCTAAGATGAGTGGGATTGAGGTGGCGCGGGAGCTGAGAAACCGCGGGGCGAGAACAAAAATCGTATTTCTGACGGTGCACGAAGACACGGACATTCTGGCGACGTGTATCGCCGCGGGCGGCTTGGGATATGTGGTCAAGGTGCTGATGGAAACGGACCTAATTCCGGCAATGAATGAGGCATTAGAGGGGCGCGAATTCGTTTCGCGATTTCCGTTGCAATGAGACCCACCTAGGTTTGTTTGGCCAACCATGGTTCGGACGCTAGGATGTTACTTTTGACAATTACGCTCCGTGGCGCTTTGAGCACAGCATAAGCACGAACCTAAAGAATCTGAGGCGAACGCTGCCGTCAGAAGAGCGGCCGCATCGTTCGCCTCAGTAATCCGCTAAAGGCTCGCCCTAAGCCCTCCCTTAAGGGTGAGAGGCAGAGCGTTTCGTCGGGAGAGACGAACGTGGCAGGGAGCGAAAGTAAAACCCCAGGACTGTCCGCGTGGCCGGCGCCCGCCGGGGCGCCCGGTCAATGAATGTTAACCCACCGGGAATGAGCCGTTCGTTCGCGCGACGACGAGCCGTGCTGATTGCACTACTGTTTGTCGTAGACGACTACACTGCTGTAGGTCTTGCCCTTTTCATCGGTGCCCTTGCCGGAAATGGTGAGGGTCTTTCCGTCTTTGGAAACGACCAAGGCGCCAGTGCCGACGACCTTGCCTCCCCTTGTCAGAGTGGACGAGATGGTGTTGGGCGAAGTGAGATTGGAGGAGATGGCGTCTGCGCCGTACGGCCCGTTGCCGGTGATGGGATAACTTTTGCCGTCGAGATTGGTGGTGTATTCAAACTGCTGGTTGGTGCCATCCGAGTTGGTGCGATCGACATCGACCTTCATTCCGGTCGAACTCGACACAACGATACGGGTTTCGCTTTTGCGGGAAGGACCAGTGCCAAACTTAGATTTGGCGGGATTCATTTTCCAGGTACCAAGAAAAACGTCGGTCTGCGCAACGACGGACAATGCCGTGACAAGAGTAAGGACTAGAATCGCGGCCAGACGGACGGATGTGATGCGTTGCTTGGTGTTTTGAGTCGAAGGTTGCTGGACGAACCGCGAGGATACCCGGGGCCGAATATCACAACGGAGTGACGACTGTGTATTCATTTGTATTGCCTCCCAGAGTCGCCTTATATCACGTAAACTTTTCGCCGCCGGAGCAGCCGAGTTCACTCTGCTAGAGTCCACAAGGTTTAAGAGCGACGACCCTTGTTACTTTTGACAATTACATCGAGCGAGGGAGGTGAGCAAATATCACCGTGCTGAGCGGAACGGAATATAGTCGCCAGCTCAATATTGGAAATTTTCTGATTCACGCGGAGTCCTACGATGAAGGCAAAAAGGTTACACCAAGCGCTGTCGACAGCATTGAGCTTTATTCTGGTGGCGGCTTCGACGCAGTTGGTGCACGGATACCAGACGATTCCCTCGTCGAATCCAGGGCCTTTGACGCCGTCGGAGACGGCACAGCAGAGCGCGGCGGAGCTACAGGCGCTGGTGGCGCCGATCGCGCTGTATCCGGATTCACTGGTGGCGCAAATTTTGTCGGCGTCGACATTTCCGGACCAGGTGGCCATCGCGAATTACTGGCTAGGAGAAAACAAAGACCTGACGGGCAGCGCTTTGATGCAGGCGGTCGATAAGCAGAGCTGGGATCCCAGCGTGAAAGCGCTAACTCAATTTCCTTCGGTGCTGGAGAACATGTCGAAAAATCTGACGTGGACTTCTTCGTTGGGCGAAGCGTTTCATAATCAGCAAGCTGACGTGATGGCGGCAATTCAAACGTTACGAACGCAAGCTAAAGCCAAGGGCACGCTCAAATCCAGTTCGCAAATCACTGTGGTGCAGCAGTCACCGCAAGTGATCGTCATTCAGCCTGCTAATCCACAAATTGTCTATGTTCCGCAATACAACCCGACCTTGGTCTATGGGTACCCCTATGTGGTCCCTGGATATGTGGCACCCGTGTATAGCACGGGCGATGTGGTCGCCGCGGGAATCATCGGGTTTGGAGCGGGAATTGCGGTGGGAGCGATGATGGCCGGCGGTTGCTGCAGTTGGGGATACAGCAGCTGGAATTGCGGGTGGCATGGAACGGCCGTGGTGTATCACGGTGGCGGATACTACGGAAATACGGCATGGCACGGCGGATATTACAACGGTGGATACCACAACAGCTACGGATACAACAACAACTACAACCACTACAACAATTCGAGCTACAACCACAGCAACTATAACAGCTACAACAAAAACACAAACATCAGCGGCCACACGGTCAACGTGAACAAACAAAGCGCTCAGAGTTTCGGCGCCGATCACTCCGGCAGTTCGTCCTGGGCAAATCACGGGAGCTGGAGAGGCGGCAGTTCGAATGCGTTCAGCGGCATGAGCGGACATTCCGGCTCCGGTGGATTTGGCGGGTCGGATGGCTGGTCGTCGCGAGCGGACAGCAGCCGCGGTTGGGGAAGTATGCGCTCGAGCGGATTCAGCGGCGGGCGATTTGGCGGCG
The DNA here is from genome assembly GCA_963795535.1 of Candidatus Acidiferrales bacterium. Lineage (GTDB taxonomy): Bacteria > Acidobacteriota > Terriglobia > Acidiferrales > UBA7541 > Acidiferrum. The sequence goes on from CAWCIG010000011.1 coordinate 94,907, forward strand.
GCGGGTTCGGAGGCGGAGGATTTCGCCGATAGATTCGGAAGCGCGTGGAGTGCAGAGATACACAGACTCCAGCTTGGGAGGAATACGTATGTCGTCGGTTAACGGGAAAGCAAGACGCCTTGGAGCGCTTTTGCCGGCGGTTATTTTGGCAGTCACATTCAACTCTTGTGGCAAGACGGAAAAACCCGCGACTGCTGAGGTAGCGCAGAGGACCTTTGCTTCGCCTGAAGAGGCGAGCAGCGCGTTTTTACAAGCGGCCAATTCCGGAGACCAAGCAGCATTACTGGCGATCTTTGGACCGGACGGGAAGACGGCGCTGTTTTCCGGCGACGCGGTGAAGGACAAGGACAATCTACAAGATTTTGTTGCGGCATATAACCAGATGCACCGCTGGCGACAGATAAAAGTGGGAGGAGAAGTTCTCTATATTGGCGCAGACAATTATCCATTCCCGATTCCTTTGGGGAAAAATGCAGCGGGACAGTGGGTGTTCGACACCGCTGCGGGAAAGGATGAGATTCTGGCGCGACGGATTGGGCGGGATGAATTGACGGCCATCGCCGCAAGCAGCGCCGTGGCGGAAGCGCAGGCCAAATACTTCGCGAAGCAGAAACAATACGCCGAGAAATTTATCAGCGATGAAGGCAAGCAGAATGGATTGTACTGGCCGGTTGAGGCAGGCCAGGCACCGAGCCCACTGGAGGATCTGCGAGATTTTGCCAAAGCTGCGGGCTACACAAACGCGGGAGATAAGGCCCAGGCGTTCGGCGGCTACTATTTCAAGATTCTGACCAAGCAAGGGGCGGGGGCCAAAGGCGGCGCGAAGGATTATCTGGTGAACGGAAAGCTTACCGGCGGGTTTGCGATAGTGGCGTATCCGGCGGAATATCGCAATTCGGGAATCATGACGTTCGTCACCGGGAAAGATGGCGTCGTCTACCAAAAAGATTTAGGTGAAAAGACCGTGGACACGGCGGCGACGACCACGGAATACGATCCAGGCGACGGGTGGAATCCGGCGCTGTAATTTGACTAGCCTCGACCAGCGAAGGTACGGAAGCACTGCAGAAAGCGACACAGAACCTGGTGGCGAGCCTGATCAGCGTGCCGGTGCAAGACAATACGAATTTCGGCGTGGATCCTGGTTATCGGACGCAAAATGTCTTGAACCTTCAGCCAGTAATTCCGATCGGGATTTCAAAAGACTGGAACCTGATCATCCGGTGGATCACGCCGATCGTTTACCAGCCGCTTCCCAATCAGCCGGGGACACCGGAGACGGGGCAGTACGGGCTTGGTGACATGGTGCCTTCGTTTTTCCTCTCGCCAAAAATCCAGGAAAACTGATCTGGGGAGTTGGTCCTGTGTTCCAGTTGCCGACGGCGACGAGCACGTATCTGGGGCAAGGAAAGTGGGGACTGGGTCCCACCGTGGTTGCGCTGATGCAACCGGGCCATTGGACCCTAGGTGTGCTGGCTAACAATGTGTGGTCGGTGGCGGGATCGGGCAGCCGCCCCGACGTGAATCAGTTCCTCCTGCAATATTTCATCAATTACAACCTGAAGAAGGGCTGGTACGTCACTTGGCAACCCACGCTGACCGCGAACTGGGAAGCGCCGAGTGGCAGCCAGTGGGTGGTGCCGTTTGGCGGCGGCGTGGGCAGGATTATGAAGCTTGGATTCCAGCCTGTGGCTCTTACCGCACAGTTTTATGGCAACGCGGTACATCCGGTGGGAACCCCTGCGTAGACGATGCGCTTTCAAATCTCGTTCCTGTTTCCCAAGTTAACCAAAGAGGAGCAGGAAATGATCATGGAGAAAAAACTGAAACAGTTGCAAGCGCAGCCGCCGACAACTCCCAGCAATTGAAGCCGTAGGGGCGGGGTGGGCGTTGGTACTTTTGCCAATTACAAACCGCCGCGATGAACGTCAGCATCCTGACCTAAAAGGCGGTTTCCGTTCGCCCGAAGGAATAAGCGAGCACATTGAGTTTTTTGAGGGAAAAGGAAGAGGAGGACAAGAATGAAATGGTCAGGAAGAATTAGTTTGGCGTTCGCGACTGTGGCGACGCTGTTCGGTGCATCAGGACCGGCCGCCAAGGCACAGGAGAAGAAGCCCAATATCGTCGTGATTATGGGCGACGACATCGGGATGTGGAACATCGGGGCTTACCACCGCGGGTTGATGGCCGGCAAGACGCCGAACCTCGACAAGCTGGCGAAGGAAGGCATGTTGTTCACGGACTATTACGCCGAGGCGAGCTGCACGGCGGGTCGCGCGAACTTTATCACCGGTGAACTGCCGATCCGCACGGGCATGACCACAGTCGGCCAGGCGGGTGCGAAAATTGGCTTGCCCGCCGAGGCAGTAACTATTGCCACGGTGCTGAAGTCCATGGGCTACGCCACGGGCCAGTTCGGCAAGAATCACCTTGGTGATCTCAATGAATTCCTGCCTTGCGTGCACGGCTTCGATGAATTTTTTGGTTATTTGTATCACTTGGATGCGATGGAAGACCCGGCGCACCCCAACTACCCGCAGGATCTCTTGAACGTGGTCGGGCCGCGCAACATGGTTCATTGTTGGGCCACCGACAAGGATGATGCGACGGAGATGCCGCGGTGGGGCAAGATCGGCAAACAGAGGATTGAAGATGCTGGCACGCTCTATCCGAAGCGCATGGAAACCGTGGACGACGAAATCCGCGACCTTTCCATCAAGTTCATGGACAAGGCGAAGAGCGACAACAAGCCGTTCTTCGTGTGGATCAACCCGACGCGCATGCACATCGTGACGCATCTGTCGCCAAAGTACGAAGCGTTGCGCAACTCCGTAAATGGCTGGTCCGAAGAAGAAGCGGGCATGGCGCAACTCGACGACGATATCGGCCTGCTGATGGCCAAGCTGAAAGACATGGGCGAGGACGACAATACGATTGTGTTGTTTACCACCGACAACGGCACGGAACTTTTCACGTGGCCGGATGGCGGACAGACACCGTTCGCGCAGTCTAAGGGTACAGTGCTCGAGGGCGGCTTCCGCGTGCCTGCGATCCTTCGCTGGCCCGGCCACGTGCCGGCAGACTCCGTGCAGAACGGCATTTTCTCTGGTATGGACTGGCTGCCAACCTTTGTTGCGGCAGCGGGCAATCCGAACATCACCGAAGAATTGCTGAAGGGCAAAACGATCGGGGATCGAACCTACAAGAACCATCTGGATGGTTACAACCAGTTGGCTGCCATCACCGGCAAAGGCCCATCCGCGCGTCACGAGATTTTCTACCTTGGCGAAAGCACGGTCGGCGCGGTGCGGATTGACGACTACAAATTCCGCTTCATCGACCAACCGCAAGGCTGGCTGGGTGAGAAGACCCATCCGGACGTGCCGTACATTACCAACCTGCGCCTGGATCCGTTCGAGCGGACGGGCTGGCCCAGCAATGGGACGAAAGACGGAGCGCAGCAATACTTCGATTGGTTCAAGTACCAATTCTGGCGCTTCGTGTTCGTGCAACAGGTGATGGGCAAAGAAATCCAAACCTTCCTCGACTACCCGCCGATGCAGCGGGGAGCGAGCTTCAACCTTGACGCGATCAAGGCGGAGATGGGGAAGCGGATGGCCGAGGCAGAGGCAGCGGCCAAAGGCCCCAGCAACTAGTTGGGAGCCACGTCATTGGAGGGGCGGCTCGAAAGGGCCGCCCGCTTTTTGTATTTTGTGCCCAGCACAGAACTGGTGCTCGTCTTAAGAAAGAACCGAAATCCTGAAGGAGTAGAGCAATGAAAGTTGCTAATACTCGAAATCGTTATCAAGCCTGGCTGCGAGTTGTTTCGTTGCTGCTTCTGTTGCTGTTGGGGGTTTCCGGTGCCTACGCAGAGCCCGATCCCCTGCCGTCATGGAATGACGGGCCAGCCCAAAAAGCGATTCACGCTTTCGTAAAAGAGACCACCGAAAAATCAAGCCGCAACTACGTGGAACCGAAGGATCGCATCGCCACGTTTGACCAGGACGGGACACTTTGGACCGAGCACCCGCTTTACACTCAGGCGATGTTTGCGCTTGAACGCATTGGGCAGCTTGCGCCACAACATCCCGAATGGAAGGAAACGCAGCCGTTCAAGGCAGTGCTCGAGCAAGACCGCGAGGCAATGGGCAAATTCAGCGAACGCGACTGGATGGAGATTGTGGCCACAACGCACGCGGGAATGAGCACGGAAGAGTTTCAGGCGCTGGTGAAGCAGTGGCTGGCCACGGCCAAAGCACCGCGCTTCGACCGCCCTTACACCGACCTCATCTACCAGCCGATGCTGGAGCTGATGAAGTATCTACGGGACGAAGGATTCAGGACGTACATTGTTACCGGCGGTGGGCAAGAGTTTGTGCGTGTTTACAGCGAGCAGGTGTACGGTGTTCCGCCGGAGCAGGTGGTGGGATCGAGCATCGTGACGAAGTACGAAGTGGTGGATGGAAAGCCGCAGCTGATGCGGGAGCCGAAAGTGTTCTTGATCGATGATGGCCCAGGCAAAGCGATCGGTATCAACCTTTTTATTGGCAAGCGGCCGTATGCGGCATTCGGCAATTCCGGGGGCGATCAGCAAATGCTGGAGTGGACGCAAGCAGGTGACGGAGCACGCCTGATGATGCTGGTTCATCACGACGATGCGACACGCGAGTACGCTTACGGACCGGGCGGAGGGTTGCCAGACACCAAGGTTGGCACCTTTTCCGATGAGTTGATGGGCAAAGCCAAAAGCAGTGGCTGGATCGTGATCAGTATGAAGCATGACTGGAAACGGATTTTTGCGTTCGAAAAGTGAGCAAAGAGGAAGAAGCGCGGGCGGCATCGTTATTGTTCCAGCGACCACTAGGATGAGGCGAGCGTACAAGGCAGTCTGGATACTCGCGATACTGGCGTGCTTCGCTTGCCTGCCGGCACACGGGCAAGAGACAGAGTTTCTACCGGAAATTGATGCGCACCTGACGATGAATTCGACCTTCCGGGCGTACCTGCAGGCGAAAGACGATCGGGACGGCGGCGACCCGACGCAATTCCTGTTTGGGCCGAGCCTGCAGATTTATCTGAAACCGCTACTGAAACTGAAGAAGGTGACGGAGTTCGACCTGGACGACTCCAAGTCTCGATTCCTGGTTGTGGAGACGGGCTACCGTTACATCACGGCGCCGGGAGCGCCGCCCGAAAACCGGCTGATCGAAGGTGTAACTTCGAATTTTCCTGTGCAAGCGGGATTTTTCATTTCTGATCGGAATCGCTTCGAGTTGGACTGGAAAAATGACGTTTTTACGTGGCGCTACCGGAACAAATTGACTGTGGAGCGCACGTTTGCGATCCACTCGTACCATCTCATCCCGTATGTGGCGGCGGAGCCCTTTTACGAAACCCAGTACCACAAATGGAGTACCACTTCTCTTTATGCGGGTTCGCTGTTCCCGGTCGGGAAACACGTGCAGTTCAACACGTACTACGAGCATGACAACAACACCGGCAAGCACCCGAACCAACAGGTAAATTCCGTGGGATTGATCCTGAATCTGTACTTTTCCCTGAAACATTGAGAAAGCGAAACTACGTGCGACTGGCGGCGGACCTGTCAGAAGTGACAATTACCTCCTGCCGGCTCGGCTGCCAATATCCAACATAAGGTCTCTTTGAGTTTTGCGCAGAATGCGGAGGGGTGGCTGGTTTTGGCCGCTGTATGTAATCGGATCAGTCGGGGTGCGCAGGTTTAGCCCTCGAATTGGCCATTCGGGCTCGGTTTTGGTTTGGAGGACGGATTAATGGTGCATTCGACGAGGCGCTGCCGAGATGGGCGCATGGGCTTGAGATTAATGGTTTTGGCGTTCCTTCTGTTGGTGGTGCCGGTGTCGTTGCGGGCCCAGGAATCCGAAGAGTTTGACCAGTACAAGCTGCGGATCGGTGGGTTCTGGTTTTACTCACAACCGACGGGAACCATTCAAGGGCACGCCGATCAGTACCCAGTTAATTTTCAAGAGGATCTCGGCTTCAGTAGTTATTCCACTGGACTGGGATTTGTGGACTGGAAGTTCACGCATAAGAACCACTTCTATGTGCAGCTCGTGCCGCTGTTCACTTCGAAGCAATTTGTGTTGAATCGGACGATTACCTTCCAAGGGCAGACATTTGAGGTGGGCACGCAGGTGAACAGCCAACTGCATGCGTTTTTCGTTGCGCCCGGCTACCAGTACGACATCATCCGGCGGAAGCGGGGGCATCTGGGACTGGCGGTACAGTTCGATCTTTTCAAATCAACCGCGAAAATAGTGGCAGTAGGGCAAGCGAGCGGTGGGGGCAGCATCACTGCGGGAACATCCGCGAGCGGTTCCCTTCTGGCGCCAATTCCGGTGGCGGGGCCGCAATTCCGGCTGTACCTGACAGATTCGCCTCGCGTCTTCGTGGAAGGCAACGTGTATGGGATGTATTTTTTTGGTTACGGCAGCTTTGTATCTACGGCAGGCGATCTTGGAGTGACGCTGCAGAAGCACATCAGCTTGAATGCGGGATACCAGCTTGCGTCGCATCTGACGGTCAACGGGACGCAAGACCGGCTAGCGCTGCAGTTGTCACAGAAAGGCCCGGTCGTCGGAATGGAATTTTCTTTTTAGGGGCACGGAGCTGCAGGAAGACGGCGACAGCTTCGCTGCTAAAAAGAGAAGCTTCGTAAGGTAAGAAAACCGAGGGGAGATGACACATGAAAAAGCTGGGACGGTTGGCAGTTTGTTTGATTCTTGGAGCAGGGATCTGCGTGGCGCAAGACCTGGTGAGCATCATCCACGGAACGATCAAGAAAGTGGACCGTACCACCAAGACGATTGTGGTGAAGACGGCAGATGGAACGGAACACACGATCAAGGTCACGGACGATGGAGTGGTGAAAGGAACCAAGGATGGATTCGATGGGTTGAAGGAAGGAACGGAAGTCGTGGCGCGGACGACGGGCAAGGGCGTTGACGAGACCGCCGTGGACGTTGGCAAGGTGAGCAAGGACGGCTTCAAGGTGACCAAGGGAACGGTCGAAAAGTTCGATAAGGACACCAAGACCGTGGTGGTGAAGTCGGCCGATGGAACAGAGAAGACGTTTGAGCTTTCCGGCAAGGCTCTGGATGACGCCGCCAAAGACACGGGTAAAGGCGTGGAAAAGGGCGCGAAAGTGACGGTGTACTATACCGAAGAAGGCGGCAAGAAGACCGCGCATTTTCTGGCGCAGTAATACATGCCCAGAAGTTCTGCCGGCTCAGGCGCGTTGTTGCGACCTGATGGGAAGCAAGTTATGCGCGCAATTCACGTTTGGCTGGCGGTGGCATTATCTGTGGCTGCGGTAATGCCGAAGCCTCTTGCCCTGGCTGAGCAACAAGCGGCCTTGCAATCGACGGCAAAACTGGAATTGCCGCTCACTTTCGAACGGCATCTGGGCGATCTGGATGGCATGAAAAAGAGGCACGCGATTCGTGTGCTTGTGGTGCCGAGCCATTCGGGGTTTTTCTACGATCAGGGTCAGCCTCACGGAATCTACTACGAAGTGTTCAATGAGTTTCAGCGTTTCGCAAACCTGGAGCCGCGAACCGGCGCGATCAAGATTACGGTCTCGTTTATCCCAATGAGGCCCGAACAACTGGAACAGGCGCTGCAAGAGGGGGTGGGCGACGTGGTGGGCTACGGAGTGATTGTCACGCCGGAGCGCGAGAAAGAGGCGCTGTTTACCACACCGATCGATTCCGACGTAAAAGAAGTGATTGTGACCGGGCCGAAAGCGGCGACGATGACAACCCTGGAAGACTTGAGCGGCAAAGAGGTGTACGTCAATCCGCTCACGGCTTACAACGAAACCCTGCAACGCTTGAGCAAGGAGTTTGAAAAAGCAGGGAGGCGGCCGATCTTGGTGAGGGCTGCCGATAAAAACCTGACGGACGAAGATCTGCTGGAGATGGTCAATGCCGGCCTGATTCCGGCAACGGCGACGATAAACCTGCGAGCGGAGTTCTGGTCCAAAGTGCTGCCGCACCTGACGCTTCATCCGAACATGGTCCTGAAGCAACAAGGGCAATTGGCATTTGTCACCCGGAAAGACAGCCCTGAGTTGAGGCAACTACTCAACGAATTCGTGCGGGGCCATCAACTGGGGACAAGCTTCGGAAATACCTTGCTGCGGCGGTACCTGCAAAACACGAAGTGGGTGACCGACGCAACCTCGACAGAGGCGATGACGAAATTTCAAGAGTATGTGGGCTATTTCAAGAAGTATGCGGCGGAATATGATTTCGACTATTTGATGCTGGTGGCGCAGGGATATCAGGAATCGCTTCTGGATCAGAGCCGCAGGAACCCGAGCGGCGCGGTGGGCATCATGCAGGTGATTCCGAAGTATGCAGCCGCGCCGCCCATCGGCATTTCGAATGTGGATCGGGCGGAGAACAACATCGAGGCGGGCGCAAAGATGCTGCACAACATCGCAGAAACGTACTTCAAGGACGACAAGCTTGACTCCCTGAACAAGACGTTGATGGTGTTTGCGTCTTACAACGCCGGCCCCAGCCGGATCCTGCGACTGCGAAAGAAGGCGGCCAGCGAAGGGCTCGATCCGAACCAGTGGTTCGGGAATGTGGAGCTGGTGGCGGCGCAGGACGTGGGGCAGGAGACGGTTCAGTATGTCAGCAATATCTATAAATACTATGTGGCGTACAAACTTACGCTGGAAGAAGCGGTAACGCCAAAATGATGGGCTGGGCAACTGGAGAGATGCCGGCCGGGATGGATTTGTGGTGATTCTGAACGGAGGCAAGTAACGGGAGAGGTGGGTGATCGATGGGTCCGATCTTGAATTGGGGAAACGACTGGGTGTGGGGCATACCGCTGATCGTACTGACTGTGATTATCCACTCTTTTGGCCTTGGCGTGATAGACAGAAGGGTGCCGACGGTGCTGGTGATAGCGGGAAGGGTGCCCAAGTTTTCGGTAGCTGCGATCATGGTGACGGGATGGACGGCGGTTGGGGCCACGGTGCTGCACGGATTTGAGGGAGCAATTTGGGCGCTGGCTTACCGTTTCCTGGGGGCCGTACCGGACAACAAATCCGCCATGCTGTATTCGTTGGGGGCGATGACGACGTATGGCCATGCGACTATTACCCTAGCACCGGGCTGGCAGTTGATGGGCACGCTGGAGGCACTGAACGGCTGGATCCTGTTTGGGTTGACGACCGCATTTCTCTTCGCGGTGATGCAGAAGGCATGGCCGCCAGCGGAGTAGGATTTCCTTAACGCCCAGCAATGCCCCTGTCACTTCTGACAATAGGAACCGGCGTCCACTAGTGGAAGGATGCAGGGCCAGAGAGTTCTGTTTCGGTCAAGGAGGGTTTTTCATGCGATTAGCGATTGTTGGCCTGTTGGCTGCTGCGGTAATGCCGTCGCTTAGCCGGGCGCAAGGTCCGATTTTCACCATCACTCCGGAACAAAGCGACGTTAAGTTTTTCGTGAAGGCTTCCGTGGCCATCGATGGCCAGTTCAAAAAATGGGATGCCACGCTGACCTTTCCGTCCGTAAACGCCGAGTCTGGTGTACTCGACATCAAAATTTATGCCGACTCCGTAGACACGGGGAGCGGCATGAAGGACGACAAATTGAGGAGCAAAGACTTCTTCAATGCCAAGGAAGACCCGTATATTACGTTTCATTCAACCAAAGTTACGCAGACGGGACCCAACACCTTTGATGTGCTGGGCACCTTTACGATTCGCGGCGTGTCGAAGCCAGAAACTCTGAACTTTACCATTACGGGCAAGGGGACGGGCGAGGGCAACATTAAAGGAACCATGGCCTTTGATCGTAAGGAGTTTGGGATGAACAGTGGCATTCCGTTCATCAAAATCGCGGACCGCGTCGAGGTAGATGTCGCGCTCGAGGGTCATAAGGTCAGCGGGCCGCCGCTGGTATTCAAGGAATAGCAAGCAAGTCGTTTGAAGGCCCCAGCCCGCGCATAATGCAGGAAACATGCGTCCGTGTTCCGCCCGCGAAGATGGGCGGCTTATTTCGGGTGTCTCTTGAGGTTGGACGCAGAAATACGCGAGAAGGAGCAACTCCAATGACATTCACTGCACGAAGGGGAACAACCGCAGCGAAGCTCATGCTACTGGCGCTAGCGTGCGGGTTGCCATGCGGGGTGCGCGGTGCCGAGGACAAAGAAAAGCAGCAGAAGCAAGTCCAGGACATGGCGCAAGAAACACTTCCGCGGCTTCATAAGGCCGAGCCAAAGTCGAAAGCGTCGGTCAAACATGCGACCCGGTATGCCGTGTTCAGCGATCTGGGAGTGAAGATGCTGTTCGCGGGCTCCGGCAATGGAAAAGGCATTGCCGTGAACAACCGGAACAAGCATGTGACGTACATGAAGATGCTTGAGGTGCAAGCGGGCCTCGGAGTCGGGGTGGACAAGTATCGGGTTGTGTTTGTCTTTGACAACGAGCAGGCGCTGAACCACTTCGTGGATTCCGGCTGGGAATTTGGTGGACAAACCACGGCTGCGGCCGAGATGGGGGCCAAAGGCGCGGCGATTAGCGGGGCGGTTTCCGTGGCCGACGGCGTGTGGATGTATCAATTGACGGAGACAGAATTGGCCGCCGACATTAGCGCCACGGGCACGAAGTACTAGAAAGACGACGACCTAAATTAGATCGCTTGCGAAGTAATTTCCCGAAAACTTCTATGGATGCTCCAGCTCATGCTCCCTCGAACGAAGCCTCTGCTGAAGTTTCCTTAGTTCGCGGCGGGCCATTTTATCGAGTACAGCAAGCGTTAAGGCTAATGCGCCCGAATCAATGGAACCTAGGGCGGCGCATCACGGTCTTGGTCGCTGTGACTTGGATACCGCTGGTTGCGATCACTGCTGCATTGAATCCCGATGGCTTGGTTTCCTTGCTGAAGGATTACCGGGCATACTCGCGATTTTTCCTGGCGATTCCGGCGCTGCTAGTAGGCGAGGTGCTGATGGAAACACGGTTTCGGGCAGTGATGGCGCACATACGCGAGTCTAAGCTGTTGACGGAGACGGATACTAACTATATGGATAAGGTAATCGCCTGGCTCCTGCGATTACGCGATTCCCTGCTGCCAGAGTTGGCAATTTTGGTGCTGCTGATGATTCATACAGTGGCGTCGTACAGGGGACTTGCGGACGCTACACCGTGGCTTACGCATCGCGAGGGAAGCGAACTGCAGTTGACGGCAGCGGGCTGGTACGTGGTGGTGGTGAGCACATCGATATTCCAATTGCTGCTGGGGTTAGGGCTGTGGAAGTGGTTGATGTGGACGTTTTTCGCGTTCCGATTGTCGACCCGCAATCTGAGGCTGGTTCCCACACATCCGGACAGACACGGAGGGCTGGGATTCCTTGGGCTGACTGCATCGGCATTCGCGCCGCTGGCCTTCGCCGCAGCTGCAGTGATTGGAGCCACTTGGCGCCAGGCCATCCTGCATGACGGGGCCCGCCTGATGGACTTTAAGCTGCCGGCGATTGCCCTGGTTGTGATTACTGCGTTGGTCGCGCTCGCACCGCTGGCCTTTTTTGTGCCGAGGTTGGCGCACCTGAGGCGCAAAGGGATTCTGGAATACGGAGTCCTGGGGCAAATACACAGCACGGATTTCCATGAGAAATGGATTCTTCATCGAGCCGGACGAGAAGGCGAATTTCTGCAGGCAGCAGAGAGCACCACTTTGGCTAATTTTGGCCACGTATACGAGAACATTGGTGCGCTGAGGCCTTTTCCGGCGGACCGCGGAGCACTGATAACGCTGGCCGCCGCGGTGGCGGTTCCGGCGCTGCCGGTGATTCTTACGCAGGTGCCGCTGATCGTGATCCTCGATGACCTGCTGAAGGCGCTGCATTGATTCGGAGAGATGGAGCCTGCGGATCGCGTAGAGTCGCCTATCCTAAGTACTGATACGCCGGGTCGCACTGTTCCTTTTGACAATACCCTTCCCTTCTTTCAAGCGTAAAAATGCAGCCCGGAAGTCCCGAAGCAGTTCTCGACTTTCGCTAAGGAGAGAGAATCTTATGCCGCAGACAGAACAATCGAAGCGCAAGTCCAACAGGTGGGTGGCGATGGGCTTGCTCGTCACCGGGCTACTCATTTTGGCCGCTTTTCCGGCGCTTTCGGCGAGACACGATAAATACGAAACCATCGAAGCTACCGCCATGGGCACGGGCACGCAGATGGGCCAGAACGCGGGCATCTCCGTGGAGATTTACGATTTTTCGACGCCGGAGGAAAGGCAGATTCTGGTTGACGCGTTCAACAAGGGACAGAACCAGGGTCTTGTGAATGCACTTACGAAGATGCGCGCCGTTGGCCATATCTCCGTCACCGGGACAATCGGCTATGACCTGGCGTTTGTGCGCATGATCCCAACGCCGACCGGGCGCAAAATTCGATTCGTCACCAATCGTATGCTGAGATTTGGAGAGGTGTGGGCGGACTCACAGTCTACGGCGTTTAACCTGACGGGCGGAGAGTTTGACATCAATGACACGGATAAAAGCAAGAGCACGGGAGTGCTCTATCCGGAGTGCCAACTGGCGATTGACAAGCAGGGCCAACTGCAGATCCAGCTCACGCAAAATCCTTGGAATCTGGTGGACGTGCTCGACTGGAAAGGGACGCCAGGAACGAACTGACGCTATTGATAGCGCGTCGCCCCATCGGCAAACGGAAGTGAAAGAGATACGGACCTTGAAAGAACGTCATTCTTAGATACAGCGAGGTGTCATATGAAGAGCAGGCCGTTTCCAGTGATTGTGTGCGGTTTGGTGGCGTTGTTGCTATTTGTGGTGGCGGGCCACACGCTTGCGAAGGACAAGAAAAACAAAACGACGTTTTGCTCCAATGCGCATCCTGAACAACTGTGTACCGCGGCAAATACCTGCGGAGCTAACGGAGCTCCCTGTGTGTTGGAGGTGAAACGCGTTGGGGGCGGAACGGAAGCTTCCGTTACACCGAACATCGCGAACTTCAGCAAGGACGCTCCGGTTTGCATCAAGACAGGCGCGAACGTGACATGGCAAGGTGCGGGAAAGAATACCGGGCTCATGATCGATTTCGGCGAGTCTTCGCCATTCGATCCATCGGGGACGATCATGGGAGGCTCCGACCGGCCCGTCAGCGTAGTGGCGAAGAAGGCGGGATGCTTCAAATATACTGCGGGCGCCTGCACTCCCGGATCTATGTACGGCATGTGCGGGAACTCGGACTTGGAACTGATCGTCACAAGCAGCGTTAAATAAACGCCATACAATAACCGGAATTGCGGCGATAAGGCCAAAGCTGGGAGTAAGCGCAATTCAGACATTACTCAGGAGATTGATCCATGAGCACTCAGCTTTCCCGCGTCGCACTGTTCGTGTCTCTCTTGTCTCTTTGTGTGTTTCCCGGCGCTTTTGCACAAGACCGAGCTCCCACTGATGCATACTCCGGCGTGGCTATGGGCACCGGCGGAACCGTGGGCGGCAAGAGCATTCAGTTTGATTTTCGAATCACGCAATACACCACCGACGAAGAGGTGCAGAACTTCGCACAACTCGTGAAGGACAAGGGCACCGACGCTCTTCGCCGGGCGCTGGAGAAGGAAGAGAAAGGCCGCATCAGCGCGGTGGGTTCCACGGGCAATCCGCTCGCGGTGGCTCGCAAACGGCAGCAAGGCGAGAACACGATCATTACGATCGTTACGGCTCGGAACATGCCGTTCATGGAGCTCTATAACAACGGACGGAGCACGAATTATCCATTTGGTTTTCTGCAGGTAACGCTGAACTCCAGGGGCGAAGGCACAGGACAAATCATGGCGGCAGCAAAGATCCGCTTTGACGAGAAAAGCGGGCAATACGAGATCGAGAGTTTCGGTAACCAGTACATCAAAGCCGTGAACATTCGCCCCTGGAAGTAATCGCCGACGCACTAAATTTTCACCGACGAATCGCGCTGACTTCTTTGTTGGACGACTACACACCGGCCAAGACGCCGAACTGGCACTGTAATTATTGACAATGGTGTGCCCGCATACCTTCTGTCAGAAACATGAGAGCTAGCCTGAAGTGATTGGTGACTAGCGGATCTAGTCAGGCTATGCAGTCGGAGTGAATCAATTCGAGGAGTCCGCCCAATATCCGGCAACGGCTAAGTTTTTAACAAGCAAAGTGAGAGCGAATGGAGGGAGTACGATGAGATTCAATATGGGAAATTGGAAGCTACGCGTTCTATGCAGTGCAGTCTGCGTTGCTGTGCTGGGGAGCCTGGCGTATTCGGCCGCACCAGGCAAGCCGCAGATCAAAGAAGACGAGAAATCTAAAATCACCGGAACGATCACAGGCAGGAATGGGGACCTGGTGTCCGTGAAGGAGAAGAAGAGCGGTCGCGTTGTCGTGGTAAGCCTGAATGACGATACGAAGGTGGAACGTAAAAAGGGCAAGGTTGAATTCTTCCGCCATGAAAATATGGACGTTACCGCTATGGTGCCAGGGCTGACGATCGAGGCGGAAGGGGTGGGCAACGCGAAGGGACAACTTGTGGCCAAGAAAGTCACGTTCATTCCCGACGAGTTTGCGATTGAAGTGGCGGAAGAGCAGCAGATTATGGCCAACAAGGCGGCGGCAGGTCAGGCACAAACCACTGCGAATCAGGGCGTAGCGGCGGCAGGCCAGGCGCAAGCCTCGGCAAACCAGGCACAAACTTCCGCGAATCAAGCGGGCAATACCGCGGAAGCAGCGGGAGACGTGGCGGTGATGGACGCAGCGGCCGTCAAACTGGTGAACCAGCGCGTGTCCGACATGGATGACTACAAGACCGTGGCGGAGGCCGGAATCTATTTCGATAGCGGGAAAGCAAATCTGGATGACGCGGCGAAAGCGGACCTGGACATGGTGGTGGCGGCCACGCAGGGCGTGGAAGGCTATCTGATTGAAGTGGTCGGTTACGCCTCGAGTACGGGTACGAAAGCCGAGAATCAAAAGCTGAGCGAAGAACGCGCGGCAGTCGTGGTGCAGTATCTTCAAATCAAAGGGAATGTTCCCCTGAGGCGCATCGTGGCGCCGGCGGGCTACGGATCAACTCATCCGGCGGCGGAAAATACCGATTCGCAGGGACGCGCGCTTAACCGGCGGGTGGATGTGAAGGTCCTGCTGAATAAAGGAACGACGGAAGGGCTGTAAAAGGCAGCGGCAGCCGTCGAAGTCGCTGTCCTTTCGTTGGCGCGAGGGGAACCTGGATGAGCAAAGCTTGTTAGGTTCCTCTCGCTAAACAAATTCCACCACCGATCTCTGCTTGAGAGAAAGACACGGCATTAAAGTGCCCGCGCTACATTGAAGTTACGTTGCGCTCCAGACCAAAAGAATTGAAATGAAACGTAGTCCAAAGGGTCCAAGTTTCGTTCCAGCCATCCGCCTCAGAAGATTTTGTGTAATTTTTCTCTTGTGTATTTGCCTGGCGCAGGTGATCAGGGCGCAGGATCCAGCGCCGAGTGCACAACCGACGGAAACGCAATCGCAATCCCCGAAAGACGCCGCTCAGAACCCCACAACTTCGTCTACGACAGAAACCAAGGACAAAGAAAAATCCGCGAAGGCTGAAGAGAAGAAAAAAGAGGAAGAAAAGAAGGCTCATCGCGGATCCATCGTCGTTGCGCCGTTGCCAATCGTGAGTCCGGCAATCGGGTCGGGGATTGTGCCCGTGGTGGGATACATTTTCCCTTTACAGGTTAACAAGGAACACCCTGAACCGTCCGTGATCGGGGCGGCTGGACTTGCTACAAACAATGGCACGCGCGGATTCGGACTAGGTGGCGATGTTTACTTGAAGGAGGCACGCTACGAGATTAAGGCGGTGTACGTGCATGGGAACATTGACTACAACCTTTACGGTGTTGGTTATGCGAATGGGAATGCCGGGCTGAAACTGCCACTGGTGCAGACGGGTGAAGTTTTTTTCATCGAGTTCCTGCGCAATATCGGTTGGGACTTTTACGTGGGGGGGCGGTTCGTTACTGGCAATTCCTTTATTACGATCAAGCCCACGGAAGGAGTCCCTTTACCGCCCATCCCGCCGGATGTCGAGCTGCAGACAAATCTGCGGGCGCTTGGCATGGAAGTGGTGCGCGACTCGCGGCCGAACCGTTTTTATCCGCTCAAGGGAAGCTTGGTGGACTTCACGGGGGATTTTTTCGCGAACAGCCTGGGCAGCAAATACTCGTTTCAGTCCTACAAATTCACGATCAATAAGTACGCAAGCCTAAATTCGAAACAAGTGCTGGCGTATAACCTGTTTTTTTGCGGGACGGGCGGAGCGCCGCCGTTTTACGGGAACTGCATTTATGGCACGAACAACGAACTGCGGGGATATACCGCAGGACGCTATCTCGATCGCTATATGTTGGGTACGCAGTTGGAGTACCGGCTAGTTCTGCCTTGGCGGCTCGGCCTGGTTGCCTTTGGTGGAGTGGGAGAAGTCGCTCCCGGCGTTGATAAATTCCACGCGGACGCCTTACTCCCTTCCGGAGGCACAGGCATACGGTTTCTGCTGAGCAAGAAGTATCACGTGAACCTGAGGACGGATTTTGCGTGGGGGAAAGATAACTTCACGTGGAGCATGGGTGTGGGCGAAGCGTTTTAGAGAAAAGCCCTGGGGGCTCGCGGACTCGCCCCGTGCTACAACGACCTGTCTTTATTGACAATGGCGCGGCCGCGTCGGATGTGTCAGAAACAGCGAGCGTTCGGTCCGTGCATGCCTGGCGGCCAGCGGTATTGCGGAAGGAGCGGAGAGATGAAAGTGAAGGAGTGGAGAAAATGGTGTGCTTTCGCGATGTTTCTGGCGCTGCCGGCAATGGCCGTTACGCTGTTGGCGCAACAGAGCAATTCGCTGGTGG
Source organism: Candidatus Acidiferrales bacterium (assembly GCA_963795535.1). Classification (GTDB taxonomy): domain Bacteria; phylum Acidobacteriota; class Terriglobia; order Acidiferrales; family UBA7541; genus Acidiferrum. The sequence goes on from CAWCIG010000011.1 coordinate 111,838, forward strand.
TCAGCGGGCAACAAGGCCAAGCATCGGTGATCCAGGTGCAGGGGCGCAATTACGTGGAAGTAGACGGCCTGGCCCGGGTGGTCAGCGGGACCATCAGCTTCAACGGCAATCAGATTGTGTTGACGATTGCCGGAGTCGGGGGAAATGCTGCGCAGGGGACTGCTGCTGCCCCTGCGGCACCCGCTTCCGCGCCAGGGTTTTCGAACGAGTTTAAAACCGCTGGTATCGAGGCCATGGCCGAGATTCGGGAGTGGCACACGGCGTTGAGAACGGCGATCGAACGGGGTGTGCCGCTCAACGCGGAGTGGCTTACTCCTTATCGCGCGCAGGCTCGGGAAGCGCTGCGACTGGCGTCGGTGGCCATCAATACGGATTCGGACAGGAGCGTCTACCCGTTCGTGGTCAATGAGTTCAACAACATGAGCGCGTTGACGGACAAATATCTGCAAATGACGAAAAACATGACTTACATCGATCCGGATTCATTGAAGTCGGACCCGGTGGACCAGAAGATTGTGACGTGTGCACGGTCGCTGGCGTCCATGGCCACGGCAAATCAGTTTGTTGATGACGGATCGTGCCAGTAACCCCGGCGGAAAGAGGAGCTCGGAGTTCGTCCGGGCCGACGGTAAATTAGGCACGCAATCGTAGCAGGCACACCCCAAGACCCATTCTTCGCAAAAAAACGCTCAGGGTGGGGCACCCAGGAGGGTGTGGTTAAGGGACTCGCCATGCGCCGAAGGTTGATTGTTAGTTCTGACAATTACATCGGGTGGCGGACCGCGACAGAATCTGCGGAACAGAGTGGCGATGGCGAAACGAAGTTGATTTGGGATTGAGGTAAAGGGAGACGAAATGAATCGCTTCTGGAATGCTGCAAAAACAGGACTGTTGCTCGTGACCGCGGGCGCGTTGTTTGCCTTGCCGCGCGCGAGTGCGCAGACGCAAACGCCGGCGCCAACGACGATGAACTCGCCCGATCCAAACGAGACCTCGAGCGACGGCTGGCACGTGGGAATCACGCCGTATATATGGTTCGCCGGTGTTCACGGCACCTCTGGCGTACTCGGTCACGACGTATCGGTACACGCGAGTTTCGGCGACATCTTCAATTATCTGAATATCGGGGCGATGGGCGTGATGGATTTGCGGTACAACCGCGTGATCATGCCAGTCGATTTTTTGTGGATGAAGTTGTCCGACAATCAAGGGCTGCCGGTGAACGAGGCTGGGGTGAACTCGGTTAATGCAAAGATGACGGAAACCATTCTGTCACCGAAGATCGGTTATCGCATAGCAGATGGGAAAAGAGTGAAGGTGGATGCGTTGTTCGGCGTGCGCTACTGGCACCTGTCCACGACATTCACGCTGCAGCCACAGATCGCTAACGGGTATTCGCAATCGGCGAGTTGGACGGACGCGGTGGCGGGAGGAAGAATCGAATTCGCGCTGACCCCGAAGGTTTCTGCAGCAATTTTTGGGGATGCGGGCGGGGGTTCAGCACGATTGGATTATCAAGTTGGCGGAGGGCTTGGATACAAGATCAGCCGGAGATGGGTTTTGCTGGTTGGATACCGATATCTGAGCGTGGATTACCGGCCGAACAGCCGAGCGTTGTTTGTTTACGACGTGGACATGCCGGGATTGGCGGCTGGGGTGACGTTCAACATCAAGTGAGCTGGGCTCGGGAGTTTGGCAATTAAGTTTTGGTTGCAAAAGCGGCGGCCACTCGAGGCTCGGGCAAGCTGGGCCGCCGCCGCACTCCAAAACGGGAGTTCGGCATGCGATACGCAGTTAGGTCTGTGGGACTTTTGGCGTTGGTCGTGGCGTTTTGTTCGTGCGCTTGGCCGCAGGACCCTGGCTGGCCGCGGAAATTGGTGAAACCAGGGGGAACGGTCCTCATTTACCAGCCGCAGGTGGATGATTGGCAGAATTACACGGACATAAAGTGGCGCGCGGCGTTTCAGATGACTCCTACGGGCGGGAAACAAGTCGTGGGAGCGGCAACGTTTGAAGCCACCACGGAGGTGAACACCGACACACACACGGTTTTCATGTTCAACATCAACGTTTTGAATACTTACTTTCCTTCGCAGGATTCGGCCACTTCAGCGCAAATGGACCAACTATTCCGGACGTTTGTGCCGTTGACCTTTACCGCTTCGTTGGACCGGATTGTGGCTTACATGCCCAAGCCGCAATCCGTGAAGACTGTTGATTTGAGGAACGATCCGCCGTTTATCTTTGTCAGCTACAATCCCGCGATTCTTTTGAGTGTCGACGGCGAACCGGTGCTTTCGGACATTTCGAAAACGAGTTTGAAATATGTGGTCAACACCATGTGGCCATTGTTCTTCGACAAATCCCAATCGCAATACTACTTGCTGGTGAACAATATCTGGCTGAGCGCTGGCGATCTACACGGACCGTGGGTACGAGTGAATAAGCTTTCGAAGGAGTTTAACAAACTGCCGGACTCCGGAAGATTCTCGGACGTGAAGAAAATGGTTCCGCCTCCGCAGGTGGCCGGCGCCATCATTCCACAGGTTTTTTACAGCACTGTGCCGGCGGAGGTGATCTTGTTTGGCGGCCAGCCCACTTACACCAATATCCCCGGAACGCAATTGGTGTATGCGAATAATACCGATAGCCCGCTCTTCGTCTATAGTCCGACGCAAACGTATTATTACCTAGCGGCGGGACGCTGGTTCAGCGCGCAAAATCTGACGGGGCCATGGACTTTCGCCACCCTGAGCTTGCCGGCGGATTTTGCCAAGATTCCTCTCTCCAGCCCCGCAAGCGCGATACTCGCCTCCGTGCCAGGCACTTCGCAGGCGAAGGACGCGGTGTTGATCGCGCAAATTCCAACGGTGATGCTGCTGAATCCGACGACGGCGGCGGCGCAAGCGAAGGTTGAGTACACGGGAGCGCCGCAATTCGTGCCCATTGAAGGCACAACACTGCTTTATGCAACGAATACCCCGGACAAAGTGATTCAGGTTGGCGACCTTTATTATTTGTGCCTGCAGGGCGTGTGGTTCATGTCCACGGCTCCGCAGGGACCATGGACGACCGCGAGCTCTGTGCCACAAGTGATTTACACCATTCCGCCGAGTTCGCCGGTGTACAACGTGACCTACGTAACCCAAGTAACCACCTCCACGGGCTACGTGCAATCGAGCTACACGGCGGGTTATCTGGGCGCGTTTGTGATGGGCGCCGCTGTCGGCGCCATCGTTGCTAGTGGCAGTGGTTATTACTATCCGCCCTACATTGGATATCCAGCCTATGGATACCCCGTTTATCATCCCTACCCCACCTGCTACGGCGCGTATGGAGCATACGGAACTTCGTATTATCACACATCGACGGGGGCGTACGGCGTTTCACAAACCGCCTATGGGGCATACGGGTCGGCGACTCGGACGGCTTCTTACAATCCTTACACGGGAACATCGACGCGAACGGCTTCGACGACGACAGCGTATGGAAAGCAGAGTGTCGGTGAGGCGTATAACCCATACACCGGATCCTATGGCGCGACGCACCAAGGTTCGAGCCCAACGGCACAGTGGGGAAGCTCCTATGTTTCGCAGGGAAACAAATCCGCTACGACACAGCACTATTCGACGGCGAATGGAACTGTAGCGTCTGGCCAGGGATCGCAGGGCGGAAAGGGATATGCCTCTTCCAGTGCCTACGGGAACTCGTATGCCGGTAAAAATTCGAGTGGCGATATGTATGCGGGGCACGACGGAAATGTTTATCAAAACACCGGTTCCGGCTGGCAAAAGTCCAACGGTAGCGGCGGCTGGACCAACGTGAACACCACAGAACAGGACAAATCGAACTACGAACAATCGCATCCGAACAGTCAGGCGACCGCGCAGTCGGACAAGTCGAGCTATGAGCAGTCGCATCCGAACAGCCAAGCGACGGCTCAGAACGACAAACAAAGCTTTAATCAGGATAAGTCGTCAGGCAGCTTCTCGTCACAAAATCTGAACTCCGACAAACAAAACCGGGAGAGCGGTTCGACGCAGAGCCAACATTACCAGAGCGGCAATCACAGTTATGGCGGGTTCGGCGGCGGCGGACGGAGTTGGGGAGGTGGCGGAGGGCGCAGTTATGGCGGGGGTTTCCGACGGTAGTTGGGCAACAACCGGGGCTAAGGTTCGAGAACGAAATTGCTTGAAGCAAAAGGGGAAGATCCATGAATCGAATGCGCTTTGGAAAACTTTCATTTGTACTGGGACTACTGCTGGCAGTGCTGGTTCTGGCGGGGATTGCCGCTGCTCAGGATACGCAGATAAAAGGGCTAATCACTGGACGGAGTGGCGCGACTATGACCGTGAAAACGCAGGACAACGAAACCATCACCGTAGCGCTGACTACGGACACGCAGGTGCAGGAAATTGAAGGAGCGTTCAAGCTACGCAAGAAGGATCTCGGAATGACCGCTCTGATTCCCGGACTACCTGTGCAAGTCAAAGGCTCCATGAACGACAAGCATCAACTGGTGGCGGACACCGTCAAGTTCAAGGGATCAGATTTGAAGAATGCGCAGGACATTCAGGCGGGACTTGCGCCTACCGATCAGCAAGTGCAAGCAAACGCGGCGCAAATCAAGGCAACGGAGCAACAGACCGCCGCCCAACAGCAGGAGATCGCGGCAAACCAGGAAAAGATTGCGGCGGAAAAGGCGGCAATTGCGGCAGCCAACAAACGCTTTGGCGAGCTGGGCGAATACAACATCCTCGGCGAGGTTACCGTCTATTTTGGCAATGGAAAAGTGGCAGTCGACCCGCAATACAAGCCGCAATTGATGGACCTGGCGACAAAAGCGAAGACGATTGACGCTTACATCATTCAAGTGCAGGGCTACGCGTCTGCTGTTGGCTCTGCCGCTTTGAATCAAAAGCTCAGCCTGGAGCGCGCCGACAACGTTCTGGCATTCCTCGAACAGAACGGGCAGATTCCACTCACAAACATTCTGGCGCCTGGGGCCATGGGAACGTCTCAGCAAGTGGCTCCGAACGCCACGACTGAAGGACAAGCGGAGAATCGCAGAGTGGTGGTCAGGATATTGCAGAACAAAGGAATAGCGGGCACGTAACGGAGTAAGGCGAACGGGCAGTTTGTTTGCATCGAGCGTATTCACTGCGCCACTCGGGTGCTCCCGAAGACGCGATGGGGCTCAGACACAAAGAAGGCTGGATGTGGGTGCTGAACGCGCTGGCTGAAAAGATGGCCTCGGACGGGACAGCTTCCTCTGCTTGATCGACGATTTACACCGAGAGCAAACGCTCGAAGAAGGAGCGATAGCGTTCGAATGCTAGGCGCAGATCTTCGGTTGAGACATCTGAGCCGGGGTGGGTGGTGAGTTCGCGGATGGCTTCGGAGACAATCTGGTCAGCCTGCTCTGCGCCGTGGCGAGGCTCATCGACGAATCCCACTTGCAGATTTTTCCATCGGGACCGCAGGCTTCGACACTCTTCGCCGTCAAATAGCGGCATGACCGGTTGTGGCAGTCGCGGCCTAATATTTGAAGAAATACTGCGCTGTCCCTTCCGCTATTCGCGCTTGTTGGGAGGTCACCCCGTACGGAGGGACAGGGTTATTTCTTCGCCGCCTGACCCTATTCTGGCTCCCATGGCCGCGGGTTGGCAGATACGCTTGATTATAGAAAGGTTGCGCGCGTGAGAGCAACTTCCTACCAGCATTGGGGTTTCACCCGTTAGCTGGTACCCAGCTCAGCTTCTTACGCTAGCCAGTCAAGCAAGCAGTGCAATAGAGTTCAAGGGGAATCTTATTATGATCCGCCTCAACAAGACTACGGTGTTGCTCCTCTTTGTGGTTCTTACGGCTTTAGCGTTGCCTTCGCCAGCGCCTGCACAGATCGCTGTGGGTGTCTCCATTCACATTGGACCACCGGCCCTGCCCGTGTACGTCCAGCCCGTCTGCCCAGCCGCCGGGTATATCTGGGCGCCGGGCTATTGGGCTTATGGACCGGCCGGCTACTACTGGGTTCCAGGAACGTGGGTGCTCGCTCCCACACCGGGGTACCTGTGGACGCCTGGCTATTGGGGTTGGGGCGGCGGCGTTTACGCTTGGCATGCCGGATACTGGGGCCCGCACGTGGGCTTCTACGGCGGCATTAATTACGGGTTCGGCTATGGCGGTGTGGGCTTCGTCGGCGGCGAGTGGCGCGGCGGGGTCTTTCACTACAACACAGCAGTGACGAACGTCAACACGACGGTTATCCACAATACCTACGTGAACAACACGGTGGTGAACCGGACTGTGGTGAACAATAACGTGAGTTACAACGGTGGCGCAGGCGGCGTTACAGCTCAGCCCACAGCGCAGGAACGAGCGGCAATAAATGAGCCGCATGTCCAGCCAACCTCGATGCAAACGCAACACGAGGAAGCCGCACGGAGTGACCGCAGCATGCTGGCGTCAGAGAATCACGGGCGTCCGGCGGTGGCCGCCACGGCACACCCTGGCGTGTTCAAGGGCGAAGGCGTGGTGGCAGCGCATGCAGCAGGCAACAACAACCGGCCCAACAATATGCAGGCGGATCGTCCGCCCAGCGCGCGCACCAACAATTCTTCGAATAACAACACGAACCGGCCAGGCGATGTGAAGACGCATTCCGAAGATCGTCCGCCGCAATCAGCCGCGCATTCTGAAAACGCGCACAGCGACCAAAACAATTCGAACCATCCGAACAATTCGCAAGGGAACGCGAACCACAACAATAACAACAATCATCCCAATTCTTCGAAGCCTCCACAGCAATCGCATCCGAGCAAACCGCCCGAACACGAGTCGCATCAGGGCGGAAGCCACGAACGGTAGCGCGCTGCGGTCGCTCTTGGAGAGCGATTCGTATCAACGAAAAAAGGCCAGAGCTCATGAGCTCTGGCCTTTTTTCGTTTTTCACGATCCCTAATTCTTGAGGCGCGCTATTTGCCGCTCCACCAGACGATGGTCACACCTATGCACACAACCGCTATACCGAGCCATCGGTTACGGCTGATGCGTTCACCGAGAAAGCCTTTGGCTCCAAAGGCGCCGGCGGCGTAACTCAGCGCGCTGACAGGCACCACGAAACTGACTTCCCGAAACGAGAGTATCGCCAGCAAAGAAAAGAATCCAAGAGCCATCATCGCCACGCCAACCCACATCCACGGCAAGCACAGTCCCCGGACGACGAAACTTGCGATCGATTTCGGGCTGAAGTCGTGGACCTCCCCAATACTGCGCATGGCGCGGCTCACGCACAATTCCCCGCCCGTTCCAGACACGATAATGAGAAAAAAAAGAAAGACCGTGAGCATTCTTATTGGGCTCCGTGCGCGCGCGGAGAAGTTCTGCCCACGATAAATACTCCCGTGCAGATGACCAGCACGCCGAGCCAACGCAACGGGCTGATCAACTCTCCCAGCACAAAATGGCTCAGGAACGCGACCGTGGCGTAGGAAAGTGACGTGGAGGGTTGGACGTAGCTGTAATCCGCCCAGCTCAGGACGAGCATGTACGCTACAAAAAATGTGAGCAGGCAGGCGATTCCCAGCCAGATATAACCGCTGGAGAGAATGCGGGTGACCACGGGCCAAAAATCGGTCAGAGTCCAGGTGGCGGCCGAACCCACGCCCTTCATTCCCTTGCCCAATAAAACGCTGCCCATCGGGGCGAAAATTACGATCACAAAAATCGCTAGGTATGTCTTCAGGTGCGGTCCCGATCCAGCTTTCATGCAGTCTTCGACAAGTCCGAACAGTCTTTGGAGCTTCTGTCCGGCGCCGGTATGGTCCTTTCTGCGAGGTGTCTTATTTAATGTTACTCTATGGATCGAACTCCTCCAAGCCAGCTACTGAAGACGTTATATTGATTTTGTGTGATGTGAGGAGCGTGGCTACGGCTGAATCTGGCGGTTCCGTGTGCATCGCGGAATCTGGCGTTTCGCTGACGGAGTGCGCCTGGCGCCGCGCGAAATTCGCCATAGATGCAAGGTAAGACTAACTGTGAGAATTGAGCTCTACATTTTTCTGGGGGTCGCGGCAATTCCCTTCATCTATTATCTGCTGGCCCTTTATAGCACTTGGAAATTTTTCACTCAATCGAGCCAGTCGACCTCCGGTCAACGGGCCTTTACTCCCCCGGTGAGTTGCCTGAAGCCGATCAAAGGCCTGGACGAAGGAGCGTACGAGAATTTCGCCAGTTTTTGCCGACAGGATTATCCTGAGTACGAAATCCTGTTTTGCGTAGACGAAAATGATCCAGCGATGCCCGTGCTGAAACGCTTGATGCAGGACTTTCCCGACACAAGAATTCGACTGCTGTACGGTCCCGATCACGTGGCGATCAACGACAAAGTGGCGCGGCTCGACCGGCTATCCAAGGAAGCGCGTTACGATGTTTGGGTTCTGACGGATGGAGACGTGCGCGTGGAACCTGGATATTTGCGTGCCGTGGTTGCGCCGCTGCAAGACCCGAAGGTTGGCAGCGCTACTGTTTTTTATACGATAACGAGCGAGAACACGTTTACGGAAAAGCTTCAGGAATTGGGCATGATGTGCGATTTTTTTCCTGGAATTCTCGTGGCATGGCTGCTCGACGGCGTGAAGTTCGGTTTTGGCCAGACCATCGTAACAACCCGCGCGGGGATACAAGGATTTGGGGGATTCGAAGCGATTGAAAGCCGCCCGGCCGATGACCTCCTCACTTGCCGGCTGGTTGCGGAACAAGGCTTCGAAGTGAAATTGCTTCCCTACGTGGTGCAGACCACGCCTGATTTTCGTTCGATGAAAGATCTGCTGGTGAAGCGCACGCGTTGGATGACGGTGATGCGGAACATGCGGCCCTGGGGGCATTTGGGGCTGATTTTCACGTTCGGATTGCCGTGGTCGCTGTTGGCGTTTGCTGTGGCTCCGAGCTTCGCGACCGCTGGTATTTATCTGGGCGGCTATTTCCTATGCCGGGTACTGATGACCTGGTTTGTCGGCGTGCATGGCCTAAAGCAGTCTGGTTTGTGGTCGAAAATGTGGATGATCCCTATCTGGGACGCCACCGCGTTCGTCATCTGGCTGGCCAGCTTCACGCGCCGGACCATTCGCTGGCGAGCGGTTGACTATATTTTGCGAGATGGGCAACTTACGCTGGCGAACGAGGACCGTTCGCGAGGCATCTCGCCGCAGCCAGAATCGTGAACAACAAGATCGCAGTCGTAGGAGCCGGCATTTATGGCTCGTACTCCGCAATTCGTTTGGCGGAGGCGGGTCACACCGTCGAGCTATTTGATCCCATCGGGATTCTTCGCGCAGCTTCGGACATCAACCAGTTTCGCATTCATTCCGGGTATCACTATCCTCGCAGTCCGGAGACTATCGAGGAAACGCTGGAGACCTGCGATGAATTCATCTCCACTTTTGGACCTGCCATTGTGCGCGACACACATCATTATTATGCCGTGCCCAAGGTCGGTTCGCTGACGCTGCCTGATGTGTACGAAGAGGTCATGGCCCGTCACAAGCTCCCCCTGCGGCGCTGCGAACCACACTGGTTGAATTTTGATTTCATCGACCGCTGTTATGAGGTGGATGAGAATATCTATGATCCGCAGGCGTTGCGTGGGCTGCTGGAGTCGCGCATTTGCGCTGTTGGCATTAAATTTCGCAGAGAAACTTATGCCGCCTCCATGCGCGGCGACTATGACTTCGTGATTTATGCTACTTACGGCATGGGTCCCAGCAGCGGGATGTTTCGCTGCGCAAAATATCAGGTCGCGGAAAAGATTCTTGTCGAAATGCCAGAGGCGCTGCGGCGCGTCGCACTGGTCGTCGTCGATGGCCCGTTCACCGCATTCGATCCTTACGGCAGCTCAGCGAACTCGCAGTTTGGCTCTGCGAAGAATACCAACCACTGGACCACGAACGATCCTCACGAGCCAATCCCTGAGCCCTACGCCAATATTTTGAACCGTCCGCGTTTCGAACCGGTGGCGTTTACCCGTTTCGAAGCCATGCGAGCGGATGCCGCTCTTTCTGTTCCACTTGCCAAGGATGCCGTCTATCTGGGTTCGCGATTCACGATACGGGTTGTGGAAGACAATCCGAAGGAGGATCGCCGCACGTTGTATCTGCAGGAAAGCGCCCCCCGGGAGATACACATTTTTTCCGGCAAAGTGGTGAGCGCGGCAAAGGCTGCACGGTTGGTCTGCGAAAGGATTGCTCGCGGTGACTGACACGCCGAAGTATTTCATTGTGGGCCGCGGCCGCTGGGCTTCCCGCATGACTGCGATCCTCGCCGGCGAAAATCGTCGTGTGGCTTCTCTTGAACGATCGCGCCGAGCCCCATCCGAGGACGACTTCGCGTATCGCGAGCGGCTTCAATCGTCTTTCAAAACCAGCGGCGCACAGATTGCGTGGCTTTGCGTTCTGCCAGGCGACCATATTCCGTTCATGATTGAGGCCGCCGTCGACGCGGGTTTACATGTCGTGGTCGAAAAGCCGTGGTTCGGCTCCGCGGAAGAAACACGGCGCCTGCAGTCGCTTGGGAAGTCTCGCCATGCCGTGCTCGCCATTCATTACGAATACTGCTTACTGGAACACGTGGAAACGTGGCGTCGCGAATGGAGTACTGCGGCAGGGCTGAGTTTTGCGGGACGTATGAAAGTTAACCGCCCTAACCACACGGGCATACCTGCGCTGGACAATCTGGGATCGCATCTGTTCTCGATCCACGAGTACTGCGTTCCCAACTCCGTTGTTGCGGAGATCGATTGCGGGTACGAACAGCCCGATGAACGCCGCGTGTGGCTGACAAAGTGTTACAGCCAGATCGCTGAAATCGATCTGCTGGCGAATAAGGAACCGATCATCCAGCGTTTTATCGCACGGGTTGAGGCCGCGATTGGTGGATCGGAGTTTCCGTTAGATTTGAGTTTTGCCTTAAAAGTAGCCGAGCGCACTGCGCTCTGGCGCCAGCAAACGCAATTGCGTTAGCGCTTGCGGCCTTTGGTTACCGGCACACGATTGTCTTGCCCCGTTGCGCCAGCCAGCGCGGATTTGGCGGCCACGCCAATCTGAATCCGCCGATCGTTCTTGGGTTCGCGCCAATTCACTTGCGGCAGCATTAACGCTGGATCCACGCGATCGCGGTACTTGACGGCAATATTCACCATGGAATCCAACAACGATTCCGAAAGCGTGTGCGGTTCCAGGCCCAAATCGACGAGCTTGGAGTGCTTGGCGTTGTAGTAGTGCTGTTCCGCTTCAACACGGGGATCGGGGATGTGGTCCACTTCCACGTTTAGACCCAACTGCTTTCCAGCGACCTGAACTTTGTGTGCCAACTCCAACACAGAGAAGTGTTCCGTGAACTGGTTGTACACGCGGCACTCACCACGCGCCGCCGGGTTCAAGCATGCCAGCTCGACGCAGCGGACGGTATCACGGATATCGAGGAATCCGCGGGTTTGGCCGCCTTTTCCGTATACGGTCAAAGGCTGCCCGATCGCAGCTTGCACGCAGAAGCGATTTAGAACTGTACCAAAGACGTCGTCATAATCGAACCGGTTGATGAGTGCTTCGTCCATGGCAACTTCGTCGGTCATGGTGCCGTACACCACGCCTTGATTCAAATCCGTCGCGCGCAAGCCCCAGATCTTGCAGGTGAACATCATGTTGTGGCTGTCATGTACCTTCGAGAGGTGATAGAACGAGCCGGGCTGCTTCGGAAACGGCAGGATGTCTTTGCGGCCGTTGTGCTCGATGGTGATGTAGCCTTCTTCAATGTCGATATTGGGCGTGCCATACTCGCCCATCGTGCCGAGCTTCACCAAATGGCAATCCGGAAGGGCTTCGCGCATGGCGAAGAGCACGTTCAACGTGCCCACGACATTGTTCATTTGCGTGAACACCGCATGCTTGCGATCAATCATGGAATAGGGAGCGGAGCGCTGTTCGGCAAAGTGCACGATGGCTTCGGGCTCAAAACTCTTCAGCGAGGACTGTAGGAAATCGTAGTCCGTCACATCGCCGATGAACATATCGATGGTCTTGCCGGTGAGGCGACACCACGTCCTCAAGCGATCACTTAGCGGCTGAATCGGCGTCAGAGTCTGCGCGCTCAGCTCATGATCCCATTGCCGCCTTATATAGTTATCCAGGATCGCGACGTTGTGTCCCTTCGCGGACAAGTACAACGCCGTCGCCCACCCGCAGTAGCCGTCACCGCCCAAAACGACAATTTTCATGTCTTCTCTTCCCCTTATAAACAAACTTCCGCTAAGCCCTCAATCGCGACAACTACGGTTTTACTGCCATTTCCGACCAGGCTGAGTCAGGTCCCCATGTCCAATACCGTTTGGACGCACAAAATCACATTAAGCTCAGAACCAACATTCATCGATTCAATTCATTTATTTTACTACGCCCTTCCCCATGGCTGCATCTAAATTTCTTCTGCTTTTTTTGGGTCCCAGGACACCCTGCCAGCGGTGGTTCGGCCGTCCCCATAGTTCTGCGTTGACTGTCGGCCTCGGCCCTCCTGTGATAGAAGTACCCTATGCTCCCCCCTTGGTTCGGTGAGTTCATGGGCACTTTCGTTCTTATTTTGCTCGGCGATGGAGTTGTCGCCGGAGTGCTGCTGCGGAAATCCAAAGCAGAAAATTCGGGCTGGATCGTTATTACTGCCGGCTGGGCCTTCGCTGTTATGTGCGGAGTTTTCACGGCCATTGCCTGCGGCAGTCCAGAGGCGCACATCAATCCCGCCGTAACCCTGGCGGTGGCGATCAAGTCCGGTAATTTTTCGCACTTCCTACCTTTTATTATGGCGCAAATTGCGGGCGCGTTTCTGGGCGCTGCTTGCGTGTGGATTCATTATTACCCTCATTGGCGGGAAACACCGGAGCCCGAAGCGAAGCTCGCCGTGTTCAGCACCTCACCCGCGATTCGAAATGCCCCGGCAAATTTTGTCAGCGAAGTGATCGGCACGTTTGTTCTGGTTTTTGTCGTTAACGCCATTTTTTCGAAAAATATATCGGCGCACGGACTGGCGGCGGGACTCGGGCCCGTGCTAGTTGGAAGCCTTGTGTGGGGCATCGGCCTTTCGTTGGGTGCCACAACGGGGTACGCGATAAATCCCGCGCGCGACCTTGGCCCTCGTATGGCACACGCCATTCTGCCGATTGCCGGTAAAGGCTCTTCCGACTGGGGTTACAGTTACATTCCGGTGTTTGGCCCCCTGGTCGGTGCCGCACTGGCCGGACTTCTAGTGAAATTCCTGGCCATCTAAGGAGCTGTCATGCCCGCTTATCTCGGAGCGCTCGACCAAGGCACCACCAGCACGCGCTTCATCGTCTTCGATCGGAGCGGAAGAATCGTGTCTTCGGCGCAGGAAGAGCATGAACAAATTTATCCTTCGCCAGGTTGGGTGGAACACGACCCTGACGAAATCTGGCGGCGCACACAATCCGTTATTCGTCGGGCCATGCAACAAGAGATCCTGCAGCCCAGCGACTTGGCTGCGATCGGCATCACCAACCAGCGTGAAACGGTGATTCTATGGGACAAAAACAATGGGCGCCCGCTTTGCAACGCCATCGTTTGGCAAGATACGCGCGTGGAAGGCGCGGTCGCCGATTTTGCCAAGGAAGGGGGCATCGACCGGTTTCGCGCGAAAACCGGACTGCCTCTTTCCACGTATTTCAGCGCACTGAAGATTCGCTGGATTCTCGATAATGTGCGAAATGCGCGCAAGCTCGCCGAGGCGGGCGAGATTCTTTGCGGGACCTTGGACACCTATTTAATTTGGCAGCTGACGGGCGGCGTCCACCGGGGCCTTCACCTTACGGATGTGACCAATGCGAGCCGCACGCAACTTTTGAATCTTGCGAGCTTGCAATGGGACCCGCAGATTCTTGCCGCGTTTGATATTCCCACGAACATTCTTCCGCGCATCGCTTCCAGCAGCGAGTTGTATGGCGCAGCGACGTTCGATCCCATCGCTGGCGTGAAGATTGCCGGGGTGCTTGGTGACCAGCAAGCGGCGCTCTTCGGCCAGACTTGTTTCCAGCCCGGCGAAGCGAAAAACACTTATGGTACTGGCTGTTTCTTGTTGATGAATACTGGTGAACAACCTTTTCCTTCCTCCTGCGGGCTGCTTACCACGGTTGCTTACAAGCTCGGCATCGCGAACACTGTTTATGCCCTGGAAGGCAGCGTCGCCATCACTGGGGCGCTGGTGCAATGGGTGCGGGACAACCTTGGACTCATCGAGAAAAGCTCGGAGATCGAGGACCTGGCGCGTTCCGTGCGCGACAATGGGGGCGTTTATTTTGTTCCTGCGTTTTCTGGCCTGTACGCTCCTTACTGGCGCAGCGACGCTCGCGGCGTGATTGCCGGGCTCACGCGCTTTGCAACTAAAGGCCATCTCGCTCGCGCCGTGCTCGAAGCAACCGCTTACCAAACGCGCGAAGTACTGGAAGCGATGGAGAAAGACTCAAAGATTCACCTGTTCTCGCTTCGAACCGACGGCGGCATGGTGGAGAATGATTTCCTGATGCAATTTCAGGCGGATATTTTGAATATCCCGGTGCTGCGGCCTGCCATCAAGGAGACCACCGCGTTGGGTGCAGCGTATGCAGCCGGGCTTGCCGTGGGCTACTACTCCGATCTTCACGATCTGCGCGAAAATTGGTCGGCGGACCGGACCTGGGAGCCGCACATGGAGGAAGCTCAACGTGACACCTACTATCGCCAGTGGAAGAAAGCTGTAACGCGCTCGTTTGCCTGGCTGGATTGAGCGTCGTCGATAGTGACTGCTGGATGGTTGTGTTACGTGATGTGAAAGAGTGACAATTCACGGTTCGCGAATTACGACTTGAGGATTGACGAATCAAACTTTCGGGGTCCTTCATGATGAAGAAAGTGAAATGGGGCATTCTCAGCACCGCATCGATCGCGCAGCGCCGCGTACTGCCCGCCATGCTCGACTGTGTGCATGCGGAACTGGCCGGAATCGCGTCGCGCTCGCTCGATAAGGCGAAGGCTGTTGCCACAGTATTCTCGATTCCGAAAGCTTACGGTTCGTACGAGGAACTGTTTGACGATCCGGAAATCGAGGCCATTTACAATCCGCTTCCCAACCATCTCCATGTGGAATGGTCCATCCGCGCCGCCAGCCGCGGGAAACACGTACTGTGCGAAAAACCACTGAGCCGTAGTGTTGCGGAGGCTCGACGCTTGCTCGGAGCGCGGGACAATTATCACGTCAAGATTGGCGAAGCGTTTATGGTGCGCACTCATCCACAATGGCTGCGGACCGTCGAACTCGTGCGTGCCGGACGGATCGGCAAGCTTCGGTCTGCCCTTGGCTATTTCAGTTACTTTAATGTCGATCCCGCAAACACGCGCAACATCGCAGACTGTGCGGGCGGCGCGCTCATGGACATCGGCTGCTATCCCATTAAGACGTCGCGTCTGGTCTTTGGGGAAGAGCCTATGCGCGTGATCGCCTGCATCGAACGCGACCCCAGCTTCAAGACGGACCGACTGACTTCCGCGATTCTCGAATTCCCCACCGGCCAGGCGGTCTTTACCTCGTCGACACAGATGGTCAACTATCAGAAAATGCAATTCTTTGGTGATGCCGGCCGCATTGACATCGAGATTCCTTTCAATGCGCCCACCGACAAGCCGTGCCGCATCCTGATCGACGACGGCAAGGATCTCTATGCGGGAGGCAGCACGATCGTCGAAACCTTGCCCATCTGCAACCAGTTCACGATTCAAGCCGATCTTTTCTCCGTGGCGATCCGTGAGAACACAGAGGTTCCCAATCCGCTTGAAGATGCCTTTTGCAACATGGCGGTCGTCGAAGCGCTGTTCCGTTCCGCGCAATCCGGCAAATGGGAAATCCCTGAGCGCCTGTAAGTAGTCGAAGCCAGGTCCCGGTTATACCCTGGTGCAATGGAAAGGGCGCCGTACTTCCAGCGCCGTGACGTGATTTCGTTTTTCCTCGAGCTAGTCGTAATACTCCTGGCCGAGATGCGTGATCAAATCTTCGCCCTGCATCCAGCGCAACGTGTTTTTCAGCTTCATCAGTTGAATGAACAGGTCGTGTTCTGGATAAAGTTGCGGCGCGGTCATCGGCGACTTGAAGTAGAAACTGAGCCACTCCTGAATGCCGCGCATTCCGGCGCGTTGTGCGAGGTCCAGAAACAGAACGAGATCGAGCACGATCGGCGCAGCCAGGATGGAGTCCCTGCAAAGGAAATCGACCTTAATCTGCATCGGGTAACCCAGCCAGCCGAAGATATCGATATTGTCCCAACCTTCCTTATTGTCGCCCCGCGGCGGGTAATAGTTGATGCGCACCTTGTGATGGATCTTCTTGTACAGCTCCGGATAGAGGTGTGGCTGCAGAATAAATTCCAGGGCGCCGAGCTTTGATTCTTCCTTGGTCTTGAACGATCCCGGATCTTCGAGCACTTCCCCGTCGCGATTTCCGAGTATGTTGGTGGAGAACCAGCCGTTCAGGCCCAGCATGCGCGCTTTGAAGGCCGGCGCGAGCACTGTCTTGATCAGGGTCTGACCCGTTTTGAAGTCTTTCCCGCCGATCGCCACGCTATGTTTTTGCGCAAGCTCTTGCATCGCGGGAATATCCACGGTCAGGTTGGGTGCGCCGTTTCCATAGGCAATTCCGCTGGTGATGGCCGCCCAGGCATACAGCATGGAAGGAGCGATGGCCGGGTGATTTTCCTTCATGGCCTTCTCAAAGGACTCCGCGGTCTCATGCACTTCGTGCTGCTTCATAAACACTTCGGTAGACCCGCACCACAACATGATCAAGCGCGAACAGCCGTGCTTCTTTTTGAATTTCGCGATGTCGTCTTTGATTTGCAGGGCGATGTCGTACTTCGTCTTGCCCTTCTTTACATTCTTGCCGTCGAGCATCTTCACGTATTCACGGTCGAAGGCCGCGGGCATCGGCTTGATCTTGGACAGAAACTGCTTCACCTCCGCCAGGTGATGCGCTTCCAGTACGCCTGCTTTCGCGGCCGCTTCATACGAACTATCCGGGAAAATATCCCATCCACCGAAGACCAAATCATCAAGCTTCGCGAGCTTCACAAAATCCTTGATCTTCGGCGATCGTCCGTCGGTTCTTTTTCCGAGCCGGATTGTACCTAGCTGCGTCAGCGATCCAACAGGCACGGCCTTTTTCTGGCGCACCAGCTCGACACCCGCCATGAACGTCGTTGCCACCGCCCCCATTCCCGGCAAAAGCACTCCGAGTTTCCCTCTTGGCGGAGCAATACTGTTTGGCTTTTCCATGAATTCCTCAGTTTTTCAGTTGGTAGACCCGCACAGGGCACAGCAGTTCATTGTAAACACTGTATCCCAAATCGTCCATTTTGGGGGATGCGTCACCGATATGCAAACGAAAAGCACCTTTTGCCTTAGAATTTTCTAGCCATCATGGCTTTACTGCTTGTGGCCTTTACTCGTCGTTCGCTACTTCGCGCTGGTCACCTTGCCGGCCATGTCTAATTCCACATTCACCACCGGCTTCACTTTCAGAAGCCAATTGCTCGGATCCTTGATGCCCCATTGTATATACGGCACGTCGAATTTCGCCGTTCCGGTCCAATGATCGCCGGTCATCTCCGCATGAACGTCGGCAACGATTTCGTGTTCACCGCCGTGAAGAAGCAGCACGCCACGCAACTTCACATCTGAATCTCCAGCGAGGGCGACTTTGCCTTCGACCTGCGCCGGGCGGAAAACTGCGTCGGGATATTTGGCGGTCTGCAGAATTTCTTTGTGCATCCGCTCATCGCGCGAACTATTTCCCGACTCTCCACTCGTAGCGTACACAGCTACCTCTCCGCCAGCTTTGCCAGTCTCTGCGTCGAAATGCACGGCCGACCCGGCCTTCAGCACAAATGTGCCGTGCACGGTGTGCAGCGTGGTGTCTACCACGTAGTGGACTTTGCTCTGTGCGGGATCGACGTCCAGTTTTACTTCTTTTACCGCGGTTTGCGTCGACGGAGCTGCGGGTGGGCCTGCGGTTGCAGACAAGAGCACGGCGATTCCCAGAATTCCGCAAGCTGTTCCCATTGCCGATTTCCATCCGGAAACTCGCATTCTGACTTTCTCTCCCTCAGCTTGCTAGAAACTGCCACCCTAGTTCGAGCCCTGTGGTCAGTGTTGCTTTCGTGGTCGAATGGCCCACGTGAATAGCCAGCAATCGCTGAAAAAGTTCTGGATTGCGGCTCAATATTTTCATTGCACGAGAGCGCATTTCTCCGCACCGACCGAATTGAAGCATCAATTTGCCCATCCAGAGCGGCCGTCGTGATAATTTCTTGTGGGCCTGACCGTACAACCTGAGGTCTCCCGCTTGCATTGCTTCCGCCAACGCCTGTGACTGCTGAAACGCCAACCGTAAGCCCTCGCCGGTAATTGCGTCGACGCCACCAGAAGCGTCACCAACCAGCGCAACGCTTCCTTGCCAAACCCTCGCCAGCGATTGCGTCGCCGTGACTGCGCCTCGTTCGCGGCTAGCCAACTCTGCGCCGGAAAGGCGCTCGCGCAACACCGGCAGAAGATTCAGCACATGATCAAAGTCGGCCGTCTCCGCCGTTTCGCCCATGGTCACGATACAAACTTCCTCGTGCGAAACCGGCGTGACGTATGCCTGGACGCGCGACGCCCAATAAACCTCCATGTATTCCGTCCAGGGATGCACGAGATAGTGTCGGCGGCTGGCCACGCGATAGCTGGCCGTTACCCCGGAGTTCAAATCGCACCACTGCCGCACGCGAGAGTGCCCCCCGTCCGCTCCAACAATCCACTGCGCTTGCACCGTTCGGTCGTTCAAGTACACCCCATGATTCGCGATTCCGACTACGGGAGTTTCCCATAGCAGATTGACACCGCAATTTTCAGCTTTGGAGATCAATATTTCATGCAGACGCGTCCGGCGGATCCCGATTCCCCGCCCGTCTGGAAAATCTGCCGCCACCGCTGTGTCGCTTTCGAGGAACCGTATTCCTCGAAATTGATAGCTAGATCGGCCGGGAAGCTTCACGCCTAATTGCGCCAGCGCTGCTTGCGTCTCTGGCATCAGCCCTTCGCCGCACGCTTTATCGATGGGAGGCCCGGACCCGTCCGCAACAGTCACCGCAAGACCTTTTCGCCGTGCGGCAATCGCCGCCGCCAGTCCCGCAGGTCCTCCCCCAATTACAAAAACGTCCGTTCGCGCTTCCCTCGTATGCACCCCTTCCACCTTTCGTGGGCGACTCTATCAGTTCCCGTTCATGCCCTTGTCATTGACTTGTCAAATGTTTACCGCACGGCGTGCCAGGTTTAGGGCCTCGGTCCAGAACGCCACGGAGGTATCCGCCAGTTCCACCACGTCGCGGATCGCCACGACGAATTCGTCCAACTGCTCTTCGCTTACCCAGCGGAGGCGCCGCCTTCAACACCATGAAATTGTTTCCGCAGATCTGTGTCAGGATATTTTTCTCGCGGAACATTCGCATGACGATGACTTGCCCGAACATCGCCGGATGAATGCGGTGGAACGCCTCGTAGAGCGCACGAAGCGCCAGTTTCTGAGGCGGCTTGAACTCAATCCCTGACAGCATTCCCAGCCCGCGCACTTCCTTTACGATCTCAAACTGTTCCAGCGCTGCCCTTAGTCTGATTCGGAATTGCTCTCCCAACTTGATTGCACGTGGCCCCAACTGCTCTTGCTCCAGCACATCCAGTGTGGCCAGCCCCGCTCTCATGGAGAGGCTGTTCTCGCTGAACGTGGAGGTATGCACGATCGCGCGTTTGAGCGAGGAGTAAACGGAACGATAGACCTTATCCGTCATCAATACCGCGGACACGGGCATCAAACCGCCGCTCAGTGCCTTTGCCAGTACGACGACGTCTGGCTGCAGTCCATAATGATGAGACGCGAGAAATGTCCCCGCGCGGTACATACCTGTCTGCACTTCATCCAGGATGAACAACGCGCCCTGCGTGCGGCACAGTTCCTGCGCTGCCTGCAGATAGGCCTTTGACGGGACGCGTATCCCGGCTTCGGCCTGCACCGGTTCCGCGATGAACGCCGCACATTTTTCGCCAGCCAGCGCCTTTTCCAACGCTGGCAGGTCGCCAAACGGCACCCCTGCCGTATGTTGCAGCAATGGCCCAAATCCTTCGCGCCAAAACGCATCGTTCATCAATGACAAGGCACCGGCGGTCAGGCCGTGAAAACTGTGTTGCGCGTAGACGATTCCCGAGCGGCCGGTAGTAGCCCTTGCGAACTTGATGGCGGCTTCAACTCCTTCGCTGCCGCTGCTGCCGAAGTAAACTTTCTTTAATCCACCGCCCGCCAGCTGGCACAGGCGCTCGGCGAGGTCGCCAGCGATCGCTGGGACGTGGCTCTGCAGCATCGCCGGACCGTATTTATCCAGCTCCTGTTTCAAAGCCTCCACGACATAAGGATGATTGTGGCCGGTGTTATGGACACAATAGCCGGAGAGATAGTCCAGGATGCGGCGCCCGTCTTTGGTAAAGAGTTCGCAGCCAGAGCAGCGCTCGTACTCGACGTTCATGTCGAGAAGGTTCAGCAGCGCAACCCATTGTGGATTTACATATTCCTGATAAGCCCGCCCACCCGCAGACTCTGAAACAACCGACGCACTCTTTGTCGCCATATCAGTCAAATGATGCGCTCCTGTCTTGCCGGGATGCCTTTCGACTTAACAAATTAAAGCACTTTGCCATATTAAGTCCACAGCGAATTCTGGCGGTTCGCATATGTGGCAACTTTGCGCATAGCCGGGCCGCCTCCCTAACATAATTTCATCTTATTTTAGGATGCACTTCTATTAATTTGACTGATTCACCCCTGTTGGCCCATGCTGGTAGTTCGCTGGCGCTCGCTGATTCCCTGCCGCCATGCGAACTGTGGGTGTGAGTAAGGCCTTTTGGAAACCCGCGCGTGGATGGCAAGCGTTCGATTATGGGGAGGAATCTTTTCGTGACCGACAGTCCGTTAAAGCCTCGCAGTTCTGCACTCACCGATGGAGCCCATCGCGCTCCTGCCCGCGCCATGTTGCGAGCCGCCGGGTTGAAAGACGACGATTTTCGCAAGCCCCTGATCGGCATCGCCAACACCTGGATCGAAATCGGTCCCTGCAATTACCATCTCCGCGAGCTTGCCGTGCATGTGCGTGACGGCATTCGCGCCGCCGGCGGGACTTCTCTGGAATTCAACACAATTTCCATCTCCGACGGCATCACCATGGGCACCGAGGGGATGCGCACTTCGCTGATCAGCCGCGAAGTGATCGCCGATTCTATTGAACTCGTCACTCGCGGCAATCTTTTCGATGGACTGATTGTCCTGGTCGGTTGCGACAAGACGATTCCTGGCGGGGTCATGGCGCTGGCTCGCTTGAATATTCCTGGTCTGGTTCTCTATGGCGGTTCCATCGCGCCCGGCCAGTTTGAAGGGCATTCTGTCACGATTCAGGACGTTTTCGAAGCCGTTGGCGCTCACGCGCGCGGCAAAATGACCGACGCGCAGCTGAACGAATTGGAGTGTGCTGCATGCCCCGGAGCGGGAGCGTGCGGCGGCCAGTTCACTGCCAACACCATGGCGCTGGTTTGCGAATTCCTCGGCATTGCGCCGATGGGATTGTCGAGCGTTCCCGCAATGAACGACGCTAAGGCTCAGGCTGGTGTGCTTGCCGGAAAGCTCACACTGGAACTTTTAAAACGAAACGTGACGCCCAGCAAGATCGTCACAAAAGCAGCGATCGAAAACGCGATTGCCGGCGTGGCAGCTACCGGCGGCTCGACCAACGCCGTTCTTCACCTTCTCGCTATCGCTCGCGAAGCCAGTATTTCTCTTTCGATTGACGATTTCGATCGCATCAGTTCGCAAACGCCGATTCTGGCCGATCTCAAACCAGGAGGGCGCTTTGTCGCAACCGATCTATACGCAGCAGGCGGTACTTCGCTCGTCGCAAAGCGCCTGCTTGAAGCAGGCCTGCTCCGTGGTGACTGCCTTACTGTCACCGGACGCACGCTCGCTGAAGAAGCTGCCCAAGCCAAAGAAACGCCGGGCCAGCAAGTCGTCCGCGCAAAAAACAGCCCGATCAAGCCGACCGGCGGCCTGGTCATTCTGAAAGGCAATCTTGCTCTCGAAGGCTGTGTCATCAAGGTGGCCGGCCACAATACGCTGAATTTCCGCGGCCCGGCGCGAGTGTTTGAAAGCGAAGAAGCTGCCTTCGCTGGCGTGGAAAATGGCCAGATCAAAGCCGGCGACGTTGTGGTGATCCGCTACGAAGGTCCCCGGGGCGGCCCGGGCATGCGTGAAATGCTCGCGGTAACCGCGGCCTTGGTTGGCGCGGGTCTTGGCGATTCTGTTGCTCTACTTACGGACGGCCGCTTCTCTGGAGCCACGCACGGACTGATGGCGGGACACGTCGCTCCCGAAGCGGCGGTCGGCGGTGCCATCGCCGCTGTGCGCAATGGCGACACCATAGTGTTTGACATACCCAACCGCACGCTGAGCGTGGAAGTAACCGATGCGGAACTACAGAAGCGACTTGCTTCGTGGCAGGCGCCCAAGCCAAGGTACGCTAACGGCGTCATGGCCAAGTACGCGTTGCTGGTTTCTTCTTCTTCTTTGGGCGCAATCACTGCCGTGCCCGCGAATTTTTCTTCCGGCGCTGTGCCGGTTTCAACGGGGAGAACGCTATGAAGCTCACTGGTGCGCAGATTCTTTGCGAAACGCTCGAGCGTCTGGGCGTACGCGATATTTTCGGTTATCCCGGCGGCGCGATTCTCCCAGTCTATGACGCAATCGGCAAATCCAAGCTGCATCACATACTGGTGCGCCACGAACAAGGCGCCACGCACATGGCCGACGGGTATGCGCGGGCTTCCGGTGGCGTTGGAGTAGCCATGGCTACGTCCGGCCCCGGCGCGACGAACATGGTCACTGGCATCGCCACCGCTATGCTCGATTCTTCTCCCGTGGTCTGCATCACGGGGCAGGTGAGCAGCAAGCTGCTTGGGTCCGACGCGTTCCAGGAAGTGGACATTACGGGCATCACTATGCCGATCACGAAGCACAACGTTGTGGTCTCCAAAGTGGAAGACGTTGCGCGCACGATCCGCGAGGCGTTCATCATCGCCAACTCTGGTCGTCCCGGCCCCGTACTCGTGGACATAACCAAGGATGCCCAGCAAGCCACCACGGAGTTCGAGTGGGAGGCCACGGAACCGCAGCTTCCTCCGAAGCGCCATCGCAACAACCACGATCAGGAGGAATTCGACCGCGCAGTGGAATTGCTCAACTCCGCCAAGCGGCCCGTGATTCTGGCTGGTCGCGGCATCATACTTTCCGGAGCCATGCGCACCTTCGAACAATTCGTGCGGACAAGCAATATTCCCGTGGCCATGACGCTTCTCGGCATTGGCTGCTTCCCTGCCACCGACCCGATGAACCTGGGCATGATGGGCATGCACGGCGAAGCTTGGGTGAACACCGCGATTCAGGAAGCGGACCTGCTCATCGCAGTAGGCATGCGCTTCGACGATCGCGTCACCGGCGATTTACGCACCTACGCGCGAAACGCTCGCAAGATTCATATCGAAGTGGATCGCGCGGAGATTAACAAAAATGTGAAAGTGGATGCAGCGATCATCGGCGATGCCGGCGAAACGCTCGGCAACCTGCTTCCCCACGTCCATGAGCGCGACCACAGCGAGTGGATGGCGCATATCAAGGAACTGAAGGGCGATTCGGCGGTGCGTGATATTCAATCTTTGCCGGACAGCGGACATCTTTACGCCGCGCACGTGATTAACGATCTGTGGAAGGTCACCAAGGGCGGGGCCATCGTGGTCACCGACGTGGGTCAGCATCAGATGTGGGAGGCACAGTATTACCACCACGATCAACCGCGCACTCTGATCACCTCAGGCGGACTGGGCACCATGGGATTTGCCTTGCCCGCGGCCATTGGCGCGAAATTCGCCAAACCTGATGCGGAAGTTTGGGTGGTGGTGGGCGACGGCGGATTCCAGATGACCAGTTGCGAACTGGCCACCATCGTTCAGGAAAAAATCAAAATCAACATCGCCATCATCAACAATGGGTTTCTCGGCATGGTTCGCCAGTGGCAGGAATTCTTCTACGACAAGCGCTACGTGGCCACGCCGCTGGTGGCGCCGGATTTCGCGGCACTTGCCAATGCCTATGGGATTCGTGGCGAACGCGTCACCGGGCGCAAAGAAGTGGTGCCGATGATTGAATCCGCGCGCGAGTCCGAGCAGGCTGTGCTACTGGACTTCCGTGTTGAGCAGGAAGATTCCGTTTATCCGATGGTTCCGGCGGGCGCGGCGCTTCACGAGATGATCCGCCGGCCCAACAACCCTTTGGTGGAAACGGCTTCCGAGCCATAATCTGTTTAGCGGTTTGCTGTGGCCGGCCTTTGGACCGGCTTGGGGTGCAGAAAGATTGAGGAGCTAATGCAAACGATCGTTTGTTACGTGGAAAATAAACCGGGCGTACTAAATCGCGTCGCATCTCTCACGCGTCGCCTGGCCATCAATATTGATTCGCTGACCGTGGGTCCCACGGAAAACGAGGAAATCGCGCGCATGACCATCTGCGCACACACGGACGAAAACGGGGCGCGGCGACTGGAAGCTAGCCTGGAGAAGCTTGTCGACGTTTTACTCGCGGAAAATATTTCAGACCGCTCGATGCTTGAGCGCGACTTGGCCCTGATCAAAGTTGCCGCGGATCACATGAACCGGCCGCACCTGATGGAACTGGTGAAAGCATTTCGCGGGCGCGTGGTGGATGTCTCGCCAGAGTCCGTGATCGTGGAAGTTTCAGACACCACGGAAAAGATCGATGGCTTGCTGGAAGTTCTGCGTCCGTTTGGCGTGCTGGAAATGGGCCGCACCGGACGCATCGCCATGACCAAAGGCAGCGACGTGCTGCGTCCTCCGACCGGAGGCACCAATCACTCCAAGCACAAAGACATAGCCCCGGCATCCAGCTAGCTGCGTTTCGCGGCGATGATGTCGATAGACTTCTGCGGGAGGGCGGGTCGCAACCCTGTAAGTACAAGATTCTGAATGAATGTGTTGGCCGTAACGCGGCCCACGAAAGGAACAATCAACGCAATGGCTAATCTCTACTACGATAAAGACGCAGACCTCGCCTTGGTGCAGGCGAAAAATGTCGCCATCATCGGTTACGGCTCCCAGGGCCACGCCCACGCCTTGAATCTGCGCGATTCCGGAGTGTCAGTGGTTATCGGGCTTCCCGAAGGCAGCGCTTCCCGCGCCAAGGCAGAAAAGGATGGCCTGACGGTAAAAACTCCTGCCGAGGCCGCTGCTTGGGCAGACGTGATCATGATTCTTGCTCCGGACACGCGCCAGCCCATGCTCTACAAGGATGCCATCGAACCAAATCTCACTCCGGGAAAGACGCTGATGTTTGCGCACGGTTTCAATATTCGATTTGGATCGATCGTGCCGCCGAAGAATGTGGACGTCAGTATGATCGCCCCCAAAGCGCCCGGGCATCGCGTACGTGAAGTGTTCACAGAAGGCGGCGGCACTCCCGCGCTCCTCGCCGTGCACCAGGACGCTTCCGGTAAGGCCAAAGCGTTTGCGCTGGCTTATGCCAAGGGACTGGGGACGACCCGCGCCGGTGTACTTGAAACCACTTTCACTGAGGAAACAGAAACCGATCTTTTTGGCGAGCAGGCGGTACTCTGCGGCGGCGTGAGTGAACTGATTAAGGCTGGGTTCGAAACGCTCGTCAATGCTGGCTATCAGCCCGAGGTGGCTTATTTCGAATGCCTCCACGAGTTGAAGCTCATCGTGGACCTGATCTATCGCGGCGGCCTCAGCTATATGCGCTACTCCATCAGCGACACTGCGGAACATGGTGATTACCATGCCGGACCACGGATTGTAACCGAGCAGACGCGTGACGCGATGAAAAAGCTTCTTGCGGAAATTCGCGACGGCAGCTTCGCAAAAGCGTGGATTGAAGAAAACGAAAAGGGCTGCCCCAATTTCCTAGCGAAACGGAAGGCCGAACAGCAGAATGGGATCGAGCAACTGGGCCCCAGGCTTCGCGCTATGATGCCGTTCCTGAATCCGATTGTCGCACCAGGATTGAAAGTCTCCGTAGCCACTGCAAAGAAGTAAATCGAGCGATTGATGGGCCGAGATGGTGCGCAGCGATGCTGAGCCTGCGGGACAGATTTGTTCCGTTATTTCGTTACGACCGACTTCCACTATGATGAGGTTGGTGAACAAGCGCCAGTTACGATCGCTGCCTTTGTTTATTGGGACCTGCCTCCTTGTTTCACTCCCGACCCTTCAAGCCCAAAATGCCGCAAGCAAGAACATCTCTTTGCTGCCAGGTCCCAAACCGGCGGACGCCCCGCTGGAATGGAAACAACTCGTCGGGATCTACGACTACAGCAGCGAAAACAGCCCGAAACAAATGACGATCTTCCTTGAGAAAGACCAACGCCTGTTCATGCAACCCAGCGGTTTCGCAGGACAGCGTGAAGAGATTCATGAGGCGGACGGGAAGGTCTTAATCACTGCGCCGGATGGAAGGATATATATCTATGATGAACAGCATGACAAGAACGGAAGCGTCACCGGTTTTTCCTACCTGGTTGAATTTTTCGTACGGGTGGATGCCGGCGCTGACGCGGCACATTTCTATCACATCACGCCCACAAAATCCGTCGAGCAACTGCGGGCAGCGGCACTTGCTGCAAAGCCACCTGTTGAAGTGGGCCCTTTCCGCAAGCCCGAGCTGGTCGAGCTTGCCATACTCGATCCTGCGATCCATCTAGACATTCGTTACGCGCAATCCAACAATTTTCTTTCGACGCCCCTTTACACCCAGGCGCGCGCATTTATGCAACGGCCTGCCGCTGACGCGCTGCTCCGTGTTCTACACAAACTCCAACCACTCGGTTACGGACTGCTGATCCACGACGCTTACCGGCCATGGTATGTCACCAAGCTTTTCTGGGATGCCACGCCGCCTGAAAATCACAATTTCGTGGCCGATCCGCAAAAAGGTTCGCGGCACAATCGCGGCTGCGCCGTCGATCTCACGCTCTATGACCTTCGCACCGGCAAACCTATCGAGATGCCCGGGTTGTACGATGAAATGTCGTCGCGTTCTTTCCCCAATTTTCAGGGGGGCACATCGCTGCAGCGCTGGCATCGCGACTTACTGCGCCGAGCCATGGAATCGGAAGGATTTACAGTGAATGAAGACGAATGGTGGCACTTCGATTACAAGGATTGGAGGCAGTATCCGATCCTGAACGTGCCCTTTGAAAATTTACACGCCAGGTTCCCGCGCGACTGATTACTGCGACAAGCTGTCCGCTTGGGTCGGGGTACCTCCTGGCTTGGGTGGTCTCGGCGAACCGAGGGGATCATGGACGGTCTGCTTTTTCGAATGCCTGGGGCCAAGAAAAAAAGTGTCGCACTGCGGACACCACTGCGGGCGCAAATTCAAGACTTTGCAGACGATCTTCACCGAAAGGCCCGCGCGCTTCACACGGTAAGCCTCGGGACTCTTGCACACCGGACAGGTCCGCCCTCGAGTAATCTTCTGGAACATCATAAAAACTCTCCCTACATTGCCTTTCGTCACGTTAGATAATTCACTTGTCCATGTTCGTATGGATGGCCCAGGTGATAGCGCTTGTCATTCGGCGCGTCTGTCCAGACCAACGATCGTTCGTTGTTGACGTGCTGGGAGGCATTACTCTTTCCGTTTTCGCGCTTTTCCGGTTCCGGATTCGCGTGAGACTCGCGCTGCGGCGACGGTGGCGCAGTTTTTCTTCGGTTCGCTCGCGGCGCGTTGCCCTGCGGCCGGCGGTCGCCTCGCTCCTGTCCGGCTTCGCTGGGTCGCTGGGCCAGCGCCGGAAACATGTGGCCACTGAGAATACCGTTGACAATTCGAAACGCTTCTTCATTCCTCCTCCTCCGAAGGCATGAATATGTTCGTGCCGAACGCACGGAAATCCGCAGTTTTGGACTGGGCGGGATGCCGACATTGTGACGCAAATCACGTTCCGGAGGATACAGAAAATTCCGAGATTCCCGTTCATCTGGCTTCGACATCGGGAGTTTCTCCTAATCTTCGCCTGCTCCGGGCCGGTTGCCGCCGCAGCCATCCGCTGGCGCAAACGGCCGATTCATGCCTTATGATTTCACAATGCCCTCCTTCAAGTTCCCGCTTTTTCATTTGGGCATGTCCTCCTTTACCGCTAAGGGGTGGGAGAAGGCCTGTTATCCCCCGCAAACCCAGCCGCACGCTTCCTGTCCTACTCCGCCATGCAATTTGACGCGCTGGAGGCCGACGCTACCTTCTATCCACGCCTGCCGAGTATCCGGTCAAGAATTGGTATGCGAAGGCACCTCCCAATTTCCTGTTCGCTCTCAAGACGCCCCAGGAAATTGCCCACGAACGAGAGCTAGGGGAGGCGGATTCGCTCATGAACGAATTCCTGCGTGCCACGGAACCGCTCGGCGAAAAACTGGCGGTTATCCCGCAGCTTCCTACTTCAACAAAAATGCGTTCGCCGGCCTAAACGATTTTTTGAATAGGCTGAAACCATTTCTTGAGAACCTGCCCGCGCAATCGCGCGTTGCACCGGAAATTCGCAACAGGCACTGGCTTGGTCCCGCGTTCTTCGATCTGCTCTGCAAACACAACATCGCGTTTGCACGGATTGACCTCTGCCCAACCAGGCTTGGCATCCCGGAAAGAATGTGTATATTAATTATTTCATACTCACGTCAATCGGTAACTCCGCTATGGCGGCGCCATCTTTTCGAGGGTCAGATGCCCCGTAATTCACGCCGGCAGCAAAATCTCTTATGACGGCCTGGCCGCCTCCCACCGCGGAAGAGTACGTCCCCATCACCTGAATCTTGTGGCCTTTCGTCGTCAACTCTTCGCGGACCTTGCCCGAAATACGGTTTTCCATCTGCACGTCGCAACCTTCAAATGTGCGCTTGGTAAACCGCGGGGCCTCTAGAGCGGCTTGAATATCCATCTTGTAATCCACCAGGTCGGCGATGAATTGCGCGTGCGCTTGAGACTGGTTCCAGCCGCCCATAATTCCAAACGCCAGCCGCGTGTCGCCCTTCTGCGCAAAGGCTGGAATGATCGTGTGCAGCGGACGCTTCCTCCCCACGAGCGCGTTCGGCGAAGATGGATCCAAATTAAACAGCGCTCCCCGATTCTGCAGAGCGAATCCGGTTCCCCTCGCGACGATCCCCGAACCAAATTCGTCGTAATTGCTTTGGATCAAAGACACCATGTTTCCATCGCGGTCTACCACCGTCAGATAGGTCGTGTCTCCCGCGCCAGGTAGTGTTCCCGAGCCGACTTCGCAATTGGCGTGATCCGGATCGATCAATTTCGCGCGTTCGGCGGCGCGATCTTTCGATAAAAGCGTTTTGACAGGAAGCGTTTCGTTGCGGGGATCTCCGATGTATTTCACCAGGTCGGCATATGCCAGTTTCTTTGCTTCGATCATCGCGTGTAACGCTTTGGTTGATGCGAAGCCGTAGTCTTTTTGCCCCAATGGAAACGTCTCCATCATGTTGAGCATCATCAGCGCCGCCAGGCCCTGGCCGTTGGGCGGGAGTTCGTAGACCGTCCAATCGCGGTAGGTGGTCGAGATGGGTTCCACCCATTCAGCGGAATATTCTGCAAGATCCTGCGGGGTCATCACACCGCCATGACGCTTGATTGTTTCCAGCACGCGCTTGGAGAGTTCACCCTTGTAGTACGCGTCTCGTCCGTGGTCCGCGATCTGTTGCAGGGACCACGCGAGGTCCGGATTGTGGAACACCTCGCCCGTTTTCGGCGGGCGATCGTTCGGCAAGTAGACTCTTGTGGCCTCGTCATCGCCTCGCAGATAATCCGTTTCCGTTGCCCAATAGGCGGCCACCCATTCCGTCACGGGATAACCGTTCTTCGCTGTCAGAATGGCTGGAGCGAGGTCTTCTGACAGTTTCTTCCTGCCGAACTTGTCCGCCAGTTTCTGCCAACCGTCCACGGCCCCGGGCACAGTGATAGCACTTGCGCCCTGCTGCGGCATCTCTCGTAATCCTTGTTTGTGCAGCGCATCGATCGTCAACGCCTTCGGCGCCCAACCGCTCGCGTTCAATCCGTAAAGTTTGTTGGCCTTTGCGTCGTAGACAATGGCGAACAAGTCCCCGCCGATGCCATTCATCATTGGTGAGACCACACCCATCATGGCGTTGGTGGCGATTGCCGCATCGACGGCGTTGCCGCCCGACTCCAGGATCCGCACGCCCGCCTGTGCTGCCAGCGGCGATTCCGCGGCCACGATTCCGTTCTCGGACATCACCATCGAGCGGTTCTGCGATCGGTCCTGCGTTTTGCTCGTGCCTGCGGCAATCAACAGCGCTGCGACGGCAAGCATCGCTTTCCTTGTGAAACGGATTTGGCCCACTGGAGCATTCTCCCTTTGAAAAAATAAAATCTTTCGTGATTTTCGAATCTCGGGAACGGCCAGTGCACTCTAACCCGTGCGGGCGAAAACCCGCAAGCCTGCCCTGTCCGCCGACCTTCGTTGCTTCGGGGTCGCTCGCAGGCTCAATCTTTTCTCTGCAGTCAATTCTTGCCCGGCTCGCTCATTCCCGCTCAAATCGATTTCATTCTGGCGCGTCCCTGGGATTGCTTCCTTCTGGCGCGAATGACACCCTAAACGCGTTCGCTTCCCCCGACGGAACGAACTTGGTATCGGCGAATGTTGATACCACCTGTGGCGGTTGAGGGCAAACTCGGGCGCGGAATCTCTCAACCGTCGCAATGATTTTCAGTCCGTAACTGGGCGTTCTCCTCTCTGCGCTGGGAAGCAAATCATTTCACCTACTTCCAGCGACCGGTCCTGGCGTATCATTCCCGGGTCCATCTTTGCGGGCATCTTTCTATGGATACGCTGAAGATCACTCTGATCGGTGGCCCAACCGCTTTATTGGAAGTGGGTGGGTTGCGCGTGCTCAGCGATCCTACCTTCGATCCGCCGGGCAGTTACACCGGCGCAGTCACTTTGACGAAACTCACGGGCCCGGCTCTGAAGCCGCAACAGATCGGCCGCGTGGATGCCGTGCTGCTGAGCCACGACCAGCATTTCGACAATCTCGATCGCAGTGGACGGGACTTTCTCACTTCTGCAGGGATTGTCTGGACCACGCACGCCGGGGCGCAGCGCCTTGGCAAGAATGCGAATGGATTGGCTCCGTGGAAGAGCACGCAGCTGCGCAGCCCGGGCGGCCGGATTTTTCAGATCACCGCGACGCCCGCTCGCCATGGACCAGTAGGCATTGAACCGATTACCGGCGAGGTGATCGGCTTTGTGATTTCGACCGGAGAAGGTGAACCACTGGTTTACGTCACGGGCGATACGGTGTGGTATGACGGCGTGGCCGAAGTGGCCAAACGCTTCCCTGTGAAGGTGGTCGTGCTATTTGCCGGGGCGGCACAGGCTCGCGGACCTTTTTATCTGACCATGGATACAAACGATGCGCTGGAAACCGCCGCACATTTTCAGGGAGCGGCAATCGTCCCTGTACACCACGAAGGGTGGCAACATTTCAAGCAAAGCCAGGAAGACCTGGTGAGCGCATTTGCCGCGCTCGGCATTGCAGATCGATTGCACCCCCTGCGTCCCGGTATCTCCGTCCCGCTAGAGATCTAATCGATTCGCCCGATTTTGGCCACGGAATACCCATTAAGTCCTCGTTTTTTCGGGCTATTTGGCGGCTCAACCCTTTGGCACGGTCCCATTCTTCCGATAGAATGCTCTCGTGCCTGATACAAATCCCTCTCCTACCAAGCCGTCCGCGGCAGAGCAGCTTCGCGCGCGCCTCGAATCTGTTCTCATCGCCCATAATTCCGATCCCTTCGGCATTCTCGGGCCACATCCGCTCGATTCGGCTGAAGGACGCCGCTGGGCCGTGCGCTTTTTTCAGCCCTGCGCGCTGGATGCGGAAATCCTGCTGCGCGGTCTCTCCTCAGAAACGCTGCCTCACGAAAACGTTTCGGAACCAATTGCGATGCGCAAGCTTCGCCCCGAAGGGTTCTTTGAGGCGATTCTGCCGGGCGTCAGCGAAGTCGCGCCGGCGCCTTCGCACTATCGCATTCGGTTTCGAACGGAATACGACGAAATGATCGAGGGCTACGACACATACGCTTTTCCTTTCCTGCTTACGGAATTTGATCTGTATCTCATGGGCGAAGGGCGCCACTATGACGCTTACGAAAAACTTGGCGCCCACGTAAAAATGGTTGACGGCATCAGCGGCGTACACTTTGCGGTCTGGGCACCCAATGCGCACCGCGTTAGCGTTGTGGGCGATTTCAATCATTGGGACGGGCGCGTGAATCCCATGCGCTTTCGCGGTTCCTCCGGCATCTGGGAACTTTTCATTCCCGAACTGGGGGAAGGCACGATTTACAAATTCGAAATCTTGAGCGGCAACGACATTGTCCTACCCCTCAAGGCTGATCCTTATGCGTTTTCGGCCGAGCTCCGCCCAAACAACGGGTCGGTTGTCGCTCGCATCGATAAGCACCAGTGGGCCGATTCCGCATGGATGCACGAGCGAACCCGCAAGATCTGGCTGGATGCGCCGATCAGCATTTATGAGGTCCATCTGGGATCCTGGCGCCGCTTCCCCGAAGATAACAATCGCTGGCTGAGCTATCGCGAACTCGCGGATCAGCTCATCCCGTATGTCAAGGATCTCGGCTACACACACATCGAGCTTCTGCCGATCATGGAGCATCCATACGACGGCTCGTGGGGCTACCAGACCCTCGGCTACTTCGCCGCTACCAGCCGGTTCGGCACCCCCACGGATTTCATGGAGTTTATCGACCGCTGCCACCAGGCCGAGCTCGGTGTGTTTCTGGATTGGACTCCCGCGCATTTTCCGCGCGACGCGCACGGACTGGCATTATTCGACGGCACGCATCTTTACGAACACGAAGATCCGCGCCAGGGCTCGCATCCGGACTGGGGCACGCTCGTTTACAACTACGGGCGCAACGAAGTGGTGAATTATTTAATTTCGAACGCGCTCTTCTGGCTGGACAAATACCATATAGATGGCTTGCGTGTGGATGCCGTCGCGTCGATGTTATATCTGGACTACTCCCGCAAGGCCGGCGAATGGATTCCCAACAAATATGGCGGGCGCGAAAATCTCGCCGCTATCGATTTTTTCAAGCGCCTGAACGAAGTGGCGCACCAGCGTTTTCCCGGTATTCTGACGATTGCTGAGGAATCCACCGCATGGCCCAGCGTGTCCCGTCCGACGTATCTTGGCGGTTTAGGTTTCAGCCTGAAATGGAACATGGGCTGGATGAACGACACGCTCAGGTATTTCTCCAAGGATCCGGTGTTCCGGCGCTACGAGCACAATAAGCTCACCTTTTCGCTCCTTTACGCGTTCACCGAGAATTTCGTACTTCCCTTTTCGCACGACGAAGTGGTACATGGTAAGAACTCGCTTCTCCACAAAATGCCGGGAGACATGTGGCAGCAATTCGCCAACCTAAGGCTCTTATTCGCTTACCAATTCGCGCATCCGGGGAAAAAGCTACTTTTCATGGGCCAAGAGTTCGCACAACGGCACGAATGGAACGAAGCGCGCAGCCTGGATTGGGATCTGCTCGAGTACGAATCGCATCGCGGTGTGCAATGCCTGGTGCGCGACTTGAATAAGGTGCTCGCCGCGGAGCCGGCTCTGCATCAAATCGATTTCGACTGGCAGGGCTTCGAATGGCTAGACGCCAACGATTCGGACAATAGTGTTTTTTCGTTCGTTCGCCGTGGCAAAAATCCGGACGACATGCTTCTGGTTGTCCTGAACGCGACGCCCGTCGTACGCTATGGCTATCGCATCGGCGTTCCGCGCCCCGGCCACTTTGACGAAATCCTGAACACGGATGCGATTACCTACGGGGGTTCCAATGTGGGCAATCTTGGCGGCATGAATACCACTGAGCACGCATGGATGGGCCGAAGTTCTTCCCTGGCACTCACACTGCCTCCGCTAGCGGCCGTGTTCCTGAAGTGGCGCCCGTCCTGACCGTCCAGATTGCCCAGTTCATGCAACCCTATACTTTGCGGTAGACTCTTAGGAGAAGAGTCTTAAAGTCTCTTCGGGAGAAGTATGAACGTGACTTCACCGACTCGTTTAATGACTAAATTGATTCCATTCGGCCTTGGATTCCTGCTCGCAGGCTCATTTGCTTGCGTTTCCGCGGCGCAGGACCCGGGTCCGCTTCCCACAACTCCGGCTTCACATACCCAAGCTCCTCCTCCACCGCAAAATCAGACCTATCACACGGCCCCACCGCCGACGCACATCCACTCGCCAGGTGACAACCCGATCACTACGGAACCTCCCGCCATTCCGGCTGACCAGATCATCAAGCGCTTTGCCGAACGCGAAGCCGATTTCAAACTGGAACGCGACAATTACACCTACACGCAGGACTTCGCCATTCAAACTCTCGACGAAGACAACCGCCCGGATGGCGAATACCGCATGACCAGCGACATCATCTTTACACCCGACGCCAAGCGCTTTGAAAAGGTCACGTTCGCTCCCCAGAACACTCTGGAACGCATCATGCTCAGCGAACAGGATCTCGACGATGTCCGCAACGTTCAGCCATTTGTTTTGACCACCACCGAACTTCCCAAGTACGACGTCACTTACGTTGGCCGCCAGCAGGTCGACGAGCTCTCTACCTACGTCTTCGACGTAAAGCCAAAAGTGATCGAGAAGAAGCAGCGGTACTTTCAGGGCCGGGTGTGGGTGGACGATAAAGATATGCAGATCGTCATGACCGACGGCAAGGCCGTCCCCGACATCATTTCGAAGAACAATGAAAACGTCTTTCCCCGTTTCCGCACCTACCGCGAAAACATTGAGAAGGGCTTCTGGTTCCCTGTTTACACGCGGGCTGATGATTACCTGCACTTCCGCAGCGGCGATGTACACATTCGCATGACCATTCGCTACTCGAATTACAAGCGCTACGGCAGCACCGTCAAAGTTGGCTCAGCTCGGGAAGTAAAATAAGCCAGATGAGCGGTTTGGCCTTGGCGCATCCGCCCAACTTATCTTTCCCCATTAAGTGCCTTTCAGGTATCCTAAAAATGGGGTTGGAATCACGGTTCTCGGGGAATGTTTTATTGGTCTTCTCGCGCCTACTCATGCCCGCGCGATCCCCTGTACGCAGTACCAGGTGTGCTTTGCGCATATCTCGAGGAGGGATGGTCAAGACACTCTGACCAGTTGAGGGCACACTGTTCATGGGTGATTAGCGGCTGAGGGTGTACGCGTTGAAAATTGAACAATCCATGGTGAGGGCCACCGAGGCCCGCAGCCTCTGTTGTGTCCCGACGGCCTCCCCGTTATTGTGGCGGGGCGGCGCTTTGTTGCTACTTCTGTTGTTGTTCTCTCCCGCGCGCGCCTCCGCCAATTGCGAATATATTCCCGCCGGAAAATCTTTCTGGATTCGCCTGCTTGATCCGGTCGCTTCGTACAGCTCCAAACGCGGCACTTCTGTGCGGGCGATACTCATCCAGTCTCCAGAGTGTGGTTCCGCTCCCGTCTTTCCCGCCGGCCTGGAAGTGGATGGCGAAGTCATGTCCGTGCGCAAGGTTGGCATGGGCTTCGTGCACGATACTGCGGCGCTGGAGATTCAGTTCAACCGCCTGGTCACCTCCAACGGAGAGATTCTTCCCATCTCTGCCCAAGTGGTGGAAGTTGATAATGCCCGTGAAATAGCCAGCAAGGGCATCATTCACGGCATTCGGTCGACCGACACCCCGCAAGGGCGCATCACCAGCGGCCTGATTCACTTGCCCACCTACAATCCCTACGGCGACGTGACGCTGATGGTATACCGCTCCCTGAGTGTTCTGCCCGAGCCGGAAATCTATCTTCCTCCCGGCACCGATCTTCGTCTTCAAATCGAAGTGCCTCTATATGTCGCCGATCAACCCGAGCTTCCCGTCGTTTCCTTCCAGCTCGACGAATACGAGCGCGGGGACATCGAACAGCTACTGCAAAATGTTTCAGAGCGCACCACTACGCGGTATGGCAAGGACGCCGACCTCGTCAATCTGCTGTTCCTTGGTTCCCAGCACCAGCTTCAGGACGCTTTCACCGCGGCAGGCTGGCTCCCCGCCGACCCCAATTCACGCATGGCCTTCTTGAAGCAATTTCATGCGTTTCTGACTTTCAGCAGTTATTCCACCATGCCCATTTCGCGTCAGCTGCTGAATGGCAAGCCCCAGGATTTGACGTGGCAAAAAAGCTTTGACAGCTATGGCAAGCGCGAACACATCCGCATCTGGATGCAGACTCATACGGTGATGGACCAGCAAGCATGGCTCGGCGCTTACACCCGCGAGACCAGTGCCGCCCTTTCCTTCCGCTATCACAAGTTCATCCACCACATCTCTCCCAACCTCGACGACGGCGTCAATATGCTGGTCCGCGACCTTACCCTTTCCGGCTGTGTCGATTCCGTTTACCTATTGCCCCGGCCGGAAGTTCACCAGATGATGGTGAACTCCAGCGGAGACGAGATGCGCACCGACGGCATGCTCACTATCGTGCAGCTTAAGGATTGCAATCGCCCGTCTGTCGAGTACACCCGGCTCAATCCCCTTATTCCTATACGGCCGCGCTCCCCGGTGGTCCGTTATTTCCGTAATGAAGTGCTTCTTTATAAGAGCGATGTGATCCGCGGCAACATTCTGTATAGCGCTTTTGATCTCAGCCGGATGGGCATCCATTCCTTCCGTCACCGCCACGACGGCTATGGGGACATTGACGACGGCCTGCCCCTCTCCCCGGTCTCCCCTCAAACGCTGTTCCCCAACCTGGAAAAGGGTGAAATCCCTCTCGGCGACTGACCATTCCGGCATTTGGCAGGGGCCACCTGCCTCAAATCTCGTCCCCTCGGGAACTTTTCCCTACCTCTCTCCGTACTACCAAGCAAAGGAGTGTCACATGAACCATTTTCCACGGGGTATGCTCGGCTTTGCCGGCTCGCTGTTGCTTTCCGCCTGCGCGTTCTTCGCTGTTCCCTCCCTCGCACAAATGTCTTCGAAGAGCGATCAATGGATCCATGTACGAGTGGAAAGTAAGGACGACAAGGGCGAGACCGTCCGCGTCAATGTGCCGATTGAGATGGCGGCGAAGGTCCTCCCCGCGATCAATCATGAAAATCTTCAGGGAGGCAAGGTCCGCATCGACCATGCACATCTTAACGACGTCGATCTGCGCGCGATTCTCGACGCGGTTCGGTCCTCGAAAGACGGCGAATATGTGACTGTCCAGAGCAACGAGGAAGACGTGCGCGTGGCCAAGAGTGCCGGTTATCTCTATATCCACGTAACCGATAATAAATCTGGCAAACATCCAGAGAGCGGCAAGGACACCAAGGTGGAGGTCAAGGTGCCCATGAAAGTGGTGGACGCGCTGTTCTCGGCCGGGAAAGACGAACTGGACGTGGTGGCGGCTCTTCGCGTGCTTTCTTCCAATGGAGACACTGAACTTGTGAGCGTCAAGGATGACCAGGAAACCGTGCACGTCTGGATCGATTCGAAGAGCGTTTCTGACTAATCGACGGACTTTGCCCGATAAAAGGAGAGATCAAAATGCTCTTTCTCGCGAAAGCCGCTCTGGGATTCTGTGGCGCCCTCACGCTCACCGGGGCTTACGTCTTTCATGAAGGCGTGATCCGCGTGGATGTGGATCAAAATTGCAGCAACGGTTCGCACGTTCATCTGTTTGTGCCTGCAACGGTGGTTCCGGTTGGCCTACGCGTCGTGCCGTTCCGCCATCTGGAGCGCGCCGCAGCGCAAGCTCGGCCGTTTCTACCGGCGATGCGCGAACTTTCCAAGGAACTCAAGAAATATCCGAACGCGGAACTGGTCGATGTTCGCAATGGCACCGATCATGTGCGGGTCATGGTGCGCGATGGCAAACTGTATGTCGACGCCGTGAACAATACCGATAACATTCATGTGAGTTTCCCGGTTGAGACCATCTCCGATGTGGCGGACCGTTTGGAGGCCGCAGCGCCAGGCGTTTAGTGCTTCGTTGCGTCTCCCACTCCCGCTCGGAAGTAGGCTACCGGCGTAGTTCCGAGCGTTTTGCCGAACATTGCTATGAACGCGCTGGGCGTGCTGTAGCCGGCTTCCAGGGCTGCGTGCGTCACTTTGGCCCCCCCGGCCAACAAGCGCATTGCTTGCATCAAACGCAGCTGCTGCCGCCATTTCCCCAGCGTCATGCCTATCTCAGTGCGGAATAATCGCTCCATGGTCCTTTTGCTGGCACCTCCGCGCTTGCAAAGTTGCGCGAGCGGAGTGCGGTCACTGGGGTCGGCAAGTAACAGTTCGGCGATGCGGCGCGCCCTGGGATCCGCTGGATTCGGAAGCTGCAGCGGTATCATCTGAATGGTCTTCAGTTGGTCCAGAATGACCTGCACAAGATGCCGCTGGTGCGCGACCGACTTCTTCAGCATCTTCATGGCGCAAGTCTCCAGGATCAACTCCTTCAGAAGCGGCGGAATATTCAGCACCTGACATCCTGTCCGCAGAGTCTTAGAGGCCAGATTCGGCCTCAGGTACAGCGTTCGCATCGCTACAACTCCGGAGATCGCGATGCAATGCAGTACCTGCGCGGGGATCCATACAGCGCGGTGCGTCGGCACTACCCACGTTCCCTCCTCGGTGCATACCGTCATCACTCCCCTGGAGGCGTAGACCAGTTGATCCCACTCGTGGAAATGCCACGGGATGGTCTGCCCGTGCGGATAGTCGTAGGTGAGCGCGGTGACCTGCGCGGATGCATGCGCTCGGCGGTCCAGAAATGCGGTTTGTCGCATTTTCGACATTTCTTGTCACAATAGCGAAAGCATGGAGTATCCGCAACGAATACCTTCGTGGCGCGGGGAAAATCGCACATGAACTTGTTGCATCGCCGTCTCTGCCGGTCGGCCTCCTGGCACAAACTTCTCCAGGAATATGTCGTGCCGTGGGCGCTGAAGGATGTGTCCCTCGGTTCGAACCTACTTGAACTCGGGCCCGGACATGGACTGACGACCGAACTTCTCCGCCCTCACGTGACACATCTGACGGCGCTCGAGATTGATGCCCAGCTTGCTGATTCGCTGGCCGCTCGCTTTTCCGACAGCAATGTGACGGTGGTGCGCGGCGATGCCACGGCTATGCCTCTCGACGACGGACAATTCTCTGGCGCTGTCTGCCTGCATATGCTGCATCACGTCCATTCGCCAGATCTGCAGGACAAGGTTTTTCGTGAAGTGTGGCGCGTGTTAAAGCCCAGAGCTGTGTTCGTCGCGGTGGACAGTCTGGGCCTGAGAAAATTCTGGATGAGAGCGATCCACCTCGGCGACATGCTCGTTCCTATTGACCCTGGCACCGCGCCTGGAAGCGGCGGGATTTCAGCACGTGTCGGTCGACACCAATCCGTACGCATTTCGCTTTCATGCTAAACGCCCGGCGGAAGGTTCCCAGCAGTTTCGCAATTAAGGAGGAATTCCATGCCAAATCAATGGGTAATCATTCGAATATTGCGCGGCCTACTCGTTGCGGTTCCTGCGATATTTTTCTGCCTGGCGGGTGACCCGGCATTGGCTGCGCGCGATCCGTCGTCCTGTTCGGCCAACGCACAGAGCCGCGAGTTTGATTTTTGGGTGGGCGATTGGGATGTCCGCTATCCTGGCGCTGAGAATGCCAGCTCGAGTAAGGTTTATCTCGAACTCGGCAAGTGCGTGCTGGTCGAAAATTGGGACGGTGGGAAGGGCCACGAAGGGATAAATATTTTCGCGTACAGCGCCGACGACCAGCACTGGCATGGCCTGTTTGCTGACAATGAGGGGCGGGTCCACGTGTTCGAAGGAAAAGTCTCGGGCGGCGCCGCGGAATTCATCGGCCCAAGCCGCGGCGCTAAAGGCGAAACCGATCTCAACCGCATCCGCGTCACGCGCCTGGGCGCCGATCGCGTCGAGCAAACCTGGGAGAAGTCCTCCGATAATGGCGCCTCATGGAATATCGTATTTCGCGGCGCATATTCCCGGAAAAGTGCCGGCGCAGGTGTCCAGAAACCCGGAAAGTGATCCCTATGCGCAAGTATTTTTGGATTGGGTTCGTTTTGGTTCTTGCATCGGCGAACTTGAGTTTCTCCACTTTGCCATCCGTTCTGCATCCCGATTCGCCACCGATAGTAAGGATTTCTAACGGTGCGCTCCGGGGAGTCCGGCTCAGCGCGTCACTAAGCCAGGTCGCGTTCCTCGGAGTGCCTTATGCCGCTCCCCCGGTCGGCGAACTGCGCTGGAAACCTCCACAGTCAGCAAAGAACTGGGATGGGACGCGCGACGCCACGGTCTTTGGCCCAGTTTGTCCGCAGTTCCCACAGCCGTGGCTTCCCTACGTCGAAGGCCAAGAGGATTGCCTCTATCTCAATCTCTGGACCGCACAGCTTTCGCCGCATGCAAATCTTCCCGTGATCGTCTTTTTCCATGGCGGCTCGAATACTGCTGGCTATAGCCAGTCCACCCCGCTCGGCCTCTCTCTCTCACGGCTCGGCGTCATCGTTGTTACCGCAAATTACAGGCTGGGTCCGTTCGGTTTTTTGGCGCATCCCGCGCTGTCGGCCGAATCGGAGCACCAATCCTCCGGTAATTATGGATTACTCGATCAGATTCAAGCACTTCGCTGGGTTCGAGAAAATGTTTCTCGTTTCGGCGGAGATCCGGGCCGCGTCACTGTGATGGGCCAGTCCTCGGGTGCTGTTGATATTTGCCTGCTTATGGCTTCTCCCCTCGCAAGGGATTTATTCCGCGCGGCGATTCTGCAAAGTGGCGAGTGTCAGAGCACGCTCAACGAAGACATCCGGAAGCCGGTCCACTACAACTTCGTCGAGGATACCGGTGAAGCTGTGGGTCAACGCTTAGCCAAAGACTTGGGCATCGCCGACGGAACGGGCGCCCTGCAAAAGCTGCGGAACATTCCGGCGAACGTGATTCTGAAAACATGGAAGCAGGATGCCGGCGTACATTTTGACGCAATCGTCGATGGCTGGGTGGTTCCCGCGCAACCCGCTGTTATTTTTGCCGACGGGAAACAGCTGCTTATTCCGACTCTGATCGGAAGCGATGCCGATGAGGCCAGTGTATTTGGCGATGGCGGTATCCACACCGTCGACCAGTACAAGCGGTACCTTCAACAGTACACCGGCAAATTCCCCGATCAGGAATTTGCCGCTTATCGCGCCAATTCCGACACGGACGTCGCAGCACGTTATTTGCAACTACAAGACGATTCCTTCGCTTATGGGGCTTATTCAATGGCCCTTGCTATGACGCGCGCGGGACAGCACGCTTATTTATACGAATTCACTTTCGCGGAAGCCGGCAAGCGTGCCCGGCTGGGCGCGCACCATGGACTGGAACTGAATTTCCTGAGCGATTCCTATCCTCAGGACTGGCAGCACGATCCCGAGGACAAAGTCTTAGGCGAAACAATTCGTAACTGCTGGGCTCAATTCGCCAAGACCGGCGATCCATCTTATCCTGGCGGTCCCACGTGGCCTGCGTTCGACCCGCACCTTGATCAATTGCTCGAGCTCGGCCGCGATGTCCGTTTACGCCCTATCGAGCCGAGGCTCCACGTGATGCAGCGCCTTATGCTGCAGGCGATCGCCGATTCGTCAGACGCTACGCCTTGCGCTAAGTCTAACTAGACTGCAGACGCTTACTAACCCAGTGGGAAATAAGCTTCGTCCTGTAGAGCGTCTTTTTTCCATCCCGCTCGCAACAGTATCGCCCGTCCGTTCTCTACCATGCTGGGATTGCCGCACAGATACGCCGTCGTGTCCTCAGGTTTCAGGTTCCACGCGTCGGCAAATTTGCGGATGACGTCGTCTACGCGCCCTTTTTCGCCGTTCCATGACTGGTCTTCCCAAGGACGGCTCACGGTGGCCACGTATTTGAACCAGGGCACTTCGCCGGCCACACGGTCGAGTTCGTCGCGGTAGCCAAATTCCTCGCTCCGGCTGGCGCCCTGGATGCAGAACAGTTTGTGCTCGCCGGGCATCACGCCTTCGCCTTTTTTCCAATCCTCAAAAACCGTGCGCACGTAGCTGACATAAGGTGCGACGCCGGTGACTGTCGCAAGCAGCAAGTGATTCTTCCGCCCGCTTCGCAAATCTAGAGTGAATCGGCCCTTCGCAAATCGCCGCAGGAGCAGCGGCGTACCCTTGTCCATCGCGTAGAGCAACGGCGTCAGCGCGCCATTTGGCACGCGCTCTACGAAAAATTCCAGCCTTTTCTCGTAAGGCGACGAACACATCGAATAGGGTCGCTCGATGTGTTTCCCGTCCACTTCCACGCCCAACGTGGCGTATTGGCCCGCCAGGTAGGGCAATGGTTGGCTGGCCTCGACGTGCAACAAGAACAAGTCTGGCGCCACCTCTCTACGGTCCACAATGGTTGCCTGAAGATACTTATCTGTAGCCATCGCCCGGTTCCTTCTCCTTCGATGCCCCGCTTGAGAAAACGACACGGGCGGGACGCCCCTGCGTTCCCGCCCGTATGTGGTCTCTTCCCTGTTTCGCGTGCCGCTTTCCCGGCTCCTATTGTGGAGGTTGCTGCTGTCTCTGCTGCATTTGTTGCATCATCATCTGCGGATCGAATTTCTGAACCGGCCCGGTGATGCGCTCCGGATAATCGTTCAACACTTTCATCAGGACCATGGAATGGTCATT
Organism: Candidatus Acidiferrales bacterium; assembly: GCA_963795535.1. GTDB lineage: Bacteria > Acidobacteriota > Terriglobia > Acidiferrales > UBA7541 > Acidiferrum. Next base: position 154,803 of record CAWCIG010000011.1, read on the forward strand.
GTTCATTTCTTTCACCAATCCGAACGGTGAAATTTTATCGCTGACCCACACTTCCCCGCCGGTTTTGTCATTTTTCCAGTGTTCGCAATCAAACGTGCCCGCGGGTACAGTGACCGATTCGGTGCCTGCGGAGTGCCAGTCCTGCATATTCTCTTCCAATTTCGTTCTCGGAGCTGCTGTGGGGTTGAATGGCATTTCCATGGCGCCTTTTCCGGGCATCTGGAAAATCATTTTGTGAAACTGGAAATCGTCGGGCGTCATCAGCATTTTGCCCAGGATCGTTCTTCCGCCTGGCTCGCTCATCATCATTTCCATCCAGTAGCGTTCTTTGCCGTCTACGCTCTCTTTGCCGACAATCCCCATGTCCATGGTGCGGACTTTGCTATCGGAGCCGGTTTTAGAGGTGGTCTCATATTCCGCACCCTTGCCAACGACCGGATGAAACATCTTGGTGAAGGATGGCCGCTTGAACATATCCATGCCCATTTGCGCACGCGCAGGCATGACGCAAGCCCACAGCAACAGCATCACTGCCCATTTCATCCCCTTCATGCATTTCTCCCTGGTTTTTTAGAACATCCGGTTCGCAGCCAGGCGAACCGCCCCAATTCTGCTCCTCTCATATCAGTTTCGGGTTTGTTGCGCAATCCCGCGCCTGAGGAAAACTTAGGAAGGGTTCGGAATTCTTTATTCGTAGGCCAGCGCTTCCACTGGGTCGTAACTAGCCGCTCTCAACGCGGGAACGGTAGCGCCCAACGCCGCTCCAAGCAGCGCCAGGCCGATCGAAGCCATCACCCAGCCGGCCGAAATCTGAATGGGCAGCGAGGGATTCGTTTGCTTCAGAATTGCCTGTGTCAGAAAGGTGATACCGATCCCCACCAAGCTTCCTATAATCGCCAGCACGGTCGTCTCTCCGAGCAGCATTTCCGTAACTTCGAAGCGGGTAAATCCCAGCGCTTTCAGGATGCCAATTTCCCTGGTGCGCTCCATCACCATCGTATGCATGTTCATCAGCACCACCAGGAAGCTCACCACGATTCCTAGGACGACCATTGTGCGTATGAAAGGCTTCAATTCCGGCAGCTTCGACGAACTCATGAGGGAGACATACTCGGACATGGAGCGCACCGTGTTCTGCGGGTTGAGCTTCAGGATTTCCGCCCGCGTCGCTTCCGTGTCTCCTTTGCTCCTCACAAAAAACACCGAGACATGCTTATCAGCGCCCATGACGTCCTGCGCCGTCTTCAACGGAATGTAGAACCGCGCGCCCTTCCCATGCACTACGATTCCTGAAATCCGGAAGGGCCGGTTGATAAGCGTCACCATCTCTCCGACCTTCAGATGACGCGACTGCGCCGCGATGTCGTCAGCGAGAGCTTCGTCCGGGGCTTCGAAGGGGCGTCCGGCGCGGAAGATAAATCCCTTGCTCAAAGCGTTGTAGCGTTTGTAGTCGATTCCGTAGATGACCACCAGCGTCTTCGGATCGGTCATCATCAGCGTGGGAGCCACTTCGTCGACACCCGGCAATTTTTCGATTTCATCACGCAAGGACTCTTGCATTACCGCGCTGGAAAAGGCGAAGAAAATCGACGCGTTGGGCGGCTGCACGACAATGTCCGCGCCTACTCCCTCCACGCGCTTGCCCCAGTCGGACAGCACGCCGGACGTCATTCCCACAATCAGCAGCACGAGCACCACTTGGATGGCGATGGCAATAATGCTGAGGAAGCAGCGCAGCGGGCGCGCCGCCAGGTTACCCCAGAACATCTGCATCATTGAAAATGGGCCGCTGGTTGTTTCTTTCATGAGCTTTTCGTCTATCTCACTGTAACATCCGCGAATTCTGGCGGTCAAAATTTGTCACAAATATGTTTTTCAGCGTTTGGTTGCACGACTCGCTGCTTCGCGCAACAAGAAATATTTCTCTTGCGTTAAGTTTTGCACAAAAAAGTGGAAAACCTTGTGGAAACTACAGGAAATCCCCGACTAACCCGCCGACTTTCAACGCGATGATCCGGTTTGCACTGTTTTGGTGCAATTCTCTTCTTCTCACTAAGAATTTTTTGAAAATTCTTCGCCGGGGCGGCTTCGCATGTGCTTTAGAGCAAAACTCTTGTGTGGCAATTCCTTAAGAGGCATTCCTAATACCACTTCGGCGGCCGCTCCAGATGAATCTTGATCACTTGCTTTGGATCCGTGATGTCGTACCAGTGCCCGTACGGTTTCCAACCGTCGGCGACAATCTGCACCAACACTCTCCCCATGGGCGCGTCTGGCACGTGCGCCACTCCCTCCTGGTTCGTCTTCACATTCACTTCAAATTTTTTATCCTTGATCAGGTGCTCTTCGATAGTCTTGACATAGACGCTAGCATTTTCCACCGGCTTGCTCGAATCCCCGGCGGTGACTTCAATGGTCAGGCGATTGCTCGGGGCGGGGGCCTGATCTTTTTTCGGCGGGGGAACTTGGTCTTGCGCAGCGCACATTACCGTCGTCAGGGCCAGTAACACCATCAGAATCAGCATGCAAATTTGCCAAGACGTTTTTCTCATGGTTGTCTCTTTAATCCTGTCTGGAAGTTCTGGAAACGTCAAGAGTGCTCGCCATTTGACTCGCTGAGCCTCCTCCTGTAACTTTTTTCTAGCCTCGACAAGCTGGTATCCATCGCTCCGATGGTCCGCTTCGTCCTCCGCTCGTTTCTGCGCACGCCATCCAAGGAGAGATGCGAATGGGATTTGCTACCAACGCGATTCACGTAGGTCAGGAACCGGATCCTTCGACCGGCGCCGTTGTTCTGCCCATCTATCAGACCTCCACCTACGTCTACGAAGAACTCGGAAAGACCAAGGGCGGCTACGACTATGCCCGGACGAATCATCCTAATCGCAAGGCTCTCGAACGTACGATCGCTAAGCTCGAAGGAGCGCTTGCGACCTATGTTTTCACGTCCGGGATGGCTGCCGTTGATTCCGTGTTTCGTCTGCTGCGGCCCGGAGATCACGTGATCGTTTCGGAAGCCGTTTATGGCGGCGTCTATCGCCTCACCACGCAGCTTCTCGTACATTTCGGCCTGGAGTTTTCCTTCGTGGACACGTCGGATCCGGCCGTGGTGCTCGGCGCGTTCCGGCCGAACACAAAGATGATTTACATCGAGACTCCCACGAATCCCACGCTGCGCATCACGGATATTTCCTCGATGGCCAAGCTGGCCAACGAGCGGCATGCGACTCTGGTGGTCGACAATACTTTCCTTACTCCTTATTTGCAGCGTCCCATTGAACTTGGCGCGCACATCGTCGTCCATTCCCTGACCAAATATCTCAACGGGCATAGTGATGCAACAGGCGGCGCCGTCGTCCTCACGCGGCCGGACGACGCTGAAAAAATTTATTTCATCCAGCGCTCCGCTGGCGCCGGTCTTGCTCCGATGGATTGCTTCCTCACTTCTCGCGGTATCAAGACTCTCGCTGTGCGCATGCTTCAGCACAATGCCAACGGACTTGCCGTCGCACGCCATATGGACGCACATCCCAAAGTACGCAAAGTGTTTTATCCCGGCCTGGTTCATCACCCTCAACATGAACTTGCCCGGCGACAGCAGAAAGGTCCCGGCGCTATGCTTTCGTTCGACCTCGGCACGGAGGATTCCGCGCGTCGTTTCCTAAATCAGGTGAAGATTTGCTCTCTCGCGGAGAGCCTTGGCGGGGTAGAATCGCTGATCTCGCTTCCAGCTCAAATGACACACGCATCCATGCCCAAGGAGGTGCGCGACCGCATCGGCATCACGGACAGCCTGGTGCGGCTCAGCGTCGGCATCGAAGACGTCGAAGACATCATCTCGGACCTGGATCAGGCACTGCTGTACATCTAGCCGAGGTAATTCAGAATGCGTCGAAGGCCTTAAGACCAGTCCATCTTGCGGACTAAGGCTGCGACCCTACGCAGAGGGTCGTCCCTAATTTAGGTAGTAGAGTCGCCTAACCATTTTAAATACTCTTCGGAGCCTGCGACTATGGGCAGGACGATGAACTCCGGCGTGTCGTAGGAGTGCAGACTCAGAACTTCCTTCTGCAATTCTTCCACTCGTTCGTCCGTGGTCTTCATCATCAGCAGATACTCGCTGCTGCGTTCGAGCTTCCCTTCCCAGGCATAAAATGATTCGACGGCATGCGTCACGATATTCACGCACGCCGCCAAGCGCTTCTCCACCACGCCGCGCGCAATCTTTCTGGCTTCTTCTAATGTCGCGCAGGTCGCCAGCACCACACGAAACCTCGTCTCCCGTTTCATTCCTGGTTTCTCCACACACGATTCTATAAGACCGGGCTGCTCCGCCGCTTACGCATTCGCAACGACAGTTCTGCTCGCCAGCTCCACAGTGACCATATCCACGCGCGATTGGGCAATGCCGCTCTTTGCAACCTGATGGAAGCCGATCTTAAGGTTGGTTTCATCCACGGCGATGCGTAAGTATCCGTAATTGGTATCGTCGTAATGATCTAGCACCAGGCTTTTCGCTTGCACCGCGGGCTTCGCGGGCTCCAGGTAGTCCACTTCCACTCCAAACTGGGGCTCCTGGGCTGGCTGGCCACTTTTCCCCTGCACCAACTTCAGCACGTCGTGGCCTCCGTCGCCGCAGATGATAAAGGGCACGTTAATGGTGTTGGACCCGAATTGGATTGTTCGTGTGAAGCGCTGGTAATTGTGTGCATGACCGGAAAGAACCGCATGCGGATAGACGCCCTGTGCCTTGCAGATCGCGTCTATCTGCTGCAGCATGTTCGGACTCCCGGAATGATCTCCGCCGGTCCCAGTCGACTTTGGGCCAGGGGAATAGCAGAACGGCGGGTGGTGTACCGCCAGCAAAACCGCTCCTGCATATTTTTCTTTCTTGATGCGCTGGAGCTGCACGGTCAGAAATTGTAATTGGTAGTCCGGCACCGCCGCCCACTTTCCACTTTCGCTCGAAATCACGCCGGGATCCTCCAGCGCGTTGCTGAACACTCCAATGATCCGCACAAACGGCGCATCGAGGGAAAAATAAACGCCCGGTTGCGTCATGGCGGTACGGTGCAGCGAAGCGGCTTCTTGCGTGATCGTTGGCGTTTTCGCACAGAAGTTTCTCATGAAAATGGTCAGTGGCGTATCGGCGGGAGCCGTGCCGGGGATGACAAAGGAATCGTGATTGCCAGGAATGGCGAGAATCGGTGCGGGATAATTGCGATAAGGCTCGTAAAACTGATCGTAGTAATACTGCGATTCGCCAAAGTTATAAACCACGTCGCCCAAATGATAAAAGAAGGACGGGCAGTTCGCGACGTCGCTGGTGCGGCAGTCATTGGTGACCTGGTCCGATACACGCAACTCGTCTCCGTATTTGCCCTCGCTCGACGCACCGGTGTCTCCAGCGCAATGGAAAATAATTTTCCCAGCCTTCTGGATGGCCTGCACGGCTTCGGCTCCGTGGGGCCCCATCGCGCTTTCGAATGTGTACAAATCGCCCGCCTGGCCTCGCGACGGCTCGAATGCCACCACGTCTTTCGTGAGCAGTCTCTCGATCTCTTTGTATTGCTGGGTATCTGAAGGATGTTTCACCTTGAATCGCTTCGGATCGGGCGTCAAATTTCCTTCATTGAATACCGGTTGCGGCAGCGGCGTGCTCTTTTCTCTTGGCATGACGGCTCCTTCTACACTTCGTATCAGACGGAAGGCGAGTCTTACGCGGCTGGGGCCTTCCTAGCGTACCTTACAAAAGCATCCGTTACTGTGTCGTGAAACCAATCAGGAATTGCGCAACTTTTCACCCGCAAATCGTGTTTCTTTTTCATAGAGTGGACGCCCCAGCAATCATGAAATACGAGGAGCGCCTCGCATAAACTGCGCACCCCAGCGCGCGATGTGTGTCAGCACAAGTCGAGGAGAATTCCATGATCCACACGAAACGTGTTCTCAGCATGATGTTGCTCGCCGCCGCCTCTCTTACACCGCTCGCCATTGCGGGCTGCGCGGCCCACGTGCGCGTTTATGACGATTATTATTCGGATTATCACTACTGGAACGATCGTGAGGACCGCGCGTATCGTATGTGGCTGGCCGAACGCCACTACCAATATCGCGAGTACGCGCGACTCAGCCGCGAGCAGCAGCGCGAATATTGGACCTGGCGACACAACCACCCCAACGCAGGGCGTTAGCCTGTAACGGCCGATCTTCAGATCGGCCAGCCTCATTTCCATCAAGGGTACGCAAGAAACGTGGACCTTTAGCATGATGCGATCCTGTTTCGCAGGTTTTTACGTGCCGCTCCAACCCGCTATACTGTTTCTGCAACAATGCTGATCATCCGCCGAAACATGTTCTGCCCGATCGCTCTGCTGGTTGGCCTAACGTTCCTGTTCCTCTCACCTTCCTGCGCTCAAGACCAGTCGCAGGATCAATCCCAAACCGTCATCCACGTGGACGTAAATCTCGTCCTTGTTGATGCCACCGTCAAAACAAAATCCGGACAAATCATGTCTGGCCTGAAGAAGGAGGATTTCGAGATTCGCGAGGACGGCGCTCCTCAGAAAATTGACATTTTCAGTCGCGACGAACTGCCGCTCAACGTCGCTCTGGTGCTGGATCTCAGCGATTCCATCGGCCCTTTTCTCGGTCCGCTTCGGGAAGCCGCAAACGTCGCCCTTTCGGCACTGAAACCCGAGGACGAGGTCGCACTTTTCACCTTTTCCACCGAGGCGCAGTTGCGTGTGCCGTTCACCAACGACAAATCCAAAATTGCGCAGCAGATCAACGCGTTCCAGGTTGGCGGGGCCACGAACATCAATGACGGAATCTTTCTAGCCGCGCAGTATCTGCTCAACACGCCACCCAAAGGCCGCCGGGTCATTATCCTCATCAGTGACGACGTGGGCACCGACGCCGGCGGCCAGGGCACCCGCGACATCGTGACCGAAACCATCGCCGCGGATGCCGTACTCTACAACCTCAAAATTCCCGGATACAATCCGCCCGGAACTCTCTACTACGCCAGTATGGTTCCGGGCCTGGTCAATATCCGCAAAGTGACGGACCAGAGCGGCGGCGAAATTTTCGACGTTCCCGACGTGCCCCATCTGGACAGCGTTTTTCGTGCGCTGATCGAGCGCATCAAGACCCGCTACACCGTGGGCTACTACACGAATGCGAACGGCGCCAACGGTAAACCGCACAAACTCGACGTACGGCTGGCTTCTTCCTTTGGGAAAAAGGGACACGACTACGTGATCCTGGCAAAGAGCGGATACTACGTGCACTGAAGATTGTGGATGCTTGAAGACATGCGCGGGGTTTATTACTTTAATCCGAGTGATTCGATGGTCTCAAAAAGCTCTGCCGGTTCGGCCGTCTTGATGACGTACCCGTCGGCACCCGCTTTCAGCGCTTCCTGGCGCGCATGCGGCGAATCGTGCATGGACAGGATCACGATTTTTGTTTCTGGCACCGATGAGCGAATGGCTCTGGCCGCCTGCAAGCCATTCATGACCGGCATGCTGATGTCCAACACAACCAGTTCCGGCCGCAGCTTTTGGACCAGATCAATAGCTTCCTGGCCGTTCGCAGCTTCTCCGCAAACGGTCCATTCCGGGCGTGTTTGAAAGATCGAGCGGACCCCCTGTCGGATCCACGCGTGATCATCCGCAATGATGACTCGCACCCAGGTCCCCAAACCCTAGGATGTGCATCGCGAGGGCCTAAGCCAATACCCTGTTCCCCGTATTTCGGTTCGTATTTACCTTCCTGCAGCTGTGTCGCCGTCGCAAGAGCCAGCAATTCCTTTTCCCACCGGCGCTTTATCGGACCACGCTTCCACCCAATGCCTCTTGGCTTTCATGCCGATTACCTCGCCGGACCATCCGCAATGGCAATGCGAGGAGAAATCGTAGCCGTCGGCGACTTCCAGGTTCCGGTTGGTGCTGTTGCAGGCGGTTACCAACGGTCGAAAGCACACAGGACAAGCAAATAACAATACGTGGGCAAATTGTGGCGGCGCAGTTTCCATCTCGTTCCTCCTACCATCAGCATGCTCGCCCACGATGCAAAACAGAATTCCGGCTTCGGATGATTTTTTCCGGGGATTCTTCCTTAATGTTGATCGCGTAGTGATTGCCGAATTTCCCTTTACCTCTAGCAGGCACGAGCGCGTTCGTTCATTGCCAGTTTAAAAAGTGGTATGCTTTCGGCCGGATCTTTCCTTGGAAAACACCAAGAACCGGGACTGGCACTCAAGGTCAGGCTTCTCTCCTGTAGTCAAAGGAGTTTTCTATGAGATTCTCGCGCAGCTGCTCGTTTCGCGGCTTCAGTATCGCCACTCTGATATTTCTCGTTCTGCTACCCGCCTGGCCTAGGCACGAGACGGATACCAGGCTCACCGTCCATACGGAGTTGGTTCTGATTCCCGCTCTCGTCACCGACAAGTCTGGAGCGCACATTCGTGGATTGAAACAGGAGGACTTCACCGTCGAACAAAACGGCAAGGAGCAAAAGATTACCACATTCGAGGAAATCACCAGCGACACGCGCCGCTTTTCCCTGGCCGCCAATGCCACCGAATTCAGCAATTCCTTTGTGGGCGGGCCTTCTGCAGGGCGAATTACCCTGATCGTCCTCGACCTCATCAACACGCATTTTTCCGACCAGGCTTCCTCCCGCCAGGAACTGCTGAAATATTTGACGGAATCGGTCGATGTGCGCGAGCCTACCGGGCTTTACATTCTTCACCGCTCCGGCATTCAGGTAATCCATGACTTCACCACCGATCCCCAGATACTCGTAGCTGCTCTTCATCAGGTGAACGGCGATCCAGATCAAATGGTCGATAGTCCCGATGACTCGGCGGCCGGGGCTAACTCCAGCGGGCCTAGCTCGGGACAGCCGCATGCAGCGGGGGGCGGCAAGAGTGCAAAATCGTCCGCGGTTCACAGCGAGGCTTCGAAGCTGCAGAGCGTGCTAGGGGGCGGCGAGCTGAATTTTCAATCGTTCGAACAACGCATGGCCATCATTTACACCCTTGAAGGCATGCAGCAGGTCGCTCAGGCCTTGGTGGGCTTTCCAGGAAGAAAGTCACTCATCTGGGCGACCGGCGGATTTCCGTTCAGTGTAAGCGATACCATGGGAATTGCGCCCGCCGGCCGGGATACGCTCACGGATGTCCTGCCTTTGTATGAACGCACCTGGCAATTATTGAACGATGCACAAATCGCTCTCTATCCCGTGGACGTCAGGGGGCTGCGCACCTCGATGCCCAGCGCTTCTCGTTCCGGCTCTTCCCAAGGTGGAGCGGGCCACCCGCCGTCGAATAATCGCACTTTCCGGCAGATGATGGATACACAAGCGACATTTCAGACCTTCGCCTCGATGACCGGGGGCCGCGCCTATTTCAACTCCAACGATCTCGTGAAAGGTTTTCACGATGCCGTGGAGGATTCCTCTACATACTATATGCTCGGCTATTATCTCGATCGATCCGACACCAAGCCCGGCTGGCAGAGGCTGAAGGTGGAACTTAAGGGCGAGCACGGGGAAGTGCGCGCGCGCAGCGGTTTCTTTCTGACAAATTCCACCAGTGACCCTGACAGCAGCCGCTCCAACGATATCTCCTCCGCCTTGCAGTCGCCCTTGGATTTCACTTCGATTCCGCTGTCGGCGCGATGGAACAATATCGAAGCCAGCCAGCCGCAGGGTAAAAAGCACGCGAATTACGAACTGCGTTTGCCCGCTGACTCTTCGCTGATCAATGAAACCGACAACAATCATATTGTGGTTGACTTCGTGGCGCTGGCACGAACGCCCGAAGGCAAGCAGGTTGATCAGCCGACGGGCAAGAAGATTGACACGCATCTGACGCCACAGAATTTGTCCGCCGTGCAGCAGAACGGAGTAATTTATCGCGGATTTCTCGAACTTTCGCCGGGCCAGTACACGGTACGATTCGTGGTGCGCGACGACCTCAATGGCCGCACCGGGTCCGTCGCAGCCCCGCTGAGGGTGGATTGAACGCTCAGTCTGGGAACGCTTCTCTCATTTGAATTTCTTTTCGAGTTCGGGCACCGTCTCCAGCAGGACGTGGCCGACAGTCGCCAAGCTGCGCGGATCAATTTTCTCCAGCGTGTCTTCCGGCGTGTGCCAATAGGTATCTAAAATATCGAAATCGATCAGGTCGCAAGCCGCAACCCCGCGGCGCAAAAACGAGAAGTGGTCATCGCCGCTAATCGGGTACGGTTCATTCACGAAGACGTTGCCATAGCCTAGTCGAGCGGCTGTGGCCCAGATCAAGTCCACCAGCCATGGCGTGGAATTGGTGTCGCGTTTGATTTTCAGGTTTGCCGGTCCAATCATGTCCGCGAGAATCATTGCCCGCACGCGCTTCAAGTCTCCCGAGAGCCCCATGCTCGCCGCCATCTCCCGGCTGCCGTAAGTGCTGTTACTGGCAGTCCACTGAACACTGTTTTTGTCAGCCCACTGCCCCTGGGCTTCCTCGCCATCGAAGAAAACAATCCAGACCTTCAGAGTACTTTTTCTGCCGCACAGCACTCGCGCCAATTCCAGCATGGTTCCGGTGCCAGAACCGCCGTCGTCGGCACCGACAAAGTTCGGAATCCGTACCGTATCGTAGTGCGTGGCATAAAGAACGATGCCAGTCCCATTGCCCGGGATCTTCGCGATGATGTTTCTCATGGCCAGATCGCCCGGCGCCGAGGACCCATGAAAATCGTGTTCCTCTACCTGGCATTGGTAACTCTTGAGCTGAGTCGCGATGTATTCCTGCGCCTTGTGGATCGCCTCTGAACCTGGGGGTCGCGGTCCGAGTTCGACCAAGTGCCGGACATGGTCGAAAGCCCGGCCACCATCAAATCCGTCCGTAAGCTCCGGCGCGGGAGCGCTCGCTTGCATTGCTGGTTCCGCACGCACCGTTGCACGGCTCACCGCAACCGGCTCGTCGTTGCAGGCAAACGCGAACATCGCCAACAATACAGAGACGACAGCGCATTTGTTCAAGTCCAACCTCCCGGCCCTGGCGATCCGGCCAACTCTTTGCGGACGGCTCCATCATATGTGGATTCGGGATGGACGCGAATAGAAGGCAAATATGGTCTGCAGGGTGGCCGTGGACTGTACGACACGCTGTTACGGAAAAGTTGTATCTGCGGATCATGCGGATGGAGCAAAATTCATATTCAGGAAGAGAAGCTTACCCGCCCGGCTTCCGAGTGGATACTGAACGGCGAATGAAAATTAATTGGGAAGAACAGTGTGGCAAGTTGTGGCGCGCGTACGGCAGACACATATTGGCCATTTTTGTTGTTGTGCTGCTGGTCCACGACGTCTTCGGCACGCACGGTTTTCTGGCCATGCGGCTGAAGCAGCAAGAGATTCGCAAGGTCAACTCCGTGCTCGACCGGCTGAACAGGGAAAACACGCTGCTGGAGCAGGATGTTCAGGATTTGAAAAGCGATCCGCAGACCATCCGCAAGATTGCCCGCGAGGAACTGGGCTTAGCGCAGCCCGGTGAAGTGATCATCAAGTTGCCGGCTCCGGAGCAGCCGGCGCCTGCGCCCGCAAAGCCTTGACCTTCGCCTGTTTGTAGCGCGTCCGCAGGATCGATAGCCCCAGCATCGCGGTAAAGATCACGCACAATCCAAATGTGGCTTTCGGGATCGAGCACCTGTGCTTCGGCAAGATCGACAGCCATCCATAGACAAATTCGATGTGCACCCAATAGACAAGCAGCGATGTTTGTCCCAACTGAATCACGGCACTGAAACCCTTTTGCGCGATTCCCCATTTACACCACGAATAGACCAGCGACAAGATGATGAGCAGCACTCCGCAGCGCGCCAGAAGGAAATTTGGGCTCGAATGCCAGTAATCGTAGACTGCATACAGACGCACCGGCAGCGCATCGAAGAACATCGACAGCAGAAGCCCCGCGACTCCCCCGAGCCCAAGTAAGGCGAAGAACAGCGATTCTCGCTTTCGGGCGAAATCGCTGAGCGCCAGGAAACCAACCGCCAATCCCGCAAACGCAAACGCGCACCACGGGAAGATTGGGAACAGCCAGTGCTGCGGCTGGTTATACGTATGCGTACCGTTGATGTACGTTTCCAGCGGCCAGGGCAGGAACTTTGGCCGGCAGCTGGTCCAAAGCGGCGGCGTGAGCAGTGCGATGGCCGTGGCGACCAGCAGAGCCGAAACAATTCCCCGTTGGCGCGCCATTGAAATCGTTGGCGCCGCAGTGAGCCAGCAAACAACGCCCATCAGCATCATGGACAACCCCAGAATATTAAGCACATCGACACGCAGCAGGTCTGTCCACGTCACCCATTTGTAGCCAAGCGCGTATTCCTGTATGCGGAACAGGATGCCCAAGGCAAAGATCTCCGCACCGCGGCGAATGGTTTGTTTCGCAATGGCCGAGCGGCCGATTCCCTTCTCGCGCAGCTTTTCCGTCACCAGCGCGAAAGAAACTCCCGCCAGGAAAATGAACAACGGAGCAGGAAGCGTGCCGCCAAGCTGCGATAGCTTATACAGTTGAGTTTGGTGCAGTTCGGGACGCAGCCAGGAGTCATAGCAGTGCGTCTGGAACATCAGCAGACACGCCAGACCGCGCATCCAGTCAATGTAGGCGAGGCGTTTCAATGGGCGGCTCTTCCTTAGTTTACCGATTTCTGCTGGCGGGATTCCGGCAAGATGCGGCGGGATGTGCAAATATTGCTAGGAACAGGAACAAGGTGAGGCGAGTGGAGCGATGAAGCAATTGGGCCCGTGGGCGGTGTTGGGAATTTGGGCAGGATGTTGTCTCGGTGGCGCACTGTTTGCCTCATGGCAAGGATATGGCGGAAGGGCGTTCGCGGCAACGTTGACGTGCTTCGCGTTTCTGCTGCTGGCGATGTTGTTGCTGGCGGCGCGCGGTGTAGCGGACGGGATCAACGCAAAGTTTGGCGCCGCGGGCGGAGTATTCCTTGCCGTGTGCGTGCTGCTAGCATACATCTTCTACTTGCTGGGAACTGGAAGTGTCTCGTGGACGAGAATCGCCGTTGTGGCGGGATTGGTCTTTGTGCCGGTGGGCTTTGCAGCTTGGACTGGCAACGCGGCGCTAGGAGCTTGGCGGGATTTTGCGACCATCTTTGGAATTTGGGCGGTCGTAAAGTTTGGCCATTGGATCTGGCTGCTGTGGCCTTACCCGTCCGGCAAACTGTCGCATGTGCTGACCGTCATGGCGGCGGTGGATGCGGCGCTGGCTTCGTTCTTGCTGATCCGGCGTGCGAAGGGGGTCGGCTATTCCATTGGGTGGGGAAAACATTGGGGACTGTATGTTGTCGGGAGTTTTCTCGCGTTTGCGTGCATCGCCATTCCGCTCAGCATCGCGTTGCATTTCATCGCGTTTGCGCCCCAGTGGGGGAAATGGGCGGCGTACGCCGGTCTTTCGTTGGCGATTCTGCTATTCACGGCGTGGCCGGAAGAATTGCTGTTTCGCGGATTGCTGCAGAACTTTCTATCGAAGGCTTCCAAGAGCGAACTGGCGGGATTGTGGACGGCGTCGGTGCTGTTCGGCTTTTCGCATATCACTAATCTGGGATTTCCCAACTGGCGTTATGTGATTTTGGCCACGATCGCAGGCTTATTTTATGGTTGGGTGTGGCGAAGAACGGGATCGATCTTCGCGTCCGCGCTTGTGCATGCCGCGGTTGACGCGGTTTGGCACTTCTTCTTCCGCACTCTGTAAATTGGCTAGTTGAACCATTCGCTGCGGTAGGCAAGCCACCAACTGAACGCAAGAATCGGGATAGTGGCGCCGAGAGCCCACCAGAACGGCAGAACAAGGTCGGCTACCAGGCCGATCGCCGCAAACGACATCCAGAAGATTTTGCGTTGCACGCCCTCAGTCTAACCCGGATCGCAACACGAAGGAGTGAAAGTGTGGCATATCTGTGCCAAGTACGATAGAAAGGGACGGGGCAATGGCGATCACTTGAGGAGGCTTTGTGATGGTTGAGCTACCCAGCAGTTCGACCCGAGGATTTCGCGTGCATTGCTATGACCATGAGGATGCGCTGGTGGCGGAATGCCATGGAAAGCTCACGTTTGAGAACACACAAGTGCTGAAAGATTCCGTGCGCGAAAGGATCCCGGGCCACAAGAGAATCGTGATCGATTTGAAGGAAGTACCTCAAGTGGACAGTTCGGGTCTCGGCGCGGTGGTGGGCCTGTATGTGTCGGCGAGGACGCGAGGCTGCCAACTGGAAGTCGTAAACGCGAGCCAGCAGATTCGAGATTTGTTCAGCATGACCAACCTCCTGTCCCTCTTCGAGCCGGCCGGGCGCCACCACGGCAAAACAATCTAGGATAGGAGCCGGCCGTCCACCCACCCGGCGTCGTTAGACAGTAACGATTCATCCATCTGCACACCTGACTGATATGCATCGTATTGGAAGGATTCACTTAGGGCAAAGACTAAACTCTCTAAATCCGGAGACAGGTAAGCAGCCCGCGTGCCCAAGCAGGTCCACGTCAAATCCCAGGAACTGGAAGTCGAGAGGCGCGCAAATGAAATTGCGCTGCGCGTGCCCGCATGGAGCGCGCGTTCTATCGAATTGCCAATCTACCGAAGGAACTTCTGGATATTCGAAAAAAGGATAAGCCACAGAAACGCGAACATAAAAAAAGTGTGCTCGCATTGGAGATTCAGAACTGGGTCGGGCGACGGTGAGCATCCCGGCCAATCGCGATTTACTTCCACGGGAGCAGAACAATTTTGCCGGAAGTTTGGCCTTTTTCGAGCATTGCGTTGGCGAGAGCTGCCTGTTTCAGCGGGAAGTTTGCCCCAATGACCGGTTGAATCTGCCGGTCAACCAATAGCGCAAACAATTTGGATAGATCTTCGCGGAACCATGCGGGGTTTTGGTTCCGAAACTTGGTCACGTTGTACCAGACCGCCTGTTTTCCGTCGGGAATGAGTTTCATCAGGCCGAACAACGCGAAACCGGCTCCCGCGGCCAGTTGCCCCTTTGAAACCGCCACCTGGACACCATAACAGACCAAGCTCCCACCTCTGCGCAAACAACCGTAGGATGTCCACCACTGTGGTCCACCGATCGGATCCAGCAAGCAATCCAGCCCGCCGGGAGCGAGTTGCCGGATGCGGTCTGCAAAATTCTCCGTGCGGTAATCAACGGGCACCGCGCCTAAGCCGGAAACCAACTCATGTTTCGGCTTGCTGGCTGCGCCGAACATGGTCAGCCCGACAATTTTTCCCAACTGCAGGGCTGCCGTGCCTACTCCGCCCGCCGCGCTGTGAACCAGCATGCTTTGGCCGGAGCGCACTTTCGCAACTCGGTGCAACATCTGATACGCCGTAACATAATTCAGAACCAGCGAGACCGCTTCCGCAGGATCGAGGCCATCGGGAACAGGGACCAAGTTCGCCTCAGGCACAATCGTGAACTGACTATATCCGCCGGTCATCAGGAGCGCCGCTACCCGCTGGCCCACACGGAAATCCGTCACGCCTTCGCCGACAGCATCAATTTCGCCAACGACGTCATAGCCCGGGACGAACGGAAATCGCGGTTGACCTGGGTACATCCCACGACGCATAAGCACATCGGCGAAGGCTACGCCGACGGCAAAGACCTTCACTCGCACCTCGGCTGCGCCCGGATTCGGTAGTTCCTCTTCCACCAGCCGGAGAACTTCGGGCCCGCCCTTGCCGGTGATGATCACGCGCGTATTTTTCAGCGGAGACACGAGAAAACTATTTTCTGTACCGTAAAGCGAGAACAGCTTTGGGATGCCAAGTGCATAAAATGGGATAGATGCCACGCCTTCAGACCACCGAAGGAACACCATGTGAAGCCGCGTTGCGTGTCAGTCTTAGCGCACAACTCCGGCCAGTGGTGAGGATGCCGATGCATACAAACGTTTAGGCATGCGACCGGCGAGGTATGCCTTCCGTCCTGCGATCACCGCGTCACGCATCGCTTCGGCCATAAGGACGGTATCGGCGGCCTCGGCAATGGCCGTGTTCATCAGCACGCCATCGGCGCCAAGTTCCATCGCCACCGCGGCATCGGAGGCCGTACCGACACCGGCGTCAACTATCATGGGAACTTCGGTGATGCGCTCGCGCAGAATGCGCAGGTTCGCGGGATTTTGAATGCCCAGGCCAGATCCAATGGGCGCGGCGAGCGGCATCACGGCGGCAGCTCCGGCGTCAATCAGCTTGCGAGCGGCGATGAGATCGTCATTGGTATAGGGCAGAACGACGAAACCTTCCTTCACCAAGACTTTGGTAGCTTCGATAAGCTGTTCCGTGTCTGGAAAAAGAGTCTGCTGGTCGCCGATCACTTCCAGCTTGATCCAGTTCGACAGGCCGACTTCGCGCGCCAGTCGCGCGGTGCGAATAGCTTCATCGGCCGAATAACACGCGGCCGTGTTTGGCAGAATGAAAATCTTCTCGCGATCGATGTAATCAATCAGGGATTCTTTGGACTTGTCCGTCAGGTTGACGCGCCGAACTGCAACCGTAACCATGTCAGCGCCTGAGGCAGCGTGCGCCCGAGCCATTTCCTGAAAGCTCCGGTACTTTCCGGTTCCAACGATGAGGCGAGAATGAAAAGCGCGGCCTGCGATGACCAGTTGATCGGACATGAGAGCTTCTCCAAGAGAATTGTAGTCCTTGCAGACTTCGGGAACAAATCGCTCCATCCGCAGATCGTTTTACACTAACGCTGCGCCTGACCAGTGGCCCGGGATGGCATTTGCACAGTAGGGACACTTCCCTGCTTTCAGCCGATTCTCCAAAACGTTGTGCCAGGAGCGGCGAATGACAAGGTTCTCGCAATTCGGGCAATAGGTATTCGCTGCGTCGGAATAGATGTTGCCTTCATACACGTAGTGAAGCCCGGCTTCGCGCGCAATCTGGCGGCCGCGGTCGAGAGTCTCCGGCGGCGTCGGTGGCTTGTCCTGAAGTTTGAAGTCCGGGTGGAACGCAGTGAAGTGCAAGGGAATATCGGGGCCAAGATTGGCCAGGATCCAATCGGCCAGCATTAGTGTTTCAGCAGGGTCGTCGTTAAGCGTGGGAATCATCAGATTGGTGATCTCAAACCAGACATTGGTCTCGTTTTGCAGCCATTTCAACGTATCGAGGACAGGCTGCAGGTGCGTAAGAGTAATTTTGCCGTAGAACTTTTCAGTGAATGCTTTCAGGTCGATGTTGGCAGCGTCGATGTGGTCGTAGATATCGTGAAAAGCTTCGCGGGTAATGTAACCGTTGGAAACCATCACGGTTTTCAAGCCGAGAGGTTTGGCTGCTTTGCAAATATCGATAATGTATTCGCCCCATATCGTCGGCTCGTTATAGGTGAACGCAATGGATTGGCAGCCGTGTTTCAGGGCCAGCAGCGGGACGTCCTCCGGAGGAACGTGCTTCGAGTGAACCTGGTCCTGATGAGACTTGGAAATGTCCCAATTCTGGCAGAAGAAACAGCCCATGTTGCAGCCGGCCGTGCCAAGGCTGAAGATGCGCGTACCCGGAAGGAAATGGTTGAGTGGCTTCTTCTCGATAGGGTCGACCTGAAGTGCGGCGGGAGAAGCGTAGCCGAGGCTATACAGTTTGCCGTTCTGATTGGCGCGGATGTAGCAAAAGCCGGATTGCCCGTGGCCGATATGGCAGTGGCGCGGGCACAGGTAACAGTGGACGCGATTGTTCGCTTCAGGCTCCCACCAACGCGCTTCGTGGAGCGTGGGAGTGGCTTGGAGGATCTGGAGGGTCGACATAAATCGCAGACCTCTCCATTCATTATACGCTCGGTCGGAATTGGACGTTGAAATGCTTCGCCACGGCAGGAGATGCCGAGACTGAAAATGGCCAGCTTTTTAAAGGTGTTGGGCTCGGCGGCGAATCGCAGCCCAATCGGCGAAGGATTTTAGGTTGTGGCGGTATTTCCAGGAGAGCGCCAGAAATTGGCGGGCGCCAAGTCCGGCGGCTTCTCTGCCGAGAAAAGTTTCAAGCCGCCATTGGATGTAGGGGCTTTTCCAGGGCTGAAGACGGTAGCCGGATGAAGCAAGCCAATAGAATTTGAGGAGGTTCCACACGGACACTTATACGTTATAGGTTTCCCGTTTTAAGTAAAGATCTCTCCGCACATCGGAGAAAAGCGTCAACCAGCATAAGGAGCGGAGAGGTGTTCGTGGACTAGAAGCCAGGAGGTCCCATGTTTTTCCCAGATGCCAGTGTAGCGGATCGGCGTATCGATGGTTCGGCCATCCTTCAGTTTCACCGTCAAATGCATTGGCACCGTGGTCCACGCGATAATGCCGCGGCGCGTCACCCGGAGATCCTTGCCCGCAGTGAGCGAAACCGATTCCATGCTGTCGAGAAAATTCTTTTTCACGCCGGCGTCGTACTCTTTCCAGCCTGAGTACGAAAATGGCGCAACATCATAGAAAACCAGGTTATCGTCCTTGGCATAAAACTTCGCGGCGTTGGCGGTATTCCCGGAACTCCAGGCAGCGCAATAGCTATCGACGAGCTTGCGAAACGTGGTGTCGTCTGAAGCTTTCTGCTGCGCGCGAGCGCCGGCAAAGGTGAGCAGCCCTCCGAAAAAAGCCAGGAAAACGTAGAGAACCCAATGATGGCGCGGCCCCGACCTACTCGGGGCAAACAAAAAATTCTGGGACAATTCGCACCTCTTCGAAGCAAAGGTCCGCCGGGGTTAGCTGACCTGGGCGGTCATGAATTTCACGTAGGCCTACCATAAACCGGTTGCGGGCGGTTTTCAAGGTCTGGCCAGCAACCGGCGCGTTGCCGGCATTGGCCGACTCCCAAGCGCAGTTCGCCGATTTGTGCGTGAAGGCCGGGGGGGCTCGATCTAGTCTTGCTACGGGCGGCAGAACAGCCACCTGGAGGACGCCATGGGGACGGAAGCGAAGAGAGTGACGAGCCGGAATCGAGTGATCGCGGGTGTCGCATGGGCAGCGGGAATTGGAATCACCCTTGTAGAAATGCAGTTCGGCGTGGATTATGTGTTGTCGCACGTGGTGAACAATATGTCGGCCATTCTGGGCTGGCTACCAATGATCGGAGTTCTAGTGAAGCAAGTTTGTAGCTGACTGGCGCGGTCGGGACGATGATAGCCGGAGCAGCAGGAATAGAATGAGAGACGAGTACAACGACCGTGAGGCACACAGAATAGAAGGCGGGAGAGCGGAGTGAGTAGCGAAGACAAATTCGATCCGAACAAGTTCAGCCATAAACTGCACGACCGAATCCATCAGCGCATCCACGAGCACATGGACGGGCGCCAGGACCGCGTCCTGCGCGCGAGGACCCGCGTACTGCCCGGCCTGATGCTAGTGATCATCGGTACCGCGATTCTGCTCGATCACATGGGGATCCTGCCTGTAGATCGGATTTGGAAATTTTGGCCAATGATCCTGATTTTCGTGGGTGCAACGCGATTCTTAGAGACTCGCAACCGGGTGTTCGGCCTGATGCTGATGATTGTCGGGACCCTATTCCAATTGAGCACTCTAGGGTACTTGCACATAACGGTGGCGGACTTCTGGCCAATCATCCTGATCGCTGTTGGGCTTGGGTTGATTTGGAGCCGATTTGAGTTGCCCAGACTGAATGCAACATCTCCGGAGGGACCTAACAAGATCAGCGTAGCGACGCTGTTCGGAGGGGTAGAGCGCCGCATTAGCATGAGCAACTTTGCCGGCGGGACGGCGACAGCAACATTTGGCGGAGTGGAATTGGACTTCCGAACGGCGGACATCGAGGGCGAAGAAGCGGTGTTATACGTCGAAGCGGTTTTCGGAGGAATTGAACTCGTCGTGCCGGAACGTTGGATAGTCGTATACGAGGGGCAAAGCATTTTCGGCGGCTACAGCGACGAAACGCGGCCGCCGCTGCCGGACGTTCCGGGCGCGCCAGCGAGGAAACGCTTGATCCTGCGCGGACAAGCGCTATTTGGCGGGATCACGGTAAAGAACTGAAGCGATCCATGGACAGATCAAACATCGCTAAATCCGCGTGGGCGGTGCTTTGGCTTGCGGGAGTGCTATTTGCGGCGCTCATGGCGACCATACTGGTCACCAATTGGGGGATGAACTGGCTGGCGGCGTTGATGCTAGCAGTGCCCATGGCAGCCTTAGCACAGGGGATAGCCTGGTCTGCGCGATTCACGTGCCGCAGCCATCCGCTGTTGGGCAAGGACGTCTGGAGCACGGTACTGACGCATGTCGCGGCAGCGGTTGTGCTCGCTTATCTATGGGTAGGAATCGGGAAACTTTTGGCCCAGTGGATCGATTCCGGGCTGGGGATGAGCGGGGCTTATAAGCAGTTTGCGGCAGCTCAGACACATCTTTATGTGGTCGGTTTTTCCTACTACCTGCTGGGCACGGCATTCCACTATATGTTGTTTGCGCAAAAGGCCAGCCAAGAGGCGCAGGAACGCGCGCTGGAGTCGAGTGTGCGCGCGCGGGAAGCGGAGTTGAGCGCACTGAAAGCACAGATCAATCCGCATTTTCTCTACAATAGCCTGAACTCGATCAGCGCGCTCACCAGCATCGATCCGGCACGGGCTCGCGAAATGTGCGTTTCGCTGGCGGATTTTCTACGGTTGACACTGGGCATGGGAGAGAAGGCTGTCATCCCATTGCGCGAAGAGGTGGGCTTGCTCGAAAAATACTGCGCGATTGAAAAGGTGCGCTTTGGCGAACGGCTGACGGTGAAGGAAGAAATTCAAGAAGAAGCGAAGGAATGCTTGCTGCCACCGCTGCTGTTGCAACCACTCTTCGAAAACGCGGTGGTGCATGGGATTGCGCAAATGCCGGATGGCGGCTGGATCAAGCTGCATGCGGCCAGGGATGGCGGACGCATGTTGTTAACGGTTGAGAATTCGTGGGATCCAGAGGCGGGGAGTTCGCGCAGGAACGGCGTCGGGCTTAGAAACGTGCAACGGCGGCTGGAAGCACGCTACGGCAACGAGGCGCAATTGCTGGCGAAGGCCGAAGAAGAGATATTTCGTGTGAGTCTGTCGTTTCCGGCAGAGACGGAGAAGGCAAAGTGAACGGCGGCAAACGGAAGTGGAAGGCATTGATTGTGGACGATGAGGAGTTGGCTCGAAAACTCATTCGCGAAATGCTCGCCACACACCCCGAAATCGAAATTGCGGCGGAGTGCGGAAACGGCATGGAAGCGGTAAAGGCCGCGGGGGAGCACAAACCGGATCTCTTGTTCCTGGACGTGCAGATGCCAAAGCTGACGGGCTTCGATGTGCTGGAACTGATCGATCGTAATGGAGTGGCCATCGTGTTTGTAACCGCGTTCGACCAGTACGCGATGAAGGCGTTTGACGTGCACGCGGTGGATTACCTGCTGAAGCCATACAGTCGCGAGCGATTTGAGGCAGCACTCGAAAAAGCAAAAAGCCAGGAGGGGAAAAAAGTTGTGGACGCCGCGGAACTGGTTGCAGCGTCGCGCCCCGCTGGCCAGTATGCGGAACGGATTGTGGTGAAAGACGGTACCAAGGTGACTCTGATAGCGGTGAGTAAGCTGGATTATGCCGAGGCGCTGGACGATTACGTGTCGTTGGTGAGCGAGGGCAAGAAACACTTGAAGCAACAGACTATTTCAGGTTTGGAGTTGGCGCTCGACCCGGCGCTCTTTGTACGAATTCATCGCTCTTACGTCGTGAACCTGGAGCGCGTAGTGCGCATCGAGCCGTACGCCAAAGATAGCAAAGTGGCAATTTTGAGCAGCGGAGTGAAACTGCCGGTGAGCCGAGCGGGGTACGCACGGCTCAAGACCCTGCTGGAAGATAAACGGTAGGGTTCATTCCATTTCGGGACAACCTCCCATTCATTTTCCACACAGGTTTTCCCGGATCACTCGAATTGGACTTTAGAAATAAGATCAATACGCTTCTATGCTAACTGCTCATTCGCATTTTCTCACTCAATCTCTCTCTCTCGGTTAACACCTCGATAGCTGCACATGAGCAATGAGCGAGTGTGTCGTCCGGCCACTGCCAATTTCTATTTTTTATCCCGCTCTGATCAGCCATTCCGGCGAAATTACGGATTGCGCGTCCTTGCAACCACCCGCGATTATCCTGCCTTCCTGGCACTCGAGGGGCGAGGGAGAGCAGTGCCCCGCGCAAACCGACCGTAGTGAAAGCGTTCAGGCTTTCGGTGGCGCTGGGCGCCGGTGAATGATCATCCAGGACGTTCCGAACTTATCCCGCAGCATACTGAACCGAAAGGCGAAAAAGGTTTCCTGCATTGGCATAAAAATTTGGCCACCGTCGGCGAGAAGTGTGTGAATGCGCTCGGCCTCTGCGGTACTGTCGACGCTGAGCGAGAGGTAAGCGCTGCGCATAGGTTGAAAGCCATCTCCCAGAACATCATTGCCCATCAACTCTGAATCGCCCAACGTAATGCTGGCATACATGACCGCCTTCTCCCAGCCTGGAGGTATGTTCTTGGGATCGGGCTGCTGATCCTGTGTCATCATCGTCGTGATTTTTCCGCCGAGATGTTTCTCGTAAAAGCGAAAAGCTTCAGCGCAGTTTCCGCCATAGTTGAGATAAGGGTTCAGTTTCATGATGCAGGCCATCCTTTCAAGGGTGAAGGGCGCTTTCTGGCTCGGGAAAGAATATATACTTCACTTGCATTATGCAAGCGACATCTGCGATAAATAGTTGGTCGCCGTTGTTCCCGCTCAAGCGCTGCTTTGGTTTCGCACGCTTACAACATTACGCGCATGAGGTGATCTCCATGAGCGCTCTCGAACATTTTCCACGTATAACACCATTCCTCTGGTTTGACGAAAATGCCGAGGAGGCGGTCGATTTTTACCTGAGCGTCTTCAAGAACTCGCGGCGGCTCGAAGAAGCCCGCAATCTTGTCGACGGCACCCATGCGCCGAAGGGCGGCGTTCTGACGATTGCATTCGAGCTTGACGGTCAGACGTTTACCGCGTTGAATGGCGGCCCCATGTTTAAATTCACGGAAGCCGTCTCATTTGTGGTGCGTTGCGACACGCAGCAGGAAGTGGATGAGTATTGGGCCAAACTCTCCGAGGGAGGCAGCCATCTTCAGTGCGGGTGGCTGAAGGACAAGTTTGGGCTTTCCTGGCAGATTGTGCCCGCGCGATTGCCCGATTTGATCAAGCATCCCAAAGCAATCGAAGCCATGCTGAAAATGAAAAAACTCGACATCGCGGAACTCGAACGTGCCGCGCGACCCTGACGGACACTTCAGCCGCCTAATTGCCGGAGCGGCGCACCCAGATGCGAGACGTCGCGGTCTTGCCGAGGTGGATGGTCTGGCCGGCGACGCGCAACGTCAGCGTCTCGTCGTAACCACGCTCGACGACTTCCACCTTGCTGGCAGGCAGCAGGTGGAGATTTTCCAGAAAATCAAGGAAGCCTTCATCCTTCTCATACACGCAGAGAATAACTCCGGCATCCCCTGATTGGAGTTCGGAGAGAAGAACGCCACCTTGTTTGCGAAGCTGCGCCACACCGCCGCTCAACGGAACACCGTGTGGGCAGGTTTTGTGAGCGGCGAAGCGTTTTAGCAGGAGCGCTTCGACCTCCGGAGAAATCGCGTGCTCCATCCTCTCAGCTTCCGCGTGAGATTTGGCCCAAGGCAGGCCGATGACTTCCGTGAGAAGCATTTCGGCAAGCTGATGGCGAAGCATCAAGTGCTGGGCAACCTTGCGCCCCTTGGCGGTCAGCAGGATTTGGCCGCCGCGCTGGACCTTAACGTGCCCATCGCGCGCCATGCGCTTAACCGCAGCGGTGACTGCGGGAGGAGTGACGTCAAGTTCCTCGGCCAGACGCGCGCTGATGGGAAGCTGGTTCTCCTCGCGCATTTCCCAAATGGCCTTGAGGTAGTCTTCTTGCGAAACACTGGTCTTTTCGCGGCGCAAAGAGTCTCCGATACGATCAAGAACTAGCCGCCCGCTCGACGGAGCGAAGCCGGCTGGCGAGCAACAAAACTCGGGATTCCAGTTCCTCCAAAATTCTCTGATAGATGACAGGGTCGGCGCCATAGGGATCTTCCACGTGCCAGTTTTCGACCTTTTGCGCTAGCGTTTGATCGCCGGTGGTATCGCTGTTGTCGAGCAATTCCCTGAGCGGCTGGCCGGACATATTGATGATCAGGTCGGCATTTTCAATATCCGCGCGTAGCAACGGCTTGGACGCCAGCCCCTCGATCGAATATCCATTGGCAATCAGTGTTTTTTCCGTGGCATCGGGAAGGTGGCCGAGTGGATAGAGACCGGCGCTGGAAGCTTCGATGATTTCGGAAGCGATCTGGCGGGCAATGGCTTCGGCCATCGGGCTACGGCAGGCATTACCAACGCAAACAAACAGGACGCTGTGCTTCACTGTGGCCATAGAAGTATTGTATCGTGGCGGAGCAAGAATTACGGAGCGAACCGCAAGAGTATCGGTGCACAACTGGTAAGGAAACCCTCGTCGTCTCGAGAGAACGCATTTAATCGATCGCTCTCCACATCGATCAGCCCAATCACTTGGCCAGCAGCAGTGATGATCGGCACGATAATTTCCGAGCGCGTGGTGCCAAACGTGGTCAGCCAGCGAGGATCTTCTTGAACATTGGCGACGTTCACGACGGAACGGCGCGCGACGGCGGAACCGCAAAGCCCCTTCGAAACCGGAAATCTCGGAAATGCCGGCGGTGTGCTGCCGGTGCACGCAAGCATGCCGATGTCGGTAGCGGTGACCTCGTAGATACCAACCCAGCGGTAACCACCCTCGCCGGCGATGGCTTCTGCAGCGCTCTTTACCGCGAGCGCGCGATCCGGAATTCCACGGAGTAATTCGCGTAGACGAGCGAGAAATAGTTCCTTTGCCATCAGTGCTGCCCCTTACGAAATGAATGAAAGTGCGCTAACGCCAGGATTTTTTTGGTGTTGAACCATTCCTGACGACTCCCAGGAAATGTTCGTGGACCGTCGTATCCGAAGTGAGTTCCGGGTGGAACGTTGCGGCGAGGATATGCCCTTCTTCCACCAAGGCGGGCTTCCCTTCAAACTTGGCCAGAACGCGGACGCTTGCGGCGACCTTTTCGATGACAGGGCCGCGAATGAACACCATTTCCAACGGATCTTTCTTCAGCGTGGAGGTGCCGAAGAAAACGTCACTGGCAAGTTGGCGGCCGTAGCCATTGCGTAAAACGGTCATGTCCAGAAGCTTGAGCGAATCCTGTGCAGGATTTTTCACTTTTGTGGCCAGAAGGATCGCTCCGGCGCAAGTGCCAAATATGGCCCCGCCTTTGCCGGAGAATTCGCGAATGGCATCGTACAGGCCTTCTTCCTGGAGGAATTGCAGTTGCGTCGTGCTTTCGCCGCCAGGCAGGACGAGACCGTCAGAGCCTTCGAGGTCGGCGACGGTGCGAACTTCAACAGTGTCCACGCCGAGTTTGTGAAACATCTCGGCGTGCGCCTGAAAGTCACCTTGGATGGCCAAAATACCGATCTTCATGTTGCGGTTGCTCTATGGCGGTTATTTTGCCTTGGCCAAAACGCGAAAGGCGTCACCAGCCACGAGTGGCCAGAAGATCCTTTTCTTCGAGCTGGCGAACGTCGATGCCGGGCATGGCTTCGCCTAGTTGTTCGTGAGATTCGAGAACGATCTTCGGATCTTCGAAGTGGGTGGTGGCCTTGACGATGGCTTTCGCGCGCGCTTCCGGATCGCTGCTCTTGAAAATCCCGGAACCGACAAAGACAGCTTCGGCGCCGAGTTTGCGAACCAGCGCAGCGTCAGCGGGAGTAGCAATGCCACCCGCGGAAAAATTCGGAACCGGCAGCTTGCCCAGGCGGGCGACTTCGCGGATCAAATCGAGTGGCGCGCCATATTCCTTGGCCTTGCGCATCAGTTCGTCATCGCGAAGCGTGGTGAGCCCGCGCATCTCGCTCACAATCGTCCGCATGTGCCGGACCGCTTCCACCACGTTGCCGGAGCCCGCTTCGCCCTTGGTGCGAATCATGGCGGCGCCTTCCGCGATGCGGCGAAGCGCTTCACCAAGGTTCCGAGCGCCGCAAACAAACGGCACACGGAAATCGTGTTTCCAAACATGGTTTTCCTCGTCGGCAGGAGTGAGGACCTCGCTCTCATCGATGAAATCCACTTCCAGCGCCTGGAGAACTTCGGCTTCCACGAAGTGTCCGATGCGCACTTTCGCCATCACCGGAATGGTGACGGTCTTCATAATTTCGCGAATTACCTTGATGGAGGCCATGCGCGCGACGCCGCCTTCCTTCCGGATGTCCGAAGGAACGCGCTCGAGAGCCATTACCGCGCAGGCGCCCGCTTTTTCAGCAATGCGGGCTTGCTCGGCGGTGGTAACGTCCATAATCACGCCGCCTTTGAGCATCTCCGCCAGGCCGACCTTCACGCGCCATTCGTTGGACCCTTTTGCCCCATTGTTGGGAGCGCTTCCGTTTGGTTTCTTTGTTGCCATTTCCTGTCTCCTCTCAAAATCGAAATTCAAGAATTCGGTTGGGCCGCCTGGGCTCCCGTAAAACGCGCTTGCTTGACGATCACGAAGCGTCCTTTGCCACGGGCCAGCAAATTCCCCTGCAGATCATAGATTTCCGCAACCCGAAAGCGGTTTCTTCCCGTGGCTTCTTCTTGCCAACCTTCCACGACGATAGGTTTGTCGATGGGCACGGGCCTTTTGTACTCGATGTTCATTTCCGCAGTGACGGCGCTCTCATCCGCCAGGCGGGACAATTTACCCATGGCCTCGTCCAGAACCACCGCGATAATTCCTCCGTGCGCGAAACCTCCACCACCGGCGTAGTCCGGGCCGAGAACAAAGGAACCACGGGCACGGCGCGCGTCCAGATCCAAATCGAACGAGAGCTTCATCCCCGCGGAGTTTGCGGCGCCACAGCCAAAACAGCGGTTGGTGGCTTTCGGTGCGAGTTTAAGAATGTTGGCCATGTCCTTGTTCTTCTAGGCTCCTTACACCAGCGCGACGTGGGCCCGCTCTGCACGGCGCGATCCGCGCTGACGCTTGCGCATCTCCACGCGCAGAAGCTCCGAGAGCATGGCAACGCCGCGAGAAATTTGTTTTTCGTTCAAACTGGCAAAACCCAAGCGCAACGCGTTAGGCAATGGCGACTGCACGTAGAAATAACGCCCGGGGGCGAACAGAACACCGCGTTCGCGCGCATGCATCATCAGTTCGCTGGCATCGAAACCCGGCGGAAGCTCCAGCCACAAACACATGCCGCCTTCGGGCCGTGTCCAGCGCACACCCTCTGGCATGAACTTGCGCAAAGCCTCATCGAGCGCGTTCAGGCGGTCGGTATAAATCTTGCGCATACGAGCAAGATGTTTGTGAAACAATCCACGCTTCAGGAATTCGGCGAGCGTGGCTTGCGCGAGTTGATCCGTATGCAGGTCGGCCATTTGCTTTACAAGTCGCAGGCGCTCGATCGCAGCGGGGTGGGCAACGATCCAACCGACGCGCAGACCCGGAAATGCGACCTTAGCAAAGCTGTCGATATGAATCACAAGATTTGAGCGATCCAGCTGCTTCAATGACGGAAGACGCTCGTCGTGAGAATGCAACCGCGCGTAAATATGATCCTCCACGACGGGAACCTGATAGCGGCCGGCGAATTCCAGAACGCGGCGGCGCGAGGCTAGCGGCATGGACGTGCCAGTGGGATTCTGGAAATCCGGCGTAAGAATCAGTAGCTTCACGCGGTTGTTAGCAAGCGTGGACTCCAGGACTTCAAGATCGATCCCAAGCGGGCTGTCGGGCTCAGCGTGCGTGCGCACAGGCACACCCAGACAGCGCGCGTGCACACCGTTGAAAACTGCAGAGGCGCCAGGATACGTCGGATTCTCAAGAACGACCGTGTCTCCAGAACGAACAAACGCTTTCGCGATCAGGTCGAGCGCTTGCTGGCAGCCGTCGGTGATCAGCAGTGAATCGTCCTTCACCGAAAAACCATCGCGACGCAGAAGATCGAGCAACGCTTCTTTCAGCGGTGCGTAGCCATCGGACGCGCCGAGATTAAGAATGTCCTGCCCTTCCCGGCGCAGTGCAGCCTGTGAGCAGGCCTGCAATTCCTCCACAGGGAAGAATTCTTCCGCAGGGCGCGCCATCACAAAGGAGAGCGCATTGGCCGGCGCCGACGCGGTCAGCCGTGTAAGGACTTCTTCGCTGCGTTCGCCGGCGAACAAAAGTTCCCAGCGAAGGCCGTCGGAATTGCCGGTCAACGTGGATGGAGCCGGCGGCGTGATCTTCAGGCCATTGCCATTGTTTCGAATGAATGTGCCGCGGCCTACGTGGCCCTGAATCAAACCTTCGGATTCGAGTTCGGCGTAAGCGTTGGCGACGGTGGTGCGATGAACGCCTAGCACTTGGGCCAATTCGCGGCTCGCGGGAATGCGGTCCCCCGGGCGAAGGTCACCGGCATGGACCAACGAACGAAGTTGGTCGCGCAGTTGGATATAGAGGGGGATATGGCTTTCGGGTTGAAGGTGTAATGGCAGCATTGTCTCTCACCCTGGTGGTATTTTAGCAGAAATTGGCCTGCTGCAAGAGCCAATATGTCTTGCGCGACGGCAGGTCAGGGGTTCTGGGAGAAAAAGGGATTCGTGATGGGGTGGTAGCCAAGACGCCCGTTCTTTTCGTCCTCCGCAAGATCGCGAATACAGATTTTGGTTAGGTCGTTAGCTTGGCATTGGTAAATCTGCTTTAACGGGAGATCTTCATCCTCGACATCGTACGTACCGGACTGCATGTCTTCGCTGTCATCGTCGGAGGCGGTGACCACGCGGCTTCCCGGCTGGACACGGACGCGAAACTGCCTGGTGGACGGTTCGTAGTTCGAAACCAGGAAGCAGTGCCCGATGCACGCACGATCGGGAATATGCAGATAGATGGTGCGGTAATCGTTGGGAGCAAAAATGGTGGACAGCGTGCGCGTCCCGAACGGCAATTGCTGCGTGATTCGGCGAGTGCTGGCCTCCATGCGATTGAGGAAGCCGGTATCCTGGTAAATAAAAGTGAAAAACACCGCAGCGCAAATGGCGGCGAAAGCGAGATGCCAACTGCGGAGCGGCAGGGAAGCTAACCAGCAGAAGGCGAGCATCGCGCTGATGAGGGTCAGGCGTGTCACGAGCGCGCCGATCCATCCTCCGGTCGGGTCGGTGTGAAGATTCTCTGGCAGCACCGCTGTGGCACAGAAGGAAATGAAATAGAGTTCGAGGATCAGCCGGCGGTCTTTCCAGAACCTCAGGCGTTGCGTTTCGTCGAAGAACGCGATTGCACTGGCGGCCAGCACAAAGGCAGCCATTGCGATTGTGAACCACACGTAGCGATAGCCGAAGACATGGAATTGATCCGCGCCATTAAGTTCCCAGATCGGCGTCTCACGCCATTCCACTTCATATCCGTGATGATGGGCAACAAACTCTCGCGCGCCAACGAGAATCACGATCCCAATGGCGGGCAGAACCGGCCTCCACGCGCTTGGCAAGCGGAGCCAAAGAAGCCGGTAAGCCGTCGTGCCAAGAAACCACAAGAACCCGAGCGGGTGGGCCAGCAGCATGAACGGCGCAAGCAGCGCGCCCGCGATCAGCCCGCTCTTACGAGCGGGCCAAACGAGAGCCAAGCCCATGCTGGCCAGCCCGAGGGACAAATAATAGTTCATGAAACCCATATGGAAGATGTAGCTATAGCTCAACATTGCGAGGCACGGCGTGAGCAACCACGGAGGGTTTCCGTTGACGGCTCTCATGAAGGCGAACAGTCCCCAAAAGAAGATGAGCACGCAAATGGAGACGGCGATTTTTTCAGCCGCGACCAAACCGAATGCTTTGCCGAAAAACGAAAGCATCAAATCAAACAAAATGTTGTCCCATTGCCACACTGTGTAAACGCCGGGCGCTCCTCCCTGCTGCACCAGCTCGGCGAGCCAGGCGTTGTAAACGTGACTGCCGAGATCGCCCGCTTCGATGTGGGCGTGCCAGAAGCAAGGAACCGGGAGCGCAAACGAAATGAGCAGGTAGAGTAGGCAATTCTGCCATCGGCCAGGCCACGGATGGGACGTCCATAAGGAACCGGCTTGCGATGGATGGGGCTGTAGTGTTTTTGGATTCGATAGCGAGGCCATTTTCGAGTATTCTAGCGCTCGACTGGGTTGCTTTACCTCAGGAAATTCACTCCGCATTTCGCCTGATTGCTTTTCTCTGAATTGTTTGAAGGAGACGCTATGAAATTGAGGTTGAGGGGAAGTGCGTGGCTGGCGACGGCAGCGATTCTGTTTGCAGCCCCTTCCCGCCTGAACGCCCAGGAGAACGCAGGCACTTGCCCACCGAAGACACCTATCGAAAACGTGGAAGACCATTACGGGAAGACCGTCGTGGTTGACCCCTACCGTTGGTTGGAGGATCAGGACAGCAAGCAAACGCGCGCGTGGATTGAAGCCCAAGACAAGTGCACGGAAGCAGTCCTCGGCACGCTGCCAGACCGAGGAGCGATCACGAAGCGCCTCACAGAGCTATACCGCATCGATTCTTACGGGCTGCCGGAAGAGCATGGCGGCCGTTATTTTTTCACCAAGCGATGGGCGGGGCAAGATTTGGCGCAAATATGCATGCGCCAGGGAGCGAAGGGCGAAGACGTGGTGCTGGTAGATCCGTTGCCATGGTCGGCCGATCACTCCGTCAGCGCCGTTATCGAGAAAATCAGCCGGGACGGAAAATTCTTGTATTACGGGCGCCGCGAGGGCGGGCAGGACGAGGTAACCGTTCACGTGTTGGATATCGATGCACATAAGGATCTGCCGGATGTGCTGCCGTCGGCGAATTATGGTTCTGTCGAGCCCACCAACGACCACACCGGCATCTACTACGCGAAGGCAACGCTAGAAGGACCGCGCGCGTACTACCACGCGATGGGAACTGATCCGGCGACTGACAAATTGTTGTTTGGGGAGAAGTTGGACAAGGAAAAGGAACTGTCGTTGGAGCCTTCCGAAGACAACTCCTACATTTATTATCTTGTGATTTATGGAGCGGGTTCGGAAAAGACCGAAGTTTACCTCCAGAACCTCAAGGAACATGGCCTGATCGCGCCCGTGGTGAATGACCTGAACAATCTTTTCTGGACGGCCTGGGCGGGCAACACGCTACTGCTGCAAACGGACTGGAAAGCGCCGCAATGGCACGCCTATGCCGTCGACCCCCAAAAACTGTCGCGCGAAAACTGGAGGGAGGTGGTGCCGGAGTCCGACATCAAGATGGACGTGGTAACACCGGCTGGGGGCAAACTTGTCGCGACGTACATGCGCAACGCGGCGACAGAATTAAAAGTCTTCGATTGGGCCGGCAAAACCTCCTACACCGTGCCCTTACCGGGATTGGGAACCGTGCAAGTATCCGGCCGCTGGGGATCTCCCGAAATTTATTATGCGTACACAAGCTTCAATTACGCGCCGACCCTCTTTGCGTACGACGTGAACACGAAAGCGTCGTCTGTTTGGGCAAAGAGCAACGTGCCGCTGAATCCAGCGGACTTTCAGGTGGAGCAAGTGTCTTTCAAATCGAAAGACGGAACAAAAATACCCATGTTCCTGTTTTCGAAGAAAGGTGTGAAGCGCAAAGCGGAAGCCCCTGTCTTACTGACTGCGTATGGCGGATTCGACGTGAACATCACGCCGGATTTTGAAGAACTCGCCCTCGTGTGGGCCGAACGCGGTGGAATTTTGGCGGTTCCGAATCTTCGCGGCGGGGGCGAGTTTGGGGAGGAGTGGCATCGCGCCGGAATGCTGGAGAAGAAACAAAACGTGTTTGACGACTTCATCGCCGCGGCCGAATATCTGATTGCCGAGAAATATACGCAGCCCGACAAACTGGCCATTGAAGGCGCAAGCAATGGGGGCTTACTGGTGGGCGCGATGCTGACGCAGCGCCCGGATTTGTTCCAGGCGGTGGTGTGCGCCTATCCGCTGGAAGACATGCTACGCTTCCAGAACTTTCTGGAGGGCCCCTACTGGGTGGCGGAGTATGGCAGCGGGGAGAACGAACAGCAATTCCCTTTCTTATATGCGTACTCGCCGTATCACCACGTGAAACCAGGTGTGAAGTATCCAGCCGTACTCTTTATCACTGGGGATGGAGACACTCGCGTGGCGCCCCTGCACGCACGGAAAATGACAGCCCGGCTGCAAGCGGCAACAGCCTCGGATCGTCCGATCCTGTTGCTCTACGACACGGTATCCGGCCACTCCGGCGGGCGCCCCGTAAACAAACAAATCGAAGAAGACACAGACACACTGAGCTTTTTGTTCTGGCAGTTAAAAGTGGGAACCAACTAACCGTTACGAAGCGCTAGCGCCCCGCTTGGACGTCGCCGAGGCGCTTCAGGCGATCCCGCAATTTGCGCTGCAGCGGCGTAGGCGTATTAGGATTGAACGCCACCAGATACCACAGCGGCTGAGTTTTGTCCCGGCTGAGCAGCGTAAGCGTATTCGCGTCGGCATTGGGATGACGAGCAACATTTTCCCGAATGGCCCCATATGGATGACGTGCCAAGCGATTCAGCGTTTTCGCATTGGCCCTCGGATGCTCACTGATCAAACGGAGCAAGTAATAATCTTCCTTCGGAGCCTGCTTGGTAAGCTTTTCGAGCATCTCCGGTTTGGCTTCCGCGCTGAGAACCAGACCAATCTTTTCGTCCCACGCGGTATTGATGTGATTCAATTCGCGCGTCCGCGCGTGAATCAACTCCTCAAGGATCCGGCGTTCCTGCTGCATGCGGGCAATCGGCAGGCTGGTACCTTCCAGGGAATCCAGGACGCGGAGCAAGTGCTGACGTTCACCAAAGACAATCTGCGTGGTGCGCGGAATCCGCCCTGTCTCTTTTTCTTCTTTGTATTGCACAAGGTCTGAACGTCGCATGGTTCGGTGCTCCCAATTTCCTTCGGGCCTGGTCCCAAATGGGACGTACTGGCTTGCTGCCTGCTCTGGATGACTCATGGTCCAAACCGCTTTCTGGTGAAGCTCAAAGTGGATTATGGCCGGGGGATCGGTTAGCGTAAAGTTTGGCGCCGGAAGCCTGTGCCCGAAGTGCAACCCGGCAAAACCTGTAGAGAATGGGAAATCCGGGAGGCGGGCATGTCCGCATTCGAACAACACCACGAAGAACTGGAACGCTACGAACAAATGTTTGGAAAGGAACGCGGACGCCTGGCGGTGTCGCTAGACCGCATCACCAACGCGCTTGTGCTGACAGGACAGCATGGGGTCTATTGCACCAGCCAGAGAAATCCTACCGTACCCGCGATGGACTTACGGATGATTTCGCAGGAATTGGCACACGCCAAGGAACTGATTCAGTCGGTTATGGAAGAGATACGGAAAGCACGGCAAGCCGCGCAAAATGCGGGTTAACGCTTCGATTTAGGAAGCACAAATTTCAGCGCCGTGTGCGTAGCGCTGAAGCTTACGACTTTGACGTCCACTAATCCGGCTTTGAGCCCCGATGAACGCACGTCCGCTTCGGTAATCACCGCTTGCCCCTTCGGATAAACCAACCACAGCGCGGTGTCCCTGTGAATAGACTTCGCCACGGACGGAAGGCCGCTCAAGTCTTGTTTCTTGTTCGCGGCGAAGAAAATGCACGTAGAATCTTTGCCATCCTTCGCGTTACTCACGCCAGCACCCATTTTCTGTAGGCTTTTCCGAAAATCAACCGAAAAGGTGCCCACGAGAGAAAGCGTCTGGCCAGGCTTTATGCCGAGTTTGTCCAGGACCGATTTAGGATTGGCAATTTTTTCGCACCACTTGGCCGCCTGAGGCCCCAGAACAAAGATGAACGCGCCTTCTTTCATCTGCACGTGCAGTTCGCCATCTTTCGCTTGCAACCCGTTGATCGCGCTGACCGCGATTTTGAAACGAGTCTCGCCTCGAAAAAGGATTTCCCCGGATTCCAGCAACGCTTTGCCGGAGAAGGATTTTCCCTGATGATGCACGGTACAGGCTAGTTCGTTTCCCACGATGACCTCCGCGCGGCAAAAGATAACAAGCGGATGAAGCTGCAAGAGATTACTTCAAAAAAGGATTGCTGTCTCGTTCGTGGCCGATCGTAGTGCTGGCGCCGTGGCCCGGATGGACAATCGTGGAGTCGGGGAGCTGCATGAGCTTCCCTTTCAAAGAAGAAATGATATCGTCGAACGATCCACCCCAAAGATCGGTGCGGCCAATGCTCCCGGCAAAAAGAGTGTCTCCGGAAAAAAGTTGCGGTTGGCTTAAGGTGGTGTTCGCTCCATCCGTGGGCAGATACAGTGAAACGCTGCCAGGCGTATGGCCAGGAGTGTGAAGGACGTTCGCCAGGAAGTCGCCCCACTGCAGCACATCGCCTTCCTTGAGCAACTGATGCACTTCCACCAATTCCGGGGGGCGCACGCCGAGAAATGCCGCCTGCACTTCCATGCCGCGATACAGGGGCAGGTCGTCGCGGTGCATCATCACGGGCGCTCCCGTATATTGATATAACTTGGCGAGTCCGCCAACATGATCGATGTGCGCGTGTGTGCTGACGATGGCCTTGACCTTGAGTTTGTAACGCCCAAGCAGGCCGAGAATGCGCTCGACCTCGTCACCAGGATCGACCACCACGCACTCGAGCGTGCGCGGGTCGCCGATGATGGAACAATTGCATTGCAGCATGCCAACCGGAATCTTCACGTAGATCATTTCCTGGTTGGCCGCGTCGGGCATGCGGTGTGCTGGGTTCATTCCGTCCACTAAGGGAAGTATATCATTGGCCCTCCGGCGCATCATTCCTATGGACAGCCAGAAGAAGGTCCGCGCAGCGAGGTTTGCTACACTGAGTTGGCTGGCAGCGAGAGGAGCTCGAGAACGTGGAATTGCCCACCGACATACGCATCACGGCGTTGAGCGAATTGCATCGCCGCGCCGCCGCGCACATGGGTGTGTGGTTTGGCTGCGATTTGCCGGACAATTTTGGAGACTGGCAGGCGGAATATCGGGCGTTGCGAGACAACGTTGGACTGTTGGATAAGAACTATCGCGCGTATCTGGAGTTCACCGGACCGGATCGTGTGCGCTATCTCAATGCCATCCTGACCAACGATATCAAGGGGCTGGCAGAAAACCACGGAACTGTTTCTCTGTTCCTCAGTCCGCAGGGACACATTCAAGCGGAGCTCGAAACCTTTGCGCTTGGAGATATGTTGCTTTGCGTTTCGTACTCTATGATCCGCGACCACCTGATTCCCGCCATGGACAAATACATCATCATGGATGACGTAACGTTGACCGATCGTACGGACGCTTTTGCCACGTTAGCCCTCGAAGGACCGAAGACCGCCGGTCTCGCCTCAGCGGTCAGCGGAGTGGATCTCGGTGGGATGGACGAGTTGGAGTCCCGGGATGCAACAATCCAGGGCATTCCCGGGCGCGTGAGCAAACGATCGCCGGGAGGAATCGCGGGCGCGGAAATTTTGGTTGCTCGCGAAAAGGCCGCGGATCTTTGGAAAATATTGGAGGAGGCCGTTCGCCGCGAGGGCGGAAGCCCAGCCGGATATCAAGCGCTAAACGCCGTGAGGCTGGAATTGGGCATTCCGTGGTTTGGATATGACTTCGGTGAGAAGCAGATTCCTCACGAAGCAGGCTTGCAGAATTCGCATATTTCCTACACGAAGGGCTGCTACACAGGGCAAGAGATTGTGGAACGGGTGCGCTCGCGCGGCCAGGTGAATCGCGTGCGCGTGAGCCTGAAATTTGATGCTGCGGTCGCCCCGCCGATGAATGCGCCTTTGCTCGCGGATGGAAAGGAAGCCGGCTATGTGACGAGGAGCGGATTCTCTCCTGCGCTCAAAGGGTGGATTGGCATGGGTTATGTGCGGCGAGAAAAATCCGCAACAGGAAGCCAACTCATGATTCCGAACGGCAGCGTTACCGTTGTCGCCACGCCAATTGGCTGATCCCGAATCAGTGGCATAGAATTGAGTTCCCAGGCGCCTGTCGATTGGGAGACTGCATTATGTTTGAACGCTTCACGGAAAAAGCGCGTCGCGTGATCTTCTTCGCACGCTTTGAGGCCAGCCAATACGGCAGCCCCTTCATAGAAACCGAGCACATCCTCCTTGGGCTGATGCGCGAAGATAAGGCCCTCGCCCAGCGTTTGTGGTTGCGGGCGGGCTCCCTTGAAGCTTTACGGAAAGAAATCGAAAGCAGGATCACGCCGCGCGAACGGATATCGACCTCGATCGAGATTCCTCTAACCGCGGACGTCAAGCAAACATTGCACTTTGCGCTAGAAGAGGCCGCGCGTTTAGGCCATAAGCATGTCGGAACCGAGCACCTCCTGCTGGGATTGTTACGTGCGGACAAAAGTGTGGCAGCAATCATACTCAACGCTCAGGGAGTAACTCTTTCCGAGTTCCGGACATCCCTGACGCAAGGACCAGGACCGGCGACAATGCCTTCGGATGGAATGCCCCGCGTTACAGAGGGCGCGACGATTATTCTGCAGCCTTTTTTGAGTGCGCTGCGCTCAGGCGGGAAAGATGAGTCGCGCGATTTTTTTTCGTCCAAGGCGCAATTTATCGATGCGCAAGGGAAACGTTGGACCGGCAAGACAGAGTTGCAGTCAAAGTTCGTGGAACTGTTTGCGCCATTTGCCGCGCGCAACGCCAAATATGTAACGGAAGAAATCATGCAGGTACAAGATGGGCTATGGGTTGAGGTTCTTTTGTGGGAAGACGTGCCGTTGCCGGAAAAGACGCCGAAGGGTTTGTGCCGAATGACCGTGATGCTCGGGCAGACAGAAGTCCCCGAGCCGGGATGGGTAATCCATAGCGTGCAGGTCACGCCAATTACCGGGATCTAAAATTGCAGGACGCGGATTCGATACGCTGACCGGTCTACAGCCCCTCGGCTACGCGGGTAGGAGGGTTCGCATCTGCTGGAAAAGGCGGGCACGGTCGGTTGGGTCCATAGCTATGAACTGCACAGCCATCCCGTGGCCGTCACGGACGCGCCGCACAACAGCGCGGCCACGCACTTGCCCAACAGGAAGGTCCAGAAGAACTTGCACCAGGCAACGCATCGGAACGCGTTCTTTGGTACGAACGAACAGGCCGCCGATGCCAAGGCTATCGACGAACGAAACGCCGCGTTTCGTGCCAGCCTGCCAAGCGGCGACGACCGTTTTCGGCGGCTTCACGCGAGGGTAACGCCGTTGATCAGGAGCGTTCATCAGGGCGCCTTTCCGGACTAAAAGTTTAACGACCCGATCCAGCGAATCTTCAATCAAACTCGTATTTTGGGACTACCTGGTCTCGGCCCACGCGGCCTGCGGCTACCTCCGCCTCGAAGTAATTCTCGCTCTTGATCGGGATGCCCGATAGCCGCCGCAGAATCGCCAATTGGCCAACGTGAGTCATAATGTCTGCAATCGGGCCTTGCATCAGCTTTTCCGGGGAAGCGTGAAGCTGTTCAGGTCCAGCCAGGTAGTCATCGAAGCGCTTCAGGGATTCGAAGAAGCGCTGCACTTCGTCCGGCCACGAGAGTGGTTGTGAATTGTGCCAGGTGGGCTGCCCCTTGGCCATACTCAACGCCCAATCGAACAGATCGCCAATATGCGCAAGGAGCTGCACAGGCGTGCGGCAATTGTGTCCGGCCTGGAATTCCACGTATCCCTGCGGGGCATCGCGCACGACTTTACCCGCGCGATAAGCGATGGTAGCGAGCGAATGGCGCAACAGATCACGAGCGCTGACAGTTTCAGGCCGCATCGCGAACAAAGCTAACAGGTAACCGGCCGGGAGAAAAGCCGTTTTTGGAGCTACGCCAGATTCAGCGCACGCCTGAACGATCCTCTTTCAGCCTCAATCTTCTTCTGCAGCTGGAGAATCGCAAACAATACAGCCTCCGGCCGCGGGGGGCAACCGGGCACATACACATCTACCGGGATCACCTGATTGCATCCCTGAACGATGGCGTAATTGTTGAACACGCCCCCGGACGTGGCGCAAGCTCCCATGGAAATGACCCACTTCGGCTCTGGCATTTGATCGTACAACTGACGGATCACCGGCGCCATTTTCTGCGAAAGCCGGCCGGCAACGATCATCAGGTCGGCCTGGCGCGGAGAGGGTCGAAACACCTCAGCTCCAAAGCGCGCAAGGTCAAAGCGCGAAGCCGCCATGGACATCATTTCAATAGCGCAACAGGCCAGACCAAAGCCCAGCGGCCAAATGGAACTCTTGCGAGCCCAGTTCACAGCCTTATCAAGCTGGGTAAAGATGATGCCTTCATCCTGCAGCAGCTTGCCGAAATCGTCGGGTTTCGTGAGAGTGACGCTTTTGCCCAGGGTGGTTTCCATATCGTCCTCGCCTCTATTTTGGCATAGGGAGGCAAGGTAGACAAATGCCGATTCTCCGATGCATTGGATTGGTCTGCCCCTAAGGGACAGTCAGCACGATCTTGCCAAATTGCTTGCCCTTTTCCAGATAGTTGTGCGCGGCAATGCAATCGTGCAGCGACCAAACCTTGTCCACAGTGGGTTTTAGCCGGCCTTGCGCGACCAACTTTAGAACTGTCCGCAATTCGGTCTTGGTACCCATGTACGACCCCATGAGCGAAAGTTGGCGCGTAAATAGAAAGCGTAAATCGATCTTGGCGTCATATCCCGTTGTAGCGCCGCAGGTAACCAAACGCCCGCCATTCGCCAAGCTTTTTACGCTGTTCTCCCAGGTCGCGGTGCCCACGTGCTCAAAGACCACGTCGACACCGCGATTTTGCGTCAAGCGGCGGACCTCCTTGGCGATAGGCATGATGCCGTGGTGAATCACGTCGTCCGCTCCGATCTCCTTGGCCTTCACCATTTTCTCGTCGTTGCCTGCGGTCGCAATCACGTGCGCCCCAAAGAATTTCGCTATTTGAATCGCTGCACTGCCCACACCGCTGCCGGCAGCGAGCACCAACACCGTTTCGCCGGGTTGGAGCTGCGCGCGATGGACCAGCATGTGCCACGCGGTCAGGAACACTAGAGGAATAGCGGCAGCATGCACCCAATCCAAATTTTCGGGATACGGCATGCAATTCACTTCGGGACAGCGAACAAATTCCGCACAGCCACCGTCAATCATGTAGCCGAGATTGGCGTAATCACGGCAAAGATTGTCGTTGCCAGAGAGACATGCTGGACACTTGCCGCAAGTCACCCCAGGCGCGAGGACCACTTTTTGCCCAACGTAGACGGTATGTACATCCGGGCCGATCTTGGCGATCTCTCCCGCCACATCACTACCCGGAATATGCGGCAACGGAATCGGCACTCCGGGCAGGCCGCGGCGGACCCACAGATCGAGATGATTCAGGGCGCAGGCGTGAACGCGGACCAACACTTCGTTGGCGTGGAGGTGCGGCTCGTTAACATCGGTGTAGTGCAGAACGCTGGGGTCACCATGCTGGTGGAAAACGATGGCTTTCATGACAGCCTCCCGGAAGGCGATGAATTAAACGATGGCATATATATCGTATCACGATATGTTAGAGGTGTTTCCTTGAACAAACCTTGAGGCAATATTAAACCCACGGCAGACTGGTGCCCAGACGCGTAGAATTGACAGGGGGAAGCACGGGCCGTAGGCTGAAAGGCATGGACCTTTTCGAAGAGATCGTGCGGATGCGGCGCTCCGGGCAACGCGGGGCGCTGGCGACGATCG
Source organism: Candidatus Acidiferrales bacterium (assembly GCA_963795535.1). Lineage (GTDB taxonomy): Bacteria > Acidobacteriota > Terriglobia > Acidiferrales > UBA7541 > Acidiferrum. Next base: position 194,608 of record CAWCIG010000011.1, read on the forward strand.
TCCATACCAACGGCTCGATTCCGAGTTTCGAAAGCTCGCGGATGCTGGTGCGTGAAGACGGCTCGACGGAAGGCACCATCGGCGGCGGATGCGTTGAGGCGGATGTGTGGGCGGCAGCCAAGGAAGTGATGGGCAAGGAAGCGCCGCGAAAGCTGGTTTTCCACCTGAACAATGAGGCGACTTTCGATAACGGCCTGATCTGCGGCGGGACCGTCGAAGTGTTCGTGGAACCCATACTGCCGCAGCCCGTTGTTTATTTATTCGGCGCCGGCCACGTTTCCACGGCCGTAGCGAAAGCGGCGCAGGCCGCGGGATTTGGCATTAGCGTCGTGGATGACCGGGAAGCGTTCGCAAATGCCAGCCGCTTTCCAATGGCCCAGGAAATTTTCACAAGTTTCGATGACGCGTTTGAGAAACTGCATCCGAATGCCTCCAGCTATCTGGTGATCGTAACGCGCGGACACAAGGAAGATATGCGCGTGCTCGCATGGGCGGTGCGAACGCGGGCGCGTTACGTGGGAATGATCGGCAGCCGCCGCAAGGTGCTGAGCGTATATAAAGCACTGGAAAAAGAGGGCTACCGCATGGAAGAGTTTGAGCACGTGTTCGCCCCCATGGGCCTGGAGATTGGAGCACTCTCTCCCGAAGAGATCGCGCTGAGCATCGTGGCGGAACTCGTGGCCATACGGCGCAACGCGGATCTGGCGGCTCATAAGAAACTGAAGCTCGAAACGGGCAGCGTCGTGGAGAAATAGAGAGAAGGATAGTGTCATGCTGGCCGCAGTCATCCTATCGGGGGGGGCCTCCAGCCGGATGGGCTCGCCAAAAGCGTTGCTTCCCTACCAGGGCCGCCCTTTCCTTGAGCATTTATTGGAAGTGACCACGCATCCGAAGATCGGCATGCGCCGTGTTGTGCTCGGTGCTCACGCGGAAGCCATCGGCAGAGGGGTGATCCTGAAACCGGACGAAGTCGTGATCAACGCCGAATGGCAGCGCGGGCAATTGAGCTCGATCCAGCTGGCGCTTCGCAGTTTGCCTGCGGGAACCGACGGCATGCTGGTTTGCCCTGTGGACCATCCCTTGGTCAGCGCCTCGCTGGTGAATGGGTTGGTAGACCAGTTTTACCTTAGCCGCGCACCCGTGGTCATCCCAGTGTTCGAAGGGCGTCGTGGACATCCCGTGATTTTCTCCGCGGCACTCTACGGTGAATTGGAAAACGCATCCCATGAGCTGGGGGCGCGCAGCGTCGTTTGGGCGCACAAAGAGGAAGTGAGTGAGTACATCACAGCGGAAGAAGGATGCGTAGTGAATTTGAACGATCCGGCAACGTTTACACGCATGACTCGCTCGATGTAGCGATCAGCTATTTCGGAACTGCGCGCAGCAAAGCCTGCAGCGCATCGTGAGCCAATTGCACAGCATGAAACGAAGCGGTCGGCAGCCCCCCTAACGATGCCGCCAGCGATTCAGGAGAGATGGAACAAACCTGCCGCAATTCCCTGCCCTGAATGGATTCTGTGAGCAGCGATGCGGAAGCAATCGAGGCGGTGCAGCCGCGACAGAGAAACCGCACATCGCAAATCACATCGTTTTCAATAATCGCCGCAAGTTGTAACAAGTCTCCGCAAACCGGGTTGCTGACTTTCACTTGAACATTCGCTTCGGGCAAATCCCCCGCGTTTCGAGGATTCTGAAAATGATCGAGTAGTTGCGCGCTGAACATGACTGAAAGTATCGCAGTGGGTGCGGCGCGTGACAATGCCCGTCGCACAGTATTATTTTTTGGCCGGCAGATATTTTTTGTCGATGGAGGCAACGACAACGTAGTTGGGATCTACCATTTCGGTGAGGTGGAGTTTGCCGACCTTGGAGAACAGCTCGTACGCGTCCAGATCGGACAAGCCATAATCGCGATGGATCCAATGAACAAGCTCCGTAACTGCGATACGGACGGCGTCGTCGACCGGGCGATAGATGCCGGTAGTCATCAGCTCGTGATCGTTTTCCAGGCGCGGCCAGTCCGTACTTTGTCCCTTCACCAATTCGAAGCGGAAGCGCGCCTTCATCGGCACCTCCACGGCGCTCCCCGCCACTTCCCCATCACCCATTGCGGCATGACCATCTCCGAAATAAAATAGCGCGCCATGGACATTAACGGGTAGATATAGCGTGTTTCCGGTTGAGACTTCCGGCGCATCCATATTGCCGCCAAATTCCGCTGGAACGATGGAGCTGCGAACCTCGCCATTCGCGGGCGCAACGCCGATGCAACCTAGAAAGGGATGCATGGGGAATTCCACCTTGAAATCCGAATCGAGCGCCTGAAACGTGATCGCTTTTCGTTCCGCGTCGATGGGGTAATACCACACGCGAGCTGGCAACGGCTCTTTCTCCAGCATCGGTGTGTAGTGCGTTGAGTTGGCCGCGCCAAATCCCGGCCCGAATGTGCCGACCCCTTGTTTGCCGTCCACGTCAAGATCCAGGATGTGGACGACCAGCGTGTCGCCCGGTTCTGCTCCGTCGATGAAGAACGGGCCGGTCAGCGGATTATCGATCTTGATGTTGGAGAAAGAGTCGCCGGGCTTCTCTAGCGCGTTGCCGAAACAATCGAGCGAGTTGGCTTCCAGCACGCCTCCGGGTTTCACATGAGCCACCGGTTCCGCAGGTCCGAACGTTGCTTTCACATTCCCCATGGACGCGTGAAACTTCACGGTGTTTTCCGTGGACGATGGTAGAGCGGCCGGCGTTTGCGCCAAAAGAGGCACAGCAAAGACGAGCAAGGAAACAATTTTCAGATAAGACACAAATCCTCCCGGGAGAGAATGTGAAGTGGAAAGTCAAACACAGCAGGAAGAAAGGTGTCAATGCCGGTGCCATACAACAGATGTACTGATGGGAATTGCTGCCTCGGTTGGAACCGGCGCATCGCGGCGCTTCTGTTATGCTCGAAAAAGTTTAGCGGCGACCGAGGCGCGAGCGAGGGGGAAGAATGAAGCAGGTGGTTGCAGCGGTGATTGAGCGAGACGACCGAAGGCTGCTGATCGGCCAGAGGCGGCGTGACGATACCTCTCCTTTAAAGTGGGAGTTTCCCGGTGGAAAAGTGCGCAGCGGGGAAAAACTCGAAGAAGCCTTGGCGCGAGAGCTTCAGGAAGAACTGGCGGTAACGCTCGTAAAGAGCCGCGAAATCGCCAAGGTGCACTACCAGTATGCGAATTACCCCGAGGAATTGGAAATATATTTTTTCGCCGCGCAGATTTCCCCTAGCGAATTGAAACCAGTCACTTTTGAGCAGGTGGCTTGGGTCTTACCGAGAGAGCTGGCACAATACGATTTCTTGGCGGCAAATCGCGAACTGATTGCGCACCTGGCCACCGGAAAGATCAAGCCAGCAGAAGTTCTTGAAGGCGCATAGAGAAGGCGGAAAGCCCTGGCATAAAGCCACCGCTACGGGACGCGCGGGAACGCCGATTACGACGTGACGGGGTTCGGCTTGTCGGGATTGATGGCCAAATCTTTGATGGCATTCTGGACCGTGGCTTCGCCGACAAGGCCGTCCTGCGCAAGTTCGTGCAACGTGGCGACGGTGATGAACCGCGCATTCACTTCGAAGAATTCGCGCAACGATTCACGGCCTTCGCTTCGCCCAAAGCCGTCAGTACCTAGCGTGGCGATACGGCGTGGCACCCACTTAGAAATCATCGCGGGCAGGACCTTCAGGTAGTCCGAAGCAGCAACAAACACCCCCTGTTCTTCTGCGAGGCACTGCGCGACGTAGGGAACGCGCGGCGTTTCGTCGGGATGCAAACGATTCCAGCGTTCAGTCTCGATGGCATCTGTGTAAAGACCCTTGTAGCTCGTGACGCTCCACACATCGGCGGCGACACCATAATTTTTTTCCAGAATTTCCTGCGCGTGAAGCGCTTCGTTCAGAATCGCACCGCTGCCCAGCAACTGTGCTCGAAGCTTGGCCTTCTTGTTAGTCGCGGCGCGAACCTTGTACATGCCCTTGAGAATGCCTTCTTCGACGCCTTTCGGCATGGCCGGCATGGCGTAAGGCTCGTTCATCACCGTGATGTAGTAAAAAATATTCTCGCCATCTTTGTACATCCGCCGGATACCGTCCTGAATGATGACAGCGATCTCGTAAGCATAGGCAGGATCGTACGCAACCAGGTTCGGCACCGGGAGCGCGAGGACGTGGCTGTTTCCGTCCTGGTGCTGCAGGCCCTCGCCCGCCAGCGTGGTGCGCCCCGAAGTACCTCCCAGAAGAAACCCGCGCGTCCGCATGTCCGCGGCAGCCCAAATGAAATCGGCGATGCGTTGGAAGCCGAACATGGAGTAATAAATGAAAAAGGGAATGGTATCGATGCCGTGGGTGGCATACGCGGAGCCGGCGGCTATGAAGGACGCCATCGAACCCGCCTCCGTGATTCCCTCTTCCAGAATTTGGCCGTCCTTGGCTTCCTTGTAGTACAGCAGTGTATTCACGTCCACCGGTTCGTATTTCTGTCCCACGCTCGAATAAATACCAATGGTGCGAAACAGCGATTCCATACCAAAGGTTCGCGCTTCATCCGGCACGATGGGCACGATGAGCTTGCCGATTTCCGGATCTTTCAACATTTTGCGGAGCATGGCGACGAATGCCATGGTGGTGGAAACCTCGCGACCGTCGCTGCCGTCGTGGAATTCGCGGAACAATTCATCGTGATCCGCCACCAGGGGCTTCGAACGCACTTTGCGATGCGGAACATAACCGCCAAGCGATTCCCTGCGTGTGCGTAAATAGCGAATCTCTTCGCTATCTTCACCGGGACGATAGAACGGCACCTGGCTGACATCCTCGTCGTTCATGGGAATGCCAAAGCGCGAACGAAACTCCCGCAGTTCGTCTTCGTTGAGTTTTTTCTGCTGATGCGTGACGTTCTTGCCTTCGCCCGCTTCTCCCAGGCCGTAGCCCTTGATGGTGCGCGCCAGAATGACCGTGGGACCGCCCTTGTAGTCCACTGCGGCTTTGTACGCGGCGTACACCTTGCGTGGATCATGGCCGCCGAGCCGCAGGCGCCGCAACGCCTCATCCGGCAACGGTTCAACCAGTTTTAGCAAGCGCGGATCGCTACCAAAGAAGAATTGCCGAATGTAGTCGCCCGAAGAAACCACCAGCTTCTGATATTCTCCGTCGACCATTTCGCCCATGCGCTTCACCAGCAGGCCTTCAGTGTCGCGCTCGAGAATCGGATCCCATTCCGATCCCCAAAGAACCTTGATGACGTTCCAGCGCGCGCCACGAAACGCGGATTCGAGCTCCTGAATGATTTGGCCATTGCCGCGAACGGGGCCGTCCAGGCGCTGAAGATTACAGTTAATGACAAAAATAAGATTGTCCAGCTTTTCGCGTGAAGCTAGCGTGATCGCGCCGAGCGATTCCGGCTCGTCCGTTTCTCCGTCGCCGAGGAAGGCCCAAACTTTGGCGTCTGTGGCGGGCTTCAGTCCACGATTTTCGAGGTAACGATTGAACCGCGCTTGATAAATGGCCATCAACGGGCTCAAGCCCATGGATACGGTGGGAAATTCCCAGAAGTCCGGCATCAGCCACGGGTGGGGATAAGATGAGAGCCCACCACCGGATTTCAATTCGCGCCGGAAATTTTCCAGTTGCTCAATGCTAAGTCTGCCTTCCAGAAACGCACGCGCGTAAATCCCGGGAGCGGCGTGGCCCTGGAAATAAATGGTGTCGCCTTCGAAGTTGTCGGAGCGCGCGCGGAAAAAGTGATTGAAGCCGACCTCGTACAGGGTAGCGGCGGAAGCGAAGGTGGAGATGTGACCGCCGATGTTGTGCTCCATGCGGTTGGCGCGAACAACCATGGCCAGCGCATTCCAGCGAATCAGCGACTTAATGCGCCGCTCCAGTTGCTGGTCGCCGGGGAACAAAGGCTCCAGGCGCGCGGGGATCGTGTTGGCATAAGGGGTATTGGCCGTGAAAGGGAGATCAATCCCGCTGACGGTCGCATGCGCGCGCAGGCGCTCCAAAATTTCGCGAGCAACGTCGGTGCCGCTGGAAAGCAGCACGGAATCAAGCGATTCCAGCCATTCCTGAATTTCGACGTCCTCGACGTGTCTCGGAGCGAATGTTTCCTGATCCATAGGAGCGATAGCCCTTCCTTTGCGGCGCGCATAGAGATTCCCTACGCGCAGGCGTTCGTGACGCCCAATTTATAAGAATACACCCTCGCGCCGCACAGCGCATAACAGCGGTCAGAAATTTTCCTGATTTAGGACAGAGAAATTTCAGATGCAGCCGGCATTTAAAGAGTCCGGCCGCCGTCGAGGACCAGCGTCTGCCCTGTAAGAAACTCGGCGGTAATGAGATAGATCACCGCGTCCGCCACTTCTTCGGGTCGTCCAGTACGCCGGAGCGGCGCGCGCCGAATGTAGTCCGCCTGCCAGTCCGGCGGATCCCCGGGCATGGTAATGGTTCCCGGAGCAATCGCGTTCACACGAACGCCGGGCGCAAGTTCTTTAGCCAGAATCCGGGTCATCATGATGATTCCGGCTTTGGACAACGAATGCGGCAGGAACTCCTGCCAGCCGAGTAGCCCGCCAATATCGGCGAAATTGACGATGACGCCATGGCCGGAGTGCTTGAGGTGAGGAGCGGCGGCCTGGCAGCAAAAAAATGGCGCCTTCAAATTAGTGTCGAGAGAAGCGTCCCAACTTTGTTCGGAAGTTTCGCCAAATTTTGTTTGCAGAAAATTGGCGGCGCCGTTGATGAGTATGTCGAGCCCCCCAAAATGCGCAGGCGCGTCGGCAAACAGCTTTTGGATGGCGGTAACATCCGTGAGTTCGGCCGAGAAAGCAGCGGCACGGCGGCCGAGCTTCTCAATTTCCGACACGAGGTCGCGCGCCTCATTTGCCGATTTTCCGTAGTGAATGGCCAGGTCGGCGCCTTCATTCGCTAATCGCAGTGCCACCGCTCGGCCAATCCGCTTGGCGCCTCCGGTCACCAGCGCCACGCGGCCATGCAGTTTCTTCTCTTCGCTCATGCCGCAAAGGTAGCATATCCGCCGTACGCCTTTCCCCGCGGGCCAGAACGCGAAATGTAACTCAGAAATATGTATGAAAGCGACGGTAGGGGCTGCCAAATAGAGCTGCCGACGGCACCGGTGGACGATTTCGCTTTGGTGCTACAATCCACGCCGAAGTTTCGAGGCTCCTGATGAAATTGGACGTATTGGCCATTGCAGCCCACCCAGACGACGTGGAACTGACCTGCGGCGGCACGCTCATCAAAATGGTTCAGAAGGGCTACAAAACCGGGATCTTAGACCTGACGGCCGGGGAGATGGGCACGCGCGGCACTCCCGAAACCCGGGCGAAAGAGGCTGCTCGCTCAGCCAAAATGCTCAGAGTCTCCTGGCGTGGCTCCTTGGGCGTTCCCGATTCGGACGTTCAACCCACCCGGCAGCACAAGCTAGGGCTGGCCACAATGATCCGCGATCTCCGGCCGCACACGGTGATTATTCCCTACTGGGAAGCCAGGCACCCCGACCATTACCACGCCTCCACTTTGGGATACGAAGGATGCTTCCTGGCCGGGTTAAAACAACTTCCGATTGAGGGGGAGCCGTTCCGGCCGTTTAAAATTCTTTACGCCACCTCGTTTGAGGGTATGCCTGCAACCTTCATTGTCGACATCACTAAGCAATATGAAACGCGGCGCCGGGCGATCCTGGCCTACGCTTCCCAATTCCGCCCGGCAAAAAGCGAAAAGCGCCAAAGAGTGTTCCTCGCGATCGACGAACTGGACTCCAGAATGGACCTGCTGGCGCGCCACTATGGGCAGATGATCGGCGTGAAATACGGAGAACCCTTCTTGCAGAAGGAGTTAATGTCGGTAGACGATGTCGTTGCCCTGCCGGTGCGCTCGATCTAGCCGACCAGCCGGGGCAAATTCACATCGAATCGTCGTCCATGGCCGGAGCAAACCCAGGAATATTTTGCCCTTGCGACGTGCGCTCGACCTTAATCCGTAACTGATGTTCGTCTTCGGCCCCGGACTTGCGAAGTACCGCGATTGTGCTCAGGGCTTCGGTGTAGACCCGGGTAACCAGGAAAGTGTCCCCACTCTCCAGGTTTTTCCATAGCTGGCCTATTTGAATCTTTCTTGCGCTCATCGTCGTCAATGACTGTAGATATCCCGGCCAGAAGTGTCAACTGTCCCTTGATCGGAAAGCAATCTTGGCGATCCGGGCCTAGGCTCGGAGACAAAGGAAACCTTTGGAAAGGCAGCTACATCCTACGCATAGAATAAGGGGTTTTGTGGCTCTCAACGGGTGTATACTCCGATTGGTATGGGGGGAGGCAGTATGATCCTTAACTCTTCACGCTATGCCATAGGGCTAATTCTGTTCGGGAGTTTGGCCGTTTGGCCGGCTCTTGGGGTGGCTCAAACCAGCGCCCCGGCCAATCCCGCCCCGGTCCAGGAGCAACCGCAGAATCCGTGCGCGCCACCTCCGGCACAAACCACGCAAGGTTCCCAGACAACGCAAGGTTCATCGACTTCGCAGCAAACCTCGCAGCCAGCCCCGCAGAAACCCAATGATTGCCCGGACAACAGTTCCACGACGCAGCCGGCGAATTCCGGCCAATCGACGACTGGTGATCAACCGGTTCAGCAACAGCAGACGGTTCACCCAAAAAATTCCAAGGATGATGTGGATGCGATCGGCAACCGCAACATCGGCAAAGGCGTGAACTTTTACTCGCTAGAGCATGAAATTGCGCTCGGCAAACAATTGGCGCAACAGGTCGAGCGCAGTTCAAAGATGATCGATGACCCGGTGATCACCGAATATGTGAACCGCGTGGGACAAAATCTGGTGCGCAATTCCGACGCGCAAGTCCCCTTCACCATCAAGGTGATCGATTCCGACGAAGTGAACGCTTTCGCGCTTCCCGGCGGCTTCTTCTATGTGAACAGCGGACTGATCCTGCGCGCGCAGGAAGAATCGGAACTCGCCGGCGTGATGGCGCATGAAATCTCCCACGTCACCGCCCGGCACGGTACCAAGCAGGCCACTAAGGCCGACATTATCCAGATCGGCGCGATGGCCGCAATGATTTTTGTTCCTTATGGCTGGGCCGGCTACGGCATTTACGAAGGCATGCAACTGGCAATTCCCCTGACCTTCCTTAAGTTCTCTCGCGACGCTGAACGCGAAGCCGATTACCTCGGCATCGAGTACATGTACAAAGCGGGCTATGATCCAAATTCCTACGTGACTTTCTTCGAGCGCATCCAGGCAGACGAGAAGCGCCGGCCGGGCACGGTCTCAAAGATGTTCTCTACGCACCCGCCAACGCCGGACCGCATCGCCGCCGCACAAAAGGAAATCGCGCGGATTTTGCCGGAAAAAGACGAATATATCGTCACCACATCCGAGTTTGATTCCGTGAAAGGCCGCCTGCGCAATGTGATGTTTGCGCGCAAAGTGCAAGACAGCGGTCCGGGCAAGCCTACGCTGCGCACGAAGACGGAGCAGACAAAGCAGGGGCAGACTCAGGGACAGGGACAAGGGACGGCGCAGGGTCAATCGGATCCGAGCGGTAGCGATGATGATCGCCCAACTCTCAAGCGCCGACCTGATGGCGATGACTCATCGACGTCACCATCATCGACGCCACCGCCATCGACGTCGCCCTCGTCAACTTCGCCATAATAGCGGCCTCATTGTAAGGATAAATATTAGAGTACGACGGGCGCCCCGATAGGGTCGCCCTTTCTCCGACTTAGCGGTGTCCGGCCTTCTGATGCTCTTCGGGGGCTGCGGAAATTCCTTGGCGGCGAAGTTCATCGGCGTAGTATTTCCGGAAAAGCACGTCCCATTCTTCGCTGCCTTCCAGGATTTCTTTCTTTTGCGAGGTAATGCGCTTGCGCACCTCGACTTCAACTTTTTCTTCTTCCTTCAGAACGTTGGTCATGGTCTGGACCATGTGCTGGCGGATGGTATCGCGGTCCTCGATGAACTCCACTTCGTGGCTCTGCACCAGTAATTCGACAATCTGGTGAGAGATGCGCACAATCTTTTCGCGGCTCAATCGCATGGTTCGGTGTCGTCCCTGTTCCCTTCTCTACCGCAGGATAAGTTTGCGGTCGCGGGCAATCTGCCCCTTCACCTTCTTGAACATCTCCTGATAAGAGACGCCGGTGCGGCGCATTTCGTCCTGATATTGCGTGAGGATATTGCGGACTTCCTCGTTGACCTTGTCCTCGATGGTGATTTCTTCCAGCATACGCTGGCGCACCCGCAGGATCACCGCTTCCTGATCCTTTTCCTTGATTTCGACCTGATCATCCTCCAGAAGCTTCTTGATTACTTCAGAGGCCATGTGGCCGACGTAGTCCCGGTTCAGCAACATATCAGTAGGGTCCTCAATGGAACTGTGAACTATTGAGTGTACTGGCCAAGCGAGAAATTCGCAAGAAAGGCGGCAAATTTTCGAGGGGCCACCACCGCGCGCGTGCTAAGATAAATGCGGACGGGCGGTTAGCTCAGTTGGTTAGAGCGCCTGCCTTACAAGCAGGAGGTCGCAGGTTCGAGCCCTGCACTGCCCACCAAAATCCCTTTAAAAACGTATGATTTTAGAGGCCTCCGATTCCCTGGGTGTCCAATCTAACCTCCGTCTAACCTTTCGGGCCGTGGGCGCGTTTCGAGAAGCTTAGGTCCTAAGATATAAATGTTGCCGTTTACAGTTTCCCGGGAGACTAGAAGTTGAGTGCGCCAAGTACCTTTTCGCTCTTTTGGGTTGCTTTGGGGTTGTAGCCGCAGAAAACGTCCGCGCGATCAAACGGACTGTTAAAATCTCTACTGCCGGGAATGGGACCCAGACGAAACAAAGATGCTGCGCGACGGTATAGGGCGTAACCGTGGTCTAGCAAGCGGGAGTTTAAGTTTCTTCTGATTGAGTGAACCTATGGACAAGCGATACCAGGTTTTCGTTAGCTCAACCTACACGGACCTAAAAGAGGAGAGATGGAAAGCCATGCAAGCCCTGATTCAGGCACCGGAGCGATTTTTTGTCACGATCCCGGCAAACACAATGATTCTGGTCTCTGCAATGCGACTGGTGAGTGCCTTTGTCTGGAAACCGAGGATGTGGAGATGAAATAGTACAAGGGGTGGAGCGTCCATTTGCCACCCCACTGCCCAAAGTTTATTTCTTCGGGGGCGGATAGTTCTTTAAAAGCTTTGCAACGGCTTTCGTAAGGTTCTTCTGCTGCTTATCTGGTTTCGCCTTAGGATCGAGGGTTTTTGTGGCCGTGCCTCTCCAAACCAGATCCTTGCCGGAACTGCTGTACATATCGAGGTCCAATTGGCCGACGTAGATGGTCGAGGTGGAGCCAGTGGTCGTTGTCATGCCACCACCACCGTACCAACCGCCGCCCCAACCTGGGCCGTAGCCCCAGCCGGTATTGTAGGAAGTGAACTGCTTTTCAGTGCCGACAGCGGTTTGATAACCGATAAGGAGGTCCGCGGTGTCGGAATCGGTTTTGGTCAAACCCTTCTTGGCCAACTCGGCATCAATAGTGTCGGTGATTTGCTTTTGCACGAGTGCATTTGGTTTATCGGCACCCTTAATGTCAACCCACTTGTAGGTCTTGAATGTAGTGAAGTCGGCTTTACTGTCGAAGTTGTAACGAACATCCTGCGCCAACAGAGACGAACTACTCATCAGAAACAAAATGAACGCAAGAAAAATCAGTCTTTTCATCCCTTTTCTCCCTTAGCTTCGCGACGGGAAACATTCTTCCACAAACAACAGGCTGCGAACTGTGCAATTTAGTACAAACTCGTCGGTCGGCGTCTAACCGGACATCTTCGTACCGGGACGCACTTTTCCGATTGATGGCGTTTTACCAGATGGAGCTAAGTTAAACCGAGACAAAAGAGTGTCCGTTACTTCACCACTTCGATCTCGCTTGGCCGCCAACTCTTGTCGAAGAATGGTTCGAGTGGGCTGTAAAGCCGCAGGATCGTGAACCAACCTTTGCCTGGCATCGTCTGAATCCAGTTGCCGCGCTTCACGCCCTCTGGTTGTTTCGGACCGAAGAAGATCGTTGTCGAGCCGTCGGTGTGCGGTTCGGCTGCAGGAGACGGATAGCTCTGACTTCCTGCGCGCGGGTAACGTTGCGGCGTGTCAAGCATCGAACGCGTTTGATTGTCGTACAGCGTGAAGGACCAGAAGTTCGCCTCTGGGATACCCTTGGGAAGAGTGACTTTGTATGTTTTGCCACCATCAAAATACTGCTTGTCTGCGTCGACCATCGCGAATAGGTATTGCGACCCAATGCCGGGCAAGCGCATCGCCATCGCCGGTGTGATGCCGGTAACGCCGTAGAAGAACGCCGAACGGGCATTCAACTGACGATACCCGGTGGGCGGGAAGGGCTTCACTCCGTCACGCGTGATCATGGGAATCGGCGTCTCGAACTCGTATCCGGACTCGAACAGGAAATTCAGCCACGCCGAGCCGGGATAGTAGTACCACTCCGGATCGCGGGGGTTCATGAGGAGACTACGAGAGGTGGCGTTGGCCAGCGCAAGCGCATCGGTCAAAATCTTCTTCATCCGATCATCCGGCGCAAAGGGCTTACCCTTGATGATGCCGATGGCGGCCAAGGGTCCCATCAACTCGGGGTCGAGCGCTGTGGCGGGTTCGTGTTGCACAACTTCGTTGAGCAACTCATAGAAGTGGAAATCATTAGGTGGAATGGTGCTGAACGACTTGCCGCTGCCCTCGTGGAATACGGTCGGTCGCGGTGGCTCGGGGCGGCCGAGTTTGGTCTTTCCGCTAAGGAACTCCGCCACGCTCGTACCAACGCCGCCTTCGACGTACGGATAAATCTTGGCTGTCTTCTTAATCAAATCGACGGTCGGCTTGGGATCGTCCTTCTCCATAAACATGCGCCCGAGCATCGCCACGCGGGTCGTCCGCGAACGAGCTACGAAAAATCCGCCCTCGGGCACCAGACCGTCATATCCCGGAGGCAGGATGAGGTACTTCCCGCCTTCGCCGCGGTCTGGGCCGGGCGCTCCGAAGTCGATCACCCAACGCCACCAAAAATCATCGAGCGTGCCGAGCGCCTTGGGGGGCGTCTCAAGCACCATCGGCCCTTTGCTCAAGTCGATGAAGCCGATGAAATAGATCGTGTCAGCGTTCGCAGTCAGGAACAGCGACTTGGCGTCCATCAGTTCGGAGAACACGATGATTTCGTTATCCTTGACCCCGACAGTGACGTTACCCTCGCGGATGGCCGCCATATTCACGCCTTGGAAAGTATTCACAAACGCCTCGAATGCATGTGTGAAATCCAGGTTGTCATAGACTTTGTCGACGGTTTCCTTGCTGGGCATGCCGTCCTTGAACTCCATTGTGCCGATGCGGGTCTCGACTCTGTCGGGCGTGCTAATTGATGCTGGGACGTCGGTGGATTTCTGTTGCGCTCGAACAGCTGGAACACAAGCTGCACCCACAGCGACGGAGGCAATAATCAACAATCTAACTGCAAACTGAAGTCTCATAATGTCAGTTTCTCCTAACTTGCGCCCATGCAAAATCGCTTCGGATACTGCGCGGACGACACGGCGCGGTCTATTGGCAAAACTGACAAAATCTAGTTCGTTAATGGAATGGCCGACTTCAGTGTAAAGTCCTTCCATGACAAGTGTCGCGAAACCGTCCATGGGTACTATGAGCCACTTGTCCGGGCAGCGTTAATCAGGCGCTTGCCGCTGCCTTGCTGAGCAAGTCGGGCGCTAACCTGCCATCCACGGAGTTGGTTTCAGTCTTGGATGACTTGAAGGCCATAGGATGCCCGTGGATTGTGAATGCATTTATCGTCGATATGATTTTTGACACCAGTTTCCAGGATCGGCAGCTCTAATCACTCAGATTTGCAGACATTGCTGTAGCGCAGTGGCTCGCCGTGTTCCCAGGGTTTGTAGGTGTTGGCGAACTCGATTCGTTTGCGGATGGAGGGATGGTCGGCCCGGAAGATTAGAAAGAAAGTGCCCCAGTCGGGCGCAAGATCGACTTGAGCATCCCTGACGAAGATCAGCGCAGCGGCGCGATTTTGATGAGTCAATTCCAGGCCGAAGCGGTCGGCTTCTAGCTCAATGTGGCGGGCAAACAGATTGAAAAACGGCAATATGGCGAGCCAAAGAAAGAGAAACAGGAAGACTACCACGGGAAGCGACGCAGGGTCGGAAAGTTCAGAGAAGCCCCAGCGCGGGGAGAAGCGGCGGATGGCGGCGCGGCCGAGGCGGTCGGTAAACCAAAATCCGGCCAGGAGGAAGGCAGCGATGATGGTGAGGGCCTTCCAGTTGTCGCCCATGACGTAGTGCTTCAGTTCGTGGCCGATGGTGAATTCGATTTGGTCGGGCGACTCGACGGAGGCGAGGTTAGTTTGGAGATAGATGCGATTGGTGGGGCCGAGGCCGTCTACACCGGTGCTATTGCCGCCGACTAAGACGGGGATGTTGTTCACGCCGCAGCGTGCGGCCAGCGTTTCGATGCGGGTTTTGAGCGGGCCATCTTCGACAGGCTTGAAGGAAATCGTCAAGGGTTTCACCCACACGGGCAAAGCGACCAGCGCGAGAAACGCGAACGGAATGAGGGCGAGGGCGCAGTAGAGCCACCAGCGGCGCGGGCTCTTGGCGATCAATCGATAGGGAAGCCAAATTAAGAGCGCCGCGGCGACCAATCGGACGAGAAGCTGCACGCCTTCGCCCTTTAGCCAATTCGGCAGGGTCTGATTAGACCAACCGGCGGCGTGCGGCTGGACGTAGTCGAGATAAAACTCCAAGGGCATCGCAATCAGGGCGGCCAGCACGAGATAGGCGAGGGCAAAAAGCGTGACCGTCCAGAACCGGCGGTGGCCGGAGATGGATTCGCAGATGCGGCTCAAGCGTCCGCCGAGACCGGTGAACAAAACGAAGAGAGGGATTGCCAGCGCGAGAAGCTCGAAGGCAGCCCAATGAATGTTTCCGTGGCGTATCCGTGCGAGCGCGGCGGGAGTTGTTTCGGGGACCGGCACCGGCAATTCGGCATGGGCGATGGTGGACGCCAGGAGTACGCCTGCGATACAGGCGAGCAAGGTTTTGCGAGAGATTGTCCGCAGAAAGGCTTGGGATTTCATTACAAATGGAAGGCTCGTAATCGTTTCGACTCCGTTTCAGACGTCGCGATGGATCGTCATCTTTAACGCTCTCCCCCCATTCTCTCTGGAACACTAACGAGCCAAACAACAACTGTCTATCCAGAATTGGACAGTCCTGCAAGGAAACCCCGAGAAGAAGTTCAAAATTGAACAGACTCGCAACTGGAAGTAATCGCATTCTGTCACTATGAAAAAGAGCGCGCTCACACCCAAGCAAGCATCCTCTTTTCCGAACATTGGCCGGTTAAACGCCTACAATCATTTCGACGAGACATCCCCCATGCGGGATATCAGCACGACGATAATCATGTAGAGGAAGCCCGCCGTAGCGACATTGAAGTGCAGTCGATAGCTGTAAATACTAAGGCCTCGTTATCAGCTAGATTTGCAGGTAAAACAGCGGCACGAATTAATGGCGACGGCGAAATATACTCTGGCAACCCATCCCTCAAGGCTTGTTTTATAATGATCTGGCGATGCCGCCTAAGCTGGTTTGGATTGAGAACCCAAGTTTCAGGGCTTCGGATGTTCCGTCTGTCGGTGGGTGTTTATGCCAAGTGGTACGCTCGTTGGCAAAACCCTCGAAGAGATGAAGCGGCATTACGAAGCGCAACCGCGATAAAGAGTTTGCTGTACACGTCTGCGCAAAGTTTCCCAGAGCAAACAATCCAAATAGGTAGCGAGTCGCCGTGGCCAAGAGGCCAAGAGGAGGACCTGCGATGCTGTCAACTAAAGGGCCGCAGCTAAGAAGTGGAAGCGGCTGGCCCTGAGATTGGGTATTCTAGACTGATCCGCCCTTTATGGGCGGGGCTGCAATTCCCTCAATTGTGGCCCCACCCCATCCTCCGGTTCATCATTTTGTTAGAATTTTGGCAGCCCCTCCCTCTACCAGGAGGGCATGATGGCAGTCGGTGTTGGTGCCAGCGAGTTCAGTTTAGAAAATCTTCGCAAACGATTACAAGACATGTCAGATGAAGAATTGATTCGTTACGGAAAAGCTTGCCGGGAGATGTTGACGTCGCAAGCGAATCTGGGCAGACCGCCGCGTGAGGTATTCGTTATTCAGTTGCAAGAGGCACGTGAGGAAAGGCGAAGGCGGCATCCAAAACATGGCTGAAGAATACAAACTTGGCAACTCAGTGGTGGTTCGTTTGAATGATGGACGGATCGTGGAAGGTAAGATCAAAGCCATCATCCGTGCAACGGACGGAATCCGGTTGCAGGTGGATTATGAGCACGACGAGACCGCGCTGATTCACGAGACGCAGGTGCGGAAGGAAGAATAGTGCTATGCGGGACCGGCTTGTCCGTCGTGCGCCTTGGAGCGTGGAAAACACTTGGGAGAAAATCGAAGAGTGAGGAGGACTGATGGCAGACGGCAGGCTAGAGAAGATAGAAGCGAAGTTGCAGAGGTAGCAACACCTCATGAAACCAGCCATCCTCGTCTTCGTGTTTGTCTATTTCTTAGTCAAATAGTCAGCTAGTCTGATGCGGCAGCGTACGCCTGCTCACCCTCACCTGCCACCCACTCACCATTAACGCGAACCGATACCTGCGTCGGCTTCACGTAGGCTTCGACTTGAGTGTTGTCACCGAACATTCCCACGAGCGTAGGCTCGTCTTCGCTCTCGAAAAGATCGTTGGTAACGTCGCGCGACTTCCCGTCAATATAAAGGCGTGCGCCATCTGTCGGTGTCTTCACGACACGAATCTCGTGCTCGGCGTAGGAAACGGTCAGTTCGTTCGCTGGCATGGGACCTCCAAAATCCGAGGCTAGCACGGCCTGGTTAGCGGGTTAACGGCGAGAATTTTGAGGCTGTGGATAATGAGGAGGCACAATGGCTGGGAAAGAATCGATGGTGATCGTTGGCCCGAGACGCTACTTCAACCCGACGCACGCAGCGGAATATTGCGCCGTCACGCCATCATGGATTGAGGACCGCCTGCGATCTTGCGTGCTGCCAAATCGGTGGGCCGGGAATCGGCGTGTGATCTTGCGCAGAGACTTGGATGCGCTCATGATGGGCCTCCCGGAAGAGTAGGGGTTGTGCGAGCCGCCAGCGTTTGTGAGGAAGACGGGGGCCTGATGACCGAGAACAACATGAATGAGTTTTTGCAGCGCATGGAGGCAGAACTACTGGCGCAGGCCGAGAGCAAAAGTAGTTTGGCCTTTCGTGAGGTCTACGGTCTCCGCAAGAGCCTCGGTTCAGAGACTGATCGTGGGTGCGCGTTGATGGCTGCTGCGTATATCGACAGCTTGCTCGGGAAACTGCTGGAAGCGTACCTGATCGAGGACGCGGCTTTAGTGCCGGCACTGTTCGGCGCATACGGCCCTCTCGGCACGTTCGCGAGCCGCACCGATCTGGCGTACGGCCTCGGGTTGATCAACAAGCAAACGAGGAAACAGATCACGCACATTCGAAAAATCCGCGTCGAGTTTGCCCACACTTATGAGCCGATCACTTTCGAATATCCTCCTATACGGGACAGGTGCCGAGAACTGACATTGAGTGAGAAGGTCGACACTCCCCGCAAACGATTTACGCTCCCAGCCCACTGCCTCATTTCAAGCCATCAGAATCTCAGGTAGCGGCAGCAGCCCGAAGCAGACCTGCATAGACACACAAAACTTACTAAGAATAGAGCAATCGTCCATTTCTGGGAGTACTGGACGGAGGCTATTCCGTTTGAAATTAATGAGTTAATTTTTGTCACTTAGTTACGTGCACATTGGTCAAAGAACAAGCGAACGAGGTAACTTCGCTTTTTGCATCCGAGAACTTCCAACGGACGCGACAATATCGCCACTGGAGAACTACACTCGGAACAAACAAATAGAAAGGTATGGACGAAGCTGGACACGCGTACTAGGAGTTTAGGGTATCCAGTTAACTCAAGCAATACGCCGTCCGGGTAGATCCCTACGGGAACTTCGGTATTCCCAGTAACAGCTTGTACATCGACAATAAGCATCCGCTCAGAACTTGCCACGACAATCTGGGTCCTGATTTGCAAGCGTTGCGGTTGCTAAGTCAAAGCGAGAATGCCAGTCCAATAGTTGTTGCGGAGCTGCTTTCACGGCAACCGATGGGAGGAAACTGATGTCAAAAAAAGCAGCAGAGCATCATCACAAAGCGGCGGAACATCACGAACACGCGGCACGACATCATAAGGAAGCCGCTAAGTGCTACGAAGCAGGCAGGCACGAAACAGGAGCGCATCACGCCCAGCTAGCCACCGGGCACCAACGATACGCGAGACGCCATGCCGCAGAAGCGGCAAAGGCGCACGTCGTCTCCTGCGTAGACCTCGTTAGGAACCACAAGCAAACGGGTCTCATCACGGACAGAGTCAAAGAAATACTTGACTCTGAGAACCGGGATCGACCCAACTCCCAGGCCCTGATGGAAACCGAGCCTTCCAATCAGGGTCGCAAATGGACCGACTTCTGGCGCGGGTTGCTCCAGTGCGTGTCCGAGGAGGAAATAAAGATTTGCCGCGCGGAATATGATAAGCAACTCGAAAGGTTGTCCGCTCCTACAGAGCAGTCTGTGAAACAAAACTGATAAACGCGGTTCCCCAGCATTTTGTGTAAATGTGAACGAACTCAAGACGAACCAAAACATGCGTCACGAGAAGATCATGCTGGTTGTTATATTTCTGTTTTGGGCGTCGCCATGTGGGTTTTCTCGCCAGCGGCCCGAGCAGTTGACCGACTCCTCTATTTCGCCCTCGTCATCAACTCGTGCCACCCTTCCGGCTGCGAGCGATGGGACTCTTTAGGTTAATTTTGGGCCTGAGACAGAATCAATCGCAGTTGCTCCAGCGCAACGTCTTTCATAGCGTTCTTTGGCACAATCAAAGCGTTGGCAGAATGCCCTGTGGTAGAGAGGCGCGTCCGCCCACGGGCCTTTTTCATTTCCAGCCCATTTTCGGCGCTTTGACGCAGCAGATGTAGTTCGTGATTGCGCTTGGGCAACGACGGCACGTGAAATCATAAATAACGTCAAGTAAAGGAGCACTTGATGACCATTCGCTCGTTTAGTTCGTTCAACCAAGCGCAAGCCATTGCCGACAAGTACGCTCGGGCCACCGAGCGGACCATGCACGTGGTCTATGAAGCGCCTGAGTTCCATTTAGCCGCGGAGGAAGACTCGAGCACTTTCTTTGTCGGGCCATCCGACAATCAGATTCGCTATTGTACGGCGGAGAGAGCGAGGTAGCAGAGTGCCGCACCGTCGTCGTTGGCTTGACATTCTGTTTTGTAGGTCACATCGCCGAAGGAAGAACAGGATAGTGCAAGATGTCGAGCAAGTACTGCGTGAAGAAATCAGAGCGTTAGAGATTGAAAAAGCCTTGTTAGGTTACGTGATGGCTTGCCGCGCGGAAGACATCCCTGATGCAGAAATGCGCGACCTCCTGTTTGCAAGAGTGTATAGATTGGCCAACCCAGCATTGCTGAAGACCGAAGAATGTTGTGGAGTGATGCTCAGCAACAGCAGGGCAGACTTTTTGCGCATCTTCGCTGAAGAAGTGAATCGTATTGCGGAGCGTTGCATTGCACAAGACATAGGGTTGATGAGTTCTTCTGCCGCGTTTACGGCGATGGGAACAGGAAGCGTGAACTGACTGGTTGAGATGTCGCTATCGGTACTACGCCGAAATAACTTTGCACCCCTGTTACATTTGACGATTCCCACAGAGCCGAACCCCAGTTCAACATGCTGCACTCGACGAGAAGGCTCGGAGATGGGGTCGACCCCCTTCCTACCTGTGAGCGTTTCCGGGCCTTCATACTTCATATCTTCATGCTTTGTTGACGTTGAGCAAAGACGGCTGGCGGAGGTTTTTTCTTTTTAATTTTGCAGAAAAGTTACCATGCTAGACTCCCTCCCTCAAGTAGAAGGTCCCGCTCCGATCACAACTCACTTTCTATCCACCATAATATGGAGGGAACATGGCTTGCCTCGCCTGCTCGTCGGAAAACCAGCAAAACTTCTCGGGAGAATTGATCGTAGCCTTTCCCGGTTTGCAAAGACTCAATCTTCGTCCTGTCTATGCCTGCCAGAAGATGTTGGTCTGCTTGGACTGCGGATATGCGGAGCTTGTTGTCCCTGAGCCTCAGTTAGAGACACTAAGGACAGGTATGGATGGGGTTCATTCAAGGGCCAAATTCATCACTCAATACTCCCGTCTCGGATGAATCACTGCTCAAGGAACTCTCTACAGAATAACTGCCGTTTCTAGATGACACTCTATGTGCTCGTGGGCGCGATGAAAGCCTGCGCGAGGCGATGGCTTCTTTTGCTTCGGCGACGAGGCTGTGAACTGGCTCAGGTCTTCGGCGATGGTGAAGAAGGGCTTTAGGCGTCAGTCGAGTGAATCGAGCCTAAAAATTACGCCACGCTCCGCATCGCTAACGCTGCCCGCCGAATTACTCATTTATAGTTGAATGGGCCTGTCGGCTGTAGCTTGATTTGTACGTGCGCGGTCGGCGAAGTTGGTTTCGGTGTTGCAATGAAGATGTGTTTCAAAGTCCTTTTGTTGAATCCTTGCGTTTTGGCCTCAATCGTGTACGCGACGCCAGTCTCCACCCAGAACTTCGCGTCACCGCTATCATCGGCGTGAGCCGATTTTGACGGACCTTTCCCGCTTGCTGGCTTCACCGTAACCTCACTCTCCGGCAATGGTATATACACAGGATCTACCACTTCGACGATGAGAGTGGGTGGGCCCTCGTCCGCCGTAGGCATTGGCGGCGAAGTTTTTCCTAGGCCGAGAAAAAGCAGCAATACGATCAACATCAAAACTCTCCTTCTTGGTTGCCTTCTTCGCAGCCTCGATCCGTGAGAGTGTGTCTGGGACGGCCAAGAGATGGAATTGTCAAAAGTAACAAGCAGCGTAAACGGCCCGAAGGACCTAGACCGGGTCAGTGGCACTTTGGCAGTGTTTCGCCCCGATTAACGTGGAGTCGTCCAAGTGGGTGCTGGGACGGACTCAGGCGCATTGGGTGGATGCGGGGAGCACGAAAGCATTCTAGCATTCGTCGTCGCGTGAGCCTGATAGAACCCACTTCTTCATTCCAGTCACTTCCGAATCGCGCTCGCACTAGACTTAACTTGCGAAGCGAAGAACTCTCTGCAAGGAGGAAGCGATTTGGATTCGGACTATTGATAATTTGTGCAGGCATCATGAGTCGTTCGTCCTTGATGGACGAGTTCTCTGACGTCTCCTCGTGCATCACTGATGCGGGAGACGGGGGAACCCAAGTTGTGTCCGTGACTGCCTAAGCTGGCGACAGTTCGTCTTCTGCGCTAGACTACGGCCCACTTACCATGGGGATGATTCGGATTCGATGGGTCCGAAGATATGCAGCGCGTCCTCCGGTTCCCATGGACCGTTATCGTCTTTTTCCATGACTCTTTCCCGTGGAGGGAAATTATGTCCAGCCCCAAGACCTCGATTCGGTTTTTCCTTGCCATGCTCCTTCTCAGGATGGCCTCTGCACCTATCTCCGCTCAAACAAACTCGTCCTCGTCTGCGCCGACCGATTCCTTGGGCTACAACTTGCCCCCAGACAACATCCTCTCCGTCATGCGCGCGCCTTCCCCACCCGTCCCTCTCGTCAGCCCCACCTACGACACCATTCTTCTCGTCTCTTGGCAGGACTATCCCTCCATCACTCGGGTCGCGCAGCCGTTTCTCCGCCTCGCCGGTGCTCGCGTCGAACCTAAAAATCACAGCAAGCACGACACTCCCGGCGGCTACGGCATCACTCCCTGCGCCACTGGCTTCGCTCTCGTTCGCGTCTCCGACGGCAAGCGGACCCCCGTCTCACTTCTCACCGGCATGTGCCCCGGCACTCCCGAATGGTCCGCCGACGGCAAGCGCTTCGCCTTCGTCAACATTGCTTCCGATTCCGTCCAACTCTGGATTGGCGACACCGTCACCGGCAAGGTGCAGCAGGTTCCCGATGTCCATCTCAATCCCATGTTCAGCGGAGCCATGCAATGGATGCCCGACCAGAAAACTCTTCTCGTCAAGCTCGTTCCAACATCCAACCAGGCCCCGCCGCCAGACTTAAACGCCCTCTCCGGTCCAAGCATTCAGGAAACTACCGGCCAAAAAGGCCAGAGCAGCACCTACGAAGCCCGTGACACTCTCAGCACCGCCCACGACGAGGACCTTTTCGACTACTTCGCTCTTTCACAGCTCGCTTTCGTCGACTCCTCGACCCTCTCCGTCACTCCCTTCGCCAAGCCCGCCAATTACGATCGCCTCGATCCCGCTCCCGACGGCCACCACGTCCTCGTCACCACCATTCACAAGCCCTACTCTTACGTCGTCACCTTCGAGCGCTTCCCCAAGGAAGTCGAAGTTTGGGACATTTCCAACCCTGCGAGCGTTTCCGTTCACACCGTCGCTTCGCTTCCTCTCGCCGATCGTGTTCCCATTCACGGTGTTCCCACCGGTCCGCGCGATTTTTCCTGGCGCGCCACCGAACCCGCCACACTCATCTGGGCTGAGGCCCTCGACGGCGGCGACTGGAACATCAACGTCCCTCATCGCGACGATCTCCTTCTTCAGAAAGCGCCCTTTACTTCTCCCGCTACCGAAATTGGCCAGACTGAGCAGCGTTTCTCCGGCTTCGACTGGGGCGAGCAATCCGGCGTTGCTCTCTTGACCGAATACGACGAGAACCGCCACTGGTTTCGCACATTCATCATGGATGTCGACAATCCCCAGACGAAGGCTCAACTCCTTTGGGATTTATCTGCGGATGAACATTACAAAGATCCCGGCAATCCCGTTTACCGCATTCTTCCCAACGGCGCTCAGGTCATCCGTCAGCAGGCCGATTCCATCTTCCTCTCTGGTTTCGGCTCATCGCCCGAAGGCGATCGACCTTTCCTCGATCAACTCAATCTCAAAACGCTAAACTCCAAACGTCTCTTCCGCAGCGACAAAGATTGTTACGAGCGCTTTCTTTCTTTCACCGGATCCGGCGACAAAACTTTCCTCACCTGGCATCAATCTCCCGGCGATCCGCCCAACGCCTTCACTCGCACTCTCGGCTCATCGCAAAACGCGCCCGACGGCGAAGCCACCTTCGCTTCCACCTCCGTTGTCTTGACCCACATCCCCGACCCCACCCCCGAAGTGCGCGCCATCAAAAAGCGTCTCGTCACCTACAAGCGTGATGACGGTCTCGATTTGTCCTTCACTCTTTACACTCCTCCGGGCTACAAGGAAGGCACTCGTCTCCCCACCATTCTTTATGCGTATCCGCTCGACTATGCTCAAGCCTCCACGGCTGCACAGGTCACTGGCTCTCAGGAAACCTTCACCCGCTTGCGACAATATCGCCTTCTCTTGCTCGCCGGTTACGCCATCATCGACAATGCTTCTTTCCCGATCGTGGGTGATCCCAAGAAAGCCTACGACACTTACCTCGAGCAACTCGTTGCCGATGCGAAAGCCGCCGTCGATGAAGGCGTGCGCCTCGGCGTGGTCGATCCCAACCGCGTGGGGGTCACCGGGCACTCCCACGGCGCCTTAATGACCGTCAACCTCGTCGCGCATTCCGATCTTTTCCGCGCCGGCGTCGCCACCTCCGGCTCTTACAACAAAACTCTCACTCCCTTTGGTTTCCAGAATGAGCGCCGCTCTGTTTGGGAAGCCCCCGACATGTACCTCAAAGTTTCCCCGTACTTTTCTGCCGATAAGATAAAAAACCCCATTCTTCTCATGCACGGCATGGAAGACGCCAATCCCGGCACCATTCCCTTGCAATCCGTCCAACTCTACGAAGCCGTTCGCGGTAACGGTGGCACCACGCGCCTAGTCATGCTCCCCCACGAACCGCACTTGTACACCGCCCTGGAATCCAATGAGCAAGAAGTCTATGAAATGCTCCGCTGGTTCGACAAATATGTAAGAAATGCTGAACCCGTTAACGCAACCCGCGGGACCTCTCAAAAGTAAAGGCAGAAAGAAACACACGCTGCGTGGCTTGGCGTTCGTTGCTGCGCATCAACTCCCGGTAAGCCTTAACTGCGTCTTCGACGCGTCGCTAGTGCCAGAAACTTGTCTAGAGTCTTAGGGCCATGACAGTCAAAATAGTGTAGACTCGCGCTCGGAAGTCGCCTACCTCCAAGGAAACCATGTATGGAAGAACTCGACTTAGCTAAAGAGCAAAGGAGCGAGCGCCTCAAGTGTGTGTTTCTCTACGGGGGCGCAGCGGTAGTCGTCCTCGTCGTGCATCTTGCCACCAACGGCAACCTCGGTTTCCACACCGACGAGTTCTACTACATCGATTGCGGACGACATCCTGCACTCGGATATGTCGACTTTCCACCGATAGTCCCGCTGCTCGCGGGTCTGGAGACGGGTCTCCTAGGAGCGACACCGTGGGCTCTCCGGTTGCTTCCGACGCTGTTGGGCGCGTTCATGGTTGTTCTCTCGGGCGCATACGTGGGGCGCCTTGGCGGCTCGCTCCGCCTGCAGGCCCTCGCCTTATTGATCGCGGTCACAGCGCCCTACTTCCTCGGGGCAAACTGGGTCTATCAGACCGTGACGTTCGATGAGGTGACCTGGATGGTCGCGCTCTATTGCTTTCTGTGCCTGGTTCTAGAGCGCCGACCCAAGTATTGGATCTTCCTAGGCATCTCGCTCGGCATCGGCCTTGAGGTCAAGTACACGATCGGAGGTGTGGTCGCCGCCATCGGGATCGCCATCCTGCTTACTCCCAAGCTGCGTTCGGACCTGCGGACGCGGTATCCGTGGATCGCGGCCGGTATCGCAGTGCTGATCTGGGCGCCGAACCTTGCGTGGCAGGTTGAGAAAGGATTTCCTTCGCTTGTCTACATAGCGAATCATCAGGGCTCCGGTGGTGGCCTCGTCGTCAACGTCATTCTGATCGTGGTCTATCTCTTCTTCTTGATTCCGCTCTGGGCAGCGGGATTGGTGTCGCTGTTTCGCAGTGCCACCCTGCGCCCCATCGGGATCGCGTGCCTTTTGCCTCTCATCCTTTTCCTGTTCGTGGGCAAGTCCTACTACGCGGTGGGTACCGTGCCGATCGCCCTTGCTCAGGGGCTCGTGGCGATCGGGCGCGTCGAGCGGCCGAGGCTGCGTACTGGTTTGCAAATCGCAGTCGCGGCTGCCTGCGCGCTCCAGCTGCTCACGTTTGCTCGGCTGACACTTCCCATCACGCCGCCGGACCGGATCCACTCGCTTGGCCTCGACGCCAAGAATGAGCTTTTCGCAGACAGCGTAGGATGGGAGGACGTCGCGCACGAGGTCGAGTCGATATACGGCAATCTTCCCAGCTCAAAGCGAACTGGAACGATCATCATCTCGGCCTTTTACGGTGTTCCCGGGGCGCTCAGGG
Organism: Candidatus Acidiferrales bacterium; assembly: GCA_963795535.1. Lineage (GTDB taxonomy): Bacteria > Acidobacteriota > Terriglobia > Acidiferrales > UBA7541 > Acidiferrum. The sequence goes on from CAWCIG010000011.1 coordinate 220,218, forward strand.
TCTACGGCGACAAGAGAGCGCTCCCCGTGGTCGTCAGCCCGCAGCTGAGCGGCTGGTACTGGCTGCCCAACGATCTGGTGGCGACGAATGCGCTGATGGTCGACTACGAACCGTCGGATGTTGGCTGGATGTGCTCATCCGCGACTCTCGTGGGGCACCTGACGGTTCCGTACGGCGTGCACGGCCTGGAGCAGGGCGCACCGGTCACGTTCTGCGTGCTCAGAGCCCCGATCTCGCAGGACTGGAGCCGGCTCCGCAACTTCTCCTGAAGCCTTATCGTTTGCTCCGGTATTCGGCTTCGAGAATCTTCCGCAGCTCTGGACTTTGTACTTGCGATAGCGCCTTCTCAACACCAAGCGTTTTACGTTTTCGCCAGAACTGCCACCATTTTGGTTTTTGCGTCTTTTGCCAAGCTACGACTCGCTTCATGCCTTCGTCTACCTCATCCCAAATCTGAAGGCTGCGAGCCCCTAACCGTTTCCGGAATGGCTCTGCTCCAAATTCTCGATGGCTAGCGATATTTTGCATGTCTTCAAAGAGTCCGATGGCAATTAGGCTGTCAATGTCATGGTCGGGGTTTTGGAGAACCTCTTCGATTGTGGAGAATAAAGCGGGAAACCGGACGTTGTTCCTTGCGACTGGCAGTCGACTACATAGTGTGCGAGTTCGTTCATTCCTATATACCAGGTGAATCGTGAACAGTTGGAGAGAATCATTGCTGCTGTTCCGGAATTCGGGGCTCGTTGGGACTCCTTCTTGCGCGAATGGGAAAAACAGGGAGAACCCTGCGCCATTCTCCCAGAGCAACAACACAACGATTGGCGACACTAGGTCCTGATTTGATGTCGCGTTACCAGAAAAGTGGAGGCTAGCACCTACTTCATCGGCAACCTTCGGCATCTATCGTCAAAAGATGTGCTTATTTTCCGAGCGCGGTGACCTCATTTTCGCTCGCCACGGAATTGTCCTGGCTTCAAAGGCGAAGCGCGATGCCCCAACGGAGGCGGTGAGGTGTATGCTGTTTGTGGGACGCAAAGGCAAAATCGGAATCGTAGATCATGGGATGGATCATGCGTAGTTCTAACTCGGGTCGGAGATCTAGCTGCCTCAGGGGGACGCTACTCATCCTCGTTCTGAGTGCTCCGATTCCCCTGAATGCGCAAAGCGGATCCTCGCCGCAATCGCAGCCGGCACAATCGGCATCCGCGCCGCCGCCCGCAACGCAATCGCAATCCCAGAGCACGCCTGCTTGCTCCGACGCTCCTCCCATCTTGAAACGAGGCAAACAGCCGGATCTGCCTCCCTGTCCTGCCCCCCCGATGGACGCGTCGGCCCCCGCGGACTCCATACGCACGCGTTCGCAGAGTCCCTCCGAAGCCTTGATCGAAAGGGCCAGAGAGGCGGCCTTTGAGTTTTCAGAGAACCTTCCCAACTTTATTTGCCAGGAGGTCATGGCGCGGTATAGGCAGCGAGGCCGCGAGGAAACGTCCCTGGACGTTGTTTCGGCTGAAATTATTTACGATCATGCCAAGGAAAGTTATCGCAACGTGAAGATCAATGACCGCCCCACGGACACGAGCCTGGAGGAAATCAGTGGATCCTGGTCCACTGGAGAATTTGCATCCACACTGCTGCTCCTTTTTTCCGCCGATACGAAGGCCCGGTTCCGGTCCGGCGGCGCCTCTTCCATTTCGGGTTTCAGCGCCCAGGTTTACGACTTTGAAGTGCCAAGGGAAAATTCGCGCTGGACGCTGCACGTTGACTCTCAGACTCTGGTTCCGGCTTACGAAGGCTCGGTATGGGTGGATCCGAGCACCGCGCGCGTCCTGCGAATCGAGATGCAGGCCCGTAACATACCATCAGATTTCCCGATGGATATCATCGAATCCGCGGTCGATTATTCGTACGTGTCGATTGGCGGGACATCGTTTCTGGTTCCGGTCCATGCTGAGAGCTTGGGTTGTCCCCGAGGCGCCGGCGACTGCAGCCACAACATCATTGACTTCCGCAACTATCACGAATTCAGAGTCGACGTGAAGATTGGTAACGTGCAACGTCCCTGAAGGAACTGTCACTTCAGAGGCCGCGCGGGTTCGAGTCCCGTCGTCCCGGCCATTCCTTCCAAAAGAGTTCCACGAATTTCGCTGCAATCGATGAGGGTGCAATGGGTACACTTTTGACGGGAATCGTCTCGCGGCTTGTCGCTGCACTCCAAGGTTGGAACGGCAATGGGATGTTCCTTATTTCGCTTCATTCGCCGATTCCCTGGTTATCCGTTCTCGTGTTTTTCGGCGGTGGTTACTTCTGGGCGTATCGGTGGCTCTCCAGATAAAGTGGGCCTTGAAAACGAGCAACGGGTGTGCCGGAATTCCACTTCTCCGGTAACGCCGTTATCTCAGGCGCTGACCTCCAGTAATC
>CAWCIG010000012.1:0-2245298 GCA_963795535.1 Candidatus Acidiferrales bacterium
GGCGGCTACTACGCTTGGGTACGACGCGGCCTCGGCAATTTCTGGGGATTCCAGGAAGCCTGGCTCTCTTTGGCCGCCAGCATCTTCGACATGGCGATTTACCCCACGCTCTTCGTGTTTTATCTGAAGCAGATGGCCCCGTGGTTTGCCGTCGGCCATCATGATATTTACGCCAGCTTGTTTGTGGTGGTCACTTGCGCCGCGCTGAACCTGGCGGGTATTCGCGTCGTCGGGATTACTTCGCTCTGGCTCTTCTTCCTCCTGTCGCTGCCGTTCGGACTTATCGTGCTTCTCTCGCCGATCCGCGCAGGAGCCTTCGCGGAACCGCAAGCAGTCTCGACCGGCGCCAGTATAGGGCTTCTCGGCGCTGTGCTCGTCGCCATGTGGAACTATATGGGCTGGGACAACGCTTCCACGATCGCTCAGGAAGTCGAACGGCCGCAGCGAACGTATCCGAAAGCCATGATCGCCGCGGTGATTCTGGTTTCGCTCACGTACATTCTTCCTTTTGCCGCCGTGTACTTCACCGGCACTCCAGCCTCGGCGTTCGCTGAAGACGGTTCTTGGGCTTCGGTAGCCGGCCGCCTGGGCGGAACCATTCTTGGCATCCAGTGGCTCCGCTTCCTCGTCACCATTGGTGGCATGATGAGTGCCTTCGGGATGTTCAACGCTCTGGTGATGAGCTATTCGCGCCTGCCGCTGGCCATGGCGCGCGACGGCATGTTGCCGAAGGTATTCGGCAAAGTGACCAAGAAAAACGAAACCCCGTGGGTGGCCATCGTGGTTTTGGCGAGTTGCTGGGCCTTGTGCCTTGGTCTCGGCTTCAAGCGCCTGGTGACACTGGACATCATGTTATACGGCGGTTCGTTGATGCTGGAATTTGTGACTCTGGTGGCGCTGCGCATTCGCGAACCGAAGCTGCGGCGCTCTTTCCGCGTGCCCGGTGGCATGGCCGGCGCCGTGAGCTGCGGCATTTTCCCGCTATGCTTGCTGATCCTGGCGATGGTGGAAAGCGAACAGGAATCAATTCTGAACATGAACGGCCTGCTCTTCGGCGTTCTCATCATCCTGACCGGCTTTGCGCTGTACCTGGCCACCGGCAAGCTGCGCGCTCGCTACACCGCCGAATTAGCCGCACAACCCACACAAGCCGACTAGCCTTAGAGTGCGGGAGCCCAGCTCCCGCATTTCTCTCGCCCAAGACTCTCGTGCCACCGATCAATGCAGCTGTGCTGCCCACCTCCCAAGCCGGCCCCTTCTCTTTTTCGCTCCGCCCGCCAACGTCCCTCCACGACAGCTCACCAGATTTGATATTCTTCTCTTCGTGCCCCTCTTCCGCGGACAACGCAAACTTATTTTCGCGGCCCTGCCAGCCGCTCTGGCCCTCACTGCCCCATTTCTTCTCGCCAGATGGCGCGCCAGTTTGCAAGCTCCCGCCAATCCGCAAACTCCTGCCACGACAGCGACAACTCCTCCGATGGCACCTGCCACGACACCACCGGCACCACTCCGCGAAGCCCCGAGCGTCGGCCTGAACATCGTAGTCCTAGATCCCGCCCACGGCGGAACGGATCTCGGAGCACGCGGCACCGAAGGCATTCGCGAGAGTGAAGTGGTCCTGCAATTCGCAACGCAGGTTCGGCACGCGCTGGAGGGTCAGGGTTTTCAGGTGATTCAGACCCGCGAAGGCAACGAAAATCCGTCCTTCGACGACCGTTCCGCGCGCGCAAATGCCCAACGCGGCGCTGTCTTCATCACTCTTCACATCGCTTCCACCGGCCTCGCCGGCACGGTCCGCACCTACGTCATGCCAGAGAGCCCCACACTGCGCGACCCCTCCGGCCTGATCCCCTGGGATCAGGCGCAACTTCCGTTCGAGCCGTTGAGCCATAAACTGGGCAACATGGTGCAGGCCGAGCTTGCCAGGCGATTCAAAGGCTCGCCGGAAGTCGCGCAAATGGCACCCATCCGCCAGTTGCGCACCACTGCCGCGCCCGCAATCGCCGTGGAAATTTCCAGCGTCTCCGTGGAAAATCGCGCGGACCTGGACCGCATGATTCCCGGAGTGGCGGATGCCATCGCTCACGGCGTGGTCGCGTTCCGTCCTTCCTATGTCGTTCCCGTCATGCCTGGCACACCCCTGGCGGTGAAGCCGTGAATCAAAAATGGCCGTATTGGTTGGGAGGCGGACTTCTCGTCGCTGTGATTGCTGCCGCGATCTACTTCCCTGCACTGCGCCGGCAAGTTTATAAAGCCAAAACCATCACGGAAAAGACAGCGGAGCAGGCTCGACGTGAACTTTTACCGGTAGCCCCTGTAACGAGCGGCGAACCCCGGGTGCAGGCCAGCATGTACTGGGGATCCGCCTCAAGCGATGGCACCCTCGTGCCAGTAACCATTGAGCTTCCTCTTTCCAGCGATGCAACGCTGCGCGCCAAAGAACTGCTCAACACCCTTCTGGCCGGCCCGGTGGACCCCGAGGCCCGCACACTGCCGCCGGATGCCGCGCTTCTGGCCTTCTACATTCTTCCTGACGGCACCGCAGTCGCGGATTTTTCTGAAGCCCTGGCTACTTCCATCCCTTCAGGAATTCAAAGTGAACAGTTGGCCGTGGATTCCATCGCGCGCACGCTCGAAGCCAACGTGCCCCAGGTTCAGCGTTTGCGCATCTTGATCCATGGCCAGGAAGTCGACACCCTCGCCGGCCACTTGGATCTAACGCAAACCTTTCAGGTCAGCATGAGCACTGCAGGCAACGCTCCATCTCGCTCTGGAGTTTCCGTTCTGACCGCCCCCATACAAAGAGCCATCGATCAGGTAAAGCGCGCCACCAAGAAGCAATAAGAAGTCCACACACACCCATAGCCGCGCAGGCATTTCCGGACTATCCTAGGCAGTCATCGCCAGGAGGCCCTTTGCGAAGCGACGGCCGAACCCCAGACCAAATACGCCAACTGAAGATCATCCCCGATTTTATTTCCCAAGCCGAAGGCAGCGTCCTGATCGAACTCGGCAAAACGCGCGTCATCTGCACGGCCACCGTGGACGACGGCGTGCCCTCCTTCCTGAAAGGCACCGGCAAAGGCTGGGTGACCAGCGAGTACGGCATGCTGCCCCGCGCCACTGAGGTTCGCACGCAACGCGAAGCGGCCCGAGGCAAACAATCCGGCCGCACACTGGAAATTCAGCGCCTCATCGGCCGCTCCTTGCGCGCCATTATCGACCAGGAAGCCCTGGGCGAAAAAACAGTCTGGATCGATTGCGATGTGATCGAAGCCGATGGCGGCACGCGCACCGCTTCCATCACCGGCGCGTTCGTTGCCCTGGCGTTGGCCATGGAGCGCATGGTCGCGGCCGGTATGCTGCGATCTTCCCCGCTCATCGACACGGTGGCCGCCACGAGCGTCGGCATCGTCGACGACGTATCTGTGCTGGACCTGTGCTACGAAGAAGATTCGCGCGCGGAAGTCGATATGAACGTCGTGATGACTGGCAGCGGCGATTTTGTGGAAATTCAAGCTACCGCCGAGGGTCGTCCCTTCAGCGGTGGAGAAATGCATGACCTGCTGGCGCTTGCTGCGGCCGGAATTCGCCGGTTGACCGAAGAGCAACGCACCATACTGCCCGCAAAATTTCTGGGCGGCCGATGATCGAGCCTCACTCCCCGCAAAAACTCATACTCGCGTCTGGCAATCCTGGCAAGCTGCGCGAATATCAGCTGTTGGCAGCAGACCGGGCGGAACTAGAACTGGAGTTGCTTTCCGCTTTTTCGGCTATTCCGGAATTTCCTGAGGATGCGCCGACGTTCGCCGAAAATGCCGCTGGCAAAGCTCTCTATTATTCGAAACATTCTGGTGGCTTGGTCTTTGCCGACGATTCCGGCCTGGTCGTTCCCGCCCTCGGTGGCGCGCCGGGCGTATTGTCCGCTCGCTATGCCGGCCCCGGCGCGAGCAGCGAACAACGCAACACAAAATTATTGGCAGACCTGCAGGGCAAAACAGGCCCGGAGCGTGCCGCATATTTCGTCTGCGTCAGCGCTCTCGCAAAACGCGGCCAATGTTTGGCCGTGGTTTCCGGCAAAGTAGATGGGAAAATCCTGTCGCAACCACGCGGGATCGGCGGATTCGGCTATGACCCCGTCTTTTATTTCCCTCAGCTCGGAAAATCCTTCGCCGAATTAAACGCCGAACAAAAAAACGAGCACAGCCACAGAGGCACAGCCTTCCGCCGCCTGTTGGAGATTCTGAAGTGAACGGAGTTCGCTCGCGCGCGGCCTGCAGCACTATGAAGACGCGATATCATCTTGAGGAGCGCTTTTTGCGACGAAGGATCTCAACGTCCACTTCAAGTACCACCAACCATTCGCCTACCGCCCCCTAGCTCGCGTAACATATTCTTCCGAACTCGCATTCTCGGAGAACCCATGCCGGCCCAGAAAAAAGCCAAACCCACAAAGAAGCAATCAGGCAAAAAGCCCACTCGCGCCAAGGGCACGGCCCCTAAGCGGGTCGCAGCAATCCTCGCCAAACTCGACGAAGCCTATCCCGCCGCCACCTGCGAACTGAAACACGAAAACGCCTTCCAACTTCTCATTTCCACGATTCTCTCCGCGCAGTGCACCGACGTGCGCGTAAATCAAGTGACCCAGGAACTTTATAAGAAATATAAAACGCCAAAAGATTTCGCCTATGCCAATCCCGCCGAACTGGAAAATGAAATTCGCCCCACGGGATTCTTCCGCAATAAAACAAAATCGATCATCGGCGCCAGCAAAGGCATCCTCGAGAAATTCGGCGGTGAAGTCCCTCGCACCATGGACGAAATCCTTACCCTTCCCGGCGTTGCCCGCAAAACCGCCAATGTCGTTCTCGGCACCGCCTTCGGCGTCACCAGCGGCGTCGTGGTCGACACGCATGTCATGCGGCTTTCGCAACGCCTGAACCTGACACGCCACCAAGACCCCAAGAAAATCGAGCATGATCTGATGACCGTGATCCCACAAAATAAATGGATCATCTTCTCCCATCAGCTCATCTGGCACGGGCGCCGCGTCTGCGTGGCTCGCAAACCCAGGTGCATCGACTGCAACCTCGAGCACCTCTGCTACTCCAAAGACAAAACCGTTTGATTCCTGAGTCGGAGCCGTTATCTGACTGGTCTGTAGGATTTTTTGGAAGACTATCGCTAACGAGGTTCAGCTTTATGGCTTGGAGCTGCTCGAAGGTTGCTGCGCCGGCTGGCCGCTCGATGGCTGCTGTGTCTGCGCTGGAGGCTGCGCGCTGTTCATGATGGCGTTAAAGTCCGGATGATCCGCCGGCATTTGGCCGCTAGCGCCGTTCATTGACGGGTGGCCGGGCGGCAAATTGCCTTGTGGTGGCGGCATCTCCCCTGCCGTGGGATGCTGCATTCCACCGGTCGCCTGGCCTTTCAACACCACCCATTCGTTCCGTTGCTTATGCAGCTCGTAGGTCAATTGCATTGCAGGCGCGGTCGGATCACCGCTCTTTGCGCGGATATCAACGTCAGCCTGCGCCTTATCTCCATCGATAGTGACTTTCATCACCGTGATCGTCATGTTGTTCACGTTTAGACCGTTCATGCCCGCAATGTGCTTGATCACGCCGTCACGAATCGCCACCTTCTGGTCCGTTTTGGCTTTGCAGCCACCCGCCAAGAGCAGCAATCCCGCCAATAGCGCCGCCCAGAATGCCCGGTTCATCAAAATTTCCTTTCACGATCGAAGGATGGAGCTGGACTTCTGACCTACTCTCTTCATGGTAGCGCAACCTCGAAAGAACGCGAAGGGCAGCCGTGCCGGGAAATTCGGTCGAGGGGCCAGGAGTCGTCACGCCACCGACCTCTGTAACTCTTCGCGGCCTTGCGACTCTAATGGATCGAGTGGCGGCTGACTGGCCACGGGAGTTCCACCCTATGAATCGCTTGTTGAAACTCGCTTCGGCTTTGTTGCTCGTCGCCCTGTCGTGGTTTGTGTCTCCCTCGTGGACTGCTGCGAGCAGCGGGCCAGCCACAATCCCCGACCCCAAAGTGGACGATACTCTCGCCGCAAAAACGGGCCATTCGACAATCGTGCTCGCCGGGGGCTGTTTCTGGGGTCTCCAAGCGGTATTCGAGCATGTAAAAGGCGTAGATCATGTCACTGCAGGTTACTCGGGTGGAACTGTGAAAAATCCCGGCTATGAAGAAGTCAGCAGCGGCAGCACGGGCCACGCGGAATCAGTGGAAATTGTTTACGATCCTTCGAAGATCACTTTGGGCCAACTTCTCAAGATATTTTTCTCCGTCGCCCACGATCCCACGGAACTGAATCGCCAGGGTCCGGACCAAGGCACGCAATATCGCTCGGCGATTTTCTTTGCGAGTCCGGATCAGCAACGCATCGCCCAAGACTATGTCGATCAGCTCAATCAGGCGAAGCTCTTTTCCCGCCGTATCGTCACCGAGATCACCCCATTCAAGACCTTCTACCGCGCCGAAGATTACCACCAGGACTACGCAACATTGCATCCCGATAATCCCTACATAGCGATGTTCGACCTCCCAAAAGTAAGAAATCTTCAGCACGAATTTCCAACTCTCTACCGCTAGCTCCCATCGTCTTTGCCCAGTTGAGATTCTATTTTCGGGCTGGCAGCCGATAGCCATCCTATAATGACAACAGACAGTGGAAATCACGTGAAGCAAATTCCTAGTGTTCAAAGCGCGTTGCCTTGCCGTCATTGATCAGGTGCAAGCAACTGGCGGACCGGCCGACGAACGACATTTTGGGGTTTATGGCCGGAAAAGTCAGAATCGTCGGGGACAGCGAGTCTCTCTGTGAATAGCAGTTACCCAAAAATACCGCAATTGTGGCCGAACTCGATTCGCTCGTCAGAGGCGTAGATTTCGGCGCTTCGCGCCGAACTGCTCGCCGCTGCTCCCGATGCGTAGCCTGCCCGACCACTACGCAGGATACACCGCCGTGTTGGTCCGCCTTCCCCCCGCCAATTTCGATGTGCTGCGAGACTTGCTCGGCATGTCCCACAAATTTGTTACTCGCTTCGCCGAGTCGGCTTCCCCCGAGCGCAAACGCCGGAAACTGCGCCACGAAGATAGTCGGCCTGCCTGGCAGTCATCATCCGAATCACAGCGCGCTCGATGGATTTGCCTTGGTGGCCGGATCTGAGTGAAAAACCAGAACTCGAAACTTGTCATCGCCGATCACCCGGCGCAGTTCCCGGAAGGCAAACAGCGGAATGAAGGTGAAAAAAACGACGACGGTGCGCGCGAGCAGGTCGTCGATTCGAACCTCGTGAAGCGCTCCGGCGAAACCTTGTCCATGCACCAGGCGCTTGATCAGTTCCTCAAGAATATGGAACGCAAAGACAAGCAAGCCAAACATAAACGCCTTCCAGATAGCCGAGTACACCAAAGCCTTCGCCTCGAATTTCGTGCCAACGCGTACCGCTTCTCCAATCAGAATCACTTTGGCCACTATCAACGCGTTGATCAAGGCAGCGCCATAATTAAAATAAGAGATGTGAAACTTATCCAGCAAAAGCATGCTATACGTCGCCAAGGCACAAAAGAAAAAAGCCAGGTACAAAGTGAGAATGGCCAGTTCTTCAAATTCATGGGCGACTTTCTGTTTGACTGTTTTTTTCTGGGAATCTTCAGCATGCATCGAATTACCCTCTCAATCTGGTTATCAATAGCATCGCCGATGAATCAGCCGATTACCGAAGCAGTTGCAGTGAGTATATGCCAATGTGCGCAAATAGCGCTCTCGGTGGTGCTGGCTGAACCGTCTGCACCCTGGGCTGCTTCGTTCCGTGTTTCGCCCAGGACCCAAATTCAGTTAGGATGTGCGCATGAATTCCACGAATAGATATATTGTCGTCACGTGTCTGCTCCTGGGCATTGGATTTGTTCCCCGCGCCCATGCCGCGCCAAACCAGCCTTGCGAGCGGCTGGCGCAACTCGCTCTGCCCAATACCCAGATCACCTCAGCACAAACCGTCGCGGCAGGCGCATTTCCGCCACCTTCAGGAGGCGCGGCGTGGATGGCCGCGTCTGCAGACTTCTATAGACAGCTGCCGGCATTTTGCCGTGTGACTGCCGTCGCTAAGCCCACAATGGATTCGGACATCAGGATCGAAGTGTGGATGCCCGCGGCGGGATGGAACGGCAAATTTCGCGGACAGGGCAACGGTGGATTCGCGGGAGAAATGGATTATCGCGCGCTCGGAGTGGCAATCCTTCAAGGCTACGCATCCGCAGCCACGGACACCGGCCATGCGGGAGACAGTGGCGACGCCCGGTGGGCGCTAGGACACGCGGAGAAAATCGTGGATTTCGCTTATCGGGCAATTCACCAGATGACCTCGGTAGGCAAAGAGATGGCCACAGCATTCTACGGCGAAACCCCGAAACAATCCTATTTTTCAGATTGTTCGAATGGAGGGCGCCAGGCGTTGATGGAAGCGCAGCGTTTTCCCGACGACTACGACGGCGTCCTGGCGGGCGCTCCGGCAAATTATTGGACACACCTGTTGTCCAGCGCGCTGTGGGACGCGCAGGCCACTGCGCTGGACCCAGCCAGCTATATTCCCAGCAGCAAAGTTCCCGCGATTGCCGACGCCGTACTGGCAGCGTGCGACACAGAAGACGGAGTGAAAGATGGCATCTTGAATGACCCGCGCCATTGCCACTTCGATCCGGCTACCATGCTCTGCAAAGCCAGCGATTCCGATTCTTGCCTCACCCAACCTCAGGTAACTGCGCTGAAAAAGCTATATGAAGGACCGCGCGACTCCAACGGCAAACAGATTTTTCCCGGATTCATGCCGGGAGGCGAGAATGGCGAGGGCGGCTGGCCGCTTTGGATCACAGGTCCTGCGCCGGAAAAAGCCCTGCTGTTTGCGTTCAACTACGGATATTTTGCGGACATGGTTTATGGCAAGGCCGATTGGGATTATAAGAAGGCCAATCTCGAGGATGCAGTCAAGGCTTCAGAGGAGAAGTTCGGCAACGTGCTGAACGCAGTCGAAACCGATATGCAAGCGTTCCAGGCCCGGGGCGGCAAGCTGATCATTTATCACGGCTGGAGCGACGCCGCGATTTCGCCGCTTAACACTATCAACTATTACACCAGCGTCGTAGAAAAAATGGGCAAGCCGCAGGCCGACTCGTTCGTCCGCTTGTATATGGTGCCAGGAATGCAACATTGCGGCGGCGGCCCCGGAGCCGATGTGTTCGGCCAATACGGAATCAGCCCGGTTCGCGATCCGCAGCACAACCTTTATATGGCACTGGAACAATGGGTGGAGACCGGCGTCGCTCCAACCACTGTCATCGCATCAAAATTGGAAGGCAAGGGACCTGCGGCGAAGGTCAAGATGACGAGGCCACTGTGCCCCTATCCACAGGAAGCCAAGTACCAAGGCAGCGGCGACACCAACGATGCCGCGAACTTTGTTTGCGCGAGCGGGAACTGATCCCACACGAAAATGGAAGAGCAACTTCTGTCCCTGGTAAGCGGACGCCGCGGTCATTTCGAACTCGAGTCGGGTCATCACGGAGACCTGTGGTTCCAGCTCGAGACTTTGTGCCGGCACTCGCGTCAAATTCATCCGTTCGCTGCACAACTTGCAGCCAAGCTCATGCAGTATCAAGTTGAAGTGGTATGCGGGCCTCTCGTCGAGGGCGCTTTCATTGCCTTGCTGGTGTCTCTCGAAATGAGCTGCGATTTCGTGTACGCCGGGCGTTTCCCAAACACCGCGCGCCAGGGCTTATACACCGTCAAGTACCGCGTCCCGGCAGCGCTGCAATCCGTCGTCAAAGGCAAACGCGTTGCCATCGTGAACGACGCCATCAATGCCGGGTCGGCTGTGATCGGGACATTTATAGATTTGCAATCGATTGGCGCCAACGTCGTTGCCATCGACGCGCTTCTCGCGTTGGGTGACACAATCCACGCGTTCGCTGTCGATCACCATCTTCCTCTCGAACTTTTGCAGCATATGCCCAACAATTTATGGACACCTTCTGAATGTCCGCTCTGTGCCGCGGGGCAACCGCTCGAAATTGTCGGCACATCCTAAAGAAACGTGCGCGGTAAATCGCCCGGCGTCCACAATTCCTGTGTCTTTGATTCCGGCGATATGCTTGTGCGATGATGCTGCTCTCAAGGCCAAAAGGAGAACTTGGATGCGCCCACGCCCAGTTGCTGCACGTATTTTGCTCATTTGCGCTTTGGCAATGTTCACCACACACAGCGCGGTTGAGGCAATCTCTACCGCAATTCCTGCCTCTCAGTCACCGATGGATGTGCTTCCCGAAGGCGGAGTGGTCATCGTCGCCCCGATTGCCGAGTACTCCTGGCGCGTTTGGCCCGGCGGCAAGATCGAATTCAGTTTCGACAGCAGCCGCAAATGGCAGACCCAGAAAAGCGGCGTTACCGCCGATCTCACCGGAGGCTCCGCGCCTTCCGGCAAGGTCTGCTGGGTGGTGGGCAAGGCGGGTACGATTCTGCTGACCACCGATCGCGGTAAGCATTGGAAGCAACTTTCTTCTCCCATCAAAGGTGATGTCGAAGGAGTGTTTGCGCAAGACGCGAAGCGCGCGTCGATCTGGACCGCATCTCACAAGCAAAGCTTCGAAACCAATGACGGTGGGATCGCCTGGACCATCAACGACAATAAGTAATCGCCGGCGCAAGACATACGACTGGCGTCTACTCCCCTTGACATTCTACTGGAAGCTCGATAGCATCACCTAGAATGTCTACTAAAGAGCAGAAAGAACACCTCGAACTCCTGCAAGGCACCCTGGATTTACTGATCCTGCGTACCGTCCTGCTCGGTCCGGCTCATGGCCATGCCATCGCCAAAGCCATCGAATTCAAGTCTGACGACGTGTTACAGGTCGAGCAGGGCTCGCTGTACCCGGCTCTTCACCGCCTCATCAAGCGCGGATGGATTTCCGTGGAAGACGGCACCTCTGAAAACAACCGCCGCGCCAAGTTCTACCGTCTCACCGCAAAAGGCCGCAAGCAACTCGCGCTGGAGACCAGCAAGTGGGACAAACTGGCGGGCGCCATCGCACGGATTCTGCGCCCGACCGGGGAACGCGAATCATGAGCCGCCGCAAACGCATGCTGCAGGATCTCGACCAGGAAATCCGCGAGCACATCGACATGGCCACTCGCGAGAACATCGATCGAGGCATGTCCCCCGAACAAGCCCGTTACGCCGCTCTACGCAAATTCGGAAACGTAACCATCGCCAAGGAAGACACGCGCGAAGTGTGGAGTTTGCTCTGGCTCGAGCAGTTGCTGCAAGACATTCGCTTCGGCCTGCGCGTACTCGCCAAATCCCCGGGCTTTACCGCCGTCGCTGTTCTCACTCTGGCTCTCGGTATCGGCGCAACCACGGCCATCTTCAGTGTCGTTTACGGCGTTCTGCTTCGTCCGCTGCCATACCGTAATCCAGAACAAATCGTGCGCTTGTGGGAGCAGAACGAAACCGGAGGCCGCATGAATTTCGCGGATCCCAATTTCGCAGACGTCCGTCTCCAAGCCCATTCCTTAAGTGGATTGGCGGTATATCACAACGGAATCGTGACCGTTACCGGCCAGGGTGAGCCGACGCGAACCCCGACGGCCTCTGTGTCTCGCGATTTCTTTTCTGTCATGAGCGTTCAGCCTGTCCTTGGTCGAGGCTTCGCTCCAGAAGAGCAGCGGCCCAACGCCCCCACCGTTGCCCTGGTAAGTTACGCCTACTGGAAACAAACTCTTGGCAGTACTTCGGACCTTTCCTCAATTCGCCTGAAAATTGACAGCCAGCCGGCTTCCGTCATCGGTGTTTTGCCTCCGGGATTTCGCTTTCCGGACAATTCAGACATTTGGATATCGAGCGAGCTCTCTGCGCCGCTGCCGAGCCGTTCGGCCCACAACGACAAACTGATTGGACGCCTTCACGATGGCGTCGGCTTGCTCCAGGCACGCGCCGAACTTACCTCTATCGCGCAAAAACTAAAGCAGCAATACGGCCAGGACACGGCCATGGTCGCCGTGGCCATAGATCCGCTGCGCGAAGCAATGACCAACGATGTGCGCCCCGCGTTTATCCTTTTGCTAGACGCTTCCGCCTTCCTCCTCCTGATTGCCTGCGCCAATGTTGTCAATCTGAGGCTCGCAGATGCCGCTGGACGCGAAAAAGAACTGTCCATGCGCGCGGCACTCGGCGCCCAGCGTTCGCGCCTCATTCGCCAGTTTCTGACCGAATCCCTTCTGCTGTCTTTGCTCGGCGGCGCACTCGGAATCCTGCTCGCCTATTGGGGATTGAACGGACTCCTGGCAATCGCACCGGACGACCTGCCGCGCCTCGAACATGTCTCCATGGATTCTGCCGTACTTTTATTCTCCATCGGAATCGTTTTCGTTGTGTCGATTGCCATGGGCTTATTCACCGCCCTTCGCTCGATTTCCAGGGACGCCCACGCCGCTCTGAATCACGGAATCAGGGCAGGCGCCGGAAACCTCAGCAAACGGAAAATAGGCCGCTTGATCGCCGCGGGTCAGCTCGCCATGGCGCTCGTGCTCTTGGTGGGCGCCACACTTCTGGGCAGAAGCCTGTTGCGCGTGTTGTCGATGAACTCGGGCTTTCGCACCGAGGGCATAGTTACTATGGACCTGGTTTTTCCCTACGACGCCAATATGACGAGCCGCGTGGAATTCTTCAACGACTTGCTGGCGAAACTCCGGGAAATCCCTGGGGTCACGCAAGTGGGTGGCACCAGCGATTTGCCGCTTGCCAGTTCCGGCTTTTCCGACGGTTCCTATATTCTGATGAACCCGGATCAGATTTCTCCCCACATGCAGGACTTGTTCCAGCGCGCCGCGACGGGAAGCCTTGACAAAGATCCCGCGTTGCTCGCCGAAATGTCGAGCTTCTTCGACCAGCTCTTCCACGATAAATCCCACTTGGGAGACGCGGACTTCGTCGTGGCCTCCGGTGGCTATTTCAAAGCCCTCGACATCCCTTTACTGCGGGGCCGCGTGTTTGACGAGCGCGACACAGCGGGTTCACCCCAAGTCGCTCTCATCAGTCAATCTCTCGCGAACGAAAAGTGGCCAAACCAGGATCCCATCGGCCATACGCTGGAATTTGGAAATATGGATGGCGATGCACGGCTTCTCACCATCGTTGGTGTTGTGGGAGATGTGCGCGATCACAGTCTAGAGGCCGTTCCCTTTCCAACCGTGTACGTCGATTACCGACAGCGTCCCAGGAAGACCTGGACTTTCACCTTTGTCATGCGCACTTTAAATAAGCCCGACGCGGTTTTCGGTGCCGCACGAGGCATTCTCCATGATCTTGATCCGAATATTCCTCCCCACTTTCGCACTTTCCCCCAGGTTTACTCCGCTTCGGTGGGCGCGCGCCAATTCAGTGTGACTCTCGTCGCAATTTTCTCTCTCGCGGCTCTTTTGCTGGCCCTGGCAGGAATTTACGGTGTGTTTTCCTATTTCGTCGCTCAGCGCACACGCGAAATTGGTGTACGTATGGCTCTCGGTGCCACAACGCGCCAGGTCGTCGGCCTGATCCTGCGCCAAGGTGCTTTCACCGCCGCGATCGGAATCGCCGCGGGCTTGCTGGGTTCGTTTGCGGTAAGCCGCTGGCTGCAATCCCAACTCTTCGAACTCAGTCCCACCGATCCATCCACTCTGCTCGGCGTCTCTATGTTACTCGTTTTCGTTTCCCTCGCCGCCTGCTGCATTCCCGCTCTTCGCGCTACTCGTATCGACCCCGTTATCGCTCTAAGATGTGAATAAACGGTCCACGCGCGCATGGATGAACCTTGGATGCTGGTATCGGGCCGCTTCCCAGCTCGCGCCGCACAGTCGTCAATGGCAGCAGGCAGGCGGCTTGCACGCCGAACTTACTGTAAAGCTCCATCATCCGCGGAAAACGCTTTTCCTCGTCCCGGCACGGAATCACCACGGGCTGTTGATGATGGTAGATCCAACAGGTTATGGTCTCTTCCGGGGGGAAATCGCGCGGAATTACAAAGCCCGGCCCGTGCACTGTCTCGAGAACCGGGTTTTCAAATGTGTGCGTGGCCTCGTCGTACAGAAACATCCCCACAAAGTCGAAATCAACGGCGTGACGAAGTTCCCCGACCAGCACGCCGAACAATTCCTTCGGATCCCGGTATTCACCGACGGCACGCGACACCCGCGACAGCGCTTCATAACGTTCCGCGAGCGATTTTCGAGGATTCGCACCCACCTGTGATTCCACGCTTACCCGCGCCTCCAACCTGCTTCCATCCGCACCCTGAACGGGCGCCCCAGTCTATGCATCACCGAGCGCTATCCGTTCAGGCGCAAATTCGAATCTATCCCCGCCAAACTTTTCTTGCATTTGACACTGTCATTTCTTCCTACTCGTTGGATGAGAAGCCGCAACAGAAGTGAATGCCTTAAACAACGGAGCACGACGGACAGGACTTTCAAAGAGGTTTACGGCATGACCCGGCGCCGTCAGAAACTCGCAACAGCAGCCGCTTCCGTTGCGCAGGTTTCAAAAATAGGCAGCAGCCGGGCAATGTCCAACGCTTGCTTCAACTTCGGGCCGAGATGACAAAGCATGAGGCGTCCACCTTTGGCTTTTGTCTTTCGATGCATTTCGATCAGTGCGCCGAGTCCGGCGCTGTCGACATAATCCACGTGCTCAAGATTAATGACGATCCGCGTGGCCCCGGATGTCAGGAGATTGTCGATCATTGTACCCAGCCCGGTGCTCTCTTGGCCGAGCGCAAGACGGCCTTGCAGTGCCAGAAGGTAGATTCCATTTATTTCACGCTGTGTAATTTCCAAAGCCACCGGTTACCTCCTCATGTGCCGACACGTTGATTTGCGATTTCACCATAATAGCTTCTGGACGCCAGATACCAAAGCCCGCTCCAGCATATCGCCTCTGACGATGGCTGACCCGGCACGATTTGATTTCCTTTGACTTCTCGGTAATCTAGGCCCGCGGCGAATTTCGCCGTCACGCTGTTCTCTCGCGGAAAAGCCCTAAGTACCGCGCGCCGAAAATGGTCCTGGGAAAAGGAAGGCTCGGATTTCCCCGCAATCAAAACCTCAATAGGACAATTCCAAATGCATCTCGGCGCCCTCGTCGAAGCCTTGGAAGACGCCCTTTGTAACTGGCAAAAACGGTCGAAGGCGCAGAGAGACGCTGCGCAAACAGGGTTCGTGGCAAAGACCTGCCCTTTGCGCTTCGTTTCGTCGCCGTGCTTCGCGTGACGAGCTAGGCCATGGCGGAACGGGACGCACGCCGGAGACCCTCAGCACCTCCGGCGACCGAATTGGCCATCAAGGTTTGCTGGTTTTTAGCCCATCTCGAGCATTTCCCCAATTGACCGACCTAAGCCGCATCGATAACGTTGAAGAATCAAGAACGTTGGCTTTAGCTCTCGCGCATAGTCCATGACGAATCGAACGTTTCATACGAACGATTCTTGCCGTAACGCAGCGCATCGTCGGAACAATACGGCAGCTCGCTCGGATTCGGACAGCCCCACCCATTCTGTCCCGCCGTGGCAATCGAAGCGGTGAAGTTTTCCACACGGTTTCCAATTTTGTTGTACGAAGGATAGTAAGGGCAAAGCGCAACCGTGCATGACGTATTGAGCCGATCCACCCAACTCCAAAATCTAAACTCCGGATTGACTTCCACGGGACCGTCGGGAGTGCTCTGGTTCGCCCATGTCCGACTGAATGTCGAGATAAGCCGCCATCATACCTGATCGACCTTTCTATGCCACTCTTGAACAGAGCCGAAGCGGCATCTATTTGAAAACGAATGATGGCAAGTGTGCCGATCATACTCTTCACGATGTATGACTTTGGCGACGCAATCGCTGCGGCAGCAGGCGTGGATGTCGTGCTTTCAAAGCCGGAGGGAGTGGATCAACCGGCAATCCATTTGAAACGCATCCTCAAATGAGAAGAATCCGAAAGCATTAGAGGCGCAATCGGTCCGCGTAGACTCTGGCTACCGCGCGAAATCGTCAGGCGTAAACAGTGCAATGGCGAATATACACGGGGTAGTGAAAGTCCGCTTTAAGGGCATTCGGTATGTTTTGTTGCGGGTGCGACCAGGGTGTAAAGGCACTGCGGCTGTAGCGATGTAACCACCCTTGCGTGCAGAGTTTCTAGCTGGTTGTTGACGCCTTCAAATCACAACCCTAAAATTAGAGTTGCGTTTCGGTTTTCTAACGAAGAAAGGCCCCGGCCCATGCATCGGTATGTCGTTGGAGTTTTGTGCTTCCTCTGTGTGTTTTCGGGTGCCAGTAGCGGCCAGAGTTCTGGTATTCCGCCTTTGCAGGTGGCCACGGGAACTGTCCTTTCCTTTCATTTGCAGACTCGACTGAATCCAAATAATGAAAATGTTGCGGATGTTCTGCCCAAGGGCACCATTCTGCAGGTGAAAATGCTTGATTCGATCGACTCCAAAGTGAATGCCGATGGAACCCATTTTCGTGGGGAAATGGTTTCATCGGTAACTTCAGGGAATCAGACCATCGTGCATTCCGATTCTGAAGTGAGAGGGATACTGGCACTCTTAAGGAGCCGGAGCCATCCGGAAGGTTTCCGTTACGAGCTTTTGATTACAGGGGTGACCGATCACGGGAGAAGCTATGATCTGACCGCTTCTCTGAGCCCCTCTTTTTTCGAAAACGCCTCCGAGCCTGTGTCCGTACCAAGTTCGCCCACGAAGGCGGTTGCCAGCCCAAAACTGATTCCCGCAGAGAATATGCCAAGTGACCGACCGAGGTAGGAAAATAGGTGAACTCACTGGAAGGTATTTCCGGTGCCAGTACTTCCGCTCGATCCCAGCAGCGGCTTCTTTCTCCTGCAAATACTTGGTTCTCCAATAGTTAAGAAATTCTAAAGTGAGCCATGTAATTTGGCGGCCTTTATGCACCACTTTCTATACCAGCCTCGATTCTGAGGAGGCTACTATAATGAAGTTCGACAAACGCTTAATTTTCTCGTCCCTGGCCAGTCTCATTCTCGCAACGGCAGTTTGCGCAATACCGAATTCTACTCATCCAAATACAACCCACGAACAGACAGCCGCAGAAGCTCAATCCGTTTCTGGAAAGATCGCATCGGTGGGGAAGAGTTCCTTCACCCTCACTCTAGCATCGAATGCCGCATCTCAACCGGGAAACCAGTTCCAGGAGGCGACGCCGAAGACTATGAGGTTCATGATCGATAAGAACACAACTGTC
Source organism: Candidatus Acidiferrales bacterium (assembly GCA_963795535.1). Lineage (GTDB taxonomy): Bacteria > Acidobacteriota > Terriglobia > Acidiferrales > UBA7541 > Acidiferrum. Next base: position 17,308 of record CAWCIG010000012.1, read on the forward strand.
GATGGGAACCTCAAGGTTGGATCGGATGCCGACGTTACTTACCGCGAGGATGGCGGCCAGCATGTGGCGATCAGCGTTCGCGTGACTCCTTAGTTCTTCATGGTGTCGTGTCCATCTGGCTCTCCGTCGAAGCCCTCCGAAGACACCTGTCACCTTCGGAGGGCTCAAATTTGTGTTGTCATGAAACAGAATCCAGAGAGATACCTGACTGTCAGGCGGGTCGCTTCTTTTTCTCTTCGCGCTGGTACCAGACGTTTGTTCACGCGCTGTTTGCTGCAGCGATGGATCGGACAGGCCCAGAATGGGAAGCATCGTTTCGTGCGTGAGCACGTTCAGGCCGATACCAAACACCTGGACCTCCAGAGATCTTTCGAAAAAGTGCCACAGGAGGAGGAGTCTGGCCAGCGGTTCGAGGAAGATACACAACTTCCGCTGCCGCCTTCACACCAGCCGCCACAAGACCCGCCACGGCGCCGGCCAGCAGGCCCTTCCATAGACACGCGCCTTCGGTTTTAGGTCTCTTTGCGGTCATCATTTGAACCCTCCGTGGTCAACGCAAAACAAACGAACTGACAACTCCTCGCCTATCTGCCCAAATCCCACGAGCTACCCCCGTCCGTCAACACGCCAATCGATGAAGTCTTCGGGAATGGTTCCCTCGAATGCGCACCATCGCTCCGCGCAACATGCCAAACAGAGCAGGATCCGTTGAGACGACCGAAGCATCGAATGAAAGTGGTCGCCTGCACGCTGGTTTATTCCCGTGCGGCAGAATCGAGACATACATGCCGGATCTCTCGCGTCTCGCCAATACGCCCCTTTCCATTCTGGACTTGGCGCATCTTCGCCAGGAAGGAACGGCTGACGAAGCTTTCCGCAACTCGCGCGCACTCGCGCAGCACGCGGAATCCCTCGGTTACAAGCGATTCTGGCTGGCTGAACATCACAACATCCGCGGTGTCGCATGCTCCGCGACTTCGGTGCTGATCGGTTATATCGCAAACTCAACCTCGAAAATACGTGTGGGCGCCGGTGGCATCATGCTGCCGAATCATTCGCCGCTTGTCGTCGCAGAACAGTTCGGCACTCTGCAAGCTCTGTTTCCGGGCCGCATTGACCTGGGTCTCGGCCGCGCTCCCGGCGGCGACGCTGCGGCGATGCGCGCCCTGCGCACCTCCCTTCACCACGGTACAGGCGACGATTTCCCCGAGCTTGTAGAAGAGTTGCGGAGATACCTCGGCCCTCCCCAGCCTTCGCAACGGGTGCATGCCTATCCCGGGGAAGGTACGAACGTTCCGATATATCTGCTTGGATCGAGTGACTTCAGTGCGCGTCTGGCCGCCCAACTCGGCTTGCCTTTTGCGTTCGCTGCGCATTTTCAGCCGGGTCCGTTGCTGCCAGCCCTTCAGCTCTACCGTTCGTTGTTTCGGCCGTCAGAGATTCTTTCCAAGCCTTACGCCATGGTAGGGATCCCAGTCCTTGTTGCAGACACGGACGAGCAGGCACAGCTTCTGGCCACGACCCCGATTCAAATGTTTTTGAATTTGATTCGCGGCGTTCCGGGTCCACTGCCGCCTCCAACGAATAATCTCGCATGGACTGGGGAAGAACGGCGGATGGTAGCCGCAAAATTTGGAGCGGCGATTTTTGGCAGCCCCGAACGGGTGGCGGCACGGTTACGTGAATTTCTGGAAGAAACGCAAGCCGATGAGTTGATCGTAGTGACAAACACCTACAGGTTCGAGGATCGCCTCCGGTCTTATGAACTGCTTGCCAATGTAACGAAGCATGTGACACCAGACTCGCAGATCGTCAGGACCGTGGAGGCATGAACGGTCGACTGCATCTCTCAAATAGCTCGCTCGCATCCGGGCATTCCGATGCAACCGAATATTAAGACATTCATCAAAGTGCCGAATCCCATCTCAAGCATTGGGAGAAGCAGATGATTTCATCATGGACCTGCAGTTGAAGGGAAAGAAGACGAGCCGTCGAAGGCCGAACAATGATCAGGGGCGGCCCTATCGGTGGTCAAGAAGCAGCGAGGACACGCCCCGTCAGGTCCAACTGTGCTGAAAGCAGAAAAGCATTTTCTCGCTCTCCTGCTGGCTCTATGTACTGTCCTACCTACTCCCATCCGCGCGAACGAATTGACACAGCGAACGGCCGAGGCCTTCGGGCTATACGTCCAACGGACGGAAGTGCGCATACAAGGCGAGTTAGCCGACCCGGAGAAGTTTCTTTATTTTGATTCACTCCCCGAAAAACAGAAACGTTCCCTGCTGGCACGTCTTCACGCCGGACAAGTCTTTGTTGAGCCCGTGCGGACGCGCGACAATGGCGACGAAATACGGGTACCTGATGGACTCGTTCACCACTGGTTGGCGATTGGATTCATCCCGGGCGTGACCCGTGACCGCGTCTTAGCGCTGGCAGAGGACTACTCCCGCCATCCGGAAGTCTACGCGCCGGATGTCCAGCGGGCCCGGGTTCTCTCACATTCTGGTGAGCACTTTTCGGTCTATTACCGCTTCTACCGCCATGCCATTGTCACCGCCGAGTACAACACGGAATTCGACGCGGACTATTTTCTGCCCGACGCTTCCCGAGCCTACTGCTTTGCCCGGTCGGTTCGTATCGCCGAGGTAGAAAATCCCGGCAAGCCGCAGGAGAAAGAATTGCCCGTTGGAAATGACCCTGGATATTTGTGGAGGCTCAACCTGTACACACGATACCTAGAAAAAGACAACGGTGTGTACATAGAGATCGAGTTTGTGGCGTTGAGCCGCAATGTGCCGGCGATCTTTGCCTGGCTGGTCAACCCGTACCTTCGTTCCATCCCAAGGGAGTATCTGACGAACTACATCCGTGCGACGCAGAACGGCCTGTCACGAGCCAATGTTTCCTGAGACATTCGCCGACCGGGAATCCGCCGCGCCTGGAATCTGCTGGGTAGACGGGAAAGAGCACGAGCCGCTCCCTCGCCGTGATCCGTGAGAGCCCTTAATTCTACGTTAGGTGTGTGCGCGCCGACCACGTCTTCGATTTCCGGCATGGAAATTCTCGACCGCGACTTTCCCTTGTGAATGAAGGCATGCATTGGGCCTAGCGCAAGAAATCTAGGTTCCATCGTCGTCCCTGAGGCATCCAACGGAGCGACCCAGCAGACACCAACGGACCTTCTGGGATCGGGATCAACGACTGACGGCTTGGAGGCTTATATGTCCTCACCGGTGGTAACACCTGGATCCGGCTTGCCTCTTCTGCGACTCGGACGACTAGTGGCGTTCACATCCTTAGTGGCAACCATGGTCGGCGTACCGGTCGTGCGTGCTCAGAGTCTGCTCAACAGAGATAGTGCACCCGTAGTCTTATCGAACGATCGAGCGGAGGGGACACTGCGGGCGACTGACGTCATCGCGAGAACGATAGAACGGAATCGCGAACGAAATGAACATCTGCAGAATTATTCTGCGGTTCGGACATATGAAGTCCTGGATTTGGACGGCCGGGTATCCGCACAGGCTGTGGTCGGCGTGAATTACCAGGCTCCCGGCACCAAAACCTTCCAAAGAATGACGGAAGATGGATCGTGGATAATCCGCAGGGTAGTATTCGATCGCTTGCTGCAGGTCGAGGAGGATACCTCGTCAGGCCAAGAAAGGCGCGAATCGCTGATTTCTGAAGAAAACTACAACTTCGAGATTGTCGGGGAAGCCGATCTGGGCACCCATCATTGTTACGTCGTTGCAGCTCAACCAAAAAAACTAGATAAGTATCTCTTCGTGGGAAGAATATGGATCGATGCCCAGGATTTCGGGATCGCAAAAATCTCCGGCCGCCCTGCGGCGAAGCTATCCTTTTGGATAACCAGTGCGAATTTTGTGCGCGAATATCGAAGGATTGACGGGTTCTGGCTGCCGTATCAGGACCGAAGCATCGTAGACCTCAAGGTGCATGGGACAAAGGTCTTCCAGATCGAGCATCGGCAATATGTCATCAACAACCTGAGGGATCCCAGAGCGGTTCCATCGCACACCGCTGAGACGGCCTCGGGCTTTTGAGGAAGTACAGCAGCAGCCTTCATCGCGACAGGCACGGAAGCCTCCACCGCCTCTCGCAAAGGAGAAGACTCGCGATGTGTTTTTTTGGCGGCAGCGAACTTAGTAGGTAGCACAGTTTTGGGTGCGGTCGGCGTCGTCCCATTGACGAAGGTGAAGCACGGGCGCGAACCGCTTTTCGCGGACGCTGCCAATTCTATTCTCCGTTTCAGTTCATCGAAGGATTCGTTTGGCCGAGTTTGGATGGCATTCTCTCGCCGGTGGTGACGCATGGGCGCGGCGTTCATGCTGTATGCGCAGGGACCGCTTCCTTTTCTGCTGCCCCTGAGCGTTCTGATGTTTGAGCCTGACGAAAAAAGTCGCTGGCATATGCTGCCATTCGTCGTGCCTGGAGGAGCAACCCGCTCTACATATTATGGGCGTTGACCGCACATCCACTGGATGTCTATGTAGGGGAAACAGTATCGTGTACAGCAACCAGGCGACAAACAACACATTTCTTTACCTGATTGCGACATGCGATTCTTCGGCCCTGCAAACCTGACGATTCTCCTCGTTGTATTGGCGTTCAAGAGGTATGCGTTCACCTCCCTTCGGTGCGTATACACGGCCGTCGGTCGCAATCGTCCTTTTACCGTTTACGAGCCGATCGGGTGAGATGCAACTTCTCCTCGCGGTGGAAAAGAGGCATTCGGTGGGTATTCAAAAGACTGAGTGGCTTCAGCAAGTGGAGCGCGTTCTCGAGACCCTGAATGAAGGGGTAATTGTGAGCGACGATCTCTCTCGCATCCTTTCGGTTAACTCGCGATTTGAAGAGATGACAGGGATCCCGCGAGAAGAGATTATCGGACAGGAAGCCTCCCATTTCTATTCTCCCCGCGAGGCAGATGTAATCGCCGAGCAGAAGGAAAGAGGAATGAGGCAGGGCCGGTCGCTCGCGTGACGTATGTTCTTCCTCAAGATTTCTTCCGAGCGCAATCGCCATTGCATCACCGGAAACAGAATGGCCGGGAAGTGGGTACTCCATCGTCACCTGGCTCGCTTGCGGCGTGTGATATCACGGGTCGGTGTCGACAGAAGCTGTGCGATACGCAATGGCGTTGCCTACGTCACGTTACTTGCGCGTGGCCTCCACTGAGTTCGCCGTGCAGAAATCAGTTTTGTGAGTCCGGCGCCAGCAGGAGGATCTTCCCAATACCGCCTTTCTCCCCTAGTACGTGTGCCTCAGCCGCATCGCGCAACGGCATCCGGCGACCAATAGGCAGAACGAACTTGCCATCGCGCACGTCATCGGCAAACTCGCGCACCTTGGATGGATCAGGCTGCGCAACCACGCGCGCAATCTTCACTGCCGGATTTTTGGCCGCCGCGCTTTCCGGCAACACAGAGGCGTAGCCAAAGGAGCCGCTCTGCTTCACCTTCACGATCAGCTTCGCTGCAATGTCACCGCCAACGGTATCCGCAATTGCATCCACCAGGCGGAATTTCTCAATCGCTTTATCGTCATCAATCGCGAGCACGTCAGAGACACCGAGGGAGCGGGCGTCATTCAGTTCTTTCGCGCGGACGCCTGCAATCACCTGCGCGCCTATCTTCTTCGCCGTATGCACTGCCGCGCGCCCAACACTGCCCAGCGCTCCCGTTATCAGAACAACCTGTCCTTTTTTCACGTTTGTCACAAGGCGTACAAGCTGGTCTCCCGTGAGGGAAATCAGCGGGATCGCGGCCGCGTCCGCCAGGTCCACTCCGTCAGGCAGATGGGTCACGTCCGAATCGTCCACTGCCACCAACTCGGCATAGGTCGCGTTGGATAGTGCAAGAACGCGGTCGCCGGCCTTGAAGTGCTTCACATTTGCGCCCACCGCCCGTACGACGCCACTCACGTCGCGGCCCAGAATTGCAGGAAATGACAACGGAAAATCCTTCTGCCCCATCCCTGAACGCAGTTTCCAGTCAAGGGGATTGACGCTCGCAGCGGCTGCCGCGATCAGTACCGTGCCTCCGCTAATCTGCGGTTCGGGAACGTCGTTTTCAAATTTCAGCTTCTCGGGACCGCCGTACTCATGCAGCACCACTGCCCTCATCGAGTATCTCCCATGTCAGCCCTCGGGCCCCGCAGACATATGCAGCCTCTAAATCAGATGCGCGGGAGCCAACTCGGGTCTGTAGGGGGTCGATTCCGGGTTGCGCGTGATCCGCCCGGAACCAGCATTGAGGCTATTTTCCACATCCGGACTTTGGCGCGGATCGTGTCCGGTTTGCTCGGGCACAATCAGAGTTGAAGGCCGAATCGAGTCAGCATTTCGCGTCGCCCCATACTTGTGACGCCCAAGGCTCTGCTGTCGAGATCCTGGACCACCCATCGTCGTTCCAGTGCGACTTTCAGAAAGGCCGCCCCCAAGGCCCCGCCGACATGAGGTCGTCGCTCACTCCAATCCGCGCACGCGCACGCGAAACGGCGGCGCAACAACCGCGTCGCGTTGATGTCGATACCAAGCGCCTCAAATGCCTTCGTTCCACCCAAGCTGAGTTCGTATGCCGTGCCACTAGCCCTCGTACCATGGGAAAGCCAGCCTAACGCCCCAAACCGGTCGTGCAGCGAGACTCCCAATGTGCCCGCCATGTGATCGTAGCAAGTGCGTGCTGCGCGTAGTCGGCTCGACGTGCTTGGCACGAACGTCTCCCGGGAGCCCCCGGCAAGGACGCTCAGGCCTTCGAGCGCATTGGCCACGTCGGGCCCTTCCAGGCTGTAGAACCGATGCTTTCCCTGCACGAACACCTTCACCAGGTCCGCGATCTTCAGTCGATTCAAGTGTACGCTCGCGGTTGACGGACTCACTCCGGCTACTACCGAAAGCTCAGTACTTGTTCGTGCATGGCCGTCCATCAGGCAATAGAGTATGCGCGCTCTTGCGGGCTCGCCGATGGCCGCCGCAATTCTGGAGATCGCCGCGTCAGCATGGTGCGCGACATTCATACTTCGATGGTAGACGAATTGTTGATTTTCGGGAACTGCCATACTCGGAACGATAGATCCGCTCCGCCCTCGACCAGGCGAATAAGCCGTTGAGCGCAAAGCGAGGTGCAATTTGCGAAAGGGTTGCATATCGTCTCTATTGCTGATTGTCCCTACCGTTTTGGTGCCTGCGGGTCCACACGTGCATGGAAGACGGGCGGTCCGAGTGAACTATGCCCGGGAAATGGAACTTTCTGATTGTGGGAGACAAGCGCTACGAACTGACGCAATTTCATTTTCACCATCCCAGCGAAGAGTCCGTGCAGGGAAAGCGTTACGACATGGTGACCGCAAGGCTGTTGGAGTCGCGGTTCTTCTCAAGGCCGGCCACGCTAATGCCACCGCCCCTTCAGCCGCTCAACCGGAAGCGTCGTGAAGGAGAGTCAGTAATGCGAAAGCCTTCGATAACCACGACGAGTAGTGGCAGGAACCGTGCTGTAGGAACGTACTAGCCGTGTGGCTTTGCGTCGTGGCACTGGCAGTCAGTCTCTCCGGAATGGTGAGCGGGGGAGCGCCTCTACCGAGCAGGGAATCTCCACAAAACGTTCTGGTGCCGGGCGGAAAAGGAGGAGAGCCTCCTCATCTCGTCTTCGCGTCAGATCAGTCCCCGGGCGAACTCGCATCGATGCTCTCCCAGCCGGGTGTCATCGCGGAACTGATAGGCCTGAAGGCGGGGATCGCCCTCGCTCTTCCAGACTTAACCATTGATCGGGCAAGCCTTGTGCGCCAATTGAACCGTGACGGGGTCCCTGTGACTGCTGGGCTTACGCTCCCGACGGAACAGGGTTATTACCTGAACGCAAGTAACGGCCGACAAGCGGAAGATCGCTTCGAAGATTTTGAGAAGTGGACCACCGCCAACGGGCTGCGATGGGCGGCGATTGGTCTGGACATTGAACCCAACATCCAGGATTTCACGGCGCTGAGGCAAGGCAACAAATGGCATTTGTTTTTGACTTTGCTTGGGCGTTACGTCGATCTGCGGCGCGTCCGAGATGCGAAATATACGTATTCCGCGCTCATCCGAGAAATTCGATCGCATGGGTACCAGGTCGAAACCTACCAGTTTCCATTTATCGCGGACGAGCGTGCCGTCCGATCGTCTGTCCTTGAGCGGCTTGCTGGCATAGTGGATGTGCGGAGCGATCGAGAAGCTTTGATGATTTACACGAGCTTCCATCAAAGTCTGGACTCCGCATTGATCTGGGTCTACGGTCCGGACGCACAGGCCATCGCGGTCGGAAGCACATCGGGCCCCACATCAGATCCTCATTTTGCCAGGCTGAATTGGGAAGAATTCTCACGCGATTTGATGGTCGCCAACCACTTCTCGCACGTGATTGGCGTGTACAATCTGGAAGGCTGCGTTCGTCAAGGATTCCTAGCTCGCCTTAAAAATGTCAATTGGAACGAGTCTGTCACGATCTCGGCGGAATCAGTTCGAAGAGCCATGCAGCTCCGGGCGCGTGTCCAGAGAGTCTTGTGGATGCTTTCGAATCTTCCTTATTTTCTTATTGCTATTCTAATCGCCTTTCTTTGGACAATTGTGTGGCGGAACAAACGTCGCGTTCGCCGGACTGCGCTCCCTGGAGGAGCCGCAGCGTAACAGTTAAATTCCAGGATGCGGTCAAGAGCCAGCAATCCGTTTCAAGAACCCGCGCCTTCGGCGAGATCAGTGAAAGAACACACCAGTTGCGATTGAGATCGCTTGCTGACGGATCGTGGGCTTGTCGTCGGCTACACGGAGGTTATACCGAAACAGGGTTCGCTGCCGATGTACTCGAAGCGGACTTCAGGCCCGAGTTCTGGCCTTGGTGTCTGCGGTATTCCGTTTAATGAGACGCGAGCTCATTAGCACGTGGGGAAAGGAGTTCAGCTACCTTTCAAGCGCACCGCGGTCTCAGTTGCCAAGCGTTGCCGCCGGGGCGTATGTGCTTTGGCAAAACTCGAGTAATGAGGCGGTGGGTGACTCCGCGTTTCGTACATCGTCGTGCATTAGGAAGCTGCCGGTCGTAAAAGGCGGCATCCGGACGGACGGTCTCGTTCTTGAATCCCGGGGTCGGGAGCCGCGTACGAGTAGAACGCCGCGCCCTGAACATTGCCGCCGCCGGGCCAAAAACCAATACTGCTCACTTCGCACGGCGAAGACATTCAGAATCCCGATTATCCTTGCCAGGAATTGCGGGATCGTGCTGGCTTTCCCTGAATGCTCGCTCTCTGCCGAGCTGACTATCAACAAGGAACAAAAAGAGACACCCGTTTGACTTCGTTGTGACAACTGCGGATTCCCCCCGGATTATCGTACCGACGCCGCAATCGAACCGGCCCTGTGGCTAGCCACCCGATTCCACATTCAACGCATGATTAGGAGACAAAAAATGGATTCGTCAAAGTTGCGTAACTGGCTTGGCACCGCCAGCCTGACCTTGTTACTCGCCCCTCTGTGTTTCGCGCAAGAGTACATTCAAACTAACCTCGTTTCGAACGTGCCGGTGACCCCGGCCGCTGTGGTAACGGACCCAAACCTTCAAAATGCTTGGGGATTGGTCCATGGCCCAGGAACTCCATGGTGGATTTCCAATAACGCCGGCGGCACCTCAACCCTATACAACACATCCGGACTAAACCCGTTGAACCCGTCAGCCCAGAGCCCAACGCCGGTACTTTCGCCTGTCACAATCGTCGCACTCAATGCACCGGGAGGAATGCCGGGTAACGGCGTCAAAATTCCGAATGCCCCCAGCCAGCCGGCTCCGGGATCCCCAACGTCGGCTATATTCAACGGAGCGGCGAGTGATTTCCTGCTGGCCTCAGGAGCGCCAGCTGTTTTCATTTTCGTAACAGAGGACGGCACTGTTCAAGGCTGGAATCCGAGCGTCAACGCGACTACGGCGATCATTAAGGTTGATAATTCGCAGGTGCCCAACAAAAATAAAGGAGCTGTATACAAGGGTGCAACGATTGCAGAAATTAATGGCAGGGAGTTCCTCCTCGCTGCGAACTTCCGCAGCGGCCGTATCGACGTTTTCGATTCAAACTTCCAGCAGGTGCGCATCTCCGAAGAACTCTTCGATGATGACGAGATCCCGGCGGACTTTGCACCCTTCAACGTTCAGGGTATCGGCCCGAACATTTATGTGACCTATGCCAAACAGGATGCAGCCAAACATGATCCAGTGGGAGGAGCGGGGCTTGGCTACGTTGCCATCTTTAGCCCAGATGGAAGGAAGCTGGCGCATCTGCAGCACGGAGATTGGTTCAACGCCCCATGGGGCGTTGTCCTCACTCCTGCGGACTTCGGAGAATTCAGTCACACTATCTTAGTCGGCAATTTCCGTGGCGGTACCATCGCCGCATTCAACCCGCTAACCGGCAAATTCATCGGGAACATGTTGGATTCGGGCGGCGCGATCGTTAACATCGACGGCTTGTGGGCGCTCGTGTTTGGCAATGGCGGGGCTTCAGGGCCTGGAAGCACTCTATTCTTCACGGCAGGTCCTGACAACGAAACGAACGGCTTGTTCGGCACGTTAACGCCGGTTACTGCGCAGTTGCAAGAGGACGACGAACAGTAGCTTGTCAACAATTCACAGCTTCAAAAATCACAACGGTCTGAGCCGGAACAATCGGCACGGAAACAAAAACGGCGGAGGTCCTATGCCTCTGCCGTTTCCCTTTTGTGCGCCGGCACAATACAGAATATGCATCATCTTTATTTTATTCGTTTGCGACTCTTCAACTAGCGCCCAAGTCGAAACTCGCTTATTTGTTGCCTCGTCCGATCGCGGATCCGGACCTGTACATCACCATTCGCATCACAGGTGTACTCTTCTTCAAGCAATATTTCCTCGAGGGGAAGCGGTGCGCCGGACTGGCTGAGCGATGAGGTCCACTGAATTCGCCAACCTGGGATCAAAGGAGACGCGAATCTCACCCCAGTTGCTGATCTCACCCTCGGGCTGATTGTCGGCACCTAGTTGGCCGCACTCCAGGTAACGAAAGTAACCGATGCTGTGCGCGGGCCGAAAGGAGCGGACGACTCGCAGTGGTTCGTCGTGTCTCGATGGGAGTTTTACTTCCCTCGGGAAAATGACAGGGCGGTAGGCCCTTTACATCAGGATCAGGTCATGAGGGCATCATTCGCATTGCCAGACGGCTGGGGTCCATTATGCCTTCGCGCCCGACGACGCCAGAGCCGACGAACGCGCACCCACGCCATTCGTCTTCGACCAAGTCTTGCGAAGCTCTTCGGCGCGGCGGATCACGTGGTCGATTACCTCATGCGAGGACGGACCTTCTAGGAGTTCTCTGGTTTTTCCGGCAGATGGAATCTCCAACCCCTCTAATTTTTCGAAGATAGGTTTCATGGCACGAGCGGGATTGCGGAGAAACTCCGAACTGCGGATGCGTGTGAAAATCCAACCCATGCGTTCGAGGACAGACTGACGGTCCATGTCTTCGGACAACTTCTCAAGTGGCTGATAGCGGTCGCCATCGCACTCGATGGCCAGACGCTTGCCCTCGCCTTCGACAACCAGATCGATGCGAAACGTTCCGATCTTCCAGTGCGGCGTAACACAGTAGCCCGCTGCGGCGAGGCGTTTCATCACTTCACGTTCAAAGTTCGATTGCGTACGTTTGTCTTTCTCTTCAAGTGCGCGCATGAGGCGTGCAGGGTCTTCGGCATGCTCAATCAATTGCCTGCGCAGGTCATCAGCTTTCAGGTCGTTGTGCGGACTGAGCGAATGCACGATCCACATCTGGTCCCGGGCGCGACTGGCTGCGACGTTAAAGCGCTGCTTGAAGAGTTCCTGATCGCGCATGGAAAGCGCACCACGTTCGGCAGTATCGACGAGAGAAATGAACACCACGTCGCGCTCATCACCCTGGAATTGCGCGGCGTTGCCGCAAAGAACCCGATGAAGCTCATAGCGGTCAGGCGAAACACTTGCGTGGATGAGGTTGTCGATTTCGATGGCTTGTTCATCACCGACGAGGGATACCACGCCGATGCTCAAAGGTTGGCCCGCGTCGTTCTTCCGGTATTCGGGTTGCTCCATGGCGGCGGCGACGAGCGAAGCGATGGTCAGAGCTTCTTGACGATTGACCTTACCATCGCGGCTGGAACCAGACACGCGATGCGCGATGGTGTGCGGACGCAGATGGACGCGACTTGCATCGCGCAGAGGCTTGATGCGCCCGTCGTAAGAGATGATGTTGCTGAACTGAATGATTTCGGGAACGCACCGGAAATGTTCGACAAGACAGGTGGTCCCGCCGAAAGACTGGCGGGCAAGATCGTAAATAGAGATTTGTCCGTCGTAAAGGTCGGAGTTCGGGATGCCACGCAGATATTGGAAAATGAGGTTCTGAATGACGCCCAGGTCCTGCCCGACGGCGGACGGGCTGACCTGTTCGTGGTCGCCAACGACGAGGACAGTTTTGCCAAGATACAGGGCCACGAGTGCCATCACATCGCTTTGGCTGGCTTCGTCGATGATCACCACGTCGAAGCGAGTCGTGCGCGGGTCGAAGTTTTCTACCACGTGCGAGAGCGGCATGACCCACGCGGGCACGGCTCCGCGGCACTCGCTCATTTTCCTGGCGGCTTCGGTGCGCAGAAGAGAAACGCGAATTCCGTGACCTTTGCCGATGCGGCGGATGGTGTCGAGCCATCCGACGAGCGCCTGGCGCTGCCGTGAAGAGGTGCGGCGGGCTTGCGAACCCCAGGAGAGTTTGTCAATGAGCTCGACGGTCGTGCGGCGCAACTGCTCGCGCAGTTTTTCGCTCTTGGTTTGTAGAGCCTCGAGTGAAACACTGCTGCGGCGATCGAGCTCGTCATTGAGCTGCCGCCAAATCCAGGCGGAGGCGATGTCGCGCGGTGGTTCGCCTCGTCCATGCACACCGCTACGATTGCGAATCGCTCCGGCCCAGGCCGGGGCAGCGGTTTCCATTTTTGCAAGCAACGTGCGGCGCAGGTCAAGGTCCGCCTGCTTGCTCTTGAGTTCGAGCAGGCGCTCGTAGGCTTGACGATAGCGATTGGGATTCTCGTCGATCACCCCAGCCAGGATTTGGTTGATGACTTTGGAACCCTTCGCCACGCGCGCGGCGAGTTTGAGCCGGCCTTTGAGATCACGAAAGTCTTCATCGAGTTGACACAGTCTCAGTTTCTTGTAGCGCGACTCGAGAATGCGAAGCAGCGTATCGGTCACCGCAAGGTGAATACGCGCCAACTCGCCCTCCGGACCAACGATGGCTGGTTGTTCGGCGAGGAACTTGTCCCACCGGAAGGCTAGGTCTTCGAGTTGCCGCTGCAACGCGAGCCAAGTGTTTTTTTGCCAGTCCAGACATTGTTCGATGGAATCGCAGAACTGCATTAGCGTTTTTTCGATCTCCTCACCCATTTCTGCTGAATGAGGAGCACCGAGAGCCGCTGCTAGCCGGTCCCACCGCGCGCCGAGATCCTCGCGGAGGCCCTTGAGCCGGAAGAATTGGCGCAGTGCCTGGAAATGTTCGGGCAACCGGGGTCGCGTCCTGTTCACCTTCGTTTGTTCGAGAAATTGACTCCAAGCCTTATGCGTAAACAACGTAATCGAACCCAGCTTGCCGCCTTCTTCGAGGTGCGCGAGGATTTCGCCGGCGGTGCGCTCCAGTTCTTTCACGGCGGAAGGACTGTTCACGTCGGGTCCGTACTTGACGAATGATTCTTGCGCGTTTGCGGCTTCGCGATGAACCAGCTGCACAAAGCTGACGAGTTGATCCCAGGGTTGCCGGTGCACGTCACCATATTTGCCGGCATACACAGCGGCGAGTTTCCATTTGTCTTTGCCCGAAAGAGGCTCGACTGCCTGGACAAGAGCAGCGGATAGCCCTTCGATTTCTTCCGGTGAGCTCTGAGCGGCATGCGACTCCCACAGATCGGAGCGTAAATTGAGGTCTTCCATGCCGAGACGGTTGCGCTCGCTCAATCTAGCTTCGAAGTCGTCGGCTCGCGGAAGATTGCTAAGTTCTGGGAGATGACCGGAGAGCTCATTCTCGTCTTCGCGGGAGATCGAGACACTGGTTCTGTACAGGTCGGCCAGCTCGACGGGGGAAAGAGGCAGCGGTGCTACAGCGGCGACGGGGCCCGGAATCCAGCCGTGTGCTTCCTTCGCCTGAACGACGTGGCGTGCGCCGTCGGCAGGCGTCCACGACTTTCCACCGATGGCAATCTCCCGATATTCGTCGGCGCGGGCGTCGGCGAGCTGGTTTCGGATTTCGCCGAGTTTCTTCAGTACATCCAGACGCTCGGCTTCCAGTTTCTTCGCTTCCATTTCAAGCGAACTGGCATCGGCGCGCGACAATCTTTCCGCGATGGAACCCACGGCGCTTTCGAGCTGCTTGCGGCTATCCAGGTCACTCTCCAGCACGCTGACGCACAACGGGCGCAGCTCTGGAACAATGTGATGGCGCACCATCCGCAATGCTTTGGTGGTATGGCTGGTGACCAGCACGCTCTTGCCCTGCGCGAGCAAATGGCCAACAAGATTGCCGATCGTGTGCGTTTTTCCCGTGCCGGGAGGGCCCTGCACCAAAACGCCTCCGTGCTCCTCGAGTTGCCGAGCGATTCGGATCTGCTCTGGATTAGCCGGTTTGCTGAGCAGGACTTCGCCATCCGCGTGAATTTTGTTCGTGGGCAAGTCCGATTCTCCAACTTCGGAAATTGGCGACTCCTCTCCCACGATATTCAGCAGAGACCACGGTAAATCTTCCCGTGTCCGCAGGTCGGCGAGGATGCCCTCGATCGCAGCAGCAAACCCCAAGTTGCGCGCACGCAAAAACAGCACTGGGTCGCGGCCAATACACGGGTCGCTTGCTTCCTTGTCCGGTGCCTGGTCTTCCAGGAATTCTCCGCGCGGAGACAACTGGACAACCAGGCGCTTCAGAAAGCCGGACGTCGATCCGTTAATGAGCGGATGGAAACCGCCCTCATCCAATTCCTCGCGGCACCGGCCGATCGCACGTCCGTCCACATCCAACATGGACTGGAACAACGCCGAGTACAATTCAACCGGATGGTCCGCTTCGGAGAGGGTGAACTCGGGTACGGAAGCATCGAAATGCAATTGAAGACGCTGGAGCAGGACTGGATGGAAGATGCTGCCTTCGGCGCGCCGCCAACTCAGGATGCCATCTCCAAGAATGAGTTCCACGCGCTCGGCTTCTCGATCGATACGGCCGTAGAGGGTGTAGAACGTTTCGAAGATTTTCATCGCTGCGCGAGCCGCCTTTTCGCTCTCCACCCACTGGTCGCGTATAAGCTTCCACCGCGCTAGAGCTGCGCATCTGGCAGGATCGTCGGCAAACTTCACAATCCGTGGTTCAGCGATGTTCTCGGAGTCTTCTTGTGTTTCCCCGACGACGACCGAGTTCCAAGGGTCGCTCCACCCGTCCTCGAGCCATGCCGAAATCTCTTCAGGCGGGTCGGGCGGGCGCGTCAAGCGGGGACGCCGAACTTTCAAAATGTAACTCTGGTCTTCCCTGGTCTGGCCGTTCTGGGCTTTGGCCTTTGAAGAGCTGGCCCTGGCAACGCCCCTTTGAACCGACGCGTAATCGGGCAGATCGCGCATCCATAAGGTCCAGGGTTGTTCGCGAAGCTGTCGTTTTGCTGGATTGCGGTGTTGGTTTAGCGCTTCGAGATAGCGAAAGACGCGTGTAAGCTTTTCCCGCGCGAATCGGAGTTTTTCGGCATCCATGGCTTGCCGCCTTTCCAGAGACACTTCAACGGGTCTGAGGGCGGGTAGGGAGCCCCCAGAATATCAGTTGGGCATAAGTCGTCTCAATGGTACGTGGTTAGTACTCCGTGTTTTTACGCCTCAGATGGCGCTAAAGCAGAGCAACGACCCAAACGAAAAGCCTGCGTTGCTATCTGGTTGAAAATTCAGGGCTGATTCCATGCCGAATTTGCGCTCTCGCGCTGCAACCATGGGAATCGCCCAAACATCTTACTCAGGCGGATCCACAGCCACAGCCTCAAAGCTTGTCGTTCATTCATTTCCAGCCCAGCAAAAAAAGGCGTCCGGTGCCGCCGGACGGTGTGGTCTTTGCGGCTTCGCCAGTGCACCATTTGCCGCGGTCTGTGAGACTTACAAAATGATGGGTCGATTCATCTTCGCAACATTTTGCCTGGCGACGGCCTCGACGGCGCTCGGCCAGAATGTCCGGCCAGCCGCTGCGGAAACACACAGACCTCGTCCCATCGCCCGGACGGAGGGTCGGAAGATTCTGGCCGCCATTCCCACGGTAGACGTCGGCTTGGAATCCGAAACGGACTGTTCCCATCTCGTTCACGATATTTACGAACAAGCAGGCTTTCCTTACGAGTATGTCAGTTCGCGCGAACTCTACATCGGCAGCGAGAATTTCTCACGCGTGCGCGTGCCTCAGGCAGGCGACCTGGTTGTCTGGCGCGGCCATGTCGGCATCGTCGTCGATCCCCAACAACACTCGTTCTTCAGCTTCGTGAGTTCCGGTCCAGACATGCAATTTTATGACTCGCCCTACTGGCGCTCGCGCGGTATCGCTCGTTTCTTCCGCTACGTGACCGACAAGCCCCATGCCGATCACACGCTCGAGGCTGCGGATCACCCGGATCGCAAACCTCTTCAGGGTCAGGCCGACAACCTCAGTTTGGAGAACCATCCGCCTTGCGAACTGTCCAAGCCGGTAACTGCGCGCGCATCGCACCCGGTCCCTGCGGCCGACACCTCCCGTTCAACGACAGTCCAGACTCCTCGCGAAATCGTTCTTCAAGTGGCAGGGAAAAATCCTTCACCAGAGGAAGTCGCGGCCGCATTTGTCGAAATGAATCAGGATTTCGGCGAATCCCTGCGGACGGGCAACCTGAACAGTCCCGGCAAATCCATACTCGTTTACCGCGAGTTACGTGTCCTGGCAGTGCAAATTAAGGGCAAGCGCGGAACTGGGCTCGTTCGGATCGAATCGCTAGCCGCTCCTGCAGATACGCAGACGGGCTCGCAGCTTCGCTGGAGAGAAGAGTCTCTGGAATTCGAGAAGACCAAAAGAGGCTGGGTGATGAGTCCCCTCAAGGACGCTGCTTACGTCAATCGTGAGGTTGCCTTGCGAGTGTTATCCGTCCGGCTCGCGGACCTCGCGAAGAACACGGGCGTCACTCCTGAACAAGAACGCGAGCGGACACAAATCATTCGCTTCCTGAATTTGCTGGTTATCGACAATTCCGCCACCGCGTCAACACAGAGTAATTGATCGGTTAGGGATTAATTCAATCGTGGGAAGGAGCAGCGTCTCCTGCCTCCTCCTCTTGACACTCAAGGGAGTGCGTCGATGGCGGACAAATCAAGCGATCTCGTGCAGGGCACTCTAAGACATGCTCATTTTGAAAACGTTAGCGCTGGAACCGACGCACGGATATTATGATCGCGCTGCGGTACCAATAGTTCCACGCGCCCCTTGCGCCTTCATCGGCGCCTCCCACAGTTCTGGCACAGTAAGCCCAAAAATGACGACTGGAATTAGGAGTAAAGTTGGAAAGTGCTTTAGAATGAATACAGCAGTCACTGTCGGGGCGTAGCGCAGCCTGGTAGCGCGCCTGCCTTGGGCGCAGGAGGTCCCGAGTTCAAATCTCGGCGCCCCGACCAATCTTTTGTTTCACTTACGGGCATCACTAAAGAGGTCCTTCCCCTCGCTGAGGGGGAAATTGGGGGGACTTACTGCAACAGCCCCAAATTCGCCTCTGCCTCTTGCATCTTCACCGCACGATTGTGCTTCTCGAAATTCTCGAAATCTCTGTAGCGGATGGGGGTTATATTTCTTTCATAATTCTTACCGATGCTCATTTCTCTCAAGACACTCCTCGCAACTCTGTCTTCGATCTTCCGTTCGCGTGCTGCCCTTGAGCTCGAGAACCTGGCTCTGCGCCACCAAATCGGCGTGCTTCAGCGATCCGCCAGGAAACGCCAGCAATTGACCTCAGGGGACCGCCTGTTGTGGATCTTCCTGTCGCACCTCTGGCGTGACTGGCGCTCGGCGCTGGCCATCGTCAAGCCAGAAACGGTCGTAGCCTGGCATCGTGCCGGCTTTCGTTTGTTCTGGACCTGGAAGGTGCGGCGCGGCCACCCCGGACGACCCGTCATTTCCCGCGCGGTCCGAGATCTGATCCGCAAGATGTGCCGGGAGAATCCCGGTTGGGGTGCACCCCGCATCCACGGCGAACTGCTCAAACTCGGCATCGACATCGCGGAAAGCAGCGTCAGCAAATACATGGTGCGCAGCCGCAAACCGCCTTCTCAGACTTGGCGCACATTTCTGGAGAATCACGCCAAGCAGCTGGTCTCCATCGATTTCTTCACGGTGCCCACGCTCCGTTTCCAGGTCCTTTATGTGTTCCTGGTATTGGCTCATGACCGGCGCCGCATTCTGCACTTCAATGTGACCGCCCACCCGACCGCCGAGTGGACGGGACAGCAACTGCGGGAAGCATTTCCCTTTGCCCAACTCCCGCGCTACCTGCTGCGCGACCGTGATGCGATTTTTGGCAATGACTTCCGAGCACAGGTGCGAAACGTGGGCATCTCGGAAGTTCTCTCTGCACCGCGCTCGCCTTGGCAGAGAGCCTACGTAGAGCGAGTGATTGGATCCATTCGTCGTGAGCGCCTCGATCATGTGATCGTGTTCCATGAAGGCTCGTTACGAAGAACGCTCAATTCGTATATCGATTATTATCACCGATCGAGAACACATCTTTCTTTGGGGAAGGACTCACCGGAGCCACGAGCGATTCAGCCGCCGGAAATGGGGTCAATCGCGGCCGTGCCGCAGGTCGGTGGGCTGCATCACCGCTACGAACGACGGGCTGCCTGAGAGAGCCCGAATCCGCTACACGATGCGCTGCCTTTCCTTGAGCCTTTGAAATTGGTGTCCGAACTGTGTTCTCTTGCACACGCGGGCATCGGCGGACTTCGTTCACCCAACTCAGACAGGGCCGCGAACTGCTTGAGCTTTGTGGTCCGCATGGGAGAATGTCATCTGCGATGGGCCAACACAGAATTTTCGGTAGGGACAGTTGTAGGTCTCATTTTGCCTGATTTGTCGTTTACCGGGACCTAGAGATTTCCATCAGCGTTTCTGGCATTATGAATGCTTCTCTTTTCGCCACGACTCGGATGTTTCAAATGTATCGAATAGTTTTGGCTTGCACCGGCATTCCGGCGAACCTACGCAGCTAAAGACTGCACCTTTGAGATCAAATCAGAATTCTCAAACGGCAGCGGAAGAAACATGCATTTACATCCTTGTCCGCGAACGCGTTCCAATGTGTCGCTGAACAATTGCTCATCCATTGCGGCGACGAATAACACCGAGCACTGCGATTGCTCGAAAATGCGTAGGCCTATTTCAACCCCAGACATGCCGGGCATCAGTATCATCGTGATTAATGTATCAGGAGGGTGCTTCTGTGCTTCGCGTATGGCTTCAGGAAACGATTTAGCAGTGCTCACCTGATAACCGAATATCTTCAAGAACACGGCGAAGTACCTGACGAGTGCTGGTTCGCACCCGACGACGAGAACCCCATGTCCCTTGCCAGGCTTCGCGGTCATGTCAACATCTTGGCGCGTTCAGAAGTTAAAGAAGCATTGACACCGAACCAGTAACCCACATTTCCGATTTCGCCGTTAGACTTACTTCGTGGGGCCAAAAGTTTCGCCGAAAAAATCTCCGGGCTTCCACGCGGGCCGCTGCTGACCCTGCGCGATATCATATCCAACAAGGAAATCCACTTGCATGAACTCGACGGCGGCGTCGAAATCGAGCGGTTGGTTCATATCATCAGAGGGAGAATGGTAACGAGTGGCGATCCAATCGTCGTTAAATTTTTTGGCATTGAAGTTGGGATCTTTTGCTTGCTCTCCTTCGGTGATAAAAACCGAAGGGACGCCCCGGCGCACAAACGAATACTGGTCAGCGCGAACGAAATAGTTTTGATCAGGCTCGGGGTCCGGACTCACTTTCAACCCGAGAAGCGCCGCGTCGCGCTGCACGGTTGCCTCAAGAGTGCTATCCGGAGCACCGAGCGCGACAATATCCTTGAACGTGTAGAACACGCTTGCGCCGTCCATGTTTATGTCCGCCACAATGTTATGGATCGGCACCGTGGGAAAATGCGCGAAGTAGTCTGAACCGAGCAATCCTTTTTCTTCTCCGGTGACGGCGAGGAACATGATGGAACGGGTGGGTGGGTGCGGCATAGATTTGAATGCTTGAGCGATCACCAACATTGCTGCAACGCCGGAAGCGTCATCGGCAGCTCCGTTGTAGATGGAATCGCCATTTATGGGCGTACCTATTCCCAGATGATCGACGTGGGCGGTATAGACAACATACTCCTGTCTCAGTTTCGGGTCCGAGCCAGGAAGCACAGCGACCACGTTCGGGCTGGTGATCGCTTCGTAGCGGCTAACCATCGTCATACGCACCATTACCGGCAACGCAAATGAACCTGGTTTGCCCGCATCTGCGTCCCGCTGCTCGTCCGCCCATGACTTGGGCGCATGTTGAAAAAGCTTTTCCGCGGCCGACTGTGAAAGGGCGGCGCCCACCTGAATCTCTGGAAACGAATCGTTCGGAACACCATCTGGTCCCAGCCAGCGCATGGCGGGGAAACCGGCGCCGATGACCACGCGCGGCCAAGGCAGACTCTTATCATCTTTCTCTGTCCAGAGCAGCAGCACACCGACAGCGCCATGATCACGCGCGGTGCGCAACTTCTCGCGATTAGCACTCAGGTGCGCCTGCAGCTCTGAAGGGAGCGAGGGCGGGGCCCCGAACAGAAAGGCGACGATCTTGCCTTTTACATCCAGGCCCGCGTAGTCGTCATACTTTCCATCCGGAGTCCGCACGCCGAAGCCGACAAACACGACCGGGGCTTCAACGGAGGCCTCGGTATTTAGCTCGTTTCCGCGCGTGACGAAGTCACCCCATTTGAGCAGCGTTGTGGAACCGTCCTGGGCGATGGCGATGCTGCATTTGTCCCGTTCGACGGTAGTTTCGCGCATCGGCACACGCTGATAATACGTGCCGTCCAGCCCGGCGGGTTTCAGCCCCATAGCCTCAAGCTGCGCAGCGACGTACCGCGCCGCAATTTCATGACCCCGCTTTCCCGTGCCGCGTCCTTCCAGCAGATCGTCCGCCAGGAATGCCATGTGGGCACGAAACGGCTCCTTCTTGAGTTCTTCCATCGCTGCTTTCACATCCGGTGAAATCGCCTGCCCGAATACCAGCCGGCAAGGAATGAGCAAGACGCCTAGAAAGACCGAAAGCACAAGTAAGCGGCGCATGACGCCTCCAGATTTTTGCGACAAGCAATCAAAGAATTTTCGGAATTTGACATATTGACCGCTGCCTCGCGCATCGTACGCTTCTCATGTTCTGGAGGCAACGGATTCGCAACGGAGAAGGCTGCACCCAGAGCGGTGTTGCACCGCGGCTCCAGAAACGTACAAGGTCACGATTAGTTGCGTCACCTCAGGACTTGACCCGATCTGGTGACAATTTCGGACCTTGGTAGCGTGGACGAGGCCAACTTTCCAGAACAGCATTTTCTAGCCCGCAACGGCCATTCCTTGCGTTGACAAGAACTTTACAAGCCCGCCAGTAATCCGCGCCGCGTCGGCGCATCAAACGTGTTGGAATGGCATCGCGCATTGGCGAATTCCTTGCTCTACTCAATCCACTCGCGGAGAGAAGAATTGATCACAGTCAAACAAGCAGTGTTCCTAGCAATGATATTTCTTGGCTGGAGCGTACCGATAGGCCGCGCACAATCACCCAAGCGAATTGAAATCATCGCCAAGAGATTTACATACGATCCAGATACGATCACTCTCAAGAAGGGAGAACCGGTCGTCCTTGTTCTGCGCAGCATCGATGTCACGCACGGCCTTAAGATCGACGCACTCGGCATCAAATCGGATGACGTAAAGAAAGGCAAGGACACTGAGATCAGTTTCACTCCGCAGCAAACCGGTCATTTTGAAGGGAAGTGTGCACGCTTCTGTGGCAAAGGTCATGGAACTATGATCCTACAAATCGAGGTAGTTCCATAAGGCCGCGTTAATCAGGATCTTGCGGCTCGTGGCAAGCAATTCTAGACAGTTGGAATTGTCCGTGCCAACATCGTTTGTCCCGTCGTAACGGTGAACTCCCAATGAAGATGCTTTGGTGCTGGAGATGCAAGGCTGAGGTGCCGATGCTCGACGACGACGAGTGGAAGCGCGGCTCGTCGCTCTTTCATAAAGGACCGGAAGGTAACCCGAAGGGAAAAATGTTCGCGCTCGCATTGCGGTAATACGAGCGAATCACCGGCTTTCGCGAAACCAATCCCAACGTTCTATGGGACCATGTCTTATCAAGGTGGGGTCGCCCGTGCGAAAAGTGCGGGAAACCTCTAAGAACGCCAGAAGCCAAGCTGTGCGGTTCGTGTATGCACCCTCGTAGCGTCTGACGCGATGGGCTTGCTCCTTTCTAACAATCGCTCGGGTACAGTTCTTATCCGACTTAGGTCGGCGCACACTTCTTGACTCAGGTCCAGATACAGTTTTGCATTTCGAGGAATTTCTACGCGCATCGAGCCAGCGTATGGTTCTCGGTCTTCTGCACGATACACCGTCAGCCTTCCAAGTGAATATTCTGTTGGTAAAGCTAGAGGTTCCAACTCGAAGCTCATGGGTAAGCCGCGATTGGTCTAGCGGAAATAAGCACTGAGAAGATGGCGCGTAGCAAATCGTCTATGGCAGTTCGCCGAAGAATGGGAAGGCGTACCAAGCAAGCCATGCGAATAACATCCAATGAAACAGCAAGTTCCATTTGAACGATGGTTCCGTCTTTCGGCAACGTGCGAGCAGTATCCAAAGCACTGCAATCCATACAACGTTCACTCCACACACTGAGTAATTGGAATTGCTAGGCAGTGGGATAGGTCCTACTGCAACTGATTCAACTGGGAGGTCAATCAATGATTGGTAAAATCGGTTCGATGGTACTTGTCGCCGGGGTGCCAACGCCGCGCATGTAAGAGTTCCGCGAGTTACGAATCGTGACGTGTGGTAAATTGAAGTCACCATGCCGGCAAAATTCCTAGAAAATCGCCATTGCAAGTCAATTCTCCTCAGAGTTCACCCCTGCTCGATCTTTTTGTTGTCGGCCAGCGCGCTTCTAACGCCCCAACTGCCGCGCGCGCAATTGCGCTACGTGCAGCAGCAAACGGCCAATGGAGTTCTCGAAGGCGTGGTAAGCACTGACGGCAAGGTTCGCACGTTCAAAGGAATCCCTTACGCTGCGCCACCTGTAGGCCCGTTGCGCTGGAAGCCTCCACAACCGGCGACGCCGTGGAGCGGAGTGAGAAAGGCGACCGAGTACGGGGCGCGCTGCATTCAGACGCACGTCTATGACGACATGGTTTTTCCGGATCCAGGCCCGAGCGAGGATTGCCTGTACCTGAATTTGTGGATGCCGGAAGTGCATTCGCCAGCGCCTCTTCCGGTGATGGTATGGATATATGGCGGAGGTTTTCACGCCGGGGCAAGTTCGGAACCGCGGCAAGACGCAGCAAATCTGAGCAAAAAAGGCGTGCTGGTCGTAAGCATGAACTACCGGCTCGGCATTTTCGGATTCTTCTCGAATCCAGAACTGGCGCGCGAATCGGGCCACAACGCTTCCGGCAATTATGGGTTGATGGACCAACTCGCGGCACTCAAGTGGGTAAAACAGAATATCGCGGCATTCGGTGGCGATCCGAACAATGTAACCATCTTCGGCGAATCGGCCGGCTCATTTTCGGTTAGTGCGCTGATGGCATCGCCGCTTGCAAAAGGATTGTTTCAGAGCGCCATCGGCGAGAGCGGAGCCTTTTTCAGCGCGACGCGTCATGCAAAGACGCACACCGAAACCGAAAAGACCGATGCCGAATTCGCTAAGAAAGCCCTGGGAACGGATTCGCTGGAAGCGTTGCGCGCCAAGTCGACGATCGAAATTCTGGAAGCCGCATCAAGAGAGGGGGCGCCGGGATTTTTCGCAAATGTGGATGGCTATTTTCTGCCCGAAAGCCTGGAAGCCATTTTTGCTGCCGGCAAGCAAAATGACGTGACATTGCTGGCCGGGTGGAATGCCGATGAAGGCGGCTATGAATCCATTTTGGAAGAGGAGCAGCCGACGCCGGAAAATTTCGCCAAGAAAGTGCGTTCTCTCTACGGTGCCAATGCCGCTGCGATTTTGAAGCTCTATCCGGCAACAACCGCGGCGGAGGTCAAGCGCGCGGCTGCTGACCTTGCGGGTGACCGTTTCATTGCGTTCGGGACGTGGAAATGGATGGAGTTGCAACTGAAAACCGGACACGCTCCGGTTTTCCGCTATCGCTTCGACCAGACTCTTCCTTTGTCGACACACGTCAACAAGTCCGATGACGATGAAGAGTCAGCAGATAAGGGAGCGGAAGATGAGGAGCCAAGAGCTCCCCACGCCGGTGAGATTGAATATGTGTTCGAGGTGCTGCCTTCCAAAGATCTTCCCTGGCGCCCGGAAGATTACAAAGTATCAGACTTAATGAGTTCGTATTGGACCAACTTCGCCAAAACCGGAGATCCCAACGGTGAAGGCTTGCCGCACTGGCCGGGATACAAACCAGACGCCTACCAGGTGATGCACCTCAGCGCGGAAGCCCATGCGGTGCCTGACAAGCAGCGCGCTCGGTACGAATTCCTCGACAGTATCAAGAAAAAGCCGAAGAACTGACGCACTGATCGCGTTTCATCGTTGTTCGATCAAGTGTAAAAATCCGTTGACGATAGCGTTCTTGGCGCAGCCGGACTTCAAGTGCGAAGTGGTGATCTCGTAGCTGATTTGCTCGAGGCTGATTCTGTTTGGGGAGCGTCCACTGCGGCGAGCGTTGCAGCAATAGGAAGGCAGCGGTGCGGTGTCAGGAGCGACTGGGTGGTCTGCTGAACCGGAGGACCCATTTTTGTTTTTTACGTCACTTTCCAAGCGAAAATATGTTTTTCAAAGCGCTGGACAATCAGCTGCAGCGCTTTGCAGGAAAGCGTCAGTCCTAGCCATACCAACCAAAGGAACTGTAGATGCATTCCTTGTTCGTGGCCGGAAAAGAAGAAGCCGGGAATCATGCCTGCAGCCAACAACGGTCCGGCAGTTCCGGCGAGCCATATTAACGGTATGCGAATGCGCTGAAACAGGCGCGCCATCGCGGCGGAAGCAAAGGCCACTACCGGTAGGGCTGAGTGTTCGGGAACCGCTCTGGAAAGACCAAAGGCCATCCAGAACAAGAGCGCAGCGCCGAGCAAAATTTGTTTCGCCAGGGAGGTTCGAAGCAGGCGCTCTCCGAAATACAAGCTGCAGTAGCCCAGCGTAATTGCGGTGAAACCGACAGATTCCCGCGCAATCTGGCTGAAAGCGGATCGTAGCGAGGTGGCGGTGCAGATCGCGAAAATCGACTGCACGCTCCCGACTACAAGTCCGACTGCTACCAACGAAGCCAACAGAAGACTGCCCACGCGAACAACATTCAGTATCAGACGTTCCCGCGCATACACAGTCCTGAAAGCGGCGGCCACTTCCTGAGGTCTGCCGAACCGCGCCTCGACGATTTGCGCTATGGTGGCCTCATCGTGGCCCTGGGCGCGGGCTTCTTCCACAATATCTTCCACATGAGCACGCAATTCTCTTTCAATCTCGCGACGCTGCGCCGCGTCGAGAAAATCAGAACGCGAAATGACGCGTCGGACAATGCCGTCGTGGTCCATCAGCTTCGGACCCCTGCGAGTATGGTGTTCACCGTTTCAGAAAATAACTGCCAGTCACGTTCGCTGCGGTGGGCCGCTTTTCTGCCCGCTGCGGTCAGGCTGTAGTACTTCCGCTGTTTCCCGTTCGCCCCCATCCGCCATTCTGACCGCAAGTACCCGCGCCGATGCAGCTGGTGGAGGGCTGGGTACAAAGTGCCTTCCTTGAATTCAAACGCATCATGGCTTCGACGTGCCGATTCCAGGATCATTTCGTAGCCGTACATGTCGCGGTCCGACAACAGCTTAAGAATCAGCAGTGAAATACTTCCCTTTAACAGTTCACGGTCCAAAGGCATCGTTGACCTCTGTGCCAATGTTTTGATCTTGAGACGCACGCGGGTGCGGCTACTCAGTTTATGAGTAGCCCGATTCGTATATCGGATAACATAGTAATCGTAACACATTCATCGTGAGCATGAAAATTTATTTGGCAACGTCGGGTTGGTTCTTCTGGACTGGCGAAGATAGAGCGAGACTTTCCTCATGTCCAAGATTCATTCTTGCTAGGGCAGCGCATTTTCTGTATTATACTTTGCATAACGATGTAAAAAGAAAATGGAATTTGGTTTTTGCGAAAGGAAAGCCGCCAAGAAACGGAGGGGGCCACGCTGAATAAGAACAGATGGTTATACATAACGATGGTACTGCTTGTCGCCGGGTTGCTAATGACAGGCCTCGGGGGCGCTTTGGATAGAACGCTGGTGGAGATGCCCGCGTGGCATCGACTTGGAGCCGAAGCCTGGGCAACTTTCTCGCGCCTGGCCGACCTCGGCAACGGAGGATACGTCTATTCGGTACAAGGCATCGGCGGAACTTTGCTGATGTTGGGCGCGGCGATTGCTTTTACCATGAATCCCAAACGGCCTCTATTCGCGGCTGTTCCCATTTATGGGACAGTTCTTATGTTTATCTGCGTTTTGTTGGTCACCACGCAAGCGGCACCAGCCATGCTCAGTCTGCGCCGGATTGGGAACGACCCCGTCGCCCCGCAGCGTGCGTTTGACGTTTTCTACAAATGGGATTCGATACGGGCCATCTTTGTGGCTTTGGGAAGCTGCGCCAAGGTTTGGGCTTTGGTCGCGGTCCTTTACATTTATCTTCGCGAGAGCTCGACAAAACCGGCCGAAGCGAAACCCAACATGGTCAGGTCTTGAATCGGCCGGTAATGGCCGCCTGTCCTCTGCGCGGCTTGTGACGTCATCTCCCAGCAAGTCGAGGGGCATGCGCAGTTGGTGCCCGTGCTGCGGACTGTTTGTTCAGAATGCTGCCGCGTGTGGGTGCGTGCAACAAAAGAAGCGAGGTACACCGCGAGCAACTGATCCCTCTATCTTGGTATTGTCTCCAATCCCATGACGCAGCACTCGCGGCCCTTGCGGCCGCGACCAGGACTTCGATTAACACTCGGAAGTAATGCAAATGTTGCAGACGGCGGCATTCGCAAGGGTACCCACTCGGACGAGATTCGCCCGCTAATCCGTCCCTGGCCACTCTTTCCGCTACGACCTAGGCGCGCCGCCTCCGGCGTCGCAGGTCTTCGCTATGGAAGCGCAAGACAAACCATGCGCTAATGTCGGAAACGTCGGCGGGCAACCCTCAGCCCGAAGCTATTCCACTTAGCCCGAAGCAGTGCCCAGAAGAATAAGAGGTAGAAAAAGGCTGGCCTACTGAACTGGGAACGTCGGTGCGGTATCGGCCGAGCTATGTGAGCAGGTAAAGCGGAACAGAAAAAATAAGTCGCGTCAAGATCGCCACAGGTTCCACGATGGTGCTCGATTCGAGTGGCACCTGC
This sequence comes from Candidatus Acidiferrales bacterium, assembly GCA_963795535.1. Lineage (GTDB taxonomy): Bacteria > Acidobacteriota > Terriglobia > Acidiferrales > UBA7541 > Acidiferrum. The sequence continues at coordinate 45,043 of CAWCIG010000012.1, forward strand.
AACGGTGAGCGCCGGACGGCTGTGGGAACTGCGCTCGGTGATTGTGGCTAGAGTGCGTGACCGCAACCCGATGCAAGTTGCCGATGACTTAGGCCACCGTTTTGGCGATTACTTCCGTAAGGCCATCCGGGAGTTAGCTCGCGTCGCGGGTCGAATCGCGAGGTCAAAATGGGTCACTTCTACGGATTGCGCGTTATACGTGCAGATGCGCCGACGCGCGAAGTGTCCCCTGATTCTTCGAAATCATTAGTGTTCACTTCAGCCTTTCCGTTTCCTGCTGAAGCACGCGCGTGATCCGGTCGAGGTAGTCGTCAATCAGAGCCAATTCGTTTACGGTATAACGGGCGGTCACCGCGTTCATGGTCCGTCCAAGCGAGGCAAAGATCGGGGCGGTTTGACGCTTGATTTTGGCCAGTTTCAAAGGATGCAGGATCACGCTGCGACGATCGCTGGCGTGCCGTGTTCGGCGCACGTAACTGGCGCGTTCCAGCCGATCGACGATTCCCGTGATCGCGCCGGTAGTAAATCCCGAGAGCGCCGCCAGACGGCCCGGCGTGAGTGGTCCGTGTTCCTCCAGAAAGCCAAGACACTTCCATTCCGCGCTGCTCATGCCGAGCCGCGCGGCAATCGCTTCGTGGAATAGGACAATCGCCGTGCTGAGCGCACGGCCGCGGCGCTCGCCGGGGGCCAAAGAGCGGACTGATTGGCCACGCGTCATCTTCACGGTTGTTCCGCCTCCGCGATCGGCAATCGCCCCAACTGCACGATGGTCAGAAGCACAATTCCACCGCCTACCGCTACTCTGAAGATGATATCGGACAGCCGCCACACTCCTTGCCATCCGTTCGTCATGAGTGCGACATTCGCGCCAATGATCGCAGCCATGCGGTGCGCATCCGTCCAGCCAGAGCCGCCGGACCAACGCTCCATTAGCGCGTATGCTGCGGCCGCCCAAGCGATGCCAGCTAGCAGCGCCGCAGTCACTTGGAAGTTCGGATCAGAGCCGCCAGCAATCTGAATCAAGCCGACCCAACCTTCCGCAAACACAAAGGACGCAATGCCGGCGAGCCACGGACCCGGCGCCTGTCCGCGCGGTCTCCGCAGCCGCGCGGGTAGGTACAAGGCGATCGCGATCAGTGCGACGATCACAACCGCCGCGATCAGCATGGGAGCGAACGGCGGGCTGTAGATTGGCGCGTGAAACACCATCGGCCGAGCTCGATAGGTCCAGCCGTACCAGGCGATCATGGAGCCGGTGAGGAACAGCGCTATGGAAATCATCCAGCCGCGGGTTCTAAGCCAAGGCTGCCGACGCCGGTCGCGCCAGATGATTTCGGTCAGATGAATCGGAACCACCGTCACCCACACTGCTTCCCACCCCAACATTGCCAACAGCCAAACCCAGTTCACACCGAAGGCTCGCCCGTAGTCGTGGCCTGGACCGAGCCAGGGAAGCGGCGCCAGCGACGTCTGCTGGATTATGAATTCCTCGGACAAACCCAGCGCCGCACCCATGAGCAGCAAGCTCCGGGTATCCAGGCGCGCTCGGCGGACGGCTTCGCGAATCATGAGTGCGCCGAGACCCCAGAGCAGAATCTGGGGAATCAAGATAAACAGAATGCTCAGTCGGGTGCTGCCGAGCAGTATCTCGGCAATGACCGGAGCGAGGAGGATAAGCGTTAGGACGGGTCCGCATTGCTTCATGCCGCCATTATACCTTATGTCTAAGATTCTTAGCTATAAGCGTTATTTGAGAAAAGGTCACGCTGGGTAAAGTCTTGGCCTTGGCAAACGAATGCGCGGACGGAGAGGATTCCGGTGCTTTTCGGCGGTTGCCCAATCTCGGCTCGCGGGCTGATTAGGGCAGGTAGATACGATCCTGTGCTTGGCGAATTGTAATTTCGCAAGCTACAGGGCCATGTCACAATGTTACATCCCCTCGCTGTATGCTATTTATTTCAAAGGCGCTCTTAATTCTGGCGAAGCACAGGTTACGCGATGGCCTATTACGCACGCAAAAGGCAACGTCTGTTTTAAGAATTTGTTCGAAGTGTGTCCTCCGTCCCGGGGTATCATCAGGCCGCGCGTGCGCGCAGCGTTCGCCACGGTGCCCTGCAGGGAGACTCTAGAGGCTGGCTAGAGACGGCTGCGAATGAGTGGTGCGGCGTCCTCGTCGCGGTGGATAATCTGATGGGATACGCACTCGAAGCTGAAGACACGCTGGTTCAGGCGAATAAAGTGTTCGGCACTAAGCTGCAGCTCGCCTGAAGCTGTCGCGATCTCCTGGCCGATCAGAATTCATCCGAGATTCCAAGGCATTGTTATCAGTTGTATCGGACTGCCCTACGCCATTGACCCTACGTCTGAGACACTGTACAGTTCAAATAATTGAAATGGAGAGTTTATGGTTACCACCACAACCACGGGCAAGAATGGCACGATAGTGGTTTCCGCTTTATTTCGGGAAACTGCTGAACCGTGTGGAGGATGAGCGCCGGTCGCTGATCATCGAGAAACGCGGGACGCCCCGGGCGGTGCTTCTCAGCATACGCGATTACGTCAAGCTGGCGGCGCCGGAACCCGAAGTTCTGAGAGTCATCGGTGAAGAATCGGAGCGGAAGGGAACCAACACCCTCACATCCCGCCAGATCGACCAGATAATCAAGGCCGCCAGAGCACAAAAGAAGAAGCAATAAATGCTTCCGCTCCGTCTGGTCATTGATACCAACGTCCTAGTTTCGGCAGCTCTCAAACCGGCAGGATTGCAACGCACCGTTCTGCTGCTTGCCATCACCAAACCGGCCCGCCTGTTTGTCTCCCGTAACATCCTGGAGGAATATCGCGACGTGCTGTCCCGCCCTGAGCTGGGGATTCGTAAGGGGCTTCGGCAGCAATTGCTGCAGCTCATCAGGAACCACAGCTATACCGTCGCCCCGACACGACGGCTTGAAGCGGCGCACGACACTGACGACAATATGTTCCTGGAATGTGCCGATGCGGCAAAAGCGGACTACCTGGTGACGGGCAACCAGAAGCATTTTCCGAGATTCTGGAAGAAAACCAAGATCATAACGACACGGGAATTTATTAGCCTTGCCGCGCCTCACTTAATAAAGTAGCGCTATTCAGCGAGCTGTTCGTCAATGTTGCATTGGTCACACGATCAAAGCGCATTGGAATTTGAGGAGTTTCCTCATAGTCAAACGCTGGCAAGAGCAATCATTCCAGCGATGCGAAACGTTTTGGAAATCATGGTGCTCTCCTCCTCTTCCCTGTTTTTTGCTTGCGTTCGTCTATCTGGCCCGGTGCCCGTCATCCTATTCATTGATACAACTCCGCGGAAGCCAGACCGGCAAAAATACCGCCGCCCGCAACCAATACGCTCCCATTCGGGAGCAGTGTTGCGGTGTGTCCCGAGCGCCCGATCTCCATCCCACCGGTAGTTCTGCTGCGCAATCGTTCGGGGAAGATCCGCGAGTCCATTCCCTTCTTTGAACGGGCCGTCGAGCTGGACCCGCAGTTCTGTTCTGCGTACGCGTGATGCTCGGCAGTTCCTATCACGGAATCGGCAACGACGAGGCTTCGCGGAAGAATTTCGCCCGTGCCTTTGAACTAAAAGACAAACGCCTTACGCAAGAAGAGAATTTTCTAGTTACCGCTACTTACTACTGGAACATAACGGGTAACCTCGAGAAGGAGAATGCCGTACTCACGTTGTATCAACAAGTGTATCCCCGCAGCGTCAACGCGGCGAATTTATTGGGAATCAACTACGCGCTGGTGGGCAGAAAGGAAGAGGCGCTGCAGCAGTTCAACTGGACCATTGACCATTCCCCGGAACCCTCCGCCTTCGCCTACTCCAATAAGAGCCAAGCGCTCATGTCGCTCGGCCGGTTTGACGAGGCCAAGGCAATACTCAATCAATGGCAGCAGAAAGGCACCCTCTTCTCCTATCAGAAGGACATGCTCTACCGTATCGCCTTCTTCGAGAACGATACCGCCACGATGGACCGGCTTGCCCGGGAGGCTGCGCCCGATGATGTCGGCTGGCTCCAATTGCAGATGCAGTTCGCCTATCTTCGCGGAGACATCAAGAAGTTCCGCTCGCTCAGCGAAACTGCGGTGAACCTCGAGACACGCGGCGGCCAGACGCAAGACGCCGCGGACGATCTAGCTGCGCGCGGCCAGCTCGAATCTTTTCTCGGAAACTACGCCTTGGCGCGCAGCCTCTGTCGCCATTCCGGAGCGGGGGACACCGACAGCGCTGTCGAGCTGTGGCGCTGTGCAGAAGCATTCGCAGACGCCGGCGATTTCACCCGCGCGGAAGCACTGGCGGCGAAACTCAACCGCATTGCTCCCGAAGACACCATCGAACAGAAAGTTCATCTGCCGCTGATTCATTCCATCGTGGATCGCCAGCGAGGAAACCCCTCGGAAGCCGCCGATTTGCTGCTCCAGCCCGAACTGTACAAACACACGCTGGACGTTCCATATCGTCTCGGGCAGGCCTACTTGGCGTCAAACGAGCCGGCTAAGGCCGCTGTGCAGTTCCGGATGGTCCTCGATGCCCGCGACGCGGGCTGGTGGCAAGTGTACGCCCCCCTCGCCCAACTTGGCCTCGCGCGTGCCTATTTCGCGCAAGCGGATGAAGAGAAGACCCGCAAAGCCTACGATGAATTCTTCACCACCTGGAAAAACGCTGACCCGGATATCCCAATCCTGAGGCAAGCCAAAGCGGAGTACGCGAAATTACTGTAGTTATCGCTGAAATTCTGCGCTCAAGTTTTGTCAACTCCCATGGGTACTAATACTTTCTACCTTCGATATCCCGCGAGGTCCGCGAGAGACAGCCAGTGTCTTGGATGAGGAATCTTCGACCCACGCTTGATGAGAGTGGCGTAAGGGTGAGAAACGTCTATCGCCGTCCGAATCTTCTTTGTTGTAAATTCGGACAGGCGAGGCAGGATTTCCACTCGGTAGAAATCTTCATCCAGCCATTTCGGAAGCTCCGATGGATTCCACGTTCGCAATGCTTCAACTTGTTTGGCGTGGGTAGCGGCTCTGCGAGCTTCGGCAGTCGCACTGTGGGCGGTGGGAGTATCGGCAGATGGAAACGATCCAAGTGACTTGACGAGCGAGCAAGCCAAAGGACCTGGGGGCAAAGTCGGTCGGCACCGGAAAAGTTCTTATCTATAAACGCCGTCTAAGTTGCAACGTGGGTTCCCTACTGTTCGATCGAAAAACAGCTAAGGAAGTGGAGCTTGCTACAGTAGTTCTCTTTCGTTACGCCTGCTGGTTCAAGTATTTTTCGCTGGATTCACGGTATGCCCTGACAATCGTTGCGCACGGGCGCGCTCGGAGGACTGCTGACTCAGCCGTGGAGACAGATGCACCGCTGGCACGAATAAGGAAGTACACCAGCGACGCGCTTCGCCGTCGACCGGCTCGGCACATCACGTAGACTTTGGCGTTCGGTCGTTGTAACGCATTTCGATAGAAGTGGAGCGCTCGAGCATAGAACCACATTGGGCGCGGGCGACCATTGTCCTTGAAATTGAGATGGATCGTCTTGAACTCTCGGAGTTTTTTGCTGGGTACATCCGCACATCGATCACATGCGTAATGCCTAGCTCACGGAGCTTTTCCGTATGACGTTTCAGCCGCAGCTTGCTCCCAAACGCAAGCCGATCGGTTACGAAGAACGCGATCATAAGCCTAGTTATTTCCACTCCTTCCGCGCTGTGCCGGTTTCTGCGTAACCTTTCACATGTTTGGAAAACTAATAATTTCCAAACGCCTAAAAACCCAGCTTTAGGGACCTAAAATGAGTCAGTTGCAGCCGTACTTTGGTGGGGGATTTTTAAACATGGCTTATTAGGCCTTGCAGCGGTATGTAGGGCAGTTGCAGGGCTTACCCCCAGCGCGGTGCCTATGGCGCGCCAGGAGGCCCCCTGCGCACGAAGGGTTTTAATTGCGGCCGGGTTTGTGGTGCTCGATGGCGACGACCCGCATTTGGTCGTGGACGACCGCACAGTGTTGGGATTCGAGTTCAAGCCCAAGTGGTACTCCAGGCGGAAAGTCAGCATTGACCCCACCCTGGTGGATGAGTTGAAGAAGCGGCGTCTCGCGAGCGGCGGCACGGCACTTGTGTTTTCTGCGAGGGGCGGTGGAATCGACCCTCACATCCTGCAGCACTGCAAGCGCGTTGCGAAGCGTGAGGGTTTCGACCCAAAGGATTGGCACCCCCACAAATTTCGTGCCAGTCAGAATTAGTCTAAATAATAGTACATCCGAGCGACGCGCTGAGCATCCAACCGAAACCAGCCTGGTGATTTTTGTTGACAGTTGAGAGCACCACATCGCTTTTGGAGAGGAGAATGCGATGCAACTTCAAAGTAGCTACTTCACCGCTTATCACAACCTAAAGCTGACACGAGATGACAAAGGTGTACTGGTTGCTGAGTTCCACAGCAACGGCGGGCCGTTCATTATGAGCGCGCCAGCCCACACGGAATTTGTCGATGCCTTCTACCGGATTGCGCAAGATAGGGCGACCAAGATCGTAATCCTCACGGGCGCAGGTGGGGAGTTCATTACTGATGTCGATTGGTCCTCTTTCGGCGATGTCACCGATCCCGGCGTCTGGAGTCAGGTTCACGACGAAGGCATTCAGGTTTTGGAAAACATAGCCAACATACGAGTGCCGGTCATCGCGGCTATCGAGGGACGTGCCCATGTGCATTCAGACTACGCGCTACTTGCCAGTGTAATTGTGGCGGCAGATGGTGCGACCTTCCAGGATGTGGCCCACTTCTCCGCGGGCGTTGCGCCCGGCGACGGAATCTTTACCACCTGGAGTTATCGCGCTGGAGCGGGCCGAGCGGAGGCGTTCCTGCTGAACCCACAGCCGCTGACAGCGCGTACTGCACACGAATGGGGAGTGGTTGCCGAAGTTGTGCCGAACGGCAAGGCGCTCAGTAGGGCACGGGAATTGGCGGAGTTGTACTTGAAGGCTCCGGAAGTGACGCGTCGCAACACCCGCATCCACTTTATTCAACCGTTGAAGGAGCGCGTCGTTCGGGAAGTTGGCTATGGACTGTCGCTCGAAGGAGCTTCGTCTGCCGCGCTCGTGAAATCGATGCAAGCCAAGAGTGAACCTGTCGCTCGGAAAGGAGAAGGCGCATAAGGAGCGCGAATCTGTCATGCCTTCGCTAAACAGTCATTGTTTGTCAGTTTGGAAGTCTCGGAGCTTGCTGGCTTCAAAAGGCTTTCGATATGGCCCTTTTGGCTTCCATGACGTGTTTTCGCGCCCAAGAGTCGAGCACCCGGAGGACAGGGCGCAACTTTCTTCCGAAAGGGGTCGACGTATATTCCACTCTAACGGGCATTTCTGCAAACATCTCCCTTCTTACAAGCCCGTCCCTCTCGAGCTCGCGCAGCTGTTGTGTCAGCACCTTCTGCGAAATTCGAGGCATTCTTTGCCGGAGACCTTTGAATCGAAGGGGTTCCTCACTGTTCAGGAGCCACCACAGGATAACGGGTTTCCATCGGCCGCCGATCAGCACAAGCAGCTCTTCAATGGGGCACATGCTGGCGATTCGTTTGGCGCACACGGGTCGGAGGTAACCAGGTATCCATTTGGTTCCTGGTACCAGACAGAGAGTATAACGGTAAGCGATTTCAAGCCAAAGGAGATTTGAACGAGGTCACGTTCAACTCATGGATAGCATAGGGGTCGCTCAAGCGGATTTTGGAAAGAAGTTCCGTAAGTCCAGTCTCATCAATGGAGGAATCAAAAATGAGTCCTAGCAACATCGGTCCAAAGCGCAGTGAAAAAGGGTTACTCACTCCCGACAATTGCGTTGTGGCGTTGATCGACCATCAGCCACAAATGCTGTTCGGAGTCAGCAATTTCGACCGCCAGGGGATTATCAACAACGTGATCGCGCTCGCTAAGGCCGCACGAGTGTTCGAACTGCCGGTTGTACTCTCAGCTGTCGAAACGAAGTCTTTCAGCGGAAATATGTGGCCTCAGCTCCGGGCGGTCTTTCCCGGCCATGAACCCATCGAACGGTCGTCGATGAATTCCTGGGATGACAAGAACTTCGTGGCAGCGATCGAAAAAACCGGCCGCAAGAAAATCGTGCTAGCCGGACTGTGGACGGAAACCTGCGTGGCTCTTCCCACGATACAGGCGATACACGATGGTTACGAAGTCTACGTCGTCGAGGATTGCTGCGGTGACGTAAGCCAGTTGGCGCACGACAACGCGATGAAGCGTGTAATTCAAGCGGGCGCAAAGCCGGTAACGGCTCTCTCCACGATGCTCGAATGGCAGCGCGATTGGTCTCTCATAGGAACCTACGACGCGGTGATGGACATCGTGAAGACACACTTCGGTGCCTACGGCGTCGGGGTCGAATACGCCTACACCATGGTGCATGGTTTACCGGCAACGAAGTTTGCGGAATACATAGTTCCAGCCGCTGCAGCCGCGCACAACTAGCGAACTGGGTGGGCTGCAAGCCCCGGCCCTCCCAGAATTCATAACGGAAGGAGATGGCCATGTCTGTTGACACAATACTTCACAACGCAAGAATCGCAACGAACCAGGTTCCGTCGCTTGTCGAGGCGGTTGCAATATCCGCCGGAAAGATCTCAGCTGCGGGCAATGACGACGAGATTCTCCGTCTGCGAGAGACGGGGACGCAAGTCATCGATGCGAACCGCCGCACGGTGATTCCCGGGCTGAATGACTCGCACATGCATCCGATTCGCGGGGGCCTAAACTACAACATGGAGTTGCGCTGGGACGGCGTGCCTTCCTTAGCCGACGCACTGCGCATGCTGAAAGAGCAAGCGGCCAGGACCCCCGCGCCTCAGTGGGTACGGGTAGTCGGCGGCTGGACGGAATTTCAGTTTGCCGAGCGGCGGATGCCCACTCTTGACGAGATCAACGCCGCCGCTCCTGACACGCCGGTCTTTGTTCTCCATCTTTACGACCGCGCCTTGTTAAACGGAGCTGCCATGCGCGCAGTCGGTTATGGCAAGGACTCGCCAGAATTTCCAGCCGGAGAGGTGCAGCGGGATTCGCGCGGAAATCCCACCGGTCTGCTTATCGCAAAACCCAACGCGAATATTCTTTATTCCACACTGGCTAGGGGACCGAAGCTGTCGCGCGAGGATCAACTCAACTCCTCGCGTCTCTTTTTCCGGGAACTCAACCGCTTTGGCCTTACCAGCGTGGTTGACGCCGGCGGTGGCTTCCAGAACTATCCCGACGACTATGGAGTCGTAAACGAACTGCACCGAAACGGGGAGCTTTCGATTCGCCTCGCCTACAACCTCTTTACGCAGAAACCGAAACAGGAACTGTCCGATTTCCAAAATTGGACAAAAATGACGAAACCCGGCGCGGGCGACGACTTTTACCGCTTGAACGGCGCGGGTGAGACCCTCGTTTTCACAGCCGCCGATTTCGAGGACTTCCTCGAGCCACGGCCCGACATGCTCCCGGTCATGGAGAGTGAACTGAAAGCCGTTGTCCGTCATCTCGTCGAAAACCGCTGGCCGTTTCGTTTGCACGCCACTTATAACGAGACCATCGAGCGGGCGCTGAATGTTTACGAAGAGGTGAACCGGGAGGTTCCGTTTGACGGCCTGCATTGGTTTTTCGATCACTGCGAAACGATCACTGATCGCAACATCGAACGTGTGAAGGCGCTTGGTGGGGGCATCGCCATCCAGAACCGCATGGCATTCCAAGGCGAATACTTCGTTGAACGCTATGGTGCGCAGCAGGCCAAGCGCACGCCGCCCATTCGGCGCATGCTCGAAATGGGTGTTCCCGTCGGAGCCGGCACGGATGCGACGCGAGTATCAAGCTACAATCCATTCCTCTCGCTCTACTGGCTTATCACAGGTAAGACCATCGGGGGCTTGAGTCTCTACCCCTCTGAGAATCGCTTCGATCGAGAGGAAGCTTTGAAGCTCTACACGCTTGGGAGCAGTTGGTTCTCGACGGAAAACGACAAGAAGGGTGCGCTCGCGCCGGGACAACTGGCGGATTTCGCCGTTCTTTCAGCAGACTACTTTTCCATCCCGGAAGAGGACATTAAGCAACTTGAATCGGTCCTCACAGTCGTTGGCGGGAAGGTCGTTTACGCCACTGCTGAATTCTCCAAACTCGCACCGCCAGCCCTGCCCGTGAGTCCGGACTGGTCTCCCGTCAAACAGTATGGCGGATATGCGAAGCCTTCGGATCAGGCGCTAGGGGCCTCCCACTCCGCTGTCTGCACCCATCTGCCGAACTACTCCCAACGGGAAAAGAGCTGGCACCTGCCTGTTTTGGGAGACTTGGGGCTATGGGAACTGGGTTGCGATTGTTTCGCGTTCTAATGCTTTAGTCTCCATCGCCAGATTCAGAAAACAGGGAAGGCGGCATGAAGGTACTCTTCGTTTCATTTCTTGTGGGCCTGTTTGTCGGCGTTCTGTATGGAGTAATCCGCGTAAAAAGCCCGGCGCCGCCCATTGTGGCTCTGCTCGGCCTTCTGGGAATGGTGCTCGGGGAGCAACTCGGCGGCTGGATTCTTGCAAAAAAGATCAGTCTCGCACACGCTGCTTCGGTTTGCCTCGTGGCTAAGCATTGGGATCAGCCGGCGAGTGCGCAACCGGTGGCGCAGCCGCAGCCTCACGCTCACTCAGACTGAGAAGGCGTCAACGAATCATATGGGAGGTTCGCCGAGGCTTTGCCGTACCTGCCATCAAAACAGGAGGAGCATTGCGATGCAAAGAAGTAGATCGCTTGGGGCGATGTTTTTCGGGATCGTTGTGCTTGTTGCAGGCAGCCGTCTGTGGACTTGGCAAAATTCTGCCTCCGTTCTCGCGCAGGCTACTGCGGCAACGCCGGACGTTGCGGTCGGACCGCAGTACGATACGACCCATGTCTATGTCGCGCCGGACCAGTTTGACCGCTTCGTCGCGAGCCTGTTGGCTACGTTCGGCGGCACCACCACGAAACAAGGCGTGTTTACGGTGACTCCGACGCCGAGCAGCACAATGTCGCAATTGGTATTGACTCCTGTTGGGTCAATATCAGTGTTTGGTTTCAAGACGCCCATCCCATATCCGTTTGGCCTGGAGCGCACGGGCTATCTTGTAACGGACCTGGATGCGGCTATTCGTGCAGCTCGCTCAACCGGTGCGGATGTCCTCGTCGCTCCCTTCAACGACCCTATTGGGAAAGACGCGATCATTCAGTGGCCGGGCGGCGTCAATACGCAGCTCTATTGGCATACCACCGCGCCATCCTACGGATCACTTCAGTCGATTCCTGAAAATCGCGTCTATGTCTCCACTGACAAGGCCGAGGAGTTCGTTCGTAGCTTTCTTGCATTCTCTCACGGCAGAGTCGCCTCCGACGATGCGCATGCTCCGGGCGTAGAAATCGGACGATCGGGAGACACCTATCGCCGAGTAAGGTTTGAATCGCAATTTGGCAAGCTCACCGTGTTCATCACAGACGGGCACCTTCCGTATCCCTACGGCCGGGAAATGACCGGATATGAAGTGGCGAATCTGGCGGATACGCTCACTAAGGCCAAAGCAGCGGGTGTCGAAATATTGATCCCACCGTACACCACTAACGACCGAGATGCAGCCATCGTTCAATTCCCGGGAGGATACATCGCAGAGATCCATTCAACGGCAAAACGCTAGATAGGGGACGAAGTGGAGCGACCAAACTCAATCCGAACCTTCACTGCATTGACGCTGACGCTCTTTTTCAACGTGTACTGCGCATATGGGCAGTCAGCTTCGATTGCCGATTCCCCTAGCCCGGACCGCAGCTTTCATCTGCTCAGGGAAGACGAGGATTGGAGCTTCCTGGCCGACCCCAAGCTTCGGCAAGATTTTTGGGATCCCGTCAAGTACATTCGTCTTCGTCACGGACGCAATGACTGGTTTCTCACAATGAGCGGCGAGGCGCGTGAAGTCTGGGAGCAGACTGGCAATAACTACTGGGGTCAACAGCCGTATTGGAACAACTTCTTCCTTGAACGCTACGTATTGGGCCTTGACGCACATTTCGGCGAGCATGTTCGGGCCTTTGTTCAATTCAAATCTGGTCTGGAGTCTTTCAGGATAGGTGGCCCTCGCCCTATTGATGAAAAGAAGCTAGATTTCCAAAACGCGTTTTTGGATCTCTCCACCGCAGGTGACCACAACCGGCTAACCTTACGCGTCGGCATACAAGAGTTGGAGTATGGAGCCGGGCGGCTAATCGACGTGCGTGAAGGCCCGAATGTTCGCCTGAGCTTTATCGGATTCCGGTTACTAAATAAGGTGGGATCGTGGCGCATCGACGCTTTCGCCGTCCGTCCTCGTTTGGACAACTTTGGATTCTTCGATGACTACCCTAATCATCAAGTTGAGTTTTGGGGAGTGTATGGATGGAGGCCGTTGTCCCGAGGAGTTTCTATCGACGCCTACTATTTGGGTCTTAATCGTGCGCAAGCGAGCTATGAGCGAGGGACAGCTCCCGAGCAGCGGCAAAGCTTGGGAACAAGGTTCTCTCGCCAAATGGCAGAAGAGAAACCCGGATGGGATTTTGATGACGAAGGCGTCTGGCAGTTCGGAAGCTTCGGGTCTGCAGGCATCGAAGCATGGACCCTGGCAAGTGATACGGGTTATACAGTTCCCACCTGGCGCCTTAAGCCAAGATTTAGCCTCAAAGCTGATATTTCAAGTGGGGACAATCCGAGAAGCAGCACGCTGGGCACGTTTTATCCACTTTTTCCAATCGGAAACTACTTTGGCGTGATTGCCGATACCGGTCCTGGCCCGCTCAACTTTAGAGACTTGCATCCTCGCGTGTTAACCGACTGGGGACATGGGGTCACCGTCTCAACAGATTGGATTTTCTATTGGCGCCAGAGCTTGAATGACGGCGTTTATTCCGTACCGGGAATGCTAGTCAGAGCTTCTGGAAACAGTAACGCACGATTTGTCGGCCACCGACCTGGGGTCGAGATGCGCTGGCAGACGACTCGCCATCTATGGTTCCAAGCAGACTACGGGATTTTTTACGCAGGCAAATTTTTGAAGCAGACTGAGCCAGGACGCAACTTGAATTACTGGGCGCTTTGGGCTGGTTACAAATTCTAGGAGGAGTCTCATGAGTGCAGCGCGCCTGTTATTGAAACCCAAAGAATGCGTGATGTTGCTGGTCGATTTTCAAGCGGGGCTCGGCTTTGCTATCGAGTCCATCCCACGGCAGCTCGTCCTCAACAATGCTGTGGGATTGGCACGAACTGCGGTCGCTTTCAAAGTCCCAGTCATCGCATCGACATCCGCATCGCGAGTCTACAGCGGTCCCTTGCTTCCGGGGTTGCAGGAGGCGCTTCCGTCCGTAAAAGCTATCGAGCGCCGAAGCATGAATGTTTGGGAAAATGATACGGCCAGAAATGGAATTGTCGCGACCAAGCGCAAGCGACTGATCCTTGCGGGATTCCTCACGGAAGCCTGCGCACGCCCTGGACCAGCTGTTCCGGAAAGCGCGGACACATTCGGCGTGGCTCTCCGAGCCTGTGCCTGTTGAACTCCTGCGCAAGGTTTACCAATTGGCGCGTCTTGGGCCCACCAGCGCAAATGCCTCGCCCGGGAGATTCGTGTTTCTAACCACGCCCGGCGCAAAGGCGCGGCTCCAGCCGGCTCTTGCTCCCGGCAACGTCGAAAAGACTATGGCTGCGCCGGTTACAGTCATCATTGCTTGGGACACGGAATTCCACGAGAAACTTCCCAGGCTCTTTCCACAGTTTGATATGCGTTCCTACTTTGTTGGCAACCAAACTCTGATTGAGGAGACCGCCTTCCGCAATAGTTCGCTGCAAGCGGCATATTTCATTCTGGCCGCTCGAGCCTTGGGGCTGGAACGCGGAATTCTTCCCCGACGGCGAGTGGAAGGTGAACCTGGGCTTTGCAATCTGGGGTACGGAGTCGCCAGCAAGCTCTTTCCACGGAACCCGCGCCTGGAGTTTGAGGAAGCGTCGGGGGTCCTGTAGCAATCGAAAAACTCAGCAGGGAGTTGATTCGATATCTTCCTAAAGTTTCAGGACTGAGCCATCCGGTTTAATTCCAGAACCAGTCCGAATCTCCTATTTTCTTGCTGCCCGCGGCTTCCCTTCCGGATGAATACAAGTTTATTGTGCCGCGCTAACAGAAGTATATTAAGCCGTGCTAATACAAGTATTTTCTGCATTCTTGTAGTTAAGCATATAAGCTACAGCAGCTTATGAGATTTTATTCCGACTAAAGATGCCCTAGAGGTGCTGTTTCACAAACATACAACCGGATTCGGAGCGTTCGAAAGCAAGAGTCGACAGGGGGGAGATATGACGCGAGAAGCCAGATTGTTGTCCGGCATCATCCTCATCACGGTACCCACGATTCAGTACGGCGGGTATTTTCTTTTGACCTCACTGATGGATAAGGGCAGTGGGTATATGGACAATCCACTGCGCCAAAATTTCTTCCGTGCTGGGCACGCGCACGCGGGAGTCATCGTGATCCTTTCGTTGGTTTGCCAGATTCTTGCGGATTCGGCGGTTCTTCCTTCACCACTGATCTGGTTCGTTCGAATCGGAGTGCCGCTTTCGGCGATTCTGATCTCTGCTGGATTTTTCTTTTCTGTGTTGCCGCCGACAGCTAGCCAGCCTAGCGGGGCCGTCTTCCTGATCTATCTCGGCGCCGTTATTCTTGGTATCTCGGTGCTCATTTTAGCGATTGGCCTGATTAGGACCCCTGCTTAGGTCGGCGTTGCTTCTCGTTTAAAAGAGACGGATGCATTGTCATGTTCCTGACATCACTCATACCGTATTTCGTTCTCGGCTCGCCTAAGGGGCTCCGCTCGATGGCGGCTGCTGCAGCCCTCTGCTTGCCGCTCATCTCGGGTGGCTGCATTTTGCTGGAACCAAGCCCGCATTCATACGCCATCCCGCAACACGGACTGTCGTTATGTGTTTCGCCCTCATCGAACTGACCCTTGATAAGCTTCCGAAAACGCCTGCGCGAACCGAGCCTTCCGGACTCATCGTTGTGGTATCTCGCTTGCGACAAGAAGGGCGGAGACGCGGCGGTTACCGCAATCGCCGGCGTTACGGGGGATCTTCATTATCAATTCGGACGGCTGCGGGGTTATTCGGAACTTATTGAGGCAGAATAATTTTTGGTTGTGGAGGCCTGCAAGCGTCCCAATTGTTTAGTGCTGCCTTTCAGGTTGGAACTGATCCGACTCGCAAGGTAGCCAGCGTGCGAGGTGAAAGCTCATGGGTAGGGATCGCCTCGGTGTAGCCGAGATTCCAACTCAAACTTGGAGCACCGATACGCCGCATGGAACTTTCGCGGATACGACGAGGACCAGTGCGGCACGCGCAGGCATTGTGCAGATCGGGCAGCGACCGGCACGAGGTTCTTATTGGAATTTCTGCAAATTTCGAACGATTGATACGACATTCAGCAGGTAGCTCCTCCATGGCGCAATTGTATGATCAAATTGCAATTGACCGTTATGTCAGAAATATGTACTACCTTTACCCACCTTTCAATCGAGTGCCCTCACCGCTAATTACCTCGTCCGGATGTGCCCGGGCAACTTCAAGCTGCGATTATTTTCTTATTGTTTCTTTTCCTTTCGTTTGGGTACACTCTTTTCGTCCCGGGTTACCACTGAAATGATCAATCTCCGTCGAAGTCCGGCAGAAGAGTCTTCCCAACCAGCAAAGAACTGGAAGAGTGAAGCGTTTCTCTCACTCAGTTTTTGCATTGCTGCTGTCGTCGCACTAGCGCTTGTGGCTTGCCGCAACAAAGAAACATCGCCAGCATCGGCTCCTCAGCCCGTCGCGGTATCTGCGGTGCAGGTCAAGACTTCTCCCGACGCGATCGAAGTTCTCACGCCCAGAGCGAAGTTCACACTCTCCGCAGGCGGAGCCCTTACCTCTTCTCTTCAGAAAGGCGGCACTTTCCCGACGCTGGACGCCAAAATGATGGGCGCCGCGCAAATTCTGACGCTGGCAAAAAAGGATTATCCAGGCGTGCTTCTGGACACCGCCAATGCCAACGTGGGCCAAGTTACGGGGAAACTCGGGAGTCTTGGGAAGCAAATCGTCGTCAACGGAAAAGTTCCCGGAACCGATTTGGACGAAACCCTCACGCTGGAGGTATACGACAGCTTCCCTCATCTCGCGCTGCTCTCGCTGCGCCTGCGCAACTCTGGCCAGAAAGATATATCTCTCGATAGCGTGGTTCTCCAACGCCACAGCTTTGCTTCCGACGCGCCCTCGAGAGAAGCTCCATTGTGGACATTCGAGGGTTCAAGTTTGAATTGGGGCAAAGATGAAACTTTCCCCGTTCCTGCGAAGTTCTCGCAAGAAAATCCGTTCGGCGCGCCCGTCGCCGTCAAGGGCGATCTCGGTCATGTTGGCGGCGGAATTCCAGTTGTCGCTTTTTGGTCTCATGATGTTGGTGAGGCCATCGGACATATCGAAACGCTTCCCCTCGTGGTTTCCGTCCCGGTGCAAACCACCAAAGATGGGCAAGTGGAAGCAGGTGTGAGCATCCCCTCCAAGACCGTTCTCAAACCTGGCGATGTCTACTCCAGTCCGCGTACATTTCTGTCCGTATATTCCGGCGATTTTTACGAACCTCTGAAGTTATGGTCCGATGCAATCGCCAAAGAAGGACTGAGCAAGCCAGAAAATAATGACGAGAACTACGCGGTGGCCTGGTGCGGGTGGGGCTACGAGTTTGCCGTTACACCGAAACAGATGCTCGATACAGTTCCCAAACTAAAGGAGTTGGGAATCCACTGGGCCACATTGGATGACGGTTGGTTTAACAACTACGGTGACTGGCAACCGCGGCAGCCTGCTTTTGCCGGCACGGCTATACAAGACATGGTCAAGAAATTTCACGATCAGGGGATAAAGGTCCAGCTCTGGTGGTTGCCACTCGCCGTAGAGGATGGCAAGAACGGTTACGGCGGCCGGAAATTTGAAGTATCCGATGTGGCGAAGCAACATCCCGACTGGCTGGTCCTCGATCAACAAGGTCATCCCGCGCGAATGGCGCGCAATCTGGCAACTTTGTGCCCCGCGCTGCCGGAAGTGCAGGCCTACTACAAACAACTGACCGAACGCTTCATCCGTGACTGGGGATTCGACGGCAGTAAGCTCGACAACATTTACGCTCCGCCCCTCTGTTACAACCCGAAGCATCACCACAAGTCGCCTTACGACTCCGTCTACGCCATGGCAGACGTGTACAAGACTATCTTCGAAACCACGCGAGCGCTCAAACCCGACAGCGTCACGCAAAGCTGCCCATGCGGCACGCCGCCGAATTTGGCATGGTTCCGTTATATGGATCAGGCTGTCACCGCCGATCCCGTGGGTTCAATTCAAGTGCGCCGCCGCGTCAAAATGTACAAGGCGCTTCTCGGCCCACGTGCAGCGATCTACGGCGATCACGTGGAATTGACGCGCATCACCAACGCTGACAGCAACGACGAGCAGGACGTAGGAAGCGACTTTGCCTCCACTCTCGGCACCGGCGGTGTCTTGGGAACGAAATTCACATGGCCAGATTACGGACCGAAATTCAAGAACGTTTATCTTTCTCCGGACAAAGAAGGGCGCTGGAAAGAATGGATCGGCCTGTACAACGAGAAAATGCTATCGAAGGGGAATTTCCTGAATTTGTACGTCTACGGATTCGATGTGCCGGAAGCGTACGCTATCGAGAAAGACGGCCATATGTATTACGCGTTTTACGCCCCCACGCAGACCGGCACTCCAAACAAAACTGCCGCGTCTTCACATTGGACCGGAGATGTTGAGTTGCGTGGGCTTGCGGCAAAAACTTATCACGTGGCTGATTATGTGCACCACAAGGATTTTGGAACGGTCACAGGACCCACCGCGAAACTAAACGTTGATTTCACAGACAATTTGCTGCTGGAAGCCGCCCCCGCCCAGTAAAAACGGGCGGCTTCCCACTCCGTAATTGCATTTCTGTTCTAAACCAGTGTGACTTCCACCTTCGCGTCCCGCAGTGCTTTCAAATCTTGCTTCGGAATATTTTTGTCGGTGATGGTTTCGTGGACAGCGGAAGTCGGCAAAATCAGCGAGAGGCTACGTCGGCCAAACTTACTGGAGTCGCACACCACCACCGTACGGCGCGCAGACTCAGCCATGGCGCGATTCACTCGCGCCTCCAGCAAATTGGGAGTAGTCAACCCATACCGTACGTCGAAGCCGTCCACCGCCAGGAATAGCAGGTCGGCGCTTAACTTTCGCAGAGACTCTTCCGCTAACGGACCCACCAGCGAATACGAATTTCTTCGCAGTACGCCTCCGGTCAGGATCACTTCGACAGGCGAGTCCGCAAGTTCCATCGCGATGTTCGTGGCGTTGGTGATGATCGTCAGGCTTTTCATCTGCCGGCAGGCTCTGGCGATCGCCATCGTGGTAGTCCCCGAGTCCAGAATCACTACCTGGTCCTTGCCGATCATGCGCGCGGCGGCGGCCGCGATCTGGATCTTTTCTTGCCGGTGTTGCCGCTCTTTTTCTTGCAGCGAATTATCCATTACCGCGCCGGTCTTTACCGGAAGCGCTCCGCCGTGCGTGCGCTCCAACTGGCCCTGATGATGCAGAAACTCAAGGTCCTTGCGGATGGTGATCAGCGAGGTACGGAAGTGCTTTGCAAGATCGCCAACCAGCACTCGACCGTCGTCTTGCAGCATCTCCACTATGGCGCGACGCCGTTCTTCACTCAGCATAAGTGTTCACGTTGCTCTATCGTTCTGTCTGAATCCGCGAAATTCGCGAGCGCGTTTATTTGCTTCCCGCGGTCCAGACCACTGCCCCACGATCGACAGGCGGCAACATAAACTCCACTTGGCCGCCTTTCTGCTCACCTTTCACTACTTGCGTTTCCCCCAGAAAAGGAAGAAACGTCAGCGTATCTCCCATGGCTTTGGGCATTTTCACCACAATTCCCCGCGCTGGTTCCTGGACGGCAACCTTGTTGGGCACCAATCCGCCAAAATTCGCAATAAAAATATGCGGTGCGTCGTCCACGATTCCGAAGTTCGCAGCCACAGTTGCCGGCGCGCTGAGTTCAATATCAGCCTTTGCATCCGCAGCCTTCAGAAATTGCGCCGGTGGATTCGCCGAAGCCGCAGCAAAGTCACGCAACAGCTCGGTGTAAAATGCTGCCGCCGGATCAGAAGAGAGCACGGATATATTGGGCGACGCGGGCAAACCGGTCGTGTCGACTCCCAGAATCACGAGGTACCCGCCATGCTCCACGAAGCTCTTCACATGCATTTTTTCCGTATCGTCCAGCACGCTCGCGTTCGGCAACACTAACACCGGCCCGCGAAACTTCGCTAGCGTTCTGGGTGTGACCACCTGCAATTCCCGATGCGCTTGCAGCAACGATACCAGCGCGCCCCGGTACGATGGCAGAAAACTCTTCGCCGCGTAATCCCGGCTCTTCGGCGAAAAATATACGCCCACAGGACGCATCGGCGTTCGCGGCAGGTAAAGCGTTTTCTCGTTCTTTTCGATCCATTCGAAGATCTGTTTGCGCGCGCCTGGATCGTTAGATCGCGCCATTTCGTGTCCCTGCGCGTCCCAGAAATTCGCGCCCGCCATGGTGATCGACATGGCCAGGTTCTTCATCGCGTCGCTCTTCTCAACGCCCTTATTGCCGTCCCACGAATAGTTCAAAATCCACGTGGCTTTGCCCTCGGCGAATGCCCGAAACGAAAGCATCCCCGCCTGATAAAGAAACCAGTCCGCCTGCGTACGCGAGGCGGCCATGTGTTCGCCATTCCCGAATTCGTATTCGTGCGCGATCGCGTCCACCACGGCATACATTTCGTAAACGTCGGCGCCCACGCGCGTCGCTTCCTCTTCAATACCCGGATAAATCTCGGGAATCACCATGATTTGCGGGTTCACGCTCCGCGCGTTGTCTCGAATTTCTCGCATGAAATCGGTCAGCGTGGCGATGCGAAAATCAACCCATTTCCGGAAATTCGCATCCTGGAAATCGCCCAATCTCAAATCTGTTTTCGCGTTCAGCCCCGTCTTTTCACGAAACGCATTCACCGTCGCATCGTCGAAACTCGCCCAGGTATCTTCCCAGCCTTCGAAGTGCGTCATCCAGTAAGGAATGTCCACGTAAATTCCGTCTATCCCCGTTCCCGCAATCTGCCGCACGCGTTCCATATAAATCTTCCGCCAAGGGTTTGCATACGGACTGATCCAAACATCTTCATCCCCGGCGTGAATCCAGAATGCCGCGCCTGAATTGAACACCGCCGGCTCTCCCGTAATCTTTCGTTGCACCCAATCCGGGTGATCCTTCATCACCGAGTGCGCGGCTTTATCCGCATTCGCGGTGATGCATTCCGTCCCCGCGATGTACACAAAAGCCTTATTCCCTGCCTTGTGTGCGGCGTCCGCAACCGAATGAATTGCCTTTAGCTTTTCCGTCGGATCCAGGAAGCTCTCATATCGTCCTTCGATGTCGTTGTCCACTTCGATGCCGTAGACATGAGCCGTTTGCGCGTCACGCACAATCGCATCGGCGTGCCCCGGTTCCAGCCCGTACGCGGCAATGCGCACGTAATGCGTCCAGTTCTGCTTCAGTTCTTCGCCCGCTACGCCGATGAATACCGCGATCGTCAGCAATGCCGCACTCACAACGATGATTCGTTTCATCGGCCCGTTCCTCCGGTCGCGTCGGAAACATCCAGCCCCGCGGTAGGACGCAGCGTCAAACTGCCGTCCGTATTCAACTTTTGATGGCAAGCCCACCGAACCGCGTGGCGTTGCCCTTTGACTTCAATCTCTGCTTTTAGCCGCAACCCCCGCCAGGGAGTTCCTTTGGGCAACGGCAAAAGAGCCTGGCGTACGTGGCCGGGCAAAGGATAACCAGGGTCCAAGTAACCGGCGCAGAGTTCCTGCCCGCCGGGCGACAGCACGCTGATTCGCAGCGCTCCAGGCACACCCGCAATCCCATCATTCACAAATCCTACGATCAGTCCCGGCTCTCCTCGCTCTTCATATGTCCAAACCCAGGACGGCCGCACACGATAGCCGATCCTCCGCGCCAGATCATCCAAAGCATGCGGATATGCCTGGTAATAGCGCTGCAATCCCGCGGCGGAAATGTGATGCCAATTCCACAGCGAAAAATAAGAGGCGCCCACATCCTTCACGTGCGAAATCACGTTGTCGGAGTAAGTCACGTCCTCGTCAACACGCAGGGTTTCCGGCGCGCCATCGGAAATTCCCACCTCGATGGACGCCGCGGTCCACGGCGGCCGGTTGCTCAGTGCTTCAATCTGCTCGTTCTCGATGAAAATCGTATCTGTCCGGAGCCACTCCCCGCCTCGTATCGTCCGATCCACTAACTCCGAATTTCCCACTTTGCTGAAATCCGGTTGTGTGTTCGTCACCAGCGGCGTTTTCTTCCAGTGATCGGTCTGGATTTGAAACATCTTCACAAATGTGTTTTCTGCGGTGCTGTAATCCGGATACGGATTTTTTTCAAATGGCCAGGTGTGGCCTTCGCCCCAGAATCCGTACATGCAGGTGTCCACGTATTCAAGGTCAGCGTGTCCGTCATATTCCGCCGCCAACAACCCGATAAGTTCCTGGAATGCTCCCTGAAAGTAAGGATCGTCGCACCGCGGCTCTTCCCTTTCGCGCTTCTGCCAGTTGCCGAGTTTCACCATCGGCACCTTTTCCCGAATAAAATCGGGCAGAGCATAGCCTTCAATGTCCGGGTTGCTGATCATCACCCTGAACCCAACTCTCTTACCGTACTGTTTAGCAAGCGCGAACGAAGTCTTCCAAATTTCACTCGGATCCAGGCGTCCCGGCCTCTGCTGGATATCCTTCCAGTTCACCCGAATATATAAATTCGTCCCGAGCGGGAATCGCGCAAGGTCTTCGAGCGCCGCGTTCAGGCTCATTCCGTTTGGCCGCAGCAAACCGACCTCATCGCAAAGGTAGGTCACCAGTCCCATGCCATGGTTGCGCACCACTTCCTGGGACGGCGTCAGCACCATCACCACCGTCCAGCTTGGATACAAGTCAGCGGGAAACGGCCCTTGATTCAGCCGATCCTTTATTGCTGGGCCGCTACCGAAATCGTATTTGTCGAAATTGTGTGCCGGGACGTACGCCGCAGCGGCGCCCCACACACCTGTCTTCACAAACGCGCGGCGTAGCACATGATCCGCCTTTCTGTTTAGAACTGGCAGCGCAAGCCAAATTGCATAACGCGAGGTGTGAAGCCCGGAGCGGACGAAGTTACTTCTCCAAAGGTGGCGCTGCCTACTCCGACGTCTGGAAATCCGAATCGTTCCGTGTTTGTGAAATTAAAGAACTCGCCGCGCAGCTGTAGCGTTACCCGCTCCTTGATAGCGAATTCCTTGGTAAACGAAAGATCGATATCGCGGATGCCGTCGCCCCTCAGGTTCGAAAAATACCGCGGAGCATTTCCTGGAACCTGGTCGCCCGGATCGCCAAAACAGGCAGCATTGAACAATGACGCGTTGGAAAGTCCATTAAGGGCGTTGGCGGCCGCCTGGTGGTAGCTCAGCCCACTGGATAATTGGTTGCAAAGCACGTTCGGTCGCTGGTTGCCATCCTGCAGCCGCGGCACGGCCATGGCGATGGGAAGCGGTTGGCCGCTTTGCAACGTAATAATAGCTGCAATCTGCCATCCGCCAATCACTCCATCTGCAATGCGATTCATGTCTCGCCCAATCCATCGGCCTCGTCCCAAGGGAAGTTCGACAATCGTAGCAAGAACAAACCGGTTCGGCACGTCATTGGCGCTGATGGCCCACTCGTTCTTCAGACGGTCGAGTTGTTGCGGATTTCCCACCGTGTATCCGTACACCGTATTCAGATTTCCCACGAACGCGTTGAACCCGATCGAGGAATCATCCTCCGATTTGGAGCGCGTGTAATTCCCTTCAAAGCTGACATAGTGATTCATCCGCTTCTGGAAACGCACTTGCAGCGAGTTGTACCAGGAATTCGCGCCAAAATTCGGCAGTCCCTGAAATGTCCCGGCGAACTGCGGATACGGCCGCAACAGGTAATTCAGCGGGATTGGAAGAGCATTTCCGTTCTGATCGACCTGGCTATACGCGGAAGCTGGCTCATTGAATATTGCACCCGGCCCAATAAAGAGCGATGCAAACGGGTTGGTAACCAACTGCTGCAGATAATTGGTCACACAACTGTCTACATCGCAGTTCGGATCCTGAGCGTGCAACGTCGAAGAGATTTGCGACAGCTCGCTTGAAGGAATGAAGTTACGATTTCGTGTGCTCGAATAGCCGCCCCAGGGCAGATGGGTGCTACGATTCGCCGAATAGTCCACGCCGATAGTGATTTCACCGGGGAAGAGGTGCTCTATCCCGAAGTTCCATTGATAAATGTCCGCGTTGCGTGCCTCTTCCGTGCCCAGGTTATTTTCATTGTCGTATCCCCACATCGCCAACTGTCCATATTTCTGGCCCTGCGGTGCCGAGATCCCCGCAGGAAATGGATTTTCCAGCGTGGCATACTGCGTCACGTAATTATTCTGAGTGAACAGGACGGGATCCGTTGCGCTGAAGGCTGTGCCCGGATACTGATAGTTCGTAGCAGTGCTCAGACCGTAATAAACTCCGGCGCCGCCGCGCAACACACTATTCGGCATAAAGGACCATGCGAAGCCTACACGTGGCGCAACGTTATTTCGGTCGGTCGGAACGCTGCGGCCCAAACCGCCTTGTTCTGGAAACAGCGTAGTGCCCAGCAACTCCGTTGCGGAGGACAGGTTCGGCGGCGCCACTCCAAGCTGTGGGTTTGACACATTTGGCAGAAACACAGAGACCCCACTATTGCCGCTGAAATCGCTGTACTGCTGCCGGTTGAATCTCTCCGTGTACGGAGAACTCCACTCGTAACGCAGGCCTAGGTTGATGGTCAGTTTTGCTGTGACCTTCCAGTCGTCTTGCAGGTAAAACGCGGTTTCCCACGATTTGTCGGCCACCGTTGGCTGCACATTGATGAAACTCGATCCTTGCGCTCCGGAGTTTGCGCCATACCCGAGAAGGAGGCTGGCGAAGGAGTTGCCCTGCGTCGTGTCTGAAGTGATTGGCGTGGAAGCCGTTACGCTTTGCGGAAAGTAGAAATTGCCGGTCGGATAGTTCGGCTGCCAGAAGTTATTGAAGAATTGCCGCTGTTCGAATCCAACTTTGATCGTGTGCTCGTGCTTCACCCAGGTTATCGCAGAAGAGTAACTATACAATGTGTGCGCAAAACTCGTGTCCGTGCAGCACTGCGTGAACATCGAAAGCCAATCGTTCGTGCCGTCCAGCTGAATGCTGGGCATGCGATCCAGTCCGTTGGCCGCCAGGCTCGACGGAAATCCCACGCTCTGCAGGTTCGGGAATGCAGAGTTGACCGGCGCGGACACACGATCCACTGCGAACCGGTTGGTCCATACGGTGTTGGGCGTCAACGTCCAGTTATATTCCAGGCCTATGTTGTGCACCGTCGTCGAAGACGTAAAGCCATCGTTGAAATTCGCGTTCGCCAGCACAAACGGGACGTTGTATTCGCCGTAGCTCTGGCTGTACCGGATCGCGACCCGTTGCTTATCGTTGAAATAGTGGTCTATCTTCACGTCAAACTGGTGCCCGGGCGCGTTCGTCAGAATTGATGTCCGGTAATTATCCAGCCCGAATTGATCGCCGGAGACATTGGGTTCGGGATACAGCTTCAGAAGAGCCTGGCCGATCGGATTGATGTCCTGCCCTGGAATGACATTGCCCTGAAATTGCGGCCTTACGCACGTCCCGTTTTGCGGCGTGCATTGAAGCGGGTTATAAATCGTCTGCAACACCGGATTACCGTTCGCGTCCGCGGTCATCGTCTGAGAGAAATCTCCGTTTCGCTGCGCGTCTGTGGGCACCGTCCCCGTAATGTTTACAGGGTCGTGCTCCCGGGTAAATTCCGCGTCAACAAAGAAAAAAGTTTTTTGTTTGCGGATGGGCCCGCCAAGGGAAAATCCATACTGGTCTCGCACGTGGTCTGGCCGCGGAATCCCGTCGGCGTTGTTAAAGAAATCGTTCGCATCCAGTGCGGAGCGCTGCCCAAACCACCAGCCGCTCCCGTGAAAGTCATTCCCGCCCTGCTTTAGAACCATGTTTACCACGGTCCCGCCATTGTTCCCGTACTCCGCTGAAAAGCTGTTGTTCTCGACCTTAAACTCCTGCACGATTTCAACCGAAGGCTGGTAGTACACGTTCGTGGTTCCGCCTTCTCCCTGTTCCGGCGCGCTGGTCAACGCCCCATCCAGCCGCACTTCCGCGGTCGCGTTGCGCTGTCCATTCGAAACGAAATTCGTTCCCGAAGGATAAGAGTCCTGCGTGCCGGATCCCGTCGTTTCCGTAACACCACCCGCAAGGAACACCAGCCCGAACATGCTGCGGTTGATCAATGGAATATCGCGTACGTATTCGTTGGTTACGTCCGTGCCCAACGCCGCGTTGCCCGTATCGAGCAACGGCGCCTGCTCGGTCACCGTAATGGTCTCCGCGACTGAACCGGTCTTGAGTGTAAAATCCAGCGTGGCTTGCTGGCTCACAGCAAGCGTCACTCCTTTGCGCTCCTGCGAAGCCAGATTCGGCGCTTCCACTCGAATCGTGTACGTGCTCGGCCGCACTCCGGTAAACACGTAAACGCCTCGGGCGTCCGTTGTCGTTGTTGAGCCCACGTCCGTGGCTTCATCGGTCAGGGTGACCTTCGCACCGGGAACCACCGCACCACTCGCGTCGGTTACCGTTCCGGTCAATTGCGCCGTATACGTCGACTGCGCATAGCCCGCCGAGCCCACCAGTAAGCTCAAGCACAGCGCTCCGCAAAGGACGCAAAGGAATCTCAGACACCTGCGCGTGGAAACTTGCATTTCACCCCCTAGGACCGAACAACGTACGGGTCGAGAACCGTACCCCCTACCTTCGTTTTGTTTCTTTTACTTTCTTTTTGCTTTCCTGTCAATCTCCTTTCCAATGGCTTGCGCCTCACCCCTCGTGTTCGCCTTCACCTCCTGCACGCGTCTCACATTTCTCAGCCTGTTCGATTACCTACTTCCCATGTAAGTCGAGGGCTAGAAACATTTCTGCTTCTTTCGCGTACCGCACATGGTGCATTGTCGCTGTGGGTAGAAAGCCCAAATCCCCGGAAGGCAAAAGCGCACACCGAGAGACAGCCGAAGACCACGGGCAAATGGATGCTTCTTGCGGACTGAGGCTGGTGGAGAACTCGCGCGGATTTGGCTAAAAACCCTGCCTTCGCCTGACGATCGGCAACGCATCGGAGAGGACACCAAGACAGTTGAGTTCGGCCGGCCAATCGGAACGCCGGTTTGCAAACGGTCTCTACGAGGTGCGGACAACCTTACGTCAGAACAGAATTTCGCGGGTGCTATTCTACGTCGACAAAAAGAGTCGGATGGTTGTCCAACGAACGCCAAGAAACATCGCAAAAGAGCGGACCGCAGTGGTTCAACGTTCGATCACTTTCTCTGAAGACGGAATTCAAGAGGAATGGCGTGGCAACTTCGCTAAGCCATGCACAAACAGCAAAAGACCAAACAAGCAATGGCCAGGCAGCTCCGCACGAGCCGCTCGCAACTCGATGGCTTGCTGGTCCCTCAAAACGTGTCTATGACCCTCAAGGCGCGCGGAAAACGTGTGATCATTCGCGTGGGACATAAACAGTCGAAGGCATGGGCGCCGGGGGTAGGCCGTTAGTACCAAATGGAGATAACGGGGAAAGACCAATCACACAGAATCGGCTGCGATTTCGGCCGTACAACCTCCCCAAAGCGCCTCTAAACCCAAAAACCTGGCCATTCGCTGAGACAAGGTTGATATACGACCAATTATGTCCTAATTTGAAGATGCAACTGGTTTGCAACAGTGCGCTCGACTTTGCATCCCGTGTGTGGCGTGTTCCGCATGGCTTGGCTTCGTTTCCAGGGTCGCACCCGTGCCAGCCATGATTCTAAAAATCCGGAGGAGTTTCAGGTGCTGTTGGTTCCCTGTCCATTTCTCAAGTCCGCATTCAGTAATCGCCGCTCCACGTCTTCGGCCAGCGCGCGTTGTCTGGCGCTTCTGCTCCTCGCGGCCCTCGCTTCCCTGTCCGCCTGCCCACTTCGGGCAGGGGAAGGCGGCCGCATTTCGGGCACCGTTCAGGACGCCACCGGCGCTGTGATCGTCGGCGCGCGCGTTACGGTCATTAACAGCGACACAGGCGCTATTCGCACCGCCGTCACCGACGCCAGCGGCACGTACGCCTTCACCGATCTACCGGTGGGCCGCTATGACATTTCGATCGAGAATCCCGGCTTCCGTCCCTACCGCCGCACCGGCGTGATCCTATACGTAGACAGCGCTTTCCTGATCGACGCCAAGTTGCAACTCGGCGAAGAAACCGAGGCCGTAGCCGTCGAAGAGGGCGCCATTCACGTGGAAACCTCCGACACTCAACTCGGCGACGTAATCACCGGCACGAAGATGACCGCGGTTCCCCTTAACGGCCGCAGTTATACTGACCTGCTCTCGCTGCAGCCCGGCGTCGCCCCCGTCACTTCCCTGACCTCCGACACGCAGCAAGATGTAGGCGTGAGCGCCCTGTCTCCCTCGGGCGGCTTGAATCCCGGAACTATTTCGATCAATGGCCAGCGCGAATTTGCCAACGCTTTCATCGTGAACGGAAGCGACACTGAAGAAGACGTAAACTCCGGCACAGCGATCATCCCCAATCTGGATTCCATCGCCGAGTTCCGCATCCTCACTGGCAACGTCAATGCCGAGTCCGGCGAATATAGCGGGGGCCAGATCAATGTAGTCACCAAATCCGGCACGAATGAATTTCACGGCAACGCTTTCGAATTCCTCAGAAACACGGATCTGGACGCCCGAAATTTCTTTTCTCCAACGCGTGGAATCTTCCAACAGAATCAGTTCGGCGGCACATTTGGCGGACCCATCGTTCACAAGAAAGTGTTTTTCTTCTTGGATTATCAGGGAACGCGCATGAAGCAAGGCATCGACACCGGCTTGATCGCGGTGCCATCGACGCAAGACCATTCCGGCAATC
Source organism: Candidatus Acidiferrales bacterium (assembly GCA_963795535.1). GTDB lineage: Bacteria > Acidobacteriota > Terriglobia > Acidiferrales > UBA7541 > Acidiferrum. Next base: position 73,290 of record CAWCIG010000012.1, read on the forward strand.
TTTCCGATCTCGCCAGCTCTTTAACAGGTGTAGTCAACGGCCAATACTGGGCCTCTCTGTTGTCGCAAAAACTCGGCTACGCCGTCACGCCCGGCGAATCGTATTACGCCGCGGGTTGCACCAGTTCTGGCCAGTGCGTCTTTCCCAACGCCGTCATTCCTACCACCGCATGGTCGGCTCCGGCCAAAAGTCTTTTGCAATACATTCCGCAGCCAAATGCCGGCGCGAACACTTTTTCCACGTCCTCGCAAAATGAAATTCTCGGAGACGACAAGGGCGCCTCGCGGGTCGATTATCAAAGCCAGTGGGGCCTGCTGTCCCTCTACTATTTCCTCGATCAATATTCCTTGAACAATCCTTATCCCGTGGCTCAGAGCGGCGCCAGCGTGCCCGGTTTCAACGCGCTCAACACTGGCCGCGCGCAGTTGTTCAGCCTCGGCGACACCAAAACGCTGGGCTCCTCGATGGTCAACGAATTTCACGCCAGCTTTATGCGCGCCAACAATGATCTGGGCCAGCCCGAGGGCGGCAAGGGCATCTCTCTCGCTTCCCAGGGATTTGTCACCGGAACAGGCACTCCCGGGATCGTTCCGCTCAATCCATCGGGAGAGGGCGTGGAAAATATTGTCTTCAACGCGTTCTCCATCGGTACGAATGCCAACGAACTGAAGCAGGTCAATAACACCTATCAAGTGCTCAACAACTTCTCGAAAATCCTGCACGATCACACGCTGCGGTTCGGAGTCGAGTTCCATTACGACGAAATCAACACCGACCCCATCGCGCAATTCAACGGCAATTTCCTTTTCACCGGCAGCGAGACCGGTTCGGACTTTGCCGATTTCCTCCTCGGCATTCCCAGTCAATACAATCAAAGCCAGCTCAACCCGTTTTACGGCCGGAACAAATACGTCGGCATCTTCGCGCAAGACACATGGCGCATTCGCCGAGATCTAACCCTGACCTACGGCCTTCGTTGGGATCGCATCGAGCCCTGGTATGAAAAGAACAATGGAATTTCCACCTTCATTCCTGGACAGCAGTCCGTCGTGTTCCCCGGCGCACCCGAAGGCATCTTGTTCCCGGGAGATCCCGGCGTGTCAGACACAATCGCGCCGCCGGGCAATCACGATTTTTCGCCGCGCATCGGGCTTGCCTGGTCTCCTTCGGCGGACGGCGACGGAATCCTCGGCAAAATCATTGGCGGTCCCGGCAGAACCAGCATTCGCGCCGGCTTCGGCACGTACTACACAGCGATCGAAGCTCTCACTATCGGCATCCTCGCCGCCAACCCTCCCTTTGGATTCACCTATTCCAGCCCAGCGCCGCCGCTCTTTGCCACGCCGTTCATCACCGCATCGAATGGACAATTCGCTGGCCAGCCATTCCCCGTTGTTCTGGCCGATCAGAAAGTGTCGGCGCAGAATCCCGATTCGAATGTCGACTGGTCGCAGTTTCTTCCCATCTCCGGCGTCCCTGGATACTCCACCACCAATCGTATCCCCTACGCCGAAGAGTACACACTCTCTCTCGAGCGGCAGCTCGGCTCCAGCACTCTGGTCAGCGCCAGTTACATCGGCACGCAAGCACATCATCTTCTTGTCCTTCAGGAAGCGAATCCCGGTGACCCCGCATTGTGCCTCAGCGTAAGCGAGCCAAGCCAGGTTGCCCCCGGCTCCGCCACCTGTGGCCCGTTCGGCGAAAACAACGTCTTCACCAGCGCCTCCGGCCAAATCATCAATGGCACGCGTGGACCGCTCGGCCCAAACTTTGGCAGCAACACCTATCAAACCACGATCGGCAATTCCAATTACAACGCCTTGCAGCTCAGCCTACGCCACAACTCCAAAACCCTGGAAGTTTTCGCCGCTTATACCTACAGCAAATCCCTCGACAACGCTTCGAATCTCGGCGAAGAAGTGAATCCTTTCAATCCTTCCATCAGCAAAGCCTTGTCCGCCTTTGACCTCACTCACAACTTTGTCGTCAGCTATGAATATCAGCTCCCGGTAGACAAACTGCTGCCTTCCAATCGCTGGACCAAAGGCTGGTCCTTGTCCGGCATCTCCCGCTTCAGCACCGGATTTCCGGTTACGCTATTTAGCCTCGGGGATAATTCGTTGCTGGGCGCCGAACCGAACGGAATCAATAATTTCGGCATCGATCTTCCGGACTACACTCCGGGTCCACTCGATCTCAGCGGCAATCCGCGCAAAAATGGCCAGCTCTATTTCAACACCGCTTTGTTCAGCCTCAACGCCCTCAGCACTCCCGGAAATGCCAGCCGCCGATTTTTTCACGGGCCTGGCATCGACAACTACGATATGGCGCTAGCCAAAACCCTGTCTCTTACGGAATCAAAATCCCTTTTGTTCCGCATCGAGACTTTCAACACTTTCAATCACGCGCAGTTCTACGGCCCATCGTCGGTCGATGGAAACATCAGCGACCTCGGCACCACCTTTGGCCACGTTGTCAGTTCCGCCCCGGGCCGCGTAATGCAAGTCACCGCCAAATTCAATTTCTAACTCCTGTAGGGCGCGCTTTCTGCGGCGGGCCATTCCTGGACTGCGGTGGCTTGCCGCCGCTTTCAAAACGCGTGTGCCCCGCATCACGACATCCACCGCTTGTAGGGGCCGCTTCTGAGGCGGGCCGTTCAACCAATATGCGGCCCAAGAAAAAAGGCCGGTCCCGCAGGGGCCCGGCCTTTTGCAACTCAATTTGTCTGCAAGTAAATTACTTGCTCTTATTCACCGGCGAAGCCTTCTGCAGCGTAGCCAGCAGCGTCTTCGCGCTGTCCGGTACCGGCACAGCCTTATCGAAGACGATGGCCGAGGCGCTCACTTCCTTGCCGTACAAGTTCTTGTTCGCTCCGTTATCCGGCCGCAGCGTCGATCCGTCCAGTGAAACGCCTGCGAACAATCCCCGCGCGCGCGAATACGACAGGATCTCTGCCCGCAGCGTAGCATCGGTTTCCGCAGAAGCGGTCCGGCCCACCGGTCCAGCTGCAGCCGATGCATCCGCACCGAGCTTCACCTTGCTCTTCAGAATGTTCTCGGCAGACCGTGGAGACATCAGTAGCAAAATAAAGTCCGTGGCATTTCCGCCAAGCTGCAATCCCGCGCTGCCACCTTCAAGCGCCATCATCGTCGGCGCTCCCCACGGGCCACGGAAGTCCTTTCCGCCACGGCAAGTCATCACGCCGCGGCCGTAGCTTCCTCCAAAGCCGATAGCGAACTTCAGCACCGAAGGCAGAATCACCACGCAATCCGCTTTGTCCAGCACGCTCTGCGGTATGCCGTCCGGCGCGTTCAGAATTTCCTGCATCACCTTCCCTGCGTTCTCCACACGATCCGATTCCTTGTCCTGTGCGAACAAGGGAAGAGCCAATGCAAAAGCCATGCTAAGACCAATCAGTGTTTTTTTCATAGTTCATCCTCAGATTTTGTCGATAGGCGGTCCATTAGCGAAATGGTAAGTCATTGGATTCAGCTAATGCAGTTGCATAATACTCCTTCGCCGGGCAATCTTCCACAGCTAGCGCCTTTTTTGGCGCCTCAACCCTTCAGCAGCGCGCTGATCTCCTGCGAACTAGCCGCCAACTCCGCGTAGGTGAATGTGCCACGTTCTTTCATTTCTCGCGCAGCCTGCAAAAATGCGCCAAGCGCCGCCCGGTAAAGCCCGCTGCCCACGCTCACACGCCGCACCCCAAGTTCGGAAAGTTCTTCCACCGTCAAATTCATTCCGCGCAATCCCACCAGGACATTCACGGGTCGATCCACCGACGTCACCACCGCGCGGATATCCTCTCTGTTCGTGAGTCCGGGAGCATAAAGAACATCCGCCCCCGCCTCCTGATAAAGTTGCAAGCGTCTGATCGTGTCCTTCAGATCTGGCCTGCCGTTTAAATAATTTTCCGCACGCGCCGTCAATGTGAAGACGAAGGGCAGGCGCCGTGCCGCCTCCGCCGCTGCTTTGACTCGTTCGCCAGCCTGCCTATGTTCGTAAATCGCTTCGTCCGCGTGCCCGGTAGCGTCTTCAATCGACCCTCCCACTGCTCCCGCGTCCGCAGCCAGACGGATCGCTGCCGCGGCAATTTCCGGCGCATCTCCAAATCCGTTCCCCAAGTCCGCGCTCACCGGCAAGTCCGTGGCGCTCGAAATCTCTGCCAAATGCTTCATCACGGCCATGCGATCTGGAGTATTGTCTTGTTTCCCGACGGAGAACGCATAGCCCGCGCTGGTCGTAGCCAGTGCCTCAAAGCCCAATCGTTCCAGCATCCGCGCCGTTCCCAGGTCCCACGGATTCGGAATGACAAAGGCCCCGCTGCGCGCATGCAGCGCGCGAAATGCTTCCCCTTTCTCTTTTTGCGCCTTCATTTGCGTCCAGTCGCCTCCCAGGCTATTTTGCTGGCACGCTAAGCGTTCCGTCTACAATCTCCACGAAATTTCTCTCTTCGCGAAGGATCAAGCGTTTATTCACGGCCATCGCAAAATTTTCCTGAGCTTCTGCGTCGGACCGCAATCTCGCCCTGTATGCCTCGTAGGCCGCCAGCGTTTCGAATGCAATTAATCCCCAGGCAACATCGTTCGTCCCTTCATACGGCAGAAAATATCCCACTAGGTGTCCCCCACAGCGCGGAATGATACGCCCCCAATTCTCGGCATACTTCTTGAAGCCTTCGCGCTGGTACGGATCGATCTGGTAGCGGATCACGCAGGTAATCGCCATCGTCTTGCTCCTTGTCGCCGGCATTCCGGACACATCGCTTCCAAACGTCAACCCGGCACGAAGTGCCGCCACGCCCGCAATGGCTTCGCGACGGCTTATCGATGTGCTTTTGAGATCGTTTGGGTCCACGCAGGTCAGTCTGGCTCTTGCCGCGCAACAACACTTCGTCTACCATCAAAGTATGGATGTGACGACTCATCCCGACGACGCCGTTTCTGACATCGCCTCCGCCATCGGTGAACCGGCCCGCGCCCGTATGCTTTACTGCCTCATGGACGGCCACGCGCGCACCAGCACGGAGCTTGCCGTCGTCGCTCGCGTCACTCCCTCCACCGCCAGCGTTCACCTGCATCGCCTCAAAGCCGCACATCTCGTCAAGGCAACTCATCAGGGAAGGCATCACTTTTACAGCCTGCAAAGCCTCGATGTAGCCAGCGCGCTCGAAGGATTATGCGTTCTCGCTGGCGTTCCGCGATCGAAATTCGTTCCGCGCACACCAGACAATCTGCGCACCGCTCGCACTTGCTACGACCATATAGCCGGAACCGTAGGCGTCGCTCTGCACGACGGCCTTCACGCGCTGCGCTGGCTTGCCCTCGCCTGTGCGCACGGCGCGAACCACGTCTACGATGTGACTCCACTTGGGCAACAGGCGTTTGAATCCCTCGGCATCGATCTCCATGCCGCACAATCTCTTCGACGCCGTTTTGCCTGCCCGTGCCTGGACTGGAGCGAGCGCCGTCCCCACCTCGCCGGCGCACTCGGCGCAGCCCTCCTGAAACTCGCCCTGAAGCGTGAGTGGGTGATTCAGGAACTAGACAGCCGCGCGCTGAATGTCACAACTGCTGGTCGCCGTGAACTGCACAACCGGTTTGGCTTGCAGCTCTGACCCCGCCGGCAATCTGGCGACAACGGAATATCCCTACTGTAAAAAAGTAAGGTTTGCGTTAAACTACCTCCTCTGAGTTCATCGTGAAGCAAACGAGTTCTCGGGCGGAGCATCCTTCATGGCCATTGCCACCATCAATCCCGCCACCGGCGAAGTCATCAAGAAATTTGACGCGCTCTCCGATTCGCAGGTCGACGAAAAAATCGCCAAAGCCGCCAAAACCTTCCAAAGTTTCCGCAACACCCCGCTCGCCGATCGCGCCCGCTGGATGTTCAAGGCCGCGGAAATTCTCGAAGCCGAAAAGGAATCAATCGGCCGCCTCATGACCCTCGAAATGGGTAAAACTCTCGGCTCCGCCATCGCCGAAGCCGAAAAGTGTGCGCTGGGCTGCCGTTATTACGCCGAGCACGCTGCAAAATTTATTGCCGACGAAGTCATTCCGACCGCCGCCTCCAAAAGCTTCATCCGTTACCAACCGCTCGGAATCGTTCTCGCCGTCATGCCCTGGAACTTTCCTTTCTGGCAGGTCTTCCGCTTCATCGCTCCGGGCCTGATGGCCGGCAACGTCGGCCTGCTGAAACACTCCTCCAATGTCCCGCAATGCGCTCTCAAAATTGAAGACATTCTCCTCCGCGCCGGTTTCCCTGAAGGCGTATTCCAGACTCTTCTCATTGGCGCGGCGCAGGTCGATCGCATCCTCAACGATCCGCGAGTGGCCGCCGCCACTCTGACCGGAAGCGAGCAGGCCGGCATTCAGGTTGGCATCTCCGCCGCAAAGCGCATCAAAAAAGTCGTCTTGGAACTGGGCGGCAGCGATCCCTTCATCGTTATGCCCAGCGCAAATCTTCAGGAAGCCACCACCACGGCTGTAAAAGCGCGCGTCATCAATAATGGTCAATCCTGCATCGCCGCCAAGCGTTTTATCGTTCACGAACAAATCGCCGAGGCCTTCGAAAAGGAATTCGTCCGCCAGATGCGGTCCCTCATACTCGGTGATCCGTTCGACGCCAAAACCGATGTCGGCCCTCTCGCCACTCCCGACGCGGTGAAGGACATCGACACTGACGTCCGGAAAACCATTCAGGCTGGCGCAAAACTCCTCACCGGGGGAAAGCCCGTAGCAGGCCCCGGCAATTTCTACGAGCCCACAGTTCTCACTGCCATTCCTAAAGATTCCCCCGCCTATCGCGAGGAATTCTTCGGCCCCGTCGCCAGCATTTTCCGCGTGAAAAACATTGATGACGCCTTGAGCATCGCCAACGACAGCCGCTTCGGCCTGGGCGCCAGCGCCTGGACCAACGATCCCGCCGAGCGCGAGCGCTTCATCAACGACCTCGAATCCGGCCTGGTCTTCATCAATTCCATGGTCGCCTCCGACCCCCGTCTCCCTTTCGGCGGCGTGAAAGCCTCCGGCCACGGCCGCGAACTCGGCCCCTACGGCATCCGCGAATTCACCAACGCCAAAACAGTCTGGATTCGCGACCTGTAGCGCACGGCCAGTCAGCGAGCCCTGCGGCTTTTCTGAATCGCTACCCCAAATCAAATTGTCATCCTGAGGAGCGCCTTCCGCGACGAAGGATCTCAACCTGGGCCTCAGCACGATCAAACCACGGAGCATCCTCGCCTCCCAATTGACGCCACATCTCTCGCCATAGGATGATTCTCACTCTGGCCTTGGACCGGCGCTGGTCGCCCGGCGTCTTGTCCGTTACCGAACAAGCGTCACTCCCTGCGCAATGTGCTGGGCCTGACGACTTCCTCATCTTCACTGGAGAGAGTGCCGTGCCGAGATCCCTCGAGAAAAAGCAGCCCGAACGGAAGCCACGCCCCAAGAAGGAAGGTTTAAACGAAGCCCAGATCGCCGTTCATTGGAAGGAAGAGGAGTACGTTCGCCCTCCCGCTCGTTTCATCGCCCAGGCCAATCTTAACGATCCCCGCATCGTCGAGCGCTTCAGTGAAACGAATTTCCCCGAATGTTTTCGCGAATATGCCGAACTCCTCCACTGGGATCAGTATTGGCACACCACGCTCGACACCGAACATCCTCCCTTCTGGAAATGGTTTGTCGGCGGCCGCCTGAACGCTTCCTACAACTGCGTCGACCGCCATCTGGCAAAGTGGAAGAACAAGGCCGCATTCATCTTCGTTCCCGAGCCAGAAGATGAACCTCACGTCGTCATCACCTTCCAGGAACTCTATCGCCGCGTCAACGAAGTTGCTGCTCTGCTCCGCGATTTTGCCGGCCTGCAAAAAGGCGATCGCGTCACCATTCACATGCCCATGATTCCCGAGCTGCCCATCACCATGCTCGCCTGTGCGCGCCTCGGCGTCATCCATTCTGTTGTCTTCGGCGGCTTTTCTGGGGAAGCCTGCGGTCTGCGCGCCGCCGATTCTGGCAGCCGCGTTTTAATCTACGCCGACGGTTACCATCGCAACGGCCGCTGGGTCGATCACAAGGGCGGCGCCGATATCGCCGTCGAAACCGCAAAAAAAGGAGGCCAGGCCATCGAGAAGGTCCTCGTCTGGAAGCGTTATCACCACAAGTACACTTCCGATTCCCCCATGGTTATGCAGCGCGATTATTTCATCGACGATCTCCTCAGGGATTATCGCAGTCGCGTCATCGAGCCGGTCTCCATGGATGCCGAAGATCCTCTCTTCCTCATGTACACGAGCGGCACTACCGGGAAGCCCAAAGGTTGCCAGCACCGCACCGGTGGTTATCTTGCCTACGTCGCCGGCACTTCCAGGTTTTATCAGGACATCCACCCGGAAGATGTTTACTGGTGCATGGCTGACATCGGTTGGATCACCGGCCACTCTTACATCGTATATGGACCGCTGGCCCTCGCCGCCACCAACGTTCTCTATGAAGGTGTGCCGCAATTTCCCGACGCCGGCCGTCCCTGGCGCATTGCCGAGCGCCTCGACGTAAATATCTTTCACACTTCGCCCACCGCCATTCGCATGCTCCGCAAAGCCGGCGCGGACGAGCCCAAAAAGCACAACTATCGGTTCAAGCACATGACCACGGTCGGCGAACCCATTGAGCCTGAAGTCTGGCGTTGGTATCACCAAGTCGTCGGCAAAGGTGAAGCCGTGATTGTGGATACCTGGTGGCAAACGGAAACCGGCGGCTTTCTCTGCACCACGAAACCCGCGCTCGATGCCATGAAGCCCGGAAGCGCGGGTCCCGCTTGTCTTGGGATTTATCCCGCCATCCGCGACGAGGAAGGCAAGGAGGTTTCTTTGGAATCCCACGCCGCCGGCAACATTTGCATTCGCAACCCCTGGCCCGGTATCATGCAAACCATTTGGGGAGATCCGCATCGTTTCGTCAGCAACTACTACAAAAAGTACAATTCCAATCCGCACAGCAAAGACTGGCGCGATTGGCCCTACTACGCCGCCGATGGCGCGGTGCTGCCTGCCGATGGGTATTACCGCATCCTCGGCCGCGTTGATGACGTCATCAACGTTGCCGGCCACCGCCTCGGAACCAAGGAACTCGAGTCCGCCTGCCTCACCGTCGGCGAAATTGCCGAAGCCGCCGTCGTTCCAGTGGTCGACGAAGTGAAAGGCCGCGTGCCGGAAATTTATATTTCATTGAAGCCCGGTGTTCTTCCAAGAAAGGCCGTGCTCGAAAAGGTGACCGCCACCATCGAAACCATGATCGGCAAGATCGCTCGCCCCAAGCGCATCCACATCGTTCCCGATATGCCCAAAACGCGCTCCGGCAAAATCATGCGCCGCGTCCTCGCCGCTATTTCCAATAACATGGACACCGGCGACATCACCACGCTCGCCAATCCGGATATCGTCGGCCAGATCCGCCAACTCGTCCAGGGCCGCGACATCATGCCCCTCAACGAGGGCCCGGAAGACATAAAGCGCTTCGGCGAGGAACGCTAGCTGACTTTCGTCGGGCCGAACTCAACGCCTCATATTTGCGTTGAGCGCTGCGCGTGCGCGAACGGCGATTCCGGCGCCAATCTCACCACTGTCGTCGCTTCCCCATACGCCGCTATCCAGTCTTCGGACATCTCCAGCAAATGCAAGTAGATCAGGTGCACATCCGCGTTTCCTGCCTGCTTCATCGTCTCCGCTTGCATCGTTTGCAATGCGCATTCCCGGTCGTTCGACTTGATCGCGGCCGCGAATTCATGCAGATAGTGCGTCGGCCGCGGCAACTGCAACCCTAACTTCCAAACCGTGCATGGCGCTTTCGCGTGGCGTATTGCCTGCACCGTTCCCGCGTCCGCCCGCGCCGCTGCGAGCGCATTCAGCAACGGCTGTTCCGCGGATCGGTCAGACCGCGGCTAGCTACCTCTTCCCGCAACTCTTCCCCTGCACTCTGCTTATCGGTAGCTCCAGGCTAATTCTTTAGTTTTTATGCTGTGGATATTCGGAGAGATCGCCAATCAGGCCTAGGTCCTGCTCACGTTAGCCAGAAACACGACGGCCGGGCTCTTTGGGTTTTCACCCGCCGATGACCCGGCCTCACTTCTCAATCTTTTTCTACAGCGCTCGCCCCACCATTGCTGAATACGAAATCCAGCTCATGATAATGGCCCCCAGCGACCCCAAAATCAAAAACAACGCCAACGCCTTCCTGCTGATGATTTCTTGCGTGCTTGTGTCAGACATGTCTTCGCTCCAGGTCAGAATTGTCTGCTAACGGGGTACCCCAACCGATCGTCGTGGATTATACACAGTCTTGTACTTCTCGCGAAACGGTACTTTGGGCCCACCTACCTATACCGGCCCTATGGCCGACTGTCACAATTCCCCAGCTTTGGGCGTATAACCTTCAGACAGGGGGAAAACAACCGTGCTGGAAGGCGTCATAGAACCATTGCCTAACACCCTGCCCTCCATGTCTACCTCTGACACTGGCCCGCTTCCTCCACAGTCCTTTGACGAACTTTTTCTGTCCACTTATCCTCGCCTCGTCGCCCTTCTCCGCCGCATGTTGGGCGATTCCGGCCGTGCAGAAGAACTGGCCAACGAAGCCTTTCTGAAGTTGCACAGCACCATCCTGCCGCCAACCGCTCGCGCCAACATTCCCGGCTGGCTCTATCGCACCGCGATGAATCTGGGCATCGATGATCTGCGCGCTCGAACTCGTCACGTTAAGGTTGCCCGCCAGGTTTCTCACGAAGCTTCCTCTTCTAATCAGCCCGAAGACGGTTTGCAACTCCTTCTTCGTGCCGAAACGCAGCAACGCGTCCGGCTCGCTCTGTCGAAGCTCAAACCGGAGTGGTCGCAAATTCTTCTGCTACGCGCTTCTGGCTATTCCTATAAGGAAATCTCTTCTCATCTCGACATTCCCGCAACTTCCGTCGGCACGTTGCTAATCCGCGCGGAAGCAGGCTTCGAAAAATGCTATTTGGAACTTTTTGGTGAAAAGGATTAGGAGGTTCTATGAACTGCCCCACCGATAACACGTTGCGCGCTTATCTTGACGCTGAACTCGATCCCATTGCGGTCGCGGAACTGCAAGCGCATCTTCCGTCGTGTTCTGGCTGCCGACAGCGCCTTCAAACGTTCTCGGCCGCTGCCCAGCGCGTTTCCTCGCATCTCGCTTCCTTGGACGCAGGGCCTTCCGCCGCGGAAACGGATCCGCATATCGCTCTCGCCCGTTTCAAGGCCAATCTTCCCGAGCCCGAACACCAACAACTTCCCTTCTTCGGCCGCATCTTGTCCGGACGTTGGCGTTTTGCCTGGGCCGGTTCCTTCGCCGCCGGCGTCATTGTGATCTCGTTGATGTTCCCCGCCACGCGCAGCTTCGCCCAACGCCTGCTCGCCACGCTTCGCGTCGAACGCGTCCAGACCGTCAACATCGATTTCGGCCCTGTGCAGCCTGGTGTTTCCCGTCAGCCTCTCGAAGCCTTTGCCAAGCTGCTTTCAGAGAACGCCGTCGTAACCACCAACGAAAAATCATCCCCTGCGGATTCCCGCGAAGCTGCCACACAAGCCGTTGGGTTCCCCGTTCGCTTGCTTCCCACGCGCACGGATACTCCCAAGTTTGAAATTTCCGGCGCCCATGCCTTTCATCTCACTCTCGATCGCGGTCGTCTGCAGGAAGTCCTCGACCAGGCCGGGCGTCCCGATCTTTTGCTTCCCGCCAGCATCGATGGCGCTACCGTCTCCGTCCAGGTTCCCCGCGCGGTCGCAGTCCAGTATGGCGCGTGCAAGAAAGGTGAGCAGGAGAGTACGGATCAGACGCCGGCGGCGGCGTCTTCTTCCTCCAACCCTAATCCATGCTTGGTTGTAATCCAGGCGCCGAGTCCCATCGTCAATGTTCCTTCCGATCTCAACATCCAGCAACTGGCGGAAATTGCTCTCCAGTTGGCCGGCTGGAGCCCGGTAAAAGCTCGTGAATTCTGCCAGTCCGTCGATTGGAAGTCCACTCTCGTTCTTCCGATTCCCCGCGCTGTACAGTCCTACGAAACCGTCACCGTAAATGGCGAGCGCGGCACGCTGCTACAATTCCCCAATCCCAACAACCTGCGTCCATCGTTCGCCCTCATCTGGATCGACAACGGCGTCATCTACAACCTGATCGGCCATGGCGACCCAACTTCCGCAGTGCAATTAGCCAGCTCGCTCCAATGAGTAATTTCAAACGCTCGTATTTCCTGAGGAGTCTTATATTAATCCCAAGCGATTCCGAACGAAGTCTTCGTAGGGAGGAATCCCTCTTGCTTTTCATCGAGCGCCAGCACAAGGCGTCCGACAGGAGCGAGAGGGCACGGCTTCAGCCGTGCCGTGCCCATCGCAAAAGAAAAAGATTTTAGCCACGTAGGGGCCGCACTGCCTAAAACGGAGGACTCTCTGCCGCCGACCGATCACCTGGCCATCGAAACCATCGGCCTTCGCAAACAATTCGGCTCCAAGGTGGCGGTTCGTGGTCTTTCGCTCCAGGTCCGTCGCGGCGAAATCTTTGGTTTCCTCGGCCCCAACGGCGCCGGCAAAAGCACCTCCATCAAAATGCTTCTCGGCCTCGTCAAGCCCACCAGCGGCCAGGCGCAAATCCTCGGCCATCCGTATGCAAACGTCGAAGTCCGCCGCAAGGTCGGCTTCCTCCCCGAAGATTTTCGTTTCTACGACTGGCTGACCGCCTCGGAACTTCTCGCTCTCCACGGCCGTCTCGCCGGGCTAACGCACGCGCAACTTCGCGATCGCGTTCCCGCTTATATCGATCTCGTTGGCCTCACGCCTCATCGCGACCGCCGTCTCCGCGGCTTTTCCAAAGGCATGATGCAGCGCATCGGCCTTGCCCAAGCCCTTATTCACGAGCCTGAGCTCGTCTTTCTCGACGAGCCCACTTCCGGCCTCGATCCCATGGGCCGCCATCTCGTCCGCGACATCATCCGCAATGAACGCCAGCGCGGCGCCACCGTCTTCCTCAACTCCCATCTGTTGAGCGAAGTCGAAATCACCTGTGACACCGTCGTCTTCATCAAGCATGGCGAAGTCGTTGCCTCTCGCGATCTTCGTTCCTCACCTGGCGGCGAAATCCAGGTTCACGTTCGCGCCCACAATTTGCGCCAGGATCTTCTTCCAGGCCTCGCGGAATGGACAACTTCCGCGCAAATCATCGACGATCGCCTTTCCCTCTCTACCGGCTCCAGAGACTCTCTTCCCCAAATTCTTCGCTATCTCGTCTCTTCGAACGTCGATGTCTTTGAATTCACTCCGCAGCATCTTTCACTCGAGGAATCGTTCCTGAAAATTATGGGAGAGGATCAGGGCCAGTGATGCAACTTTGGATCATCGCGCGAGTCACCTTTCAGGAAGCCGCTCGCCGCAAAATTCTCTGGACCGCGTTACTCGCTGCAGCCGCATTTCTCACCCTCTTCGGCACTGGCATGCACTTTCAGGTTCGAAGTCCTCATTTCGCCAATATCCCACCCCTGATCCGCAATCAGATTCTCAGCACAATGCTGCAGGTCGGGTTCTACGCCATCGACATGCTGGCCGTCTTGATGACTGTTCTCACCAGCGTCGACTCCCTCTCCGGCGAAATCGCTTCCTCCACCATTCAAGCCATCGCCACCAAACCTATTCATCGCTGGCAATTGCTTCTCGGCAAATGGCTCGGATTTGCGGCCATGATCGCCGCTTATGTCGCTCTGGTTTTTGGGGGAGTCTTCGCTGTCGGGTACTTTATCGGCGGCATCCGGCAACACAACACGTTTCAGGGCGGGTCGCTCATTTATCTCGAATGCCTGATCGTCCTGACTGCCACATTTCTGTTCGGAACTATCTTTTCCACACTTACAAATGGCGTGATCGTCCTCGGTCTACACGGCCTGGCATTCATCGGCGGCTGGCTCGAACAAATTGGCTCGGTCACGCAATCTGACCGCCTCATCAACCTCGGCATCTTCTCGAGCATCCTCATGCCAACTGAATCCGTCTGGCGGCGCGCCTCTTATGTAATGCAATCCTCAATCGCTCGCACCATAGATTTATCCCCATTCGGCACCCGTTCCGCCCCGAGCCTCACCATGATCCTCTACGCCATCCTCTATATGCTGATCGCCCTCTTCCTCGCCCTCCACCGCTTCCAACAACGCGACCTGTAACGCAGGGCGAAGCTGCGATCCCTTCGCCTTTGCTCTCAAAATGTACCTTGGGGAAAGTCCAGCTCCACCCGTAGATTTTCTCTTCGCTTTTCCTGAATGCCCCACTCTGCGCGGTTTCGCGGAGGATGGGCCTTGGGTTTCACTACTGCCGTAGCGCACCACTTCGTACGGGTCCAGCACGCTGGACCCCATCCGGGCGAGATCAAAATTTATTGTCTTCGTTGGGAGTTTCGACCAAACGGCCGATCCACGACTACGGCTGCGTGCTAGCCGCCCCGCAGCTCGCCTGTACCGCCGCCTGCACGTCCGCGTCAAATTGCGCCCCGCGCCATCCTTGCGTCAAACAAACCTGCCACGCTTCCAGGCCTAACGCCCCGCGAAAATCTGCCCCCAGCACGTTCGCGCCGTCCAGCTTCACTTGTCGCAGCACCGCGCCCGCAAACATCCCGCCGCGCAGGTCCGCCTTCGAAAGATCGGCCTCCAGAAAAATCGTGCCCTTCGCCTGCGCCCCTGTGAGGTTCGCGCTTTCCATCTTCGCCGCGGAAAAATCCGTCTGCTCCAGCTTGGCCAAGGACAGCACGGCTTCCTCCAGGTGCGCATCGCGCAAATCCGTATGCGCCAGCTCCGCCCGCAGCAGATTCGCTTGCCGCAGATTCGCCCCGTACATCGTCGCTCCTGTCAGGTTCACGGTAGTCAGCGTCGCTCCCTGCAGGTTCGCAAACGACCAATCCGACTCTTGCAAATCTCCGCCATTGAACGCCGCTCCGCGCGCGTCAGCGCTCACCAGGTTTGCCTTCGCTGCCTGCACGTGATCCATTTTCGCTGATCGTAGATTCGCCTCGCGCAGATTTGCCCCGCGAAAATCGCTGTCCGCCAGGCTGCTGCCTTCCAGATCAGCTCTCCACATCCGTGCATTTGCGAATTCCGCATGATAGCCGCGCGCATAGCGCAGATTAATTTCGTTCAAGCGCGGCCCGCTCGCTTCGCCCGCGCCATTTGCCGGCCCCGCGCTTCCCCGCCGCCCGGAAATGCTTTCTTCCGTCAAATCAGCATAGGGGCGATAGCCCGCCAATTCGAACGCGCTGGATGCCCAACGCCGAGGGTCCGCTCGCCCCACTTCCGGGCGCAATGTCGTGTCTCCCGGCAAGCCCCGAATTACGCCAATTGAGAGAAGAAACAGCGTCAATCCAATCAGCACCGGCACGCGCGTCGCCTGCAGCACATCGCGCAAAAACTGTGGCGTGCTCTCTTCCGTCCAGTCTCCAGGCCGCAACACGCGCTTCACAATCCGCGGCATTCCACAGGCCGCAGCACTCGCCACAGTAAACAAGAACACCTGCAGCAATGTACCGCGATAATCCTGCATCACCAGGTAGCGCAGCCAGAACACCAGCAGTACCGCCGGCACCAGCCAATACGTCATCAGCATCGACAAATAACATTCCACCATGCCCACCGCCGAATGAGGATCGCGCGTCCATCGCAAATACGGCCGGATCGGCCCCATCAAGTACCAACGCCCATCCTTTTCCGGAGTCTGTCCGTCGGGAAACAATGCAGGCAGCGCGCCCATGCTTCCCCAAAGCCGCAACAGCAAAAATTGCAGCCGCAGGTAAAACGCCGTCAGCAACAGCGGCGCTCCCAGATAAAATCCCTGCAATGGCAAAACTTTCGGAATGCGCGCCGTCACCGTCGCCGATTCGTCCAGCAGCAGTCGTACGTCCGTGGTCAACGCGATCAGCCCGCATGCCGCAACGCACACCGCAATCAGCAGCAGGTAAAACCACCGCGCCGATTGCGTGAACTGCTCAATGGTCTTTCGACCGTTCAGCGTTGCCACCGCTTCCGGCAGCGTCGCATCGAAAAGGTTCGTTCCACCCAACCGCCCGGCCCACAAGCCCTGTGCGCCATACAAATTTGCGCCCATCAAGTTCGCGCCGGAAAATTCCGTCCCCAGCAAATTCGTCTCGCGCAGATCTGCTTCCACCAGGTTCGCGTTTCGCAGATTCGCCATTGAGAGGTCCGCGCCGCGCAAATTTGCCTTCTGTAATTCCGCCCCTTGCAGGTTCGCCGCAGTCAGGTCCACACCCGTCAGGTCCGCGCCGGACAGATGCCCTTGCGCGCCTTCTGTTCCTCCGGACTCGACCCAGCGCCGGTGTTGATCCAGCACTTCCGCAAATTCCAGTAAATCGTGTGCGGTCACGCGCGATTCCACAGGCGCGCGCGGTTCCGTCGCCATCTCGAAATCTTCGGCGTCTTCCGCTAGCAGCGCCTGCGCAGCCGCCACATCTTCCGGCCGAGGTTCAGGCGCACTTTCTGCAACCATCTCGGCTGGGGTTTGCGCAGCAGTATCCGCCGTATCGTCGACCACCATCTCAAATATAGAGGGCATCGGACCTGCCGCCGCCGGCTCTGCGGCAATCTTCTTCAACAAACTTCCAGGAAACAACTCGAGTTTCGGCGCCTCCGCGGGCTCTTTCGCTTCCACTGAACTCTCCATTGTGTTTTCGGTCGCGGCGGCTGGGTTACCGGGTACAACCGTTGCTGCTGGGGCTGGACTTTCCCTGATCAAATCCTGCAACAACTGCTCTTCGAACAGCGCAAGGATCTTTGCTTCGGTTTCGGGATCGGGGCCGAGGGCACCATATTCCGCGAGTTCTTCCGGCGTGGCAAGCCTTTCCGTAGGCTTTGCCCCGCCACCCCAACTGAATCCCAAGAAATTTCTGGCCGGTGATTCCGGCATAGTGGTCATTCCTGTCGCTTCCCCACGCGAGAAGCAGTAAGTTTTCGCCCGTACAGGGGATATATCTGCATCTTCGCCGATCCCTCTGTGAAAAAGCGCCTGCCCCAAAGGACAGGCGCTTCCAGTCCGGCAACCTAGGGATGACCCCATGCCGCCGTCGCATCCGGGCTCTTGGGGTCTCCGGCCTTTGTAGGCCGTTCTCTGCGGGCTTACTTGGAGTGCGAGGAGCGGCTGGCCACACCTTTCACAGACAAAGCCCGTCGCCAAATACCCCACAGCCATCAAACCCAACGCAAAATTCGGAGTGTAAATTTTCGAGGAATCTTCACTTCAAGGCAGGCCCAAACTCTTCCCAATCAAACACGACAATTCATCCAAAAATAAATCAGCCGGGGCGCTCCGCTGAGGGGCCGAGGCACCCCGGCTATTATTCCCGCCCGCCTCCGCAGTGAGCGAGCAAGGAAACCTGTAGCATGGAAACTCTTTGCGGTTCCCTTCCGACTAGTGATCTTCGCTACCCCGTAAGAATTCGTAACGCTCGATTGCCGCTACCACTCCCACCGAACCCTCTTCGCGCGGTTCCGTGCGTTGCACCCGCCCCAGGCAGCGTACCTTCACTGGGCCGGCCAACGTGATTTCATTCGGCAATGTCAGCAGGATCTCCACCGGAGATCCTTCTTTTACGTCTTTGGATAGGAAGAAATATACCCCGCGCGAACTTACGTCGCGGGACTCGGTACTTGTTTCCCCAACTGCTGCCCCTGTTGTCCATCGCACCGTTAGCGGTAACCGCATGGAAAACCGTTGGGTCGTGCGGCGCTCTGAGCCTGTCAAGGCGGACCTCCCTAATGAAAGACTGAGTCTAGCCGCCCCCTACCCATAGAACAATAGAACTGGGGATACAAAGTTTTCCCACGTGGAAAAAGTACTTATGTACTAGGACCGCCCGTAAATTGGCCCAAAAACACACTTATTCCATGATTTCCGGCTCGGCCTCTTGGATTGTTGGGTTAGCTAAAACCGTAATTCCGAAGGGAGTCTTCGTCGTGAGGGATCCCTCTTCGTTCTCGCGCCGCACACGCAGCCGGCGCCCAAGATGACGCCGCCGGTCTGCTCCGCGTAGAGGCACAACACGCTTGTGCCCCATGTCGGCAAGATCGCAAGGTCTGGAGAGCCCGCACTATTTAAAAATTTCTTCAGAAGTGGTAATTAAACTCAAGATACCCCAGCGATCCGTTGCTGTCCTTCGGATAGATGGCCTTGATCACCGCTCCACCGACAGCATACCCATAGTAGAGGGTCGTGGCGATTCCATGCCCCCAGTTATAGTCTCCGCTGATGTCATACAGAGTGGCCAGGCCCGTGTGCCCGTTCGACGGTCGTCCCTGGTATCCAAACGTCCACGGCTGAAACGCGCCCCCGCCTGTGTACCAAAGATCGTGGCTATTATCTAACCACAACCCGTGGATATCGCTGCGAATCACCAGCTTCTTCGCCGGCCGCAGCATGATTTCTTCAAACAGGTCCCGGTTATTCATTTCGTTGAAGAACGGAAATCTTGCATAAACGCGCGGCGTCGGCAGAATCGCAAAAAATGTCCCGTGTACTTGGTCGTTCGGATTTCCATCCCCCGAAGAATAGAAATACCCTCCCCGAATCCACGGCCGCAGCGATTCCCAAATATTGGGTTGATAGCCCGCTTCACCAGCGAACGCGGATGAGCGCTGATTCTGCGTCCCCCAGCTGCCACTTTGTAAAGCGCCCCAACCCAGAACGTCGAATGTACCGGCGCTGCTCGGCAAGGCTGCGATCACGTGCCCGCCATACGTGCCAAGATTGATTGGCTGCAGATCGGCCGCGCGCACGCTCGCCGGTCGGTTATCGGTTTTCACCACGCCACGATCGTCGTTGTAATAAATCCCGAACAGCCGCCATTCCGCGTGCGGCTGATCTTCGCCGTTTTCTGTCTCGTGCGTCACCGATACGTATGTGACGGGCGTCTTCACCCATCCCCAGCCGTCCACCTGAAAGACGCCGCGCGTGGGAATCGCGCTCACCGCCGTGAAGTTCCATGCGCCGCTCGACAGCGCATAATGCAATCCATCAAAGCTGCGCATCACGTCGCTGTATCCAAAAGTTCCGATAAGCCGTTGGCTAATTCGATCATTCTTCAAAATGGCCAGCGTGGGATCCTTCGGCTTCACTTCGCTTCCGTCCATGAATTCGAATCGCCCGGCTTGCAGGCTGGAGCCGCCATCCTTCAACCGTATGTAAGCCTGCTTGGGAAATATGAACGCCGTGTTTTGTTGTTTGTCGTTTGCCGCGTAATATGAACCTCCGAGCCCGAGCTGCCCTTGCGGTGCCGGAAGCACGGCTTTGTCAGGAATTCCGAGCAGCACCGGCACGGCGAACTCAATCTTCCAATCGTACGTTTCGCGGTTCTGAGACAACGCCAGCCGGATCAACGTCCCGGAATATCCGTAGGAGTTTTGCGCGTTCGCCGTTGTCGGCTGAAACCAGTCCCATCCCTCATATCGCTCGCGAACGCTCCCGGAAAACGTTACCGACCCTAACCGTATCGGCGTCACATCATCCTGTGCCATCGCCACAATACCGCTGCAAAGCAACATCATGCACACAAGTAGTGCTTTCAATGGATCCCCCTGCCATTGCTTCAGGTAACGGCAACCGGCCTCGCACCGGATGCGAAGGACACGATCTTGTCCTCACCTATAAGTATCGGAAACCGCGGATTCCCTTGAATCACACCCACCGTCAAAACTTCGCGTGAGAATACGGGCACTCGCCCCTCTGCGCAATAACACAAAAGCACTAGCGTCCTGCCATCTTCCGAGGCTAACCACCTCGTTCGCGCAAACTAGCACTTCCGGTTTAATGCGCCGTGTCACAAGGCCCCCGGGGCCATCAGCAAACTGTCATCCTGAGGAGCGCCCTGTGCGACGAAAGATCTCTGTAGGAACTGCGCGTTTAAGAATGTTCTCCCAGAACGATCGGGGCGCAATGCCACCAACAGGCAATGGCATCAACAATTGTCATCCTGCGCGAAGCGAGGGATCTGCTTTGGGTGGGAACCAACAACCAACACGGGAGCAACGCAGGCCTACGTCTGATCAATCAACCGGTGATGAATGGCATACAGTGCCAACTCTAACCGGTCAGACACGCCCAACTTATCGAAAATATTATGCAGGTGGTTTTTCACAGTCTGCTCGGAAATAAACAACTTCTCCCCAATTTCCTTGTTCCGGAATCCCTGCGCGACCAGTTGCACAATTTCTTTTTCGCGGTCAGACAGCAGCGGCTTTTCCCGCCGCGGCCCGGATTCCGACGACTTCGCGAACGCTTTCATCACTTCCGCCGTCATGCGGTTGTCCAGCCAGATTTCTCCGGCGTGCACACGGTGAATGCTCTTCACCAGCAAGTCCGTCGCGGACTGTTTCAACACCACGCCTCGCGCACCCAACCGCATCGCCCGCACCACGTCGCGGTCATCTTCTGCGGCCGTCAGCACGATCACCCGCGTCGGCATCTGGTCAAAATTCACTTCTTCCAGCACCGCCAACCCGTCTTTCTCCGGCATGCGCAAATCCAGCAGCAGAATATCCGGCTTCAATTTCGCCAGCATCTTTATACACTCGGCGCCATTCTGCGCTTCCCCGACAATCACAATTTCGTCGTCCCCATCCAATAGCTTGCGCAGCCCGTCACGGAATATCGCGTGGTCATCGGCCATCAACACACGGATTTGCTGTTTAGTTTTCGCCATAATTAGTCGAGCGGAACCTCAATCGTTAGACGCGCACCATGCCCAGGATTTGACTCCACAGTCAATACTCCACCGACTGTGCGCGTTCGTTCCTTGATGGAAATCGGACCCAGCCGTAGGCGGTCCAGCTCGTCCCCCGTGAAACGCCCGGCAAAGCTGAATCCTTCGCCGTTGTCGTCCACTACGAGAGAAAGACGGCTGTCATCCTGCGTCAGTTTTACCACGACATGGGAAGCCTTGGCATGCTTTTTTATGTTGTTGAGTGCTTCACGGTAAATCTGGAAAATCTCCCGGCAAACCCTGTCCGGGGCCTGCAAATCCACCGAATCCACCAGTAAATCCAGCGCCAGCGGCGATTCATTCCGGAAGCGTTCTGCGAATCCGCGCATCAAATCCACCAAATCCGCCGACTGCACACGCAGCGGCCTCAAATCCGTCACCAGATGCCGCAATTCTGCGCCCTCATTCCGCACGGTCTGTTGTAGCGATGTCAACCCCGTCTCCAGGTGCTCCGGCTGCGAGCCCACCTTGCGCCGCAGTACATCCAATTGGATTTCTATGCTCAAAAGCGTCTGCAAAATCCCGTCGTGCAGATCGCGCGAAATTCGCGAACGTTCCGCCTCGATTGCTCGCACGCGCAGGTGCCGGAGCAAAAACACATTTTCCAACGGTGCGCTCACCTGTCGCGCAACCTTCTCAAACCACGCCAACTCTTCCTTGGTGAACGGTTGCCGTCCTCCGCGCCGGTTGATCAAGAACAATCGCCCCGCCGGTTGATCTCCCTGATCAAAGGCCACCGTCAGAAAATTTTGCATCCGGAATTCTTGCAGCGTCGGTCCTGGTATACGCGGCAGGATCTTCAGCCCCTGCCTATTCCGCCGGTCCCATCCAAACCCGGTGCCGCGTCCCTCCAACGAATTCCAGCACAGTGACGCTTCCATATCATCCAGCAGAAAACCATCCGATCGGGTCAACGGCAGGTTTTCCGGCGTCATGCGCTCGCTTTCGCCAGACTTGAATTGCCACAGGAAAATCCGCTCCAGGTCCGCATCCCGGTAAGCCAGCAGCGCTCCCTCAGTATCAAATTCGCCGCACAAATCCTCGAGAAGTAGCCGCAAAGACTCCGCCAGGCCCAACTCCACATGCATTGTTCCGGTTACCCGGTTCAGGAATTCCTGCTGCTCCGTAAATCGGCGGTTGCGATCCCCTAAAAACGCCATGCCCCCGGCGCCCATCAGCGTCGCGGCGAAAACCGGCAAATAAAACAGTACCGAAGTCCCCGGTCCTTCAGGCCCCAACCTGTTCAACCGCAGCGCCACCGCCAGCAACAACAATCCGAACGAGAGCACCATCGCCAGCTTCAAATTCCACCGGTAGCCCGCCGCAAACGCCACGAAAAATACCAGAAACCACGCCGGCATCATCTCCGTGGAAAAGTATAGATATAGCCCCACCACCAACACATCGCACGCTAGCGGCAAGTGCCAGTTGTACCGTCGCAGCACTCGCTCCAATCCCATCACCACGACCGCCGCCACCAAGTACGCCACCAGCAGCGCCAGCGCGCGCTCCACTTCCTTCACCGAACGCAGTTCCAGCAGGCACGCGATGGCCAGCAACGCGATCGCCGGCCGCGCATACGCGATCTGCATCTCGAAATGGAGTCGATCCGACGCTTGCGGGTTCATGTGCGGGGACACACACCCCCATGTAGCGCTGAGCTTTCGCCCAGCATCGCCGACACCACCGTCTAAGTCGGCCGCTACTCATCGAGTCTAGCAAGCCCATACCCCGATCCAGCCCCCACCTCCGCCCGGCGTTTCCTCCTCGTTATCATCTAATCGAGCAAATCAATCCAAGCTCGCCACAGAATCTTCAGCCGCCCCCTATAGCGGAGGGCGCGTCCGAGAGGTCTACAGCTTTTCCCCGAATTATTCTGCCGACGTAGGGGCACGATATATCGTGCCGCCGGGCGATACCGCCTTGATTCTGCATCTCCTGCAGATCGGGAATCGCGACGATATTTTCCCAAACGCGCGCGTCGAGGTGAAGATCCGGGGACTGGACTTGGAAGGCGTTTCTGGACTCAGAGAACCCGACGGAACTATTAACCTATGAGAAAAAGTTCCCGAGAACGTCAAACCTGACGGGAGAAAGATCGTGAAGCTATTGTCCTGCCGAACAAAAGTGCCAAAAAGTTCCTCAGGAAAGCGAAAGCTCGCAGAGATCAGACAGTCGATCTACCGTTGCCCGATGAAATCGCGTACGTCCCTTCGGTAGGCCCACGCAAGAAAAAGTTGCTCACTGCTAGTGCAATGTCCAACAAATGACTAGACAAACAAAATGGCCTGGTGTATCGTGAGTCCATGCCCCGATCCGCTCCTGTTGTGAGTCTGAGTCTTGGTGATCAGGAAGAGATTCAGGGATGGTTGACGGCCCATGGAACGCCACAGCAAGTGGTGCTGAGGGGCCGCATCGTGCTGGCCGCAGCGGAAGGGCGTTCTGACAGCGCCATTGCCTGTCAGTTACAGGTGAACCGCCATACCGTCACTCTCTGGCGGCAACGTTTTCTGCAAGGAGGTAAGGAGAGTTTGTGGGAGGTGGCGCCGGGCCGGGGCCGCAAGGCGACCTATGGGCCGGAGAAAATTCAAGCCGTGGTGAAGGCCACCTTACAGAGCAAGCCCAAAGGAATGACCCAATGGAGCTGTCGATTGATGGCGAAAAACCAGGGGTTGAGCAAGTCTACGGTCAGCAATATCTGGCGCAGCCATAATCTGAAACCGCATCGAGTCAAAACTTTCAAACTGTCGCGCGATCCCCAGTTTCTGGAGAAGTTGACCGATGTGGTCGGGCTGTATCTGAATCCGCCAGAAAAGGCACTGGTGTTGTGCGTGGACGAGAAAAGCCAAATCCAGGCGCTGGACCGCACGCAGCCTGGGTTACCGATGAAGAAGGGTCGTTGCGGCACGATGACGCATGACTATAAGCGCCATGGCACGACCACACTGTTCGCGGCTCTGGAAGTTTTACAGGGTCGGGTCATTGGGCAGTGTTATGAGCGGCATCGACACCAGGAGTTTCTTAAGTTTCTCCGCCGACTCGAAGAGGAGTTTCCCGGGGACGTTCCCTTGCACTTGGTGATGGATAACTACGGTACGCATAAGCATCCACGGACAGTGGCCTGGCTAAAACGACACACTCGCTTTATCTCTCACTTTGTGCCAACCAGCTCCAGTTGGCTGAATCTGATCGAACGCTGGTTCGCAGAGCTGACTTCCAAACGTGTGCGGCGAGGTTCGTTCTTCAGTGTCGACGATTTACAAAGCGCCATTCGGGATTTTCTGAATGTCTGGAACGAGGATCCGAAACCCTTCGTCTGGACGGCCACGGTCGAATCCATTCAAGCTAAACTCTCTCGCTGCCGCCAGACCCTGGAGCAGATCCAGCCCGGATGTACGAAACCGCGAACAAGAAAAAGGAGAGAAGAGACTGTCTAGCTAATTCTTGGACACTACACTAGTATTACTACGTTAAGTATTCAGGGACCTCGCGGGCGCTTTGCTTTCGCTCCGCAGTAAGCACAGAAGCCTGTCCAGGTAAAAAGCAGGTATTGAATTTCACGACGCGTCCGTGGCAGGGTCCAGCCAGAAGTTTTTTTTACTGCGGAGAGTTTCCAAGGTTAGAAATGCGTGAGCCAACATAACCAGCGTGGTGTGGTGGTGCCAACCGATCCAACTCCGCCCTTCGTAATGATCCAGTCCCAGTTCCTCCTTCAGTTGCTGGTAATCTTGCTCGATCTTCCAGCGACACTTCGCGAGCCGTACTAATCGTCGCAGTGTATAGGTGGCGGGCAGATCGCCAAGGAAGTACTTGGTCGGTTCCTTTTCCGACTCGGGCCATTCACTCAGTAACCACACTTCCTTATGCGGTGGTTGTCCACGGACGAAGCCATGAGAGGGCTGAACTCGTAAGGCCACGAATCGTGATTCCAGCCATCCCTTTGTGCCTTGCCGCCAGCGGATTCTCTTCCAACCTCTCGCTTGGACCGCCGCGTCCTGCGCGGAGGTCGGCCGTTGTTTCCCATAGGCGTAGCGCGTCGCTGGAGCGCCTCGCCCCTGGTAGCGTGGAACTTTTGCTTGTGGTGGTTTGCTCCATACTCCCGTCGTTGAGGAAATACCTAGAACATAAGAGAGTTGACGAGCTTCCAGTTCGTCGCGAAACTCCGTGGTATCTCCGTAACCAGCATCCGCCACGACAATGCGATTCGGTAAGCCCCAAGCGCGCACCTGATCGATCATGTCCAGGCTGAGTTGCCACTTCGTTTTGAAAACAACTTCTTCCGGAATGCCCGCTTCCTCACGACGCTTACCGTCCTTCGTCCAGCTTTCCGGCAGATACAGACGCCAGCCGAGCACCGTGCTGCCTTGTTCTCCAACATGGTGCAGGCTGACGGCCACCTGGCAATTTCCAACCTTGCCGAGCGTTCCCGAATATTGTCTTTCCACTCCCACCGAATGCTTGCCTTGTTTGGGGAAACCCGTATCGTCGATAACCCAAACCGGGTCCGGCTCCAATTCCGCAGTCATGCGCTTGCCCAGACGTTCCCACAAAGGCACCCAATCCCACGGGCTTTGTCCCACGAACTGCTGTAGAGCTTGTACATTTCCTTCGTCCGAGCGATCGGCAAGCGGCTCGATGGACTTGCGCTCCCCATTCAGCAAAAGTCCACGAATGTAAACCGCACCCCAATGCCTTCGCTCGCTCCTGCCCATGGGCTCCAGCAAATCCTTCAGGAATTGTTCCAAGCGCCTTCGGCATTTCTCGACTTGGGCATCCGTCATGCTCGCGACGGTAGCACCGATGAAACCAGACGTCAAGAACTTAACGTAGTAATACTAGGGATCAGGATTCAATGCGGGTAAATGGTTCACCACTTTTTCGATCGGGCGAGCGATTTGGCGATGAGCGGCGAGGGAGTGGGAACCGGAGACGGATCGGGAGGGCGATCCCGTCTACGCTCCACCATGCTACCCGCGCTCGCTTCCCAAGCAGAAGATGGTTTATAATGGCTCGACCTTCCATGATCTGCGGCGATGGTTCATCATTGACGCAGTTCATGCCGGCGCACCGAGGCACGAGGTGATGAAGGTCAGTAGCCACAAAACGGAATCCGTTTACAAGCGGTACGCGATCGCCAATCGTGAGCAACGTCGTGCGGCTCTCGAGCAAATCGATCCGTATCGCGCCCAGCATTTCGGGGAGAAAACGGGGATAGCCGATGAGTCACTGGAGTCGGACAACGCTGTAAGACACTGATTCCACACGGCGGTGGGAGTAGCTCAGCTGGTAGAGCGTCGGTCTGTGGCACCGAATGTCGCGGGTTCAATCCCCGTCTCCCACCCCAATTTACTCCGAGCCCAATGCCGCCGATCTCCTGCAAGGCCCTCCTCGTCGATATGGATGGCGTCCTCGTCGACTCCACTCCCGCCGTCGCTCGCGTCTGGACTCGCTGGGCCCTGAAGCACAATCTCGATCCCGATTATGTCGTCCACTTCGCCCACGGCCGCACCAGCCTCACCTCTATCCGCGAACTTCTTCCTCAAGCCGATCCCGCCGTCCATCTCGAAGAAAATCGTTGGATGGAGCGCGGCGAAATCGAAGAAATCGCCGATGTCGTCGCTCTTCCCGGCGCGCAACAACTCCTCGCGCTCGTTCCTCCCTCGCAGCTATGCGTGGTCACTTCCTCCACGCGCGCCCTCGCTGAAGTCCGCCTACGCGCGACTGATCTTTGGCCACACGTCGTCCACCTCGTCACTGCCTCCGACATCGTGCATGGAAAACCTGATCCCGAGCCTTATCTCAAAGGCGCCGCGGCACTAAGTCTCGACGCGCAATCCTGCGTCGTTATCGAAGATGCGCCCTTCGGCATTCGTTCCGGCAAAGCCGCCGGCGCTCGCGTCCTCGCCGTTCGCACCACCGTCGACGATCCCGTCCTGCTCGCCGCCGGTGCCGACTGGGTCATGAACGACTGCTCATCCCTGCGCATCTCTCCGGCCTCACCAGCAAGTCAGCTTGTGCTCGAGCTTTCCACCAACGAAGCCCGCCGCCAACCCACAATAAGGTAGAATGCCTCGGGCCAATTCTGGCGGCATTCCCTCAAAGGAGATATCACCCCATGACGTCAAAAGTGTGGTCGCGTGTTTTCTGCGCGGCTGTTTTATTTTTTCCTCTCAACGTGTGCGCGGTATTTGCCCAGGACCAGGAAAAAGACGCCAAGGAAGTCAAGCCCGCGGAGAAGGAAAAACCGGCAGAGGGAACGCCGCCGCCCAAGGAAGAATCCTCCGTCACCGACCACTCCATCAAAGTCGCCGGCCAGACCATCCCCTACAGAGCCACCTTTGGCAGCATCCTACTCAAAAACGAAAAGGACGAACCCGAAGCCCTCTTCTACTACACCGCCTACACGCGTTCCGACGTCAAGGATTTCAGCCAGCGTCCGCTTTCCTTCCTCTACAACGGCGGCCCGGGTTCCTCTTCTCTCTGGCTGCACATGGGCTCGTTCGGCCCCAAGCGAGTAATCACCGCCAACGCCGGGATCACTCCGCCGGCCCCGTACAAGATCGAAGACAATCCCAACTGCCTCCTCGACAAGTCCGACCTGGTCTTCATCGATCCTGTCGGCACCGGCTTCAGCAGAGCCGTCGGCAAAGCGCAGGACAAAGATTTTTGGGGTGTCGATCAAGACGCCAAATCCCTCGCGCAGTTTGTGCAATCCTACGTCTCTCGCAATGGCCGCTGGAACTCCCCCAAATTTTTAATCGGCGAGAGTTATGGCACGTTTCGCAACGCCGCCCTGGCCAATCTTCTGCAAAGCCAAAACGGCATCTACCTCAACGGCCTCGTAATGGTTTCCTCCGTCTGGGATCTAAGCACCATTTCCTTCTATCCCGGCCAGGATCTTGCCTACATTCTTTATCTTCCGAGCTACGCTGCCACTGCCTGGTATCACAAAGTCCTGAAAGATCGACCGGACAATCTCGAAGCTTTCCTCAACGAGGCATGCTCCTTTGCCAAAGGCGAATATGCGGACGCCCTCCTCAAAGGCGAAACGTTGAGTGACGCGGACAAAGCCGCAATCGCCAAAAAGCTCGCGCATTTCACCGGGCTCAACGAGGAGTACCTCATCAAATCCAGTCTTCGCGTGCGTCTCGATCGTTTTATGCAGGAACTGCAGCTCAGCCGCGGCCTCACCACCGGCCGCCTGGACGCTCGCTTCTCCGGCCCAACCTACGACCTGATCGATTCCTCTGCCAGTTATGACCCGCAGTCGGCCGCCATCACCGGCGCCTTTGTCGCTGCCTTCAATATGTATCTGCGTGACGATCTTAAATTCACTCAAGATCGGCCGTATCACGTCTTCGCCGGATTCAAAAACAATCATTGGGACTGGAAGCACGAAGGCGGCTATGGTTATTTCCCCGGCGCGCCCAGCGTCATGCTCGATCTCGCCAGCGCCATTATCACCAACCCCAAACTTCAGGTCCAAATGGAAGACGGCTATTACGATCTGGCGACGCCCTTCTTCGAAGCCCAGTACGCCACCGATCATCTCGGTTTGCCTGCCGATCTCCAGAAAAATATCCAGCACAAATTCTACGAGGCCGGCCACATGATGTATCTTCGGGAAGAAGATCAAACCAAACTAAAAACCAACGTAGCCGCTTTCCTCGACTCCAACTCCAAACCCCAATAACCCTTTCCGGTAAGGCCCCACTCTGAACGTCTCTCGCGAAGGGTGCGTCTTAGAGGGTCCGCTTTTCGAAACGGGCCGTTTTCTCGTTCCCGTCTGAAATTCCCAGAAAACGCAAACGTCACCTCAATACCAACCGCGTCCCCCCCTTGCTTTTCCCCCCAACAAACGTATGATGGCGCGCATGAGACCTTGCCTTGTCGACGCCCACTGACTCCCTAGCCGCCGACCTTCCCATGCGCCCCACGCATCCTCGCAAGGAAAAGGGCAAACTCCTGCAAGTTCTCGGCGTAGGTTTCGGCATTGCCGTTGCCGTCGGCAATACCATTTCCGCCGGCATTGTCCGCACTCCCGGTGACATCGCCGCGCGCCTTCCCAATCATTGGCTTTTCTTCAGTGTCTGGTTCGGCGGCGCGGTCTATGCCCTCGTCAGCGCCTTTCAACTCTCCGAACTCGGCGCCGCCATACCCAAAAGCGGCGGCCAATACAATTTCTCGCGTCGCGCCATCGGCGATTTCGCCGGCTTCATCGTCGGCTGGGGCGACTGGCTCTCCACCTGCGGCAGCACCGGCGCCGTCGGCATCGTCATCGGCGAATACCTGGCGCACATGTTTCCCGTCATGGATGGCGCGCTCAAAATCAAAATTACCGCCGTTTCCGTGATCATCCTTTTCGCGTTGCTGCAATGGAAAAGCATCATCATGGGCAGTAAAGTACAAAACGTCACCACCATCCTCAAGGGCCTGGCCTTCTTCGTCA
This sequence comes from Candidatus Acidiferrales bacterium, assembly GCA_963795535.1. Lineage (GTDB taxonomy): Bacteria > Acidobacteriota > Terriglobia > Acidiferrales > UBA7541 > Acidiferrum. The sequence continues at coordinate 102,543 of CAWCIG010000012.1, forward strand.
TCGTGATCGCTTGCTTCTCCCTCGGCGGTCATCTTCGCCAAGCCGCTGAAGCCGCTCCTCTCGCTGAAGCCGCCCCTCCTGTCGTAATCCCTGTCGGCGCGCTTCTCATCACCGCTCTCCTGTTCGGCATCCAAGCCACAATTTTTACTTACGACGGCTGGGACGGCGTCATTTACTTCGGCGATGAAATAAAAAATCCCGGGTACCTCGTTCCACGCGCCATTTTCGCCAGCCTCTTCTCCGTCTTCGTCATCTATCTTTTGATCAACGCCGCCGTTCTTTACGTCCTCCCTATGCGCGAAGTCGCGGGCAACAATTTTTCCCTGGGCCTCGCCGCCGAGAGAGTCTTCGGCCGTCACGGCGACTTCATTTTCCGCTCCATCATGGTGCTCGCTCTGTTCAGCTCCATTAACGCGCTGCACCTCATGGCCGCTCGTGTGATTTACGCCATGAGTCGCGACGGCCTCTTCTTCCGCGTGGTCTCCCGCGTCAACAAAGGCGGCACGCCCACCGTCGGCCTCCTTCTCAGCGCACTCGTCGGCGTGGCCTTCGCTATTTTCAGCTTCGAACGTGTCATCGCCATGCTTGCCTTCTTCTTCGTCACCAACTATCTTCTCTCCTTCATTTCGCTCTTCCTCCTCCGCCGCCGCGAACCCGCTCTTCCCCGTCCCTATCGCGCCTGGGGCTATCCCTACACCACCGCCATCGCCCTGCTAGGCTCCATCGGCTTCCTGATCGAAGCCATTCGTGAAGACCCCACCAACAGCTATCTCACCCTGATCGCTCTGGCCTGCAGCTATCCCGCCTTCCGCCTCCTGAAATTCGTCTCCAGCCGCACTCCGTCCGAATCCGTGTAGCGCCGGGCCTTCAGGCCGGCATTTGGGGGTTCTTGCTTTTGCCATCTCGGGGTTTTTGCAATTGTAGGGCGCGCTTTCCCTCGCGCGCCGTTCGTCTTTCGCAACCCATCCCGCCAAGACGCCAATGGCTGTCATCTTGAGCAGCGCCTTCTGCGACGAAGGATCTCGCCGCGAAGCTCCACCTCCCAATTCCCAAGGTGCACCCACCTATAAAAAAAGAGGCGGACTCAAGTCCGCCCCTTTCCAATCCTCACAACTTCCGTTACTTCCTGCACCTCATTAACTTACCTTCTCCGCCACCGCCTTCGCCTGCAAGAACAGCAACAAATAATCCTTCCCGCCCGTCTTCGAATCTGTCCCGCTCATGTTGAATCCCCCGAACGGATGCGCGCCCACCATCGCTCCCGTGCACTTCCGGTTCAGATACAGATTCCCAACGTGAAAATCTTCCTCGGCCTTCCGGATCTTCTCCGGGTTCTTGGAATACAGCGCGCCGGTCAATCCAAATTCCGTATTGTTCGCAATTTCCATCGCGTGATCGAAATTCTTCGCCTTGATTACTGCTAGCACCGGGCCAAACACTTCTTCCTGTGCCAGCCGCGCCTTCGGGTCCACGTCGGCCACAATCGTCGGCTCGATAAAATAGCCATCGCCCGCCGCGCGTCCGCCTCCCGCAACCACGCGTCCTTCCTTCTTCCCGATTTCGATGTAGTCCAATATTCCCTTCATCGCCGGCTCGTTGATCACGGGTCCCATGTAATTGTTCGGATCGTCGCTCGGCCCCACCTTAATCTTCTTCGTCCGCTCCACCAGCTTGTTCAGAAACGTGTCGTACACCTTCTCGCTCACAATGACTCGCGAACACGCCGAGCACTTCTGCCCCTGGTACCCAAACGCCGCTTGCACCGTGCCTTCCACCGCCGCGTCGATGTCGGCTTCTTCGTCCACCACGATCCCGTCTTTACCGCCCATTTCCAGGACCGTCCGCTTGATCCAGATTTGTCCCGGCGCTGGTTTCGATGCCAGCTCTGCAATCCGCAATCCAATTTCCTTCGATCCCGTGAACCCGATGTACCGCGTCTTGGCGTGCTGCACGATCGTGTCGCCCACTGCGCCACCGGCTCCAGTCAGGAACTGCACCGCCTCTTTCGGCACTCCCGCTTCAAACAAAATGTCCACAAACTTCGCCGCAATTGCCGGCGAATCCGACGCCGGCTTCAGCACCACCGTATTTCCCGTCACCAGCGATGCCACCACTAGACCCGCCATAATCGCCATCGGGAAATTCCACGGCGGAATAATCGCCCCGACTCCCAGCGGGATATACACCAGATAATTTCTCTCACCACGCATCGGCGTCAATTTCTGTGGTTCCGCCAGCCGCAGCATTTCCCGCCCGTAAAACTCACAAAAATCGATCGTTTCGGCTATGTCGGCGTCCGCTTCAGCCCACGTCTTCCCCACCTCATAACAAACCAGCGCGTTTAGCTCATACTTCCGCTCGCGCACAATCGCCGCCGCCTTGAACAAACACTTGGCCCGTTCCTGCGCCGGCACTTTCTTCCAGACATCGAAATACTCGTTCGCCGCCTCGATCGCTTCAATCGCCTGTTCTTTCGACGCATCCTGGAACACGCCGATCACTTCCGATGGCCGCGACGGGTTCGTCGACTTTCTCTTCTTCTCCGTCACCACCTTCTTCCCCGCGATCCACATCGGGTACTCGTGACCAAACTCTGCCTTCACCTTCGCTAGCGCCGTTTCCATCTTCTTGCGGTTCTCCGCATTCGAAAAATCGATGAACGGCTCGTTCGTAAACTCCGCCACATGCACCTTCGCGTCTGCCGTCGCCATGGTCGTCTTCCTCCTCAATTCGCAACACTCAATTATAGTGCTCCTCCTCCAATCACGACAAGCAACCGCGACTTTCAATCGCTTCTGGATGCCGCACTCTGAGCGACCTTGGCGAACGGTCGGTCTGGGGTTTATTCCCTCATCGTCTCAGCCGTTGTAGGCCCGCCTTCCAGGGCAGCCCGTTCATTTTTGCAGCCACCCCCGACCGCTGCTCCCGCCACCTGTCATCCTGAAGAGCGTCTTCTGCGACGAACGATCTCAACCCTCCCGTCCACCAACGACCATAACCAAACGCCTCCCTTCGTCCGCGCTACGCGCCGTCACGATTCGTGACCGACACTCGAAACACCGGCTTGGCTTTCTCAGCAGGCTCCATTTCATAACTCTGTTCCGTCTTCCCGGGATCGTAATCTCGCCACAGCCAAATCATCTCCTCTGGAAACTCCGCTGCCCCATGCCCGGAGTTATGTGTGCCCTTGCCGAAACTGAAATGGAAGTCATACTCCTTCAGCTTGAGCGCATTCGCCAGGCGAATGTTGTCGAGCGGCCAACTGCCGTATTTGCCTGTTTCCTGATCCTGCGAACCGTCTTGCAGCCACACGCGAATATTACGCTTAGGCTCGCGCAACACTTTTTCCGGATAATCTTGCCCGCCATCCGGAACATTCGCATCCTCTTTCCACTGGATACTCGTGAAGCTACCTATCCACGAGATCACCCGGCTGAACTGCTCCGGCATCTGCCATGCCGCATTGAACGAACAAATTCCGCCGGACGAAAGCCCAGTGATCGCGCGGCTATACGCATCCTTGCGGATATTGTATTTCGCCGAAACGTCAGCAAGGATTTCATCCCGTAGAAACCGCGCATAGCGGTCGCTCACAGTGTCATAAAGCGTGCTGCGCATCGAATCCTTCAACGTGCGCTTCCACTTATCCGAATATGCTTTCACGAAGGCATACGTAGGCGTCCCCGGAGAATCGTCGACGCTGCCCGGATTGATGAACACGCAAATCATCATCGGAATTTTCTTCGCAGCAATCAAATTGTCGATCACGTTGAGCGCAGGATTGTTGCCGTCGCGGTCGGTGTACCAACCACCATCCTGAAATACCATCAACGCCGCAGGCGCATTCGGATCATATTGTGCCGGAACATAAATCCAGTATTCGCTCTTCATGCCGTCATAGATCTTGCTGGTGTGCAGAATCTTGGCCGAGAGCCTGCCCGCAGGAACATCGGCTTGTTGATAGGACAATTGCGTAAACGCCGGGAGATCCAGCCGTCCTCCAAGCTTCGCCCCACCGATCATGTAGTAGAACGAGTGCAGCGTTCCGACCGGCTCGATGTGCGCCATGGCATACCAGAGGTCAGAACCCGCTAAGCTTCGCATCTGCGGCCCGGCAACTCCATCAATAAACAGCGCAGGTTGCGAAGTAGCCTCCGCAGCAAAGAAAAAATCCGGACCGCGACCAATCCAGGCCGTCGCTTCCTTCAAATCCTTGGCATCAAACGTAGCCGTGATCGCATCGCGAAGCGCAGGACTGTTGGAATTGGCCATTTCAATCAGTTGTGGCGCCTTCGACTTTTGCGCCGCGAACGCAGATCCGGCCAGCAATAACGCCACAATGCCCAAACTCATCCAAAATTTCAGAGAGCCCACAATCGCCTCCTGACCACCGTTCGAATTACTACGCTCTTCATCTCTTTTGGGGTCTGAGCTTCAGCTCCGACAATAAGGACCAAGAAAATCTGGGCTTCAGCCCCTCAGGACAGGCCAGCTGCTAACTGTTATATTGACGGATCACCCCATAGCATTCACACGCGAACTCTTCAAGCCTCTTCCGATTCAAAATATGCAGAGACCCGCGCGTATACCTTAGCAGCTCCCTCTTCTGCAAAATCGCCGCCGCCAAACTCACGCTCGGCCGGTCCGTACCGAGCATCGTCGCCAGAAAATCATGTGTGATTGGCACCTTCCCCGAATCCAGTCGATCCTGAGCCAGCAATAACCAGCGCGCCAGCCGCTCTTCAATCTTGTGTAGCCGATTGCATGCCGCTGTTTGGGCCACCTGCATCGCCAGCCCCGCGGCATAACAACTCAAAGTCGCTTGCAGTTTCGGTGTCGACGGCAAAAGTTCCTTCAAAGCGTCCACTCTTACCCTGAATCCATTACCCGCAATCTGCACAATCTCCCGCAGCGGACTTCTCCGCAGCCCGAGAATCGCAGGCATTCCCGTCGCGCCTTCGTTCCCGACCAAACCTGCTTCGACCGTCTTTCCATCTTTCAATTCAACCACCAGGGAAATCAGTCCTTCGTTTGGAAAATGCGCGAATTTCACAGGCCGGTGTGGCTCGTGCAGAACCAAATGATGCGGGAAATCCGCAAACTGCAGATGCGGGCGAATTGCGTGGAATTCTTCGTCGGGTACAGCCAGAAGTGGTTTGTTGCGAACAGCTTTCCCGGCAGGATTCGTTCGCTCCCCTGGGTGCACGCTTTGGGCTTTGTTCATCGCCTTCGTTTTCTATACTGTAATCGCCGTATTCACAAGGGCTTTTCGGCTTTGTAGGGTACCCGACATAGGGTAAAAACGCGATGAACTAGCACAAAACGGTTCCGCAATCACCGCCAGCGCGCCATTTCGCCTCCGCCCTATTCCTCTCCTCCGCGCTGCCGAGTGAAATCTGAAGTTTGAAGCTCGGAATTACCGCCAGGGGGATGATTGGCTCAAATTCTTTTAATCGATCACAATCCGCAAATTCGCGCGCTCTTAAAGGTGCTCATTGAGGCTCACCTCGGGTGGCAGCTCTGTGGTGAAGCCGCCGATGGTCAGGAGGGCGTCGACAAAACCATCGCACTCAAGCCTGACCTGGTCATAGTGGACTTTTCCATGCCGATTCTGAATGGCCTGCAAGTCGCCTCCAAAATTTTGGAGACTCGTCCTTCTTTGCCGGTCATCCTCTGCACCATTCACTTCTTTCCTGAAATGATTGCGGAGGCCAAGAAAGTGGGCATACGAGAAGTAGTCAACAAGAGTGATGCTGCCTCGCAGTTGTTGGAAATAATGGAAACCCTTCTCAAGGAACAGCCAACAGCCACCGCAAATGGACTAACCACTTCGCCTCAGCCCGAACTCGCCAATCCCACCACCTCGAACGACAAAGACAGGCCTCCCGAAATCAACTGACCCACCCTTCCTACGCCTTTCTGTCCTCCACGTTCTCTTGTCAACGGCTTGAGGCGTAATCGCCATACGCAGCATGCGACGAAAAATTCCACCAAGTCACGAGCGAATCCGAATTCGTCAAACTCTTGGAAGCGATTCGCAAGAAGCTCGGGTACGTTCGGCAGTCCAACTTGCGTACCACAGGTATTGCCTGGTTTGCCGGGCAAGGGGCGACCGTCACACTTGTGTACGACACCAACTTCGCAGAAGGAACCGGCATCGAACAGTTTGTTTGGCACATAAAGACAACGAAGCAACTCTTTACGGCTATCACATCAACTCAAACGAACTGGTCACAAAATAAAAATCACGATTCCGATGCAATTGGGACTTGCCGGCGAGCGCCACACACCTAGCGGCGCTTTAATGCTTCGAGTTCCTCGAGCGTGCGCGGCCAGTCTGATCCCAACAGCCGCGACAAACCGCGATCCGCCAGAACTTTTCCACCTGTCTGGCATCGGGCGCAGTAATTTGTTTCGTTATCCGCGTAGCGAATTCGTTGAATCTTTTCTCCACATCTCAGGCATGGCTGTCCAAAGCGTCCATGCACCGCCATTTCTTTACGAAATGCGGTCACCTTTTCCGGAAAGTCAGACTCCGCCTCAGAACGCAGCCGGTCAATCCACGTCTCGAGCGTATGGCGCGTGGCAGCGAACAACCTTTCCCACTCATCAGGTCCCAGTTTGCGGGTCTGCGTGATAGGTGACATCTGTGCCGCATGCAAGATCTCATCGGAATACGCGTTGCCGATGCCACTCACCAGGCGCGGATCGGTAAGGGCCCTCTTAAGAGTATGGTTTTCTGCCGTTAGCGTGTCGCGAAACAAGTGCAAATCGCTGCTGAAAATATCGATTCCGCCCGGGTCAACCGAACGCAAACCTTCTTTACCGCTCAAGACATGCAGAGACGCGCGGTGCTTGGTGCCGGCTTCCGTAAGCACCAAAGAGCCATTGGGAAAATCGAAAGCGGCTAGGCTGTTGCGCCCGGCCAGCTTTGCGTTTACCGGCCGCCAGTGCAGCCGCCCGGCAATCATTAAATGCAACACCAGCCAAAGCTCGCCTTCAACTCCGATCGCAATACGCTTGCCAACGCGCCGCAACTCGCGCACGGCGCGGTCTTCCACACTCGCAAGCGGCGGCTGCGCGGTTCGAAGCAAAAAGGGGCTCGCCAGCCGCACTCGTTCCAGCGGCTGCGCGACAATACGTCGTTCGAGCGCGGTGATGTACGCGGCAATATCCGGCAGTTCCGGCATGCATATCAGCTTGTAGGTCGCACTTCATTTTTGCAACCTTGCTAACTTCCCCGCTCTTCCTCACCACATGGGATAATCAATCGTCATGCCTCAATTGCTAGCTCACGTTGCCTTCCTCGTCCGCGATTACGGCGAAGCCCTCGCGTTTTTTACCGAATCCCTCGGCTTCCGTGTCGTCCAGGATTCTCCTCTTTCCAGTGGAAAGCGCTGGCTCGTCGTCGCACCTCCCGGTTCTCATGGTGCAAGCCTCCTCCTCGCCCAAGCCGACACGCCGGAGCAATTGCAACAAGTCGGCAATCAAGCCGCCGGCCGCGTTTTCCTTTTCCTTCACACCGATCATTTCTGGCGAGACTATCGCCTCATGCAAGCCGCCAGTGTAAATTTCCTCGAAGCTCCCCGCCAGGAATCCTACGGCACCGTCGCTGTGTTTGAAGATCTCTACGGCAACAAGTGGGACCTCCTTCAACCGGGCGATCCCGCCGCTCCTCAACCAAAACCGCGAGAAACTCGATGACCGTTTCCTCTCTCTGGCAAATCCTTTACTGGGTTTGGGTCGCTTCAGAAGTGATCATCGCCGTGGCCACGCGCACCAAACAGAGCACCGGAAAAACGCACGACCGCGGCTCGCTCATTCTTCTCTGGATCGTCATCCTCTCTTCACTCACCGCCGCCATTTGGATCAGCGAAGCCACTCCTCCCAACATGTTCGGCGGCATCCACGCCTTGAAAACCGCCGGCTTGCTCATCCTGATTCTCGCGCTCATCATCCGCTGGTCCGCGATTTACACTCTCGGCAAATCCTTTAGCTCCAACGTCGCCATTCTCGATTCTCAAAAACTCAATCGTTCCGGCCTCTATCGTTTCGTCCGCCATCCTTCCTACCTCGGCCTCATCCTCGTCTTCCTGGCCGTCGGCATTCATTCCCGCAATTGGCTCAGCCTCGCCGTTGCCGTCGTGCCAGCCACCGCGGCCGTCCTCTATCGCATTCATGTGGAAGAATCCGCGCTGATACGCGCGTTCGGTGAGGAATATATCGTCTACAGTAAAGTCACAAAGCGCCTGATTCCCGGCGTCTACTAATAGTCACTCGCTCATTTACCTGCAAGTGTGCCGTACTGCTCCGCCGTCAGTGGCACCACAGACAATCTCCCGATTCGCACCAGCGGCGAATCCGCAAACAGCTTATTGCTCTTGATCTCGTCCAGCTTCACCGGCTTGGCCAGCGCTTTGCCGGCCTTAATCTTCACCACCGGCTTTTTCAGGTTCTTCGCATCCACCGAAACCACCGTAGCCGTTCCCACTGCCGTTCGCATGTCGCCGGTTTCATAAATAATCAGCTTCGCGCCCGGCTTCATCTCGCCCAAATGTTTCACCGCCACGGGATTTTTAACGCCATCCCATTCCGTCTCTTTATCCTTCACCAATTGTGCGAACGAATATTCTGTCGGCTCCGTTTTCAACAAATAATATTCCGCCATTTCCGCCTCCCATTCCGCGTCACTCCCCCGCCAGTCTACGCCAGCCTCTCGCGCTTACATCGTTCCTGCCGCAGGTGGGCTTCTTCATCCCAGCTCGCTTCTGAAATACTGCATCGGCGTGGTTCCAAGCTGCTTCCGAAACATCGCTATGAACGCGCTCGGACTGCGGTACCCCGCCTCCAGCGCAGCGGCCGTCACCTTTTCCCCGGAAGCAAGTAGCTCCATCGCCCGCAGCAGGCGAAACTGTTGCCGCCATTTGCCAAACGGCAATTTCGTTTCCTCGAGGAAAAGCCGCTGGATCGTCCTTTTGCTCGCCCCACAGTCTTTGCAGAGCTTTGCCAGCGTCCGATCGTCCGCCGGATTCGCCGTCAGCGCTCGGACCACTCTCATCGAACGAGAGTCCGACGGATGCGGTAACTGCAACGGGATAGACCCAACTTCCTTCAACTGGTCCACGATGATGTCGACCATCCGGCGCTCCGCCGGAACCGTCTTCTTCAACTTGGCATATCTGCACGCGTGCAGAATCAGCTCCTTCAGCAGCGGCGAAACGTTCATCACAAAACATTTCCTCGGGAGCGCCCGGCACCGTTCCGGCCAAAAATACAGCGTTCTCATCGAAACCTGGCCCGATGTGCCCACCGAATGCGGCGTGTTCGCCGGAATCCATACAGCGCGCAGCGGCGGCACCACCCATATTCCCTGTTTCGTGCGTACCGTCATCACGCCCTTCGAAGCAAACAGCAGCTGGTCCTCCGGATGTGAGTGCTCCGGGATCTGGTGGCCATCGGCAAGGTCGGCCGAAACGCTCGCAAGGTGCGCGGTGAAACGGCCATTTCTCCCCAGCAAGCTGTGGCACTTATGCGACATTTCTTGTCACAATAGCGAAAGAAATTAACCCCAACAAGTGTTATTCCTGAAGCTGCAAAAAGTTATCGGGGAGGAACCATGCTCGATTCTGGAAAAATGGTCGGATTTATTCCCACAAAAGACTATGCCGCTGCCCGTGCCTTCTATGAAGGAAAGCTGGGATTTCAGTTTGTAAGCCTCGATCAATTCGCACTGGTCATGCGCGTCGGTGGCCACATGATCCGCATATCGAAAATTCCCAACTTCACTCCCCTGCAGGGTACCATTCTGGGCTGGCAAGTCCAGGACATAGAAGCAGTCGCCAAATGGCTCAAGGCTCAGGGAGTTCCGCCGGAGAAATTCCCCTTCGCCCAGGATCAGGAATTGGGAATCTGGACGGCCCCCACCGGTGACAAAATTGCCTGGTTCAAAGATCCCGATGGCAACATTCTCGGCGCCTCCCAGCATGTTTAGCCACTGAGCCGCGAAATCAATGCGTTGACTAAAGCGACGTACGGATTGGCCGGATCGGCCGGATCGCCCAATTCAAAACTCAAGGAGCGCACATCGCTGGGCAGCCGGCAAAGCATCTTGGGGTGGCTGAGAACGTTCCGCCTCGCGAGGCGGACCATTCGCTCCTACGCATCGTCGCAATCTTCTGTCAACGATTTCAGGGACGCCACCAGCGCATTCAAATCGCTGGCGCTCAACGACATCCCCTCGAACTCCACGGCGCCGTTACGCAGCAATCCTTGTCTCGCCAATTGCGAGCTGTTGATGTAGAAGTTCACCACACCGTCAAACCTCGCCTTCGACCTCGCCTCAGGCGTTTCGGAAGATTATCGACTGACAGACGTTGAAAGCCTGATTCCAAGCGTCTCTTTGCCATTCCTTGACGTTTATCCGTAGGCATCCTATTTTCGCATTCACAAGAACTGCTTGGATTTTGAATGTTCTTGTGTAAATATGTATACAAGATGAAAATCGCACCCAAAGGCCCCCTCGCCTCCCGTTTGCGTCAGCGAAAGTTTGTACTGCTGCGCCAGTTCCCCATCCCCGATGACCTCCTTCCCGGTTCCGTGGTCTTGAACTACACCCGTTGTGGCAAGCCCACTTGCCACTGTGCCAAAGGCAAAGGCCATGAGTCGTGGTCGCTGGTGTTCATGGCCGATGGAAAAAGGTGCGCCCAACGCATCCCCAAAGAATGGCTCGCGGAAGTCCAAAAGCAGGTCGATGCCGGCCGTAAATTTCAGGATGCCGTGCGCGAAGTGCTCGCTGCCAACGCGCAACTGTTGGCGCTTGCCCGTAAACAACGTCAGCGATGAAAGGCCCCACCCCACGGCGCCTGTGGAACTACGTCACGCGGTGCTTGGGTTTGCGATCGTATTTCCGATCGCCCGGAGATGGTCGATCTCAACCACAGATTCCCGCCAAAGCTTTGCTCTGGTCTCTGCTGATCGGCCAGGTGCTGCGCACCTCGGCTTTCCTTGCCGTGGAAAGGTTAGTGCGTTCCTCGGCACGTCGTGCTCTGGTGGTGAGCAAGTCGTTTGGTGATGACACTCTTGGCTACTTCACCGAACGTTTAGATCCCAGGTTCACACGCACCGCCTTGGCGCAGATACTGCGGCGGGCCAAGCGCAACAAGGCTTTCGAAACCAGTGCGGGCATCGGTCTGGCGGTGGATGGAACCACCGTCGGATGGTGCGCGAACTCGGGTTGTTCGCTCTGTCGTCCCCACCGGAATGCGAGCGATGAGATCGCCGGCTATCAGCACCAGGTGGTCTTTGCCAGTGTGGTGGGGACCGGGCTATCGCTGCCTTTTGATGTCGAGCCTTATGGACCCGGGGATAGCGAATACGCCGCCGGACAGCGTCTGTTGCGTCGAGCCGTCGAACTGCTGGGCCCTCGCTTCGCTGCTTATGTCGTCGTGGACGGGGGATTCGCCACGGCTCCTTTTCTCCATACCGCCGGCGGTTTAGGCCTGCCGATTGTGGCACGTCTCAAGGCCAACTTGCCCGAACTGTTGACAGCAGCGCAAAAGCGATTTCGTTCCCAGCCCCCCAAACTCACCTTTCCTCACGGCGCTGATCGTATCGAACTTTGGGATGCCGAAGACTTCGATCCCTGGGGGAACCTGCGTTGGGAAACCGTGCGCGTCATGTTCTACCGGCAGCAGAAACCGGACGGCGAGGTCATCGAAGCGTTCTGGCTAACCGATTCCCCGATCGCAGAAGTCAGCAGTCGAGTTCTGTATCACCGGGCCAAGAGCCGGTGGGAGATCGAGAATCAAGGGTTTAATGATGCCAAAAATCGCCACGACCTCGAACATATCTGCCATCATCACCCCAACAGCTTGTTGATCACTTGGCTGCTCGCTTGCTTGGCGCTGACCATCGAGCGGCTGTACCGCTTGCGGTATCTGCGCCGCGGCACCCATCCCCCGCGTGCCGCCGCAGATTTCGTTCATCTGCTTTGGCTCAGCTTGTCCCGACGTGTACCTGCCGATACCAGCTGACTCAAAAATTTCGCTGCGGCCTACCTCACCGCTGTCCTTACTTTTGCAATCTCGCTCCTCCGTCAGGGCGCTCCGCCCGCGGATCTTCTTCTCTCGAAAATAGCTGCGTTTGGCTCGCCACCGCAGAACATCTCCCAGGCCCACCAAATCTAGCTCGCATTGCCGGCGTCCCTCCAAAGTTACGAAGTGCTTGACCTCGCCTTCGACCCATTGACGAACCGACCAGCTTGCACCTAAACTGTCCAAAATCGCACTTGTCGAAACATGGCCACTAACCCCTTTAGAATGTGCATTTACACAACATTATCAAAACAAGGCGCTTGCAAACCCTGCAGCGTCCGCACTTACGAGCACGAAACCGTGTAAGCCTTTTAGAATCCGCATTTACGCAAAAGCATGATGCTATAAGTCCGGGATTCGGCGCATCACCTCTCCACCAATTCCGCCACTGCTTCTCCGAAGATCGCCGTGTGCTCGTCCACATCCTCCTCGGTCGTTTCCGGACACATCAGCGCCATATTGTGGAACGGCGTCAGCAGCACTCCCCTGTTCAGCGCGTAAAGATGCAGGAGCTGTTCCAGCTCAAAATCCGACGCTGCCGCCGATTCCCCGCCGTTCCGCGGCGCCTTTCCGCAAAACGTATACTCCGCCCGGCATCCCAACCGCTGCACATTCCAAGGCAAGCCACGCTTCTTGATCGCCGCGGAAACGCCCTCGTTGAATCGCACCGCCAGCGCAATCATCTTCTCGAAGTTGCCGGCTGTCAGCACATGCTCCAGCGTAGCCCGCATCGCCGCCAGCGAAAGCGCATTGCCCGCCAGGGTTCCGCCGATACCTCCCACGTCGCAATCTTCCAAATGAATCCGCGCCGCAATCCGTTGCGCCACCTCTTCCGTGCATCCATATGCGGCGCCGGGAATGCCGCTTCCAATCGCCTTTCCGAACACCAGCATGTCTGGTTCTAGTTTCCATTCCGCCGTGCATCCTCCGGGACCGGCACAGATCGTATGTGTCTCGTCCGCGATCAACAGCGTCCCATAGCGTCGCGCCAATGCCCGCGCCGCCTTCCAATATCCCTCGTCCGGCAGGATGATCCCGACGTTGGTCATCGCCGGCTCCGCCAGGACGCATGCGACATCGTGGTGCTTCAGTGCATTTTCCAGCGCATTCAGGTCATTGAACTCCACCACGCGCGTCGTCTCCGCCGGATTCACCGGTGGCCCTATATTTCCGCGCCGCGGCCCCACAACGCCGTCGTGCAGCCCCGCAAACGATTCATCCACGGTCCCGTGATAGCAGTAATGAAAAACCAGGATCTTCGGCCGCTGCGTAATCTCCCGCGCAATCCGGATCGAAAACCGGTTCGCATCCGTCGCCGCCAGCGTAAATTGCCAGTAAGGCAAGCCAAACCTTTTAAACAGATCCTCGCCCACGTACAGCGCGTCCTCTGTCGGCAACATCAGCGTCATCCCTTGACGCGCCCGTTTCGCCACGGCTTCCACAACCACGTCCGGCGAATGCCCCGTCATCGCACCCGTGTCGCCCAAACAGAGATCCACGTACTCGCGTCCGTCCACACATATGAAATGCGCACCCTTGGCGCTCTTCACAAATACGGGAAACGCACCCGCCCACTTCTTCATCCAGTTCATCGGCACGCCGCCCAGCAGCGAATGCTCCGCCCGCGCATAAGACTCCGCCGATCGTGGATGCTCCTCCACGAACCTTTTTTCTTCCCGCGCCCGCAACTTTTCTAGCCGCCCACGGTCAATCGTTGTCATCGTCGGCACCTTTGTCCGCTTGTAATCCTGAGAGCATTCACGCGCCCAGCATTGTCGTCCAGAGCGCGCTCTATGTGGCGGGAGGCGCGCTACAAGTTAGCTCAGGGCGACGCAATCCTTCACCGGACACAGATTGAGATTTTCATTGCTTGGGAGTCGCGCTCTTCGTGCGACCAAGGATCTCAACGTAGTCTAGACGCAAAATGGATTGCCCAAAGGGCCCTCGTAGGCCCTGTCGCGAAAGCGCTCTAACGCAACTCGTGAATGATTTCCTTCACGGCATTCGCCCCGCACGCCCCCGTCAATCCATTTCCCGGATGTGTTCCGTTCCCGCAGAGGAACAATCCCCGCACCGGCGTTTGATACCGCGCCCAATCTAACACCGGCCTCATCGTAAACATCTGGTCCAGCGCCAACTCGCCATGGAAAATGTGTCCGCCGGTGTATCCATACGTTTCTTCTAGATCAAGCGGAGTGATCACGTGCGCCGCTTCCACCAGGTTCGCCAGGTTCGGCGAATAATTCCCCAGCGTCTTGATCGCGCTGTTCGCCAGTTCGCCTCGCCGTTTATTCCAGTTCCCTTCTTTCAACTGAAAGGGAGCAAACTGAAAGTACGCGGAAAGCACGTGCTTGCCCGGCGGCGCAAGCGAAGGATCAAGCAGCGTGGGAATGGTCACATCTAGATACGGCGTCGCGGAAATCTCGCCGTACTTCGTGGCATCAAACGCCTTTTCGAGATAATCGATTTCGTGCCCAATGTGAATTCGTCCCGAGAGCGCTTCGTGGAATCCGTCAGGCCCAACCGCGTTGGCCAGCGACGGAAATGTCGGTAAGTCACCCAGTGCCAAATGTACCTTGGCCACATTTCCGCGCGCCCGGAAATTCTTCATCCGCAGCGCAAACACGGGATCGAGAATCGCCGGCTCCAGCAACTGGAAAAACGTCCGTTTCGGATCGACACCGGAAACCACCGCTTCGCATGCGATCTCTTCTCCATTTTCCAGCACAACTCCGCTCACTGCGCCGCTCTTCGTGCGGATCTGCGACACTTCTGCATCCGCCCGGATCTCCGCTCCTGCTTTCTTTGCGGCATCCGCAAGCGCACGCGAAAATTCCCCCAGACCACCGCGCGGAAATGTGGCCGAGCCTACCGGATGTGGATCGCCCGCCGCCCGCAGAAGCAAAACCGCCGTCGAACCCGCTGACCACGGCCCTAAATTTGTTCCGAAAATTCCCCGCGCCGCGATCACTGCACGCAACAATTCCGTGTCAAAGAATTCCGCAACAAAATCCGCCACAGCCATCGGACCCCACCGCAGCAGGTCCAGCATGCCCCGTTTTCCCAGGCGTCGTACCCCGCGCCCTGTCGTCAGCAAATTCCACAAATCTGCCGGCGAAGGTTTGTCGATGCTCGGAGGCGTGATCGCCGCAATCTGTCTGAACACTCCGGCGATTTTCTCCAATTGTTTCGCAAACTCCGTATACTTGGCGCCATCTTTCGCGGACAAATGTGAAATCGCTCCTGCCGTTTTCGCCGCGTCGTCGTAAAAGAGCAGCCCGCGACCGCCCGGCTCCGGTGCAAACACGCGCGGGTCTGGCCGGAAAATCTGCAGATTAAATCGATCGAGCTGCATTTCGCGCGCAATATCGGCGCGCAACGGTCCGAGCGTGTGCGCCAGCGTCGACGCCTTGAATCCCGGGTAAAATTCCTCGGTGACCGCTCCGCCGCCCACCATCGAGCGGCGTTCCAGCACCACCGGCCTGAACCCGCCTTTCGCCAGATAAAACGCGGCGATCAATGCGTTGTGACCACCGCCGATGAGCGCAACTTTCTGTCCGATGGGCATGATCAGTTCGCCGCCTTCTTCCATTCCTTCAGGATCACCTGGCTCGCGATTCGTCCGTTCGCCCCCATGATCCCTCCGCCGGGATGCGTCGCCGATCCGCACATATAAAGGTTGTCCACGGGAGTACGGTAATAAGCCCAGCCCGGCACCGGACGAAGAAAGAACAACTGTTCGAGCGAAAGCTCGCCTTGAAAAATATTACCCTGTGTCAATCCGAATTCCCGCTCGAGGTCGAGTGGAGTAAGCACCTGCTTGTCAATGATCAGTTCCTTGATATTCGGGGCGTGTTCAGCAATCGTGTCGATCACGTTGTTTGCAAAAGCGTTTCGCTGATCATCCCACGTGCCTTCCGCCAGCTTGTAAGGCGCGTACTGGACGAAACAGGAAAGCACATGTTTCCCCGCCGGTGCCACCGAAGGATCGGTCAAGCTGGGCAACACCATGTCGATGTACGGCCGTTTTGAAAAATGCCCGTACTTCGCATCGTCATACGCCCGCTCCATATATTCCATTCCAGGCGAAATCGAAATGGCCCCGCGCAAATGCGCCCCCACACCGGGCAGCGCCCGGAAACTCGGTAGTCCGCTCAACGCGATATTCACTTTTCCCGAAGAACCGCGGAATTTGTATCGCCGAACACTTTCCAGGAAATCACCCGGCAGATCCTTCGGCTCCAGAAATCTCTCAAATGTCAGGTGCGGGTCCACGCTCGACGAAATCACGTTGCAGGAAATCTCTTCTCCGGACTTCAGTGCCACTCCCGCCGCTCGCCCGTTCTTTACGACAATTTTCTCCACCGGTGCTTGCGTGCGAATCTCCACACCCAATTCCCGCGCCGCCGCCGCAATCGACAACGAAATTGCGCCAGTTCCGCCGCGGCTAAATCCCCACGACCGGAACGCTCCGTCAATTTCTCCCATGTAGTGATGCAGCAAGACATAGGCGGTACCCGGCGAGCGAATTCCCAGAAACGTTCCGATGATTCCGGAAGCGGACATCGTGGCCTTCAGCACGTCGGTTTCAAACCACTGGTCCAGAAAATCCGCCGCGCTCATGGTCATCAATTGGATCAAGGTGTAGCGCTCGTCCGAAGAAAGCTCGCGGAAGCGTTGCAACAGAAAATTCAGCTGCTTGAGGTCTTTGGGATGCAGGGTCGTTGGGTCCGGTGGAATCATCGAAAGCAGTGGCTTCACGAACCGGCACATCGGCGTCATCATTTTCGAAAATTCGTCATAAGCTTCCGCGTCCAGCCGCGAATGCCGCCGGATTTCCCGCTGTGTCTTTGCGTGATCGTTTACGCGCCACAAATAATCGCCATTCAGCATCGGCGAAAACGTGCCGTCCAGCGGCAGAATCTCCAGTCCATGGCGCGGCAAATCCAGCTCGCGAATGATTTCTGGCCGCAAGAGCGAAACCACGTAGGAGCATTCGGAAAAAAAGAAGCCAGGGACAATCTCCTCGGTCACCGCAGCGCCTCCTAAAACACCGCGGCGCTCCAGAACCAATACTTTCTTTCCCGCTTTCGCCAGATACGCGGCGTTCACCAGACCATTGTGACCGCCCCCGACCACCACTACATCGTAGGACTGAGCCATTCGATAAGACTCCAGTTGGAAAAGGACACCGACGCTGTGCAGAACAAGTCATTCTATAGACAGCCAGTGCGCTTCTCAAGGTCGCTGGCGCGAAACGGAAACGGTCCGCACGAACCTCCAGTGCTGCGCTTTGCGCCCATCGGCTCACACAGCGGCCTTGCGGCCACGACAAAATCGAACCATAATTTGCTGTTCGTTCACCGCAGTTGAGCTTTGCCCTGTTGCCTGCATCCAGACCGGAGGAATCGTGCCCGTCGGAACCGCTTTCCACGAGAGAACCCTCGCCCTGTGCGAGAGCCTGAATTTCAAGGAATGGTCAGGCTATTACACGGTCGGCGCCTACGAAATGACCCACGAGCACGAGTACAACGCCATTCGCAATTCCTCCGCGCTCATCGATATCACTCCGCTCTTCAAGTATTGCGTTTCCGGTCGTGACGCCACGAAACTCGTCAATCGCGTCATTTCCCGCGACATCCATAAGGTCGCCATCGATCAGGTCATTTATTGCTGCTGGTGCGATCCCGAAGGCAAAGTGATTGACGACGGCACCATCACGCGCCTCGCCGAGAATGAATATCGTTGGACGGCTGCCGATCCCAGCCTGCGCTGGTTTCGCCAGAACGCCTTAGGCCTCGACGTTGAGATTGAAGACATTTCTGAGAAGGTTGCGGCACTCGCGCTGCAAGGTCCCACGAGCGGAAAACTGCTTCGCGCCGTCGCCGACGCTGACATTGCCGGCTTAAAATATTTTCGCGTTGCCCACGGAAAAATCGCCGGAGTCGCCGTGGACATTTCCCGCACCGGCTACACGGGCGATCTCGGCTACGAAATTTGGGTGCCGTGGAAAGACGCCGTAAAAGTTTTCGATGAATTGATGGCCAAGGGCGCTCCGTTCGACATCCTCCCCGCGGGCATGGTCGCGCTGGATATCGCGCGCATCGAAGCCGGCCTCATCCTCATCGAAGTGGACTACATTTCCAGCAAGCGCGCGATTATCGAGCAGCAAAAATATACTCCCGGCGAAATCGGCCTGGCCAAGCTCGTCGATCTCAAGAAGGAAAGCTTTGTCGGGCGGGATGCTCTTGCCGACGAGGTCAAACGCGGCGGTCCAGCGCGTTCGTTGGTCGGGCTCGAAATCAACTGGAGCGAAGTCGAAGCTCTCTACGAAAAAATTGGCATGGCGCCACAGGTCCCGTCGACAGCGTCGCGCGTGGCTGTGCCCGTATACCGCGGAGGACGTCAAGTTGGCAAAGCCACTTCGACCACCTGGTCACCGACGCTGAAACGCATGATCGCGCTGGCCTCGATCAGTCGTGAAAGCGCAACCGTCGGAACGACCCTAAGCATGGAATTAACCGTCGAAGCGTCGCGCAAAACCGTCTCGACCAAAATTGTGCCGTTACCCTTTTTCAATCCTGCGCGCAAAACCGCCGCTCTCGCTATTTAACTATCCTGCGAGCCGGGTGGCGCCCTTCGCATAGCGGAAGCACAGGACAGATTGCGAAACGTCTGGACTTAGCGCCTACCCAATCCTGGGCATCTATTTCATCCCTCAGTGTGCAGCCGCGAAGTTTTCGACGCTAGCCAGCAATGTATCGAGTTCGGAGCGTCTGAGCAGTCCTCCATTAACAACCACGGCTCGGATTTTCTGCGTATTCCGAATGTCGTCCAGCGGGTTTGCATCGAGCAGCACGAGATCAGCACGCTTACCCATCTCGATTGTTCCCTGCTCTGCCCAGCGCCCGAGAAATTCCGCCGGCCTGACGGTTGCCGCCTGCAGCGCTTGCATGGGCGTCAACCCGGCTTCGACTAGGTAAGCCATATCTTCGTGTAAACTAAAACCCGGAAACACGTTCGGTGCCGCCGCGTCCGTCCCCGCCATGATAGGAACGCCTGCCGCGTTCATCTTCCCGATAATCTCCAGCGAGAGCCGGATGATTTCCGCACGCTGCGCAAAGTCCGCCGCAGTCCGATCCGCGACTTGCGCGTTTCGTCCCTGCTCCCAAAATTGCCGGACCTTCAATGGAACATATTTCAACCTGGGATCATTCCCCAGATCGCTTTCAGGCATCACATAACCCAAGTGTACGAGCATAGGAAAAGTCGGCACTTGCCATGTCCGGTTGGCCGCGAATTTCCTGACCAGATCTGCGGCCTTTTGTTGCGAATAAGAATCCAGAAGGTCTTTGGTCCACGCGCGGTCTTGGGCAAAGATCGCTTCCTTGTTCTGACCCGCCGACTGAGGAACAAGCTTGCGCTGCCGCAATTCCTCTTCGCGCGCGGAACACCCGAGGAGCACTCCGGTAAGGTGCTCAATGCTGACCTGTCCGGCATCGGAAGCAGCCGCCGCGGTAATCGAATCCGGAACATGCCCGAGGAAGCGAATTTTCTGCCGTTTCGATTCTTGTGCGATCGCGTAATACGCATCCGGCTGCAGACGGGATTGCACCTTGATAAAATCCACGCCCTCGTTCTTCAATTTGTCCACGGCGGCAACGCCTTCCCCCGCCGTCCGCACCACGATTGACGGTTGAAATGATGGTGGATTGCCGTCCAGATATGGCCCGGTGAAGAAAATCTGTGGCCCCAATCGTTTGCCGGAATCGATCTCCGCGCGCAATGCTTTCAGATACTCCACTTTTCCGCCCATATCCCGTACAGTGGTAATTCCGTTGGCCAGGAGCAACGGAAGGATGAACTCACGACTGCCGCCGGGTTCTCCCGCCCCGGTCAAATGAATGTGCATATCCGCCAAACCTGGAATCAGAAATTTGCCGGTACCATCGACGATTTTGTAGTCGCCCGGGATGGTAATTTTGTCCGCGGGTCCAATCGCAGAAATGCGGCCACCGGAAATCAGCACCGTGCAATTCGGCTTCGGCGCAGCGCCAGTCGCGTCAATCATCGTTACATTTCTTATGGCAATTCGGGTGGAGCGGGAAGGGGAACAGGAAACCAACGCCAGGACGGCCAGAATCGAAAATACAAAACCAAGCACTGATCGGCGAATAGAAGTAACCACGCATCATTCTATCCCGCCGGTTCTCCAGCAGCCAGACTGTTGAATATTCCCACTGCGCGATTATGGATTCAGGCGATTGTACTTCTTCAAGATGGCGCGCAACTGGTCGTGCGGCAGCGCGCTGACATGATGGTTATCAATGCCGGTCATCGAGGTCGCCGCGACCATGGCATTAATCACCGCTTCTTCAGTCGCTTCTACTGTCGCTTCAAACACCGGATTCATTTTGTCGTTCGGCAACATCTTCAGATCCACAACGTGGTCGGTCGCCGCCGCGCCCACATTTGCTGTGGAGAACGCGATGAAAATGTCTCCGGAGCCATTCCCGGAAATGCTGCCATTGCGTCCCAATCCCAAAGAGACGCGACGCGCCAGCCGCTTCAACTGGTGCGGCAGCAACGGCGCATCCGTCGCCACAATGACGATAATGGATCCGCGCTCGGTGATGTCGCCCGGTGCAAACGCATATGGATCTTCGCTGGGAATTTCGCGTCCAACGGGCACGCCT
This sequence comes from Candidatus Acidiferrales bacterium, assembly GCA_963795535.1. Classification (GTDB taxonomy): domain Bacteria; phylum Acidobacteriota; class Terriglobia; order Acidiferrales; family UBA7541; genus Acidiferrum. Next base: position 123,331 of record CAWCIG010000012.1, read on the forward strand.
GCCACGCGAAAATTCTGCCGCGATCCGTAATTGCATTGCACGAGCACGCCGACCGTGTAACCGCCATCCTTTTCCGATAATTTCCTGGACGACGTGCCGATCCCGCCCTTGAATCCGTTGCAGATCATCCCCGTACCGCCCCCGACCGCACCTTCTTCTACCGGCCCGCCATGCGAGGATTCGATCGCGTGAAACACATGTTCCGGCTTCACGTGAAATCCATTGATGTCGTTCAGCCAGCCATCCCACGTTTCCGCCACTACCGGCAGAGACCACCAGTCGTCATCCGGTCCCACTTTTCGATGCGCCACGGTCCACTGGATGACAGCATCGCGCACCACGCCGACACTGTGTGTGTTGGTGATCATCACCGGCCCGGTCAGTATTCCGGATTCTTCCACCCACGTCGTTCCCGTCATTTCGCCGTTGCCATTGAGTGTCCACCAACCCGCGAACACTCCCGCGTCGTCCACATCTTTTCCCCGCGGAAATACGGCGGTCACGCCCGTGCGCACCGGGCCTTTGCCGACTACCAGTTTCCCCTCTCCGGAGATCAACGTGGTGTGCCCCACCGTTACGCTTGCAACATCCGTGATCGCATTGAGCGGGCCGGGTGTTCCGTCAAACGGCACGCCCAGATCGCGCGCTCGAGGCTTCGCCGCTGGTTTTTCCTGCGCAAGGCACATGCCTCCGGCCAGTACAACGGCACAAAAAACCACCAATGAGTGCAGCGTTTGGCTCATGAAGGAATCTCCAGGGATATGAAATTACTTGAATCGTATTAAATCACTACTCCAGGGCAATCACGTAGCAAAGACTTTGCTCAAGGCATACTGCAAGGAATCGGCGATGAGCTCGCATTCTTCGGGTTTGATGACGAAGGGAGGTGCCAGTAACACATGGTCGCCGCGCACGCCATCAACGCATCCTTGCCCAGGATAGACCAGTACGCTTTTCTCCAGAGCGGCTTGGCGGATTTTTTCAGCGATTCCCGCCTCCTTGGCAAAGGGTTCGCGGGTCGCTCTGTCTTTCACGAACTCCACGCCTTGCAGTAGCCCCAACCCGCGCACTTGGCCGACATGCGGATGGCTTTCCAAAACGGCGAGCGCGTTACGCAGTGTTTGTCCTGCTGGCGTAACTCGTTCAAACAAACCGTGCGCTTCCAGGTAGTCGAACACCGCGTTCCCCGCCGCCGTCGCCACCGGATGCGCCTGATATGTGAATCCGTGCATGAATGCGGCCGTGCCTTTCTCGAAAGCTTCCACCAGCCGTCGCGACACAAGCACAGCGCCAAGAGGCGCGTAACCGCTCGCGATTCCCTTCCCGGTCAAAATTACATCCGGCTCCAGCCCCCAATGCTCGCTGGCAAATGGCTTGCCCGTACGTCCCATCCCGGTCATCACTTCGTCTGCAATCAGCAGAATTCCGTGCTTACGACAAATTTCCGCGATGCGCGCCGTGTAGCCATCGACAGCGGGTACAGCGCCCAAGGTGGCGCCGACCACAGGCTCAAATAAAAATGCGGCTACAGTCGAAGCGTCATTGGCAAGCAAAAATGCATCGAGATCGTCGGCGCACGCAAGATTGCATTCCGGATATGTCTTGTCGAACGGACAGTGATAACAAAAACACGGGGCGACATGTCCCCACTCCGGAATCATGGGCGCATAAGGCGCGCGGCGGGCCACATTTCCACTTACGGACATCGCGCCGAGGGTACTCCCGTGATAGCTTTGTCTGCGCGCCAACACACGATAGCGAGAGGGCTGCCCGCTTTCCAGAAAATATTGCCGAGCCAACTTTATCGCCGTCTCCGTGGCCTCAGAGCCGCCGGAAGTAAAGTACACGCGTCCACCGTCGCGGAAATTGTGTGGGGCAATCGCGAGCACGCGCGCAGCAAGCTTCTCTGCCTGTTCGGAATGGAATTGGGTGGTATGCGCAAACGCGATGCGACCGGATTGCTCGGCCATCGCGCGCCCGATTTCCGACAATCCGTGACCGATGTTCACCACCGCGGCTTGCCCGGAAGCATCGAGATATCGCCGGCCCTCCGCGTCAACAATCCAGCAACCCTCGCCGCGCACCGCGATCGGATAGTGTTTGCGAAGATTTCGTGAAAAGAGTGAGGTCGCACCGGTCGCCATACCCATAGCAAAATTGTAGCAGAAGCCCCGGAAGCGGAGCCTTCCAACGCGCACACTTACATCAGCCAAGTTGGCCGCTTTGGCAACAGCCACGTTGCAAGTGTGGTACGCTTTCGCGGATTCGAAGGAGCGCTCTTGCTACGGCGAAATCATCTTTATTTCCTGGGCTTTTTGACGATTGTTTACATTCTTTATCCGCACTCTAGTTCTGCGCAGACGGCGCAGAATGCCGCGCACCTCGATGTCGACCTACGCGATGCTCCGCTGCATATTTTTCATGTGAAGCTGACGCTTCCAGTCGCCCCAGGCGCTCTCACTGTTGTGTATCCAAAGTGGATTCCTGGAGAACATTCTCCAACTGGCCCCATCGTCGATTTGGTGGGTCTGAAGATCGCTGCCGCTGGGAAAGAAGTTCCGTGGCGCCGCGATGATGTCGACATGTTCGCGTTCCACGTTGACGTGCCGGCAGGCGTCAACTCTCTCGACTTGTCGTATGACTATGTCTCTCCGGCCGATTCCAATAGTTCGCGCGAGGCTCCGTCCTCCACGGCGAAACTCGCGATCCTGAATTGGTACATGGTGACGCTCTACCCTCTGGGGCAAAAACCCGCCGATCTCATCTACGTGGCCACTTTGCGTTTGCCGCAAGGCTGGAAGTACGGCACCGCGCTGCCTGTCGCCAAAGAATCCGCAGGCCTCATCGAATTCGCACCCGCTCCGCTCGCGACCGTGATTGACTCTCCCGTTCTTGCCGGTTTGTACTTGCGCCACATCGACCTTTCGCCGGGACAAACACCGGCGCACACCGCACATGTTGCCGCGGACGGTCTTGCGTCGCTCGAAGCAACCCCCGCGGAGGTCCAGCATCTCCGCCAATTGGTCGCGGAAACCGGCGTGCTCTTCGGTGCCCGGCACTACCGGCGTTACGATTTCCTGCTTACCCTCAGCGATCGCATGCCGCCCGATGGCGTCGAGCATCACGAATCCAGCGACGATCGCACCGAAGAGGATTACTTCGTCGATCCGGCCCTGTTTGAGTCTTCCGACCTTCTGCCGCACGAATTCACGCATTCCTGGAATGGGAAATATCGCCGGCCGGTGGGTCTTGCTACACCCGATTACCAAACGCCGATGAAAGGCGATTTGCTCTGGGTTTACGAAGGCCTCACACAATATTACGGCGTCGTGCTTTCGGCCCGCTCCGGGGTTACGCCGCTCAATCTTTTCCGCGAATCCCTGGCCGCAACCGCCGCTTATCTGAACGACCGCCCCGGGCGCACATGGCGGGACTTGCAGGACACCGCGATCGCCGCGCAAATTCTGTATGCCGCTCCGACGGAATGGTCTTCGTGGCGCCGCGGCGTGGATTATTACGATGAAGGCACGCTCATCTGGCTCGAAGCCGATACCATGATCCGCAAGCTCACCAATGACAAGAAATCGCTGGACGATTTTTGCCGAGCGTTTCATGGCGGTGAGAGTACACCGCCGCAAGTAGCGCCCTACACATTCGACGATGTGGTCGCCGGCCTGAACGAAGTTGCTCCGTACGACTGGCGCGACTTTTTCACCACGCGCCTGAAATCGCATGGTCCAGGCGCGCCGCTCGGCGGCATCGATAATAGTGGGTGGAAACTGGTATTCACCGATACGCAGAATGAATACGAGCACATCAACGAACTGGCTACGCAAGAAGTTGAGCTGCAATTCTCGCTGGGGCTTCTCGTGCACGCTCCCGGTGGGGACGATGGCGGCCACATTTTGGACGTGATTCCGGGCTCGCCCGCGGCAAATGCCGGTCTTGCGCCTGCCATGCGCCTGGTGGCCGTGAATGGCCGCAAATGGAATCCGGATATCTTGCGTGATGCCATCGCCCGCGCGAAAAACGGCAAAGAGCCTATTGAATTACTCGCCGAGAACGGCGATTTTTATCAAACCTATCGCATTGACTATCACGGCGGAGAACGTTACCCGCATCTGGAACCAATCGCCGGAAAAACGGATCTGCTTACTGAAATTGCGAAAATGAAAGCGCCGGCAGTCCCGTTGCCCGCAAATTTCTAGGGTAGATAAGGATCCTCCGCGTGTGACGGAATCGCCGCACGGTCTGGTTCGCACCATCGGCCGCTGGAGCCTCACGGCCTTGATGGTCAATTCCATCATTGGCGGCGGAATTTTTGGGCTGCCTTCGCTGCTGGCGGCGAAACTCGGTGGCCTCAGCCCTATTGCGTACTTGCTTGCTGCCGCCGGCATCTTGACGGTTGCAGGTTGCATCGCGGAAGTATCCTCGCGCTACGAAGCAACAGGTGGCCTTTATCTGTACGCGCGCGATGCGCTGGGCCGGTTCGTGGGCCTGCTGGTCGCGTGGCTGACTTGGCTCACGCGCATCGCCGCCCCCGCAGCGGTGGCGAATCTTTTTTGCACCTACCTGGCGCAGTTTTTCCCGCTAACGGGAACGCACAATGGCAAGTTATTCGTGCTCGCCGTCTTGCTTGGCCATCTGGCGTTTTTCAATTACATCGGCGTCAAGTCCGGTAAGCGTCTCAGCAATTTTTTTACGGCTGCCAAGGTCGGTTTCCTGCTGTTTTTCGTCGCCGCAGGATTGCTTGCGCTGATTTTTCGGCCGGAAATTCGTGTACCACTCACCATACCCACGCTAACTGTGGCGAACTGCTTTCAGGCGGTTCTGCTTCTCGTTTATGTCTACGGCGGGTTTGAAGGCGCCTTGTTTGTCGGCGGCGAAAGCACAAACCCCCGGCGCGATACTCCTATCGCGTTGCTTCTCGCGTTGGCCGCAGTCACGATCATTTATACGGCTGTGCAATTCGTTACCGTGGCCACGCTTCCCAGTGCAGCCGCCTCTTCCAGACCACTTTCCGATGCGGCGCAGCATTTCCTTGGACCTGCGGGCGCAGTTGCGATGGCGCTCGCCGCGCTCGTTTCCTCGTACGGCTATTTGAGCGCGAACCTGCTGCATTCGCCGCGCATCACGTTTGCCATGGCGGAGCAAGGCGATTTCCCCGCATTCCTGGCGGCGATCCATCCCAAATATCGCACTCCATACTTCTCTATCCTGCTTTATGCGCTGATCGTTTTTGTCTTCGCCGCGCTTGGCAATTTTCAATGGAACGCCATGCTGTCTGCCGTCTCCCGGCTAGCCATTTATGGCGCGATGGCGATTGCAGTGCCCGTGTTGGGCAGGCGCAACGACGGAAAAGCGCAGTTTCGGTTGCCTGCTGCCAATTTGTTCGCCGCACTGGCGCTGCTCTTTTCGGTGGTTCTGCTCACGCAAATGGGAAAAGGCGAATTTTACGTGGTAGGAGCTACCTGCGCGATCGCGCTGCTAAACTGGATCTTCGTGCGGAGGTAAAGGAAATGACCCAGACACGCACTGGCGATGCTTTTATGCCTGCGGATGAATACGGCCGAGCGCTGCCGAAATTCAGCGTCAACCTGCTGGTTCGTTCGGTGGAAAAATCTTTGCTCTTCTACCGCGAAGTCCTAGGCGTCACCGTGCGCTACTCCGACGGCGATTTTGCCGCACTGTCCATGCTTGGCACCGATTTCATGCTGCATGCCGATCACGCGTATGACCACCATCCCTTGTACGCGCTTCTTCAAGCAGCGCGGGAGCGTGGCGTGGGCGCGGAACTGCGATTCCTTGGTGTTGATCCGGACGAGCTGGAACAACGCGCAAAACGCGCCGGTGCCACCATCGTACAATCTACAAAGGACTATCCCCACGGTTGGCGTGAAGTGACGCTCCTTGATCCAGACGGCTACATCTGGACCATCGGACTGCCAATATACGGAAAAGCCGTGAAAGATTGACGCGTGCGATAGCCGCTTCTTGGAATCGCCGCGCGGACATGGCATCATCAACTGTTTTGAACACGCTCCCGAACTCTCTGTAAAACAAAGGTGGCACCCATGCCCAAACGAATGATTCGCTGTGGTCTGTGCTTCGCATCGCTGGCACTCGCACTTCCCGCGTACGCACAACCCGCAGCCAAACATGTCATGACCTTCGACGACATGATCAAGCTGCATCGCATCAGCGGCGCGGCCATTTCGCAAGATGGAAAATGGGTGGCCTACAGCGTTTCGACGCCCGACCTGGAGGCGAATCGTTCGGTCACGAATATCTGGATTGTCAGCGCGTCGGGCGGCGACCCCATTCAGGTCTCGCAAGGCGGCCGAGACAGTTCGCCTCGCTGGTCGCCGGATGGCAAGACGCTGGCGTTTCTCTCTGCACGCGACGGCAATTCCCAAATTTACCTGCTCTCGATGGAAGGCGGCGAAGCAAAAAAATTGACGCAACTGTCCACCGGGGCGGATTTGTTTCACTGGTCGCCCGACGGAAAAACCATCGCGTTCACGTCTTCCGTGTATCCGGATTGCCAAGACGACCCTTGCAACGCCAACCGCGATCAGGAGAAAGACAAAAGTAAAGTCAAGGCACGTATCTACGATCACCTGCTCTATCGCCACTGGGATCACTGGTCGGAAGGCAAGCGCAGCCACTTATTCGTCGAGCCCGCCGACGCAAGCTCCGCCGCCCGGGATTTGACGCCAGGCGCCGATTACGATGTGCCACCGGAAGAACGCAGCGGTCCTGGCGATTTCAATTTTTCTCCGGACAGCAAGGAGATTTGCTATACCGCAGTCACCGACAAAGTGGAAGCGATCAGCACAAACGGGGATCTTTTCACCGTCCCTGTTGCCGGTGGCGAATCGAAACGCATCACTACGCAGCCCGGGTTTGATGGAAATCCTGTGTACTCCCCAGACGGCCATTACATTGCCTACCACGCCCAACTCACCGCCGCCTATGAGTCCGACCGGTGGCGGGTGATGGTGTACGACCGCCAAGCGGGAAAAAGCGAAAATCTCTCTGAAAGCTTCGATCGCAGCGCTTCAGACCTGGCGTGGTCTCCCGACAGCAAAACCATTTATTTCCTCGCGGAAAATGAAACTCTGCAACCCATCTATTCCATGGAAGCTCATGCAGGTTCCACGCCGAAAATGGTTCTGGATGGCTTCAATGCGGAGTTTGCTTTCAGCGCGGACGCCAAAACTCTGGTAACCACCCGCACGAGCCTGATGATGCCGAGCGAAGTTTTCGTATCCGCCGGAGATGGCGGCGGTTTGAAACAACTGACGCACGCCAACGACGCGATCCTCGCGCAAGTGGAAATGAATGAGCCGGAAAAATTCTGGTTCGAAGGCGCCGAGGGCACAAAGGTCGAGGCCATGCTGATCCGGCCCCCGCATTTTGACCCCGCACAAAAATATCCCATGCTCGAACTGCTACACGGCGGCCCACAAACCATGTGGTCCGATGCCTGGGGCTACCGCTGGAATCCGCAAGTCTTTGCCGGAGCCGGCTACGTGATCCTGATGATCAACCGCCGCGGCTCGACAGGCTACGGCCAAAAATTTACCGACGAAATCACCAACGATTGGGGCGGAAAGCCTTACGTCGACATCATGAAGGGCACCGACGCGACGCTTGCGAAATATCCTTTTATCAATAAGTCGCGCTTGGCCGCGGCGGGGGGTTCTTACGGCGGCTATATGGCGGATTGGCTGGCCACGCACACCGATCGATACAAAGCCATCATTAGCCATGCGGGCGTTTACGACAAAGTTTCCATGTACGCAACCGAAGAGTTGTGGTTTGAAGAGCACGACCTGCAAGGTACACCGTGGGGAGCGCCAGGAAATTACAAGAAGTGGGCGCCCTCCACGTATGCGGCAGATCTGGAGAAGTACAAGACGCCTACTCTGGTGATTACGGGTGAACGGGACTTCCGCGTGCCGTACACGCAGTCACTCGAACTCTTCAACACGTTACAGCGCCAGGGCGTGCCTTCGGAGTTGCTGGTCTTCCCCGATGAAGGGCACTGGATCCTGAAGCCGCAAAATGCCCAGCTTTGGTACAAAACGTTCCTAAGTTTTCTGGCAACTTACGTGAAGTAGCGTCTCGTCAGGCAAATCGTCGGGAAGCAATCGTTAAGCCTCCGCCAGTTTTTGAAACGTGCGCCGCAGAAACCGGAACAAGTGGTACAGCAGAAACAGCGAAACGACCACTAACACTGCAACCAGGATGATGGCTACCGTCGGATGCGCGGTGGCAAACCACGTCAGCCACACTGCCAGCAAGTCTTCGCCAAAGCTCAGCGCCCAGTTGCTGAGCGGCTCTGGGGACATGTTAGCCGCGGCACGCGCGCTCGCTTTTGTGCCGTGGGACGTCAGCGCGACGCTCCCCGCCAGCAGCGCCGCCGCCCAGCGCCAGGGTTCCGCAGCCGAGGCGGTGACGCTGAACGCCAACAACGCCGCGGCCGGCGGCCGGATAAATGTATGCACTGCCTGCCAGATCGAATCGATATAGGGGACCTTGTCGGCTAGAAATTCCACGACATACAGGCCGATGGCGACGCCAAGGACAACAGGATGCGAAAGCACCTGCAGCTTAACCGGCAAATGAATGACGCCAAAGCGCTGCAGTAAACCGAGCGTCGCAACGGTGGCGTACAGATTCAACCCGGAGGCAAAACCGGTTCCCAGCACAAGGCTTAATGTTTCGATTGGATTCATAGCTTCAGCCGCGCAATCGTTCAGGATTCGGGCGGTGCTCTTGAAAGTATCACGAAGAGGGGAAGGCACTGCAAGGCGAGACGCGCTGCCGGACGGAAAACGCCCGCTAAAAGCGAATGTCCCGGCCAAAGACCGGGACGTTCGCAAAAGGCGGAATGCAGCCGTTCTTATTTGTAGCTGTTGGACTGCGGAGCCAGCACGCGCGTCCATCCCGTGGTGCTCACGGTGCGGAACAACGGCGTGCGCGGCGGCAACAACGTCGGATTTAGGAAGCTGGTGTCAAAGTTGTAGCCACGAGTTGGCGGACTATAGACCGTGGTGCAGCACTTGAAGGTGCCGTTGGCCTGACGGCTGGTGTAGAGGTCGACGATGGACCCGCTGTAATTCAACGTTCCACCCCAAGCCTCGATGTACCGCAGGAAATTGTGTACGCCGCCGTCCGTGCCGTAGTCGGCGGAAACTCCGGTAAATGTCGGCTGAGTGAATGGAACGGTGGCCCCACCGACGATTGCGGTGCGATACCAGGAGGTGTTTCCCGCGCGCAGGCCCAAGTTGTAAGGGCCAGCGAAGGAGTTTACGTCGTTCCATTGATCGGAAAGCAGCGTAACCGCGTCGCCCGCTACCGATGAGGCGATTTCCGTGCTGCCCCATCCGTTGTTATTCGCGTTGGCGTTGAAATCGCCCTGGATGTAGACCGGGTTCTCCACGGCGATGGACAAGCCGCAGTTCACATTGCTAGGGCAAGCGCCGACCGGGGTCAAGTCGGCACCGTCGACAATCTTCACCGCTCGTCGGAAAAACAGCGGGGGATTTTCCCGCAGCGCGTTGCCGTTGGCGATGCCATAGACATATCCCGGCACCATCATGGGCCAGATGCCGTCGCTATTCGTGGTGTTCGAGTACGTCGGGGTTGCCGTGCAGTTCGTGGCTGTGGCGGTCACGCCAAACGTGTGGGCGGCGCCCGCGAGATTCGCAAAGATACCATACTGGCCATTTCCCAGCACAGCTGAGGTGGTTAGTCCAAGTCCTCCACCGTGGATGTACTTGGCGTTCGCGCCGTAAGTATAAAGTTGACTCATTGCGTCCGGATCCTCGCCTGTTTCCAGCGCATTGTCCGGACAGCCGTTTTGGTCGGTGCTGGAATTGACCAGGTCGTTCCAGCCGTATTCGCCGGTCTCAAGGCCCGAGGGAGATGTCGGCGGCCAAGTGGCTAACGCCACACTGTTGTCATAGTTGCCGCGGCGGTCGGAGATGTAAACCAGAAAGTTGTCGGGGGCAACCACCGGATCCTTGGTGTTGCCGCCGCTTGTCGCGACGCTCCCGACCTTGCCACCGAAGAATTGCGCGACGTTGTGGGCATCCAGTTCGATGTAATGCATTGTGCCGTTCAAAGTAGGAAGTACTGGAGCCGGCGTCGTTTCGTCTCGGAGCGTGCCTTCGCGTGTGTCAAACAAGGTGTTGGGCCAGAAATCCCAAGGTTCCGGCGTCCACATGGCCGTTTTGCCGGTGGCGTCTGCAATCACCGGCAGCGTTTTGGTGGCTGGATCTACGCCGCAAACAACAGCCACCGGAGCCACCATGGGTGGGTTGGCACCTGTCGAGAACACTCCGTTCGCCACGTAATTGACCCAGTTATTCGAGGCATTCTTGAAATAGGCAGCATATAAGGAAGACGGATTATCTCGAATCCTTTCCAAGCGGATGATCGCGTTCGGGTGCGGATCCATGCACGAACCGGCTTGTCCGGTATAACTTCCGGCAGCCATGGCAGTGGCGTTCTGATAGCCAACCGCCGCTGTCGGCAGCGTTGGAAGCGGGTAGGAATATCCAGCCGCAATCGTGGTCAACTGGTTAGGAGGCACGCCGTTATAAGGGCTGATGGTGTATTCGGCTGTGGTGCCGCTTGACAGTGGGTCCATCTCCGTGCAGGAAGTCGTATTGGCGCAGCCCGCTGTGCCTACGCCAGGCCATTCCGGGTTGAGTGACTTACCATTGGTCGAGCCCGGAGATGCCGGGGTTATCGATTGAGAAACCGGGTTAATGTTGCGGCCTACATACCCGAGAGCCAGAACCTCAATAGTGACATCTTTTTGATCGGCGGATGTGCATCCGCTGGTCGGGTAGGGTTGGAGCTGCTCTTCGATTTTGATGTAGCCCTTGATAATCGGGAAATAATTCTTATTGCCGGCGCCGTAGACGTTAGTGGTTGCGGGTAGCCAATAACCATCGGCCGACCCCGAAGAGTAAGTTGTCCCCTGCGCCGAGGCAGACGTAGCGAGCGGGAGGATTACTGTCCCGTCCGCGATCATCTGTTTGGCCAGCGCCTGGAGTGACGCCGGGGCCGTGGCCGCGAGCCAATTGGCTCCGTTTACGCCCGGAGCCATCGCCATCATGCTCAAATCGAAAGGTTGGGCGGTCTGGTCCACGCACGGCAGGTTCATGATATCTGCAGGATTGTCCGACAAGAGAATCCGCAAGCTGGCTTGCGAAAAATAGCGTTCATTGGTGACGTTGCTGGGTTCGGTAGTGCCGTACGGACGGCGGATCAGGTCGATGCTCTGCGTGCTGCCACCGCCAATGGTCACCACCGCGAGATTCAACTGGCTGGCCCCTGTGGAATATTGCGGGAACGCGCTGCCAGCACCGTTGCGAAGGTTCGAGTTGTAGTCCGTCTGCGAAATGGTGCCCCAGTTGGTATTGCGCACGGGAGTGTCATAGGGCGCGACCGTTCCAGTAAGGCTGCCTTCCGTAATAGCCAACGCGCGAACGTTGGGCGTGCAGGGTTGCGTGCAAGGCTGCGTGGCAATGTCGATTGTTCCGCTCGCGTACGCAGTGCCGCCTGTCGCATACCCATTTTCAAGTCTCGTGCGAAGCACGTCCTTGTAAGCATCCACCTTGTCGGAAAGAGTCAACGTGCTCTGACCAGCGAGCCACAGATTCCCGTTGGTGTGCGTGCGGCCACCGAAGTTGAACGTGGGGCCAGGGAAAAAGTCCAGGTCGGTGTTGGCAAAAATTCCGAACTGGAACATCGGAATGCCTACCGTCTGGGTGGTGCGGATCAGGTTCACTTCGCGTCCTGTGTTTGTACGCGCGTTGACGGTCAGCGTGTACTCCGTCGCCATCGCGGTCATTCCCTGATACGGCCCGGATTTGATCGTGGTGATCGTGGGCGCGGGGTTGCCGTTGGTATCCGTAGCCCCAGGAACGATTGTGTAACCGGGATTGCCGTCGCCAGTTATATAGCTGACGGATTCGCTGGGATTTAGCGCCGTGAAAAGAGAGGTTTGCGGCGGCCCATAAGGCGAAGTCTCCAGCGCATTGATCTGTCCAATGCTCGGCGAATAGGTCAAAGCGAAAAGATTGCCGAGGTCCGCGGTCATCTTCTCCATGCCGGCTTCCGCGGCATAGAACGCCACGACCTGGTCGTTATTCGCGCCAGCCAGTTGCTGGTTCGAAAGCAGCAAGAGCGAGAAGCCCACCAGCAAGCTGGACATCAGGAACAGCAAGAGAATGGTGGTCAGGAGAGCAATTCCCGCGTCTTGTCGAAAACGCTTGGATTTTTTTGTTAAATTCAGGTTCATCGCATGCTCCTCTGAATTAGTACACATTCTGATAAGCCATACTGCGCAGGCTGACTTGGGTCATCAAGTTGTCTCGAGAATAGTGAGTAGTATTGCCTTGGCGAAGCAGGTAGCTGGAACGCGCCGCAAGGTAAACGTTGACGCACATGATTTGCGATTCCGAATCGCCGGTGGGTACCGTGGGTTGGTTCGCAGGATTGCCGTTGCCGTCCACGAAGTTATAGGTGAACTGCAGATTTTCCAGGGTTTCGCCGACCGGCGTCGCCGTATTGAAGCCAACCTGGCGGATCAGGCGTATGTACGGCGGACTGGTGGTGTTGTCCAGATAATAGCTAACCATCCAGATGCGCGTCGCGGTGGTGTTCGCGAAGCAAGCGTTGGTGCCGCCACAACCGGTGGTCTCCAGCTGGTTGATGGTTCCACCTGCTTCCGTGCGTCCGTTAAGGTTGAAGGCATCGCCAGAAGCGAAAGTCAGCACCTGTCCGCTAACGGACGTGACTGCCAGAACGGCTTCGCCCAGGGTGTTACTGAACATGATCAGATCACCGGGGCTGATGGTGATTCCGTTCTTCGCAAAATTGACGCAGTTATAGTTGCCGTTCGAATTCAGGGTGCTGCCATCAAAGACGGCCGTGAGCGTGTTGCCGGATAAGGTCAGCGAACCGTTCGGGCAACCTGGATTTGCAGGATTCGTCGTGGCCAGCGCGTTAATCGGCCGGGCGTCCAGGCCGAGATTGTCGGCGTAAAAGACAGTGATTTCGTCGGTGAAATTGCTAGGATTCGACGGCAGACCGGTAGTTGCGTCGGGCGCGGTGATGAGCGGACCCAAGGCGTTCCCGGGTTCCACACCTGGGAATGTCGAATGGCATGCCGGAAAAGTAGTCTGGCCACCGAGGACCGGACGATTTGGGGGGGGCGTGGTGCCGCAAGGATTCGTGGAAGAGTTATTCGATGTATACGGGATGGGGATACCGCCCGTTGGAATGCCCGATCCCGCCTGCTGAAGATCCGTCTGGATCAAATTCAAAGCGCTGCGCAGGTTATCGGACATGTCCGCGTCCTGGGTGACCTTTGTATTCGTCTGCGAGGCGTCCCGGAAAGCGAGCACCGCGGCATACAGCAGGACCATGACAACGCCCATCGCGATCATCAATTCGATGAGTGTGAAGCCGGCCAATTTGCGTTTTGTCTTCGGTTGCATGAAAGTGCGCCTCACGAATACGACGAAATGTAACTCACCAGCTGAACCTCGCCGGTCTGCCCTTGATATTGGTAGCTAACCGTGATCACAACCTGAACCATGTTCGAATAGCTGTTTACCGCAGTGAACGCGATCGTTCGCTTCATCCAAGGATTCAGCGGAATTGTTAGATCATCTGCGGTGCCGAGGATGCCGTCGGGGCCCGGGCCAATAACAATCACGTCCGGGTTGGAGGAGTCATCATCGGCAGTGCCAACGAGGCCGTCCGGGCCTGGGGCGTACAAAGGCTGGGCACCATCTTTAAAGACGCCGCCGGCGCTGATGTTGTTGAGCTGCGAGAACGATAGCAACTGAGAGTCGCGCGCCGTGAAGATCGTTTCCAGAGCTTCCTGCGCCTTTTGGTTAGCAACGTATTGCATCTTCACGGCGTTTGAGTTCTTCAAGCCCTGTGAAAAAAAGGAAGCCACCGAAAGAACACCGAAGCTGAGGATGGCCATGGCGATCATGGTCTCCAGCAGCGTGAAGCCTTTTTGTTTGCGAACCAGTTTGTTTAATTTCATGAGCAACTCCCTATTCCTGCCATCCGAGGGTGCCGCCCTCGAAGTTGTAGGCTCGAACACGGCCGGTGCCACCCATGATGGTGACGGCCCGTGCGCTGGCCGCTTTATTGGGGATCCCCATAAAGATTGTCCCGTACAGCAACGTAACGCCGGTGTTATCCGTGAAGGTGCCGGTAGAGTTGAATTGCATGATCGGCGGCCCACCGGTAACAGGAGGATTGCCGATATAAACGGCGGAGACTTTTCCGAACGCCATCGGAGTATCCGGGACGCCAGGCTCAAGAACGAACTGAACCGTTCCAGGTATCGGCACGCTCACAAGTAGCCCGGCGACTTCATTCGTCAGCGGCGCTGGCTGAACTTGGTATTTGACGTGATAGCGATTGTCACTCTCGGGCGTGCTGTCGATCCAGACTTGTACTACGCGCCTTTGAGAGATCGCCAACTGGCGGGCGACGCGCAATTGGCTGACCACGACGTCCATCGCGGAGTTTGCCTGATACGATTCCATGGAGCCGAAGCTCTGAACGATGGCCATGCCCGTGAGCACTGCCATGATCCCGATGACCATCAGTGTTTCCAGTAAGCTGAAGCCAAGCTCGTCTCGATTTGTTTTTCTCATGGGCGACTTTCAATTCCTCAGAGAACTGACATTCACGGTAAGCTCCGTGGTGTTTCCGCACCGACGAGCCAGCTCCAAGGCCGGTTCGAAGGCCAGATGCTGCGTGAGCAGCACGGGTACACTCGCTCCGCCAATTCTTGGTCCTATCGAGAGTTAACTCCTTCTTCTAGGAGGCGACAACTGGACGAAGGGACGGGTTCCGAGCAGCCGAGAGACGCCCGGCCGTAGGTTCCAGTGGGACAGTTACGAAGGTTTAATGGGGAACACGGCCTCAATGCGACCGCTGGAACACTCGCGAATGCGCTTAAATCCTTGTAGAACAGGTGTTTTCGCAAGGGCAACGACGAAAATTCGCATCTCGTTTCGTTCTGGAACAAGAGCTTTGGCGTGGTGTGTTATGCCAAAGTTCCAATCCCGGTGGTACTGCTAGCGTTACCTCTCGGGCACCGATTGTGAACAAACTCGCGTTACAAGGTTGAAAGCGCGGATTCGTTCGCACAGCCGCTCATGCCTGGATGCGTCAGACGATCTAGCCGTTAGAACCGGCCGAGAGGCGAGTGAGGGGAAGCCGGATTTGAAACGCAGTGTGCCCGGGCCGTGAGTTTATATGAATGTTGCCTTGATGACTCCGGACGATGCGTTCGACGATATCGAGGCCCAGGCCGGTTCCCTCCCCCACGGGCTTGGTGGTGAAGAATGGCTCGAAAATCTTGCCACGAATTTCCTGAGGAATCCCGGGACCATTGTCGATGAATTCGACGAGCACATCTTCCGGCTCCAGAACAGTTCGAACCGTAAGCGTTTTTCCTCCGTTCGGCTGCGAATTCATCGCGCCGATGGCATTGTCGATCACGTTGGTCCAGATCTGGTTCAATTCGCTGCCGTTGGCCGGAATTTTTGGCAAATTGCCGGCGAATTCGCGTTTCACTTCGAAGCCATGCTTCAGTTGGTGCTGAAACATGCGCAGCGTGACGTCAATTCCATACTCGACATCGACTTCGCTGATTGGAGTTTTGTCCATGTACGAGTAAGACTTGACCGCCTGGACAAGATCGGAGATGCGGTGAGAAGCTTCTTCGATTTCACGGGTGAGGCAGAGAATCTGATGATCGTAGACAAGGATGCGCAGGCCGTGACGGGAATGTACGGGCGTCAGAAGCTTTACGAGAGGGTCCAGATCGTCGATGCGAATTCCGGCATCGACCAGATCGCCTGCAAGATCGTCGGGCAAGTTTCGCTGCACCAGCCAGTCGGCCAGATCCGACTCCAGATCGGCACGCTGTAGTGCGTCGAGTTTATTGGTACCCGCACCGCATTCGGCGATGGTGTCGCTGAGTTTAGCCATCAGCGCCTGCGCTTCGGGAGGAATCACCTCGCTGCGCAGGGCAATGGCTTCGCGGCGGCGCCTATTCTGCGCTTCGCGCATCAGCGTGGCTGAACGCAAGACGGCCGAGGCGGGATTGTTTAGCTCATGAGCCAGGCCGGCGGAAAGCTTTCCGAGCGCCAACATTTTTGCGGTGCGCTCTTCGTTACGCGCCGTTTCGCGGGTGCGGTCGGTCATTTCTCCAACAAGTTTTTGCGCGAGGTTGGGAGCGCGATAGACGAGTTCGGGTAATTCCGTAGCGGGCATGACAGCGATGCGAGTGGGCCCGATTGCCGTGCCACGGCCACCAATAACCTTCATGCGTGAAAACGGAAGCACACCTGTGGGCTGGCCCGCGGTACGGACGAAGACGGGAGCGTAAGGATCGTTCGATCGGCGGTAGTGAAGCTCTCCTGCAAGAACGACTATGAAGTCCTTCGCCGGGGAACCTTCGTGAACGATAGTTTCGCCCGATTCGAAAGAGAGGACCTGAAAATGGCCGGCTAGCCATTCCAGCGCAGCGCGATCATCGTCGGCGAACAGCGGGATCTGTGTTAGTTGGTCGGCAGTCAGGCGGTCTGAAGGAACAGGCACGTGCGGACCTCCCTAGCGGTTTGCCAGGTACTGTTTTACGAAGTATAGGACGATGGAGCCTTCGCCGACACTGTTGGCAACGCGCCGCACGGCGCCATTCCTCACATCGCCAACGGCAAAGACGCCGGGCACATTGGTTTCCAACAAGGCGGGATCGCGATCGAGAGTCCAGCCTGGAGGACGCTTGCCATCGCGCAAGAGACTTGCTCCTGTGAGAATAAAACCCTTGCCATCTCGACAAACGCTGCCTTCGAGCCAATCGGTTCTGGGTTCGGCGCCGATGAAGATGAAGAGCGCTCCGGCTTCGCGCTGCTCGGTTGTCTTCGTATCATGATGACGGATGGTGAGACCGGTCAGACGGTCTTCGCCGTGAACCTCGAGCACCTCCGTGTACGGCTCAATCTTGATCGTTGGCATCGTTTGGATGCGCTCCACCAGGTAGTGAGACATGGAGCGGGACAACGATTCGGCTCGCACCAACATGGTCACGGAGCGAGCATATTGCGAAAAGTGAACTGCCGCCTGACCCGCGGAATTGGCCCCGCCGACTATGTAAACGTCCTCGCCTTTGCACGACGACGCTTCCGTGTTCGCAGCGCCATAGTAAACCCCGGCACCGGTGAGGCGATCCATCCCTTGTATGTCAAGGCGCCGCCATTGCACGCCCGAGGCGATGACCACGCTGTGGCCCACCAACTCCTGGCCGCTGGAAAGTCTGACCACGCGGTATTCACCTTGAACCGCAAGCGATTCCGCCTGAACCGGCGCAAGGACTTCGGTTCCGAATCGTTTCACCTGAGACACGCCACGTCGCGCCAAATCCGCGCCGCTGAGGCCCGCAGGAAAACCTAGATAATTCTCGATGCGCGAACTGAGCCCCGCCTGGCCGCCTGCAGCTTCGCGTTCAACGAGAATGGTGCGAAGGCCCTCGGTGCTGCAATAGAGTGCACAGGCTAGTCCGGCGGGACCGGCACCGATAATCATGACGTCGTAAAAGTCGCGGTTCGGAGCGGTGGTAAGCCCGAGCTTCGCTGCCACATCCGGCAGTGTGGGCTTCTGCAGGATGGAGCCATCGGCAAAAATTAAAACCGGAAGACCTTCGGGAGAATCGCCGACGGCAGCGGTGATGCGCGGATCGGAAGTCGAGCCCGGTTCGATCCAGCGGTAAGGAATCTGGCTCTTGGCCAGGAAATCCTTGAGCTCGTGAGTGCTCGGAGACCAGCGCGTGCCGACAACATAAATGCCTTCAAAGGATTCGCGGCTGGTGGCGTTCCAATCCTCAAGCAAATCCGAAAGGATGGGGTAAAGGTTTTGCTCTGGTGGCTCCCATGGCTTCATCAGGTAATGATTCAGCCGAACTTTATTGATAGCATCGATCGCGGCACTGGAATCTGCATAGGCGGTAAGCAGAACACGCCGGGCATCGGGCTGCAGCGCGAGGGCATTCATAAGAAATTCCGTGCCACTGACGCGCGGCATGCGCTGATCGACAAGGAACAATGCTATGCGATCGCCGCGAGCGGTGAGCTGCTGCACAAAATCCATGGCTTTATCAGGAGCATCTACTGCGAGAATCCGATAGTCAGCGGAAAATTTGGACTTCAGGTCCCTTTCCACGGCGCGGAGGACAGCAGGATCGTCATCCAGTGCAAGAATAAAAGGCTTTTTGGCCATATCAAAAATCCCAAAGTGTGAAATTTGCCACTTCTATGGTATTTGGCCTTGTAGAGACAGGCAAATTAAAATCCCGGTCACGGGCCGGCGAAGATGGACCAAACATCTCGTGGCGCGCCCTCTACAAGCGGGTTTAATCAAGAGTATCACCGGCTCTTATCGCGAGGAGCCATATGTATCACTACACTGAGTTGAGGTGGTTCTGACCATTTTGCCCGAGCGATTCATTTCCCGAGAATCTCTAAGATTCCAAAATCATGCCTGTTGACGCTTTTCAATCGATTCCTCTTCGCAAGTTCGGCCGCAGCGATGTTCAAATTTCCGCGTTGGGAATAGGTGGCCATCATCTTGGTGCGGCACTGGATGCTACCACGGCCAAAGCCATTGTTCATGAAGCGATCGACGGTGGCGTGACTTTCGTCCAAAGGTGCAATGCTCGAAATTCTTTAGCGAAAAGTCCATACCAAACTCCGTAGGCTGCGATCAATGTGAGGATAAGCCCGCTATCAATCCGCTTTGCGGCGGATGCACCCTTAACCGCAGGTGACAGTGGGATCAATTTTGTCATCTTTCGCGGATAATTGCTGACAGTAACACGGCAATTAGATACCCATTCGCCGTGGGACGAAAACGACAATTTTGTCACCTTGTGTCGGTCGGGATCCGCTGCAGGGGTCAGCCGCTGACGGCTCAACTTAACGCGCCGGGCGGTTCAGCCAGTGTACAATCCGACTTTGGAAAGCCGCCGGGATTGGATTCCAACCCGTTGGTTGCTGTTCATCACGGTTCAAGCCTTGGTGGATGGCGATCTTCTCCATTTCCCTGTTCGTTTTGTTGGTGGCGCTTCTGTCCCCCCGGAGCAGCGGCAATCCATGAAGAACTATCTGCTCGCAAGAGCGCCAGGGTTCTTTTTCCGCGCCGCAGGCATACCCGGACTGAATTCAAAGAGGTTACGATAAGCCACACCAATATCCAGACGGTGTACCAGATGCTGCACCGGATGGTGCACCACTGGCCCTCTTTATACAGCCAGTGCTAGAATCCGCCCATGTTCGAACCGATGGAAGAGGAACCGCGTGGTTTCACAGGCAGGCCCTTCGCCGCCACGGTATTTGCGGTAGCATTGGGCAGCGTTGGCGCTGAAGTCGGCTCGCGGCTTCAACTGACGGACGCGACCGTGTACGCAATCCTCATCGTGCTTCTCATCGTCGTTGGATATATTTGGGAGCGGCTCGAGACTTCCCGAAGCGAGTAAGCCAGCGTTCAGTTTACAGAGGACATCTGCTGTCCTGTTAGGACCCCCGTGAGTCAAATGCGAAGTTCTGATCCGGCGACGAACTGATGAAGCGCAAACGCAAAACGAAGCTGACCTATCGCCAATGGCTGCGGACGTTGAGCAACGAAATCATCCATCGTCTTGCGAACGACTGGCGACGTGATGTCGCCCAGACAAAACTGATTCTCGGCGAGTACAACCGACGACTCCGGACCGAAGCTAAAGAGGGTGCTACTACCGATGCCCGCTCGCGAGCGGCCATCCACTAAGTGAACAGCCGCCTTTAGCGGTGTGATCTCATCCGCCGAACAATGCAGCGTAGCCTGACTGGACAAGCTCAGCCTCATACGCGGCTTCGCGTGCTGCGACTTCTTCTCGCTGCCTGCGCTCTTGCAGATACGCGGCGCGATCCCGGGCGCTGATCTCCTCAACCATTGCCTCAAGTTGGCGCAACCTCTCGGCACTGGTCTTTTGTCGGCGTCGGCTTTGCGGTGCCGGGCAGTTCGGCGGCGATGGTGCATCCAGCATGTTTCCGTTCGAAAGCGTCCATCCGCGTGACTCGGTCGCGAAATCAAGAAGCTCTTCCCGGGGAGCATCCGTTTTCGATAGGGCTTGATCTATCTGCCCCCGGTCTTTGCCCGTGACCGTCGCATTCATTTCCACCGCCTTAATTTCGGCGACGACATCGGCGACCAAATTCGAAGCCTGCCCGTCTGAACAAGAGGTGAGAGCGACTGTATCGAGGCGGCTTTGAACAAATGGATGCTGCCCGAGCTTGGTGATGTGCCTCTGAGAGGCATACACAACCTCACGGTCAAGCCGCTGGTGGACAGAATGAAAAAGTCCCTGTCAACAAGGACGGTGAATAAGTATGGTGAATATATCGGTCAAGTCGTCGCATCACTCAAGGACGGTCGCACTGGCGAACCGTGGATCGCGATCACCCCCGGATCGGCGAGTACCTCAAAACCGATGCCGGAACCCGCGAAGTCGATCTTTCAACCGAGGTCATCGACGGCAAAGATGGTTTGCTGTTTCAGACCCGGAACGGCACGCCGTACTTGCACAACAATCTTGAACAACGCTGGTTTCCATGCCTTCCGTCGATTCCGAAAGACATGGCTAAGAGGTGAACCCTGTCAGGAAGATACCAACAATTTTTTGGAGGGGGCACCAGCCGTAGACAAGGCGACGATCCAGTTCGAATTCCATCCGTGAATAGAGGTCCGACATCGATGAAGCGAATCGAGTCGGTGTCGGTTTCAACGTTCCAGCCATTAATTGCTCCAAGTGCTCCAAGAATCTTGAAGCACAAATGGTTGAAGTTGCAGAATAACTGTTGTTGAATGACAGAGTAGCCAAGGATGCGCCCGTAGCTCAGTTGGATAGAGCGTCTGCCTTCTAAGACTTCCCGCACGAAGAATCAACAACTTAGCCTGAACTAGTGTGCCGTCCCGGAAATACGTTCACATAGTCGCTGGACTTTAGCAAAGATCGAATCCGCTGTGGCGGTCCACACGAAAGGCTGCGCGTGAGTGTTGGAAGCTCGCACATATTGATCGATTTTCTCGACCAGTTCCTTGACGCTGCGAAACGTGCCGCGACGAATGGCCTGCTGCGTAATGCGGTTGAACCAAATCTCCACTTGATTCAACCAGGAGGCATAGGTCGGCGTGAAGTGCACGTGAAATCGTGGCCGTGCGGCGAACCAGCGTTTTACGCGCGGATGTTTATGCGTGGCATAGTTGTCCACGATGATGTGCACCTCCAAGCATTCCGGCACGTTTTTCTCGATCTCTCTGAGGAAGTCCAGATATTCCTGATGTCGGTGACGCTGTCGGCATTGCGTCAGCACTTTGCCCTTGGCCGTGTCCAGCGCGGCAAACAGGGTGGTGGTGCCATGCCGTCGGTAGTCGTGGGTCACACCCTCGACATAGCCAAGTCCCATCGGCAAGAGCGGCTGGGTGCGTTCGAGCGCTTGAATCTGACTCTTTTCATCCACACACAAAACTACTGCATTTTCCGGAGGATTCAAGTACAGCCCTACAATATCCCGTACTTTTTCTACAAAAAATGGATCCGTCGAGAGCTTGAAATGTTTCTGACGGTGGGGCTGCAATCCAAAAGCTTGCCAGATACGGTGTACCGTCGATTTCGACAGCCGCGTCTCCGCGGCGATTTGTCGGATGCTCCAGTGCGTACCGCCTTTTGGTTTTGTTTCCAGGGTCTTGCGCACCAGGTGCGCCACGCGCTCGTCGTTAATCGGGCGTGGGCGCCCCGGGCGCAACTCATCATGTAAACCGGCCACATCGTGCTTCAGGAATCGCCGCCGCCATTTGCCGACGGTGGCGTTGGTCAGTCTGAACTGGCGCGCAATGTGCAGGTTCGTCTTGCCGGAAGCACTCAACAAGATAATCTTGGCCCGGGTCACTAATCCCGCCGGAAGGGATCGTGAACTCGCCAAGCTTTCCAGCTGTTCGCGCTGTTCCGGAGTTAAAACCAAGGCCGCTTTCGGTCGTCCCATTGCCATAGACACCCCCCATTCTGCACTGGAGATGCCTAAATTCCCAGCAATACTATTGCCACTTATTTATGGGACAGTACACTAGCTCATATTGGCGGAAGTGAGCAATCTCCTGTGTTTATGAGGGTTTCGGAGCGCCCACTACTGCTTGAGGGAACATCTGCTAGTGTAATGTCCAAAAAATAAGTGGACAACTCAGTGTTTCGTTTTTCGCGTACGCGGTAGAGTGCAACCCGGCTTAATCTTTTCCAAAGTCTGGCGACATCGCGATAGCTTCGCCACGATGGAGTCCACTGTGGCGGTCCAGACAAAGGGTTTTGGGTTCTCATTCCAGACCGCCAGGAACTCCCTGATCGCCTTCTCGAGATCTTCCACGCTGCCGAAGGAGCCGCGGCGGATTCGCTTGCTGGTTAATTCTCCAAACCAGCGCTCCACCAGATTTAGCCAACTGGAACTGGTAGGCACAAAGTGCGAGATAAAACGAGGGTGTCTCTTCATCCAGGCTTGGACTCGAGGATGCTTGTGGGTGCCATAGTTGTCCATGACCAGATGCAAGCGCATCTCTCCCGGGAACTCTTGATCGAGGCGGTGGAGAAACTTCAGGAACTCTTGGTGTCGATGTCGTTCGTAACACTGCCCGATTACTCTTCCTTGCAGGACTTCCAGAGCAGCGAACAACGAGGTCGTTCCATTCCGTTTATAGTCATGGGTCATGGTTCCGCAACGGCCCTTTTTCATGGGCAGGCCAGGTTGCGTGCGATCCAGCGCTTGAATTTGGCTCTTTTCATCCACGCAGAGCACGATCGCCTGTTGCGGAGGATTCAGGTACAGGCCTACGACATCAGTCAACTTCTCGAGAAACTTGGTATCCCGTGAAAGCTTGAACGTTTTGACCCGATGCGGTTTCAGATTATGACTCTGCCAGATATTGTTAATCGTGGACTTGCTGACACCCTGGCTGGCGGCCATCAGCCGGCAACTCCACTGCGTCATGCCCTTGGGTTTGCCGCGGAGCGTGGCATTCACAATCGACTGGATCTTCTCCGGTCCGTAGGTCGGTTTGCGACCCCGCCCCGGCGCCACTTCCCACAAGCCCTCTACACCGTCCTGCTCAAAACGAGCTCGCCACAGCGTGACCGTTTTGCGATTCACGTCCAACTTTTGAGCGATCGCATTGTCGGATTGCCCTTCGGCTGCGGCTAACACAATCTGACTTCGTAAGGCCACCTGCTGCGGCGTGCCGAAGGCAGCCAGCCATTGTCGTAATTGCTGTTCGTCAGCATCTTGAAGGCACAGGGCTGGCGCAGGTTGCGGCACCACCACAGCATAATAGACTATGGCTCTCTTGTCCAGTTATTTGTTGGACAGACCACTAGTTTGGGGGTGGGCACAAAATTGGGCACAGTGAGACCTGGGGTGAACCCCTCTGTTGAGACAGTTTGGAATTGGCACACATGCAGTTCCATGGTTTTTCCTTCTCAAACTTCCTCTTCTCTTTCAGGATGGCGTTCGGCTGGTGAAGCGGAGGCGAGCTCTGCTGGAGAGCAACTCGCCGAGGAATAACCAGCTGGAGACTCATCGGAACGATGAGTCGGGGGGCGGCTCTTGGGTCGCTCCCCGCTATTGTTTCCTCCTGCATCGGACTGATAGATCTCCCCATGCCTGAAAAAACTCATCGTCGCTCCAGCAGAATTGATCGCTGGACTCGCTTCCTGCTCAAACTCCTCCGGCGGTCGATAGCCCAGTGCCGAATGTAAACGGCACCGATTGTAGTACTGTTCGATGAAGACTTCGATGTTACCCAGCAAGTGTTCTAAGTCTCGGTAGTCGTTCGCATAAATCTCCTCCCGTTTGAGAGTCTTCATAAAGCTTTCGCAACTGGCGTTGTCATAGGGGTTCGCCGGTCGGCTCATGCTGGGAATCATCTGGTGCTGTTGCAAGATCTGGGCGTAGTCTCCGCACGCGTACTGCACGCCACGGTCGGAATGATGCACCAGACCCGGCGGCGGCTGTCGCTGAGTGAGGGCCTGCTCCAGAGCTGCGATCGGCAAACGGGCCGCCAGCGTGCGATCCAGAGCCCATCCCACCACCTTGCGTGAGAACGCGTCCAGAACTACCGCCAGGTAAACAAACTCCTTCTTCAAACGGATATAGGTGATATCCGCTATCCAGAGCTGATTCCTCCCCGTCAGTTTCATGCGACTGGCCAGGTTCAGGTAGACCTCGAACTCGTGATCGGAATCCGTCGTCACCGCGAACGCCCGCGGCTGCACGGCCAGCAGGTTATCTTCCCGTATGATCCGCAACACACGTTTGTGATTCACCAGCATCCCACGCCGCCGCAACTCGGCGCTGATCCGTCGATACCCGTAGCGACGTCGGTGCTCGACAGCGATCTGCTGAATCACGCTCCGCACCTCCATATCTTCCTCGCCTGGTGCTCGTTCCTGCAGAGAACGATAAAAACCGGCACGGCTGACCCCGGCCAACTGACACATGCGTTCGATGCTTAAGCTGCCTTGCAACGGCATCACTTCTTGGATTTCGTCGTAGATGGCTTCGCGCCACTGATACCGCTCTTCTGGCGTCGAGCCTCTACTTTTTGCAAGGCACCTTTGAAAAAATCCAGCTCCAGAGTTTTGTCAAGCACCACCCGCTTCAGCTGATTGATTTCCTTGCGCAGGGTGGACTCACGCGAGTTCCCCCGAGGCGGTTCCTCGCCGGAGTCGAAAGGATCGAATTGATCTCGCCACTTGTAGAGAAGCCGTCGATGCACACCAAGTTCCTGTGACAATTCCACGATGTTGTCACAGGTCTTCAATCGCTCAACAGCCATCCGGCGGAATTCTTTCGGGTATTTCCCCACTCGTCTCTTTGCCACTTGCAGTTCCTTTCCCTGCACAGTGTGCCTTATCCGAGTGTCTCAAGTTAGGGGTTCGGTCCAGAGAGTGTGATCGAAGAGACGACCCAGCCGAGGCTTCTAACTCAGTGCTACAATGCGAGTAACCGACGCGCCCGTAGCTCAGTTGGATAGAGCGTCTGCCTTCTAAGCAGAGGGTCGGGAGTTCGAATCTCCCCGGGCGCGCCATATTTTCAATCACTTGCAAATAGTAGCGAAAGACCTGTTCACGCACTGTAGCGGAAACTGTAGCGGGTAGACTTCCGACATACCCCCAGTTTTTCTTTGATTGAAGTCGGCCGGCACTCAGATTCCCATCGAACCCGCGACCCCTGCTTGCAAATTCAGAAAACGAATTTTGGTAACAGAGAAGAAGGATGAGGGGAACGCGGTGAGTTGCTCTCAAAAGGCGACTTGCCAGCTTGCAACGACTAAAGCCTCGTTGCAAGCGCTTGGAGCGGCTAGCATCACCCGGTTATGTCACAAAGTACGTCACAAATTCACGGTTCAGGTAAAAGGTCCCGTCTCGGCCCCACTGACGCGCCTGGCTCCAACGCTCCTCGACGACCCGCCGCTTCTCCGCCACCGAACGCCGTCTTCCCTCTTACCGACTGCTCGCTCCGTAGTGTCCACTTATTCCCCAAGTGGACACTTCCGTTTGTGCCCACAACGGCCATCATCTTTGACTACCCAGACTTCTCCTAGACGTCCAGAAGCGTACGCTTACGGCTACAGAGGCAGCGCGTCAAGAATGCTTAAGGTTGACACTTTCGGCTTGCTGTTGATGTAACCATCCCTTCAGCCCCGGCAGATTTTTGAAATTTAAAATTTCCGGTACGATGCTGGCACTGCGCTCTTCGACGGGCATTCGGCCCTTCTCCACTCTAGCTTCCTACAAGTGCCTCGCCTCGTAGGCCATTTCTCGTCAATCCTATCCAAAATGAATTTCGCTCTTTCGATTGCCGTATTCACAGCATAAACCTTTGCCGGACTCGGCTTGTCTGAATCCAGTTCGGCCAGCTTCCGGGCGCAGAGCAATGTTGCTGCAAACAAGATTGCAAACTTTCTTTCCTCGGTCATTGGGAATCCCCGCTTTAAAATTTTTGCGGGTAGAGGCAGGAGCGACGATTATACCCCGGCATCGTCTTCAGTGTCTGAGAGACCACGGGGCAGGGGACGCTACAGGGAGCGCATTTTCATGTACCGCCAGAAGTCTGCAAGGAATGCAACCGTCGCTGTGATCACCAATAGGACAGATAGGCTAACAACGATAATTCCGATAATCGTCATCATATACTTGGTCCATACCTCACCCAACCAATACGCAATCTCCGATGCTGCCCGCTGCTCGCTTCTGCACAGGGTCAGGATCAGACTGGCGTGAGCCTGCCTCCTCCCGGAATCCATCATATTTTGGGGAACTCAAGCTTAGCTTTTCGCCAATCAGCGTCGTTCGAGCTAGTGCGGAGCCTTAGCCAAGCCTGTGAACGCCACTACGAAGACACCAGCTGCAGAGTGGCCCAGCGACGGCCCCAACCCGACGAGAAGATCACCCATCGGACTAAGCGTTACCGGTGATTTTGTGCCGAAGACCGCCAACTCCATCACATGCCCGCCCGTCAGCTCGATCTGGATCGACACGCCCAACTTCTCTGTCGCATTCGCATTGAACGGTTGGGCGCCAGACGTTCTATCGCTGAAGTACATCTGAAACGGCTCGAGGGGGTCCGACACGAGAAAGGTCGGAAGGCCCCTTTCAAGGTTTCCCAAGGTGACCCGGAGAGATCCGACGGCATAACTTGCAAGGCCGTTGTCCTGGTTCGACACGATTACCGTGCCCACGGTGTCGTTAGTGGCAGCTTGGGCAAGTATCTGGTCTAGGCTCCGTCCCATCGCTGAACCTCCTCTTTTAGGAAAGGGGCCGCAGCCTGTAAAGGGTAGCGAGCAGCCCCGACCTATTACGAAGGCTCAACCAATACGCCGAAGCGTTGAGTGCGTCAAGTCAGATGAGGGAAATAAGGGGCCGCAGACTGCCTCCCCCATCTGAATAAGGCAGCATACGACCCCCTCAAGTGGTCAGAATACTTAACAAGTACGTCGAAGTATCTAGCGCGTCAAGTTCTAAATGAGGTATTTCGGGCCGCAACCGTGCTTTCTCTCGTCGGCATCTAGAGCTTTGAAAAGGTTTAAACGCTTTGTAGAGCCTTGCTCGGAGTCCTTGTATTCTGCTGCAAGTTGTTCGCGTATCTCACAAGGCTGCGCGGGGATTACCTTCATACTGCGCTTCGTGACTCTTTGGCCCGATTTGTGTCCCTTGCTCATAGCCAAATGTTACACGGCTATTTCGCCCTCGTCATCAATTCGTGCTGCCCTTCCGCCTGAGAATACTCCGGATTCCGCTGTGCTTGCGCTTGGCAAAAATCCCCTCTAGCCACCCCGTTCTTCCGAGGGTCGGCGGCCCGTTCCGCCTCGACACGGCAGCAGAACTGTAAGTTCTGCCAGTGTACGGGCACGGTTCTGCCTACTAGGCTGACTTAACCTTTCACAGATGCTACGCATCCGCTTTGCTCCCCAGGCGAAAAGGGCACATTAGTGGGCAATCCAGTAGGAACTTTGCTGTATTGCTGAATCAAAAAGCACGTTTTTCAGCAGATGGTGAGGCTTTGGGGTCTCTTGGGCGGAGATACCCCAAATCCGCACTGGGTTGCTCACTAATGCGCCCACCAGAGTTAGGGTTGGGGTCGTGGTTTCCGGGAGTCGAAACTAGTTCATTTGAGGTACCGAAGGCTGGGGCGGAGTCAGCCCTCGGTTCAGAGTCGAGAAGACGTGACTATCCACCACGGAGCCACGTCCACTCATTCTTCATCCATAGTAAGTAAAGTGCTCGGTGTGCGTCGTTGTCCTAGGGCAACCCAGTCGTTGTCTTTGAGCAACCGATGCTTCAACTCGAAAATGTAGTCGGGGTCGTTGAAGGGCTTAGCGATGCGGAGGCGCATTGGGTGGATACGGGGAAGCACGCCTGAGTTTAGCATCCGACTAGCCTTCAGTTTTCCGCTCCCGACTACCAGATGGGAGGGAGAATAGGGGCGGGGAACTAGACCTTCGCATCTGTCGGAAACGCCATCGAGTTCTTTCAATGGCTTTATCGAACGGGCGACGAGCGTCTCGCCCGGTTGCCGCTGCCACCGAAGAAGCAGGCCAGACCGAACAGGTAGCCGAAGTTGTACCAAGCTCCGTCGTTGTGGACCTCGTACACACTGAGGTTGCTTTTGAACAGTGAGACCACAAACACGAACGGCGCGATAAATCCCTGCCAAAGGCCAAGCCAGAAGCCCGCGACCACATCGTGTTCGTTCGCAGTCCCTTTGAACTGGTTCGTTCCCGGGGCACACCCAGCCAGAATTAGCAGAAGGCCCGGTTCGGCTGTTTGTTGTTGGTTAGTTCTGAGGCGTCAGTTTGCGCATGACCTCGTCGAGGTTGAAGCTCGCGGGTTTCTGGCGGACAGGATATTCCTTAAAGCTGGAGAGCCAGTTTGCCACGACTGCTTGCGCTGGGACCTGCACGAATACGCGGCGAACCATCCAGTCGTTGTAGAAAATAGATTCAGGTCCGCGCTCGAAGGGGTCAGCCCGCAGGTTGTATAGCATAGGAATACGGAGCTTGGTGTATTCACCCTGCCAAACGCCGATGCCTTCGTGGTATTGCTCGAAGAAGGCGATTTTCCAGTCGAGGACGCGGATAGCAAAGAGGTCGCCGTCATCACTCCAGTAGAGGAACTCTTTACGGGGCGAGTCTTTGACCTCTCCTTTGAAGAAGGGCATCAAGTTGTAGCCATCGAGATGGACGTGATATGAACTGCTGCCCAACTCACACGATTTCATGCATTGTTCGACAAGGTTAGCGTTTCCCGCTGCTGCGGCAAATGTGGGGATTAAATCCTCGTGGGCAAAAAACTGATTGAAGATAGTGCCGGGCTTGATAACGCCGGGCCAGCGAATGAGAGTTGGCACGCGGTACCCGCCCTCAAAGTTGGTGGCCTTCTCTCCACGATACGGTGTCGTGCCTCCGTCGGGCCAGGTCATGATTTCGGCGCCATTGTCCGAGGTGTAGACGACAATGGTGTTGTCCGTCACGCCCAAATCATCCAACTTCTTTAGCAACTGGCCGACATGGCCGTCGTGTTCCACCATGCCATCGGCCTCAATTCCTAGACCGGTCTTGCCCTCGGATTCCGGCTTCAAGTGAGTAAAGACATGCATACGCGTGGAGTTGTAATAGCAGAAGAAGGGTTTGCCAGCTTTTGCCTGCGTGTCCATCCAGGCGAGGGCGGCATCGGTAAACTCATCGTCAATGGTTCCCATGCGTTTCACGGTCAGAGCACCGGTGTTTTCGATTTTCTGCATCCCGACTTTGCCGTAAGAGGGATCGACGGTGGTGTCATCGGTAGTGGTTGCCGTGCATTTCAAAACTCCACGCGGTCCAAATTTCGCTTTGAACTGCGGATTTTTTGGATAATCGGGGTTTTCCGGCTCTTCCTCGGCGTTAAGGTGATACAGATTCCCAAAGAAAACGTCGAAACCATGGACGCAAGGGAGGAACTCATTGCGGTCACCAAGGTGGTTCTTTCCGAATTGTCCCGTTGAGTAACCCATCGACTTGAGCACATCAGCAACGCTAGGGTCTTTCGCGCTTAAACCGATATCGGAACCGGGTAGTCCGACCTTTGTTAGACCGGTGCGGATCGGCGACTGCCCAGTAATAAATGCGGCGCGGCCCGCAGTGCAACTTTGCTGCCCATACCACGCCAGAAACATCGCCCCTTCCTTGCCGATGCGGTCGATGTTGGGCGTCTGGTAGCCCATGTCGCCGCGATTGTAGATACTGGTGTTATACCAACCAATGTCATCGCCCATGATGACCAGAATGTTCGGTTTCTTGGATTGAGCCTGCGAAGTTCTTAATTGTGCGAAGAACGAACACACCAGGAAAAGTACGAAAACACCGCGAATCCGAAGATGCGACATTGCGATTCTCCTTCAAGTTTTTCCGGGCGGTTTCCTACGAGGGTGACTAGAGCAGGGCAATCGTACACGAACAGGAGAACGGAAGTAATGGATTTAATCGGGGAATTGCTGCTGTTCCGAATGACAAGTCCTGATAAAACGGCATAACCGTCGAAGTGTACTGGGACGGACTCAGGCGCATGGGATGGATGCGGAAAGCACGGCTGATTCTAGCATCCGTCGTGCTGGCCCATTACCTACAAGAAAGAAATACCCTCATGGTAAAAATGCGGAAATCTTCCAAGTACGTATCGGTACTTTGACCTTCGGGTTGGGCAGGTGATACGAGCAACTTTACAGGTTTCGCAACTTACCTGGCTCTAGGCAAGACATCGTAAGCAAATTAAGATAACGCACTCAATGACAAGGAGGGTTCCATGAATTGGAATAAATGGTTTCGGCAGACCCACCGCTGGCTGAGCATTGCCTTTACGCTGGCGGTCATTGTCAACGGCGTCGCTGTAGCCCAGAAGAAGTATACCGCCAGGCTGGGCCTCTTGGCGGTATTCGTGCTCGCCTTGGAATTTTTCACCGGTCTGTATTTGTTTGTATTGCCGTATGCCGCGAAGTGGCGCAGCGGCTCGCGGAGCGACGTAACGGGCGGCCTGCCGCGCGACGAAAGGCCGCTCTGAATGGCGTTCGCGGCAACATATAGAGCGCTGGTCACGATTAACGTTAGCGGTGGGTACTCGGCCGGACTCGGGCGCATTGGGTGGATGCCGGGGAGCATACATTCATCTTAACCTGCCATGTATAATCCCGCCGTCTAGGAAGTGAGGTGCGGTGTGGATCAGATCGATTTGGCTGCGCAAATTAGGAAGCTAAGAATGGAAATCCTCGTGACGTGGTGGGTTGGCGGTCTTCTGATAATAATTCTCGCTGCAGTTCTTCTATCGGGACGAATCAAGCACCTTAACACAATTGAGGCAACTGAATTCCTTTTGAAGGATGATGCAGGACGCCCAATTGCTAGACTCGGGAGACAGGCGGGAGGGACGTGCCTCGCGTTGATAGCCAACAATTCTCTCGCAGAGGCGAAGCTTTGCGCCTTCGACGGCTCAAACGTAAATAGTAGTTCATATCTACTTTTAAATGACGCGGATGGTGTTTCACGGGCTTCACTGTCAGCCGGGGCCAATACCAGAGAATCGCAACACTTCGTTGACTCCGGTCTATTCATTCTTCAAAAGTACTTGAATGAGAAGTTCTTGAATCTAAGCGTTGGAAACAACACGGAATTGGTTATCGGAGATAAAGCTCCGTATAACCTCCAAATAGGTGTCGTAGGGCCGTTCTACGTTGAACCTACAAGTCCAGTTCCAAAAGTTACGATTTCAGTGCCAAACAACGAACCCGTGATTAACGTTCTCGATAAACTTGGCCATGAGGTTTGGTCGACAAAGAAAAAATAATGGTCTCGGGGAGCGGACATTCCATTTCAATTCCGACTCGCCCTCAAATACCAAATCACGCGCTCTTCCCACAGAAGCTGGCGATAAACCGCCCCGGCATCGTTCGCAGTTGTCCTTGTTCATGTGTTCGACAACTCGGATGATACCCGCTTTACGGAATCTCGGGCAGAGGGTGAGGCGCTGCGAAGTTCGCCAAACAGCCAGCATTTCGGGAGGGAATTTGAATTCAGGTTTCGTTTTGCGGGGCATCGCCAACTCATGTTTACAAACGAAAGTTAAATTGGAACGGAACAGAAACAGCTATCGGCTTACCGTCCTTCCCGACGGCGGGCTTGCATTTCCATGTCTTCATTGTTTGCATGACCGACTCATCCAGACCCAAACTGGCTGCTTTCACAATGTTGATGTGTTCAACTCTTCCATCTACCGTGATAGTGCCTTCCGCTTGGATAGTTCCCTGAAATCTCGCAGCCCTTGCTTCATTTGTGCCCTGTGGCGCCGGCATGTAGTAACACGATGGTGGGCGTACTTTACCCTTGTCCGTCGTTGTATTAGCACTGTTCGCACTCGGAGGCGTCTGTGGAGATTGGGCTGGAGAGAGTGTAGGAAAACATACGGTCATAATCGTCGTGACACAGATTAGAGGGATACGTCTCGCCGTTAAATTATGTTTGCTTGTCATGCGTGGATACTATCACGATACGTCCACATGTGTGGCATGGTTTACAAATTGCCGCAGTGGGGGCGATCAGAGCGGGCCCATACGGTTGCAGGAAATCAGGGTAGCCTGGGGTTGGTGCGGCGGGGTGTTTTCCCTAGTGGATACTATCCGTCTGAGTTACGGAGGTGGCAAAAGTGAAAAACGCCCTCCGTTCCATATAATCCCTGCAATAAATGCTGCCATTAAAAGCCGGAAACGTGAGGGAGTCCTTGGGCACTTTAAACAACAACCATCCTTTTCTGGAGTGGCCGTGTTCAAGAGGCGCGTTATCGGTAGCAGCTATGAGCGAGACTGGTTTCTCGCCAAGTTCAGGATGGCTGGTGGGGTCAAACGCCTCTGCAGTAAACTCCGCCGCCTTTCCATTGGGGTCCACTACGCACAGCCCCCAATCTTTGGTGATACTTGACTCCCCTCTGTTGGTAACTTCCGTTTCAAAGAATAGATAAACTGGCTCTTGGTTGCGATACTCAATTGCAAACCTCGTGGGCAGGAGTATCAGGTATGGTTTGAGCAACTCGGGGCCGCCAGGGAGCTTAGGTAAAGCATCTAGCCCGTGACCTGTTGTTTTGCCATAGGAGCAAGGCCACACCGACTTCTCAAGTGGGATTACGTTTCCTCTTTTCAAGGAAAACGGGGATTCAGCAAATATAAAAGCTGAAATACTAGCGGGGGGAGATGGAGGAAGAGCATGTGGTTTACTGTTTTCGTGACGCGTCCAGATTAAGTATCCGAAAAAACCGAAGCTGAACAAAGAAGTTACCACTAGAATCTTTTTTCGTTGTGGCCAGTGTGAGAATGATGGTGGACTTGGGTGTCCCGTGTGATCCAAAATGTAGGATTTTGCTTCGGATTTTAATTTGATTATGTCGAAGACGTATTTTCCGCCCCCGATAATGGTGGGAACCGCGACACCGGAGATGATTGATTTAGTATGTCTGACCAACCACTCATAAACCGATTATAAAGTAACCGATGAATTAGAGCTAGACTGCTAGATGACCCCTCAGATGTTACCTAGAGAATTCTGCGATGTCCTCGGCCTGTTTCTGTGGTGGGAAAAGGGGACCCCAAAAGTTTACGGTAAACGGGAAACGGACTTGCCGGGCCGCTCAAGGATATTTCAACTCAATTCAGCCCCTCCGCTTCAACTGGAGCCCCGACAGCGAGCTCGGAAGCGGTGGAGGCTCGCCCTTTCTCCTGCTCTATCTGCTCCTGGAGTCGCCGCCTCACTTTGTCGATGTCGGCTTGGCTGAGTTTGCTGAACGTGGCCCACAGAGACTCGGGCTCGGCTCCCACCCAGCCTTGGACCTTGGCGAACTTGAGGAGTGTGGGTTCAGCGGCTCTGTAGTCCTCTCGATCATTGGCGAGACGAATCGGCAAGTTTGTAGATGACCTCTTTTGAGAGAGCGTGGGATTCGACCCACCTCAGCATAGTAATTAAGTCGTGCTTCCCTCGGCGAATTCGATGTGTAAGCAAAACAGATGAATTGTGACCGCTCGGTACGGCTTGTCTAACTCTTTGATTTCACAATGCTGGCGAGGGACGAATTCACAAGGGTTTTGTGAACAAGGGCGTGGGAACAGCCCAACTCTGTTGCAATCTCACGCAGGGACCGCCCCCCCGTTCGCAATCGCGCCATCCTAGCACAGTCAAGTTTCAACTGAGGACGGCCTAGCTTCTTGCCCTTTGCTCGGGCATTTCGTAGACCGGCTCGGACGCGCTCCACGATCAAACTGCGCTCTAGTTCGGCAACAGCACCCAAGACGGTAAATACCATCTTCCCGGCTGGTGTCGAAGTGTCCATCTGTTCGCTGAAGGAAACAAAGTCAATTCCAAGCGCTTTGAAAGTCTCCAAAGCCCGCAGCAAGTGAGACACGGAGCGGGCGAATCTGTCGAACCGCCACACACAAACTATGTCGAACCTGCGTTTGTGTGCGTCGGCCATGAGCCGATTTAGCTCCGGCCGGGAGTCCTTCACACCGCTCACTCCAGCGTCGATGTACTCGCCCGCGATCTGCCATCCGCGTCCTTCGGCGAACTGGCGCAGTTCCCGGGTTTGCATCGAAACGTCCTGAGCGTGGTTGGTCGTTGAGACTCTCGCATAGACTGCCACTCTCGTCGTCATAGCGTTCCCTGTCGCCGCGTGCTGGCAGGGGAGTCTTTCGGAGACTCCCCCTGGATGTAGTCCGCTGCCTTTTGCGCGGAACTTGCAGCGGAAATGACCAACTTCGAATCGCTCTTGAGCCTGGCAATCCACGTTTTGAGATACGCTGCGGAATTGGCGAGGGCGCTTTGCTCAATTCCGGCCACACCACAGAGCATGGCGCTGCCCATCTCTGCAATGAGTTCTTCCCGCGAATATGACTCGTTCCCAAACTGTTGGGGAGTGTCAAATCCTTCCCGTGCAAGTCTCTTCGCGTGGCCTGTTGCGTGTGTTAGCTCGTGGAATAGCGTCGAGTAGTACTCCGCCTGGGAATCAAACGCTTTCCGCGATGGCATTGTCACTGTGTCCCGTGACGGGATGTAGGCTGCCAGTGAGTCTTGCTCGAATGCGGGAGGGTTCGGCATCCCCTTGACGACCTTCTCTGCCGATTCGATCGGAAACGCTGGCGGGAGTGTAAGGAGTGCTTTCAATCCTTCGGTTTGCTCCAGGTTGAATAGGGTGTAGTAGCGGAGGAAAGCGGATTTGCGCTCCTCAGTCTCACCGTCCGCTGTTTCGGTTTCGTAGCGATCAAACTTCCAAAAGACGATCTTGCTGCCGTGCTCGCCTCTGCGGACGTTTCCGCCTAGCTGCTTCGCCTGATTGAACGTCAACCAGAATTGCGAGCCGTAGCCAGCAAACCTAAGCAAGAACACGTTGATACCGCGATAGGGCTTCTTGCTGATCAGGTTCACGGGCGGGAGAGTCTTCCAGGGCTTGCGCCACGGTACTTCGCCCTTTTCCAGTTCCGCGAGAATCTGACTCGTGATGATCTCGTAGACGGATGTGTGCGGCCTGAGACTTGAGGTAGGAACTACAGGTGAATAGACAGATTGACTTACAATCGGTGTAGCCATCGTTTCCTCCATACAGGTAACTTTGGTTAGGGCTTGTTGGCTGCTCGAACAGTTGGCAGGCCCGTTGCACTCCTTGCGAATTTCCTCGCGTGCGGTTCCTCGGGGGCTGTAAAAGGTTCCGTCTGGCCGGGTGGGGTGGTTGTCATAAGCATGCTTCACGACGGACAGATTTTCAGATTTTTGGGATTTTTTGAACAACCTTGTGGGGACACGTTCAGAGATGCTCGGAACTCTACAGCTTTAGTACGGGAAAAAGAAACCAACCTCATTTACGCAAACAGCCGAATGTTTCTTGCGACTACATAAGAGGAAAACCGGTCGAGTTTAAATCAGGTACCACTCACTTCATCTCCGGTTGCGCCGTTTAATAAGGACTATGAGAGCGAATCCTCTTTGAACTGACGTACTGGCCTGTCCGGTAATAAGGACAAACCTGTCAACGGAGGGACTATCGTTACAAGCTGACTCCTGTCGAATCGACGAAATCTACGGAGGTTTTGTGCCTTCAGGATAATCGATAGTCCTGGATTGCAGACAGGTCTAAGAAAAACACGCGCGCGACATGATCTTCGGGGAAACTCTGATGGCTGGGTAGCAATGATGTTCGAGAAACTTTTCAACCTTCCGTCTGCCGGTGCAGCGAGCAAAACGAGGGCGAGTACAACAATTTCCAATTGGGCCTGATGTAAAAGATGCTGTCTTGCAATATACCCGGTACGCTAGGCCCGAGTGCTCCTGTCAACATCTTTTCGTAACCCTCCGTCCTCCTTACGCACCAATGAACCCGACATCTGTCTCGCTGATTGTGAATCGACGCATGAAGCGTTGGAGAGTCAATGCAACAAAGAAGGGGCCACATTCGCTCCGCCACGCTAGCGCTACTCGTCTCCTTCAGGAGGGTGTCTCACTTCAGGAAATCGCAGACTTTCTCGGACATCGTGATTCCAAGTCCGTCGGCATTTACGCGAAATTCGACATGAAGGCTCTTTGCGAAGTTTCCACACTTGATCCTTGTGGGGAGTTATGAAGCTCTTGAATGCCGTTGAAAAATATATAGAGATGAAGCAATCACTTGGGGTCTCCAAAAAATGGAGCACAGAATTGTTTCGCGCGTTCTCACGTCAAATAGGAGACGTGTCCATCGGTTCCGTGACTAAGGCAAATGTGCTCCGCTTCCTTGATCTCGGTCGAACCTCCGACGTGACATGGATGGTGAAATACCGAAGGCTGAAGGCATTCTTCGAATATTGGATAGCGCGAGGCGAAATGATAGAGTTGCCCATGCCGCGTCCAAGAGCGGCTGCCGGTCGCCCTCCTGTTGCCCCATACATTTACTCAGTTTCTGACATGCGACGATTGATTTGGGGAACGTGCTTTATGAATCGCCCGACTTCTCGCGCAGTCGACCCTCCCACCCTTCGCGCGGTCCTTATGTTCCTCTATGGGACTGGTGCACGTATCGACGAGACACTAGCCCTGGCGAAGCGTGATGTCGATCTAAGGAATAATATAGTCACTTTGCATTGTTCCAGTCGGAGCACGAGGACAATTCCCATTGGACCGACTCTTGTTCAGTGGCTTCGAGAGTATTCGGTTTCAAACAGTTACGACACTGAAAATTTCTTTGCACGGAAAAATGGCAAAGCTATTGAGGCTAGGCTCCTCCTCAGAACCTTCGAGAGTGTTCGTCGTCGTGTGAAAGTCGCGCGGATTGACGGAATCGGCCGTCAACCTCGGTTGCGAGACCTAAGGCGCACATTCGCCGTCCACTGCTTGAAAGTATGGACTGACCAGAAGAAGGACCTGCGGAAAATGCTTCCGATCTTGGCGGGGTATTTGGGACATGTGGACCTGTCTTCAACGGAAGAATACTTGCAATTTATTCCAAATCGCTTCCGGAAACAGCTGTCGACCCTGAGTCCCGCTTTCTTACAAGCGTGCTAGTGCTAGCAGCTAGGGACACTCGCTCATGATAGAAAGCATCATTCTAGAAAGAATCCGCCGCTCGCACTCGTTGCCGCACGGCAGGGTTCCTTGTAGCGTCAGCGTTCGTGCTGTGATTAGCTCGCCAATGCACTAACTTCGGCGATATGCCGTTTCTCAATACAAATCCAGCCGACGCCAACTCTGCCAGCCCGAAGGTGAGGGGTGTCCCTCGGGAGCCCAGTCAAGCAGTGTCATTCTTTTCTTCAGTGACGCGATTAATAACGACGGGGAAATTGCAGCCCGGACAAGCGAATAACCGAATGTGTACGTGGCGCATGGCGGCTCGTAGGATGACAAATGTACATCCCGCGGTTTACAACTTTGGTGTTTGCCGTCACTCAATTGGCCCTCGCTAATGAGGCCAGATGCCCAGATGGGCATATGCCTGAACTATGCTCATTATATCTCGCTAAGTATGGGTACAATTACGGGTAGTAACTCTCGAAGACAACCCCTAATTCTCTATCGAGGACTTCGCGCGATGGCATCAACGACGGTGCTCGAGTTCCTGCTCATATCCAACAACTATGAGACGCTTACCGCTGTTGCAGGCGGCCTCCGACAAATCGGTGCCAGCTTCGATTTCGCTCCCACAAGCGAGGCCGGACGAGAATACATCGGACGGCGCAAACTGGATGGCATCATCGTGGATCTGGACGTCCCCGGCGCTGAGGATCTGATTCTTTCCGTTCGGCAGGGGATCTCCAACCGGAGCGTCGTGGTATTCGCCTGTTTGCCCAGCGGCAATAAGTCGCCGGTCGCCGTCGTGGCCGGGGCGACTTTTCTTCTCCCGCAGCCGCTGACTCCGGAAAGCGTGGCATCCCAAGTTTTGGCCGCTCAAAGTTCCATGTTGCAGGAGCGGCGACGCTTTTTTCGCTACACCCTGAATTTACCCGTCCAGCTCACGCTAAACGGAGCGGAGCAACGGTCCATGATGACCAATCTCAGTGAAGGCGGGATGGCCGTCTACATCGTCAAACCCGTCGAGCACCCCAGGATGATCGAGTTTGCCTTTGAACTGCCTTCCGGGGACTCGATTTCCGGAAAGGGTTCGATCGCCTGGGCCAACAATGAGGGGATGCTTGGTATCAAGTTCCAGTTCTTGCGCGGCAAGGGAGAAGAGATCTTGCAGAAATGGCTTTGGGAGCGTCAGTCGAGTGCCCGAAAAGATTCCGGCCCGAGTGACGGTGACAACAAGGGGCCCTACTCTACATCAGGGCTCTTAGGACTTTGTGCTTAATTAACGTACAAATACAAGTTGGTATTGGTACGGTTATGCGACTCTAGGCCGCCTTGGAACTAATGAAGCTTGGCGTACTCCGCCTTCGCAGCGATGAGAATGGGAATGTCCGGGTCGGCGTCCTTCCAGAGCGTGAGGAAATCCTGATAGGCGGCCTTCGCCTTGGCGGTGTCGCCCTGCAACACATAGGCGCGAGCCATCTGCAATCGGGCCAGAGAGGCCAGCGGACAATTGGAAATCACCCCCCGATGCGCGATGAATTTCTGGAACTCCGCCGCCGCGTTACTCCCTTGTTTCAGTCCCAGATAAGATTGCCCTCGAATGTACACAGGGTACATCAAACCACCACCGCCAACTTGCGGCTGAGGAAACGCCAAGTCGTAATGCGCTGCCGCGCTCAGCAGCGAAATGGCTTCGTCGAGATTGCCTTGGTGAAATTCATTGCTGGCGCGTATCGAGGGTAGCCAGTAGTCGTGGATCATTGTGTTCACCGGGAACTGTTGTTCCAATTGCTTGGCCAAAGCCTCGGACTGCGCGCTATCTCCAACACGCGCATACGCTAGCGACGCCAGAATCGTTACATCTCGGGACGAGGCGAGTGTTAGCGCCGCTTTGGTCTCCTTCCGGGCCCGCTCAGAATATCCAAGCTCGGCTTCGTGCAGAGCGCCATTAATTTGCCAGAGCGCGGCTGTCTCTTTTCGCTTGTCTCGCAGGGCCGAGTCGATCGCCCGCCGAGAATACTCGCGCGCTTGATCCAGTCGCCCGTAGCTGGCTTCCGTGTCGGACTGCGCGGAGAGCATCAGGTCTTCCTCGTCGGGCCTGCTTAGAGCCCAGTCAAGTTGGCGCTTCATTTCAGCGCTGTCTCCCTCCAGGAAGGCCACCAGGTACCTGTCGTCATGGAGAAAAGCGTGCTCCAGCTTCAATCCCATCGCCTGTTCGTAGGCGCCTTTGGCTTCATCAAGGCGATTCAGCGCGAGATAGGCTTCCATCAGATTGGAATAGTCGATCGCAGAGATGGGCGAAGTCTCGATGCTTTTCCGCTCTTCTCGTTCGAGCCTTTCGTAGTCTCCCTCGATTTCCGAAATGGTTGCTAAGGCGTTGTGGACGCTAGGGTCTCGAGGGTAGGTTTGCTCCCATAGCTCCCCCGTTTCAAGACCTTGATCAAGGTCGCCGGTAACTCCCGTTTCGTAGTTCACCGTAATACTAAACCTCTCGCGTTCGCTCACACGCTCCCGTAGTTCATACGCTTTGCGGAGATTGTTGGCTGCAAGTTCGGGTTCGAACAGCACGTCGTTGTAAGCGGTGCCCAGCGAGCCGTAGGCCGTGGCAAAATTGGGGTCCAACTCAATGGCGCGCTTGAAGAAGGGAATGGCATCGTCGGGGCCTCTTTCCAAACTCGCTTTTAGGCCCAGACTGTAGGCCTTCAGGGCTTCTAGAGAAGGCGTAGTCGCCGCATACAAGGGAACGTCGAACTTCTGAATGGTTGAAAGCGATTCGCCGAGACCGGAACGCAGACTCGATGCCGCATTCCCCAGTGCTTTCAACACTTCTTCTTTCTTTGCCGCTTGGACCTGCTCCTGAGCCAGCCGTTCGCCCGTTCTGCAATTTACCGCCGCCAAACCCAAAACATATTCGCTTCCCAAGGTGGAAATCGATCCCGATATCACCGCCGTGCTGTGAGTGCGCTCGCAAATTTCCTTTGCTGCCGGTTCATCGATGCGCTCTCCCGCAGCGCGGCCCATCATCCGCAGTGTGTCTTGCACCCTTTGCTCAGACAAAACATTCAGAAAGGGCGATTGTTGTAACGAGATGGTCAGCGCCTGCTTGAGCGCATCATCGAAGACGGGATCGCCCGTAGTGTTGCTGAAATCGGCAAGCACGATGGTGTCTCTTTCCGTCAGCGCGTGTGTTTTGCGGGAGTGAAACCACCAGCCGCCCAAGGCCAGTATGATGAGCAGCAATGTTGCAGCGGTGACCGCCGCCCATCGGACCCAAGGAGATTTTGGAGTGAGCTTCAGCCCGGTCTCTGCTGGTGGGACACCTGTGCGGCCCGACTCGGAATCTCGCTTCAGGCGCTGCAAATCCGTTCGCATATCGGCTGCGGTCTGATAGCGCAGCTTTCGATCTTTCTCTAATGCCTTCCCGATGATTTCGTCCAGCTTCGGAGGGAGTGCTTGGCTAACCTGGGACGCCGGAACTGGTGTGCGATTCAGAATCCCGTCGTGGATGACCGCAGCACTATTTCCCGGAAACGCCATCCGTCCTGTTGCTAGTTCATATAGAACCACGCCAAACGAAAACAAATCCGTCCGCGCATCCAGTTCTTCGCCTCGTGCCTGCTCCGGCGACATATAAGTCATGGTGCCCATCGTGGAGCCGGGGCTTGTGAGCAAGAAATTCTCAGTTGCCGTTGGCATCTGCGATACGCCGACGCTCATGCCAGCCGGGACAACTTTCGCCAGACCGAAATCGAGAATTTTGGCGTTGCCCAGTTTGGTCACAAAAAGATTTGCTGGCTTAATGTCTCGATGGATTATGCCTTGGGCGTGCGCTGCGCGTAGCGCATCTGCAATTTGAATTGCGAGTTCCAGCATCTCGTCGAACGGAAGCGGATTGCCAGAAATGCGATGCTTCAGCGTTGCGCCGTCGAGAAATTCCATGGCAATGAATTGCTGACCGTCCTGTTCGCCGATGTCGTAAATGGTGCAGATGTTCGGGTGATTCAAGGCGGATGCGGCCTGCGCTTCGCGGCGGAAGCGTTCGAGAGCAGCAGGATCGTGAAGCATTTCGGTAGGTAGGAACTTGAGAGCCACTGGACGATGGAGCCGTGTATCCTCAGCCTTGTACACGACGCCCATCCCGCCGCCACCGAGTTTCTCGATGATTCGGTAGTGCGAGATGGTCTGGCCGATTAGAGATGAAGAATCCGGCATTTGGCGGACATCTTAGGTTGCGCCAGAAGCCAAGTCAACGAAGAGGATAGGATACGAAGAGGAACAGATGCGGGACAGGTCCTTAGCGATCCGAGTGCAATAACAGCTGCGATAATTGCTCGATTCCAGTTAGCATTCGTTATAAGCACAGTTTGTATGAGCCTCGATCAAGCTAAGCGCGGATTCCGTCGCTCGGCTTGAAGAGGCGATTGAGATCCTCGTAATTATGCGAGCCGAAGACCTGCCTGTAGCGAAAGACTTGCAAAAGATTCTCAGACCTGGATTGCTTGGGAGCATTCGCTGGCCTCGCCGCAGGAATCATCTACAGCGTCCGTTTGGGTCGTCGAGCGGGGTAGTAAACTTCACCGGTTACCCGACGCACCGGGACCTAGCCTGTTGAAAGGGCCTTTACCCGAGCCGTGCTCTCCTTGATTCCTGCCTCGATGTTTAAAGTCACGTAAAGATCTCGCACCTCTTCCCACAGTGCTCTGGTTTGTTCCCATCTGAGAACCGCGAGACTTCGGACGGCGTTCGCCAAATCCAGAGACCCATCGTCTTGATTAGTCCGATAAAGTCCTAGCGCCTCCTGGAAACAAGGCTCCGCCAAATCTGGGCGTCCCTGTTCATGATAGACATCCCCTAGATGCCTGATGGTGTGGGCCAGCACTAGAGGTTCATCCACCTCACGAAACAATCTCACGGCTTCCTCATAACAAAGCCGAGCCATGGCACCATCCCGGCGTCGTGCTGATTCCCCGCGCAACCTGAGTTCCTGGGCACGTGCAAGCAGGTCCCTTCGATTTTCGTCAGATACCATGTTTGCCTCCTGGACGGTCAGTAGATTCCAAGTTGTCGACACGACCGGCCCATCGCTAAGTATGGCCCCCGGCTTGGCTGCTTCGGGACTGGCAAAATTAAATGGTTGTGAAGGGAGGTCGATAGGAGTAGCATTCCGCCTGTTTGAGCCCCGAATAGCACCACAGATGGTAAACATACTCATGGCACTAGTCAGACAGTCATCGGCGGTGCAAAAACCGATCTACTCATTTCTCTGGCACTGTGTTTTCGATTCGATAGCCACGACGTAAACGGTCCCGTTTCTCTTGCGACATCCGGCGAAGTTGGGCTCTGGCAACCACGAATTTCCCCTGGGCTGGTTTGGCATTTGGAGGCCCTATGAGCCAGCGACTCTGTCTGTGGTTCGCACTTCTGAGCTTCTCATTCCTGTTAATTCTGTCCGGGTGTAACGGCGGAGGATCATCGCAAATGCCGATCTCTGTGACCGTGTTGCCCCTGGGCACTACGAGTTTGCCAGCCGGGGCGAGCGTTAACGTCACCGCGCAGGTGACGAATGATTCTTCGAACAAAGGCGTGATGTGGAGCATGAGCTGTCCCACAGCGCCATGCGGATCGATTGCGCCGCCAACGACGGGAAGCGGAGACGCTGCTCTATTTACGGCGCCGAGTGCCGCACCGGCGAGCCCGGTTACGATTACGGCGACGTCTATTGCCGATAAAACGAAGTCCGCGTCAGTGACGCTGAATTTGCTAACCGCGATTGTAGTGAACCTTTCGGCAACGGTGAATCAGGTCGGCGCGGGAGGCACGTCGCAAATCACGGCGATGGTGAGCAACGATCCCACAAATCAAGGAGTGAATCCCGGTTCGTGGAGCATTTCACCCGTGACGGGAGCGGGCACGCTGAGCAATGCGACGTCCAGTTCGGTGACTTATACTGCGCCAGCAACGCCGCCGCCAAGCGACGTGCAGATAACGATCACGGCGGCGTCAGCGAGTGCCTCGACATCCGTCGGCACGATTGGGATCACCTTCGCGGCAATCGCGGTGTCGCTGACAGCGAGTCCGGGTTCGATCGACGCGACCGCAACATCGACGATCACAGCGAGTGTCACCTTCGATCCGGCCAATGGAGGTGTGAATCCCACCTCATGGACACTGTCTGGAGCTTACGGGACGCTGAGTGGCGCGACAAGCAGTTCGGTAGTTTACACGGCGCCGTCGACGCCGCCAGCGAACAATGACCAAGTGACGATAACCGCAGCGGCGGCCAGTGATGCAACCAAGACGGGTTCGACGACTGTGAGCGTGCTGGCGATCACCATCCAATTGACGCCAGCGTCAGCCTTGATTCCCATCAACAATGGATCGCAAACATTCACGGCGACGATTGCGAACGATCCCACCACGACGCCGCAGGCGAGTTGGACCGTAACGCAGAATGGAACGGCGTGCACATCGGGCTGCGGTGGAGTGGCTCCCACAACCACGGCGAGTACCATGCTAACCACGTACACACCGCCGGCCAGCGTGCCCGCCAATCCATCCGTGACAGTGAGTGCCGCTTCGGTGACTGACCCGTTGAAGATCACAAGTGCCACGATCACGCTCAGCAATGGAACCGTGCGGATCGTTCCGAACATTTTACGCATCACTGCGAAAGCGGGGGAAA
The DNA here is from genome assembly GCA_963795535.1 of Candidatus Acidiferrales bacterium. GTDB lineage: Bacteria > Acidobacteriota > Terriglobia > Acidiferrales > UBA7541 > Acidiferrum. Next base: position 167,252 of record CAWCIG010000012.1, read on the forward strand.
CAAATTCTGCGAACACGGTGCTGACCAACACGGGGAGCACGACCCTATCAATCAACAAGGTGAGTATTTCGGGAGGCAATGCAGCCGATTTCTTGGTAGGCGCGAATACGTGCGGTGCGAGTCTGGCTCCCGCGGGGACATGCCAAATTAGGGTTACGTTCAAGCCGCCAGCGGTGGGTCGTTTCAACGCGGGTCTCAACATCGATGACAGCAGCGCAGACAGCCCGCAGCTGGTCAACTTGGAGGGGACGGCGTTAAACTTCCGCTTCGATGTGAATCATGCGGCGGTCAACTCCACCTTGTCGAGCAACAAGGCGCCGAGTGTCCCGACGCCGAGCGGGCCGAACGCAGTGGGGACGCGGTTGCTGGACCTGGTGGACGCGAGGCGTAGTGATCCATTTGTGGCGAATGGCACGAAGCGCGAATTACTGGTGCGGCTGTGGTATCCCGCGGTTGGCATGGAGAACTGTGCGCGTGCGGAATATGCCCCAGTAATGGTTTGGCAGGATTTCTCGCGGCTGCTAGGAGTGCGATTGCCGCAAGTGACCACGAACAGTTGCTGGAATCTTCCGATGGCGCTGGGAGCACATCCCGTGGTGGTGTTCACGCCGGGATATACGGGCACGTTTACGGACTACACGTATTTGTTTGAAGATCTGGCGAGCCGAGGATATGTGGTGGCGTCGGTGAATCATACATATGAAGCGACTGCCGTGGAGTTCCCGGACGGACGATTCGCAGAATCGTGGTTTGGGAGCCATCTTGGAAATGGGACGCGAAGCGACGAGGCCTCCATGGCATTTGCGGTAGCGGTACGATTGAGCGACTTGGAGTTTGTGCTTGATGAAATGGAAAGACTGAATCGCGGGGCTGACACGCAATTGGCTGGCAAGTTGGATATGACGCGAGTGGCGCTGGCCGGGCATTCGCTGGGCGGATTGACCACCATTCTGGGCGTGGAACGAGATGTGCGGTTCCGGGCCGGAATCGTGATCGATGGAGCGGTCCCGCAGACACCGATGAACGATACGGACACGCCCATGCTGCTGCTGGCGGCCGGACGCGATACATGGACGGAAGAGGAAGGCCTACTGTGGAACTCGCTGCACGGACCGCGGCTGGCAGTGAATTTGCGCGGCGCCGAGCACGTGACGCCTTCGGATCTGGTCTGGTTGGCGGCGGGCGCGGTGGAGACGGGGACGATGGGTCCGGAAAAGACGATAGCGGCAGTGCGAAACTATATCGCGGCGTTTTTAGACGCGAATCTGCTGGATAGACCGCCGGATGTATTGTTGACGCGGCCAGCGGCGGATTACCCCGATGCCGTTGTGACCTTGCGAAATCAGCCGCTGCATGCGAAAAACAAGTGAGCGTGGCCATCACGCTTTGTTCCTGTTGTGTACTTCATCGAGAGTAGGATCTCTCGAATGCCAAGATGAAGCCTGAAGAAAGCTAATTCGCTGACTCAGGCCATTCCTCGAATCGAGACCATATTGCCTGCGACGGTCACTCGACGTTGATCGTAAACTTTGAATCCGCGTTTCCAACTGCTCGCAGAACATAAATGACCTTACCCGAAAGCTTGTTAGTGTCGATGATTGTCAAAAACTGAAAGCCTGGCCCTCCAGAATCCGACAGTTGTAGTCCGACAGTCCCCGCGGCGAAATTCGCATCCGTCCCCGCACACAGAGCCAGGTTGGTTCCCGCCGTGTTGTTTTCGAACGCGATCTTTAAAACGGTATGAGTCTTAGTATCGACTGGGATACCGGTCACGAGGTACTTCCCGCTGCCTCCCACGGTTCCGGTTATCGTGATCATAGAATCCGCTTCCTTTCCGCACTGACTTTAGCCCACGTGCAGATGAATCTGTGGTCGAAGGATAGTGAGGGTATACGAGTATTCGTTTCACCGCAGTTCAGGGAGTTGCAAATGAACACTGACCTGAGAAGTTGCAAAATGCAGGATTAACAATCTTTCTAGGTGCTTATGACGTGCTCCTCCTCAGGTGCCGTTGGAGTCGTGGTATCGCCCGCGACATTCCCGGTACATCCGCCGGAACTCCTTGTTGCGATACAACGCGCGAATCTGACTTTTGTCCAGGCTGATCCCAATGCGCTTGAGCGCGGTCCTCAGAGACGTCCCATCAGCCATCGCTGCCGCGACCTCGTCGAACCAACCCGCCACAATCCGTGGCCTGCCACGCTTTCGCCTTCCTGGTCGCCGTTCAAGCGCTCCTTGCGCTCGCAGGACGGGCTCCAGCTGAGATTTGCTGTAGCCACGCGGGTGTCGGGGCTTGGGTGGGGCAATGGCTGGAGGGCGGGCCGTTGGTGACGGCCTCTGCGGTGGGCAAGGGGCATCGGGCGGCTCCGCCTCTGACAGCTCCTCAGCTCGGGCTGCCTGCAGCCAAGAACGGATGAGCCCTTTGTTCGGAGCTATGCCTAGGGCCCACAACGCCCGTCTCGCATCTGATTCGTCCATTTTTTTACCTAACTCCTTTATTTTCTTTGCCTATTTTGATGAGTTTTTGAAGCTCCATCTAACTGACTTGCGGTCAGCAACTTCAGTGGCTATGCCAGAAAATCATTACCGAGTAATTTGGCGGGGTACAGGCGTGGTAGCTCGCTGCCCCGGATTTCGGCCCCGGTCGCGGGGAATCTCTCACGGCTGGCTGCCGGGGAGACTGGAATGTCGATAGAGTATGTAGAGAAAGAGAGAGGGAAGGTTCTAACGACGGCACTCGGCCCTCCGTTTTCTTTCTCTATCTACTCTACCTACGTTCGGGTGCGTACTCTAGATGGTGGGGCCACTGGAAATAGTCATTGAGCCGCTGGAATTATCGGTGCGCTCATAGCGTCCATGGGCGACTTGGCGAACTAGCCCTAACGAGACACATTTCTGGAGCCATTTCCTTGTAGGGTCGTCACTGCGACTGTAGACCTCTTTCGCCTCTTTGAAGCTGAACTGGTTCGGCAACTTACGGAAAGCGTCTTCTTGGTCCGCCTTCCCGAGCAAGCTGACGTTACTCAATCGCTGGTATCCGAGTGGCTCTCCGCTGGCATCATAGACGCGCTCCAAGTAGAGAGGGCCGCACTCACCTTTGACTCTTCGATGCCAACGGAGGATCAATGCGGCGTCGAGCTTTTTTCTCCCATCCGGTGAGTCGACCGCAATACGGGTGTGCGACTGATTGATGATCGAACTGTGCCCCGCTGTCTGCTTGAGCCATAGAATCAAGCCGGTGTCGTCGTTGTCGAGCAAGGGCACGCCATTTTCACCGGGTTTCCTGAGATGGTGTATCGCAAGGATGGCGACCCCGTACTTGTGCGCGAGCCTGTTCAGTTGCTTCATCTGTTCGCCAGCGTGTTCGGTCTTCTCGAACTGTGGGCTGTGCGAGCGAACTGTGTCGATGATCAGCAATAAGGGTTTGCCTTCGGAGGTACGTTCGAGGTCGATTGAACCTTCGCCTCGGAGATCTGGCGTCCAAATCAAAAAGTTTTTCGGAGACTCGGGCAGTTCGAGAAATCGAACTAACCGCTCACGCAATTCCCGGCCCTCTTCCAAGCCATTTTCATAGTCGGCGTAAACTACTGTGCCTTGGAATGTGTCCATCCCAATGAACGGGATTCCCGCGGCCACGCATAAACCGAGCTGGTACGCCAGAGGGGATTTTCCGAGTCCGCTGTCTCCTATCAGGAACGTGACATTGCGGCGCGGAATGAGTCCGGCAATTACTCCGCTACCTCCCGTCGATTGCTCCTTGGCGCAAAGCGAGTCCACATCCTCTGGACGTAACAAGTGATTTTCGAAGCGCCAAGCATCATCTGTTTCCTGGGAGTGTTCAACTTCCACTTCCACGTGTGCCACTGCCCCAGTCACGGCATCATCACCGATTCCGATGGAACTGTCTTGGGCTGTGCCAGCAATAGATTCGGCAGTCTCGGCAACAGGAAATCCCATTGCCGCGAACGCTTCTCCAGGGTCGACTTCTTCCAGTGCTTCCGTCTCTTGAATGTTGCTCATAGTTATTTTCCTTTTATTTAAGTTTGACTGCTCAATCGCCGCACGCATTCTTGACATGAGGCGAAACCTTTTGCGCTGTCTGTGACAGGACCGTTTGTTTTGCTGCTCCGTAGCGACGGCAAACCCTCGCGCATGACCCGTCCCATCTCCTCCTCATCGAGAAAGACGCGTCTGCCGAGATGCGTTACTCGCACGTTGCCAACCGCAATGTGCTTGCGCAGTGTCCAAATCGAGATTCCGCCGAGCGCCTCGGCAGCTTTATCTAGCGAAAGCAAAACAGCCATTTCCGAACTCCCCTCATCGACTCTTGACAGCCCGTCTCGTCCGTGATTAAATCCCCTCGTGGAATACCATAGTAATTCCCATTAGTATTCCCACTGGGATTCATAATAGCAAGTTAGGAGGGTCGTGTCAAATGTCAAAAAGCACAAAAACCACCTCTTTTGGCAGCATGGATGTTGCCAGGCTTGTCGGTATTCAGCCGGCCCTCATCAACAAATTCATTGAACGACACCAATACGGTATAGCGGCCTCTGTTCAGACTGGCGAACGTGGCAAGGAGCGGCGATTTGGCGAACAGGACGTGTACGGGATTGCACTCGTCTATTGGCTTTTCGAGAGCGGCCTTCGGTCCGACTCGATTCAATTTGTTTTGAATCAAATCTGCGACCGTCACCTAGATTCCAAGGCTAACGATGCCGCAGCAAAGCTCTTGGGCCGAAAGGCCGAAGTCCTCGTCATATCGCGCCAGCCTCGGACCAGTTATGCGAAACACCCTGAGCAGACAACTCAGCTATGTGACATGGGACAAACCGTACAAATCGTGCGGGCGGCTTCCACGAAGAGTGTCCTCATTATCCCAGTGGGCAATCAGTTTGCGAGTATGCGTAAAACAATGGGAGAGAACTAATGGCAATCTACAAACGCGGGAGAATCTACTGGTACAGTTTCGTTTTCGATGGCAGGCACATCCAAGAGTCCACCAAACAGGGGAATCCCAGGGTTGCTCGAACTATGGAGGCCGCCCACCGCACTTCCCTCGCCAAGGGCGAAGTTGGTATCCGCGAGAAAAAACCTATGCCGACATTGAAAGAATTTGTCGAGAATCGATTCGAGCCGTGGGCTAAGGCTCAATTCGAGCACTCATCTCCGAAGACTTGGAAGGGTTGGTATCGCGCCAACCTCCGAGTGCTCACCGGTTTCCCGCCGCTAGCGAATAAAAACTTGGGTCAGATTACCGGCGAGGATGCCGCAAACTTCGCGGCCCATAGGCGAAGCAAAAAGATGCAAGTCTCCAGCATCAATAGTTCGCTACGAGTTCTCCGCCGTTTGCTGCGCGTGGCTGTGGAATGGGGAGTGATTCCTGCTGCGCCGAAAATCAAATTGCTGCGCGGCGAACGCCACAGAGAGCGAGTAATCACGTCTGCTGAGGAAGCGAAGTGTTCGGCAGCCGCACCTGAGTCACTTTCGTCCATTGCAACTGTGCTGGTGGATTCAGGAATGCGCCCGGAGGAATGCTTTAGGCTTAGGTGGGAAAGCGTTATGTGGGGCAGTGGGCGTAACGGCACGTTCATGGTGACACATGGCAAGACTGCCGCAGCACGTAGGATGCTTCCCATGACACTGCGAGTCAGGAACATCCTGGAAGCCCTTTGGGAGAGCACTAGTAAGCCGGTAGAAGGGTGGATTTGGGAAGCGCCAACGGCAAGCGGCCACGTCGAGTCATCGAGCCTCAAGAAGCAGCACTCCAAAACATTTAAGACGCTCGCAGAGCAGGCCGCCGAATGCAACGAAAAGCCCATGCGCCCATTCGTGCTTTATACGCTGCGGCACACATTCCTCACACGCCTGGGAGCATCAGGCTGCAACGTTTGGACGTTGGCTCGTATTGCGGGCCACAGTTCAATCGCCATGTCCGCTCGCTACGTCCATCCGAGTGAGGATGCAGTGCTCGACGCTATGACCCAGATGCAGTTGAACGAGTCGGCGGAATATCAGTCGAAACAGCGTCCCTCTTAAAACTGTAGCGGATATTGTAGCGACCACTGGTTTAGATGGGCTTGTACGGGTTTGCTGCGAGAAGCCTCTCGCACTGAGTTTCCAATCACTTACAACCGCGTCCAATCAGGTACAAATTGCCTTGAAATTCCTTCTAAGCAGAGGGTCGGGAGTTCGAATCTCCCCGGGCGCACCACTTTACCTAGGTCCACACCGAAGTTCGCGGCAATAGTCTTCCAATTCTTTCGCTTGAAGTACACCGAGAGAGGAATTTCGATAGCTTTCAGGAAGCCAGCACGGGTGAAGGATGCACCTGACGCTCTATTTCTGAGACCTTGCCGGAGCGCCTTGAGACTTCTAGATCGTAGAAGTTCTGCAGATTAAGCCAGAACTCAGCGTTCGTATTGAAATATCGGGCTAGGCGCAGGGCGGTCTCGGCGGTAACCCGACGGCGTTCGTGCACGATTTCACCAATGCGCGTCGCAGGTACATGCAGTTCAAGCGCTAGCTTGTTTACCGTCAAGCCAAACGGCTTCATAAAGTCCTCCCGGAGGACTTCACCCGGATGGACAGGAGGCATCAATTCCTCCAACTTGTCTTCCAACTTGCTCATCTTTACGACTCCCTTCCCAGAAGCTCTCGCTTACCCATTTAGTCCTCGGACTAAGAACTAAGCTGGGTCCTGCAATACGCCCTAGTGATAATCGACGATTTCCACTTCGTAACAATGGCCATCACGCCAAACAAAGCAGATGCGCCATTGATCGTTGATCCGAATCGAATGCTGCCCTTTCCGATCGCCTCGCAGCGCTTCCAGTTGATTTCCAGGCGGCGACGATAAAATGCGTAGTTCCGTGGCTGCATGAAGCTGGAGCAACTTCCGTAAGGCAACCCGCTCGATCGCACGAAAACGCTTGCTGTGCTGGTAACGAAAAAGCTCCTCGGTTTCCCTTGAACTGAAGCTCCGGATCACACGCGAAGGATACCACGCAACGCGTTATACGTCAAGCGATTTTACGAATGAACTAATCGGAATGTCCTCTCGATACCCCTGAACATCCTAGAGGCTCAATCCAGCAAACAACTCGGTCTGCGGCTAGGTTGCCACGAAATTTCCGAGGAAAGTTCTAAGATCGTCCCCTTGGGCGCGCCATCTCTTCAATCACTTACAATATCCACAGAATTTCTAACTATGCTGCCGTAGCGGAAACTGTAGCGGGTGAATTTCATTTCCATTGCTTGGAACCTCGATGCCCGTCCTCTTTGGCTCTTTCCTGCAGCCCACTGCCGTACGCCAGGCCACGCAGAATCTTAGGTAGTGGTCACAGCGTAGGCAAACGGCTCCTATTGTGCGAGCCGCGAGAGCGCCTCTTTTTTGGGCTTCAGAAGCCAGTTTGGTCGCCTTGCAGCGTGACATTAAATGTAGGGGATAAGTTTAAGATTGACACTTTCGGCTTGCCGCCGATGTAACCATCGAGGCGCTTGACCAGACGTTCGGCATCTCGAAAATCCTTCTTGCGCCCCCGCGGCCCGCGATTGGACTGCGCCTGCGCTAGATGGAGCGTTCCTGATGTAGGGCTTGCACCTTCCCGCTTCTGGCGTATCGGTTTCCAGTGCCGTTCCAACGCTTCCCAAACTGGTTTCCAATACTGTGACGTCGATTCCATAACGGCTTCCTCGACCTCTTGCTCGAGCAGCCATGTGGCGAGCGATCGCAGTTGGTCGGGGCTGCTGCCAAACATCCGCCGCTCAAACTGGTACTCGCCTTCCACTTCAACGTCGGACACAACCACGGCCAGCATCTTTTTATGAACATCAATTCCCGCTATCCTGTAGGGAATAAGCTTCCTCCTGGCGGGAGTGGAGAACGCGCCGGAAATTACCTTAACCAGGGTCACGGGCTATCGCCGCTCCCCTGGAGGGAAGTAACGACGCCCAATTATTCGCTCAATCACGCGTTCCGGATCAGACAGCGATACGGCCTCGACTTCTCCACTGATCGTTCGACCTCGCCGCTCCGAGCCGTTGCTTATCTTACTCTGACCGATTTTCATGAGGTTTCGCGGGCCGCAGGCCCTAAGTGGACAGCGATGATCGTCCCTACCGCCACATCTGGGCCAAGTTATTTATCTTTGTGTGATTTTGTCGGGTTGAGTAAAAATGGACCGTATATTCAGTAGTCCCATGGCGATTGGCTTGTCGTCAGCTGTCCGAGCCCAAAATCACCGGCACAGCTAGGCGCGGTCGGATCAATGTTATAGCTGAACGCGAAATTGCTCCCAGCCGGCAGGGAGGGCACGGCGGTGATGTGTACCTTATTCGTAGTATCGGTCAGGCTGAAGGCCCCACCAATGGCTTGCCCCGAAAAGGTGAGGGAGCCGATACAGGGCCAACTCGTGATCATTCCTTTTCCGGTCAGATTGAAGTTGCCATCTTGTGTGAGTGAAATCAAGATCGTTGGGGCTATGGGCAGCGGATTCGCAGTCGAGTTGAACGTTCCACCGTAGCTTCCAGTAAGCGGAGAGCCGGTCGATCCAGTCCAGGTGCCTCCGTCGCCCTGAGTATCGGTGTAAGTTCCCGCAAGACTTGTAGCCGCTGCGGAGCCGACGAGTGAGAAGGTGTCGGCTCCCGCCGGGGTCGAGATAGCAGCGGTGATCGTGACATTTGCGCCGCTTACCGTTCCACCTGGAGTGATCGAAGCAGCCGGTGGATCATTTCCTTTGCATTTCGACACATCGTCCGAAGAGCAGACCAAAGTGGTTGCCGATCCCGTGAAGGTCTTCTCCGTTTGCGTAAAGTTTGTATAGAAATTTATGGTTCCATGCCCGTTGGTGGACGTCAGGACCAGATTATATTGACCGGTTATGGTGGCATCGGGAACAGAGGGCGCTGGGGCAGGAGCGGGAGTTGGAGTATTTGCGGCACCGCATCCTGCAAGAAGCAAGGCGAATGTTAACAACTTTTTGATGAGGGCCTCCTTCAAAACCAGGATTTAGAGCGCCGGGTCAGGCCCCGGTTCAGTCGGTTCTTCGACCATCGGGTCTTCTGGTCTTCAAACAATCGCCAGCCACAACGGCCTGAACACAATCGGAAACAGAACAAAGAAAGCGCCAAAGAGTATCCAACGCCAGGTGGGTATTTTGCCGCGAGCCCTCATTAATGAGATTGTACCCCCCAACCCACTTCTTCGTTTTGCCGTTTGGGTCCGGTACCTGGCAGCTGCAACGCTTTTACCAACTGGCTTCATTCACGTGGCCGGCGGACTGCCCTTACCGCCTGCTCTCACCGTCATCGCTGATCTTCTTCGCGCAGCCGCTCAGCCTTGCGAACGAGACCGTGGATTGCCTGCGGCCCGAAATGCTTTGCGGCAGGGTTCTGGAATACCAGCGTGACGTTCGAAAACGGCACCTGCGGCGTGTCCATTCCCCCGGCAATACAGACCTGCAACTGTGAAAATTGCCCGAAGGGCGCCGTGCTGCCATTCGCGAAAACGCTGGCGGTTCCGTTAATCTCGATACGGGCGACGTAGGGAGGCGTGGTCGAGGCGGCGGGAGGGCAGTCCGTCGGATCGTAAATGACCGTGCCATCCATCGTGATGTTGTGAGTATGTTGCGCCAAGTTGCCGGTTTGGACGTCCGCAGCGCTTTGCCCAAGGACTGATAACTCCATGGTCAGGGAGGCTGAGAAATGAGCTTTGCCGGTGTCATGGTCCAAACTTAAACTCCACGGCCCGTGTACTTCATAGGCAGTTGTGCCTCCGGTTATGGGTGTAAAGTCATTGATCACGCCACTAAAGTGCTCTGGCCTCGGATCTTGGGCCAGCATGCTGGTGGCTGTGGCCAGTGCTAGAACTAAGAGAACCCGTACCGCCCGCAACAGAGTCTTTCCGTTCATCAGAAACCTCCAGGGTTGAGGGTCACACTTGCCCCCAAAGCGTCTTCGGGGGCGTCATATTGGGACCCGATTTATGCGCTCAAGAGGTGCGTTTCGGCGATTTCGCCTTTGTGGTGCAGGTAAACCTTCGGTCAAGTTGGGTTCTTCCGTCAAACGGCAATGCGCGGAATGGCCGTTTACCGTCAAATGCCGCCTTTTGCCATTGCAACTTGAGCGGGTATAATCGAGCAACCCGCATGCAATAGCCAAATTGATCAGGTGACCGCGATGGGTGAATCGTTGCCCGGTATTCCGCCATCCCAGAGGTCCTCCGAGGCACGCTTGGACTCGTGGAAAGAGATCGCCGCATACCTCAGCCGCGACGTGACTACCGTGCAGAGGTGGGAAAGGTGCGAGCGGATGCCCGTCCATCGCCACGTGCACGACAAGCGCGGCTCCGTTTATGCCTTAACCTCCGAGCTCGACGCCTGGCGGCAAAGCCGCCAGCCCCGCTTGGAGAACGAGAACGGCGCTCAGGCGGGTTTGCCATTGCCTATCGAGGATGACCACACGAGAGTCGCGTTGCAGGCCCGCTGGTTTGGCGTGGCTGCGTTGGCCGTCCTCGCGGTCATTGCCATCGCTTACATCGTGTTCCGAAGTCGGACGGAGCGCACCGCCCGGCCTAAGATCACGTCGCTTGCGGTGCTGCCGCTGAAAAACCTGTCCGGTGACCCCGAACAGGAATACTTTGCCGACGGCATGACAGAAGCGTTGATCACCGAACTTGGCAAAACGAACATCGCGCGTGTGATCTCCCGCCAATCGGTAATGCAATACGAGGGCACCAAGAAACCACTGCAAGAGATTGCCCGGGAACTCAACGTGGACGCCGTGTTGGAAGGCACAGTAGTACGCTCTGGGGATCGGGTTCGCGTGACCGTCCACCTAGACCGGGCTTCTCCCGAGGGCCAGCTCTGGGCGAGCGCGTACGATCGTAGTGTGCGCGACATCTTGGACCTGCAGAATGAGATTGCACGCACCGTTACAGATGAAATCCAAGTCCAGCTAGCGCCGCAGGAGCATGCCCGCCTGGCGAGCGCCCGGCCGATAGATCCGGAAGCACACGATGAGTACCTTCGTGGTCGGTCCGTATTGGCTGGCGGTCCGGGCCACTTGTCCAAACTTGCGAGCAAGAAGCAATACACTGAGCAGGACATTCAAACAGCGATTGCATATTTCAAATCGGCCATCGATAAGGACCCGGCTTATGCCCAGGCATACGCGGGACTCGCCGATGCCTATATTCACTGGGGGAACCCAAGTTGGGGAGGTGGTTCCCCGAAGAAGTCCTTGTCTGACGCTAAAGAGGCGGCCACCACGGCATTGAAGCTGGATCCCTCCCTTCCGGAAGGTCATTTTTCTCTGGCTAAAACCCTGCAATACGATTGGAACTGGCCTGAAGCGGAAAAAGAGTACAAGCTCGCGCTGAAGCTCAATCCCAATTACGTGGATGCCCATTTGGAGTACGGGCGATTCGTTCAGGCTTTGGGACGAAACGATGAGGCGTTGACGGAGATGCATTATGCAGATGAATTGGACCCCTTCAACATAGGCGTCAAAGAAACAGAGGCATGGGTAACCTATGCATCGCGTCAATACGATCTCGCCTTGAAGCAGTTCGAGAACTTGGGGGACGACGATGGCCTGACAGAGACCTACAGAGAGAAGGGGATGTATCCAGCGGCCCTTGCTGCTCACGAAAGGTGGACTGCCACTGACCCGTCTGAGTCCCGAGACCCGTATCCGTTAGCTGTGCTGGCCAGTATCTACGGGCTGCAAGGAAGGAACGATGAGGCAGCGGCGCTAATCGAAGAGTTGAAGGAAACAGCCCGGCATCGTTATGTGTCGGGCTTCCTCTTCGCCGAAGCCTACATTGGCCTCGGCCAACGCGACCAGGCAATCACCTGGCTTGAACGGGCCTACGAAGGGCATGACCAATGGATGGTCTTTGCGAACTCCTACCCGGGATTGGATCCCTTGCGCTCTGAGCCACGCTTTCAGGCTCTGCTGCGCCGCATGCACTTCCCACCCCCGCATTAAAGCATTCGATTTGCTCTATAACCTTGGAGGCAAGATTAGACCACAGTTCTGAAGATCCCCGCCACATTCCTCGGCAGCGCCAATTCAAGAAGCCGTAGCGTGAAATAGCGGGCGTAGCAGTAATACAAATAATCTCGCCATCCAATATTGCGTTTTGAACTCGGAGCTTGCCCAGCGATGCCTTCAGCGATTCGAACGATTTGAATAAATTGCTGTTGCGGCTGACCAGTCGGCACGTTCCCTCTTCGACGTAGGCGAGGGCGCGGAAGCCGTCGTGTTTCAGTTCGAAAATGTAGTCGGGGTCGTTGAACGCCTTGGCGATGCGGAGGCGCAATTGGGTGGATTCGAGGCAAAATAGATTGAGTCATTGGGGCGATGGATCAAAGTTTTCCATCAACCACACGTCGGACTTCCCCTCACCTCTTTGCATCGGGGCTTACGCTTGCACCGTCTGCCCCGGAAACTTCACCGGGCATAGTTGTTACGGAGGTAATCTCGTTCGGAGCGGTGATCTGAACTCTGATAATTTCTCGTTTCGATCCTGATTCTGCTCGGACTGCGTATACGTATTTTCCGTCCGGCGACCAGCCTACCGGAAAAATAGGACCAGGCTGCAACAACGTTTCGGAATACGGTTCCAGCGAAATAATCCAAAGACCTATATTGCCTGGTGGTCGATTCCAGAAGGCGGCGATTGCTTTTGTCCGCTGAGAATACCGGTCTGAGAGGAACCAGACCTACTGAGTGGTCAGTCTGAAGAATGGGCTTTTGCTCGTGTGTCTTTTCGTTGATCCGGAGAAAATTCCGCATTCCCGATTGTTGATACACAATGTCGCTACTGGGCCACCAAACAAGTCTGTTGTTTGTACCTGACGCGTTGGTGTTTTCCAGCGAATGGGCAGCTCCGCCATTGGCGCTAATCATCCACACTCTCGGCGAGCCGCCTTGATCACCGATAAATGCGATCCGCTGACCGTCCGGGGACCAAGCTGGGCTGGCAGTCATAGCATGTTCGAAGAACGTGAGTTGGACAGGTTCGCCACCCGAGATCGGTCTTTTGAAGATGTTTGTTTCATAACCGTTCGGCCCAAGCGCAAACGCTATCCATTGCCCATCCGGAGAAAAACTCGGTTCACCATACTGAGAAGTGCCGGACGTCAGGCGACTGATTTCAGGTTTTACTCCCTTTTCGGCAATCGGGAGATCAACTCGCCACAGATTCAAATTATAGTCGTCCCGTGTGTACGCCAGCTGCGACCCATCGGCCGAGAGTGTGAAATATATGCCGCTTTGCAGGCCGTCGGCTAGCACCACAGGTTCGGCGTCTCTGCGGGCGACAGATAGCTTTGAAAGCTGATTGGTGCTTCCTTTTCCGTGCAAGTAATAGATTAAGTCACCTGTCGGAGACCAGCGGGCCGAGTAAATCTCTTCGCTCTCTTCCAGCAGTATCCGCTCGTCACTCGCGTCCGCTTTGAAAGTTCGAAGCTGAGATTTGTCGGCGGTTTTCGTCACTGCCAAAATCAAGCCAGAGCGGGGAGAACAGTCAATATCGTGCAGCCATGTATATTCAGATAAGTGAACATCCTTCGTTTCGCCACTAAGCTTGTTGATCACTCTAAATCCCTTGAAACCCCACACACTAGCCGCTGCAATCCCCTCCGGTGCCAACCAGCAGCCAAACATGGACTCGGATATTGGGCGAGCAACTCCACCCAAACGAGAAACGACGGAGATTCCCGATCTCATCGCGGCTTGATCAGCTTTATCAAATGCGGGATCGGACACTGCTGTCCAAATTAGCTGAAAACTGGTCTCCGATATCTCCAGAGTAAGGGCAAACTTCGCTTTCTGAGCCCTGGACGCAGGGCAGGTTGGTGGTGGCGAAGCGTTGCTCTTGATCGGATGCTGTCTAAATTCCTCCTCCTGAAATCTCGAAGTTACGTCGAATTGTTGGCATGTGGCTTATCGCTGCTGTCCAATCGAATTAGGCCAGCTGCAGCGTCAACTGCTCTGACGAGCTTTCTGGTATCGGTGGGGGTTGGAAAGGATCGTCGATCCATGCCCACAGATCACGGTAAACAAACAATTGCTGCCGCAGAAGTGCCACCAGATTCGAAAGGGACCAATCGAACGTCGATCGCAGTTGCAGGTATTTCACCACCAGCATAGCGATCAGCGCCGTCCAGAGCTGCGTTTTCAAGGCATTGGCGGAAGTCCCTACAAACGTTTTCACGCGCAGTGACTGTTTCAAGGCCCGAAAAAACAACTCGATTTGCCAGCGCTCCTTGTAGATCGCCGCTACGGTAGCCGCCGCCAGTTCCAAGTGATTGGTCAGAAATACCAGCACGCGATCGCGCTCCGCATCGTAAAACTCGATCCGCCGGAAGTAGGCCTCTTGGCCCGCCTGCGCCAGCTTGTAGAAAAAGACCACTTCATCCCGTAGTACGTCGCGCCGCTGTGGAATTTCACGCTTCTCCACCACGCCGTAGTCGGCGTTTTCCTTCAAACGCGTCACGAAATAGACTCCTTGCTCGGTTAAGCTCGTAAACCATTGGTAGTCCGTATAGCCGCGGTCAAATACCAAAAATCGTCCCCCGCGCAAATTGCATCTGTCCGCCACACGTACCTCATGCTTTTTGCCTTCCGTGATGACCGCGTAGGACGGCAGATAGCCATCGTGGTCCAGCAGCAAATGAAGTTTCACCGCTCCCTTCGTGAGGCGGAACTTGGCCCAATCAAACATGGTGGCGCAGAGATCGATCACCGTGGCGTCCAAGCTCAGCAGAGGATTCTTAAAACGGAACTTCCTTTTCTTTCTGGTTTCTGGTTGGCTGGCCACCAATATCTGGCACTTCGCCAGCAGCTGTTCAAACACGGTGCGATGCAGCTGCCAAGGCCGATGCTCATTGGCGTAGGCCGGGGTGGAGCGAGAAGGAGCCGTGGGCAACCCCAGATGACGAAGTTTCCCTTCGCTGGCAGCCAATCCTCCACAAATTTCGCGCAACGACTTGGCGTGCCCCAGCTGACAGAAGAGCATGGCGATGAACTGGCCCCAGCTGGTGAAACCTCGAGCATGACGCTCCGCGTTGTGCTGGCGCACGGCTGATTCGAATTCCAAACGAGGGATTAACTGCAAAATCTGTGAGAAAATACTGCAGACTCGAGTCACGGCTGAGCCTCCTTAGCGTTGTGATTGGCTTTTCCAGAGCCCAACCTCAAGCTATCAGATGCTCAGCCTTTTTTTGCTCAAAATTCCAAATCCTAATTTGGACAAGCGTGAACCGCTTTAGATTATTGAATCTTACGTTCTGCGCGAGATAGATCGAATTTCGGTTCAATGTTCGCGTCGTTCAAGACATGAATGCGAACATGGTAATAGAGCGCATTAGAGACTGCATTCCCCGATGATTTCTTCTCTCTACCCAGGGAGCATGGTGCTTTTGGACTATGGCCTGAATTACGATCACCATTTCGAGGATATTGAGCTTGATGTCCATCGATTAGCTTTTAGGAGGCGAGGTCCCTTGCATACCGATTGGATTCAATCGCGACGGAACTTTACAGAGAGTATGCCACGCCACTCCCTCGATGCCAGATTGATTTAGTTTGCCGTGTCGTGCTTGGAACGACCGTCTTTTGCGGCATACCTCTAGTGGTCTTCTAACCCATGCCGTCGTCCAAGCAAGCCTTAGCTGCCGTTACAGTGGTTATGTTGCCGCGCGGTTGGTAGAATGCTCGCGCTTACTCGATTGATTGAAACCTTTGCCAGACCAGGAACCGAGCCAATGAATCGAAGAGTTTTCGTGAAAACATCGGCGGGAGCGGCGGCTGTTGCTGGTGTGCTAAACGCCGCGACTCAATCGCAGCAGGAGGCAGCAAGCTCCAAAGCACGCGAATATTACGAGCTGCGCCAGTATCACGTGCAGTCCGGCCGTCAGCAGAAACTCACCGACGCGTTCCTTAAGGATGCGTTCGTTCCTGCACTCAATCGCCTCGGAATTGCCTCGGTTGGCGTTTTCAACTTAACCATCGGTCCGGTGACCCCCACCCTTTATGTCTTGATGGCGGCAGCTTCCGTGGAGACCTTGGCGACGGTGGAAGCCCGGTTGGGCCAGGACGCTGAGTATCTGAAAGCGGGGGCGCCATTCTTGACCTCTCCCGCCGATCAAGCCCCCTTCATTCGCATTGAGAGTTCGCTGATGGTGGCTTTCGAGGGCTGGCCCAAGTTGAAGCTGGCTGCGGCCACCACGGAGCACAAAGAGCGCATATTTGAGCTGCGCACGTATGAGAGTCCCAGCGACCAGGATCATCGTCGCAAGGTCGAGATGTTTAATAGCGGCGAGTACGACGTTTTTGAGAACGCCGGCTTCTCGCAGGTCTTCTATGGCGACGTGCTGGTTGGTTCGCGCCTGCCCTGCCTCACCTACATGTTGGGCTTCACCGACCTAACGGATCGCACCGCCAAATGGAACGCCTTCCGCGAGGCGCCGGAGTGGAAGAAACTATCGAGTTCGCCCAGGTACGCCTTTGAGGGCATCGTCTCTAACATAACCAACTTGATTCTGAGCCCCACGACGTATTCGCAGATCTAGGCCGGTTAGGTGGTGCCGCATCGGTTGCTGCGATTTGCTTTGCTTTGGAGATATAATAGCAATTTCCGAATCGGCGACGATTCCACCACAACCTCGCCCTTCGCGTCCCACAACGCCGTTTCTTGCTAGTGACCAGCTTCGAGTACGCGATTGCAGTTGACGCGAAAGGGTGGGCATATGGTTTTGCGCTAGAATAAACCTGAGATCAGAAATTCCCTCTCAAAGGAGACCGTATGCGCTCCTTCAGTGGTGCCATAATTCTTGCGCTATATGGTTTGCTTGCTGGTCTATTGACGCCTGCACAGGTCGACCAAACGAAGGTCCCGGCAGACACGGAGTTGAGACGGATTCAAAACATTGCGCCGGAGGAGATGTGGAACCGTGTAATGGAGTGTGCTTTTCCTAAGTATCCAGCGCTTGCCATCGTTTCTCACATAACGGGTACGGTAGATATTGGCCTGGGCGTTTCGCCAGAGGGTGATGTGGGCAAGAATTCTCGTGTGCTTGATGGTCCTCCCTTGCTCGTTCAGTCGGCGATGGATGCAATGCGCCAATGGAAATTCCGGCCAAATGTAGTGCAAGGAGAGGTGACTTGGGCTCGGGTACGAGCGTTGGTACGTTTCAATTCGGATGGGACGACTGCCGTCGACTTGGTCCCCGCAATCTTGGCGGACAATTTTGGTGACTGTGCTTCTCGAAATTCTCGAAATCTCTGAGCGGATGGGGGTTATATTTCTTTCATAATTCTTACCGATGCTCATTTCTCTCAAGACACTCCTCGCAACTCTGTCTTCGATCTTCCGTTCGCGTGCTGCCCTTGAGCTCGAGAACCTGGCTCTGCGCCACCAAATCGGCGTGCTTCAGAGGTCCGCAAGAAAACGCCCGAAATTGACCTCAGGGGACCGCCTGTTGTGGATCTTCCTGTCGCACCTCTGGCGTGACTGGCGCTCGGCGCTGGCCATCGTCAAGCCAGAAACGGTCATAGCCTGGCATCGTGCCGGCTTTCGTTTGTTCTGGACCTGGAAGGTGCGGCGCGGCCACCCCGGACGACCCGTCATTTCCCGCGCGGTCCGAGATCTGATCCGCAAGATGTGCCGGGAGAATCCCGGTTGGGGTGCACCCCGCATCCACGGCGAACTGCTCAAACTCGGCATCGACATCGCGGAAAGCAGCGTCAGCAAATACATGGTGCGCAGCCGCAAACCGCCTTCTCAGACTTGGCGCACATTTCTGGAGAATCACGCCAAGCAGCTGGTCTCCATCGATTTCTTCACGGTGCCCACGCTCCGTTTCCAGGTCCTTTATGTGTTCCTGGTATTGGCTCATGACCGGCGCCGCATTCTGCACTTCAATGTGACCGCCCACCCGACCGCCGAGTGGACGGGACAGCAACTGCGGGAAGCATTTCCCTTTGCCCAACTCCCGCGCTACCTGCTGCGCGACCGTGATGCGATTTTTGGCAATGACTTCCGAGCACAGGTGCGAAACATGGGCATCTCGGAAGTTCTCTCTGCACCGCGCTCGCCTTGGCAGAGAGCCTACGTAGAGCGAGTGATTGGATCCATTCGTCGTGAGTGCCTCGATCATGTGATCGTGTTCCATGAAGGCTCGTTACGAAGAACGCTCAATTCGTATATCGATTATTATCACCGATCGAGAACACATCTTTCTTTGGGGAAGGACTCACCGGAGCCACGAGCGATTCAGCCGCCGGAAATGGGGTCAATCGTGGCCGTGCCGCAGGTCGGTGGGCTGCATCACCGCTACGAACGACGGGCTGCCTGAGAGAGCCCGAATCCGCTACACGATGCGCTGCCTTTCCTTGAGCCTTTGAAATTGGTGTTCCGAACTGTGTTCTCTTGCACATGCGGGCATCGGCGGACTCGTGGACCGCCGGTAAAGTACTAGCGTCTCTGGTGAGTTCCTCGCACTTGTCCGATCGTACGGCTATACGTCCATTGAATCGCAGTCATGTTGAAATCAATGTATGTTTTCGCCTAACCTCCACAAAACCCAGATGTAAACCTCCGTCGAACCCGGCGCTTAATATCTCTTCGTCAGGAACGCACTCTGCAATTAACAATCGGGATGCATAGCCGGCGAAGACGGGCTACCATCGGCGGCAGGCATTCGCACAAATCCCATGAAGACAATTCCGCTGAAAAACATCACTCGCCGTCCGCCCGAAATTAAGGGGGGCGCGATTCTGGGCGTCTGGCAAGAATATCTTCGGAATCCGCCGGCGTTTTTGGAGAAGGCCGCGCGCGAGTGCGGCGATATTTCCCGCTTTCGTCTCGTTCATAACAACGCCTATCTGTTGAATCACCCGGATTGGATCAAGGAAGTGCTCGTCACCAATCAGGCGAATTTCACCAAGAGCAGGATGCTGGATCGCGCGCGCGTTCTGCTCGGCGACGGCTTGCTGACCAGCGAAGACGATTTCCATCTGCACCAGCGCCGCCTGGTGCAGCCCGCTTTTCATCGCGATCGGCTCGCAGGATACGCGGCCTCGATGGTCGATTGCACCGCTCGCTGCAGGGATCAATGGCAGTCCGGCGCCGAGTTCGACGTGTCGAAGGAGATGATGCGGCTTAGCATGGCGATTGTGGCCCGCGCGCTTTTCAGCGCGGATATCGAGTCCGAGGCGGATGAGATCAGCGGAGCGTTGGGAGAGGTATTCGAGCTGTTTGAGGCCCTGCTAATGCCCTTTTCCCAGTGGCTGGAAAAACTGCCGCTGCCTTCCGTGCGGCGCTTCGAACGCGCCCGCAACCGCCTGGATCAAACCGTTTACAGGTTGATTGCGGAACGCCGCGCAAGCGGACTCGATACCGGAGACTTGTTGTCCATGCTTTTGTTGAGCCAGGATGAAGAAGACGGTTCCAGCAATTCCTTCCGCGGCATGACCGACAAGCAGGTGCGCGATGAAGCGCTGACGATTTTGCTCGCCGGGCACGAAACCAGCGCCAACGCGCTTACCTGGACCTGGTATCTTCTTTCCCGGAATCCGGAAGCGGAAGTTAAGCTTCATGCCGAGCTCGATCGCGTGCTGGCCGGGCGATTGCCCGCGCTTGACGATCTGCCCCAGCTCCGTTACACCGAAGGCGTCTTCGCCGAATCGCTTCGCTTGTATCCACCGGCCTGGGCGATCGGCCGTCGGGCCAAGCAGGATTTTTCCATCGGCGAATACCTGATTCCCGCCCGATCCATCGTGCTGATGAGTCCGTGGGTGGTCCATCGCGACGCGCGCTGGTTCCCCGATCCGCTGAAATTCGCTCCTGAACGGTGGCAGACGGGGAGCATCGAATCGCGTCCGAAGTTTTCCTATTTTCCGTTCGGCGGAGGCGCGCGCGTATGCATCGGAGAGCGGTTCGCCTGGATGGAAGGAGTTTTGGTGATCGCGGCCCTCGCGCCCCGCTTGCGTCTGCGAATGGCATCCGGTCAGCGGGTCGAGACGAAAGCCCGGATGACCCTCCGGCCGAAGTATCCCATGAGGATGATCGTTGAAACGCGCGCCGGTTCCGCGGGTATCGTTTCAAACTAACGCATAGTCTTCAAAGGGAATGCCTTCGAAACGTTTTTCGAGACCGCCAGAGTTTCCCAAACTCGTGGCCAAGGCTAGCGACCTGAACGTAAATCTGGGAATCCTTTGGACGAGGCTCCTAAGCGGATCCTGCTCATGCAATCCAAACATCAAAAATGTGAAGCGATGGCGGAAGGCCTCGGCACGCGCCAGAGCAATCAGTGCTTCCAGCGCCGCGTGGTCTTCGTCTTCGCATGCGGCATAACGCACGCTGAGAAGCCGCAGAGCTTGCCCCATCCGTGGAACGTGCAAGCCGGGAAAAGGAGCCGAGGCGACACGCAGCAGGGCCAGTGCCCCTTTTTGCAAGGGAGATGCATTCAGCAGCACATTGCGCTTCACTGGCCCCGTATCGCAAAGAGTAAGAGTTGCGACGGCGCGCTGCGCCCTGCGCGCCACGAATGTTCTCGGGAATGGCTCCTCAAGACGAGTGGAAAGGATCTGAGCCATTTCGTCTTCCTGAAGTTGAGGGGCAAATTGCCGGGAGCGATGGAAGCGATCGAGCAGCGTGGCGATGGCCGGCAGATCCGCAGGCTCTGCCGCGCCAATTAAATAGCGTTTCGTATATCTTTTGAAAGGCGAAGGCACCAACCCACTTACCAGAAAACGTCCGAGCGGCACCCATCGCGGCATTCCGAGCCGTCCTTCAAGCAGCGGCATCACGCGGTGATTCCCGTCCGCCGCCACGCAAAAGCCAGTGTCGATCCCTGCGACACGCATATCAGCCTCGAGGGCCTTGATCAGGCGCGCTGCAACACGGCTTCCAGTAAAGCTCGGATGCACCTTCATATCACCTATGTAAGCGATCGTTTCCGGGACTCCGGAAATATAAGCGGTCCGCAGCGCCACGGAGATGCAGCCGATGATTTGACGCCCCCGCGCCGCGACGAAAACCTTGCTCTTACCGCGGAGTCTCAGCAGCGCGAAAAAGTCGGGTTCCCGGTCGATCCGCAGCGAGATGGCTCCGTCCATAGGTGTAATTCGCGTGAGCGACAGCAACCCTTCGTTGTCGGCTTCATCGGCTTCTCGGATGTCGACGCGATCACGTAACATGGCAGGAACGGACTTCGACGGAACAGGCAGGTCCGTTTTCATCCGAATCTCTCCCGCGCTTCTCTGGCATTCGCGCCAGCCAGGCCCCACGGCCACCAATTCCAATCGCCGGCCAAACTAAGCAGAGCCGGCCCGATCACGATCCGCACCAGCGTCGCGTCAATAAATACAGCCACTGCCAGAGTGAAGCCGAGCATCTTGATCACCAGGAAGTCTCCCAAGGTGAAGCCCGCGAACACTGCAATCATGATCGCAGCAGCACTGGTGATCAGCCCCGCCGTTCTAGCCAGCGCCTCCGTGATGGCCTCCGTTTCGCTCAGCCCGCTCCTCCGAGCTTCGAGGACTCGCGCGACCAGAAACACTTCGTAATCCATGCTCAAACCAAACACGATCGCGAACGCAAGTGTCGGTACGATGGGAAACACTCCCCCCGTTCCTTCAGCAACGCCAAAGAAACGGCTGCCGTGTCCTTCCTGGAAGACCAGCACCAACGCGCCGATCGCGGCGCCGACAGAAAGCAGGTTCAGTGCGACCGCCTTCACCGCGACAAACAGTGATCGGAAGCCGGCAAAAAGCGCCAGGAATGTCGCCGTAACCACCAGTGCGATCACCCGAGGCAGACGGTTTCCAACCGCGTTCTCGTAGTCGGCATTCAACGCGGGAATGCCGCCGATGCTGACCTTCGCGTCGCGCACGCCTATAACATCTGCCACCGCGAGCCGCCGCAGTTCGCGCACCCAGCGAATCTGTTCAGTCGGAGAGACCCAAGACGCAGGTAGGACTTCCTCGAGCGTAGCCCTTCCGTCTCCTCTAAGGAAACTCCTGCGAGTCTCGGAAGAAAGAGTCCCAAGTGAGTCACGATGTCCCTCTGTCAGCGTTGCAAGCGAAATCACGCGATCGGCTCGCTGGTCGCTCGCCAATCGAGCCGAGAGGCGCGCAGCCGCGTTCCACCCGGACTCGCTCTGCGAAATCGAATCCGAGGGGAGCTCGAGTATCACCCGCAGCGATTGGATGATTCCGCCGCGCCCCATTTTATCGAGCGAATGGAAGCCCTGCACCGATTCAGCCGAGGCTGGCAGCCAATCCCCTCTGGGCAGTTTGGGGTCCACCCGGGCGGCTTGCGACGCCAAAAGCAGCAGCGGAACGCCAGCGAGAGCGAGAGCGGTCCACGGATGTGACGTGATCACACGGCCCCAGCGCTTCCATCGGTTCCTTGCACGCACGGACACCTCCGGATTCAACTTTCTTATGAAGGGAATGGCGCCGGCATCGATCTTCGCGCCAAGAAGTGCCAGCCCGGCCGGAACCAGCGTATTGGCGAGCAAAAGACTCGCGCCTGCCACCACAAAGCCAGCCACCCCGATCGAACGAATCTCACTGATGGGAACTGTCAGGAGCGCCGCAAATCCAATCGCAACGGTCGATGCAGACACAACTAAAGTGTGGCCTGCCTGACGCGCAGCGATTGTCGACGCCTCACAAGCACCGTGCCCGGCAGACAGCGCTTCACGAAAGCGGCTCACCATCAACAGAGCATAGTCAATCCCCAGACTCAGCCCGAGCATTACCACAAGATTCTGAACCAGGATTGACAGGTGCCAACGAAGAGCCAAAATCGCCGCAATTCCCAGCGACATCGCGATCGCGAGTTGACTAACGCCCAATGGGATCAACGCCGCGACTACGCTCGCGAATGCCAGCAACAACAGTATGAGAGTGGCGGGAAGGACTAGTTTCTCGCCCTTTTGCACGTCATCGGAACTGGCCCTGCGAAGATCGAAATTCAGTGGCAACTCACCCGTCAATTCCAATTTCACCGCTGGGTAGCGGCTCCGGAACTGATCTTGCAGCTTTCGCGTCCGCTCACGAATTCGCGGCACCACCGATTCCAGCGGCCCATTCACATGCGCGAGTCCGATAAGGACAAACGTTCCGCCTCCGTCTCCTAAGAAAATCGGATCGGTTAAGTCGAGGCGACTCACGATCGCGGACACGTCAGGTCCCTTCAGTGCATCGACAATCTGCGTCAATGCTTTTGCTCCCTCGTCGGAGTCCGCCGGAGGAAGCCCTTGAATTACCAGCACCACCCGGTCCACGAACGGCGAGCGGAAGCGCGTGGCCAGCTGTTGAGCGACATATTCCGACTCGCTTCCGTCAAGGTGCACAGCGGTGTCCAGCTTGCTCTCGACATGGAATGACAACGGAGCGAGCGCCAGCGCCACCGCCGTAACCAAGCCAGCGAACCAAAATAGGCGTAGCCGCCCCCGACCGTCAGAATTCAAGTCAGGTACGCTGTTCATGTGACTCCCTAGCCGGGACGAGCTGTCCTTGCTGACTCAACGGAAGGGGGCCGGACACTTGGAACTCCGGTGGCCAGGCCTTTTCAAGCGGCTGTGGTGGACGCCACTGTTCGAGGTAAGTCGCCAGATAGCCGCGCGTGGGTTTCTCCGCAGCGATCTCAGGAAGGTAGATCCACGGCACCCAGGCGGCCACATGATGAGTCAAGTGGTAGTTGAAATGTAAATAAAGAAGTTCCAATGGACGCCAAAGATGGAGGTCCACTGCGCCGAGAACCACGTGGCGGGGGGTCCGCACATGATAGAGATACTGCTGGCTCGCCCAGCAAAATGCGAACGCCGCATAACACACGGCGAGATGGGAGAGCTTAAAGTGCAGAAGCAGCCAAGCCGACGTCCAAACGACAACCGTCACCAGCAGATCCCGCCGGATTCGCATGGGATTCACGCTATTGATGAACTGCAGATAGCGTGAAAATCCTCCAGCGTTCTTCCCCGGCGCAGGTATCTGAACGGACCGGCCAGGAATCATCGCGATGGCTACTAGCGCGAGCGGTGTCAAAAACCAAAACATTCCGCAGAGTATGAAATAGTAGGCCACGCTCTTCCGCCAGCGAATCTCGCCGGGGAGAATATAGTCTTCCAGCTCGGCGTCGGAGCGGTTCCTTCGATGATGAGTAAGGTGGGATATTTCAAACAGGTGATAACTTCCAGGAAACAGAGAATACAAGAGAATCCCAAGTCCATCGTTTACAGCCGGATTCGCATGCAGCTTGCTATGCGCCGCCTCATGCGCCAGACCTACACCAAGTTGCATGACAAACGCGAACGCAATGGCAAACGGCACTGTCACCCAGAAAGTTTTTGCGTGCGAGGCCGCTCCCAGAAGGGCGAAAGATACGATGATCTGCGCCGCGGTCAGACCCGCATTTAATGGTCCAGGGATTGGGTACTGAGTCGAGTCGGATTGATGGACAAAATGTCCCTGCGCAACCGCCTCGCAGAAAATGCTTCGATCAAGATTGTGCGGATCTGCAATTCTTCGTTTCATCGTAATCGATCCTTGGATCGTTGATTTTCTAAGCAGTGGCCGGCGCCGATCCGATGGCACCGAGTATACTCACTCATCCGAACCCTTAGCGCACAAGATTCCATTGGATTCGAGGCCACGAATCCAATACTCCTTATTGCTTCCGAAAAACCAGTTTTTCCTTTATTTTCTCTCCTGTGATCAAGACCCCTGTCGTTGTCAGCGTCATCTGCCGTCCGTCTGCGGAGACGACCCAGCGATCTCGATCGGCGATTTCATCGCCTCGTCTGTAGGTCGAGTCAACCGTGTGCGCATCGATGAGTGCTAATGCGACAGTATCGTCGCGTGAGCCAGTCAATGGATACTCCTGCCCGTCGAAGTTCGCGGTATAGCTGAACTCGCCCACGAAATGAATCCCGCCGCTTCCGTCCGCTTCTATCTTGAGCGCGAGTCCTTGTCGCAATCGCGTCTTACTGAAGTCCTCCGCCCACTCACCGATGAACGGATTCGCGGCATTCTGCAAGCCTCCGCAGCGCTCCCACACCGTTATCTGGTCTTCATGTCCCTGTTGGATCGTTGTGATCGTTAACTCCCTGCGGTCGCTCGAGATTTTGTCACGTAGCGTCGCTACTAAGGTCCCGTTCTTCTTCTCCTTAATCTCAGTTTGGTTTTTATCAATCCTGCGCATCACGATTTGATTGAACTCCGGAATATTCTTTACGTGGTTGTCATGCCCGTCCCAGTCCGCAGTAAAGTCCACGTGGCTGCTGCCTGAAATTACGACGTGTACGCCCTTGCCGTGCGGGGTAATGGAGAGCACTCTCGGCGGATCCAAAGCACAATCCGCCGAAACAAGCTTCCAGACGCCGATGCGCGGATCGGAGGCGTAGAGTGCCGCAGCAGCGGCCACTATCGACGTTAGTTTGAGGATCGTTAACTTCTGGATCATTGTCCCCCGCAAGCGACGTTTTTGCCGTTGACCACGAACGCCCGCACACGCGAATAAACGAACGAGCGATCTCGCGCGATAAGGTCAAGACTGAGCTCCTCCTGCAGTTCAATCTCGCTCTGTAGGCTCTCAGGGACGCCGCGCGGCACAATCAGATTGCGAAAGCAGATGCGGGCGCCGGGTCTTGCCGTGCGTGCGACCTCCGCAAAGCATCGGTCCGTCTCATCGGGGCTCATGAGCTCGCAGATGTTGGAGAGGCTGAAGCAGTCAATGGAGTCGTCGGGTTGACGGCCAAGCCATTCCTGCGCGGGCGACGTCACCAGCTCGATACGGTCCAATCGCTCCCTTACCACCGGCAGGTTTTCCCTCAGTAGGAACGCCGGCACAGCCTCCTCACTCCAGTAGCGCGTCAGCAGATATTGTGCCAGGAAATAATTAGATTCGATCGGCATCTCGCAGATCGCGCGCCTGGCTCGCCGAAGAAAACTCTCGGCGAAGGACGAAGAACCATCGTCGAACTTGAAGTAATCCGCGGTCAGTCCACGCCGCGCCAGCACGTGCTTGTTGATGAGCAGTTTGAACAGCAATCGCCACCGCACCGTGTTCCACTTCCTGTCGAAGTAATCCTGCTGCTGCTCCAGCGTCTCGCAGCGGTACAATCCGTCCACGCGTTTCTTTCCCTGCATCAAACTCACCAAGCGGCTGATAAGACGGACGTAGGACTCGTACTTCCCGGCATTGACGACTCCATTGCGCACCGCTTCCGCCTTGCCTGTCCAATAGCGAAGGGCGGCCTCGCTGAGATCGCCACGCAAGCGCTCGAACACCTGCAGTCGCTGGCCGGATTGATCGAGCCCGAGAAACGCGCGCAACTCGTCGTAGTCGAGATGGCGCACCGCGGCGCGTTTTAACTCGAGGAGGTACGACTGCGATGGGTTGATGTCAACCGCGTAGATCTTGCCGGGATCCTCAAGCAGCAGGGTAAGCGTGTTGCATGCACCGGAAGTGATCGTTATCAGCGTTTCGCCGGGCTGGATCGCCAGCGCTCGCCGGTCCGATGCGGGATCTTCCCAACTCATCCCAAACAGCAGATCAGACAGGCTCACCTGATCCTGCGATTTGACGTTCATCCGCCAATCCTTCCGTCGCGCAGACGAATTCTTCAAGAAATCCATGTGCGTTGTTCAGCGGTGCAAGATGGATTCCGTGGCGCGCCGCAATGCTTTCGATCTCCTGCACTCGCTCCGGTGTGATGAACCCCCTTCCGTGGGAGAACGGCTCGAATCTGCCCTCCAGGGCGAGCACCATGCCTTCCAGAACACATCCGTATCCTACATTCGGAAACGGGTGACGATGCAGCAGGCGGTGAATATCGGGTTCGGAACTGACTCCTCCGAGCGCCTGGCCAAGCCCTCCGAAGAACACCGTGCAATCCTCCAACACGCCGGCTGGTGAAAGGTTTTTCGGATAGCCTGCGTCGCAGACGATTGCGTTCGGGCCGAGATGCCCCAAAAGCAGCGATGGGGACTCCAGGCTGGCCGCGCAGATCACAATATCGGCCGGCACGGATAGCCGCTGCAGATCGGTGGCTATTTCCACGGCCGCTCCGTCCGCGCTCAACTCCTCCGCAAGGGTGCGCAGACGATCGATGTTTCGCGCGTGGAGCACCACACGATTTACGAGCGGCGCCATGCACCGCGCGCAACCCGATCCGACATCGCCCGTTGCCCCAACGATGAGCAACGTCGCTTCACTGATATCCCGGTCCTGTAACGCGCACACCCGCTCGACGCCCTGCACAATAAAGGCAACAGTTAGCGTGTTGCCGGTGGTGAACGCCGTCTCGCCCTTATTCGGAAGAAGATTGGAGTCGCCTTCGATGAGGATGGAGCTGAAACCTCCGAGACTCACAATCCGGGCCCCAGCCTTGATGGCGCACGCAGCGGCGTCGAGCACACGTTTGATGTTCTCACGCCAGTACTTGTGCCCTAGACGGTCCGGAGGTATAAACGAATCGATGTAGATTCCATCAACGCTATGTCCAAGCACGGATCGGTGCTTGATGTGGCAGACCGCCCGAGCGGGAAACCATGGAAAGATTTCCTTAAGGTCCTTGTCCGGGATGGGCGCGCGTCCGGGTCCCCGCAACGCCGCGACTACATCCGCAGCCGTTCTCCAGCTTTCCTGATGTGCGATGAGCGCAAAGTCGAGTGGCATCGGCGTGCCGCCCCTTCTTAAACTGGCAGTTGCGTCGCCCATACGAGGGTCATCTCGCCGGGCAACCCGAGCATATCCAGTGTCTTCAGGTAATGCTGCAGAGAAACGCCACGGAGTTCAGAGATGCTGAGGCCAACAACGGGGAGAGATTGCTTGACGCAGACTCCGTGGCAGAGATCACAGTGGCCATCCGCGTCTTCGCGTGCAAACATCTGCGCCAGCGTGGTCACCACATCGACGTGAAGCTCGCGCACCTTGTCGTCAAAGCCTCGGACATCGAGCGCCCGCTGGACTCTGAGGATCGACATGGCATGCTCAATGTGGCCTTCTTCCTCGGCGGCGATCGTGGCGAAGGTTCTGCCCAGGCTTCCCGGCGCGACCTGTCCCACGCGTTTGTAGCTGGCCACGGCGAACGACTCGAGCATGATTTCCTGAATCACCAGACAGCCAATGAAATCGCGCGCATCGATTTGTCGAAGAAACGCAAGACGGAGAAGCTTCCAATACTTGGCGTTTACGTTGTTCGGCACCGCGAAACCCAGCTTTTCGCCTTCAGCTGTGAAGGCGGCGGCATGTCCCCGTTCGCTCTCCGCGTGTTCGAGCGCGTCGGCTACTTCGCCGGGATCTTCACAGATCTCGGCCAGAGAGGTGTAGTTCAGCGCGGCGACTAACTCTCCTGTGACCGCCTGTGTGAGTACGTCCTGCCAGATCGCTGCGGCGGTTGCAAGAGGTGGCGTGGAACACGATACGGCTTTCATGACATTGTCCTGAACGATCGATTTAGACCGAAACGAATTCTTCATACGGAACGCGAAAAACGGGGGTCTTCTCCCGATTCGGCGTAATCACGCTCGTCAATATCGCGCGCGAAGTGAAACCGAATTGTGGGATGCTGGGAACGATAAATCGAAGCGCCGCGTCGCGCTGTGCGTGCAGACTATCAAACCAATCGAATCTCCTCAATTCTGACTCCCATAAGCAAGAGCTGATCCCAGATGAATGGCCCACTATTGAGATGAGAACCGGTGTAATTGAGCGGATTGTACACTACCGAGCAGTCATAAACCAGCTCAGTGAGGATTTCTAGGCCTAAGACCCTGTACCTCGCCAAAATTAAGAGCGCATTTGAAATCAATAACATACAAAGAGGTCGTGTAATCTGTTACGTGGATGACATTCAGCTGTTGCGGAGTTTGGCGAGGCCCAAGGCCAAAATAAATCCCGTGCACGATATCTTGATGGTATCCACGATTTTCTCTGTCATAAAAACGTAATACTAATGGTGACAAATCGTGGCAAAATCACTGCGTAAAGGTGATGAAGAAGGAGCAAATAGTTGATCAGAAGTTGTCACAACTTGCTGATTCTCCCCTGCTTTGCGCTCACTCCGGCAAGTTCTAATAAAGTACTCAAGCGACTTCTAAGCAGAATGGCGCAGGTTCGAGTCCTGCCGGGCGCGCCATATCATTGATGTGAAAAGATTAAGGAGAATATTTCTTCACCGTTGACCCTCTGTTCGCCGAATTAGATGCTCAACGGTCGAAAGCTTCTCACCCAAGGCTAGGTAAAACGCAGCGTTCTGTCATGACAGAGGTACTTGGTTCAACGAACGTCTTCCACATGCTAGCGCACCTGCCTCCCAGGCAGGCGTTCTAACTAACCGAACCACGCAGTACGCAGACCTCTTTCTGCCGCATGTCGGATGCAACGGCGAAGAGGATGCTAGCCGTCGTTGGGCGCCCGTACACGATGACGGATCATAGGCAGTAGGGCTGAAATTAGGGTCAACGAGATCGACGTTGAACGATTTTGCATGGAGCGATATTGTATAGCCCCGCCCTTAAGTGGCCTTTCTTGCGAGGGAATGAGTCATGAGCACTGCGGCCCCTAGAGTCTGGAAGGCCGGCAAAGTGAGTTGCGAACCATTGACAACCGAACGATCTCTTGTGCGCCCACTGCGGTCACGAACGAAAATGCAGCTTTTGATTTTTCCTGGTTATCCAAGTAACGACGAGACAGGCAGTCGCCACGCGTTCGAAGCCAAGCTTGGCGAACATGTCTCGAAAATCTGCGGTGATGTTTTACATTTTTTGCATGAAGGGGGGTTCGTATGTCTCAGAAAGCCAGTGCCGCAAAGAGTGCTCAGCAAAGCGAAGCCCGGCCTCACCAACTTGGGCAGGAGGTTTTCAAACCCATCTTGCCGGATGACATCGATTGGAAACCGTTCCCGGCATTCCCACCTTCCGTCCGCCTGGCCGTCCTAGTAGGTCAGCCCTCGGAGCCCGGCCCCTACACCATCAGGGTCAAATCGCCCCACGGCGCGAAGCTAATGCCTCACAAGCACCCAGAGGATCGCGTCTACACCGTAATTTCTGGCGTCTTTATATATCGGACTGGGCGATGAATTCGACGCCAGTAAGTTGGAAGCCTATCCGCCCGGCGCGGTTGTCATTCTCCCTGGTAGCACGTCCCATTTCCACTGGGCGAAATCCGGCGAGTACGTCACGCAAGTCACCGCGATGGGGCCGCTTGGACTGGAATACGTCAGCGCGAAAGACGATCCGCGGAACAGCAACTCGTAAGAGGAGTCTGCCCGGCTTTTTGTGACGGAGAGCACAACATGACTGAACTTATGAGGGATTCTTTGGCGCGAGTACAACAAAAACAAAAGAAAGAAACGCGCACAGCCGTAAAACCTATCGCGGCCGTTACCTTCCTCGCAGCCGTGGCGCTGCTTGCCATCCTCGGCGGCGCGGTCCTTAACGCGAAAGGGCAGGACACGGACAAGTACTCTCTGAAATCACCGGATGGAATCGCGTTCTCTGATTTCAGGGGGTAAGAGGACTGGTCTACGGTTTCTTCTGCCCGCCAGGCAGAAGTGCTTAAGGTAATCGTCGCTAATTCGGCGATGATTAAGGCGTTCAAGGCTGGCGTTCCACTAAACGGCAAGGCATTTCCGGAAGGGTCCATGATCGTGAAGCTCCAGTGGTCACCGAAGAAGGACACGGAAGCGACTTTCGATGTGGAAGTGCCGGACGCTTTTAAGCAGGCATTCGTGATGGAGAAAGACAGCAAGAGATTTCCGAAAACCGGCGGCTGGGGATACGCTGTGTTCAACTACGACGCCGCGTCGAACAAGTTCACCCCCGATCCCACATCCCACGCGGACTGCGGAAACTCATGTCATGTGGCCGTGAAAGGCGAAGGACTACATCTTTCACCCGTACGAGAAGCGTTGAACTGGGGGCTGGACATTGAGCACCCTTCGCACAGGATGCCCGAGTGTGAGGTTCGTTTTGACGTGGCCAGCAAGGAAACACACACCGAGCCAGGGAGGTGAAATATGAAAGCAATTGTTGTCCACGAATATGGCGGTCCTGAAGTACTCAAGTATGAAGAATACCCCGATCCGGTCCCTGGCACAGGCGAAGTACTCGTGCGGGTGGCTGCCTCGAGCGTGAATCCGATCGACTACAAGCGACGTGCCGGATTAACGAAAGATTTTTACCCACTCAAGTTTCCGGGGCTTATAGGAGTGGATATCGCGGGCACTGTGGCCAAGATTGGGCCGGGAGTGGAAGGCTTTTCTGTCGGCGACCAGGTGTTCGCTATGGCGGACAATACTTACGCTGAACTTTGTGTCGTGAAAGCTGCGGTTCTGGCGAAAGTTCCCAAGGGGCTCGATTTGATTCAGGCGGCGGCGCTGCCGCTGGTCACGACGACTGGCAACCAGCTCCTCCTGGCTACGGAAATAAAAGCTGGCCAGACGGTTCTGGTCCTCGGTGCTGTTGGAAATGTAGGGCGTTCGGCGGTGTTCACCGCGAAGGCACGCGGGGCCACTGTGATCGCGGGAGTTTTGAAGAGGCAGATCGACGAAGCCAAGACGGTCGGCGCGAATCAGGTGATCGCAACCGCCGACGACACCGCGATTGCGGATATTCCGCCGGTGGAGGCCGTGGCGGATGCGGTCGGCGGAAGGACCGCCGAAAAGATGATCGCCAGGGTAAAGCCGGGGGGAGTCTATGCATCGGTTGTCGAGGCGCCGCAGAACGCCGCGGAGTACCCGTCTGTCAAGGTGGTGAAAGTATTCTCGAAATTCGACAGGAAAACGCTCGAGTTCATGGCCGAAGCGGTGCGAGATGGAAAGCTAGTAATCCCGATTGGTCTGAAACTGCCACTCAGCGAAGCAGCCAGGGCTCACGCAATGGCGGAGAAGGGTGGCGTGGGGAAGATCCTGCTGGTGCCTTGAAACTGTGTTGCGAACAGAGGACACGTATTTATAATGAATGGTCCATCGAAAGGAGTCGTCAATGAACGCCGTACAAATCGAACAGAAGAGCTATGAGATGCCCCCGCAAGAGGGGATCAGCATCGCGTATTTTCTCACCGTCGCCGACGTCGAACGATCGGCTCGCTACTATGAAAAAGTATTCGGCGCTCGCATTCTGACCATGGGTGACGGCAACGCCCCTCCGTACCTCCAGCTTGCGAATATCTGGATGATTCTGAACGTGGGGGGCGGACCGACCCCGGATAAGCCGACGGTAACGCTCAGCGTTCCCGACCCGAATCACATCAACAGCTTTATGAATTTCCGCGTTGCCGATATTCAAGCGTGCTACGAATTGTGGAAAAGTCGGGGAGCCGAGTTTCTCACGGAACCGATTGCTAAGTACGGCGAGATCCGCTGCTACATCCGCGACCCAGACGGTTACATCATCGAGGTCGGACAAAGCACCTCCCTCAAATACGGTTAGCGCTTGGAGCGGATAGGGAGAAGACTCTGCGCCTCGTCGTTGCGCTTCTGCCAATCTTTGCCTCGAACAGTCACTTGCGTTGACATCGAAAGGAATACCAGATGCCTGGCACAAGTGGGCCGAAAGAGCCCACGCTTAGCGTGAACGTTTTTACCGCACCGGGAAAGCCTATGGTCGGCGAGCGGCCAAAGCCCTTTGGCCGGGCGCTCGGCTTTGACTCGATAAAATCGACTCTAATCTTCGGCGAGTACGACGCGGCGCTGGTAGATTCAATGATGAGGTCGCTGAGGCCGAGGCTCTCGCAAATTGGGTTGCTCTGTGCAAGCTAAGATTTCGGGAAACAGATTCGATTTCAGAGAGGAGAACAAAATGACCACAAAAGGAAAAGTCTTGGTGCTGGTCTCGAGCGGTCACGGCTTGCCATTGAAAGATGGCAAGGTTTATGCCGGCGCTGGCTACTATCTCAACGAACTGACGGTACCGGTTCGCGCCTTGATGAAGGAAGGCTACGAAATCACTTTCGCCAACCCCAAAGGCAACACGCCGCAAATGGATGTCCATTCAGCTGTCGCCGATTTCTTCGGCGCGGACGAGGCTAGGCTTCAGGACTATCTGAAATTCCGCGACAGCCTGACTGGGCTCAAAAATCCAACTCGCATTTCGGATGTCATCGCATCGGGCCTGGATCAATATGACGCTGTTTTCGTCCCCGGCGGCCATGGCCCGATGATAGATCTTCTCGATGATCCCGACGCTGGTACGGTGATGAGACACTTTCATGAAACATCCAAGCCTTCGGCGGTGCTCTGCCATGGCCCGATTTCGCTTCTCTCAGCTCTTCCGAATTCGACGGAGGTGGTCGGAGCGCTGGCAGCGGGCGATGCCGCTGGAGCGCAGGCAAAGGCTCAAGGATGGATTTATTCTGGATATAAGATGACCATCTTTTCGACGGCGGAAGAGCAGCAGCGGGAGCCGCTTGAGATTGGGGGTAAGGTTCTCTTCTACCCGGACTTCGCCTTGCGTACGGCGGGCGGTGACGTAAGTGTAGAAGCTCCATGGAAGAGCTACGTCCTTCAAGATCGCGAGTTGATCTCAGGTCAGAACCCGTTCTCGGACGAAGCGCTTCTGAAACTTCTTATACCGGCGCTCAACGAGAGAAGAAGTGCGGCGGCTGGCGCATCCTGAGTCGGATCAAATCTTCGCTATTGAACGAGTGAGGCTCTGGCAGCGTGCGCAAAAATCAAAACAGGTTGCCATATTTCAATCCCTGCTTTGCTATGGATCTATACATTCGTCCAATAGACTTGTCGTCACGCTTCTGCCAATATCGCCTTGAGCGGTCACTCGCTCTGACATCGAAAGATTCGATCAGATGACGGAGCTATACCCGCATTGGGTCGCCAATCAGTCGTGGTTGATGTTCGGATTCCCGCAGCCATAACCCGCATCAACTGCTGATGCGAATGTTTCCTCGCGCATGATGGATCATGGCAACTACGATGCCCCCGTTCAGTTCGTCCCGGTGCAGCCGTTGTTTAGGGGTCTTCCGCATGGCGTTCGTGGTTTTTGTCATGCTCGCATTATTTCAACTGCCGGGCCAAGCCCAAGGAAAGGAACGCTCCGTGAAATACTCGACTTCTTATCGCACGATTCAGATCGATGGGCTCACCATCTTTTACAGAGAAGCGGGCCCCAAAGACGCGCCGACTCTTCTCCTGTTGCACGGACTTCCCTCGTCATCGCGGATGTTCGAGCCTCTCTTTATCCGGCTGTCCGACCGCTATCATCTCGTCGCTCCCGATTACCCGGGCTTCGGAAACAGTGATTGGCCCGACCCGAAAAAGTTTGCATACACTTTCGATCACATTGCGGAGGTGATGAATCACTTCACCGAAGCACTCGGGCTCTCGAACTACACAATCTATATGCAGGATTACGGCGGCCCGGTGGGCTTCCGCATGATATTGGCCCATCCAGAAAGGGCGCAGGCTCTCATCGTTCAGGACGCGGTCGCGCACAACAGTGGCCTCGGCGAGAATTGGAAAACGCGCCGCGCGTTTTGGGCGGATCGCGCCGCCAATGAAAGCGCGCTTCGCAAAAACCTTCTATCTCTCGAAACCACCAAGGCGCGTCATGCGGGCAACGATCCCAACGTGGAACGCCATGATCCGGATCTTTGGATGGACGAATTTTATTTTCTCAACCGGCCTGGCCAGGCCGAGATTCAGAGCGACCTATTTTACGATTACCGAACCAACGTCGATGCTTATCCCAAGTGGCAGGCATGGATGCGCGAGAAACAACCGCGCCTGCTGGTGATCTGGGGCAAGTATGAGAGCTCGTTCGATCCGTCAGAGCCGGAGGCCTATCATCGGGATGTGCCGAATGCCGAAGTTCACATCGTCGACGGCGGTCATTTTGCCTTGGACACGGCTGCCGATGAGATCGCCGCGCTGGTCAACGACTTTGTTTCCTCTCTACAGAGTTCGAAAACGCATAACCGGGGTGTTGCCGCACAGCGTTAGAGGTGCCGTTGCTATCAGCATACGGGCGCAGATTGCCCAGTTTGTTGGAAACGTTAGTAGTCAACAATATGGAGCGGAGTTGTGGGAGTCGGATAGTGCGCGCCCAAGGCAGGCGCGCTATCAATCGTCGTGGTTCCTAGCTCACGGCCCGAAATCCTTTTGTCTTCAGACAATGAGAGTTGCCAGCAACGGAGCGATTGTTCCCCCAAGAGTTTCAGTCCAACTTTGGTCCAATTCAAGGGCGAGATAAGTGACGCGATTCCTCGTAAGCGACACCAGATGCAGCACTTAGAGTTTTGCAACGCATACCTTCTAAGCAGAGGGTCGGGAGTTCGAATCTCCCCGGGCGCGCCACTTAACACGTCACTGGATTAAGATACTGCCGAGCTTCTGCTGTACTGCCAACTTGGGTCCAATTGGGTCCAACTGCGGCCAAATGGTCTTTTCCAACTTCTCTACTGCTGCTCGCTGCGAGGCCGGCACTACATGCGTGCAGATCTCCGCAGTTGTGCTCATACGCGCGTGCCCCAACTGCGCCTGCGCGGTCTTGAGCGATTCACCGAGATCACTGAGTAGAGTCGCGTGAGTGTGCCTTCTATTCCGGCCCCGGAATAGTCGTCACTATGCCGACTTCCTGACTATGCCGGGTAGAGCCTCGATTGACCCATCCATGCAAAGTGAGGGTGTAGATTCACCCGGCATAGTCCGGGCGGTGCGCTCCTGACACACTTCTGCGCAAGGAGAGCGCCGATGAACTTATTTTTTGGAGATCCCAAGACGTGCCGGCGTACGCATGAAGGGCCCCTGGGCCAATACATCGATTCCTACGTCACTGAGATGTGCGAGCAAGGTTATTGCCAGGCTGCAACGGAGTCGCAGACCCGCCTCGTATCTGACTTGAGCCGATGGATGGCAGAAAGAGAGATCATTCCGCAGCAGCTCACACGACTTAATTGGAATTTTGATCTTTCGTAGCGAATCAAGCATCTGAGAGAATCATGCGTAAACTACTTTCAGAAGACCCCTCACGCCTCGGCCGTCCGGATGTGCCTCCCTGCTCGGATGCTATAGACGAAGCGCTTGTCGGGGGAACTCCGCAAGAGCTTAAAACTGATCTGATCGAGATGCTCGCAGAGGATGTTGTGCGGCATCGTATCAGCGACTTGGTGCGTTATGCATCGGATGCTAGCCCGTACCGGTACATCCCGAACGTGGTCGTACAACCAAAGAACATCGATCAAGTTGCGGCCATTTTTCGATATTGCACAAACAAAAGTCGCCATGCAACCTTCCGGGCCGGTGGGACCAGCCTGAATGGCCAATCGCAAGGCGACGACATCCTCATCGATGTGAGGCAACACTGGAGCGGATGGCAAGTAGAGGACAACGGTCTGCAGATTCGGTGCAAAGTTGGCACAACGCTTGGGCGTATTAACGAAGTGTTGAAACCTTACGCCCGTCGCATGGGGCCGGATCCTGCGAGCTTTAACGCCGCAACCATTGGCGGCGTGCTGGCCAACAACGCGGGCGGTATGCGTTGCCGGCCAGCGATCGATTCATACCATTCGATTGTGGGCATGAAAATCGTTCTTACGACCGGCACCATTGTCGATACCGAGGACCCGCACGCTGAGGAGCGCTTTGCCGCCTCTGAGCCAGAAATGGCGGCGGGGCTGCTGAAAATCCGTGAGGAGCTTCTTGCGGACAAGGAGCTCTCTGATCGCATTATTCGGAAGTATGAGATGCGTAACACCACTGGATACGCCATGCATGCGTTTCTCGACGGTGAAACACCGGTAAAAATCCTGCGGCGCTTAATGGTTGGATCAGAGGGCACGCTTGGCTTCGTAGCTGAAGCCGTTTACAAGACTTATCATTTGCCAGCAAAAACGATGGTGGCATGGCTGCCGTTCGACACAATCGACGCGGCGGTCGAGCAGGTCGGAACGTTGGTCGAACTCGGAGCGAACGCTGTCGAGCTGATGGTCGCTTCCTCGCTGACCGCAGCCTCCAAGCTGATGAATGGTACGCCAAGGTATTGGAAAAATCTCGATCCGAAGAACGCGGCGCTACTAGTTGAATTCGGCTTCGATAGCGAACAGGAATTTGCGGCGATCCAGAAGAGGGTTGGAGATACCCTACGCGACGTAAAAATGCTGCAGCCGTTGGAATTCATTCGCGAAACCGAAGCTATCGAACTTGCATGGCACATTCGAGATGGTCTCCTCGGCATCGTCGGTGAAATGCGTCCGCAAGGCACAAACCTCATCATTGAAGACGTTTGCTTTCCACCTGAACAACTTGCGAATGCTACTCGTGATTTGCTCGATCTTCTAGCCAAACATGGATATACGCCTTCGGCTGCGGGACACGCTGCCTACGGGAACCTGCATTTCGTGATGATTGCACGACTGAGCGAAGACGCGAGCCGCCAGCAGTACGACAGTTTCATGCGTGACCTTGTTGAGCTGGTAGTGGGTAAGTATGACGGCTCTTTGAAGGCGGAGCATGGAACAGGAGTTAACATGGCTCCCTTTGTCCGGCGCGAATGGGGCGACAAGCTCACTGACATGATGTGGCGTGTAAAGCACATCCTTGATCCACACGGAATCCTGGCTCCGAATGTCTTGCTGAGCCATGATCCACAGATTCACTTGAAGAACCTCAAGACCACTCCAGCAATTGAAGACGTTCATTCCGCTTCTCATTGCATTGAGTGCGGCTTCTGCGAACCTGTGTGCCCAAGCCGGAACGTGACACTCACCCCTCGACAACGGATCGTTCTTCGTCGCGAGATGTCACGACAGCCCGAATGGTCGAAGCTGCTGACCCAACTGCAGCATGAATACGAGTACGACGGTATCGAGACCTGCGCTGTCGACGGTACCTGTGCCGACGTCTGTCCCATCGGAATCAATACAGGCGCCTTGATCAAACACTTCAGGAAGATGCAGCACTCGGCGGGCGCCGAAGAAGTTGCCCTCGATGTGGCTACGAAGTGGGCCGAGGTGGAGAAGCTGGCGCGCCAGGGTGTTAAGGCGGCCGACATCGTGCAAACAATAACCAGTCCGCATCTGCTTCAGGCCGCGACGGATGTGGCTCGCAGCATTGTCAGCAACGATCTGGTTCCCGCGGTAGCCGGCCGCATGCCGCTCCTGCCGAGCTTCCCGAGACGAGACCTGAAGGCGCCGCAGCCGTGTATTTTCCAGCGTGCATCAATCGCATTTTCGGCAGGGACAACACCAAACCAGCGTCGCCCGCTCTTCCTGAGGTGTTTGTAGCTCTCTCTGAACGCGCGGGCAAGCCTCTCTGGATTCCCGGTGATGTGAGAGGCCTTTGCTGCTCGACGCCGTGGAGTTCCAAGGGCTACAAGCGCGGTCAGACATGGATGTCCGAACAGATGAGCGATGCGCTGTGGCGCTGGAGTGATGGAGGAAAGTTGCCGGTGGTGGTGGACGCGGCTTCCTGCACGCTCGGTCTGAAAGATGACATGTTAGAGCATCTTGACGATGAACGTAAGGACCGGCTGAAACTTGTCAACATCGTCGATTCGATCGCTTGGTGCAAAGATCTTCTGCCCTCATTGCGCATTCACAAAACGATTCCCAAAATCTTAGTTCATCCCACCTGTTCGACGATGCACCTCGGCCTCAGCCGGACGCTCCTCGAAATCGCCAGCGCACTAGCAGAAAAGGCAGAAATTCCTTTAGGGACGACATGTTGCGGCACCGCCGGCGACCGCGGCCTGCTGCATCCGGAGCTGGTTCACTCCGCTACGCGCGACACAGTAATACAGATCCAGAGCGCCGGACACGACACCTGCTTCGTTTCTGCAAATCGGACCTGCGAGTTGGGTATGCGTCAAACTACAGGCAAAGTGTATGAATCATTTATTTACGCGCTTGAGGAGGCCACACGCTTGCCCGAGTGACTCACACTGAGGACAGGTTGCCTTAGATGCGTTCAAGGTTCAAGAAGAGCGCCGTTTCAGCGACGCGGGAAGTTCGATTGGTGCTGATTGATCGGCCCTGCGACGCCTATCTCTCGGCGAACCGAACCTGTGAAATGGGCCTTCGGCACGCGACCGCGCGACCGTATGAATTGTTTATTTTCCTGCTCGAGGAACTGAGTCGTCCAGAGGCGGGGTGACGGAGCACTTATATGCGCATCGTCCATTTCGAAACACTTAGAGTTCCCGGAATTGCAGCGGATGAAGGCTCGGGTTGGCATGGCCTCACTCAGCGGGACGACGGATTTCCAGGCACTCTGCCCGAGCTGATCGCACAAGGCGCAGACCTGTTGCGCGTCGGCAAAAACCTCGCGCAATCGCCGGCAGTCGACCTGAACGCTGTTCGGCTGCGGCCGCCCGTGCCCGCACCCCCGAAAATTCTGTGCGTCGGTCTCAACTACGATGATCACCTCGAGGAAAGCGGGCTGAAGAAGCCGGCCTATCCGGAAATCTTCGCCCGCTTCCCGACGAGTCTGATCGGCCATCAAGAGCCAATCCGGCGGCCCCGCGAATCAACTGCGCTCGATTATGAAGCCGAGCTGGCCGTGGTGATCGGCAAGCCGGGGCGCCGCATCCCCCAGGAGCAGGCCCTCGATCACGTGGCGGGCTACTCCCTGTTCAACGATGCGAGCGTGCGTGATTTTCAGCTCCGCACACCGCAGTGGACGATGGGCAAGAATTTCGATGGTACCGGATCGTTCGGCCCGTGGCTGGTGACGCCCGATGCCGTGCCGCCAGGGGCCCGCGGATTGCGCATCCAGGGCCGTTTGAATGGCCGCGTGATGCAGGATGCGCGGACAGACCTGCTCATCTTCAGTGTCCCAGTGCTGATTGAAATGATCAGTGTCGCGATGAGTCTGCAGCGAGGTGATGTGATCATCACCGGCACGCCTGGTGGGGTCGGAGTGGCGCGTAAGCCACCCGTTTTCATGCAGCCCGGCGATATCTTCGAAGTGGAAATCGAGGAGCTCGGTGTCCTGACCAACCCTGTGCAGGACGGCTGAGCCAGCGTGCAGGGCGGGAACTGCACCGTCTTTACATTACCAATTGTCGGCTGCTGGCCTAGCACGCCGGCGCTAGCGAGTTGCCCTATCTTGCGTAAGGCCACGAGTAAGAGAAAGGAGAACATAGATCATGTCGAAATGGGCCTCAGCGAAACGGTCACCAAAATGGAGACACTCTTATGCCATATTCTGATTACAAATGTTTCCAGTTCGGGTTTGATTCTGGAGTCGCATTCGTCAGCATCGATCACCCGCCGATAAATCTTCTTGACGAAGTTCTGTCGCAGGAATTCGACAAACTCGGCAGGGAACTCGAGGCCGATGAGAGCGTCCGGGTTGTGGTCCTGCAGAGCGCGCTTCCTGATTTCTTTATAGCCCACTCTGGTTTGGGCCGGGTTGGAACCCCTTCCAAAATGGTGTCCCATACACGCGGCTTTCGTATTACCCAGACGATCGGCGAGCGGTTCAGGAACATGCCTAAGGTAACTATTGCCAAAGTCGAGGCACGGGCCCGGGGCGGAGGGAGTGAGATCGCGCTGGCCATGGACATGTGTTTTGCTGCCGTTGGCAAAGCGATCTTCGGCCATCCAGAGGTGGCGATTGGGCTGGTTCCGGGCGGCGGCGCTACGCAAAGATTGCCGCGGCTTATGGGGCGGGGACGCGCCTTGGAAGTGCTCCTGGGTTGCAATGATCTCTCGGCGGAGCTGGCGGAACGTTACGGCTATATCAATCGAGCGTTGCCAGTGGACGAGCTGACGCCCTTTGTCGAGAAACTGGCTCACCGTATCGCCTCATTTCCCGCGCATGCCATCGCTCACGCCAAGGCGGCCGTGGATACTGGAGCATTTAGTTCCATGGCAGAGGGGCTTTTGGTGGAAGCCCACGCGTCCGATTTGAGCGTTGCTAGTGTACTGTCCCATAAATAAGTGGCAATAGTATTGCTGGGAATTTAGGCATCTCCAGTGCAGAATGGGGGGTGTCTATGGCAATGGGACGACCGAAAGCGGCCTTGGTTTTAACTCCGGAACAGCGCGAACAGCTGGAAAGCTTGGCGAGTTCACGATCCCTTCCGGCGGGATTAGTGACCCGGGCCAAGATTATCTTGTTGAGTGCTTCCGGCAAG
This sequence comes from Candidatus Acidiferrales bacterium, assembly GCA_963795535.1. Classification (GTDB taxonomy): domain Bacteria; phylum Acidobacteriota; class Terriglobia; order Acidiferrales; family UBA7541; genus Acidiferrum. The sequence goes on from CAWCIG010000012.1 coordinate 208,376, forward strand.
ACGAACCTGCACATTGCGCGCCAGTTCAGACTGACCAACGCCACCGTCGGCAAATGGCGGCGGCGATTCCTGAAGCACGATGTGGCCGGTTTACATGATGAGTTGCGCCCGGGGCGCCCACGCCCGATTAACGACGAGCGCGTGGCGCACCTGGTGCGCAAGACCCTGGAAACAAAACCAAAAGGCGGTACGCACTGGAGCATCCGACAAATCGCCGCGGAGACGCGGCTGTCGAAATCGACGGTACACCGTATCTGGCAAGCTTTTGGATTGCAGCCCCACCGTCAGAAACATTTCAAGCTCTCGACGGATCCATTTTTTGTAGAAAAAGTACGGGATATTGTAGGGCTGTACTTGAATCCTCCGGAAAATGCAGTAGTTTTGTGTGTGGATGAAAAGAGTCAGATTCAAGCGCTCGAACGCACCCAGCCGCTCTTGCCGATGGGACTTGGCTATGTCGAGGGTGTGACCCACGACTACCGACGGCATGGCACCACCACCCTGTTTGCCGCGCTGGACACGGCCAAGGGCAAAGTGCTGACGCAATGCCGACAGCGTCACCGACATCAGGAATATCTGGACTTCCTCAGAGAGATCGAGAAAAACGTGCCGGAATGCTTGGAGGTGCACATCATCGTGGACAACTATGCCACGCATAAACATCCGCGCGTAAAACGCTGGTTCGCCGCACGGCCACGATTTCACGTGCACTTCACGCCGACCTATGCCTCCTGGTTGAATCAAGTGGAGATTTGGTTCAACCGCATTACGCAGCAGGCCATTCGTCGCGGCACGTTTCGCAGCGTCAAGGAACTGGTCGAGAAAATCGATCAATATGTGCGAGCTTCCAACACTCACGCGCAGCCTTTCGTGTGGACCGCCACAGCGGATTCGATCTTTGCTAAAGTCCAGCGACTATGTGAACGTATTTCCGGGACGGCACACTAGCGAGGTGACGCAAGCGCGCGTAACGGAAGTATTGAAGGCCGGCGCCGAAACCTATGAAGGCGAGCTGGAGATGGATTATTTATCGAGACTCTCCTCGAGTGACTCACACTGAGGACAGACCCTCAAATGCGTGCAAGGTTCAAGAACAGCGCTTCGGTGGCTACTTCGCTGTGCTAGGCAAGGACAGCGCCCGGTGGGCGCGATGAAAGCTTACGTGAGGGAGAATGAATTGAAAGCTATGCGGACACTGAGGAACGATGTACGCAAAGACTCAACCGAGACAGGCAAGAAGGCGCTTACAGGCGTCGATTTCTCTTAAAGACGCCTTGATGTGTTGAGAAGCAACCTGCGGCGTACTCCGACCCGCCGCTACGAGATGCTCCCACGAACGAATATAGGCTCGATGAGCGAGCAATAGTTGGGAATGTTCTTCTTTGCGTTGGGGATGAGAGAACCATTTCTCCAGTTCTTCGATTGTGCAGGTCATGCCTTGACTCCAACATTTCGATGTAATAAGAATCGTTCGGGCAACCCGGCCTCGGATTCATAAGGTCGTCCCGGACGGATGTGATCTGATGGTTCAGCCGAGTGGACCGACTACCGCTTCCGAGGCATGAGTCAGTCCAGCCCACAAAAATGTAAGCCTGTAGCTATAGCTAGCTCCTAGAAGACTGCTTCCCGAGCGTGATTTCGCTGCTTGATTGATTTATGCCTAAGGGCAAGGTTCCAACGGTGGGCTTCCCGAACGGCCTTTGCAGGACATTACCGCATCCACATACTGGCTTTTCTGTCTGTCCAAGTCGGGAAGACTTGATAACCACAATTTCGGTTCCGCAATTCGGGTTCGAACAAAGCCATTTTTCGCCTATGCGCATGTCCACCTCATCAGGCTCCGGTATAAGGGAGCAAACATCGAAGCTCGTGAGTTTTAGAAAAACTGCTTGGCATACCAAGCAAGTCATCATTGGCGAACACTCTGTGTACTGAGACGGGACTCTGGCGCATGGGCTGGATGCGGGAGAGCACATCCTATAGGGTCTACCGGGGTCCCAGATCGGGATCGGAAGACCCGTATTCGACACTGGTGATCTTTCTTTCCGCAACAGGCCTTCGAATTGGAGAGGCCGTCGGAATCAAGTGGTCTGATTTCGAGGGAGCTGATCTCGGAAACCTGACGGCTTCCAAAGTCTTCCCAATCCAATCGCATGCCACCGCCCACGACAAGGCACGGCTTTGTGGTTCCTTCTTTCCGCTCATAGATGCGGCGTAGAATGTGTAACGCCAAGACCAAGCAAAGGGTGCGGCAGCTGTGCGGTGAGAACCCAAGACCCACCCTTCGCGGACTTAGGGTGGGACGGCTGGCCGATCTAAAGTTCGGCCACTACATGAGAGCTAAGAGCACGGATAGGGGTGACTGTGGGGAGAAAGCCAAGAGCTGGCATGAAAGCCAGCGCTACACACCCAATGCGGCCCTGGAGATCAATAGTCGTTGACGCGACGGGCGCCGAAGGTTGGGAGTTGGGAGGCGTCCCAGGCGCCGCCGAGAGCTTTGACGAGGAGCACGCTGGCATCCATGCGCCGCCGGAAAATATCGATGGCATTCCGTTCGTTGGCCAGTTCAATGGTCTGCGCCGTGATGACTTGCAGGTAGGTGTCCACTCCCCCTTTATAACGATTCGTGAAAAGATGCAGGGAATCCTTTGCCGATGCGACGGCCTGATCCTGCTGTTGTGCTTCGTTCTGGAGAATGCGCAATGCAGCGAGGTTGTCCTCGACTTCCTGGAAGGCGGTCAGCGAAGTCTGGCGATACGTGGCGACGGTGGCGTCGTAGTTTGCGCGCGCCGATTCGGAAGTGGCTCGGCGGCGTCCCGCGTCGAAGAGCGTCTCCGCGAGGACTGGACCAAGAGCCCAGAATCCGGCCGGCCAAGTAAACCAGTTTGACGCTTGCGTCCCGGCGAAGCCTGCGGTTCCTTCGAGAGAGACCGTCGGAAAGTACGCCGCCTTGGCGATACCGATTTGCTGATTGGCTTCCGCCATGCGCCTTTCCGCGGCCGCAATATCCGGGCGACGTTGCAAAAGCTCTGAGGGCAGCCCCGGCGGGATCGTTGGAGGGTGATTGTTGAGCGGCGTTTCCGCCAGGCTGAAATCCGCGGGCGGCTTGCCGATGAGGATGGCGATGGCGTGTTCGAATTGAGCTCGTTGGACGGTGACATCGGTATCCTGGACGCGCGTGGTGTCTAACTGGGTTTGCGCCTGGGCAACGTCCGATCGTGGCGCGGCTCCTCCTTTGAAGCGATGGGTAGTGAGCTGCACATCGTCGCTATAAGCTTTCACGGTATCGTCAAGGAGCTGCTTCTGCGCATCGGCGCTGCGCAACTCGAAATAGTCCATGGCGAGTTCCGCCTCGAGACTGAGTTTGGCACCCTCATAATCGCCGGCAGTCGCTTGCGCCTCTTCACGGGCGGCAGCAACCGTTCGCCGCACGCGGCCCCAAAGGTCCAACTCGTAGGAAAGATCAAAGGGCAACACATATTCGCCGGTGCTCGTCTCCTGGATTTTCGACGGAAAGCTCGGCGAATAATCCGTACTTTTCGTATAGGCAATGGTCGGTGCGGTCGAGATGGTGGGAAACTGCGAAGCTCGATTGAAGCGAATGGCCGCGCGAGCTTCGCGGAACCGCGCTTCGTACACTTTCAGGTCCTGGTTCGAAGTGGCGACCTGTTCTTCGAGTTGGTTGAGTTCCGGATCGCCGAAGATTTCCCACCATTTCCCACGGCTTGCCTGGTCAGCCGGATTCGCGGGCTGCCACTGCTCCGCTCCCGGAGAGGAAGCCGGCGGTTGTTCTTTAAACGCCGCGGGCGTCGGGGTGCTCGGCTTAACATATTTAGGTCCAACCGTGCAGCTCTCCAGCGCGAAAAGCAGCAGGACGAGGAGCAGCGCGAGGATGCTTGTTACGATGTAGCGACACGCAACCAATGCGTATTTCATCGCTCAGCACCGCCTGTTGAGTTGTTGGCCACGCGCACGGGTGAGTTGTCGACGAGCGAATCCGATGGGTCCGCAATGACGGCATCGGTGGGCTGCAGGCCCGAATTAATTTCCACACTGTTGCCATAGTCGTGATTAATTTTCACTGAAACGAGCTGAGCCTTGCCATCGCGAACGACGGCAACTTGCAGGCCTTCCTTGCGGAAGATCAGCGCGCTCGCGGGAACGGTAACAGAGTGCACCGTCTGGGGCAGCTTGAAGTGCACAAAGACATAGGCGCCGGGCAAGAGCCGGCCGGTGGGATTATCGATATCGACCTCGACGAGCAGTGTGCGCGAAGCAAGGTCAATGGAATTGGTATTGCGAACGATGGTGCCGTGGAAGGTTTCGCCCGGAAATTCATCGAGCGTCAACGTAGTGGTCCCACCAGACCGCACGCCCGGGGAGTAAACCTCAGGAACAGCCACGTAGACGCGGAGAGTGCGGGTGGCGGCCATGTGAAAGAGCTCCCGTGGCTCGCTGCTGGCGCCGGCGCCGCCCGCTACTCCAGAAGTCGCGCTGCTTCCACCTGCGCCCGCATCGATCAGCGCGCCAATGTCTGTGCTACGGGCGGTAATGATTCCGTCAAAAGGGGCGTAGACTTTTTCGAAGGATTGCACCTGTTCGAGGCGACGCACGTTGGCGGCGTTGGCTTCCGACGTCGCTTGCGTTGCCTTCAGGTTGATGACGGCCTGATCTGTTTCCTGCTGGGAAACCGAGCCGTCACTTACGAGGCCTTGCCAGCGGTCGGCGGTGATTTTTGCGATGGCGACGTTAGCCTGGGCGGTGTCCAGGTCCGCACGAGCTTGCTGGAGCTGTTGGTCAACTTCCGGCGTGTCGATCACCGCGAGCAATTGGTCCTTTTTCACATGCGCCCCAATATCGAAATACCATTGCTTCAGATAGCCGTTGGTTCGCGCGTAAATCGGGGCGTCGGTGAAGGCCTGGGTAACGCCCGGGAGGATAATTTCATCTGTTGGCGCGCCCTCCTTCGGGAAAATTACAGTGACGATGGGAACGGCTGCTTCTTCGGTCCGTTGCTTGAGGCGTGATTCGGCGGCCGCCCGCGAATGGATTCCAAGGTAAATAACGGCAGCCAGCAAGACGAGGCCAATGGCGGCAAACACCATTGCCGTTCGACGACCCCCCGGCCCGAGGGCGTACCCATGCGATGGGGTGTCCGTAGTTTGCCGTGCGCTGGTATCCGGCTTGGAAGTGGAGCTCACATTTTCTTCGTTGGGCGTCATGCGCTTTCCTTCGGGTACGCGGTAGCAGGCTCATGCCCGTCGCTCTGAGGTTTTTGTGCAGCCGCAGGATCGTGACGGTGCAAGAAACTGAAAACCGTGGGGACGAAGAACAAGGTCGCCACAGTCGCGCACAACAGGCCACCAATGACCGCGCGGCCCAGAGGCGCATTCTGTTCGCCGCCGTCGCCGACGCCGAGCGACATGGGAACCATGCCAATGATCATCGCGAGAGCGGTCATAAGGACCGGCCGAAAACGGGTGAAGCCGGCCTCGATGGCAGCTTCTATGGAATCTCCATGTTGCTGCAGCCGTTCGGTTGCGAACGACACCATGAGAATGCTGTTGGATGTGGCCACGCCCATGCACATGATGGCGCCCATTAAGGCGGGAACACTGAGTGTTGTGTGCGTGAGGAACAGAAAGCCAACGATGCCTGCAAGCGCGGCGGGAAGAGCGGTGATGATGATGAAGGGGTCGAGCCAGGACTGAAAGTTCACCACGATCAAGAGATAGACGAGAATGATGGAGAAGACGAGACCGCCCAGCAAACCAATATAGGAACTACGCATGGCTTGCAGCTGGCCCTTCACGCTTACGAAGCTCCCGCGGGGCAAGTACTTCCGGTTCGCATCGACGATACGCGTGACTTCGCGGCCTACCGCTCCCAGATCGCGGCCCTGGACAGACGCGTAAATATCGACGATGCGACGGATGTTGTAATGCGAAACCACTTCCATTTCGCTGGTGCGTTGGACCGAAGCGATATCCGCGAGAATTTCCGGGCGCTTTGCTAAGGCCGAATTCAGAGGGGTGTTTTGCAGATCTTGCAGGGACTGAACCGAATATTGTGGAGTCTGGGTCACCAGGTTGTAGCTGACGCCGTTCTTCCAGTTGAGGAAAAACATCGGCGAGATCTGGAAGCTGCCGCTGAGGGAGTTCAATGTACTATTGGCGACGTCGCGTTCGGCGTAACCGCCCTGGGCTGCCTTGGTGCGATCCACGGTGATGTCAAACGCCGGATAATCGAAGGCTTGCTGTATGTGCGCGTCGGCTACGCCCGGAACCTTGGTCATTTCCTGCAACATTCGCGCGGCGACTTCCCGATTGTCCTGTATATCGGCTCCTTCGATTTGCACGTCGATAGGCGCCGGCAAGCCAAAGTTCAACACCTGCGTAACGATGTCGGCAGGCAAGAAGTAAAACATCGTGTTGGGAAATTCCCCTGGCAACTTTTCGCGCAAGCTCTGAACATATTCCGCGGTGGGATGGTGTTTCTCCTTGAGAGACACAAGTATGTCTGCGTCGCCCGCTCCGATGAGGCCGGATGTGGAGTGCATGTAATTGATGCTGCTGTAGGGCAGGCCAATATTGTCCAGAATGTTGTCCATTTCCTCAGCGGGAACTTGCCGCCGGATGAAGCCCTCGACGAGGTCGCAAATCTTCGCAGTCTCCTCGATTCGCGTGCCGCTCTTAGCGCGGAGGTGGAGGATAAATTGACCGTTATCCGTGCTTGGAAAGAAATCCTGGCCAAGAAAAGGAACCAAAAGGAACGTGGCGAGACACGCAAGAAGAAAGCCGGGAATGAAAAGAGCACGCCCCTGGACCACAACGGTCAGCAGGCCCCGGTAGGCATTCCGTAACCGCTCAAATGTGCGCTCGAACGCGCGCTGAAATAGGACAAGGGGATTCCGCGACGGGGCAGACTTGTCCTCCTTTGTTTTCAGGAGATACATTGCGAGCGTGGGCACCAAGGTTCTCGAGAGGAGGTACGACGCGAGCATGGCGAACACCACGGCTTCGGCAAGCGGCACAAACAGGTAGTGCGGCACACCGTTTAACATGAACATCGGTAAGAACACGATACAGATACAAAGCGTGGACACGAGCGCGGGAACGGCAATCTGGGCGGCTCCTTGCAGGATGGCGTCACGTTGAGCATGACCCTCTTCGAAATAGCGCTCCATGTTTTCAATCGTGACGGTAGCGTCGTCGACGAGGATTCCGACGGCCAGCGCCAATCCGCCAAGGGTCATGACGTTGATGGTTTCGCCGAGAAAGCTGAGGATAATGACGGACGTCAAGATGGATAAGGGAATAGAGACAGCGATAATCAGGGTGCTCCGCCAGCTTCCCAGGAACAGCAGAATCATCAACCCGGTTAGACATGCGGCGATCACCGCCTCGCGGACGACACCGCTCACGGCGCCACGGACGAAAATAGACTGATCGGCAATAGGCACAATTTTCATCTCAGGCGGGAGGGTTTGTGCCACGCGGGGAAGAAGGTCGCGAATTCCCTTCACAACATTGACGGTGGAAGCGTTGCCGGCCTTTAGGACGGTGACCAGGGCGGCGCGATGGCCATCCTGGCGGACGATGTTGGTCTGCGGAGCAAAACCGTCGCGGATGTTGGCCACGTCCCGGAGATAGATGGTGGAATCGCCAACTACCTTGACGGGCAGATCGTTTAATTCCGGGACCGTTCTGGGACTGAAGTTCGCGCGAACGTCGTACTCGAAGAGGCCAATTTTTGCAGTTCCCAAAGGCGAGATCAGATTTTGCTGTTGTACGGCAGTGAGAACATCCTGGGGCGACAGTCCCTTGGATTGAATTAAACCTTCGTTCAGATCAATCATGACCTGACGCTGTTTGCCGCCATAGGAATAGGGGATCACCGCGCCAGGAACGGTGACGAGTTGCGGCCTAAGAAAATTCTGGGAAAGGTCGTTCAGCTGCGACTCCGAAAGGCCCTGTCCCGAAATGCCCAGCTGGAGAATCGGCACGCTTGAGGCGCTGTAGTTGATGATGAGCGGCGGCAATGTGCCCGGAGGCAATTGCCGGAGGATGGTCTGAGATCCGGCGGTCACTTGCGCGTTCGCGGTATCCAGGCTGGCACCCGGCTGCAAGTAGATTTTGACGATGGCCTGGCCGTTCACGGTGGTTGACTCAATGTGTTCGACGTTGTCGACGACCGCAGTCAGCACGCGTTCGTACACGCTGGTCAGGCGCCCTTCCAGCTCTTCGGGGTTCATGCCGGTGTACTGCCATGCGACCGCGACCACCGGAATGTTAATATTGGGAAAAATATCGGTGGGCGTGCGCAAGATCATGACAGGACTAAGAATAAGGATAAGCAAGGCCAGAACGATGAAGGTATACGGGCGATCCAGAGCGACTCGAACAATCCACATCCGCAGGACTCCTTAATCAGTGCAACTGCTCCTTAGATTCCATTCCAGAACTCATTGATACACACAAATCGCGCGTGGCGGGCAATACTCGCTCACTCTTAACAAGCTAGTCATCTGTGTAATGACTTCGGACTCGAATCGGGACGAGATTCGGCGAGCCGATTGAATTCAGACGACTCGAGGGCCGATTGCGACTGGGCAATCGGGAAAATGCGATCGACGACTGGCTTGATGGCACCTTTTGTGAGCGTGCGAGATCCCCAGGGGGAAAGAGGCTTGGTCGGCGAGAGGCGGTCAGGTTGCGGACTTGGGGCGCGGCGGTGCGGCGCCCCTACGAAGAGGAACCCAAGATGCCGGCCTGAAGGCGCGGCGCTACAAACCCTAGACGAGTGGTCAGACGAGCCCGAGAAGTGGGGACTGGAACAAGTGGGCGGATACAGGTTTACAATTCTATGGATGGGCTTGCTATCCCAGGCTAGGGAGTCACATTGTGGTCTACAATGAGAATTCCGCGACGTCGCTTCGCTAAGACGAACCACAGCGTGGCGGGCATACACCACTCAGGAACCGCTCCACATTCAAGACTGGAGCAACGATGAAAGAGTACCGGTACGCCTCAGAGAAGGGGTTGTTGCGCAAGGGCTCGACCTCGGCCCGCTTGTTTTTGTTCCGCTAACCACGCCGCATCGCCGCCTGGGCGCGTTGGGCGTGTCCGGACCGCTGGGAACTGTGTACAGCAATGACGACGTCAGCTTTTTGAGGCTGATCGGCCGTGTGCTGGTATTCGCGATTGACGACAATTTCAACGTCAGGCGCGCCGAAGCCGCGCAGCGAGAGTTACAACGCCAGAACGAGCGGCTGGAACGCAGTGAGCAAGAGCTGCGCGATGTGATCAATACGGTTCCGGCACATGCCTGGAGCGCGCTGCCGGACGGCAACGTCGATTTCATCAATCAACGGTGGCAACAATTCACAGGCTTGCCGGCGGAGGACGCGTTGGGATGGAATTGCGAAGCCGCGGTTCATCCCGAGGACCGCGCGAACCTTGTTGCCGATTGGCGTGCAGCGCTGAGCGACGGCCAACCGCTGGAAACCGAGGTGCGCACCCGGCGCGTGGACGGAGAGTATCGATGCCTGCTGGTGCGCGTGCCGCAGCGCGATGAGTCTGGAAAAATTCTCAAATGGTACGGAACTGCGCTGGATATTGAGGACCGCAAGCGAGCTGAATCGCTGCTGGCGCGGGAGAATCTGGTACTGGAGATGGTGGCGAAGGGGGATTCGCTTCCAGAAATACTCGATAGTGTGTGTCAACTTGTGGAGGAACAAGCGAGCGGCGTGCTTGCTTCGATCTTGCTGCTGGACGGAAATCGATTGCGTTCCAAGTTGGTTACCGACTTCCCGGGAGTTGTCCTCACAAGCCCCACTTGCAACCTCTTAAACGCGAACAGAATCGCGTAAACCGTCGTGAGGAAACGTGTAGCGCACGGATGCCCGTCTAGCAGGGATGATTTCGTATGGTTCGAGGCTTCGGAGGGAGTGTGCTGGGCGATTCCTCCGCCGAAAACCACCGAGTCGATGCTGGCTGTAGTTTCCGCTTGATGCTGCGAAATCGAAATACAAAATATCGTGTAACGACAGAAGGATGAAATTGTAGGCAAGCTATTATAAATGCGGGGCCGCAACCGATAAGGGCCGAATGCAGCCCCTGAGAGATGCAATAGAATGAATACTTCATACGACGAAGCGTCGAGCGGGCCAAGTCTTTTGAACTTGAGGAAAGCGCAGCGAAATTGTAACTTGCCATTCGCGCGCCGCGCCGGGGGACGAGATCGGAAAAAGATGCGGATAAGGAGGAAGAAACGAATATGAAAATAGAAGGCAAAGACGCAAAGAAAGCAGTTGCTCGCATCACTGGAATGATTGTCGCCAGGATCGGCGGCAGCGATCCTCCGATCACGGCCGCTCTAGGCAAAGCGGAAGAAATCGTACGCGCCGTTCTCAAAACTCAAATTAAATGCGAGCATGTCTATGAGGTAGCGGAGATTGCGGGTACTATTTTCGCTGAGAGTAGCGAGCAAGACTTGAGCAACCAGGCGCGGCTCGCTAATTCCATTCAGTGGGCAACGCAGATTGCGAAGTTGACCGGGATTCACTGAGACCGTATCGGCACGGAGAAGAGCCTGCATGCGGTCGCTTGGTTAGGTCCCTGCATGATGGAGGCTCGTGCCCGTGTTTCCGGTGCCAAGACGCATCGTTTGGGGCTTCGTCGCGGACTCCTCAGGATGACAATGCGTTTTTTTATGTAGAAGAGGACGTACGGATCTCCTGCGAGGGCCGAAACGAATTTCGCAACAGCCCATAGGTATGCAGCTTCATCAGCCATTGACTCTCCTGCACGTCGCTCTTGCGCCCCGGTAGGTTCTTCGTGTCCCGCGCATTCACCAGGTACACTTCCAGACCAGCTTGTTCGAGAATGTCGTATACCGCGATCCAGTACACGCCAGTCGATTGCATCGCGACGGTCCGAATTCCGCATTGCTTCAGCCAATTGGCCATCTCCTTCAGCTCGGCTGTGGTGCAGGCGAAGCGACGTACCGATTCGCTGTCCCGTGCCGGCGACACGGCCACGTAATGCGTTTCGTTGCCGATATCAATGCCGGCGGCATCCGGATGGATCACCTCCAAGCGGATGTCTTCGCTCTGGATCTTCCGCGTCATCTCCCGCCGTTGCTTGCGGTTGATCTGTTGCCAATTGTCCTGTGTTGGGCGGCAGGTTGCGTTCTTGGTTTTCTCCTGTTGCTTGGGTTTCATGCTAACCGCTCCCCGTTGAATTCAACTTGGCTCGGCCCGGTCAGCGAAACTTACTCAATCTCTCCAGCGGGGTCAGCCCTTATCCTCTTTCAGGACAACGCCGCCACCTTCTATACAATCGCTAACACCGGAGCCATGCTTTTATTCGGGCAGGAACGCTCCAGGGAAAATGCGGCCTTAGCTGCCGAGCCATGTTGTGCCCAGATTCTAACTCGCGCCGAGACACCCAAACACCATCAAGCTCTCTAAAAGAGCTTCTGACTCACATAACCACGCCGAAGGCGCGGCGGCTGCTTTTATTGGAACTCCATTCGTCCTGGGAATCCGTTTTCACCGAGGTGGCAGCTGTGCTTAGAATTCACGTTTCTCTTTCCGATTCCAAACCACTCAAGGAGGCCAAGTCACTGATGGCAGCATCGATGATCGGACAGACACCTCCCCAGTGAAAACTTGTGACACAGTTGCTCCCCCGCTGCATACTGAATCCGACCCGGTGAGGTTCCGAGAATCTGTTGCGGCGACCAGTCCAGAATAAGTTTACTCGCAACGATGTTACGCAACTTCACGTGCCCGATACCCAGGAAATGCGGGTACTGGGACCCACCATTCCGTAACTGCGTTGATCGGGAGCTATGGGTGCGCGACTTACAAGTGGAACTTAAGCCGCCCGACGTAACTCCCAGTAATTTTCAAACTCGCCATTGAGATGGCAGCAGCGTAGAGCCAGGATCGCGTTCGCTCCTCGAACGGTCCAGAACATTCCTGACCTCTTGAGACGGAAAGCGACCACCGTCTTGCATCCGGCTTCAATGACGCCCGAACCAACAAATAGGTGTTGGCGGCGAAACTTAGGGTATCGCATGCGCTCTGCATTCCGTTCAAAATAATCTGCCTCGGTGCGAATCTTCTCCATTACTTCGGGGTTATCGGAGTCGATCGAACGGAGTGCACCAACCAGCTTTTCGATTTTCCCCCGATCCAGCAGGCGCTTTTGGTGGATCTTCATCCAGGCTTTTTGTTTCCCTTCGTTATTCGGGTACAGCTTGCGCGCGACCTCCCAAAGATGCTGGCGGGCGTGGTAGAGATCGACAATCTGCATGGCGTCGGAAAAATGCAGGGCAACAAGATTCCAAATCCATTCGGCGCCGTCGCCGATAACGACCTTCTTGAGTGCGCGACTCCAGCCGCGTCCCCAGGCTTCCCCATAGATTCGACGGCCAAACTCTTCCGCACTCTCGATGGCTCCGGCGTACGTGGTGGAATCGGGATCGCGGATTGGATAGCCTTCCTTATCCCACGTCGTCTGGGTGAACACGCATCCCAGTTTGACTTCCCGAGTATGGGCTGGCTGACCTTCCGTCTTGCCCTGCCGACCGACCGTCTCTTTCTTCACCACCGGAACTCCCGTCCCATCCATCTGCACGTACAGCACGGGAATCGGCTCGCCGGCAACCACGGGTAGTTCCAACTGCAGGGCTTTGTGAATCTCGGTTTGTTCGCGCTGAGCGATGTCGCCTCCGATGGCCTCTGCGGTACGCTCTACTGATTTAGTGGTCACTTCCAGGCCGGCCAGAACCTTCATCTGTTCGCGGCCGTGATCGAACGGTGCCTCCTGGCCCACTATCGCCTGCATGCGGCGTACGCCGGGAGAGAATTCCGTATTCTCGACATCCAATTCGACATCCACCGGAAATTGGCCGACGCCGCAGTGTGCGCATAAATAATAGGGACGTAAAACTTCCACCGGACCCACGACGGTCAGCACGGGCTTGCTGCGTTGCTCGCGGTAGTGGGCTTGTTGGCCGCAAGGGCAAGCCAGCCTGCGCCCTTCCTCGCCCGGAGCTGGGAATTGGAGCAGTTGGCTCAACGCAGTGGCGCCCGCCCGGTGTAAAGCCGAGCGCATGGCCATCTCGGTCGCTTCCAGATCGAGGCGCCCCGTGTTGCGCCGCTCCTGGAACACCACCCGCAAGAACTGTTCTATTTCGCGCGTGATTTCTTGCCGGATCGCTTCGACCGTTTTTTTTTCCGCTCCGTTTCTGCCTTCTCATCGAGAGGCCGCAAACGGCAGATCTCCGCGTTGGTTCCGAGAAACTCACGAGTGAGCTGCTGGAATTTCCGGAATTCCTCCACTTCTCGCTCGGCTTTCTGGATCGCCGCAGGGGTGGGCAACGCTTCCGAGATGGTCTTGCCATCGACCTTATAGGTGAGCCGGAAATTGGGCCCGTGACCCGGCTGACCGGGTTGATGGCAGTGACACTCTGGCTTACCGCATCGACCCGAGGTACCCGTAATACTGCCGGGGCGAAGGTCCCCGAGCTCTGCGATGCGCTGAGCAAGAAATTCACGTCGCTGTTCTAGATCAGAAAGGGAATCGGGCATGTGGTGGCCCTCCTATCCCGAGCGTATAATATACGCAAGGAAATGGCCACCCGAAAACGACATTAGCCCTTTCTCCCTTTAAAGTCGCCCGCCCGGGAGCTATTAGCCCATATCCTTTTTCATCTTCCCGGTGTACACTCCCGCTAGTTTCCGTTCGGCACCGCGTTCGCGGCGAATTTCGTAAGTCCTTGCGCCTGCTAAACAGAAGGCTCTCGTCATGGTTTGCTCGGCGCGTGTATTAGTTCTAGTTCTCGCTCTAGGCGGTGCGATCACTCCCATTCGCGTCGCCGCGCAGTCCGGCTCGCTCGCTTCGATTACTGTCCTGGTTCAGACGTTTGGCAAACCCTATGCCGATTCTCCCGCCAAGATCCAGATCCATTCCCCAGTCCTCAACTCCGATCTCTCGACCATTGTAGATAAGCCGTCTAACGCCGTTTTCCCCAATCTCCCTCCTGGTCCTTACAATGTCCTTGTGTCGAGTGCGGCGCGTTCCTCCGCGCAACTGGACCTCACTCTTTCTCCGGGCCAATCGGTCGAACTCTCGCTCATCCTCGACCATCTTTTTCCCTTGATCCTCGAACCCCGCCGTAGCGCCACCTCCATCGCTGCTCCAGTCGTCGAATTTCCTGTTCCGGACTTCAATACCGCGATGCTCAATTCCTTCCTTACGCTCTACCTGCTCAAACTTAGCGACTCTCCTCCATCTCAATTCGGTGCCTGCTCCCTCGACGACGTCCTACCCCATGTTTCTGCCAACGCCACCGTATTCGTGGACAACGTCAATCGCATCACCGCCACGGAGATCCTCAAACTCGAACGCCGGCGCGCCAATGGCAAACTGGAAGACACTGTCCATATCAAGACCGATTACGTCGCCAACATCCAGCTCCGGGATTCCGGCTATTTGTCGGTGGATGAATACCGCTCTCGCTATCCCAGCCAGAACGGCTTCATCGAAGCCGTTGGGTCGACAACCCTGGTACTCCTCTTTCATCCGATCCATCTCGACCAGTTCGACATAACCTGCAAGGGCCTAGGCAGTTGGCAGGGCGTCCCCGCCTATCTCCTCTATTTCCAACAGCGACCCGATCGCCCCAGTAGCATGAGTGGCTTCAGTACCCGAAGAGGCTCCTCGCTCATCAGTCTAAAGGGGACGGCTTGGGTCGATGCGACCACATTTCAGGTAGTTCACCTGGAAACCGATCTTCTTAATCCAATTCCTGGCTTGTTCCTCGATTTTGAGCATCAATCTCTGGACTACGGCCCGGTTGTCTTCGCCGCGCGCAATGTCAGCCTGTGGCTTCCTCAGTCTGTCGATATCACGGTCCACTTGAGCGGCAAACAGTTCAATGCTCGCCATTCCTATTCTAATTACCAGCTTTTCGTCGTCGACACTGGCCAGAAGATCGCCAAGCCCAAAGACGTCTCCAACTAATCTCGGACAGTAAGATTGGAAAGTTTTAAAATCGTCCCCTTGGGGGCGCCACTTAACTTCGCCTGTCAGTGGAGCGGCTTCAGAACAAACTTATAACAGTAGGCATATTTTCCTGGCGGCTGGGCGGCCAGGTGAATGTGTATGCCGTCGGACTTTTGCTCGTAGAAGAGTTTGCCGTCATAGCCAAATAAGGAAACTGACTCTATTTTAAAAGTTCCGAGCCCAGCTTGATCAAGCGAGTGGATCACCGCTTCTCTCGAATCAGGCCAGGCAAGCTCGATGGCGTAAAGCGAATTTCCTTTGGTCGTGAAGCGAAAATCCTCCGGAGTGAAACGTTTGACGTCTGCATCGTGGAAAGGACCTTGCACGATTTCGGTGGGCCCCTCCCCGAATTTGATCCAAGGACGCGTGCCGTAGATTGCTTCTCCGTTCACTTTCAGCCAGGAACCAATGTCTCGTAGGGTGGTTTGCACCTGCTCGGGTATCGTGCCATCGGAGCGCGGCCCAATGTTCACCAGCAAATTTCCATTCTTGCTCACAATGTCGATGAGCTGATGAACAATCGTTTCCGCGGGCTTGTAAGTGTCGTTGACGATGTAGCCCCATGATTTGATGCTGATGGACGTATCCGTCTGCCAGTAGAGAGGCCGGATGCCAGCAAGCTGGCCGCGTTCAATGTCCAGAACAGCGGAATGCTCCTCCATCGCGCTGAGTTTGTAATTGATGACTGGCACTTTGTCCTCGCCCGCAGCGTGGTTGTAGTAAAACGCAGCGAATTTCGCGACGTACTTGCGGGCGTTCGGTTGTCCAATCCACCAATCGAAATACATAATGTCAGGATCGTACTTCTCCACAATTTCCGCATCGCGCGCCAGCCAATCGTCCAGATATTGGTTGCTCAGGTAGGTCCAATCCTCAAGGAGGCTCGTCTTGCTTTCCAACCACGCATGGGCAGGTCCGTAAAATTCCGCATACTGTGGATCGTTGACGTCCGAGTCCAGCTTGCGTCCTCCGTCCATGAAAAAGTCATGCTCGATCCGATGCGACGAAGCACCCAGACGCAGACCTTCCGCTCGCAGCGCTTTGGCTAGCTGCCCATAAACATCCCGGTGCGGGCCCATTTTCACCGCGGTCCAATCGGAGAGCCCGCTATCGTACATGGCGAACCCGTCGTGGTGCTCGAAGACGGGCACGACATATTTTGCGCCGGACTCCACGAATAGAGCTGCCCACCGTTCGGCGTCAAAATGTTCAGCAGTAAATTGCGGAATGAAGTCCTTATAGCCGAACTTCGAGAGCGGGCCGTGCGCCGCAATCTCATGTTTGTACTCTTCCGACCCTTCCTGATACATCAGGCGCGGATACCATTCGCTTCCGAATGCCGGGACGGAATAGACTCCCCAGTGGATAAAGATTCCAAACTTGGCGTCTTTGAACCAATCGGGAGTCTCATAGTTGCGCAGCGATTCCCAGTCGGCACGGTAAGATCCTGCACTCGCGATCCGGTCTACTTCGGCCAATAAAGCATTACGCTCAGGATCAAATTTTGTATTCGCGTTCTGCCAGAGTTTGTCGATTTGCTCGACGGATTGGGATGCGGTTGGCTTTGTATTGGATGACGGAACTTGGGCAAGCGTGGAGAGCGACGGCAAGAGAAAAAGGCTGAGGCCCGCAAGAAATTGCGAGGTCCGCGGCGAGTGTTCCATCATTGGCGTTTCTCCTTTTGTGCCTGGCACAAGATCGGGTCCTACTGCGGATAGCCACATCCTTTATGGAGAAATCGATCCCGCATCCTCGGCACGGGCCGGCACGAGGTCTCTGCGGCGGGCACCCAAAAATGAATATGCACAGATACAGACATATGCGATCAGAGGAATCGAGTAAGCCCAAGCCAGGCTATGCAACTTTTCCGAAATCAGCCCCATGATTGGGGTGAGCACCGCGCCGCCAACGATCGCCATCACCAAAAATGAACCGCCAAGCTTCGTGTTAGGGCCCAGGCCTTTCAGCCCGAGAGCAAAAATCGTTGGGAACATCAGGGACATAAAGAAGCTGGTGAGAAAAATACACCATACGCCGACCCAGCCGGGGCTAAATACGCCGATGGACACCAGGACAATATTGGCGATGGCATAGGCGCCCATCAAACGACTGGGAGAAAGAAAGCGCATCAGATAGGCGGAAACAAAACGGCCCAGGCCAAATGCAGCCAGCGTGCCGGTAAGAAAATAGCCGGCCGTTTTTTCCGGTTGGTGCGCATACTCCTGAACATAAGAAATGAAGTAGCTCCAGGTGCCGACCTGTGCTCCGACGTAGAAGAACTGCGCAACCATGGCAAAAATAAAATGTCTTTCCCTGAAGAGCTGAAGAAAACTGCCGTGTTTGCCAGAGTCGGAGTCCGATTCATTTTCGCTGGCGATCGCCGGGAACTTTGTTCGAAGAACAAGAAGAGCCCAAATCACGCCTACAACACCGATCACCAGATAGGGACGCACCACACGCAATGTCTCAAATCGCAGATAGGCGTTGTAGGTATGTAACGCCTGGCGTTGTGCGATTTGCTGGGGGGTCAGCTCGACGCCGGAAAAGATAAATACTGTCCCGATCAGCGCGCCAGTAATGGCACCGAGCGGATTAAATGCTTGCGAGAAATTCAGCCGGCGCTCCGAACTGTCCGGATCACCGAGCTGCGCGATAAACGGATTGGAGGCGGTCTCAAGAAATGACAGTCCGCCGGCAATCACAAAGAGGGCAAACAGGAAGAACGCGTAGCTGCCGACCAAAGCCGCGGGCCAAAACAAAAACGCACCTGCCGCAAAAAGGAGCAAGCCCATCACGATTCCGCCCTTGTACCCCACGCGCTTCATCATCAGCGCAGCGGGAATAGCCAAGAGGAAATAACCCAGATAGAAAGCAGATTGCACCAATCCCGCCTGAAAGCGGGAGATCGCGAAGGACTTCATGAAGTGCCGAATGAGCACATCGTTTAAGTTGTTGGGCACGCCCCAGAGAAAAAAAAGGGCAGTGACCAAAAGGAAAGGAATAATCTGGCCAGCGGGGAACAACGCATGGCGTGACAACGATCCATTCCCCGTGAGCGTGCTTTCCGTTTGGCCCGTTGTCATCGTCGAATCCTCTTTCGAAGGTGGAATTATCGCGCCTGAAGGTTGCGATTAGTCGACCTGCACCATGATTTTGGTAAACCTCGACGGATTCTTGCTCCACATTTCAAGGATATCTGGCGCTTCTTCGAGGGAAACGATCGAGCCAACCGCATCGTCGACAGGAAATTGCTTTTCCTCAAGCATCTTAATCACCTTTCGAAAATCCGCGGGCAGAGCATTTCGCGAACCAAGAATATCGAGCTCTTTCTGGACGAAGAGTCTGGTTTCATAAGCCACTGGTTCCTTGGCGTAGCCAATGTAAACGACGCGCCCGGTGAAGGCCACTTCCTCGACCGCGGCGCGGAAAGTTTGGGGATGGCCGACTGCCTCGATGACCACATCGGGGCCTCTGCCGTCAGTCAGATCCAGTAATCGCTGGTGAAGTGCATCTTTGCTTGAATTCACAATGTGGACCGCGCCCGCCTTTCTGGCGATCTCAAGCTTTTGATCATCCACATCGATCGCAATCGTTTTCGCTCCTGCATATCGCGAAGCCGCAATCGCGCCCAGACCCACGCCTCCGCAACCGATAACGGCAACAATGTCGGTCGAATCAACACGCCCCCTCGAAACAGCGTGAAAGCCAACCGTGAGCGGCTCGACCAAACAAAGTTCCTTGATCGTGAGCGTCGCCGCATAAAGTTTGTCGGGCGGCATGGTGATGTATTCCGTGAGCGCGCCGTTGCGCTGCACGCCCAGAGTTTCGTTGCACGCGCACGCGTTGGGCCGCCCTCGGAGGCAGGAAGCGCATTTCCCGCAGTTCGTGTAGGGAGACATGGTGACGGCCGTACCAGGAGCCAGTCCGGAAGACGAATAGTTCCCTTCTACAATCGTGGCGGCGATTTCGTGGCCGGGGATTCGTGGAAAACGCATCATGGGATTACGGCCGCAGTAGGAATTCAAATCGCTTCCGCACAATCCCACCATCCGCACACGTAGCAAAACGTCTTCGGGGTCCAGCTTCGGCTCTGCAACCTCCTCGACTGCAGCCTCTCCGGGCTTCCTGATGATCAGAGCTTTCATGTTTTTTCGCTAATGTGATTTTCCAGACGGCGTGAGCTTGTATAAAACGCAGGCATGCGGGGCAAGAACAATCGAGAACGTTGGGGTCGAGTTCAGATCCTTTCGTTCCCATAAATCTCTTAGCAGGTATGCGTTGGAGGGCAGCCCGAGATCGGCCCAAGAGTAGTGCAGCGTCTGAGGCGATTCACTCCGGTTAAACGCAGCGACATAGAACGCTTCACTCGATGGCGACTTTGCAGTCCAGACAACAATTGAATCGTTCTCGATTGCAGGACGATTTTCCGTGGACTGTTGGTCCACCAACAGCACTTCCGGATTGGTCAACAAAGATTTCGTCCACGCATCCGCAGCAGGAAGTTCGCCACCGACCATCAGAGGCGAAGGAAAAATCGACCACAAAGTTACAAGGGTGCGTTGCTCATCGTGAGTCAGCCGCGTCTGCCTGGCCTTGCCCCAACCGGGAGCAGGCCCTAAATACCCGAGCGGCAACATATCTGCATCGGGCCAGTGCCCAGACTGCGACTCACCCACCCATTTCAGCACATTCGCGAACTGATCTCCGAGACCTTGCGGATACGCCACATCGCTGTGCCACAAATCCCAAATATCGTCGGAGATGCGCCACATCTGCGCATACTTCCTCATCTGTTCGGTTTTTTCGATCGGAGCCGGGCCCGGCGAAAGGCTCAGGACGATGGGGCGCCCGCTCTTCGCCAGCGCAGTACTCAACATTCGAATTTCTTCACCGCGATAGGGATGGCTGCTGATGCAATCCACCTTGATCAGATCTACTCCCCAGCTTGCATAGAGGGTCGCGATGGAGTCGTAATAGGCTTGGGCGCCAGGTTTCGTGGCGTCAATTCCATAGTTGTCTGGATTCCACGGGCAGGTTTCCGTCACATCCGCTGCGTCGCTCGCTTTATACGCAGAACCGGCGATTGGCAAATTTGCTTCCACAGCTTGCTTGGGAATTCCTCTCAGAATATGTATGCCGAATTTCAATCCCAAGGAATGGACATATTCACCCAGGGGCTTGAATCCTGCGCCACCTTCCGACGATGGGAATCGGTTTACGGCTGGGATATAGCGGCCGTTGGTATCCATGCTGTATGACGAAGACTTTAAATTTCCTTCAGGAGTCGGATTGGTGACGAACCATTCCATATCAACGACAATATATTGCCAACCGTATGGTTTCAGATTCCTGGAGAACCATTCAGCATTGGATTTTACCTGCGCCTCATTGATCGTTGTTCCGTAGGCATCCCAGCTGTTCCATCCCAGGGGAGGCTTGAGAGCGAGTGCAGGCGCGGCAACCTGTTGGGCGCATAGTGAGGAAAGGATTGCAAAAGTCAGGACGCCAAAGAGGCAGATACTCAGAAACTGACGCGATGGATGCAAGAGGGAACCTCGCTTCATCAAGAGCGTCCATTCACAACAAAGAAATCTGCCACGCTACGGAAAATGTCAGATAACTCTTTTACTGCAACGCCCCACGAAGGCTAGAGTATTTCTCTTCTCCCGTCAATTCACGCTCTTCACGCTCTCCGTCGCAGCAGCCAGCCCACCTCTCGCAGACCGAAACTGCTCTGGCAGGGCGAACAAAGACAAATACCTTGACTATCGACAATGAGCACTGTAGATAATCATAGTATGGGAAAACCAAACGACTTAGTGCAGGGAACGCTGGATTTATTGATCCTGAAGACGATTGCGCTGGAGCCGAAACACGGATGGGCAATCGCGAAAAGGATTCAGCAAATATCGCGAGAAGTATTGCAAGTGCAACAAGGGTCGCTCTATCCCGCTCTGCACCGACTGGAGCAGAAAGGGTGGATCAAGGGCAAACGCGGCGAAACCGAAACGGGGCGGGAAGCGAAGTTTTATTCGTTAACTGCCGCGGGACGCGTGCAATTGGAAAAGGAGACCGCGCATTGGGATCGGTTGTCCGCGGCGATCAATCTTGTGGTGCAAAGATCTTAGGAGCGCGAGCCATGATGCGACGATTATGGATGCGCTTGCAGACGTTGTTCCAACGTCACCGTTTTGTAAAGGAATTGGACGACGAGATCCAATTTCATCTGGACCAACAAATTGCAGAAAACGTGGCGGCGGGAATGGACCCGCTGGAGGCTCGGAGGGCTGCGATGAGAACGTTTGGAAACGGGACACAGGCAAAGGAACACGCATGGGACGCGTGGGGCTGGGTCCGGCTAGAAGAGGTCGTGCAGGATGTGCGTTACGCGTTGCGTCAATTGCGGAAGGCGCCGGGATTCACGGCGACAGCAGCGCTGACGCTCGCGCTGGGGATTGGTGCGAACGCGGCGATCTTCACGCTGGTGAATGCGGTGATGCTGAAGAATCTGCCGGTGACCGACCCGAAGACGCTGGTGCGAATTGGAGACAACAATGAATGCTGCGTGAATACAGGCGCGCGCGACGACGGCAATTATGCGCTGTTTTCGACCGAGACATACCAACAGTTGCGAAAGAACGTGCCAGACTTCGAAGATCTCGCAGCGATGCAGGCGGGCTTTGGATTCCGTCCGGTGATCGCTCGGCGGGACAGAACGCCGGAGAGCGCGCGATCGGTGATGGGCGAATTCGTGTCTGGGAATTATTTCCGCACGTTTGGTTTGCGGCCGGAAGCGGGACGGCTGTTCACCGACGAAGACGAGGTAAAGGGCGCGCCGATCGTTGCAGTGATGAGTTATGAGATGTGGGAGCGGAACTATCACGGCGATTTCTCGGTGATAGGGAGCATATTCTGGATCAATACGAAAGCGGTGACGGTTGCGGGAATCGCGCCGGCGGGATTTTATGGAGATCGGCTGGCCAGCACTCCTCCGGATTTTTATTTGCCGATTGAGTCGATGGCAACGCTGGCAAACGTACCTTACGTGCATGATTCGAACGTGAACTGGTTGTACATGATTGGCCGTGTGAAGCCCGGCGTCAACGTGACCACGTTGCAGGCGAAAATAGGTGGAAATGTGAAACAGTTGTTGGCCCAAACGAAGTCCTTCTCGGATGAAACAAGCAAGAAACTGTTGGACCGGGTGCATGTCGCGTTGACGCCAGGTGGCGCGGGGATTCAGGACTTGCGAGAGCAGTACGCATCGAACTTGAAGCTGTTGATGGGTGCTTCCGGATTGGTGCTGCTGATTGCGTGCGCAAATATTGCGAATCTGCTACTGGTGCGGGGAATGCGCCGAAAAGTGGAGATGTCTGTGCGAACAGCGCTGGGAGCGGCGCGGGGCAGGATTGTTCGTCAATTGCTGACGGAGAGCGTTGTGTTGGCTGGGCTGGGTGGGATTGTGGGGCTGGCGGTAGCTTATGCGGGAACGCAAATGCTGCTGGCACTCGTGTTTCCCGGAGCGAAGGGAGTCCCGATAAACGCACGGCCATCTCTTGCAGTGCTTGGATTTGCTTTCGGTCTTTCTCTGCTGACGGGAATTTTATTTGGTGTGGCCCCGGCGTGGATTGCCGCGAAGACCGACCCCGCGGATGCGTTGCGCAGCGGCGTGCGCGGAACAACGATGGGAGCTCCGCTTCTGCAGCGCGGATTGGTGGTACTGCAGGCGGCGCTGTCACTGGTATTGCTCGTGGCCGCAGGATTGTTTTCGCAGAGCCTGAGCAAACTGGAAGGCTCGGATCTGAAATTGGATTCGAGGAACAGGTACATCGTACACATTAATCCACAAGCGGCAGGCTACACACAACCGCAACTTGAGGCGCTGTACCGAATGATGGAGCAACGATTTCACGCGCTGCCCGATGTGAAGAATGTCGGCATCAGTTCGTACACGCCGATGGAGGACAACAACTGGGGCACCGCGGTGCAGGTGCAAGGGGAAGCGCATGCGGATCAAGCTTCGATCGTGAGAGTGAATGCGGATTATTTTGATTCGGTGGGGACCCGTGTAGTCACGGGACGTGGAATCGGCGTGCAGGACACAGCCACAGCGCCAACTGTGGCGGTGGTGAATGAGACGTTCGTGAAAGGTATGTTCCCAAAGGGTGACAACCCGCTCGGAAGGAGGTTCGGCAATCCGGGACCAAACTCGAACGGGGATTATGAGATCGTGGGCGTTGTTCAGGATACGACTTATACGACCGTGCGCTGGAAGGATCACAAAATGTATTTCTTGCCGATGCTGCAACGGCTGGCGCGCGATAAGTCACCGATCGAGGAAGATACTTCGCTATACGCCGGCGCGATAGTGGTGGAAACGCAAGCGCCAATGAACAATATGGAAGAACTGGCACGCAACACGCTGGCGGAGATCAATCCAAACCTGGCGGTGGTGAAATTCCAGGCGTTCGATCAGCAGATTGCAGACAGCTTTAACGATGACCGCATGGTAGCGCGATTGACGGCGTTGTTTGGCGGTCTGGCGCTGGTGCTCGCAACGATTGGACTGTACGGCGTGACCGCATACACGGTCGCTCGGCGGACTTCCGAGATCGGCATTCGCATGGCGCTGGGGGCGCAACCCGGCAGCATGGTCGCGATGGTAATGCGCGATGCAATGAGCCAGACAGCGATTGGGTTGGCAATTGGCGTTCCAGTGGCGCTGCTGTGTGTGAGGTTTGTGGAGTCGCAGCTTTATGAGATCAAGGGTGTAAATGCCGCAGTGATGGTGATCGCGATTTTGTCGCTGGGAATGGCGTCATCGCTGGCGGGGATGATTCCGGCGCGCAACGCGGCGTCGACGGATCCAGCGCAGACTTTGCGGACGGAGTAGGCTGTTTTAAAGCTCTTTCACAAAACTGCGGCGTGTTGATGGCAAGCCCGGACCTTCCCCGGATGCGTTTCGGCCAAAATCGGCGAGAGTCGTTTTATATTGTCGTAACACACGCACGTGGTCTACGGAAACTCTATTCGCGCCTGGATTCGCTCGGCGGTGCGCTCAGGGAAACCCATTCGGCCGAATGTGGCATTTTTTGTCGGGAGTGCCTCCATGAAAACTTCGGTCGAATTTGCGGATGCTAGCGATTGCTTGTGCCCTGCCATTCGCTGGAATTGGATCCGCGCAACCTCTCAAGGATGCCAGGAGACACGCTTGGTGGCAGAACGCTGTCTTTTATGAAGTGTATCCGCGTAGCTTTGCCGATTCGAATGGCGAGAATTGTGGATCTGAACGGAATAACTTCCAAGCTGGACTATCTCCAGAAGCTTGGCGTGGATGCCATTTGAATCACCCCGTGCTTTCCGTCTCGCCAGGTTAATTTTGGTTATAACGTTTCAGATTACGTCAACATCGACCCAATGTATGGCACGCTGGCGAATTTTAATCACCTCGTCAGCGAGGCAAAGAAACGCGATAATTCTCGTGACTTTGTCATCAGCCACACATCGGACCAGCACCCCTTGGTTTATCAGTTCGAAATCTTCGCGGGCCTCCGCGCACCGCGATTGGTATATCTGGCGCTCAACCTCCCAAATGGTCAGTATGACGTACATGCGATCGTGCCTGACCGCAAAAGTTATCGTTCTGGGGGTTTTGCTTTACAGCTTGCGTAGCGCTTGTTATTCCACGGAATCATCGCGATTGGTAAGTTGGTGATTTAGCGCGTAAAGCGCGAGTTCCAGGCGGTTGGATGTTCCGAGCTTGTTGAAAATTCGAAATAAATAATTTCGTACTGTGTGTTCGCTGAGCTTCAACTCCCGGGAAATATCGCGATTGGTACGGCCTTCCGCGACCAGTTGCACCAAGCTCTGCTCGCGCTTGGTCAAGAGCGGCATGGTTTTTGGTTCCGGCAATGCCGTGGAGCGGGAGTCGGCGAGCGATTCCACAAGGTAGTGCACGTGGCGATTGCTCGCCCAAATATGCCCTTCGTGAACCTTGTGCGCGCTTTTGCAAAGCGCTTCGAATGGTTCTTCGCGGGAGAATATTCCTTTCGCGCCCGCGCGAAATGCTTCGACAACCAATTCCGGCTGTTCTGAATCGAGCAGCAGAATAACACGGGCGGAGGGATGAAGCTGGCAGAGTTCGCGGGTAACGCTGAGTCCGGAACGCGCTCCATCCTTAAGACGAGATCCAATGATGCAAACGTCTGGCGTCCGCGAGGAATAGTGTTTCAACACTTCTTCCGAATCTGTAGCCGCCGCGATCACGGAAAGCGGATAGGGACTGCGCTCCAGTGCTGCCGCCATTAACTCGCAATTCATTTGGCAAGATTCCGCGATCAGGAGGGTGATGGCACTATTTTCATTGGTGGCATTCATGCCTTGCATGGTCAATCCTCTCGAAATTTTGTTACTGGGCTTTCTACTTGACTGAGGGCTGGCCAACTGCAGTTCATGCTAGGAAAGCTGAAGCGAGGTGCAGCACAGGAATTGCCGAGCGATTTAGACGCCTCCTTCCTGAAAACCCGGCGTGGTTCAAAAAGTTCCTGCGCGAGAAGTCGTTCGGAGACATTCGACCCGAGTGCATTTCGATATCCAATTGGGAAAAATTGGCTCATTGAAATTCTTATACCCTCCGGCAATTCTTACACTACCCGAGGATTTGCCTTCTTGTTGCATCATTCTTTGCTCACCCCAAAGCAATTATTTTCATACCTCATTGTTCTTCCAATTCATTGCATTCATTGCAGAAATTCATCCGATGCGTCGTGCCGCGATGTATTTGCCCCGATTTTGTCCCTCGCCACCAAGGCATACCACCGGTAAGCCGCCCTCGGTAACGACTTTTGTCCGGCATGCCTGCATCCTAAGTGCACTTTCGGTGCCACCATCGCCCCGTTTTCGGGGCCGCATGAACTAGCATAGTATATTCGTCTCTACCTTCCTCTACAGGGTATCCCTTAGATCTCGACGCTTCCCCCGAGACAACTGTTCCACTCTTCGCGACCCTAACAAAACAACCTAGTCGTTCACACATTCCTTCCCTTGTCGGATTTGCGCTCTACCGTTAGTTTCACATTCAGCAGTTAGGTGTAACAAAAATGAGAGCTGCTCTGATTTCAAATAGCGGTGCGACCGCGGTGGGCATTGACACCGTAAATCGCCAGTCCTTTCAACGGAGGCGCCATCTCCGTTATCCGATTCGCGTTGCGGTAACGGTGCAGTGGTTGGCGCGAACCGGACCGAAGGGTTGCGTGAAGGCCAGGACTAAGGATATCAGCGAAGGCGGTGCGTTTGTTTTCTCGCGCGTATTGCCGCCCTTGGGCGCGATCGTCGAACTCACGGTGCAGCTACCCGTGAAGCAGACCGGGGCGCCCTCGTCTCGCTTGGAGATGCGCGGTGAAGTCTACCGCGTCGAGACCCCAACTGGCCGGGAATCCAAGTGGGGATTCGCAATCAACGCCACGAAGACCGTGATGTACGGTCCGTCGAGCCGCGTGGGCTTCGACAAAGAGGAATAGTCCCGAAGTTGCGGGAATTGAGTTTTTTTAGAGCAACCAGGGTCATAGCCCTCATCTTCGAAGGAAAAAGATGAGAGCTGTGACTCACAGGGCGAAGCTTTATGCTAATTACCGACTCAAGTGCTGCGACGAACGTCCGACCGGATGATTGGTTCGCGGTTTATACTCGCCACCAGCACGAGAGGAAAGTTGCGTCTCTTCTTGCCGAGCAGGATTTCGAGACTTTTTATCCGACCTATAACGAATTGCACCGCTGGAAAGATCGTAAAAAAGAAATCACACTGCCACTTTTTCCGGGATATGTCTTTTTCCGCTCCTTACTCGAAAGGCATGCTCATGTCCTGTTCACTCCGGGAGTGCACTTTATCGTCAGCACCGGGTGCTCTCCTGCAACTATTCGCAACGACGAAATTGTTGGGCTGCGCATAGCGTCCGATGAGCGTTTGCCACTGGAACCATTTCCTTTTCTAAACAAGGGCGACCGCGTCCGCGTCACGCGCGGGCCGCTTGAAGGTGTTGAGGGATTGCTCGCCAGGAAAAAGGATGCGCTGCGGCTGGTTCTTTCCATCGATATTCTTGGCCGTTCCGCGGGAGTTGAGATCAACGCGCGCGATGTAAAGCCGTGCGAACAAGGTTTCGGCACGAATGCCCGGCTTCCACTGGCGGGCCCTACGTTCAACGCAAATTAAACACGGATCAACTGAGCTGACCACCATGTACATGGATCTTTATGGCTTTCGCGAACAACCGTTCGGCGTAACTCCCAACCCGCGCTTCCTGTATTTCAGTTCCATGCATAAAGCCGCTTTGACTTCGCTGGTCAATTCGGTTTGCGAGCGCCGCGGCTTTTCCGTCCTGATTGCCAAACCCGGGATGGGCAAAACTTCCCTGATCATGCAGTTGCTTTTCCTGCTGAAAGATTCTGCCCGCACCGCATTTTTGTTTCAGAGTCACGGCAACACCAAGGAATTCCTTGGCGCGCTGCTCCAGGACATTGAGGCGCCGGCGGCCAGCGACGACTTGGCGGACATGCAGACGGCTCTGAATGCCGCGGTCTTACGCGAAGCGAAAGCAGATCGGCAACTCGTCATTGTCGTGGATGAAGCTCAGAATCTAGCCGATGAAACGCTGGAAGCGATCCGACTGCTGTCCAATTTCGAAAATCCGGAAGCAAAACTTCTACACATTATCTTTGCCGGTCAACCGGCTCTTTCCACAAAGCTGGCTTCGCCTCAACTCTCGCAGCTTCGTCAGAGAATTTCTGTGGTGGCTCATCTCGCGCCTCTCACGCGAGAGCAGGTTTCGGAATATGTCGAGCGGCGTTTGGCCATTGCGGGTCACACGGGACAGCCTCTCTTTACGCGGGATGCGCTGGATTTCGTTGCCCAAGTGAGTGAGGGGATTCCAAGAAACATCAATAATCTTTGTTTTCATGCGCTTTCCCTGGGATATGCCGGCCGCTTGCCGTCGCTGGATTTGAATGTGGTGAAACGTGCCGCGCGCGCGCTCGAATTGAAATCAGCAGGAGCGGCTCACGGGCACATATCCGACGCATACCCTGAGCAGGTTTATTACCGCCCGCCGGCCCAGCAATCATCGGTTTTCGTGCCACAGGTGCCTTTCTTTCCCCCCTTGCAAACGGGCCTGCTCGGCGCGGATATACCAAAGAAATCAGGATCAAGGCTAAAGGCGGGAATGGGAGTCGTTATAGGGATTGCGCTGTTTGCCTTCCTGGTTCATGGAGGGCTGCTACCGGCGGAAATTCTTTCCTATTATTCGCGTATGACTTCGCCAAGCGCCCCGACGAAAACTATTGCTCCATTGCAGTCTAGCTCGGCGAACGCGCCGACGGTTCCAACAATCGCGCCTTCGACGCCCGCGGCAGCACCTTCCGCGGCACCATCCAGCGACGCTCCCCAAAATGCACCGGATCCAGCGGCTACGGATACAGCGCAAGTGGCGCCAGACGCGATTCAACAGGATCCGCCACAGATACAAGAGACTCCGCAACCAGTGCGCGCTCCCGATGACACGCGGATCGTCCGCGCAAAGCGCAAGGAGGATGTGGAGCAGCTAACCCGCCGCTACTTCGGAGCGCACACCGGGGAAGTTCTTCCGGTGGTTCTCAAATTGAACCCCGGCATTGCCACGCCACCCGAAGCGCTGCCGCCAGGGACTCCGGTCATGATTCCATCGGAATCCGAAACGACTTCGAGCGCGGCGAGGCCGGCGCGCAAGTCCGACAAACTGAGAAACAGTACCCGAGCATCGGCGACGCAACACAAGTCTTTGCCGATTCCGGTCAACGTGAAAGTCGAGCGTACGCAAACCATTTTCGAGTTTGCGATGGAGCACTACGGGAAAGCGGATCGCGCCACGGTGCAGACGATTCAAGCGGCCAACCCTCAGATTCACGACATCTACCAGACCTTGCGCCAAGGTCAGTCTATGACGCTTCCTGTGGAACTCGACCCCATGCACTGAGCATTGAGAGATCCTCGCCGCGCTTAAGCTTCCGCTGATTGCTCTTCCTTCAGCGGTGGCGGAACAGAAATTTCTTTCACACCAACCGTACCCTTTTCAGAGCGATTGAGCCAATGACGCGCCGGTGTCTCCACATAGTGATAGGTCAACACGGCGGCGACAACGATCAGGAACAGATAGAGCGCCACCAACCCGGCGCGAATCGCGATAGAGGAAGTTGCGAAATGGCCGGCCGGCAAAGCGCGATTCAGAAAGATTTGGCACAAACCGTGCGTCATATAGAGCGAATACGATACCTGGCCCCAATAAACAGCAACCGGTCCTGCAAGCCATCCTTCCGTGTTTACCGCCAGGCCCCAGATCAGCAGCGCAAAGAAAGGAAGGCTGCACGCCCGGGTTACGTCGAAATAGGTGCACACCGCGCAGATCAGCAGCGCCAGCGCCCCGGAAGCCCACGGCGGCAGCGGGCATTTCCAGCCACGCCGATAAATCTGGAACAAAAAGCATCCGCCAACGAATTCCGCCGTAACGCGGAGCAAGGCCCAACGGGTGGGGTTGTGCTCGATCCGATAGAAACACGGCACCACGTAAACCGAAAGCGCCAACACAATCCATATATAGGGACGCTTCGTGCTGCCAATCCAGAAGGCAAACAAGGGAAACAGCAAATAGGCGAACCATTCGGAACTGATCGACCACGAGGGGAAGTTCCAGGAGAGCCCCCGATTGAATCCCGGCCAAATGTGTACCAGGAAAACATTCGTAACCCAGGTAAAGCCCGTATAGTGCGTCGAATTCAGCTTTGCTCCCGCGCCTCTGGCGGAAAGCACAAAGGCAGTCAGCAACAGCAGCGTGAACAAATGCACAGGATAGATCCGGGCCAAACGCGCGCGCAGGAATTTCCTGTAGCTGCCTCGAGAGATCGTTCGAAAGCCATCGAGATAATTCAAGCTAAGAACAAATCCGGACAGCATGAAGAAAAGATCGACGCCCATATCCCCGGATTTATAAATGGGGCGGAGAACGCCAAACGCTGGAAAAAGAGCGGCGAAACTGTCTCCGAAATGAAAGAAAACCACAAAAATAGCGGCAACGGCGCGGATACCCGTAAGGCGGTTCAACATTTCAAACGATTTCCCCTGTTTCTACAGTTGACCGGCCGGAGTTCGTTCAGTATAGCGCGGCTTTCCTTTTCGATGCGAGTTGCGCCGCACAAATTGTTGCCGGGCGCCGTGAATTGCCAGCAACAGGAATCCGTCCACCGTTGAGTTTTGCGTGAGAGGAGAAACAAGTATGTCGTCTTATGGAGCCATTCGTTGCGAAACAGCGCTTGCGTCAGTCATTTTGTTCCTCGTAGCGGCTTCCCCGGCCGGTGCGCAGCAAAATCCCACGACTCCCGCTCCACAACAAGCTGTCGCGCACACCGACGCCGACGGCGTATATGTTCCGCAGCCTGGCGAACGCGTCCCTCGCTACAAGGTCCAGCGAAGCGATGTTCTGGTGCTCACATTCCCGCTCACGCCAGAATTCAACCAAAAAGTGATGGTCGAGCCCGATGGCTACGTCAGCCTTCAAGGCACCAATAGCATTTCCGTGCTTGGCATGACCCTTCCCGAAGTCAACTTGGCCATCAAAAACGCCTACGCCAAGGTGCTGCATGCACCCGTGTTACAGGTGGACTTAACGGAATTTCAGAAACCTTATTTCATCGTCACTGGCCAGGTGACCAAGCCCGGCCAGTATGATCTGCGTTCCGACATCACCGTTTCAGAGGCCATCGGAATCGCCGGCGGATTCTTGCCTACGGCCAAAACTCAAGTATTTCTCTACCATCGCAATTCCACAGGCTGGGTGGAAGCTAAGGAACTGAAGCTCAAGGATTTCCTGCACGGTAAAAACGTGAATGAAGATTCGGACATGCGCCCGGGCGACATGATCTTCGTCCCCGAGAAAACCATTACAAAAATCCGCAAATACATTCCTTATTCGGTCGGAACATCAGTTTATTCGGCCGGCTTTTAGAGAAATCATTCGGGCCTTTGCATTTGGAAAGGTGGCAAACATGAATTCAGGCGACAAAAAGATTCTGCAGTTGCAGGAACCAATGCCAAATTTCACGATGCGCGATTTGCTGGCGCCAGTGTTCCGGCACCGCAAACAGGTGTTCGCTGCGTTTTCCGCCGTGTTCGTGCTTTCGTTGCTGGTGGCATGGTTGTGGGCTTCGCAGTACTACGTTTCGCGCATGCAGGTCGTAGTACAGGAAGCTCGCACCGATCCCGCGATCAGCGCTGGTCAAAGCGCCGCCATCACCAGTTATAAGCCCGTAACGACCGACCAGGTCAGTTCGGAAGTGGCGCTGCTGCAAGGGCAGGACATGATGCGAGAAATCACGGACGCTTGTGGCCTCGGCGAAAAACCCTCTGTAATGGACCTTTTTCTGCCGAGCGATCCCGCTCTCCGCAAAGCCGTTAAGAAGGAACACGCAGCCTCTACGTTGGCGAAAGCGGTCAAAGTGGAAGCTCTCACCACGTCAGACGTCATCGAAGTGAAATATGGCAACATGGGCGACCCTTCGACACCTCCCTGCGTCTTGAAAAATCTCAGCAAGCTTTATCTGGATAAACACGTTCAGCTGCAGCGTCCGTTGGGTTCTTCCGACTTCTTCGCGCAGGAAGCGGACAAATATCAGAAAGCGCTGACGGAATCCGAAGCGCGCTTGGTGGATTTTGGAAAAGAAGAGAGGGTAGCCGCGCCGGATGTCTTGAGGACGGACCTGGCACAGCAAACCGCAGCGACCATGACGTCTCTGAATGGCGCAAAAGATGCGGTTTCCGCCGATGAATCGCGAATCGCCAAAATAAAAGCGCAGATAGCTGTAACGCCTGAACGCTCGAAGACCGCGGAAGTTTCCAATTCCTCAGAGCTGTTGCTGCAAAACCTGCAATCCACTTTGTTAGCCGCACAGAACAAGCGCACGGAACTGGCCACGAAGTATGACGCATCGTATCCCCTGGTTCAGGAAGCCGACGTGGAAATCGCCAAGACACAAGCGGCCATTGCCGCCGCCGAACAAGCGCGTTACGTCAACCAAACCACCGATCGCGATCCAACCTACGAGCTTTTGCGCGAAGAGCTAGCCCGCGCAGAGTCCGATCTCGCGGGGCAAAAGGCAACCGTCGCCGCTTTGAATAACAACGTCCAGACCATGCAAGACGAATTGGTGAGCCTTGATGGCAAGGCCGTGAAACAGGCGCAACTGCTTCGCGAAGTGAAAGCCAACGAGAGCACTTACATGCTTTACCTCAACAAACGTGACCAGGAGCGCACTTCCGATGCTCTGGATCGCCTGCAAGTCGCAAACGTGGCCATCGCCGTTCCGCCGAATGTTCCGCTGACGCCAGCGCATAGTCCCGTGCTCATCAGCATTCTGGGATTCATTTTGGCCATCTGTGCTGGATTGGCCGCAGGCTACATCGCCGAATATCTGGATCCATCGTTCCGCACACCCGCGGAAGTTGCCGAAACACTCAACGTACCTGTCCTGGCGGCTGTTCCGCGCCAGGCTGCCTAGCTGGAGGGTTTGTGAGCAAGAACTTCGAAATGCTGCGCGACTTACGAGTCAATCTCTCTGCGGAAGCTGCTGCGCCCGTCTATGACGCACCCGGGCTGGGCACTATTCCGGAAACGGAGGTGCGTGGCGCCAGAAGCGGGCCCGCGCAAGAAAAATGGACGGCCAGAGAATATGCCGTGGCCGCCGTCAGCGAAAACCAACTGGCGCGGGAAGAGGCATCGAAGCTGGTTCACAACCTCTTTCTGTCGCCCGGCAACATTTCCAATCGCGTTGTGGTTTTTGCCGCGATTGATTCGGGTAACGGTTGCAGCCGCATCAGCTCTCTTGTCGCGCGAACGCTGGCGGGGCAAGCAGGAGCGCCAGTCTGTCTTGTGGATGCAAACTTGCGAACTTCGTCGTCGCCGCATCCGTTCAAAGTGAACAATGACTATGGACTCACGGATGCACTGCGCTCTCCCGGTCCCATCACCGAATTCGTCACCAATTTTGGCCCCGAGAATCTAGCGGTACTTTCCTGCGGTTCGGGAGCAAAAGACTCTGTCGCGCTGTTGACGTCGCCAAACATGCGGGCGCGAGTCACGGACTTGCGCAATGAGTTTGCGTACATCCTGATCGACGCTCCACCTTTGAACAGCTACGCAGATGCTATCGCCTTGGGTCAACTTGCAGACGGGGTCGTTCTGATCCTTGAAGCAAATGCAACGCGCCGGGAATCGGCAGTGAAAGTGGCAGACCATCTTCGCTCGATGCATGTAAAGCTTCTAGGGGCGGTTCTCAACAAGCGCACATTTCCGATCCCGGAAACGCTATACAACCTCTTGTAGCCAGGTTTTCTCCGTCACCGACACACACTTTGCATTTCTAATTTAACTCTTTCGATCCGCCCATGGAGCCCCAATGAACGCAGTCCGGCGACGCCTTTTGCTCGGCCTGGTTCGTTTATTCGATCTAGGCTTGCAATTGTTGTCCTTTGCGCTGGCGACGGTCATCGTCGTCTCCGCAGATGCCAGCATTTCCTTGCCCGAATTTCTGGCCATTCGCGTGTCGATCGCCAATTGCGTGTTGTTCGCGTTCATTCTCTACATGTGGTTTCTTATTTTCTCGCTTTGCGGTTTGTATCAATCCCGGCGCCTCTCGGACGCCCAGTCGGAAATTCCAGATGTGTTTAAGGCCACCACTTTAGCTGCAACACTCTTATGGGTCGTCGCGCTTGTCGCTCGCATCAGCTTCATCCGAAGCTGGCGATTCATGCTGATTTTCTGGGCAATCAGCACGGCTTTGCTTGTGCTTTCCCGGATTTGCATCCGTTCTTTTCAGGCTTCTCTCCGCCGGCGTGGCCGAAACTTGCGTCATATCCTTGTCTTGGGAACTAACGAGCGCGCCATCGAGTTCGCGCGCAAGTTAAACGAACAACCGGAGCGTGGGTACAGCCTGCTTGGTTTCATGGACACCTACTGGCCCCGCCTCCCGGAATTTCAGAGAACCGGCTTGCCCTTGCTCAGCGATCTTTCGGATCTGCCCGCTTTCCTGCGCGTTAGCGTCGTGGACGAAATCGCGATGTTCCTGCCGCTGCGCTCCTTCTATGAGCATGCCTCACGCGTCGCCCAGCTATGTCAGCAGCAAGGAATCATGCTGCGCTTCGATCCGGACATCTTTGGCCTGAAACGCACGCACATCAACGCGGAAGAATTTGACGGCGGTTATCACATCTGTTCGGAGGCCCACGACGGTCTGAGCATGATCTTGAAACGGTGCGTGGATACCCTCGGCGCATTCGTGGCGCTGATCCTGCTCGGCCCGGTATTTGTCGCAGCGGCGATCGCCGTGAAATTCTCTTCGAAAGGTCCGGTGTTCTTTCGTCAGGAGCGAGTCGGGATCAACAAGCGCAAGTTCCACATCTACAAATTCCGCACTATGATTTCTGATGCAGAAGCAATGATGCCGAAGCTCGAACAACAGAATGAAATGGACGGCCCCGTTTTTAAGATCAAGAATGACCCGCGAATCACGCCAGTGGGCCGTTTTCTGCGGCGCACCAGCATCGACGAATTGCCACAACTGTTCAATGTGCTGATTGGCGAAATGAGTCTGGTTGGGCCGAGGCCGCTGCCTGTTCGCGATTTTCAAGGCTTCAACGAAGACTGGCAGCGCCGCCGCTTCAGCGTTCGCCCTGGAATCACTTGCCTATGGCAAATCAACGGACGCAACGCCATCACCTTCGAACAATGGATGCAGATGGACATTCAGTATCTCGATGAATGGTCGCTCTGGTTGGACCTGAAGATTCTTGCTCTCACAATTCCCGCTGTGCTGAAAGGTACCGGAGCAGCCTGATTCGTCTTCGCCCTATGATTTATCACGTCCTGACGGAATCCGAACCATTTTCCGAACACGCGGGCGGCGCGCTTTCCCGCTGGACCGCCAACGTTCTCCGCCACGACGATGACTTTACAGTCATCTGTCCTTGGGCCGATTCCACCTGGAATTTCTCAACTTCCCGCGTTTGGAGCCTTCCTGGCCTGCGCGAACATTCGAAATATTTCCGCATGCTGCGCTATCACACCGCGTTACAGGTTCGGCTTTTGCAATTGCGGTATTTATTTCGCCCGCTGATGGTAAAGCTGCAAAAAGGGGACGTCATGTACATCCACAATCGCCCCGAGTATGCGCTTGCGCTGCGTTCCCGGTGCCTTCGGGCCGGAGCACGTGTCGTCCTACACATGCAGAACTCGCACCTTCGCTTTCTTCCTTCACGATTTGCTCGCCAACTGGATGTCGATGCCCTGGTATTCTGCAGTGCCTACTTGCAACAGGAAGCCTCGGACTTCTCTTTTAAGGCCAAGTGTTCGGCGGTCATACCCAACGGCGCGGATGAAAGTTGCTTTTTCCCCGCGGCTTCTGACGATGCGACCGATCAGACCCCCAACAATCCCGTCGCGCTATTCGTCGGCCGTCTCATTCCGGAAAAGGGTGTCCACATTTTTATCGAGGCCATGCGGCTCCTCGAGGCAAACGGCGTCGAAGTAACAGCTCGGATCGTGGGCGGGGCCGGTTTTGGAGGATATGAGACGTCTAAGTACGTGAACCAGCTGAAGCAAAACAAACCTTCGAATGTGGAGTTTTCCGATTACATTTCCGGGCCGGCCCTCGCCGTTGAATTTCGCAAAGCCCAAATATTCTGCTGCCCTTCCACCTGGAGCGAGCCTTTCGGCATGGTGAATGTCGAAGCCATGGCTACGGCGCTGCCAGTGATTGCAACTGCCGTCGGCGGGATTCCAGAAATCTTTCAAGAAGGCGGCGGCTTGCTGATTCCCAGCAATTCTCCGGGCGCGCTGGCTGCAGCCATCGAACTACTCCTCAAAGATTCCGCCAAGCGACGTCAATTGTCTTCGGAAGGATATCGGGCATTTCAAAAACGCTACCGCTGGCAGGAGATCCACGCTCAATATCGGGGGCTCGTCGACAGTTTGTGCGGTGCGGCGTGAAAATACTGGAACGGTTCAAGAGCGGAAGCCTGGGTAGAAACGCCGCATGGGTTTTTCTTGGCCAGGGCATGAGCTTCTGCCTGCAAGCGGGCTACTTCATTTTGCTGGCGCGCCTCTTGGGCAGCACACAGTACGGCATATTCGTCGGCGCCGCGGCGTTGGTGTCCATCGTAAGCCAGTACAGTTCGCTTGGCTCGGGAATGGTTTTGCTCCGTTACGTCAGCCAGGATCGCAGCAAGTTCGCCGAGTTTTGGGGCAACGCGATTCTCACAACGCTGGTTGTCGGCCTCGCTCTCATCATCGCGCTCAACTTTCTGGGCAGGATGCTCGTAGGTACGGCTAGCGCATCCGTGTTGGTGCTGGTCGCTCTCGGCGAATGCACATGCGCCAAGCTCGCAGAGTGCGCAGGACAAGCTTTTCAGGCATTCGAAGGGCTGCGCATGACTGCCATCCTTACGACGCTCACGAGCGCCGTCCGGCTCGCCTCCGTTTGCGTCATGATCGTGATGCTGCGCCATGCCACCGCCGGGCAATGGGCATGGGCGTCGGCGATTGTTTCTCTGATTTCCGCTTCCGTTGCGATCACGGCCGTTTCTCTCCGCCTTGGAATGCCGATTTTCCGTCCACGATTGCTCTTCAAGAACGCGGCGGAAGGCTTGGGGTTTTCGTTCGCCTCGTCCACGACATCGATCTATAACGACCTCGACAAAGCAATGTTGAGCCGCTACGGGATGACGGCCGCGAACGGCGTCTATTCCATGGCGTACAAGGTCGTCGACATCAGCTGCGTTCCCATTCGTTCCCTGCATTCGGCGGCGCTACCTCGCTTCTTCAAAAAAGGAATCGATGGCGCGAAGGGCAGCATCAGCTTCGCGCGCAAAATCCTTTCGACGACGCTACCATGCGCCGCGTGCTCAGCTTTGCTACTTTATTTTTGTTCCTCGGCCATTCCCTACATCGTGGGAAAAAGCTTCGCGGAGAGCATTTCGGTTTTGAGATGGCTTTGCCTATTGCCAGTTTTTCGCAGCCTCCATCTCAGCGCCGGCGATAGCCTCACCGGCTCCGGCTACCAGCGTTATCGCACCGCTTGCCAGGTTTCCGTGGCGGGAATGAATTTCGCTCTGAATCTGTACCTGATTCCGGTGTATTCGTGGCGCGGTGCGGCGTGGTCGAGTCTTTTAACCGATGGCTTGCTGGCCGTCGCCAATTGGGCCGTTCTGAGCCACCTGGTCGGTAAAGAACGCGCTCGCGCTCCCAAAGATCTCGTGGCAACCCAGCTCGAAACCGAGGAACCCCTCACGCCGCAGGCCGAATTCGGCGTTTAGCGATCGAACAGTCTGAACCGATGTACACAACTTCCCCAGCGCTTCGACGCAGCAACCTCTTTGAACGTATCCGGGCGGCGTTCCATACGCCCGAGAAATTCTACGTTCTCTTTGCCTTGCTCTATTTCGTGGGTGCCTTCAGCCCAAGCGACCTTGGCGAAAACGTCGCCAGTCGCTCGTGGCAGTTCAATCGGATTTCCTATTTTTCTCAGATCGCTGTCTTCGCCATTTTGGCCGTTCTGTTATTCGTACGATGGAATGCCATCGCGCGCGGCATCCGCCATGCCTTCTGGCCTCTGTCGATCTGCGCGTTGGCTGTTTTGTCCGCAGGCTGGTCCGACGATCCGTTCTTCACCTTCCGGCGCGCCATTGTTTTTCTGGCAACCACGGTCTTCGCCGTCTATTTCGGTTCTTCGTTCGATTGGGAAGATCAAATCGAGATCTTCGGCTGGCTTTTGATGGTCTCAATCGCCGGCAGCGTGCTGATGGTCGTGTTGGCGCCGCAGTTCGGCATATCACACGACATGCACATGGGCGCGTTCAAAGGCATGTTCTCCCACAAGAATCTTCTAGGCCGGCAGATGGCCCTTGGGGTTCTCACGGTGATGGTTGGAAAGCCGTTGGGCATGCCGCGCTGGGTTGGTGGCGCGTGTCTCCTGGCCGCATTTCCGCTTCTCGCGCTGTCGCGTTCCGCGGGCGCACTGCTTTCCCTGATCATCGTTGTTGCCATCTACGCGATGCTAAGCATTCCACGGCCATCGCGTCGCAGCAGCCCACCGCTATGGATCGGCTTGCTGCCGCTCGTGCTGCTTGTGGCGGTTCTGATGATTGCCAATGCCGGGGCTTTTCTTTCCGCCTTTGGGCGCGACGCAAGCTTGACGGGCCGCGTCCCTCTCTGGGTCGCCATCGAACACGCCATCGGCAGAAGATTCTGGCTGGGCTACGGTTACGGGATTTTCTGGGTGCGGCAATCCGGAAGCCTCCAGGAAGTATTGGCCACCGGATGGAACGCTCTGAGCGCGCAGAATGGCTATCTGGATATGGGACTGGATCTCGGAATCGTGGGTCTTGCCCTGTTTTTCTGCACACTCGCTTCCGCAATGCGTCGTGGAGTGCACGCGCTTCACAGCGATCTTCTGCGCACCCCGAAATGGCCGCTGCTTTTCCTGATTTTCTTCGCGCTGCAAAACATTCATGAAAGCGATCTGATTCGCCTGGGCACTTTCATGTGGATACCGTTCGTGGCCACCAGCGTTACCCTGGCGTTAATGGAAGCGAAGTCGAAGTCGGCGGCTGGCGAAATCGCCGGTGAAAAAGGCCCGGGGTGGAACGAATCAAATTCCCGCAATCCAGAGCACGCAGTTCCCGTTTACGAATCCTGAGCCAGAGCAGTGAAAATCCTGCAAATCACGCGCCAGTTTCTTCCTTCTACCGGAGGAATCGAAAACGTTGTCGATGGGTTGAGTCATGCATTGCAAAATCACGGCCACCAGGTGGGCATCGTCACGTTGAAGAAAATCTTTTCGACGGGAGAGGCCGCGCCGGATCACTCGATCGTGAATGGCCTGTCCGTTTCCAGGATTCGTCACTGGGGCATCCGTCGCTATCCGATCGCGCCGGAAGTACTGCGGCACCTGAACAACCATGACGTTCTGCACATCCACGCCATCGATTTCTTCGTCGACTTCCTGGCGTGGTCTCAGGCGTATCACAAGCATCCGATCGTCCTCAGCACGCACGGCGGAATATTTCATACAAAATGGCTGTCCTGGCTGAAATCCGCGTATTTTCGTACGGCAACGCGGCTCTCGCTGAAACGAGTCGCCGCGGTGTTGTGCGTGAGCCACCACGATTACGAACTCTTCTCCGAAATCGTGCCGGAACAGAAGCTTCATATGGTGGGCAACGGAGTCGCGCTCGATCCCTATTTGAAATTGCAGAAACAAATCACGCCCGGCCTGATCGTTGGCGTCGGACGCGTTGCCGAAAATAAAGGAATCGATCAACTTCTGCGGGCATTGGCACAAGTCCGCGAGACTCATCCCCATGCGCATCTGGTCTGGATCGGTCCCGACGAAGTCGGTCGCACCGAATCGTATTGTCACCTGGCCGCGGAATTGGGCATCGCAAAAAGAGTTCAGTTCACAGGTCGCATTGAAGATGCCGGGCTTTACAATCTGCTCTCCCGCGCGCATCTCTTCGCCTCCGGCTCGCGTTATGAAGGTTTTGGGCTTTCCACTATCGAAGCGATGAGTAGCGGTACCATCCCGGTCGTCACCAGGGTGGGAGTTCACTCACAAATCATCGAAGACGGAAAGTCTGGATTCCTGGTCGATGGTTCCCCGGTCGCCATCGCGCGCGGCATACGGTCCGCTTTGAACTTGGAGACCGCGGCGTTAACGCAGATGGGCGAGCAAGCCCGCCGTGCGTCCGCAAG
Organism: Candidatus Acidiferrales bacterium; assembly: GCA_963795535.1. GTDB lineage: Bacteria > Acidobacteriota > Terriglobia > Acidiferrales > UBA7541 > Acidiferrum. The sequence continues at coordinate 248,277 of CAWCIG010000012.1, forward strand.
CTACTCGTGGAAGGAGATGGTTCGTCCGTATGTCCACATCTATCAATCCGTCGTTGCCAATTGAAGATCGCGCGCGCAACACGAATGAGGTTTCGAATATCGTGTCTTTGCCATCGACAACAGACGCCGCTGAGTTTCTCGGCATACGCGTGCAGTTCAAGACGATTGGCGAATTGCAGGCGTTAGTCGCGCACATTATCCGCACCGGGGACAAGGCCGTCATCGCCAACCACAACCTTCACAGTCTCTATTTGTTCCATCGCCAACCACAGTTGCACGATTTTTACGCAAAGGCGGAGTGGACTCATATCGACGGCATGCCCATCGTTTTCCTCGCTCGCTTGTTCGGCTATTCGGCGGGCGGCGATCATCGCGTCACCTATGCGGATTGGTTTCCTCTCCTAATGGAAACCGCTGCCGCCCAGCGATGGCGTGTTTTCTACCTCGGCTCTCCACCGGGCGTGGCGGAACTCGGCGCGGAACTCCTCCGTCGTAAACATCCCCAACTGCAGATTCGAACGCGCGATGGATATTTCAATGCACAATCTGGCTCCGTGGAAAACGAATCGATCCTGCATGCCATTGCCGACTATCAACCCCATCTTTTGCTCGTGGGGATGGGCATGCCGCGCCAGGAATTGTGGATTCATGCAAATCGAGCGAGCCTTTGTGCCAATGTCATTCTTCCGGCGGGCGCTGCGATGGATTACGTCGCCGGAGCGGTTCGTACGCCTCCTCGGTGGTCGGGCCGCGTGGGACTGGAGTGGGCTTTCCGGCTTTTAGCTGAGCCGCGTCGGTTGTGGCAGAGGTACTTGCTGGAACCGCTGTTCCTGGCGGGAATTCTTACGAAGGAGTGGGTAACCAATCCGGGCCGCTTCAAACGAGCTGCGTCGCCCGGCATGGAAGGACCTTTGCCTTGAGTCCAACATATCCAAGACGCGATTTTTTGACGCAGGCCGCCGCGCTAACAGGCGCGACGTATCTTGCGCCCGCGGCATGGTGCGCGCCAAACTCACTACTGCAATTTTCCTCGCTCAAGGAAGCTGCGGCCGCTCGCGGCTTGCTCTACGGAGCCGCCGCGACAAAAACACATCTTTCAAATGACTCCGCATTCGCCGCTGCCTTTGCTGCCCAGTGCGGTATTCTGGTGCCGGAAGTCGAATTGAAATGGGAGGCACTGCGCCCGACGCCAGACACTTACAACTTTGGACCCGTAGATTGGCTGCAGCATTTCGCCGGTGCGCACCAGATGAAATTCCGTGGCCACCCCCTCGTCTGGTATCAATCATTGCCGAAGTGGTTTGACAGCTACGTTACGCAACAAAATGCCAGGGACCTCATGTTGACTCACGTGTCCACGGTTGTGGGCCGCTATGCGCGCAAAGTCCATTCCTGGGATGTCGTGAACGAGGCGCTCGATCCAAATGAGAAGCGCCCGGACGGTCTGCGCAGCAAACCATGGGTGAATCTCGTCGGCCCGGATTACATCGACATGGCCTTTCATGCCGCGGCCCAGGCAGATCCCAACGCAATTCTCGTTTGGAATGAGAATCACCTGGAGACGCGGGAAAGTTGGGCGCAAGCAAAACGCGATGCGATGCTGAAGAATTTGCAGGAGCGCCTGAAGCGCAACGTGCCCATCCACGCCATCGGTTTACAGTCTCACTTGCCCGGCACTTCTCCGACGTTCAACTACCCGGAGTTCACTTCGTTCCTTCGCAGCGTTTCCGATCTTGGCGTGAAAATCATCGTGTCAGAGATGGACGTGATCGATTCGGACTTGCCTGCCGACCCTGGCACTCGCGATCAGACTGTTGCCAACGTCTACTACGATTACCTCTCAACCGTCCTGCGCGACAAATCTGTTGTCGCGGTTCTCACATGGGGCATTTCCGACCGCTATACCTGGATTGGCGGATACAAACCTCGTCAGGACAATGCGCAGGCTCGCCCTCTGCCGTTGGACGCGTCGTATCAACCCGCGCTGCCTTGGAACGCGATGGTTCGCGCCTTCGAAGAATCTTCCCGGACTTAACAGTCGTTCCTGCTCATGGTTCCACATTCATTCCCAAGTTCACGAAGTTAGTCAGAACACCGCGGTCCGCTTGGCAATCCCAGAATGAGGAGACCGACCATGCAGCGTCTAGCCACCCGTTCGCTTCTCCGGATTGAGCAGGCCGAATCTTTTGCAGCGAATGGATTTCTTACCTTCGAGCACCTTGTTTCGGATGACGAACTCCGTGAACTGAAAAAAACCATCGAAGATCTCTTCGAAAAGCGTGCTGGAGAAAAGGAAGGTGCGCACCTCGATCTGGTCGCTCCTGGCAAGCCAGGAACTACCCAGACTTCGCCGCAGATCACCAATCCCGTAAATTATGCGCCGCGCCTTCATCAAGCTCAGTTCTTCCAGAACGCGCTGGCGATTGCCAAGCAACTTTTGGGCGAGAGAGTTCGATGCCTTTGGGACTTCGCCATCCTCAAAACTCCTGAGAATGGCGCTCCCACGCCCTGGCACCAGGATGAAGCATCTCGCGATCCCAATTTCGAGTACAGCGAGCTAACCATCTGGATCGCTCTGCAAGATACGTCAGTAGAGAACGGCTGCTTGCGCTTCATTCCGGGTTCGAATCGTGCCGGCGTTTTCGATCACGGCTTTGCCAACGATGATCCTTCCTGCCATGCTCTGCAATGTGTCTGTGAGTTCGATGTGGACGCGGCTGTGGCTTGCCCGCTTCGTGCAGGAGACTGCACGATCCATCATCCGCGCACGTTGCACTGTTCTAGCCCAAACATTTCAGCTCACCCGCGCTTCGGATACATTTTGGTTTTTGGCCTGGCGCCGCGACCCGTCGATACTTGTCGAAATTTTCCCTGGCTGCAGGAACGCCATACGATCGCGCAAGAGCGGCGTCGCAAATGGATGCGGCGAGGCGGCCTGTTTGTGATGATGTGGCGAAAAGTGCGCCGCCGGGAGCTTCCCGATTGGCCCTCCGTCAAATACGCGCTGAAACGCTCCCTGGAAGTCTTGCACTCCGGCCGCTAAGCCTTTATCCTCATGCATATAACACCGAAACCGAGAGTTATCCTCTATCGCGATCACTTGCTTCCCTCCTCGGAGACATTCATCCGCGCGCAGGGAGAAGGGTTGCGACTGTTCGAGCCATATTATGTTGGCATGCGTCCTGTGAATGGCTTGCAACTTCCCGAGGATCGCACCTACCTCCTCAATCGCGGCGGGGCATGGGGATACTTTCGCGAGTACAGCCTCAAACTCGGCACAGTGCCGCATGCACTCGATCGTGCGGTACACACGATTTCCCCGTCGCTGATTCATGCGCACTTCGGACGCGATGCCGCGCACATTCTTCCCTTAGCTCGGCGTGCTGGCATCCCGTTTCTGGTCACGTTTCACGGCTGGGATGCAACCGTGAACCTGGAGACACTCAGCGAATCGCACTCAGGACGGCGTTATCTGCGGCGCCGGCACCAATTGGCAGGCACGGCGATCCGCATCATTGCCGTTTCTCGTTTTCTCGCCGGCTGCCTAGTGGAAAGTGGTTTTCCTAAAGACAAAATCGTCGTTCACTACATCGGCGTGAATACCGAGGAGTTCGCGCCAAATCCGGCGATCACCCGGGAAAATGTGGTTCTCTTCGTCGGGCGCCTCGTCGAAAAGAAAGGCTGCGAATATGTGATTCGCGCCATGGAACAAGTGCAATCGGCCGTTCCCGATATCAAGCTGGCCGTCATTGGCGACGGTCCGCTGCGCAACGACTTGCAAGCCATGGCCGCTGAGAAGCTGCACAATTTTTCTTTTCTGGGGACGCAAGACTCGGCCACGGTGCGCTCTTGGATGCAGCGCGCCAAATTGCTCTGTGTTCCCAGCATCGTTGCGCGCTCCGGCGACGCCGAGGGTTTCGGCATTGTGTTCATCGAAGCGCAGGCCATGGGCATGCCCGTAATCAGTTTCGCCACCGGTGGCGTTCCGGAGGCAGTCGAACACGGTAACACCGGCTTTCTCGCCAAGGAGCACGATTGGCGGCAACTGGCCGTCCATATCGTCGACCTCTTCAAAAACGATTCTCTTTGGGCTGAAATGAGTCTTGCTGGCATCGAACGCGTTCGACGCTCGTTTAGCCTGGATCGCCAGTGCGCGCTCCTCGAAGATTTATATTCCAGTTCCATCGGTCTTTCCCGCAATTCGAACTAATTCTATGACCAACTCCGTTCCGTCTCTCGAGCCGGTCGTCAGCGTCATTGTTCCGACGCGCAACCGGCCAGCCTTGGTTCTTCGCGCCATTCACAGCGCCCTGACGCAATCGGTGTCGAACCTCGAAGTAATTGTAGTCATTGATGGTCCTGACAAGGAGACCGAGCAGGCACTGGAAACGGTTCTGGATTCGCGGCTGCGCATACTGCCGCTACCGCAACGTATTGGCGGTTCAGAAACGCGCAATCGCGGCGTTCAGGTTGCACGTGGCCGTTGGGTGGCATTTCTGGACGACGATGATGAATGGCTCCCCCGTAAGCTCGAACTTCAATGGCAACTGGCCGAGCGAGTCGATCAGCCAACTTTCATGGTCACTTGCCGCCTTCTAGCCATTACTCCCCGCGCCGACTACGAGTGGCCGCGGCGATTCCCGGAAGCAAGCGAGCCGCTTAGCGAGTATCTTCTCACGCGCGATTCCTTCTTTCGCGGCGAGCGGTCCATTCAAACCTCTACTTTCTTCGGGAAGCGCGAACTTTTCGACGCATGTCCTTTTCGTCCCGGCCAGCTAAAGCATCAGGACACGGATTGGCTGCTGCGCGCCGCAAAGCTTCCTGGCTTCACCGTTTTTTTCGTTGACGAAGTCCTGGCCCACCATTACATCGAGGAAGAGCGCGCCACCACCAGTAGCGCAAGCAATTGGCGCTATTCCTTCGATTGGGCGCACCAGAACCGCGAACTCTTCACGCCGCGCTCTTATTCCGGTTTTATCATCAACAACGTAGCGCCCGAAGCTTCGGACGCAAAAGCCTTTTCCGCGATCTACCCGCTCGCGGTCGAATTCCTTCGCTACGGCAACCCGCGTTTTAGAGAAATCTGCGTTTTCACCGCCATGTTTTTGTTTCCCCGCCCGTTTCGCCGCTGCCTGCGCGATTTTCTGAACAAGTTTCGCCCTGCCCTGCTTCGCTCGCTTTAGCGTTTCCATGTTTCGCGTTTTCAAAAAATTGCTGTATGCCACATCCGGAGAAGACCATGCATTTTCCCGCAATCGCCCGCACCTTGATCGGCAATGCCGGCTTTGAAGTTCACATCAGTGGCAAGCGCAAGGAGCTTCTGCTGTCAACGTGCGATCGCCTATTCACGGACGCGCGCAGTCACGGCGAGGTGTCCGTTCAGGTTGGCACCGCCGCACTGCGCCTGGATTTAGCTAATCCGTCCGAGCGCCTTCTCTACTACGCCCCGCACAACTTGTTGCGGAGCTACCGCAACTCGCCGCTGTTTCCGATCTTGTCTCGCGTCGCCATTCGATCCGGGTTGTTTGTCGATATTGGCGCAAATCTTGGCATGTACAGTCTTCTGGCGCGAACGCTGGGGCTCGATTCATTGCTTTTCGAACCAGAGCCTGTCCATTTCGCGTTTCTCAGCCGTAATGCAAGCTCGATCGGCAAAGCTGTAGCGTGTGCACTCAGCAATCGCTCCGGCACGACGGACTTCTTTGTGTCCGGTCCAACAAATCCTGGAAGCAGTTCCCTTGTGATGCCGGAAGGAGGTTGGAGCCATTCGGAATACCAGCAAGCGGTCTCCGTGCGATTGTGCACCTTTGATTTCGCGCTTGCGGAATTGCATATAGATCCGGCTTCCATTCGCCTGATCAAGGTCGACGTTGAAGGTAATGAAGAACTCACCGTCCAGGGCATGCGCGGGTATCTGTCCGGAGAAGCCCCGGCTCCGGTTTGGTGCGAGGTTCGCGGGCCGTCGTCCGGCCGCGGCCGCAATAGCGTTTATTCCGTCACAAACTTCCTGGCGCAGTTTGGATACAAACCCTTTCGGTACGAAGGCGGACACCTGCTTCCGTTCCGGCTCGGTCATGATCCGGAGCCACAGGTGTTCGATCTTCTGTTCGCCGTTCCTGGCCTTCACGGAAACGTTCTTCCGCCACAAACCCTTTGAATTAAATGCGATAGCGCCATTCAATCGGCGATTTCTTATACCGGGAGGTCACTTTTTGGGGTAAGGCATTCTCCCGATGGTGCCTGTGCTCCTGAACATTGAAAATTGCTGAAGAAGCCAACCTATTCTCATGTCGCGATTGCGACTATTTTTTGCCAGGCCATGGGAGGAGAAAGAACGGATGCTTCGCTGCGTACCCGCCTTAACCACCGTGGCGTTGACCGCCGTTCTGCTGGCTCTTTTTGAGCTAGCCCTCGCGCTATCTGCTGCCGGAAGGCTGGCTTTCCTCGCTTTTCTCGTCGTCTTGGTTCGCTGTCCTTTTTGGCTCCCCAGTTTTTTCAGTTACGGAAGGGCGGCAAGGGCATGAGGGTTGATTATGCGTGCAGTCCTGAAAAAGAATTAGTGGCGCTCGCTCGGAGTGGGAATGAGGCGGCTTTTACAGAGTTGGTCCAACGCAACTGGCACCTGATTTACAGAATATCGCGCCGGGTTGTGAAAAATCATGAGGACGCCGAAGACACTCTCCAGAACGTCCTCGTCAAGGTCTATCAGCGTCTCGATGGTTTTGAAGAATCCGCGCGTTTCTCCTCTTGGCTGTTTCGTGTCACGTTCAATGAAGCGCTCATGACCTTGCGGCGGAACCGGTCGCGCCGTCAGGACAGTTTTGTGGATCTGGAATATTCAGATGGCAGTGGCCACGGCATCGCCGACCTTCAGGACACACGCGTGAACAACGAACGGCAGCACATGCACCGCGAACTTGCTTCCAAAGCGATGCACCGCCTGAGCCCTGCGCTGCGGCGGGCCTTTCTTCTTCATAAGCACGAAGGTTGGACGCACCGGGAGATGGCGGAAGAATTAGGAATTACGCAGGCCACCGCAAAGATGCGCGTCTTTCGAGCGCGCCGGCAACTTCGTGAGGAACTGGCGGTTCTGACGCGATAATTTATCTTCCCTGATTTAGTTCCGTTATAGGGCCCCAAACGAGAATTTCGTTCTCATAGTGCGGGTCTTGCTTAGCCTTCTGAGGATTGGATCTACAAAGCGTCCAGATAGTGCACATCTGGCAGTTCCCGCAATTGTTTTGCAGCGGATTCCGCGGTGATGTCTCGCTGGGGCATCGCCAGCAGTTCATAACCAACCATGAATTTTTTGATGGTCGCCGAGCGCAGTAGCGGCGGATAAAAATGGGCATGAAGATGAAATCCTGGATACGACGCATTGTCCGTGGGACGCTGGTGAAGGCCCATAGTGTACGGAAAAGACGTTTTGAACAAATTGTCATAGCGAATAGTCAGCAAACGAAGAAGCTGGGCCAGGTCTTCGCGCTCCCCATCGCTTAATTCCGGCAAAGAACTTACGGCCCTACGACTGATCAACAGTGTTTCATACGGCCATACCGCCCAGAACGGCACCAGCGCTGTGAAATGCTCGTTGGCGCAGACGACCCGCTCGTTTTTCCTCAGTTCCAACTTCAAATAGTCAGCCAGAAGCGTAGCATTGTGCCCTTGGAGATATTCCTGCTGCGTGGCCACTTCTCGAGCCAGTTCGTCCGGCACAGTTTCATTCGCCCATATCTGGCCATGTGGGTGTGGATTGCTGCAACCCATCATCGCCCCGCGATTCTCAAAAATCTGAACGGAGCGAACACTTTCCGAACTGGACAACCTCGCAAATTCTTCGCACCAGGCATCCACCACAACCTTGATTTCATCGGCGCTCATCCGCGCGAGTGTCAAATCATGTCGCGGCGAATAACAAATCACGCGGCATTGCCCCGCTTCGCTCTGTGCCTTTAGCAAATCTTCTTCGTCAAATCCGCCAGACGGCGTGTCCGGGCGAAGAGCTGCAAAATCATTGTCGAATAAGAAAGTACTCTTATATTCGGGATTCTTCGCCCCTCCCGCCCGCGCGTTTCCCGGGCAGAGATAGCACTGCGGATCATAAGCAACAGAAGTTTCCGATGGCGTCGGCTCAATTTGCCCTTGCCACGGGCGTTGTGTGCGGTGTGGCGAAACCAGCACCCATTCCCGCGTGAGCGGGTTCAACCGCCGGTGCGGATGCGCTCCGAGTTCAAACTGTCCCATGAGATCCCCTGCTCCTCTTGCGTTGCTGCGCGCAGCCCGTCCCAGCCAGTTCAGCCGATTTATCTAACCCCCAGATACCCATCGGGGAAATTCTTGTGCCACGTCCACGCGCTGCTCAATATCGCATCCAGTTCCTGAAATTTTGGTTTCCAGTTCAACTCCCTCTGGATTCTTTCCGAGCTGGCGATCAGCACCGCCGGATCACCTTCGCGCCTTGGTGATTCCACAACCGGAATCGTGTGTCCAGTCACTCGCCGCACCCCATCAATCACTTCCTTCACGCTGAACCCCTGGCCGTTTCCAAGGTTATAAATCAGCGGCCCGGTGCGATCCAAGGCATCAAGGGCCAACAAATGCGCCGCCGCCAGATCGCTCACGTGAACATAGTCGCGCACGCACGTGCCGTCCGGCGTAGGATAATCCGTACCAAAAATCTCAATGTTCTTCTGCCGCCCCAGAGCGACGTTCATCAGCCGCGGTACAAGATGCGACTCCGGCTGGTGCCCTTCTCCGCGATCGGGTGCGGCGGCGCCGGCGGCATTGAAATACCGCAAGCTTGCATATTTCAGCCCATGAATCCGGTGGAACCACTCCAGCATTCGCTCCACCAGTAGCTTCGATTCTCCATAAGCATTGGTCGGCCGCAACACGTCGTCTTCCTGAATCGGCGTCCTCGAGGGATTGCCATAGAGAGCCGCCGTCGATGAAAAGACAAAGCGATTCACGCCCGCCGCAATCATCGCCTCCAGAACCGCCAATGCATTCGCTGTATTGTTCCGAAAAAACCGTTCCGGAAATTTCATGGACTCGCCGGCCTCAATAAAAGCCGCGAAGTGCAACACAGCATCAAAGCGATGGGCGCGAAACAGCGCCGCGAGGATTTCTTTTTCGCTCAGATCGCCAACAACCAGTTGCGCACCTTTCGGCACTGCTTGACGATGTCCTCTGCTCAAATCGTCGATCACAATAACTTCGTGGCCAGCTCCCAAGAGCTGTTCGGCCGCCACGCTTCCGATGTACCCCGCGCCGCCCGTGACTAGCAGTTTCATGGCCGGAAACCCTCACATATTGTTCCGTTCGTCGCTGCCGTGCTCACGCCAAAGACCTCACGCCATCGGCTGCCGTACAAACATAAATCTCCGCCCGGATTCCCGTCGCCTTCTCATAACCCACGGTGAGTTCCGCCTGCAACCTCCCCACGCTCTCTCTCCGCACCAAATGGATCGTGCATCCCCCGAAACCTCTGCCGGTCATCCGCGAACCATACGCCCCTTGCACTCGGTCTCCGAGCTCGACGAGCATGTCCAGTTCACGACAGCTAACCTGAAAATCATCGCGCAAGCTGGCGTGCGATTCCTTCATCAGTTGCCCAAATCGCGCCACGTCCTGCGTGCTGAGTGCGCGGGCATTCTCCGCGATCACATGCCGGCAGCGCTTGCGAATAATTTCCGGCAATCCTCCGCCATGCTCCTCAAAATCCCTCACGGACACGTCGCGTAAAGCCTTCACTTCTGGCAACAACTCCGAGAAGTAATCCGCAGCCAGTTCACATTCACGGCGCCGTTGATTGTATTCCCCTCCAGCCACGCTGTGCCGCACCATTGTATTGCACATCACCAGCCGCACCTCCTCCGGAATCGGCAGGTGCCGATACTCCAGTGAGCGGCAATCCAATAACAAAGCATGATCTTGTCGCCCGTAGACAGAAACGAACTGGTCCATGATTCCGCGGCGCGCTCCCACGAATTCGTTTTCGGCGCGTTGGCACAGCCTCGCCATCCCCGCTCCGTCTATTTTCTCTCCGGCCGTTTCAAGCAACGCCTGGCACACGGAAACTTCCAGGGACGCCGAAGAGCTCAAACCAGCCCCTGATGGCACATCGCCGCAAATCAGCAGGCTTGCACTGGGCACCTGAATTCCCCGCTCCGCCAACTCTCGTGCCACTCCCACCACATAATCGCTCCAAGTGATGCTGGGCCGCCTCGAGAAAATGTTCCAGGTCGAACTCCACACGCTCGCTGTAATTTTCCGACGGCGCTATACCCACCGTTGTCTGGAACGGAATCGCCGCGGGAAGCACGAACCCGTCGTTGTAATCGGTGTGTTCTCCGATTAAATTTACTCGGCCCGGGGCCTGGACGAATTGCGCCTGATTCCGTAAAGGGCCACGAATTTTTTGGGAGAGGTCGTTAGCGGGGTTTGTATTTTTCTGTACTGGCACCGGCCTGGGTCAGCTCCTATCGGCCAAGTATAACTGCGAAGCGAATCATGACAGAAAATTGTTGACTGGTATGGTGGTCAGACAGGCATTTCCGCCTCATCTATCGACGAAGATGGGGATTTCTAGATGCTCACTAAAATATCGTTATTTTGTCGACACAAACGGCCCTCGACAGCGTACTCCACTCGCCTTACATCGAAGCTAAATTCTCTTCAATTTTCCATTACGAAAATGGGCTTCGTTGAAGGCTAAAGAACTGTAATTATTGACAGTTCCCATAGTGTTCCTTTTGCATCATCCTCAAACCCTCGAAACGTGGTTGCGTGGAAGTTTCTCTGCAAGTTCCTTTGCGCAGCGCATTCTGTGCCCACTTTCGAGCAGCCCGAACGGTTAGCAAGATCGTTTCGTTATTTTAACGGGGCGGAGTGCATCTAGAAACTCTTGGGCGGAGATTTTCTAGGCCGAGTCGGGTTGCTCGATGGTTGGCACAACGGTTTTTTCCCTTCCACACGCCGGGCGGGGCAAACCCCCGTCAACGCTCAGGAATTCCTTCCTTTCGCTTTCCATTTGCGCCAAATTCCAATACGATTCATGCAATCCTAGACTTGGGGTGGAGGCCGAATTGGCCAAAGCACGAATCCTTCTTGCGGATGATCACACGCTTGTTGCCGAAGCGTTCAAGCGTCTTTTGGAGCCCGAATGCGAGGTGGTTGGCACGGTCGGCGATGGCCGCGCCCTGTTGCGCCTGGCTCCGCAGTTAAAGCCGGATCTGGTACTTGTCGATCTGAATATGCCGCTGCTTAATGGCCTGGACGCCAGCGAGCAGCTAAAACAGATCCTTCCCAAGATCAAAATTATCGTTCTCACCATGAACGAAGATCCCGAGATTGCCGCCGAAACCATGGACAAGTGGGCGTCGGGCTATTTATTGAAGAAATCCGCCGGCAGCGAACTCTTGAAAGCGGTTCGCGACGTTCTGCGAGGTGGGAAGTACATCACCCCAGCCCTTCAGGATGCTATTGCGGACATCGAAGCCCGGGATGCTCGATCCGCAACCGCTCGCACCCTCACGCCGCGCCAACGCGAAGTGCTGCAACTTCTCGCCGAAGGCCATACCATGAAGGAAGCCGCAGCCATTTTAAATGTGGCTACGCGCACGGTTGCCTTCCACAAATACCGCATCATGCAGGATTTTGGCTTGGAGAATAATTCCGAGCTTCTACGCTTTGCCATGAAGCAGAAGTTGGTCAATCAAGCCTGACCACGGCCTTCGCCCTTTACTTCGAGAGCGTCTGTTGTACCGTCTTGTCTCGCCAGAAATCCTGGCCGAGCTGCGGCAAAGTATAAATGGGATCAAAGTATTCATAGCGCCGGCTCAAGGCTTCAGCATCGTCTGCTTCAATCCCCGTACGATAGTTCTTAGTCCAGTAGGAAATGCCAAGCTGCCGGTCATATTCCTTCACCTGATGGACCCAGCGCTTGCCCACGAAAGGCACGTCGCAGATCATGCGCGGCGTGGCAAACCCGGGCAGATAACCCATGATGTCGTGCTGCAGTTTCTGCACTTCATAAATTGCCAGGCGCCAGTGTTCAGCGTTAGGAATCATGTCGCACTGGTAGAAGTAATACGGCATGATCTTGCCGTAATCAAGCAGGGTAAAGCACAGTTCCAGGAGTTCGTTGGCGGTGGCGTTCACACCGCGTAGTAGCACGCCCTGATTGCGCACATCGCGATAACCCATGTCCAGCAATGCCTGTACCGCTTTGCGCACCAGCGGGGTCACCTGCCGCGCGTTGTTTACGTGCGTGTGCACCGCAATATCCACGCCGCGTTCTCGGGCCTTCTTCGCCAGCCGTTCCAGTCCTGCCAGAACTTCGCTCTGCAGGAAGTGCTGCGGGATGGCGATCAGCCCTTTCGTCGCCAGCCGAATATCTTTGATATTGGGAATATCCATCAGCTTTGAACAAAAATCTTCCAATGTACCGATGGGGGTGTTCGCGATGTCACCGCCGCTCACTACCACGTCGCGCACCGAGGGCGTCACGCGCAGGTATTCCAGCATCTGCTGGTAACGATCCTTCTGCGGTATCTGGAATTTCAGCTTCACCACCTGAGGCACGTCGTTCCCAACCAGATCCATCCGCGTGCAATGTCCGCAGTACTGCGGGCAAGTCGACAGCAACTCCGCCAGTACCTTTGTTGGATAGCGGTGCGTCAGCCCTTCCACGGCCCACATATCCGCTTCATGCAAAGAATCACGGCTGGCCTTTGGGTGACTGGGCCATTCCGGATGGCGATCGTCGAACGCCGGCAACATGTACCGCCGAACCGGATCGTTCCACAGATCCTTGTCATCCATAGTGTTCAGCATGTGAGGAGGAACAAGGATCGACATAGTTGCGCGCTCTTTGATGTCGCGCTCCAGGCTGGCCAGCAACGTCTCCGGCATCAACTTGTCAAATACCTCTTTCAACTCGCCGAGGTTCTTGACCGTGTGGCGTCTTTGCCAGAGTGCCGTCTCCCACTCTTCCTTGCTGACATTCTTGTAGCCAGGCAAGCGCCGCCAGTCCGGCTCGATAAACTCCCGCTTCAGCGGGTACTGGAATGGCTGTTCCGCCGCATGCACTTTTCCCGCCGGCTTCCAGGTAGGCCGCGCGGGCTTGATTGCGGGCGTAGTGGTTTTCGTTTCGCTCATATCGGGTTCCTGATGTTGGGGGACATTCCGCGTCGGAAGTCTTAACAACTTCTTTACGTCTCAGGATAACGCACACTCACTTATTCCGCCACCCCCGCGCAGTTCGCAATGCAATTCCGTGGCGCGTTTTCCCTCCCACCTGTGGTATAAAATCGCTCTCAAATACGTCACTCGCGCACCTGTCTCTCGCCCTGCGCGTGGCTGATGCGCTTCATTCCCCACGAAAGGACGCGCCCGTGCCCCTTTTCACTCCCGCCATTTCGGTCTGTGTACTCCTCCTTACACTTTTCCTGCCGCTTAATGCAGTTGCTGGCGATGGTCCGATCGTCAAGATCGATCTTGGTCCAGTCCGCGGAAAGATTTCCGCCGACGGCAAGCTTAATATCTTCCTCGGCATTCCTATGCCGCCCCTCCGGTCGGGCCGTTGCGCTGGAAGCCGCCTCAACCCGCCGTTGCATGGACAGAGCCGCGCAATGCCGCTTCCTTCGGCTAGCGCTGCATGCAGGTTCCGCTGTTTCCGGACATGGTCTTCACCGACCCTGGCATGAGCGAAGATTGCCTCACCCTCAACATCTGGGCTCCTGTCGCGAACGAGTCCGCCAAACTCCCGGTAATGGTGTGGATCTCCGGTGGCGGCTTTGCATCGGGCGCCACTTCGGAGCCGCGCCAGAATGGCGAAACGCTCGCTCACAAGGGCGTGATAGTGGTTTCCATGAATTACCGCCTCGGCATCCTCGGTTTTTTCGCCAGCCATGAACTGGCCGACGAATGGTCTCAACACGCTGCTGGAAATTACGGCCTGCTCGACCAATGCGCCGCCTTGCGACGAGAAATTCGCAAAGAACACGCTTCACGCCGACAATCTCGCTGCTCTTCGCGCCGTCTCCGCCGAGGAACTTATCCAGAAAACTTCCCCCAAACCTTTTGCGAGCGTTCCTCAATTCGGACCCGTCATCGACGGCAACTTCCTTCCCGACAGTGTGTCCGCCATCTTCAGCGCCAACAAGCAGGCGCAGATACCATTGCTGGCCGGATGGAACAAAAATGAAACCAGTTTTGCAAGCGTGGGCAAGATCGGCAAATTCACCGTGCAAAATCTCAACGGCCTGGCAAAAATTCGGCCTTCATGCGGAGGACTTTCTGATGGTCTACCGCGCCACCAATGACGAAGAAGACGTGCGTGCCGCCGACGATTTTGCGGCCGATTCCTTCGTGGGTTTTGGCACCTGGTCCTGGCTCGAAGCTCAAGCCAATTCCGGGGTGTCCGCGGTCTATCGCTTCAGCTTCGATTTGGGTATTCCGGGCGATCTAAAGCATCCTTCATCTCTAGGCGCTTTTCATTCAGACGAGATCGAATACGTCTTCGGCACTCTTGATTCCCGCAAGGGCTATGCCTGGCGCCCCGAAGATTACAAGCTTTCCGAACTCATCCAGACCTGTTGGACCAATTTCGCAAAAACCGGCGATCCCAACAGAGATGGACTCCCAAACTGGCCACTTACAACGCCAAGGACGGCTGGCTTGTCATGCATGTTGGTCAGCCTTCCTCGGCCCAAGCCGATGCCCACCGGGATCGCTACCTGTTCCTGCAAAAAGCCTGGAACGAGTGGCGTTCCGCCCCTGTCCGAACGTCCGGGTACTTTTTGGCGCAGGCCCTCCTCGCGACCCGCTGCTTTGCGCGAACCCGGCATCTATGATGGGTTGCGTTAGCCATCCAAAATCTTTCGTGAGGAGCAAAATGAAACTATCCATTGCCATCCTCTCTGGTTCGCTCTTGGCATTTCCTGCTCTGTGCGCCGCCCAGACCGCACAACCCAAAGCCAAGAAAACCATGACAAAATCGACCACAGCCGCGGCCAAGCCCGTGGAGCAACCCCCCAAAAATCTATATGCGGAATTGACCATCAGCGAGTTGGTGGCGGAAGATGCCAATCGCTGGTCCGACAAAATGTCCACCCGTGCCGCCATCGGTGGCTTCGTCACTCAGATCGCCAAGGCAGACGATGGAGATACCGACATTCGCATCTGCGAAAACCCCAAAATCGAAGGCATGGATCGCGCCCGCTGCATCGTCGCCAAGTGCATACCCAAACTTCCCTGCGATTTGCCGCAAATCGGCCATCCCGTCACCGTCAAGGGCATCACCCGCTATGACGCCAAGGTCGGCACGCACTGGTGGGAAATTCATCCGATCGAGGAAGTGGAAAAGTAGCTCCCGCTAGGCCGCTGCCGGAATTACATTCGCAAACTGATCAGTCGCCGCTAACCTCCGGCTGCAGGAGGCCAAAGACCATTACGCCCGTTAATGTCCCCACAAAGACCCTCCCATTCGCAATCATCGGGGTAATGAATTTATTGTCGGCGAACGCGTCGCGGCCGTGCGCGTGGGTGCTGCTGTATAGCTCGTTCCCTAGATTCTTTGCGTCGTACGCATGCAGTACAGCCGCATCCGAACCCCGCGCCTCGACCGCCCACACAATGCCATTGGAAGTGCCGTTCGCCGAAACGCTAGGCGTCGCACCGGGATAGGCAAAGTGCGCGGTTGTTTTCGACGATGGTTCCGGAACAAGTTTCGCGTTCGAGATCGAAAATGCTTTAAGCGTGTCGTTGACGGCCCCGAAGTACAGTGTGTTGTTGAAATACGCGGGCATCGAATAAACAGGCCCGCTCAAGGCGTGATCGATTTCCTGATAAATGGCGCTGTTTTTCTTGGGAGTGTACTTGCCCATAGAGTTCCGGTTCACCACGTAGATCCGCCGGTCTTTTCCCGCGCCAACCGCCAGTTGCCAGGTGTGGCCGGAGGCATCCACGCAATCTGGCAGAAGCAGTGCGCCGCCAGAACCAAGGTCCTCGTCGCGGCCCGATTCCGCCAGGGTGTTGTGCATATTGAAGTAATCGGCAACTGCCAGTTTTCCATTTTTGGCCGAGAGTTTCAGAAATGCATTGCCGAAGTCTCCGTGAATCGGAAAGCCCGAAGAGTTTAGCGTGGTATCAAAGGTGCCGTTGCCATCGAGGAGATAAATATTGCCCTGTGCATCAGCGGCTGGTCCGGCGCCAGACATCCAGATCGCGCCATCGTTGCCGTTGGGAGTCAGATTGAGCACATTCACTCGTTTCAGCGTAGCGGCACTGTAGCCAATAACCCAACCGGTATACTCGCCCTCGTCACAGTGAGAAGCCCAACTGGTGTAGAGGATGTCATCCAAGAGCAGCAAAGAAGCGCGCTCCTTGTACTGTTTAGGATCAAAAGTAGTCACACCGTGGAGATTGGGAAAGGTTGCTTCGATTGTCGTAGGGCTGCCGGAGATTTCAGTGCCGGAAGTCATGTCGAGTGCATGGAGCCGCTGGAAATAATTGCCATTTTTGTCTTTGGACATCGCCACAAGATACATTGTGCCGCGGTCCCCGTTGAAAGCAATCACCGGCGTTGCGGTGATCCCAATTTCTGGAGTCACCTGGCCGCACTGACGGTCGTCGCTCGGAGTTTCATTTGGTCCAAGCACGGTCACGTGCCAAAGCTGCGCAAGCGAGTCTGCGTCGAAGGCATAAACGGAATCGTGTTCCGTGGCTACGAACACCACGTTGTGCGCCGCACCGCCAATGGCCACACTGGAGACATACAGCGGCTCGGCATCAACCATCCCGTCCGTGGTCAGAAACCCAACCTTGCCGAACCGCTCCGCATTTACATTGCTGAGCGTCAAGATTTTCTCTTCCAGGTTCTGGCCCGTACGCGCCACGTCGTTATGATAAGTGAGCACCGCCGCCGTACCCGGTGCCTGCGTGTCGCCAGGGGTCGTTTGCAGTCCTAACACCACAAATACCGTAAAGACTGTAGCTGCTATCGACGCTACAGCCACAACCGCTCGCGTCGCCAAGGCAATCCTCCGGCACAAAAGCCCTCTTAGTTGACGCGGCGCCCCGGGCCGCGGTTACGGGGAAGGAATTGTAAATGCTCGTCGGGCAGATACTAGACGAACGCGGACGGCTGTAACCGGGACCGCTTTACGCCCAGAACAAATGCGGTTTCAGTGTAGGTCCATCATGGTGGCCGGTGAGATTTTTCTCCAACTGTCGGCGTGAAGGCTGCAAAGACTCGCGCATTCGGTCCATATCGGATTCCGGAAATGGTGTAAACGTCCGCGCGATCTCAATGTTATGGTCCAGCATCTCTTTGCGCGGCATCCCCACAACGGCTGTGGTGACCGGCAGGCTCATCGAATATCGTAGCAGCGAATCGATGTCGCTCTTGCCGTCTGTATTCTTCAGCAGAAACTCCTGGCCCGTAACCTTCATTGCGATCACACCCAGGTTTTTTGTGCGCGCGGCGGGAAGAGCCAGTTCTTCGAATTTCCCGTTTTGCGAAGCGTTCAACGCCATTTGCACGCAGTCCAAATCGTGCCTCTTGATGGCCACTGCCATCACTTCTCCATTGGTATGGCTGGTCATACCGATGGCTCGCGTCATTTTCTGTTCGCGCGCTTCCAGCAAACCTTTCATAGCGCCGTCGGGAGCCTCGATCTTAGCGAGGTCATCGTCCTGGCCCAGCCCATGGATGTGCAGCAAGTCCACGTGGTCGGTTTGCAGGCGCTTCAGGCTGGCTTCCAACCGCCGCATGAATTCATCGCGCGTCCGGTCCGGAATCTTCGTGGCCAGCCAAACGTCCTTGCGCCGCGTCGCCATCACCTTGCCGACACGGGTTTCGCTCTTCCCGTCGCCATATGCGTAAGCCGTATCCAGATAGGTGATGCCCTTGTCGATCGCGTGATTGAGAATGTTGAGCGCTTCCGTTTCGTCCTCATACATCAGAAAGCGGCTGCCACAGCCAAACGCCAGAATAGAAACCTTCGCACCCGTGTGCCCAAGTGTTCGCGTCGGCAGCTCATCCGGGTTCGTCGGACGTCCCTCGGCCCATTCGCCCAGAAGTGAATAACCCATGCCGGCCGCGGTGCCAACGCCAACTTGTTCCAGGAACTTCCTGCGCGAGAGGTCCTTCACCATGATCAACTCCTTTCCGGTATCCTGCCTTTCTATGCCGTTCGTGGCTCCTTGTCAAAGGGAAATGCGCCGTCTTCCGCCCAGCTTCGAGTCGCACTGTTCGAACTATCCAAACCGAATTCCCGGCGATTCCGGAGATTCGGGATATACTTTTTCCACCCGGCCGTTGCGTGTTTTCGTGGAGGCGTATCATGGCAAAGCGACAGGATCGGGTGGAACTCAAGGGCAGCGCGCGAGCGCCAATTCCCGGCGGTCAAGACGTGGGCCCGGCCGACCCCAATCAGCAAATCGAAGTCAGCATCTTGCTGCGCCGCGGCTCGTTACCCGGAAAGTTTCCTGCATCCGCGGAACTGGGCGCTCTCCCTCCTCGCCAAAGAAAATATCTTAGCCGTGAAGAATTCGCCCGTTTGCATGGGGCGTCGCCCTCTGATCTGGAAAAGGTGCGGGCTTTCGCCGGGCAATATGGGCTGAAAGTCGTTAGCGAGGATCGCGCCAGCAGGATGGTGAAACTCAGCGGCACCGTGCAAACTTTCAACTCCGCCTTTGGCGCGGACCTGCGCCGCTGCCAACATTCGTCCGGCACGTTTCGCGGCCGCACCGGCACGCTGACAATCCCCGCGGAATTGGAGCCTATCGTCGAAGGTGTTTTCGGACTCGACGATCGTCCGCAAGCAAAAGCCCATTTTCGTTTGCTGAACAAAAAACCAAACGCCGCGGCCCAAGCAGCCGCCACTTCCTATTCGCCCGTTCAGGTTGCCGAAGCCTACAACTTCCCCGCGGGCGTGACCGGCACAGGCCAGTGCATCGCGGTGATCGAATTGGGCGGAGGTTACAACACCAGCGATCTCGATTCCTTCTTTAGCAATCTGGGAATTTCTCCCCCGCAGGTCACTGCTGTCTCCGTCGATGGAGCTACCAATTCCCCCACTGGCGATCCAAGCGGCGCCGACGGCGAAGTGGAGCTGGACTTGGAGGTTGCGGGATCAATCGCGCCAGGAGCACAGCTCGCCGCCTACTTCGCGCCTAACACCGATCAAGGATTCATCGACGCGGTGACCACCGCCGTTCATGACGCAGCCCTCAAGCCCTCGATTATTTCCATCAGCTGGGGCGGCCCGGAAAGTTCCTGGACTCAGCAATCTCGCGATGCGCTCAATTCGGCCTGTCAGGACGCCTCGACCATGGGCGTCACTGTTCTGGTTGCGTGTGGCGATGATGGCGCCACAGATGGTACTTCCTCGCCGACCGTGGACTTTCCCGCGTCCAGTCCCTTCGTTGTCGCCTGCGGAGGCACCCGCCTGACGCTGTCCGGCACCACGATCATAAGCGAGCAAGTCTGGAACGAACTTTCTTCGAATGAGGGAGCGACCGGCGGCGGCGTTAGCGAACTCTTCGCTCTTCCCACCTTTCAGCAAAGCGTGAACGTCCCTCAAGCTCCGAATGGGTTCGTGGGCCGCGGTGTGCCCGATGTAGCGGGCGATGCCGATCCAGAGACCGGCTACAACGTGGTCGTCGACGGCCAGCAAACGGTGATTGGCGGCACAAGTGCGGTGGCCCCGTTGTGGGCAGGTTTGTTCGCGCTGATTAACCAGTCGCTCGGTGCAAATGTCGGCTATGTGAATCCGCTTTTATACACTGCGAAGCCCGAAGCTACGTTTCACGACATCACCTCGGGCAACAATGGAGACTATTCTGCCGGACCTGGTTGGGATGCATGCACGGGCCTGGGCACTCCCAATGGCTCCGCATTATTGACGGCTTTGCAGGGCAAATAAATGGGACGCGCTAGCGCGAACGAGCCACAACCAGCGTCAGATCGTCGAACTGTTCGCCCGCGCTGAATTCTTGTACCGCGACTTCAATCGCTTTCAGAAGCTCGTCGGGCGTGGCCGTTGGATGCTCTCGCACAACTTTTGTTAGTCGATCCTCGCCAAATTCGTTTCCATTTTCGTCATTCGCTTCGGTTACTCCATCTGTATAAATAACCAAAACGTCGCGCGGCTGCAGCGTAACGATTTCGGTCCTGCATTCCCAGCGCGGAAAAAGTCCGATCACCGATGCCGTCGGCTCCAATCGTTCCACTCCACCTCCCGCCCGAAACAGCAGTGGCGGATTGTGTCCGCAATTCGCATACTCCAATTGCCGCGAAGTGTCGTCGTAGACCGCCAGAAACAACGTAGCGTAGCGGTCGTCCGGCGTGTTCTCGTAAAACAGCTGATTCACCGATTCCAGCAACCCCGGAAGCCATTTCCCCTCGCGCTTGATATTCAGCAAATCCTGCCGCGCAACCGCGGAACGGCTACGCAGATTGGCCTGCAAGTTGGCCATCAGCAGCGCACCCGCAATTCCCTTCCCGGAAATGTCCGCCAACACGAGCGCCAGATGCGTCGATCCCAGATCCCAGAAATCGTAATAATCCCCGCCAACCTGTCGCGCTTGAATGCAACTGCCGTCATAGTCGAGCGTGGCCAGTGGCGGTTTCACTTGCGGGAACAGCCGCGATTGCACATCGCGCGCAATCTGCATTTCCCGATCCGCGCGGCGGTCCAGCTCCATGCGGTCGGCCATTTGTTCGGCAAGCCGCATGTTCTCCAGCGAAACCGCCGCTTGCCCGGCCACGGAATCCAGCAGGCGTTTATCCTCGCTGGAGTACGGTTCCTCGGAGAGTGGTTGGCCGAGAACCAACAAGCCCACCAATCGCGCGTCATGCCCCAGCAGCGGCACCAGACATTCCGGAGCGAGTGGCGCGAGCGCAAAATTCCGCGGCGCATCTGGATCGCCAATCGGAGGAATGTCCCAGCTGCGTCCGCGAAGCGTCAATCCCCGGAGAAACGGCAGATCGGCAGAAAGTGTAACGAGGCCATGCGGAACCGGCGGACCGATTGCCGTCAATTCGCCGTTTATTCCGCTAAAGTAAATGGCCATCGATTGCGGATGGAATGCTTGCTTGAGATGGAGTTCCAACAGCGCGGCAAGTTCGCGCCGGTCAGACACAACGCGAATTTTCTCACTCAATTCCTGCAGGATCATCCGTGCGTCATAGGAACTTCGAAAAAAGGCGCGGTCGATGCGATCCGTGCCACGCTTAACGATCGGCCCGGAAACCCACACAAGGGCCACGCCGAATGTGGCGCTGAGGGCCATGCCAAACTGAGAATTCTCGGCGAAGAACCCAGAGAAAAATCGCGCGAACAGGAAAATAGCCAGCAGCGCCGCGCTAAAAAGCAAAACAAAATACGCGCGCTGAACAAGCACGTAGCGCGCACTGCGCCGCAGCAGTGCCGGGATTTCCAGCACGCGGTGCTTGATAATGGCGTACGCAAACGACAGGGGATACAGCAGCACAAGAAAGTTGAGACTTACGTCGACCCAAAATGTCGGCCGGTAGTTCGTAAAGTCGATCAAGATGTGCCCGATAACGTAAGGGATTACCCCGAAAAGCGTCCCCGCCAGCAGCACGCGTGACTTGCGCCGGGCTTCGGGCGAAGTTCCGGCGCTGTAGCAGTTCCAAATCAAGGAAATAAGACCCAGAACGAGAAATCCATAAGTCAACGCGTGCCGCAGGAATTCTGCTCCTCCCTCGCCTATCGCGTTCGTTATAAATACAGGCAAGCGCGCTTCGCCATACGGCAATCCAGGAATAATCTGTGATCCAGCAATCAGCAGACAGACCCACTTCAGCCATGGGGCGCGGCGTTCCAGCGGGGATTTCTCAGGGAACAGCGCGAAAAAGAGGTAGAACAAAGCCGAGATCAGCGAAAAAAAGATCCCCCGATACAGTGAGGCGATTGTCTGTATCGCCCCAGGCAGCGCAGGAAGGTTGTTAAAGCTAGGTACCGCGACGAATCCGGCGAACAGCAATGCCAGCAGCCATGCGTTCATGTCGTCCAGGCGAAGAAAAAGAACCGCAAAACCCACGAGCAAAAAGAAGATCGGATAAAAACCGAGAATCTCCTCGGCCGACTCGCGAGCGAATCCTTCGGCAGCCTTGCCGGCTTCCACGGAGCGGAATATCGCACGGAAGGTCAGTGGCTGAGACTCACCAGCGCGCCGTACGGTGACATCCACTTTGTCGCCGGGTTGCGCATGACTCCAAACCTTATTGAAGATCGAATAGGAAGTCAGCGGCTCGCCGTTGAGGGCCGTGATCTGATCACCCGCTTGCAGCCCTGCTCGTTCTGCCGGACTTCCGGCCTGAACATTGAAGACCGGAATCGAGGATGTCACCGGATCGAAGTACGTATTCCGCGACGAATTGAAACCGATTTCAACGAGATGCGACGCGGGGTGTCGCACGTCGTGCATCCACGCCAACGCATAAAGCGTTGTGGACGCACACAAGAGCACCGCAAGCGCCAAGAGCACTGGACGCGGGAGCGCGCACCAACCGCGCCGCGGAATGTTCGTTGTCGAAGTGGCCATGCCGTGTACAGAGTATGATTCGAAGGCACTGCGGTCAATCGCCCTAAATGCCTTCACACGATTTCAGAAGGCGTCCCCAAGGATAGAGACGCCCCCTGACACTACATCTCGGAGGAACTTCTCCCAAAAACTACAGTGATTTAACTTCAATCTTCACTTTCCGGATGACTTCGGCTTTGGGCAAAGTAACTTCGAGAATGCCGTTCTTGAGGGTAGCCTTCACGTTCTCTGGCCTCACTTCGACCGGGAACTTGATGGTCCGGTAGATGTTAAGCTTCTCCATGTGCTGCGGCATTTCCTCTTTCTTTTCGGTTCTGGCTTCTTCCCTGTATTCCTTCTTGCCCGTGATCACCAAGCGCCACGGCTCGCAGGCAATGTTCAGTTCCTTCTCGGTGAACCCGGGCACTTCGGCGCGTACCACCAGATTCTCTTCCGTCTCATACAGTTTCAGGAAGATGGGCCGCAGCAGCTCGGGTTCAGTCTTCCATAGGTGTTCGAATTCGCGGCCGAACAGCAGCGGCGTCTTCTGCAACAGTTCGTACGGGCGGCGGGCGATGAGGTCAAAGAACTCCTCGGCATGCTTGGGGAAGCTCTCGAATTCCTCGTATGGTACCGGTATTGGCTTCATGGCCTTTTCAAGTTTGTTTTCGATCATGCGATCCTCCATTACCAAAACTAGGATCTGGCGAGAGGAGCAACTGAGGATGAATCAAAGCTCGAGGACGTGGGGCCGGAGGTAGGTGCGTCCAAGGGATTTGCCCATCCCGGAAACAGTTCGCTCCTCAGTTCTGGATCCACCCTGGAGTGAGTGCAACTCGTGCGCCGTGAAAACAAACCTGAGGACAATCTCGTAAGTCATTTTGCGAGCGCGGCCTGCGTGCATAGTAAAAAAATTCAGCGGGGATTTTTGCCCGGTATTTGTGAGAGAATTCGCGCAGAGGCTGCGCGGTTGGCCGCATTTGCCAGCTTCTTCCGCTCACTGTTACACGAAGGCTTTCACTTTTTCGCGTTGCGCAGAACTGGCAGCCTCGTTAGGCTCACTCGGGAATCCATGAAACTCCGCAGAATTACACTGGCGTGGTGCGTCGCCGGGCTCGTACTAGCCGTGAGCGCGGTCACACGCGCTGACGATTTCAAGAATTTCAAGCCCACTGGTTACGTCACCGACCATGCCGGAATCGTCAATGCCCAGACCAAAGCGCAGCTCGAAGCGCTCATTACGGAACTCCAGCAAAAAACCGGCGCGCAGATGGCCATCGTCACCGTCAAATCCCTGGATGGCAACGACATTGACCCTTATGCTGCGGACCTCTATAAACAGCTGGGCGTCGGGCCAAAGAAAGACGATCGCGGAGTTCTGTTGCTTGTTGCACCTAACGATCGCCGCTATCGCGTCGAAGTCGGTTATGGCTTGGAGCCTGTGATCAATGACGCGCGAGCCGGTGACGTCGGCCGGCTGATGGCTCCTTACTTTCGCCAGGGCGATTACAGCAGTGGCATTACCGCGGGCGCGTGGCAATTGGCGAAATATGTTGCCGACGACAAAGGCGTCACGCTTACCGGCGCGCCGCAGTTGCGCCCGGTGCGACAAGAAAAAGATTCCGGCAGCCTGGGCATTTGGATTTTTCTCGGCATCATCCTGCTCGTTTTTCTTCTATCTCGTTCTGGCGGTTCTGGCAGTAATATCAATCGGCGTGGTGGTGGCATGGGCAGCGGCTGGTGGATTGGCCCCATGATGGGCGGAGGGTGGGGCGGAAGCCGCGGCGGTTGGGGTGGCGGAGGGGGAGGTGGCTGGGGCGGCGGAGGTGGCGGCTTCGGGGGATTTGGTGGCGGATCGAGCGGCGGGGGCGGTGCAAGCGGAGGCTGGTAAGCGAAATTCACTGAGTAGTGTGGGTGCGATTATGGAAACGAAGCTCGAAGAACTGGTTAGTCGACTGAAGGAAGCGGCCGGCAAGAATCTGGAGTCGGTGGTCCTCTATGGATCCGCAGCCAGCGGCACGTACCGGCCGGGAACATCGGATTTGAATGTGCTGTGCACGCTGGTCACGATCGACGTCCACGAGTTGCAATTGCTCGCGCCGGTGGTTCTGTGGTGGACTCGCGAAGAAAAAGAACCAACCCCGCTTTTTTTCCTCACCGAAGAATTGCAGCGTTCTACCGACGTTTTTCCCATTGAGAGCTTGGACGTTAAACGCGCGCATCGCGTGCTGTTCGGAACCGATCCTGTCGCCGATCTGGACATTCCCATGAACCTGCATCGCGTACAAGTCGAACGCGATCTTCGTTTGTTGCTTTTGCGTTTGCGCCAGCATGTGTTGCACGCCGGAAATAATGAACTGGAATACACCGCGATTCTGAAAAAAACTGCCTCCGGCGCGTTGACTTTGTTGCGCCACACCTTGCTGGCGTTTGGCGAAGAACCTACCGCGGAGCCTTTCGCTCTGTTCGAGCGCATTGCCGCCCTCACGGGAGCGGAGGCCGCGGCGTTTCAGGCCGCTTACGACTTTCATGAAGGTGAAGCGTTAACGGACGATTCCTTCGTGCTCTACGACCACTACATCCACGCCCTGGAAAAAGTAGTCA
The DNA here is from genome assembly GCA_963795535.1 of Candidatus Acidiferrales bacterium. Classification (GTDB taxonomy): domain Bacteria; phylum Acidobacteriota; class Terriglobia; order Acidiferrales; family UBA7541; genus Acidiferrum. The sequence goes on from CAWCIG010000012.1 coordinate 273,441, forward strand.
TTGCGATGGATCGCCTGGTACCGAAGAAGGAGTGGAAGCGGGTTACGCAGTAGAAGCCTGAAACTCAATCGATCGAGGTGGATATGAAAGCGGGAATCGTAATTCTGGTTGTTCTCTTGATCCTGGCATTTGTCTTAGGCTCCGCCTACGTCAGCCGGCGAAATCAAATGGCCATTAAGCGAGAGGCTGTGAACGCGGCCTGGGCTCAGGTGGACGTCGTTCTGCAACGTCGCGCGGACCTCATCCCTAACCTGGTACAAACCGTCAAGGGCTATGCCGTCCAGGAGCAGACTGTCTTCGGCGACATCGCCGCAGCGCGCGCAGCCTTGGTGGGCGCAAAGACCCCCTCCGATAAGATCGCTGCTAACGGACAATTGGACTCGGCTCTCAGTCGCTTGCTCGTCATCGTCGAAAATTATCCACAATTGAAATCCAACGAAAATTTCATGCGCCTCCAGGACGAACTGGCAGGCACGGAAAATCGAATCGCGGTCGAGCGCAAACGCTATAACGACACGGTTCAGGACTACAACACGTATATTTCGTTGTTCCCGAACAGCGTGGTCGCCAGCTTCGCCGGGTTCACACGCAACGACGCCTATTTCAAAACCGATGAGGGTGCCCGCCAAGCCCCCAAAGTCAATTTCGATTTCAACAAGCCGGCAACGGCACCAGCACCTACCCCAGCTCCCGCGCACCCGTAGTCCAATTGACCTGCGCGCAAGCCTGTTGTGCGTTCTCGGAGGGGCCTTGCGCGCAGGATATTCGAACAACGCGCTTCAACTCGTGGATCATTCCGCCCGCCGTTCCGATCATCGAGGATCGTCAAACCATGGAGGGTCGCAATGAACAGAAAAATCGCAATCCAAGTGATCGGTAGCGTAGGGTTACTGGGTGGATTTGTTTTTTCGCCAGAGAATCGGCCATCGCCTGTACCCGCGTCCTCTGGAACACCACCAAATTCTAATTCTACGTCCTGGTCGGCCGAACAATGGACTGGCCGGAATCGACGGAGCGCGCCATTCTAATTCTCACTCAGATCGTCAGCCCGCGATGAATTCGCTCAGCAGCTTATGGAAATGGTGCACGCCGTTTTCGCGTTTTACCGAATAGCGGCCACGGTCGTACGTTGCGGACTGCAATCCCCGCTGCACGGCTTCGCAAATGTGGATGTCTTCCTTCTGCACAACATCGCTGAAGGCAACGGCCTTCGCCACGCGCTCGCGAGCCTGCGGCAAATCCGCTTCGTGGAAATACCATTCGAAAATTGTCAGCGTTTTGTCGTGTGACAGAGGCACGATCACATTCGTTGACAAATTGTCCGGATAAAAATTCAACATGATGTTCGGGAACACCCAAAAATACAGCGCTTCTTTCAACCCTGCCGCGGCTGGCGCATAAACGCGTCCCTGCCCCTCACCCGGCTTCACTTCCTTTACTGGCCCAAGCTGCTGCGAATGGTAGCGGAAGGTTTCACAACGATAGCGGGGGTAATCGATCTCCTTCATTAACCCGGGATGGACAATCGGGATGTGGTAGCCCTCAAGATAGTTGTCGACATACACTTTCCAGTTGCAATTCACGATGTAATCCCGCCGCTCTGTGAACTTCAACCCAGAACAGGAAAACTCGCGCGCCAATTCCGGGATATTGCCCAGATATTCCGACAACGACGGTCCCGCGGCTGCAAAATTAACGAAAATGAACTGCTGCCACGTTTCGCAGCGCATCGGCACCATTCCCATGTTCGAGCGATCGAAAAACTCCACGCCGTCGACTTCGGGCGTACCGATTAACCTGCCGTCCAGCGTGTACGTCCAGCCATGATACGCACAGTTAAAAACTTTGCGGCAGCCGGCGCCCTCTGCAATTGGGCCCGCTCGATGACGGCAAACGTTGCTGAACGCGCGCAGCTTGCCCGCCGCATCCCGCACCACCACGATAGGCTCACCCGCCACGTCAGCCGTGAAATACGATTCCGGATTCGCAATCGTTCGCCGCTTGCCGTTCACTTGGCCGCAGGGCTGGTTAAGCGTCCCCACAAGTTGCCAGGTCCGCCGGAAAATCCTCTCCTTCTCCAACGCCAGCACTCCCGGCTCCGTATAAAGCCGCGAAGCCAGCGTCTCCGCACATTCCAATTGTGGATTTACATCGACCCGCATGGGTTGAGTCGTCATGGAAAGAAGCTACCAGAGTCGACAGCAGCCCGCCAACTGCCCGCTGCCACCTTTCGCCGAGCTATTATGTTGTCATCCTGAGGAGCGCCGTCTGCGACGAAGGATCTCAACGGATCCATTTCCACAAACCGGTAGCGCACTAATCAAGCGTTCCGCTTCAGAACTTGCGCGTTTCCTGCCGCGACCAGCGTTCCACGACGATCTTCGATTCCGTATAGAACTCCACCGCGTCCTTGCCCTGCGCGTGGAGAATCCCAAAGAAACTTTCTTTCCACCCGCTGAAGGGGAAATATGCCATCGGCGCTGCCACGCCGATATTGATGCCGATATTCCCTGCGGGCGCTTCGTAGCGAAACTTCCGCGCCGCCGCCCCGCTGGTGGTGAAGAGCGAAGCCTGGTTGCCATACGGGCTCCTACGCACAAATTCGATTGCTTCATCAATGCTGTCAGCGTGAATCAGGCTGAGCACTGGGCCGAAAATTTCCGTATTGGCCAGCGAACTCGAAGCAGGCACGCCATCCAGAATCGTCGGCTTCAGGAAATTGCCATTCTCGTGCCCGGCAACTTTTGTATTTCGGCCGTCGACGATCGCTTTCGCGCCGTCCTTGACGCCCGTGCCGATTAAAGATTCGATCCGCGACTTGCTGTCCTTCGAAATCACAGGCCCCATCTGAACGCCTGCGTCCAAGCCGAACCCAACCTTAATGGACGAAGCGGCATCTGCGATCGCATCGCGAAACGTCTTCTGCGCTTCGCCAATCGTCACGACAACGGATACCGCCAGGCACCGCTGGCCCGCGCAGCCAAATGCGGAATCACTGATGATCTGCTTGGCCAGATCCATATCCGCATCTGGCAGCACGATCACGTGATTCTTCGCGCCCCCCTGGCATTGCATGCGCTTTCCCGCCGCTGCCGATCGCTGGTAAACGTGCTTCGCCACCGGCGTGGAGCCCACAAAACTCACCGCTCGCACCCCAGGATGGTCGCACAGCGCATCGACCGCCTCCCGGCCGCCATTCACCACATTAACCACGCCCCTGGGAATGCCTGTTTTTTCGACCAGTTCGATGATTCGACGCACCGTGATCGGCACGCGCTCGCTTGGCTTCAACACAAACGTATTTCCGCACGCCACCGCGTACGGCAAAAACCAGAACGGAATCATCGCCGGAAAATTGAACGGCACAATTGCCGCGACCACACCCAGCGGTTGGCGGATCAACGTTTCGTCCACTCCCGGAGTAATATCTTCAAGGTTGTAGCCTTGCATCATCATCGGAATGCCGCAGGCCACTTCCACGTTTTCGATTCCGCGGCGCAGTTCCGCCTTCGCCTCGCCGAACGTTTTGCCATTTTCCAGCGTGATCAGCCGCGACAACTCGTCGATATGTTCTTCCAGAAGAAACTTCAGCTTAAACAAATACTGAATGCGCTCCCCCGCAGGTGTGCGACGCCATGCCGGAAATGCTGCGGCCGCGGCTTGCACCACCGTGTCCACATCGGCCTTCGAAGAAAGCGGTGTTCGCGCGATCACATCGCCGCTCGCGGGATTCATGACATCCGTAAATTCCGTTGCGGACGATTTTTGCCACGCGCCGCCAAAATAATTCAGAATTTCCGTTACTGGGCTAGTTGCTGTACTGCTCATGCGAGGGCTCCGTGCCTCCACCCGCTTCGCGAGTGACAGGGCTTGCCATATGAAGGATAGCGGTCCATCGGACCGAAACTCATCAGTACAAGTTTATCAAAAATGCCGGCGTTAGGGGCGCCGCGTCACGCCTCCCACGGATTCAACAACGGCACGCCCGCGTCCGCAAAATCGCGCCTTGGCCACCTGCCAATCCGGCTCGGCGATTTTCGACGTCTGTGTTTTTTTGGGAGTTGCCTGCCATCAAAGACTCTCCTGACTGGGCATCGTACCTACGCTCAATCGGCGTTCGTCAACCGGGATGGCAATCGTTTATATCTTTTGGAATTCCCTACTTTATCGAGGCGTAGGCCTCATACCCGGCGCCAATCAGTGGCGCGGACTCGTTCAGCACGATCGAAACCGGCACCTCTGAAAGCATCTTTTCAAAGTGCCACTTGTCTTGAAATGATTTGAAGAAGGCTCCATCCTTCATCTTCGGCAGGATTTTCACGGCTATGCCGCCCGCGACGTAGACTCCGCCAAGCGCCAGCACCTTCAACGCAAGATTGCCGGCCTCGGCCCCATAAATATTCGTCCAAAGATCCAACGCTTCCACACACACAGGGCACGAATGGTCCAGGCCGCTCTTGGTGATAAACGGAGCGGGATCCGCATCCGGATCTTCAAAAATAGGGTGCTTCACGCTCGGGGCGATGAATTCATGCAACGTCCGAAAGCCGCGCCCGGAGAGAATCAATTCCCAACTCACTTGCGGATAGCGATGCCTCATGAACTTCAACAACTCGATCTGCTGATCGGACCGCGGCGAATAATCGGAATGCCCGCCCTCGCTCGGCACCACCTTGTATCGGTTGCCATCCCAAAACAGAATTCCCTCGCCCAAGCCCGTACCCGCCGCCAGTAGAGCCCGCGACGCCCCCGGAACGGGTGTTCCCTGGTTTAATACGCAAAAATCTTCGGGAGGAAGATGTTCAAGACTGTGGCCCGTGGCGCCAAGGTCGTTCACCAACACGATGGATTTGACACCCACTTCATGCGCCAATATTTCGGCGTCCACAATCCAGGGCAAATTGGTTGCGTGAATGCGGTTATCAATGACCGGGCCAGCCACTCCGAATCCCGCGGCTCGAATTTTCTCTCGCCCCAGGTGGGGCGCGGCGCGTCGTGCAAATTCCCTGATAATCAGATCAAACTGTGCGAATTCCTTGCTCGCAAAGCGCTCGCGAAATACGAATTCCAGCTTCCCGTTTTTTTCCGCAAATAGTGCCAGATTGCATTTTGTGCCACCGACGTCGCCTGCGAGGATCACCTTGCCTCCCGACCAATTCCTTATATTAAACCGTTTTAAGGGTTATACCATTGTCTGCCGTCTCTTTCGAGTAGTTGGTCCGATTCCTTCGGTCCCCAGCTACCAGAAGGGTACTCTGGCACCGTGGCGGTCTTCGCGGCGCTCCACACATCCAGGATCGGGTCCACCAGTGCCCATGCCGCTTCCACCGAATCCCCCCGGTCAAACAAGGTCGCGTCTCCCCGCAAACAATCGCTCAAGAGCGTGGCGTACGCGCTCCGCGATCCGTTTCCAAACGCTTTGATATAGCTGAAATCCATCGCCACATTTCCGATGTTCATCTCCGTTCCGGGCTTCTTAGCACCGAACGAAATGCAAATCCCTTCGTCAGGCTGGATATTCAACACTAGCCGGTTCGGTTTCACGTCCTTTTCCCGGAAAACGATATGAGGCGCGCGCTTGAATTGAATCATGATTTCCGTGGTGCGTTTGGCCAGCCGTTTTCCCGTCCGCAAATAAAAGGGCACGCCAGCCCAGCGCCAATTGTCGATCAGCACGCGCACGGAGACAAACGTTTCCGTGCGCGAAGTTGGGCTCACCTGATGCTCCTCCCGATAGCCCGGCAGCACCTTATCCCCGAGCTTCCCCGGTGCATATTGACCGCGCACAACCCATTGCGCCACCATCTCCAGATTGAATGGCCGTATCGATTGCAGTACTTTCAGTTTTTCGTTGCGCACGGAATTTGCATCAAACGAAGCCGGCGGCTCTACAGCAACCAACGACGTGAGCTGCAGCACGTGGCTCTGGATCATGTCCCGCAAAGCTCCGGCTGTTTCATAAAAACCGCCCCGGCGCTCCACTCCCAGCGTTTCTGATGCGGTAATCTGTACGTGATCCACATAGTTGCGATTCCACAGCGGCTCAAAAATGCCATTCCCGAAGCGGAGCACCAGTAGGTTCTGCACCGTGTCCTTGCCCAAATAATGATCGATGCGGTAAACCTGCTTCTCTTCGAAAACATTCAGCACAATCTTGTTCAATTCCTTCGCCGACGCCAAGTCTCGCCCAAAGGGCTTTTCAATAATAATTCGCACCCACGCTCCGGGTTTGGATGGGCGCGCCAATCCAGCGTTCCCGAGATTCTCTACGATGTCTTGATAAACTTCTGGAGGCGTCGACAGGTAAAATAACCGGTTCCCGCCCAAATTCTTTTGCGCGTCCGACTCGTCCAGCCGTTTTGCGAGTTTCGCGTACGATTCCGGGTCCTTGTAATCACCGGGGGAATAATAAAGGTTGGAAGCAAACTCATTCCACTTGGCGGGTTCGATCGGGCCCACCTCGGAAATCGTCATAGCCGCTTCACCCAAGCCGCTCCGGAAGGAATCATCCGTCATGGGCGTGCGCGCGAATCCAAGGATCGCGTATCGCTCCCCAAGGGAACCGTGCTGCGCCAGGTCATACATGGCGGGAATCACTTTGCGTTTCGCCAGGTCTCCGGAAGCTCCAAACAAGACAATGGAGCACGGTTCTGCCACGCCCCCGTAAATCGATCCGCGTCGCGCTGTCTCTTCAGCCATAGATTCCCTCCGGAAGATCGCAAAGCAAGGATTGGATGCTACTCGGCTTCAGAACTATACCTCAATCCCAAGAGCCTTCAGGTCGGCCCGTAACTGTTTGGCATTCTGATGGTGCACCACGTGGATCCCCAGCCGCCGCGGGTTCTCCAGGTTCAAGCTGCGATCGTCAATGAACACGGAAGCCTCTGCGGGACGTTGCGACACCTCGAGCGCGATTCGGTAAATTGTTTCCTCCGGCTTGCGCGCGTTCAAGAAACAGGAACTGAAAAACGCCTGGAACTCCTTGCGCAGTCCGAACGCCTCGATCCGGTATTGGTTTAACTCCCGCGGCTCGTTATTGATCGATGCCACGTAATATTTCCCGCTTCGCGCCACGTCCGTTAGCACTGCCCGCGTCTCCGGATATTCCTTCGATTGAGCAAACATGAATGCCGTGAACTCTTCTCGTGTGAAGGACCGCGGCCGGTAGAAAAGCGTCCGGTCCAGATATTGATTCAGCGAAATCTGGCCGGCGTCAAAAGCGGGAAAAGACAGGTCGTGGCGCTCGCGAAACTCCTCCAGGTCCAGCCCGAACATCTGGGCCGCCTCCATTCGCGAATTGTGGTCCCAACCGTTGGTCAGGATCACGCCACCAATGTCCCAAAATACCGTGGTTATTTCTGACACAAAGAGCCCTCCCTGAAGAGTCCACGAGAAATATCAGATTCGTGCGCCGGACGGAAGAAAAAAAGCACCTCAAGCCGTGAATCGGTGCGACGGCTTGTTTGAACCCTCGATTAAGCTAATCTAACGAGTCCGATCACTCATCGTGAAGGTTTAACCATACCCGGACGGTGCCGATATTGAAGCACGGTTGCAAGCGGCCGGTACCTGACGCACAATGAATATTCCTGGGAGGATTTCATGGCCAACGATTCCTGTGAACCCACACCGCCGCCAAGCGAGCCGGTGAAGCCGGGCACACGCATGGTCCATTGCGTGAAATTTGGTAAGGATCTTCCGGGCCTGGATCGTGTCCCCTGGAAGGGTGAACTCGGTAAGCGCGTCTATGAAAATGTTTCCAAGGACGCCTGGAAGCTGTGGATCGAGCACTCCAAGATGGTTATGAACGAATACCGCCTGAATCCCCTCGACCCCAATTCCCAAAAAATCATGGAAGAACAAATGGAGCAATTCTTCTTCGGTGAAGGCTCAAAGCTGCCAGAAGGATACGTCCCGCCTAAGGCCAAAGGCTGAGGGAGTCCTAAGTTCTCAGTTCTAAGTAGGAGTAGTATTTTCCACAACCGACATCTAGGTCTTGAGAGCTGCGTGACGAAGCGGATGTTCCACCGGGAGCTTCGGCGTTAAGACAAATCTCAGCTTGCTATGTGCTTCGCGTAACGCATTTTCGACTTCGTCCGGCTCCTCGGCGCTTGCAAACAAAAATCCCAGGTAGCTCGATCCCTCCGGCCATGCCGCGATGTAGTCATGAATCCGGGCGGTGATTTCCACGCCCGTCACTCCCGTCGTGGCCCTCGCCTCGTCCTGCCCATCCACTTTTTCCAATATCCCACTCTGTGGCACCGGGATCATCATTACGCCGGACGCGGCAGTTTCGCGGGAGGCGTCACCTCCCCCCATTTCCAAGGCGTGTCGCAGAAGAAGTTCCTCCAGCCCAATTTTTTCTGGCTCGCCCGGCACGACAAAGCGCAACGCCCCCGCGCACAACCCCCCGATGGGCCGCGCCGCAATTTCGATAGGCCAAACGCCATCGTCGTTGACGCGAAATTCGCCATGAACAGGCCCGTGTGTGAGTCCAAGTGCCCGCACTGCGCTGAGCAAAGAGGCTTCCAGCGATTGCTGCTGCGCCTGCGGCAACCGCGAGGGCGTCACATAGATCGATTCTTCGAAGTACGGTCCCTCCAACGGATCGGGCTTGTCGAAAATCGCCAGCACGCGCAATTCTCCGCCGGTTAGAAGAGCTTCCACTGCCACTTCCTTGCCTTCGAGGTAGTCTTCCACCAGCATTTGATCCAGGTTCTGTTCGCGGCTCGCGCGAATCTCCGGCGAATCCAGCAAACGCTTCAATCGCGCGGCTCCCGCCAAAAATTCCCCGCGGTTATTAGCGCGCACAATGCCTTGGCTGGCCGAAAGCGAAAGCGGTTTCAGCACACAGGGGTACGGGATTTCCAGCAGCGATGGCTCCGGCAGTGGGCCGAGTTTCACGCTGCGAAACCACGGCACCGGCACGCCCGCGTCCCGCAGCACCTCCCGCATCCGCAGCTTGTTTCTGCATGCTTCCACGCTCGCAGGATGGTTCCCCGCCAGCCCCAATCCCGGCGCCACATATGCTGCCGCGATTGTCGGCCGGTCTCCCACCGCCAAAATTCCATCCACGGGCAAGCCCCGCTGCGCCTCGAGCACGGCCCCTGCCGCCTCCTCCGGCAGTTCAAAATGTACCGCCAGCGCATGATCGTTCCAGGGATCGTCCAGCCGTGCGCAGCGGTCGGTCACGTACGCAATTTCCACACCCAACTTATCCGCTGCAGCATGGAACGACCGAGTCTGGTAGCCCAGCTTGGTGGCGAACAACAGTATTCTCTTGCTCGGTTTCATCGCGTTTTATCGCCGCACTTCTAAAAAAACGTTTCCGCCTGGCGCACCGCTTCCTTCGCTCTCGCTATCGGGACCAACTGGTCCCGCGTCGGCTCCGCTCAACAATACCAAGGCTCGTTGAGATACGGCACCGTCGCCCGTGATGGCAGCAACGCCTGCTCCCGCTTCTCACATTCACGGTTCGCCGCATGGTTCGCCGCCTGCCACATTTTCTCGAACGTCACCGTACGCCCACGCTTCAATTTTTCGCTGGAGGCTACGATTTCCTGCAAATCTTCGCACAACCGATCGATCGCAGCATTCCGGTTTTTCCAGGGATAGATCAGCGCCTTGGCGTCAAACGGGCTCACCATACCCCGCACTTCTTCGAGTTCCAGCAGCCGCGAGCCCGGCGGAATCAGCAGTCGAATCCCCAATTGGATCGGCGCCACCGCCTCGACCAGATCCAACCTGTTCAGTTGCTCGAACAAATCCTGGAGCTGGTCAAACGTGGTCCACGGTGTAAACGGAATGAACGTCGGCTGAAGCACGATTCCCGCACGACGGCACAGTTCCACGGCGCGAAAAAAATCCGCTCGCGAGTGATTCTTATCCAGCTTTTGCAGCACCGCATCATCCAGCGATTCCACCGCCGAGGTGATGAACAGACAGCCTGTGGCTCGCAACGTGGTCAGCAACTCCGCATCGTGCAGAAGATGCTCCACCTTGATGGTCACGTCATACGTCAGTTCCGGAAACTCACGATGCAGCGCCTCCACTAACGGAATTGCGTGGCCCACTCCATTGAAAAAATCAGGATCGCCAAACGTGATATGCCGGGCCCCCGCAGCCATCTGCTGCCGAACATCTGCAAGTACCACCTCGCGGTCCACGATCCTGAACACGCCTTCATATACTGGCACCACGGGACAATGCCGGCAAAGATGTTTACAGCCGCGGCTTGCTTCCGTGTAGCCAACTACGCGGTGTTCCCCGGAAGGAAGCACCAGGTGTGCGTACAACCGCAGTGAAGGCAATCCCGTGCGATCTGGCACCATGAAACGCAGTCGGCTCAGCGATACATTCGAATCCAAAGGATGAATGTGCGGCATCGCCGACAGCCCAGAGACATGCTCTGCGAGGTCGACCAGTGCCTGCTCAAACTCGCCGCCCAAGAAGCTGGTGATTCCCTGTGCTTGCAAAATCTCTGCCGCAAGTGACGCATATAGCCCGTAAGCGCACAAATGCGCCTTGGGATTGATTCGCCGCAGCGGCTCCAGCAATTCCACCGTCAATCGCGTGGCCGTGTGCATCGGCACATAAAATCCGATCAATTCCGCCTCGCGCACCGCCTGTTCATTGAGCCCCTCTCGCGACAAGTCCAGGCACGTCACCGCATGCCCCCGCTTCCTCAACCAAGCCGCCGGCGACGCCAACCCGAACGGCTGCCGCCCCAACTCATACGTTGAAATCAGGACAATCCTCACGATGATTCATTATAGCCGCCTCTGCTCGCACCCGTGATTTCGGTTATCATAGAAGTCCGTTGATCCTTCGAAAGGAAGTTGAGAATGCCCATTTCCGCAGCAAACTCCTTCAATACCCGGGACAAACTTAGCGTTGGCGCGCAAGTCTTCGAAGTCTATCGCCTCGAAAAGCTTGAAGAGCAGGGACTCGGTTCTATCGCCAATCTTCCCTTCTCTCTCCGCATCCTCCTCGAAAACCTGATGCGCTGCGAAGATGGCCGCTTTGTGCATGCCGACGATATTCGCGCTCTTGCGAAATGGACCCCCAACGGCCCGCAGAGAGAAACTGCCTTCATGCCTGCCCGCGTGCTGTTGCAGGACTTCACCGGCGTGCCTGCGGTCGTCGACCTGGCCACAATGCGCGAGGCCATGCAAAAACTTGGCGGCAATCCCAAGCGCATCAACCCGCTTTTCCCAGCCGAACTCGTGATCGATCACTCCGTTCAGGTGGACAGCTTCGGCAAATTCGATTCCTTCAGTCTCAACGCCGAGCTCGAGTTTCAACGCAATATCGAACGGTACCAGTTTCTCCGCTGGGGGCAGAACGCTTTCCGCAATTTCAAGGTCGTGCCTCCGGACACCGGCATCTGTCACCAGGTGAACATCGAATATCTCGCGCGCGTCGTCTGCGCCATGCCCAACGGCAATCGGCTGGAAGCTTTCCCTGATTCCCTGGTTGGCACCGATTCGCATACCACCATGGTTAACTCCCTCGGCGTCTTCGGCTGGGGCGTCGGCGGCATTGAAGCAGAAGCAGCCATGCTCGGCCAACCGCTTTCCATGCTCGTTCCCGAAGTCGTCGGCTTCAACTTGCACGGGCGCTTGCCGGACGGTTCCACCGCAACGGACTTGGTCCTCACCGTCACGGAAATGCTGCGCAAGAAAGGCGTCGTCGGCAAATTCGTCGAATTTTACGGCTCCGGACTTTCCAGCCTCAGCGTTCCCGATCGCGCCACTATCGCCAACATGGCTCCGGAATATGGCGCAACCATGGGCTTTTTCCCTGTCGACGACGAAACGCTTTCCTATCTCCGCTTTACCGCGCGCAGCCACGAACAAATCGCACTTGTCGAAGCTTACTGCAAGGAACAATCCCTCTTCCGCACCGATAGCACGCCCGAACCGCTGTTCAGCGACAAGCTCGAGCTCGATCTTGGCAGCGTGGAGCCGACGGTCGCCGGCCCGAAGCGCCCGCAGGATCGCGTTGCGCTGAAGAACGCCAAGTCTTCTTTCAAAAAAGTAGTCGAAGGCTCTCCCGCCAAGGAAGTCTCCGTAAAAAACAATGGCGATGCTTTCCAGCTTTCCAGCGGCGCTGTCGTGATCGCCGCCATCACCAGCTGCACAAACACTTCGAATCCCTCGCTCATGCTCGGCGCAGGCCTGCTCGCAAAGAAAGCCGTCGAGCGCGGCCTGCAAGTGAAGCCGTGGGTGAAAACCAGTCTGGCTCCTGGCTCAAAAGTAGTGACCGATTACTTGCAAGCCTCCGGCCTGATCTCTTATCTAGAAAGACTGAAGTTCCATCTAGTCGGCTACGGCTGCACCACCTGCATTGGCAACAGCGGCCCGCTTCCCGAACCAATTGGCGCGGCCATCAAGGAAAATAATATGGTCGCGGTTGCCGTTCTAAGCGGCAATCGCAATTTCGAAGGACGCGTTCATCCCCTTGTCCGCGCAAATTATCTGGCATCGCCTCCGCTGGTCGTTGCCTACGCTCTAGCCGGCCGTATGGATTTGGATCTCACGACGGAATCCCTGGGCACGGATTCCAACGGCAAGCCTGTGTACCTGCGCGAAATCTGGCCCACCCCGCAGGAAGTGGAAGCCACCGTGCGCGCATCGGTTAGCACGGAACAATATCGCAAGGAATACAGCGAAGTCTTCGAAGGCGACGCCCATTGGAAGGGCTTGCAAGTTCCCGAAGGCGATTTGTACAAGTGGGATGCCAACTCTACCTATATTAAATTGCCTCCGTACTTCGAAAACATGCCAAAGAATCCCGCGGCTCTCGCGGACATTCATGGCGCGCGTGTTCTAGCCGTTCTCGGCGACAGCGTCACCACAGACCACATCTCCCCTGCCGGTTCGATCGCCGTGGATTCGCCGGCCGGAAAATACCTTGTCGTGCACGGCGTAAAGCCCCACGAGTTCAATTCCTATGGCGCACGTCGCGGCAATCATGAGGTCATGATGCGCGGCACCTTTGCCAACATCCGCTTGCGCAACGAGCTTGCCCCAGGCACCGAAGGCAGTTGGACGCTGCACCTCCCCGACGGCGAAAAAATGTTTATCTACGATGCTTCCGTGAAATATCGCGAAGACGGCGTGCCACTCTTGGTCATCGCCGGGAAAGAATATGGCTCCGGCTCATCTCGGGACTGGGCCGCCAAAGGCACGCGCCTTCTCGGAGTCCGCGCGGTTCTGGCGGAAAGCTATGAGCGCATTCATCGCAGTAATCTCGTCGGTATGGGCGTCCTTCCTCTGGAATTTCTGCGCGGCGAAACCCGCGAATCGCTCGGCCTCACTGGCCACGAAGTCTTCGACGTGAAAGGCGTAGCCACTCTGACTCCGCGAAAAGAAGCGACCGTCTATGCCAAATCTGGCGACGGCCAGGTCAAGACCTTCCAGGCGCGTATCCGCGTGGACACGCCCGAAGAAGTCTCCTACTACCGTCACGGCGGCATCCTCCAATATGTCCTCCGCCAAATGCTCGAGTAACTGTGACTCACAGCAATGACTCAAGTAAACTCATGAAGTGGCTAAACGACTGCAGGTAATTCTCCAAGACCCCGATTATCGGGAAATCCAGCGGGCCGCGCGCTCCCGGCATATGTCCATCGCAGAATGGGTTCGGCAGACCTTGGAGTTGGCAAGCCGCCGCGAAGCTTCGGCAGAATTCAGCAAGAAGTTAGAAACGATCCGCGCCGCGGCAAAGCACGCATTCCCTGTCGGGGACATCGACGAAATGTTGGCGGACATTGAGTAAGGCTACGGCAGCGGGGATCAACCGTGATCTTGATCAATTCGAACATCCCGATGTACCTTGTCGGTGCGCCACATCCCCACCAGACAGACTCGCAACGATTACTGGAAAAACTAGTCGCCGACCGTCAACGGCTCCATGGACCGAGCAGTGGTGGATCAGGCGAAGCAGATTGTTCTGGCTTATAGAAGCCTCTCTGCGCGTGATGGCGTTCATCTCGCCGTGATGCAGCGACATGGAATCGAACGAATTCTAAGTTCCGATTCCGGCTTCGATGGATTTCCGGGGATTACCCGCGTCTACTAAAGCGGCCCGAGAATTTCTGGCAATGGGAACTTATCTGTGGGCCTGGTTCTGTGTCTGGGTTCGGCTCTTAATCCACCAAAGTAGCAACAAGCCAGCAATTGCAGATGCCAAGCTGGCGACTTGCGCATTCGTCATGCCCAGAAACGAGCGCGGGTTGATCCGAATAATCTCCACCAGGAAGCGCCCGATTCCCGTGAGGATTAGATAGCCGCAGAAAATAGTTCCCGCCGTTGTCTTCGTGTTCGAACTCTTCAGCGCTTTCGTTCCCAGATGCCACAGAAACGCCCCGATCGCGCACCAAATCACCAGTTCATATAGGGGAGTGGGGTGTACTTTACAACTTGCAGGCCATCCCCACTGCACACAGGAATCCGTCGTTGGCACAACGCCATTTGGAAAGCCTATCCCCCATGGCAGATTCGTCGGTTTGCCGTAATCTCCATCCCCCGAAAGGAAACAGCCGATGCGCCCAATGCCATAGCCAAATGCGGCCGCAGGCGAACACGCGTCCAGAAATTGCAGCAGCGGCAGCTTGGCCCGCCATCCGAGGAATAGCAGCGCTGCAAAACCGCCCAGAAATCCGCCAAACCACGCAAACCCATAACGGCTGAACAATAGCGCCCAAGGATTCGCAAAAAATACGCTTGGCTCTTCCAGCAGGTGGTACAGCTTCGCGCCTAGAATTCCCGTCAGCCCGGCAACCGTGATCATGAAGAACGCGTCCGCCTTCATCCCTCGCCGGTCAAAGTCCGCCTGCAAAATATAGGCCGCGCCGATCAATGCCAGCGCAACCATCAATCCAAATGTGGGGATCGTCAACGGCCCCAGGTGAAGGTAGGGAATCATTTGTCAATTTTCGTGATGCACTTCAAAAGTATACACGAGGCTGCTTCTCAAGCCCGCGGGCGCCACCAGTGAAACATCATCCCGAGTGCCAGCCACGCTCCCAATGCGATCCATTCGGACAACGTGAAATGCCCCGGCACGCCCGGCACCCATTTCATCAACACCATGAGCGAAGACACAATAATTCCCGCCGACGCCACCAACCGCAGCCGCACCCTCCGATCCACCATGTATAAGGATACGCAGGCCGCCAACCAGCCAAACGCCGACGCCATCGACCCAACTTCCGTTACTGGCACCAGCAGAGCATCTCCCACCAACAGGCCCACCAGTGTAGCCACGGTCACTCCGGTGATGGCCATGCTAGGCGTCAATCGAACCGCGTCGATCTTTGCAAACACAGGCGGTATCGTCCCGCGCCGGCCAAATGCAAACAGCAGCCTGCTCGCGGCCACAAAATTCCCGTTGAACACCTGTAGTAACCCCACAAGCGTAATACCCAATATCAGCCGCACGAGCCAGCTGGAATGCGCACCTTCACCGAACGCAATCGCTGTGGCAAAGCGCTGGCCCACCAAGCCCCGCCAAGGTGTGATATACGTAACGGCCCCGACAGCCAGCACATAAAATCCCGCGCCAACCAGCAGCGCCATGGCAATCGCCTTGAAAAAGCTACCAGGCGGAAATCCCGGATGGGACTCTTCCGCCACCTTGGGAACGGATTCAAAGCCGGTAATGAAGTAAGGCACGATTTGCAGCGTCAGTAGGATGGAAAGCATCGGTGTGTGGCTGAAATAGGGACGGAAATTTGCAACGGTCCCCATGTGCCCGCTAACAGCGACGAGAAAAAGGAACACTCCCAGCACCGCCGTGGTCGTCCAGTTCTGAAACATGGCGCTGGCCCGGATTCCGCGGAAGTTGAGCCACGCCAGAAACAGCGTCAACACAGCGCCCAGCAACAGCCTTGGCAGAAACACAGGCTCGCCTGCAATCCGGTACAACTCCCACACATCCAACTGCGGGAAAAGAAACGCCACCAGTTTTCCGACAGCCACAGCCTCCCACGGGCACACGATAAAATACGCCAGCAACATGACCCAGCCCGTGATATAGCTGACAAACGGAGGGAAAACCTGCGCAGTGTAAGCCGCCTCGCCCGACGCATCCGGCAGTCGCTTCACCCACTCGCCGTAAACGTAGCTCACCGGCAACAGGAGCACGCCGCCCAGCGCAAATCCCAGCATTGCTCCCAGCGGGCCTCCGCGGCCCAGCCAGTCGTCCATCACCACCACCCAGCCGGTCCCGATCATGGTTCCGAAGCCGAGTGCGAAATAGTTCCAAAAGTTTAGTTTGCGCGCAAGTGTAGGCATCCGGGGCACGAGGCGCGGTTAGGCAGCCTCACGGGTCGGTCGAGCATACCTGTTGTGGGTGCTAGGTTTGAAGCTTAATCGCCCGAGCCAGGCTCGGACGCATCGGGGTAGGAATCGTCGTTGAACTGATTGCGTTTCTTATAGGCCATCCAGGTAATTCCCGCGCAAATCAGCGTCGGCGGGATCGCCAACATGAGAATCCCGCTGCGTAGCGCGGCGATCATCCGGGAACCGGAACCAGCCGCCTGTGTATAGCAAAGCGCGCAGCTCTGGGCAAAAACAAGCGCGGGAGTGCCGAGTGCAAGGGTAAGCGCCGCATAGCGTGCCAATCGACCCCTTAAGCTCAGCATTTGTTCAGTCCTCTCAACCACAACTCTCTCGCCTGTAGCAGACAGCCTACTGCCCCGCAGCCCTCATATGCAAGAGCCTGACGCTGTCCGACCACCACATATTCATCATCAGCAGCACAAATATGGTCACCGGTATCAATGTCAGGAATAGCCCCTGCCGTTCTTCCGCCAGGTGCATGAAATACAAGAGTCCGAGCGCGGCACTGCAGACAGCCAAAAGCAGCAGCACAATCACTAGCTTGCTCGTGCTCGCGATCCGAAACGATAGGAACACTTCCACTAGGAAGATCCCGATCAGCACGAAATAAACCGGCAAGTATTTCCGGATGACGTTCCCTGAAGCAGCACTCATCGTCTCTCCTTCTCTCCCTTACTACTTTAGTGCGCGATATTCGTCAGGTACACGAGCGGCACCACAAACATCCAGACCAGATCGACAAAGTGCCAGTACAGACCCGTGGTTTCCACGTGGCCAGGCGTCAAGCTCCCCTTCGAGTACTTCATTCCAACGACCAGCAGCGCGATCACACCACTGATCACGTGCAGCAGGTGCAACCCGGTGATCGTGAAAAATGTCTGCCCGAACAGGCCGGAACTAATCGTGATTCCCTTTGAAATCAGTTCGTGCCACTCACGAATGTGCAGGATGGCGAAAAGGGCTCCCAGCACCATGGTCGAGTACAGAAAGCGCATCGTTTTGGTCTTGTCTCCAACCTTGGAGGCATCCACAGCACCCAGCATCGTCAAGCTGCTGGTGATCAGCACAATGGTCATGATCACCACGTTGATCACGCTGCCGGATTCGAAGGGCCGTGTCCAATTCGGTGCTCCCACTCGAATAAATCCGTACGCCATCAGGAACGCGCCAAACGTGACCGCGTCCGAGATGATGAACAACCACATCGTGAACTTGCGTGAAGGGATCGCGTACGGCGATTCTTCCATAAATGACTCGTGCCCGTGCACTGCCACATCGGTTTCGCTCACTGTCTCCCCCCACGCTTCCGCTACAGTTTCATCCGGCACAGCAAAAGCAAATAAAGCCACAGCACACCCATGAAATGCCAGTAAATCGCGGTGTTATCGAACAAGCTCCGCCGAAACGTCGTATGGCTCGCCATCAATCGTCCTGCCAGGTAAACCAGCACCAGGATTCCCATGAGCACGTGCAACGCGTGCAAGAAGGTCAGCAGGTAAAAGAACGAACTGTTCGGATTCGTCGCCAGGTAGATTCCTTCGGCGCGAAGCTCCTGCCACGCGTGAAATTGTCCCGCGCAGAATCCCAGGCCAAGGAGCAGCGTGATCAGCACCCACGCGCTCGCCCTCCGGGTTCCTTCCGCATGGTGCCCAGACGAAGCCAGTGCCCGCCTCGCCCCCTCCAGCGTCAAGCTGCTGGCCAGCAGTACCAGCGTGTTGAAGTACAGCACCGACGGCAGCGCCAGGTGGCTCCAGTCTGTCGTACCCTCGCGCACAAACAGCGCGCTACTGAACGCGGCAAAGCTCATGGTGATGGCAAATACGCCTATCCAGATGCCGCTGCTCGATGCTCGCTCCTGTCCGCTATAGGCAAGCGCTTGGGCGGAGACGCGCTTGGGTGGCCGGAGTGCACTCGCTTGGGAATTCACCGTTGTGACTATCGTCGACATATTCTCCTATCCCGCTCTCTGACTCGCGGCGCGAGGGACATGGCGGACCTCGCGCCGCGCCTCCCTCTGCTAATCACCACTCGCTGGCACGACTTGCTCGGGAGAGTCCTGCATCACGAAGTCACCCTTCGATCCCTTGACTCCATACTGGTAGGGATCGTGATACACGACCGGGTGCTTGTCGCCAAAGTTGTTCCAAGGCGGTGGCGACGGGATGGACCATTCCAGTGACGTGGCATTCCACGGATTCTCGGGGGCGGGCTTGCCCTTGAAGCGGCTGTAAATCAGGTTGTACAGGAAGATGAACTGTGCTGCGCCTGTGATGAGGGCACATACCGTGACGAACTTATGCACGCCAAGGTATGGCGCCATAAAGTCGTCTACGAAGGACTGATAGCGGCGCACGTTCCCAATCAATCCCAGATAATGGAATGGCATGAAAATGCAGTAGGTCCCGACGAATGTGAACCAAAAATGCAGCTTGCCAAGCGGCTCGCTCATCATCCGCCCCGTCATTTTTGGGAACCAGAAGTAGGTTCCCGCAAATACACCAAACAAAGACGCCACGCCCATCACCATGTGGAAGTGCCCGACGACAAAGTAGGTCGCATGCAGGTAGATATCAATCGAAGGCTGCGCCAGGAAAAAGCCGCTCACCCCTCCCGCGACGAACATCGAAATGAATCCCAACGCGAACAGCGACGCCGAATTGATCTGGATATTAGCCCCGTACAAGCTGCCGAGCCAGATCAAAGTCAAAATCGTCGCCGGAATCGTAATCGTCAGCGTCGGGAAAGAAAACGCCAGCGCCGACATCGGATTCATGCCGCTCAGGAACATGTGGTGGCCCCAAACCATGTAGCTCAGAAACCCGATCGACATTATCGAGTAGATCACCACTTTCGCACTCAGCAGCGGCTTGCGAATACTGTTCACCAGGATGTGCGAAATGATTCCCATCGACGGCAGAATCGCGATATACACTTCCGGGTGGCCGAAGAACCAGAACAGGTGTTGCCACAGCAACGGCGAACCGCCCGAATGCGGCTGCAGCCGGTCGCTAATTACCAGCCCGCCCGGTACGTAGAAACTTGTGCCCGCGTGCCGGTCAAGAATCAACAGAATGCAGGCCGGCAGCAGCACTGCGAACGCCAGCAAGGCGATGCACGAAGTGACGAACCATGCCCACGCGCACAACGGCATTCTCATCAGCGTCATGCCCTTGGCGCGCAAATCGAGCGTCGTGGCGATAAAGTTCAGCGCTCCCAGCAGCGAAGCGATGCAGAATATGGCGATCGACAATCCCCACAAGCTCATTCCGTATTGCATGCCGGGTCCCGCGTCCTTGCCCACGGCGCTCAACGGAGCGTAGCTCGTCCATCCCGCGATTGGCGGCCCGTCTGGAATGAAAAACGCCAGCATCAGCACAACCCACGCGAGGAACGTCAGCCAGAACGACATCATGTTGAATCGTGGAAACGCCATATCTTCCGCGCCGATCTGGATTGGCAGAAAGAAATTACCAAACGCCGCGAACGGCGCATTCGTCAGCACAAAGAACACCATCAGCGTCCCGTGCATGGTCATCAGCGACAAGTAATACTCAGGAGTGATCACTCCTCCGGGCGCGCCGGCACTCGACAGGTGCTCGAGCAAAGGGATTTTCGCCGTCGGCCACACCATGTGGATGCGCATCAGCCAGGACAGAAACATCCCCGTAAAGACGGCCACCAGCGCCAGGCCGTAATACTGTTTTCCGATTACTTTGTGGTCCAGGCTGAACACATACTTCCGGAGAAGCCCTTCCGGCGGTGCGTGCACGTGAGCCTGTTGAACCGACGCCTCTTCCATCGCATCACCTCGCTCGACAACTGCCATGCCGCTCGCGATTCATTTTCTTCGCGTCAGCGCGGGAATTTTCCTTACTACTGGGCCGACTGTTCCTTCTGCCATTTTTCGTAATCGGCTTCAGACATCACGTTGAGATACGCCTTCATGTTGTAGTGCCCCAAACCGCACAACTGGGTGCATACAATTTCGTATTTCCCGATTTGCGTCGCGGTGAAATGAACCGAAAGGTCCAGGCCAGGCACGAAGTCCTGCTGAATCCGCAGTTCCCGCACGTAGAACGAGTGGCCCACGTCCTTCGCGTGCATCAGCAATTGCACCTCGCGATTCACCGGCACGACCAGCTCGCCGGACACGATATCGTCGCGCGCATCCACATCATTCGCCGGGTCCAACCCGAAATAATTCTGGTTGCCTTCGTCAATCTTGTCGGGATGGATGCCGCCGAATTTTCCGTCTGGCCCCGCATAACGAAAGTAGAACGCGAATTGCTCGGCCTGCGCCTGGATTTGCAACGCGCCCGGCTTGGACGGCGCAAAATACACGGACGCCCACGCCTTCTGCCCCAACACTCCCAGTGCCAAAATTTCCGTGCCAACTAACAAGAACGCGCCGATCACCATCACGCGCGCCCCGCCGGGGAAGTTCTTCAAGGGACTGCCGGCTTCGCGGCCGGTGAACGACCAAACAAAAAACGCCAGAACCAGCTGGGCCGCCACAAAGGAAATCCCAGCTTCCCACATCGTGTCATTCAATTGTTCGTCAATCGCATGACCGTGCGTGGAGATGTCCTGCGGCAGCGGGAACATGTGCGTCACGATCGGGTAGGCCGACGCTATGGCGATAATGACCAGTACGACCGCTAACAGTTTCCCCATTGCTCCTCGCCTCCGCCCCAAATCGGGGGCGACTCTGCGTTGTTTACGTGCTTGGTTTCCGAATTGGCCCTGAACCCCCGCAGGAAAGCCAAGCCCCTAGTAGGGCTTGGCTTTAAACACGAAATTAACTGGCTTGGTTTCAGACCCGGTAATGGTCACTTCCTGCGACTGATCGCCGTAGGATTCGTGCCATGCTGTCACGGTGTACTTGCCCGGCGGCAGGTTTGGCAGCGTGAACGCTCCGCCGTCGGTGGTCACGGCATAATGCGAGTTCTTGAGCACCGCGAAGTTTCCGTGCATCCAGGGATGAACGTTGCACTTTACTGGGAAAATCTCCGCCTTGTCGTACTTCTCGCTGATTGGCGGCGTTCCCGGTGGCTGCGACTTGTTCCATTCGCGGTTCAGTTTCGGCAGTGGGTGAATGTTGTGCGAAGTCTGATCCTCATTCACGATTTTCAATTCCTGGTTCACCTGAAAGGCCAGGACGTGCGGGATATACCGGCAACCCTTCTGGTTAAATACCGCCGCGGTCGATGGCGCGGGGTCATCCGGCGCTCCGGCGGAAATGAAGACCACCACATTCTCCAGAGTATTCCCAGGTCCAGTCACGACAGTCTCTGCGAGCGGCGGCGTCGGATACATCTTCGCGCAGGACGGTTCCTTGGACATGTCGATTGGCTTCATCTTAGCGGGTGTTCCTTCATACGTCACCTTGCCGCTGATGGTGCCTCCCGCTGGCTTTGGCCCGGCTACTGCCAGGGCCGACGCGGCTAGCATCACGATCCCGGCAAGAACTACGTGCTTCGTTTGCATTCGATTCTCCCTCCCGAAATTTGGAGCTAATTGCTTAATTACGTACTATGGCTTAACTCCAGAGCCAGTATTTGTGTTTTCCACCTTCTTGGCTTCAACGATGGCCTTTCCTTCCGGCGTGCTCAGCCATAGCGTGAGCTCAGGGCTCGCGTTGTTGTATTGCAATGTTCTTAGGTAATGCACCAGATCCCACGCTTCCTCCGGTTTCACTACATCCGCAAAGGAAGGCATCGGGGTGCCATCTAAACCAGTCATGAAGATCTTGTACAGATCTGAGTTGGTCCGGCCGCACTTGGAGCGATTGTCGGTCGTGAAGTTATAAGGCCGGATCGGTTGGTCGTTGCTGTCGGTCAGTGTGGATGCGGAAGGTCCGTCGCCGCGGCCTTCCTGGCCATGGCACTTCCAGCATTCCAGCTTCTGAAACAGCTCGCCGCCGTGCTTGATGCTTTCCACCGTCAACTTGGGTTCGGACGGCACCTGGATGGGATCTCCCGGTTTTTCTGTCACCCACCGGGCGGAGAATGTCTTGATGAAGGCGACCAGGTCGGCTCGTTGCTGCGCGGTCAGTGCCTTCCAGGAGGGCATGTTTGTGAAATTAAATCCGCGGTAGACCGAATTGTAGAGGTCGGAATCTAGCGGCAACGTACCTGTCGGTGTCGATCGGCATTTGAACACCGCAGCGACAAAGTTGCGCGGCAATATATTCAGGTAAGGGGCGTTTTCACCATCTCCGTTCCCGCGTGCCCCGTGGCAGCCCCAGCAGTAGCGGTAATAGAGCTGTGCTCCTGCCTCGGAGTGTCCCGTCAGATTCCCGACGTGCGATTCCATGTGCTTCGATGGTTTCGCTGCGGGCTGATCGCTGCTGCCGGGCAGTTGCGCAAACAGTGCGGATGGAAGGATGAGGGCGACTGCGACATTCAAGCAGGTCTTCTTGATGTTCAGCATGTTCATTCTCCCTTAGAAGTCGAAGTCAAAGCCGAACAGCAAGCTGCTCGTGGCCAATGGTGTAAAGACGACGGACGCGCCTTTCTGCCAGATAATCGAATACTCCGCGTGGTAAGCAAATCCCGCGCGGCTCGAAATGAACGGGTAGTAGCGCGCTCCGAATGTCAGCACGTCCGCGTTGCCCAAGTTGCTCGGGTTAGTCGAAAACGCTTGCTGGCTCATCCTCACGAGTTCGTAGCGGTTGATCAGGATGACTTGCGGGTTGAACATGTAATGGCTTTCAAACAACGCGCCATTCCACGTCGGTGCATTCGCCCCTGCCGGCAGAACAGCGCCAGGCAGCGCCGGAGTGTTTGTCCCTAGCCACGCGTTGTCTTTCGAGTGGAAGTAGATTGTGGTGATATCGAATTTCTTGATGTACCACATGCCCAGCAAGCCGTAACGCTGAATGAGCTTGTTGCCGACCCCGGTGCCGGCATACGGGGTCGTCGTCGTCGCGACCACCGGCGCATTGGTAACGCTATCCACGCCGATCGGCGTTGTCGTCGTCAGATTGTATTCGAAATAAGTCGGTTCCTGGCCAAGGTAGGCAAAACCACCAACGCGCTGTAGGCCAAGGCTTCCAATCTCGAAAGCGCGGCTCGCTGTGAAAAATCCGCCGTAACCCCGGCTCGTAGGCAGGCCGACTTGACCATCGCTTGCGCTCAGCAACGCCGCCGAAACCCTCGTTCGGTCATCTGCAGAGTGTCCTAGCCACTCTAAGCCCAGTTGATTGTCGCCGATACCGAACGTGTAGTTTTCTGCAACTCCCGGCGACGAGAATGGCTGGAAGTGGTAGTTCTCGTAAACGCCGGCCACATTGGTCAGCGTCAGGATACGCTTTTCGGACAACAGATTGTCCAATTCAAATTTGCCCAGCTTGATGTTTATCCAGGGTGTATGAAATACGTTGTCTAACCTGGCCCACACGGATTCGAAGTGGAAGGATGCGGTGGAATCGGAAGAGGGCAACACGTAGAAGGAAAAATTGTTCGCCAGTGTTCCACCGGTGTGGAAGTCCAAACCGCTCAAGTCGAACCCTTGCGTGGTGATCTTCGCTAAGTTCCCGCCCGGCCCGTTCGGGCCGTCCACCGGGGCTTCGCTGGTGCTTTCTCTGTGCCAGACCGGCGTGATTCGAAACGTTACCGGCCAGTACGCAGCTTGCTGGAAAATGGGAGCGTCCCGGTCATTCCCTAACTGATAGCCATTATCTTTGAACTGCTGGCCAAAGGGACTGAGCATCGGCCACGCTTCGTGGCACGAGGAGCAAGGTAGCCCGTACTTTCTCGCAAAAGCGGGTAACGCACTCGCCGGACGACAGTTCACTAAAAGTACTGCCACCAATACGACGGAATAAAGCAAGGCTTTCCCCGCACGGGCGGCCCGGCTCCGTACTTCCTTTGAACGCAAACATTCCATACTGCCTCCTACGAACGTGTGGCGACAACGTCGAGCAGACATCTAGGGCTTCGTTCTAGTTTTTGTTTGAAGGGAGTGTGTTACCTAACACCCAGCGCGGCAAGTCACCGCGCAGCTTACCCCAAGCGCGCGGACTGCTCTACCGAGCTTACTGAAAACCTTGCCGAGTCTCTCCGTCAAAAGACAGCAGCAAAATCTTCAGCCCCTGAACCGAGCCGGATGCTACTCCGAGTCCGAAATGGAATGCAAGAGATTTCTTGTAAGCATCCAAAAAATTATTTCCGGACTCTCAACACGTGGTTCCGGTACCGCATTTTCGCTGCTTATGCCAGGCCGTGATGCGTGTGAATTTGACAGGACCCCTTCCTTCGCGCTAACAAGGGTGCTCACGTGTTCACAACTATGTTTTTCGGACATCCGGGCAGACGCACTTCTCGCCGTACCAAACGGCTCGCCGAATCGCTCCTTTTCCTGCCTTTTTTTCTGTTCCTTGCGTTTCTGCCAGCCCACGCTTCCCCTCATGGCGATCATAAAGAACTGACTACACCCGGGATCATGCGAGAGTTCTTGGCTCCTATCGGCGATGTTCGCCAAGCCGTTGTCTCCGTTCAGAAAGACCACATCATCCACGGCACCCTCGTTTTCGATAAGGAGCCCGTCCTCACGGGTGCTGAAGCCGTCAACTCCACTCCGCTTTTCGAGCCCTGGTCCGGGCCAGGTGAGGTTTTCTACAAAATACGCGAAGAAGCGATCTCACCAAGACATTTCCTGGACACAAGAGATCGGGGCACTATCGGTGTTCGCTATGTCATCATCCCGGTCACGGAAGACCGCACTCGCGTCAAGGTGGACGCCGTCTATATCGAGTCCGCCCACAAAACCATGCATCCTTCCGACGGCAGCGTGGAAAAAAGCGAAATAAACGAAATCAAGGACGCCCTCGATTCCTTGCAGCAGGCCGCTATGGACGCGGCCGATGCTCGCCGCCGCGCCATGAGCGCCGAGCTCGTCCGCCAGAGTTACACCCGCCAACGCGAGGAAGAATCCAATCGACTCAGCTCAGCGCAAGCCAGCGAAAAAGAAATGGAACAGGACATTGTTTCCCTGCGCCACGAACTCGAGCGCCGCGTCAAGGCACCCGGTGCCGATTTAAAAGGTGCCCCTTTCCAATCCGCCGCAACTTTGAAAACGTTGCCAGCCCATGCTGAGGTCGTCATTCTGATCGTCACACCTCATTGGCTCGGCATCGAAACTCCCGAAGGGCAGCGCGGATGGCTCCCCGTAGAACAGCTGGAACCGCTGCCATGACTCTTTCGATAAATAGGCTTTGGGCCTCCGGACTTTCGTTTCTTTGCTGCCTTCTGGCACTCGCCGCTGTCGCGCCGCCCTTACACGGCCAGGCCGTTCCTTACGCCCGCAGCTATCCAAAGCCCAAAGCCGAAGTCGAACAGGCGCTGAAGGATCTCCAAGCCTACTCCGGCCAGAAGCTGCCAATCCTCGACGGTTTCGTCAGCTCCGTGGGTAAGCCGCTTGATCGTTACGAACGCGGCTTCTACCAGTTCACCATCGAACTTCTTCCGGGCGATTCCGGTGCCACTATCGTTCGTCTCTCCGCCAAAATCACAGCTTGGTATGCCGATCGAGATGTCACCAAGGCTGGATATGACGTCCTGCCCTCGAACGGCCGCCTCGAGCTGGATTTCCTCGATCGTTTGCAGGAGAAATTAACCGGCAAACCTGTAGATCCGCCCGTCGCTCCTGCAGCCGGCGTGCAAACTCCCAGGCCGAAGCTCGATTTGTCCGGCGTGCCTGGCGTTGTCGTTTCCACTCCGTCCGCGCCTGTTGTAAAAACACCGGATGAAGTCGCCGCCCTGAGGAATCAACGTGTGATCGAGGAGCGGCGCGTTCAACAGCTCACCAGCGAACTGAACAATCTGAAAGAAATCAAACACAACCAGGCGCACCCGCAAGATCTGATTTCCGTCACAAAATCGGGCACACCCGTTTATTCCAAACCGGCTGAGGAATCCCGTCTCCTCTTCAAGGCCGCCGCCAATGACGAATTTGCATTTCTCGATGCGGGCAACGGTTGGGTGCACGTCGAGATTTCCGGTGACTCCCGCGGTTATGTCCGTCAGAGTACCGTGCTGCTCCCGGAATCCGTCGCCTCTAAAATCGCCAACGAAGAACATGGCCCCGAAGAAAAATTCCCGGGATTCCACATTGAACGTGAGGAAATGAGCGCCTTCCCCTCGGATTGGCCCGGACTCAAGGGAAAAACCGTGAAGATCTATACGGTCCGACCAGTCTCGCAAAACGCCAAAGAAATCGGCCCCGCAGTTCGTCTGGAATACTCGCTAGCTCTCTTCGAAAAAGCCTTGAAGGAATCCACGACGGTATCGACGCCCATGGACGGGGTTGTGGTGATCTTTGATGCTGCCGATGGCGGGATCGCTGGCGCTACACTCGGCGATATCCAGAAATTGACTTCCGGCGCGCTGACGAAAGACGCGTTCTGGGCGCAAAGTTATCTCGACCCGATCGAAGCGTTTCGTCCACCGGCAAAGTAGCGCACGCCCAATTTCCTGTGGGCGAGCTCTTCCTGTTTCCGCCGCTCTTCCTGAATCCGGGCTAGAATACCGTTGCTTTGATTCCACATCTCGAGGGTGTTTCGATGCAGCTGAATGCCGCGATTGTTGGTTTGGGATTTGTAGGCCGCGCTCACCTGGAAGCTTTACGCCGGCTTGGTATTACCGTTCAGGGTGCTCTCGGTAGCACGCCGGAGCGGTCAACGGCCGCGGCAGATTCCCTTCATCTGTCGCGCGGCTACAATTCGCTCGACGAGCTGGCCGCTGACCCTTCCGTTCAAGTCGTGCACCTCTGCACTCCTAACTACCTGCACTTTCAGGAAGCCAGCCAATTATTGCGCGCGGGCAAACACGTTCTTTGCGAGAAGCCTTTGGCGCTTGACTCGCGCGAATCCGCCACCCTCATTTCACTCCTCAAGGAAACCGGCCGCGTTGGCGCCATTGCCTACAATCTTCGCTATTACCCGCTATGCCAGGAAGCGCGCGTGCTCATCCGCGAAGGCGTAATCGGCCAGGTAAAGCTTGTTCACGGCAGTTTCCTGCAGGACTGGCTATTGTTTCCCACGGACTGGAATTGGCGCCTCGAAGCCAAACTCGGCGGCGAACTCCGCGCGGTTTCCGACATCGGCACGCATTGGCTCGACCTGGTCACCTGGCTGACGAACACCAAAGTCTCTGAACTTTGCGCTGACCTCGCCACTATCCTTCCCACGCGTCACCGCCCCAAGGGCCGCGTGGAATCTTTTCAGAAAGCGGCCTCCACGGAGACGGAAGAAGTGATGATTGCCACAGATGATTACGCTTCGGTCTTGCTGCATTTTGAAAATGAAGCGCGTGGTGTGATGACCGTCTCCCAGGTCAGCCCTGGGCGCAAGGCGCGTCTTTGGTTTGAGATTGATGGCTCCG
Organism: Candidatus Acidiferrales bacterium; assembly: GCA_963795535.1. GTDB lineage: Bacteria > Acidobacteriota > Terriglobia > Acidiferrales > UBA7541 > Acidiferrum. The sequence goes on from CAWCIG010000012.1 coordinate 301,174, forward strand.
AAGGCAGCCTGTCGTTTAATTCGGAATCGCCAAACCAATTGTGGATCGGCCGGCGCGAGCGTGCCTGCGAACTTCTTCCCAAAGATCCCGGATTGCAGTCAGCGGATTCCCGCCGCTACGCCGCCTACCCTGGCGGGCACCCCGAAGGCTATCCCGACACATTCGTCCAACTCTTCAAGGATTTTTACGCTTATCTTGCCGCCGGCGATTTCCGTGCGCCGCGCTCTTTCCCCACCTTCGAAACCGGCCACGAGGAATTAGTCCTTTGCGAAGCCATCGCCCAAAGCGCCCAGGAAAAGTCCTGGATCCCTGTGGGCGCCTGACTGTGAAACACCCACCCGTCGGGCGCACTTCCCTGTGGATTCCCTCACCACCAGCTCCGCCGGAATCTTCCGCCGCACCACCGGAATCGATTCCTTCTGATCCACTGCCTTAATCGCATCCAGCATCATTCCCACGCTCATCGATCCCATCGCTTCCATCGGCTGCCGCACGGTTGTCAGCGACGGCGCCGAAAGGCTTGCCTGCGCCACATCGTCAAATCCCACCACGCTGCAATCTTCCGGCACACGCAATCCCTTCTTCTTCAGTGCCCGCAAAGCCCCCAGGGCGGTGATGTCGTCATATGCCACCAGCGCGCTGAACGATTTTTCCCGGCGGAGCAATTCCGTCGTCAGTTGCGCCCCTGCCTCAAAACTGGAGTTGGGATCGAGCGATTCCGGCAACTCCGCAATTCTCTTCGCATCCAGCCGTAATCCCACCGACTGCGCGAAATTGCGGATGCCCTTCCACCTTTGCCCGCTGCTTGCCAATATCTTCGGCCCTCGCAAAAACGCAATCTCGCGATGCCCTAGCCCATACAAATGCTCCAGCGCCAGTGCCGCCCCGCCTTCGTTGTCCACCGAAACCGAGCTGATATTCTCGATCTCGAACGCCCGCCCGGCGATCACCGTCGGCACCTGCTTCTCCGTCAAATCCGCCAACACCTTGATGTCGGTCACCAGCCAGTTCGCAATAACGACCAACCCTTCCACTCGCCGGTCCAGGAGCATTTCCAGATAGCGTTCAAAACGGTGCGGCTCGTTATGCGCATCCGCCAGCAGCGAAAGATAATTGGCCTGATACAGCGCATTCTCCAATCCGCGCAGGATCGGCGTACAGAACGGATCGGTGATATCGAACACCATCACTCCCACGATGTTCGACCTCTGGCTACGCAGCGATCGCGCGAGCGGATTCGGCCGGTAACCCAGCCGCCGGGCCGCTATTTGAATCCTTCCCTTCGTATCTTCTGGAATGTAGCGGGACAGTGGCGCGTTATTCAGAACAATTGATACTGTGGACGCAGAGTAGCCGCTCTCTCGTGCCACATCTCGTATAGTCGAGGCGCCGTTTCTGCGCATGGAAGATTCCTCACTTTGGCGGCGCATAATCGTAGCGCAAATTTTCCGGCATACGGTCGGAACGTTGCCGCGTGTTGTATTCGAACTCGTATTCCAGATGGTCGCCATCTATTGGATACTCTTTGCCTTGCAGATACGGGTAAGCGATCAATCCGTGACGCGGCAGCGGCTCCACGGTAAACGCATTCGCCGCATAAAAATCCAGATCCTTCTCGAATCCGTCGGCATAGAAAAAGTAATCGCGTACCCATCCCGCGGGCAGCACCGGCAGCCCCGCCGGATCAAACTCCAACTTCACACCCTCACCCGAACTGAACACGGTGAACTTATCGTCAGACCGGCTCAGCAGCGTCTTCACATCCCCATATCGCGTGTAGTTCCCCGCCGCATGTGCGTATGGCCCGCTCAGACTACGATGGGTGTAGGAATAGACCGTATCTGTCGGTGGATCTAGCCGGATTTCTTTCGGGTAACCCAAATACGCCAATTCCGCCGTGCCCAATGGCACTGCGCTCACACGCACCTCTTTCCGCTCCGGCGTCTGATCGATGCGCACGCGATCCCAATAAATCTTCAAGTTCGAAACGATCCGAATTCGGCGCGTTCCCGCAGGAATTTTCTCGGTGAGGTCGGCCACCATCGTCCGCGCCAGCCCCGCCGGAAATCCCATGTCGTCCACCACGCGGACCCAGTTGCCTTGCGCGTTTTGTACTTCTACATACGGCGCAATCACTTTGATTCCCGCCTGATCCGCCGAATACATCGAAGTCGCCGTGAAATAATCCGTGTACCCATCCAGGAGCAAGCGCAGCGGTTTCGACGCATCCCAAGAGCCCAGGTCCAGTTCAATCCAGTGCAGCTTCGCGAATCCCGCAAACGGCAAGCCTTCGAAGTCGGTCACGTACTTGCGGTCGCGCTTCGCCAGTAACGGCAGCACATCATGACCGCGATCGTCCCAAGCGCCAACGGGCGTGCGTGCATTCTGTGTAGCGATCACGCGAAATTCCGGAAACGGTGGATTGCTAGCGAACCGCTCGTTCGGATTCACTTCGATATTGACAGGGTGATCCACCGCCAGCAGCCTCACCTGGTCCAGATATACCGTCTCTTCCATCGGCTCCATGAACCGGAAACTCAGCAAACCATTTTTCGTGCTTACGCTCTTCGCAGGCACTTTCAAATACTCGTCCGAATCGGGCACATCCCGTTCTCCCGGCGCGATCCAATGCCCCACCACGCCCGGTCCGATCATGTCCGCAATGAATTCGTATTCCTTCCCGTTCCACGAAAACAGTACAGGACACGAACTCCCGCGCCGGTCCAGTTCCCCGATCTTATGCGTCTTATTCGCGGCCAGATCGATTTCGTCTTGCGGCACGCCCGTGGGCCACAGCAATCGCAGCGCGTCCGTGACCGTTTCCGAGCCCAACCCGACCAGCAGCATCCCCGAATTTCGTCCTAGATAACCCGACGTCCCGCCTATCTCGAATTTTTGATAAAGCGCGCCCGCAAAAATCTCTACCTTCGTCCCGATCCCGCTTTTATTGTCGTTCAGCGCTTTCAAATCCACTTGCATCCAGTGATTCTTGTTGGCGCCCGTATTTTCCAGCAACACCGGCGCGCCCGACGCCTGGGTCACCACGATGTCCGGGCTGCCATCGCCCTTGAAATCAGCCACCGCCAGCGCGCGCGGTTGATTCAGCGTCACGCCATCCAGCTGTAATTTCTTAGTCGCGTCCGCCCAACCCGCATCGCCAAGATTCCGCAGCACGCGAATTTCCCCTCCGTTCACGCCCTCACCCACAGCCACCAAATCGACCCAGCCATCGTTGTCGTAGTCGGCCGCCGTCACTCCCCAGCCTTGCTTCCATCCAAAGTCTGGCAGTGCCACGCGCTCCAACTTCTTTCCCTGCACGTTCCTCCACAAACTGATTCCCGGCGTGCCTGCGTGCGTAAACGCAATGTCCATCCATCCGTCTTTGTTGAAATCAAATACCGTAACACCCACGGCGGGCGGCAATTTCTCCTTCGCGAAATCAATCGCGGGTAAAGCCGTAAATTTCCCTTCGCGCGGATTCAGGTAGATCGCCGCGCCCGCCGCTCCTCCCGCCACCACAAAATCAATCGCGCGATCGTTATTGAAGTCCGTTACCGCGGCATCCGCGCCCGTGGCATCCACTCCCAATCCGGATTCTTCGGAAACGTCCGTGAACGTGGAATTTCCGTTGTTCCGCCACAATTTGTTCTTTCGCCCATTCGCCGGCGCCATGGTCACGTACAAATCCAGGTCTCCGTCGTGGTCGTAGTCCACAAACGTCGTGCCCACGCAGCCTTTTTCTCGCGCAATCCCTGCTTTCTCCGTTACATCCGCAAATTGTCCATGCCCGTCATTGCGAAACAGCCGCACGCCATCGGCTTCGCATACCGCCAGATCGGTGGCCCCGTCATTGTCAAAATCTCCCGCCGCGCATCCAAATCCACCTGCGATCCCCGCCAGCCCCGACTTCGCTGTAACATCTTCAAGCTTCCCGCCACCCAAATTCTTCAGCAGCCGGCTCTTCCCGCCTCCTGTTCCCACAAAAAATAAGTCCGGCTTGCCATCGCCGTCGTAATCGAACACGCAAACTCCAGTGCTCGCCCCGCCCAACTCTGCATGCGATTTCACTGCATAGCTCACCGCAATCTCCGCAGGCGCCGCACTGGCCGCGCCGTGCACAAATTCCGCCAAAGAAAATTTCCCCTGGTCCCCATAGCCCGCCCCGAACGGCGTGCCCAGATGTTCCGTCGTGATCTTCTGGAAACGTTTCATTCCCTCGCGCGCGGCGTCCCCGTCGCCCTTCCTTTGATACGCCCGCGCCAGCCCGAACTGTGCCGAAGCGTGGTACGGCGTAATCTCCAGGGCCTTCTTGAACGCCAGAATCGCATCATCATATTTCTGCAATTGCGAGCACAGAAACCCTTCAAAATAAAATGCATCCGGCTCATCCGGCGCGATTTTTTCCACGTGCTGAAACGCCGCGATGGCTTTCTCCGGCTGCCCCGCGTCCTTGTACGCGAGTCCCAGGTTGTACCACGCGTATGGATCATCCGGCAGTTTGCTGGCTGCTTCCTCCAACGCCGCCCGCGCCTCATCCAGTTTTTGTTGCGCCAGCAGAGAAATGCCCAAGTTCATCCGCGCCTGCGCGAAATTCGGATCGGCTGCCAGCGCTTTCTCAAAACTTTTCTGCGCGTCGCTGGATTTTCCCTGATTCATGTACGCTACCCCCAGCGTATTCAGCCGGAGCGCTTCGCCGGAAAGTTTATTGATCGGTACAGGAATTTCGGGCTGTCTAGCATGGGAATGCAGCATGGGCAGGAAGACGGCAACGAGCAGAAAAATAATCGCGCCATTAATAATAGAGAACCACGGCCGCCAACCGTTTTTCATGGATTCCACCGAGGGAAGCTCTTTCTGGACGCGCGACGACCCGAAAAAGCACAATCGTCTTAATCGATTGTCCCGGCTGCCTGCCCCATCGTCAACCGTTTTTGTCCTGCCTCTTTGTGCGTTCCTGCGGTAGGCGCATGGCTTTCGCCATGCCGCAATATAGTGCAGAACGTGGGTGTTAGCCTGTGAAGAAACGCCCGCTTATCCACCACAAATGCCACAACGAATTTGCGACAGCAATCTCTAACGCAAAAACGCCAGATCCGGCTTCGCTTGTCCCGGCCTCGACCACAATTCCCGCGCCTTCTCCTTCGCGCGCGCAAGTTCCTCCGCCGTCAATTCCTTCTCCAAGGGGGCTAAATATTCCTTCCCCCTCGAATCTCCCGCCATCTGTGCCGCCAAAATCCACGCATACGCCTTCTCCGCATCCCGTTGTCCGGCCCGCCCGCTCGCATACAAATATCCCAACTTGATGCGCGCTCCGGTGTTTCCCTGTGCCGCCGCCTTCTCGAACCACTCCCGCGCCAGTGCGTCACTCTGCGCAACTCCCACTCCGCGCAAATACATATCCGCAAGATTATTTTGCCCCAGCGCATCGCCGCGTTCCGCCGCCAACCGATACCACTCCGCTGCAGCCGCCTTGTCTTGCGGCATACCCAATCCGCTGTCGCTCAGAAATCCCAGATCGACCATCGCCCCCGTCTCTCCGCGCTCCGCCGCCACTTGAAACTGCCTCGCAGCCTCCGCATAGTCCTGCGTCACTCCCTTACCGTTCATGTACAAAATTCCCAGGTTCGTATGGGCCCGCGCATTCCCTTGCTCCGCCGCTTCCTTTAACCAGTACAGCGCCGGCCCATAATTCTTTTCCACACCCCAGCCATTCAGGTATAGCGCGGCCAGATTTACCTGCGCAGACGCGTATCCTTGTCTCGCCGCCTTTTCGAACCACTTCTGCGCATCGCGAATCGTTCGTTGTGGACCCAGCACCAACGCCGATTCAATCCCCAGCTGGTTCTCCGCAAATGCTTGCCCCGATCGCGCCAATTCCCCCACAGCCGAGCGATCGCAGCTGCCGGCCCCCGACGCGTTGGCACGAACCGCCTCGAAGCACTCTGTACGCTCCGTGTCTCCACTCACGAACTGCTGCCCAAATGCAGTCTGCATGCCCAGTAGGCAAAAAATGCCCGACACCAACGCCATCCTCTGTCCCCGCTCCCGGAATGCCCTGTTCGTCCCCATGGCTGTCCTCGCACGCAAAGATTTCCGCAGCCTAGCTGGCTGCCAGTGCGCCAACATGCCCTTGACCGGGTGCTACCTCAATGCCCGAACGCCTGGTTTCCAGTCAATTTTCTGTCATTGGGCAAACCATTGAGGAAAGAAGAATTACGCATTCTTCGGGAACTAACCGGCCCTTCATGACGTCTATCCAAATGATAGAATTGCCTCCGGAATGACCGACCTCATTAAATCTCCCCTTCGCTTCGGCCCGTTCACGGTGGACCTGGCCATGCGTGAACTCCGCAAGTCCGGCATTCGCGTCAGGCTTTCTGGCCAGCCCTTCGAGATCCTGGCCGCTCTCCTTGAACACCCCGGCCAACTCGTCACCCGCGATCAGCTCCGCAAACGTATCTGGTCGGATGACACCTTCGTCGATTTCGGCCACGGCCTGAACGCCGCTGTCAACAAGCTCCGCGAAGCCCTGTGCGACTCCGCCGACGAACCCCGCTTCATCGAAACCCTCCCCCGTCGCGGCTACCGTTTCATGGCTGCCGTCGAAGAGTCCACGCCTGTCTCCCCTGTTGCTATCTCCACAAGCCCGGAACCGCCACTGCAACCTGTCGCGGCGCCAATCTGGAGAGAGCCAGGCAATGACGACTGGCAGAGCACCATCCCCGTCCGGCGCCAGACGCTTGTTCTACTGTCGTCCGTGCTCGCTGGAATTCTTCTAATCTCGTTCGGAATCACCGGTGTCTGGTCGCATTGGCCATCGCACGATTCTCCGCGCGACGCAGAAACGCGCCTCAAACGGGCAGCCGGACCATCTGCGTATCAGGCGACGCAGCGTGCCCTGAAAGAGACCGCCGAAAGCTCCGCCCGAAGTGCTTCGGGAAATTTGGAGTTGCAACCCAACGTTGAACCGAGCACCATCCCTGCCTCATCGTCCGCTTCCGCCGGCCTGCATTCCGAAACTCCGAATTCAGGCAATAAATCGAACCTTCGTCCCGACGCTTGGGACGAAGACTCTCTTTTGCGGCTCGAGCGTTCGGGAAGAGTCCCCAGGTTTTTTAGGGCGCAATCCAGCGTTGACAATCCCGCCATTCTTCGTTTGGATCTGACCAAAGGGCCAAACTTCAATTCTGTCGAGCCGGTTGTCGTCGGGCGGGAAGCGATTGCCGGTCCCCAGCCTTCTCCGGATGGCAGCAAGCTGGTCTTCATGGCAGGCCGCACCGATGCCATGGATATTTGGGTTTGCAACTCCGACGGTTCTTCTCCCAGAAAATTGACGGATACAGGTAGAGCTGGCACGCCGCGATGGTCCCCCGATAGCCACTGGATTGTTTTTGATTCCGACGGGCGGTTTGGACGTTCCGGCATTTATGTAGTTTCGGCAGACGGCGGAATGGTTCGCGCGGTGGTCGAAGATCAAGCCAACAATTCCGTGCCAAGCTGGTCGCGTGACGGCAGATTTATTTATTTCGCCTCCAACCAAGGCGCTGACTGGGGCCGCGAAGACAATGAAATCTGGAAGGTTCCTGCAGCGGGCGGCCAACCAGTCCAAATTACACGGCATGGCGGTTTCTCGGCCTTCGAATCGACGGACGGGCAAACGCTCTACTACGCCAAATCGCGTTACGAAAATCCTGAAATTTGGCGGGTACCCGTCAACGGGGGCACCGAATCGCGTGTTTCGCTTTTGCACCCGAGCACCTGGGCGAGTTGGACGCTGACCAACAAAGGCATTTTGCTGCTGAGCGAGTACTCCGGACAAATTTCAGAGCTTCAATATTTCGACTTTGCCACGCGCAGTATTCATTCCTTGGCCGAGTTGGAGAAAGCCTCGTTCTGGCTTTCCTCTTCCGCTAACGGCTCGTCCATCTGGTATTCCGAACTCACCGACAATCAGGCGCGTCAGGTCTTCAAAGCAGGTTTGGACTAAGGCCGCACCCTCTACCAACGAATGTCGCGTTTCGCGTTGGCTGAACGTCCCCCGCTGTATCTAAAATGATCTTATGACCCTGCCTGTCTACGGCTCGATTACTGAGACCCTGCGCCTCTTCCGCGAAAAACAACTGTCTCCCGTCGAACTTGTTTCTGCGCATCTTAAGCGAATTCAGAATTTGCAGCCCATACTCAATGCCTTCGTTCATGTCGATGCCGAATCTGCTTTGGCGCGCGCGCGCAGCGCTGAGTCTTCCCTGTCTCGCGGTGAACCAGCAAAATCTCTCACAGGAATTCCACTCTCCATCAAATCCTGCATGGACGTCGCTGGTTGGCCCTGTCCCGCCGGGTCCCTTCTCCGCAAACATTACGTGCCCACATCCGACGCAGCGCTCGTCGCGCGTCTCGAATCCGCCGGTGCCGTCCTCCTCGGCAATACCAACACTCCTGAATTCCTTATGGCTTACGAGACCGACAATCTCCTCAACGGCAGGACTTCCAATCCCTGGAATCTCGACTATTCCGCCGGCGGCTCCAGCGGCGGCGAAGCGGCCGCTATCGCTTCGGGCTGCAGCATGGGCGGTGTCGGTAGTGACGGTGGCGGCTCCATCCGCACTCCCGCACATTTTTCCGGTATTTGCGGATTAAAGCCCACACCCGGCCGCGTTCCCGCCACTGGCCACTTTCCACCGGGGGCCGGCGCATTCAGTTGGCTCGGCGTAGTCGGCCCTATGGCCAGAACCGTCGCGGACTTGCGTGTCTTGTTCGAGGTGATGGAGGGAGTCGACCCGGGCGACGCGCTCTCGACCCCATTCTCCCCACGCCAGGTTTCTGCAAAGGATCTTCGCGGCCTTCGCATCGGCATTCTGGAAAATTCTGAACTCGGCCCCGCGACCCCGGAAACTCTTTCCACTATCCGCCGCGCCGCGCAACATCTCTGCGACCTTGACTATCGAGTCGAGCCCGTTTCTCTCACCCATCTCGATCGCACACTGGAACTGTGGTGGTTTTTCTTCGGCCCCGTGATCGCCGACCTGATTCGCCAGGAAGTCCGTGGTAAGGAAGATTCCGTAAGCCCCATGCTCAAAGACTATCTCGCCGTCACCGCCGTTGAGCCCGCCGTCACGCTGCAATATTTCCAGAGTGCTTGCGCCGAACGCGATGACCTCCGGGCCAATCTCCTTCGCCAACTCCGCGACATTCCCGTTCTTCTCTCGCCCGTGTCCACCGCCCCCGCTTTCCCGCACAGATCCGGAAGCTATCGCCCCGGCGATCCTCACAACTACCGGGACACTATGCGCTTCTGTCAGTGGCTGAATCTCGCGGGCTTTCCCGGATTGTCTCTTCCCTTCGGCCGATCCCCCGAAGGACTACCCATCAACATCCAGCTGATCGCCCGCCCCTACGAAGAAGAACTGCTCCTCGCCGTAGCCGAATCTCTCGAACAAGCCCGCGGCCCCTGGCAACCTCCGCCGGGTCATTTGCCCTGACGGCATCAAGCCCTCCCCGCCTTCGATTCGCTATATCATTCACGCTTGAATTCAAATTCTCCTCGTCGCCAGCGCCGAGTGTGTCTGTCATATTGCTGAGGAGCGCCTTTCGCGACGAAGCATTTCAACGCAAACACCAAGCACGAACTAAGCCGTCGACACGCACGCCACCCAACGCACCACCCTGTTTTCCAAACCGTCATCCGTGTACAATCCCATCCATGAACCGTCGCACATTTATTGAATCGTCTTTCGCAGCAGGTGTTCTTGCCTCTCTCCCTTCTTCTGCCTTCGCCGCCTCTCATCAAATCGAAAAGGTAGGCGTTCAGCTCTACACCGTCCGCAGCCTCATGAAAATGGACTTTGCGGGCACTATCGCCAAGGTCGCGTCCATCGGCTATAAAGAAGTCGAATTCGCGGGTTACTTCGACCACTCCCCCAAAGATATTCGAGCGCTGCTGGACAAAGACGGTCTCACCGCGCCATCCTGCCACGTCAGTTACGACATTCTCCAGAATCATTGGCCAGAAACCATCGATGCGGCTCACACCATCGGCCACACCTTCATCGTCTGTCCGTGGATCGACGAAAAAGAACGCAATTCCGCCGACGGTTGGAAACACGTCATCGACACCTTCAACAAAGCCGGCGAAACCAGCAAGAAAGCCGACATCCAGTTCGCCTATCACAATCACTGGTGGGAGTTCGGACCCGATGCCGCTCTCGCCGGCCAGCTTCCCTACGATTACTTGCTCTCTTCGGCCGATCCTAATTACGTAAAGATGGAAATGGACCTGGGCTGGATTACCGTTGCCGGCAAAGATCCCGTCGACTATTTCAAAAAGTATCCCGGCCGCTTCCCCCTCGTGCACGTGAAGGACTTCAAGTCTTTGCCGCATCTGGCGCCGGATCAGATCGCCACCTTCAATCCTCACAAACTGGAAGAAGAGGACATGACCGCGCCCGGCTCCGGCGTCATCGACTGGAAGCGTATCTTCTCCCATTCCAGCGAAGCCGGCATCCAGCACTATTTCCTCGAGCACGACATCCCCAAAGATCCCTGGGCTACCCTGACGTCCGGCTACAATTATCTCTCTACCCTCCGCTTCTAAACTTGTGAAAGCGGCGGCTTGCCGCCGCTTTCACAAGGCAAACGCCAAAACGAAACTCCCGGTATCACCGTGCGGCCGGCTCACTAGGTTTCGAAGCGTTTGATCCCGCGCACTACCCATTTCACTTTCACCTTCCCACCACTAACCCCCCTCCCCTATAATCGCCACTCGTTTACGGAGCCTGCACCCTTGCCCGAAGCCGCCACCAGCGTGGAGCGCTACTCCTTGGCTGTCATCACCGATGACACTGAGCCTTTCCCGGAAATTCGCAGGCATCTCGGCAATGGATTCCGCGCCTCTCTCGCCACCACCGAAAGCGAAATCAAGACCATTCTCGAAGTGTCCAGCCTCCACGCGATCCTTTTCAATCTCGATTGCATCGGCGATGGTCCCATCGATGGCCTAGAAGTCCTTGAGGAGATCCGCAAGATTCGCGACGACATCGTCATTGTCGCCTTCACCAAAACCAACAGCCGTTCCATCCCTCTGAAAGCCAGCCAGGCCGGCGCCGACGAATTCTTTCTCTTTCCGCTCAACTATGACGAACTCAAAATCGTTCTCCTGCGCGCCATTGAAAAGCGCGCGCTGGAGCTCGAAGGCCGCCGCCTCATCCAGCAGGTCGAAAGTGGTACCGCCTTTTTCGGCCTCGTCGGCTCCAGCCCCGCCATGCAAAAGGTCCACCAGGCCATTGAGGCCGTGGCGCGTACCAATGCCAGTGTCGTTCTGCGTGGCGAGAGCGGTGTCGGCAAGGAACTGATCGCCAACGCCATCGTCCAGTGCAGCGATCGTGCGGAAAAACCCTTCGTCGCCCTCAACTGCTCGGCTCTGCCGGAATCTCTCATGGAATCGGAACTATTCGGCTATGAAAAGGGTGCCTTCACCGGTGCCGATGCCGCGAAGCCCGGACTAATCGAGTTAGCCCACACCGGCACGGTTTTCCTCGACGAGATCACCACGCTCCATCCCAGCCTGCAGAGCAAGCTCCTGCGCGTCCTGCAAGAACGCTCCGTGCAGCGCCTCGGTGGCCGTTCCGCCAAGAAAATCGATTTCCGGTTGATTTGCGCCACCAACGATAACCTCGAGGATTGGGTCCGCACCGGCCGCTTCCGCGAGGATCTCTATTTCCGTATCAACGTTGTTCCCATCTTGGTTCCCCCTCTGCGCGAACGCGACGGCGATATCGCCATCCTCGTGGATAATTTCCTGCGTATCTACTGCGCCTCCGCCAAGAAGCCCTTGAAAACCCTCAAACCCGACGTTCTGGAAATCCTCGAGGACTACAGTTGGCCCGGCAACGTGCGCGAACTAGAAAATATCATCCAACGCCTTGTGGTCATGGTGAACGCATCGGAGATCACCCCCGAGCATCTCCCCCAACACATGCTCCAGCAGAGCGCCGCCAGCCACGAAGCCATCCTCATTCCGGAAGACGGAGTCGATTTCGACGCCGAAATGGAAAAGATCGAGATCGCGTACCTCAGCGCTGCCTTGCGCCGTACTGCCGGCAAGAAGTCAGCCGCAGCAGCCATCCTCCAGATCGACCCGCAACGCATGAAATATCTCTGCCGCAAGCACAGAATAGAATAGATTCGCCAGATCGGGCCCAATTCGGTCGCGCCTCTCTTCCTTTCCGTCGCAAGGTTCCGTCGCAAGATGCTCTGCAACGGTTAAAAATTGACCTTTGCTAGGTTAAATTTTAGCCGAAGAAAGAATTTTCACCTGCAACTTTCGCCGGCCCACCCGCGCTTTGGTGCTAACTGCCCTGTTTTCAGCGCAGCGCTTTCCCTCGGGTGATGTCTGTACTTTGGCACGATCCATGCTCTACCTTCGCGCGTCTGCGGATTACAAAAATTTTGATCAGGAGCGAACCCACACCATGTCCATCGAAAAGAAGAGCTTGATCAGCACCCTCAAGACGACCAAGAAGGCCAATGTCGCCAGCGCCCCCGCCACCAATGACGGCAGCACTTCGCGCAAGGTTGCTCTCAAGAAGGCCACCTTCAAGAAAGTCGCCCTGAAAAAAGCCACCTTCAAGAAAACCGTCGTTAAGATGTAAGAGTCGATTGCCTGCCACGCGGGCAATTTAGGAATTGCGATGGGGAGGCCATTCAAAACCTCCCCATTTTTGTTCTCAAAGACGAAAGACGAAGTTCCGCCTAGCGCCAGGGCATTACCAGATTTTGCGCCCGAAGAAGTCCGATACCGTTTCCCACACCAGCCCCAGCACGCTTCGCCGCCGTCCGTACACCCGCGCGACTCCTGTCATGCCCGGCTTTAGCGCTCCCTCAGGATTGTCTACGTACATATCTACAACGTAGAAATGCGGCGGATTCATTCCCTGCAGGTCCGCTTTCCCCGAAAGGCTCGTGTCCAATTGCGTCGGCCGCGGGGCGATCGACTCGATTTGGGCCGCCCACGTCTTGAACATGCCTTGCACCTGCAGCCGGGCCTTGGCGTCTTTCTCGATGTTGTAGAGGTCATATTCAGAGACATAAATCCGCGCGCGCAATTTCGACAAGTCGGCGACTTCCAGCAACTCTTGCCCCTCATTCAGGTAAGTCCCCAGCAGGTCCTGGACCCCAGGCGTAATCACCGTGCCGGTCATCGGGCTGGTAACTTGCAACGCGGCGTCCTTTTGCGATGCTTCCTGCAGCTTGTCGCTCATGCGCTCGCGCACCTTCAGCGCGAGGCCATATTCCTCATAATGCAGAGACGCAGCCTTAACGCGCTCAGAAGCCATCGACAAGTTTGCCTGCGCCTGTTCCAGATCGGACTGCAGCGGCAAGTCCCGCAGCGTGGCCAGCAGTGCTCCCTGAGCGACGCGGTTTCCTTCTCCCGCGCTTAGTTGCGTGACAATCCCTGGAACGCGGGCGCGAATCTCCACCACACGCGCCGGCTCCAGCAGGAATCTTGCAGAGACAGAGTCATGCCACAACGGCAGCGCCAGAACCGCCACGAGGGTTATCCCCGCCAACAGCGTGTTGCGAGGAGTAAACCACGCCGCTATCCGGTCTTTCTTATCCAGGTACAGAAATTTCATAAAGTTCACCAGTAATCGAATCCGCGAACGAAAAATCAGCAGCGCCACCGCAATTTCCGGCACGAATCCCCACTCCGGACTGAAATTGCGCACGATGTTGCCAACAAAACGCGCCGCGATGTACAGCACCGTGTAGCTATAAGCGCCCGACAACAGCGCATACACGGCAAATCCCAGGCGTCGCTTTTTGGGGACATACGGAATTTCCACCGGCAAGTGCCAAATGTTTTTCTTCACCCATGCCGACACGTACGCCGTCGAGTTCTCTTTGATGTCCGGAATCCCCGTCAGATCCGTCAGCAGGTAATATCCGTCCAGTTTGATCAACGGATTCCAGTTCAGCAGGATAGACATGACCCCCGTCATCATCATCATGAAGTAAGCGCCGTTGTGGACAGGCGTGTCCGGCGCCGTTCCCCACCAGATAATCGTGGCCATCGAACAAATAATCAGCTCAGACCATACCCCGGCAACCGTGACCATCAGACGTTCGTACCGCGTCGCAGTCACTTCCGATTCCGTCGTGTCCGTATACACCGCCGGTGTCAGGTACACCAGCGCAAATCCCATCGCCGTCACCCGGCCGCCGTAATGCTTAGACGTGTAGGCATGCGCCAGTTCGTGTACCATCACGATCCCCGCCAGAATCACGTATAAAACCGCGATGTCTCCCCAGGTCTTATTCGAAAAATTGTAAAACGCCACGGTGTCCCGCCCGATCTCCCTCCAATGCGTGATCGTAATTCCTGCCGTCACCGCGAAAAGCCCCAGCGTCAGGCTGGTGAACCACGTCGTATAAACGAACTTTGTGTAATCGTGGAACTTCGTCAGAAATGGGTCCGGGTTGAACGCCGGAAACAGCACGTCTGAAAGATCGGCCCACCGATCAAACTGTTTGAGTTTCTTGCGCCGATCCTCCGCCGACTGTTGCATCAACAGAATGTTTTTTTCTTGCGCCGTCCGGTACCAGAAATCGATTCCTTCCAGCTCTTCCGCAAATTCCCGCACCTCCGTCGCGGAGAATTCCGTCCCAGTCGCCGCGGAGTGCATCTGTGCGATCTCTTCGTACGACCGGATGCCGTCAAACAGTTGCGCCAGTTTCCAGTTCGCCGGTTGAAACGTGAACATGCTTTTCGCGCACGGCACATACGCCCGAATAACGTTTTTACCTTCTTCCACGTGCTCGCGGAAGTTCACCCCGGGATCGATGCGTGGCGGCCGCTCGGAGAGAGTTCGCGCCGGCAGGTCCGGCAAAGCCACGTTAAGGACGCGCGTCAGGTTCATTCGGGATTTACCGCTGATTTTCCAGGTGCACGCTTGCGGTCATCCCCGGCCGCAATGCCCCTCGATCCCCTGTCAGTTCGATCAACACTTCAAACGTCCCGCTCGAAGGGTCCACCACCGGGCTGATTTCCTTCACCCGCGCAGCATGCTTTTCTCCCGGCGCGTCCGGAGAAGTAACCTCAAATATTTGCGCCGAGCGCACATGCCCGAAATATTTTTCCGGCAGGGTAAATCGCATCAGCAGCGGTGCCTCCGCCGTTACCCAGAAAAGCCGCTCCCCCTTGTTCACTTCCTGCCCTTCCCGCACGTAGCGCCGCGCGATCACACCGTCAAACGGCGCTGTGATTTTTGTTTTTTCCAGCTCCAATTCCAAAGATCGTTCCTCATCATGCGAGGTGTTCAGCGTCTCCTGCACCCGTTTGATGTCCCACTGGTCCGATTCCGCCTTGTACTGTGCGTGCTGCAACTGCTCCTGCGAAATCAATCCCAAGTCCCACAAATGCTTCGCGCGCATGTAATCCGCTTCCAGTACTCCCGCCTCCGCTTCCCAATTCTTAAGGTCATTGGCGATGCTTCGGGACTTCGCCCGCGCCGCCTCCAGGTTCGCCGAAATTTGCCGGTCATCCAGCTTCGCCAGCACCGTCCCTGCTTTCACCCGCGCCGGCGCGTCAAAAAAGAGTTTTTCCAATATGCCGTCCCGCTGTGCCGTAATGTCCAGCTGGTGTTCCACAATAATCGGGCCGGAAACGATCAGCCGAGTGTCTACTGGTTCTGGCGGCGCTGGCTTCGCACTCACCAGCGCTGGCGGGGGAGCCGCATTCGTCACGCCGGACTCGACGGGTCTGCTGTCGCTGCAACCAACGCCAAGCAGTGTCGTGCCCGCGGCGATCACCACCATCAAACTTCGCATACTTCCCCTCCGGCCCATTTCTACCAACCCACCCAATACCAAATCTTCGAGTACAGCCACAAAAACGGCCGCCTGAAAAACACATAGCTCGAGGGATACCACCCCATTCGCACTTTACCTCTTCCTTCCATGCCAGCCCGAATCGCGCCATCTGGATTCGCCACCGCCACCCGGGCATAAAAGACCGCTGAGTCCTGCAGCATCTGCGCCTTCGGGCTCACGATCATCACTTCTCCATGAAACGTTCGCGTCGGATAACTATTCAGCTTCACCACCGCCTTCTGCCCGACCTTCAGCAGTCCCGCATCCGCATCGTCGATGGCCACATCCACCACCGCTTGCGATGTATCCACAATTTCCGCGAACGAATCGCCCTGCTGCAGTTTGCGTCCCGCGACGTTCTCCACGTGCGGCGTGGCCACCACTCCGTCGATCGGCGCTCGCAACTCCGCTTTTTCCAACGTCTGCTTGGCGCGTTCGACTTCCGCTTTCCAAAAATCCGCTTGCACTCTTTGGACGCCCGCTTCGCTTCCATCATTCGCCGCCAGCGCTCGGTTCATCTGCAGCATTGCCGACTGGTAGCGCGCCTCCGCTTCGCCCAGCGCCGAACGCAGGTTCCACGCTTCCATCTCCGCCAACACTTGCCCGCGCTGCACGCTTTGCCCTTCGTGTACCAACACGCTGCGCACTACGCCCTCTACCTCCGGCTGCACCAGCGCGCGTTTTCCCGCCGCCACCACCGCATCGCCATCCACTCGCAGCGGCAGCGGGCACGCCACGAGGAAAAACAGAGCCGCTGCGCCCACGCCCAGGAACAATGTCCGCTTCCGCTTTTCCATCGCCATGAATTTCCGCTTGCGCACCATCACCGGCTCAAGCACGGAAATAAACGACACTTCCTTGTACATCTGCGCGTTCCGCAGCGCCACCGTCGTCTGTCCCGCCAGCACTTCCAAGATCTCGATGTGCGCCGGCCCGAGAAAATCCGGATCGCTGCTTTCCATTGCCAGCAATCCAACTCGACCGGTGTCGTCGTTCAACGGCCGTGCGTAGAATCCCCGCATCCCCGATTCCGCAAAATATTTTCTGAATTTTGCTCGCGTCTCTTCGCGCTCGCTGTCGATCTCTTGGCCGTGCTGTCCCACATGAATCACTTCTTCAGACAGGGCCGCCCACTGCAGAATTTCGTTCAGCGGCGCAATGTCCGGTGCGTCCGCGTTCACCTGGGTCAGCCCGGTCACCGCGCTCAGTTTGAACCGCCCATTGTGCACTAGCATGATCGCCGCGCGTTGGTAAGGAATCACCGCCTGCGGCGCATTGACAATCGTTTGCAGCATGCGTTCCAGGTTCAGCGTTGACGTGATTTCGTGGCTGACGGTGTTCAGCGTCTCCAGAATTTCCACTTTCCGCTCGGCCAGTAACAGCCCCGCGTTATGCAACGCCGTCGACGCCGTCTCGGTCAGGCTGCTCAGCGTGAACAACTCGTCTTCGTCAAACGCTGTTCCATCCAGCTTGTTGATCGCTTCAACCACCCCCACCAGTGCCGTCTTGTCCATGATCGCCGCTGCGATCAGCGACATTACCGGATACTCCGGCGCCGCTTCATTTCTTTTCGCCAGGCGTTCATCGCCGGGGTCCAGAATGCACACGCTTTCCCCGTTATCCGAAATTGTCCCCGCGATTCCCTCGTTGGCCTTCAGTACTTGCCCTTTGAAGCTCGTCGGATCCTCGCCCGCCTGGTACATCAATTCCACGGTCTCGTCCGGTTGCAACAGCCAGATATTCACCGCTTGGCACGCCAGAATCTCGGAGAACTTCGCGCCAATCAGCGGAAGCAGTTCTTGCATTTCCAGCGTCGACGAAAACACTTTTTCCAGGTCGTAGAGTTGCGTCAATCGCGTGATGGAACTGAATGTGCCGTGGCGTTCTTCCTCATACGCTTGCGCCGAGGACAGTGCCGCGGCCGCTACTTCCGCCACCGGAAGCAGCGCCTGAATGTCGCTTTCGGAATTGGCTTCGTCAAACGCCAGTATTTCCAGCGCTCCGATCAAATTCTCTCCGTGGATCAGCGGAATGCACGCAAGCGATCGCAGCGTCTTGCGCGTGTCGATGTGCGGATAATCCTCGCGCCGCAAGTCCGGCGCAACGCGAAGAACCGGCACGATTTCGTCCAACAGCGCGCCCAACAATCCAGACTCGGCGGTGATGGCCTGTTCGTGGATGGCCGCATCCCCCACCACCGCTCGGGGTTGCCAAAAATTCGCATTCTCGTCGGAGGCCAGTGTGTATACACTGACTGCACAATCCGATAGCAGGCCCGCTACAAAATTCGCCAATGCTCGCGCGCGCGGTGTCACTTCTTGCTCCGCGAGTAATTGGGTGGATAGCGGGGAGAGATCCAGAACGGATTCCTGTTCCGAGCTTGCCAAGGTCTAACTTTCCGTCCGGCCCTTCCATTCTCGGGACGTTGGGCCTTCCGTCGGACTGGGTTTCTTGCTTTTTGCGCTAAGATTATCTAACTTGTGCGCGAACTGTAGCATTCGCTTTTTCGAGTGTCAACGTGCGGAACAGCCCTTCATTGGCTCTGGCTCTTCCTTAGGGGGTGATTGCCTTGGATATTGAGACCAAGACTGTCGATGGCGTCAAGCTCATCAAGCTCAAGGGACGCTTGTCCATGGGCCCCACTCTCGATCGCTTCAACGCTACTCTCAGCGAACTCCTCGGGCAGGGTCAGAACCGCATCATCCTCGACCTCGAAGATGTCCCCACCATCGATTCCAGCGGCATCGGCATGCTGGTCCGTCATCTCACCACCGCCAAGCAGGGCGGCGGCGCGATTCGCCTTTTGAAGCCTTCCAAATTTACGGTGCAAACTTTGAAGATGGTGGGCTTGCTGAATCTCTTCACCACATTTGAGGATTCCAAGGACGCGGTTGCCTCCTTCCAGTAATCGCTAATTACCTAAGCGATACTGAAATCCAGCGTCGCCTCGCTCACTGTCGGGAAAACCGGCACCAATCGGTCCACGTGCGTCATGAGCAGGGTATCGTGAACTACTCCCACCGGCCCCGCGATGCGCATCCGTCCTCCCGCCTTACGCACTTTTCCTTCACACACAACAATGATTCCCACTCCCGTGCTGTCGATGCTGTCCAGCTTGCTCAAATCCAAAATGAACTTCCTTACTCCCGCGCCCAGCAACTCTGCAACGCTCAATTCCACTTGACGGCTGTCGTTCCCCATCATCAGTTTGCCGGAGAGTTTAATCAGGCTGATATCCGACACGGGCTGGCTTTTCTGCAATTGAAGTATCATGAACAACCTCGTTGGCTGTTGCGATCGTCGGTTAGAAAAGCGTGGCGGAGGTATGGGCGCTGGGCGCGCTCGAATCTATCGGGCAGATTTCGTTCCCTCCGCGGTGGCATGATAGTAGGTCCAGTGGGGTTTTACAGTCAATAAAAAAGGCACGCGCTTGCATGAGTAAGCCCACTGACAAATCCGGGAAGTTCGTCGCACAATTTAGGGAAATAGAATGTTAATTAACCCGTTTCTCGCGGCTCTCTTCGATGCATCCATCGAGCACTTTACAGAATCCAACTTGGGCGGGGGCTCGCGGATTTTCGACAAAACGTGCCGGTGTTGCATTACAGTACAATCTTGATCTGGGGGAAGTTTTGAAACCAAGTCGGGTTCTGCTTCTGATCATCTTCTCGCTTTTATTCCTAGCGCTTGGCAACTCTCCCGCCCTCGCGCAGCAATTCATCGTGCCCATCTCGGTCCCCCACGCTCCACAAGAGACCGCTGTCTTGAATCCTCCCGCTATAGCGGCCCCTCAGGATCCATCCCAACCGAAACCCGCCGATGCCAAATCAGATCCCCCCGCGAACGGCTCGACCATTGAGTCCCCGCAACCGAAAACGGAAACGGATACCGATCAGACGGGCACCCAGACCAAGCGCATCCTCTGGATTGTTCCAAACTTTCGTTCCGTTAGCGCCAACACCATTCTTCCGCCCCAGTCCTTGAAGGAAAAGTTTTGGCTGGCCACTCAGGAAAGTTTTGATTATTCCGCCTTCATTTATGAAGGCATAGTGGCCGGAATTGCTATGGCGGGAAAGTCGGAGCCGACTTTTGGCCAGGGCGCTTCAGGCTACGGACTCTACTACGCCCACACTTTTGCCGATGGCACGATTGAGAACTACATGGTCGAGGCCATCGTTCCCGCTGCCACCAGGGAAGACCCGCGTTACTACACGCTGGGCCACGGCGGCATCTTCAAACGCACCGGCTACGCGGTCAGCCGCCTGCTGATTACCAGAAACGACGCCGGGCATGACACCTTCAATTTTTCCGAAGTCGTCGGCGCTGGCGGCGCCGCCGGTATCAGCAATCTCTACTATCCTCCCGGCAATACTTGGGTGAAAACCTATCAGCGCTGGGGAAGTCAAATGCTTCAGGATGCTCTTAGCTTTATAGCCAAGGAATATTGGCCAGACATCAACCGCGCCGTCTTCCATAACAAGTACTAACCACGCGGCACCACGTTTTCCGGCAGGCGCCCGCTCCGATCGGAATCTCGCATTTACCCACCGCTCCAAAAATGGCACAATCAGCAAGTCGTTTCTCCGCAGTTTCGCTCCCTGCGCTTTTTCTTTTGGCCTTTTGACAGACCTTTCGCCACTTCTTTGGAGGTGCTCGCATGGGATCCGCTCTGGATATTCACCGTCTTCATTTCGCCTTCACGGTGACCTTCCACTATCTATTTCCTCAGTTGACCATGGGCTTGGCCCTGCTCATCGTCATGCTCAAAACCATGGCCCTCCGCACCGGTGACGAACATTACAGTCGCGCCGCTCGCTTCTGGGCAAAAATTTTCGGTATTAATTTCGCCATCGGCGTGGTTACCGGCATCCCCATGGAATTTCAATTCGGCACCAACTGGGCCGAATTCTCCAAATCCGCAGGCGGCGTCATTGGCCAGACTCTCGCCATGGAAGGCATCTTTTCCTTTTTTCTGGAATCCAGCTTCCTCGGCCTGTTTCTCTTCGGGGAAAAAAGGCTCGGCCGCATCGGTCACTGGATCTCCGCCGTTTTGGTTTTTGTTGGCTCGTGGCTTTCCGGCTATCTCATCGTAGCCACCGACGCCTGGATGCAACATCCCACCGGTTATCGCATCCTTCCCAACGGTGAAATTGGCCTCGCCAGTTTCTGGGGTTTACTCCTGAATCCTTGGGCTCTCGCGCAATATGCACATAACATGCTCGGCGCGGTTCAAACCGGCTGTTTCGTGATGGCCGCCGTCGGCGCCTTCTACATTCTCTCCAAGCGCGAACTGTTCTATGGCAAAACCTTCGTTCGCATCGGCGTGATCGTCGGTTTGATTGCGGCCGTCCTGCAACTGTTTCCCACGGGCGACATCCAGGGCAAACTCGTCGCCAACCATCAGCCTGTCACTCTGGCCGCGATGGAAGGGCTCTTCGTTTCCCAGGAAGGCGCACCGCTTGCCATCCTCGGCCAACCGGACGTCCAAAAACGCAAACTGGATAATCCTCTGGAAGTTCCCTCGATGCTCAGCTTCCTCACCTACAAACGGTGGAAGGCTCACGTGCGCGGCCTCGATTCGTTTCCCGAATCCGACTGGCCAGATACCATCGAACTTCTCTACTACAGTTACCACGTCATGGTCGGCCTCGGCACCATCTTCATCGCCATCATGGGTCTTTCCGCGCTTCTCCTCTGGCGTCGAAAACTCTACGAATCTCGTTGGCTGCTTTGGCTTCTTATGCTCAGCGCTCCTTTGCCCTACATCGCCAACACCGCCGGATGGATGACCGCCGAACTTGGCCGCCAGCCATGGCTGATCTACGGCGTCATGCGCACCGCCCACGGCTTTTCCCCGCGCGTTGCCGCCGGCAATGTTTGGTTCTCGCTGCTGGGCTTTATGGGAATGTACACGTTGCTCGCCATCCTCTGGCTCTTCCTTGTCTACCGCGAAATTGAACAAGGGCCGGAACTCGAAGTGTTAGGCGCGGAGTCACCCGCGCTGGTCGAAGCGGATTAAGGACCCATCCATGGAAACTCTCTGGTTTTGTCTCGTCGCTGTTATGGTCGCCATGTACGTCCTTCTCGATGGCTTCGACCTCGGTGCTGGCGCCATCCACTTCATCGTCGCCCGCACCAACGAAGAACGCCGCCAGGTCATCGCCACCATCGGCCCGGTGTGGGATGGCAATGAAGTCTGGCTCCTTGCCGCGGGCGGCACTCTCTATTTCGCTTTTCCGCTTCTCTACGCCAGCGGCTTCAGCGGCTTCTATCTTCCCTTGATGATGGTCTTATGGCTGCTCATCGTTCGCGGCACCAGCGTCGAATTCCGCAATCATATTCACAGTCCCATCTGGATTCCCTTTTGGGATTTTCTTTTCTCCGCCTCCAGCCTATTGCTCGCTGTTTTCTTTGGCGCCGCTCTTGGCAATGTCGTTCGTGGAGTCCCGCTCGATGAGACGGGCTATTTCTTCGAACCTTTATGGACGAACTTCCGCCTCGGCGACCGCACCGGCGTCCTCGACTGGTACACCGTCCTCGTCGGCGTCACGGCGCTTCTCGCCTTGATGCTTCATGGCGCTCTCTGGGTTCAGTTGAAAACCGCCGCTGCCGTTTGCGAACGCTCCGCTCGCCTCGCCGCCTGGACCTGGTGGGGCGTTCTCGTCTTGACTTGCCTTCTCACCATGGTCACTTTCTCCGTGCAGCCGCAAGTCGTCGCCAATTTCAAAACTTGGCCTGTTGGATTCATCCTGCCTGCCATCGCGATTGCCGGCCTAGCCGGAATCCAGTTCGAATTGCGCCGCGGCAAGGAACGCAACGCCTTCCTCGCCTCCTGCACTTATCTTCTGGGCATGCTAACCAGCGTCGTCTTCGGCGTGTATCCCCTGGTTCTTCCCGCGCGCAATCCGATCTACTCGCTCACCATCGCCAGCGCCAAAGCCGGCGACTACGGCCTCAAAGTCGGTTTGATCTGGTGGACCATCGGCATGATTCTGGCCGCGGGCTACTTCATCTTCGTCTATCGCACCTTCGCCGGGAAAGTCGTCGCGAACGTCGACTCTCACGGCGACTAATATTATCGACTGGGATGTGCCTGTCTGTCGTGACTGGGCTGCGGCCATAGCTTTCGCGCCGGCCTCAGTGCCCCTTCTCCCCCGGTTGCCGTTTTTTCGGACGCTTGGCGCTCGTAACCTTCCGCCGTATAGCAAAGCGCCCGGTCGAAAAAGTGCGTGATCAACCGGAGGAATTCTTGTTGTTGATACAGGTCCATCGCCGAATCCACGATTCCGCAGCCTTCGAGGTACTCGAGGAGCCGTTCTTTCGTTAATATCAGAGCCCACTCAACCTGCGCGAGGGGAATGCCTTCTTCGCAACGTCTTTCCCCGAGGTCGTTGTATCGCTCTTGAATCGCCTGATCGGATTTCTCCCATAACCACAACCCCAGATTGCGGTAGATCTCGTAGCATCGGTCGTGCACTTCGCTATTGGCAAGCTTCTGATACAACTGTGTCCTTGGACTGCTTTGTAGCTTCTTCACTGTCCCTTGGGCAAATTCCTCCGCATTGTGCTCGATTGTCCTGATCAATCTGTCCGATAAATGTCGATTGTTATTTTGCGACATGGCCCTGACCTTCCCTGACTACATATACATGGACGTCAAATTCGCACGCCAGGTTGCGGATAAGAAACCGGATGAATGTAGATTTTTGCCCCCCACCGGTGAGCTCTTGACGGGCACCGCAACAACCTTTACCTTGCTCTTATGGCTTGGAATATGACGCAGTTCCCGCTTTCCTCCGTCCGCGCGCTTATTTCTGCATCCCTCATCGCCTGCCTGACAATCGCCCCCATCTGCGCGACGCGTTGTGCCACAACTCTGTGCGTCCCCGCTTCGGCCGATAATCCCGCCAACGGCTGTCACCATTCTCCACACCACTCCAGTTCCGCGCCCGCATTCACCACCCGCTCAGCCGCACCCTGCGCCAACGAACTCATCTTCACCACCTCGCGTGTGAGTGCGTTTTCCGTCTCCATCGAGTCATATGTCTTCTCGATCGTCCTTCCACATCTCGATGTGGCGATGCAATCCCTAGCGTTTGGGCTCTCCCCGTCTTCAGCGCTGACCGCGATCCCTAGATTTTCTGCCCCGCTCCCTCTTCGTCTCTGATTCCCTAAGTCGTCCGCTCATCTAACGTGCGCCGTCTGAGGCGGGCCGTTTCGACGCGCCCAATTCATCATCGTTACGAACCAATTTTTTAGGCAAGGAGCTTCTATGAGCACTTCACGCAGAAATTTCTTTCAAGACGCCATGTTCTTCAGCGCGGGCTTATTCGGCCTTAGCGCGCGCCTGGAAGCGGGCGCCGCACCTCAAACCGCCAACAAGAATTCTCCGCACCACCCACCAACAAATCCCGCGCCCAAAGCTACCGTCTCCATGCTTACGCCGGATGTTCCAGATTGTCCCTTCGAACTCAATGGGGCCGTAAAAGTTTTCCGCCTGAAAGCCGCGCCCCTCAAACAAAAAATCGCTCCCTTCAAAACCATCGACGCCTGGGGCTACAACGGCACTTGTCCCGGTCCCACTATTCAGGTCACGCAAGGTGACCGCGTCCGCATCCTCGTCGAAAATGCGCTTCCCGAAAGCACTTCCATGCACTGGCACGGCCTCGAAGTTCCCATCGAACAAGACGGCGTTCCCTTCATCAGTCAAAAGCCGATCGCCCCCGGCGAAACGTACACCTATGAATTCACGGTGCACCAGGAAGGCACGTTCTTCTATCACGCCCACAGCGCCATGCAGGAAATGATCGGCCTTGTCGGCATGTTCGTCGCTCACCCGCAAACACCCCACACGCCACACGTCGGTCACGATTTCGGCATTGTGCTGCAGGAGTGGGCCGTTCTACCCAACAATTCCGTTCCCAACACCGCCTCCATGGAATTCAACTGGCTCACCTTCAACGGCCTCTCCGCTCCGGCCACCACGCCTCTCATCGTTCGCCTCGGCAGCCGCGTGCGCATCCGCTTCGTCAATCTCGGCATGGATCACCACCCGATCCATCTTCATGGCAACCAGTTCGTCATCACTGGCACGGAAGGTGGTCGCGCTCCTGAATCCACCTGGTATCCCGCAAACACCGTCCTCGTCGGCGTTGCGCAGTCCAAAGTCGTCGAGTTCGAAGCCAAATATCCCGGAGCGTGGATGATCCACTGCCACTTGCCTCATCACATGATGAACAGCATGACCGATCTTCTGCGCAGCCGTCCCATCCCGACATCGGCAACGAACGACGCACAAGCCGTCACGCAAATGGAATCGCTCTCCCATGACATCGGCGTCGAGCACGTCCATCATTCCCCCATAGCGGACAACGCCAACTCCGTCCCTGGCTTCCCGCAAGACGCCTTCATGGAAATGTCCATGGACGCCGCCGTCGCCAAGCCCGAAACTCACGGCCTACCTCCCAACTGGTCCGCCGGCATGATGGGCATGATGACCATGGTCCGCGTCCTACCCGACCCCGAATACAACGAAATCCAAAACCTGATTCAGCACAAAACCAAATCCACGTAGACCTTTGGAGTGCGGCGGCTTGCCGAGACTTTTACAGCCGAAACCAACCACCCCAAAAACGCAAAAGCAGAAACGCAAAACAAAGCAAATCTAAAGGAACCGCAAATGCAACTGAAATCAAAACTTCTCACACTCTTCTCCTTCGCAACCATCGGAACTTTTCTGCCATGTGCGGCCCAACAATCTCCCGCTGCCCTCCACGATCAAATGCAAATGCCCATGCATCACCACGGCGACATGCAACCACTTGAACCTGTCTTCCCCCGTCTCGGTCGGGCCCAGGAACAATCTCACGAGAAACTCTTCACCCTCGAGGACGCCCAACGTCTCGCCGCGGCCTCCAATCCCACTCTTCGCCAAGCCGAAGCCGAAATTCGCGCCGCCAAAGCCCGCACGCAGCAAGCCGGTCTCTATCCCAATCCCACCATTGGCTACACCGGCGACGAAATCCGCGGCGGTTCCATCAACGGCGGCAAACAAGGCTTCTTTGTCGAACAATCCATCGTCACCGCGGGCAAACTCTCCAAGAGTCGTGGTGTCTTCGAACAAGAAACGCGCATCGCTGAAATCGAAGCTGAAGAACAAAAAACCCGCGTGGAAACTTCGGTAAAAATTGCGTTCTATCGCGTTCTCGCCGCCCAGGAGCTCCTCGAATCTCGCCGCGATCTCAGCCAGATCGCTCAACTGGACCAGCAATCGCAAGACGAACTCGCCCGCACCGGCCAGGTCGATGAATCCGAAAAACTGGAAACTGATATCGAAGTTCAGCGCCTGCACCTCGCCGCCTATGCCCAGGAAGAAGTCTTGCGGGCGGAATGGCGCAAACTCGCCGCGATCGTCGGCCAACCCGATCTTCCTCAATCCGTCGTCGCCGGCGATCTCGAACACGGTTGGCCGGAAATTAATGAGCAGCAAATCCTCGAAACCATCGCCTCGCTCAGTCCCGCCACGCGCATCGCCGCCGCCGCGTCCGCCCGGGCCGCCGCGGAAATTACGCGCGCCAAAAGCGCGGCCATCCCCGACATAAACCTTCTTGGCGGACTCGAGTACAATAACGAACCCCTCGGCGCCATCCCCCAATCCATCGGCTGGGAAGGCCTTGCCGAGGTCTCCGTCCAAATCCCCGTCTTCAATCGCAATCAAGGAAATATTGCCGGAGCCCAAGCCGAACTTGATCGTTCCCAATTTGAAAAGCAGCGCATCCAACTCCAGCTTAGGGAGCGCGCCTCTGCTCTCCTCGATCAATACGCCACTGCAAAGGTCATCGCCACGCAATACCGCGAACAAATCCTCCCGCTCGCAAAAAAAGCCAATACCCTAATGACCGAAAAATACGGCCAGATGCTAGCCGCCTACCCAACCATGCTCCAGGTCCGCCGCAAACATTTCCAACTCCAAGCCGAGTACATCCAAACCCTCGAAACCGTCTGGACCGCCTCCTTCGTCCTACAAGGCTTCCTCCTAACCGACGGCCTGGAATCTGCTTCCGGCATCAATCATTTGTCAACCGAGTCCACTTTCCCAATGCCCGATCGGACCATGGTCCCGCTCGACCAAATGGCACACCCCTAGAAGTTCGGAGTGCGGTAGCTTGGCGCCGCTTTTGCGCCGTAAACAAAGACGCAAACCCGACAAACGAGCGCGCATGCTGACACGGAGCGGCAAACCATTCCTTCATTCCGGTTGTTTATTTTCAGGAGAATCCGCCGAACATCTTTACTCAGGACGGACAATTGCACGTTCGCTCACGGACGGTTGTCCGTATCAAAAAACCCGGTTCCTTCAAAAGGCATTCTAACCGCGGCAAAGCACGAGGAGGTGCATCCAGCGCTGCCAGAAATGCCTTCCACTCTGCAGGGTTTAACCCAAAGGTGCGGCGGTCCGCCAAGGCTTCGTCGGCGCGGGCAAGGACACTCTCCAGAACGGACTCGCTCACAGAACGATGTGAAACCGCCGCTGCAGCTCTTAACGCTATTTTGGCCTTGCGTGGCAATCGCAGGTCCGGCTTTTCATCGCGAAGCGTTTTGGATGGCATATCATTGCTATTCATTAATCGCCTCCCCTGGCCTTCCGGACATATCCACTCCGGCACACTAGTACTCCCGTAGCGTTGACCCACGGAATTTCCACCCGCTACTGTCCTTAATGGCGATGGTGTGTGTCCCGGGATAGGTGACAACTCTTAGGTAGTCTGAAATTCCAGCTCCACAAGGAGCTACCTTTCCCGCATTGCTCGCGCGTTTGTCGACGCACCCCGCTCGATCTCGTGGTGTTTAAGAAAGGCCTCCCGCGCATGGCGGGACCTGATGGATACGATCGTAAAAGCCGGACGCTATGAAATTCTGAGCGAGCTCGGTCGCGGTGCGATGGGTGTCGTATACCTCGCCATCGATCCTGTCATCGGCCGCAATGTTGCTGTAAAAACCATTCGCCTTACCGAGGCAGGCACCGGTCTCACTCGTCCCGAACTTCTCTCCCGCTTCCAAACCGAAGCCCGTGCTGCCGGATTACTGACTCATCCCAACATTGTTGTGGTCTACGATGCCGGCGAAGAAGACGGGCTGTATTACATCACCATGGAACTCGTTCCGGGCAAGTCCATGCAGGCTGTCCTCGACAGCGGCGAAGCCTTCCCCGTCTCCCGCATCCTCCGCATTCTGGAGCAGACCTGCAGCGCCCTGCAATTCGCTCACGAACGCAACATTGTCCATCGCGACATTAAGCCCGCCAACCTGATGCTCACCGCCGACGACACCGTCAAGGTCACCGACTTCGGCACCGCCAAGATCCTTCAGTTCGGTACGGTGCAACAAACCACTCACGTGATGGGCACGCCCAGCTACATGTCGCCCGAACAAGTCAAAGGCCGCCCCATCGACGGCCGCACCGATATTTTTTCCCTTGGCGTGGTCCTTTATGAAATGCTCACCGGCGAGAAGCCGTTTCCCGGCCAGAGCATCACCACAGTCATTTACAAAATCGTCAATGAAGACCCCACTCCGCCGCGCCAGCTCAACCCTTCCATCCATCCGGGCTTGAACGAAATCGTAATGCGCGCGCTCACCAAGGATCCCGACGCGCGCTATCAGAGCTGCCGCGAAATGCTCGAAGATTTGCGCAATTACCGCGCGCTCGGCGGTAATGACCGCAACCCCGATGCAACCTTAGTCTCACCGCGCGGCCAGGGCATAGGCCAACCGTTCTCCACGCCTACAAGCCCTCTTCGCACGCCCCGTCCTGACGAGCTTAGCCCTGCGTCCACACCGCGCTCACCGCGCT
Source organism: Candidatus Acidiferrales bacterium (assembly GCA_963795535.1). GTDB lineage: Bacteria > Acidobacteriota > Terriglobia > Acidiferrales > UBA7541 > Acidiferrum. The sequence continues at coordinate 329,894 of CAWCIG010000012.1, forward strand.
CGCTGCAGCAACTCTCGCCGTTGCAGACACCGACAGTGCGTCGCACTGGTCCGCTTGCGCCAATCGAAACAACACCCGAAAAGAAAACCAGCGCCTTCACCACAATGCTCGCGGCCATTTTCCTCATCGCGGTGATTGCTTATGGCGTGGTGCGCCTGCGCCCCGAATTTCAAGCTGCGCGCGCAAGAAATAATCCTTCTGCTGCTCCCGCGACGGTTCCCTCTACACCCACTCCAACGCCGACTCTGGCTCCTGCTCCAAAGCAAGAGCCGGCAAACAATTTCGCGCCAGCAACCGAAAACTCTCCCCCGCCGGCTACTCCTGCAGCCGCTGTCCCTACGGCTGCGCCCAACGATTCCGCGAACAATCCGCCACCGGATGCTGGGGCCGCTCCTCAGCCTCAGCCGACCGCCGAGAAACCTGTGGCCGCTCCACCAGCAGAAAAGAAAATCGAACCTTCCGTCACGCCCGGTGCCGCTCAATACAAACGCCAGATTGAAGAAGCTATCGCCGACAAAGGTCTGACAGGCCGCGTAAAGGTCAGCGCTACCGCCAACACGCTCATGCTCGTTGGAAAGCTGCGCCCAGCCGAGCATGGCGCCCTACTCAAATTTATGCGCAATGCGCCTTCAAACGTTCGTGTTGTGGATGATATTCAATATGACGACACGCCCATCGCGGGCGCCGAGCACGGTGAAAATGGAGCTCATCCCGTGCCTGATGCGGACAAAAGTGCGATCCACGTTGTTACCGATGTCATCGGCGCCACCGCTACGCTGTTCGGTCCGGCTGGCCGGCAGCTCTCCGATTGTCAGACTCCCTGCAGCTTCAACAATCTCGCCCCCACTCGCTACAGCTTGCAAGTTACAAAGGACGGCTATTCCCCGGTGCAGACCGCCCTCGCATTGAAATCAGACCAAACCCTAGACCAAAAGCTGCATCTCGAAGCCATCGCCAAAGGTCTCTTCATCACCAGCACTCCCGCCGGAGCGGATATTTTCATTAACGGCGCCAAGCAATCCGGCAAGACCCCAGCCACACTTCCCCTCTCCCAGGGTCAATATGATTTAGTCCTTCGTGTCCAGGGTTATCAGGCTTACGCCGGCCATGTGGTCGTTAAGGACAATCAACAAACCGCCATAAACGCTCAGTTGCAGGAAAAATCCCCGGTCCATGTTGCCTGGGCCCAGGTTCAATCCAATCCCGAAGGCGCGGAGATCTTCATCGACGGAGTGCCCACCGGAGAAATCACGCCGGCGCGCGTCCAGATTCCCACCGGGCCGCACATTATTGCCTTGAAATTAAAGAACTTCCAGATTGCCAAACGCGGTGTAGAGGCCAGCGAAGGTGGCACGGTCCTCGTCAAGGAAGACCTTCGCTCCAAGTAAGACCCGACTCTGGTACAGCGAAACAAAAACGTAAAACTGCGATCTCTCTCATTCCATTGGTCCTTAAATGTGCCTATTCGTTACACACCATGGGCTGGTCGTACTATATGTTTTCCCCAGACCCTCCTCCATCCTTACTTTGCCAGATTTGCCGCCAGTTGCCGGGCTTATCTCCCGCGCTTGGCAGGCCCTTCCTTAAGGGTTGGGCGTTAGGGCTCATCCGGTAACGTCTTCGTGAAATTTGGATAACACTCTTGACCCAGCTCGCTTCAGCTCACGCTCTTCGCGATGAACGTTCCGCGGCAAAGCCGCGGACCAACCATTCCGTTTCCACCTCCCCGGCCGCTGTCGCGCCGCGCGAGCGAGGCTCTCTGGACGATCCGCGCTTCAATCAAGTCTCCCAGGCGCTTCGCGCCTTTAATCTGCTGCTTCGCGCTCATCGCCTCTACGATTCATCGCATCCCCGCGTCCTGGACACTCTCGATCAGGCCTACGACGGTTTGCGCTCTTCGGCCGTCACCCTCAACGGCTTTGACCTTCGCATCGAACGCGGTGGCATCGTCGTTCCCAAGCTCAACGAGGGTCACTTGCCTGACGTTCGCGGCGAGTTTCACTCCCTAGCCGCCGACCTCCAGCGCGCTGGCATTCATGCCGTCTTCTTCAGCATCAAGTTTCATGTGGGCGAATTGGACACGCTCACTCACCTCATCACGGATGCCCTGCTAAGATCGGAGGAAGCGGCAAAACGCCTCGGAGTAGGCGGTTGGCCCGCTCGTCTCCGGGAGCATCGCGTGACTGGCATCCAGATCAACACTTTGACTGAACGCAAAGTCGACTCCGTTTTGGCCAGCCTCATCGCGGCTCTGGTCGCTTATGGCGGTAACGCCCCGGCGGAGTCCGGCGATACCCCGATTCACGCCCCTCAGGTTGGCGAAATCTCAGATTCCTTGCGCCTCATCGGCCGTCTCACTCCACCCATGGAAGTGGCGCGCGGACTTTCCGCGGAAGACGCCGCCCGCGCCATCCACTCCTCCATGGAAAGCGCCAGTCGAGAAACCGTGCGCACCTTGCTCAGCGCGATGACCCACTACGCGCCGCAAGAGGGTGAAGCTCCCCAGGCTTATTTGCGCCGTCTTTCGCAGTCTCTCGTCCTTGAACTTCTTACCACCGAATTTGCCGACGGCACGCTCGCGCCTGTAGCCGTTCGCCCGCTCCTGAATCAGCTTGCCGACGAGGTCGTCGCCGCCGGCGAATATCGCGGCCCGCACTCCTCGCAGCATTTTTCTTCGCTCGCTTCCTCTTGGGCCAACGATGGTCAACGTGAGCAACTGATCGAGCGCTTCTGGCTCGAACTTGCTCCGCGCGAAAAATCCGCAGTCCTGCGCGGGCCCGATATCTGGTGTGTGCCAATTGCGGTGGTGCGCCAAACGCTTTCGCAATTGGTCGAAGCCGGCGCCGAAGCGCCTCGCCGCGAGGCTCGCACCATCCTGCTGAATTACGCGCGCCGCTTGGAGCACGCCGAGTCTGGTGCTCGCCGCATTGTTGCTGCCGGTCTCGGCGAGCTTTCTCCTCTTCTCGAGCGTCTCTGGCCCAATCAGCTTCCCGAAGAACTTTCCAAGCTGACTCTCGCCGCGCTCACCAGAGAGCAAGCCCCGGAAACCACCGGGCTCCTGGCAGCTTTCCTAGAAACCCTAGGCCGTACGGCAGTCAGCCGCGGAGATTTCGCCGGCTTCGAGAATATTCTTATCGCCCTCGAAAAACTTCCCCGCGACGCCGAGCATGAACACATGAACGCCCTCGGACATCGCCTGATCGCCAACGATCGCTGGATGCTGCTCGTCGACGCTTCGCTTGCCAATCGTCCGCTCGATCCTCCGCTGCCTCGCCTGCTTCAGCGCGATCCTGAACGTCTGCTCGATCGCCTCACTCTCTTGCTCACCGAGCCGCGCGCCGCGGACATGGTTCCCGCGATGGCTCGTCTACTTCGTGCCATCGGCGTCCCTGCGCTCACGCTGCTCGAAACGCGACTCTTCGAGGCCCGCCGTCAACGCGCCAGCGCCGCCATTCGTCTGCTCGCCGCCGCGGATCCCGATCGCCTCCTGCGCGGTATCACGCGCGCGCTGGCCAGTTGGGAGTGGAACCTTCAAGATCTTGCCGTCAGTGAACTTTCGCGTCCAACCAATAGCGCCACGGCGCAGAGCACCGCTTTCGTCTTTTCTGCCATCCTCCAGGATGCTCACCCGCTCGTCGTGCCCATGATGATCGACCAGATTGGCATCGGCCAGGAAGCCACCGCGGTTCCTTTGCTCATGGAGATTGCCGCCGGTGAGCACGAAACACTTCGCGAACAGTTCGTGCGTATCAAGGCCATTGAAGCTCTCGGCCGTCTGCGCGCTGTCGAAGCCATCGATCTTTTGCGCCAACTCGCTGCTAAGCGCGAAGGCCTCACCTTCGCCGAACCTGGCGGACTCCGCGCCGCCGCTGAAGACGCGCTCGCCTTGATGGAAGAAGGCCCCGGCTCGGCTCGCGCCCGCGCTTCGTACGAGCCCGTGGCTCCTCTGCTCGGTAACTTTGTTGTGCCTCGGCGTTACGCGCGCATTCCTCTCGAGTCTCCTCTTCGCGCGCAAATTAGCGGCCCGCAAATGAGCATGGCGCGCATAAAAACGATCAGTCTCGGCGGCGCTTATGTCGAATCCGCCAATCGCCTCAACCCCGGCGATTCCATCCAACTCGAAATTCGCGCGGGCTTGCGCAAAATCCATTTCACGGCCATCGTGCGCAACGTTGGCCCCAACGGCAACGGCGTTGAATTCGTGCACATGAAAGACGAAGACCGCGATCGCCTCCGCAAGCTAGTCCAGAAGCACATGCCCACAACCTAGTTTCCCTGACGACCGCCGCACCAATCGTTAACATCGCTTTGCGCCCCCACTTCCTGAGTGCAACCCATCCAAATGTTAAATCCTTTCATCACAACCCCACTTGCTAAAATGGCCTGTAGATAAACTTATCGCAGGAGACGCCATCCGCATGACTGCTCCCTCTTTGGGTCGACGCCTTAGGCGCTATCGCCGGGTTCTGCACCACCTTTGCCTTCGTTCCCCAAATCGTCAAAATCTATCGCCAGGGTGGCCGCGACCTTTCCCTATGCCACGCTCCTTCTACCTTTTTGGCGTTCTTCTATGGCTTGACATCATCCTCCACGTACAAGCCGTCGCCCTCACGAACCTGGCCACCGCCATTCTGATCGCTTCCGCCACGCTCCTTAAAGCTTGGAAGGAACGCCAGGGGATTTCCAAGCCCGTCTTGGACGAACAATTGCCCGGACAAGGCTAACCGCGGCTCCCAAACGGTCGTTTGAATCGAGCTTCCTCCTCCTAACGGGTTGGACACGCGACAATCCTATCTCTCGTTCCTCCATTCCCTCCCAGTTTACAGTTGCAATGGCTGCGAGTTTTGCAGTACAAGCTACTAATTCTATTCACTGGATCGATTGTTTGTATTCGTCGAGGAAATCTCGCACCGCTAGGGGTAGCGGTTGAGGTATCTGATGCCTTAAGGAGGGCCGGGGTATGCGACGCAGGCCGTCGTTGTTTGCGTTTGTCTTGTTGTGCGTAACCATTCTTCTGTTAGCAGGCTCATCATTTGCTCAGGTCAACACTGCCACACTGTCTGGAATCGTCACCGATCCGCAGGGTCTCGCCGTTAGCAACGCCAAAGTTACAGTCACCAGTCTCCTCAACGGCGCCGAGCGTGTGTCCTCCGCCGATGAGAACGGCCGATACGTTATCGTCGGCCTCGTTCCCGGGGCCTACAAACTCCACGTCGAGGGCGGCACCAATTTTGCCCCCTTCGAGAATCCCTCCGTGGAGGTCAGAGTCGGCACGGAAACCATCCTCAATGTCACCCTCGCTCTCGGCACTCAGCAGCAATCCGTAACCGTCACCACGGAGTCTGCTCCTATTGAAACCACTCGCAGTGAAAGCGCGCAGACCGTCGAACAAAAGCAGATCGATAATCTCCCCATCAACGGCCGCAACTATGTCAATTTCACCTTGATCAATTCACAGGTCACTCGAGATAATGCCCCCAGCATCGGTCCTGCTCCCACCAGTGGCCTGAGCATCAGCGGCGCGCGCGGCCGCGGCAACATGGTCAGCGTCGATGGCGCCAACTCCGTCGACCAATCCGTCCAGGGCATTCGTTCCACCGTCTCCCAGGAAGCCGTTCAGGAATTCCAGATGATTCTCAGTAACTACAACGCCGAATATGGCAACGCGACCGGTGGTGTCGTAAACATCGTCACTAAAAGTGGCACCAACGATTTTCATGGTGACGTCTACGGCTACCTTCGCAACCGCTCCTTCCAGGCGCGCAATCCTTTTTCCTTTGACGTCGATCCCACCACCGGCAATCTCGACCCCATCAAGCAGGCCTACACCCGCGTGCAGACCGGCCTCACCTTCGGTGGACCCATCAAGAAAGACAAAACATTTTATTTCTTCTCTTACGAATATACGCAGCGCGAGGAAACCGGCTTCTCCGACATCGGCGAAGGCAATTTCGACCTCGTCCCGGTTACTCTTCCCACGACGGCGGGCCCGTTGCCCGTGCAGTTGACCGCCTCTCAGGCAAGCGCGGTCAACAGTCTTCTTTCTTCCGGCATTCCTGCGTATCAACAATTGGGCGTCGAGTATGGCGTACTAATGGGATCCGCTTCCAGCGTGGCTTTGAATAAGCTCGATTACGGTGCGGTTGCTGCCGGCCTGACAAGCGGCTTCTTGAATCCAGGTCCGGGTGCGCAATTCCCATTACCCGTTCCATGTCCTGCGGGTCAGACCGTAAATATCATGACCTGCTCCGCTATCGGCGAAGGTATTGCCCCCTTGCCGGCTTCCTATGTCGGTCTTAACAGCATTCGCGGCAATTTCCCGGTGATGGAAAAGACGAGCCTTTGGTCCGCGCGCCTCGACCAGCGTTGGAACGCTAAGAACAACTCTTTTATTCGTGTCGGCGTTTCTCCTTCGGAGGTCACCGGCCTTCAATCTACCTCGCAAAACCAGGTCCTGGGTCAGAACTCTGCCTCCCGCGTGGGTGAGCAGCATTATCGCGACGTTAACGCCACTTTCGAACACGATACCGTCCTCAGCGACACTGCTTACAATGAATTCACTTTTCAATTCGCTCGCCGCGGCCTCCATTTCGGTTATTCTCCTTCCGAAGGCGGCAGCGATATCGGCGTAAATATTCCGGGCTATGCTTACTTCGGCCGCGAACCTTATTCCACCGTCGACCGCATCGAGCGCCGCTTCCAGTTCGCCGATGCCGGCACCATCACCCGCGGGCGCCACACCTTCAAGGTCGGCGCCGATTTCACTCTTCTCCAGTTGCGCTCTGCCAAACAACAAATCTTCGAACTTGACTTCGGCGGCGTCGTCGACTTCGGTGGTCTTCCAACGAGCACTTTCGGTCTTCCTAACAGCGTTACGCTACCTTCCGGCACCGCGGTTAGCCTGCCCGGCGCAACCACGCTCCAAGCCTATGGCCTTGGCATCCCCACGGATTACATCCAGGGCATCGGCACTTCCAATGAGCCTTTCAACGATATCCCCATCGGCTTCTTTGCTCAGGATTCCTGGCGCGTTACCCGCAAGCTCACTATCAATTATGGTTTGCGTTATGACCCTGACCTCACCCCGCTCTTCGCACCCGCAACTTCGATCAACGCTGCCGCCGAACAGGCTCTCGGCGTTCAAGAGGGGATTCCTCGCCAGTATAAGGACATTGCTCCCCGCTTCGGTTTGGCCTGGGATCCCTTCGGAGATGGCAAGACCGTCGTGCGCGCCGGTTTCGGCCTCTTCTATGATCACCCGCTTCTCGCCATTGCTTTTGACTCCGTCACTGCCGACGGTGGCCGTTCCGTTCAGTTGCTCGCTGCCGGTGGCGCTGCTTCCGCGTGTGGTTTAGTCACCGCCGTTTGCGGCAATGGTCTGGATACCCCTCTCAACCTGAATGCTTCTTCCATTTTCCAGGGAGTGCTGAATGCGCTTCCGAGCATGTACTACGAGCCCAACCAGCAACGCTTCAATCCAACGGCCTCGGGTTCCCTATTCGCCAATCAAAACTACCTCACCGAGGGTTTCCCTCTAGCGATTCTTCCTTTCACCCTACCGGTCGACAGAAATTTCCGGGACGGTTACGCGGAACAAGCAAACCTAACGGTCGAACGCGTTCTTGGTGGCACATGGAAATTGAGTGCCGGTTATCAATGGTCCCGTGGCGTGCACCTGTTTCGTCCCATCGACATCAATTCCACGAATCCCACCTTGCTGACTACCAATCTAGCCAACGCCAATGCCGCTGGCCTCGATTTCGCCAGTCCTCTTACCGTCGCGGTTCCTTCTACCAACATCGCCCCATCGGCAACCACGTGTGGTCTCTCCGTCAGCGCCACCAACGCTCCCGGCGTTCTCGGCGTGCTGGGCGGTTGCCCCGCGGCACTCGCTTCCTTCAACGGCAAATATGTCGGCACTCCTGCGTTCTTCAACTATTTCCGCAAGTCCGGCCCGAATCCGTCTTTTGCCGGCCTTGTTCCCGGCGGCTATGGTACGCAGGTCGCTCTCGCCGCTGCCGCTGGCTTCCCCACGGGATTCGGCGTTCCTGTGCCTTATAACAGCGTGGACACGCAAGTCTCGGACGCGTTCTCTACATACAATGCCCTCACCATCAATCTGGAAAAGCGCTTCTCCAGACACTTTCAGTTGCTGTCCAGTTACACTTGGTCGCACTCGATCGACGACGGCACCGACCTTCAGTCGACTCTCGAACCGCAAGACAGCCGTTTCCCTCAATATGAAAAGGGAAACTCCGTAAACGATCAGCCGCAACGTTGGGTCACCAGCGGCGTCTTCCAGACTTCGCCTCACGTCGCCGGCCAAGGCTTTATGCCAAGCTTCCTCAGCAACTGGACCCTGGCCCCGCTCGTGGAAGTTTCTTCCGGCCTGTCCTTCAACGTAATCTCCGGTGAAGACACGCGTCTCGAGCTCAGTTCTTCACAAGCTCGCCCCAATCTTGGCGGCGGCACCACTTCGCCTTACATTCCCGGCGTCTCTTTCGGCTTTCCTACCACGTGCTGGACCAACGCCGCTCAACCCTTTACGGTTCCTGGAATCACTCCACCGCTCGGCTGCGTCGGCACTCTCGGCCGCGACAAGTTTAGAATGCCGATGTTCTTCCAGTTCGATGCCCGCATTTCCAAAGGCATCAACATTGGCGAGCGCTATCGACTCGACCTCATAGCCGATGTTTTCAACCTCTTCAATCACACCAACATCATCTCTGTGGACAACCTCTGCGATCCACTAACGGGCACAACTTGCGCCGCCGGCCAGCCGTCCGCCGCGGCCGACGCCCGCCAGTTCCAATTCGCCATTAAGTTCTACTGGTAAATTCTCCACCAATGAAATCCGCATAGGGGGACGGTCTCCGGTCCTCCCCAGCCACTCAGCCGAAGCTGATTGGCTGGCGCCCGTGAGTTCGACGTTCTACTGCTCGCCATCGCTGTTTGGGCCTTCCTCACTTTCGTCAGTACTACGCCCGGTGCTAACTTCTGCTGCAGGGTCAACGTGAATTGCTCCACGCTCCGTCACGAATCCGAGACATCCCGCGATAAGTTCGACTGCTTTCGATAAGCAACCGCCGGATTTACCACCAGCGTCTTTGATGAATACGGATTTCGCGATCTCTTGCCCGCTCGTCCGATACCGTGCCTCAAATCCTATTCTTGTAAATCGGCCCGTATCGTTGTTCCGCGCTTCATTCCTTCAGACCCCGCCTCGCGGTGACGCCCTTGCATTTCGCCGCCCTTCACCTCCATCAGGTTGGGACGGGACTTTCACCCCCTAACTGCCGACCATGCACGGCGTACAACAGAAAGGCCCAGCTCAAAAAAACGGGGCCTTTTCGTTTTCAAATTTCGTTTTTCTGGCTTCTATTTTCTTGTTTCCGTCATCGGGGCCACAACCAACCGAACGTCCCCGCCGTCAACAACCCGTACACCAATCCATCGATCACTTCCTTGATCGTCATGCTCCACGTCTGGCCCTTCCAGATTCCCTCGCTGAGGTGCCCCAAGCCGTACGCCAGAAACGCCGCTGTTCCCACCACGCGAAACACCGCCAGGTAATTCGCGCCGGCTGATACCGTGTGCCACGCCAGATAAGCCACAAAAATCGACACCACCAGGCAAAAAACGAACCACTGTCCCAGAAATCTCGGCATGAACGGCGGGCCGCTTGGCATCACCGTCATCATTCCCACCGGACCCAGTTTGTACTTTTCCAGCATCGCCGACGACTTCATGCCCTTCGGCGCGCTGAAAGGAAAGATGTATAGCCCGCGTTCCAGTTTTTCCCCGCGCAACATCTCCAACACTTTTTCCTCGTTCGTGAATTTATGACAATCGCTCTGGTGATACTTCAACACCGCATGCATGATCGAACTCGAAATGAAAACAATAATCGCAGACAACAAAATCGGCAGCCACAACGCCGCAAGAAATGCCATGTCGATTCTCCTTCGAGTGCCGGGTCCCTGATCTTGCTCGAACTGCGTAGCTTGGCCGCGAGGCTATCCCGTACGGCTGCGACGGTCAAGTTTTTCCGATGTCTGGGTTAGTCCCTGGAAGGTTCGATTTTCGCCCTCTAATGCCTGGTTGTCGCCTCTACGCCTTCCGTGAACACCACTCCATAATCCCCGCCAAGATGCCGGTGTTTGGGCTGACTTCTGGTAAACCGGGCTGTTGTACCACGCCTTCGCTTCGGTCATCGTCGGAAACTCCAAGATCGCCACGCCCTCCACGCCCGGACCTTCCGTCATTTCGCAAGGTTCAAACCGCGACAGGAATTTGACTTTGTAGTCGGTAAAGAACGTTGCAGCTTCTTTCGCGTACAGGTCCAGCTCGGTTCGGTTCCGGGTGTGCAAACGCGTGAAGACAATGTATGCAGGCATTTTGGTCTCTCCATTCGAGATTCGCGCCCGGCCGTGACGCGGGCGCTCAAGTTTGATGCTGGATACTGTTCCTTGTCTTCCGTTGTGATATAAGAATTCTCGGTGCGCCGCTTACCAAAACTCAGTCTGCTCGCTGTTCTGCTCGCTCTCGCGGCAATTCCAATTTGCGTCCATCTCGCCGAAGCCGAAGTGGCGGCCTCCGCGAACACGCTTCAGTGGATGGGCCGCACTTGGATTCTAACCAGCGGCGGCATGGCGGGTGTCGCCAAAGGTGATCCCGCAAACATTTCCGTCGATTCAAAAGGCTATTTGCATTTGCGCATCGTCAATCGCGATGGGACGTACACCGCCTCCGAACTTTTCACCACGGAAAATCTCGGTTTCGGTACATATCAGTGGCAAGTGGAAGGTGCCGTCGACAAAATGGATCCAACCACTGTCCTCGGCCTTTTCAACTATGGCGCCAGGGCCGGCATTGGCGTTGACGCGGAGAACGAAATCGACATCGAATTCTCCCGCTGGAACAACACTTGCCACGGCTGCAACGCTGACTTCACCTTCTACCCTTCCACCGGAAACAAAGGCCTCGGTCCCATGGAAGACAATTTCATCTACGACCCGCACGGCTCCACGCTGACTACCGCCCGCTTCGAGTGGACCTCCACGCGCATCACCGCCACCATCATGGGCGGCCTTCAATCCCTCGGCACAACCGCCAACGTTCTGCAAACCTTGGCCTTCTCCCCAGACGATTACGCCGCGCGGATTCCCCAAGTCCCTTTGCCCCTGGCTATGAACCTCTGGTGCTTCAAATCCACTCCCAGCACCGCCCAGGAAATCATCCTTCGCAATTTCCAATTTGTCCCGCAACACCCACCGGCGCCTTCCCCCTCGCCCGCATCTCGATGATTGCCCAAATTCTCTTTCCTTTTGTATTACGGGTGCCCGACATGCCGATGGAGCAAGTGGAGTCTTGGGGTCTCGGGTTAGTTCACTGGGATCAGGGTTTCGGCACGGCGCTGGGAGTCGCGTCGGCCGTGGGTTCCGCGTCTTTTGGAGTCGCGATGCGCTGCTTATCGTCGACCGCAAACAGCATGTAATTATTGAAGCTGTGCCGTCGGTGCACCTGCCGTCCACGCCACGCGAAGTACACTTCGGCGCTCTGCGGCAGCCACAAGCTCACATTGTCCTTACGGAAATTCACCGGGCCATATTCCACGCTGGTATGCTCTGCCAGCAATTTAATTTCCGGAAGCGGCGCAACGATGTCTGTCTCCATTCGCACGATCTGATAATTGTCCGCGGAAATCCACGCGCGCCCCCTCAATCCCACGGAGTACGACGGTCCATGCATTCCTATCTGATAGGTCTTCAATTCATTCGGCTTGCCCGGTTTCTGCCGGAAATGCACTTGCCAGGCCAGCCCGCCGTTTGCCCGAGACAGTCCTTCGCACGTCATCTCATAATTCGGCGCGTAATATGGATGAAAAATCAGCACCAAGGCGGGCAGACCGTTGGTGACCACTCCGTCGGGAAAGTCGTTCTGGCCTCCTCCGCCATTTCGATATTCCGTGACGCCCAGGTAGCCCTTGCGCACTTCTTGGATCGAAACCAGGTAATCGAACTTCCGCTTCTCCGGCGCCGACGCCGTTCAGTACTTGTTAATCGACTCGTGCGTCAGATTTTCCGTCGCCGTGAATCGGTCCACGTCATGAACAAACGTCACCAGTTGCGCGCCGGTCTTCTGCACCACATCATCGACAGAGCACGTGGCACTCGCTTCTACACTCGGAATCTTCTCGTCGATATCCGGAGGCAACCAGTTCGACGCGATCGCGAATGCCGAAGCGTCAGTCGCCACATCAAGGGTCTCATCGCCGCCCGCCGCAGTTGTCTTGATCGCCACTATCTTCGTCGCTGGCGGCGCTGTCAATCTCTCCAACAATTTCGGCGCGTTTGCATCCGTTGGATGCGCCGCAATGTAGTCTTTCAGAAGCTTGATCGCGCGATCTTTCTCTCCATTCTCAACCAGCGCATGCGCCAGCAACGGTTGCACGCTTGCCGCACGATCGTGTCCCAACTCCAGCGCGCGCTCCGCTTCCTTCACTGCTTCCTCGTGCTTGCCCTCGAACAAGTCCGCTTGCGCTATCAGCATGTGCGCGCGCCATGACGACGGCTCAATCTGCACCGCGCGCTCCAGGTACGGTACCGCTTGCGCTGCTTTGCGGTCGTGCAACAGGTCCTGGCTCAACGCCAGCAACGTGTTCAAGTGACTAGGATTTAGTTCCAGCGCTTTCGCCCAATACGATCTCGCCTGTGCTTCGTTGTTCAGTTGCGAAGCATACACACCGAACAGATATTCCACTTCAGCGCTACTCGGTGCATCCCGTTGTGCCGCTTCTAGGTGGCTCCGCGCCTCGGTCGGCCGGTTCACGCGCAATGCTTCGAGCGCCTTGCCCACGTCCTTCTGCGCCTTCGGGCTTAGAGCTGCAATTCCCCTGTCGGACGCAGCTGCTTCCTTGTCCGTCATCGGCTGCAGTTCGATTTTTACGATCACTTCCCCGTGTTCGAGCACCTCGAATGATTTCTTCGCCGTTTGATAGCCCGGCGCCATCACCTGGGCCGTCAGCTCGCTCTTCGGAACTTCCGCGAACCGAACCTTCCCTCCCTTGGCCATCGAAGTGATAAAGACTTGCCCGTTATCTCGAATCAGAGACACCGCCACGGATCCGTCGACCGGCGTCCCACCCGGCCCGTCCACCTGCACTTCCACCGAGGCAGAAACATAGAGATTTTCTGCGCCAACACGCACTCCGCCCGCGTACGTCCCATTCGTTTGCAGCCCGGGAGCCAGCTGCCCAACCAACACAGCTGGCGACAGCAACCCGACGCCAATCATCATCACAACTAGGGAACACTTCACCGATCACCCTTGCGGCCCGTTTGTTGGGACTCGCCTTGCCGTAGATACTACAACATCACTCTGTCACAAGGTATCGCTTTCCCCGCCCCGCGTTCGTCTATCGCAGCAGTTCCCACGGCTGCTGCTCCTCTGTAGAATCGTTCGGGTATGCCGGGCAAAGTCGATCTCTACGACAACGCGTACGGGCATTTCGACGCGGACTTGTATCGCCAGGTTCGTGTTGAAACCTACGGCGAAGATCTGGGCCAAACCGGCTGGGCCACCACGCACGAATCGGTGGAAATCCCGCGCACTTTGCAACTCACCCGCGATTCTTACGTGCTCGAGGTCGGCTGCGGCTCGGGTCGCTACGCGTTGCAAATCGCCTCAACGATCGGTTGCCGCATCCTGGGCTTCGATCTGAACGCCCCGGGAATCGACAACGCCAATCGCCTGGCCGCGGCACAGAATCTCGTGGCTCAAGCCCAATTCCAGATCGTCGACGCCTCGCAGCCGCTGCCCTTCGGCGACTCCAACTTCGACGCGGCCTTCTCGAATGACGTGCTTTGCCACATTCCCGGCCGCCTCGTTCTGCTCCGTGAACTATTCCGCGTGTTGAAACCCGGCGCGCGTTTCCTCTGCAGCGATGCGCTGGTCATCGGTGGCGTCATTTCGCATCAGGAACTCGCGGCGCGGAGTTCCATCGGCTACTACCTCTTCAGCCCACCCGGCGAAAACGAACGCCTGCTGCAGCAAGCCGGATTTCACGTCGTCAGCGTCTCAGACACTAGTGAAGCCGCCGCCCAAATTGCCGAGCGGTGGCGAGACGCGCGCCAACTCCGAGCCGAATCGCTCGCCGCCATCGAGGGCCCAGAAAACTTCAGCGGTCTCCAGCAATTCCTATCCATCGTTCACTCGCTGACCAGCAAACGCCGCCTTCTTCGCCTCCTCTACGTCGCACAGAAACCTTCCGCAGGCGCCGCGTCTTGACCGTACTTCCCGTGCAGTCTAGTATCAAACGGACATGATCGGCTCCGATTCCCTCATTTCCCAAACCATCTCGCATTACAAAGTCACACGAAAGCTCGGCAGCGGCGGAATGGGCGTCGTTTACGAGGCCGAAGATTCGCGTCTCGGGCGTCGCGTCGCCCTCAAGTTCCTGCCCGAAGCGATGGCGCAGGATTCGCAGCTCATCGAGCGCTTCCAGCGTGAAGCGCGCGCCGCTTCCGCACTGAATCATCCGAACATCTGCACCATTCACGCCATCGAGACCAACGGCAGCCAGCATTTCCTCGTGATGGAACTCCTCGAAGGGCAAACGCTCGGCCAACTCATGACGCGCCAGGCTTTCTCCATGGACAAGCTTCTTCCCATGGCCATTCAAATCGCCGACGCGCTTGAATCCGCGCACGCCAAAGGAATAATTCATCGCGACATCAAGCCCGCGAACCTCTTCGTCACCGATCGCGGCCAGGTGAAGGTCCTCGATTTCGGACTCGCCAAGATCGAACGCGCCGAAATCCCCGAGCACGGTTCTACGCCTTCCAAGATGGACACCATGATTGGAATGGAACTTACTTCGCCCGGTTCGACGATGGGAACTGTTTCGTACATGTCGCCGGAACAAGCGCGCGGGCAACTTGTCGACGCGCGCACCGATCTGTTCTCTCTGGGAACCGTTCTCTATCAGCTCGCCAGCGGAGTTCTTCCCTTCCGGGGGGAAACTTCCGCGATGGTCTTCGATGCCATTCTCAATCGCGAGCCTGCACCGGTGATTGAGGTCAATCCCAATTTGCCGCTGGAATTCAGCCGCGTGCTCTCAAAGCTGCTGGAGAAAGATCGCACGCTGCGTTGCCAATCGGCCACGGAACTGAAGACCGATCTCAATCGCTTGAAGCGCGACCTGGAATCCGGCAGCAAACGCGCCGCGGAGCTTACCGAAACGAAATCCGGCGCGCCAAAAGTCACCACAAAATCCGTTGCGGTTCTTTATTTTGAGAATTTAAGCGGGGTGCGCGAAGACGAATATCTTCGCGATGGAATCACCGAGGACATCATCACCGAGCTCTGCAAAATTCGCGGCATCAACACCTATTCCCGGCCGACGGTTCTGGCCTTCCGCGATAAGCAGGTGACGCCCGCGCAAATCGGCCAGCAACTGAAAGCCGCTTACGTTCTAACCGGCAGCTTGCGCCGCGCGGGAAGCCGTTTACGCATCACCACGCAGCTGGTGGACACTGCAACGGATTTTCCGCTCTGGAGCGAACGCTACGACCGCGAAATGAAAGACGTTTTCGAGGTCCAGGACGAAATCGCGCGCAAAATCGCCGAAGCGTTGCGCGTCACGCTTTCGCCGCAGGAGCTGGAAGCGCTGGCCATCAAGCCCACGGAAAATCTTCAGGCGTACGATTTGTATCTCCGCGGCAAACGATACGCGCGACGCCAGACGCGCCAGGACCTGGAATTTGCGCTCCAGATGTTTGAGAACGCCGTCACCATGGATCCCAGTTTCGCGCTCGCCTATGCCGCCTGTGCCAACGCCTGCGCCATGTTCTTTTGCAACTACAGCCGCGATCCGATCTGGGTGGAACGCGCTCGCAACGCTTCCGGCCGCGCCGTGGCTTTGCGCTGGGATTTACCCGAAGTGCAGGTCAGCCAGGCTTGGGTGCTTTACGCCACCGACCTCCACGACGAAGCCGTGCGCATGGTGCAAAAAGCCATCGAGCGCAAACGCGATTGCGAAGGCGCGTACTATCTTTTGTGCCGCGCGCTTTTTTCCGCCGGCCGCTACCAAGAAGTGGCGGACTTGTTTGAGACCGCGCTCGAAGCCAGCGGCGAAGATTACAACGTCTACGTCCCGGTGATGAATTCCCTGGGCGCGCTCGGCAAGGAAGAAATTCGCCGCAACGTTTTGCTGCGCTGCGTCGCCGCGCTGGAAAATCATTTGAAACAGGTGCCCGAAGACGCTCGCGCGCGCATCCTGATCGGCGGGCATTACGCGGAAATTAATCGGCTGGACGATGCCCGGCGCGAAACCGATCTGGCCATGACTCTGCGCGCCAACGAAGCGTCGATTTTGTACAACGCCGCGTGCAACTATTGCCTGCTCAAAACCAAAGCGCAAGCCCTTGAAGCCCTCCGCAAAGCCTGGGAAGCCGGCTTCAAAGACGCTATCTGGGCCCGCCGCGATCCCGACTTGACCCTACTCCACGGCGATCCCGAATTCGACCGCCTGTATCCGCCCTCGCCAGCCGCGCCGTAGGAGTTTCGGTCAGCGCGCCGACATCAGTTGATCAGTTACGACAATAAATTGGCTCAAGTACCTCCCCCCTTGTTTTGTTGTACGGGCTGCAAGCTAGTGAAATTGCGCGGGATGGCGCGGAAGTCGTGTTGTACAGCGTAGCCCCACTCTCACGAGACGAGAGTGGGGCACCGAGGGGGAACCGAGCAAGCTTGCCACCCGCATGGACAGCGCTCTTCAAGGTCGCTTGCGCCACTGCGTTGCAAAAGCGGGAGCGGGCTTCCGCACTCCCTGGTGGCTGCGGATTTGTTCTGACTGGCCTCGGGGTTTGATATGCCCTTGCGTCGGCGTTTGGCGTTGCGTGGGGGCGGTTATGAAGATGGGGGCGGGGGAGGGTGGATTGGGGAAGGCTAGAATATTGTTGGTGGAGGATCATGCGCTGGTGGCGGAGGCGTTCACGAAATTGCTGGAGCCGGAATTTGAGATGGTCGGAACGGCGGGCGACGGCGAAATGCTGCTGCGGATGGCGCGGGCGGTAAAGCCGGATGTGGTGCTGCTGGACTTGTACATGCCGGGGGTGGGCGGGCTGGACGTGGGGCCGGAATTGAAGGCGGCGTTTCCGTGGATCAAGATTGTCGTGGTGACGGTGAACGACAGCGGGAAGACGGCAGATGACGCTCTGAAGAGCTGGGCGTCCGGCTATGTGCTGAAGCGGTCTATGGGGCCGGAACTGGCGAATGCGATCCGGACGGTGCTGCGCGGGAATAAATATGTTACGCCGGCGCTCGAGAGAGCGTTGACGGAGGAGCGGTTTGCGGCGGTCGGGAAAAAAGTGAGACGGGAATTGACGCGGCGGCAGCGGGAAGTGCTGCAATTGCTGGGGCGCGGCTGCACGATGAAAGAGGCGGCGAACATTTTGCATGTGGCCACGCGGACGGTGGCGTTTCACAAGTACAGGATCATGCGGGAATTCGGGATGAAGACGAATTCGGAATTGCTGCGGTTTGCGATGAGGGAGCGCGGGGCGGGGGCGAACTGATGGGGGCGGCCCAGAGAAGCTAAAGCCTTCCGGATTTTTCACAGGTGCGGCACGACTGATGTCGTGCCCTCCCGCATGCGCCGATTGGGGAGGGAGCGCCAGGAGCACGAGGACCCCAAGAACAGGAAGGAGTGCCTGTGCCACGGAAGCGGACCCAAAAACGGCCGGTCTAAAGTTCGGCCACTTTACGGGACGGAAATTAGGCGTTGGCGTCCAGGGCTTGGCCTTCGGCCAGGACTTTTTCAGGGACGCGGCGGAGTTCGCGGACTAAGCGGAACCAGGACAGGATTTTCAGCGCGTAGTAGGTGATGTCGATTTCCCACCAATAGAAGCCCTGACGGGCGCTGGCCATGTAGTAATGATGGTTGTTGTGCCAGCCTTCGCCGAGAGTGACTAGCGCCAAGAGCCAATTATTTTTGCTGGTATCTGCGGTGGGAAAACGGCGCTTGCCGAAAATGTGCGAGAGCGAATTGATTGTGAAGGTGCCATGCCAGAGAAGAACGGTGCTGAGGAAGAAGCCCCAGAACAGAAGCGGGAATCCGCCGATGAGGAACATGGCGACACCGAAAACGGTGGACGGAAGCAGATGATATTTGTTGAGCCAGCGAAGCTCGGGAAATTTGGCGAAGTCGCCGATATAGTCGAAACGGGTTTCGTTGTAGCGGTCGGAGAGAATCCAGCCGACGTGGGACCACCAGAAACCGAATAGCGTGGGCGAGTGGAGATCCTCTTCGAGGTCTGAATAGCGATGATGATGGCGGTGATGAGCGGCCCACCAGAGAACACCCTTTTGCGAAGAGGACATGGCCACCCAGGCGATGACGAACTGGAACCAGCGGCTGGTCTTAAAGGAGCGGTGCGAGAAATAACGGTGGTAGCCGGCGGTGACAAAGAGCATGCGGATTTCGTAGGCGAGAAAACAGACGACCGGGTAATACCACTTGAACGGATAAAAGAAGATGCCGAGCGCGGCGAGATGAATCAGAGCGAAGGGAAGCGACGAGACGAGATGAAGACGCGCGCCATTGGGCAAAGGGATAGAGAGAGGCCGTGCGATTGAAGCCATTCCGGAAAAACTCCTGCGCGGGAGATGGTGATGAAGTGGTAGCGCGCAAGAGTCGAAGCGGGCTCCGTGCCACGGACCACACAGTAAGTGTACGGGTGGGGGTGGTATTGGTCAAGGAGTATGGGAGAAGAAGTTTCTATAAAGACGGCTTATAGGAGGAAATGTGCGGATGTGCTATCGTGCGAGGCGGATGGCGGCCTTCAGTGGCTAAAGCCCGTTCGTTTTTGCGTGTAATACGGTACGGCTGAAGCCGTACCCTCCCAAGGGAAAAGCGAGGAAGAATGGCGGAACGACCGGTATTGGTTGGATTAATCCCGCAGGCGGTGGTGCTCGATGCGGGCGATACGGTAAGCTGGATTTCGGACGCGGGAAATTTGAAGGTGGAGTTCGATGCGAACCGTTGCCCCTTTGCGTCGAACATTTTTCAGGCGCCGGTGGGCATGCGGCTGCTGAGCGGGCCGGTGGCGCCGGGGACGAAGGGCGGGAGTTACAAGTACCGGCTGTGGTTGAACGAGCAGATGGTGGGGCGCGGCGAAGTGATTGTGCGGGATAAGTAGGGGCGGTGGGAAAGAAAGCGCTGGCATCAACGCCAGCGCTACCTGGAGCTTCCGAAAAAATAGTTGGTTAGGCGGATTGGCCGGAGGCTAGACCTTTCAGCATTTGCTGGAGGGCACCGGCGTCGGGGACTTGGCCGTTGGGCGTTAGCTTGTCGACCAGATGAGGGAGAAGGCTGCTCATCATGGAGGTGAGCTGAGATGGATTCATGCCAGCTTGCTGTGCGGCTTGCGTTAACGCGCCGCCGTGAAGGACGCTCTGGAGCTGGTCCGGAGAAATGGGCAACTTCTGGCCGGAGCTGATCCAGGAACTGACGACGTGGCCGAGTCCGCCCTGCTGAAACATGCTTTGCAAACCGGCAATGCCGCCGACTTGCGGACTGTTGATGTAACTCATGATCGCGGTGATCGCGGTCGTGTGTTCGGATTGCTGCGCGCCGGAACTTCCTGCCATGGCGAGAACTTCATCCATCAAACCCATGAAGCCTCCTTGCGAAGAATCGAAGGAGCGACCGCTTTGGAATGACCGCTCCGTAAAACGAAACGCGTTGCTTCTGTTTGGCCCTTACTTCTGCTTAGCTTTACTTCTGTTTGGCGATGATTAGGTCCTTGATCTTGTTGTAAGTGGCCTCGGGAATGACCTTTTTCTTCACCAAGTCGGTCTTTTTGGCGTAAGGCCGGTTATCGATGATTTTCTGGGAGTAGGCGGCGCCGATTCCCGGCAGGGCATCGAGCTGTTCTTTGGTGGCGCTGTTGATGTCCAGGAGATTGGCGGCGGAAGCGGAAGCAGCCGGTTTGCTGGTGGTGCTGGTTTGCGAATGAGAAACGGCAACGCTAACGCCGAGAATGAAGACGAGAGCGACAAGCAACATGCGTACGGAATTTCTCTTCATGCGATCTTCTCCTTGAAGTGGTGTAGGGCGGTGAAACAACGGACTGAGTAAAAGCTAATTCTTTTCCGCGGCGCGATAGCCGGCTTTAACGGCATCGGCCTCGGTCATATATTTGCCTTGCTTGGTCTTGCCGTAATAGCGAGTGCCGGGCTTGTGATACACGCCGGAATCGGTGTTGACCCAAACCATGCCGTTGCTATTGGCAGGGGGAGTTTGCTGAGCAGGCGCGGCGGTCTTGGCGGTTGTGGTTGTGGATTTGGCTGGTGTGGAAGCAGGCGCGGGAGTGGCCGGCGCGGCTGGAGTAGCAGTCTTTGCCGCGGGTGCAGGCGCGGTGGCGGCAGGAGTTGCCGGCGTGGCTGGAGTAGCAGTCTTTGCCGCGGGTGCAGGCGCGGTGGCGGCAGGAGTTGCCGACTTGGTTGCCGGTGCGGCAGCGGCGGCGGTGGTGGTGGCCGCAGGAGCTGAAGCGTCCGCTGCGCTGGTGGACTTCTTGGACTTGGAAGACTTCTTAGTCGTAGCAGCGGTGGCATCCGCCGGAGCTGTCGAAGCGTCCGCGGCGGTGTCGGCTTTCTTGGATTTGGAAGTTTTTTTGGTTGTGGAAGCGGAGGAATCGGCCGCAGCGGTGGAAGAATCAGCGGCCGTGTCCGCCTTCTTGGACTTCGAAGACTTCTTTGTGGTGGAAGCGGAAGTGTCACCAGCAGCGGTGGAATCGGCGGCATCCGCCTTCTTTGACTTGGACGCGGTTTTCTTTGTAGTGGAGGAATCGGCGGAAGCGTCGTCGGACGTGGTGGTCTTCTTCTTTTTCTTGGCTTTGGTGGTGCTGTCGCTGCTCTGGTCTGTGGACTGAGCGTCCTGAGGCTGGGAGGCAGCTCGCAGGGTGAGATTGCCGGCGATGAGCAGGAGGGCCGCAAGGAGAGCAAGAAAAACCTTCTTACGAATACGATTCATGTTTGAGAGATCCTTTCGCCTGGAGGTGATTCAGGCCACCTGGCTGGCACACACGGTCGACGTGCTTTCGGGCGGAGAGCAGGAGGCGAGAAGAGATTTCTCCGGGGCCTTCCCCCAGAGAGATTGCGCGAATGATGAAAGAGAAAGGGAGGGAAGTCAAGAAAGAATCGGGGCGGAGGGAAGAGGGGAAAGGAGTTAGAGGAAGGTAGTGGAGATCGCGGGATTTCGGGTATCCTTGCGGACTGGTCCTATGGTCAGTTGCGCCGCAGGCGGTTAATCACTTGGGCGCAAAGCCTTTCACAGTGCACAGGGCTCTGCTAGCGTGGATAAGAAGTAGAGGTCGGGACCATTGTCCGCGCCAGGGGTTGCGCGTGTGCTCACGAAAAGCTTGGAAGGAGACGTTGTGCAGATCGTCAGCGGTGGTGTGAGCGATGTGGGGCGCGTGCGCACCAATAACGAGGACTCGTTCCGGGTTCTGGAAGCATTGAATTTATTCATATTGTCGGACGGAATGGGCGGCGAAGCCCATGGCGAAGTGGCCAGCGCGATGGCGGTGGAAACGGTGGAGAAGTTCTGCAGGAATCCAGACGCGTCTAAGGAAGATTCCGGGGTGACATTGCACGGTTCGTCCAGCGATAACTGGAGCCCGCAGACGAAAATACTGCAAAACGCGGTGTTTCAGGCCAACTTTAATATTTACCAATCCGCGCAGAAGCACCCGGAGCAGCGAGGAATGGGAGCGACACTGACGACCGGCTGGCTTAACGGAAGCAAGCTGAGCATCGCGCACGTGGGAGATAGCCGGGCGTATTTGTTGCGGACGGGGGCGTTGCAGCAACTGACGAACGATCATTCGCTGGTTGCAGAGCAGGTAAGACGCGGGATTTTAACGCCGCAGCAGGCGGAAGAGAGCGAGATGCAGAGCGTGTTGCTGCGAGCGCTGGGAGCAAATCCGGAAGTGGATGTGGAAGTGGATGAAGTGGACTTGATGCCGCGAGACGTATTGCTGTTCTGCTCCGACGGGCTGACGCGGATGGTGAGCGAGCCGGAAATCGCCGGGAAACTGCAGGCAGAAACGGACCCGGGATCGGCAGCGCAAAAACTGGTGGACCTGGCGAACGAACGGGGTGGCCTGGATAACGTGACGGTTATTGTGGTGCGCGTGCAGGATGATTCCAAGGGATGGTTTTCCTGGCTGCGCCGAGACCCGGGGAAAAAAGACTAGAAACCTCCAAGGGAGGGATGCCTTATGGCGAAACTCAGTCTGATGTTCGAGAACAACGTGGTGAAAGAGGTTCCGATCGGCAACCGGCCGGTATCGATCGGGCGTTCACCGGACAACGACATTCCGATCGATAACCTGGCAGTTTCGACGTATCACGCGCGGGTGTATTACGAAGGAAACCGGCTGGTGGTCGAGGATCTGGATAGTCTGAATGGCACGTTTGTGAACGATCTGCGCGTGGAGCGCGCGATGCTGCACGATGGAGACTCCATCTGGATCGGAAAGCACAGCATCAAGGTGGATGCAACAGCCGATACAGCGATCCCGTGGGACACCGGACGGAAAGCGGCGGCGCCAAAAATCAACGAAACGATGGTGCTGGACACGAAAGCGCGGCGAGACATGCTGCAGCAGGCGGCAGCGATGGGCGAGCGGTCGCAGTTTTCGCCGGGCCGCATGAAGATGCCGACGCTCGTGGTGCTCAGCGGAAGAGTGGATCAAAAGGAATACGTGCTGACGAACAAGCTGACCGTGATCGGAAAATCGCCGATGGCGACGGTGCGCCTGCGCGGATGGTTCAAACCGCAAGTGGCAGCGCAAATCAACCAGCGCGACGATGGATATTATCTGGGAACCGGATCGAAGATCCCCACCGTGAATGGTGCACCCATCCAAGGGGCGGTGCGGCTGAATGACGGAGATCTCATCGAGGTTTGCGGGATTCGCATGAACTTCATCGTACGGGAGTAACCCTGCCCTTCCATGACCACCGCCCTACACGGAGGATCGCGGGGAGGCGCTTACCGGCTGCGCACCTTGCTTTCCGAGTGGTGGCAGCACCGCGCATCCTTCTTCATCAGCCTGGGAATCACGCTGGCCGCGCTGGGAATTTACTTCTTCACATTTCTGGGTGACCGCAGCACACCGCTGTTCGACTTCCTGAAGCGATTTGAATACAGCACGCTGGACACGCGATTTCGGTACCGGCCGGCGCGGTATAGCTTGCCGGACTCACGAATCGTGATTGTGTCCATCGACCAGCGTTCGCAGGAAGTGCTGGGCAAGTGGCCGTTCTCTCGCAAATATTTTGGGGAAATGCTGGACGCGCTGCATGAGGATGGTGCGAAGGTTGCGGCATTCGACATTACATTTGATAAGCCGGACATGACGGCGGCGCCGGTGCAGGCACTGCTGACCAAACTGGAACAGGACAAGCAGGGAGGGCGCCCGCCGGACGCGAAAGTGGAAGCGCAGGTGGCCGAACTGGCGAAGGAATTTGATTCCGACGCACAGTTTGCGGCGGCGCTTCGGCGGTTTGGCCCGGTGGTGCTGGGGAATTTTTTTCTGGAGCCGCAGGAAGTGCGCGGGATCGATGGAGCGGTGCTGGATAAGTATGCGGAGATGGTGCAGTGGTATTCGTTGAACCGAGCGCCGCTAAATCCGGCGAGCGGCAAGAAAGATTTTGAAGCGCTGCTGAACGGCTATCAGACCGAGGGAACACTGTACACCGCGACGGTGGCGAATATTCCCGCGCTGGCGCCACCGGAAAACAACGAACAAACGGCGATCGGGTTTTTCAATATTTCGTCCGATGCGGATGGCGTGCTGCGGCGCTCGCTGCTGGTGCTGCCGTTCGGGCGATCGAACAATCCCGACGATATCGATTTATACGGTTCGCTAGAAGTGCAGACGCTGCGGTTATACCTGGGACTGAAGACCGAGCAGATCACGGTGAATTACGGACCGACGGGGATTGCCACGCTGCAGTTGGGAAAGACGCTTACGGTGCGGCCGGATTATCTGGGGCGGATGATGATCAATTACCGCGGGCCGCGAGGAACGTATCCCTATTATTCGCTGGCCGATGTGGTGCAGCACAAGTTTCCGCCCGGGACATTCCAAGACAAGATTGTGCTGGTGGGGGCTTCGGCGACGGGGATCGGAGATTTGCGAACGCCGCCTTATGGGGGAATCGATTATCCGGGGATGGAAGTGCATGCGAACGTGATCGACAACATGCTGAACGGGGGATTTCTGGTGCGAGGCGCGCATCAGGTTGTGCTCGACCTAGTGCTGATCGTGTTGTTCGGCTTGCCGTTGGGATTTGCGCTAGCGTTGGCCGCTCCGCGATGGATCTGGTTTGGACTGGGGCTGCTGATTCCCTTCGCCGCGCTGATGTACCTGGCGTTTGTGCATGGATGGTGGCTGAATTTCACGGTGCCCGCGGGAACGCTGGTGGCAAATGTGATGTCGGTTTCGCTGTACCGGGCGCTGGTTGAGGAAAAAGAAAAGCGGAAAGTACGCAGCGCGTTTGGACATTATTTGAGCCCGGAAGTGATCCGGCGGCTGCTAGTGAATCCCGATCTGGTGGAACCGCGGAAGACGGAAATCACGGTGATGTTCAGCGACATCCGCGGATTCACGACGATTTCGGAAAAGCTGGACGCGCAGGAACTGGCGCTGTTTCTGAATTCGTATTTATACGACATGACCCGGATCGTGTTTGATACTGATGGAACGCTGGATAAATACATCGGGGATGCGGTGATGGCGTTCTGGGGCGCTCCTTTTGAGGACGGTCGACACCCGGTGCAGGCGTGCACGGCGGCGCTGGAAATGATGAAGCGCGTGGGAGAGTTGCAGAAGAAGTGGGCAGCGGAGGGAAAACCGGCTCTGGACATTGGCATTGGATTGAATTCGGGCGCGGCGAGCGTGGGGAATATGGGATCGGCGCTGCGCTATGGATATACGGCGCTCGGAGACACGGTGAATTTGTCTTCGCGGTTGGAGGGCCTGAACAAGGAATATGGGACGCATATTATCGTGAACGAGTCGACGTATGAGGCAGCGAAGAATGCGGGATTTCTGTTTCGTGAACTGGATCTGATCCGGGTGAAGGGGAAATTGCAACCCGTGACGATTTACGAATTGTTCGCGCGGGTTTCGGATTTGCAAACGACAGGCACGCTGGCGGAGGCTCGGGCGCGGTTGGCGGAGTTTGAAGAAGCGCGAAAACTGTATCGCGAAAGGAAGTGGAGCGAGGCGCGGCGGTTGTTTGCGGGGATTTTGGAGCGGTGGGCAAGCGATGGGCCGGCGCAGGTTTATGAGAGGAGGTGCGAGGAGTATTTGGCGGAGGGGCCGGTTTCGGAGTGGGATGGAGTGTTCGTGATGACGCATAAGTAGGAGTGGTGTCTGGATTGGATTTAGCTTGCAAGACGCAGCGAGCGAAGAGGGATTGTTCAGTTCGCGCACTCGTGAAGTGATCCAATTTGGAATGCTCAGATGAACAGAAAAAGCGAAAGTTTTTGGGGGCGTGTACCTAAAAATGGGAGTTTCGTAGTCTAATAGAAGAACCTAAAATCGGAAGAAAAGGGGAGTAGTGTAGCCTGTCTGGCCCCATGCTATCCGTATACAAGGTAATCTTCGGTTCCTATGTGGATTGTCCGATTAGCTCTTTCCAGGCCATATACGTTCATCGTAATGGCACTGGTGATCGTCCTGCTGACGTTCGTCGTAGTGCCGCGCACGCCGACGGATATTTTCCCGGTCATTAATATACCGGTGATCGCGCTGGACTGGACGTACACAGGCCTGCAACCGCAGGAGATGGAACAGCGCATCACGAGCAACGTGGAGCGCGGGATCACCACGCTGGTCAACGATGTGGAACACATCGAATCGCAATCGCTGAACGGGATTGCGGTCATCAAGATTTACTTCCAACCAAACGCAAATATCCAGACGGCGCTGGCGCAAGTTACGGCGATTTCGCAGACATTTTTGCGACAGTTACCGCCAGGGACGACTCCGCCACTGGTGATCATTTATTCGGCATCGACGGTCCCAGTGCTGCAGATCGGATTGACGAGCGACCGGTTGAGCGAGCAAGCGCTGTTCGATTACGGGAACAACTTTATTCGAACGCAACTGGCGACGGTGCAGGGCGCGGCGATGCCGTTCCCGTACGGCGGGAAACAGCGATTGATTTCGGTGGACCTCGATCCGGCGGCGTTGCAGGCCAAGGGGCTTTCGCCGGTCGATATCGTAAACGCGGTCAATGCGCAGAACCTGATTCTGCCGACGGGCACCGCGAAAATGGGTGCGCTCGAATACAACGTGGAAATGAACGCCAGCCCGAAAACAGTGGCGCAGCTGAACGACCTGCCGGTGAAGACCGTAAACGGATCGACGATTTATTTGCGTGAAGTGGCGCACGTGCGCGACGGATTTTCGCCGCAGACCAATGTGGTGCTGGCCAACGGGCAACGCGGCGTGTTGATGAGCGTGTACAAGACCGGCAGCGCATCGACGCTGGCGATCGTAGATCGCGTGAAACAGGTGCTGAAGGATTTTGAGCCGACGCGGCCGGAGGGATTGAAGGTCACGACATTTTTCGATCAATCGCTGTTTGTAAGGGCGGCGATTCAAGGCGTGTTGCGCGAAGCGTTGATTGCGGCGTGCTTGACGGCGGTGATGATCCTGCTGTTCCTGGGAAACTGGAAAAGCACGCTGATTATCGCTATTTCCATTCCGCTTTCGATCCTGGTGAGCATCCTGTGCCTGAGCGCGCTCGGGGAAACCATCAACATCATGACGCTGGGAGGACTGGCGCTGGCGGTGGGAATCCTGGTCGACGACGCCACCGTGGAAATCGAGAATATCAACCGCAACCTAGCGATGGGCAAGGAAACGGTGCAGGCGATTCTCGATGGCGCGCAGCAGATCGCTGTGCCTGCATTTGTGTCGACGCTATGCATTTGCATCGTTTTCATTCCAATGTTTTTCCTTTCCGGAGTGGCGAGATATTTGTTCGTACCTCTCGCGGAAGCGGTGATTTTTGCGATGCTCGCATCGTACATGTGGTCTCGAACAATTGTGCCGACGATGGCGATGTACCTGTTGAGTTCCGAAGACGAATACCACCCGGAAGAACATGCCGGAGAGCAGATGGGATTCTTCCGGCGGTATCAGCAGGGGTTTGAGCGAGCTTTCGAGCGATTTCGCGACGGCTACCGGCGGGCGCTGAGCACGGCGCTCGAGCATTCGCGCCTGTTCTCCGCGTGTTTCCTCGGCTTTTGCCTGCTTTCCTCGGGTTGGAGTTTCTTTCTGGGGCGTGATTTCTTTCCGTATGTGGACGCCGGGCAAATCCGCCTGCACATGAGAGCGCGGACGGGACTGCGAATCGAAGAGAGCGCGAAACTGGCGGACCAGATCAACAAGGTGATCCGGCAAACGATCCCGGAAAAGGATTTGCTGACAGTGCTTGACAACATCGGGCTGCCCTATTCGAGTATCAACCTGACTTACAGCAATTCCGGAACGATTGGAACGGCGGACGGGGAAATTCTAGTGCAGCTGAAGCAAGAACGGGGAAAACCGACCAGCGCGTATGTGGATGAGTTGCGGCACACACTGCCGGGCGAGTTCCCTGGCGTGCAATTTTTCTTTCAGCCCGCGGACATCGTTACGCAAATTCTGAATTTCGGAACGCCGGCACCGATCGATATTCAAATCATAGGGACGGACCAGGCAGGCGACTTCCGGGAGGCGCTGAAGCTGGAAGATCAAATCCGGCATATTCCCGGGGCAGTCGATGTGCACGTGCAACAGGCGTTTGATTCGCCCACGCTGTACCTCGATATCAACCGCACGCGCGCGCAATACGTAGGAATGCAGGCGGTGGACGTAGCGCAGAACGTGTTGATTTCGCTTTCGTCGAGCTTTCAGACAGCGCCGAATTTCTGGCTCGACCCCAAGAATGGGGTGAGCTATAGCGTGGCGGTGCAGACGCCGCAGTATCGCGTGGACAATTACCAGGCGCTGCAAAATACTCCCATTACGGCAAGAGTCACGGGAGTGACACCGCAAATTCTGGGGAACCTGGTGACCACGACGACGGAAGCGCGGCCGGCGTCGATTTCGCATTACAACGTGCAGCCGATGATCAACGTGTATGCTTCGGTTTCGGGACGAGACCTGGGGTCGGTGGCCGAAGAAGTGACGAAGCGCGTGGCGGATATACAGAAAGAATTGCCACGGGGCAGCCGCATTTTCATCAAGGGCCAGATTTTAACGATGAACACATCATTCGTTGGACTCGGGTTGGGGCTGATCGGGGCGATCGTGCTGGCTTACCTTTTGATTGTGGTGAACTTCCAATCGTGGCTGGACCCGTTCATTATCATCACAGCGCTTCCCGGAGCGCTGGCGGGGATCTGCTGGATGCTGCTGTTCACGCGCACGACGCTCAACGTGCCGTCGCTGACGGGCGCGATTATGTGCATGGGCGTGGCGACAGCGAACAGTATTTTGATGGTGTCGTTTGCCCGCGAGCAATTGGACGAAGGAAAAAGCGCGACGGATGCGGCATTGGAAGCGGGATTCGTCCGGATACGCCCGGTGGTGATGACGGCGCTGGCGATGATCATCGGCATGGTGCCGATGGCGATTGGACTCGGCGAAGGCGGCGAACAGAACGCTCCGCTAGGGCGCGCGGTGATCGGCGGATTGCTTTTTGCGACGGTGGCGACGTTGTTCTTTGTACCGTGCGTGTTTTCGATCATTCATGGAAGGCTGGAGCGCAAGCGTCAGCGGAGCATGGAGCAGCAACCAGCACAGGCCTGAGGAAAATCTTAGAGAGATAGCTGAGGCAGCTAATTATGAGTGAGGTTTCAAACTCCTTGGGACACGAGGGCGGCGGGAAGCCGACGAAGAAAAGCTCGCTGTTTTTCGTATTTTTCGTGATTGTGGTGGCGCTGGTTTTGGTGGGAGCGGTGGTGATGTTCCAGCGGCGCGCGCAGTTTCAGGCGTTGGCGAAAGATACGGAAACGCTGGCGGTACCGACGGTGGCGGTCATTCGCCCGATGTCACAGGGCACGGCGGAGGATTTGGTGCTGCCGGGCACGCTGCAGGCGTATGTGGAGTCGCCGATTTACGCGCGGACAAACGGATATTTGAGGAAGTGGTATCACGATATCGGCAGCCGAGTGACAAAGGGAGAGTTGCTTGCGGATATAGACACGCCGGAAGTGGACCAGCAGTTGATGCAGGCGAAGGCAGACCTGGTAACGGCGCAGGCCAACGAACATTTGTCGCAAATCACGGAAGCGCGTTACAGCGATCTGTTAAAGAGCGATGGCGTATCCAAGCAGGAAGTGGATAATGCCACGGGCGATCTGGCGGCAAAGCAGGCTATAGTGCAATCTTCAGAAGCGAACGTGCGGCGGCTGCAGGAATTGAAATCGTTTCAACAGGTGTATGCGCCGTTCAGCGGAGTGATCACGCAGAGGAATGTGGATATTGGAACGTTGATCAACGCGGGAAATGGCGGGACGTCGCAGCAATTATTCTATCTGGCGCAGACCGACCCGATTCGTTTGTATGTGAACGTGCCGGAGTCTTATGCGCCTGCGATTCACAAGGGACTCGGCGCGTACATCGAGCTGGCGCAATATCCGGGAGAGAAGTTCCAGGGCGAAGTGGTGCGGACGGCCGAAGCCATCGACCTGGCAACGCGGACGTTGCTGACGGAAGTGGACGTGCCGAACAAGACCGGGTTATTGCTGCCGGGCGGCTATGCGCAAGTGCACCTGCAGATTCACGTGCAGAGCGAGCGACTGCAGGTCCCGGTGAACGCGCTGCTGTTCCGCTCGGAAGGGCTGCGGGCGGTGGTGATCGACAGCAATCACCGCGTACGGCTGCAGGCGCTGGCCATCGGACGTGACTACGGAACATCACTTGAGGTGCTGACGGGGCTGAAATCCGACGATTGGATCGTGCTGAATCCGCCCGATTCCATCGAAAACGGAGAAGAAGTACACGTGAAAGAAGTGAACAACCCGCTCACACCGGCGCCGGCTGCAAACAAGGCGACTACACCCATTCCTGTGACACCGAAAGCGACCACCGTACCGGGGAAAAATCCCTGATGACTGTTCGTTCCTTTCTCATGACCCGCGGGAAAGCAACGCTGTGCGGGCTGACAGCGCTGCTCGGGTGCGCGGGATGCACGGTTGGGCCGAACTACAAGCGTCCGACGGCGCCTGTGGCGGCGAACTGGCAGGTTACGGAACCGTGGCGGCAAGCACAACCGAAGGATGCGGTGCCGAAGACGACCTGGTGGACGCTGTTTCATGACGACGAACTAGATGGGCTGGAAACGGATTTGCTGGCGGCGAATCAGACGCTGCAAGTGGCGGTTGCGCATTTCAATCAGGCTCGGGCATCGGCGGCGGTGCAAAACGCCACACTTTTTCCGACCGTCGGGTTTGGCCCGCAGGCAGGAGGCGAGCGGTATTCCGGAACGCGACCGACCGGATCGTCGATCCCGCTGACTGGCCCGGTGACACAAGGCAATTACAATTTGCCGTTCACGGTAAGCTATGAAGTGGATTTGTTCGGGCAGAGGCGGCGGACGATCGAGGCGGCGCAGGCGGCGTATCAGGCGAACGCGGCGGACCTGGAAAATGTGCGGTTGGTGTTGACGGCGGAGATGGCCGCGGATTATTTCACGTTGAGAGAACTGGATTCGGAGATTGGCATCCTGAACCGCACCGTGGAAACGCTGCAAAAGGGACTGGACCTGGTGAAATCGCGGCATTCCGGCGGCATTGCGTCCGGGTTAGACGTGGCGCAGGAAGAAACGCTGCTGAACACAACGCGCACCCAGGCGACGCTGCTGCAACAGCAAAGGAAAGAATTTGAAGACGCGATCGCAGTGCTGGTGGGCAAGCCGGCGCCCGATTTCCATTTGTCTGCGCGCGAACTGGCGGCCGAGCCGCCTAACATCGACACGACCATTCCGTCGGACTTGTTGGAAAGACGGCCGGACATCGCGGAGTCTGAGCGGCAGATGGCTATCGCAAATGCGCAGATCGGGATCGCGAAGGCGGCTTATTATCCTTCGCTGGTGCTTTACGGGCAGGGAGGATGGAATTCGCAGTACATCTCGCAGTTGCTGAACGCGGAAAGCGGCTTTTGGGCTTTGGGCGCGAATGTGGCTCAGGACATTTTTTCCGGCGGGGCGCTGCATGCGCAGGTGCAATACCAGCAGGCAGGTTATGACGCGACAGTGGCGAATTATCGAGACACGGTTTTGAACGCTTTCCGTGAAGTGCAAGACAACATTACCGGGCTGGAAGTGCTGGCGTCGGCGCGACAGTCCCAGGCAGACGCGGTAGATTCGGCGAAACGACAGCTGGACATCGCCACGTCGCGCTATGTGGGTGGACTGGTGAATTATCTGGATGTGGTGAGCGCGCAGCAAAACCTGCTGAGCAACGAACAGGAAGCGGCGATTATCCAAGGACAGCGGCTGGTGACGTCGGTGCTGCTGGTGAAAGCACTGGGCGGCGGGTGGGACGCGGCGAGTTTGGCTGCGGTGCATGTGAAGCCGAGGGCGAAAGATTTGGTGACGCAATAGGAAGTTTGAGGTTAAGTCTTAGGTTTTGGATGAAGAAACAGAAGTGGCGGTCTTGTTCCTACCTTGTCGATCGGCAAAGGTTGTTCTTGTTGCCGGTTCAAACCTATGCGTGACATTTGGTTAGCGATTCCGAGGATTTGGGCCTAGAAGGGATTTCTCAGGGGCTGAAGTCGGTCTGGCGAGGTCTCTCTGTCGGAGGTGAAGCTCCGATCCCCTAAGCATCAAAAAAACAAAGTACGAAGATTTTCGTTGACAGTACGAATATCTTCGTAGTAGTTTCTGGGCATGGCGACTACCGCAAACCGAAAACCGACTTCTTCTGAGCTAGAAATCCTGCATGTGCTTTGGGAGCGAGGGACCTCGACGGTACGCGAGGTGCACCAAACGCTCAATGAGAAAAGACCCATTGGCTACACCAGCGTCTTGAAGCTGATGCAGATTATGACGGCGAAGGGCACCGTGCGGCGGAACGAGGAGCAGCGCGCGCACGTGTATGAGGCGGTGCAGCCGGAAGAAAAGACCAAGCGGGACCTGGCGCTGGACGTCCTTCAGCGCGTGTTTGACGGATCGGCGAGCGAACTGATGATGCACGCGCTGGCCGGGCAAAAGGCTTCGAAGGAAGAGATTGATGAAATGCGCCGACTGCTTAACGAGCACGAAAGGAAAATGCGATGACGCTCCCGATGGAATGGCTGTCTCCGGCGACGCTGCGCCTGCTGGCGCTTTCGCTGCTGCATTTTCTGTGGCAAGGAGCGGCGTTGGCCGCACTTGCCTACGTGGTGATGGCATTGTGCCGGAGCGCGGCGGCGCGTTACGCCGTTGGAGTTACGACGTTGGGCCTGATGATTGCGGCGCCGGTCGGAACTTTTCTGGTGTTTCGCGCACAGGACCAGAGCGCCGCAACTTCGGTGACCATTCCTCTTGCGACGGATAACTCTGGGCCGACTTCCGTGTCTGTTTGGGCCCCGGCAAGAAACCCAGTGAAGCGGCAGGAAAGCGTTCCGCCGTATTCGTTGTGGCTGGTGGAACTGTGGTTTGCGGGCGTGGTGCTGCTGAGCCTGCGCTCGGCGGGAGGAATTTTGCTGGTGGAACGGCTGCGGCGGAAGGAAACGATGCCGCTTTCGGAAGAAGTGCTGGAGATTTGCGAAGGATTGCAGCGGCGGATGGGGCTGACGCGAGCGATACGGTATTGCGAAAGCCTGCGGCTAGATGCGCCAGCGGTAGCAGGTTGGATTCGTCCCCTGGTGCTTTTGCCGGTGAGCGCGCTGAGCGGACTGACGGAGGCGCAACTGGAGGCGGTGATCGCGCACGAACTGGCGCATATCCGGCGCTACGATACGCTGGTCAATTTGTTTCAGGTGGGCGTGGAAACACTGTTGTTCTATCACCCGGCGGTCTGGTGGCTGGGTAACCGAGTGCGAGCAGAGCGGGAACATTGCTGCGATGACGCGGCGGTGGCGTTTTGCGGAAGTCCGGTGACGTATGCGCACGCGCTGACACGGATGGCAGAAAGCAAATCCGCTCCGCAACTGGCGATGGCGGCAAACCGCAGCCCGCTTGTGGAACGAATCGCGCGGCTGCTAGGAGCCAACAACAAAGTAGAGAGTTTGCGAGGCGCAAATTTATCGGCGGGTGTTCTGTGTTTATCGGCTGCGCTTCTGGCAGGAAGCGCGCTGGTCGGAAGCGTGCATCAAGTGCAGGCGCAGACGCCCGCTCCGGCTCGTGCAGCTGAGACGGACGCGATGGTAACCGGAGGCGAAGAGTATCGGGGACATGTTCCGGTTATACCCGAAGCGCAGGAGAGTACGCAGGCTGGCGCTCCGAGCCCGGCGCCGGTTGCAACTCCCGCAGCAGTGGCCAAGTCTCGGGCGGTCGCGAATCCCGCGTGGGTGGCCAAGGCCGCACCGTTTGTGGTTGCGATTCCCAAGCCGGCACCGGCCCCAGCGGCAGCGCCGCGTTTCTGGTGGTCGTTTGGTTCAGGTTACAGTGTGTCGATTGCTCGCTCTTGGGCAGACTCGGTGGGCGTTACTTTTTCCCAGGAGAAAACCGGTGAGGCAGCGGTTTCGGCACAGGGGGCGGCGAATTCGCCGAAGCAAAGTTACATCGATTCGATGAGCGCGGCGGGGCTGACCGATCTTTCGGCCGACGAACTGATCAGCCTGAAGGTGCAGGGAGTGACGCCGGACTACGTCCGGTCGATGAAACAATACATCAAATCCAGCGACGGAAAGATTGATGTGGACACGATCATCGGACTGAAGGTGCAGGGCATAACTGGGGAATACATCAAGGAGATGAGCGCGGCCACGGGGCAGAACCTGGACGCGGACGATGCGATCGGGATGAAAGTGCAAGGTGTGACACCGGAATACGTGAAGGAGATGCATGACCTTGGATTGAAAACCGATGCGGACGACATCATTGGCATGAAGGTGCAAGGCGTAACACCGGAGTACGTCAAACAGATGCACGATATGGGATTAAAAACCGATAGCGACGACATTATCGGGATGAAGGTGCAGGGGATCAGTCCCGAATACGTGCGAGAAATGCGCGGATTGGGATTGAAGGTGGATTCCGACGACTTGATCGGAATGAAAGTGCAAGGGGTGACGCCGGAATACGTAAAAGGCTTCAACGATATGGGTTTTCACCCAAGCACGGATGAATTGATCGGGATGAAGGTGCAAGGGGTGACGCCGGCGTACCTGAAGGACCTACAGTCGGCTGGGTTCAAGGTGGACGTTGATGATGCGATCGGCGCGAAGGTGCAAGGGGTTACGCCGGAGTTCATCGCGAAGGTGAAGAGCCACGGATTCAAAGACCTGACGCTCGACAAACTAATCGCACTGAAAGAGACCGGCGTGCTCGACGCCGAGAAATAAGGAGGGACATCATGAACCGGCGCGATGGAATACTCGCTTACATTCTTGTAGTCTGCACCCTTCTGGCGGGTTGGGCGGTTCGTGCCGTTGAGGACTTCAGCGGGTCCTGGACGATTGAGCGGAGCGACGAACCAGGCAAGCTGGAATTCGCGTTAATTCACCACCAGCACGGAAATTCGTCGACGCATTCGTCGGCATGGCCGGTGAGCGTGTTTGTGGGCCTGGACACTTCGAAGTCCGGCAAGCAGGAAGTGAAGTTTACAATTACGCGGGATGCCGGAAGGCTGGACTGCGAAGGTTATCTGAACAGCGGCGAAGGCGCGGGAATATTTCACTTCGTGGCGGATTCGAAGTATGCATCCGAGATGAACGCGCTGGGATTTACGGGGATCGATGAGGAGAAGCAGTTTTCGATGGCGGTGCTGGATGTGAGTTTGAGTTTTGCGAGAGAGATGAAGGGCGAGCATCTGAAAGGGCTGGACACGGACAAGCTGATCGCCTTCCGGATTTTCAATGTGAACTCCGAATACATCCGGGAGCTGAGGGATGCCGGCATCGCGGCTACGGATTGCGACAAGCTGGTGGCTTTTCGGATTCATGGAGTGACAGCGGAGATGGTGCGGTTTCTGCACAGCGCCGGATACCAGCCGAACGAAGATGAACTGATCGCCATGCGGATCCACGGAGCGACGCCGGAGTTCATCGAGCAACTGCAGAAGGAAGGCTACGATCACGTGGAACTGCAAAAGCTGATCGCTTTCCGGATTCATGGCGTTTCGCCGGACTTTATTGAGAAGGTGCAGTCGCTTGGCTACAAGCACCCGGAGCCGGACCAGTTGATCGCGATGCGGATTCATGGCGTGACGCCGGAGTACATTTCGGGGCTGAAATCACGGGGAATGCAGAATTTGAGCATCGATCAGCTTGTGGGGTTGAAGATACAAGGAATCGACTAAGCCAACTCAGCAGCCTCAGGGGCTAAACCTGTAGATTTTTATCGCTTTTCGGCATGGCCGCCTCCATAGCCAGGGGCTTATTTCCGACCGACACGGTTGAAGAGGTTTTTCGCTATTCAAAACGCGTCCCCCGGGTGATTCATTTGTTGTGCGAGCACGCGCTGCTGGCGGCGTACGCGGACCGGCGAAATTCGATCGCAAGCAGTGACATTTTGACGTGGCGCGGCAGTTCGATCTGGGAGGAGATGCGGATGTGCCGACCGAAGCGTTCCGGTCGGACACGTTTTGCAGGCTAATTCCCTTCCCTAAACTTGACGTGGCGGCGGTGGCGCTGCCGCGGGAGTTGGAGTTGGAAGAAGTACCGTAGGCAATGCCGGAAGCAGAGGTTGCAGCCGAGAATATTCTAGCGACCGCGCGAAAAACCGAAGCGCCTCCAGCAATTGTGAAAACTGCGGCGCCGGCGGTTGTACGAGAACTAAAGCGGCAGAGTTTTCTGGTTTACTGGCGAGAAGTGGGTAGATCTTTTGCGCGGGATGGGCAGCAGTTTTTGGAGCATTACGCGATGTGGCTGGGCAGCCTTTCGGAAAAGCGCGCATGCATGGAGATCGCAAGGTTGTGGCTTCTGTTTCTGCATGGCTGAAGGTGCCGCTCGGCTCCCCGCGAATTGCTTCGCCGCCGCGAGTGTCATCAACCGGGCATAAACATTTCTAAGAGAAGACTTCGGCAAATTGAGATTTGTAGGATGCGGATCGGTTGAGATCCTTCGTCGCGAACGACCCTCGTCAGGATGACAGCTGCTGATGGGTATTAGGGGAGTCGCGGAGCTGGCGAAGGCCGACAGGGATGTTACGGCTGCTGTTTTGGCCTTTCTTGTATCTATTTGTGAGTAGCACGCGGAACAGCCAGTAAAACATTACTGCAGCGACGAGCAGGACGGGCGCGGCGTTGAGATGTCTTCTGACGATTGCGTCTGGGAACAAGCGCTGCTTCCCAATGAAAAACGACAGTACGGTAATCAAGAACGCGAAACACATGCGCCAGAGATGCCGGGCGATGCGTGGCGCACCTGAGAGGCCACCGCGAATTAGCATGTTCACGTCCAGGGCCGCAGCAAGAAGAGCGATAGACCCGAAGACAAAGTAAGCGGCGGCGGGATATCCGTCTCTCAAGCCGTCCGCGCTAATTGTCGCTTGCCATCCGAAGAGGAAGGCGCAGGTTACGTCCGCCAAAGCGACGAAGAGCGCGCCCAATTCGAAGAGTCCGATTTTTCCTGCATTGCGCTTAATGGCCGCCCAACCTGTGGCGACCAGGTAGAACGTTAAAACGCCCACGATGATGTTGATCAATTGCTGTTTGGCCACTGCGATATACACGGCACTTGCGGTCATCGCCAGCATCGAGAAAAAAAAGACGTTCCCCGACGCGCGGTGTAAGCGAGAACCCTTGCGAGAAAATAATGCGGGCGTGCCGGAGAGCAAACCGAGGATCGCGCCGCAAATATGAACGACTAAGACGAGAGAGAATTTCATTTTGCGGCCCCCTCTGCGACCGTCGGGTTTGCGGGCGCGAGCGCGATGAGTGCGAAACCGATGATGAGAATCGGAACGACGGCGCGCAGCAGATCCTCATGCGGGGTCAGATGATGGAAGACCTGGACCGCCATGACGGAGCCGTGAACGAGGCTGGACCATGCCGTGAAGGCGATCAGGCTGCGATGCGCCGACGGATGGCGTGCCGCAAGCAGCAGAAAAATTCCCAGCGTGCCATAGACGCTGCCAAGCATTTGCTCGCACGCAAGTTCCGGGTTGTTCATTTGCGCCAGGGGGTAAAATCCGGCTAAAAAAAGCAGCCCTGCTAGCACCAAAACGCCTTTTAGCGTTCGCTCTCGAATCATTGCGTCCTCCTCTCAATCAAAGTACCGGCGGCGGAAATCAGCGTGCGTTTAATTGCTGAACCGTCTGGGCGGCGTTCCTGTTCGCCGCATCCAGTTGCGGGGATTGCCCGATCAGGACCAGCATGAACCAGAATTTCGCGGTCAGAAGGCTGAACAAATAGAGGGCACCGGCTAGCCGGGCCTTCCTTCGCAGCGGCATTTCACCTCGTTAGGTCATTACTGGTGAGCTCATGATGGGTGCTCCTTTCCGGCGGAGTAAATCAGATCGGTTCGCGATAGTGGCGCAGGCGAACGGCGGCGGCGATGAACGCGGCGGCGACAATAAGGCCGAGCCACAGACCCGGACTGCTGAGGAATTTGCCGGGGCTGAGCAGCGTTAGCGGGATAAAGTGCGGATCAACCGCAGCAGTACCGTGCGGGTCGTGCATGCCGGTACTTGGGGCGGTGATGGCGAAAGCGTGCCAAGCGAATCCAAACAGACGGTCTTTGATCAGGGAGCCGGAATACGAAGTGCGGAAGGCAATTTTTTCGAAGACGCCGATAGCCACCAAGGGAAGCACGGCCCACAAAAAGGTGGCGCGGCGCGCCCAGCCGGAGACCAGGAGCAGCCAGGCGTAGACCGGAGCGTGCCAGAGCGCGATGACAATGAGACCGTAGAGCAGCACCAATTGCATCTGGAACAACGGCAATTCTTTCCAGAGTGGTGCGGCGCCCGCGCCGGTTGCCAGCAGAACCAGCGTGCTCAGCCAAAACAGAATCCATTGAAGGGCGACGATGATTGCAAAGATGATGAGCGGCAAAACGACCAGCGGAATGGCCGCCTTAGAGAGCACGGTCGTGCGATCAGAAACCGGCAACGACTTCCAGAAGAGAATGCTGCGGTCGCGGCGTTCGCTGTGCAGGGCATCGAGACAGTAGAAGATTCCGACGACGATCGAGGTGACGAGGAGCAGCATGGCAATGTGGGCGAACGGATGGGCGAGCATGGCAGGCTGGTGCGGCGGGTCCATCGCCTCTATTTCACGCAGGCTACGCGGCAGATAAATCAGGCTGATCAAAGAGCCGAGCAACGTCACGGCGGCGACCGCTAAAGGGGCGAGATAGATCGAACGGTTTTCCCACAATTCGCGGCGCACGGACCAGTAGAAGGGCCGGATGGCTGACGGGCCCGTGTGCGCAATTGCCTGGGAATCGACTGGGGAGACGGGCACGGCGTTCGAGGGAGTGTTCATCGAGCCGCTCCTTGTGCTTGGTTGGTGTGATTGCCGATGACAGCTACGAAAAGGTCGGCGAGGCTAGGTGTGCGCACTTCGCCCAGCGCGGAGAGCTGTTGGCGATCGACGCGATCGAACAACAGGATGCTGCGGCCAAACACCTGGCGCTCATGCATCGGCTTGAGCGCGCGGGCAGCCGCAACGCGGTCGGGATTCACCATTACTTCCGCGTAGCGCGACGCAAATTCTTCCATGCTGCTGTTGAGGATGATGCGGCCGCGGTTAATGAACATGACGTCGGTGAGTACGTCCTGAATTTCTTCGACCTGGTGGGTGGTGACGACGATGGTCCGGCTGCGATCGAAGTAATCGTTTAACAACGAATCGTAGAACTGCTTGCGATAGAGGATGTCTAGGCCAAGCGTGGGCTCGTCGAGGACGAGCAATTTCGCATCAATAGCCATGACGAGAGCAAGGTGCAGCTGGGCCACCATGCCCTTGGACAATTCCCTGACCTTGCTGGTGCGGAGGATGGTGGTTTTGGCAAGGAAACCCTCGGCCTTTGCGCGATCGAAACGCGGGTGCACGCCAGCAACGACATCCAACGCTTGCGAAACGCGCAACCAGCGTGGGAGTACAGCGACATCGGCGATGAAAGAGACATCGCACATGAGCCGCTCGCGCTCGGTCCACGGGTTGCGGCCGAGAACTCTCAGCTCTCCTTGGTACTGGGTGAGACCGAGGATGGCATTGAGAGCGGTGCTCTTGCCCGCGCCGTTGGGACCGATGAGTCCGAGGATGCGGCCCTCTTCAACACGCAAGTCGATGCCGTCGACGGCGACGGTTGTGCCGAAGGCTTTGCGGAGGCCACGTGCTTCTATGCATGCCATGGCTTAACGTTCCTCCTCTTCACGATTTGGAGTTGATGAGTGTGTTGCGGAAGGATCGAGAAGTTCTTGCGGTTTCAGGCCGAGGCGTTGAATGGTGGCGTACAGCCTGGGCCATTCTTCAGTTAGAAACTTCTGGCGTTCGCCCTGAAGCAGGAGATCTCGGGCGCCAACGTTGATAAACATGCCGCGACCGCGCTTACTCTCGACCAGTTGCTCGTCGACCAATTGTTGATAGCCCTTGAGAACCGTGAGCGGATTGACGCGGTACTCGGAGGCGACCGTACGCACGGATGGCAGCGGATCGCCTTCTTTGAGCACGCCGTCGAGAATCATGGCAACGACGCGATCGCGCAGCTGGCGATAAATTGGCTGGCTGTCGTTCCACTCACGATCCATCATGGCTTCCCAATAATTGTCACGAGAGATGCCCCCTGGGTCACTTTGTGCGTGTCAGGTCGAAGTGAGCAATGAGCGGTTTGTCCCCCGGCATGATAAACGTCCAGTCCTCGATGTGATGGTTCGCATCGATGAGAGTGAAGACTGCATGGTGCATGTGCCCGTATCGCGTGCCGCCGGCCACATCGAGAAAATCGAATTCCACCGTTTTTCCGTCGGGCGAAGTTCTGGCCATCATGCGAGGCCGATTGCCGGCGTCGCAATAGTGCGTCAGGAGCAGGCGATCGTTATCCAGGTAGAACATGGTGACCGGATGGTCGTAACGGGTGGGATCGTCCGATGTTCCGGCTGCCTTCATTTCGTGGACCAACGCGTTTCCGCGAGAGGTCACACGCAGCGAGATTTGCGTGAGCGCTCCGTCGCCCATCTCGGCTTGCGGAGGGTTGGTGGTGACGCGGCCTGCCCAAGTACCGGCCAGAGTTTTGAGCTTGTCGAAGGATTTTTGCGCATCGAACTGGGCGAGGGCGACGCCGGAAAGAGATAGTAGGGCAATGGTTGTGAAGATGAACCGAAGCAATCTCATGATGCATTCTCCTAATCTTCCGTCAAGGAGCGGCGAACCAGAACCATTAGTGTTATAGTTAACTATAACACTATAGCATTTGCAAGAAGTTTTTTGGCCCTTCCCCATTCCTTCTAACTATCTATAATTAAACCATTTACTCGAAAGAGCGGACCCTTGGCCAAAGTTACGGAGAGCGACCCGCGTTGAGCGGGGGATTGAGGACCTGAAATGAAGTGCCTTCAAGGCGCGCGGGATGATAGAACATCTGGGCTTGGCACTCGTCAGGCATGCTGCAAGGAGACATTCGTGAAACTCAAATTAGCTCTTATGGTTGTTTTTGTTTGCTCGCCCGCACTGGTTTCGGGGCAGGGAGCCAAGCCAGCGACACCTGCGGCTCCGGCGGCGCAAGCAGTGGCGCGCCCAGCGGAACTGTCCAGCATGGACGGGATTGTGGCGGCTCTATATGACTCCATCAGCGGTCCGGCCGGGGATCGCGATTGGGAGCGCTTCCGAGCACTGTTTATTCCCGAGGCGCAATTGATCGCGACGTTCAAGAAAAAGGACGGGCCACTGACCTACAAAGCGATGACCGTGCAGGGCTATGTCGACGGAGCGGGGAAATATTTTAAGGAGCATGGATTTTTCGAACGAGAGATTTCGCGGAAGGTGGAAACGTTTGGAAGCATCACGCACGTGTTCAGCACGTATGAATCACGGGCGACGGCGGACGGGAAGCCGTTTGAACGCGGGATCAACAGCATCCAGTTGTTCAACGATGGTACGCGCTGGTGGGTGGTGGATGTGTATTGGACCGGAGAGACGCCGGAAAATCCGATACCGGAGCGGTACCTTTCGAAGAGTGGCCAGTAGTACGGCTAAAGAGTGTCCGGCGGAGTTGAGAAAATCTCAGCGAATTGAACCTTGGCGATGGGCATCAGTTGAGATCGTTCGGCTATCCTCATCCGATAGCCTCAGGATGACAGTTTGCGTCTTGCTTGGTGTCGACAATGACAGTTAGCTGCTGGAGTCAGGACAGATATTTTGCGAGTGGTTGCCAGTAGTGGCCGTTCCAACCTTCGAAGAGATGATCGTAATCGCCTTCGGGAAAACCGGTATGGTCAAGAATAACTTTGACGCCGGGATCTTCCGGTTTTAGTTCGAACCTGACGATCGAGTAGATGCCGGGATCCCAGTGCGAGGGACGCCAAGCCTGGACGAGGCGCGTTGCGGGCACTAATTCGACGTTGCGCCCGACGATTTGGCCACCAAACATAGAGAAAGGGCCGCCCGCTTTCGGATCGATTTCGGCAGGCAAGCCGGTGAACGCGGTGAATTGTCTGGAGTCGAGAAGGATTTCATAAATACGTTGCGGAGCGGCCTTGAGGCCGATCTCCTGGTGGAGAGACGTGCGGGATTGATTTGCGGCTGTGGCGGGAGTTTGTTTCATGGTTTGTTGCTGAGGGGCTGCCCCGGAATCGAGACCCGCGGCCAAGCCGCCGAGCGCGAGGGCGACGCCGGAGAGGACGCGGCGCCGCGTGATGCGGTCGACAGTAAACGAGTGAGTCGCTAGTGGGTGCATGCTGGGCCTCCCTCTTCGTCTCGAATGCCGTGCATCAGAACATGAGAGCAAAATATGATCAAGATAATATTTTGATGGAATGAGGAGTAGAGGTAGGGGCGTATTTGCGCGCGAATCGAAGCAGGGAGGATTTATGGCGTATCCAAGCGGCCATCGCAGCGAGGTGAAACGGAAGATTGTGTAGAGCGCCCGGCAAGTTGTTCAACAAGCACGGCTTCGACAATGTTTCCGTTAGCCAAATCATGGCGGGGGCGGGACGGACGCACGGAGGATTTTATAGTTATTTTGGGAGCAAGAGCGAGCTCTACGGCGAAGTGCTGGGACGCTTTTTCACGGACCCAAACTGGAAAAGTTGTTGGGAAGGTGTGGAAGTAGACCTGAAATCAACGGATGTAGGGGCGCAAGTAGTGCGCGCTTACCTTTCGCGGCAGCATTTCGAGGATGTGGAGAATTCCTGCCCGATGGTGGCATTGCCTTCGGACGTGTCGCGCAACGGGAGAGTCTGAAGGGCGCGTTTGAGACGGTGTTCAGGGCGATGGTGAGCATCCGGGAGCGCAGTTCGACGGTGCGCGGCGGGAAGCGGCGACGAACTTCGCAGGCGACGGCGGCGTTGTGCGTCGAGGGATGGTGGTGGCGCGGGCGTTGAAAGACCGGGAGTTCGCGGATGAACTAAGGTCTGCGTGTATGGAGATTGCGCTGGAACTTGGCGGGTGGGGGAAAAAATAATAAAGCGAACAACGGAAAACTAAAAAGGGGCGAACTGGCGCGAGGAGCCGCGTCCTGAAAGGCTTGCTTTGAACGCTCTAGCGGAGGCTGAGCTGGCCTGTGCCGACGTGGGCGCGAAGACTGTATTTTCCTGATGAATCATGGGAGACGGAGCGGAACAAGCCGCCCTTAGCATCCCCGAAAACTTCGGCATCTACTTCGCCGGCGCTCACGGACATGTCGACGTGGCCGTACTCTTCAGGCTTGTCGACGGAGATGGTGAGCTGGCCGGCGTGGAGTTCGAAATCCTTATTGCCGGTCACGTCGTGCACGTTCACTTCGCCGGCAAAAATGCGCGCGGTGAGGTCGGAATTTTTCGGCACGTGGATAATGATCTGCAGCTCTGACCTGGGCCCACCCGTTAAGTCGAGGACAGCGACATTATTCCTGAAGGAGAGACGGCCTTTGACGTCTTGAATCTTGTCGGCGTTTTTTCCGGCGAGATCGACGGTGATCTTCTGGTCGTCAGCGCCTACGATGAGAATTTCGCCCGACCTAACGTAAAGATGGAGGGGCACGTTGGACGGGCAGTCAAACTCCATGTGGGGTTTGCCGGTCAAAACGACATCTGATTTGGTGGTGGAATACAGGGTCGGAACGAGCAGAAGCAACATAGCAAACGCCACGGCCAAGCGGTTCATAAGGACACCTCTCATTGCGTAATGATACGCGCACGATATGGGGAAAGTTCCCTGTATGGGGGGCGGGCCTAGTAGCCACGGACTTTGGGGAGGCTCCAGTGTTGCCAAACGCTAACCACGCGCAAGAGGAAGCAGACGGTGCCGCCGGTAAAAGCAGCGATGACCGGGCTCAGGCGCGTTTTGCCTATAAGAATCATGACGATGGAGCCGGCGAGGGCGGCGGTGGCGTAGACGTCTGCTTCGAGCACGCGGGGGGTGCGGGCGAGGAAGAGATCGCGAATCGTGCCTCCGCCGACGGCC
This sequence comes from Candidatus Acidiferrales bacterium, assembly GCA_963795535.1. Lineage (GTDB taxonomy): Bacteria > Acidobacteriota > Terriglobia > Acidiferrales > UBA7541 > Acidiferrum. Next base: position 373,662 of record CAWCIG010000012.1, read on the forward strand.
GTGACTGTGCCTAGCAGAACAGCGATGAAGGGATGAAGCTTGTGGAGCAGGGCTTTTTCGGTCCCGGCGATGGCGAACAGGCTGAGGCCGGCGGCATCCAGGACCATGATGACATTCGCGGGGATGGCCAGGACGAAGTGATGCAGAGAGAAGACGATGGCGGCGCCGGAGAATGCGACCGCGGCGTAGCGCCAATTCCGGAGAGCGGCGGGGGGCACGTCGCCAATTAAAACGTCGCGCACAATGCCGCCGCCGAGCGCCGTGGCGAACGCGAGAACCATTAGTCCGAGCAGGTCGAGGTTGCCGGTGAGTCCAGCCGTGGCGCCTTCGACGGCGAACAACAGCGTGCCGGCCATATCTGCGGCGAAAAGAATTCGATCACGCTCGAATTTCCACATTGTGCGCCTCGAAAAAGGAACCGACAGTGTACAGCGTGACGACTGAATAGCAGAAGTCATCTGACGACCTCTAGAAGCAGGCTGCAGAGCGGCACAGCCAGGGCAAATCTGCGACAATCGAAGAAAGTCAATGGTGACGCGGGTAGAAATCGAAAAAGCGGCTGAGATACTTCGCTCCGGCGGGCTGGTGGTGTTTCCTACCGAGACGGTGTACGGGCTGGGCGCCAATGCGCTGGACGCGGTGGCGGTAAAGAAGATTTTCGCATTGAAGGGACGGCCAGCGACTAGCCCGCTGATTGTGCATATTGCCGACGTGGAACAGGCACGCGAGTTGGCTGCGGAATGGAGCGAGGAAGCGGAGGCGTTGGCGCACGCGTACTGGCCTGGGCCGCTGACCCTGGTGGTGCCGAAACGGGCGATAATCCCGGGTGAAGTGACGGCGGGACTGGCGACAGTCGGCCTGCGCGTGCCGCGGCATCCGGTGGCGATTGAGTTGTTGAGGACGGCGGGCGTGCCGATTGCGGCGCCTAGTGCAAATCGGTTTACGCAGCTTTCGCCGACTACGGCGGAGCATGTGCGGGAGGCGTTTCGAGACGAGACGCCGTTCTTGTTGGATGGCGGGCCTTGCGAGATTGGGCTGGAGTCCACGGTTGTGGCGGTAACGAAGGATGGATTGGAAGTGCTGCGGCCTGGGATGGCGTTTGTGGAGGATGCGGTTGCGGCTGCCGAGCCTGTGGAGCCCGCGCATCGATCACCGGGGCTGCATAAGAAGCATTACAGTCCGCGCACTCGGGTGCTGCTGGTGAGGCAGGGGCGGCTGCCAGAGACGGGCCGCGGGGCGTATTTGTGGATCTCGCACGAGGCGGGTGCGGCGGAGATGGTGCACATGCCCGGGGAGCCGGAGGCTTATGCGGCGCAGTTTTACCGACTGTTGCATGAGCTGGATCGGCGTGGCCTGGATTGGATTGCAGTGGAGTTTCCACCAGAGACGCGAGAGTGGGCGGCTATTCGCGACCGGTTGACGCGGGCGGCGTACTGAGAGTTGGGGCTCGTTTGGTGGTGCACTGGCATAATAGCCAGCGCTGCATGGGTGATGTGGCTGCGACTGACCGCGCGAAACAGGTTACAATGCGGGGATCCGCAACAGTTCAAGGGAGAATGCCATGCAAAAATCGTCCTGGCTACGCACCGCGTCAGTGTTTGGTTTGCTAATCGCGGCGATGATGCTTGTGTTTGGAATGAGGAGCCACGCGCGGGGGCAGAGCGGGCCGCTGGCCGATAAGCCGTTCGTGGTGGAATATTACTACAAGACGAAATGGGGACACGCGGACGAGTTCATTACGCTGTTCAAGAAAAATCATTATCCGTTGTTGAAAAAAGAAGTGGAGATGGGGCGGCTGCTGAAGGTGTCGGCGGTGGCGCCGGTGTATCACACGACAGAGGATGGTCGATGGGATTACCGGGTAACGATTGTGTACAAGAATGCGTCGGTGGCGCATGACGGGTATGAATCCGCGGCGTTGCTGAAGCAGATGTTCCCGGATCAAGAGACGTATAAGAAGGAAGAACAACGGCGGTTTGAGATTCTGGATGCGCACTGGGATTTGCCGATCAAGGATGTGGATTTGGAGAAGTAGGATTCCTCCGGGGCTGCAGCCCGCAGTTTTGGTTCGTTTTCGCGGCACGACTGAAGTCGTGCCCTCCCGGTTGATTACTATTGCCTGCCATACAGGCTGTGATCAGAGGTTGTCCAGGAAGAATTGCGTTACGCGGTTGAAGACTACTTTGCGGGCTGGGGGATCGCTCACGCCGTGGCCGCGACCCGGGGCGGCGATGACTTCGACGTAGATGCCGCGATTGATGAGATCGTTGATTAGGCCGAGAGTGTTGGAGTAGTGCACGTTGTCGTCGCCGGTGCCTTGGGCGATGAGCAATTTTCCTTTGAAGCCATCGACGTGGCTGAGGGGAGACGATTCCTTGTATTCGGATTCGTGCTGCGGGGGCAGGCCCATGTAGCGTTCGGTGTAGATGGTGTCGTAGAAGTGCCAATCGGTGACGGGGCCTCCGGCAAAGCCTACTTTGAACAAGTCTGGGGCTTCGAACATGGCGTGCAGGGTCATGTGGCCGCCATAACTCCAACCCCAGATGCCGATGCGATGGGGATCGACCCAAGGTTGCTGTTGTAGCCAGGCGACGCCATCGCGTTGATCGTTCAGTTCGGGGATGCCGAAGCGATAGTGGATGGATTCTTCGAAGACGTGGCCCCGTCCGGCGGAGCCGCGATTATCCAGAGCGAAGATGATGTAACCCTTCTGCGCCATCATTTCGTGCCATAGGAGGTTGGGACCCATCCAGGCGTTGAGAACGACCTGGGCATGCGGGCCGCCGTAAGTGTAGACGATGACGGGATATTTTTTGGCGGGATCGAAGTTGGGCGGTTTGATCATGAAACAGTTGAGAAGGACGCCGTCACGGGCTTTCACGGTGGAAAATTCAACTGGGGAAAGGTGATATTGCGACAGTTCCTCCACTTTGTTTTCGTTGATGCTGGAGGCTTTTGTGCCGTCGGTGCGATAGAGATCCTGACGGGGCGGAGTCATAGCGTTGGAATACATGTCGACGTAGAGATCCGCGGTGGGAGACAGATTCACCATGTGGAATCCGTCTCCTTTGGTGATGCGCGCGAAACCGCTGCCATCCAAGGCGACGCGGTAGAGATGGCGCTCGGTGGGAGACTTTTCTGTGGATGTGAAGTAGACGATTCCCTTTGCTTCGTCGACGGCTTCGACGTGGTTGACTTCCCAATCGCCTTTTGTGAGCTGGGCGATCTCTTTTCCATCGAGGCCGTAAAGATAGAGATGACGGTAGCCGGTGCGTTCGCTGGACCAGAGGAAGCGTTTGTTGTCCTTGAAGAAGTGCAAATCGTCGCTGATGTTGATCCAGTATTGATCTTTTTCTGTAAGCAGTGTGGAAGTTTTTCCGGTGGACGCGTCGGCGAGAAGAAGTTCGAGCACATTCTGATCGCGATTGAGGCGCTGGATGGCGAGGCGGCGCGAGTCGGGGAGCCAATTGACGCGAGGAAGATACACGTTGGTTTCCGTGCCGGTGTCCATCGGGCGGGGTTCACCGCCGCTGAGCGAGGCAACGAGAATACGTACGGTGGGATTCTGGCCGCCGGCGACCGGATAGCGCTGCAGCTCGGCTTCACCGGTATAGGATTCAAAGTTGAGCAGGGAAAATTGCGCAACCTTGCTTTCATCCATCTCGAGATAAGCGATGGCGGAAGAATCCGGCGACCACCAGTAACCGGAATAGATATCCAACTCTTCGGAATAAACCCAGTCGACTTCGCCTTTGCGGAGAACTTCGCTGCCGCCAGCGGTGACGGCGCGCTCTTTGCCATCGGCGGTAGCGACGATCCAAAGGTTATGGTCGCGGACGAAGCTGACGTAGTTGGAGTCTGGAGAGATTTTTATGTCCGAGAGATCTTCCTTGCCGGAAACGAGGACGCGGCCGGATTGTGACTTCAAATCGAACCACGCTACGGCGTTGGTGCCTTCAAACAGCAACGCTTCGCTGTTGGGGGACCACTGATATTGCGAAGGGGCGTGACGTCCGGCGCCCGTGGCTTGCGATTGCTTGCTGGGAGGAGCAGGGAAAATGTTTTCGAGCTTGTCGGCAGAAATCAGGAGAGAGCGTTCGCCGGAGGCTGCATCAAGAGACCAAAGCTCGGTTTTTGCGTCTCTACCTGAACCCTTGGCGTCGAGATAGGTGAGGCGCTTGCCGTCGGGAGACCAGGCGATGCCGCGGGTTAAGCGCCCGCTCAGGCTGGGTTGGGAGTAGATACGATCGACGGTGAGTTGGCCAGGCTGTGCGGCGGCGGCAGCCTGGTGGGCAGCCGCAAAGGGTTGCAGGCTGATGAGCAAAGTTGCCAGGGTGGCGATGCGAAGTATCAGGCGAAATTGCATGAAGCCTCCAGGGAAACGTAACGGCAATCGGAAATCTCACGTGAGTCTTAGGTGACATCCTCGTCGCAAAAGGCGCTCCTCAGGATGACAACGTTGGTGGTTAACAGCACCGGATCGTTTCGAGCAACAAATTAGACCACATCGCACAACGAATTTCCCCTAACCCGGGGGCCAGCGGAAATTGCGGCCGCCGAGAAGATGCAGATGCAAATGAAAGACGGACTGGCCAGCGCCGGAACCGTTGTTGAAGACGGTGCGATAGCCCGAGAGGAGATTGCGTTCGGTGGCAAGTTTGGCGGCGACGAGCTGCAATTTGCCGAGGAGGACCTGATCTTCCGGGGAAGCATCGTGGAGCGCGGCAAAATGTTTGCGAGGACAGATCAAAATATGCGTGGGCGATTGCGGCGAGATGTCTTCGAAAGCGAAAATGTCATCGTCTTCGTAGACGAGCTTCGACGGGATTTTCTTGGCGCCGATTTTGCAGAACAGGCAGTTTTCGTCCATCAATTGACTCCTGCGGGTTTTACATCATCCAGGCGAAACACGAGCGTGGTGAAACCTTCTTTGTCGCGTAATTGCGCGGCGAGCTCTTTAGCGGCGTCTTCACCAGAAACCTTCCCGACGCGGAGGCGGTAGAAGGCGCCATCGGGAGAATCATACTGCTGAATGAAGATGGGAGAGTAGGTGACGCTTAGGCGACCACGCAGTCGCTCGGCATTCGTGCGATCGCGGAAGGCGCCGACTTGGACGGTGAAGAAGCCTTCGGTGAGCGCGGCGAGATCAATGTTGCCGATGACTTCGAGACGCACGGGAACGACGCCGGGGCCGACGGAATCGATTTCGCGAGCGGCGGCTAGGGAAAGGTCAATGATGCGATTATCGACGAAGGGTCCGCGGTCGGTAATGCGAACGGTCGTGGATTTTCCGTTGTTGAGATTGGTGACACGAACCATGGTTTCGAAAGGCAGAGTGCGATGCGCGGCGGTGAGTTTATACATGTCGTAGACTTCGCCGTTGGAGGCGCGACGGCCGTGGAAGGGGTTGCCGTACCAGGAAGCGTGGCCTTCTTCGGTGTAACCGACGGGGGCAGGAACGGGTGGGGTTTTGGCGTGGCGCGCTGGGGAAACATTGGTGGAGTTTTTGGCGTTTTCGGAGGTGGAGTTTGGCGCGGGCGAGGGCTGTGCGGGCGGTGCTGCGGAAACCTGGCGTTTTGCAGCGCAGCCTACAGAGAAAAGAGTGATGGAACCGGAGAGTGCGAGGAGCGATAGACGGGAACTCGTCACGATTTGGGCTGCTGGTTTTGGGAATTGCGGGCAGCGACGCGGGATTCCAGTTTGCGGGAAGCTTCGGCAAGTTTTTCGGAGACTTCACGAAGGAATTGCGCGGTGCGCTTTTCGGTTTCGGGCGCGACTTCTTCTTCCACATATTTGCGGAGGCGGGTTAATTCTTCGTCGAGACGGCGGCCGAGTTCTTCAAATTTGTCCATAAGGTCCTGCTCCAGTAGGAAAGGCGCGATTCCGGTATTATAGGAACGCACGAAAGAGGCTGCAAGGAGGAGTGTTGGCCCTTCCCTATCAGTGGCAGATGCGCGCAGAGCGCTTGAAGAGAATGTTTGGAGGGATGTTTGGCAAAGGCGAGCGAAGGCCGCAGCTATGCCCGGCATGCGGGGCGCTTGTGGGTATCAGCGCGACGCGATGCCATGTGTGTGGCGCGAATTTGCGATTCGGGCTGGCAGCATGGAGCAAGGGGTTGAGCGAATTTTTTGGCGGACACGCGCCGGTGACGACCGCGCTTTTGATCCTGAACGTGATTGTTTTTAGCGCAGAGATCATGGGGACGATGCACGCGGGGAAAATGGGCGGCCTCAGCATTTTGTGGGGGATGGATGGGGAGACGTTGTACAGGTTGGGCGCGTGCTATGGTCCCGCCATATTCATTGGGCACGAATGGTATCGGCTGGTGACGGCGATGTTTCTGCATGGCGGGTTGATCCACATTGGTTTCAACATGATTGTGTTGCTCGACATCGGGCCGATGGTGGAAGAAGTCTACGGCTCGGCTCGCTATTTGTTCCTGTATCTGGTGATGGGTATCGCCGGTTATGTGCTGAGCGCGTTCGCCGGACATTTTTCCGTGGGGGCCAGCGGGGCAATCCTGGGGATTATCGGTTTGCTGATTGCGATTACGACGAAGCGCGGCGGAATGCAAATGAAAGAGCTGCGTTCTCGGCTGATTTCCTGGGTAGTTACGATTTTTGCGCTCGGATTCTTAGTGGGGGGATTGCGGACGGATAATTGGGCGCATTTTGGCGGGTTGGCCGCTGGATTTTTATTAGGGAAGGTGTTTGCGGATCGTTTGCCGGAACCAGGACGAGAGCGGACGCAGGCGTATGCGTTGGGATGGATTGCGGGAATTGTGTTAATTGCGAGTTTTGCGTTGATGTTGTTGCATTATTCGGATGCAATTCCGGGATGATCGTTCGGCTCACGAAATCAAAGGCAAAGGCGCTGGTACAAAAGCCCGCGCTACATGTTGCACCATAAAAGCGGCGACTGTCCCGGCAAACCTCAAAGAGAACGGCCCGCCTCAGAAGGCGAGCCCTCAGGACGAGGAAAACCCAACAGCGCAGAAAACCCTAAGAGCCCACCCTAACAAACCTAGGGTCGCAGAACCCAATTCAGGAAGTGTGGAGGCGGCGGGCAACTACGAAGGCGTAGTGGAAGCCGGAAACCACGACGAAGGCGGCGACGAGGTAGGAAAGGTAGTGGATTAGCAGCGGGGCGCGGTCGTTGGGGTAGGCCGCGGCGAAGACTACGAAGAAGACCAGGGCGATTTCAAACAGGGTAGTGGCTTTGCCGAGGAGGCTGGGGGGGAACGGACGGTAGCCCTGGACGATAATGATGACGGCGGCGACCACGAGAAGAAGCACATCGCGGCTGAGGACCATGATGGTGAGCCACCAGGCGATTTTCTTACCCATGGCGAGGACGACGAAAGAAGAAGAGAGCAGCAACTTATCGGCGATGGGATCGAGGTAAGCGCCAAGAGCGGACTTTTGATGCAGTCGGCGCGCCAGGAAACCGTCGATCGCGTCGGTGAGTGCGACAAACACCAGCACGGCCAGAGCCCATTGGTATTCCTCGTAGAAAACAAGAATCAGAAAAAACGGAAGAAAACCGAGGCGCAGAAGTGTGATTTGGTTGGGAACAGTCCAGATACGGCCTTTCATCGGGGGACAGGATAGCGCAGATCAGGCGAACTGGGCGAGGTAATCGAAAAGGGTACGGCCGATTTTGCGTTCGAAGATTTCGGCCATGCTGGGGATGGCGCCGGAAGGCTCGTCGAGGGAGATGCGCTCGACGCGGGTCATGGGAAAGAAAACGGTGGGAAGGCCGATGCGTTCAGCACTGAGCTGATTGATTTCGCTGACGAAATGATCGAAGGAGTTGAGGTCGATGCCGCGAACGGTGGCGCCGCTGGGATTGATGTCGAGCAAAATGCCCCAGATTTTCTCCCGGGGAGAATGCAGACTGATGATGACAATGGAATTGGGATTCATAGATGACCTATCGTTGAACGTATTCAGTGTAACGCATGGCGAATGGTGATGGGCGGGCTCGACCGAAAGAGTTACCAAGAAGAAACCGGCGTTCGGAGCAGTTACGGATGGGCGGCTTCGTAGGAGTGGTTCAGCCAGAACAGGGCGTCGCGTAGATCGCTGGTGGATGTGAGTTGAAAAGAAAACCAGCCTTTGCTGGTGGCTTTGGTGCTGGCGCCGAGGCGAGAATCGGCTTGGGCGCGATTTCGCAAGGCGGGCGGCATGGGATTGAACTTGAAGACGATGGACGAGGGAGAGTCAAAGCCGCGTGTAAGGGGAAGAGCGGCAAAAACGGCTCTGCGCCGATAGAAAAAAGTGAAACCAAACATGCATTTGGTCGTGATGGCTGGCCAGGAGCTTAGTTCCGATTGAAGCATGGCGGACCATTGCTCCATTTCTTCGGAGATGAGCGGGAATTTGGCGCGTGAATGCCGCTTTGGCTTCGAACAAGGCTTGTTTACAGACGGGTTGGACTTTTTCTTCATTTGCAATGCGATTCGGGCAGAGGATTACGTTTGCTTTGCGCGGACAAGGGTGAGGTCCGCGAAGTCCGTCCATTTCCCGGATTTGTCTTTGGTCTGCATGTGCCATTGCCAGCGGTGTGATTCTGGAAGCCAGCGAAACGTGGTGTGGAACGGGCCGTCGGGGTATTCGAAGCCGAGACGGACTTCGTTGCCAACTTGAGTGCCGTAACCCAGAGTCTCTGAGAAGCGGCCACCGTAGACGTCATTCCAGTGGACGACGTAGCGATCGCTGGCGTAGTCATAGCCGATCATGATCATTGCTTCGTAAGGAACGGTGACGTTGGTGGCGGAATTTTCATCCTGCTCGTGGATGCGCAGGAATTGGTGGGTCAAGACCCACTCGACTTCCACGAGGTGGTTGGCGTTTCGGCCGAGGATTTTGCCGGTGAGGTTCCACGTGCCGGTCATGTTATCGAGCAAAGAATCGCGAAAGACGTGAGTGGGGCCGTCGAGATCCTGGCTTGTGGCGGAAAGAGGCAACAGCAGAAGGGCAATGTTGAGAACGTAGTGCAGACGCCGGAAGAAATTCATTGCTGGCTCCTGTGCCGATGCGAAACGGTGGCCATTGTACAACTAGACGGGCATGAGGGCGGGACCGTTGGGCGGCAAAAGCAGAGTGGGTTCGGTGAGGAACTGCACCTGTTCGATGCTTGCGTCTGGCGCGATTTCGCGGAGGAAGAGGCCTTGCGGGGTAACGTCGATGAAGGCGAGTTCGGTGACGATGTGGTCGACGACTTCGACACCGGTGAGGGGCAGGGTACATTTTTTCAGGATTTTTGGTTTGAGGTCGCGGGTGGCGTGTTCCATGGCGATGTAGACGCGCTTCGCTCCTGCAACGAGGTCCATGGCGCCGCCCATGCCTTTAAGCATTTTGCCGGGGATGGCCCAATTGGCGAGAGTTCCCTTTTCGTCGACCTGGAGAGCTCCGAGGACGGTGAGGTCGACGTGGCCACCGCGAATCATAGCGAAAGAATCGGCGGAAGAAAAATAAACGGTGCCGGGAATTTCGGTGACGGTTTCCTTGCCTGCGTTGATGAGGTCGGGATCGACTTCGGATTCGAGGGGATACGGGCCGACGCCGAGCATACCGTTTTCGGATTGGAGGATGACGTCCATGCCGCGGGAGACGTAATTGGCGACCAAAGTGGGCATGCCGATGCCGAGATTGACGGAGTAGCCGTCGCGGAGCTCGAGTGCGATGCGGCGGGCGATGCGTTCGCGTTTTTGGTCGTCGGTTAGTGGCATAGAAAGTATAAAGTTCAAGTTTACAGTTTTAAGTTTAACCCAAGAGCCTTCGCGCTTTGGTTTACGAATGGTTCATTGGTTGAGATCGTTCGAGCCGCAAAAGGCGCGGCCATCTGGATGAGAGATCAGGATTTTCTCGTGGTGCGTTTTTCGATGCGTTTGACGTAATTGGCGCCTTGGAAAATGGCGTTGATGAAAATGCCAGGGGTGTGGACTTGGTCGGGTGGGAGGTCGCCGGGTTCGACGAGTTGCTCGACTTCGGCGATGACGTAATCGGCGGCGGTTGCCATCATGGGATTAAAATTGCGGGCGGTTTTGCGATAGAGAAGATTGCCCATGCGATCGCCTTTCCAGGCTTTGATGAAGGCGAAATCGCCGCGGAGGGCGCGTTCGAGGACGTAGTGACGGCCGTCGAATTCTCGGGTTTCCTTGCCTTCGGCGACCATGGTGCCGTAGCCGGTAGGGGTGTAGAAAGCCGGAATGCCGGCTCCGGCGGCGCGGAGGCGTTCGGCCAGGGTGCCCTGGGGATTGAGTTCGACCTGCAATTCGCCGGTCAGGACAAGTTGCTCGAAGAGTTTGTTTTCGCCGACGTAGGAGGAGATCATTTTTTTGACCTGGCGATTTTGGAGAAGAACGCCGATGCCGAAATCATCGACGCCGGCGTTGTTGCTGACGATGGTGAGATCTTGGGTGCCTTTGCGCCACACGGCGTCAATGAGCTTTTCGGGGATGCCGCATAGGCCGAAACCGCCCATGAGGATGGTCATGCCGTCGCGGAGATTGGCGATGGCGGCGTCGGGGGAGGCGATGCGTTTGTCCACGGTGTTCCCGCGCGCAGTGTACCGCAGTTGGATGAGGGCGGGGAAGCGGCATGGGAATCGTTGGGCGACAAGACCCATGGGTTGAGATCTTTCGTCGCGGACTCCTCAAGATGACAACGCGATTTATTTGTTGGGACAGAATGTGCTGGAATCGGAGTTACAACGAGCGGAGGAGTTTGTAGAGTTCGTTGGCGGCTTCGAAGTCGGATTCCAGGTCGCGGGAACCGAGGCGTTCGCGGAGATCGTCGAGGCGGCGGGCGAAGAGATCGAGGGCGGCGGAGAGGACTTCGCGATTCGTGAGGACGATGTCACGCCATGTATTGTAAGGGCTGCCCGCCAGGCGAAGAGTATCGCGTAGGCCCGGACCGGCCAGGGTGATGGGGAGACCTTTTTCGTCCAGGCGATCGTAGAGGAATGAGGCCAGGGCGATGACAGCCAGTTGCGGGAGATGAGAGGCGAGGCCGACGGCGTAATCGTGTTGTTGGGCGCCGAGCCAGACGGGGCGCGCACGGATTTTTTCAAGAATCTTGACAAATGCGGTGATGCGCGGGTCGTGCGTGTCGTCGGGATTGCCAACCAGGGCGTAGGCGGCGTTCTGGAAGAGGTCGGCATCGGCGTGAGCGAGTCCAGCGAATTCACGACCTGCCATGGGATGGCCAGCGAGGAAGATGGGGCCGACTTCTTCTACAAATAGTTCGGTGGCGGCTTGCCAGATTCGCTGCTTAGTGCTGCCGGCGTCGGTGACGAGTGCATGGGCGGGTGCGTGCTGGGCAAGTTCGGGGAGAACATCGAGTGTGGCACCGATGGGCAACGCGATGTAGATCAGATCGGCGCGGCGGATGGCGGGTTCGAGCGATTCGAAGAAGCCTTCGTCAATGGCGCCGGATTTTCGCGCTTCGAGAATCACTTCGGGGCGATCCCAGCCAACGATGTGCAAGTCTGGCGTGTATTTGCGGAGAGCACGGGCGAAAGAGCCGCCGATTAGGCCGGTACCGAGAATGGTGACGCGCTGGAGGAGATGGGGCATGTGGAAGTAATAAGTTATCAGTTTTTGGTCGTTCGTTGGTGGGGTGGAAATATTTGGTTGGGGAAAGGAGCAAGAGCTGCCATTCCCTCAGCGGGCTAAAGCCTTTTGGTTTTGCGGCAGTTTCGGCACGACGGAAGTCGAGCCCTCGCGTAAGACATTGCCCAAGACCCTACATGCAAAATCGGCATGTGCGGCACCCGGAAAGGCCGCGACGGATGGCGGTCATACTACGTTATGTGGCGGTTGACCGCGGGGGCAATGATGCGGATTTCGTTCATGAGTTGGGAAAATTCGGGGGGCGTGAGGGATTGCGCGCCGTCGGAGAGGGCGTGATCGGGATCGTTGTGGACTTCGATGAGAAGGCCATCGGCGCCAGCGGCTACGGCGGCGCGAGCCATCGGGGGCACTTTGTCGCGACGGCCCGTGCCGTGAGAGGGATCGGCAACGATGGGAAGGTGCGAGAGCTTTTGAATGACGGGGATGGCGGCGATGTCGAGAGTATTGCGGAGATAGTTTTCGAAAGTGCGGATGCCGCGTTCGCAGAGGACGACGTTGTAGTTGCCACCGGAAAGAATGTATTCGGCGCTGAGAAGGAGTTCTTCGATGGTGGCGGACATGCCGCGTTTGAGTAGGACTGGCTTTTGCGTTTCGCCGAGGGCGCGAAGCAGGAAATAATTCTGCATGTTGCGAGCGCCGACCTGGAAGATGTCGACATAACCACTCATCATTTCGATTTGCGAGAGATCCATAACTTCGCTGACGACGAAGAGATTATGCTTGTCGGCGGCCACGCGCAGCATCTGCAGGCCTTTTTCACCGAGGCCCTGGAATGCGTAAGGCGAAGTGCGCGGTTTGAAAGCGCCTGCGCGAAGAATTTTGGCGCCCGCTTTGGAGACGGCTTCGGCGACAGCGTTAATTTGTTCGGGAGACTCGACAGAACAAGGGCCGGCGGCGACGACGAGTTCCTTGCCGCCGATGGTGACGCCGCGACCTAGATCGATGATGGTGCCTTGGGGCTTGAACTGGCGGCTGGCAAGTTTGAAAGGCTGAGTAATACGAATGACTTCGCGGACGCCTTCGAGTAGTTCGAAATCGCGGTGATCGAAATCGCGATGGACGCCGACGGCGCCGAGTACCGTGTGGGATGCGCCGGTGGAGCGGTGGACGTCGAAACCGCTGGCGACGACGCGATCGATGACGTGCTGGATTTGTTCATCGGTGGCGTCTTCGTGCATGACTATGACCATGGTTGTGCCTCTATTCCTGAAGGAAGTGAAAAAACCGTTCTAAAAACCGGCTACTACGAATGCGTGGGAGCGTGATACGGCAAACTTGCCAAGATGGGCCGGAGGAGTGCTGCGGCCCTAGGAAGACGCGTTGGCACTTTGGCGTCATTTCGAGTTCTCGTCGTCGCTGGCGGAGGCTTCGTGGGCCATGGCGATACGTTCGGCAGAGCGAGCTTCGTCGATGATGCGTTCGAAGAGGCGGCGGATGGCGGGATTGGAGAGCGGACCATTATTGTTGGTCTCCGCGTTAGACAAAACTTCCTTTTCGCGCGTGGGCTGGTAGAGCGGAATATTCGCCTCGTGTTTGAGGTGGCCGATTTCGAGGGCGCACTTACAGCGCTCGTTGAGTAGCTCGACGAGTTTCTTGTCGATTTCGTCCATGCGGCGGCGCCAGTCGCTGATGTTCACGATTTGCACCCGGCAGGAAAGGAGGTTGAGGAGGCACAGGAGGTTGCGAAGGTAAAGGAACGGAGACACGCGGTCAATTTGGCCGGGAAAGTTGAGGTTGAGATCCTTCCGTTGCCGGGTAGCCTCAGGATGACAGCCCTTTTGGTGATCGCGGGGCTCCGAGAAATAGGGATCATGTGGTGCTGGCCTCGCGGCGGGAGAGGCCGTGGCGGGCGGCTTCTTTTAGTTTATGGATGCGTTCGCGCAGGGCGGTGGCGGCGGCATCGGGCGAGGGGGCGTTTTCAATTTCGGAGACGAGCGCCGAGCCTATTACGGCGGCGTCGGCGAGGCCGCCGAGGACGCTGACATGTCCGGGGAGAGAAATGCCGAAGCCCACGGCGATGGGGAGATCGGTGAAACGGCGGGCGCGGCGCAGGAGCGCAGGGAGTTCGTCGGGGAGAGAATCCTTTGCGCCGGTTACGCCGGTGCGGGAAATGAGGTAGAGGAAACCGGACGTGGCGGCAGAAATTTTTTGAAGGCGCTCCTCGCTGGAGGTTGGAGCTGCGAGGAAGATGGTGTCGAGATGGTGCGCGTGGAAAATGCGGCGATAGTCTTCGGATTCTTCGGGCGTGAGATCGGTAGAGAGAACGCCGTCGGCGCCCGCTGCGGCCGCGGCGGCGGCAAACTTTTCCAGGCCCATTTGCAGGATGGGGTTGTAGTAGCTGAACAGGACGAGGGGAACCTGACTCGACTCGCGAATACGGTGGACGAGGTTGAGGACCCCGGCGAGAGTTGTGCCGGATTTCAGGGCGCGTTCGGAGGCGCGCTGGATGGTGGGGCCGTCGGCGAGAGGATCGCTGAAGGGCACGCCAAGTTCGATGACATCGGCGCCGGCGTCGGCCAGCGCGAGAACAAATCTGTGCGTGGCTTCGAGCGTGGGATCGCCGGCGGTGATATAGGCGACGATGCCGAGTTCGCCGGTGGCGCGAAGTTCCACGAAGCGCTTGGAAATGCGGGTTGGGGTTGTCATGAGGCCGGACTCCGGTCAAAGAGCCAGTCCGAATTGAAGCTCATCCATTCGCAAACAGGAGAGCTGACGAATTCCTTCCATCCGTCTTTTTCCTTCACTAGAAGATGATAGGCGCCGCTGGAGCAATCCGGCCCGCAAAAAACGGAGACATAGGCGATGGCGTGCGTTCGGGAGGCGTCGAAGCCGACCGCAGACACCTCGTAAACTGCGTGATCGAACAAGGGAGGCGGGAGACCTTTCGCGTTGTTGGTGGGCGCAAGCGGCTGGCGTTTTTTCGCCAGATCCACGAGTTTGTAACCGAATTTCAGATTGAATTTCTTGGCCACGCGCGAGTTTTGCTTATTTTTTTCCTTGTAGTCGTTGGCCGTGGCTGCGAACTCGGCGGGAAGCTTCGTGGCGCAGGTGTCAAACGAGTCTGGCTTAGTGCCTGAAGCCGTTAGCGAGGAAATTTGCAAAGTATTTTCGGCTTCCGAATGGTAGTGGTCAAGCAGGACGGAGAGGACGGCGTAACCTTCCGCGTCGTCATAGTCCGCGGGCGTTGGGGCTGGAGCGGCATTCTGGGCAAAAAGGGGCATTGCGCAGGAGAGCACGCACGTTGCCGTTAGAAAGAGAATTCTTCGCATTGCGCCGGTGATCAGATATGCCACGATTGACCTCTGACGAACAAAAATCCAAAGATTCGCATTAGCAAAAAGTCACTCTCTCCAGTGCGTGCGGTATGTTTCCATGTCCTTGTCGCCGCGGCCGGAAAGATTGACGATGACGAGATCGGTGGTCTTGAGTTCCGGGAGGCGCTCGATGAGGCCTGCCAGGGCGTGGGCTGATTCCAACGCGGGGATGATGCCTTCAGTGCGCGAGACAAGACGAGCGGCTTCGAGGGCGGCGGAATCGGAAACGGCAGCGTATTGGGCGCGACGCTGATCGGCAAGCCAGGCGTGTTCGGGGCCGATGGCGGGGTAATCGAGGCCGGCGGAAATGGAATGGGTGGCGGCGATCTGGCCGTCATCGTTTTGCAGCACATAGGTGTAAGTGCCCTGGAGGACGCCGGGTCGCGCGCCGGTGAAACCTTGGTGGGCGGCCAAGCGCGCGGCGTGTTCGCCAAGACCTTGGCCGCGGCCGCCGGCCTCGATACCAACCATTTTCACGTCAGAGTCATTGAGAAATTCGTGGAACAAGCCGATGGAGTTAGAGCCGCCACCGACGCAGGCGTATAGATGGGTGGGCAGACGCTTTTCGGCAGTGAGAATTTGCGCGCGAGCTTCGCGGCCGATGACGGCTTGAAAATCGCGGACCATCGTCGGGTAAGGATGCGCGCCGAGAACGGAGCCGAGGAGGTAATGGGAATTGCGGACGTTGGTGACCCAATCGCGCATGGCTTCGTTGATGGCGTCTTTGAGTGTTTTGCTGCCGGATTCGACGCCAATGACCTCGGCACCGAGCATACGCATGCGCGCGACGTTGAGGGCTTGGCGTGCCATGTCTTCGGTGCCCATGTAAACGGTGCATTGCAGACCGAGATGCGCGGCGATGGTGGCGGAGGCGACACCGTGCTGGCCTGCGCCGGTTTCCGCGATGATGCGCGGCTTTCCCATTTTGACGGCGAGAATGCCCTGACCGATGGCGTTATTGATTTTGTGCGCGCCGGTGTGAAGGAGATCTTCGCGCTTGAGGTAGATGCGCGGACCCCCAAATTTTGCAGTGAGGCGCGCGGCGAATTGCAGGGGCGTAGGGCGGCCAGCGAAATTCTTGAGGAGATTCTGGAATTGGGCTTGGAAGGCGGGTTCGGTTTTAGCTTGCTCGTAGACGCGCTCGAGCTCGTAAAGCGGGACCATGAGAGTTTCGGGGACGTAGCGGCCGCCGTATGGGCCGAAGCGGCCGGGGACGCAGGCAGGAATGGTGAGTTGCGTGGTCATGGGTTGAGTGAATTATTGTACCTTGAGGGCGAGGCATTGCGGCAAGGGTTCGAGGTGTGGGGAATGGATGATTGGCCCAACAGCTGAAGCCTGATGCTCCGAGGGCTAGACTGGGCACCTAAGAGCAGAGGGATTCCTCACTTCGCGGACTCCGTGCGGAATGGCGAGTGGCTTGTGTGACGCGTGCGGAGCAACCCGAGACCCACCCTTCGCGAAAGACGCGCTCAGAGTGGGGCACCCAGGAAGGAAAAGAAAAAGGGGATCCCTCGCTGCGAAGACTCCGCTCGGGATGACGGCGGGGCTGGGGACGCGCCCTGCGTTGCAGGAGGTTAAGAGATTTCGCGGGAGGCGCGGGAGACTTCTTCGAAGAAAGTGCGGAGTTTGATGGGATCCTTTTTGCCGGGGCGGGCTTCTACGCCGCTGGCGACATCGACAGCGTAGGGGCGGACGATGCGGATGGCTTCGGCTACGTTTTCGGGAGTGAGTCCGCCGGCGAGGATGATGCGTTGGGATTGCGCGGCGGTGCGAGCGAGGTGCCAGTTGCCGGTGGTGCCGCTGCCACCATACTGGCCGGAAGCGGCGGAATCGAGGAGGAAGGCGGAAGCGCTACGAAAGCTGGAAAATTCAGGCGCGGCGGTTCCCTGCCCCAGGCGCAAGGCTTTGATGACAGGCAATCGGCGGGCGACGGCGTCGACGACTTGGGGAGTTTCATCGCCGTGGAGTTGCGCTGCGGAGAGGCGCAGGGCTTTGCAGAGAGCGACGATGGGGACCTGCGTCCAGTTAACGAAGATGCCGACGGAAGCGATGAAGGGAGGAAGCCGCCGAAGTATTTCCGATGCGGCGAAGGGAGTGACACAGCGCGGGCTGCCTTCATAGAAGTTCAAGCCGATGGCGTGGGCGCCGAGATCGGCGCAGAGTTTAGCGTCTTCCCATTTGGTGATGCCACAGATTTTGAGCCGGACCATGAAGGACAGTGTAGCGGGATTAGTTCAGAGTTAACAGTTTCCAGTTATGAGTTGTGGAGAAGCGGCGCCTACAGAAGTTGGGTTAGCGCGGAAGCGGGATCGGAGGCTTGCATGAGATATTCGCCGATGAGGAAGGCGTCGAAGCCAGCAGCGCGTAGAGCTACGAGATCGGCGTGGGTGCGCAGGCCCGATTCGGCCACGGCCAGGCAGGGATCGGGAATTTGTTCGATCAGTTCGAAGGAAGTTTCGGTGTGGACAGAGAGAGATTTCAGGTCGCGATTGTTAACGCCAATGATGCGGGCGCCGGCGGCGAGGGCGCGATCTCGTTCCGCGGTGGCGTGAACTTCGACGAGCGGCTCCATGTGCAGTTCGCGGCCGAGGGCGATGAGGTCGCGGAGAAGCGCGTCGTCGAGCGCGGCGACGATCAGGAGGAAGCTGTCGGCATCGTTGGCGCGAGTCTCCCAGACTTGCCAGGGATCGAAAATAAAATCCTTGCGGAGGACGGGCAGCGCGACTTCCTTGCGGGCTTCGCGAAGATTTTTGAGGGAGCCGCCAAAGAATTCGCCTTCGGTGAGGACGGAGAGAGCGGCGGCACCGGCGGATTCGAGAGATTTAGCTAACGCGGGAGCATCGAAGGGATCGCGAATGACGCCGCGAGACGGCGAAGCGGGTTTGAGTTCGGCGATGACGTTGAGGGCATCGCGGGAAAGAGCGCCTGCGAAATCGCGAATGGGAGAAGCGGCTTTTACGCCATACTTAAGCGCGGTTTCGGGAAGGACGCGTTTGCGATGATCGACCTCGGCGCGGCGCGATTCGAGAATGCGGTCAAGGACAGTCCCGGTGTTAGGTTGAGCGTTCATGTATTCTAAGGAGGATAGCAGAGTGGAGCCGGGAGTCGGGAGTTCGGAATTAGAGCTGCACGGAACGGTCAGGAGATGGGATGAGTTACGGAAAGAAATATGGGGCGCTGCTGGACGGGATTGTGGAAGAGGCGGACGCGATTGCGATGAAGTATTTCCGTACGGCGGAGATTGCGGCGGAGAAAAAGGTTGACGGAACCGTAGTGACCTTGGCAGATAAGACCGTGGAAGCAATGGCGCTGCGGAGAGTGGCGGAAAGCGGATTGGCGATTGACGTCGTGGGAGAAGAAACCAGCAAAGAGATCCCGGAAGGTCCGGCTCGCAACGGGCGGGCGCGAATGATTATCGACCCGATTGACGGAACAGAAGAATTTTCGCGGGGGATCCCGACGTTTGGAACGCTGATCGGAATTGAAGAAAACGGAGAAATTGTGGCGGGGATGGTGAGCGCGCCGGCACTGTCGCAAGGAACGCGGTGGTGGGCGTATCGCGGCGAGGGGGCATATCGAAGCGGGAAGCGAATTCATGTTTCGGCGCGGAAGAATTTGGAAGAGGCGATGTTCTTTACTACGGGAACCGGCTGGGCGAAGAACATGGATGCGCGGACGAGGATGCGGCGGATGGCGGATGCGGCGCGATGCAGCCGGTCGATTGGAGGATTCTGGCAGCACATGCTGGTGGCGGAAGGGGCGGTGGAAGCGGCGGTGGATTGGGTGTCCAAGCCGTGGGACTTGGCGCCGCTGGGCATTATCGTGGAAGAAGCAGGCGGGAAATCGACGACAATCGATGGCGAGCGTACGATCTATAAAGGGCGATTCGTGAGCACGAACGGGATTTTGCACGAGCAAGTTTTAAGATTGCTGCGGAGCGATGTGTCATGATCCAGGCCAAACGCGTATATGAGAAACCAGCCAAGGGCGATGGATACCGCGTGTTAGTGGACCGATTGTGGCCGCGCGGGCTGACGAAGGAAAAGGCGAACGTGGATTTGTGGATGAAAGAGATTGGCCCGAGCGATGAGCTGCGGAAATGGTTTCACCATGAAGAAGGTAGTTGGAGCGAGTTTGAGAAGAGATATAAGAGCGAGCTGACAAAGAAGAAAGAATTGTTGGTGGAGTTGCGCAAGTTGCATCGTGAACATGGAACGATGACGTTGTTGTATGGAAGTAAGAACGAGAAGCAGAATCAGGCGGTGGTGTTGGCGGGGATGCTGAAGAAGTGAGTTGAGAACTGGATTGATGAAGGCACCCCAACAACCCGCTTGCAAGACCGGCGTGTGGGGCACCCGAATTGGGCGAATCTGGGAACCTCAGGGGCTAAGCCCAGTGATTTTGTGCGATTTACGGCACGGTTGAAGCCGTGCCCTCTCGGAATCTTTTATGAAATCTCCACTACAAATTATTGCGGAAGAGGTGTGCGCGTGCCGGAAGTGTCCGAGGCTAACGGAATATCGGGAGAAGGTGGCGCGGGAGAAGCGGCGGGCGTTTCGCGGGTGGGAATATTGGGGCCGGCCTGTGCCGGGATTTGGGGATGCGGGCGCGAAGTTATTTATTTTAGGACTAGCACCGGCGGCGCATGGAGGGAATCGGACGGGACGCGTGTTTACGGGCGATCGGTCGGGGGATTTTCTGTTCAAGGCGCTCTATGAAGCGCGGTTTGCCAACCAGCCTACTTCCCTGCACCGCGACGATGGATTGAAATTGAAGAACGCGTACATTGCCGCAGCGGTGCGGTGCGCGCCTCCTAGGAACAAGCCGCTGCCGAGCGAGATTTTGAACTGCCGCGGCTATCTGGAACGCGAGTTGGAGATTTTGCGGCCGAAGGCGATTTTGGCACTGGGCAGAATTGCGTGGGATGCCTATCTGGAGATTTTGAAGGCAGAGGGGAAGATCGGGTCGCGCGGAGCGTATAGGTTTGGGCATGGGGCGGAGGTGGAGATTGCGCAGGATTTGCCGCGGTTGTTTGGCGTGTATCACCCGAGCCAGCAGAACACGCAGACGGGGAAGTTGACGCCGGCGATGTATGCAGAGGTACTGCAGCGGGTGCGGCGGTTTTTGGGGTAGTGGTGGGAACTCGATCGCGGGGCGACCGAAATCAAAGTTTGTGGGGACATGGGGCACGACCGGTTGTGCCCAGACGATGCCAGGTTGGGGTGGCAGGTGGAGTCTGGGGCGGGCAGGTCGCCGAAATTGGACCCCATCGTTTGAAGTAAGCAATTTATTTGCATTAAGTTACATCGAACAAAGGCCTCGACAATGGTCCTGAGTGTGCACTCCTGTTCGGATATGCAGGAGGACTCGGTCTATGTACGACGTGGCTCATTGCAGTAGGTGGTTTTCGGTGGGTGCCCTATGTGGATTGCTGTTGGTGCCTTGCGTTTTGGCGGCTCAGGAAGCGGGGGAAGAGACGGGGCAGGATGCGACGACGACGAATTCGGTGTACACGGCACATGCGGCCGATGGGCAGAGGCATGGGCTGCCCGTAGAGGCGTACGCGGTGGTGCCGGGAACACGTTTTCTGGTGACGCTAGAAAATGGACTGAACACCAAGGATTTGAAACGCAACCAGGAATTTCGTGTGCGGACCGTGGAACCGCTGGAGGCTGGGCGCGGGATTTTTTTACCTTCAGGGGCGCTGATTCGCGGACACATCAGCCGAGTCGAATCGGCGGGGATGGCGGGGCGTGCGAAATTGTGGCTGACATTTGATGAGATCCATACGCGGTTCGGGAGTTTGCCGATTGTGGCGGAAGTGGCAGCGATGCCGGGGGACCATAGCATCGCGTCTGGGCCGGTTGCAAATGGAGTGATCGAGGGGCGGGGGAGCACGCAAAAAGATGCAATGCAAGCGGCTGCGGCGGGAGCGGCGAAGGGCGCGGTGAAGGGTGTAAAAGATAAGGACAAGAAAGAGGCGGCGGAAGGGGCAGCGATGCGAGCGCTGGAAGCGTATCTAGCGGAAGCGGGGCGGGGAGAGGAATTGGATCTGCCGAAGGGGGCGAAGCTCGAATTGGAGTTAGAGCGGGCGTTATATTTGGTGCGGGAGTGAGCTGTTGATAGAGCAGAGCGCTTGACGGAAGTCCCTGCCGGCTCTTACGTTGAGATCCTTCGTTGCAAAAAGCGCTCCTGAGGATGATGGCGAGTTTGTGGGTTGCGCCAGGCGATTCATGTTTTGTGAGATTCGACGGGAAGGTTGGCGGATTGCCAAGCGGCGAGGCCACCGGCGATTTCGGCGACGGAGGGGAAACCGTTGCGCTGGAGGAGGCTGGCGGCTATGGAAGAGCGGTAGCCCCCGGCACAATAGACGAGCAACGGACGATCTTTGGGGAGTTGGGACAAATTTTCGGCCAGTTTGGTCAGGGGAAGGCTCAGGCTGCCAGCGATGAATTTTTGTTCGCGTTCGCGGGGCGAACGTACGTCAACGGCGAGAGGCGGTTGATCGGAGGCTAGGAGTTCGGCGGCGAATTGAACACTGAGATGTTCGGTGAAGGCGATTCGGTCGGGACAGGATGCGAGGGCTTGCAAACCGTTCTGTAAGTAGCCGGCGATGTTGTCGAAACCGATGCGGCCCAGGCGCATGGCAGATTCGAGTTCGCGGCCGGGATCGGCGATGATGACGATGGGATGGACGTGATCGAGAACGGTGCCGGCCCAGGTGGCATATTGGCCGTTCAATCCGATGTTGATGCTCTCAGCGAGATGGGCGGGAGCAAATTCCTCTGCATTGCGCGTGTCCAGAATTTGCGCGCCTGCGGATTGCAATGTGAGAACGGCTTCACGTGTCAGCGGTTTCACTTCGCGCTGCAGGGCTTCGTCGAGTGTGGGACGTTCCTTGCTGTTCAGCACGGCATCGTAAATGAAATAGGGCGGAGCATCGGGCTGGTCGGCGGTGACCAGGTCGATGAAGGCTTGCTTGCTCATGGGCTGGAGGGCGTAATTCAAACGGCGTTGCTGGCCGATGGTGGAAACGGTTTCACTGCTGATGGCTTTGCCGCAGAGGGAGCCCGCGCCGTGAGCGGGATAGACAAGACTTGCGTCGGGCAATGGAAGCAATTTGGATTGCAAAGAATCGAAAAGCAAGCCGCCGAGATCAGCAGCGGACCACCCGAGAGCGACCCGAAGATCGGGACGACCTACATCGCCGATGAACAAAGTGTCTCCGGTAAGGACAGCGTGAGGCTGAGAATCGCTTTGGCTGAGATCGTAGACGAGAAGAGAAACCGATTCGGGAGTGTGGCCGGGAGTTTCGAGGGCTGTTATGCGCACGAGGCCAAACTCGATGAGGGTGCCGTCTTCGAGGGGAGTGAAGCGGTACTCGGCTTGGGCTTTAGCGCCCAGGTAGATTGCGGCGCCGACACGATTGCGGAGTTCCAAGTGCCCGGCGATGAAGTCAGCGTGGAGGTGGGTGAGAAGGACGTGTTTGATCTGAAGATTGCGCTCGGCGGCAAAATCCAGGTAGATGTCGACATCGCGCTGGGGATCGATGACGGCAGCAGTGTGTGTATCCTCGTCGGCGATGAGGTAGGAAGCATGAGCTAGGCAATTCAGATAGAACTGTTTGAGGATCACGCTGACCTCCGTCCAGTGAACGGCCCCCCCTCGAAAGGCGGGCCCTACCAAAAGAACTCCCGAAGCAACGCGCAGGGGTGAGGCAGGCCCGCGGGCGGAGTAGATTAAGTCGGACAGGAACAGACTACTTCGGCTGGGGAACGATGCGCAAATAGGGACGGACCGTTTTCCAGCCATCAGGATAGTTCTGCTTGGCTTCTTCATCGGAGACCGCAGGGACGATGATTACGTCTTCGCCGGGTTTCCAGTTCACCGGAGTGGCTACTTTGTGTTTGGCGGTAAGCTGTATGGAATCGAGAACGCGAAGAACTTCGTCGAAATTGCGGCCGGTGCTCATGGGATAGACAAGCATGAGTTTGATTTTTTTGTCGGGGCCGACGACGAAGACCGTGCGGACGGCGGCGTTGTCAGCGGCGGTGCGGCCTTCGCAGGTATCGCCGGCCTCGCCAGGAAGCATGTTGTAGAGCTTGGCGACCTTGAGCTGCGGGTCGCCGATCATGGGATAGTTGACCTTGTGGCCCTGAGTTTCCTCAATGTCCACGGCCCATTTTGCGTGGCTGGAAACGGGATCGACGCTGAGGCCGATGATTTTGCAATTGCGCTTGGCAAATTCCGATTGAAGACCTGCCATGTAGCCGAGTTCGGTGGTGCAGACCGGGGTGAAGTCTTTGGGATGGGAAAAAAGGATAGCCCAGCCGTCGCCGACCCATTCGTGGAAGTGAATGGTGCCCTGGGAAGTTTCAGCGGTGAAATCGGGAGCTACATCGTTGATGCGCAACATACATGATCTCCTAAGTTTGTTGAGGTCCGAAGCGGGTGCGCGCTGAACCTTGGTCGTTCAAAGTCGCGATGCGCCAGAGAGGCGCGGGCATCCGCGAGGAAAACTCTGAGTCTAAGAATCGTATGGTGTGGATAAGGAAGAGTCAACGAATTTTCCCCCCCGATCAAGAGGCAGCGAACCGATGGTGGGATGAGCAGACTTGGCAAGCGGGAAAGCACTTGTTACAGTCGTAGCACCCACCCGAAGTTGTTCAAATTGTGTTATTTGTCAGGCGAGGCCAAAAGAATGCCAGAAGAAACCAGAGCGGTACGGACGGTGGAAACGGGGGAGCGAAAAGACCGGATCCTGATCGTGGAGGATGAGGACAACGCGCGCA
This sequence comes from Candidatus Acidiferrales bacterium, assembly GCA_963795535.1. GTDB lineage: Bacteria > Acidobacteriota > Terriglobia > Acidiferrales > UBA7541 > Acidiferrum. The sequence goes on from CAWCIG010000012.1 coordinate 397,406, forward strand.
AGGGTTACGAACAACTGCTGCAACGGTGGGGCTACGAAGTGGTGGGCGTGGGAAGCGCCGAAGATGCGCTGGCGCGCTTCAACAATTTTCAACCAGACACGCTGATTGCGGACGTAGAGCTGCCGGGGATGAACGGGCTGGACCTGCTGAAGCAACTGGGAGATGAACTAAACAACGTGCCTGCGATCATCATCACGGGCAAAGGCAGCGAAGAACGGGCGGTGGCGGCAATTGAATCGGGAGCATTCTGGTATATCGAGAAGCCGCTGAAGGGGCCGGTGTTGCGGGCGCTTCTCGACCGGGCGCTCAGCAAGGCGCGGGATGCGCAGAACCTGGCAGTGCTGCAACGGCAACTGCGCGATGCAGGGCGACTGGGCGATCTGGTGGGCGCGTCGAAGGCGATGCAGGACGTGATGCGCGTGATTGAGATGGCGGCGCCAAGTTCAGCGTCGGTGCTGATCACCGGCGAGACAGGATCGGGGAAAGAAATCGTGGCGCGGACGATTCATAAGATGTCGCCGCGAGCGACCGGGCCATTTGTGGCCATCAACTGCTCGGCAATCCCGGAAACACTCATGGAAAGCGAAATTTTCGGGCACGAGCGGGGAGCGTTCACGGGAGCGGCGGAACGGCGGATCGGCTGTTTCGAATTGGCGGATGGCGGCACACTGCTGTTGGACGAAATCGGGGAAATGCCGGCACCGACGCAGGCGAAATTATTGCGCGTACTCGAAGACAGAAAAGTGCGGCGACTGGGCAGCAAGTCGGAAACGCCGGTGGATGTGCGGGTACTTGCGGCGACGAACAAGGATCCAGAACAATCGGTGGCGAATGGCGGGATGCGGCAGGATTTGTATTTTCGACTGAATGTTTTCCATATCCATTTGCCGCCTTTGCGCGAGCATAAGGAAGATATTCCGCTGCTCTCGGAACACATTTTGCGCGACATCAATGCGAAACATGGGAAGAGCGTGAGGGGCGTAGGCGCGGAAGTGCTGGACATTTTCATGAGCCACACGTGGCCAGGAAATATTCGCGAATTGCGAAACGTACTGGAGCGCGCGGCGATTATGAGCGAAAAGGACCTGATTTCGCGGTCGTCACTGCCAGGAGAGTTCGGAAAGCTGTCAACAAAGAGCCCGAGCGATCTTTCCGGGATTAAATTCCCGATTGGGACGACAGTCGACGCGATGGAACGGGAACTGATCGTGCAAACCCTGCAAGCCACGGGCAACAACAAAACACGCGCGGCGGAACTGCTGGGCGTGAGCCTGAAAACACTGCACAACAAGCTGAAGGAATATGGCAGCGAGAAGGCGGAAGCGGAGTCGTAGGTGAAGATGCAGCTAGGGCTGCGATTCAAACTGACGATGGTGATGACGGCGCTGGTGCTGCTGATGACCCTGGCGCTCTCCCTCGTTTTTCTGGAACAACAATTACAGCAGGTGCTGCAGGACACGAGCGACCACGCCGAAGAACTGTCGAAAGCGGTCTTCGACTGGGCGAGCCACGCCGATGACGATGCGCGAGGAATGGGTATGCGGCCCGCGTCCAATGATCCGGAAGAGATCCACGAATTTGTGAAGAAGGCGTTTGAAACCAGCGACGCGCTGAATACACAAATCCAGAAAGCCGCGGCGTTACCGTCGATCTACGAAGTATCGGTTGTCGACAAGGATGGAATGGTGTTGGTGTCCAGCGATCCTGCGCAAGTGGAAAGGATCGTGCCGAGAAGAACGCCGCTTTCGCGACTAGTGCAGAGCCCGATCGTGAGTCAAATCAAAATCCTAGCGGGACCGCCGCAAGTCTACGAGGTGGAGGATCCATTCGTAGTGCATAAGGCGCCATTTGGAGAAGTGCGCGTCGCGGTGCAAACGGGGTTGCTTCTAAAGACAATTAGGGGACAAATGCGGCAGTGGATCACGATTGCCCTGATTGCTCTGGTGCTTTCGACGGTGTTGGCAGCGGTGGTGAGCGGCGCAGCTCTGGCTCCGATACGGGACATCAGCGATCAGCTGGATCGCATCTCGGCCGGGGAATACGACACGGCGACGATGACGATTGAAAAGCCGATTGAGAGCACCGATGAACTAGGACAGGTGCGCCGAAAAATCAAACAGGTTGGACAGCAATTGCGTGGGGTGCACGAGATATTCAGTTCACTGCGGGAAAATATGAATTCGGTGATGGCAGGCCTGGAAGACGGGTTGATCCTGTTCACGCGAGATGCGCGGGCGGTGATGGTGAGCCCGGCGGCGGAGAAGTATTTAGGGGCACCCGCGTCTAACTTCTTAGGGAGGCGTGTGACGCAAATTTTCCCGGCGGGCCACCCACTGTTTGAGGCGCTGCGACTGGAGGGCGACGCACTGAGAGAAATCGCGTCAGAGACGGAATTGGCGACCGAAGAAGGAACGAGAAGGGTCGGCGTGACGGTGCAGGAAATTCAGGGAGCTGGAGAACGAATGGGCGCGCTTGTTACGTTGCGGGACCTGGATTCGATAGAGAGTATCAACACGCAATTGCAGGTGAGTGAACGGTTGGCGGCTCTCGGACGAATCACGGCGGGCGTGGCGCATGAGGTGAAGAATCCGCTGAACTCGATGAGGCTTTGGCTCGAGAATTTAAAGGAATCGCTTCCCGCGCAGACGGATGGAAGCGCTATGCAGGCAGTGAACGTGTTGGACGCGGAAATCGACCGGCTGGATATGGTAGTGAAACGCTTTCTGGATTTTTCGCGGCCGATGGACGTTAGGCTGGAGCCGACACAGCTGGCGGATATGTTGAAGGAAGTACTGGAAGTGGCGGGGCCACAGCTCGAGCGGTCGAAAGTGCAAGTGGCACAACTTTTGCCGATCGACGTGCCGGAAGTGTTTGGGGATCGCGCGTTGCTGAAGCAGGCGATCCTGAACCTGGTGCTGAACGCGGTGGATGCAATGCCAAATGGAGGACAACTTCAACTGACGCTGAGCCGGCGGGGAGGTATGGCGGAGATAACCGTAGGAGATACGGGGAAAGGGATTCCGTTCGAGCACCGGCAAAAAGTGTTTCAGTTATTTTTTACGACCAGGCCGGGAGGAAGCGGAATCGGATTGGCGAGCACATTCCAGATCGTGCAGTTACATAATGGTTCCATCGACTTTACGACAGAAGTGGGCAGGGGAACGACATTCCGCATCGAATTGCCATTGGCCGCATGAGAATGAATACGCAAAAGGAAACGGCGAAGGTTGGGGTGGCGTTGCTGTGCGTGTGCGTGGTGTGGACAGGCGGATGCTATACACGAAACGCGCCGGCCAAGCCCGTGGTGAATTTCATTGCCGCGGTGCATCCAGTGCTTCCCACAGCAACACAAGCCGGGTTGGGATCGCCGCCGGATTTGTCGACGGAGCTGCCAGAGCCCCCGCAGATTGGGCTGTACCGGATGCAGCCGCCGAAGCCGCACGTGGCTGCGCCGCCAACTCCGGAACCGTCCGCGGGAAAACATGTGGAGCCGACGATCACCCCGGAAGTGACGACAGAAGAATTGACAGCAGCAAAGACGGAAACGCAGCGGGATCTGGACATGACAGAAAAAAATCTGAGCATGGTGCAGGGGAAAAAGCTGAATTCCACTCAGGAAGACCTCGCGTCCAAGGTGCGCGGGTTCGCCGACAATGCGAAGGAAGCGATGCGCAGCGGGGACTGGGTGAGGGCGAGGAGTCTTTCGAAGAAGGCGGAGATGCTGTCCGAACAACTGGCAGCAAGTTTGTAAAGGCGGTCATTCATCACAGCCGAGAGACAAGATTTGAAATAGAGTTACGGGGATGAACACTTTTGATGCAGTGATCGCAGGCGGTGGATTGATTGGGGCGTCGATCGCGCTGGAGTTGGCAGACGCGGGATTGACCGTTGGAGTTTTCGATGCGCGGGAACCTGGGCGGGAGGCGTCGTGGGCGAGCGGAGGGATGATTTCTCCGGCTCCGGAAAATCCGGGGATGATTCCGTTTGTGCCAATGAGCCTGGCGAGCGTGGCACTGTATCCGGAATTTATCCGCAGGGTGGAAGGTCTGACCGGGATGGACGTGGGTTACCGGAAGAGCGGCGCGCTGGACGTCATCCTGACTGGCAATGCGGAAGAAGAGTTGAGCACCGTGATCGCGTTACAGCATGGAGTGGGGTTGAAGGCGAACGCGCTGAGTGCAAAGCAGGCGCGGCAAATGGAGCCGGCGCTGACGGAACAACTGCAGGCGGCGATTTTTCGCGAGGATGAAGCTTCCCTGGATACGCGGGCGTTTACGGATGCGACGCTGAAGGCCGCGGAACAAAAAGGCGTGAAGATTTTTGCGAGGAACGGAGCAAAGGCGGTTTGGAAGGCCGGCAATCGGTGCAGAGGCCTGATTCTGGAGGACGGCCAAGCGGAGGCGAAGTGGACGGTGATTGCGGCGGGATGTTTTTCGGCACAGATTGAGGGTGCGGCGGAATATGCGCCGGTGTCTCCGGCGAAGGGACAAATGATCGCGCTGCGAAGCGAGTCTGTGGAGATCGGGAGGATTTTGTGGCTGGAGCACAAATACCTGGTGCCGCGCAGCGATGGGCGAATCATTGCGGGATCGACAATTGAGCGAACGGGATTCGATCACGCCGTTACCGCGGGCGGTGTGCAGCTGATTTTGCGAGAAGTTATGAAGATGGTGCCAGGATTGGAAACTGCGCGAATCGAAGAAACCTGGGCCGGATTGCGGCCAGACTCGCCTGACCACCTGCCGATCATCGGCCCGACCGACGTGGAAGGATTGTTGATGGCGACGGGACATTTTCGAAGCGGAGTTTTGCTGGCGCCAGTGACGGCGAGGATGATTCGGGAGTGGGTGGTTGCGCAAAACGTGAGTGCGGATTGGGATCGCGTGAGTCCGATGCGGTTCTTGGAAGCGACGCGGGGGCAGAGCGCGTAAGGGCGTGGAGTACACGTATGGTGGAACGCGCTTGTGGGAGCGAATGTGCTTGGTCTTTACGTTGAGCTACTTCGTCGCAAAAGTCGCTCCTCAGGATGACAACGCTTCCATTTATTTTTCGGTTTGAGTTTATTTTTAGTTAGCTGGGGTTTGCTGGATGACTACCGTGCTGGGCGGGCCGCCGCCCGTGCTGGTGTAGTGGATCTGATCGGCATCGAGTTGTAGGTCGCGTTCCAGAACAAGGTCCATGGAAGAGCCGCGAGGAAGTTGGGCGTCCGGGCCGCGAGAAAGCAGAACAGCGGCGAGACCCGCAACACCGCCGACGCCCGCGCCAATGCCGGCACCTTTGCCGCCACCAGCGATCGCGCCGATGCCCGCACCCGCCGCAGTTGTGGTGGCGATGGTGGTGGCGTCTTTGCCCTTGCCGCCTGGTCCGGTCATCTGGCCTTCCGAATCCGTTTTCACCTGACCACCATCTGCGCTGTGAGGCTCGGCGTTCATGTCGACGGTGTAGCCATTGGGAAAGACCAACGTGTTCAGACGGAGACGGAGTTCACCCTTGCCTTTGACGCGCCCCGGACGCTTGGTGTCGGCAACTTCGCCGCGCAAATAAGAACCGACTGGAATGACGACTTTGTTGTTGATGGTGATAGGAAAGGACGTGCGAAAGTAGACGGAGTCACCAGGCTTGGCGGTGGCGGTGGAGATGCCGCTTTCGAGAATTACGCCGATATGGGTGTCTTTGGGAACAACGATGGATTGGCCGGAACCTGTCGGGCGGGACGCAACCGCTTTCACGGGAGTCGTGGCAGGGGGAGGAGCGTCGCTCTGCGGACCTTCCGGGGCTTGCGCTACGGCAACGGAGGCGAGAAATAAGGTCAAGGCTGCGGCTTGCAAGAATGGGTAGACCTGAATCGTGGACTTCACCGCCTGTCTCCTTCTGCCCTTTCCGATGCGGGAGGGTTGAGCATCGGATGCCTGGAGTCCGCTGGTAAGGGAATTCTACTCCAAAATGGTGCTGCGAGGAATTGACCAGGGGGATGCGGGCCGATAGGCTTGGGACGTTGGAAGGAGAAAAGACGATGGCGAAGTTGGCGTTGATCTATGGGATGCGGCTGCTGCCGGTGGATGACTTGGGCGAAGTGAAGGAAGCGACGGTGGTGCTAAAGAACGGACGTAGCGCGCGCGTGGCGATGCACTTGATCGAGGGGTCGAAGGAAGAGATTGAGGAGACGTTCCGGCAGTCTGTGGAGGCGTTTTTTGAGATGTATCCGGAGATCTGAGGAGTTCTTAGTTTTAGGTGGCTAGTTTTAAGCTTCGGATGGCAATTGTCGTCGTGTTGGGAGACAGGACGCTCGGGTCGACATCCTTCAGGGCGCAGACGGCACGCCCTTCAGGATGATGGAAAAAGGGCGCAGGGCTCTCGGGACCGCCCTGCGCTACGGTTTAGCGGTTGCCGAAATTTTCGGGATCTTCGACGGGGTCGCCGAGGTTGTCGTTGATCAGGACGGTGGATTGGCCGGTTAGCTCGAAGCGCTTGCGGCATTTGTAGCAAGCGACCAGATCGTCCAGGCGAACCATGAAGGAAGTGGCTTTGGTAAATTTGCGGCGATCTTCTTCACTGGCGCCGCGGGGCAATTCCTTTTTCTTGCGACTGACTTTCCAGCGTACCGGGGCTTCGAATTCGCCGCGGCAACTCGGGCAAACTAACTTAACTTTGCGCGTTTCTTCCTTCTCCGTATAAAAAGTACGTTCATCCATTACGCCTCGACCGCCTTCCCGTTCGTTTCCCTCATTGTAACAAATTCGAGGCCGAGGTCACGCCAGCGGGGCAACCAATGCTCGAGGGCGGCAAGAGTGCGGGTGCGGTCGCCGTTGGGGCGGGCATAATCGCCGTCGTGGAGGCAGAGCACATCCCCGAAGGCCGGTTGTGCGGTGGGCGGACGTTGCGCGGATAGATTTTGCGCGTGGGCAGCGATGGGATTCAGGCGCGGGATGAGCCAGTCCGCGGACTTATTGCGCCAGTCGCCGGGAATGAGCGTCCACAGCACCGTGCGCATGCGCTGCTGAAGGACCAATTGGCCGAGCCAGGGACTGCGAAAACCGAAGGGCGGCCGGAACCAGCGCGGCTCCGCCCAAGTGGCTTGTCCGATGGCTTCGCTACAACGCAGCAGCTCGCTGCGAGTTTCCGCGCGGCCGCAAAAGAACAGATTGGGATGGGTGTCCGTGTGATTGCCGATGAGGTGACCGCGGTCGGAAACTTCGCGAACCAGGCCGGGGGATTCGCGGACGTATTTGCCGACGACAAAGAAAGTGGCTTTGGCGCGATGACGATCAAGCAGGTCGAGAAGCTTTGGCGTGATGGCGGGGTTGGGACCATCGTCGAAGGTGATGGCAAGCTTTTTGGGTTTGTCGGTGTGCCACACGGTGTGGCCGAAAAGTTGAGAACGAGGGCTTACCGCGCCGAAGGCGGTGAGTCCCGCGATGCCGGCGACGAAGGCGGGCGCGGCGATGAGCCAAGGATTCATACTGGATATTCTGCCACGAGGCGGGGCGCGGCAGAAACGCAAGGATCTTCTGGGGTATTCGGCTGGAGCCGTTTGGTTGGTAAAAGCGGTGGCCGCCCTAGCACTCCAAAGACCGGCTGAGGTGGACGGGACGGGATCAATGGTGGCAGGAGAGGCGATACGTTCGATGGCGGCGCGGAGATCAGAGAAAGAGACAGGTTTGCTGAGGAAGCCATCCATGCCCGCAGCAAGGCAAAGGTTGCGATCGAACGCGTTGGCGGTGAGAGCGAGAATGGGGACGTGCCGCCGGGTTAGAGATTCCGAGGAACGGATTTTTCGGGTGGCTTCGAGGCCGGGTTCGGGCCCTTTTGAAAAGGCAGCGAGAAACATTCTCAGAGTAACGTTCCGGTGAGAATGATTTTGGCGACGGTGAAATAAATGATAAGGCCGGTGACGTCGACGAGGGTGGCGACGAAGGGGGCAGAGGCGCTGGCGGGATCGAGGCCACACTTGCGAAGGATGAACGGAAGCATGGAACCGGCGAGCGTGCCAAAGGTAACAACACCGAGAAGGCTGAAAGGGATGGTGAGTGCGATCAGGAGGTAGTGTTCACCGTAGGTGTGCCAAAACGCTTGCCAGACCAGGATGCGCGCGAGTCCGACGATGCCGAGAATGGCGCCGAGCATTACGCCGGCAGCGACTTCGCGGCTGATGACGCGCCACCAATCCTTGAGGCGGACTTCGCGAAGGGCGAGAGCGCGAATGATGAGGGAAGTGGCTTGCGAGCCGGAATTGCCGCCGCTGCTGATGAGCAACGGGATGAAGAGCGAGAGAACAACGGCGCGTTCGATTTCGTGCTCGAAATGATTCATAGCGGTGGCGGTGAGCATTTCGCCGAGGAACAGGATGACGAGCCAGCCGGCGCGTTTTTTGATCATGGCGAGGAAACCGGTCTCGAGATAGGGTCCGTCGAGAGCTTCCATGCCGCCCATTTTCTGAATGTCTTCGGTGTCTTCCTCGCGGAGAACGTCAATGAGGTCATCGGCGGTGACGATGCCTTGCATGCGGCAGTTTTCATCGACGACGGGAATGGCTTTGATGCCGTGTTGCGTGAGCAGGTGAGCGATTTCCATTTGATCCGTGGTTGGAGAGACGGTGTAGATTTTTCTGTTCATCACGTCCTTGACGGATTTCTTAGGACCGGCAGCGACGAGATCTTTGAGGGACACGATGCCGAGGAGGGTCTGATTTTCGTCGAGGACGTAAGCGTAGTGAATGGTCTCGACGTGGCCGAGCTGTTGGCGGAGATAACTGATCGCTTCATCGATGGAGGCTTCGGGACGGAGGCGGGCGAAGCGCGGATTCATGAGGCCACCGGCTATATCTTCGCGGAATGCCAGGAGGGCTTTCACTTCCTGCCTCGTTTTGTCGTCGAGTAAATCGAGAAGATATTGGCGATGTGGCTTGGGTGATTCCTGGATGAGATCGGCCGCGTCATCGGGCGCGAGGAGACGCATGTACAGGCGGCGCTCGCCTTCGGGGAGAGAGAGGAGCAGGACGGATTGAGCGTGCGCGTCCAGAGCGAGAAAGAAATTTTCCATTTGCTCGCGAGGAAGGGCTTCGAAGAGGTCGACACGTTGTGAGCGGCGAAGAGAGGGCCAGAGGTCGAGGAGTTCGTCGGCGGCGTTAAGGGAATGCGTGATCATGCGGGCTCCGGGTGAAAAGAATTTGAGTCCGCTCCGGGGCGGGAGGCAGGATGGGACGAGCGACATTTGAGGGAGCAGTTATATCACCGCCGGCAAAGGAGAAAACGAGAATCTATGATAGAGTCCGCCGTCGTACGAGAGAGCACGTACCGGGGAGCAATTATGAGATGTGAAGTATGTGGAATGGATTACGGAATATCGCACAACTACGCTCATCGCAAAGTGGTTTTTGCAGGGTAAAGGAACGTGCGTGGAAGTGATGCGTCGGCTGATGTTGGTCTGGTTTGTAAACTGCCTTGGACTGGTTCTCGGAAGAGGGATCTTTTATGGCGCGATTGCCTGGACAATGGTTCTGATGATCGTATTTGAAGAAGTGACGCGGATTGGAAAACTGCAGGAGTTTTGCATCTGTGCCGGGATTAACTTCTGCGTTTTGCTGTGCAGTTTGAGATGCTGCCGGTGACACACCACCTCTAATGAAATGGAAGCGAATCAAAAAGAACTGCGCAAGCTGGCAACCGTGACTATCTGCCTAGCCACTTAAAGCGGCGGGAACTATTTTATGAAATAGCCGGCTGTGCGCCATTTGCCGTCTTTGTCCAGGAACATGGCGACCGTCTCGGTGCTGTCCTTTCTGTTTTCGAACGTGGTGCTGAATTGCAGGACCACATATTCGCCAGCTGGGGCGTTCGGGGGATTGCTTTTGGACTGAGCGCCAGCGAGCTTGCGAGATTCCACTTTGCCGAGCGGGGCGCGAACACCCGTCAGCTGACTGATCCATTGATCACGGGAGACGGCGCCTTTGAAGGTGCTGGCGGCCTGGTCCCAGCTTTCCCCGTATTTTCCAGAGTCGCTGAGGGCCAGCCAGGCTTCGGCGGATTTTTGTGCGAGTTCTTCGGGCTTTTGCTGAGCGTGGGTAGAGGCGGACTGCGGCCACAGGGCGAGGGCGAAAAGGATCGAGACAGTAAGAGCGGCGAGTTTCATGTGGTGCTCCTTTCTAGAGTTTGCCGGAATAGGTTGAAGCTATATGATTGACGGTAAAGTGGTGCTTGGTTTTTACGTTAAGATGCTTCGTCGCAAAAAGCGCTCCTCAGGATGACAAATCACGTGGCGCGAGGCGTCGCTGAGGTCCGACTCCGTAACAAGTCGGATTCATCGGGCGGCTGAAACCGTGCGCCTACGTGCGTAACACGAGCTTGCCAAAAGTGGCAGCGTCGCTTAGCTGACTTTTTCGGGTAGGCGACGGGTTTTTAGGTCGGTTAGGAGGCGTTCGACTTCGGTGTCGCGGTCGAAACGATTGAGTTTTTCGGCGACGTCGTCGTTGAGAAGCTCGACTTCGGCGGAGGCGGTGGCTTCGGTGCGGTTGACGCGTTCCTTGAGGCGATCGAAGGAGGCGCTGTTGGAGTTGTCGCCGAGTGCGACCTGGGCTTTGGCGGCTTTATCGAGGGCGATGCTGCGGCGATGGCGGGCGAGCAGGACTTCGCGCTTGGATTTGGCTTCATCCAGTTTTTGTTCGAGCTTGATGAGGGCATTTTTCAAAGTGTCCACCTGTGCTTTCTGGTCGTTGACTTGTTCCTGGAAACTTTGCGTGAGGCGCTGGGCAGTCTGGAAGCGGTCGAGAGCGGCACGGGCGAGATCATCTTGGCCCTTATCGACGGCGATTTCGGCTTTGCGCATCCAGTCTTTGCCGCCGTCTTCCTGCTCGTGGAGTTTCTTTTCAAGAATGTGCTGGTCGGCGATGGAGACGGCGACCTGCGTTTTGACCTGGAGGTATTGATTTTCCATGTCGAGGATGACCTGCTTGATCATTTTTTCAGGATCCTCGGCACGGTCGATCATGTCGTTAAGATTGGCGCGGATTAAAGTGCTGACACGTTCTAAGAGTCCCATGGTGATGCTCCTTTCGAGAAGTTTGATCGAAAACCCAATTCCTCAGGGGCTAAAGCCCCGCGTCATGGGTGTGAAATGTCGGACTAAGGGTCCGACCCCCTAAGTTCCCTGCGGCGCGAAGCGAATTTCTCATCTGCTGATCCCGTGATAACCGTTCGGTTGAGATCCTTCGGTCCGCGGAAGACGCGGCCCTCAGGATGACAACTTTGAAAAAGATCCGAACCGACCTGAAGGTCGGCCACTAAGAAAACCGGGCCGAAGATCGACGCCTACTGACGGTCCGGCTAAAAAGGGCTGAAGCATTTGCTTATGGCATGGGCTATTTGGGCCCAAGCCAGGTTGGTTAGAACGAAGACAGTGAGAATGCCTAGCCCCCAAAAGAGCGCTCGCTTGTGTTGCAGTGTGAAAGCCATGATACGTTTCCCCCCGTTGCTCCTGTGCGCGACGTTTGTTGTAAAACCCACCGGTCTGAAGACCGGCCACGACGAAGACCTGATCAAGAGCCGGAGTGGGTGATTGGCCCGCTCCGGCGGAATCGGTTAGGACTTTGCTGTTGGCGGCTCCAAAGGCTTTGGGGCTTTGTCGCCGATGAGGCGGACTTTGCCGAGCAGGTCGGACATTTGCATGCCCGAGAGGGCTTCGAAGAGAGCGGGAACCTGAGCCGCGATCTTCGTGATATCGCCGGTGAGCTTGTACGCGCCGGCGGCGTCGCCATTGCCGGTAGAGACGATGGTGACCTTGTCGACTTTGCTGAGCGGTTCGCTGAGCGCGCGGACAACTTCGGGCAAGCTGGTGATGAGCTTGTCGACGACCGCGGCCTGGTTGTATTCCTGGAAGGCTTCGGCCTTCACGTTCATGGCGCGAGCTTCCGCATCACCTTTCTTGAAGATGATTTCGGCTTCGGCTTCACCCTGGGCGCGGATCGAAGAAGCGCGGCCTTCGGCTTCGCTGATCAAGCGCTGGCGTTCGGCGTTGGCTAGCGTCTCGATGCGCTGGCGCTCGATTTCGGCTTGTTTGAGTACGGTGGCGATCAGTTCGCGTTCGCGGCGAACGATTTCCGCATCCTGGACCTTTACCTGAGCTTCACGCTCGACCTGCTGAACGCGAACCTGTTCGAGCATGACGGTCTGCTGCTGGCGATTGGTTTCGATTTCGTAGGCCTTATCGGCTTGCGCCTGGGCCTTCTTGCTGATCTCCAGGTAATTGGCCTTTTTGACGTCAAGATCGCGGGTGGCTTCGGCTTGTTTGGCCATGGAGGCGGTTTCCGCGGCGACTCGTTCCTGGTCGGCTTGTGCTTTGGCGACAGCAGAAGCGCGCGATGCTTCGGCACGTTTAATGGCGATGTCGCGATCGGCTTCGGCAGTGGCTACTTCGGCATCGCGCTTGATGCGGGCGATATCCGGGCGGCCCATGTTGGTGATGTATTCGTTTTTGTCGCGAACTTCCTTGATGGTGAAGCTGACCACTTCGAGACCCATCTTGCTCATGTCATCGGCGCAGGTGGAGCGCATCTGACCGCCAACCATTTCGGGCTCCTTGACGATTTGCTCGACGGTGAGCTGGCCGATGATGCCGCGGAGATGGCCTTCCATCACCAGGCGGATAAGGCCGTCGCGTTCCGCAGGGGTTTTGGTAAGGAATTGTTCGGCGGAAGTGAGAATGGATTCCTTGTCATTCTTCACCTTGATTTGCGCCACGGCCTCCACAGTGACCGCGACGCCCTGCTTGGTGTAAAGATTCTGCTGGGGAGCGACGTCGAACGACATCAACTCCAGCGAGAGATCCTTGCAAGTCTGCACCATGGGAAAGATGATTGTGCCCCTTCCGGTGTAGACGTTCGTGCCGCCGAGGCCATAGACGATCAGGGCTTCGTGCGGTCCTGCTTTGCGATACATCCTGGCGATCACGGTCATAAGCATGATCGTGACGACGACCAGAATTCCTGCTCCGACAACCACGTTCATGGGCAACCCGAACATAACGTCCTCCCTTTTTCGAACCGCAGCGAACGCACCACTTGTAATTCGGTTCAGAAACTCATGATTTAACGAATTCTTCCCAGCGCTTTACGTAAGCAATTCCCTTTTCGTAGCGCTCGACTACGACTTCGGTGCCCTTTTCGATGGCCGCACCGTCTTCACTGCGCGCTCCTGAACAGCTACGGCCGCCGCCGAGGGGGAAGATGATTTCTCCCGTGCCGTTCTCGCGTATGGTCATGCTGACGGTGCCGAGAGAACCGACGATGCGGCGATCTGCCTCGCGCAAAGGTTCATCGGAAGGCCCGACAAGCTTGACGAGGAACCGCAGAACGACCCAGCCGGCGCTGACGCCTGCCAGTGTGGCAATACCAGCGACAAAGAAGGCCTGCACGTGCGAATACTTCGTCATTAGGTAGCCGACCCCGCCAAACCAAGCGAGAAACGCTAGACCTGTGGAGGCGTTGAACCAGGAGATGTGCGTGCCGCCGCCATGGCTGCCACCGTGTGCGTGCGCAGGCGTACCGTGGAAAGGCAGATGCATATGGAACGGCAGATGAAGATGGATGGCGCCAGCCATGAACGAAAAAACACTTAGCGCAACACCCACGATAAAACAGAACAAATAGACGTCGGACCAGGACATACGGCACCTCGCGGAGCGACACCCCGTCGCTCGGAACAAAGTGAGTACAGAAGAAAGCCGCAGTTAGTTGTGTGAGGCTGGCGGGGGATGACCCGATCCCACCAGCGACTTAGGTTGCAGGACTTCGCTGAGCCGCTCGGCAAGGCCGGGGGTGCGAAGAATTTCCCCCAGGAGCAGGATCGCGCCGCGCGAATCGGCGACTTGGGCGATGTTGCGAAGGGCGCGGCCTAACTCGGCGTCGCCCGCAAATTGGTCGGCACCGGCGTAGAGCCAGGAGTCGATGGTGGCATCGGCCATACGAAGTTCAGATTGCAGTTCGCGGGAATAGCCTGGGGGATCGTCGACCAGGAATCCCGGGTAGACGCGGAAAAAACGTGCAAGCAGATCGCGCGAAGTGTTGGTCATATGCGGACGCGCGCCGCTTTCGATCTGTGAAAGGTAGGCCTGACTGAGGCCGCGGCCCAGTTCTTTTTTCATGGCATTGACCACCTCAGATTGCGTGAGGGGGCGGCCAAGTCCCCGAAGCGAGCCCTCGATGGAGCGAAGGGAGCGAAGTTTGTCGCCGAGAGTCATGGGAGGAGCCTTTCGTGCTTATTGCGATATGCAAACTCTATATAGCGATATGTAATTTGTCAAGAGAAATCGTAACGAGTCGTATCATACTGAAAATACTGGCATTACATGGAGTTATTCGGGAATCGGCAGCTGAAATGGGGAATTTTCTACTCGCCGTGCAGACGCAAAGGTTGAATACCCCACCACAGAGGACGAGCCATTCAGACGCTCAAAGGAGGACGCAAAGCTGGATCCTCGCCCCCAAGACTTCGCTCCGAGCGACGAATCAGGAATTGAGCGAGCCATTCACTCCGGGTTGCGGAGGGAGTGGAGGTCGATGCCTAGTTGCTGGCACTTTTTGTAGAGGTGGGAGCGTTCGAGGCCCAGGGCGCGGGCTACGTTGGTCATATGGAAGTTGTGGCGGCGGATTTCGGCGAGGAGGACTTCGCGTTCGAAGGCTTCCGTGCGCTGCTCGAGAGTTCCCTGCCCCGTTGCGGCGTCGATGGCGGAAGCGGAGCTGACGGTAAGTTCGGCGGTCGGCAAGGCTTGGCGGACGTCATCGTCGCTAACGGTCTCTTCGGTCGAGAGTAGGACCAGACGCTCAACGATGTTGCGGAGTTCGCGAACATTGCCTGGCCAGGGATAGCGGCGGAATTCGGCGACGGCATCTTCGGAAAAGAGTTTTTCTCTCCAACCATTTTGCTTGGCGACCTGGCGAGCGAAGTGAGCGACCAGTGCGGGAAAATCTTCTTTACGCTCGCGAAGCGGGGGCAGAGTCAGAGGGAAAACGAAGACGCGGTGGAAGAGGTCGGCACGAAATTCATTTTTCTTTACCAGATCCTCGAGATTCCGGTGCGTGGCGACGATGACGCGGACGTTGACTTTTATGGGCTTGTCGCCGCCAACGCGCTCGACTTCGCCTTCTTCGAGAACGCGGAGGAGTTTTGCCTGCATAGCGAGGGGCATATCGCCGATTTCATCGAGAAAAAGCGTGCCGCCTTCGGCTTGTTCAAATTTGCCGATGTGGCGGGAGGCAGCACCAGTGAAGGAACCTTTTTCGTGGCCGAAGAGTTCGGATTCGATGAGTTCGGCGGGAACGGCGGCGCAATTGAGAGTGATGAACGAGTTTTCGTGGCGGGGAGATTTCTCGTGGATGGCGCGAGCAATTAATTCCTTGCCGGTTCCAGTTTCGCCGAGGATGCAGACGCGCGTTTCGCTGGCGGCAACACGCTCGATCTGGGCTAGGAGCTTGGTCATGGCAGGGCCGGAGCCGACAAGTTCATGTTTGCCGAGACGCGTGCGTAGTTCGCGATTTTCGTCCTCGAGCCGGGAGAGTTTGAGGGCGTTTTCCACGGTGAGGAGAAGCTTGTCTGTGGTAAGCGGCTTTTCGAGAAAATCGAGCGCGCCGAGGCGAGTGGCTTTGACGGCCATTTCGATGTTGGCCTGGCCGGAGATCAGGACGATTGGAGTTTGCAGGCCGGATTTTTTTAGTTCTTCAAGGAGTTCCATGCCGGTTTTACCTGGCATGACGACGTCGGAAAGGATGAGATCGAATCGTTGGGATTGCAGGATTTCGACGGCGCGGTTGGCGTTGTCGCAGACCGTGGCTTCGTGACCGGCGAGACGGAAAGCGCGGGAGAGCGAGGCGAGGGTGTTGGGGTCGTCGTCGATGAGCAGGAGATGGGCTTTGCGCGGCATGTAGTCCTTTTCTGCGAATTACCGAAGCGGATTCGGTCCGGGGATTTTTGATCCTGCGGACGTGGGGCGCGTCAGTGCGGCGCTCCTCCGGGAATAATGGTTCTGGCCGATCTGAAGTTCGGCCACTACATGGAACTCGGAACCAGCCTAAAGGCTGGCCACTACGAAACCTAGTCGGTGGCAGCGTTGGCGGCGCGCTCAGGTTCCAGGGGAGCGGAGGTTGTATCCGCTTTGGGCTTTACGAGGGCGTTTTGCTGGCGCTTGGGTAGATCGATGCGGAATGTGGCGCCGCGGCCTTCTTCGCTGGAGACAGAGATCGTGCCGTGATGGTCGCTGATGACGGACTGGACGATGGCGAGGCCGAGGCCGGTACCGAGCTGTTTGGTAGTGTAGTACGGCGTAAAGAGGCGGGAGCATTCTTCCGGCGTGAGGCCCTTGCCCGTGTCGGTGACTTCGATGCGCACATTATCGCCGGCGTCGGAGGTGCGCAGCGTGAGAGAGCCGCCGGCGGGCATGGCGTCTAACGCATTAAGGACGAGATTCTGAAAGGCGCGGTGGAGAAGATCGGGATCGGCGTCGATTTCCGGCAGAGATTCTGTGAAGAAAAATTCGGTGGTGATGGAGGGTTTGCCGACGGCGGTAAATTGAGGTTCAAACAGACGCACGGCGTTGCGGAGAGATTCGTTCACATTGACGCGAGTGAATTGCGGCGCGGCCATTTTGGAGAAATCGCTGAAGCGGCCGACGATACTGTTGAGATTGGCGAGTTCGGCCTTGAGGGTGGCGGTGCCTTCGGTAAAAACTTCCTGAAACTGCGCGGGGCCGAGGGTGCGGGCGCGCTGCAGGTTTTCAAGAGTGATTTGCATGGGGAATAAAGGATTGCGCAGCTCGTGGGCGAGGCGGCGAGCAAGTTCGCGCCAGGCCGCGACACGTTCGGTTTGAACGAGTTTTTCCTTTTGTGTGGCCAGGGTGTGGGTCATGTTGTTGAAGGCACCCGCAAGCTGGCCGATTTCGTCGTCACCCTGCACATCGATCTGTGTGTCCCAACGGCCGGAGGCGACATCACGCGCGCCATTGGCGAGTTCTTCGACAGGACGAGTGATGCGTTTGGAAACCCACCACGCCAGAAGCAGCCCAATGGCAATGGCAGCGAGAGCGACAAGCGCGGCAATTTTGAAAATCTGGCGCTTCAGAACAACCAATTCCTCGCCGGAACTGCCGAAGAGAAGTACGCCCAGCAACTCACCATTGCGGCCGGGCAGAGGAATGGCGTGGAACGTCTCCGCGCTGGCGGGATCGCTGGTCCACTGAATCGTTTTGACGAGCATGCCGTGCTGCGGCTGCCTTTGCGCTTGCTCGATGAGAGATTGAAACTGATCGGCCTGCTGGACCGGGCCGGACGAATCGGTCAGGGCCGTAGGAACGAAGGAATTCTCGAGATTGCGATAGAGGAGAGCGCGCATGCCCGCGGGAAGAACGAGAGAGGCAAGGAAATTCTGATCGAGGCGCCGGCCGCCGATGATGTAGACGGTTTTGTCCCCGACCGAATAAGCGCGCACGGCGCTTAAGGAAAGAGCCACGCCATCAGGCAGCTCCTCGCGCTTCAGGAAGGCGCCGGTGCCATCCCAGTTTTTGTTAGCGGTTACCCAATCGACCTTGTAACCGACGCGAGCAGGATATTGGGCGGAAGAGATGAGCGCGCCATCGGTGTTTACAAATTCAACGAAATCGAGATTGTGGGTTTGCGCGGCGCCATTGGCATCGTGGAGATAAAGAGAAGAGTCAGCATTGGGCCGGGCAAGATCGAGAACCATGCGGACAGTGATGTCGGCATTGGTGATGTTCTCCACTTGCGAGACGACCATTTCTCCGCACTGGTCAAATTCCTTTTTAAATTGCGCGACCAAGGCTTCGGTGTGCTGGGTTTCCTGCTGTTCGAAGGCACGTTGCGTGTAGTGCGTAACGCCGTAAGCAACGAGAGAGACGGAAGCTAGAACCGTGGCAAGGAAAATCAGGAAAATTTTG
Organism: Candidatus Acidiferrales bacterium; assembly: GCA_963795535.1. Classification (GTDB taxonomy): domain Bacteria; phylum Acidobacteriota; class Terriglobia; order Acidiferrales; family UBA7541; genus Acidiferrum. The sequence continues at coordinate 415,340 of CAWCIG010000012.1, forward strand.
TTGCGAAAGCTCATGGATACACTCCCGGTGCGGCGGTGGAACCTTGAGGCGCTTCGGGATTGGCTGCCGTGTCTCCCGAATCTAGCCAGATATCAGCGAGGCGCCATTCGCCGGAGGGCGCCACCGACCAATTGCGAACGTTCGGACCAATGCCGACATAATCCGGCAGAAGAACCAAAGGCAAGACCTGGCGCTCTTCTAGGAGACGCCGCTCTTCAGCATAAAGCTTTTCGGTGTCCATCGTTTCTGGAAGCGTTTCGGCAGCAGTCTCTGAATGAAGATAGTGGGCCAGATTCAGGAGCTCGGTGCGCGGAGAGAGCGAGTCATAGTACCAGACGAAAAGGTGGAGAGCGACGGAGGGTAAGGCTGTGGACGACGAAGTGGATGGACGAGAGACGAGCTGAATGGAAATGTTTGCCTGGCGTGCGTTGACGGCGACGCGTTCGCCGAGCAATTTCATGAGATCGCCGGAAGCATCCACGCGAAGGCGCAGAGGATCGGCGCCCCCGGCAAGATTAGGAGGCAGAGAGGCGCGAATCTGCTTGGCGCGATCCAGGTTCATCGGAGTGCCGAAGAGGAAAGCATAACCTGATAGCCACTGGGGCAAAAGGGTTGGTGCAGAGAGTGCTTGCCTTTGAAGCAACACGTTGGCCATGGTGTCCCGGTCGAGGGCAAGCTCAAGAGCTTCGCGGAGGCGAGGATTGGAAGAGGCGGGCTGTGCCTCATCAAAGCGCAGAGCAAGCAGCGTGGCCGGCGGCGAGCTCCAGACGTGGAGATTGTCCTGGCGGGCCTTGCGGACGAGATCGGGAGGAATATCGATGATGTCGGCGCGGCCAATTTGGAGGTTGAGAATCTGGCGAAGAGCGGGCCAACCAAGGGTGACTTCGATGGAGTTAAGAAAGGGGCGGCCGGACCAGGCGTCTTCGTTGGCGCGAAGGGTCAGGTGTGCTGGGTTGAGCAGGGAGGAGGATGGCTGCGCGTTTTCGGCGAAGACGAAGGGGCCGGTGCCGAGAAGCGAGCTATCGGATTGAACGCGGAAAATAAAATACCGGCCGGAAGCAAGTTGTTCGAGGAGGTCGGGGACGGGATGCGCGGCGCGAATTTGTACGCCCTTTTCTGTGGCGGTGATTTGCAGGCCGGTCGGAAGAAGAGGTTGCAACGCCGCGACTACATCTTTGGGTGTGAGCGCGAAGCCGTCTGAAAATTTCACGCCCTGGCGTAACTTGAATTGCCAGGTTTTGGAGGAGGGATCGTGAGACCACTCTGTGGCTAGCGCGGGTTGAAAGCGGCCGTAGTCGTCGAGAGTGAGGAGGCGGTCAAAGATAAGAGCGGCCAGCTTGGCATTTTCTGCGGCAGCAACCGAGCCAGGTTTCCATTCGCGGGGATCGAGGGAAAGTTTGGCGAGTTGCAGTTCGACGCGGAGGGTGCCGCCGTATTTTGGATGCTTGGTGGCGCAGAGGTTCGGGGCGAGGAGGAGCAGCAACGAGAAAACAGTCGTGTGGACGATTCGAAAAGGGCGAACCGCAGGGGCTAAAGCCCGTCGATCGCGTGGGCATCGCGGCACGACTGAAGTCGTGCCCTCCTGTACCCATCCTGCGACGGATGGAGCAGCGTGGACCCGACTGGCGTCGCCACCGAAGGAGCTAATTGCTGCAGGCAAGTGTGATTTTGTAAACCTCATAGTTCCCTGTTCGAAGATTTTGCGTGACCACAAGGGCGCTGGCGGAATCTTGTTCACCGTTGATGCTCAATATGGGGCCTGGAAAATCGCTGAGCAACGCCCCGCTTCCACGGCGCAACGAGCCATCCGGAATAACTTGCAACACCTCCGGCATGGCCCAGTCGGAGCCATCGGCTACAAGTTTCCAGCCACCTGCGTCGCAGGAGGGCGTGAGGACGGCGGGAAGGCGCCAAATGGTTTTGGCGACGTGGCACTTCCCTTCGGAGGATGAGGCCCACGCGAAATCGCAAGCTTTGTCTCGGAGGAGAACTGTGGCGTCATTCGCGCGCACTGCCAGTTCACCACGCGGATCGCGGGTGGGCGGGGCGGCGGCATCGGAAAGCGAAATGGTTTGCGCGAGTTGGCCAGAAGAATCGAGCCGGAGGATGGAGAGGTCGCCATGATGATCGACGAAGACGGCCAAACCACCCGTGGATCCAGTCCATAAAGATGAGGCGTCAAGGATGCGGTCAGGACTTTGATAAATCAGCTGCCGTTCGATGCGGATCGGCGCTACCGGGAGGCTGGCGGCACGGAACGCGGTGCGAGGGAGGGTGACGAAGCGGACTTCTTCCTTATCGGAGACACGCGTGGCGGCCGTCAGAACCAGTTGCGTCGGAGTTTCGGCCAAACCGACGCGGAGAAGACTTGCCGAGGCATCTTCCGTCACGGCGATGTGATGACTTTCGATTTCTCTTCGAAAAGTTTCCAGCCAATCCCTCCCGGTTGCCGCTTGGAACGCGGGATCCTCTAGAAATTGAAGACGGAGCGGACCGTGAAGATTGGGAATGGTGGCGACGCGTTCGACAAGTTGGTGCACGGCATCGTCGAGAGAAGTGTCGGCGGGTGCACAAGATGCAGAGAGAGGCAGGGAAAAGCATAAGAGGAGAAAGAAAAAGCGGAGGGTACGGGCGGTAAATGGTTGCACGGCGTTCTGAGTGGATGATAGCACGAGGCCGGAATGGTAAACCTGGCTCGACGGCGATGAATTTTGGAGTTGTGCCTGGAGCATAGGTCGAAAATCCTTCAGCGATTCCTGTCGGATCGATCCAGGATGACGGTTTTCGCCCCAACGGCGCTGGCACAAAAGCCAGCGGTACAAAAACCTGTCGGACAGCCGCTCAATGCTGTCGATATTCCTTGAACAGGTCCAAGCGGTTGAGCATGCCGATCATGACTTGAGTGTAAGCGAGATATTCGGCGAGGCTTTCGTCGGAGACGTCGTACAGGGATTTGTGGCGGGCCTCGCGAATGATGGCGAAATCTTCGGGCTTAAGTGTGGCGATGGCGCTGGTCTGGAATGCGGTGTGATCGGTGATGCCGTAGATCGGGAGGCTGCCGGCAACGGCCTGCGCCAGTTGCTGCTGGGTGACCTTTTTCTCGCGCATCTGCTGATCGAAGGCAGCGCCTTTAGTGGCCATTACGTGGTCAAAATCCTTTTGCGTGTGCGGGAGAGAGGCGATGGCGTCGAGGACTTGTTGGCGCGTGAATTTGGGATTGGCGTAGTCCGCGGGATTTTGCGGCTTGTATTTCATGATGGCTTGAATATCGTTGCGGCGGAATTCTTCCTCGATTTTGGACAGGCCGTCCCACTGGCTGAGTGCGCGGAAACTTTCGTCGGTCATTTGTTCGGCGAGAAGATGGGCGGCAGCGGCGCGCACGAACGGCTCGTGGGCATCGAGTAAGGAAATAAGCGCATTGCTGGCTTGAGAAGGATCCATGGCGCCGTAGAGCAAGAGCGCGGCGGTGTCTGAATCGAGATCGATGTCGTGTTCGGAGATGTGGATTATGGCGTTGGGATAGAGAAGAAGCTTGGAGGCCAGGGAGCGGACATCAACGCCAGCGAGATCAAGAGCGAGGGCGAGGGAAAGATAGTTTGCGGGATCGGATTCCTGGAAGTCGGCTTGCGCAAGAGAATCTCGGATGAGATCGCGTGTTTCCGGGGAGGGATCGACGGGAAAAAGCATGGTGGCAGCGTCGACCTGAAATACGTGGTCGGTTTTTTCCTCAGCTAGGAGGGTGCGAATGCAGGTCACGCCTTCTGGGCCGGCGGCCTGGACCTCTTTCCAGAAAGCGTCCATTTCCTTGGATTTTGCGTCGAGTTGCGCTTCGCTTAATTGCGCGAGATGGAAGCCGTAGGTTTTGGATTTTTCCGCGCGAATGTCGGCGCAGGTGGGGGTGGACGAGGAAGGAGTAGGAATTGGGAAGGGGCATACCGAGGTTGCAGCAAAGAACATTGCAAGGAAGAAGAGAAAAGAGAAATTCCTCACTTCGCGGACTCCGTTCGGGATGACAATTTTTGTTTTTTGGCGGCGCACTGAACCTTTCGGATAGTAACACTGCCCGGAGTTAGATGCCGGGCGGCGTGGTCAGTGCCGCCCGGAAGGAGAGAGTTGCTTTTGTTGTTTTCTATGGTGGAAGCCGTTGGCGTTAGTCGCGGGAATCTCGTGTGACGATTTCGGCGCTCTCGGGGATCCAAATGATTTGACGGATGGCACCGGCGGCCGGTAGCAAGAAACGGTAACGACGGAGGGTGATGCGATAGGTGGAGCGGCCGTCGAGAGAGTGGAAAAACGTAAACGGTTCTGGTCTTCTGGCTGGTTTCGAGTGCGAGCGGAAGACACGCGGACTCGTACCCGGCCAGATCGGGAGAGATGCGGCGGAGGGTGGCGTCGGCAACCAAAATGCGGGTCGCGGCACCAGGTGTCATGGCCGGCGTTCACCCAGCGCTGAAGATTTTCGCTCCAAGATCGGAAAGTTAAAGACAGTGCGGTGTTGCTTCGGTCGCGGCTGCGTCACGCGAAGGTCCATGGCAGAAGCGCCGAGAGTCCAGAGAAACAAGCTGAGCGTTATACGAAGGATGACGGGAATGATTGCGGTGAAGCTTCGGTGAGGGAATGGTGCGGTTGTATGCATGAGGTGCTCCTTCATTACGGGTTGGGGATGCGGAAATTCGTGGTGAAGCTCTGGAGGATGTACCCCAGGGGCTAACGCCCTAACTCCTCGGTCTCTATTCGGCACGGCGAAAGCCGTGCCCTCCCAACGAACGCGGCTTTCGCGCGAAGTGCAAAACAAGTAGTGCGATGAGGCCGACATTCGTTGCATAGAACGTTGATAGAGGGCATTTCTTGCACAGCAGAGGTGGGGCAGTACGCGGCGCTGGTTGGGGAGAACGCCTGGGAGACGCGAAGCGGGCGCGGCGGTGCCTGTCTTCCTGCTCCCGGGGTCTCCTCCAGCGACGCGTGCTGCGCCACCTGAGGCCGTGGCTGCGAAATTCAAGGTATTTCGGGGAAGCGACGGTTGGAGTAGTGCCGCTCCAATTGCTTGGCCAGCTTTCTGCACTGGTAAGTCGCGGTGATTCGATTGGTGAGTCATCTACGCCTCCGGTGCGAATGGTTGAAACGGCACTAGCCGCTTCCCCGAAACTTTCTGTTATGGACGCCGCGCCGAGCGCTGCTGGGCGGGGTTGGACGCGACAGGTGCGGGATCGCCGGAGTCATCGGCAGAGTCCACGGCTGTCGCGCCATTGGAATTGTTGTTGCCACTTTGAAAGGCGGAGCGCAGAACGTCTGAGGCAAAGAAATTCTTGCCATCCATGGGAACCATCATGATCTGGAGCTTGTCTGACAGGCGTTCGGCGATGATCTTTTGGATGAGCATGGGATTTTGCTTGAGGACCGCGGCTTCGAACTTCATGCGTTCGGAGTCGGCGGCAGCGGTCACCCGGATGCGGTTCGCGTCAGCTTCGGCGGTTACGCGAATCCGGTTGGCTTCGGCATCGGCAAGATTTCTCTGACGCTCGATTTCGGCTTTGCTGTCGATGATTTTGGCTTGGGCGGCGGCTTCGGCATTTTGTAGCGTGGCTTCCTTGCGGGCTTCGGCTTCGAGCTTGGACTGCTCAATTTGTTTTTGTTTCAGCGGCAAGGTGTATTGCATGGCATCGGCTTCGGCTTTGGCTTGCAGGACGTGGACCTGGGCCTGAGCTTCCGCCTGCTTTACGTCGCGCGCTTTCTGGGCTTCGGCTTCGAGCTCGGCAATTTTCACTTCCTTGGACTTAATTTCCTCTTCCGTGCCGAGGCGCTCGTTCTCCTGCTCTTTGAGGAGAAGGCCTTCGAGACCCTTAGCGTAGTCGGGAGGAAGTTGGATGTCGCGGAGAAGGACTTCGCGGACGAGGATACCGTCACTGGCGAGGCGGGTCTTGATGGCATCGGCGGCTTGTGTGCGTAGCTCTTCGCGCTTGACGGCAAAAATCTCGCGCGTGACATAGTTGGGCGCAAGCTGGCGATAGATAGAAGAGACCACCGGCCCGACCACCTGTTCACTGACGGGCTGTGGAAGATTCTGGTGAATGGCGCTGAGGCGGGTGGGATCGAGGCGATAGCGAACGGTTACGGCCAGGCCGAGGTTGAGGCCTTCGCGGGCCTGGACGGTGAGCACTTCATTCATGGACTTGGGGCTGGGCGTGGCTGCGGTGGAAAAAACCTGCTCGCGCGTGTCGTAGAGAACGATCTTATCGATGAATGGAGTTTGCAGGTGAACGCCGGGATATAAGGTTGTGGGGTGAACGCCGGAGATTTGGCTGACGCGAATGCCCGCGTAGCCGTCTGGGATCACGGTGATGCTGAGAGCGAGAAGTATGGGCAGAATTCCCACGAGGGCCAACTTCTGCGCGAGACTCCACCGCACCGGGCCAAAAGGGCGCGGCTGGATCGCCGCGGTTCCCTCCCCTGAAGGTGCAGTCGAATTTTCCAAGAGCCAACGCAAGCGAGTGGCGACGAACACGTCATAAGCGACGATGGCGGCGGCACTGCCGAACAGGCCGAAACCAAGGATCGTGAGTAAAAACTTCAAAGCGAGCATGGTATTTTCCTTTCTCTCCTATTCCTGACGCGCTGCCACGTCGCAGACACGATGGCGGCATACTCGTGGCAGGAAATTCCTGCGGACCTCTAGCGGGTCTTGGCGTAGGCGCGCGCTACCAACTGCGTGCCACGCGCGACCGATGGCGACACGATGCGGCGGCCCGCGGTAGCCGGTTGCATCAGGGCAAAGACTCCGCGCAGAAGCAGCGCCTGCAGAGCCAGCGCGGAAAAGAGGGCGACGATCGTGGTCATTACTACCGCGGCGAATCCGATGAATGTGTCCATGTGGTCTCCTTGGCGGACTGGATATTCTGCTAACGATCGCCATGCGCTTCCGAGGTAACGGTCGCTTCGTTGCTGGCTTGCAGGGTTTCGTGGGCTTCGGCGGGGCTGGGCGAGGGGCCGAAGAGGCGCGCAACTTCGTCGGTGCGCTCGGCAACGAGAGAAACGTGGTCGCCGACCTGGACGCGGGCGAAGAGGTCTTTAATGTCTTCATTGCGGAGGCGGATGCAGCCGTGGGACGCGTTTTTGCCGATCGAGTCGGGGCGATTGGTGCCGTGGATGCCGAAGCCTTTGACGCTCAGACCGATCCAGCGGGGGCCGAGGGGATTTTGCGCGCCGGGACCGACGACGACGCCGGGCTTGTAGTACGTGGGATTTTCCAGGCGCTGCACGATCTGGTATTCGCCGGAGGGGCTGGGGCTGACGGGAGCGCCGACGGCCACGTCATAAACTCTGATGACGCGATCACCTTCAAGCAGGGCGAGTTTGCGGTCAGAGTAGCTGACGACGATACGGCGGGCTGGATGCGTCGCGGGTTTCGTTGCGGTGGCTGGGGAATTTTGCGCGGAAGCAGCATTTGCGCAGAGGGTGAAAGCGGCGAAGAGGACGTAGGCAAAGGTGGACCTTTTCGTTTTGAGAGCGATTTCGTGGGCTGGCCGGTTCATGGTTCCTTCTCCCTGTTGGCTTACGTCGGGGATATGGCACACGTAGGACCAGTCTTAGCGTATTGAAAATGAAGAAGTTACAATTGGCTGGAGAAACGAAATTGTGGAATTGGGGACACGGCGTGTTTGAGGGAACGCGCTGGGCGCCGACTATAGACGCAAGAAACGAACGCGGCGACCATGACGAGACGTGGTGAAACTCGAACAGGCCGGTAACCGACCAACGAATGTTTCGAGAGCGACATTTTCTAACGCAAAGCAGGGTAGCGCGAAGAGCTTGGATCTTAGTCGCGCGATTGAAACTCACCGGGAGATAGGGATTTTGAGGATGTTGGGTTCGGGGGTAGTCTAGGAACGGCGCAGTGCGCGAGGCGGATTGTTCATGTCGCAAACACAGGGGATTCGCATTGGGCGAATCCTGGGAATTCCGATCTATCTCGACTTCAGCTGGATTTTGATATTTGGACTGGTGACGTTATCGCTTGGATCGCAATTCAAGCAGGAATTTCCGCAATGGAGCACGACCGAGCAGTGGGGCGCGGGGATATTGACGAGCGTGCTGTTTTTCGCGTCGGTGGTGTTTCACGAATTGGCGCACAGCGCGGTGGCACAGCATTACAAAATTAAAGTCCTTTCGATCACGCTATTTTTATTTGGCGGGCTGGCGCGGATCGGGCGCGAACCAGGTAAGGCCATCCAGGAATTCAATATCGCGATTGCGGGGCCGCTGGCGAGCGGGTTGCTGGCGGCGCTGTTTTATGGGCTGAAGGTGGCAATTCCCAGACGCGAGGTGGCTGCGGTGGTCGATCCGCTGTGGTTCGCGAACGCCATGCTGGCCGCCTTCAATATGCTGCCGGGATTTCCGCTGGATGGCGGGCGGATGTTCCGCGCGATGGTGTGGGGAGCGACAAAAGATTTTGCGCGCGCAACGCGAGTGGCAGCGGCCAGCGGGAAACTGATCGCGTACCTGATGATTGGATTGGGCATTTTTTCGGTGTTCGCGGGAGATCGGGGCGGCCTGATCGGGGATTATGTCGGACGGTGGGGGGGGATCTGGCTGGCGTTTATCGGGTGGTTTTTGCTGAGTGCGGCCCAAGCGAGCGTGAGCCAGTTGACGATTCGCGAGACGCTGACGGGATTGTGCGCGTCTGACGTGATGAGCCATGAAGTGCCAACGATCCCGGGAAATTTAAGCCTAGAAGAATATAGCGGTGAGGTGTTGCGCACAGGCCGGCGGATTCACATCGTGACTATGGACGACCGGCTAGTGGGGTTGATGAATGTGACGGCGCTGAACCAGGTGCCGCGAGACGAATGGTCGATGAACTCCGTGCAGGCGGTGATGGTGCCGCGGGACAAGATTTTGTGGGCGTCGCCGGAAGAGCCGCTGCCGCGGTTGCTGGAGCGGTTGATGGGCGCGGACGTGAATCAGATGCCGGTGGTGCGGCATAGCGACGATGGAGCGGCGCACATCATAGGAATGGTGACGCGGGATGCCATTCTGCGCGTTATTCAGACGCGGAGTGAATTGAGCGCGGCGCTGAGTAGTAAGTGAGAGAAGGAAGATTTAAAGTTTTAAGTTTTAAGTTTTAAGTTTTAAGTTTTAAGTTTTGGATCCCTCCATGCGCGCTGCGTTATTGCGCCGAACCTACGTCAACTTAAGCCAGTACATTGCTCACGACCGTCCGCAGTGGGGCGAGTGGCGGTGAAGCGGAAGCCGCCCCGGCGGACATCCAGGGAAATTTTGGAAAATCCGGCGGCGTTGAGGCGCGGAAACGCGGAGCTCGGAACCATGGGCGTGAAAGTGCTGCGGATGTGGCCGGCGCGGTGAAGCCAATTGTCTGGAATTTCGAACCCGATAAAAACGCCGCCAGGACGAAGGACGCGGAAGGCTTCGACGAACATTTGATCCTGCAGTTCAGTGGATCTGAGGTGGTGTAGAACGAGGATGGCGAGCGCTGATGAAAACGTTTCGCAGGCGAAGGGCAATTGAGAGGCGTCGCCCTGGACTGCTGCGATTGCGCCGACGTTGTTTTGCGATTTGAGTTGGAGAGAGGAGTTGTGATCGTAGTCAAGCGAGGTGATGCGCCGGACGCGCGTTTGCAAATGGCCAGTCGCGGGGCCGTAGCCGGCGCCAATTTCCAGGAGATGATCGCCAAGAGACGCGCCGCCGAGGATCCAAGGAAGCAGCTTGCGGCTGGTGAGGTGGCGCCAGAGAGACGAGGAACAGAAGAAGTGTTCGGCTGCATTCATGGGAAGAAATTTAGTGTAGCGCAGACAAAGATGCGGAAGAGGAATTCCTCACATCGCGGCCCCGTTCGGAATGACGGGTTCATTTCGAGGTGTAAACGAGGAGAAATAATGGTTGACCTTATATATCTACCTATGTAGAGTTAGCCAAATGGGTATTCGACTTCGCATTTCGCGGCAATCGCTGGCGCTGCTGGAAGCGCTGCTCGACCAACCGGCGCAATGGCATCACGGGTATGCGCTGAGCCAGCAGACGGAACTGGCTTCCGGTACGCTGTACCCAATCTTGATGCGTTTGAAGAAATCCGGCTGGCTGGAAACGAAGTGGGAAGATGCGCCGGTTCCCGGTAGACCGCCGAGGCATTTTTACCGGCTGACCGGCAACGGGCGGGAGTGGGCGAGGGAAGAATTGCGGGCGGCACGGGAAAGCAAATTCTGGCAACCCGCACATGGGAAGGCAGGGGTATGAGCGTTCCACAAAATTCCCTGCTGATGCGAATGGCGGTGAGTTCGGTAGTTCTTGCCGTGCGCTACTGGCCGGAGAAATCCCGGCGGTGGGGCCAAGCGGTACTGGCGGAGATGGGGGAAATCTCGGAGCCGAGGGCGGCGTTGAACTGGGCGGCGGGAGGATTTTTCTATTTTTCCGGGCGGTGGTGGCGCACTTCTTCGAATGGATGAGGCTGCCCGCAGGGGAAGAATTTTCCGCCGGGCCGCCGCCAAGCGGGAGCGGCGGTCCGCAATTCCCGAAACACTCGAGATTGGCAACCGCGGTCGTCTTGCTCGCGACCGCGGTTCTGTTCCTTTTGCCAATCGGGCGAGAGGCCGCAAGGACAGTGACGGCAAGCTGGAGGGGATTTGTTGCATCGGATGGCGACCGGCGAAATTTGCAAAGGATCGCCGCGAAGGCCGAGCAGGACAAAGATGCGCGGGAGCTAGCTTTTGTGGCCCTCACATATCCGGATGGCGAACGCGCGATGCAATTCGCAGATCGCGCGGTAGCGCTGGATCCAAACCTGGTATGGATCTACGCCATCCGATATAACCGCCGCGACGGTCGAGACTGGTCGAAAAGCGCGGAGTGGTTGACGCAATTGAAGCGCTCCGATCCTGACAAAACATATGTTTATATGGTGAGCACCTATGGAGAGGGAGAACGCCAGATCAAGAAAATAAGCGGCGACCTAAGCGGAACGGCGGAAGGGATCGGCAAAGTACTGGGCGTTGATGGCGAGTGGATGAAGGAAATGGATCAGGCATTACGCGCGCCGAACTATGACAGCTATTTCGGGCGTCACGAGGAGTTGGCACGAGAAGGATGGAAGAAAACGCCAAATCTCTCGCCAAGCCTGATCGCGATGAGCTTGTGGGCCCACAGTATTCCCGACGCCTCGCAGATTCAGGCATATGCGGACCTGCGGGTACAGGAAGCGTTACGGGCAGGCTCCGCGGGAAAGGTGAGACAGGCGGAGAGCGCGCTTGGTGAAATCACAAATCTGGGAAAGCGAATGACCGCTGGTGGCAGCACTTTGTTTGACCGGGGTATTGGACTGGGAGTGACGCAGCGTGGTTTGGAGGGATTCGAAAAGCTATATAGCGCGAAAGGTGAAGCAAACGAAGTCAAACAGATCGACGGGCAACTGCGCGAAGTGGAGGCAAGCAAGAGAGAGCAAGTGCATTTCTATGTAGGATGGATGTCCGATCTGATCCGCGGTTTGCGGTGGAAGGCCGTCGCGGTACAAGCTTCGGCGATTTTGTCGCTGATTCTGGCGGTAGCGATCGCGCTCAGCTTGCTAGTGCTCGAAGCGGGTGCTGCGTTCGGTTGTAAAAAATCCGGAGTTGGACGGTGGATCGCTTGCCGGGTAGCGGATTATGGGCCGGCGCTGTTTTTGGTATCGGGCGCGATCTTTCTGTGCAGTTTTCGGCCTATGGCCGAAGTCTTTGAACGTTATCGTTCCGCGGAGCTGCCGAACCTGGAAAGCGTAGGCCTTTTTTGGGAGCTGTTTGCTTTGGGAGATGCAAATCCGGTGTCGTATTTTTACGAGCCGTACCATCAATGGCTGGTGGTAACGGTTGCGTTGGCGGCGCTAGCGGTGATTGTGGTGGCGCGCGGGTTGGTGAGGAGGAAGAAAGCGTTGGCATGAAAGCCGGGACTGCGTGGAGCCCAGGATTAGTTGAGTAGGGAGCGGAGGCGGTGGAGGGAGGCTGCGAATTGGTCGGCGTTATAGGCGGAGGGATTTTCGACTTGCTGGAAGAGGGCGTTGATGGCGGAGCGGATTTCTGAGTCGTTCGCGGGCTTGGAATTTTTGCTGTAGGCGATGTAGAGAGAATCGAGAGCCATGGTGGCTTGTTCGGCGGTGCGTTCGTCAGCGAGCGAGATGGTGTCGGCGTCGTCGGAGATGCGCCGGAGCGTGCGCAGCGTGATCGTCTGATCATACGCCATGGCGGCGAGGCGATCAGCGAATTGTTGCGCCAGGGGAGCGGCGGCGCTGGCAGCGTTGGCGACAACGGCGCGATCGGGATTGAGTTTGCTCATTTCGTTTAAGACAGCGAGCATCTGGCGATCGAGTTCCTGCGCGGACGCGAGATCGACCTGCTGGGCAAAATCGCGAAAAACAATGTAGCCAGAGGCGTTCCAGGGCGGATCGCCGGGGCGGCGGCCTTCGTAGCCGTGGTCCTGGCGCCAGCTATCTTTGACGGGGCCGAGCGAGTGGTGACAGGCGAAGCAGGAAAGCTCGGCATATTCGGGCCACGCATCTTTTTTGTCGGCGCGCTGGCTGTTGGCGCGCCAGGAAAGGCGCTCCATCGACGCGCGTAGCTGCACGGCTTGCCCCGTAGCCCAATCACGGACACCGGCCCACGCGGGATCGTCAACCGGCTTGCCCGGCGCCGATTCGCGCGGAACTTTCCAGTGGCGCGGCATGACCGCGGAAAACGAATCCAGTTCGAAATAGAGATCGGGATGGCCGGCGGCGATCATTTCATGATCGACGAATTTTTCTTTTGTACCCAGATGACATTCAAGACAGAGATTTGTGCGGTGGATGACGTTGCGGGTGTCCTTCATGCCAAGCGCTACGGATTTTTCGTGGGGCCAATCGCGGGTGGCATGCGCACCAAGCCACCCGGAAGCTGGACCATGGCAGGATTCACAGGAGACACCTTCGGAAATTTCGAAGGGACGGCCGCGCTGTTCGGGGGTGGTATAGAGCGCGTGGCAGCCGAGGCACTTGGGCGAATCTTCGGCTTTTGCACCGAGCTTCAGGATGCGGGCCATGCGCTCGCCGATTTGGCCAGTGAGGCCCTGGTAGGAGTGGCTGTGCTTGTCCTGAAGAATCCAGGTGGAATATTCGTTCTGCAGGATCCGGCTGCCGGCGACGGGTCTGACGCTGCCGTGACAACTGGTGGCGGCACAGGAACCGGGGCCGATATATTTTACGGGTTCGCTCGAATCGTTGGATGTGGAAGCGGCCGCGGAGGAAATCAGGAACAGGGCGGCGAAGAAGAGCGCGGGTCGAGAAAGATTATATTTGCGAAGCGGCATGAGGTGAGACGAAACAGTTCTTTTTGCTTATAGCGTTGGGGAGCGCGACAAGTCAACGGGAAGAGCGAGCTTTTCGAGGGCATTGTGCGAAAAGACAACGGGGCAAGAATTATGGAAGCGGCGCGGGCATGAGTGTGCGGAAATAGCGTAGACCTGATCGAGCGCCCAAAGCTCCTGGCAAGCAGCGGCGCGGGTTCTCGAGACTTTCCACCGTGATTTTTGAAGAACTGCGAGCCATCCAACTGCACTACGGCTATCTGCCCAAAGCAGAGCTGGAACACTTTTCGCAGCGCAGCCAGATTCCGCTGTACCAAATCCACAGCGTGGCTAGTTTTTATCCTCATTTTCATTTGACACCGCCGAGCCGTGCAGAAGTTCTGGTGTGCGCGGACATGAGTTGCCGGTTGAATGGCGCGTGTGAATTGCGCGCCGAATTGGCGGCGCGGTTTGCAGGGACGCGCGCGGAGGACGTGCAGATCAAAGATGTAAGTTGCTTGGGGCGTTGCGATCGTGCCCCCGCCGTGGCGATCAATGACGCAATTTTCGTGGGAGTGTCGGCTGACCAAGTGGAGCAACTGGCGCGGAGGGGGGCGCGCGGCGAGGAACTGCATACGGACGATCCCGAAACGACGCGAGTGGCTTGCGCTTCCGATCCTTACCGTGAGCGAGAAACGTACGGCGCGGTCAGGAAATTGGTAAGCACACGCGACTATGACGGCGTGCTGGCATCGCTGAAGGAGGCTGAACTGCGCGGGATGGGCGGTGCGGGATTTCCTGCCTGGATGAAATGGGATCTGGTGCGGAAGCAGGCGGGACCAGAGAAGTATGTAGTGTGCAATGCCGACGAAAGCGAGCCGGGAACGATCAAGGATCGCTTCATCCTGAGCCACCTGCCGCATCTGGTGGCGGAAGGAATGATGATTGCAGGGCTGGTGACAGGGGCAAAAAAAGGCTTCTTGTATATCCGGCATGAGTACCCGTTGCAGGAAGAGATTTTTCGGGAAGAGCTGCGGCGCTGCTTGAAAGCGGGACTGCTGGGAAAGAAGATTCTGGGGAGCGAGTTGGATTTTACGCTGGAGGTTTTCGTAAGCCCTGGCGGATACATTTGCGGCGAAGAAAGCGCGCTGCTGGAGGCGATGGAGGGTCACCGGGCGGAGCCGCGGAACAAGCCTCCGTTTCCGGGAGTGGCGGGGCTGTGGCAGAAGCCGACGGTGATTAACAACGTGGAGACGTTCGCGATTGTGCCGCAAATCTTGATGCGCGGGTCGGAGTGGTACAAGAAGGCCGGCGTTGGCGGATCTCGAGGATTGAAGTTTGTGGGAGTGAGCGGGCATGTGGAACGGCCGGGCGTTTACGAAGTGCCGATGGGCACGACGATGCGCGAAGTGATTTATGGGAGCGCAGGAGGGATTCGCGGCGGGAGGAAGTTGAAGGCATTTGCGCCATCGGGGCCGTCGTCGGGGTATCTGCCAGCGTCGATGGCGGACGTGCGGCTGGACTTCAAGGCGCTGGCAGAAGCGGGATCGATGTTGGGATCGGGCGCGATTGTGGTGTGCGACGAGACAACGTGCATGCTGGATATGGCGCTGACGGCGGTGAAATTCTATCGAAATGAATCCTGCGGAAAATGCGTGCCGTGCCGGGTGGGCTCACAAAAGATGGTGGAATTGCTGACACGGTGGACACAGGGAGGCGTGAGCGAGGGCGCTTTTCGGGCGGATCTGGGATTGATGGAAGAATTGTCTCAGGCGATGAGCCTGACTTCGATTTGCGGGTTGGGACAAATTGTGCCTGCGCCGGTGCAAAGCGTGTTGAAACATTTTCGGGCGGAGGTTGAGGCACATGTGTTGCGGGCGAACTGCCCCAGCGGGATTTGTTTTTCGGAGGCGGGCAGGATGGCGGAGTTGGCAAGGGTCGGGATTCGGCCGTGAAAAGAAGGCGAACAGGAGGGAAAGATCTAACGCAGAGGGCGCGGAAATCGGACGCAGAGCGCGCCGAGAACGCGCGTTTCATGGATGGGACTGGAAAACAGTTTAGGTGGTAGAAGCGTTCCAAAATGAGCGTGACGAACACAGTGTTGGTGGAATTGACGATTGACGGGCGGGCGGTGCGGGTGCCGGAGGGTACGACCGTTTACGATGCCGCGCGGTTGAATGGGATTGCCATTCCAACTTTGTGCCATTTGCAGAGCCAAACGCCAGTGGGGGTGTGCCGCTTGTGCGTGGTGGACACGGGAGCGCGGGTGCTCAGCGCGAGTTGCGTGCGGCCGGTGGAAGCAGGCATGAAGGTGAGCACGAGTTCAGAAAAAGTGCTCGCGGCGCGGAAGACTCTGCTCGAATTGCTGATGGCGGATCACGTGTCGCCGTGCGCGCGGCAACAGCATTCCGGGGATTGCGAGCTGGAAACGTTGGCGAAGCAAGCAGGGGTAGGCACGCCGCGATTTGCGCGAAGAACAACATCGCGAGGAACGGACGATTCTTCGCTGGCCATCGCCGTGGACCACGACGCGTGCATTTTGTGCGACAGGTGCATCCGAGGGTGCGACGAGATCAAAAACAATTTTGTACTGGGGCGAATGGGCAAAGGGTATTCGGCGGGAATTGCGTTTGATTTGAACGCGCCGATGGGAGATTCGACGTGCATTTCGTGCGGAGAGTGCATGGTGTCGTGCCCCACGGGGGCGTTGACGAACAAAAGCGTGGCCGGGACATCGATTACCTCAGGCGCCGATATGCGATCGTTGACGGCGGAGGAACTGCACCGGCTACCGGTGTTCGCGGGCGTGTCTGGAACGTTTCTGGAGCTGAACCGCGGCGCGATTGTGAAGCGGCGCTATGGCAAGGGAGAAGTGATTTGCCACGAGGGTGATTTTGGGTCGACTGCGTTTTTTATCGTGGAGGGCCAGGCACAGGTGGCGCTCTCCACACCGATTGCGCATGTGAAGACTCACGGAGGCGGGCAGGGATTTTTCAAGCGATTGACCAGCGTGCTGGTGGGCCGGGAAGAAGACAGTCGCGAAGAAGAGGCGCGCGACCGGACGATTCCGATCGATGCGTCGGTGGATTTGGCATATGGAAATCCTGTGGCGGAGCTGGGGCCAGGCGATTTATTCGGTGAAATGACATGCATGAATTTTTACCCGCGGTCGGCGACGGTGCGAGCAGCGACGGAGGTGGTGGCGTACGAAATGTTACGGAATGTGCTGGACATAATGATGAAGAACAAGACGTTTCGCGCACAGTTGGACGAAAACTACCGGCGGCGCGCGCTGGAAACGCATTTGCGGGGCGTGCCGATGTTTGCGGGGCTTTCGCCGGATTTCATCGAGCGTTTGAAGGGACGCGTGGAACTGGTGCGCTTCGCACCGGGGCAGATGATTGCCCGGCAGGGTGAGGCGGCGGACAGTTTTTACTTGGTGCGCATCGGGTTCGTGAAGATCTTCGAGGAATATCCGGGCGGCGAACTGGTGCTGGCTTATCTTTCGCGTGGGGATTATTTCGGGGAGATCGGGCTGCTGGGAGGGGGAGTGCGAACGGCGGGTTGCACGGCGCTGGATCATGTGGAGCTGGTGAGGATTTCGGGGGACGACTTCCGCGAAATGGTGGTGCGCTTCCCGGGAGTGCGAAGCGGGCTCGAAACAGTTGCGGCCGAACGGCAAGCCGCAAATGCGCAGCGGATGAAAATGGTCGAAAGCGTGCCACTCGATCAATTTCTGTCGCAGGGACTGATGGAGGCGCAGAGCCTGCTGGTGCTGGACCTGCAAAATTGCACGAGGTGCGACGCGTGCGTGGACGCTTGCGCTGACGCGCATGACGGGGTGACGCGGCTAGTGCGCGAGGGATTGCGATTCGAAAACTTTCTGGTGGCCACGTCCTGCCGGCAATGCCGTGATCCTTTGTGCATGGTGGGATGTCCGGTCGGAGCGATCCGGCGGCGAAATTCGCTGGAAGTGATTATTGAGGATTGGTGTATTGGGTGCGGATTGTGCGCACGGAATTGCCCGTACGGAAACATTAACTTGCACCCGTTCGAGGTGCGTGTGGAGGATTTGGAAAACCCGGGGCGGAAGAAGGCGGTGGTGCAGCAAAAAGCCACGTCTTGCGATTTGTGCACGCACTTGAAGGAACCGAGCTGTGTATATGCGTGTCCGCATGACGCGGCGCACCGTGTGGATCCGAGAAAATTTTTTGCGGGTTTGATGGGACAGGAGCCGAACGCTTGAGGATAGACGGGACACAGCGCGCGTGGGCGTGGGCATGGCTGGGGATTCTGGCGGTGAGCGCGATTGCTTACACGGCGAACTCACGGCAGGCGCCGGAAGGGCCGCGTGGCGGAAGCGCTATGGGTTTGATTTTCGGAGTGGTTGGATTTGCGTTCATGATATTTGCAGCGCTGCTGGGGGCAAGGAAGCGGGTGCCAACGTGGAGAGTGGGGCGGGCACAGGCGTGGATGCGCGGACATTTGTGGCTGGGATTGCTAAGCTTGCCGCTGATTTTGTTTCATGGAGGATTTCATTTTGGCGGGACATTGACGCGCGTGCTGATGTGGCTGCTGATCATCACTGTGGGGAGCGGGGTGTTTGGAGCGGTGCTGCAAAATTATGTGCCGCGGCTCATGACCGCAGAGGTACCGCTGGAAACGATCTACGCGGAAATTGGAAACGTGCAGAAATTGCTGCGCGAAGAAGCGGATTCGGCGATGGAGTCGATCTGCGGATCGATGGGTTTGCTGCGGAGTGAAGCGGAGGGCCAGCGCGCCGGAGGATTCACCGCGTTGCGGCCGATTGCTGCAGCAGTTGTGCCTTTGAGGACTTCAGCGGCGGTGAGCGCGGGAGCTAGCGCGGCGGTGGCGCCGGCGACGGAAATGGTTTTATTGAGCGAAGCGGAAAGCGCGCCGCTGAAACGCTTCTATCTGGAAGAGCTGCGCGTGTTTCTGGAGCGACCTGACAGGCGTGGCCAGCGGCTGGGCGATGCGGGCAAGGCAAAGCTCGCTTTTGCGGGATTGCGAACGTTGTTGCCGGCAGCGGCGCACGGGACACTCGGCGACTTGGAAGACATTTGCGAAGAGACGCGGCAATTGGTGCGGCAGGACCGGCTACATCGGTGGATGCACGGATGGTTGCTGGTACATATACCGCTGTCGTCGGCCCTGATGGTGCTGGGGGCGATTCATGCGGTCGTCGCGTTGAGATATTGAAGGAACTATAGGAAAAAACAAAGCGGCGAGTGACGAGTGGCGCGACTACGAACAACCAAGAAGCTGGCGCAACGGGTCGACTTGAATTATTTCAAGAGGCCGACGGCGTTCAAGCGCGCGAAATTTTGGCTGAACGTGCTGGTGCCGCTTCTGGCGGTGGGCTGGATCGCATGGCGAGGCTTGGCACGAGATTCGCGCGTGTACTCGAGCGGCAGGATGAGCGAAGCACATGCTGTGCTGGAACGGCAGTGCGCGGCGTGTCACGTGGAGATGGCAGGAGAATTTTCGGCGAACGCCGCCGATAGCGCGTGCCAGGCTTGCCACGATGGACCGATGCACCATGCGAATGAGGTGGCGTCCGCAGTGCCGGCTTGCGCTACGTGCCATGTGGAACATCGCGGGCGGATTGAACTCAGTATGGTGAGCAATGGAAGCTGCGCGGAATGCCACGCGAAGCTGAAGGTAGCTAGCGGGCCGGTTCACTATGCCGCGACAATTCATAGCCTCGAAGACGGTCATCCGGAATTTGCGGCTTTACGCGACGGCGCGAAGGATCCTGGCACGATCCGGTTGAACCACGCAATCCATATGAAACCGATCCGTCGTGGCCCAAATGGACCGGTAGTGCAACTGGAGTGCGGAGATTGTCACCGCCCCTCGGCTGTGAATTCGCCGTGGCCCTACGAGGACCGGGCTTATGTTGTTGTTCAGACATCGTGTTCATTGGAGGCGAAGAGTCCGTTGTCCGGAGATTCGCTGCCGGGTCCGAAACCGCTGACAGGGCAAGAGAGAATGACGCCCCCGAAATTCGCCACGGGGTGTGCGGGTTGCCATTTGCTGACTTTCGACAAACGTTCCGATGAAGGCGTGCCACACGACAAGCCTGAAATAGTTCATATGTTTCTGGTGAAGAAATTTCAGGACTACATCGCCGCGCATCCATCAGAACTGCAGGTTGCGCGTGATCCGAGGCGCGATCTGGCGGGGAAGCCGATTCTACCGGTCGTGCGAGTGTTAAGTCGGGAGCAATGGGTGGCGGAGCGGACGAAGGACGCGGAAGTGCTGCTTTGGCGAAAAACATGCAAACAGTGTCACGAGCTATCAGGGTTCGTCATGATCGGAGATACGGTGGCTGCGGGTTGGGCAGGCCCCACACCGGAAACTCAGATTTTTACTGCCACGTGGACATCTGTTATGTCGAATGGAGAACGAAACGTTTTGCCTCCGCTCCCGACGATCGCGCCTGCACGCGAACGAGAGCGCTGGTTACCACATGCGAAGTTCGATCACGATGCGCACCGAGGTTTTTCGTGCACGGGTTGCCATGCCAAAGCATTGACGAGCACAGAAGTGAGCGACGTTTTAGTTCCAGGAATTGCGAATTGTCAGACGTGCCACGCTCCGGGGCCGGAACATGCAGAGTCTCGGTGTTTCGAGTGCCATACGTATCATGACTGGGGGAAGCGGAAGGAAGAGAAGGCTCGGTTTACGTTGCCGGGATTGGTGGGTGGACGGTAGACAGAATTCCCTCCTTCGTCCGCAGGAAAAGCGGACTCAAAATAACAATTCACAGAGAAAAGCCCGCTTCAGAAAGCGCGCCCTACCAATGCTAGGCTGCGGCTCAGGCTTGTATCTAATTTTGAATTTTGGTGTTTGCTTACTGCTCAAGAACGATGGTTGACGGCCGCACTCCACGGTTTAGCCGTTTACGAATGTCATCATTTGCTCCGGGTAACGAGCGCCAGCGGCGGCGCCTTTCGGGGCCACTTCTTCCAGGCGGCGCAAATCATCTGCGGATAGTTTTATGTTCAGCGCGGCCGCGTTTTCTTCCAGGTATTTGCGGCGCTTGGTGCCAGGTATGGGAATGATGTCTTCCCCCTGCGCCAGCAGCCAAGCGAGAGTGAGCTGGCCGGTCGTGCAGCTCTTTTCTTTGGCAATTTGTCCGACACCCGCGACGAGATCGAGATTCCTCTGAAAATTTTCACCCTGAAAGCGAGGGGAAACGCGGCGATAGTCATCTGGAGCGAGATCGTCGAATTTTTTGATCTGGCCCGCGAGGAAGCCACGGCCAAGCGGGCTATAGGCCACGAATGCGATGCCGAGCTCGCGGGTTGTGGGAAGAATCTGATCTTCGGGATCGCGCGTCCAAAGCGAATATTCAGTTTGCAGCGCGGCAATGGGATGAACGGCGTGCGCGCGGCGAATGGTGGTCGGGGAGGCTTCGGAAAGACCGAGGAAGCGTACTTTTCCTTCGCGCACCAGTTGCGCCATGGCGCCGACCGTTTCTTCGATGGGAGTTTTGCGATCGACGCGGTGCTGGTAGTAGAGATCGATAGTGTCCACATCCAGGCGCTTGAGGCTAGCTTCACAGGAAGCACGAACATATTCGGGTTTGCCGCTCACGCCACGAAGCGAGGAATTGGCGCGATCGCGAACGATGGCAAATTTGGTGGCGAGAAAAACCTTGTCGCGGCGATTGCGAATGGCTTTACCGACGAGGATTTCGTTGTCGCCATAGCCGTAGGCGTCGGCGGTATCCAGGAAATTGATGCCAAGTTCGATGGCGCGGTGGATGGTGGCGATGGATTCGTCATCGTTGCGGGCGCCGTAAAATTCGGACATACCCATGCAGCCTAGCCCCATGGCAGAAAGCAGTGGTCCGGATTTGCCCAAGCGTCGTTCTTGCATTAATTCACCTCAGAATCAGTCTGCTCGCATATGATGTGTGGGCTAATGACGAGGATACAAGAAGATGGGACAAGGCCCGAGACGAGTGCGATGAAGGGGCACTTGCGAGCCGTGCTGGCGGTATTTTGTTCCGCGCTGACTTGCGGCGGAACATTTCTTTTTGCGTTGTACCAGCAGTTGGCCTTAGTGGAAGTGGCGGCGAGCATCATTCTTGGCGTGCAGTTATATCTTCTGGCTTCGACGATTGGCGATTGGATCGAGAACAAAGCGGAACCGAGCAAGTCGCGAAAGTGGATGGCGATGGGATTGGCGGCGGCGGTGGTGTGTTTTTTCCTAATCGCGAAAACGCTGCATTCAACTCATGACAGATAAAGTATGGCGGTGGCGGACCGGTTTTCCCGCTAAATGGAGAAATAACGGCTGAGCAACCTCACGCACGGTTGGGTAAGAATCTTGCGCGAAGTGGCGCAAACCGCGAAAAGCGCGTGGGTAAGACCAATAATATCAATTAGTTATGGTGCATGTGGATGGCATGCGACATGCGTTCATAGAGTGCGGAGGCGGCCATGACTCCGTCCGTCCACATTGAGGCACCTCCCGATCAAAAAATAAAGCCGGGAACAAAACCAGAAACAAAAGGAGTCGAAAGCAAGAAAGTTGCTGTTGAATCAGCGTTGCCAAAATCTTCACGTCCAGCAGACGGATCATTCCAGGCATCGATGTTGGAATACAACCGGATGAAAAGCGGATTACGGCTGCGCGATACGTTGATCAGCCTGGCAGTAAACACCTGTCTATGGGTCGCGCCGGTATTCGCCGGACTGTACTTTACGGATTCTTTGGATCTGAGACAGTTTGCGTCAACCTTCCTGGTGGCGCCACCTCCTCCGCCACCACCGCCCCCAGCGGCGGCACCACTGATCCAGGCTGCGCCCGTACACGGAGTATTTGAAAAGTCGGGCAAGTTGGTTGCGCCCAACGTGGTACCGAAAGGAATCGCGATGCTGAAAGAAGCGCCCATACCGGACGTCGAAGGCGTGGGTGGACTTGCCGCTGGCGTGCCTGGAGGAGTTGCAGGCGGCAGCATGGGTGGCGTGCTCGGCGGAGTGATTGGCGGTACCTCGATCTCGGCGCCGATTGCGCCGAAGGAAAAAGGGCCGCGTGCACCGGTGCGTGTCGGCGGACGCGTGAAGCAGCCCACGCAGATCACACGTGTGGATCCGCGGTACCCGCCGCTGGCGATTCAAACGCATATGCAAGGCACAGTGGTGGTGGATGCCATCATTGATGAGCACGGCGACGTGGTGGAAGTAAAAGTTGTCTCGGGGCCGCCGCTGCTGATTGAATCCGCACTCGGCGCAGTGCGGCAATGGAAATACCAGCCCACATTTCTGAACGATCAACCCGTAGCGGTACAGTTGAACGTTATCGTGGAGTTCAAGCTCGGCAACGGATAAGAAGTTTGGAGTTGGGCGGAGGGCGGAATGGCGCAATCCAGGTCGTTCCGCCTTTTGTCATTCAAGGCTGCGCCGTCTGGGCAGAGTGTTCGTGGTCGAGGTACTTAATCAGCAGGACCTCATTGCCCTTATCGTTGTAAATCAAATCATCGACAAGCTTCTTGCTCATCAGGATGCCAAAACCGCCGGGACGCATGCCGCGATTCTCGCGTTCTGCCATGTGGAGAAACGGTTGATCCGGGGGATTCGCAATTGCGGAGTGCTTCAACTCCTCGAGGGAAAAGCCTGTGCCGGGATCCTTCACTTTGCAAAGAACCATGCGCTGCGTACGCACGTAGGAAACTTCCACATGTTGCGTCGGATTGAATTTGCCGCCGTGCTCCATGGCGTTCAGCAGAATTTCCCGAAGTGCCATGGCCACTTCCTCGGTCTCTGCATCGGGGAGATCGGAGGCTTCACGGAAAAACTGCAGGAGACGATTGGCGGCGACCACATCACAGCGAACACAGAGGCGCACCCACTTGGGCGAGGCTGAAAGAATTTCGATCCCGTCATCCCAAAACGGCTCGCACATGGCAATCCGGATCATTTCCGCAAACCGTTCTGTCGAAAAGGGCCGAGCGAAATAACTGAAGGCATGCTCGCGAATGGAGTTAAGCACATCGCCAGGTATGAATTCGTCGGTGAGAATTATGAGGCGCGTGTGCGGCCTGACCAGGCGGAGGCGGCGAAGCAGTTCGATGTCTTCCATGCCGGTAGTTCGCTCACCGGTGATGATCAGGTCGTAGGGGCGCTGCCGGGCATGCTCAAGGGCGTCATGATTGTCTTTCGCGTGGTGAACATCCCACTCTTCCTGTTGGAATATGTTGGTAAGGAGCAGGTTGATTTCTGGGCTGGAATCCACGATCAGCGCGTGATGATGCTCAATTTGAGTGGGGGCGGGTGAAGAGTTGACTGGCATGGGACCTCCAAGTCCCTTCCCTGGCGGCGGGGGGAGAACAGGTCTCGCCAGCATGCAGGAATCGGCAAGAGGGCGCAAGAGGCGGTCGCGAAGGAACAGATCAGGAGAACGGGCCGCCTCGGAAGGCGGGCCCTACCAAGCCGAATGCAGCCCTGCGGTGTCAGAGCGCTGTTGAACCTAAAGTGAGATCCTGATGCTCATCAAAACACTCGGAGCCGCAGGAGGTCAACGCCTCACTCGTGGATGCCTCCACGATAGGTTAGCCGAGTTCGCTGGTCATCAGGAAGAGCGGCTTCATCTCAAAGCTTTGATAGACAGGCCGGAGACGTTCGACGCTGTAGTGTTCCTTGACGTTGATGACTTTTTTGGTTGCGGTGACGGTGTCGATGGGCATGTTGTCGTAGCGCCCATTCTTGAGCACCACGAGCCGGCCGTGGATGTGATTCAGCAAAAGGTCCAGCGCGAGGTTGCCGTAGGCCATGGGGACGATGGAATCGACAGCGTCTGGGTCGCCGCAGCGAACCAGGTAGCCGAGCTTCTGCTCAATGCATTCGATTTTTTTGCCGTTGTTGAACTTGGGAGAAAGCTGGCTAAGTTCCTCCGCCACCCGCTCGCCGATGCCGCCCAACTTTTTGTGGCCGAAGGCGTCTGCGGCAGCACTTTGAAAGACCATGTCTCCGCCTTCGAACATGGCGCCTTCCGAAACCAGGACGATGGAATAGCGACTGGGATTCCGGTTGCGATCACGCACAAGGAGTTCGGTGAGTTGTTCCATGTTGAACTTGTGCTCTGGGATGACGCAACGGTTGGCCGCGCCCGCCATGGTGGGAAGCATGGCCGTGAAGCCGGCATAGCGGCCGAAGACCTCGAGAACCATGAAGCGTTCATGCGAGCCGGCGGAAGTGCGGAGGGCGTTGGTCATCTGAATGGTGCGGGTGATGCAGGTGCTGAAGCCGATGCAGTAGTCCGTTCCCGGGACATCGTTGTCCATGGTCTTGGGGATGGCGACGACGCGCACGCCCTCTTTGTGGAGACGGACACCGTAGCTGAGGGTGTCATCGCCGCCGATGGGAATCATGTACTCGATACCAAGCCAGGCGAGATTCTTCAGAACTTCGGTTGTTAGGTCGTTTTTCTCGGCGTTGTGCTGCCCTTTCAGATGCTCGGGGACGCTGTTCTTGGCGACGCGGCCGGGGTTGGTGCGCGAAGAGTGGAGAAAAGTGCCGCCGGTGCGGCCAGCGCGGTTCACTTCGTCTTCGGTGAGGCGCTGAAAATTATTGGAATTGTCGTATTTTTCGTCGCGAATCATCTCGACCAGACCGGCCCAGCCGCGGCGGATGCCGATGACGTCGTAGCCCTCGTGAATTGCACGGAGGGTGACGGCACGAATGGCCGGGTTCAAGCCGGGAACGTCACCGCCTCCCGTGAGAATTCCGATTACGCCCTTCTTTACGTTGATATTAGCCATGAGGCAAGACTCGCCTTTGAGTGGAGTAGCAAACACAAGATTATGCGGCTTATCGGGAAAATTAGGAAGTACAGGAATCACAAATCGAAAAATTGAATGGAAGGATTACTGTTAATCCGTGGTTTGAATTTTCTCAGGAAACCGCGCCTTGCTATTCGTGGCGCAGAGCCACTATCGGATCGATCCGCATGGCGCGGCAGGCCGGCATCCAAGACGCGGCAAGCACCACGATTGTCAGGATCCCCGCCGCCAACGAATAGGCAAGTCCGTCCGTTCGGGAGACGTGATAGAGGAAGATGCCCGATCCGCTCCAGCCGATGCCTTCGGTCGGGAAAAAGCGGGTGACCGCAAAAGTACAGAATGTGCCGAAAGCCAGGCCGGCAAGAGTGACCTCCAGCGATTCACGCAATACCAGTGCCGCGATTTCGCGGCGAGATGCCCCGAGGGAGGCGCGAATCCCTATTTCTCGTGTGCGCTGGGCTACAGAGTACGAAGCCACGCCAAAAACACCGACGACGACCAGCACCAGCGCCAAACACCCGAAAGCAGCGACGATCGAGATTATCGGACGGCGCATCGTCAGCGATTCGGAATCGACAATGAGTTGCTGCATGCTACGCACTTGCCAGTAAAGCTGTGGATCGACTGGCTGAATCCAGTTGATGATGCGCCGGCTGACGCTTCCCATATCACTCGTGGGCCTGACCCGGATTGCCAAGCTCCATCGCGGCGGCACCATTTGCGTCACCGGAAAATATGCGAGTGGTCTTAGGTCCTCCTCCGGATTGCGTTGCCGGAAGTCGGACACGACCCCTATGATTTCTCTCCAATTTGTAGGCGAATCGGCAAAAGCGAGGTGATAGCCGACAGGGTTTGCACCCGGGAAATATTGCTTCGAGAAAGTTTGATTGATGATAGCAACCGGGTTACCCGCTTGAGAATCCTTCTCCTGGAACGAGCGTCCGGCCAGCATGGGGACTTTCATCGTTGAAAAGTACCCGGAGCTGACCGAGACAAACCATATTTCGTCTTCGACGGGTTCGGCACTTGGAATAGGCGCTTCGATTCTTAGTCGACTACTCTGCGCGCCCTCCATTGGGAGCGAGTCCGCGATGCCTACCGACTCGACGCCCGGCATCGAATAGACTCGCTCGACCGTTGCGTTCATCAAGCGAGTGCGATCGGACGGCGTTGTGTAACGGGTTGCCGGCAACTGGATGGTCGCCGTCAAAACATTGTGTGGGTCAAATCCCATGCGTGAAGTCTCCGCGTGCAGGAAACTGCGCATCAACAGTCCAAAACTCGCCAGCAATACCATACCGAGAGCAACCTGGGCGGCGATTAACGTGTTTCGCAATCGCCTCGCATGCGATCCACCCGCGACGTTCGCGGCAGCATCTTTCAGATTTGCGTTCAGATCTACGTCGGTTACCTGTAACGCCGGAATCATCCCAAAGACCAGCGCGCTCAGCAGGGAGACCGCCAAACTGGCTGCAAAAACGCGCGCGTCCACTTGCAAATATGCGCCCGGAACGATCCCGGACGCCAATTTCGTAATGATTGCCTCGCACCATCTCGTCACCACTACGGCGAAAGCTCCGCCGCAGGCAAACAACAGGACACTCTCAGTGAGGAGCTGGCCAATCATCCGCCTGCGTGAGCAACCGAGCGCCGCGCGCAACGCGATTTCCCTCTGGCGCTTCACTCCGCGGGCGAGGAGCAAACTGGCAACGTTGGCACAAGCGATCAGGAGAACGACTCCAGCAGCGATTGCCGTCATCACCAAGCCCCGGCGACCATTTTGCTCCGTAGGCCCGACATGCCGAGCCTGTTCTGCAATGCCTTCGACGACGAAGCGATCACTGCGTGCGGCCGGGACGCCCGGATTTCTATGTCGAGCGGCGATGACCTCCGCTTCGGACCGCGCTTGGTCCAACGTCATTTCGGGTTTGAGGCGTGCGACGATCTGAACTCTCAGTTTTCCCGCTCGAACGTTGCCTTGCCCTGTATAAAATTTCCACACCAGGGGAGCAAAGATATCTAGCTCCTGGTAATAAGGCCCTAGGGACTGCGGTAGCACGCCGATAACCGTGACCGAGCGACGATTCAAGACGATTTGTCTTCCCACAATATGCAGGTCTGCACGAAATCGCGTATGCCAGCAATTGTAGGAGAGGATGACAACCGCGTCCTGGCCGGCGATCTGTTCTTCATCCCGAAAGTTGCGTCCCAATAACGGCTCGACGCCGAGCGTGGGAAACCAATTTGGAGTTACGAGAAGACCTGACAAGTTCTGCAGAACCGAGCCTTCGTCACCATAAAAGTAGTCGGCCCACCCAGCACCCGCGATTTGTTCGAAAGACTTACTTTCTTCGCGGACTGCTTGATACTGCGCCGGAGTGGGCGTATGTACATCACCGTCGGGCTCAATTGTCCAGATGTGTACTAAACGGTCTGACGCCCGAAAAGGTAGAGCGCGCAAGAATACGGAGTCCAGCAGACCGAAAATTGCCGAGTTCGCTCCAATTCCCAAGGCAATCGTCAAAACGGCAGAGGCGGTGAAGCCGGGAGATTTGCGTAACATGCGCAGGCCATAGCGAAGATCTTGCAGGAGTGAATCAAGGAGGTTGGCGCCGGTGGCGTCGCGGCATTCTTGTTTGGCGCGTTCGATGCCTCCGAACTCGATGCGGGCGCGGCGCATGGCTTCTTCGCGTGGAATGCCCATGCGAACCAGATCTTCGGTATACGCTTCGATGTGGAAATGAAGCTCAGCGTCCATCTCACTTTCAGAGCGGGAGCGATGAACTGTTGCGAGTAACCAGGAACGTAGGCGGTTCCACATGATCATGATTTCTCTGGCACGCGAGGCAAAATTGCGAGAGCGGGCTTTAGCATTACTCGTACCTCAGGGCTACCATGGGATCGACGCGCATGGCACGGCGAGCCGGCAACACCGCGGCGAGAGCCGAGACTGCGAGAAGGCCGCATGCTACCAGCGCCAGCGTCAGTGGATCCGTGGGCGTCACTTCGAATAGCAGCGATTGCAGAGCGCGGCTGAGTGCCAGGGAAATGGCCAGACCTAGGGCCAACGCCAGCACCGCAAGAATCAGAGCCTCTCGCAAAACCATGCCAACAATGTCCGATGAGCGAGCTCCCAAGGCCATTCGAATGCCGATTTCGTTGCTGCGCTGGCTGACGGAATAGGAAACGACGCCGTAGATGCCTATGACCGCAAGGGCTATCGCGATCGAGGCAAACACTGCCAATAGAATGGCCTCGAAGCGCGGGCTGGAGACCGAATCAGCGAATACCGTTTCCATGCTCTGCACGTCAGAGACAGCTTGATCAGGGTCGACGCGGTGGATGGCGGCTTGGACGGATTGGGCGATCGCGCGAGGGTCACCCGCCGCACGAACAACGAGCGTCGCAAAATACATGGGCGCTTGCGAATTGGAGAGAAAGATCGTGGGTTGAGGGGGTTCCTGAAGGTCGGCTTGGCGAGCGTCCGCGACAATGCCGACGATTTCGACGGGCTTGGTAAGGGTCCAACAAACCTGCAGTTGCTTTCCAAGAAGATCCTGGCCGGGGAAGTAGCGCTCAACGAAGGCATGATTGACGATGGCTACGGGCGGGGCATCAAAATTGTCGCGTTCGTTAAAATCTCGCCCTTTCTGCAGCGAAGTACCTATCGCGGAAAAATAGCCAGTGCTGACAATGAGGAATTGCGAGTCAGGCGATTCGGCCGGTGTCGGCGGCGGCCCATCCCCAGAACCGAAACAGGATCCTGAGATTTTATCTGTGAGCGGGAGGAAATGCGTTGAGCCGGCGGCACGGACTCCCGGGACATGGCGAATTTCCGACAGGATGTGATCAAAATAAGCTGCGCGTTTTGGATCATCGAGGTAGTGCGAAGGCGATACCCATAGATGCATGGTCAGCAGATGTTCTGGATTGAATCCGGGGTCGACGGCAATGAGATGGGAGAAGCTGCGCAGCATCAGACCAGCACCGACCGAGAGCAGAAGAGCCAGCGCGACTTCCGCGATCACAAAAGACCGCCGCAATGTTTGATGTCCTCCCACGCCGCCGCGGACAGAACCTTGTTTTAGCGCGTCTTGAAGGTCGACGCGAGACAGGCGCAGCGCGGGAACAAGTCCGAAAACGACGGCGGTAAGCAGCGAAGCAAAAAACGTGAACAGCAGCACGCGCGCGTCGATGGTGATTGGCTCGCTGCGAGGGAGCGGCGCGCTAGGAGGGATGAGCGCCAGCAGGCTGTGCAATGCCAACTGTGCGACCAACAAACCTGCCGCCATGCCTGCGAGCGAAAGCAGCAGGCTTTCCACAAGCAACTGCTGAATGAGGCGCGCGCGTCCGGCACCCAAGGCAGCACGCACCGCCATTTCACGTAGCCGGCCTGCGCCACGCATTAAGACAAGATTGGCGACGTTGGCGCACGCGATCAAGAGAAGAAATCCGACGGCGGCGAGCAAGATCCATAGCGGGCGACGAACCCCTTCGGTGGCGTCGGCCAGCATCGGGACGACTTGGGCGCTCCAACCTCGATCAAAGTCGGGCCGTGCCTCGGCGGTCCTGTTCGCAACGGCCGCCATGTCCTGCTGGGCCTGCTCGATTGTCACGTTTGGCTTCAATCGAGCAACGGAGGTAAGGTAGCGGCCGCTCTCCCATTCTGCGGTGCGCGCCAGCGGGAGAGGACTCCAGACTTCGGCCTTGATCTTCGGGAAGGAAAAACCGCGAGGCATCACTCCGACGATGGTGTTCGGCAAGCCGTCGACGTCGATCTTCTGCCCAACCACGGCGGCATCTCCGCCAAACTGGCTGCGCCACAGATCGTAGCTGAGAATCACTACCTGGTTTTGTCCCGGAACACCGTCCTGTTGATTAAAAGTGCGTCCCAGAAGCGGAGGAATTTCGAGAATGGAAAAAAATTCCGGGGACACCTGCAGGCCGGGGACAGCAACCGGTTGACCGTGGGTGTTGAGATTGGTCATCGATGAACTGATGGCGGCCATGGCTTGAAAGGATTTGGCATTGTCTCGCCAGTCCAGAAAGTTCAGCGGGTTCACGACATTTCTGAAATAGCCACGGCTGGGCGCGGATTCCCAGAGTCGCACCAGCCGCGAGGGCTCCGGGTAAGGCAACGGGCGGAGAAGAATGGCGTCGACTACGCTGAAGATCGCGGTATTGGCGCCGATGCCGAGAGCCAGCGTGAGCACTGCAACGGCCGTAAATGCGGGAGTGTTGCGCAGCATGCGTGCAGCGAGACACAGATCTTGCCACAGGCTGCGGAGAAAAATTACACCGCGGGCTTCGCGGCATTCTTCCTTGGCACCCTGGATACCGCCGAATTCGATGCGGGCGCGGCGCGTGGCTTCATCGCGGGGAATGCCGGCACGAACAAGATCTTCGGCGTAAGCATCGATGTGGAAACGGAGTTCGGTGTCCATTTCTTGCTCTACGTGGGACTGGTGCAGCGTTGCTCTTTGCCAGGATCGGAGACGGTTCCAGATCGTCATGGTTCCTCCGGCGTTGAAAGCGGGATGCCGAGAGCAAGCATACGTATCACTCGTGCCGCAGCGCCACCATCGGGTCCACTTGCGTGGCGCGGCGCACCGGAATGATGGCCGCGGCGATGCAAATAGCGACCAATGCGGAAATTGCCGAGGCAATCGAAAGCGGATCGGATTTGCTGACACCGAAAAGCATGGCCTTGAACAACCGCGTGGCGGCAACGCCGACAGGTATTCCCACCGCGACGCCGATGACGAGCACGATACCGGCTTCGCGCATGACCATCCAGATGAGGTCGCCGCGCGGAGCGCCGAGCGCCATACGAAGGCCGATCTCCTTTGTACGGGCTGCAACGTTGTAAGCCATGCTGCCATACAGCCCAACGCAAACCAGGAGAAGAACCAAGGCGCCGAAAAAGGAGGATAGTTTTGCGACCAGCAACTGGGAAGTGAGGGTGTCGGTCACGAGGGCGCCACCAGTTTCGATGTTGCCTACGACAAAATCCGGATTCACAGTGCGAATCGTACTGCGAACAGAATTCGCGAGCATTTCCGGGTTGCCGACGGCGCGGATTTCAAAATAGAGGATATCGGGTTCGTCAAAGTTCGCGCTGCTAAGGGGTCCGTACACGCGGCGCCGAACCGCTTCACGCACACTGTGGTCGTGCACATCGCGGACGACTCCGACGATTTCGTAAGACGGGCGAGCGGGATGGTCCGAATCAGGGAGAGATATTTTGTGTCCCAGAGGATTTCGCCCGGGAAGATAAAATTTCGCAAATGTTTCGTTAATGACGGCGACGTGGGCACCAGAGAAAAAATCCTGCTGCGTGATTTCACGGCCGAGAATAATGGGCGCGCCGATGGTGCTGAAGTAATCCGGGCCCACCTCATCGTCGGCAACTTGATTGTCTGGCTGATTGCTGAGCTCCGCACCGTCTATCTGAACGTTGTCGGATGATTCGCTTCCGCTGAACAATCCGTTGCTGGAAGCAGTAACGCCGCGAACACCGGGGAGGGTGGCGAAGCCGAGGAGCAGCTCGCGAGTCACATTTAGCATGGCAGGGCCTTTGTAACCGGCGGATAAGAGATCAACGGGCACGATGAGGAGCTGGTCGCGACTATAACCGAGATCAGCATCCTCGAGATTGCGCAGGCTGCGAACGAGCAGGCTGGCGGCCATCAGCACCAGTACACCGAGTGCGATTTGCGAAGCGGCGAGAACATAACGGACGTTGGTTTTTGAACCGGTTCCGAAATCGCGTACGCCCTCTTTCAAAGACTGGCCCAGTTTCAAATGGAGAACACGAAGTGCGGGGACAAGTCCAAAGAGCATTCCAGCCAACAGGCATGTCACGGTTGTGAAGCCGAGGACGCGCCAGTCAATTCCAAGGGGGACCGGGGTGCTTGTGCTGCGGTGCGCGTCAACCAAGCTCACGAGTAGCGCTGAACCCCAATGGGCCAGCAGCAGACCAAGTGCGCCACCCAATGACGCCAGCAAAAGCGATTCGGTCAGCAGTTGACGAACGATCCGGCCGGTTTGCGCGCCCATGGCAAAGCGAACAGCGATTTCGCGCTGACGCGTAGATGAACGCGCCAGCATAAGGTTGGCGACGTTGACGCAGGCGACGAGAAGCACCAGTACAACCATGACCATGAGGAGCAGCAGCGGAGTCGCGAATTCTTCGCGCAATCTGGAGAGCCCGCGGCTTCCGGACGAAACATCTACGGCGATTTTCCTTTTGCGCAGGGCATCCCGATCATCGGAGGAAAGCCTTGCATCCAGGGTGACCAAAAGAGTTTGCTGCACGATGGCATTCACGTCAGCGCGGGCCTGCTCGATGGTCACACCGGGTTTCAGTCGCGCGATCAGCAAGAGGGAGGCTTCGTTGGGACTCTCCAGGAAGTCGCGGCCGGGCGTAAGCTGCGGCTGCATCATCATCGGCGCCCATAGGTCGGGGCGGTCACCGACGACTTCGCCGAAGAAACCCGGCGGCGCCACACCGATGATGGTGAACGGATAATTGTTTAAGCGAACTTTGCGGCCGATAACCGCAGGATCCCCAGCGAATCGCCGGAGCCAATATCCATAGCTGATGACCAATTCGGGGTCGGCCCCGGGCGTTCGGTCTTCCTCAGCAGAAAATGCGCGTCCTATGAGCGCGCCGACGCCAAGCGTCTGGAAATAATTTTCGGTGACGAGCCTGCCGTTGATGTTCTCTGCGCCGCGTTCCAGGGTGATCCGCAGATTTTGCAAGTTAGAGCCGGCCAGCACCGACGAAAACACACTGTTTCGATCGCGGACCTCGCGATAGAGAGGATACGAAAAAACGTCTGTCCGTGGCGTGCCGGTGCCATACGAATGCACCTGCGCAGGGTTGCCGATAGCCACTAACTGCTCCGGGTGTTGCACGGGAAGCGCGCGCATCATGACGGCGTTGATGACGGTAAAGATTGCGGTGTTGGCCCCAATTCCGAGCGCCAGTGTGAGCACGGCAACGGCGGAGAAACCCGGATTCTTGCGGAGCATGCGCAGGCCGAAGCGGAAATCTTGGAGAAGGCTTTCGATGAGGTTCACGCCACGCGCATCGCGGCATTCTTCCTTGGCGCGCTCTACGCCCCCAAATTCAATGCGCGCACGGCGCACGGCCTCTTCGCGCGGGACACCGGTGCAGGCCAGGTCTTCGGTGTAAGCATCGATGTGAAAGCGAAGCTCCGCGTCCATTTCGTGCTCCGTTTGAGAGCGACGCAACATTGCGCGCAACCAGGATTGCAGGCGGTTCCACATCGTCATGTTTGCTTGATGTCGCTAAACAAAACTCCCAAAGTGTACCTCGTCATCACTCGTACCTCAGGGCGACCATGGGATCGATGCGCATGGCTCGCCGAGCCGGTATATAGCTGGCCAGCAGCGCAACACCCGCGAGGACCAAGGATGCAACAGCAAATGTGACGATGTCGCTCGAACCCACGCCGTAGAGCAAAGATGAAAGCAGGCGCGCACAAGCCAATGAGGCGGCGATTCCGATCGCCATGCCAGCGGCAGTAAGGCGCAAACCGTACCCGAGCACGTCGCAGGCGATCTGCATTTGAGTCGCGCCCAGCGCCATGCGCAGGCCGATGTCACGAGTGCGTTGGGCGACCACGTACGACAAAACTCCATAAATTCCCACGGAGGACAACAGCAGCGCCATTGCGGCAAACAAGGTGAGCAAAAAAGTGTCGAAGTGGGATTCTTCCAGCGTACCGGAAATTTTCTCCTGCATGGTCGAGAGTTGGTAAATGGGCACGCCCGGCGCAATCGAGGCAACTGTGGATCGCAGTTCGTTGGCGGGAAAAGTGCCGTTTCGCGTTCGCACCACCAAGTCCATGGTGCGCCCAAGCCAATCCCAGGCGCTTGGCGGCATTTGCGCTAAAGGAAGATAGAACTCAGGCTGGATCTGGCGATCGAGACCCTGGGTGCGGACATCTCCGACAACGCCAGTAACCTGATGCCAGACAGGATCCATGCCACCTTTCGGCCCGGTTTCGCAGCAGGCGAAGCGCTTACCAATGGGGTTTTCGTTGGGCCACACTCTACGGGCGAGTGTTTCATTGACGATGGTGACAAGCATTTTGTCGCGCGTGTCTTGTGGAGTGAAGGCGCGTCCGGCTTTCAGCGGTACCCGCACGGTCGAAAGATAGCTTGGAGAAACAATCTGGAGTAAGGCGTTAACCACGTTCGAGGGATCGAGCGCGTTGCCTTCGGGGATAAGACCGTTTGTACTGGACCCGGGTGCGAGCGGCGCACGAGAAACTACACCAGCCGCTTCTACGCCGGGTAAAGCCGCCGACGCCTCGATCATGCGTTCGAATGTTTGCCGCGCGACGGTTGGATCATGATAGGCCGGATCCGACAGGCCGACGCGACCGACAACGAGGTTTGCAGCGTCCAACCCCGGATTCAAACGCGCCACAAGGAGCGCACTGCGAATCAACAATCCGGCGCCAGACATCAACATCAGCGCCAGCACAATTTCACCGACCACCAGAACGCTGCGAATGCGATCGCGGCTGCCGATGGAAGCTCCGGTAGTTTCCTTGAAGACTTCGATCAGCCGCATCGACGCGGAACGAACGGCAGGTGCAAGGCCAAAAAGCAAGCTGGAAAAGAGTGCCGCGGCGCAGGCAAACACAAGCGCGGTTCCATCCACTCTGGAGTGGTCTAACCGAGGCACGCCAGCTGGGCCCTTCGCCACAATCCATGACACGCCCCAGTAGGCAAACAAAACACCAACGATACCACCAGCGAGGCCGAGTACAAGATTTTCGATCAGCAGTTGAAATACGATTCGTTTGGCGGATGCTCCGAGCGCCGCACGCAACGCGATTTCCTTGCGTCGGGAGCGTGAACGGGCAAGCTGTAGATTTGCGATGTTTGCGCAGGCGATCAGAAGTAAGAATGTGACGGAGGCAAGCAGTATTCGTAACGTCAATTGCTGATCGCCCAGAAGCGCGGTCGCCAGTGGTGTCATGCTGAAGCTGCGATCCTTGTCTTCCATCGGATATTGCTGCTGCAGCCGCTGCGCAATCACGTTGAGTTCCGATTGCACCGCTGCCGGTGCGATGCCCGGCTTGAGCCGACCAATCACGTTGAGGTAGTGATCGTCATGATTAGCGAGTTGCTGTGCCGTGTATGCCGCTGGCACCCATACATCGCTGTTCTGCAGCAGTGGGTCAAACATCTTGGGCATGACGCCAATCACGGTGTAGAGCGAGCCATTCATGCGCAACGTTTGTCCCAATAGCCCGGGATCGGCGTGCAACAGGTTGCGCCACAGTCGTTCGCTGATAACGACTACAGAATGGCCAGGCTGGGCTTCGTCGCTGGCAAAAACCCGCCCGGCGATTGGCTGGACTCCGAAGGTCGCGAAATAGTTCGCCGTGACGATTTCGCCGTCGACACGCTGTGGAGTTTCGCTTGTTACGAGGTTGAAACTTCCGTTGTTGGATGCACAAAGATTTGCGAACAAATTGTCTTGCTGCCGGACATCGACGAAATTTCCGACGGAGAGCCCCGGAGAAATATTTCGCCATTGTTCTTGCACGAAAAACACATGCGAGGGTTCTTCGATCGCCAGTGGCTTGAATAAGACGGCATTCACTACGCTGAAAATTGCGGTGGTGGCTCCGATTCCCAGGGCGAGAGTTAGCACAGCAA
This sequence comes from Candidatus Acidiferrales bacterium, assembly GCA_963795535.1. GTDB lineage: Bacteria > Acidobacteriota > Terriglobia > Acidiferrales > UBA7541 > Acidiferrum. The sequence goes on from CAWCIG010000012.1 coordinate 451,158, forward strand.
CGGCGGAGAAACCGGGATTCTTGCGGAGCATGCGCAGGCCAAAGCGCAAATCCTGGAGAACGCTTTCGATGAGGTTCACGCCGCGCGCGTCGCGGCATTCTTCTTTGGCGCGCTCTACGCCGCCAAATTCGATGCGCGCGCGGCGCACGGCTTCTTCGCGGGGCACACCGGTGCGAACCAGATCTTCGGTGAAGACATCGATATGGAAGTGAAATTCGGCGTCCATTTCGTGCTCCATTTGAGAACGGTGCGCCATTGTGCGCAGCCACGAGCGGAAGCGGCGCCACATGGTCATACTTCCTCAGGCGTGGTCTGCAGGATTCCCGCGATGACGTCGGCCATGCGGTTCCACTTTTGCGTTTCGGTTTGCAGCCGCCGCTTCCCTGCTGCGGTGAGGCAGTAATATTTTGCCTTGCGATTATTTTCCGATTCGCCCCATTCACTGGCGATCAGCCCCTGATGTTCCAGGCGATAGAGAGCGGGGTAGAGCGAACCCTGTTGAATCTCCAGTCGGCCTTTTGAAATTTGCTGAATGCGTAACAGGATACCGTAGCCGTGAAAGGGACCGAGGGAAACGGCTTTGAGAATGAGCATTTCGAGGGTGCCCTGGAGGAGTTCGAGTTGCGCGTCTTTGTCCACGGGTGACATTCTCCTAGATGAGCTAGGAATATACGTGGGGCCTCCTAGGCTGTCAAGGAGAAGGTGGGTTGGGGAGCGCTACACGGGAAGTGGTTGGGTGGCGGGGCTGAAGCCGAAGAGAGATTCCTCACTCCGCAGACTCCGTTCGGAATGAAGAATTTCTAAACGAAGGGTGAGAGTTAAAGTTCGATGCGGGTGCCTAGCACCATCAGGAATTTTGAGAGCCAGGCCGGATGGGCGGGCCAGGCTGGGGCGGAAACCAAATTGCCATCGACCACCGCTTCGGTCATGGCGATGTCGGCAAAAGTGCCGCCAGAGCCGGTGACTTCCGGGGAGACGGCGGGATAGCAGCTGCAGTTTTTGCCCTTGAGAACGCCCGCGGCCGCGAGGACTTGCGCACCATGGCAAATCGCGGCGATGGGCTTTTGGCCATTGGCGAAATGGCGCACGATCTCGAGCACTCGTGGATTCAGACGAATGTATTCGGGGGCGCGGCCGCCGGGAATGACCAGCGCATGGTAGTCTTCCGGGCGAATGTTATCGAACGTGGCGTTAAGCACGAAATTGTGGCCGCGCTTTTCGGAGTAGGTCTGGTCTCCCTCGAAATCGTGAACCGCCGTGCGGATCGCTTCGCCGGATTTCTTGCCCGGGCAGACAGCGTGGACGTTGTGGCCGACCATGAGTAGAGCCTGGAACGGAACCATCACTTCGTAATCTTCGACGTAGTCACCGACGAGCATAAGAATGTTCTTGCGGGACATGAAAACCTCCTGGCGCGGGAGAAAAGGATAGCAAATTCTGGATGGTTTGGCGTTGAATAGGCGACTTCTGACGGCAAAAAGGCGCCGTCCCCTGGTCGAAATGATGTGTGCGATGGTTCTCGTGAAATTTATTGAGCCGTGGCTGGCGCGGGGCTGGTGCTCTCGTCGATGGTGAGCATATCGGTGCGCATTTTGTCCCACTCGCGAAGAGTGAGACCGCGGGCGCCGAAGAAGCGACGAATCATCGGGGAATCCCAACGAAGCACTTCTTCGAGCACGGGAACGAGCACGCTCATCGCATTGTCGCTGAGCACGGTACGGCGAGCGACGCGGGTGATGAATTTCGCTTCGGAGACGGCGATGGTGAGCCCGTCATACTGATTCACGTGCATCATCACCGGCAAATCGGAACTGCCGTCGCCCATATAAATGATGTGGTCGTGACTGATGCCGAGTTCGGAGCGTAGTTCTTCGAGGACGGTGATTTTGCCCCAACCCGCGGTGGCGCGGAGAATCGATTCCACTTCGCCGGTTGATTCGTTAAACCGGAATCGCGTGCCGAAGATGTGATCGGCAGGCACGATGCCTTCGAGCGCCGACTGAATAATTTCCTGCGGGGCAGCGGAAATAACGTAGAAGGAAATTTTGGTGTCGCCCGCGAGGCTGTCGAGCGAACGAGCAAACAGGCTGACGTCGTGCTTCAGGCGGATGTGCTTGCCGGTCTCGATCAGATGTTCGCGGCGAACGCGGCGGAAGTCGGGGTCGTGCAAGATAAGATAGGAAAGCTCGGCGCCCTGTTGGACGAGGTTGATGCTGGATAGGCCCTTGACCTTGTCGTGAAAGCCATGAAAGCCGATCAGCTCGCTGAGCGCAACTCCCGAGTCGTTGAAGCTGAGCGTCTGGTCAAAGTCGCTGGCCAGAAGATAGTTTTTCATTGCCATTGGGGTAATGCTCCTCTTTCTGTCCGCTTTTGGCGGACGCGAGCCCGACTGAAGGCTCGAAAAATCCCCACGCGTACACCATAGCCGTAGTCGGCGATGCCGCCCCACTCATAATTTTAATGGTTGCTATGCGTGGAAAACGTGAACAAATTGTTATCTGCACATAAGATGCACCAAAACGGCAAAAGGTTCACAGGAAAGAGGTTAGGAGGCGTAAGACTTTGGAAATGAAGGGCGTGGCGTAAGCAACAAACCAAAAAATTCATGCGAAGAAAAAGCGATAAAAGGCGGGGTAGTTGGTTGACTTAGCGAATTGACGATACACGGGCGAGGGCGCGGTCCCACCAGCTGGTTTGCGTGGTTGCGGGCGTGGCTGCATATGGACGCTCGGCGGGTTCGTCGGTGACGGTGTAAAGCTGGCCGCCGCGCAGGTAGAGGAGCTGGGATTCCCGGTTGTTCAGCGGGCGGGCGCCTCTGCGGCCGAACACGGCCAGTTGGTTGCCGGATTCGTCGACCGCGCGGTCGCGATCAACGCCCTTCGAGATGGCCAGTGCCCGCCCTTTGGTTCGCGCGGTGGCGATCAGTTTTGGTGTGGGCCGTGGGCTGAAGCCCGAAAAGTGGGCCGGGTCGTCGAACGGGGAAACGATCTGAAGGACGCGCAGGCCATTCCTGCCATCGGCGACGAAGGCGAAAGCGCTTCCGGCAACCATGCCGATTTTGACATCGTTGACATCATTGAGCTGGCCATCGGCGGTGAAGAGCTGACCGAGCTTCGGCGAGCTGGGGCGTTCGACGTCGATGATCGCGAGGCCCTGCTTGCCCGCGGAAACGTAAGCGTAGGTGCGCGCTACATAAATGTTGCGGGCGTCCTTGAGCGGGACGAGCGCATGCGGCTCCGGCTTGGGTTGCGCGAGATCGGTGACGTCCAGAACTTTCATTCCGTCATGGTCGACGGCGAAGGCATAGCGGAATTGCACGGCTATGGCGCGAGGATCGTTAAGAAACGGCGCACCGATGGTGGCGGTGATTTTGGGCGCAAGAGGATTGTCGAGGTCCACGACGAAGAGCGCTTTGTCCGTGAGGATATAGGCAAAGGTGCCGGCGATGGTGATGCGTCGCGCGCCCGTCAAGGCGCCGCCAGGATTGAAGGCTAAACCGCGCTTCAGGAAGTTGTTGGTGGGGTCGCCGTCGAGCAGCGTGCCCACGCCAGGGCTTTTCGATTTCAGATCGGGATTGCCTACGATCACCAAGCCTTCTTCCTTGTCGGCTATATAAAGGAAACCGTAGAGAAGGTGAATAGGCTGTTCTTCGTTTTCCGGAATGCGCGCTCGCAGCGGATCGACGCCCAGCGTCGTTGGAGAAGCGACGGCGACGGCATTCTTGGTAGGAAGAAAAAAGCGTTGGCCGAGCGGCGAGACGGGCGCGGTGGTAACACGCTCGGAAAAACCCTTGTTATCGATATTGGCGACGTCATAGATGAGCAGGCCACCTTTTCCCGTGGCAGCGTAGGCGTATTCGCCGCGCGCCTGAATATCCAAAACATTGCCTGAGTGACTGGCGACAGCGGATAGTTGGCGATTGTGGGCAACAAAGCTTTTGAAATTTGCGGGATAGGCCACGCGCTGCAGGTCACTGCCGTAAATGGCTTCGGGCTCGTCATGCTCGGCGACGGCGATAGCTTCAAAACCATGACTGCCGGTGGCGACGTAGATGTAGCGTCCCAGAAAATTCATGAAGTTCGTGCCCTGAAGAAGGAGCTGGGCCATCCAGGCGTTGTTGTCGTTGGCGGCGGAAACGTGACAGTCCGAACATTCCTTGGTTTCCTTCGCACGCACGGTGTGCGGCACGAACGTGCTGAAGGCCTGGCCGGAAAAACCCTCGGCGGAGATGGTTTGCTGCGTGTAGTAGAGCCACTCGCGGTTGGCATTCTGCGAGCTAACAAGAACGGCACAGGAGGAACGCGCCGGAGCGATGCGATGTCCGGTGACAGTGCCATCGACGCCGAGGAAGTAAGCGTCGTCGCGGAGAACCTGGAAATTGTAGCTGGTGTAATTTTTTGTGAGCAAGCCCTCGTTGTGCAGCATACGGCGTCGTGCGTTGGCTGTCATTTGAAGGTGGCAACCGAAACAGGTGGGAGTCCAGGAGGAGTGGCAGGCGTAACAGGTCATCGAAGAATTGGCGTGGGCCAGATTTTTCTCGTCGGTTGAGGATTGGGGAAGGACCAGACCATCTTTGCCCATGAGTTTGGCGCGAAACGATTTCAAGCTGAAGTGCGTGTTGCCGGGCGTTACTGTGTCTTTGGTCTGGACAATTTCCCATTCCATGTGTTCGCCAGTCATGGAGCGCTGGAAAAGCATGGCTCCGCGCCATTCGAAGCGGCGCAAACCCCATGGCGTGCGGAGGGTTTCGAGGTGTCGGCCACGCAGTTCGCCGGGGCGCGGCGGATCCGGCGCTGCAGGGCCTGAAGTGACAAGCGTGGCCCTGCTCTGGATGGTGCCGTGGCAATCGACGCAATCAATTTCAACGGCAGCGCGCGGTTCACCATAGATTTTCCCGGTGCCGTGATTGTCCTGTGCGAAGTGGCAGTCGGCGCACTGCATGCCTCTTTCAAGATGAATATCCGCGAGGTGCACGGCCTTTTGAAAGCGTTGCGCGTCGTCGAAGGCGATCTCTTTGCCGTTTTTATCGAGCCAATTTCCTTTGCGGTCGTGTTTGTAGACGGCGCGGAAGACCCAGCCGTGGCCGTGGAAATCAGCGAACTGCGTGGTCTTCAGTTGCGAATTAAACGCGGGGCTGCCAGTTTGATCGAGAAATTTTTCGTTGCTCCATAGACCGCGCGCGGCGGCGGCCTCCGGATTGCGTAAGGAGGATTGATAGCGTTCTTCTTCGGAGGGATTGTGTTGCTCTGCGGGATACATTTTCTCGGAATCGGTTTCGTTGTCCCACCAGGTTAGACCGAAATAAGTGGTGACCATATTCGTGCCAGGATGGACATGGCAAATCATGCATTGGCTGGAGGGAATCGCGCGGGTGAAGACGTGCTTGATCGGATGGCCCGGTTCATTTTTTGGAATCGTGGGATCGATCGAAGCGCTGTAGGCGGAATGGCCGAATTGCGCGTAGGGGCCGGAGTGCTCTGGGTCACGATCATTGGCGTAAATGACGTGGCAGGCGGAACAGCCGCTGGAGCGGTAATCGCCAGGATGGTCATTGGTACCGGGCAAGGAAAGGATGGGATCGAGTAGACGGGTTTTCTGAAGACCGAGAAATACCGGATCGGTGCGCAATTCCGTGCCGAACCCGCGGTCGCTGAGCTTGTCGTCGGGCTTGCCGGGATTTTCATCACTGGTGGGATTGCCAATTTCAGCTTTTTTCTGCCCACCTTGTTCGAATACGCGCAAGATGTTCCCCGGTTGCGACTGCTCCCAGCGATCGAGGGGCGTGAGTTCAGGTAGTACGCCCTTGGTTCGCGTTTCTTCCGCTGTGGGTGGCGGAATGGTTTTCAAGGATTGCGGCGCGCCGTTGCGGTCGTAGCTTTCGCCGAAGCCTGTATTTTTGTGAGGAAAGCCACCGTTGTTATAGAGCGCGGCACCCCACAAAAATCCGCCGTGGGTCATCATGTTCGTAGAGACCGCGCGGGTTTCGCTGGGATGGCAGCCCGCACTACCGCAAGTTTCCTGGGCAACGCGAAGATCGCCGGGATTTACAAATTTAATGTACTCGGCCGGTTCTTTCAGCCATTTCGTGTAAGCGCGTTCGGGAATCGTCGAACGCTCTTTGAAGGCGGAGTCGCGAGGCTGGACGTGAGCTTTTTCCTTGGCGGCAGCGTACTCCTGCGAATTGATCGGCGTGCCTGCGGTGATAGACGCGGTGGAATTTCCACCGTGACAATCGGTGCAGCCCAGATGCACGGCTTTGGAGGGATGCATGGTGGGTTCATCGGTTGCGGTGTGACAGGCAATGCACCCGGCAGATTTGCGATCGTCTGGTTGCGATTGAGCGGAGAACGGCCCGCCGCCGAACGCGGCCCCTACAAAGGCTTTCGATGAAAGGAAAAGGAGCGAAACGGCAGCACAGAAAAGCGCGAGACGGTGTTGGCGCGTTCCTCGGGGGCTTTTGCCCTGGTGTTTCGTCAGATTTAGAAATCGCGGCATTCGCTTGTCCTTCAGAATGTAACCTTCGCCAATCCAAAAACGGAAAACTGAGTTCGTCCCGTGTAAATATCGCGGAATCCCTGCCCAGGCTGGAGCATGGAGGCGCCTCCGCTCAGGACAAGATTTTCAGACAGGGGAGGCCGATACTGCACGCCGGCGCCAAGATCGCTGCCGACGGTGTGGTGAATTGGGGCTTGAAAGAGAACGTCTTCTAGAGGCTCAGTGCGCATGAAGCGAAGGAAATTATAATTCGCAAACGCTTTGAGCTTGGGCGTCAGATTGAAATCCGCGCCTGCGTTCAGCAAGAAAATTCCCGGATTCACAAAATTTGCCTGACCTTCTTCCTTGCTGGAACGCATATTGGGGAGGAGGCTGCCCTGCTGAGTCAGGTCCACCCCCGTTCCCGTGAGACGAATCGCCTGCTGATTCCAGAAGCTGAAAATGCCGCCGGCAAAATTGGGCAAGTCCACGATGGAGTCGAAGCCGTTGGCGCGTCCATCGCGAGGGTTGGAGTCTCCGGAGGAATAAAACGTGGAAACGCGATAACGGACCCAATCGCGATCGAGAGAAAGTTCCGCCGCGGCCATTTGGGCGTTGACCGTGACGCGGCGCCCGGCGATGGGATTAAACGTATCTTCGCCGGCAGCCTCGTAAAACGCATGGGTGAGATTGAGGCGCTGGATGTGTCCGCTGCCTAGCCAGCCCAAATAGCCTACGCGAATGCCGTGAGGGATTGGACCGACGCCTTGATTAACGACATTGCCGATAGGCGCGGGCCGCACCAGAAAGCCGTTATCGTCGTAGTGGATGCTAGGGTCGTCTTTGTTCCATGCGCCGACAAACTCCGCGGTGTATCCCGGGAAGAAAAAGTCTTGCCAATAGATATTTGCGAGCACCACCTGTTGCTGGCGCAGGGCAAAGCTATTGAGGCCACTGTTCGTATTTTTCTCGAGGAAATTGAAGTAAGTGGCGTTGTACTCGATACGATCGCTGTCCCAGGTGCCGAAGAAGCGCAGGCCCGGCTGTTCGTCCACAAAAAGGAAGCCACGGAAATCGGCGTTGAATTGCTGAATGCCGGCGCGAGCGGAGACAAAATCAAAATTGGGGCTTAGATCGTGGAGTTTGACCTCGACAAAGGCTTCCTGCAGGCCGACGTGATCGTCAAATCGCGTGGTGCCCTTGCGCACGTCGGGACTGACGATACCCAGTTCCTGGACATCGAGATAATTCAGGCTGAGTTCGGGCGTGATACGGATACGCCAATCGACCGGCTTGAATGAAGTGTCGCCGTGAAACAAGTCGAACGAGAAACGGAAGGTCTGGTCCAGGAAGAGTTGCTCGCCATGGCCGAAAAAATCCGCGCTGCCTGGCCTTGCAGGGCTGACATCGGTGGGCGTGGGAACGCGCCGACCATTCAGGAAAGTTTCCACGGTCCCGGTGAAGTCCAGGAAAACCTGCTGGCCGAAAAGTTCCGGCCAGATGGGTTCGTCACCCTTGAAGCGATTGTGATTGAAGGGATCGTACCAGTGAGGCTTCGCGTAAATGGAATCGTTCCGGGCGGGATAGCGTTGGTAATCGGGTTGGGGAAGTTCCCAACGATTCGGGATGGTGTTGCCACCGGCGGGCGGCAAGACTTCGGGAGCAAGTTCGAGGATGTAATTGGGATCGGCATCAAGGCGATGGCGGAATTCCCGATAGCTTCCGGCGGGCATGACACCTTCGGCGGGAAGCGGCGGCCCGAGTTCAGGTTGGCGAGGCAGCCGGGAGCGCAGCTCGGCGTTATTCGAAGACACCAGAACAATTTCCAAGGTGAGGACCTCGTCGGCTTTCAACGATAGATCGCGAATCAAGAATGTGGAGCGATTGTCCGCTTCAACGCGAAGTTCGTAGGAACCGGGGGGGAGTGGGAAAATGCGAAACACGCCATCCCCGGACGCCACGGCAGAGATGGTCTGATTCGTTTGTGTGTTTCGCACAGACAGCCGGACCGCCACAGCGGGCCGCGAGGCCGAAGGCGACACTTGCTCGCGCACGGTGCCATCGAGGGCTGCCGTGGTCAGGGCTTGCTCGCGTGGAATGCGTTTGCGGGACGCGGTTTCCGAAGAAATTTTCACTGAGGGGTACTGCGGGGGATCGGGAGTCTGCGCCTGCAACAAAAAACCGGGCACTATGGCGAGAATTACGCATAGTCCCGCGGGAACCGCATACGTCTTGGACGGAGTGAGAAGGCGCATTCAGTTAAAACGGCAAGGTAGTGAAACGTCTCGCGATCTCCGTCAACTACACCGGATTCAGCGCGGCACAGCAACCTTTTTTGCGAGGAGATGGAGATAGTCAATAACGTCCCTTTGGCGTACCGGGGTCACCGATTCCCCATCTGTGTTTAGATTGCCAATTGTGGCGCAACGAATGCGCATGTTACCAACGAAGTTGATACTTTTATGGAGCATGTTCTTCGCAGGCCGGTGGAATCCCGGCGTGCTTACCAGCACAGACGGAAGACCCTCGCTCTAGGCATAATTCTGGCGCTCGGAATTGCGCTCGCGCTGACGGTTTTGCTTGTGGGCTGCGGCAGCGTGGCGTCCTCGTCTGGCAGCGCAACAGTCCGACCTCCCGCGGCACCACCCTCGGCGGCACCGTTGAGCATCAGCGACGTGCAGAATGTAGTGCAAGCGGCAGCCCAAGCCGCGGACTCCGCAAGCATGGTGATTGCCGTCGTGGATCGCGGCGGCACGGTGCTAGCCGTATATCGCAAGCCCGGAGCGGCAACAACGGCCGTGGGGAATTTTGGCGCGCTTGTAAATATAAATGACCTGGCAGTGAGCCTGGCCCGCACTGCCGCTTACTTCAGCAACGATCAGGCTCCGCTTTCTTCGCGCACTGTGCGGTTTATCAGTGGGATCCATTTTCCTCCGGGCGTGACGAATGCCAGCAATGCGCCGCTCTACGGAATCGAAAATACGAATCGAGGCTGCGCGCTGGCAACGAATTTCCTGCCGGGGCAAGCGGTGCAACCTTCGCTGGCGCTTGGCGGCGGATTTGGACTCGGCATCATTACCGGTAAGGCGGATTTGCTGGACAGCGATCCGAATGCGGTGAATGCCGGCGGCGTGCCGATTTTTCGCAGCGGTGTCGTGGTTGGTGGCGTGGGTGTTGCCGGCGTTTCTTCCGATACTGCCGAATATGCCAGCTATGTGGCGGCAACTTCGAATGGTTTTGGTCCGACACCGGCGGCGCCTGGAGTTGTTTTCATCAACGGAATCGCACTGCCGTTTGTAAATCAGACCTCGGCCCCGAGCGGAGTGACGCCGGGAACTTTCACCGGAATGTTTCTTGTGGGACCGTTGGCCAGCGCGGGACAGCCACCGGATGGGGATCTGATCGCGCCAGCTGCCGGACCGGTCGGAGGGCTTAGCGTCGCCGACGTGCAAGGAATTCTGAACAGCGCGGAGACCACCGCGAATCAAACGCGTGCGGTGATCCGGCTGCCCGTCGGATCGCGGGCCAAGATGGTTATCGCGGTGGCCGATCTCGACGGCACGATTGTCGGACTGAGACGCATGACCGATGCAACGGTGTTCAGTATCGATGTAGCGGTAACCAAGGCTCGTAACATGGTGTATTTCAGCAGCGACCTGCGCACCGCCGCCGATCTGAATCAGGTTCCGATAGGGACGGCGGTGACCAATCGAACGATTGGCTTCGGCGCGCAACCATTTTTTCCCCCTGGGGTCGATGGCACCGCTTCCGGACCATTTTTTAATTTGTATGCACAGGATGTCGCGAATCCTTGCACGCAAGGTTTTCAGGGTGGGCCACCGAACACCAATAAAAGCGGAATTGTTTTTTTTCCGGGCAGCGTGGGACTTTACCGCAATGGCGCGCTTGTCGGCGGACTCGGGGTAAGCGGCGACGGTGTGGACCAGGACGATTATGTTGCCGCGGCGGGCGCCGCGGGTTTTCAAGCGCCTACGCAGATTCGTGCGGATCAGATTGTAATCGATGCCGTGCGGCTTCCCTACCAGAAATTCCCAGAGAATCCGACAGAGTGAAGATTTTCCACTCCTGAAATTTATTTCTTTTTCTTGCGAGTCAAGCCGGCAAGTTCACGCGTATAGTCCGCGATCGCTTTGGGATTCGCTTCGCTATTAACAAACTGGCCTTCCCGGCGGCAGACGATCAGCCCCGCATCCTCGAGCACCCGAAGATGATGGGAAACAGTAGCCGGGGTGACCCCGCGCAAGGAAACTATCTGACCGCAATTCATGTGATCGCAGGAGTTGATGGCTTCGAAGATGCGCAGGCGCGTCTGGTCCGCGAGCGCCTTGGAGATGCGTTCAATCTTTTGTCGGTCCATCGTCAAGAGCGAGTCTAACGAAGGGCGAGCGCCGGCGCAACCGGGCAGGAAAAGGGGTGTAACCAAATGTTTAGACATTCATCGAAGTGTCGAAGTAATGCGATCGAAGTTTTCAGCCCTACGGGGGCGGAGGCGTTTATGAAGCGACTGCAAGGCAAGGTTGCGGTGATTACGGGCGGCAACAGCGGCATCGGACTGGCGACGGCGAAGCGCTTTCTGGACGAAGGCGCGAAGGTGGCTATTTCAGGGAGAAGCCAGAAGACGCTCGAGGAAGCCGCGAAATCGCTCGGCAATGGCGTATTGGCCGTCAAGGCGGACACCGCAAAGCTGGAGGATATCGGGCAATTTCTGGGTGAAGTGCATAAGAAGTTCGGGAAGATCGATGTGCTGTTCGTCAATGCCGGGGTGGCAAAGTTTGCGCCACTAAACGAAACCCCGGAAGCCATCTTCGACGAGCAATTCGATATCAACATCAAAGGCGCATATTTCACGATTCAGAAGGCGTTGCCGTATCTTAACGACGGTGCTTCCATCGTGTTTAACACCAGCGTGGCGGGCTCGACCGGCACACCTACAACGAGCGCCTATTCGGCGACGAAGGCAGCGCTACGGTCGCTGACCCGGACAGCCGCAGCGGAACTGGCGGAGCGCAAAATTCGTGTGAATGCCGTGGCGCCGGGACCAATCGTGACGCCCATTTTCGGGCGCACGGGATTGCCGCAACAGGTGATCGACGATTGGGCCAAAGGGCTGGTAGAAAAAGTGCCGATGAAGCGCTTTGGACAACCCGAAGAGGTAGCAGGCGTCGTTGCGTTCCTGGCCTCCACGGACGCGTCCTACATAACTGGTGTGGAAATCAACGTGGATGGCGGGCTGGGACAGCTCTAATTGACTTTTTTCGCGACGGATGGAGCAGAAACCAGCCTCTGCTCTACTCCCGCGGCGCGGAAGGATTTACCGAGTTCGCTACGTTGACGTCGAGAAACCATTTGTGTGCGGCATCGCCGGGCGCGTAACAATTCCCGTCTGGCGCATAGGTTGCGGCGCAGCGGGCTGTGAACTGTTTGCGGCGCGGGCTCTGCGTGAATTGCCAGACAGCCGCTTCGGCCGTCCCACCCTGTGCAACGGCGGGAGGAGACTGAGGGAAGACGCAGCCGGGCGAAGGCGGGCAGGCGTCGTTGAAGATCCAGAACGTCAGCTGGCGCCCGGCGAGGTGCTCCTGTAGATCTTTGACGGTAGTGATGGTCTTACCGTCGCCGTCGTTCACAGGCATGCCGGAGCAGTACGTTCCACCTCGGAAATGCGATCGAGACAGCGTGTCGATCCAGGCGTTAACATAATCGTGATACTCGGGACTTAAGCGGCCGCCCTCTTCGATATCCAGAAAAATAATAGAACCTGCTGAAAAGCCTTCCTGCTGGGCAAGTTTAACGGCGCGGTCGCCATCGGCAATGCCCTTTTGTTTGGCGTCGGCGGACGATTTCAGATTGCGACTTTCTCTTCCGTTGAAAAGCAACAAGAAACCGAAGCCTTGCGACTGCAACAGTTGGCGTTTACCGAGCCAGTTCGTACGCTTCTCCCCCGGCGGGGGGCTAAGCCAATATCCAGTGAAAGAAAAAGTCTTGCGTAGAACGGGAAGTCCATCGTCGCCGGGATATTCGTTGAGGTCGAAGCCGAGGTAACTGGCAGCCGGAACCTGTGTAGTGCCGGATCGATTGGGAAGAGCCAGTAGGACCGCAAACGCGGAAAGTAAAAACGCCGCAAACGAAATGAGTGGGCGATGCATGAACAAAATTTACAGCATGTGGCGTGGCAGCGAAAGAGCAAGAACAAGTGCGGCGCAGGCTAGATGGCTAGAGCTTAGCCTTCGCGAAGTTTGTGGCCGGAGAGATTGCCAAGGCCATCGTAGGCGGCGTATTTGTAGGTTTCACTCAGCGTGGGGTAATTGAAAGCCTGTTCGATGAATTCATCGATGGTCAGTCCCTTGTCGAGGACCATCATGCCGATATGAATGAGTTCGGTGGCGGATTCGCCGATCATGCTGATGCCGAGAAGCTTGCGATCCGCGCGATGGAAAATGAGTTTCAGCATGCCCGCGGTATCGCCGGTGATGTGTCCGCGGGCGTTATTCGCGTAGTGGGCGCGGCCAACGCAGTAGTCAATTCCCTTTTCCTTGCAGGATTCCTCAGTTTCGCCGGCAGCGGAAATTTCCGGGATGGTGTAGATACCCATGGGCAATAGCGAAGCGACACGTTGTTTATACTGCAGGCCGAAGGCGTGGCACACGGCAACACGTGCTTGCTCCATGGACGTGGAGGCCAAGGCGGGAAAGCCGATAACGTCGCCAACTGCATAAATATTTGGTACAGCGGTACGGTACTGTTCGTTGACAGGAATGTAGCCGCGATCGTTGAGCGAGAGCGCCACCTTTTCCAAGCCCAGATCGTCGACGGCAGCGCGGCGGCCTGCCGCGAAAAGCGCGGTCTCTACTCCCAAGGTTTTGCCGCTTTTCATACAGAGTCGCGTGCCACCAGGATGGTTTTCGACTTTGACGGGGCGCTGGTTGAACCACAGGTGCATGCCGAGAGAGACGAATCGAGCGCGCAAACGGCTGGAAATTTCTGCGTCAAGGAAGGGCAGCAACTGATCTCGCCCGTCGACCAGAGTGACATCAACGCCTAATGCCATAAAGATCGAAGCGTATTCGCAACCGATCACGCCACCGCCGATAACCGCCAGGCTTTTGGGGATGCGCTCCAACTGGAGAAACGTGTCGGAATCAAAGGTGTGCACGTCATCGAACGCAATTTCCGCGGGACGGTGAGGCTTCGAACCCGTTGCAATCAAGGTGACCTCGGCGTGAAGTGTTCGTTGACCGTCCGGACCACCGACGACCACCGTGTGGCCATCCTGAAAGGAAGCTTGGCCGCGTAGCAACTCAATTTTGTGCAGCTCGAGGTTCTTTAGGATGCGGCCGCGTTCCATCTCCACAACGGCTCGTTCGTGGTGCATGAAATCGTGGACGGTGAGATTTTCTTTCAGGGAGTAATCGATTCCGTAGACGCCGCGTTGTTTGAGACCGGAAAAATAGAGAGCCGATTCGCGCAGCGTTTTGCTAGGGACGGTTCCGGTGTTGATGCAACTGCCGCCGACGGCATGCGCTCGTTCCACAACGGCTACGCGCTTGCCGAAATAAGCGGCTTGGGCAGCGCCTTTTTCGCCAGCCGGGCCGCAGCCGATAACCACAAGGTCAAATGTTTCGGGAGAACTCACACAACCTCCGCAGAGAACACCAGAGATCCGGCAAAGTTCGTAATAACAATGACTGAATATAATTTTAGAGCAGCGTGCTGCATTCGAACGTAAATACTCGGCAGGCTGTGCCGAAACGTGTCTGGCGAACGGTCGACTTGCATCGCAGGCAGGTCTTTTGATGTGATACGAGCATGAATGTGCCCTATTTCGTGCGTTGGGCCACGGGCATCCGGTGGCAGTGGAAAGTATTCATTCCGATTATCACAGTCCTCGGTCTCAGCATCCTGGCAATCCGGGTGGTTTTGCGTTCGCACGAAACTTTGGACGTGCAGTGGATTCTGATCGCCGCCGTATTTTTCGCGATTCTTTTGTGCTTTGTGCTGCTGGCCGTGTTGTTGGTGCTGGTCGAACGGCCACTGGAAGAATTGATGGACACGATCGGACGAGTGCAACGCGGCGACCTGACCGCGCGCGTCAGCTTCGCCAAGCGCGACGACGATATCGGGCGACTGGGGCGGCAATTCAATGAAATGGTCGAGCGACTGGATCAAAATCGGCAGGAAATAGAAGAGTTGCATGCGCGGGAGATGACTCGCGCCGAGCACCTAGCCACTCTCGGGGAGATGGCGGCCGGGCTGGCACACGAAATCCGCAATCCATTGGCGGGCATTGCTGGAGTTGTGGACATTATGGGAAAAGAACTGCCGGCCAATAGCCCGAGCCGCGGCGTGATAGGAGAAGTACATCGCGAAATTCTGCACATTCAGGCGATCCTGAATGATTTGCTGTCCTACGCGCGTCCACGGCCACCGGATTTTCACGCAGCGAATCTGAACACAACCACCGAACAGGCCGTTTTGATGGCGCGGCAACAAGTGCTGACAAAACCCATCCAAATCTTGTTCGAGCCCAATCCAGCTTTGCCCTTGGTGGAACATGATCCGGCCTTGATTCAGCAGGTGATCCTGAACCTGGTGCTCAATGGCATCCAGGCCATTTCCGGCCGAGGACAGGTGCAAGTCGGCATGCAGGAAGATCCGGGGTTTGCCGTAATTCAAGTTTCCGATACTGGCCGAGGAATTTCGCCGGAAGCCTTGTCAAAAATCTTCAAGCCGTTTTATACGACACGCAGGGAGGGCACAGGATTGGGATTGTCGCTGGCGAACAGCATCGTGCAGTCTCACGGCGGCCGAATTGAGGTGACCAGTGTACTGGGGAAGGGTACACAGTTCAGAATCTGGCTGGCCGTTCAACGCTTAAAGCCAGCCCGCGGGAAAGTCTCCGGTCACTGATTTTGATGATAGAGTGAAAATATGCTTCAAAAGAGGATTTTGATCGTCGACGACGAAAAGCTGGTGCGCTGGGCGCTGAACCAGAAGTGTGCCGAGTTTGGTTACCAGACGCTCGAGGCCGAAAACGGTGAAGAGGCGCTGCGAGCATTGCAAAATGAATCCGTGGACCTGGTTCTCCTGGACGTGCATCTCCCTGATTTGAGTGGCATTGAAGTATTGGAGAAGCTGAAGCAGAACGGCGAGACGCGCAGCATCATCATGATGACCGCGGACCCGCAACTGGATGACGTGAAGGCGGCTTTGCGGCTGGGGGCATACGATTTCGTCAGTAAACCCATAAATTTCGAGGAGTTGAACGTCACGCTGCAGAATGCGCTGGAAGCTGGCGCGTTGCGAACGGAAGTAGAATCTTTGCGCGACGAAGTGCGGCGGCGAGCGGGGTATCACGATGTCATTGGCGTGTCCCGCAGAATCACGGAGTTGATGAAGTTCGTCTATAAGGTGGCGGCGAGCGAAGCCACGACTATTTTGATCCAGGGGGAGAGCGGCACAGGCAAGGACCTAGTGGCAAAAGCCATCCATTATCACAGCTCGCGCACGGAACGCCCGTTCGTAGCCATCAACTGCTCGGCCATTCCGGAAACTTTGATGGAGGCCGAGCTTTTCGGGCACGAAAAAGGGGCTTTCACGGACGCCAAGGCCATGAAGAAGGGTCTGTTTGAAGCGGCCGATGGCGGGACACTGTTCCTGGATGAAATTGGCGAGCTTTCTCCACTGTTGCAGGCCAAGCTGCTGCGCGTGCTGGAAGACCAGGTGATCCGCCGCATCGGCAGCGTCCGCGATATTCAGGTGGACGTGCGAGTGATTGCCGCGTCCAACCGCGATCTGGAACGCGAAGTGCGCGAAAGCCGGTTTCGCCAGGATCTTTATTACAGGCTGGCGATCATCGCCATTTACCTTCCTGCGCTGCGCGAGCGCAAAGAGGACATCACGCCGCTGGTAGAATTCTTCCTGGCACATTACAACCGGAAATTCCGGAAATCCGTGCAGGGATTAACGGAAGAAACTATTCGGCTGGTGCAGAATTATGACTGGCCCGGGAACGTGCGCGAACTGAAGAATGCCCTCGAACGCGCCATGATTCTCGAGGATGGCAAGCTCTTGAAGCCGGATGATCTGCCGTTCACGGTGGCCAGCGGACGAAGCGGCCCTGTGGCTGCGGTGGACAGCCCCTTAACGCCTCCCGTGGAAGCGGCTCCCGCACCGGGTAAAAGGCGATTGCCACCGCTGTCTATCCCGGAGGGTGGCACTTCGCTCGAGGACGTGGAGCATGCACTGGTGGAGTTGGCATTGCAGCAGTCACATGGCAACCAAATCAAGGCGGCAAAACTCCTGAACATCAGCCGGGACGCGCTGCGTTACAAAATGAAGAAGTTTGGATTGTCGCACTCGGAAGAAGAAGAGTCCGCCACCCACAGCAACCCGAAGTAGTACCCAGGCGCCCCCTGTGACAAGCAAAACCGGACTGCGTGAGATGCCCCGAGTAAGTGTGAAAACTCGCATTGGTAACAGTTTAGAGCTTTGCCCAGCACCTTCTTGAAATGTAAGACATTTATTTACAGTTAGTTAGAAATTTGTGCAAAACGGTGCGAAACGGAATGCGAGATGCCTTACTGTTTCACGTTCAGCAGTTGGGCAATGGAGCGATTGTCAAAATGCTGAGCAGTGGGCGTTCCTTTTAGGACGGTCGGGCTCGCGGTGAAGGCTCGAAAGGATACGTCGTAAAAAGGGACGCCCACAATAAAAAATTTGGCGAAAAGTTAGGCAGCGGTCAGCGAAACTATAACCGAGCGTCGTGTGTACGACTCGAACGCCCGCATCGCGGGCTTCTGAACAAGCTGGCCGCTGCCCTTGTTTTCTACTCCCTCCCAGCGCAGTTCCTCCCTCAAGACAACACACAACAATCTACCGCGTTGCTCTTTTTCCACACTGTTAGGTGAATCGGCGCAGGAAATTGCGAGAGTTGGCTCACTGCCGGAAATTTTTCTAAAAAACGGGTTGCAACATCTTTGTTTCGAAAGAGCTGCTAGACGATGTTGTGGTGCCGAACGTGCACCCTTACCTCTGGGATTATAGAGAGCCAATTGAGCGGGTAGAAAGCTGCTGTGTCTTTGAGGAGGCCTTTATGCCGCAGACTGCGGAACAAAGGGAATTAAAGAAGGTTGATAGGAATCAACGAGTAACCTTGACCAAGATCCTGGTGACTACCGACTTTTCCGAAGTGTCGGATCGCGCTTTGGACTATGCAATTGCGCTTGCGCGGCGCTATGACGCGCGCATTTATCTCACCCACATAATCACGCCTGATCCGTTTCAGTTTGCGGAACCCCAACTGGCCCAAGCCACTTACGAAAAAGTCCGCCAGGCGGCGGAAGAAGGCATCACCGACATACTGATTTCCGGGAAACTGCGCGGCTTGCCGCATGAAGTTCTGATGGAAGAAGGAAACGTCTGGCCAACATTGGACAAAATGATCGTGGAGCACGAGATCGATCTCGTGGTTGCCGGAACCCATGGACGGGGAAAGGTCCAGAAGCTTTTGATCGGTTCGGTTGCGGAAGAGATATTTCGCCAAGCGAGTGCGGGGGTCCTGACCGTCGGTCCGGCGGTGAAGGGCGACACGGCGCCGGAGATCGAGTTCAAACACATCCTGTTTGCCACTGATTTTGGGTCGGGCGCGGAAAAGGCGGCAGCCCATGCATTTTCCCTGGCGCAGGAACACCATGCGCGCTTGACGCTGTTGCACGTGATCGAGACTGCGGCGGCGTACAACGAGGAAGGCGTGGCGCGCCAACGGGATATCAACGTTGCGCGGATGAAGCAGCTGATGCCGGCGGGCTCGGAAAACTGGTGCCAACCTGAATTTCGCGTGACCTACGGGTCGGCTGTAGAAGAAATTCTGATCGCCGCGCGGGAGAGCAAGGCAGATCTGATCGTGATGGGTGCAAAAGCCAGGAAAAGCCTGCCGGGACATGCTCCTTTGACGATCGCCTATAACGTGGTGACCAAGTCGATCTGCCCGGTTTTGACCGTTCGCGGCTAAATTCTCGATAGGGGCCGGAATCCTCTCACGAGGATCCGTCGCGATCCTAAGGCGGTGCTGCATCCTCCCCCAGCTGATCAGCACCGCCCTTTGTTTATTGGCGACGTTCACTCTTTCCCCGCAATTAACGCAAACGGTACCGGCGCGATCTTGCCGAATGAGCACAAATATGTTTACATGCGCTCAACTCGGTAAATTCCGTCAGGAGAACCCATGGCCAACGTTGACCTGCGCCCAATGAGCCTCGGTGAGGTGCTGGACCGGACATTTACTCTGTATCGCGAACACTTTCTGCTATTCGTAGGCATAGCGGCGCTGCCCAATCTGTTGATGCTACTGTTTCGCTTTGCCGTGCTGCTGGTGACAAGGGCCGGGAGCACGTCCGGAGTGCCCAATCTTTCATCTCCGAGCGTCGTAGGTGGCGCGATCATCGGGGGATTGGGGGCGATCCTCATCCTTTTATTGATGGTCGGTATTACACAGGCAGCCACGGTAATTGCGGTTTCCGATCTGCTCCTGGGCCGGGAAGCGAGCATCGGACGTTCCTATCAACAAGCCAAGAGAAGCATATTGACGGTCATCGCGATCATGATCATGGCCGGCCTGGCCACCGGTGTGGGATTTATCTTCCTGATCATCCCCGGAATTTATATCGCCTGCCGCCTGGGGGTCTCGGTGCCCGCGGCGGTGGTCGAGCAGGATTCTCCGGTTTCGGGGATGGAAAGAAGCATGGAGCTTACAAAGGGATTTGCCGGGCAGGTGTTTCTGTTATTTCTACTGGTGGTGTTTTTGACCTACGCGGTGGCGGGGCTGTTGCAATTTCCGGTCATGTTTTTCGCGTTCAAGGCCGCCATGGCCAGACAACAGGTCTCTTTTGGCGTGTCCGCCTATTCCTATGTCGCGGAATTCGTTTCCCAGGTCATTGTGGGCCCCATCGGGACCATTTCCGCGGCGCTGATGTACTACAATTTGCGAGTGCGCAAAGAGGGTTTTGACATTCAGCACCTGATGAGCTCACTGGCGAGCGCGCCGAGACCGCTGGCCGATCCACCGGGAATTCGTTAGAGAAAATGAAGCGATGCAGCGCGGGAAGCGAAATGCAGCGATACGTTGTTCTGCTAGCGGCATGGCTGCTGCTTTGCATTCCCGGCCGTGCGCAAACGCCGGTTAACACAATATCTCCAACCCAACTTGACCTGCAGTCCTATCAGCGCGAGCTGTCGCATATCGCAGAAACGCTCGAGAGCCCCGCGGAAATTCCCGCGTTGCGGCGCTCGCTACCCGAATCGTGGACGGTGCGGGATGGCGAGCGCGTCTATAACGTGCCGACAAGAGAGATATCGGAGGCGCTTCGGGAAATCGAACGTGATCCCAAGAAGAACACGGCGGCCTCACTACAAGTGCGGTTGGACGCCATGCGGCGACAGACAGAGGAACTTGCGCGCCCCTCTGCCAGCGCGAACATGACGGAAGCTGCAGATAAACTGAAAAAAATCATGGAGCGCGGGGAGTTTCGCGAGGTCTCCGGGCCATCGCGGTGGGATTTGTTGCGCGCGCGAGTCATACGCTGGATCGCGTTGCACATCCTGAAGCTGCTTAGCCTGCTGCACCTCAGTCACAAAACAGGAAACGCGATCGTCTGGAGTGTTTTGTTCCTCGCAGTGGTTCTTCTCTTCTATGTGGCTTATCTGTGGATGACTAAGTCTTCGGGAGACGCCAGCTTTCGCGCACCAGCGGAACCAACCCAGAGCGATGCCCGGCGTTGGCTGCAGGACGCCGTTGCTGCAGCGGATCGTGGCGATTTTCGCGAAGCAGTTCATTGCGCGTATTGGGGATCGGTGGCGCATCTCGAGGACATTCGCATCCTGCCACGCGACCGCGCCAGGACTCCCCGGGAATCGTTGCGACTTCTCGATCAACATCCAAAGGAACAAGGACTCTTGCGAACTGTCACGCAAAGTTTCGAATTGATCTGGTATGGATACCGGCCCGTCTCCGCAAGCGATTGGGCGGGTACAAAAGAACAATTGGAGAAAATGGGATGCCTGCAGGCCTCGATCGCACCGACCGTTCCCTCCTGATAGGTGCGGGCGTAGTGGTGGTAGTTCTGGCGATCGCGACGTCGCTGCTGACGCCTTCGCGCCGTGGCGGCCGCACGGGTTTCCCCTCGAGCTATTCGACGACGTGGGATGGAGCCAAAGCCGCTTACCTGCTTTTGGGCGAATTGGGCTACGACATTCACCGTTGGGATAAGTCTCCCTCGGAATTAGCGAATGACGCGCACAACCAGGTTTTGCTTCTTGCCAATCCTTCGCAACCCCCATCGTCAGAGGAAACGGCAGCTCTTCGGCGTTTTCTGGATAGCGGCGGACGGATCGTCGTGACGGGCGACGACTTTTTGGATTTTCTTCCGGGCGGGCAACGTTTCGTCGAGATGGATGACGCGGAAGGCGAAACGCAATTCCCTGCCCTGCTGCCTTCTCCGCTGACTTCCGAAGCGCCGGAGATCAGTATGGCGCCGCCGACCAACTGGCGGCCATCGCGCGTCGATCAGATTGCAGCGTACGGGAATACAGAAACCGCAGCGGTTGTAACCTACGGCGTGGGTAAAGGAACGATTGTATGGTGGGGCTCGCCTTCACCGCTGACGAATCGCGGGATCCAGGAGCCGGGTAACCTGGCGCTTCTGTTGAACTCCGTCGGTGGCAAACAAGGCAAACGAATCCTTTGGGACGAGTATTTCCACGGCGCGCGCGGGGATTTCTGGTCATATATAGCGAAAACGCCGCTTCCCTGGGTCCTTGCCCAATTGGGTGTGCTGTTCGCGTTCGTTTTAGTGACGTATTCCCGGCGCTATGGCACCATCCGGATGCCCGGAAGAATTTCTCGCCTGTCTCCTCTGGAATTTGTGGATACGCTGGGCGATCTGTACACTTCCGCGCACGCGGGGTCCGCTGCCGTGCGCGTGGCTCACCAGCGATTGCGTTATCTGTTGACGCGACAATTGGGGATGCCCGCCAACGCGACCGTCGCGGAGATTGCGCGCGCTGCCCACCGGACGCTGGGCTGGGAAGAACAATCTCTGCTGGGCGCACTAGCCCGCGCGGATCGCAATTCAAGAACATTGAACGTGGCAGACGACGAAGCTTTGGAAATTGTGCAGGACCTTCACGAGTATACGGCGCGCCTGGAAATCCGGAATGCGCCGGAGGAAAAGGGGCAATCCGAATGAATCAAGCGCAGGACTTAGCGAATCATGTGCGAACCCAGCTGGCGCGGGTGATTGTTGGCCAGCAGGAAGTGACGGACCAGTTGCTGCTGGTATTGCTCGTTGGGGGGCATGCGCTCGTCGAAGGCGTGCCCGGGTTGGCAAAAACGCTTGCGGTAAAGGCGCTGGCTAATATTTTCCAGCTGAAATTCCAACGGGTGCAGTGTACGCCGGACCTGATGCCGGCCGACGTGATTGGCGCCAACGTCTTCAACATGGGCACGAGTTCCTTTGCGCTGCACCGCGGGCCAATCTTCACGGATCTGTTGCTGGTGGACGAAATCAACCGCACACCACCGCGCACGCAATCCGCGCTTCTGGAAGCGATGGAGGAGCGGCAGGTCACCATCGATGGCACCAGCTATGAACTGACGCCGTTCTTCACGGTTTTTTCGACACAGAACCCCGTTGAATTCGAAGGTACGTATCCGCTGCCGGAAGCTCAACTGGACCGCTTCGTGGCAAAAATCCGTATCGGTTATCCGAACGGAGAACAGGAAGTGCAGATTCTGGAAAATATTCAAAACGGGTTCGATTCGCGCGAGTTGAAAAAGGTGAACTTCGAAATGGTTTCGCCGGAAGCGCTGATGGCCGCAAGGGTGGAGGCTGCGCAGGTGAAAGTGGAGCCGGCGCTTTTCCAGTACATCGTAAAACTGGTGGCGCGCACGCGGAATTGGCCTTCGGTCAGTCTGGGCGGCAGCCCGCGCGCGGCGATCAGCTTGATGCTTTTCGCGAAAGGGTTGGCGGCCACCGAAGGACGCGATTTTCTGATTCCCGACGATGTGAAAAACGCGGCCCTGCCCATTCTGCGGCATCGGTTGGTGCTGAAGCCTGAAGCGGACTTGGAAGGCATAACTCCCGACCAAGTGGTGCGCGATGTGGTGAAGGGCGTGGAAGTTCCAAAATGATGGAGTCTTCACAGCTGGCGCCGGCGCCGGTTGGCGCGCGCGGCAAAGCAAAAGGCAAATTGGGCGTGGCGTTCGGACGCCGATTCTTTTTGCTGTTGCTGCTTGGGCTAGTATGGATTGGCCCCGCCTGGGCAAATCCAAAATATCTTCTGGGATTGGCGCTTTGGGATGTTCTTGTGCTTTTGCTTTGGGCGGCCGATTTGACACGATTGCCGAAACCGGAAGAGATCGAACTGCGCCGGGTGTTTCATTCCACGCTGCAGTTACGCGAACCGGCAGAGGCTACACTGGAATTCACGAACCGTGGAAAATCGCCGGTGTTGCTTCGCGTTCAGGAGGAAGTGCCAGTCGGCTTGCGCAAGGAAATTCCCGAAATAGATGTGCGCATCCAAGCGGGAGGGTCGCACAGCGCTGCCTATTCCATTTGCCCGCGCCAACGTGGCGATATGAATTTCGGCAACACATTTTTGCGCTACCAGACAACCTGGCAGATTGCCGAACGTTGGGCTAGCGCTTCTTTGCAACAGACGATTCGTATTTATCCGAATTTTCAAGAGTCGAAGAAGGACACGATTTACCTGATTCGCAGTCGCCAGATTGCGCTGGAAAAAAGATACAAGCACCAGCCGGGTCAAGGCCGGGAATTTGAGAGTTTGCGGGAATATCGCGAGTCCGACGAATGGCGCGACATTTGTTGGAGCGCCACGGCGCGTCGCGCAAAACTGATCAGCAAGTCCTACCAGACCGAACGTAGCCAGACGGTTTGGCTGGTGCTCGATGCCGGTCGACTGCTGCGCATGCGTGTGAAAGGCCTGAGCAAGCTGGATTACGCCGTCGGCGCCGCGCTTGCTCTGGCTCAAGTAGCGCTCTATTCCGGCGATCGCGTGGCGATGCTGGGATATGGGCGCCGTATTTTGCAGCGCCTTCCGCCGGGACGGGGTGCGCGACAGATACGCGCGCTCCTGGACGGCCTGGCACTCATTCGCTCGGAAGAATTGGAAGCCGATCACCGCCGGGCAATGGAAACGCTGGCTATTCTCCAGAAGCGCCGAAGCCTGGTGGTGTGGTTGACCGATCTCGCGGAGACTGCGACCACCCCCGAAGTGATTGAGAGCGCGATGCAGATGGCAAAGCGGCATTTGGTGCTGTTTACTGTGATCGGCCAACCGGAACTCCGCACTATGGTGAAGGAGCGCCCGGAAACCGTGCGGGAAATGTTCCGCCAGACGGCCGCGACGGAGATCGTACAACGGCGCGATCTGCTGTTGCGCACGTTGCGCCAGCAAGGGGCGCTGACGCTGGAAGTGGAACCTGCGAAACTTTCGACCGCAGTGGTCAACCAATACTTGATGGCGAAAGACCGGAGCTTGATTTAACGGGCTCGAACCTGTCGAAGGGGTCGCTCTCTGTGTCGGCAGTTTGCGTGTTGCCCGTAAATCCGAGATACAAAACCAATAGCGTGAAGAGAGCTGCTGCAAGGGTGAACTTCATCCCAACAGGCAAGTCCGAGGGAGAAATGAAACCCTCGATGAATCCCGCGATCAACAGCAGCGGAATCGAACCAAAAAATAATTGAGCGCTCTGTTTGCCTGCGCGCACCAGCGATTCGCCGCGCGGCAAAGCGCCCGGGAACAACAATCCGCGAGCAATAAGGAACCCCGCACCGCCGGCGATAAAGATGGCGGGCAACTCGAGCACACCATGAGCGGCCACAAAACTCCATAGCGGCAAGCTCATACCCGCCTGCCAGCAGGCGGTTCCTACGACACCGATGAGCAGGCCGTTGAGCAACATCATCCAGACCGTGCCGATTCCCGCGGTGACCCCCAGTGCGTACGTCATGATGGAAACGCTGAGATTGTTGGTGAGAATCTGGCTGGAAGCCAACGGCTTGACGGTCACTATGGAATCCGTCCACATTTTGTGCTGTTCGATGCTCTGGACCATGTTCGGCCCAAGAAGATGAGCCGAGAAAGAAGGATCATTGATGCTGAGCAGGCAACCGGCAACCGCGGCACAGATAAAAATCAGGAAAGCGACAAGGGTATTCGAAAAAGTTCGGCGGAAAATCACCGGATAAGTATCGCGATAGAAGGTAAGGATGTTGCGGCTTTCGGTCTTGCGGCCCATATAGATAATGTTGTGGGCGCGGCCGAGCAACTGATTCAGGTAATGGGCAAGGTTTGTGCTGGTGGAATCTTCGCGAACGCTGGCGAGGTCCGCCGCAATCTGCCGATATAATAGAGCTAATTCCTGAAGATCAGTGGGCGTTAAGCCGGAAACACCGCTGCGCCCGCTGCTGGCGACTAACAGTTCGAGGCGGTTCCAGTGTGGCCGTCGCTTTTCAATCCAGCGGGTGGAGATCATCGATGGAATCCTGGGACAAGCTTACCATTGACACGCCGGAACAGACGTCGCTGGACTATCCGATTGCCGGGTTGGGTAGCCGCTTTTTGGCCCTGCTTGCGGACACGGCGATCCAAATCGTACTGGGCTTCATAGTGCTCATCGTCGGAATGACGATTGGTGCGGGAGTCGCGGTCTTTGGAGACTTGGGGCCGCAATGGGTAATTGCGATTGTCATCGTTCTGATTTTCCTGTTGAACTCGGGATATTTTGCGCTGTTTGAGATTTTCTGGAACGGGCAAACTCCCGGCAAACGTTATGTGCAGTTACGCGTGATCAAGGACGACGGGCGGCCCATCGGCGCGTATGAAGCCATCGTACGAAATGCGTTGCGGCTCGTGGATATGCTGCCGGCGATGTATGGCATCGGATTGCTCAGCATTTTTGTGAGCCGGCAAAGTAAACGGTTGGGGGATTTTGTGGCGGGCACCGTGGTGGTCCACGAAAAAACGCTGGAGGGAGTCCGTCCTTACGCCGAAACCACAATTGATGAGACACTGCCACCTATCGATGCAAGCAAGGTGACCCTCGACGAAGTCCGGTTGATTGAAACGTTTCTGAATCGCCGGGATAGCCTGGAACCGGCGGTACGGACGAATATGGCTCTGCAGATTTCCAATCGACTGGCGGATAAAATGGAGATCACAATCTCCGGCTGGCCACGAACGGAACGATTTCTGGAAGCGGTGATTGAGCGATGCCGCCAGAGCGATCGCTTTCGGAACTGATGTAGCCGGCCTAGTTGGCACACGTAACTTGCGCTTCGGCGATTTCCTTTTGCATACGCGGAGAATGCAAGGCGAGCGCCAATGCTTCTTTTGTCAACGCGAATTGCGGAACGGGATCGCCCAGGTGCTGGATCAAGCTCCGAACCTCGTCGCAACGATGGCTGGCGGCAAGAGCCCGGGCTTGCTTCAATTTAATTTCGAGATACACCCCGAGCTGGCTGGTTCCACCTTCCTCGAGGGGAATAAATCGCGTAGCGAGTTCTTTTTGGGCATCGTCGTAGCGGCCGGCGTCGGCCAAGTCTCGCGCCAGCTGAAAGATCAGCGTCGCGGGTGGGTTCGGGCCGGGAAATTTCTGCAGGGCGGCGACACGTTCCTCTATCGGGCGACTGGCCTCTCGCAGCGCCTGCTCCAAGCCAATATAATTTTCGGCGTTTTGTGAATCGTGCTTTACTCCTTCGGTGAAGTACGCGATCGCGCGCTCCGGCGACTGCTTCGAGTCAAGGGCGGCGTAACCCATGTTGCGCAAGAGGCCGGGAAGAGCAGGATTGATTTCGCGCGCCGCGTTCCACTCTTTCATTGCTTCGTCCTCTATGCCGCCCGACATATAGAGGGAACCGAGAAGCGCATGGGCGTTGGCGTCTTTTGGATTATCGGCAATGGCGTGCTTGAGAACCGCGAAGGATTCCGGCCGGCTGGGAAAAACGTAGGTCGTGGACATTTGCGAAGCAGCGCGGAAATCGGCGCCGCCATCCTGATGCAGCATTTCGCGACAGTAACCGCGGTAGTAGGCAATCAATGGGTACGCTTCCGGACGAGGCATGCCGGGCTCGCTCACGACTCCGGGTCCAGTGGGATAGTCTCGCGCCAGAAGGGTGGTGGCGTCAGCATAGAAGCCAAAATGCATATACAGGACCGCTATGTTGAGAATGCGTTCCGGATCTGCCGCTAAATGTTGCCAGAGAGGATTGTCCTCGTGACCGAGGAGCGTTGCTTCGTAGCGCAGAAACGTATTCGCGGGATCGCCAGGTTGCAATTGTTCCAAGTGCTGGTTCGCGGCTTTGGAATCGGATAGATGGCGTAGCAGCGTGACGTCCAGATCGCTCAGCCTCAACGCGTCCGGGAATTCGGTATAGGCGGTCGCCAGTTTGTCGTGTGCTTTGCGCAGATCGCCGCTGCGGGCATCTAGCGCGGCCAACTCCAGCAACGAAGGAGCTCGGAATGTTCCGTACTGCTCGCTCACCTCAAAGGCGCGCCGGGCTTTCTCCGGTTCGTTGGTTGCCGAGTAGGCGAGACCGATATAGTAGGAAGCCTCTTTGTCGTTGCTGATGCGGGTGAGTACCGGGGCGAGTTGGGTGGTTGCGTCGGCATATTGTTTCAAGCCGACGTCTAAGCGTCCGGTGGCACGATGTAGCGCTACGCTTTCGGGAAACCGTTTTAACCCTTCGCGGTAGGTGGAGAGGGCCGTCAGCACTTCGCCATTTCGTTCCTGCTCTGTTGCCATTTCGAGAAAATCGCTTTCGCTGCGTTTTTCGACGGACGGATAAGAATAGGCAGGCGGCAGCTCTTTCGGTACTTCGGATTTGGGAAGAAAGTCATACTTTCCTTCGCTGTGCAGCAGAATCGTCTTTCCGGATTCATCCGACAGGGTGATGGTGTAGATCTTCTGCGCAGGCAAGCCGGCGAACTGTTTGCGAAATGTGGACCGCGGCGTGAGCGAGACGATTTCTGACGCGATGGATTGCACGCCATCAAGCAGCTGAAGCTTGGCGTCGGGATAATCGCGCGTAACGTTGAAAGCGGCTTCAAGAGAGACCATCTTCCCGTCGTTGGACGGCGTGCGTATAAGATTCAGGACGGCATCGGGATTCGCGCGCGTCACTCCGCCAATCTCCAGGATTGGCAGCCAAATCTCGGTGAAATGAATGGATTGTTGCGGGCCCAGAAATCCGTAAGTTTCCTGATTGCGGAAAAGTCCCGCCTGAATTTCGACATAAGCGCTGTGGTTGTCGGAAAGGGCGTTACGCCACTCCAGGCCCGCAGCGTCGCTGCCCCAGGAAAAAACTTTTTTCGAAGGCAAATCGTCGCGTGTCGAATAGTGCACGACGCCGGCATTGGTCTTCGGATGATAGATCCCCATGTACGGCTCATTGCTCGCGTAACTGAAGCGCGAGACCGCTCCAAACTTGTGGTTTCCGACGATGCTCAGGTCCACGCCGGTTCGATCGACCGGCCAAGTATCCAGATCCGTGAAGCCGTGAAATACGGAAAATTCCTGCGGATAATACAAGCGCGAATCATCCCAGACCTGCACACCTGCGTTGGTCCACCAGTAAAAACGGTGCCTTTCACCGCCGGGATTGTAGAGTGTGGTTTTCTGTACTAGGGCCGCCTGTCCCGGATGCAGAGTTAATTCCACGCACCATTCCATGCCGTAAACGCGATCGATGTTCCTGACCCAGACCGACGCGCTGCCGTCGGTCGCAGTCGACGTAGAAAAATCTACTGGCGATGCGGTCATCCAGTTGTGGGAAACGGGAAAATTAAACTCAACGCCGTAGGCAGCCCAAACGCCGCGGTAGGCGATGCGCGCGAATTTGAGTGAGGGATTGGCGTAAAACAGATCGGCGCCGTTGCGCTTATCGATGCAGCGATAGAGATGTCCGCCGAGATCGGGCAGAATGACGCATTTCAAATACTCATTTTCAAGGTTCAACGTGCGCCAACGGCGGGGAGCCACGCGGTTGCTCAGATTTTCACGGATGGTGTATGGATAGTTGTACCTACCATTGGTAACGAACTGATCGAAAGGCGGATTCTCGTCGGGCAAACCTTCTTCGTAAGTTGGCAATTCCATGGTGTCTTGCCAGACATGAACCGCGGCACCGCCCGGATTTTGATTCCCGGAAGATTGTGCGCACGCAAGATGCGGCACGAGAGTCACCAAGCCGACGGATACAAGCGTGGTTATGACGCCGCTAAGATTCTTTTGCACGATTTGTGCTCCCCCGCCGAACCAACAGCGAATTTCGTCTTCATTTATGGCGAGAGATTCTTATATCACAGGGAGCGAGAACAATTGGGTGATGATAGGTCGCTTCTGTATCAAGCAGAACCCGCTACATGCTTCAAGCGCGGATCATGGTCAACAGCATCTTGAACGGCGTGAGAGCCGCCAGAGCATGCGGCTGATTAGCGGGCAGAAGAGTCGCTTCGCCGGCTTGGACACGATAGGGTTTTTCCGAAATGGTAATTTCGGCATTTCCTTCGATGATCGGAACAAGCGCATCGAATGCGGCGGTGTGTTCCGTCAGACCCTGGCCGACAAGGAAGGAACTAGCCGTTCCCAGATCAAGCACGCGAGTGGCACGCTCACTCTCTTCGCCTTTGATGCCATATGAGCTTTTTGCAGCTGAGTTTGTGGTATTCATATTTTTTAGCTCCCCTTTTCCATCCTTTTATTCCTTCATCGCTCCGGCATGGGGTGCGCGGCCTGATCTGCATTTGGCACCAGCCGCTCGTAGACCGCGGTGGGGATGGCGGACTTCCAGTGTCCAGTCGCTTTCGCAAAGCCGGTCAGGCCGAGGAACAACACGGCAATGCCCGCGGCAATGGCCCAGGCCGGAAGGGCCACGGGTTTTGCCTTCGGGGAAACGAGATTCGGCAAGCTCATGGCCAACGCGTCTTGCGCGGGACACACAGCTACACACTCAAGACAACCGGTGCATTCGACGCTGCGAATTTGCACCAACTTGTCCACGGGCAACGCTGAGGGACACTCTTTTGCGCACTTGGCGCAATCGATGCAGGTCTCGGGGTTTCTGCGGATCCGCGTCGGGCTCAGCCAAGAAGTCAAACCGAGCAGCGCACCATACGGCAGAGAAAGCGGCACCAGAAATTAGGAATAAATATAGAGGCCAGTGCAATGAGTCCCAGCGCAACCAGGCCCGTCACCCCAATATGCCGGAAGAAATTCAACATTTTCACATCGGCGATCAGCCCGTATGGGCTTTGCATGAAATCGCGAATACCCGCGGCGGACATCGTGGAAATGGCCCACACAAAAAATCCCAACAAGAAATATTTCAGGCCGCGAAGAGGCAGGTCCATCCAACGCGGAAGATAAAAATTGCGCTTGAAGATTTTCTTGCCGGCGCGCCACAGATATTCAGAGATTGTTCCGATGGGGCAAAGCCAGCTGCAGAACGCTTTGCGGAACAGAAAAGCCGTAGCCAGGAATGTGAGCAGGAGGAATAGTGCGGCCGGATGAACTCGAGGGATGTGGCCGCTCAGAAACAAGTACTTCAGGTTCATCAGGCCCGCAATTGGCAGCCAGCCTTCCACTCCGGGGGGCCTGCGAAGATTTGCGTCGATGACGCCGACTTCGAACTGGCGCACCCAGAAATAGAACTTTGCTCCGAGCACTAAATTCAGAATTAAAAACGCAACCTGAAAGCCACGGCGAAAGAGCTGCGAGTGATCTGCGCCCATGCGGCGGATGAGTTTTTTCTTCGGCCTTGCCGCCGTGCTGACAGGCGGCGCTGCTCCGAGTTTCGGCACAACGGCAAAAGTTAGCTGCGTGGCCACTGGAATTGCCCCAATCCCAGAGTATGGGGAACTGTCACAGCGGGCTGTGACCGAAATCACATAGCAGCGGTTGGGTTTACAGGGCTGAATTCATTCCGTCTAGGTGGACGATTAGAGCGTTCCGCCGTTGACCTTGGACCGGCAAACTTCCCGCTGAGATCACTGGCCAGTCAGGGCCTGCAGCGATGCCAATTGCGTGCGCGCCTCTTGCATGCTCGGATCCATTTGCAGCGCTGCCATATATGCGCCTTTGGCATGGGCAAAGTCTCCCTTAGCTTCCTCGGCGCGTCCCAGCCAATAGCATGCCAGGGGCGAACGTGCGCGCGAACTGGCCTGCAGGAAATCAGCGATCGCATCGTCGAACTTGCCAAGCCGGAATTCCACGGTTCCCCGCGCAATGTAGCTGTTCAGTTCGTTCGGATTGAGCGAGATGGCCTTGTCGAATTCGGCTTTGGCAACGGTCAAATTATTCAAGCCGAGATAAAGCACCCCCAAATTGTTGTGCGCCTGAGCCGCTTCCCCAGGATCCCCGGCGTGGGAAATCGCCAATCGATATTGAGTCACGGCGTCGGGCAACTGGCCCGATCGCTGGAGCAGGACGCCCAAATTGTAGTGCGCCGAGCCGAGATCCGGGGAGAATTGCACCGCCGCCAGAAAATGCGGAAACGCCCCGGCGAGATCCCCTTTTTCCATCAGGGCAACGCCCAGATTATCTTCGGCTGTACCATTGTGCGTAGTGACCTGGAGGGCGTGCGTGAAGAGCGTTTCGCTGTTTTTCCAGTAGCCGATTTGCCGGTAAGTCACAAACATCAGGGGAAGAAGCACAGCGGCAAATCCAGCGGCCGCCACTGCTGGACTGAGCTGAGGCCGGCGATCCATGGCGTCTGCGGCCACCCAGACCACGGCAATGAAGATGCCGATCAGTGGTAACTGTGCGTAGCGGTCGGCCATGCCCTGGCGTCCGGCCTGCATCAGTCCGATCATGGGAAACGCGGTGCCGAGGTACCAGAGCCAGCCAACCGGCAAATATTTCTTTTCACGATATTTCCATAAAAGTGCGCTGATCGTGACAAGAACGAGGGCGGCAACCAAAACTTCCCACAGGGGCAGCCGGTTTTCCGGGTGCGGATAGAAAACAGCCAGGCGCGCGGGCCAGATCATCTTCCACAAATACTCAGTATAGGAAAAAATCGCATTTTTCAAACGCCAACTGAAAGGCATCGCCGCGGCGACGGCCCCTTGGCTACGCTGGACCACAAGATTGATCCAGCTGACCGCCAGTGTGATGAGAATCAACGGGATTTTTTCTTTCGCGAGCATCAGGAACGAGTTCCAGAAGCTTGCGGGAAGCCCGCCGCCACGCAAACACGAAAATCGCTGCAGCGGCCAATAATCCAGGAGGAGCAAGGCAAAAGGCAAAGTGACGATCATGACCTTAGCCATCAGCGCTAGCGCGAATAACCCGGCAACGAGCGAATAACGGCTCACGCTGGGCCGCTTCGCGTACCAGGCGTAGGCAAGCAACGCCAAAAACATGAAGAATAATGAAAGCCCCTGCTTGCGTTCCGCTATCCAAGCGACCGGCTCCACATTGAGCGGGTGAACGGCAAAAATTGCCGCCACCGCCGCGCTGCGCCACAGCTTTTCCGTGGTCGCCGCAAGAAACCAGAACAACAAAACGGAATTCGCGGCCATCAGCAAAATATTGATGAGGTGGTGGCCCCACGGGCTCAAGCCGAATATTTCTACATCGGCCATGTGGGACAGCCAGGTCAGAGGGTGCCAATTTGCCACGGAATTATTGGTGCCAAAGGCCCATTTCACGTTTTCCCAGTTGATCCCCTGGAGGACGCGCCCATTTCGCGTGACGTAGTCCGGATCGTCGTAATTGACAAAACCGTTGTGCAACGCTGGAAGATACAGAGCGAACGCGAGCACAGCCAGCGCAAGTGAGAGCAAAATGACGGTTTGCCGCTCCGATGCAAGGCCTTGAGCGATCGGAGCGCTTTCTGTTTCGCGAGCGTTGCTTACCGGATTCATGAAGTGAAGGATTCTTCTTATTTCATTTTAGTGGGCGCGCCCTCTGTCGCAAGCAGGGCCGTTATGCGTGCCGCCTATCCGCCAATGTGCGCCTCACACGATCCTCCGCTCACGAGAGCTTCTCCTTGCGTGCTATCCTGTCTCTGCCGCGTAAACGCCCGGTGCGGCTGTGGCGAAATTGGCATACGCGGCGGGCTTAAAATCCGCTGGGGATTTCCCCGTTGTCGGTTCGAGTCCGACCAGCCGCACCATTTTTTAATTCCGCCTCGGGTGATCGCCGGGCAGACACCCGATTCCTTTTGCAGTACAATTTCTGGCGCCCTTTCTCCAGGCGGAGCATCTAACGCCTGAGCCCATTCGCGGGTACCCCCATTCCCGCGCCGGAGACACCTTGAGCGAGCAGAGTCATCTCGACCAGCTTTGTATTAATACCATTCGAACTCTTGCGATCGATGCGGTCCAGCAAGCGAACTCCGGGCACCCCGGCGCGCCGATGGGCTTGGCGCCAGTTGCCTATTCGCTCTGGCAATATTTTTTGAACTACGATCCGGCATCTC
The DNA here is from genome assembly GCA_963795535.1 of Candidatus Acidiferrales bacterium. GTDB lineage: Bacteria > Acidobacteriota > Terriglobia > Acidiferrales > UBA7541 > Acidiferrum. The sequence continues at coordinate 484,151 of CAWCIG010000012.1, forward strand.
CGCATTGGCCAAATCGCGATCGTTTCGTGCTTTCCGCGGGCCACGCTTCCATGCTCCTGTATGCCACGTTGCACCTGGCCGGAGTGAAGAATGTAAACGCAAAAGGCGAAGTAGAAAAGGACCTATCCATCACTCTGGATCAGATCAAACGCTTCCGGCAGTTAGACAGCCGCACGCCCGGCCATCCGGAATCTCATCTGACAACGGGAGTCGAAACGACCACCGGCCCATTGGGGCAAGGTGTTGGCAACAGTGTGGGCATGGCCATCGCCGGAAAATGGCTGGCCACGCATTTCAATCGTCCGAATTTTGAGCTATTTAATTTCAGAGTGTACGCCGTCTGCGGCGATGGCGACATTATGGAAGGCGTGGCGGGCGAAGCAGCTTCGCTGGCCGGGCACCTGCAACTCGGCAATCTCTGCTGGATCTACGACAACAATCGCGTAACGCTGGACGGGCCGGCGAGTTGGTCCTTCAGCGAAGATGCGATGACGCGATTTGTCGGGTATGGATGGCACGTGACGCGCGTCGCCGACGCCAACGATCTCTTGCAGCTATCACGCGCTTACAAGGACTTCCTCGCGCACAGTGACAAACCCACGCTTATCGTGGTCGACAGCCACATCGGGTACGGCTCGCCGCATAGGCAAGATTCCTATGAAGCGCATGGGGAGCCACTGGGGGAAGCGGAAGCGAAATTGGTGAAGAAGAACTATGGTTGGCCAGAAGACGCAAAATTTCTGGTACCGGATGGTGTTTACGCGCACTTCCAGGACGGCATTGGTGCGCGCGGCGGGCAGGAGCGCGCGAAATGGGAAACGCTCTATGCTGACTACGCCAAGAAATATCCGGAATTGAGCGATCAGATCGGCCGCATGCAGAAGCGGGAGCTTCCCGATGGCTGGGACAAGAAGTTGCCGGTATTTGCGGCCGACGCCAAGGGCATGGCCACGCGCGAAAGTTCCGGCAAGGTTCTGAACGCGCTAGCGCAAAATATTCCGTGGATGGTCGGCGGATCGGCGGACCTGGCAAAATCCAACAAGACAAACCTCGAAGGCGCCGGCGAATTTTTCCCCGTGAAATTTGAGGGACGCAACGTGCACTTTGGCGTTCGCGAACACGCCATGGGTGCGGCGGTCAACGGTATGTGCCTCAGTGGCCTGCGGTCGTTTTCCGCTACGTTTTTTAACTTCAGTGATTACATGCGGGCAAGTATGCGCCTGGCAGCCTTGATGGAAATTCCCGTTCTTTTCATCTTTACGCACGATTCCATTGGAGTCGGCGAAGACGGACCTACACACCAGCCCGTCGAACAGCTCGCCGCATTTCGCGCCATGCCGAACATGTTGGTGTTCCGTCCTGGCGATGCGAACGAAGTGACCGAAGCGTACAAATCGGCTTTGCAGCATGCGCACGCTCCCTCGACGCTGGTTTTCAGCCGCCAAGCGATGCCTACGCTGGACCGCACGAAATATAACTCCGCCACAGGGGTTGCGAAAGGCGCGTACATCTTGGCGGACGCGGAAGGTGGTAAACCCGACGTAATTCTTCTGGCGACGGGAAGCGAACTACAGTGGGCGGTTGGCGCCTATGAAAAGTTGAAAGCGGAAGGCATCAAGACGCGCGTGGTCAGCATGCCCTGCTGGGCTTTGTTCGATCAGCAAGACGCCGCGTACAAGGAATCGGTTCTGCCTGCGAACGTGACAGCAAGAGTTTCGATTGAAATGGCCTCCACGTTGGGATGGGACCGGTACATCGGGCTAAAGGGGAAAGCCATTGGGATGCACTCATTTGGCGCTTCTGCCCCAATAAAGGACTTGTTGAAAAAGTTTGGTTTCGATGCGGAACACGTGGTCGCTGCAGCCAAAGAACTGTTGGGAAAGTGAACCGTATGAAAATTGTGATTGGCTCCGATCATGCTGGGTTTCAGTTGAAGAACGCCATGGGCGATTTAATCCGTTCGATGGGGCATTCGGTTCTGGATGTGGGCGCCTTCAATGAAAATCCATCGGACTATCCCGATTTCGCCGAAGCGGTGGGGCGAGCGATTCTGGACGGCAAGGCAGAGCGGGGCGTGCTGATCTGTGGGAGCGGTATTGGCGCCAGCGTAGCGGCGAACAAGCTGACCGGCATTCGCGCGGGAATTTGCCATGACTCTTATTCCGGGCACCAGGGCGTCGAGCACGACAATATGAATGTGTTGGTTATGGGCTCTCGGGTGATTGGCGAAAAACTGGCAGAAGACGTGGTGCGCGCATTCTTGCCGGCTAAATTTACGAACGAGGAGCGACACGTCCGCCGGCTTGCCAAAGTCCATGCGCTCGAAGAGAAGATGTTAAAAAGCTGAAATCTGGATTCTTGGCCCCGCGCAGGGGCGTACAATAGCGGCTAGGCCCAGTATCTGGTAAAGGAGATGTTTTATGACGACCTCGGTAACAATTCCCAATAAGGCGGGCACAAATCCTTTGAAGGGTCTGCTGGAATACGGCCAGTCGCCCTGGATGGACTATATCCGCCGCGACCTCCTGACTGGCGGCGGGCTGAAGAAATTTATTGATGAGGACGGGCTACGCGGCATGACCTCCAATCCCGCCATTTTTGAAAAGTCCATCATCGGCAGCACTCTTTACAACGACATTCTGCAATCGCCGGAAGCAAAATCGCTGGATGCCAAGAGCCTGTACGAAAAAATCGCCTTTCGCGATGTGCAGGATGCCTGCGACATTTTCAAGCCCGTGTATGAAACCACGCACCGCCGCGACGGCTATGTGAGTCTGGAAGTTTCGCCGTATCTGGCTAACGACACAAAGGGGACGCTGGCCGAAGCGCGCCGCTTGTGGAAGACCGTTGCTCGCGAGAACCTGATGGTCAAGGTGCCGGGCACTCCGGCGGGCGTTCCCGCCATTCGCCAATTGCTGGAAGACGGACTGAATATCAACGTAACTCTGTTGTTCGCGCAATCCGCTTACGAGCAAGTGGCGGAAGCGTTTCTGGCAGCGTTGGAAGCTCGAACGCTCAAGGGTTTAGACATCAACCATAGCGCGAGTGTTGCGAGCTTCTTCGTCAGCCGCATCGACACCCTCATCGATTCCAAGATTGAAGAAAAACTGAAGACCGCCGCAGGCGACCAGAAAACATTGCTCGCAAGTGTCGAAGGCAAAGTGGCCATAGCGAACGCCAAACTCACCTACAAGAAATATCAGGAGCTGTTCGGCAGCCCACGGTGGAAGGCGCTCGCGGCCAAGGGTGCGCAGACGCAACGTCTGCTCTGGGCGAGCACCAGCACCAAAAATCCGAAGTATCGCGACGTGCTTTACGTTGAGGAATTGATCGGCGCGGACACGGTAGATACCATTCCTCCGGCCACCTTCGACGCGTTCCGCAATCACGGCAAGCTGCGCAACAGCTTGACCGAAGACGTTCCCGGTGCTGCGAAAGTCATGGGCAATCTGGCGAAGGCCGGAATCTCCATGAAGGAAGTGACGCAGAAGCTGCTGGAAGATGGCGTGGAACTTTTCGCCGACGCGTTCAAGACTTTGCTCGACGCCACGGGCAAATCAGCCGGCGTACGCTAGCCCTAACCGGAAGCTAATCACCAACGATTCTCCTGGGTTGGTTCGCGTTCGATCCGGGCTGCTTGAATAGTCAAAACTTCGCGGAGGCATCTACACCATGCAACTCGGTATGATCGGTTTGGGAAGAATGGGCGCAAATATGGTTCGCCGCCTGGAAAAGGCGGGGCATAAATGTGTCGTGTACGACCGCAGTGCTCAGACGGTGCAGCAACTGGTGGCGGATGGCGCCACAGGCTCAAACTCAATTGATGATTTCGTGGCCAAGCTGCAAACGCCACGCGCGATCTGGCTAATGGTGCCGGCCGCGATTGTGGATTCGATGATTGCCCAGTTGATTCCGAAACTTTCCAAAGACGACATTCTCATCGACGGTGGCAATTCCTATTACATCGACGACATTCGCCGCGCCAAAGACCTTTCGGCCAAAGGCATTCACTATGTGGACGTCGGCACCAGCGGTGGCGTTTGGGGACTTGAACGCGGTTATTGCGAAATGATCGGCGGCGAGACCGCCATTGTTCAACATCTGGATCCGATCTTCAAGACGCTTGCTCCCGGACGCGGCGATATTGAACGCACACCTGGTCGCGAAAAAGCGAAGGGTACCGCTGAAGAAGGTTATCTGCACTGCGGCCCTTCCGGAGCGGGGCACTTCGTGAAAATGGTTCACAACGGCATCGAATACGGGCTCATGGCTGCGTATGCCGAGGGGCTCAGCATTCTGAAACATGCCAATGCCGGCCACTCGAAACGCGAAGATGACGCCGAAACCACGCCGTTGCGGCATCCTGAACATTATCAATACGAATTCAACCTTGCCGACGTGGCGGAAGTTTGGCGCCGCGGCAGCGTGGTTGCCTCCTGGCTCTTGGATCTGACGGCCATTTCCCTGTTCGAACAGCCTACGCTGGAAAATTATTCGGGGCGTGTATCCGACTCGGGCGAAGGACGCTGGACGATTCTTGCGGCAATCGAGTCCACCGCTCCCGCTCCGGTGCTGAGCGCCGCCCTCTATGAAAGATTCAGTTCGCGTGGGGAAGGCGATTTTGCAGACAAGCTCTTGTCCGCCATGCGATTCCAGTTTGGCGGCCACGTCGAGAAAAAGGCCGGTCACTGAAGCTGACTTTGCGACTTCATTCGTCCGAAGATAGGATCGCTGCATGAGTTCGAATCACCTGGAAACTCCTAGCGCCGGTGAACCTTGCGTCATGGTGATTTTCGGCGCCACCGGAGATCTCACCAAACGAAAACTGATCCCTGCACTTCTGAATCTCGCGCAAGAAGGCATTCTTGCCAAGGAATTCGCAATCGTGGGATTTGCCGCAAACGATCTCGACACCGAATCCTTTCGCAAGACACTTGGGCAAGAGATGCCTAACTTGGCTGCCGATCCGATCGATCTGAAGATGTGGGACGAATTGTCGCAGCGCATTTATTTTGTGAAAGGCGATTTCAGCGATGCGGCGGCGTACCAGAGGCTGAAGACCCAGATTGCCGAGGCGGACAGGGCACACCATACCGGTGGCAACAAATTTTTTTACCTCGCCGTGGCTCCGCGCTTTTTTGCACCCATTGTCGATCAACTGGGGGCCGCGGGCCTGACGAAAGAGGAAAACGGCCGCTGGACCCGTGTGATCATCGAAAAACCGTTTGGCCACGATCTGGAATCGGCGCGGCAACTCAACTTGAACCTGAAGAAAACGCTGGATGAGAAGCAGATCTACCGCATTGACCATTACCTGGGCAAGGAGACAGTCCAGAACGTGATGGTATTTCGCTTCACCAATAACATCATTGAGCCGCTGTGGAATCGCAATTACGTCGACCACGTACAGATCACCGCCGCCGAAACCGTAGGCGTGGAACATCGTGGAGGGTTTTATGAGACGGCCGGCGCGTTGCGAGACATGGTGCCGAATCATTTGTTTCAGCTCCTCACCATGACCGCCATGGAGCCGCCCATCTCTTTCGACGCGGACGAAGTGCGCAACAAGCAGGCCGAAGTGCTACACGCCATTCAGCCCCTCAGCCCCGAGGACGTGCTGAAGAGCATGGTGCGCGGCCAATATGGCGAGGGCATCGTAGAAGGCGAGCGCGTGGTCGCCTATCGCAATGAACCGGATGTGTCGCACGATTCGAATACCGAAACGTTCGTCGCGCTCAAACTGCAAATCGATAATTGGCGTTGGGCTGGGGTTCCCTTTTATCTCCGCACGGGAAAACGACTGGCCCAGCGCGCCACGGAGATTGTGATCCAGTTCCGGCGCACGCCTTTTGTCCTGTTCCGCAATACCGCCGTGAAAAATATTGAGACCAATCGCCTGGTCATTCACATCCAGCCGGATGAAGGCATCTCTCTCAGCTTTGGCGCCAAAGTTCCCGGGGCCGTGATGCGGCTCGGGTTGGTGAACATGGATTTTGACTACAAGAGCTATTTCGGCATGGAACACGGCACCGGTTACGAGCGGCTCTTGCGCGATTGCATGGCTGGGGATGCCACGCTCTTTCAGCGCAGCGACATGGTGGAAGCAGGTTGGAAAGTGATCCAGCCTATTATTGATGTCTGGCACGCCATTCCTCCGCGTGGCTTTCCCAATTATGCCGCTGGTTCCTGGGGACCGGTGGATGCCGAAGAATTGCTGGAACGCGACGGCCGGGAATGGCGCCGCGTTGGCGAGGAAGACATCGATGAGCGCGGAAGGATTGCGCCGCCGGGAGTCCCCACGAAAGCGGGTTCCGCCTTATGACCACCGCTGGCGCGCACGAAGTTGTTGTGCTTCCCGATCTCGCGGCGGTGACACGTCGCGCGGCCGATGAATTCCTGAAATCGGTGAACGAAGCAATCTCCGAAAAAGGATCGTTCACAGTGGCGCTCGCCGGCGGCTCGACTCCCAAGTCTCTCTATTCCATGCTGACAGACGATCCTGCGTACCGTTCCAAAATTCCCTGGGAGAAATTGCAATTTTTCTTCGGTGACGAGCGACACGCGCCGCCGGACAGCCCGGAAAGCAACTTTCACATGGCCAGTCAGACGCTGTTTTCCAGGGGGCTGGTCAAGCAGGAACAGATCGCGCGCATTATGGGCGAATACGCCGACACGGAGAAAGCAGCACTGGAATATGAGCAGGTCCTGCGCGCATACTTTAAATTAAGGGATGGCGAGTACCCTCGCTTCGATTTAGTGCTTTTGGGGATGGGCGAGGAAGGACACACACTGTCGCTGTTTCCGGGCACCAAAGCACTACACGCCACCAATCGCATCGTGGTTCGCAATTGGGTCGGCAAGCTGTATACGGAACGCATTACGCTCACACCTACCGCCGCGAATCAGGCGAAACGCGTGATTTTCAGCGTGTGCCGCGCGGACAAGGCTTTGGCCTTGAAAGCGGTTCTGGAAGGTCCTTACGAGCCGGAGCAACTACCGGCGCAGTTCATTCAACCGGTCAATGGCAAATTGCTTTGGCTGGTGGACCAGGCCGCCGGCTCCATGCTGGCAACGAATGTTCGAAACTAACTAGGAGATACCAATGGCAACAGCAACACTTTCCACAGTTGAACAATTCTTGGGCGCGAAGGCGGAATCGCTCCTCGGCTTCAAGTCTCCCAAAATTTCCAAGGACCGGCTGCACATCCCGGGCCCTGATTTTATCGATCGTATCTATGCGGCTTCCGATCGCAATCTGCGCGTCCTCAATAACCTTCACCGGCTCTTTTTCACCGGCAGGCTCGCAGGCACCGGATATCTTTCGATTCTTCCGGTCGATCAGGGCATCGAACATTCCGCGGGCGCAAGCTTTGCGAAAAATCCGGACTACTTCGACGGCGAAAACATCGTGAAGCTCGCGATCGAAGGCGGTTGCAACGCCGTGGCCTCCACGTTTGGCGTACTCGGGTCCGTCGCGCGCAAGTACGTATATAAAATCCCGTTCATCGTGAAGCTAAATCACAATGAACTGCTGACTTTCCCCAACCAGTTCAACCAGATTTTCTTCGGCACCGTTCAGGAAGCGTATGACATGGGCGCGGCCGCCGTAGGCGCCACAATTTATTTCGGCTCCGAACAGAGCGATCGCCAGATCATCGAAGTTAGCCAGGCGTTTGCCAAGGCGCACGAACTCGGCATGGCCACCGTGCTGTGGTGCTATCTGCGCAACTCCGCGTTTAAGAAGGATAAGGACTACCACGTGTCCGCGGACCTGACGGGCCAGGCCAACCATCTCGGTGTGACCATCCAGGCTGACATCATCAAGCAGAAGCTTCCGGAAAATAACGGCGGCTATGAAGCGCTCAACATGGGCAATTCCAGCTATGGAAAATTCGACAAGCGCATCTACACCGACCTCAGCAGCGATCATCCGATCGACCTCACGCGCTACCAAGTGGCCAACTGCTACATGGGCCGCGCGGGGTTGATCAATTCCGGTGGCGCTTCCGGCGCGAATGATTTCGAGGAAGCCGTGGCTACCGCGGTAATCAACAAGCGCGCGGGCGGCACAGGATTGATCAGCGGGCGCAAAGCGTTTCAGCGCCCAATGGCGGAAGGCGTAAAACTCCTGAACGCGATTCAGGACGTTTACCTCGCGAAGGAAATCACCGTCGCCTGATTAATCCAAACATTTCGATCGAAACAGCCCGCCACCTGGCGGGCTGTTGGTTTTTTGACCCGGATTGGCAGGGTTTCCACCCCGCGAATGGCCCGATTCCCCTGCAAGGTGGCGCGACAAGCGACGGAAAAGCGAAGCTGCCCCAACGGCACAAGATTGATTCCCGTGGTTGGACCACCTGGCAGCATTTCGACACGGCACGGACGCGGTGATAAGCAAGGCACTCCGGTCACCGCCTATATTGACCTGGGTACGCCTATAGCCAAAGCGCAATAGCTTATGCGCGGAATTCGGAGCAAAGAAATGGATTTTACAATTCAAATACTATACCGCCGAAGCTGAAATTCATAGAAATCTTCCAAAATTTAGAGACAACGGGAACCGTGCGGTTTTGCTGCCGCATAAATTTTACATTTTCTTACACTTACAAAAACCAAATTGGCATCTTGATTGCACTGATTTGGAGCACCTCAGTGAGTCGGTCCTGCGTGTGGTTTGCTGCGTTGTTTCGGTCGGTCTTGGCTTAGGGCTTCAGGTTTTAAAGTCCAATGCGAGTGGTGGGCTAGAAGTGTGAATGCCATCTGCGATGGCGAGGGATTGGTGTGCCCGGAGAGTGGTCTTGATGAACATAAAAGGGAAGGAATCCTAAAATGGGGGAAAGTGAAAACATGATAAAGAAATGCCTCATCAATGCCCTGCTGTGTATTCTCCTGTTTCTCGTTCTTGCTTCTTCGTCATTCGCGCAGTCCATCGTGACCGGAGGAATTTCGGGGACGGTTACGGATCAAACGGGGGCGGTTGTGACCGGCACGAAACTGACGCTGGCGAATCCTGCCACCGGCGACACGTATAGTGCAACGTCCTCAGCCACAGGTGAATTTAACTTTGCCTTGCTGAAGCCAGGGCAGTACACACTCACGATAGCAAAGGATGGATTCAAGACGGCAACACGGACGGTCACGGTGGTACTCGGCACGACGGTGACGGTCAACACGGCTTTGGAAGTCGGCTCCAGCGCCACAACGGTTGAGGTAAACGCCGATACCGGCACGCAGCTGCAGACCGAAAATGCCAACATTTCCACAAGCTACGAGATCAAGCAAATTCAGGAAGTGCCGAACCCTGGCGGAGATATCACGTATGTTGCGCAGACCGCTCCAGGGGTTACCATGAACAACGCTACGGGTGGCGGCTACGGCAACTTCAGCACCTTTGGATTGCCGGCTACCTCGAACTTGTTCACAGTCAATGGCAACGACTATAACGATCCATTCCTCAACCTGAATAACACCGGGTCCAGCAACCTGCTCCTCGGCGGCAACGAACTGCAGGAAGTCTCGGTGACCAACAACGCCTACACGGGCCAGTACGGACGCCAGGCCGGTTCGCAGGTCGATTACACCACGAAGTCCGGCACAAATTCCTGGCACGGAGACGCGGTTTACAATTGGACCGGTCGCTTCCTCAATGCCAACGACCCGGTTAACCTGGCGACCTCACCTGCGGGTGGCCCGCTTAATCCCCGTCCCTTTGAGAACAACAATCAGTGGGCCGCTTCTCTCGGTGGTCCCATCATCAAGGACAAATTGTTCTTCTTTTTGAACAACGAGGGGATTCGATACATTTTTGGTTCCATCCATTCGGCAAGCGCGCCGACTCCAGAATTTGAAAACTACGTTCTGGGAAATATCCCCCAGGACGCCGCCACGCAAGCCTTCTACCAGAATATTTTCAAGCTGTATAGCGGAGCGCCCAATATCGCCAACGCGGTACCGGCGCCTGGGAGCTGCACCGGCTCTGGTGGTTGGACACTTGCCACACTGCCTTCTGCGCTTGCTGGCAATACTTGCTCTGAATCCTGGACGAACTCGGTATCGGCGGGGAACAAGGAATGGCTGCTGTCCGCGCGCATCGATTACAAGTTCAGCGACAGCGATCAGGTCTTTGGCCGCATGAAGTTCGATCGCGGCGTTCAACCGACCTATACGGACTCAATTAGCCCGGTCTTTGATACAAACAGCACGCAGCCTCAAAACGAAGGCCAACTCAACTACACGCATATTTTCAGCCCGACGGTGGTCAATAACTTCATCGGCTCCGTGCTCTGGTACTCCGCGATTTTCGGGAGCGTCTCCGCAAACAGCCCAGCCCTCAGTCTCTTTCCTGGCAACCTGGCGTTCAGCGACGGCTCACTGACCAACATTGGTTTCGGCTCCGGGAACCCCGGCGGATTTGGCCAGGGCTTCCTGTTCCCTCAGGGCCGCAACGTGACCCAGTGGGGACTTGTGGACGACCTTTCGGTCATTCGCGGAAATCATTCCCTTAAGATGGGCGTGAACTTCCGGCGTGATGACATCAGCGATCACACAGCCTCTGAGCTGGCTCTCTATCCTGCGGTCCAGACGACGCTACTTGGTTTCGCGACCGACTCGGTGGCCAGCTCGACGCAATACAACTTCGCGACCAGTCCGGTCCAGCCCGTTGCGTTTTATACCTTCGGACTTTATTTCCAGGATGAATACCGCGTTAACCCAAACCTGAAACTGACATTGGCTCTGAGAGCTGATCGCAATTCAGGCGGAGCTTGCCAACATGCCTGCGCGGGCCTTCCCGTGAACGAGTTCAGCGATCTGGCTCACGGTGCCGACATTCCCTATAACCAGTCATTCCAGACGGGTCTAACCACCATCATCCCTGGCGTCGAAAAGATAGTTTTTCAACCACGGATCGGTGTGGCTTGGACTCCATGGGGAAGCAAAACCGTCATCCGCGCCGGCGTCGGCCTGTTCAGCGATTTGTATCCGGGCACGATTCTCAGCGGCATCGATACGAACTTTCCGCAGGTCAACCTGTGGAACGTTCCAGGGGGAAGCTTGGCCTGGGATCTGAATTCGCCTGCTGCAACGGCATTCCCAACCAGCGGCGTGGCCCTGGTTCAGCAGTGCAACACTGCCTTCAACTCCAACTATTTCAGCGGCGGCAATCTGAATACCTATCTGGCCACTCCGGGTCTTCCTGCCGGATGCGCTACAACTCCGACTCTGAATGACGTCAGCCGCAATCTTTCCAATCCCAAGTATGTGGAATGGAATTTTGAAATCCAGCACTCCTTGGGAACCAAGGCCATCGTCTCCGCAAACTACGTTGGCAATTATGGATATGACGAACTTTATAGCAACGACTACCAAAACAGCTTTGGCTTCGGTGATCTTCCGGCCACGGCTCCCGATCCAAGAGTTGGGTTGGTAAAGTTTCTCAACAGCGGCGCTGTTTCCAACTATAACGGCTTGACTCTCTCGATCAAGGCCAACACATGGCATGGGCTGACGGGCTCTTTCACCTACACGTATTCGCATGCCTTGGATGAGGTTTCCAACGCCGGCATTTTGCCGTTCTCCGTGATCACCAGCATCACCAACCAGATTAATCCCTACAGCCTGCGAGACAACTACGCTTCGGCGGACTATGACGCCCGCCATCAACTCAGCGCCAGTTACATTTACGCGCTGCCATTCAAGAGCGAAAATCGCTTGCTGAACACGGCGATCGGCGGATGGCAACTCTCGGGCACAATGTTCTACCGCACAGGCTTTCCCTTCAGCGTGATTGACGGAGGAACGCTTGGTGGCCTGGCTGCCAACAACCTAAACCCGTCGTTTAACACGATTCTTCTGCAGCCGGAATTCTCACGGCGAAACTTTTCCAATGTCGATAGTTGCGTTGCAGCATCCTGCTTTGGCATAGCTGGTACAGGTTCAACAGCGCCCTATTTGTTCGCGCCAGCGACCAACTTCACTGGCGACGTGGTTGGCCGCAACGCTTTTCGTGGTCCGGGCTTCCTGGGCGGCGACATGAGCCTGAGGAAGAACTTCCAATTCACGGAGCGCGTCGGCTTCCAGATCGGGCTGAACGCTTACAACTGGTTCAACCACGCGAACTATGGCGCGCCCTATCCGAACACGAATGCACCTTTCTTCGGCCAGGCCGTGTTCACCCAAACTCCGCCTACGTCTCCCTACGGGGCATTCGCCGCTGCCGCAACAGATATGAGAATTGCGCAGATCACGGCTAAAATTACGTTCTAACTTCATTTCGCGAAAACGCGGCAAAAGGGGCGGCCTCACGGCCGCCTTTTTTGTTTTCCCAAAAAAGCTGCATTCCGCATGAATCAAATTCCTCGTTTGGTCTCATCGATTCTTTGCCGGTTATCTGAAACAGCAACTGCTACAGAATTGAAATAGACGGTCTGGTTCTCCGGCTCCTTACAATGGAGACAGCCGCTTCAGGAGGAAAACGAAATGCCGAAGTCGAAAGTCGCTGCGTCGGAGACCACAAGGAAGTCCCGAAAAGCGGCAACTGCCAAGCCCACGTATGACGAAATCGCTCTGCGTGCCTATCACATCTATCTCGAACGCGGCTGCACACCGGGCGATCCCATGCAAGACTGGCTCCGCGCCGAGATGGAATTGCTCGAACCGCCGAAGAAAGCGGGCCGCAAGTCGAAAGTGGTCTCGATCGCCGCCTAGTTGCCAGTTCATCTCGCTCGCCAGCCTGACTCGCTCCGCAGTCCTGTGGTTCTTTTGACTCCACAAGCCGCCGTGAATGCGTCCGCGAAATTCCTTATACTATTCCTGGAGTGCGATGGATGAGGGATTACCGATATGACGCGTGGAAATAACCTGAGCCCCGGGCGGCTCGTTTTGATTGCGTTCATTCTCGTTCTGGGTGCGTTTTGGGTTGGCGCGCGCTATGGACCGCGCCAGGCGAATGACGTCGAAGCACACCGGATCGCTGAGAGTCCCAACCCAGTTCCCGTGCCCACAGCCGCGCCGGAGCAGAGCGATCGTTTGACCGAAGAGGAATCCATCAATGTCCGCATCTATCGCCAGGCCTCGCCGGCGGTGGCAAACATCCTGACCAAGGCAACGGAATACGATTTTTTCATGGATGCTGTACCCGTTGAGGGAGCGGGATCGGGATTTTTGATTGATCCGCGCGGATACATTCTGACCAACTATCACGTTGTCGCCGGGGCGCAGTCCATTGAAGTGATTCTGGGAGACAAGACCCGTGCTCCCGCAAAATTCATCGGCGCCGATCAGCGCAACGACGTCGCCTTGATCAAAATCGATCCGAAGGGCAAGCAGCTCGCCGCGCTGACTCTCGGCGACTCCTCCAAACTTCAGGTTGGCCAGAAAGTGCTGGCGATTGGCGATCCGTTTGGTTTCCAGTCCACTTTGACGACGGGGGTGGTCAGCGCGCTTGGCCGCACGGTACAGACCAGCGACACGACTTTCATTGACGATGCCATTCAGACGGACGCGTCCATCAACCGCGGCAATTCGGGCGGCCCGCTGATCGACACGCACGGCGAAGTAATCGGCATTAATTCGGCAATTTACACGCCGTCAGGAACCACCGCGGGCATCGGATTCGCGATCCCCATCAACACCGCAAAGCTCATCGCGAATGACCTGATGACCGAAGGCAAAGTTCGTCGCGCGTACTTGGGGGTGCGCACGATCCCGGTTGCCGGATGGCTCGCGGAGGCTCTCGATTTGCCCGTTCAGGAGGGCTTGCTCGTCGAACAGACCACCAAAGGCAGCCCCGCGGCAGCAGCGGGAATTCATGGCGGAGATAAACCGGCTCAAGCGGGAATGCGGCGCATTATGATCGGTGGCGATGTGATTGTGGGCATCGAAGGCCAGAAAGTTTCCAATCAGTTTGACATTGACTATATTTTGAACCGCAAGCGCCCCGGCGACAGCGTTACTGTGACGCTGTACCGCGGCGCGAAAAAGCTGGATATTCCCGTGAAACTTGGCGAACGCGACGGCAACTAATCGGCGAATCAATTTTGCCCGGCCGGGCGCCGTCATTTCGAACCGAGTCTGCGAGTGAGCGCCCCTCTTCAGTTGAATTGACTGCCATATCCAATCCCACTACGGGCCGATCTCCGCGCGATAGCGATTGCGTTCCTCTTCACTTAAGGCGAACCATGCCTCGGTAATGTCGCGCACGCGCTCCAGCGCCTTTTGCATTTCCTCGTGCTTCCCCTTGATCATCTCGGAATCCGCGTTTTGCGGCACATAAATGGGTGTCGAGCCGACCAGGATCGCGCGCGTAAACAATTTCGGCAGGCAGAAATGGTCCCATGTTTTCTCGAAAGTTCTGCCGCGCTCCACTCCCACGTGGAAAACGAAAATGGGCGCTCCTGTCATCCGCGCCAGCAACACCGGCCCGACCTTTGCCACATAGCGCGGCCCTCGTGGCCCATCGATGGTAAAGCCGCAATCCAGGCCTTCCTTGATGCGCTGGGCCATCACGGCCAGCCCACGCAAGCCCCCGCGCGAGGAACTGCCCTGCGCGGTGCCAAAGCCCAGCCACTCGATCACCTTGCGCGTCCATTGCCCGTCAAACGCGGTCGTGTTCATGATCACGATGCCGCGATTTCTTCCGTACCACGCAATGGGAATGATGCAACGATGCCAGAACGCCCAGATGCATGGTTGCTTCGCGCCCCAAACTCGCTCCACATTCGCGCGGCCAAGCACTTCGAACCGCAACGTAGGACCGAGCACGCGGATCACGCTGTACACTATGGCCGCGATAATGGGAATCTGGATGCGCCGGTGCCACGGCAGTTTCGGGAGACGCACATCATAATGCGCGCTGATCGCTTCCTGCGCTTCTTCTGGCCGCTTTTCGCTGGTTTCCATCTTCATATAGTATAGAAGGGTTGCTGTGTCGTTGCGCACGATGGGAGTTCGTTCACTTGGTGGAATCCCGAACCTTCAGGCGTGTTTCGTTCTTTGCCGTGCTTTTTTGCGTGGCTGGCTGCTTGTGTGTGCCGGTGACGTATCTTCGCGCGGAGCACCCAGATAATCCGCTGGCCGACGCCGTGGGGGCCATCGAGGGAGACGCGATTTCCGTGCAGGGACCGATGAGCGTCGATACCGCCAATGGCCAGATAAAGACCATTCTTCGGAGCGGCAGTGAAGTGCAGGTGAAATCCGGCCAGGCGCACATCGACCTTGTGGAAGGTGGAAACCTGACCATTTGCGGACCTGCTCATTTTTCCGTGTTGAAATCCGGCAGCGCGCTCACCATCGCGTTGGACAGCGGCACGATTCATGCCCACATTGAAGGCCAGCTCACCCTGACGGTATACACCGCGCAGATTCAGGCACACGCCATACCCATCGGGAATACGGCGGAGGATGTGCTGGTTGGGCTGGATGGCTCAGGGACGATGTGCATCCGCCCGACGAAGGGCGCAGTTCGCATCGAACAGCAACTGACGGGGCAAAGCCTGCTGATCCCGCAGAACGGCGACGTTTCGCTGGCGAACGGACAGCTGGAGACGCTGCACATTGCCGCGGGGCAGTGCAATTGTGAGCTTCAGTTGAGCGCAAAATCTCAAGGGATGACAACTCAAGTCAGTGGGTTAGCTTCGTCGGCTGAAATAAAGCAGCAGGCTGCCGAACAAAGGCCGCCGGAAGCCGCGCAGGTCAAAGCGATTCCTCCCGCGAAGGAAGAGCCCGTCTACCAGGTGTTCATGCCGCCGCTGCATTACGATGCAAACGCGAAAGTGCAACAGGATTATGATCCCAATCTGATCGTACTGGTGCGGCGCGCGCGCGTGCGGCCCACTCTTATCTTTCAGGGAAAAGTCGAGGGCGATCCGGTGGTAGCGCAGGCGACTGCCCCGCCACCGGCTCCGACGACGATGAAAACGGACGCGGCGAAAAAGCCCGCGGACGATTCCTCGTGGAACCGCGTCCGTACTTTCTTTCACCGGCTCTGGTCCCCCAGTTCCTAAGTTCAACGGCCAGCACGGAAGGCATGGGCGGGGATGACTTCAGTCGCGCCGCGAGACTTGCAACTGGGCGGGGCTTTAGCCGCCGCTCATGGCGCAGCTACATCCCCTCGTAGTTCGGACCGCCGCCACCTTCGGGTACCGTCCAATTGATGATCTGATAGGGATCGGCAATATCGCAGGTCTTGCAGTGCACGCAATTCGCCGCGTTGATTTTCAGCTTCTGGCCCGCACCCTCTTTTGCCATCTCGTAGACCGCGGCGGGACAAAAATACTGGCAAGGATTGCCGTATTCCTCGATGCAGCGTGTCGAGCAAATGTTGAGATCGAGCACCTTCAAATGGCAGGGCTGGTCTTCTTCGTGGCGCGTGCCGGAGTGGTAGACGTCAGTCAAACGATCAAACGTCAGCTTGCCGTCGCCTTTAAAACGCTCCGGCGCGGGCCTGCCGTGAATCTGTTGATACGCTTCATATCCGGGGCGCGCGTGCATTGGATCGATCAGGCCGCGCCCACCAGTAATCTGCTGCAATCCGGAAAGCACGAATCCGTCCAGCAAACCATTGTGGAACGATTGGTGGAAGTTACGGACCTTCCACAGCTCTTCCCGGATATAGCTGTGGTTGATTTTTTCCTGGTACAGCTTCAGCGTCTTCGCCGACGTATCGCCCGCCTTCAGCGCTTCGAAAATTGATTCCGCCGCCAGCATCCCGCTCTTCATCGCCAGGTGCACGCCTTTAAGCCGCCGCGAATCCAGAAAGCTGCCGGAATCGCCCACAATCAAACCGCCATCCACATAATTGCGTGGCATGGAATACCAGCCGCCGTAGGGCAGCGACTTTGCCCCATAACGCACCAGCTTTCCGTCTTCGAGGAGATTGCGCACGAAAGGATGCGTTTTCCAGATTTGAAACGCGGCATGTGGATCGAATCGCGGATCGGCGTATTCCAGTGCGACTACCAGGCCAATCGAAGCGCGATTATTGGACAGGCCATAAATCCAGCCCCCGCCATACATTTTCGTTGAAAGCGGCCAGCCGAGCGTGTGCGCCACGAATCCCGGCTTGATTTTTCCGGCTTGGACGTCCCACAACTCTTTGATCCCGATGCCGTACGTTTGTGGATTGACGTTGTCGAGCTTCTGGTTTGTGACTAATTGCTTTGTCAGCGATCCGCGCGGGCCTTCGGCGAGCACGGTTACCTTTGCGCGAAGTTCATATCCCGGTGTGTAGTTGTCCTTAGGCTTGCCGTTTTTGTCGACTCCCTTGTCCTCGGTGATTACGCCGGCAATTCCATTTTCCGCGGGAATCAATTCGGCGCCGCCGAATTCCTTGAACACATTCACGCCCGCCGCTTCCACCAGGCCGCCCAGCCACTTCACCAGCTTGTTGAGCGAAATGACGAAATTCCCCGCGTTGTTGAAGGGTGGCGGCGTTACAGGAAAACGGTAGGAGGATTTTTGCGTGAAGAGGAGTGCCGCTGAATCCGTCACCGGCGTATCCAGCGGGGCGATCTTCTCGAAATCCGGAACAAGCTCCGCCAGCGCTTTCGGATTCATGATTGCGCCGGATAGTTGGTGGGCGCCGATCTCGCGCCCCTTTTCCAGCACATAAATATTTTCCGCGGAAAGTTCTGGCTTGGCTCCGCTGGCATTGTGCTTCTTGATCAGGTTCGCCAGGTGCAAGGCACAGCTCAGCCCCGCGGGGCCAGCACCTACAATTAATACATCCGCATCCAATTGTTCCCGTCGGATGGCCATAAAGAAAACCCCTAGCGCAGGTTCACAAATTCTTCGTGTGACAATCCAAGTTGGCGGAGAATTTTAACTAGAGAGGAGGACCTATTTCCCTTCCTCCGTGGATCGGTATTGTCACACCCCGCCCGTCCGCGTCATGACTACCTGTTGTGCAGTTAAGACTGAATCCAAGAAGTCTGGCCACCTGCCGAAAATCGCGCGCTATGGCGCCAGGGACAATCTCGGTGGTATCTACCAATCGCCGCTGCCCTTTCTGCCGGAACTCCTCCGCGATCAAAATAAAGACCTTGGCCAACTCGGCTAAAGCCGCTTTTCGCTACGCCATAAGCGCGTAACACCCAGCAAAGGCAGGAATCTCTGCGACCCAGGAACCACCGTCCTGAGGGCATAGAAAAATCTTGTAATCCTCATGAGTCATACGGACTTCCTGATTATACGATAATTCGCCCGCGGGTCAGGCTAGCCCTTGGCTTTTTGCAGTTCTTCGGTGAGGGCAGGCATGATTTCGAAGATGTCGCCGACGATTCCGTAATCAGCTATTTCAAAGATCGGCGCATTCTGATCCTTGTTGACCGCTACGATCGTGCGTGAACCCTTCATTCCTACGACGTGTTGAATCGCCCCGCTGATGCCCAGCGCAAGATACAGCTTCGGCGCAACGGTTTGCCCCGAACTGCCGATCTGACGTTCCATCGGCAGCCAGCCTTCGTCGCAAATCGGACGGGACGCCGCAATTTCGCCGCCGAGCGCTTTCGCCACCGCTTCGGCTTGCGCAATATTTTCCGGAGCTTTGATCCCGCGGCCTATCGCCACGATCAGCGGCGCCTGCGTCAGATCGACGGAGGCCTTTGCTTCCTTAAACAGCTCCAGCGGTTTCGTTCGAATATCCTCCGCCTTCAGCTCCACTTTCGCCGCGTTGACGGGGGCCTTCCCGGCCGCGTGTGCTTCCAACATATCCGCACGAAACGCTCCGGACTGGAACGAAGCGAACCACGGCGTGGCGCCTACAAAACTTACGTCCGCTGCCGTTCTTCCTTGAAACATTTGACGGACGAAAATAAGTTTGTCCCCTTCCTTGCGAAAGCCTATGCAATCGCCGACCATTCCTCGGCCCAACATCGCCGCCAATTTCGGCACAAAATCGCGCACTTGGTATGTGTGCGGAAACAAAACCAAGTCAGGCTTCGTGGATTCCACAATCTGCTTCAGCGCGATGCAGTAACCATCCGGCGTGTAGTTCTCCAGCAGTTCGTTTTCCACGGCGAGCACTTCCGCTACATTTTTCGCCGCCAGTTCTTCCGCGAGCGCCGTCACACCGTTGCCCGCCACCGCCGCGGTAATCGTTCCCGCAGTGGCCGCGGCAATTTGTTGAGCCGCCACCAGCGTCTCAAAACTGGTATTGTTCCACTTGCCCTGCCGTTGTTCCGTGACCACCAGAATCTTCATCGCCTGCCTCTTTTCCGACCACCGCATTTTGTCATCCTGATGGAACGAAGGACTTCAACCGATCCCGTGAGCTCGCTGGGACCGTTTCAAATCACCCGTGCCTCGAACTTCAATTTCTCCACCAGTTTTGCCGCAGCCTCTTTGGGCGTCCCGGTCAAAAATTCTGTCTTTTTCGTTTTTGTCGGCACATAAATCTTCTCAATCGTTTGCGTCGGCTCAACGGCCACACCCAGCGATTCGTGCGTGATCGTGGCAATTTCCTTCTTTTTCGCGGCCATGATTCCTTTCAACGTGGCGTAGCGCACCTTATTGATGCCCGACTGAATCGACAGAACAGCGGGAAGGGGACACACGATCCACTGAAACCATCCCGCTTCCAGTTCCCTCTTGAGTCTCAGCTTCGCGTCTTGCACTTCAATTTGCATGATGATGGTCGCATGGGGCAGGTTCAGCAGCCCTGCCAGAAGCACGCCTGTCTGCCCAAACCCGTGGTCATCGCTCTGCAAACCGGTCAGCACCAGATCACACTTTTCCTTGCCGATGGCCGCTGCCAGCACTTTCGCGGATCCCAGCGGATCGAGCTGCGCAAAATTGTCGTCGGCAATATGAATGGCGCGATCCGCGCCTTTGGCTAGCGCCTCTTTGATCGTCTGCTTGACGCGTTCCGGCCCGAGCGACAGGACGATGACTTCGCCACCGTTCTTTTCTTTCAGCCGCAACGCTTCTTCCAGTGCGTAGCTGTCGGGCTCGTTCATCTCAAATCCTATGTCGGATTCCTTGATCCAGTTTCCAGCGATGGACAGCGGCGCATCTTTCGCCGGAACCTGTTTAATGCAAACGATAATGTTCACGGGAGTTTCCTTCCATCAGGGCCTGCGGAATGGAATGTGTTCATGCATGACTTGCCTGTAGTGGGAGCGGAGGTTCTCAACTCCAGACAAGCCCATCTGCACCATGGGACCTTGCAACAGCAAAAGCAAACGGGCTCGGCGGTCTACTGACCCGCCCAGCGCTTGAAAATCAATGCCGCATTGGTGCCGCCGAAACCGAAGGAGTTCGAGAGCGCATAATCAACAGTCGCTTTTCGGGCCACGTTCGGCACATAGTCCAGATCGCACTCCGGGTCAGGCGTTTCCTGGTTGATGGTCGGCGGCAAAATCTGATCGCGCAACGCCAGCACGCTGATGCCTGCTTCCAGGCCGCCGGCGCCACCGAGCAGGTGCCCGGTCATGGACTTCGTGGAACTGACCGGCAACTTTTTGTTGACAGCGCGCTCGCCGAACAAGCGCTTCATCGCCGTGGTTTCGATCACATCACCGATCGGCGTCGAGGTTCCGTGGGCGTTGATGTAGCCAATATCGTCCGGAGAAAGTTTGGCATCTTTCAGAGCTGCCCGCATTACGCGAAAAGCTCCGTCACCATTCTCGGCGGGTTGCGTGATGTGGTAAGCATCGCCGCTCATTCCATAGCCGACGATCTCCGCTAAAATGGGTGCGTTGCGCTTCTGCGCATGCTCGAGCGATTCCAGCACCAGGATTCCCGCTCCTTCGCCGACCACAAATCCGTCGCGAGCCGCATCAAACGGGCGGCTGGCCTTTTCCGGTTCATCATTGCGAGTGGAAAGCGCGCGCATCGACGCAAACCCGCCGATGCCCATTGGCGTAATCGTCGCCTCTGTCCCGCCGCAGATCATCATCTCCGCCGCGCCGCGTTCAATAATTTTGAAGGAATCACCGATGGAATGTGCCGAAGCGGAGCAGGCCGTCGCCGTCGCCGAGTTCGGCCCTTTCGCACCATATCTTATAGAAATATGCCCGGAAGCAAGATTTACAATGGCCGAAGGAATAAAGAAGGGAGAAATTTTACCCGGGCCGCCTTGCATCAGCTTGATGTGTTCGCGTTCGATGATGTCGAACCCGCCGATGCCAGAGGCCACATACACGCCCACTTCATCCAGGTCGGACTGTTCCGGCTTCCACTCCGCCATCTTCACGGCGAAATCCGCCGAGGCCAGCGCCAGCTGGATGAACCGGCCCATTTTTTTCAGTTCTTTTTTCTCGATCCAAAGAAACGGGTCGAAGTTCTTCACTTCACCCGCTATCTGACAATCGAATTCGGCGGTATCAAAATGTGTGATGCGATGGACTCCGCTGCGACCTGCGACCAGGTTTTTCCAGCTCTCCTCGGTCCCGATACCCAGCGCACAAACCAATCCAACGCCCGTTACGACGACGCGGCGAGTCAATTCGCTTGCTCCTTCATGCAGGGAATTTCCTGCGGCTTACTTGCCTTTCGAGTGCTTGTCGATGTACTCGATGGCATCCTTCACCGTGGTCATTTTCTCGGCGTCCTCGTCAGGCACCTCAATGCCGAACGCTTCTTCAAACGCCATTACCAATTCCACCTGGTCGAGCGAATCCGCGCCCAGGTCGTCCACGAATGACGCCGTAGGCGTTACCTCCGCCTCATCCACGCCCAATTGCTCGACGATAATCTGCTTTACTCGCTCTTCTACACTGGCCATTCCAGTCCTCCGCGACCTGCTGTCGCATTTTCTTGTTCGTGCTACTCCACACCGTAATCCGGCTTTGCGGCCGGCCTACAATCCCTTATGCCCTTGCTTGGGTAACCTGCCAAGTCTACTTTCCCGGCCCACCAAGGTCAACTTAAAGGCCTAAATTTCGCGGACTCGGAGGCTCTCTGAGAATCAGACGCAAGTCTCACTAAGCCAAGTACAGACCACCATTCACATCCAGGACGTGCCCGGTGATGTAGCTCGCCTCATCGCTTGCCAAGAAAACAATCGCTGCGGCCACATCGCGACCGGTGCCCATGCGTCCCAGTGGAATCCGGGTTTTCAATTCTTCCTTTACTTTTTCCGGCAGCACATCCGTCATCGGTGTCTCAATAAATCCTGGTGCCACGGCATTCACCGTGACGTTCCGCGATGCAATCTCCATCGCGATGGCCTTGGTGAGACCGATCAAGCCAGCTTTTGCGGCCACATAGTTCGCTTGTCCCGCATTCCCCATCTGCGCCACTACCGACGCAATATTGATGATGCGCCCCGCGCGCGCCCGCATCATCGTCGCCAGCGCCTGTTGCGTGCAGAAATGCGCGCCGGTCAGGTTCGTCCGAATGACCGCGTCCCAGTCGTCCTGCTTCATGCGCAGCGCCAAGCCATCTCGCGTGATGGCCGCGTTATTCACAAGGATGTCCAGTTTTCCAAACTTCTCGAGGACTACCCTAAATCCGGCTTTCACCTGCTCCGGGTCCGCCACGTCCATCTTCACCGCGAACGCCACGGCGCCCTTCGCCGCAATCTCTTCTGCCAACGCGGCCAGCTTCTGTTCATTGCGTGCCGCCACAGCCACTTTCGCGCCGGCTTCCGCCAGCGCTAGCGCTGTGTCTCGCCCAATCCCCTGCGACGCTCCGGTAACCAGCGCCACCTTGTCCGTCAAACGGAACATTCCGTCTCGATTCCAGGTTGTAAGTAATAGGTTTTCAGTTCAAACCTGACGACTCTTAAATTTAGAACTTAAAACTGACGACTTATGAGTTGTGTCACGCCGCGTCCGACTTCGCTCCCGTAATTCGGTCCAAGGTCGCTGCAAGACTCTTTTCGTCTTCCACGTTCAACGTGGTCACAGAACGCTCGATCTGGCGCATCAATCCCGTCAGCACGCGACCCGGGCCAACTTCGACGAACGTGGTCACGCCTTCGTCCAGCAGCATCCGCATGGATTCTTCCCAACGCACCGGCATGGTCACTTGCCGCGCCAGCGCGCTCTTGGCTTCCTCGCCCTCGCGAATCGTGTCCGCATCCACGTTGGTGACTAGCGGCATCTGCAGATCGGCAAACTTCGTAGTTGCTAGATCTGCTTCGAGCTTCACCTGCGCCGGCATCATCAACGCCGAATGGAACGGCGCAGAAACGGCAAGCACCACCGCCCGCTTCGCTCCCGATTGCGAGGCAATCTCCACCGCACGCTTCACCGCCCCGACGTGCCCGGAAATCACAGTTTGTTCCGGAGAGTTCAGATTCGCGGGAGAGCACACTTCACCCTGCGCAGCGTGCTTGCACACGTCGAGCACCACGGTCGGCGACAAGCCCATGATCGCTGCCATGCTACCTTGGCCAGCTGGCACCGCTTCCTGCATGTATGTACCGCGCTTCCGCACCAGCTTCACGGCGTCGGAAAAACTTATCGATCCCGCCGCAACCAACGCGGAGTATTCGCCCAAGCTGTGTCCCGCCACGAAATCAGCGGTCACGCCCTTCTCGGTCAAAACGCGGTAAGCGGCTACCGACACCGCCAGAATTGCCGGCTGCGTGTTTGCGGTCAGCTTCAGCTCTTCTTCCGTGCCTTCAAAGCACATCTTCGAAACGGAAATGCCCAGCGCGTTGTCCGCTTCTTCAAACACGGCGCGCGCCCCGGCATACTTCTCCGCCAGTTCTTTTCCCATTCCGGGATATTGCGATGCCTGTCCCGGAAATATGAATGCTACTTTGCCCATACTGACTCCTCTCTCTTTCCCTCACGCTTTCGCGGTGGTCAGGGAGAGCTCCTGTTCGATTTTTTCATTCACGTGCGCCCGCGCCAAACCCGCGGCGACGCGTATCGCGTTTTTTATGGCATTGGCATTGGACTTTCCGTGGGTGATCACGCATACGCCGCGAACTCCCAGCAACGGCGCGCCACCGTATTCGGAATAATCCATCGTCCGTTTGATACCCTTAAACGCTCCCCTGGATAACATGTAGCCCAATTGCGAAGCGAGCGAGCCTTTGTACGTCTTGCGCAGAAACTTCACGATTTCCATGGCCAGGCCCTCGCAAATCTTCAATGCGATGTTTCCCACGAATCCATCGCAAACAATCACGTCCACTTTGCCCGAAAACAGGTCGTTGCCTTCCACATTGCCCACAAAATGCACGGGCAAATCCTTCAGGCGGTCATAAACCGCGCGGGTCAGCTCGTTGCCCTTGATCTCTTCTTCGCCAATCGAAAGCAGCCCCACTCGCGGCTTACGGCTTCCGAAGGTCAACCGGTAATACAACTCACCCATCACCGCGAACTGCAACAGGTGCTCCGGCTTCGAATCCACATTCGCACCCACATCCAAGAGCACCGAAACGCCGCCCTTGGCATTGGGAAAGGGCGCTGCCAGGGCCACGCGATCGACGGCTTCGAGCGTCCCCATGATGAACTTGGCCGTGGTCATCACCGCGCCCGTGTTTCCCGCGCTGACGAAGGCTGCGGCTTCGCCGTCCTTCACCAACCGCGCCCCAACGTGTACAGAACTATCTTTCTTCCGCCGGAAAGCCTGGGCGGGATGATCGTCCATCGTGATCACCTCGCTGGCCGGAACAATCTCGACCGCAACCGTCGGCTTCGACAGCCGCGCAAGTTCCGCGCGAATGACGTTCGGCTGGCCCACCAAGAGCACGCGAACGCCATACTCTTGTGCTGCCAGAACACTCCCCTCCACTTCAGGTAGAGGTGCGTGGTCTCCCCCCATGGCGTCGACCGCGATTGTGATCATGGAAATAGTTCCAGTGACTCTGGCAAGTTCGGTGGGCACAACCTGCGTTGTGCCGATCAGGACTTCAAGAGCCTGGCTTCCGATCTGCGCGCTCTACTTTGTGTCGTGTACCGGTCTTCCCTTGTAATATCCGCAATGGGGGCAAGCCTGGTGGGGCTGCTTCATCTCGTGGCAGTTGGGACATTTGGCCAGAGCGGGGGCAAACAGCCGGTCGTGCGCGCGCCTGGTGCTGGTGCGCCTCTTCGAATGTCGTCGTTTTGGATTTGGCATTCCACTACTCCTTGTTTCTCGCCCCACTCGCGGCTACACACAACGCCTGACCGAACGAGGTCGGATTCTATGGGCTTTCGGCCCGAAAATCTATTGTTTCTTGAGCCAGTCCTGCTTTAGCCGCGCGAGGGGAGCCAGACGCGGATCGGAAGAGTGCACTTCGCAGCGGCACTCTTCATGGTTCAGGTTGGCCCCGCAGCTCGGGCACAACCCACGGCAATCGCTTTGGCAAATCACCTTCATCGGTAATGACAGCAGCACTTGTTCCTTCAAAACGTCGGCCAGGAACAAGCCCTCTCCTTCAAAAAATCCTATCTCCGTTTCGTCGTCCTTCAACCGCTCTTCTTCGTGCCTGTTCCCCTTGGGAAGCGGCTGGTAGAATAAGTCAAAATCCTTGTGAATCTCTTCGATTACCGGTTCCAGGCAGCGCGCACAGACCATCTCAATCTTGGTCTCTAGTTCTCCCACGATGCGGATCTGGCCTTCCAGAAGCTCCGCCGTCGCGGTAACCTCCAGCGGTTCCGCCTGTTTCACTTCATTGATACCGTAATCGATACTTCCGGGGGCATAACTCTTCCGGATGCGCATTTTGCGGACGGCAAGATCTTTGACGTCGAGAAACATATCTTCAGCGCCTCCGGCGCGCACGCTCATGCTATTCCATTATTTGGGCAGTTGAGACTTAAGTCAAGAAAGCTGAGCCTGTAGAAGGCGTTCCGGCGGCGAATCCGTCAGCCATATCTCCTAGTACTAAACGCAGAAATCCAAGGCCCAGCGACCACCAATTAGGCTGATTTTAGCGGTTCCGTCAAGTACCCACTCACTACACGCACGTAATCGGGAAACGCGACTTCCGGCTCCAGAATATCCGGGTGCCACACTTTCTCCCATTCGAAACAGTAGTAGCCTTTATAGCCAATTCGGCGCAACGCCAAGACTTGACGCTCGATTGGAACCTCCCCTGTCCCGGTCAGCACATACTTCCTTCCTGTTCCGTCGGGCACGGAATCTTTCAAATGCGTGTGGCGGATCCACGAGCCAAGTTCCGCCACGGTGTGTTCCGGCTGCTCGTGTCCTTCGGCAAAGGTATGGTGCGCATCCCAGAGCAGCGCGACGTACTTCGAATCCGCCCGGGTCAATACTTCTTTTAAAGTTGGTGAGTCCACGAATTCCCCGTGCGACTCAATGATCACCGTCACGCCTCTTGGTCCGCCATACTCGCCAAGCTGATGGAGCCCGTCTACAACTCGCGCGATCACCTCTTCGCGGGGCCCCTTGATTTGATTCCCGAACACGCGCACGTAAGGCACCTCCAGCGTCGATGCCAGGTCAATGAATCGCTTGGCGTCTCCGAGTTGTTTGGCGCGCTCAGCCGGCTCGGCCACGTGCATCTCCGAGGAGCTGCCCAAATCTGAAATTTTCAGTCCGTGGTCGGCCACCTGTCGCTTTGTCTCGGAAATTTGTGCCGGGCTAAATTCCGGCAGTGTGGGCAAATCCATTTTTCCCATCAAGCCGCGAAGTTCGATCGCCGCAAAACCACTAGCTTGCGCGAACTCCAGAATCTTTTTCCATTCCCAGCCCGGGCAACCCAGCGTGGAGAATGCCAAGGGCAGCTTCTGTTCCGCAGCCCATGAGAGTTTACTCAACAGCGCCGTGGCGGCTCCCGCGACCAGAAAATCCCTTCGTGCCAGCTTCATACGCTTCTCCTCTTTGGTTTGTGCTCTCATTGCTTCGCTTGCCACTCCTCATTTTCCATTTTTCTCGCGCCCTCGTATAATACGCTTGATCTCGCCCCAGGGAGGCATCTTGCATCGACGCGAAGTCCTGAGGCTCCTGGCCTTGAGCTCGGTGCTTCCCGCCATCCCCGCGGAACTTGTCGCTGCTTTTCGCGAAGTTCATTCCGCTCTTCCTGCCGCGCCGTCTTTCAAGGCGTTCAACCCTCACCAGGATGCGACGATCATCGCCATGGCTGACCTGGTCATCCCGGCCACTGAAACGCCGGGCGCAAAAGACGTCCGTGTCAACGAATTTATCGACCATATCGTTGCCGACTGGTTTAGCGACGAAGAGCGGGCCGCGTTTCTGTCCGGCCTCGACGAAGTGGACATCCGCACGCAGAACCTGTTCCAGAGAACTTTTGTCGATGCCAGCCCCGCGCAGCAATCGGAGATTCTTCGCTCCCTTGGCGATGAAATGGCCGCCGCGGCAGCGGCTTTGGCCAATGACCGGCGTCCGTACCGCGGCGCAGTGCCGGAGCCCCGCGATAACTTCTATTTGATGTTTCGCCAGCTAACGCTGACCGGCTATTTCACTTCCGAAGTGGGCTTCACGCAGCAACTGCATGAGGAAGTCATCCCCGGGCACTACGATTCTTGCGTACCGTTCGACTCGCCTGCATCACCTAGAGGCGCGTGAGCATGCCGCAAGCGCAGAACAAATATGACGCGATTGTCATCGGCTCCGGCATCACCGGCGGATGGGCTGCCAAGGAGCTCACGGAAAAGGGCCTACGCACGCTCGTACTCGAGGCTGGCCGTCCCATCGTTCCTGAGAAAGATTACGTCGAACACATCCCGCGGTGGGATATGCCTTTTCGTGGCATGCGCGACCGCAAGAAACTTCTGCGCGATCAGCCGATCCAGAGTCTCTGCTACGCCTGCCAAGAAACGAATTCACAATTTTTCGTCAAGGACACCGAGCATCCCTACACCACCGATCCAGCGAAGCCGTTTCGCTGGATTCGTGGGCGCCAGGTCGGCGGCCGTTCGATCATGTGGGGCCGCCAGTGTTACCGCTGGAGTGATCTCGATTTCGAGGCCAATTTGCGAGACGGCACCGCCGTCGATTGGCCCATCCGTTACGCCGATCTCGCGCCGTGGTACGACTATGTGGAAGAGTTCATCGGTATTTCCGGCGAAGCTCTCGGCCTGCCGCAATTGCCGGACAGCAAGTTCCTTCCGCCCATGCAGCTCAATTGCGCCGAAGCCGCAGTCAAAGAATCCGTCGCAAGGAATTTTGGCAGCGATCGCATTTTGACCATCGGGCGTGTTGCTGTTCTTACGCAAACCCACCGCGGCCGCGCGGCATGCCATTATTGCGGACCTTGCGAACGCGGCTGCATCACGCGTTCCTATTTCAGCAGCGTCAACGCCACACTGCCTGAAGCCGAAAAAACCGGTCGTCTTGCCCTTCGGCCTTTCAGCACGGTGCACAGCCTGATTTTCGATGCGAACTCCCGACGGATCAGCGGTGTCCGGGTAATCGATTCGCAATCGCGCGCCGCCCTGGAATTTCACGCGCCCATTTTCTTTTTGTGCGCCTCGACACTGGAATCCGCCCGCATCCTCTTGAACTCCGGCACGCCCGAATTTCCGTCCGGACTAGCCAACTTTTCCGGCGAACTGGGCCACAATCTGATGGATCACATCAAAGGAGGAGGCGCCAGAGGCGTGATTCCCGGTAACGATGGCCACCATTCTTTTGGCAACCGCCCGAACATTGCTTATATGCCTCGTTTTCGAAACGTGAAGGACGTGCATCCGGGATTTCTGCGCGGTTACGGGTTGCAGGCGTATGCCGCAACGGAGGGTTGGGAGCGCGGCATTCTCAATGTCGGCTTCGGAGCGGACTTCAAGCGCAGTATCAGCCGGCCTGGACTATGGGAATTCATATTCGAGGGCTACGGTGAGTGTCTTCCTAATCACGGCAATTTTGTCGAGATCGACAAAAACACAGTCGACGCCTGGGGCATTCCCAGCCTGAAAATTCACTGCGCGTATGGCGAAAATGAATTTGCGCTACGGAAGGATATGGCCATCGCAGGAGCGGAAATGCTCTCCGCCGCCGGCGCTCGCTCCATTGAACCTTTTACCGACAACGATCCTCCGGGCTTTTCCATCCACGAGATGGGCACCGCGCGCATGGGACGCGATCCCAAAACATCTGTCCTCAACGCCTGGAATCAATCGCACGACATCAAGAATCTTTTCATTACCGACGGTTCCTGCATGACTTCCTCGTCTTGCGTGAACCCGTCTCTCACCTATATGGCCCTGACCGCGCGCGCCTGCGATTATGCCGTCGATCAAATGAAGCGCGGCGAACTCTGATCTCGCCTACGCTTCTCGAATCACCCTCAACAACCCTTCCATAGATTCCCGGCTGGACTCCTCTTTATTTTTGGCGGTATTCAGATAATGCGTTTCCAGAGACATCGTCCCCTCATATCCGTTCTTGATCAGCGCGCGAAATTGCCCGACGTAATCGATCTTGCCACTGCCGATCGGCATCCACTTGGTCTCTCCCGGCTTGGCAGCGGGCGCCGCATCTTTCAGGTGCATGTGCCACACACGTTTCTTATCCAGTGGCTCATAACCATTTGGGAAGGGCACCTCCCCGGCGTCATAGGCGTTTCCGGGATCCCAATTTACTCCGAGCGCGGGGGACTTGACCGCATCCAGCATCGCCGCGGCTTCTGCTCCGGTGCCCACGTTGCAGGAAAACTCATTCTCCAATACCAGCCGGATTCCTTCGCGTTGCGCAATCGCCGCTGTCTGTTCCAGTTCTTTCGCCACGCGGTCAAATACCGTTTTCGGGTCGGGTACACGCAGAAACGAAAAAATTCTCACCTTGTCGGTGCCAAAATCCTTGGCGCGCGCAATCGCCCGTTCCAATATTCCATTCTGCTGCGAGATGTCGCTCTGCAGGGGATCCGGCTTACCCCCGGCAAATTTCGATGCCGTGCCGGGCAACGGCGTCTTGAAGTATGCCGAATCCACCACCGACACTTTCATGTCATGCTTGGCGAGCAGGTCTTTCGCCCGTTTTACATCATCGGCTGTGAACTCCGTAACGTACTTGTCCCAGACAAATCGCAATTCCACCCATTCCAGCCCAAAGCCTTTGATCCAGAGCAGAGCCTGTTCGAAATTTTGCGTAATTTCGTCGCTGATCACGCCCAGTTTAAATTGCTTCACGTCCGCCGCTCCTGCCGGTAACGCGCTCAGCAATGCCGCGGCCGCGCCAGTCGCCACAAATTCTCTACGTTTCATTTTCACCCTCACTCGGGTCTTGATCGTAATTCCGTATCCAACTTGCGTCAATCCACCCTTCGGCGAAAATTGGACCAGCAAGCCACACATGCGAGAATAGAAAAACCGGAAAGCAGTTCCGGCTGGAAACGGTATTGATCCGCTGGCATAAACCTGGCAGTCTACTCTTCGCACGCGTCTTTCTCCTGGCGGGCTTCTTCCTGGCCATACGCACACAGTCACAAGAGAAGCCCATACTGTTCACCAACGTGACCCACGCCGCCGGTATCAAGTTCACTCACTTCAAGGGCAACAAGGGCACTTCGATTAATCTGGAAGAATTCGGACCCGGCGTGTGCGTAGGCGACTTTGATGGCGACGGCTGGCAAGACATCTACTTCGTGAACGCCCGCGATCTGTACGACCGGGGTATCAAGGTCCAGAATGCGCTTTATCACAACAATGGTGACGGCACCTTCACGGACGTCACCGACAAAGCCGGCGTTCCCGGCACCGGCTTCGGCTTGGGTTGTGTTTGGGGCGACTACGACAACGATGGTCATCCCGATCTGTTCGTCACGCAATACGGCCGCAACGTCCTGTATCACAACAATGGGGACGGAACGTTCACCGACGTCACCGACAAGGCCGGTGTCGCGGGAATGGACTTCGGCACCTATTTCCACTCCGGCGCTGTCTTTTTCGATTACGATCGCGACGGCAAGCTCGATCTTTACGTCGGCAGCTACGTCGCTTTCCCACCGGGAGCGCAGCGTTATTGCAAGCTCGGCGGCCTGATCAGCAGTTGCCCTCCCAGCGCTTACCAGGGCAGCCCGAGCATTCTGTACCACAATAATGGTGACGGCACTTTCACCAACGTGACCAAGAAAGCCGGAATATACCAGCCCAACGGCAAGAATCTCGCTGTCGGCGCGGGCGATTATGACAATGACGGCTGGCCAGACCTGTTCGTCGCCAATGACGGCATCAGCGCCTACCTCTACCACAACCAACACAACGGCACGTTCAAGGAAGAAGGCTCGGTCACCGGCATGGCGTTCACCGCCCAGGGGCTCACCATGGCCGCCATGTGCATTTCGCTCGGGGACTTCGACAATGACGGTTGGCTCGATCTGTTTATTTCCGATTTCCAGGGAAGCTCCGATCACGTCTGGAAAAACAACGGTCAGGGGCTGTTTGACGAAGTTAGCGATAGCGCCGGCATCACCTCTCCCACGCACTCGGTTTTGAGTTTCGGAGGCGGCTTCTTTGACTATGACAATGACGGCTGGCTCGATCTGTTTATCGCCAACGGCCACGTTTATCCCGAGATTGAGCAGATCTTTCCTGATGTTCACTATAAACAGATCAATTCGCTGTTTCACAACGACGGCCACGGCAAGTTCGTCGAGGTGACCAAGACTTCCGGCGACGGCTTCTCCACTCCTTCTGTGGGGCGCGGCGTGGCCTTCGCTGACTTTGACAACGATGGATTCGTAGACCTGGTCGTCGCCAACAACAATGATCCCCCTCTCTTGTTACACAACAGCGGCGGCAACGGAAATCACTTTGTGTCGTTCAAGCTCACAGGAACGAAGAGTAATCGAGATGCCATCGGTGCCCGCTTGAAGCTGACCGCAGGTGGCATGACTCAGATTCGCGAAGTCCAAAGCGGAGGCAGCTACATGTCTCAGAGCGACCTGCGCGCACACTTCGGCCTGGCTTCGGCCGCGAACATCGATAAACTGGAAATCACCTGGCCGAGTGGCGCGAAACAAACGTTTTCCAATTTTCTCGCCGACCAGTTCTACAGCATCGTCGAAGGCAAGGATGAACTGAGTTATCAGCCCTTCGTGAAAAACAAACAGAACAATACGGCGCCTGTGGATGCGAACAAACCATCTGCAGCTCACCCTGCGAACTGATTTCCTGCACATCAACGACTTAGCTCGTTTGCTGACAAGGGCGGCGTGTTAACATGCATTCACTTTTCAACTTCGGGAGCCTAGGGAATGAAATCCTGCCTTCGCGCCGGTGCTCTGTTCGCGATCTTCTCGCTTGCGGCTCTGCCACTTCTGGCTAATACAAAGATCGTCCATCGTTGGGTGCTCACTGGCTTGCCGATGCCCCATTTCCACAAGATGCTGGTTGCCAGCATCTTGGAAAACTATCTGATTCGCCAGGAATTCGAAGATCAGATGAAAATATTGCTCGCGAAGTATGGCGTGGAGGGCGTCCAGAGTTACATGGTCTTGCCGCCGCGCAACGAAATGATGGAAGGCGAGCTAAAGCAACGCATCAAGGAAAGCTCGCTCGATAGTGTGCTCGTGATTCGCCCTAAAGCCGTGCGCAAGGAAACCGAACAGGTAGTTACTGGCGGAATCTACGTGCCTCCGCCGGGCTATTACACATTCTGGCCCTATTGGAATATGGCTTATGGAAATTTTTATCCCACGAGCTCGTACTCCAAGGAAAAAATCATCGTGCGTGTGGAATTCAATCTCTACAGCACGAAAGACGAAAGACTCATCTGGAGTGGCGAGACCAATACGATCTATTCAACGGATTTCGACAGACTGGCCAAGAGATACGCCCAGACTCTGGTAGAGCAGTTGAAGAAAGACAAAATCATCCGTAAAAAATGGAACACACCTTCAGCGCCGTAACACCAGGCAACTCGCAATCATGTCGTGCAACGCCTGCTTCCGCTCCGTGACCCCCGCCATGATGTAGCCGATCCCCAACGGAATCAGTCCGGTGATAATTTTTGCGAAAAATCGCCCGCTGGCTCGACCAAACGACACGCGATTGCCCGCCAGGTCCGTGACATACAGGCCCAGCATTTGCTTGCCCCACGTTCCCTGCTTTTCCCCGCTTTCCAGATACGCGAAATAGAGCCACTGACCCAGCAGCCACAATCCACCCAATACTACGTAAAGCGACAGGAGAGCTCCTATCGCCGCCGGGTCGGGCCTTTCCGAAAGTCTCTGCCCAAACGACGTTACAATCGCCGCCCCTCCCATCAGAAAGAACAAGGGAATCGTCACAATCGCCAACACCAGTCCAATGATGAATCCATCGATGATGGCGGCGACAAAACGCAACCAGAATCCAGCGTATGTCACATTGGAGGCGTAGACGATTGCTCCGACGCCCGCATGAGGAGAGACGGCAACAGGCATTGCCGGCGCGGCGGCTGGCAGCGCAGTCCGCACGACGGGATTACCGCACGATTGACAAAATGCCGTGTCTGCCGCAAGGGCGGCACCGCATTTGGAACAGAACACGATTGGCCTCCACACACCCGGGAACGTTTTTCGGTCGCGCCTATTCTCTTACACTTCGGTTGTCCAAGGGAATTAACTTATTCGCAGCCTTCTTGCTGAAATTGCTTCAGGCGCTTCAGGGCGTCTGCGTTGCCTTTGCGAGCGGCAGCGCTCAGCAGAATGCGCGTTTGGTCGCAATTCCGGGCCACCCCCTCGCCATGCCAGTAAAGTTCGGCGAGCGTCAGCTCCGCGCTGGGATTGCCCTTCTCCACCGAAATCCAAAGCAGTCGCACGGCTTCAGACTTATCTTCGGTTGCATTTTTCCCGCGGAGCAGCAGCATGGCATGCGAATACTCCGACAAACCCGTTTCCTGCCCAGGCTCCGACCCGGCGCCAGCCGACATTCCTGAAAGTGGGCTGACCGGCGGAGACGTTCCTTTTGGTATAGAAGATAGCGAGCTGGCCGCTTTGTTGGCCGGCGCAGTTTCCGTGGGTGCCGCAATTCCCGGGCTCGCCGCTGGTGGCACAGTTTCCGTGGGTGCCGCAATTCCCGGGCTCGCCGCAGGTGGCACAGCCTCCGAGGTGGATACAGCGTTGTTGGGCTGCGCATTGGTCTCATCGCCGGATGGATTTTCAGCTGAAGAAGGCGGCGAAACCTGGCTTGTTCCCGAAGCTCCTAACTGTTCGCCCAACCAGATCAGCCCTTCGCCAAACACCCGATGATAGACCGAAGCGGCCACAACCAGTGCCAGCACAGTCATGATGGTCACAGCGCGAGACAGCGTGAACCAGTCGGCCCTTGTTCCTTGGCCCGCACTGCTGTCTTGGCTCAAGGGTTCAAATGGCGGCAACGCTGCAGTTTTCGAGTTATACTCTGCCTCTTTCCTCGGTGGTTGAATCAGAATCTGCGTAATGTCAGGTAGCTCGGGCGAGGGAGATTCCTCGTCTTTCTCGCTCGCCGGAATTCCTGGGAACACCGGCTGTTTCGCGTGTTCCCTCTTCCCCCCGGATTCCACATCCGTTTCTGTAGCCGGAGGAAGCGGCTCAAACGAAGTTTCAATCGCATCTTTCGAGGTGGAAAAATCGGACAGACCTGGAATCGAACTTGGCTCAGCTAGGCTCTCAGGCTCTTGTTCCTCTTCCGCACTCTCGATCGTGGAAGCATCTACTTCAGCCGTCACACGCGCGACAGGAGGCGCTAGCGGCGGTGGCACTGCGGGAGGCTCGATCGCAACTGGTTCCGGTTCCTCTGTTGGACGGGAGATCGACCAGTGCGGCTTTGGCGACTCTGCCGGTGTGCGAATACCGGGGGAGCGGAGTTCTTTACGAAGTTCATCAAATGATTGCGCGTCCGAAACGGCCGCCTTTTCCGTCTCTTCTTTATTTTCTTTGGATTCCAGCGTTCCGTTCAGCCAACTCTGAATCTGCGTCCGCGCCAATTGCGGAAGTTCGGCGAATCGAATGCCGGCGACCCGGCCACGCTCCTCGACCCACAGAATCTCGCCTTCTCCCTCAATGCGGACCGTGGTACTCAGCAAAAAGGAGAATGGGGTTTTCTCCCCCAAATGCACTGGCATCATCGCCCGAAGCGCAAAACCCTCTTCGGACAGATCGCGCATCATTCCGCCATTGCCCGGGCCCAACTCCACGTAGATCAGGCTTGGAGGATCCTTGCGCGAATTCTTCCTGCGCTCGCTATTGGCCGTCTGCGGAGACATGCTTAATGCATTTTAACCCGGCGCAAGCCGCTCCGATAGGCGCGCGTGACTCAAAATACAGGGGTTGCGCCATCCCGTCTCATTAGACGCTTTGGCGCTGAGTAATGGATCGCTCAGGCGTGTATCATCTTAAAGAATCTTCCTGCCCTTTCCGCGCAAGAGTGGTAGCATTTTGGTGTTGTTCCGCCCTTATCCTCAGGAAACTGCGCTCTTGGCAAGCCCGCAAGGAGAATCTCTTATGCGTTGGACACCTGGTGGAGTCAGCGGAGATATCGAAGATCGTCGCGATCAGAGCGGTGGCGGCGGTGGTGGAGGCTTCGGTGGCATGCGACTCGGGCTGGGAGGCCTGCTGATCCTATTCGTCTTAAGCCTGGTCTTTAAGCAGAACTTTTTCGCTCTTTTGGGCGGGGGTGATGCCTCGACTTCCGGATCTGCCGCAGTCAGCACGCCCGATCCCTCGCGGGATGCAGCGGAAAAGCCCTTGGTTCAGTTCGTCTCGTTCGTCCTCGACGACACCCAGAACACCTGGGACCAGCTTTTGCCTCAACAAACGGGTACTCCCTACCGCCACGCCAAGCTCGTCTTGTTCCGGGATGCCACCCGTTCCGCGTGCGGCGGCGCTGAATCCGCCACCGGACCGTTCTACTGCCCGGGCGATGAAAAGGTATACATCGACTTGTCTTTCTACGACGAACTGAAGCGGCGGTTTGGGGCTCCCGGTGAATTTGCCCAAGCTTACGTGCTTGCCCACGAAGTCGGCCATCACATACAAAAACTCATCGGCGTAGAAAGCAAAGTTCGGCAATTCCAAAGCCAGAACCCCGGCTCAGCCAACGCCGCATCCGTACAGTTGGAATTACAGGCCGATTGCTTCGCCGGCGTCTGGGCGCATTCCACGCAGCAACGTGGCTTGCTAGAGCAGGGAGACGTACAGTCTGCCTTGGGAGCAGCGGCTGCTGTCGGTGA
Organism: Candidatus Acidiferrales bacterium; assembly: GCA_963795535.1. Classification (GTDB taxonomy): domain Bacteria; phylum Acidobacteriota; class Terriglobia; order Acidiferrales; family UBA7541; genus Acidiferrum. Next base: position 520,145 of record CAWCIG010000012.1, read on the forward strand.
CGACCATATTCAGCAGATGACCCGCGGACGTGTGCAACCAGAAACTTTCACGCACGGCAGCTCCGCACAGCGTATGGACTGGTTTAATCGTGGTTTCAATTCAGGCACGATCAGCGCCTGCAACACCTTCGCGCAGTAGCGTGGTACACGGTTAGTCCGAGGGCAGTTTCCCCGCGCCGGGCACTCCCGGATCGCGTATTTTTTCAACGGCAGCCTTGGCCGCCTTCGTTTTTTCCGGGTCAACCCAAGAGTCCTGGGAAACGATGGTCGTTTGTGTCGGCAACGCCACGACAACGCCCGCCTTCTCTAGCGCGTCCATGATCGAAAGCAGCAGCCCTTCCTGCGAGCTCAGAAAGGCGTTGTAGTCGCTCTCCAAGATGTAGCAAAAAATCTCCACGTCCAGCGAATAATCCGAAAACCGGATGAAGCGCACGCGCGAAGACGAGTCCTCCACTCTCGGATCCTCAAGTAACAATTGGCGGATTTCCTCCAGGACGAAACGCACGTGGTCCGGCGAAAGATCGTAGCGCAGGCGAACCACTTGTTGGCACAAAAACTTGTCGCGGAAGCGCAGGTTCTCGATGACGGCGGTGGCCATGGTGCCGTTCGGAATCGACAGCAGTGTCCGCTCTGGCGTCCGCAGGCGGGTTGACCGCAACCCGATATCCTCGACAACGCCCGACTGATTGTTCACCTTGCACGTGTCTCCGATCAGGATCACCTTATCGAACAGGATGGACACTCCGCCGAACATGTTCTCAAACGTCTTCTGCGCGCCCAAGCCAAGCGCAAGAGTTCCGATGCCTACTCCGGCCAGCGCCGCACTCACGTTGAATCCCAGCCCGTGCAGCACCACCAGCGTCACCAGGATGAAGATGCTGACTTCCACAAACCGGCGGATCAGCGACACGATCGATCGTTCCGCAAACATTCCACGGCTGGAGAGGCTCGCGCCGATTCGCGCCGAGATCGCATGTGTGATCCGCGTCAGCAGCCAATAGAATGCGATCGCTAGAAAAATCCAGACAACCCTGCGGTAGTACAGACGGTAGAGCAGCGAAGTGCCGATGTAAGCCACCAGCGCATAGTGAATCAGTAGCGCAATCATGAACGTCAGGGGGCCGATTCGCCTCCAGGGCTCAGGTTGAAGAAGGGGCAGGTGCCGAACGACACGCCAATAGTGCGTCAACTTTTCCAGCGATTTCGTCACCAGCCTGGCCAACACAAACGAAAGCGGGATGAAAAGCAGTATCGCCAGCCACTGCCAAATGGGCAGGGACAGTAGCCGGTGTTCCACGAGGTAGGGCGGCAACTGCTTCTCTATTGTCGGAAACGTCAGTGAGTCGTAAATCTTCGGCACCGACCCCAACGTGACGCGCGAGAAGTACCAGAGCTTTCGTCCTTGCTCATCCTCGCTTCGCACCAGAAGAATCGGAAATGTATCCAGTCCCAGGTTGCTGCTGATCTTTTCCTCGTCCGGCGGCAACCCGTCATCCAGCCGGCCTTCCGGATCACGGCTCACGAAGTCCAGTGGGCCGGAGAATTTCTGATTCAGAATCGCCAGAAGTTGTTCGGCGAGCTCATCATCCTCTTCCTCGGAAACATGATGGCGCGCCGGTAGCGGTTGAAAGTACTGCACTGCCACGGAATATTTTTCTTCCTGCGCAGCTTTGATAAAGCCGAGCAGGCATCCGCGTGGGGTTTCGCGGCCCAGGGGATCAGGAGGCACGGAGGGCTGTTGCGATGCGGCTGTTGCGGGCGACGAAGTGAGACCAGGGATCTGCGGACGGCCAAACGCAAACGCGCAGCACAACGCGGCAGAAAACAGCAAGAGCAGCATTCGGCGAATTGGCATGGATCCGGCTCCGAAACGCTGCTTCATTCTATCCGCTGAGGCCGCACGATAGAAGAGACCGAGGGAGCCTGGGAGCCGAATTGCTCCTGATGCTGCCGCAGCAAGAACTGGTCGGTCATTCCCGCAATGTAGTCGCAAACAACCACGTGGCGGGGCGTCTCGCGAGCCATCTCTTCGTGCGTTTCGGGCATGGAATGTGTCTTTAGCAGATAATAAACGAACAATTCTTCCAGACATCGCACGGAACGTTCGCTGTCTTCGGTGATGACCGGAAGATTATAAACATGGCGGAACAGAAAAGTTTTCAGCGTGGCGTTCTGCGCGCGTCCGGTCTCGCTCAGACCAGCAAGGCGCGCCGGCGCCCGGCGTACCTCCTCGGCCGTCTGGACACCGGAACCACGAACTTGCTGCTCCGTGTAATGGATCACGTCTGTCACCAGCGAATCGAGCATGTGGCGCAACGCCTCGCTGAATTGCAGCTTCGCCGGCGCTGCGGGATACTGCGTCGCCACATTTGCATAGAGTTGTCCAAAAAATGGCGCTTCCTCGCGCAGCAAATCCACGTCCAGCAGATTTGCTTCGAGTGCGTCGTCCAGGTCCGAGGTGTTATAAGCAATCTCGTCCACCCAATCGATCAGCTGGGATTCCAGCGGCGGGCGCACATCGAGCCGGTACTCTGCCAACTCAGGAAAATCGCTCGCGCTATAGTCGCGTGAATGTTTGACAATTCCTTCGCGCACTTCAAAGGTCAGATTGAGTCCCGCGAATCCGGGATAACGATGCTCGAACTGTTCCACGATGCGCAGTGCGTGCAGGTTGTGATCGAAGCGCCCACCATGCGGACGCATCAATTCGTCCAGTTTTCGTTCGCCTGCATGGCCGAACGGCGGATGGCCGATGTCGTGTACGAGCGCCAGCGCCTCCACCAGATCTGAATTGAGCGATAGCGCGTGCGCCACGGTTCGGGCAATTTGCGAAACTTCCAGCGTATGCGTCAGCCGGTTACGAAAATGATCGGAAAAGCGTGCGGTGAAGACTTGCGTCTTGGCTTCGAGCCGCCGGAAGGCCCGCGCGTGGATGATGCGGTCGCGGTCCCGCGCATATTCGCTGCGATAGAGGTGGGCTGGCTCCGGGTAGCGGCGTCCGCGGGATTCCTGGGTTCGCATGGCCCACGGCGCTAAGAGTGGATACGTTTCGATGGCCGAAGCCTCCGGCAATTTCTAGTAGTCCGCAAGAACGGCGCAGACGCCAGTTCGCGGACAGAGTTTGCAGAGTGAGCGCGCTCAGGCCTGCGCCAGATTAAGAACCCAGCAGTTCCAATCCTCGATCCGCCTCGTCCGCCACCGGAGTATTCGGATAGTCCTTTTTCAGCTGCTGATACAGCGTGGTCGCTTGTTTCGGATCGGTTTGGCTATAAATGCCGGCGAGCTCAAGCAGCACCATCGGCTTCGGCACGAGCACAGATCCAGCGGTGCTCAGCGCTTGCAGCGTCTTGATCGCTTCGTCCTTCTTCCCAGTGCGTTCATCGATCAGCGCCATTTGAAACTTCGCCAGCGCCGCGAGCTCTTTGTCGGAACCGGCGTCCAGCTTCTTCAATTCTTCGGAAGCTTGATTCAGTTTTTCCAGATCCATCAACGCCAGCGCGGAATAATAGCGTGCCAGTTTGCCAGGATTTGTCCGGGGCCACTGCGCAGCCACAGCCGCAAGCTTCGGTTGCGCTGCCTCGGCCCGTTTCTCTTCGGTGGGATAGGTCGTTTCCCCTGGCAGCAGCGGTTGTCCCGGGGTGGCAATCGGCGAATTAAAAATCTTCATGGCTTCGTCGAGCGCCACCTGGGCTTGCGCCGTCTGCCGGTCGCTATAAAATTTCCAGCCCAAATAGCCGGAAGCCGCCAGAATCAAGGCCAGCACGGCGATCGAAGCCAGGCGAGTGTGCGAGAGAACCGCTTCGGCTCCGTGTTCGAAGGTTTCCCGGACCTTGTCCTGCTTCAGTTCCTTACGCGAAATATGCTCAGTCACTAGCGTTCTCCTGCCATCAAATGGAATCTTTTATGCTAGCACATGTGCCAGAGCGCTTGCGAAGCCAGGCCCTGCGCAACGAGCCAAATTGACACAATCGCGGCATTAGAGAACGGAAGCAATCCGGAAGGCGAATTGGTAAAGTTCTGAGATGGCGAGCGAGCTTCGTCCCGCGGCGTGGAAGACCCTGTTGGCTTTCGCCATCATTTATTTTATCTGGGGTTCCACATTTCTCGCCATTCGCGTTGGCGTGCGCGAAGTTCCGCCACTTCTGCTGGCGGCGATGCGCTTTTTGGTCGCCGGGCTCGCCCTGTATCTCTGGACGGTCGCGCGAGGCGAGCGCTCCCCAACCGCGCGTCAGTGGCTATCGGCCTTCTTCCTCGGCTCTCTGATTTTCCTGATGGACTATGGGCTGTTGTTTTGGGCCGAGCAGCGCGTGCCGTCGGGCATCGCCGCGGTGATGCTGGCCATCATTCCCGCGTGCATGGCTATTTCGGAAATCCTCATCCTACGAACGCAAAAGCCCACAATTCGTTTGGCCTTGGCCCTTCTCATCGGCCTGGGCGGCGTGGCCGTCTTGATGAGTCGCACGCTGAGCCTCGGCGGCGCTCCGGTCGACCGCTCCGGCGCCGTGGCACTGATCATCGCTGCGGTGAGTTGGTCGGTGGCGTCTATACTCACCCGCAAGTTGCCGCTTCCGTCGTCGAAAGTGATGAGTTCGGGCGCGCAAATGCTGGCCGGCGGAGTGCTACTCGCATTCGCAGCCGCGGCAATGGGAGAATTGCGCAATTTTCACCCCGAAGCAGTCTCGCGCGCCGCATGGGTCTCGCTTCTGTATCTGATCGTGGCTGGCTCCATCATCGGGTTCACCGCCTACGTTTGGCTGATTCATCATGAATCCCCGACGAAAGTCGGGACCTATGCCTACGTAAATCCGGTTGTCGCGGTGCTCGTCGGCTACTTTCTGGGTGGCGAGGCGCTGGGCCTCCGCACGGTTCTCGGAACGCTGTTTGTTTTAGCCAGCGTGATCTTGATCACGACCTCAGGAATGAAGAAGAAAGCAGTGGCGCGAGTGCCCGTGGAAGACACAGCGTAGCGCTCGACTCGCCGAAATCGGCCGATTCTACCGCGTAACCCTTCTCGCAAACCCTCTGAACCCCGCCCGCCTCTCCCCCTCCCGGCGTGGTAATTTGGAAGTATGCAAGCGGGCTGCATTCATTGTGGGCAGCAACATCTGCTGAATGATTCCGTGCTGGCCAAGCATTCCAAAGTTCAGTTTCGCTGCACCAAGTGTGGCAAGACCACCATTGTCGAGGTGAAACGCCGCGTCGACGAAACCGTGGCCATCTCTCCGATGCCATCCTTCGCCCGCGTCGACGCCTCGACCACACGCATGAAGGCTCCTGCTGTCGACGACAATCCCGATCTTATACCGGGTCTGAGCGCCGTTCTCAGCGTCACCACGGGCCCTGAACTGGGCCGCTCCTTCACTTTATCCAAGGAACGCGCCGTCATCGGCCGGAAAGGCGCGGATATTGCCCTGAGCGACCCGGAAGTTTCGCGCCATCATTGCCTCCTGGAAATTCGCGAAGGGTTCGCCAACCTAAAAGACCTGGACTCCACCAACGGCACTTTTTTCGAGGAGGAACGCGTGCGTGCCGCTATGCTCCAGAATGGCTCGGAATTCCGTGTTGGCGGCACAACCATCCGTCTCAGCCTAACCCTTCCCTCCAAGTAGCTTGCGCCCGTGCGGTTTCGCCACGCGCTGCGATTCCTTTCATTGGGTTGTGAGATACTGACGCGGGATTGTCACAGGTCGCAGAGATGAACCGCCTGAGTGTGTGCCTCGTCGCGCAGAATGAGCAGGAAAATTTGCCGCGAGTCCTGCGTTCGGTCCAGGGCCTTGCCGACGAGATCATCGTAGTCGACGGCGGCAGCACCGATCGTACCCAGGAAATCGCCAAGGAATTCGGCGCCAAAGTCTACGAGCGTGCTTTTACGAACCACGCAGATCAGAAAAATTTTGCGGCCTCCTTGGCCGGGCAGGACTGGATTTTCCTCCTCGATGCGGATGAAGAATTGAGCGAAGACCTGAAAAACTCTGTGCGCCAGTGGAAGGCCGACGAGCCGTCTTTTGCCGTGTACGAGATGCCCCGCCTTACCTGGTATCTCGGCGCCTGGATCCGCCATTCCCGCTGGTATCCGGACTGGCAGCGGCGCATTTACCGGCGCGATAAGGCTCGTTTCCAAGGGGCCATCCACTCCGCCATCCGCTACGACGGAGAAATCGGACGTCTGCGTGGCGACCTGCTTCATTACACCATTCGCACTTTCGCGGAACATCAAGTCAAGCTGGATAAATACACAACCACCATTGCGCAGGAGATGTTCGACCAGGGAAAACGCCATTGGCGCGCCGCGATGTGGTTCGCCACGCCCTGGAGCTGGATTCGCCATTTCCTCTTCGGCGCGGGCTTTCTGGACGGTTACCGCGGCGCGCTTATTGCGCAAATGGCCGCTCGCGGCGTGCGCCTGAAGTTTCAAAAGCTGGGCAAATTGGTTAAAGCTGAAAAGCAAGCACGGAGCTGCGTCGCTTGATTCCTCTTATTGTCGATCTTGAAACCGAATGGCGCGGCGGCCAGAACCAGGCCTTTCTCCTTCTGAAGGGTTTGTATGAACGCGGCAACGCTGCGGAACTGGTGGCCACCCACGGCTCTTCCATCAGCCACCGCGCGAAAAAAGAGGGCATCTACGTGCACAGCGTGTCGCGCAGCATGCCACGCTTGTCAGCAGCTTCGAAAATCCGCTCCATTCTCGCGGACGGGCGTATTGAGCTTGTCCATGCAAATGAAGCTCACGCGGTCACGGCCGTATGGTTGGCGCTCAAGGGCAGCCGCTTACCATTCGTGGCTTCCCGGCGCGTGGGATACCCTCTCGGCAAGGGTTGGATTGCGCAGAGCCGCTATCGCAGGGCCAACTGCATCCTCGCCAACTCCCAATGGGTGGCCGACCAAGCCGTGGCCTCCGGCGCGAACCGAGAAAAGATTCGCGTTGTCCACGAAGGCACGCAAATACCGGCTCTGCCAACTCCTGCCCAACGCGGGCAAGCCCGGCAGCGTTGGGGCGTCCCCGAAGGCGCGCCTCTTTTGGGCTGCGTCGGCGCGCTGCTACCCGACAAGGGCCAGGAATGGCTGATTCGGGCGCTCGTAGAAGTGCGCAAGGATTTCCCGAATGCACGTCTGCTGTTGGCCGGTGAGGGTTCCTCGCGCCGCGACTTGGAAAAGCTCACGGCTGAATTGAGCCTCTCGCAGTCCGTCACTTTCACCGGTTTTCTGAAAGACGTGGAACCCGTTTACGCGGCCCTGGACGTTTTTCTTCTGCCCTCGTTCTTCGAGGCATTCAATAATTCCCTGCTCGCGGCAATGGCCTATGAAATTCCGTCGATTGCTTTTTCGCGCGGGGCGCTGACGGAGATGATCGAAGAGGGAAAGAGTGGATTGTTCGTTTCCGGCCCGGACGTGGGAAAAATTTCCGCGGCCGTCAAACGCATCCTGAGGGACCCGCAGTTTGGGCGCGCCCTGGGAACAGGTGGGCGCTTGCGCGTGTCAGAAAATTTTACCGCCGAACACATGGTGGAAGGTACGCTGAAGGTCTATGAAGAAGTTCTGGGGCTCGGCTAGAAGCGGTTTCTCACGCTGATTCAAATGCTCTATAAGAAATGGCAAAGCGCCGTTCGGCTCCTTCTCGAGATCCGTCCGGCGCTTTGCTTGCGCTGTAACTGTATTCCCTAAGAGTTGTTCCAGCAGTTCCCCCCTGTCCGCTCGCCGAAAAACAGTCGAGCTAATTTGCAGATTGAACTACCCATCGCCCCACTGGCTCCAGAAACTCCACCCCGATTGCATAGCCGTCGCCACGCAATGGTTGGCAGTATGCTACTCGAGCCGCAGAACGAAATTCTCCGGTGCGCGACGCAAATGTTACCGGCGCACCTTTCTCCCAGCGCCGCGTGCTCACCACGCGCGCTCCCTTGGCGCTCACGTTTTCTGTAAACGTGGCTTCCACACCGGGCAGCTGCCGGTGGCCTTCTAGCACTACGGGAATCTCCATCGGAATCCGGCTCTCACTGCGATTGAAGCGGAATGACTGCCTGTGATCCATTAACGTCTTCCTCACAAGCACGCTGCAATGCGCGTGATCGAATTCATCGCACTTCCGCGATGTTTCATGCGATACAGTGCCCGGTCCGCCGCGCCCAAAAGCTTTTCCGCGGTGTCGCCGTCTTCCGGAAATGCCGCGATGCCAGCGCTCACGGAGAGCCCGGGCTCTTCCGTTTCGCCGGCAAGTCTTTCCCGAATCCGTGCCGAGACACGCGCCGCGATCTCTTTGGGCGCCTCCGGCAGCACCAGGGCAAACTCGTCTCCGCCGTAACGTGCGGGAGTATCAATGGCTCGTGAATGGTTGCGCAAGATTTTGCCCAACCGCACCAACGAACGGCTGCCCACCAGATGCCCGTAACGGTCATTGATGGTCTTCAGCCCGTCCATGTCCAGCAACACAATGCTGAAGGGCCGCCGAGTCCGGCGGGAACGGTCGAGTTCCGATTCAATCACCGCAATCAGCCGCCGATAATTGGCCAATCCCGTTAGAGGATCACTGATCGCCAGGGTACGCACCTGATCGAACAAGCGAGCCTGATCGATCAGCGCCCCGCAAAGCATGATGGCGTAGCTCGCGACCTTTGTGAGTTCCGCCAGGAAGAAAGGCCCGTCGAAGATGCGCCGGGAAAACAGTGCAGCCAGGTGGCAGGCCGTATTCAACAGCGCTACAAGAAACAGCGAATAGTCGTAGAGCGAAGCTTCACCGTCGTTCGCCTGCTGCTCCTGGTAACGGCGGTAAAAGAAAATCGCTGCCAAGGCAAACAATCCGCCGGGAAGCAATTCCCAGGGGCGCGAAAAAAACGCGCCGTACTTTGCGATCGGCGTCGCTGGCGCAGCTATGAACGCAGCGCTCGTGATATAGGCGGCAGCCGCCACCACAAATAACGCCCCTGCGGTTTCCCGGCTAGGTTGGCGTGAAGTTGGCAGGAAACGCTCTACGGCCAGCGCCGCAAGCAACAGCACCGCCAGCAGCGTCCGTCCCACCATCCAGCCCATTGGCACATGAGAAAGCGCAGCCTGCCCGGTGCGCAGCAGGTCATTGAGACCGAAGTAGCCCACGGTCTCAATCATTCCGGACAGGACGAACCCAAATGCCAGTATCAATGCGATACGGTCGTGGGTGCCGCGGAAACGAACCAAAGCATTCGCGGCGTAACAAAAACAAAGAAGGGAGCCACCGACTTCCAGGTAGAGGTAGGTCGTGGGAGCGCCAACAATGTGGGCAGAGCGGGAGTAAAGCGCCACTCCGAAAATCAAGCCGAGGAAAAGGCCATAGCCTATGGCAGGCAGCCTGCCCCGGTCCTTCCGGAGAAACCCGGTGATTTTCGTCCAATCCCCCAAAACAACCCCCAATCGCCGGGGAAACCCGGCAACATCAGGGATTGCACGTACGTGACCTTTTCGGGCACACAATCAGGTCCCGTAATCTGTTGAAATAAAATAACTTATCAAGGAGCTACAGTAGTGACTGTAGCATCTGAGACAAAGACGAGACGCGGAAAAGCTTCTGAGGCGTCTCGTCTTGAAACACTATCGTTCTTGTATCCAGATAGTTAGCACGCGTTTAAGCAAGACTGTCACAAACCTGTACTTTGTCTCATCCTGAGACTGTCTCATCGGTCCGGAACCGCTTTTACGGTTTAGGAACTGGAGGCGGCAGGTCTCTCGCGGCCACCGGACTTGTAAATCCTTGGCGCTTGTGCGAACCGTCGCAAAACGGGATATTTGCCGAGTGCCCGCAACGGCAAACAGTGACCGCTGTCCTTCCCGCTAGCCCGAATGTCTTTCCTTCCTGATCCACGATCTCAAAGTCGCCTTCGATGCGTATGGGGCCATTGCTGAACACCGTCACTTTTGTTCCCGCCACGAAATTCCTCCGTCTGATGATTCGTCGTTTTCGATTCAAACTTCAAAGTCCGTTTACAAGATAACGGGGGATGCCTGTGAACACAAGAACGCCCGCCAATTCCTAGTATCGCGGCACCGTTGGATCGACTTCGGTCGACCACGACAGGATGCCTCCGTGCAGGTTGTAAACCTTCCGGAAACCCACCTGCCTCAGGAAATCCACCGCCTGCGCGGACCGCTTTCCGCTCTTGCAATGCGCCACGATCTCATGTGCGGAATCCAGTTCGTGCACGCGCCGCTGCAGTTCGCCCAGCGGAATCAAGTGGCCTTTCAGGTTGCAGATCTGATATTCGTGCGGTTCGCGCACATCCAGGATGAACATGTCTTCGCCGCGGTCCAGCTTCTCTTTTAATTCACGCGCGCTGATTTCCGGCACGTACAGATCGCTTTCCTGTTCCTCTTCGCCGCGTATTCCGCAAAATTCGTTGTAATCGATGAGCTCGTGAATCTTCCGGTGCGTTCCACACATTGGGCAATGCGAGTTTTTCCGCAGCCTCAACTCTCGGAATTTCAACGTCAGCGCATCGAACAGCACCAGCCGTCCCGCCAGAGAGTCTCCCTTGCCGATGATCAACTTGATCGTTTCCAGGGCCTGCAGCGATCCCACGATGCCGGGAAGCACGCCTAAAACGCCGCCTTCCGCGCAGGACGGCACGAGGCCTGGCGGGGGCGGTTCAGGATACAAACATCGATAGCACGGCCCACCCGGCATTCCAAAAATGGTGACCTGTCCTTCGAACCGGAAAATCGATCCGTACACATTGGGCTTCCCTAACAGCACGCACGCATCGTTGACCAGGTAGCGCGTCGGAAAATTATCTGTACCGTCGACAATGATGTCGTAGTCTTTGAACAATTCCAGCGCATTCTCGCTGGTCAACCGCGTTTCATACGTCGCGATCTCCACATCCGGGTTCAAATTGTTCAGTCGCGCGCGGGTCGCTTCCGTCTTAGCCTTGCCCACATCGCCGATGCCAAACGTCACCTGCCGCTGCAAGTTCGTGAAGTCCACCAGATCAAAATCTACGAGTCCAAAATGCCCAACGCCCGCGGCCGCCAGATACAATCCCAGCGGCGCGCCCAAACCCCCGGTGCCAATCAAGAGCACTCGCGCCGCCTTCAGCTTCAACTGCCCGTTCATACCCACTTCGGGCATGATCAGGTGCCGGCTGTAACGCAGGATTTCTTCGTTCGTCAGATTCGTTGCTGCTGGGTTGCTGCCGAGGGCCGGCGTGTTGGTGGACATGAAGGATTCCTTCATCCATTTTACGCGGAGATCCTGAGCGAGGAAAGCTCGCCACCGCCGCTTTACAGAGGCCCGCAGATTGTTTACGCTGATGGGACCATGTGGAACGTTGACCAACGCTTTGAGAAGCAACAGATGGACAAGCTGGCGTCTTTGGGCTTCTCCGTCGGCAGCACACGCGGAGTCGTCCGCGTGGAAAAGTATGGATCGGGCGCTGAGTTTCGCCAGAACCCCGATGGCCGTTTTCAGATGACCATCCTTCCCACCATCATGTTGAAAGGCCAGTTCACCCGGCTATGGGATGCCGGCTACCAGAAATTTCTGCTAACGGATGACGGCACGAAATTGCCCGCGCTTGCGTCTCAGCTTGCCAATCTCCGTAGGTTTAACGAGGAACTGCGCACCGCTTTGGGCGTTCCCACTTTTTATAATGAAGCTCTCGGCTCGGTCAGCGCTCTCAGCGTCTACGATCGCGTGAAGGGTCGCCCGGGTGACATACCAGACAAAACCGTCGGCGCCCACGAGCCTGCCGGCGACCACTGATTGTCCTTACTTCTTCACTCCCGCACGCGTACGGGCTTCTTCCATTTGCCGCCGAAATTGTCTCGGATCCACTCGATGCTTCGCTGCCTTGTGCTGCCCGATAAACACCACAGGGATATCCCAGCCATACCGTTCAGCAAGCTCGGTGTCTTTGTCGATGTTCACTTCCCTCAGCTCGCCGCCGAATTCCTCCAGCAGTGGTTGCATCACGGTTTTGGCCTCGTCGCACAAGTGGCACCCGGGCCGAGAGTAGACGGTCACCTCCAGCGCATGCGCCGCCGCGAGTGTCGCATCTTCCGGATGGCCGCTCATGGCTTCGGATTGGAATATCTCTGAAATGGCCCGGCGTGCGGGTAGAAACTATGCGCGCGATAAAGCTCGCTAATCTGGCGCAAGTGTCCGAGGTCGTGGTTCGCCAGTTCGTGCAACATCTGCGAGAGCGATATCGTGCCGAGTTCGGCGTGCTGGCCACTGCGCCCTGCGGACGCCGAGGGAACAGAATGCAGATAAAACACGAACGCTCGCCGCAGCGGAACAAACTCTTCCATATGTTGCCTCGCTGACTTCTGCGGCTGCCCGCCCGCCGGCGGTTCATACTTCGGCAAAACCGGCGAATCTTCCAGGACGATGCGCCGAGCGCGCTGCTCATACAACTTCTCGATCATCACTAGGTGCCCCAGCACTTCGGCAATCGACCAGCGCTCGGCCGCAGGCTTCCACTCCAACATGTTCGCAGGAAGATCGCGCAGCAAAATTTCTAACAGCCCCGGCGTCTTCTCTAGCATCGAAATAGGCGCCTGCATGAGAGCTGGAGAAAGGGGTTGCATCACGGACCTCCCGAGGGCAGGCTCATTGTAAGGCATGTGGCGTTAGACGCAAGCGAACTTGAGCCGGTTTTTGCTCGACAAGAGAGGATCGATGGCCAGAATTGTCGCACTGATGGATGATCTGTTTTTTCAGATGAAAGTCGCCGAAACCGCCAAGCATCTCGGGGTGGAGTTCAAAGTGGCAGCCAATGGAGACGTGCTTGCCACCATGCTCGAGCCTCCGACCAAACTCGTGATCGTCGACCTGAATGCCAAGAGCGATCCCGTGGCAACCATCGCCCGCCTTCGCGCAACCCAAAAGGAGTTGCCGATTGTTTCGTTTCTATCGCACGTTCAAGTTGAACTCGCCGCGCAAGCGAAGGCGGCAGGATCAACGCAAGTGCTGCCGCGCTCCGCATTCACGCAAAATCTGGCCGCAATCCTGGCCGTAGCGAAGGATTGAGAGGAAATTTTGAAATTTTGGAAAGTGTTGCGACGTTTCGCCTGCGGCTTGTTTTCTGCGGCGCTGCTCTGGCCTGCTACTTCAATCCGCGCGGCGCAGGCCAGTGTGCCTTCTGACCCTGTCGCCGTGCTTCGCGATATCCTGATGGCCTCCTGCTCGCAGGATTCTAAGCGTTTCAGTGCCTATCTCACATCGCGAAACGAGGCCGCCTTCACTGCCATGACCTCGTCAGCACAAACCACCCTCCTGAAGCGATTCGTGTTACTGGACGAGAAGGGCGAGCCCCGCGCACAAGCGGACGATTCCGGGAATCTGATTGTTTTCTGCGTAACTCCCGCCATCACTTCGCAATTGCAAATCGGCAAGCCCGAAATCCGCGATAACGTCGCCTACTTGCCGCTGGTAGTGAAGGATGCGACCGACACCACGGACGCCAATGCTCGCCGCGTAACCATGGGCCTTGTGCGCGAACATGGTCAGTGGAAACTTTTGTCTTTGGGTCTTTTGTTACTCGACCTGCCCACACTCGCCGAAGAATGGGATCGTGCGGAGCTTCAGAACAACGAGAAATCCGCAGTCGCATCCATCAAAGAACTTGCAGCTGCCATTGAAAAATATCGCGTCACCTACACCCGCCTTCCGCAAACGCTCGCCGAACTTGGACCCCCTCCCTCCGGTGCTCCCAAGAATGACCACGCCGGGCTTGTCGATGCCGCCCTCGCTTCCGGACGCAAGGATGGCTACTCCTTCCGTTACGTTATCGTAGGCGCCAATGATGTCGGCGCGCCCGCTATTTACGAACTCGCGGCAATTCCCACCGACTATGGACGCACCGGCGTCCACTCCTATTTCCGTGATCGCACCGGCGTCTTGCATGGCGCGGATCACCAGGGCGCGCTCGGAACGATCGTGGACCCGAAAGTCGAATAGCGCTGTCGCCCCACTCTATAAGGCGCACCGGTGGTTCCATTGATGCGCTAAATCCCATCCCCAAGGTCCACCGGTTCGCGCGCGCATAACCCATCACCCAGGAAATATTCGAAGCCGTCGGGCGCGTCGTCCATGTCAGCCTGGGCGTAGTGTTTGAGACTATCTCCGACGAACAACTCACCCGGCTGCGGCGCTGGCTGGATTCTCCCGACGATGACTGTAACCTCTCGCGGCACACCGCGTTTGAGACTTACGCAAGTTGAGCTACCATTTCTCTCAACGACTCTATGCGACTTGCCTTCTTGCGTTGGCACCTTTTTGCCTGCCTCGTCGTCATGCTGGCGGCGACCTGCGCGCCTTGCCATGCGCAGCAGGTGGAATCCATTTACGGACCGCTGCCGGTCTTCGAATTTCACAGCGGCTTCTGGGTCAATCTCCATCATTTCCTTTACCACGAAGCGCGCGCGCGATTGGCCGCAAGAGACCCCGCGACCACTAGAATTTCTGGTCCAGTTTTGAAACAGAGCGCCACCAACACACTTTCCCCTGCCGAGCAGAAAACCTGGAACGATGCCGTCTCCTATTACATGGCGAATTATGCAGGCAAAGATCTGCTGATTAACATCGACCTCATCCTGCTGAAGAACCAGATCGAAGACTTCGAAGACTGCGATGAGTTGACCGGCCGCAAAAAACCCAGTTGCGACGCCGGCCTGCCCGGCAAAATCGGGCCCATCCTGGACGCCGTAGCTCCCATTTATCGCGCCCATTGGTGGGCCGATCAGGATCGCGCCAATCGCCGCTGGGTCGCCCGGGTTGCTCCACTTGTTCGCGAACAAGGCGTCGGCCTCTCAGAGAGGCTTGCGGATATCTACCAAACGCACTGGCCGAAGGAAAAAATCCGTGTCGACGTCTGCGCCTTTGCCAATTCCGTCGGTGCGTACACTTCGCTTGATCCTTTGCGGGTCACCATTGCGAGCACCGACCCGCGCAACCAGGGCCCCGAAGCTCTGGAAGTCCTGTTTCATGAAGCCTCGCACGGAATCGCGGCACCCGTCGAAGCCGCCATCAGTCGCGAATGCAAGCAGCGAGAAAAGCCGATTCCCCGCGATCTCTGGCACGCGCTCATCATTTACACCACTGGAGAAGTCCTGCGCCCGGTGTTTAAAGATTCGGCCACAACGGAAAAAGGCGCGGGCGAAGTGCCGCCGCAGCCGTCGAAACCAAACGGCGTTCCCTCCGCATTGGAAGACATCCTTTCCCAACGGGGCTGGGAGCAGTATCACCTTCTTCTGGTGTTGTATTGGCAGCCCTATCTCGACGGCAGTGTCACTTTCGATGATGCCATCGCTCACTTGGTCTCCGCCGCATAATGCTTTTCCCATCAGGCCCTTGCAATGCTCGGTCCTGACCGGCTGGCCCTCCCGACGAAGTTTGTCCCCGGTCCGCGTCTATGCTAGTCTTTCCCGTGCGCTAGTTAGCCCGGCCGCGCGTTTCATCTTTCCCTACGTCGTTCGACCTCTCTCCTTCAGTCCCTAGAGCGTCGCACGAGGGGAGTATCGTCTCTGCGCTTGGTACGGCCCGGGTAAAGGATTCGGCAAGCCCATGGCTTCAAGACAAGTCGCTTCCCAACCGCATATGGAACTCCGCGAAATCAAGCTCGCTCACTCACCGGACTCTGACGACGCTTTCATGTTCTACGCGCTGGCGACGCATAAGCTTTCCACACCTGGCTACAAGTACACTCACGTCTTGTCCGATATTCAGTCGCTCAACGAGGCGGCTCTCCTGGAAACATATGACGTCACGGCGGTAAGCTTTGCCGCCTATCCTACGTTGCGCGACAAATACGTACTTCTCGATTGCGGAGCGAGCTTTGGCGAAGGCTATGGCCCCATCGTCGTGGCCACGCATTCCATGAAGCCTCAGGAAATTAAAGGCAGGCGCATCGGCGTTCCCGGACTCAAGACCAGCGCTTATCTGACACTGAAGCTCTATCAGCCGGATTTTGAACCGGTGGTCATGCCCTTCGATAAAATTATCGAAGCGGTTCGCAATAACGTCGTGGAAGCCGGGCTACTCATCCACGAAGGCCAACTCTTCTTCCCTCAACTGGGATTGCACCGCGTGATCGATTTGGGCATCTGGTGGCAGGAATTGACCTCGCTGCCGCTTCCACTGGGCGGCAACGCTGTGCGCCGTTCTCTTGGCCCCGAACTGGGCCGCATCGTCGCCAAGACCATTCGCGATAGTGTGGCTTACGGGCTGGAGCACCGCGAAGAAGCTTTGAATTACGCGATGCAATTTGCCCGGGACATGGACACCGAGCTCGCGGACAAATTTGTCGGCATGTACGTCAACAAGTGGACCCTTGGTTACGGTGAAAAAGGCAAAAAAGCCGTCCGCGAACTCATCGAACGCGGCACTGCCGCCGGCCTCCTGCCCGGCCCGCCTGAAATCGAATTCCTGAACGAGTAACCTTTGGAACACCGCCGCTTGCCGCCGCTTTCACGGGCTTCGCGCCACTAGCCCTGCTTATTTCACCCGGCCCGCGATCAAACAGTCATCCTAAGGAGCGCCTTCTGCGGCGAAGGATCTCAACGTACGAATCCAGCACAAATGAAAACCTGGAATCGCCAACTCCCTACTTCTTGTCCACCACCGGCGTGAAGTACAAATCCTGATAATCGAAACTGAAATCCGCCAGAGGAGATACCGCCACCATTGTGAAGTGGTCAATCGATCCGTCCGGCTTCAACGTGAAGGTCACGAACGCGTCTTCCACCGTGCGATCCCGCCAATGCGCCTTAAACGTGTCGTATTGCCAAGTCTGCAAATCCGCCAGGCCTTTCTCCGTTCTCTCAAAATTGAGCACCAGCCCATTATTCTCCTGCCGGATGGTCACTTTCCCGTACCACGGGTCGGAATAGTCGCCCGCGTATTTCTCGAGCGGTAGCGATGGCTTGGACTCCACAGCTCTCGCCTGCGCGGCCTTGCTCATGGTTTCCTGCGCGTCCTTCCGCTGCTTGTCCTCGAGCGCCTTAAACCCCGTTATATAGTCCGCCGTCGATCCTACAAGGTAGGAATCCAGAATGTGGTACAAGACGGATTCAAACGCAAAATCCTCCTCCGCGTTCGTCAAAATCACCACGCCCAGATTTTCTTCTGGCACCAGCATCACCCGCGTGACGTATCCCGCCACCCCTCCCGTATGGCCCACAAGCTTCCGGCCTTTGTAGTCCCGCAATGCCCACCCCATCCCATATCCTGCAAATCGTGCTTGCAGATTCTTCAATTCCGCGGGTAACGGCCGCACCGGCACGATCATCTGCTGCGACCACATCTCCTGCGAAACTCTTTCGCTGAAGATGCGCGTCTGCGTTCCCGGTATCGTGCCGTGGTTCAGTTGCAGCAACACCCATTTAGACATGTCTGCCACGGAAGAATTGATCGAACCCGCCGGCCCTGCATTGTCCAAATTCTCAATCCGGATTGGCTCTAGCTTCCCGTCCACCTTCGAATGCGGCGTAGCCCAGTCGTCTCCTTGCTTGAACGCCGACGAGCTCGTGTTGGTATTGTTCATTCCCAGCGGCAAGAAAATTTTTTCGCGCAAGTAATCGTCCCAGCTTTTCCCGCTCACCTCCGCCACCACTTGGCCAGCAGTCACGAACATCAGATTGTTGTACGCGTACGTAGTTCGAAAACTGGTTTTTGGCTTCAAGTACCGCAGCCGATACACCACGTCGTCCCTCGTAAACGTGGTATGCGGCCAGAACATCAAATCGCCTTCGCCTAATCCCAACCCGCCGCGATGGCACAGCAAATCGCGGATCTGCAGCTCCTTCGAAACGTAAGGGTCGTACATCTCAAAACCTTTCAACCGCGCATAAACCGGGTCGTCCCACGAAATTTTCCCTTGATCGACCAAAGTCGCTAGGGCCGCCGCTGTGAACGCTTTCGTATTCGACCCAATTCCAAACAATGTGTTCTCGTCAACCGGCGTAGTCTCACCAAGCTTCCGCACGCCGTAACCCTTTAGTAGTACCACCTTGCCATCCTTCACGATGGCCACCGCCATCCCCGGCACCTCAAACGTCTTCATCGACCGCGCCACAAACGCGTCCAGGTCCGCCGGTGGCCCGTTCTGCGCCCACGCCGGCGCGGCCATCATCAAAAACACAATTGCAATCACAAGTTGCCGAACGCTCCGGGAGGTCATGCTTATCAGCTCCTGAAATAATTTTGTGCAAAGCATACACCAATCCTGCACTGCTCCCCTACGCGTGAACCTTGACGCTGCTGGTTGAATCGCATACTGTTTTTTTCTCTGCCATGCGACGACTCAATATTTTGCTCGTGCTGTGTTTGTCCTTCGCTGCATCTGCTTTTCCCGTTCGCGTCTCTGCTCAAACCGCCAACGAATTCCGCGACCATCCCGACATCCCCAAGGAATGGCCCAGCCAACCGGTGCGCGCCGCACATGGCATGGTCGCCACAGACGAACCTCTCGCCTCGGAAGCCGGCGTGGAGATTCTCAAACGCGGCGGCAATGCGGTCGACGCTGCAGTAGCCACGGCCTTCGCTCTCGCCGTAGTGGAGCCTGCCGCGGGCAATATCGGCGGAGGCGGCTTCATGCTCGTCCGCCTCGCCACTGGCAAAACCAATTTCTTCGATTACCGCGAAGTGGCTCCCGGCAAGGCCACGCCTGACATGTACATCGCGCCAGATGGCAAGCTCGACAAACAAGCCTCCACGGTCGGTTATCGCTCCGTCGCCGTCCCGGGCACCGTCGCCGGCCTCGCACTCGCTCTAAAAACGCACGGCACCCTGAAGCTCGCCGACGTCATGCAGCCCGCCATCCGCTACGCCGAGCAAGGCATACCCGTCACCGAAAAACTCGCCCGCGAATTTCGCGAGGAGCGCCCTGATCTCCAGCGCTTCTCCATGAGCAGCCACATTTTTCTTAATGACGGCAAGATGTATCGTGTAGGCGACACGCTTCGCCAACCGGAGTTGGCCGCCACGTTGAAACGCATTGCCAAAAATGGCCCCAACGAATTCTATAAAGGCGAAACTGCGCAAATGCTGGCTCGCGACATGGCCTCCTTCGGCGGTCTGATCACTCTCGGTGACCTCGCCCACTACGAGCCCAAAATCCGCGAAGTTCTGCAGGCGAATTACGCCATCAACGCAGACCACTGGCAGGTGCTCTCTTCGCCTCCGCCTAGTTCCGGCGGTGTTGCCGTGATCGAAGCTCTCAACATGCTTCAGGACATTCCGCTAAATGGTTGGGACGACCCGCAAAGTGTTCACATGGTCGCGGAGGTGATGCGTCGCGTGTTCGCAGACCGCGCCGCCTATCTTGCCGACCCCGATTTTTCTAATGTTCCTGTCGCCGGCCTCACAAGCCCGTGCTATGCAAAAGATCTCATCGCCACCATTAATCCGCTGCGCGCCACCCCGAGCAGCGAAGTTCGCGCCGGCAATCCTCATGTCTGTGGCTCTGGAGTAAGTGCCAGCGTGGCGCCCAACACCATCATCAGCCTCGGCGAAGGTCCGCACACGACGCATTTCTCCGTCGTCGACGCGGCCGGCAACGCGGTCGCCAGCACCTTCACCCTGAACGACGGCTACGGCTCGCACGTCACTTCGTCCGCGGGCTTCGTCCTCAATGACGAAATGGACGACTTCACCACGCAACCCGGAGTTCCCAACGCCCTTTTCGGCCTGATTCAGTCCGAAGCCAACGCCGTCGGCCCCGGCAAGCGCCCGCTCAGTTCGATGACACCCACAATTGTTCTCCGCAATGGCCAGCTTAGTTTCGTTACCGGCTCCCCCGGCGGCCCTACGATCATTTCCGTCACCCTGCTTTCTGTTCTCAACTGGATGCGCCTCGGCATGGATGCGCAGTCCGCCATAAACGGCCCGCGCTTTCACCATCAGTGGCTGCCCGACGTTCTCCAGATGGAAAAGCTGTTTTCCACAGGGATGGAAGACCAGCTGAAATCCCGCGGCTACGAAGTCAAACGCCGGGGCCACATCGGCCTCATCAACGCCATTGGCATCGACCCCAAAACCAACGAACGCTGCGGCGCCGCGGACCCGCGGGACAACGGCTCCGCCATCGGCTACTAGCCTCTTTGGAGTGCAGCAACCCTGCTGCTGCTCTGACGGCCTCAGGGTAGTCGCCAATCCGTGCTTTCACGAAGGCGGGCGGTCAAACTGCCCACTGTTTACTTATCCTCACAACCTACGTTCTCCTTTGGCCAACCACGGCGCTCAGACGCTAAACTCTTACGGTATGCAAAGAATCCTCTCGACCTACCTGTTCGTTTCCAAAAAGCTCAATCGGGAACTACTTTCCCAGATTCACGGCGCCGGATTCCAAAGTGTCGAAATCTTTGGCAGCCGCAGCCATTTCGACTATGCCTCCAAGGCCGAAATCCAAGCAATCGCCCACGGCCTCGCCGATAATCATCTGCAACTCGCCTCTCTCCACGCGCCCACGAGCCGCGATCTGAACGTCAACCGTGAAGGGGGCAGCCCTCTTTCCGTCACCGAAGTCGAGCGTGTGCGCCGCGTTGAAGCCATGGATGAACTCAAGCGCGTCATCGATGTTGCCGAAGAGCTACCGTTTTCGCGCCTGATCCTGCACATGGGCGGTTCGCGAGAGACCGCCGATGCTCGCAAGCGCGATGCTGCCTTCAGTTCCCTGGAGCATCTCGTTCTTCACGCGAGACACGTCGGCGTCACCATTTGTGTGGAAAACACCACCAGCGAAATGGGCGCGCCGGCTTACTTGCGCTCCTTCGTCGACGAAACCCGCCTCACCGGCTTGCGTTTTAATTTCGATGTCGGCCACGCTTATCTCGCCGACCGCCCGGAAGAAGAACGCATTTCCACCGGCTTCGAACCTTTAAGGGGTCTAATCGCCAGCGCCCACATTCACGATAATCACGGCGAAAAGGATGAGCATCTTCCGCCTTACGACGGCACCATCGCTTGGCCTGCCGCCCTCAAGCTCCTTCACACTACGCCTGCCGCCGCGTCGCTTCCCCTCACCCTGGAACTAAAAGAAAAATCCGGTCACGACGCCCCGAGCATCTCCGACCAGCTCACAGCCGCAGCCAAATCTCTCGACCGCCTCGAACAAGCCTCTGAATGACAATGGTCAGGCACCGGATTCGCCTGACTCTCGGCATCCCGAACTGGATATCTGGATATAATGAGAGGAACTTATGCGCGAAGTCCGATCAAGCCTATTCGCGATCACTCGGTACGGCAAGCCCATCGCTGAAATTATTTCCCCTGCTTTGGTTATTAACCGCAAAGTTTGGATCATTTCGATGAAACATTCGCTAGGGATCACAGGCGACATCATGTCTCCCGCTGACAATAGGGACGAACGGAAAGCTCTCCGCGATTGAATTCTGTTCGCGGCGCCGCATGATCAAGCGCGTACCTGAGAACCCGCCCCGTCTCTGTTAAACTGTTGGTTTGAACAATCACCAGAGAACCACACCATGACCATTATCACGATTGAAAACGCAGGCAAGTACGACGGCCAGGAAGTCACCATCCGCGGCTGGCTCTACAATATTCGCGAATCCGGCAAGCTGGTCTTCCCTATTTTTCGCGACGGCACCGGCATCATTCAGGGCGTCTGCTCCCTCAAAGAAAATCCCGAAGCCTTCGAAGCTCTTAAAGGTCTCACGCAGGAATCCAGCGTCATCGTCACCGGCAAAATCCGCGCCGAGCAGCGCGCTCCCGGCGGCTACGAAATTGGCGTCAGCAAAATTCGAATCGTCCAGAAAGTTTCTGAAGCCACGCCCTTCCCCATCCAGCTCAAAGAACACGGCGTGGACTTCCTGCTCGACCAGCGCCATCTCTGGATCCGCACGCCGCGCCAAGCCGCGATTCTGCGCATTCGTGCGGAAGCCATACGTTCCGCGCGCGATTACATGGATTCGCAGGGCTACACGCTCACCGACGCACCGATGTTCACTCCAGCCGCGTGCGAAGGCACCTCCACGCTCTTCGAAGTGAACTACATCGACGACCAAAAGGCTTACCTCACGCAGAGTGGCCAGCTCTACCTCGAAGCCACGGCCATGGCTCTAGGCAAGGTCTACACGTTCGGCCCCACCTTTCGCGCCGAAAAGTCCAAAACGCGCCGCCACCTCACTGAATTCTGGATGCTTGAACCCGAGGCCGCCTACGCCGAACTTCCCGACATGATGGATCTCGGCGAAGGCCTCGTCAGTCGCGTCGTTCAAAGCGTAGTGAAGAATAAGTCCCGCGAACTCGAAACACTGAAGCGCGACGTAAAAAAATTGGAGAACGTCAAGCCACCTTTTCCGCGAATCACTTATGAAGAAGCTGTCGCGGTGCTCCAGAAACGTGGCAACCCCGCTAAATTCGGCGATGATTTCGGTGGCGACGAGGAAACCATCATTTCCAACAGCTTCGATCGCCCCGTTATGGTTCATCACTACCCGACGGCGATAAAGGCCTTTTACATGCAGCCGGACGCCGAGCGGCCTGATCTGGCGCTTTCTTTTGATATGCTCGCACCCGAGGGTTACGGCGAGATCATTGGCGGCAGCCAGCGCATCCACGACTATGACCTTCTCGTCAAACGGCTGAAAGAAAACAACTTACCCGTGGAATCGTTCCAGTGGTATCTGGATCTTCGCCGCTACGGCAGTGTGCCTCACGCAGGGTTTGGCCTCGGCCTTGAACGCACCGTGGCCTGGATTTGCGGTACCGAACACATTCGCGAGGTCATCCCCTTCCCTCGCATGATTTATCGCGTGTATCCTTGATCTGGGTAGACGGTACGCCGTTCCAGCTGTTCCTTTACAGAAACTCGTTTTGACTCGAACGACCACGGAGTCCGGAGTCAGTAGTCCGGGGTCTGGAGTTTGCACGCATGGTTCGCTAACTCCCAACCAGGGACTGCAGGCTACCGGCGAAAACCACATGCCTCAAAAAATTCGCATTATCGGCGTTCCCATGGACCTCGGCGCCAGCCGCCGCGGCGTGGATATGGGCCCATCCGCTCTTCGCGTTGCTGGCTTGCAAGCGCGCATCAAACAGCTCGGCCATCAGGTAGAAGACATCGGAAACATTCCCGTCAAGCAAGCCGAAGAAATGTCCTACGGCGAAAAGCGTGCCAAATACATCGCCGAAATTGCTGATGCGTGTACGGAGCTTGGTAACGCCGTACAAAAGTCCCTCGAGGAAGGTTACTTGCCGCTTGTTCTCGGCGGAGATCATTCCATTGCTGCGGGCTCTATCAGCGGCCTTTCGGCTCACTTCCGCAAAGATAAAAAAACCATTGGTTGCATCTGGCTGGATGCTCACAGCGATATGAACACGCCGGAAACTTCGCCGTCCGGCAACGTCCACGGCATGCCGCTCTCCGCAATCATGGGCTACGGAACGGAGGAGCTGCATGACCTGTTTGGCTTCCGACCGAAGATCGAGCCGCAGAACGTCGTTCTCGTCGGCGTCCGCGATCTGGACACCCACGAAAAAAAGTTTATCAAGAAACTTGGCGTGAAAGCATTTACAATGCGCGAAATCGACGAGCGCGGCATGCGCGAAGTGATGTCCGACGCTCTGAAATATGCCATGGACGACACCGACGGAATTGCTGTTAGCCTGGACATGGATTTTGTCGACCCGAGCGACGCACCCGGCGTTGGCACTCCGGTGCGCGGCGGCGTCACTTATCGCGAAGCGCATCTCGCCATGGAAATGATCGCCGACAGCGAAGCCATGGCCTCCATGGAGATCGTGGAAATTAATCCCGTGATCGACGAGCACAATCGCACCGCTCTGCTCGCCGTGGAACTTGCTCTCTCCGGCCTGGGGAAAAAGATTCTCTGAGCCTTTCAAGTTTTTGGCACAATCCTCTTCCCCCGGTTCCTGCAATCGCGCTAAACTAGTTGGCGACAGTTCCCCCTGGCCCCGCATCTAACTTATTTCAGCTTATGGTCGAGTTGTATCCCAACACCGATTCAAAACTTCGCGGTCGCGGGGCGGATCTCTTTAGCACCAGCGCCCGTTTCCTCCCCGGGCTGCCCGGCGATAACGCTCCCATAATCGCGAGAAAACAACTTTGGAAGGACAAAAGGAATGAATTTGAAGAACAGGGTTTCCGGGAAAATCAGAAGTCTTCCAGTGAAGCTCTTGGCCAGCGCGAGTCCCTTCTTGTCCATCCTCACGCTCCTGTGCCTTAACGCTTCTGCCGTCTTCGCTGACGGTCATACCTTCGACCTGGTGGGGCCACGCGTCAACATTACGGTAACCCGCGGCGGCAATACCCTCCCCATTTCCAAAGTGGCTGACCTTCTAGCTGGAGATCAGCTTTGGATTCGCGCTGAATTCCCCGGGGACCAGTCCGCGCGCTATCTTTTGATCGTCGCTTTTTTGCAGGGACCGACGAATCCTCCGCCGGACGCTTGGTTCACCCGCGCCGAAACCTGGACCAAGCAGACTCGCGAGCGAGGAACCTTCGTTACCGTTCCTAAGGGCGCCGCACAAGTTCTTCTGTTCCTCGCCCCCGAAACCGGCGGCGATTTTGCGACCCTGCGAGCCGCGGTTCGCGGCCGCCCTGGCGTTTTCGTGCGTGCGGCGCAAGATCTCGAACAAGCCAGCCTGGACCGCACTCGTCTCGACAAGTATCTGGAAGAAATCACCAAAACTTCCAACACCGATCCCAGCGCGCTCAAAAAGAATTCCACCCTGCTCGCGCAAACCTTGCACATTAAAGTCAACGAAGATTGTTTCAACCGGTCCGTCGAGCAACAACCGTCCTGCCTCGTGCAGGGCAGCGATCAGCTAGTTCTTGACGACACTCACGACCAATCATTGGTCGCCTCGATCACGTCTGGCGCTTCTTCTGATCTCATTGGCAATGTGAGTTCTAGCCCTTTGGCGCATGGCGGCTATTTCAGCCCATACGTCGGCGCTGTCGTCGATGTTGTTCGCTTGATGAGTACCCTGTACACCGCCGCTTACCAATACATCCCGGCTCTGTCGTCGCCTGAGAAGGACGAACTGAATCTCAAACTCAACGCGCCTCCATCATTCCGGAATCCCAAGTCGGTGATTGTTGTGGGTCTCCCGTCGGTCGGACTGTCCACGCCGCCGATGTTACATCCCGTCGACCCCAAGGCGATTCTGTGTTTGCAGCAATCTCCTCTAGTTCTTCCCGTCGAAGGCGCCCCGCTCATGTTTTCCACCTCGCTCGGCTATAACTTTGTCGTTCGCGTTGAAGGAAAAACCGGGAATCCGGTCGATCTGCCCGCCACTCCGGACGCGGTTCGCGGCGGATTCGTGGTCGATACCAAAGAATTGAAATCTGCCATGATGGATCCAACCTTGACCGCGACGGTTCGGGGCCGATGGGGTTACTCCAGTTTCGAAGGGCCGCAGTTTCACCTTCTCAATGCGCACTCCGAACACTGGACGGTTCCCGTGTCGGACTCTGCGGTGCTGCTGGCAGGGCATCCCGCCACACTCCATTTGCAGGGTGAATGTGCAGCTTGCGTCGAAAAGATCGCGCTCCTCGATGCCAGCGGTAAAGATTTAAAACCCACGTGGAAAGCTCATGCGCCAGACCAACTGGAAGTGGATTTGCCATTGAAGGACGTTTCCGCGGGCAAGCTGCAGTTAGCTGTAGCGCAGTACGGCCAATCGAAACCCGATGTCGTGCCTCTGCAGGCTTATTCTGATGCGGCACATCTCGAACACTTCACCATGTTCGCCGGAGACCGCCACGGTATTCTCACCGGAACTCATCTGGATGAAGTCGCCAGCCTGGAACTGAGTGACGTTCACTTTCTGCCGGCGGAAGAATCCCACGATTCCAAGGAAACTTCGCTGGATCTGCTCGCGCAGAATGCGAACGCAATTGCTTCGCTCCAACCCAACACCGCAGTGCCTGCGCACGTCACCCTAAAGGACGGCCGCAAGCTCGATGTGCCGGCCACCATCGAACCTCCGCGTCCGAAACTTACTCTGGTCAGCAAGAGCCTCCAGCAAGCGGCTCTTCCTTCGCCGCTTCATTTCACTAAGCCGGACGCGTTGCCACAAGATAGTCGCCTTTCGTTCTTTCTGAAGACCGACGCGCCCACCGGTTTCCCGCGCACGGAAAAAGTGGAAATCGCTGCCGTCGATGGTTCCTTCAGTTCCACGCTTGCTCTTGCGGATGGCTCGCTCATCCAGCAGGACTCTAACAGCGTGCTGGCGCTGCTCGATCCGCTCAAGGCTTTTGGGGCTGCTGCTTTTGGCGCGCTACAGTTCCGCGGGGTCGATGTTGACGGGGCCAAAGGCGATTGGCAGCCGCTCGCCGTTCTCGTACGCGTCCCCACGTTGAAAGAGGTTCGCTGCCCGGATTCCCCGGAAAAGCCTTGCACTCTTAAGGGCACCAATCTCTTCCTGCTCGATTCTGTCGCCGCGGATTCGCAGTTTAAGACCGCTGTCCCTGTGCCGGCCGGCTACGTCAGCGATTCCTTGAACGTTCCACGGCCCTACGGAACGCGGCTTTATATCAAGCTTCGCGATGATCCTTCGACCGTCGCCACCGTGGCACTGCCCGTGTTTCCCGACATCCAATAGCCTCGGTCGCGGTCTAAGGCCTCACGCGAGCAACCGCGAGAGTGCTAATATCACCCTTCAGTTGAACGTCTTCCTCCAAGGACAATCGCCATGAAGCCACCACTCACTTCCTCAGATCGTCGCAATTTTCTGAAGACCGGAGGCGCGGTCGCCGCAGGTCTCCTCGCCAATGGCACGATGCACGCCTCGCCGCACGACAGCGCGTTGCCGCCTCTGCCCACCAATCCCAAGACCCTGGACGCCATGCCCACACGCAATCTTGGCAAAACCGGCTACAAAGTGGGCATCTTCAGTCTTGGGGGTCAGGCTGCTCTCGAAAAACCAAACAATTTCGATGTTGCCGTGCCCATCATCGAACGCGCACTCGATCTCGGCGTGAATTACATCGATACCTCATCGATTTACGGCGGCCCCGAACGCTGGAGCGAGCAGTACATCGGCCGCGTCATGAAGTCCCGCCGTCAGGAAGCTTTTCTCGCCACCAAAACGAAAGAGCGCACGCGAGATGGTTCGCTGCGCATGATCGAAAAGTCCCTGACGCTTCTCAACACCGATCACGTCGACCTCTGGCAGTTGCACGACATCGGCTTGCCCCAAGACGTAGAGGCGATCTTTGCTCCTGGCGGAGCCATGCAAGCGTTGATCGAGATGCAGCAGCAAAAGGTAGTGCGTTTTCTCGGCGTCACCGGGCACTATCGCCCCGAAGCGCTCGTCGATGCCGTAAACCGTCATCCTTTTGACACTATCTTGATGGCCTTAAACGCAGCCGACACCCACATCCACAGCTTCAGCGATCAATTGCTGCCGCTTGTCGTCGAAAAGCAAATGGGCGTCATCGGCATGAAGGTTCCTGCGCGCGGCAGATTGCTTACCGGCTGGACACCGCCACCGCTCGAAAAACAGCAGCACATGTGGGAAGGTTCGGCGATTGCCACGCGCACCGGGGTTATGAACATGCGCGACGCGATGTACTTCACGCTTTCGCATCCCGTAAGCACCGTGATTATCGGCTGCGACAGTATTGCGCAGCTTGAGGAAAACGTTCAGCTCGCGCAGACCTTTACGCCGCTATCGCAATCGCAAATGGTGTCGCTCAACGAACTGGCTGAGCCGGTCGCTAAACAATCGCTGTTCTTCCGCTTTACCGACCGCACCAAGGGTTGATCCGCGCCGGTGTGGGCACTCGCTATCGCAGAAAAACGATGAGCGTGTAAATTCCTAGCGTTGTGCCAAACGGCACTTCTGACACGGAAAAGAAACTGGCCACAATCGACAAGGTTCGCGCCGATGGCCTCCGCGTCAGCAATGCGGATCCCGCCAGCAGCCCGAACACGCCCGCAATAATCGAAACAATGATCACCACGGCATAGACAAGGTGAAACAGGTGCATCCAGAAAAATGGATTCCCCACGCGCGAGAGCAGCGCGCCAAACATCACTGTTGCCACGCCACTGCACACAACCAAAGCCACCGCTGCCGCCAGGCGTAGCGCGCCATAGAGAATCCACAGTGTTCCTAACGCGCTCCAGTCCGCCCCGGCGTGTCGTGCTGCCATGCTCTCGGTTGCCATGCAAGCCTCCCGACCTGATCGTCAGGCGGAAGTCTAGCACCTTCCCATCCTTTTTCTGCCCCGGAGGTTCTCTGTACCGATCGCACAGAGTGCTGGCCAGCCTAGGCGCTGGCGCGCAGTGCGATCTTCGGAACATCCAATTCGGGACCTGGCGCTATTGTTGGAGTAGTTGACGACAACGCACGCGAAGCATTTCCCGCGCGCCAGTTTGCACGAAAGGACAGGTGCCATTGTTGGTTGGGAAACTTGCTGTGGACTCCTTTTCCACAGCACTGCGTTTTGCTTTATAACTGAAAACGGATTGTTTCACCTCGGCCCAAGTCCGACAGGATAGGCTCGTGACCCCAGACAAAAAGAAATTGCTGCGCGTAGGCGTGCTCTTCGGAGGGCGCTCCGGCGAACATGAAGTTTCGCTGGTTTCCGCCGCCTCCGTTATTCGCGGACTGGATCCGGACAAATACGAAGCAGTGCCCATCGGCATAACCAAGGACGGCCATTGGTTGATCGGTGAAGGCGCGGCGAAGATGCTCCCTGAGGTACTCAAGACCGGGCGTCGCGTCATGCTCACGGCAGATCCGACCGAAGCGGCGCTCATGCCTCTCGATCGAGGCGCCGGCGCACAACGACTGGACGTGATCTTTCCGGTACTCCATGGCACGTACGGCGAAGACGGAACAATCCAGGGGATGCTGGATCTGGCTGGATTGCCCTATGTGGGCGCGGGCGTTCTGGGCTCCGCCATCGGTATGGACAAGGATGTTGCCAAGCGCTTGTGCCAGACCGAGGGAATCCCCGTGGTGCCCTGGGTTACGGTACATCGCTGGGAGTGGGAAAAAGATCCGGCGGCGGTGAAATCGGAGATCGAGGAAAAATTCCCGTATCCCGTCTTCGTGAAGCCCGCCACGTTGGGCTCTTCCGTGGGAATGACCAAGGTGCACAAAGCCGACGAGCTTGGCGCGGCCATGGATCTGGCCTGCGAGTTCGGGATGAAGATTCTGGTGGAGAAAGCGGTGAGCGCCCGGGAGATTGAAGTTTCCGTGTTGGGGAATCACGAGCCCAAGGCGTCCGTGCCGGGAGAGATCGTCCCGCACCGCGAGTTCTATGATTACACCGCGAAATATCTGGAGGACGGCACGCAGCTGGTGATTCCGGCGCAATTGAAACCCGCGCAGGTGCAGAAAGTTCAATCGCTGGCGGTGCAGGCTTTCCGCGCGCTGGAACTGTCCGGGATGGCTCGCGTGGATTTCTTTCTAGAGAAAAAAGGCAACAAACTCTACCTGAACGAAGTAAACACGATTCCCGGTTTCACCTCCATCAGCATGTATCCAAAATTGTGGGAAGCCAGTGGGATCTCTTTCCGGCAATTGATCGATAGACTGATCGACCTGGCGTTCGAACTGCACGCCGAACGCGCGCGTACAAAATATGCCATCGACCTACCCGAAGGATCAGGCGGTGCGCTTTCCAACTGATGAAGCTTCGTAACCTCCGTTCTACTGTGTTTTCCGGGTGAGGGACGGCACGGGAAACTTTTCGTGCAATCGCGGCGTCCAAATAAAGAGAGGGTTTGCGGCCTGCCATCTCTCCTGATACAGTTTTTCTGCCGGAGAAAATTGGAATGTCGGAGAACCTAGAGCCGTGGAAAGGTCCGATGTCGTTACTCGAGCCTGCCGCGGAAAAATCGCACAAGACCCAAGTGATGGCGTTCACGATCAGCGCGTTGGTGCTGGTCCTGGCCCTGGGGTTGTATTTTACGTTTCGCTATTACCCGGAGAAAAAAGCGGCCGGGCAATTCTTTGATGCGTTGTTGGCGGGCGACACGGACAAAGCCTATGAGTTGTGGAAGCCGACGGCAAGCTACAGGAAAGACGATTTTCTCGCCGATTGGGGAACGTCCGGCTATTACGGCCCAGTGAAAAGCTACAAAATCATGAGTGCGAAAGCGCCGGACAAGAGCGATTCCATCGCTGTAAATGTCGCGCTGAGTCCCTACTCGCCATTGCCCAGTTCTTCCGATGCGGTGAAAAGCCAGAAGACCAGAGTGGTTACTCTGTGGGTTTCACCGAAGGATAAGTCCCTAAGCTTCCCGCCATAAGTCTGAATTGCCTGCGCAGACTAAGAACGAATTTCGTCTAACGAAGCCGCAAGTTCAGCCAGATTTACCGTGGCAGTGCCGAGCTTTCCCACCACAATGCCCGCCGCGGTGTTGGCCAGATACGCAGCCTCGGGCAAGCTTGCCCCCGCGGCTACGGCAAGCGATAGCGCGCTCAAAACCGTGTCGCCGGCTCCGGTCACATCGAACACCTGCCGTCCGCCGCCTTCGCGCTCTACCCCAGGTTGCCCCACGCGCGCATAAGTAACCTCAAAACTGGTCGCAGGAATAGTCAGATATCGGGGCGAACTCTCTTCGAACAGACTGATACCCTTCTCGCCACGAGTAATGACCACCGCCGCACTGCCAAAATGCGCCAGAAGAGCGCGGCCAGCTTCTTCAACGGATTTCTCGTCGTGCAGAGAGCGCGTGACGTAGAAACCAGCTTCCTTTGTGTTGCAAACAATAACGCGCGCGCCTCGATAAGCAAAAAGCCGAGAAGTCTTTGGCTTGACGAAGACGGGAACCTTGAACTTGTGGCAGGCATTTAGCACGCGCTCGGCGAATGCGTCCGTAATCAGTCCCTTGTCGTAGTCGGACAAGAGCAACGCGTCGGTAGTCTTCAGAGAAGCAACAAGCAGGCGGAATAATTTCTCCTCCGACGGTGCAGCAAGCGCGTCGCGGCGTTCGTGGTCGATTCGCACGATCTGCTGGTGCCGTGCGATGATGCGCGTCTTCACCGTGGTGATTCGCTCCGGATCGGGCAGCACTCCCCGTTCCCCGATCTTTGCGCGGCGCAGGCACGCGCGAAGGGCTGCACCCGCCTCATCATCCACAAGTTTATTTACGGAGAGCTCTCCGCCGCCGACAACCCCAAAAACCTGTACCTGGGCACCCAGAGCGCCCAAATTCGCCGCCACATTTGCAGCTCCTCCCAGACAGTCCGTCTGGGATGCAAAATCCACCACAGGCACAGCCGCTTCCGGCGACAGGCGATGCGCGGTGCCCCACAGATAGCGGTCCAGCATAAGGTCGCCAACTACAGCCACACGCAGTTTGCGCAATCCAGGCAGCAAACGCTTCAGGTGAGGAACAGCACCGGCCAACTCTTTTTTCATGGAAGGTTCCCGAACTCACTCCTCCACAATCGTGGCTTCCTCGGGAAGCATGACGGGAATATCGTCGCGCACAGGATATACGCGCCTGCAAACATCGCATTTCAGCCCGGAGCCATCCATCAACAGGCGCACAGGATTTTTGCAGACCGGGCAGACAAGTATTTCCAAAAGCTCTTTCGCAATTGGCATAACACGCTCCTAAACCTGAAAGGAGACTTTAGCAGACTGCGACTGCCAACGGCCAGCCAGGAGCACCTCGGAAGCGGGTACTACCGTGAGAAACGAGGCAAATTAGACACATTCCCTGTTTAATAGAAGGTGTCAGATCCCCTAAGAGCCCCGTAGGCCACGTTATACTCGCCTTTGACTGCTGCAACGGAGTACAGCCGCTCGGTGGTTCTTTACACCGGCTGATCCTGAAACAGAGGTGTTTGGGCATGAAGAAATCTGCCACACTGCTATTCGGCGCATGGGCGTTACTGCTTGCTCCCTGCGGTTGGGCGCAACAACCAACCGCCGCTGAATTGCGCGAAATCGCAAAAGAGAATGAAGCCAGGCAGGAGGAATTGATCAATCTCGAGCGTGAGACCGTTCGAGCCATCCAATGGAGCAATGGATCGCTGTTCCGCCGGATCTATGGCGATGATTTCGTAGGCATCCTGCCAAGCGGGCAAATCAAAGACAAAACCGGTTGGATTTCCTCTATTGAGAATTCCGATATCAAGTACACCTCCTTCATCGCCTCGGATATCCGCGTGCGCGTGTTTCAAGATACGGCCGTGGTCACCTGCCTGTGGAGCTCTCGCGGGATGCGCGGTGGCCAAAACTTCAGCAGGCAGCTCCGCGTGACACACGTCTACGTGTACGGCCAAAGAGGATGGCAAGCCGTCGCTAGTCAGGAAACTCTGCTACCCGGCTAAGTCCAATCCAGATCTACTTACCACGCCTATAAAAGCAGGGGAGTATTGCTCGGTCGAAGGGTTGCACTCCTTTTCCATCTCTAAGACAATGGCCGCCAGAGGATTTATGACGAGAAAACTCTGGTCTGCGTGGTTGTTGGGATGTGTGATTGCCGGACCCGTCTTCGCCCAGGCGCCCGCCGCGACGCCGCAACCCATCTTGCCCTACACTCCCAGCCTCGATCTTGCCTCCATGGACAAGACCGCCGACCCATGCGTGAATTTCTACCAATACTCCTGCGGCGGATGGAAGAAGAACAATCCGATTCCGCCGGACCAAACTTCCTGGTCCGTTTACGGAAAGCTTTATCAGGATAATCTTGTTTTTCTAAAAGGCATTCTAGAGCAGGCCTCCGCTGACAGCGGCCGGCGTGATGCCGTCACTCGTGAGATTGGAGATTTTTACGCGGCATGTATGGATGAAGCTACCGCCGAAAAACAAGGAATAACTCCGGTGAGCGGCGATTTAGAGGCTATCGCAAACTTTAAATCTGCGAAGGAAATCGCGCCGGTGGCGGCCCGCTTACAACAGGCGTTTGGCCGTTCCATGTTATTCGGCGCGGGTTCAACCCAAGATCCGGACAACTCCGAACTAGTGATTGCGGAAATCGATCAGGGCGGCCTGGGCCTCCCCGACCGCGATTACTACACCAAGGAAGACGCGAAATCCAAGGAGACGAGAGAGCGTTACCTCATGCACGTGCAAAAAATCTTCGAACTGATGGGGGAAACCCCGGACGCGGCCAAGAAGGATGCGGACACCGTGATGCAGCTGGAAACCGCACTCGCAAAAGCTTCCCTGACCCGCGTGGATCGCCGCGATCCCTACAAATTGAAACATAAAATGAAATTCGCGGATCTGACGGAGCTGACGCCAAACTTTGACTGGAAAAGTTACTACGCCACCGCGGAATATCCCCAATTTGAAATCATGAATGTGGCCACGCCAGACTTCTTCAAGGAACTGAACGCGAAGCTGGCCTCCGAACCGCTCGACAATTGGAAAACCTACTTGCGCTTCCATGTAGTGGATTCCGCTTCTCCATTTCTCTCCTCCAGGTTCGTCGACGAGAATTTCGCGTTTTACCGCCAATACCTTCGCGGTGCCAAAGAACAACAACCGCGTTGGAAGCGCTGCGTCAGTTACGCCGATCGCCAGTTGGGCGAAGCTCTCGGCCAGGTCTATGTCGCCAAGGTTTTTTCGCCCGAACTGAAGCAGAGCACTCTGGAGATGGTGCGCCGCATCGAAGACTCTATGGCCATTCGCATTCAGCAACTGGATTGGATGAGCCCGGAAACCAAACAACAAGCCCTAAACAAGCTTCACGGCATTCGCAACAAAATCGGCTATCCGGACAAATGGCGAGACTATAGCAGCGTTAAAATCTCCCGCACTGATTTTGCCGGCAACATGGCGCGCGCTTCCGAGTTCGAACACCACCGTGATTTCAACAAAATCGGTAAGCCCGTCGACCACGGCGAGTGGGATATGAGCCCTCCAACCGTGAATGCCTATTACAATCCGCAGATGAATGACATCAACTTTCCTGCTGGAGTCCTGCAGCCTCCTCTCTACGACGCAAAAATGGATGCCGCTCCCAACTACGGGAACACTGGCGGCACCATCGGCCACGAACTAACCCATGGCTTCGACGATGAGGGTAGCCAGTATGACGCTACAGGAAACCTGAAGAATTGGTGGACCAAGGACGACCGCGAGAAATTCGATACTCGTACCAAGTGCGTGCAGAATCAATACGCGGACTACATCGTGGTGGACGACATCCACATCAACAGCAAGCTCACGCTGGGCGAAGATGTGGCAGACCTCGGCGGGGAAATATTGGCGTACATGGCTTGGCAAGGTGCCAGCAAAGGACAAGCACTGCAGTCCCGCGATGGTCTCACCCCCGAACAGCGTTTCTTCGTTGGGTTTGCCCAATGGGCCTGCGAAAACGACCGCGCCGAAGAACTCCGTGTACGCGCCGCAACTGATCCTCATTCGCCCGGCGAATATCGCATCAACGGCGTGGTCGTGAACATGACGGAATTCGCAAAGGCGTTCGGCTGCAAGGCGGGACAACCAATGACGAAGCCGCCAGAAAAGGTATGCAAGGTGTGGTAGGTAGTACGCTACTTATTCTGAAACAACCGACGCGGAAAGCGGAATGCACGCCTCAATGCACGTGCCGCCACCGGGGCGCGAATGAACGAACAACTCGCCTCCCAAGCTGTGCAGACGCTCCTGCATGCTAAGAAGACCAAGACCCTGTGCGAATGCGGGAGAATCCTGATCGAAGCCCGACCCCTGGTCGGAGACGCGCAGCCGCATCGACCCCGCGACTTCATCCAGTTGCACCAGCGCTCGCGGCGCACCGCTGTGCTTTTGCACGTTGCGGATCGCTTCCTGAGCAACGCGGAAAAGGCACAGTGCGGCATCTTGCGGTGGTCTCTGCGGCCGATCGGCCGCGACAAACACAAGTTCCATCCCATTCCGCGCCGCAAAATCCTTGCAGAAATTGGACAGCGCCGCGGCCAAACCCAATAGTTCCACCTGGGAAGGGTGCAGCCGGCGCGAAACATTGTGTACATCCGAAGTAATTTCGCCGGCGGCCTTCACCAGCGCTTCCAGTTGGTCGGTCAGGGACGTTTTCAGCTTCATGGAAACCTGCTTCAATTGCTCCAGATCGATGCTAAGAAGAGCGAGCCGCTGCCCGGTATCGTCGTGCAGATCGCGGGCAATCCGCGCGCGCTCCTCTTCCTGAGCCCGCGCCAGACGGTTGCGCATGGCGATTAGTTTTTCCTCAGACTTGCGGCGTTCCGTGATGTCTTGATAGATGGCAAAGGCGCCGACGAAGGATTTCCCGGAAAATACCTTAACGCCATGAAGCTCCACATCCAGAAATGTGCCGTCTTTCCGACGTCGGCGTGCTGTTGTGTGCACCACTCCGCCATCCTTCACGGCACTGGAAAGCTGAGCCGCTTCCTGCCGCTCGTGAGGAGCAATCAGGCCGTCCAGATCCTTCCCCTGGATTTCGGCTTGGGCATACAGAAACATCTGTTCGAACGCTGGATTGCAAAAGCGCACGAGCTGGTTTTCGTCTTTGATGACGATCCCAAGCGGCACATTGGCGATCAACGCATCCATGTACATGGCGTGCTCTTTCAGTTCTTGCTCCGCTCGCCTGGTTGCCGTTATGTCCAGCGCGGACGCCAGCAGCGCCGGTTTGCCGTTGAACTCGGTCAATGCCGCGGAGAAATCCAGCCAGCGTTTTTCTCCGTCTTTTGTGACGATCGTCAATTGACATCGTGAAGGCACACTCCCACCGGCAAAACGCGTCTGCGCGTCCGCCAAGTCCGCGCTCCGGAATTTGGGATCGACCACATCCCATGGATCCGTGGAAAAAAGTTCCTCTCTCGAATAGCCGGTCAGCCGCTCAAACTCCCGATTGAAATATACAAATTGCTCATCCTGGACCAGCCAGATCGCCGCGGTTACTGTGTCCGCCACCAGGCGGAACTTGCCTTCGCTTTCCCGCAAAGCGCGCTCGATCTCCAGGCGTACCGTAACGTCTTCGCCCGCCACCAGCGCGCACGGTTCGCCGTCGATATCGATCACTTCCACCGAATACAACGCATGCACGATGCGTCCGGATTTCGTGCGTAGCCGTGCTTTGCGGCCAACCACTTTCTTGCGTTTCAGCGAATCCGCCATGATTTCCGCGAAATCGGCGCTGTCTACCCACATTCCGATTTCCAGAAGCGTCTTGCCCAGCACTTCTTCCCGGTCGTAACCGCTCTGGCGTTCGAAGCTGGCGTTCACATCGATGAAGCGGCCATCGCGCAACGAGGTGATGACCATCGCATGCGGGCTCGCTCGAAATGCAGTAGAAAATTTTACTTCGGAGTGGCGCAACGCTTGTTCCGCGCGAAACCGATCCGTGACATCGTGGGCCATCCCTCGAATTACGGGTTCGGAGACTCCCTCGCTTCGCAACGTGGAGGTGTAATCCCAGATACGCTCTTCTCCATTGCGCGTCATTACCGTCATTAAGCCGTTAGCATGCCCGGTATCGAGGACGTGCTGCACAAAGTGCGGATACAGCCGCTTGAATCGCGGCGACAACAGATCCTGAATCTTCATCTTCATTACTTCCTCGACCGTATAGCCGAGGTGCCGGCACGGAGCTTCGTTGATGGTCAGAATCTGGCCATCCAAGCGGTGCGTTCCCAGCAAATCTTCGCTGTGCTCCACCAGGTCCCGATAGCGGCTCTCGCTCTCTCTCAAATCCTCCATCGCTCGGTTTCGCTCGGTGAGATCCACGAAGCTGACCAGGTAGAGATGGTTCACGATCGAGACGTGAAATTCGATATCTCGAAAGCACCCGTCCTTACAGCGGACGCGGGCCTCCATGGCCAGGCTTCCGCCAGCGCCCTGATTCGCTTTGTCGACCAGCCCCTGCCACTTGACTCTCACGAACTCCCGGTAATCAGGATCGGGATAAGCCAGCGGCCACCAGTCTGCCACGGTGCGCATTTCTTGTTGCGAATATCCAAACAAGCTGGTGAATTTATCATTTACGGATTCAACCGACTCCCACGGCCCGCGGGATACCACCATAGCTACGGGGCTATTGAGAACCACCTGACGGCTGAATTCTTCGCTGCGGCGAAGTCTTTCTTCCACTTGCTTGCGGTTTTGAATTTCAAATTGAAGGGAAGCGTTGTCTACGGCAAGGCCAAGCCGCTGTTTTTCACTGGCCTCCAGTTCGGACGCCGTGTTCTGGTAGCGCTCGACCAGCAGCAGAATCATCCCCAGGCATATCCCGCAGGTGTCGGCGAGATCAAGAATCAGCAGGCGGGAATGATCGATATATTCCAGATTCGCCAGCGCGTGCAGCGGCATGGGAAAGTGCAGGTTCCAGCGGGAAACGATCATCTCGCTGAAACTCAAGCAGTACAGCAGCTGGTCGACGGCATAGGAGAAACAGAATATTCCGGTAATGGCTTCGGCGTGGGAGCCACTGCGTCGAAATTCCCGCCAAAAAACAAAGAAGCAAAACAAAAGCGCGCCAGCCTGCGCCAGCGTACGCGGCGCATTGCGCACTGCAAAACTGAGCAAAGGAGCTTCGCGGAACTGGAAGCTCAGCACAAAGCAAATTACAGCGGCGGCGAGCGCAAGTGCCGTTCCTACCCAAAACCATCGCTTCGATGGTTTCGTGGTGATTCGCCAGCTCAAACCGCCTAACACCAGCAGCGCCGACTGCAGAAATCCGAAAACCAGCAGAAGAAAAATCAGGCTGGCTTTTGCTGGCGTCCACGCAGGACCGCGGTGCAATGAGATCGTCGCAATCAGAAGGTACGCCGCGAATGCTGTCCACGCCCACGCCCACGCGCGGAAGAATGCG
The DNA here is from genome assembly GCA_963795535.1 of Candidatus Acidiferrales bacterium. Taxonomy (GTDB): domain Bacteria; phylum Acidobacteriota; class Terriglobia; order Acidiferrales; family UBA7541; genus Acidiferrum. The sequence goes on from CAWCIG010000012.1 coordinate 557,846, forward strand.
AATCGTTGCAGCCGCGCATATAGCGCCCACAACAGGGTTACCAGGCAAAGAGTCAGCAGCAATTGCGTGGTCGCAGACAAATAGAGGGTTTCCGAGCCTGTTAGCATAGCGGCTGTTAAGACTTCTCCCGATTCAATTAGGGCGGCACCGAACCTGAATTCACGGATTTTACACTATTTTGCTGGTTCCGCGCTTGCGTACCAACAATTCCAACGGCTATCAACAGCGCCAGAATCGGATCGCAGGGGTGGCGGTGACGAAGCGTGGTGTGCGCGATGTAAAACGTAAGCGGAAAAAAGAGTGGAAAAGACGCAACCGGAAGGAAGCAGGAGCGCCTTCGAAGATAAAGCCGCACGAGGCCGGCGATGATGCCCACCAGCGCGGTTGCGTTCCATGCCAGAAAGAATCGCGCGAGATTCGAATCGGTTTGCAGGAAATCTTGCCACGGAGCATCTGTGCCCAGCCATGTGGCGATAATTCTTTGCGCAAAAAGCCGTGCATAGAGCGCCGGGTGGGTGCGCACAAAATCCAAGGCCTTTTGCATTTTTTCGCTGAGGAATTCGTTTTCGCCAAGCTCGGCATACAAGTGAACCTCCTCGTAACGGGTAATGCGATTCACTTCGCGGGAATGCTCGTCGAAGATTTCGTTGTTCCCGGACCAGAACTCGTACGGAAAATTAGAACGAAGCGGTATGACACGATGGAATTGCGCATAATTCCGTATTGTCCACGGCAGGCAGGTCAGACAAATGACTCCAAGGATTAGCAGTCCCGAGCGCAGCTGTAACACGCGGTCGCCTCGTTGCCGATAGAGCAGCCAACCAATGAGAAATGGCAGAACCGCTCCGAGCGCGGGATTCGTGAGCAGGGAGATTCCCCACAGGAGTCCATACAACGCAAAATCGCGCTGGCGCGAACAATCCTTCAGCTTGATCGTGCTCCAGAAAAGCGCAGCCGCCAGCAACACAGAAAGCGACGTATCCCAAATCCACTGGAAAGGCAGCACGATCCCCGCCGGGAATATCGCCCAGATCCAGCCCCCGACCACAGCGGTTGCGATTCCCGCAATCCGTTTGGCCGCGTAGAACAACGGAACGGTTGCCAGCGCTGAAAAAATGCAATTAAGAGACACCGTGGCATACAAAGAGCGCAGCGTGAATGTCCCAAACAGCTTGAAAATGCATGCCACCAGCAATGGGTACACCGGAGAAAGCCACGCCGTGGGCCCGGTTGCCTGACGAAACAAGCAGCAAAATCCCTGCCCCTTTGCGAGCGCGGAAGCCACATTGCCCACTTCGTTTTGAAACGGCACCGCCGCCAGCACGGCCGGGGGAATCAGGTGCACCATATATAGGAAATACGCCACGCGCAGGATCAGCGCTGCAAGCGCAATGCACCAAACAGATTTGCTAAAGCGAGAAAGCCATTCACGCATAGAAGAAAAAGCATACAGCGAAGCTCACCGAATCCAAAAACCGCGTTCGCTCATTTCTCTTCGGCGGCGGAATCTTGCGGCACAATGCTTGTCAGACGTTATTACAGTCGAGTACAGTTCCCATTGCCAGTGCTCCAGTAACGCCCGGCTTGAAGCGCACTCCGGAAAGGAAAAAGAGATGGCCTGGAAGATAAAGTGGATTTATTGTGGCCTGCTCGCAATCGCATGGTTGGCGGCCGGTTGCGGAACTGCGCAGAAGGACGCGACGCAAGCCGCGATCAATGCCGCGCAATCCGCGCTGAACGCTGCTCAGGCAGAAGCTGCGAAATATCTTCCGGATCAATTGCAAGCCGCACAAGCCACGCTACAGAACGCAAAGGATGCCCTTGCCAAGGGTGATTACCCCGCGGCATTGTCGTCGGCAAAAGAGGCGGCAAACAAAGCGCGGGATCTGGCTGTGGCGGCAGCCGCGAAGAGGGACGAATGGACCAAGCAGTGGACGGATCTGAGCGCCGCAATGCCCAAGTCCCTGGAAGAAGTGAAAAACAGGCTGAACGCATATTCGCATGGCGCGCACATGCCCATGGGAATGGATAAGGACAAGCTTGCGGACGCCAAAGCGCAATACGACCAACTGAAGCAGCGCTGGTCGGATGCGACTTCGGCCGCCTCCCAGGGAAAACTCGGCGATGCGATAAACAAAGCCTTAAATGTCAAAGAGTTGCTGGCGAAGCTGAAAGAGATGCTCGGTATCAAGTCTTAAGAACGCGTGCGGAATCACAAAACTGGAGCGCTGCATTGAAGCTCCTTTCTTGCGCCGCCTAAAAACGCTCCATCCGCCACATCAATCGCGCGGAGAACGACGTTTTCTTCGTGAGATCCGGCCGCCACAGGGCCAGGATCTGCGAGCCCTGGTACACGCGCTCGAACCCGTCTTCCGATTCCGAAACCGTATCGATCGGAGCGATCCAGAATTCCTCACTCGCCGGCGCATGCAGCGTCAGCTTCAACCGCTGCCATCCATCTTCCATGCGCAGCCGCGGGCCAGGCAGCGACCCCGTGAACCGCAGATTTTGGTGGCCGTTCGGAGTTTCGAAAAATCGATCGGAATCCGTGGGCGCAAGAAGATTGATAACGGACTCCATGCCAAAGCGCACCGGCGCGCCGAGGGGCGCCGAAATCGTGAAGGAAACGTCACAGCTAACCTCGCATCCCTGCGGAGCAGGCCCAAACAGGAAATGTTTGGTCAACACCAGGCGCGGTGGATTCGCGCGGTCCGTGGCAAACTCCGGCAGCGTCGTCTCAAACACCAGGTCGGCATAATTGGCCGACGAATGGCGAATCTCGAAATCGCCGGCCGCCGGTCCGTTCAATTCGTTCAGCTGCAATGTTTCGTAGTCACCGGAAGTCCGCGACGGATCGAAGAACAGCAAACGGAAAGAGTGCCGTGCAAAACGATCGTAGCGCAGAAAGCGCTCCAAATTCAGTTCTTTTACGCGGACCTGGTCGTGAATGGACACTGCCCCGTCGTAGCTCGGAGCGGAAGAGGCAGCTTCGCGTAGACGCGAATGATAAGCTTCCGGCCGTCTTTGCAGCGAATTGATCACCGTTGCACCGCACGGACGAAAATCAAACGCGGCAAGCGTGGCGCCATCGGAAGGTTTCAACAACGCTTGATACTCCGGAGAGCTGAACAGCAATTCCGAATCTCCGTCAGCGTCATAATCGAGGAATTCCACACGAGGCAGCGAATTGCCCGGCGTTAGCTGATCCACCAATGTCTCTGCGCGCACCAGGTTCCGCCAGAGTTCCGTGCGCAAATGCGGCGCATACAATCCGCCGAACACCCCGTGCCAATACGCATCGTTCCCCTGCCCTCGCAGAAGCTGATCGCGCGCTTCCTGCAGATGCGCCCCGTGTTCCGGACTGGAGCGCCGCGGTGGCACTGCGGCGACACATGCGGAAACACGTAGCATCTTTTTGTGCAGCAGATTCGCTTCCGGATATTTCCGAAAAAATCCCCGCCATCCGCCGCCTCGAAGAAATGCCAGCAGGTCCGGCCGGGAAGAAAATTCTTTGTTCAGCGCGTAATAACGTTGCCGGGTGGCGGTAGGCAGCACCCACTCCATCATTTCCGCGTAGGAAGCCGTTGGCAAATCGGCGCGGCCCAGCGGCACATGTGAAGCAATGCATTCGCTCGGCGTAACCGTCTTTAGCCATCCGGCGTTTGCTTCGAGCGCGGTGAAAAATTCCGCCAGCCATCCATCGGTATAGCAATGCTTGAATGTGCCCGGCCAGACGCCAAATTTCTCCATGTCGTCGCCGAATGCCGCCACTCCGCCGGGATGCAATCTCGCGGCTTCCTTGAAATACGCGATGGATTCTTCCACCTTGCGGAACGGAATCAGATAGCGCAGTTCCTTCAGCCCGGGGAACAGCCACACCGATTTGCCGCAATCTTCCGCCATGTACGGGCCAAACAGTTCCTGAGGCTCGAAGCCAGCGGCCACAAACGGAAGATCGTCCACCAACGTATAAGCCACGTTGGCGCCGGCCAGCGAAGAAGGAAGCTGCGGCTCCCAAACTCGCTCGGCCAGCCAAGCACCCGTGGGACGCTTTCCAAAATGTTTTGCAATGTAGTCCGCAAGCCGCGTGATCTGTTCGTAGCGGTCCGCTTCCGGAATGGAAATCAGGATGGGCTCGTAAAAACCGCCTCCGATCAGCTCCACTTGGCCAGACGCCACCAGCGCCCGCAACCGTACGAAATACCCCGGATGGTTTTTCTCGATCCACAAAAGGAGCGGGCCCGAATAGTGCAGCGCCACGCGAATCTGTGGATGTTTTTCGACCAGGGAAAGAAAAGCATTGTAGGAATTCTGGTAACTCTCTTCAAACACGTGTTGGAAATTACCGGAAGGCTGGTGAGCATGCATGATCAAAACAACGTGGAAGGACGAATCGGGCTGGGACATGAGGCTCACGTTACATGATACCCCGAGAGGTGCAACGAAACGCAACGGCGCGCCTCACATTGCCACATACGCAAACGTAGGCACAGAGCCGCTATTTCGTCTTGGTGCGAGCCGTCACCCACTCCCCGATCATCTGCAGTGCGTCAGGAGAAAACGTCTCATCGATGGCCGCATATTCCGTGGGAGATCCCGTGTACGCATGCTGGAAAAGATGATTAAGGTCCGGCAATTGCTTCACCTCTGCCTGACTATTTCCGCTATCGGCGAAGGCTTTCTGGACCATCGGCAGATTGATTTTCGGCGGAACCTGAAGATCCTTTGCGCCATAGATCGCCAGCACTGGGCACTTCGTCTTCTTCAATTCCGGCAACGGGTCGTACGCCAAAAAGTAGCGGAACCACGGCGAAGTCATCATATGCAACTGCGCGTCTAGCGCCGCGGGAGGCAGTGCGGCATCCAGTCCGCTTTCCTTCACAAGCGCTTTTAGCTTTTGCCCCACCACATTCGAATCCTGCTCCGTCAGCACCAAATCGTACGCCTGCTTGTCGAAGTTGAGGCTGGAAAGAACCTGCGCATCGCTCAGGCCGCCCGCACGGGCTATCAAGTCGGATTGATTCAGTAGTGTATCTTCTCCCTTTGTTGCGGGAGCGGCCAGCAAAACGACCCAAGGCAGGTCCGGAGAGCTTGCCGCAATCGTCGGAGCGATCATGGCGCCCTCGCTATGACCGATCAGGCCAATTCTCGCGGGATCGATGTCTTTCCGGGTTTTCAGGTACGCAATTGCGTATTGCGCGTCCCCGGCCAGGTCCATCGTGGTGGCCATTTCGGCCGATCCCGTGGACTGGCCAATGCCGCGCTTGTCGTAACGCAAAACGGCAATTCCCCTTCGCGTCAGATAATCGGACAACACCAGAAACGGCTTGTGATTCGCGATCGTGCCATCGCGATCCTCCGGACCAGAGCCGGCAATCAGCACCGCCGCCGCAAAAGGACCGGTCCCTTTGGGCAGCGTAAGCGTGCCGGAAAGGCTGATGCCCGCGGGCGTATTGGAAAACGTGACCTGCTCCTCGACATAAGGGTAGGGCTTTGCCGGAGTCTGCGGCCGGCGGAGTTCCAGCGGCTGGTCAGAGCGTTTGAATTCCAGCTTCTGCTTGATATCGCTCTGCGACCATTCTCCAGTGATGCTGCTCTTGGTTACGTCCAACGTTCCGTCATACCTACTTTCCAGAGACGGAATCTCAAAGTGGAAAGAACTGTCTTTCTGCGAAACTTTCGCCGCGGGCAGCCCGCTGACGAATTGATCCAGGCTATCCAACGCGGCAATCAACTCGCCTTTCTGATCGTGCGCTACGTGCAATTGCAATCGAAGCCGCAAGCCGTTTGCTTCCAGCGCTCCCTGCCACAACCCCTCAACGGGAAATTTCGCGTCCTCCGGTTTGTGCGATGCGGGCTCGATTTGAAACACCAGCGGCAAGGAGGCGCTGCCCTGCCGCCACTCTCCATCAATTGTTTTCTGGTCGCCAGAGACCTTGCCCTCAAAGTAGATGCCCAACCGGCGAACCTCAAATTTCAGAAGTCCCGAATCGAGTGTGACGGAACTCGCCTCTATGCCAAACACCGCCTGATCCAGGCTATCCAGCGTGGCATTCAGCACGCCCTGTGAGCTCCGGGAAAGATGCAGCACCACATGCAGCTCGGCTTCGCCCGCCTCTAGCGTTCCCGTAAACGTGCCTTGCAGCGGACGCTGTTGCGCCGCCAGGGAAACTGCGTGGGAAAGAAGCGCGAGGCCCACCATTGCCAGGCAAAGCAATCGGAAATGACGCAAACGTGGCTCCCTATTGGATCGAATTAAACTTTAGCGGATTGGATGAGCGCTGGCTGAAAAAGGCAGCCTGGAACAAAAATGGCGCCGCAACGAATTCGCAGCGCCACAAGATAACCACACGCGGCAAACGGCCGCGCCAGGATTACTTCTTCTCGTACCACTCCGCGTTCATCGCCGTGAATTTCTGCCACTTTTCCGGCAAGTCTTCCAGCGCGAAGATCGCAGTCACCGGACAAACGGGAACGCAAGCGCCACAATCGATGCATTCCACGGGGCTGATGTAGAGCATGGTCTCGGTTTGGAAAGCCGGTTCATCCTTGCGTGGGTGGATGCAGTCCACCGGACACACATCAACGCAAGCGGTATCCTTGGTGTTGATGCAAGGCTCGGCAATTACGTAAGCCATTCAGAATCTCCTTTGGATAAGCAGAGAACCGGGATCGAACAGCGGCTTGTTACCGCCAGCATTCAAAGATACCTCTTCACTGCCAGGTCGCAAGCACCTGCCATCATTTTACGTGGGACCGTGCAGATTCTCAACCGGGCAAAAACGCTTGAAAGAGGCAACCAAAGACGTCCGGGGCTGCGGTTTCACTGACTGGCCGTGGAAACGCCAGCCGGATCGGGGAAGCTTCCGTTACGAGCGAAAGAAGTTCCGCGCAAAGAACCCCAGATTGGCCGGGCGCTCGGCAAGCCGGCGCATGAAATAAGGGAACCATTCCTGCCCGAATGGCACGTAAATGCGAACGCGGTAACCATCGCGCACGAGTTTGCGCTGCAGGTCAGTGCGCACGCCATACAACATCTGAAACTCGAAATCGTCCTTGGAGATTTGCTTTTCCGCGGCGCATCGAATCGTTTCTGCGATCATCCGCGGATCGTGCGTCGCGATGGCGTGATAGAAGCCGCTCGGCAGCAGCAGGCGCATCAACTTCACATAATTGTTATCCACGTCCTGCTTGCGTAGAAACGCCACATCCTCGGATTCTTTGTACGCGCCCTTGCACAGCCGAACGCGGCAGCCATACGACAGCAGGTCGTGAATATCGCTTTCGCTGCGATACAGGTAAGCCTGAATGACCGCGCCAACACAGGGTGTTTGCGCGCGCACCCGCTTCACCAGTTCAACCGTGCGTTGCGTGTAAATCGAGCTTTCCATGTCGATGCGCAGGAAACTGTCCAGCCCCGCCGCCCGCTCTGCGATGGACAATACCAGCCCTTCGCAAAATTCGACGGAAAGATCCAGCCCCAACTGCGTTAGCTTGCAGGAAACGTTGGTTTTCAGATTTTCCTTCGCAATGCGATCATAAATTCCAAAATAGGTGTCCCGAGCTTTTTGCGCATCGGCCGGCGTGGATACATTTTCGCCAAGACAATCCAGCGTAACCAGCATTCCCGCATCATTGCATTCGCGGGCCGCTTGAACCGCCTCATCCAGCGTCTCTCCGGCCACAAATCGATGCGACATCCGGCGCGTGGTGCCGTTGGTAGTGACCCAGTGGGCGAATCCTTTGCTTTCGGAAAGCTTCAGAAGTGTCGAACGCAGCATGTACAAGTCAATTATGCCCGGAGTCAACTGGAGAGGCTAGTGGGGCACTAGTCTTTGTGTTCAGCAAGGAACTTTTCCGCATCCAGTGCGGCCATGCAACCGGAACCCGCCGCCGTAACCGCCTGCCGGTAACGGTGATCCTGCACGTCTCCAGCAATAAACACACCCGGCACGCTCGTCAGGCCTCCATGGCGCGCAATCAGATACCCGTTCTCGTCCATCTCCAGTTTCCCCCGGAATATGATGCTATTCGGATCATGGCCGATGGCGACGAATACGCCGTCGACGGGCAGTTCCTTTTTTTCGCCGGTCGTCACTTGTTGAAGCCGTATGCCGGTGACCAGTCCTTCCGGCGCCAGGAAGTCTTCGACGACGTATGGCGTCACGAATTCCACCTTGGGATTGGCCTTCGCGCGGTCAATCATGATTTTGGACGCGCGAAACTCGTCTCGCCGGTGAATTAAATACACTTTGCTCGCGTGCCGCGTCAGAAAGTTGGCTTCTTCCATCGCCGTATCGCCGCCGCCGACCACTGCGATCGGCTTGGTGCGAAAGAAATAGCCATCGCATGTGGCGCAGGTGGAAACTCCCCGGCCAATCAGTTCCTTTTCGCCCTTCAAACCAAGCAGTCGCGCTGAAGCGCCCGCGGCAACGATCAACGCGCGTGTCTCGTACACATCCTTTCCTGCGGTAATTTTGAACGGCCGTTGAGTCAGATCAACTTCGGTCACCGTTCCGGCTTTGAACTCCGTGCCAAACCTCGCCGCCTGCTTGTGCATGTTTTCAATCAATTCCGGGCCCATGATTCCGTCAGGAAAACCTGGATAATTCTCTACGTGCGTGGTCAAGGAAAGCTGGCCGCCCGGTTCATGGCCTTCCAGAACCAGCGGTTTCAGGTCAGCGCGGGCCGCGTAGATCGCCGCCGTCAAGCCGGCGCACCCACTCCCGATAATCGTCACGTTATGCATGCAGTTCGACTCCAGGCATTAGATTCACTAGTAAGTCTTTGCGGTACAAAGCGAGCGACCATTGTAGCATCCCTCTGAAGACGTTGGACGTGACGCCGCTGGAGCACAACAGTCGGTGCAGCAAAGCCAATTTGGATATGGAAGCCATTGCCTGACCTGTCTAAGCTGCTGGCCCGTAACGTAAAATGTTTCGGAAGGAGCTAACTATGGACCCACGTTATCCCGTCGGGAATTATCAAATGCCGTCCGATGTTTCTGCGGCAAAGCGCGCCGAAGCCATCCGCGAAATTGCCGCCGCCCCGCAGAAGATGCGTGCCGCCGTCAGCGGCCTGACCGACGCGCAACTCGAAACTCCTTATCGCGAGGGAGGCTGGACTGTGCGCCAGGTGGTTCATCACCTCGCCGATAGCCACATGAACGCCTACATTCGCTGGCGCCTGGCCCTCACGGAGACCGAGCCCACCATCAAACCCTACGAGGAAGCATCCTGGGCAAAACTCGAAGACGCCGCGCACGCGCCCGTGGAAGTGTCGCTCAAACTTCTCGAGCCCTTGCATGAGCGTTGGGTCGGTCTGCTCAAATCTCTAAAACCCGACGAATTTGCGCGCACGTTCCGTCATCCCGAACATGGCGTGCGCAGCTTGGACTGGATGCTGTTTCTCTACGCCTGGCACGGCAATCATCACACCGCGCACGTCACGGAATTGCGCAAGCAGAAAGGTTGGTAGCGCCTTGGTTGGCCGAACGCTGCGCCCTCGTGTAGGATAAAAACAGCCCAAAAGGAGATTACATGACGCGACCGGCCGGCACCTACGCCATTTTTGAAACTTCTCTCGGCAACATCGTCGTGAAATTGTTTGACAAGGAAGCTCCGAAGACCGTCGAGAATTTTATCGGCCTCGCCGAAGGCACCAAGGAATTCACGAATGCGATGACCGGCAAGAAGGAAAAGCGGAATTACTATGATGGCTTGACCTTTCACCGCGTGATCCCGCAATTCATGATTCAAGGTGGATGCCCGCAGGGCGATGGCCGCGGCGGACCGGGCTATTCCTTCGCGGACGAGTTTCATCCTTCGCTTAAGCATTTAAAAGCAGGTAAGCTTTCCATGGCCAATGCCGGACCGAACACCAACGGCAGCCAGTTTTTCATCACCGTAGCCCCCACGCCTCACCTCGATAATCGCCACACAATTTTTGGCGAAGTAATCGAAGGCCAGGACATCGCCGACAAAATTTCCAAAACCCCGCGGGATAGTATGGACAAGCCCCGCGTTGCCGTAACCATGAAAGTTCGCATCGAGCGGGTGGCGTAACTTTCAGGACTGCCATGTTCTCGCCTGCCCGGCTGACCCAATTCACGGTCGAGCTTATTTTCGTCCTCCTTGGTGTGCTCGTCGTTTGGCTCGGCCTGCACCAACAGATCAACTTCAATCCCCGCAGCGTCTCCTGGATGGCCGTCAGCATCGGCGTGATTGGCTGGGGAGCTGTGGCTCTCGCCAAGCCGGGTCCATGGAAGGAGCGCTGGCAGAAGTGGAACCAAGGCGGCTCCATGATTCTGCTCGGCCTGCTGATGCTGTCGATTGGCCGCGTGCCTTTTGGCTGGGTTGGTAAATTCCTCGTCATCTGCGGCCTCGTTTTGATCGTTCGTGGCGTCGTTGGCTCCCTCTTAATTTTGAGGTCGCGCTGAGCGTTCTTCGGCTATAATCCCTGCCAATCTCAATCGCTACTGGCCCGTCTTCCCGCCCAAGGCCAGACGTGTATGTTCGACACCCTCAGCAAGGAGAAGACTAGTGCTCAAAGAATTCAAAGAATTTGCAATGCGGGGAAGCGTCTTGGATCTGGCCGTCGGCGTCATCATCGGCGCGGCGTTTGGCAAGGTGGTTTCCTCGCTCGTGGATGATATATTGATGCCGCCGCTTGGGCGTCTCATCGGGCGAGTGGATTTTTCCAATCTCTTTATCAACCTCAGTGAGACGCATTACGACACACTGGTGGCGGCAAAGGCCGCCGGCGCTCCCACGCTGAATTACGGAAATTTCCTCAACACCATCATCAATTTTCTGATCGTAGCCTTTGCGATTTTCGTGCTGGTGCGCGCGGTAAACAAGTGGTTGCCCAAGCCGCCCGTTCCCGTAACCACCAGGCCGTGCCCACAATGCGAAATGCAGATCCCAGTTGCCGCCAAGAAGTGTGGACACTGCACCAGCGTCCTCTAGGACTTCGCTTCCTCACTCAAATGTAAAGACAAAGGGCGCAGCGAACGCCCTTTTTTCACGGAAGCTTGTTTTGGGATTTCCTGTCTCTTACGTTTTGTCCGGTTTCTTTTTCAGGTTAGCTTCCACGTGTGATCGCAGCCGAGCCATCAGCGCTTCTTCCTGGCCTTCATCCAGTTCCTTCTGCACTTCCTCAAGGGCAAAGTGAACCACATCGTGGTGATGCAATTCCAACGGTGCGATCGTCTCGTTGAAGCGCAACCACAGCCGGTGAATCAGGTTCACTTCGTTTGCGGTGAGGTTCGGCGCATGTGGCCCGAGCACCTTATAAACCTTATCCCCATTCTGCAAATGAATTTCCAGGTTGAATTGCGGCTTCGGATCGCCCAGCTTCTCCCAGGCATCCCCGATATGCCGCGCCTGTTCTTCCGTGGGCTCCTTCGGCGAATGGCCAAGCACAATAGTGCTGGATTGCAGCGCGGTTGCGGCTCGCAATATCCCGTCCCACAAATCGCTGGCGGCCACAATCGCCAGCCGGATGCTCTTCCCTCGCTTTTCCGCCATCGAGAGCGCCTGCGTAAACAACTGCTGCTCGATGCTGCCGAAAAGCTGTTCGGCATCCAGGTCGTATTCCGCGGAGGCGGAGCGCCGCAACAAACGCACGTGTAGCACCACCACGTCCCGTCGCCCCGGTTTCACCCGGTCCAGCACGCTCCCCAGATGGTACAAAGCATGAATGTTGCTGACCGGTACCAGGATATTTCCCGGCCGCGCCCCCACCGCTTCGGGCGTAAGCTCGCCTTCCATCGCCAGGTGGAATTGATCCATCTCCTCGTGATGTGCGGTGGTCTGGCCGCGTCGCGTAATCTTCTCGGAGATCGTGAAAATAATGAACAGGCCAACGGAGAATATCCCGCCCGCGATGGTGGCGTCTTTCTTTGTGAACAAATTGACCACCGCGATGCCGAACAGCGTCAAGGTGATCAGCCCCAGACCCAGCGGAATTTCCACGCCGAAAATATGGAAGTTCAGTGGCACGCGATATTCGCGATCCCCGGGATGCGTGTACCGCAGCACCAGCACCGCCATGCCCTTCATCGCGAAGCTCCAGATCACGCCGAATGCGTACAGGTTCGCAAGGAACGTCACGTCGCCCCGGCTGATAATGATGGTGACAATTTGCAGCACGGCGATGATGTTGATGATCCGATAGGAGGTGCCGAATTTCCTGTGCGGCTGCCGGAACCAGCTTGACAGCACCCCGTCTTCGGAAACGCGGTTGAGCACTCCGTTCGAGCCGACGATCGCCGTATTCACTGCCCCGGCCAGAATCAGCGTGCCCACCACCACCACAAATCCATGAAAAACCAGTCGCAAAATAAACGGGCCTTCCAGGTTCATGGCCAGCCCGCCAATCAGGTTTTCCAGGAAGTTCTGCCGCTGCTGGTCTGGAATGATCATTACCGCGAAAAAAGACACAAGCGAGGTGAACACCAAACTGTAAATAAAAATGACCAGTCCGGTTTTCTTCAAGTTTGGCAGTTTGGGATGCTCGATTTCGCGGTACACCTGCGCCAGCGATTCTTCGCCGCTCATCGCCAGCACAGAATGTCCCAAGCCCACGAAGATCGCAATCAGTCCGGCAAAATGCGCGAAGTGCACACCATAGAGCCAGCCCATGGCGTTGGGCTCAAGCTTCAGATTGCGTGGATGTGGAAAAGGCGGCAAGGCGGGATGGCGCAATAGGACGGTATAGATGCACCAGCCGATCAAGATCACGACCATCACAGTCGTCAGCTGCATGATGCGCATCGCTTTTTGGCTGGATTCGTGGACGCCTTTGATGTTGTACCACCAAAAATACACGGTGCACAGAATCGCAAAGAACGCGGCGCCAAAATTGGGCGAAACGTGCAGGCCAAGCTTGATGTAATCGCTGGTTTCGTTGATCAGCCCAACGATGTACTGGCCAGCAGACACGCCGCTGATCGGGCCGGTAAGAATGTAGTCAAACATCAGCGCGGAGACGCTGAACTTGGCCAGCGTTCCCCCCATCGCCTCTTTAACCACTCGGTAAACGCCGCCGCGTACAAACATGCTGCAGCTTTCCACGTAAATCGCGCGCACCGCGTAGGAAAACAGCATGATGCCCAGGATGAACCAGGGCGCCGCCTTGCCGATGTAGGCTTCCGCTTCACCGCCGGCGTAATATGCGGATGAAGCAAGATCGTTCAGCACGATGGCCGCGGCGCGCCAGAAGGAAATGAAGCTTAAAAGCGCGGTAGTCGCGACGAGAACGCGTGGAATTCCGTTCCCTGGGCTGCCCGGGACAGCCGGGTTTTGTGGAGAGCCGCTCATTAATGGGTAATTAGACCTGCAGGAATCAATGCTCGCATTTTTCCCATGGCAAGTCCAGTTAGGGTCCAAATCTAAGCGTTTTTAACTTGCAGAATCCGTCGCGTTTGAGGAATTCCTAACTTAGCAAGCTCTAGTTCCAGATCAGACACCGGACGGGGTTGCCGTCGCGCGAAACGCCTTGGCGCATTCTTGGCACGGGCACAGCGTGCGCAGGTAATCGTAACTGAAAATCCCCGTGGAATGGCCATCGCTGAAACTGATCTGGATGGCGTAATTTCCCACCTGCGTGGCTGCCTGTGCCCGCGCTTTCGGCTTATACATGGGCAGGAGCGGCGACGACGCAAGACTCGTCCCGCCGCCCATCGATTCCTTCTTGGCGCGTTCATCGTTGCAGGTTGCGCACGGGCAACGATCCCGCAGAAAAGGAAAATCGAAGTGGCTGGAGTGCCCGTCCATCCACACGATGTCCACGCCCGCCCCAGTCTTCACGTGTACCTTCACTTCCTTCGGTTTTTTTCGTGGATCGATAGGTGTCGGCATGATCGGATAAATTCAGTGATCAAAACACTCCAATAGGATTTATGGGTGGCGTGCGCACAGCGAAATCAGGATTCCTTGTTCTTATGATTGCAGCAATCGCCCGGCGGGATCGGGTTGCCATGCGGACAGGTTCTCGGATGCCCCAGGAAGCTGCAGATGCGCTCGTCGAGTTCCGGGCTGATGATGTGTTCGAATTTGCAGGCTTGTGTGTGCGCTTCGTGCTCGTCGATTCGGAAAGTGTCCTTGAATAGCCGCTCCGCCAGCCGATGGCGGCGCACCACATCGCGCGCGCGGCTCTTCCCGCGATCGGTGAGCTGCACTTCGTGATCTTCCCGCACGCGGATCAGTCGCAAATCTTCCATCCGCGCGATTGTCCGCACAGGATCGACGCCTCCAGGCGTGCGAATATGCTCCAGGTCCGCGCGGTTTCCTTCCTCTCCGCAAACCCAGATCTGCTCCAGCAAGTGATCGAAGTGGATGCCGTCATCCATCGAAATGCGCTGGTCGATGGCCAGGTGCCCGTGAGCCAGCTCGATCTTGCGATCTGCCTGTTGCGCGATTTCCGGATCGTGCGTCACCATCAGGATCGTGTGGCCGGCGCTGTGCAACTCCCGGAACAGCGCAATCACGATTTCCTCATTCGCTTCGTCCAGGTTGCCGGTCGGCTCATCGGCAAGAATCATTTTTGGCTGATTGATCAACGCCCGCGCAATCGCCACGCGCTGCTGCTCCCCACCCGAAAGTTGCGATGGCAAGTGCGTCAGCCGGTGTCCAAGACCAACGTGCTTCAAGGCTTCCGCGGCTTGCCCTTCATCGGTCACGCTGTGAAAATATTGCGCGAGCATCACGTTTTCCAGCGCGTTCAGATAGGGCACCAGGTGAAATTGCTGGAACACGAAGCCAACTTTTTCCGCGCGATATCGCACCAGGTCGTTCTCGCTCAAATCCGCCAGGTCCACACCGTCGACCACCACGTGGCCCGACGTCAGCGTGTCCAAGCCGCCCAAAATATTGATCAGACTGGTTTTGCCGGAACCGGATGGCCCCATCAACGCCACCCACTCGCCGGCCTGAATGCTCATCGAAATGCCGTTCAGCGCGCGCAGTGTTCCGTAATCCTTTACCAACGAATCGATCTTGATCTGGACCGTCACTCTTCACCTCGAAACACAGACGCCGGCCGAATGCTGGCTAACCGCCGCAACGGAAATGCACTGGCAATGGAAACGAGCACCGTCAGCGAGACAGATAAAGGATACACAACCCACCGCGGCTCCGCGGCCACGCCGAACACCGCTTTTCCCAACCATATGGAAACCACGATGCCCACCGCGGAGCCAATGAGCCCTCCGCCGATGCCCAGCAGAATTGCTTCCGTCAGGAATAGCCGAACCACCCGGCGAATCGATCCGCCAATCGCCTTCATCAAGCCCACATCATTCTTGCGCTCCACGGCCACGTTGCTCATTCCCGCCATCACGCACAGGGAAGTCAGAAACAGCACAAGCAGAACTGTCGACGTCAGTAGCCCGCTGATCCGGTTGTAAATCCGCCCTTCTGCTTCCGAAAACTGCTTGATGCCGTTGACGCTGGCACCAGGTAGTCGTTCACCCAGCGTGGAAATGAACGACTTCACCGAATCCGGCGTGGCGTTCACGCTGAGCTGTATCAAACTGAGGCGCCCCGGAAGATCGGCCAACTCCTGCGCAGTTTTCAGCGCCACGAACACCTGCGCATCCTCGGCGCCACCGGTAGCAACCACCGCAAACACTTTGCATGACGCCATTTTTCGCTGATTCCGCAGTTGCAACGCGTCGCCCGCGCGTACCCGGAACAGCGCGGCGGCTTTCGCGCCAACTTCGCACGCCTCCGCATCGTTTTCCAGATTCGCCAGGTATTCCGTGCGCCGCCCCGGCCGAATTTGCGTCAATCCTTGTCCTTTGGCGCCCGCGATCACGGCCGGCTCAAAATGAACGTTGCCCGCTTTCGCCACTTCTCCGATCACATAGAGAAATCCGACCGCAGGCACGGCCTTGCCTTCATATTCCGCAGGAAGCTGCGCCAGCAAGCCCTGGTCGAGGGTGGCGCCAGCCGCGTTCTCATTGGCCGTTTGGCGCGGTAGAACGATCACATTCGCCCCCAGCGCGCGAAATTCCGTGGTCAACCGCTTCTTCGCATCCATCTGCAGATTCAACAACGCACTGGTAACCGCCGCGCCCGCGCCCAGCGCCAGCAGGATCACGAACAATCTCCCGTAATTCGTCGTGAGCAGCCTGCGTTCAATGCGCCAGAACATGGAGAAGCTGCCCATCATTCCCCTCGCAGGATCGGCGCGGGATCATAGCGCGAGGCCTGGCGCAACGGAAACACGCTGCCTAGAAGCGTGATCAGTGCCGCCAGTCCAAGAATGATCAGCAGCACAAACAGTTTCGGCTCTGGTGCGAACCCGAAAATTCGCTCGCCCAGTACGCGCGCCAACACAATGCCCACCGCGTACCCGATGCTGCCGCCGACAAGGGCAAGCAGCAACTGTTCGGCCGCCAGCAGCACCCCCACCAATCCCGAATTCGCTCCAAGGGCCTTCATCAAGCCGATTTCCGTTCGCCGCTCGATCACCGAAGCCGCCGCGGATGCTCCAACCGCCAGTGCCGCCGCCAGCAGGGCCGCAAATGTAACCAGCCACAGCAGCGTGCGCACATGCGTCAGCACGTTGCCTTCGCCCTCCGCCACGCGCCGGATCACCCGCACATCCGTGCCCTTCAATTCTTCGCTGATTTGCAGCGCAATCGAGGAAATATACGGCGAGCAATACCACTGATCGAATTCCGCCGGCGTCATCGTTTTCGGATCTTTACGCGCAAAGGCATCTTCCGGCTTCGTGAGCGCGCTCACATACAGCCGCCGGTACATCCCCGGCTTTCCAGCTAGCGTTTGGGCAATCGTAAGCGGAACAACAACGGCATCGTCCTCCGGTCCGCCTGTCGACAGAATGCCCACGACTTTCAGCGCGCGCCAACCAGTTGAATCGTTCGCGCCGCGGACATTCAGCGGGTCGCCAACCTTTACTCCTAAACTGTTCGCAAATCCCGTGCCAACCATGCACTCTGCCGAATCGTCCTTAAACCAGTTCCCTTCCACATGCCACCAGGGATTGGTCTTCTCGACACCCGTGACGTAGTCGCTGCCGTCAGGAATGGGAACCGAATGCTCCGACCATGTGCCAATCACCGTGGCATTTCGTACCGCTCCTGGACTCGACCAGTTCTTCGAAGCTGGTGACCATGCCCGCACCGGCACATCCAGAATCGGCGCGAACGCCATAATGTTAAAGCGCCAGAAGATTGTCTTCAATTTCCCCAGATCCGCTTCCGGCAGGTACGTCCCCGCGTTCGCTGGCCGATAATCCACCCCGCCAATCTCCAACGGCAGCGAATCTGCCTGCGGCGTGACCAGCAAATTCGCGCCCAGGCTCCGAAATTCCTTCGCCAGCCGGTCGCCAACGTCCAACGACACGCTCAGCGCAGCCGTGGCTACAGCCATGCCCATCGCCAGGGCCGCCATACCAAGAATTTTGCGCCGGGGGCGTCGCGTGAAAGAGTCGGCTACAAGTCGCAGGAACATGTTCCCGGGTTTGAAAGGAAATTCTCTCCTATCGCGGAATTTCTTCCGCAGCCTTGGTTACAGAGGACACGTCAAACACAATATCGTCTCCATCGATCTGAGAAGGGAATCCGATGGGATTGCAACCGCCCTTTTGCCCGATCGTCGGGATATAAATCGCTGAAGCGCAATGGCGGCAAATCACGTTCTGCCCCTCCTGCCGGTAACCTTCTGCGCCACAAATCAAGCAGGCATCCAGCGCCGTACCGTAGCCATTCGGCTTTTTGATGACCATGAAGCGGATCGATTGGCCGTTGGCGGTCAAAGTAAATAGATGCAAGTTTCCATCCTGCACTTCAGCCGCGGGAATACGTACTTTGTCGCCTATCGCCTGCACCGGCCGGGCCTGCGGTGGAGCGGCGTTCACCTGCGCATAAATGAAATCCGCGGTAAGCGCAAGAATCACGCCCAGGCTGGCCACGGCTGCGGCCATCATCCAGAACCTTTGCCGGCGATTCTTCGCTTCCATCAAGCGGCGTTCCGCGCCATTCAACGGCGCGGCTGGCGGCTTCGCGTGCGATGCGTTTTGCCATTCGCGGAAGATCATCACCACGACCGCGCCAAACACAAAAATAAAAAAGAACAATTCGTTGCGGACAATCGGTCCGAGGATCGCCATTTCCGCCTTGCTAGACGGAATCCAACGCGCTTCGCTCAATTCGTGCAACCCGGTTACTGCCAACTGGATCGCCACCAAAATCAAAATCGAGCTGGTCACTGCGAAGAATCGATGCAGAGGCACCTTCAGCGTACCTTTAAAGAAGAATAATCCGACTGCTACCGCCGCCGCGATTCCCGCCACCGTGCCAATCCACGTCTGCAGCCCTTCCGTAGAAATTTCCACCGCGCGCAGAATCAACGCCAGTTCCGCTCCTTCGCGCAGTACCATCAGGAAAACAAACAACCCGATGCCCCAACCCGCAGCGGAGCCTTCACGCACCGCATACCTCTCCACCTTGTCTTCAATTTCTTTTTTCAGGTGTTGGGCGATCTTGTTCATCCACAGGATCATGGTCACCACAAAAAATGCGGCCACAAGGTACATCAATCCTTCGAAGCCGTCCTCGCTGATGTTGAATCGTTCGAGCGCAATGGCCACCGCCAAACTCAGCGCCACCGCCGCCGCCACTCCGCCCCAAACGTAACGAGACAAATGAGTGCGCCCCGTTCGCGCCAGGTACACCAGCACAATGCCGACGACGAGTGAGGCCTCAACCCCCTCGCGCAGGGCTATCAGGAATGCGGAAAGCACGGAAACTCCAGTTGAAAATCGTTTGCAACTACAATCCCAGACTACCTTCTCCCCTTTTCCCTGTCAAGGACCCCTCTCACGCTGTCTCGCGGACATTTCTATTTTGCTAGATACCGGACATTTCTGCTTTGCGCTGACAGGGACCCCTCACTCCTTCTCGGGCCCCTCCCACTCTGCTCTTTTGCCCAGCACGCTGTAGAATGGGGACTTGCGTCTAACGACTTGTATGTACTGGGATCTCTCTCGACCGTTTCTTGCTCTTCTGCTTGCCTGGTTCCTGGCTTGTCCGCCGCTGCCTGCCCAAAACCCGCAGTCCGCATCCGCCGACGACTCGCACGCCACGGTCAAGCCGGATCCAAAGCGTGCCAAAAAGCTCGTGGAACTGGGTACAAAAGAGGAACAGGCCGGGGCCAATGAGGCAGCATTGGCCGCCTACGACGAAGCCGTCCGCTACGCTCCATTTGACGTCACCATCGTCGCAAAAGCTGCCGCGCTTCGCTCCAAGCTGATCCATGCCTATGTGGATAGCGCGGAAAAATTGGCTGTCGAGGGCAATCTCCCCGGTGCCACGCAACAACTCGCCATAGCCCTCCACATCGATCCATCCAACGACGTGTTGCTCGAGCGCCTGAAAGAATTGCAGACCATGCGCGACGAGGAAAAAGGTCTTCCGCCCGAGGAACCTCCTGAGGGCATACCTCAGCTGAAACCAGCTAAAACCAGGAAAGATTTCCACCTGCAAACCACTCTGCAAGGAGCTTACGAACAGGTGGCCGCCGCCTACGGCATAAAGGTTATCTTTGATCCCGATCTCCCGGCGCGAAATGTGAAGCTCGGCCTGCAAGACGCGGACTTTGGCACGGCCATGAAGATCCTCACTCTGGAAACCGGGACGTTCTGGAAGGTCATGAATTCCAATCGTATTTTCGTTGCTGCGGACACCACGGAGAAGCGCAGGGAATTCGACACCGTTATTGAACAAACATTCGTGCTTGCCGACTCCGCCACTCCCACGGATATGACCGAACTTGTGAAAGCCATCCGCGATCTCACCGGTGCGCAGCGCGTTCAACAATCTCTAAGTACGCACAGCATCACCGTTAGAGATACTGTTCCCCGTGTGCGACTCGCGAGTGCCATCATCAAGGATTTGGAGAAAGCCCCGGGTGAGGTGCTCCTCGAGTTTGAATTTCTCGAAGTAGATCGCAATAAGGCCACACAGTTGGGCATCACGCCACCCGCGAGCGCCACCATTTATTATCTTGACCCGCCCCTCTTGGCCCAGTTGAAGGCCGCCACCAGCGTTAGCGCGCTCCTGGGCATCCTGGCTTCTGTTTTCGGCACTTCTTCCGTCACTACCCTTCCGAACGTTGCCGGTTTCGGAGGCGGCAAGAGCACTTTTTTGATCAGCCTTCCGACTGTTTCCGGCCAGATTTCCGAATCACTTTCCCTGGTCCACAGTGGCAGGCAAGTCCTGATGAGAGCGGAGGACGCCAAACCGGCCACGTTTTTTGTCGGCGAACGCTATCCCATCACCTTGTCCTTGCTCTCCGCGAGCTTGGGCAGCGCCACTCCCACCGCCAACGTTGGCGGGTCAACCACGACCATTCCGGCCGAGCAATTTACGGTGGGAAAGGGGCCTGTCTCCATGGCCAACGCCGATTTTCGCAATATGGGCGTGCAGGATCTTGCGGTGCTCAATCAGGTGGATGACACAATCACCATCCTGCTCAATCAAGGCGCGGGCGCTTCCTCTCAATTCATTCAAGCTTCGGGCTCGCCAATTTCGCTCAATAGCGGCTCGACAACATCCGCCGTGGTCAGTCCCTCCGTTTCGCTTACCGTGACCTCAGCAACACTGCAGTCGATCGCCGTTCCCGCACCCACGGCCACAATCGCTCGCGGTGGCACGCAGCAATTTTCGGCTATCGGCACGTTCAGTGATGGAACCAAGCAGGACATCACCTCCAACGTCACCTGGGCTTCCTCAAATACCGCTGCTGCCACCATCAGCCCGCAGTCGGGTGTCGCCGTGGGTCAAGGGTCAGGCACCACCCAGATCACTGCCACGCTCGGAGGTGTCGTCGGCCCGGCGGTGACCTTGACAGGAACCACGGCAACGCTGCGATCGCTCGCGATCACGCCCGGGACTTCCTCCATCGCTAAAGGCGGAACGCTGCAATACACCGCGACTGGAGCGTTCAGCGACGGAACGCAACAAAATGTCACATCCAGCGTGACGTGGAGCACCACCAACTTTAACGTGGCCACCATCGGCACAGCTTCCGGAGCAGCGCGCGGCATCGCCGTAGGCTCGGCGCAAATCCAAGCGATCTTTAACGGCCTCACCAGTAACGCGGTAGCCCTCAACGTCACTGCCGCCACCTTGAAATCGATTAGCGTAACTCCGGCGACCGCAACTATTGCCGTGGGTACGTCTCAACACTTTACGGCCATGGGGACCTACAGCGACGGCAGTGCACAGGACATCACTTCCACATCCGTCTGGGCTTCTTCAAGTACAGCGACCGCCACGATCGCCGGAGGCTCCGGAATTGCCACGGGCGTCGCTGCCGGCACTGCCACGATCACCGCGACGCAAGGGGGCGCCGGAACCCCGGTCTCCATCGCTGCCGGCACGTTTAACGCAAACAACAATTCCTATCCGGACTTAGCCGTCGCGTCGCAAACCACAAACACCTTGAACATCCTCCTCGGCAACGGGGATGGCACCTTCTCCAATTTTCAATCCTATGTGACCGGCAATCGGCCGAGCGCCGTCGCTGTCGCCCCTTTCAACACAAACAACAATTCCAATAACGGTATCGTCGTCACCAATTTCGCGGACAACAGCTTTTCCGTTTTCCTCGGGAATGGCGACGGCACCTTCGCTCAAGTGAGGGGTTCTCCCTTCCCCCTGCCAACAGGCCAAACCGGCCCGATCGCCGTCACTGCCAGCGATTTTAATCAGGACGGCATACCCGATCTGGCCATCCTCAATCAAACCTCAAACAACGTGACGATTCTTCAGGGCATCGGTGACGGGACCTTCAAACTGGTCTCCAGTAACCCTCTGGCCACCGGTAATTTTCCCGTCGACATTTCGTCTGGAACATTGGCCGGAAGCACTGGACCCGCGCTTGCCATCGCCAATCAGAACGACAGCACCATCTCCGTTTATTTCGGCAATGGCAACGGCACATTTTTTGCCGCCTCGCAATCGCCACTCGCCGCAGGTTCCACTCCGACGGGAATAGCAATCGCCGATTTCGGAAACACCTCTTTCGGCGGAATTGGCGTCACGAATCAATCTGCAGGCACCGTGACCGGCTTCGCGGGCCAGGGCAACGGAACTTTCGTGACCGCCCTCGTGGAGCCTGCCGGAACGGATCCTGGCGCAATCCTCGTGGGGGATTTCACTGGCAACACCTACCCGGACGTCATCGTCGCCAACAACATTTCCGGTTCCGATGGCCAGGTGACACTGCTTGTCAGCCCGGCGAGCTTGGTCGCTGGTGCTTCCAACGGGCAGACTCCTTATCCAGGGTCCGAGTACGTGGACATCGGCTTGAAGATCAAAGCGACTCCGTTCGTTCACGCGGACAACGAAGTCACGCTGCAATTAGAGTATGAACTCAAGGCCTTGACCGGCAGCAACAACAACGGCATTCCTATCATCTCAAATGAGTCGGTTACACAAACGATCCGTTTGAAAGAAGGGGAGACCTCGATTGTTTCCGGACTTGTCGATCGCCAATTAACGAAAGCCATCACCGGAATTCCCGGCCTCGCGAACATTCCCTACGCCGGCTACTTATTTGGAGCGCATACGGATTCCTTCACCAACAACGAACTCCTCATTCTGATCACTCCGCGAAAATTGCGTATTCCTTCGCACGAGTTGCATACCATTTACGCCGGCCGTGGCGACACCTCAGGACGCTCGGGCTCCGCGGGACCTGTCGAGCCGGCTGCCCCGCCAACGGCAAGGCCGGAGGGACCTCCTCCCGGCAACCCAGCAACTCCGGCCCCTGTTGCTCCAGCGCGACCAGCGCAGCAACCTCCGAATACGCGAGAACCCGAGCCACAGCCGAACCCGCCGAATCCGCAATGAATTTGTGATTGGGAAGACGACCCCCCCTAAACCGTCAAACAGCGGCCAGTGAGGGATTCCAGAATAGCCAACGGGGACCGCTGCGGTTCCACAAGCCCCGCCGGTGGCACAAGAAAGGTCTGCTCCAGCGCATATCGGCCAGAGAGTACCGCATGGCTAACACAGTCCGTGAATACCATCCACGAAGAATCCGGCGGAAATTCCCACTGGCTCTTCGGTGTATTCTCCTGAAATCTTGCATCTTCTTTCATAACGTTGTGGCAGCGATGCATTAAATCGTCATAAGGGGAGCTGTTAGCCGGGCGGAGATGCAGCGCTCTCGCCACCGGGTTGATACTCCGCAGGAATAGATTGTTCACTGACGACGAAGTGAGCCCGGCGGCTTTGACCATCCGAGGGCCGAACGCTTCGAAGGTTTGCGATGTCAACCAAACGCGATTCTGCGTGGGGTTAATGTTCGTAAAGAAACGCAGAATCCGTCCGCCATTCGTCGGCCGAGTCGGAAAAGAGTCAAAGTGCAGTAAATCGTTGCGCGCGTGCAGCCGTGCTTGGCGCCCTTTTTCCTCGATCGGCCGGAAACTCGCAAACTCCAGCTTCCAGTTTTCCGCATAAGGCGCCAGAAAACCGCGCAGAAATTCCACCGACCGCCGCGAATAGTCCTGCAATATCCGCCGCAGCTTTTCTCCCTCCCGCGCTTCATTCTTATCCAGCCCGGTCACTCTGTCTTCCAACGGGCGGTATGCGATATTTTTGTGATAAGCGGAGCTCGACTGCTTGCGGCCCAACAGAGTTTCGCGGTCTTCGCTGGGAATCTCGATCGGCGTGCGAGGCAGAAACACGATGTTCCCGGCTTCCAGTTCGCGGCACACTTCCCGGGCGCGCGTGGCCGGCCAAGATTCCCGCCCCACCGGTCCATCGATTGTCACCAGGCGGCTCAAGCCTTCTACGGCGGTTTTTTCAGCGGCTGCGGCGGAAGTCATCCCCAAAATTCTCCGGTTCATCGGCGCAAAATCTGCTAGGGCAGCGGATCGAAGACCACAACGGGCTGGTACGTGCGCGGCACCACAGCCTCCGCAATCGCGATTAGTTTATTACCCTGGCTGAAAACGCGCAATCGAGGTGCATGCACTTCCGCGCTTTCCAGTTGCGTTGTCGCCCCCGGCGGCAATTCCGTTCTTCCGGCCTGCAACTGCGCAAGCAAGACGGTGAACTTCCCGCCATGTCGCACTTTTTTTTCCAACACCGGTAGCACATTTGTCCTGGGATAGTCCGGTAGCAAATTTTCCAGCGAAATCAGGCAGTTCCGGAACTTGCCATCGCGCGCCGCCTGCGCCAGTTCTTCCAACTCAATAGCCTGGTCCAGGGAAAATTCCCCGACGGCCGTCCTGCAAATCTCACTCAGGTGCGCTCCGCAACCCAATTTCTGCCCCATGTCGTGCGCCAGAGACCGGATATACGTCCCCGAAGAGCATTCAATCGAAAAACGCCCCACCGCGCCATCGATCCCCGTCAGCCGGTATTCGTATACTTCCACGCTCGCTGGCTTTAACTCTACAACCTGATTCTTGCGCGCCAGTTCGTACGCGGGTCGGCCATGAATTTTCTTTGCGGAAAAAATCGGCGGCATCTGCTCGAATCGTCCCACGGATTCCCCGGCCAATCGTTCGATCAGTTCGCGGTCCAACGCAGGCGAAGTCTCCGGCCCCGTAGCGGTCCCTTCCGAATCGTACGTATTGGTCGCGTACCCGAAGCGGAATGCCGCGTTATAGTGTTTTCGCCGGCCCGCATAAAATCGCACCAGCCGCGTCGCCTTCCCCAGCAACAGCACAAGCACTCCGGTAGCCAGCGGATCAAGCGTTCCCAGATGGCCGATCTGCCGGAATCCCGCCAGGCGCCGCACCGCGTCCACAATATCGTGCGAAGTCTTTCCCTTCGGTTTATGGATCACCAGGGCGCCGTCAAATGGAGCGGGTTGGGGTTGCCGTGCCATAACAAAATTATCCGTTTCCTTTAAACCCTATGAACAGCGTCATTCCGTTCGAAGTCCTGGAACTGAGGAATCCCTCTTCGATTCCGGTCTCAAGCAAAATTTCCTTCACGAATTCGCTTCAGGCGGGGACGGCTTCTCGGTCTTCATCTGTTTCAGGAGCTGTTCGATGCGCTCCACGTGCTCCTGAGAAAGATCGAGCACAAAGTGCAAATCGGGCAGTCGCCGCAACTGCAGCCGCTCGATCAGTTCGTGGCGAATATATCCGGAGGCATGCTCCAGCGCCTTGATCGCGTCGGACTGTTCCTTGGTATTCTCCGTCTTCACGCTGACAAACACCCGCGCATGCTTCATGTCCGGCTGTACACGCACCTGGCTTACGCTTACGGTGCCTTCCAGCCTGGGGTCCTTCAACTCTCCCGCCAGCATGGCGTTGATTTCGTGGGCGATTTCTTCGCCAACTCGCTCGTGTCGATGATGATCAGGGCTCATGTCAGTGCCAATCCTGTTTCGTTAAACCCGCTTTCTGTTATTTCCATTCGCGCCACAAACGACTCACAGCAGATCGACGTCGTGCGAAATCAGCAGCGGGCCCAGAATCTTATATGCTTCCGCCAAAACCAGTTGCAAAGATTCTTCCACGTGCTGCTCGGCGTTGGACAACGTTACCACGCCCACCACGGAACTGTTCCACACATCCTGAAAATCCAGCTCCGCCACCGCCACGTTGAAATGCCGCCGCAATCGATCTTTCAAACTGCGCAGCACCTGCCGCTTGTCTTTCAGCGACTGCGCTTCGGGCAAATGCAATTCCAGAGTAAGCAGTCCTACCGGCATGGCAATTCATCCTCGGGCCGCTAGGCCCGGGCTTCGACACCGATCGCTACTTTCGGGCGGGGACGGACCCTTGTGCGGCAGCCTCGGCGGCGGATAACTTGACGACTTGGAAGCACTCCAGTATGTCGCCAACCTTCACATCGTTGAAGTTCGCGATTCCGAGTCCGCACTCGAACCCGGTACGCACTTCGCTGGCGTCATCTTTGAATCGCTTCAGCGAACTCAGTTTTGAAGTGTAAATCACCGCGCCATCGCGCACCACGCGCACCTGCGCGTCGCGCTTCATGATTCCATCCAGAACGTAGCACCCTGCCACCGTGCCCGCTCCCTTGACCCGGAACGTGTTGCGCACTTCGGCCCGGCCCAGATACGTCTCCTGGACGACCGGCTCCAGCAAGCCTTCCATGGCCTTCTTAATTTCGTCGGAAACTTCGTAAATGATGTTGTACGTTCGGATGTCGACACTTTCCTGCTGTGCCAGGTCGGACGCCTTGCGATCCGGGCGCACCCCAAACGCGATGATGATCGCGCCGGACGCGCTCGCCAGCAGCACATCGTTTTCCGTCACGGCTCCAACGCCGGCGCTGATAATTTTCAGCTTCACCTGGTCCGTCGAGAGCTTCGGCAGCATTTCTTCCAAAACTTCCGCGGAACCTTGCACGTCGGCCTTGATCACGATC
Source organism: Candidatus Acidiferrales bacterium (assembly GCA_963795535.1). Lineage (GTDB taxonomy): Bacteria > Acidobacteriota > Terriglobia > Acidiferrales > UBA7541 > Acidiferrum. The sequence goes on from CAWCIG010000012.1 coordinate 584,238, forward strand.
GGCAGCTCTTTCACCTCACCGGCCTTCAGTTGTTCGTGCAACTGATCGAGCGTGATACGTGCACCGGCGCTAGCTCGCATTTGGGCGTCCCGCTGCTTCGATTGCCGGAATTCCACCACGTGCCGCGCCTTGGCTTCATCCGTAACCTGGAAGTGGTCGCCCGCTTCCGGTACACCTTGCAAACCCAGCACTTCGACGGGCGTGGAAGGCGGCGCATCTTTCACCGGCCGTCCCCGGTCGTCGAACATCGCTCGCACTTTGCCAAACACCGCACCGGCAATAAAGAAGTCGCTCGTGTTCAGTGTCCCGTTCTGTACCAAAATCGTAGCCACCGGCCCGCGGCCCTTATCCACGCGCGATTCCAGCACGGTTCCGGCTGCAGGCGCATCCGGATTGGCCTTCAACTCGCGCAAATCCGCAACCAGCAAAATAATTTCCAGCAGCTTGTCTAGATTCTTCTTCTGCTTTGCGGACACTTCCACGAATTCCGTGTCGCCGCCCCATTCCGCTGGTACCAATCCCAAATCGGATAATTGCCGCTTCACGCGTTCTGGCTGCGCCTCTGGCTTGTCGATCTTATTTACCGCAACGATGATCGGTACGCCCGCGGCCTTTGCGTGATCGATCGCTTCGCGCGTCTGCGGCATCACACCGTCATCCGCAGCCACGACCAGCACCACAATGTCTGTCACCTTGGCGCCGCGCGCGCGCATCCGGGTAAACGCTTCGTGGCCAGGCGTATCCACAAACACCACGCTCCGCTCGCCCACTTGCACCTTGTATGCGCCAATATGCTGCGTAATCCCCCCGGCTTCTCCTGCAGCCACATCGGCGGCCCGGATGCCGTCCAACAAACTGGTTTTCCCGTGATCGACGTGGCCCATCACCGTGACCACCGGCGGCCGCGGCTTCAGGTTCTCCTTGGTCTCTTCCTTCGCGACCTCCAGAACCATTTCTTCTTCAAAGGAAACCACGCTCACAACACCGTTAAACGATTGCGCCAGGTCCGTCGCCGTTTGCACGTCCAGCGCCTGGTTGATGCTGGCAAACACTCCACGGTCGAGCAGCGTCTTCAGCAAATCCTTCGCGCGAATATCCAGCTTTTCGGCCAGTTCGCGAATCGTGATTCCTTCTGTCAATGTCACTTCGCGTGGCGCGCGCGGTTCTGGCGGCGGTGCGGCAATCGCAGCCACACCCCGGCCACCCGCTCCCGGACGCTGTCGCGTTGGGTGCAGCTTCCGTTCGCCTTCCATCTCGCGCTTGTCCAGCATCGGCCGTTGCCGTTGCTGCGGCCTGCGCGTGTACAAAGGCTTGCCCGGCTCCGCCTTTGGCGGCATCTTGTCGGGAAACGGCGGCAACATTGCCGGACGTCCCGGTGTGCGCGGACCTGGGCGCGAGCCTGATGGCACAGCTCCCGTTCGCTGAGTCCATGGACGGCCCTGTCCCCCGGAACCGCCAGAGCCTCCCGGGCCACCCTGCCCTCCACTGGGCCGTGGCGTAAACGGTCGTCCACCTTGGCCCGATTGGGGCCGCATCGGCTGTCCGGGACGCGGACCGCTCGGGCGATCGCTGCGAGGTTCAGTTCCTGGTATCGGTCCACGGTTTCCGCCCGTCGGCATCGGCGGACGCATAGGCGTTCCTGGCCGCGCGCCCGATGTTGTTCCGGCGGCAGGCCTCGCACCCATCGGTTGATTTCCGGGCTGTGGCGGACGAACTCGTGGCGGCACTCCCTGTTGAGGAGGCCTTGCGGCGATGGGGTGGCCGGGCGCAGGTGATGCAGGACGCGGGGGCGGTGCTGTGGGCACGGGCCTCGGCGCAACAGCGGGTGCTCCTGGAGTGGGAGCTGCGGGTGGCTTGGTGGCAACCGTTGGTGCAGCTGGAGCGGGCGCGGCGGGCCTTGGCGTAGCAACTGGTGCAGCCGTTGGGGCGAGCGCACTCGGGGCAGCAGCGGGTCTGGGCGCGGGCGCAACAGGAGTTTGCGGTGCAACGGGGGGAGCGGCCGGCTTTGCAGCCAGCGGCGCGGCGGCCGGAGCAGGTGGCTGCGGAGGCTTTGCCGCTGGCTTTGGCACCTCCGGCACGGCCACATCAGCCTTCGTTTCTACTTCCGGGGTGCCTTGCAATGTGCGGCGAACTTTCTCGGCTACATCAACCGGAATCGAGCTCGAGTGCGTTTTCTTTTCGGTTACGCCAAACCCGGGCAGCAGGTCAATAATTGCTTTCGCCTTGACCTCTAACTCTCGGGCCAATTCATTGATTCGAACTTGGGATGCGTCACTCATACTTCGTTAAGAACTTTTCTCTTCCTGCTGACCCTCCGGAGTTTTCCCCTCCGTTGATTCAGCCGCCACAGAGTGATTCTCCGCGGTGGATTCCTCTTCTGTCGCTTCCGAGGTGTTTTCCGTTTGCGTCTGGGTTTCCGGCTGTGGCTCCGCCGGCTCCGTAGCTGGCTCGGCTGTGGCTTCCCCAGTTTCTTCGCCCGTTTCGTCTGTGGTTTCCGCATCTTCCGGGGTCACCGCGGGCGCTTCTCCGCCCTCATAGAAGCGGTTGACCGCCTGATAAATCTTGTCGACCATTTTCTCGCCGATGCCTGGAATCTCCATCAGCTGTTCCGGCGTCATGCTGGCCAGTTTTTCCAGAGACGTAATTCCCGCGGCTTCGATCTTCTCGATGGTCTTCGGCCCAACTCCCGCCAGAACCGTCAGTGGTGTAGTTGGCGCCGTTAGCGCGGTCATCTGCTCTTCGATTTCGCGGCGCTTCTCCTCTTCGCTCTTGATGTCGATGTCCCAGCCGATCAGCTTGCTGGCCAGGCGCACATTCTGTCCCTTTTTGCCGATCGCCAGCGAAAGCTGCGAATCTTCCACGATCACTTCCAGCTTCTTGTTCTCCGGATCGGTGATTTGCACGCGCGTTACCTTCGCCGGGCTCAACGCCTTTTGCGCGAACGCCACGGTTTCTTCGTTGTAAGGAATAATGTCGATCTTTTCACCGCGCAATTCGCGGATGATAGACTGCACGCGCATGCCCTTCATGCCCACGCACGCGCCCACGGGGTCGACGTCCTTGTCCCGGCTGGCCACGGCGACTTTCGTGCGCTCGCCCGCCTCGCGTGCCGCCGCGCGGATTTGCACCGTGCCATCATAAATTTCCGGTACTTCCATCTCAAATAAGCGCTGTACCAACGAAGCGTCCGCGCGCGATACGATCACCTGCGGGCCCTTCGCCGCGCGGTCCACGGCCTTGATAACCACGCGCAAGCGCTCGCCAATGTTGTAGGTTTCCAGTTTCGATTGTTCGCGCTTCGGCAATCGCGCTTCGGTCCGTCCCATGTCCACGATTAGGTCCGGGCCTTCCGCGCGTTTCACGATCGCAGTGACCAACTCTCCCGTGCGTGTGTGATATTCGTTATAAATCGTGTCCCGTTCCGCCTCGCGCACCTTCTGCAGGATCACCTGCTTCGCCGTTTGCGCCGCAATGCGCCCCAGCACATCCGTCGGCTTCGATGTCCGGATTTCTCCACCCAACTCGATGCTGGCATCTTTTTTCTTGGCGTCCGTTAGGCTGATTTCCCGCTTGGGGTCGGCCACCTCTTCCACCACGGTCAACACCGAAAACACATCCACCTGGCCGCTTTCCGCATTAAACTTTCCGCGCAGATCTTCCTCGGACTTGTAGAATTTCCGCGCCGCCACCACCATGGCATCCTCAATGGCGGAAATCACCACTTCCGGTTCGATGTGCTTCTCCCGGCTGAGCATCTCGATTTGTTGGTAGAGCAGATTCGCCATTTTCTTCCAGTCCTAAAATTCGATCGCCAGGTTCGCTTTACGGATCGCTTCCAGGGGAATCTCCACAATCCGCGCTTCCTTGCCCTTTAACTCCATGCGAACATTCCCTTCCGCAAACCCTTTCAGGCGCCCCTCGAAAAACTTCGACTCACCGATCGGCTCCGTGGTCGAGATCTTCGCCAGCCGGCCCACAAACCTCTGAAAATCCGCTGGGGTCCTCAGTGCCCGGTCCATTCCCGGCGAACTGATTTCCAGCACGTAGCCCGGTCCCGGCACCAACTCTTCCACGTCCAGGATCACGCTCAACTGCTGGCTCACTCGTTCGCAATCGGCGTGGCTGATCTTCGCATAGGGGCTCGGAACTTCTTCCCCTTCAGGCATTTCCGCCGAACCCGTCGCGGGAACCCGATCGATGTACACCCGCAGGAACCGCTGCTTGCCAACCTTCCATTCGACGTCAACTACTTCCAGGCCTTCCGATCGCGCTACGCGCTCGGCGGCCTCACGGACCTTATCCAGATTCACCTAAAGACTCCCCGGCCTAAGCCGGTCTGAAGCTCAGTCCATCCGGCGGCAACAAAAAAGTGGGCTTGCGCCCACTTCATGGTGCGACCCGTAACAGAGCGAAACATGAGTATATTCCCGTAACCCCACAAAAGCAAGACAGGGGCCACTGCGCCACTACGCCGGGATTCACTTCCCTGTTCTGATAACAGCTCCGGTGCGCCGCTTCTCAGAAATAAAGGGGCTCCGGCGATCTGCCGGAGTCCCGTCACGCGATTCCTGAAAAGAGTCTTATGGCTTTGCTGCGGGCGGCGTCGCGGGCTTGCTCGTCGCCGGCTTCGCGGCGGGGGCGGCAGCGCCACCCTTCACCGGATAGGACTGATCGTACAGCTTGATGATTTCCTGGGTAATGTCGATGTTGGTTGACGCGAAAAGAATCGGCGAATTCTGCGCCGAGGAATCAAACACGGCCACAAGCCCGTTCTCGCGCGCGTAACGGTCCAGCACGTCCATCATCTTCCGGCCAATGCGGTCCACCACATCCGCCTGTGCCGCCTGTACGTCTTCGTTCAATTCGTTGTTCTTGCGATCCAGTTGTTGCGTCAATCTCTGGCCTTGCTGCGTCAACCGTACTTTCTCTTCGTCGCTCAGCGTGTTCGCGCCAGCGCTCAGGCGGTTCCGCAGGTCGGTGATCTGCTTGTTCATTCCTTCAAGCTCGTTCTGCCGCGGCGTGAATTGCGTCTGCAATTCTGCGGAAGCCTGTTTCCCTTCCGCCGTGGTCACAATGGCTTGCCGCACATTGATCACGCCAATCTTCCCGCTGGAGGCGGAACCCGGGGTAGCCTGCGCCCGAACGGCCGCCGTTCCGAACAAGCATGCTAAACCGAGAACACCTGTACGAATCATGTTTCTCGAATTCACTGTATTCTCCTTATTGATCTCCGGGCACGCCTTCCTCATCCTCGTCATCTAAGCGAAAGGGTTACCCTGAACTTTTTTGCGTGATCCGGTTGAAGTTCTTCGTGATCCATGCCGAAACGAGGACAATACGCTGGCCGGCTCTTCCCCTCAGGACGTACCATTGCCCATGAGGCGCTGACTCTCTGACCCGCTTTGTAGCCGAATCACAAACAGCTTAGTATAGCCGACTCGTTGTTTTCCCCGCAATCGGAGCCATTCCCGCCCTTCCGGCGGCGTGCCCCGTTTGCCTTCCGCAAAATTTCATTTCGGTACTGGCAGAATCAAGATGCGATCGTTGTTTTGATCCGCCATCACTGCCGTGTTTGTAAATTGATCGATGGCCACGGCGAACTGAGACTGGCTGCTGATCCCCAACGTTTCGCGTGTCGCAAACACCGGCGCATTTACCGCGTCGATCACCGACATGGTGTTCGCCGTGGAGTTCGCGCTGACAATCGTTCCCGTATTGTAGTTGTACGCGATCGAGTACGGATTGATGCCCACGCGAATCAGCGTAGTTGAACCGGTATCCGGGTCGAAAGAGTACAGCGCATTCTGCTGCGTCGAGGCAGCGTAAAACAGCGCCGGAGATGGATACGGCGGCACCGCGGGGTCATAGACGATACCCGTCGGATTCGCAGACAGAGAATTGATCGAAGCCGTTGTCGTTTTCGATGGAGGCGTGGTCGACAGGTTGATGACGTCCAACCCGCCCGTGACGCTCGTCGTTCCTGCGTTCTGGATGTTCGTCACCACAGCCACCGCACGGTTCGGGTCCACGGCAATCGCCGTCGGCGGTCCGCTGGTCGCAACCAATTGGTAGGCCGGTACGCACGTACCGCTGGCGGTTTTGGCACAATTCGATGGCGCCTGCAACAATGGCGTCAAGTCAAGCACCGACAGGCTATTGCCCCCGGTATTCGCTATCAATGCCAATGCGCGGTCCTGATCGATGGCTACTCCCACAGGCGATGTTCCAATGCAAAGGTTTGTTGTTACTGTGCCGGAAGTGCAAGTCGTAGACGCAAATGCCATTTGCGAAGCCGTGAACGGGCTACCGCCGTACTGAATGATCGACGCCGAATTATCGCCATTATTGGCCACCACCGCATAGCCAAGTCGTGGGATCACGTCCACGCCAATCGGATTTTTGCCCACGTTGACTGTAGCCAGCAACCCGCCATACGGCACTCCGTACTTATGCGCGTTCGTCGAGTCCATATTGAGGAAAGACACGTTGTTGCAACCGTAGTTCGTTACCAACGCCACATTCGCGATGGTATCGATCGCCACGGCTTCCGGCATCACCGCCGTCGTGCACAGCGAGGAAAGCGAAAGCACGCTCACCGCATACAGGTCCACGGTATTCGAACCCACGCCGTTTCCGGTCATCACGTCGAGCGCGAAATCATGGGCTCGCGTCAATCGTGATGCCGCAATCGTGATGTCCAGCTCCGTATTCGTCGAACTCGTGATCGTGACTCCGGTCGGATCGCCATCCAGCCGGACGATCGGCGTTCCGGCGCTCGTGAAGCCTTGCCCCAGCACTCGCGCGGTTGCCGACTGGCCCACGGTCACGCTCTGCGCGAAGCAGGATGCGTAAATGTTTGTCGGATTCGACGCGTCGCACACCGCCTTCGGCAGCGGACTCGGGGCGCCCGGCGTACTTGCCAACGGTGGTTGTGCACTCGCCACGCCTCCCGACGTCACAACCAGGCTCCCAATATTCGCCGGTTTGAAGGTCGTCGTCGGATCGATGTCGAGGTACGTCAGTGTATTCGATCCAGCATTCGCCACCAGCACCAGGTTGGTCTTCGGGTCGTACACCATCGGTCCATACACCGTTACCGGACTGGTCGTTCCCGTTGGGGTAATCGATCCGGTCCCGGTTTGACCCGTCGCGATCGCCTGGATAATGCGGTAGGCCGCCGTCACTCCTCCCGCCGTCGGTCCTCCAGGATTGATCAGGGAAATTTCGTTGTACTGATTCGCGGGATTGTAGGCAACCAGTAAATTCAGGAACGGATCCCAGGAAACGGATCGCACCCCGACTTCCGGCGCTCCCCCTGGCGTGGGTGAGCAAGAGTTGCAGCTTCCCCGCGTCAGGAACAGCGAAGAAACGCTCTGGTCCAGGGTGGAAATGAATCCGATCTGCGGCGTCGCCGTCGAAGCGCTTGGATCGGCAAAGGCGAACGTGCGCGCCACTGGATTGATCGCGACTCCGGATGACGTCGGGCTGGTGCTGAAGGTGTAATAAGGGTTGCCAAAGGTAACCGTGCCGCCTCCACCTGTTTGGCTGGCGGTCGTGCCACTCCCCGAAGTGGTGTAGTAGTCGTAGGTGAACGTGTACGTCGATGCGCTTGTAACGTTGTACGTCCCGTTGAAACCCACAGGAGTCACGCCCGCAATCAGCACCGATCCCGGCGACGATTCGTTCAATCCGTTGGCCACCGGCGTCGTAATGGTCACCACACCGTTGGTTAGCACTGCGCCATTGGGCGCCGCCGCAATCGCCACGGTATTATTGGTCAACAACAAATTCACAACCGAAGTAACTCCTGTTCCTCCCGGCGTTACGTAGGCCACCGGCACATTCGGCTGCATGACCACCTGTGGTGTTGCTCCCGTGTTCATCGACACGGACTCAAGTGCGCAAGGAGGCGTCTGGCTGCTCACGAAACAGGTGGGTCGCGTCGTCGATGCATTGGGATTCACGTCCACCACGAATCCTACGAATGCGTTGCTGAATGCCACCACCGCGTAGTGCGTCGTGGGGTCAACTCCGACCGCGTACGGCATCGGCGGAGCGATACTTGCCGACGGTTCCTGGACCAATCCTTTCAAGCTGATTGGAGAGCCGATCACTTGCCCGGATGGCAGCGCCAGCAGTGTCAACGTGTAGTCCGCGCTGTTCACCACCACGCCCAGATCCTGCCCCGGATAATTTGTCAGATTAATTTGGTCGTCAATCGCCACGCCTGTCGGCTGATTGCCTACGGCCACCTGCGCTCCCATTTGCGGCATGAATCGTCCCGACGCCCCTGGATTCGGAACCAGGTTCACGATTTGAACGGCATTCGCCCCCTGCTCCGCGATCACCGCGTAGCCCTTTGTGGAATTGATGGCCATGGCACTCGGCGCCACATTGGAGACGCCGCCAAAAGCCGGAATAGGAATCGTCGGTGGATTCAGAATTTGCGTCTGCGGCGTCGTGGTCGTCGCCGGACTGAAATACATCGAGTTCAATCCCGTGAACACCGGCTGCACTGCCACATCTGTGGTCACCGACGGATACGCCGGCTCAGGTCCGGTGGGCGGATTGCTCACGATCGATACCGGATACAATCCCGGACCGTTCAACGGCCCGCTGCTGCCTTGCAGGTAACCCGTGAACTGCCGGGGACCAAATGCCGTCGCCAAGCTCAAAGTCCCGTTGAAGAGCAGGTTGACCAGCGGGCTGTTCCCGCCGCCGTAATACCCTCCATCGGCTGAAAATTGTGTACTCGTTCCCTGCGGGTAACTGTCCGGCACTGCGGACACCATCGCCGGGCTCGGAGTCACCAAAGTGACCGGATAAGAGATGGAAGTCGTTTGCCCGTTTGTGCTCGGAATATTATTGACCGTGATCGTTCCCGTTCCCGGGCTCGCGATTTGTGACGAATTTAATCGCACGCGCGTCATGATTGACGCATCGCACGTCACCACCGGCGACACACCGGAAGCGCTCGTCTGGCAGTAATTCGTCGTGATGGGAATCGTAAATATGTTCGAAGAATTGATCACTTGCGGCGTCTGATTCGGGCCCGGCGGCGTCCACGTAATCGTCGTCGTGTTCAACAGGTTGTGCGCATTCAGGAAAATATCCTGCAGCACGCCACCGGCCGGAATCGTGGTCGGTTCAACACCAGTAAAGGTAATCGGATTCGTGCTCGCAGGAACAAGCGTAATCGTCGCAATCGCGTAATGGTTTATATCCGCCCCGGCCCACACCACCACGTACACCGTCGGCGCCGCCGTAGAAGCAGTCGAACCGCTCGAAATCGGAGAAGTGTCGGCGGGCTGCTTTGCCGGTGCAGTGAACACGCCTTGCGCGGAGATCGTGCCACAACTCGGGCTGCATGAAGTGTCCTGCGGCTCCGGGGTCGTTCCATCCGGGAAATCCGTGGTGCTGTTCGCCACCGGCTGCACTACTTTCCATTGCGGATTCGCGTTTGCCGGCGAAACGTTCAAAAAGTCTGCCGTGAATTGCACCTGCTGCGCGGGAGTGATTTCTGTCGGCACGGTTGCCGTCGAAGGCGTCACCGCGGTGCGAATGCCCGTGTCCAGGGTCAGCGATGCAGCGCCAGTCTTCGCCTTGTTCGCGGCTGCCGTCGATGTGAACGTGATGATCGGGATAGGATTCGGGAAATTGGCCAGTGTGGGCGCCGTATACGTCAGAACGTTGTTAGTAGAAGATGGTGTTGCCGTCCACGTTCCCAGGCTTCCGCCGCCGAGCGCCGCAACAGTCTGGCCGGAAGTGCAGTTTTGCTTCGCAGTCTGCGCTGGATTCGGTTGCGCCGTCGTTGGCAATGGCGTGTACACGAACGTGCAACTCCATGTGGAAGCCAGGTTCGTTGTGCCTGTCACCGTGGATGTAAAGGTCGCGACCGTGTCCGCAATCACTGTCTCCGCTGGGGGCGAAACTGTTACCACCACCGTGTTTGGCCCCGAGCCGCTGCATCCGTTCTCGAACATCAACGCTCCCGCAAGCATCAGCATTGCGGCCGTCTCCATCGTGCGCCACTTCATGAATGACATCTCCCTGATGAAATCTGCGCGGGCAACCTTCCGCGCGCACTTCCTGGAACCTTTGTTTCCACTTAGGATGGCCTGAATTCTTTTCCCCGTTGCCCCGTCTACCTCATTTAGAACGTCCGGCTGACCGTGAACCGGAACGTGCTTCTCGGCTCAAAGTAATTCAGTCTTCCCGGATTCTGCAGCACCGGCTGGATCTGATACAAAATCGACGGATCGCACTGGTTCGGATGCAGCGGATCGGTAAGCCCCATCGCCTGACACGTGGACGTCAGGTTCGCCAGGTTGATTTTGTCGTACGGGGCCACAATCGTCTCGTGCAGGCGCAGCGGGTTGTACGCCCAATAAATACGGAAAGGCGCCTGCACGATCGGAATATTGATGTTGAACTCGATACCCACCGAATCGCGCAGATGGAAGTTCGTATTCGGCGCGATCTGCAATTGCTGCCCTTGATTGACCAACGGAAACTGCTGGTTGATGTTCTGGACGCCTGTCGGATCCAGTTTCAACGCGTTCTTGTTCACGATTCCGTCGGTTCCCACGTCGTCAAACAGCGTCATGCCCACTGGACCAGCGATTGGTATCCGGTATTCGAAGTTTGCGACGCTTTGCAGGTCCGCCCCCGGGAATGTGATGGTGTAGGCGACCACCGGCACGTTAAACGCTCCCTGCGTCGGATATCCCGCGCCCGAGAGGTGACGGTTGTCTGTAAAAAGCACCGTCTGGTTTGTAACGCTGGGAATGTAGGTGACCGGCGAAATCGCGCGAATGTCGAACCCGCGCAGATCGTTCTCGCCTCCCATATAGAACCGGCTGAACGGTGGCACTTCGCCGCCTCCCCACCCCGTGGTCCACGCCGCCAGAACACGCACGCCCACCGCGTTGCGCCGGTGATTGATTGGATGGAAATACTTGAACTCGCCCGTATTGGTGATGGTCCTTACGTTGCCGCCAAGCCCGCTGAATGCCAATGAATAAAAGTAGCTTCGTCCCGAGGTGGCATTGATGGGATTGTTTAGCGTGTTCTGCGTGATGGAAGTGGTCACGGTGCTGGATAGAATTCCATTCAACGCGCTGGGACCCGCGATGCTCAGATACTGCAACTGAGTAAACAGCAACTGCGAGGCTTGGTTATATGTGGTGATGTCCGTGTGCGTCAGTCCATACGTAACGCCCACGCGCGTGAACGCATAGCGTTTCAACGGGTAGCTGGCGTACACTGTGAATCCTTCGCTGTTCTGGTTGTAGTCCTGAATATATTGCGGGTTGACGCTGACCGCCTGGCCCGTAAGCACCGCCGCTTGCTCTGCCTGGTTGAATTTATAAAGTGATTTGAAAATCGTGAAGCCGGTGGCGATCGGCCGGTCAAACAGGTAAGGCTCGGAGAAGCCCAACATCACGTTTTGCTGGTATTGCCCCACCTGCGCAGACAGTGTCAACGTCTCGCCCAATCCCAGGAAATTATTGGTCTGGTACGTCAGCCCGATAAACCCGCCCGCCAATCCGCTCACGCCGCCCTGCAAACCGATCGACTGTTTGCCCTTTTCTTTCAGCTTCAACAGGATGTCGACGGTGCCGTTTTTTGTGTCACGCTTGATTTCCGCAGACTTGTCCGCTTCGATCTTGTCGAAGTAATTCAGCTGGTTCAGCCGCAGGATGCTGATTTCCCACAAACGCTTGTTGAACAGCTGGCCTTCGTCGATCAGCAGTTCGCGGCGAATCACCTTGTCGCGCGTCGTCGTATTGCCGCTGAACTCGATCCGGCGGACGTAATACTGTTTGCCTTCGTCGAACTTCATGGTCACGTCGATGCGCTTGGCCTTCTCGTCGATATCCGTTTCCGGCTCGGGAACGAAATCGATGAAGCCGTACTGGCCATAGATCTTTGTGTAATCTTCCATGGCTTTGCGGATCTTCGCGGTGGAAAATACGTCGCCCGGTTTCAGCGGAAATACGCTTTTGAGCGCGTCCACCTTCAACGACAGCGCCTTGTCCGGGTCCGAACTGACAATCTTTATCGACCCCATCGTGTAGCGTTCGCCCTCTTCGATGGGGATGGTGATGTTCACGGCCTTGCCCGTTGTCCGCCCGGCGAACGGTATTCCGTACTTCCAGCCTTCCGTGTCCACGTTCTCCAGGATGGGATCCGGCAAAGACACTTTGAAATAACCGTTGTCCTGGTACAGTCCGCGAATGCCGACTTCCTGGTCCTCGATCAACTTGTCGTGATCGTAGGTCTTCGACATCAAATTGATTTCGGTGAAATAGAGCGGAATGGCGATCGGCCGGTCGTGGCGCATGGCGCGAATCAGTTTGCGGTCGCTGAACGCGTGATTCCCCGTGAATTTTATTTTCCCGACCTTGACCTTCGGTCCTTCGTCGATCTTGAACACCAGGATCACTGCGTTGCTCGAAGCGATCCGTTCATACTCCGGCGTCACCGTCGCGAATTGCCGGCCATGTTCGCCCAGCAATTCCTTCAACACCACTTCCGCTTTTTTGATGCGCGTGGGATCGAACTGGCTTTCCACCGTGAGCCCGACTTTTTTCTCCTTGAATCGATCCAGAATGTCCGACTCGGAGATGGAGTGGATGCCGTCGTAGCGAATTCGCCGGATCACCGGCCGTTCTTTCACTTGAAAGACGATGATTTTTCCGTTCGGCTTTTCCCCGTCTTCCACTTCCAGTTTTACGTCTTCGAAAAATTGCGTGTTCCACAGCGCCTGAAAGTCGCGGCGCAAAGTTTCTTCGTTGTACGGATCGCCCACCCGGCTGAAGATGCGCGCCTGCAGTGTGTCTCTGCGAATCCGGCGGTTGCCTTCGAAGTCGATGCGTTCGATGAACGCCTGGTCGTTCTGTTGCGCGTCTCCCGCAACCAGGCCCGGGAGAACTTCATCAATTTTTTCTTCTAGTGTATTTTCGTTCAGCGCGGCGTGAAATAACGTGAAACCCTTGGAAGCTCCTTCCGCATTTTTTCCCTCGGAAGCCACGGTGTCCGCCAGGCAATTTCGCCCAGCCAGAAAAACCGTCGCGACCATAACGAAGACACACAACTGGCGAGCACACCAGGTTGTCATGTCCGGCGGAAAACAGACTATCCTTTTAGCGGCCGCTGATCGGATCAAGGCCGCGCCCCCAAACCCAATTTGTTATTCTCCCGCCGGTCCCGGTATGGGCCGGCCGAGCGTACTTCGCTTCCACGACCCTTGACCATTGGGTCGCTTTGCGGTCACACGCACGCTGCGTCAGATTCACTAATGAACGACTGGGGTTGCCTCACCAACCGGCCGGAACGCGAGGCCTTCCCCTGCAACATAAATTTGCAATGTTGCTGGCCTCTGGATTCCCCCCTGGATCAACGATTCGCTCAACGGGTCTTCCACATACTTCTGCAACGCCCGCCGCAACGGTCGCGCACCATAACTCCGGTCCGCGCACGTTTTCTCGAGGATCCACTGGCGTGCTTCAGGCGACAAAACCACTTGCACTTGCCGGTGAATCAGCGTGTCATTCAGCTGTCCCACCAGCAGATCGATGATGCGCAGAAGATCCTCGTCGCCCAGAGGATTAAACAGGATGATGTCGTCCAGTCGGTTCAAGAATTCTGGATTGAACGCCCGCTTCACTTCTCCCAAAACCAGGTCTTCCATGCTCTTCAAGCTGGCTTCATCTAGCCCAGCTTGGAAGCCGATCGACGTGCGCTTCTGCAGGTGCCGCGCACCGATGTTGGAAGTCATGATGATGATGGTGTTGCGGAAATCGACCGTGTTGCCTAAACCATCCGTCAGCTGCCCGTCCTCAAATACTTGCAGCAGGATATTGAAGAGGTCGGGATGCGCCTTCTCGATTTCGTCCAATAATATAACCGAATATGGCGTGCGACGCACGCGCTCGGTCAACTGGCCGCCTTCCTCGTACCCGACATATCCCGGAGGCGCTCCAATTAGCTTCGAAACCGAGTGCTTTTCCATGAATTCCGACATGTCGAAGCGGATCAGGGATTTTTCGCTGCCGAACAAAAATTCCGCCAGCCGCCTCGCCACTTCGGTTTTTCCTACGCCCGTGGGGCCCAAGAAGAAGAAGCATCCCACCGGCCGCAGGGGCGACTTCAACCCCGCGCGGCTCCGGCGAATGGCGCGCGCCAGTGCGGTGATGGCTTTATCCTGGCTGATTACGCGCTTGTGCAGTTCCGGTTCGATGCGCAGCAATTTCTGCTGTTCGTCTTCCTTGATGGAAGTGACCGCAACGCCGGTCCAACGAGATACTACTTCCTCGATGTCCTCACGCGTCACGATGCCCGTCGACGCGTCGTCCAGCTTGTAGCGTTCCCGCAGCACGCGCAGGTTTTCCTTTTCCTTGCGTTCTTCTTCGGAATAGAACCGCGCCTTTTCAAATTCGTGCGCCGCAATCGCCGATTCCATGCGGTGCGTGATGAACTTGACGCGCTTCTGCACTTCGCTGACTTCTTCCGGCACCGAGGCCTGGCGCAGCTTCACGCGCGCGCCAGCTTCGTCGATCAGGTCGATGGCCTTGTCTGGCAGGAAGCGGTCGGGAATGTAGCGATTCGAAAGATAAACAGAGTAACGCAACGCTTCGTCGGTATAACTCACTGCGTGAAATTTTTCGTACCGTTCGCGTACGCCGCTGATTACCTGCACCGCTTCGTCTTCGGTCGGTGCGGGAACTTTTACTGCCTGGAATCTGCGTTCCAGGGAACGGTCTTTTTCCACGGATTTGCGGTATTCGCTCGGTGTCGTCGCGCCGATGCACTGAATCTCGCCACGCGAGAGCGCCGGCTTCAAAATGTTCGCCGCGTCCAGCGAGCCTTCCGCCGAACCAGCTCCCACGAGCGTATGCAACTCATCGATGAACACGATGGAGTTTTGGCTCTCCATCAGTTCCTTCATGATGGTCTTCAATCTCTCTTCGAATTGCCCGCGATACTTTGTGCCCGCCACGATTAAGGACAGGTCGAGCGACAAAATGCGCTTGTCGGCCAGGAACGAAGGCACATCGCCATCACTGATCCGCTGCGCCAGGCCTTCGACGATCGCCGTTTTGCCCACGCCGGGCTCGCCGATCAGCACCGGGTTATTTTTCGTGCGCCGGCACAGGATCTGGATCACGCGCTCCACTTCCCCTTCTCGTCCAACCAGGGGATCCAGGCTGCCTTCGGTGGCCGCTTGCGTCAGGTCGCGACTGAACTCCGCCAGCAGCGACGTTTCTTTCGGTCGCGCCGCGGTGTTCTTTTCGCCGCTCGTCCGCGACAATTCCTCGCGCAACGCCGACAGCCGCAGCCCGCGCTCCATCAGAATCTCCGCGCCGAAGCATTTTTCTTCGCGCAAAATACCCAGCAACAAATGTTCCGTGCCCACGTGCTTGTGGCCCAGCCTCTCGGCTTCTTCGGCGGCACTGTTGAGGATGCGCTTGCACTCCGCGCTCAGCGGCACTTCGACGGACGTCGAAATGCGCTCGCGTATCGTGATGCGCGCCTCGATTTCTTTTCGAATGGATTCGATGGAACCCTGCTGCCGCAGGAATCGGTTTGCCAGCGCCTTATCTTCCCTCATCAATCCAAGCAACAGATGCTCAGTCTCGATGTACGGGCTTCCGTATTGGCTGGCCTCATACCTGGCAAAGAAAATGACACGTCGTGCTTTTTCTGTGTATCGTTCAAACACGGTAGCTCGCTTCTCCCCCTGGGGTCCCGGCCGCAACGTTTTTCACGCTGCGGACTTGCAGAACACCATGTTCAAGTCCCACGATCCGGTCACATCGTTCCGCCAGCGCCAGGTTGTGCGTCGCAATCAGCGACGTCAGGCGATGCGTGCGGTGCAGCCGTTGCAACAACTCAAACACAGCCCAAGCATTCTGCTCGTCTAGATCTCCGGTCGGCTCATCAGCCAGCAGCACCCGCGGTCCTGTCACCAGAGCCCGCGCGATCGCCGCTCGCTGCTGTTCACCGCCCGAAAGTTCTCCTGCGCGGTGATCGGCCCGGTCTTCGAGGCCCACTTCTGCCAGCCACTGGCGCGCTTCCAGCTGCGCTTTTGCCTGTGACTCCCCGCGCACTAGTAGCGGCATCGCTACGTTTTCTGTTGCCGTAAAATCCGGCAACAACTGGTGCCGCTGCCAGAGAAACCCCACAGCGCGATTGCGATACTTTGCGAGCGCCGCGTCTTCATTCGTTTCAATCGCTTTATTTTCAAAGTATACTGTACCGCTCGTTGGGGTGTCTAGCGCGGCCAGCAAATGCAGTAAAGTGCTCTTCCCCGCGCCCGATGGCGCCACCACCGCCACCATCTCTCCTTCACGCAATTTCAAGTTCACATCCGCCAATACTTCCAGATTTTTCTCGCGTGCTCCATACGTTTTCTTCAATCCGCGGGCTTCCAGGATCGCTTCGTCGATTTTGTCGGTGGCGTTCATGTGTTTCGAGTCCCCACGATCTCTTTTCTTCGTCGAACCCTACTCAAATTCTCTCGTCCCGCCCTGAGCTCGACCGCCTCAACCTAGCTTTCCGGCCACGTCTCACGGGTTCCCACTCCAGTTTGATGCGCCAGCTACCTCTTCAGTCCAGTTGTAGCGTTTCGCCGGCACTGCGTCTTCTGGCCCAACCTTTTCCCATTTTTTCCCTTGTGCTACCGGCGCCAAACTGGGTTACAAACGTCACATTCTGAACCGTCAGTAACACGCTTTGTTTCAACGCCTTATAATTGCCTTCCTGGGAGCTCTGAAACCGGCTGGACCGCGGCCTCCCAATCCTGCCTCACGCGTACACCCTTAGGAGCAAATCGAACGCCAAACGGTCATTCGATGAAACCCTGCAGTTTTCCATTTCTTTTGCTTTACTCGAATCGTAGAATCTCCACCGGCAACAGCCGCGCTGCCTCCCGCGCCGGAATCACCGTTGCTAACACCGCTATCGCCATCGCCGCCAACGCGATCCACAAACCGTCGAAAAAACTCGGATGAAATGGAACGTAGGGTACCGCGTAGACCTGCGGATCGAGTGGAATCAGATGATACGTTCCGGCAATCCACGTGAAGGCATAGCCGACAGCCAATCCAAGCACCGTCCCCATCGCGCCAATCGACATTCCCAGCAACAAAAAAATCCGCCGCACTTGTTCGCGCCTTGTCCCCACCGATAAAAGCACGGCAATGTCCTTCGCTTTGTCGGTCACCGTCATCGACAGCACCACAAGAATATTCAGGCCCGCCACAAACGTAATCAGCCCGATGAAAATTGCCGTCACCAATTTTTCCAGCCGCAGCGCGCGAAACAGCGCCTGATTCTGTTCCATCCAGGTAGTGGTCGTGAACCCCTCGCCCGCCGCCTGCTCCACCGCGCTCGCAATTTCAGGCGCCTGCTCCGGCTTCGCCAGCCGGAATTCCAGCACGTTCACAACGTCGCCCGTCCCCGCCAACGATTGCGCCGCCGGCAACGCAATGAAGCACCAGTTCTCGTCGTAATCGTAAAATCCAGAATCGAATACGCCCGTCACTCGGAATCGCTTCGTTCTCGGCATCAGCCCGAATGGCGTCAACCTTCCTTGCGGACTCGTCAGCGTCACATAATCGCCCGGTTGCAGCTTCCATTCCTCGGACAATTGTTTGCCGACCACCATCCCGTCGATCCCTTCCGTGTCGGGAGAAAAATCCAGCCGCCCCGCGGAAAGCTTCTGCAGCGCCTCATCGCTTTTCTTCTCCGGCCCTACATCAATGCCTTTCACCACCACGCCGCGCGCTTCGCCCCCAAACGACAGCAGCATGGTTTCGTAAATTGCCGGCGTCACCGAATTCACGGCCGGCGTTTTCTGCAGCCTTTCCGCCAGCGCGTTGTAATTCTGGATTCCGCCCGAGCCCGGTCGCGTCAAAGAGATGTGCGCGGTCACACCGAGCAGCCGGTCTTGCAGCGTCTCCCGGAAGCCGCTGTTCATCGCCAATGCGATCACCAGCGTGGCCACGCCCGCCGCCACTCCCAGCACGCTGAACGCGGTGACCAACCGCAAAATCACTGGCCGGTTCGGCGACCTCAAGTACCTCTTGGCCACGAACCATTCAAAACTCATGCGTTCGACCGTCCTTTATGCCTTTGCGCCTTCCGGACCGGCTTCTTCGTGCTTGGTTTCGGGCCGAAGTTGAGGGAATAAGATGACATCGCGAATGGAGTGAGAATCCGTCAACAGCATCGCCAGCCGGTCGATGCCGACCCCTTCCCCGGCGGTCGGCGGCATGCCATGGGCGAGCGCGCGAACATAATCCACGTCGAGCTGCTTCGGCACTTCGTCGCCGCCCTGCGCGATCTGCGCCTGGAATCGTCTCTCCTGTTCTGCGGGATCATTTAATTCCGAAAAGCCATTGGCGATTTCCATCCCCGCCACGTAAATCTCGAAGCGTTCCGTCAAAGACGGATCGTCTGGCTTCTGCTTCGACAAAGGCGAGATGTCGGTCGGGTATTCGTACAAAATGGTTGGCTGAATCAGCTTGTCTTCCGCAATCGTTTCGAACAACAGGCCCGTCCATTCGCCGTCGGACAATCTTCCCTTTGCCGCCGCATATTCCGCATGGTTCGTCTTCGCCCACACGTTATAGCGTTCGGCTGCTTGCGTTGCGCCTCCTGGAGCTGCCAGTTCCTCCAGCGTCGGTGCCGCGCCCGCGCCCTGCGGCCAATATTTCACGATCGCTTCCCGCATGGTCCTGCGTTCCATCTTGCCAAAGTCCAGCTCGTACTCTCCATACTTCACGATGGTCGAGCCCGTGATGTTCTTGGCCACCTGCGCGAACAACTGCTCGTTCATCTCCATCAAATCCCGATAATTGCTGTACGCCTCATAAAACTCCAGCATCGTAAACTCGGGATTGTGTTGTGTGCTGATCCCTTCATTCCGGAAATTACGGTTGATCTCATACACGCGGTCGAACCCACCGACAATCAGCCGCTTCAAATACAACTCCGGCGCAATCCGTAAATAAAGATCGATGTCCAGCGTGTTGTGGTGCGTCACGAACGGCCGGGCGGTTGCGCCTCCCGGCACCGGATGCATCATCGGCGTTTCCACTTCAATGTAGCCGCGGTTGTCGAAGAACTGGCGCATCTCCCGGATAATTCGCGCTCGCGTCTGAAACACTTCCCGAGACTTTTCCGTCGCCACCAGGTCCAGATAGCGTTGCCGGTAACGCAGCTCGATGTCCGTCAACCCGTGCCACTTCTCCGGCAGCGGCAACAACGCTTTGCTCAGAAAGAACAGCTCCTCCACCCACACGGACAACTCGCCGGTCTTCGTCCGGAACATGTGCCCGTACACGCCGATGTGGTCTCCCAAATCGAGCAGGTGGAATAGCTGGAACCCCTGTTCACCGACCACATCCTTCCTTACATAAATCTGGATACGACTCCCCGACCCTTGCAAATGCGCGAATCCTGCCTTGCCCATCAGCCGGTAAGACACGATGCGCCCGGCGACCCGCGTCTCCTTACGATCCGCCTCCAATTCGGGCGCCGTACGCTCCGAATATTTCTTCACCAGTTCTGCAGGCGTATCGGTCCAGCGGAATTCTCGCGGAAACGCCTCATAGCCAAGCGCTTGGATTTCTTCGAGTTTCTTTTGTCTTTGCTGAAACTGGTCTTGAGGCTCAAATTGCAAGAGGGGTCAAATCCTTTCTCTATTGGTTCTCAGGAGTATAAAGGCGCATTCACAACTAGAGCAAGGAAGCGGCCGTTTTCTAAAGCCAGCCGAGTTCCGTTTCGGGAATTTTAGCCTCAGGAAACAGAATCCTTCTTTTTTCTACCAATTGTTATGCTTGTGGATTTTATAAGTTTGCTATACTCGGCCTCTGTACCTATGGAGGTCGTCTTGCGCTTCCGCCCCGTCTCGACGCATTACTCTTCAGTGTCTCAAGATTGGCGAATGCCTTTAAAGGGCGACAAATCCCACCTTTACGTCAATTGCATTCGGCGCCTCGAAACCGCGTACTCCATGTTCAGCGTGAATCTCGACGAAGCTTTCGGCATGCGCCGCACTGGCCGCGCTTGCAAAGCAAATCAGGTTCTCTCTGTTGCTCCGGCTCTCTGCAACAGACTTTCCTTTCCGATGGATTGCTTGTTGCGCGCGATGCTCGATCATTCTAAACACTTTGGCGTCGCTCCCAATCTCGCCCCTCTCGACCCCCAGAACTTCCGGCATTCCCGCAGCCAGCGTGTCGCTCTTTTCAACGATCTCTTCAGCCGCATCCTCCTGACTCGTAAGTCCCAATTCGCTCACAAGATTTCCGCTCTCGCCGATCTCGTCGAAGAATTGGATACCAGTTTCGCATCTACCGCGAACGAACTGGCATCCGACGAATCCTTCCGCCCGGATCAGGGCTGGGACTTGCTCGACTCCATCCACTACGACCTGAACACCTGCCTCCGTGAAACCGTGGTGCTCCTCAAGTCGTTTCTTCACGCTCTGCCCGACCAGCAACTCCAGGGCTTTCAGGATGTGCTCCGCTCCTCCCCAGACTCTCCGCCTGTTCCTCTCGTCCACCGTACCCGGCATCTTGCCCATAGACGGATGGCGTTCCTAAAGGGACAATAGTTAATCCCTGCGGGCGCCTTGCGGCCCATGCAACCTATTGAGGGCTCCCACCTTCTATAGGGCATATGTGCTCCTCGTCGTCCGTTCTCGGGACAACTCTGAAGGGAAGTAGGCGCATCGCACTCTCAGATGGCGCCGCGATTGGACTGTTGGCCCGACCAAGACCAAGCGAGCCGATTGCGTGGACAGAAGCGGAAGCCATTCGCCGCGCTCAGGCGGGCGATTCTGCCGCGTTCGACTTTCTCTATCAACTGCACAGCCGTCGCGTCTACGCTCTCTGCCTGAGAATGGTCAATAACCCGGCCGATGCCGAAGATCTCATGCAAGAGGCTTTTCTTCAGCTCTTCCGTAAGATCGGCACCTTCCGTGGAGAGTCGGCCTTCTCCACCTGGTTGCATCGCATGACCGTCAACGTCGTGCTCATGCGCCTGCGTAAGAAGTCGCTCCCAACCGATTCCTTGGAGGAGACCTTGGATCCGGAAGCGGAGAATAGCAGTCCCAAGCGCGACGTTGGCGCACCGGACCTTCGCTTGTCCGGCGCCGTCGACAGAGTCAACCTCGAACGCTCCATCGAGCAACTCCCTCCCGGCTATCGCACCGTTTTCGTGCTACATGACGTTCAAGGTTACGAGCACAACGAGATTGCGGACATCATGGGATGTTCCGTAGGTAATTCGAAGTCCCAGTTGCATAAGGCGCGCACTCGCCTGCGCGAATTGCTCCAGGAACAAATCCGGGATCAAGCTCGCCAGGAACGTCAATCGGCAAAAGCTCAGTCAAGCTCGAAGGAATGAGCTAGAATGATGCTACCGTCGAGGACGACAACACGCGCACCTGAGCTTTGCCAGTTTTTTGCAGGGAGAGCCATCCAGTGCTGTGCCCTGCGGAGTTTGTGGTATGCAGTGTAAGGAACTCGAAGCCGTTCTGGAATCAGAAGGGCTTAGTCCTCTCCCCCTCGAGGCTCGCGAGCATCTCGCTGGCTGTTCCCATTGTCAGGACTTGTTTGCCGACCTCTCCACCATCGCCGGGACCGCCAAGAGCGTTCCGGCGGAGATTGCTCCTCCCGACCGCGTTTGGGTTTCCATCCGCGCTCAACTCGAAGCCGAAGGCATCATTCGCGATACTTTGCTGGTCGCCGCGCCTTCCTCCGCTCCGTGGTGGAACGGCTTTGCCGAGTTTTTCCGTCCTCGCGCACTGGCTACCGCGGCTGCAGCGCTCGTCCTCATTGCCAGTAGCGTTTACGTTATAGACCACCACAGCTCCAACACGCCTTCTTCCACCAACACGACTGCTGTTCCAAAGCCTGTGCCGGTGCAAGTCAGTCAGACACCCGCGATTGCTCCTGAACCTGCTCCGGTGGCTTCAGAAGCGCTCGAGAAGACTCCTGCGAAGCACGTTGCGTCCGCGCGTGTCGCCGTTCCGCCTCAGCCTCGAGCCTCTTCGACCGTGCTCCGCCGTTCACCGTCCGAGGAAGCCTATCTCGGCGACAGCGCAGCTGTGCTGGCCCAGACTGAAGATTCCCTGCCGCGCACAGGGCTTACCAACAACGCCGCCGTGGACGCCTCCTTGCGCCAGAATTTGCGCACTCTTAACGAATTTATTGCCGAGTGTGAATCCCGTTTGAAGCAGAATCCTCAGGACCAGTTGACTCGTGAATATCTCAACATGGCCTACCAGCAGAAAGCGGAATTACTCACAGCTATGATGGACAGCGGAAGGAGCGAACACTAATGTTCCCCCAGCAGAAGATCGTTCGTGGCGTTTCTCGTATCCTCGGCGTAGGCCTGTTTTTCTGCGCCGTTACCGCAGCCCTTGCCGCCACCACGGAGCAGCAGGAAGAGCATCACTTCACAGTCAAAGACCATCCGATCGTCATTATCAATAACATCGTCAATGGCCGTATCGAAGTGAAGTCCTGGAAAAACTCCGAAGTCGTCGTCACCAGCACCATTGTTCCCGGAAAAGTCTCCATCGAGTCCGAGCAGGTCGGCGACCGCATCGACATTAATGCCACTTCGCTGGTCGATGCCGCCGAGCCTCATGAAGTCGAAGCCAATTTTTCGCTGGTCGTTCCGGAACAGACCGAATTGCAATTGCGCACGCAGACCGGAGTGATTCTGGTTGAGCAGGTCAACGGCGACATGAAGTTGCAAAGCGTCGCCGGCGACGTTCACCTCAAGGAAGTCTCCGGCTACATCATCGTCAAGACCACCAGCGGCTCTCTCGTCTGCACGCTCTGCTCCGGCAAGCTCGAATACAATTCGATCAGCGGCGGCGCGCAGATCCTTCAACCCTCTCTCTAGCGTCAACGTCATGACCACCACCGGCAACATTCTTTATGACGGCGATTTCGTTCGCACCGGCCTGTACACCATGAACAGCGGGCGCGGCCTCGTCGAGGTTCGTTTCTCCGGCACGGATTCCTTCGATCTTAACGCTCAGACTTATCGCGGCACGGTCGATAATCAAGCTGCCGCTTTTCTGAAGGACGATGTGCATTCCGGCAAACATCATCCGCAGTCGAAATTCAGCCACAGCCTCTTCGGCACCGTTGGCCAGGGCTTCGCTAAGGTCGAACTCTCCTCTTACAGTGGTACAATTCGGATTCTGAAGCGCGATTAATCCGCGCTCTCCGGAATCGTGAATCAAACTCTAATTGGCCGCACTCTTCAATCGCGCGCCTCCATTCTTGGTCTCGCCGGTTTCATGGGTGCGGGTAAAAGCACCGTCGGCACGCGCCTGGCCCGTCAACTCGGCTGGCGTTTCGTCGATCTGGACGAGCGCATTGAGGAAGCTGCCGGTATTTCCATCCCTGAATTTTTCGAGCGCCACGGCGAACCCGCCTTCCGCCAACTCGAAGCCGATCAATTGCGCGCCGCCCTCGGTCGCGCCGTGGAGTTTCACGAATCCACCATTCTCGCTCTCGGTGGTGGCACCTATGCGCAACCGGGTGCCCCGGAATTTCTTCGTAACTCCGGCGTCCCCGTCGTCTGGCTGGACACTCCCGTTGAGATTTTGCTCTCGCGCTGCATGACCATGACTGGCCGGCCGCTGTTCCGGGATGAGGCTAGCTTTCGCGCGCTTTATTGCCAGCGCCTCCCGTCCTACCAGCTCGCCGATTTTCGCGTCGACAGTTCGGGCGACGCCGCCTTAGTGGTAGGTGAAATTCTTCGCCGGGGCATTGCCGCTCTGCCCTTGCATGAAACAGAATCGCCCTTGGCTTTAGAGAAACCAAAACCCTAAGGAGGATTTGATGGCCAACCCAGTTGCAGGCTCCCGGGGTCTGAGCTGTTTGTCAGGACAAAGGACGGTGCTCACGGATGCTCTTGGCCTGGACAGGTTTTCAAAGCGGACGCTGTCAACTCTCGCATCCGTTCTTCTCCTGCTCATACCGGCTAGCGCGCTTCTGGCTTCCGCTGATCAGAAAAAGCCTTCTGTCTTCGTCAACGACAAGGGAAAATTCAAGGTGCTTCTCAACGAGAAGGTCATAGGCCACGAAGACTTCGAAATCACTTCCAGTGGCGCCACTTGGACCGCCAAAGCCACCACGCACCTCGCCGTCGAAGGCGCTCCCGCCACCACCGTCACCGGCAACCTCGCCCTCCAACCGGAGGGCGCTCCTATTTCCTACGATTGGACCACGCAAGCGGACAAAAATAGCAGCGCGCACATTACCTTCGCCAGCGGCGTCGCGAAGATGACCATTCAGCTCGGCACCGCGCACCCGTTCGAGCAAGATCTCACGTTCACTTCCCCAATGATCGTCGTGCTCGACGACAATCTTTACTACCAGTACGCCGTCCTTGCCCGTGTATATGATTGGAACCGCCGCGGCACGCAGTCGTTCTCCGTCCTCGTCCCTCAGGAACTCCTGCCCGGCACCATCACCGTGGATTGGGCCGGCGCCGTCACTGCCGAAGGCAAATCTTACGAAGGTCTGAAAGTCACCACCAACGATCTCGAGGTAATTCTCTACCTGGATCCCAACCATCGCCTCCAACGCATCGAAGTTCCTTCCTCGAAAGCCGCCATCATCCGCGAATAATCCGCCCTCCGTCGCGGCGCCAACCGCCACAACACACAACCAACATAAAAATTGTCATCCTGAGGAGCGCCTTTTGCGACAAAGGATCTCAACAAAAGAATCGCGCACACCGTTCGCCTTACGACTTTGGCTTCTCAATATTCTGTTCCGTGTCCACAGAAAACACCCTGAAGTTGCTGAATGTGTGGTAGAGAATGATTCGCCGGCCACCAATCTCCCAGTAGGCCTCAATCCTTTCCGGCAACCACAATTTCAGCTTCCGTGATTGGATCTCCACCGGCGCATAGTCCACGGAAATCGCGCTGCGCCGCAAATCCATCGGCGGAATGTCCTGCATCAGATTCGTTTCCAGATGCAGAACTTGCCCGCTCTCCATGGAAATCCAGGCGCGGCCTTTCAGCATCGCCGCATACGACCCGGCTTCGGTACGAAATTGCAGCGTGCGCCGCGGTTTGTCTTTGCGCTGTTGAAACCGGATCACCCAGGCCAGTTGTCCTTTCCATTTATCCAGTCCCTCGCAATTCATATCGTAGTCGGATTGCATGTGTGGGTGAAAGATGAGCGCCAGCGCCACTTGCCCGGTATCCTGTCCGCTTGCCGGGAACGCCCGCCCTCCCTTCGTGGGAGTTCGGTATTCGCGACTGGAGCGCCCTGCGCCGTTTTGCTCAAACGCGAACACATAATCGAAGACTCCGGAATCGTTCTCTTCCGGAATTGCGGTTTGGTCCAGCCGCTCGTATTGGATTTGCTCCTCGGCGGAAAAGTTTTCCAGGTTCGTGGTCAGCTCCAGGGCATGCGCGCCGGCTTCCCGAAGCACGTTGGCAACATCACAGGGTGGAATCGACGCCATCGACCGCAGCGGCGCATCCACGTTCGGCGGCATCCAGTTCAATCCCTTGAGCTTTGCAGGTTTCTCAGCACCACTTTGCCGCCGCGCTGCCGACAATGGCACGCATCCAAGCAACACCACGCCGCACAACCCCGTCGCCACAAGCGGACGCGTCCCGCGCTCGATCTTCTTGAGAAGATTCAATTTCCCCCGCCCGGAATCCCGAGTCTACACCACACCTCTGCCCAAGTAACCCGATTGACGTTTTTTCACACCACAAACGCTTCGTCTTGAGCGACGATAGAGGTCCGCCCAAGCCGTTTATATTTTCTGATCTGTTGTAGTTGGAGACTCCTATGACATCCGCAACCCAGGTTCCGACGCCGCTCTCCATCGATGAACTCAACAAAATGGACGCCTACTGGCGCGCTTGCAATTATCTTTCTGCGGGCATGATCTATCTCCGCGCCAACCCGCTCCTGCGCGAAGCGCTCAAGCCCGAGCACATCAAGCGCCGCCTGCTCGGCCACTGGGGTTCCGACCCCGGGCAATCCTTTATCTGGGTCCACCTCAACCGCCTCATCAAAAAGTACGACTTGAACGTCATGTACATTTCCGGCCCCGGCCACGGTGCGCCCGCTACGCTGGCCAACTGCTATCTCGAAGGCTACTACTCGGAGATTTATCCGGACAAAAGTCGCGACGAAGCCGGCATGCTCAAATTCTTCAAGCAATTTTCTTTTCCGGGCGGTATCGGTTCGCACTGCACGCCGGAAACCCCCGGCTCCATCCACGAAGGCGGCGAGCTTGGCTATTCGCTGTCCCACGGCTATGGCGCGGCTTTCGATAATCCCGATCTCATCGTGGCTGTCGCTGTCGGCGACGGCGAATCCGAAACCGGTCCGCTGGCCACCGCCTGGCATTCCAATAAATTCTTGAATCCCGTTCGAGATGGCGCGGTCCTGCCCATTTTGCACCTCAACGGCTACAAGATCGCCAACCCCACGATCTTCGCTCGCATCCCGCACGAAGAATTGGAAGCCCTGCTCATAGGCTACGGTCACAAACCATATTTTGTCGAAGGCCATGATCCCGCCACAATGCATCAGCAAATGGCCGCCACTCTCGAGCAATGCATCCTGGAGATTCGTTCCCTGCAGCAGCACGCTCGCTCGCAACACGACCCCACTCGTCCGCGCTGGCCCATGATCGTTCTTCGTTCGCCAAAAGGTTGGACCGGACCCAAAGAAGTCGACGGCCACAAGGTAGAAGATTTCTGGCGCGCTCACCAGGTTCCCGTTCTCGATCCGGTGACAAATCCGAAGAGCCTGAAAATCGTGGAAGCCTGGATGCGCAGCTACAAACCCGAAGAACTCTTCGACGCCAAAGGCGCGCTCGTCCCCGAATTGCAGGAGCTAGCTCCCTCCGGAACACGCCGCATTTCCGCCAATCCACACGCCAACGGCGGTCTGCTGCGCAAAGAACTCGACCTCCCGGATTTTCGCGACTTCGCTTTCGACATAAAATCTCCCGGCACTCTTTACGCTCCGCCGACCGACATTCTCGGCCATTTTCTTGCCGAAGTCATGCGCCGCAATATGAATTCCTTCCGCGTCTTCGGCCCGGACGAGACCGCCTCGAATCGCCTCACCGCCATTTACGCCGCATCCAAAAAAACATGGCTCGCCGAGTACAAACCGGAAGACGCCGACGGCGGCGAGCTCGACCTTTTCGGCCGCGTCATGGAGATGCTCAGCGAGCACACCCTCGAAGGCTGGTTCGAAGCCTACGTTCTCACCGGCCGCCACGGCTTTTTCTCCACCTACGAAGCGTTCGTTCACGTAATCGATTCCATGTTCAACCAACACGCCAAGTGGTTGGAGAAATCGAAAATGGAATTGGACTGGCGCGCCCCCGTGCCCTCCGTCAACATCCTCATCACTTCTCTGGTCTGGCGTCAGGATCACAACGGTTTCACGCATCAGGATCCCGGCTTCCTCGACGTGGTCACCAACAAAAGCGCCGGTGTAGTCCGCATTTACTTGCCGCCGGATGCAAATTGTCTCCTCAGCGTCGCCGATCACTGCCTGCGCTCCCGCGATTACGTCAATGTAATCGTCGCGGACAAACAGGACCATCTGCAGTATCTCAGCATGGACGAGGCCGTAACCCATTGCACCAAGGGCATTGGCATTTGGGATTGGGCTTCCACCGACGATTGCAAGGATCCCGATGTGGTGCTGGCTTGCGCCGGCGATATCGCCACCATGGAGTCGCTCGCCGCCGTTGCCATTCTCAAGCAACAGTTCCCTGACCTGAAGATTCGCTTCGTTAACGTCGTTGATCTCTTCCGTTTGCAACCGTCCACCGAACATCCTCACGGACTCTCCGACCGCGATTTCGATTCTCTTTTCACCGCCGATAAGCCCGTCATTTTCAATTTCCACTCCTACGCCTCGCTCATTCACAAACTCACGTACCGCCGCACAAATCACGGCAACATCCACGTGCGCGGCTACAAGGAAAAAGGCAACATCAACACTCCTCTCGAGCTCGCCATCCTCAACCAGGTCGATCGCTTCAACCTGGCGATTGACGTCATCGACCGCGTTCCTCGCCTCAGGTCCGTCGGCGCTCACGTCAAGGAATGGCTCAAGGGCCAGATCATCGACAGCATCAACTACGCCCACGCCGAGGGCATCGATCGCGATGAAATTCGCAACTGGAAATGGCCGGCATGACCATTCCTGATTCGAAAGGACAACCACACGACCTGATCTTCGTGCTGAACAGCGGCTCGTCTTCTCTAAAGTTTGGGCTCTATCGCCATGCTGACAGCGACGAACAAGCCCTGCTCACCGGCAGCGCCGACGGCATCGGGCATGAAACGGGGTCATTGCAAATTCGTTCGGCCAGCGGAGCGTCCCTCGTAAAGCGCGACAGCGTCCACCAATCCCAATCCCAGGCTCTCGACGTCGTCTCAAAATCTATCCGCGAACACATCCAGGACACTCCCGTTGCGGTCGGTCACCGCGTCGTGCACGGCGGCCCCCATCTCCTCGCGCACCAGCGCATCACTCCGCATGTTCTTGAAACCCTGCGCGCCGCCATGCACTTCGCACCGGTTCACATTCCGCAAGCGCTCGCGCTCATCGCGGCCGCGGAGAAAATCTTCCCGCAAGCAACGCAATTCGCCTGTTTCGACGACGTTTTTCACCGCACCATGCCGGAAGTCGCCTCGCATCTTCCGATTCCTCAGCGCTATTTCGACGCGGGCGTTCGCCGCTACGGTTTTCACGGCCTATCCTACGAATCGCTCGTCTATCACTTCGGCGATCGACTTCCGAGTCGCGCCATCTTCGCTCATCTCGGCAACGGAGCAAGCCTCTGCGCGCTCCGCGATCGCGTCTCCATTGACACCACCATGGGCCTCACCCCAACCGGCGGCATTCCCATGAGCACCCGTTCCGGCGATCTCGATCCCGGCGTTCTTCTCTACCTTATGCGAACCGAAAAACTCGGCGCCGATGCGCTCGAGGATTTGATCAATCACCGCAGCGGCCTGTACGCCCTCTCCTCTGGCCAAAGTGATGTACGGACTCTCGAACAGCGCGCCCACTCTAATGATCCCCGCTCGATCCTCGCCCTCAACATCTTTGCCACTTCCGTGCGCAAAACGATCGGCGCGTATATCGCCCTTCTCGGCGGGATCGACCTCCTCGTCTTCACCGGCGGAATCGGCGAACACAGTGATTCCGTTCGCAACGCCGTCACCAGCGGCCTCGACTTTCTCGGCCTAACCCCCGACAAAATCAAAATTGTCCCCGCCCAGGAAGAACAACAAATCGCCCGCCACTGCCGTCGCCTGCTCTCCTAACACTCTCTTATGGCAGACTGCCCCACTTGGGCTATCATATCGCCGGGTTTTCACCATGACCGACACCTCCGGACAAGCCCAAGCCAGACATTCTCCGGTCTCCTCCCTGGAGCAGGACCAAACCCTCTCTTTGTTGTTTGACGTCAGCCGCGAATTGACCGCCATCCTCGCCCGCGACGAGCTGCTCCAGCGCATCGCCGATCGCGTCAAAAGAATTGTCAACTATCATCTCTTCAACGTCATGCTCTGGAACGAAAATTCCTCCCAATTGGAAGTCGCCTTTACCCGACATTACGAAGAAGCCATCAACATCAGTCTCTCTGTCCCGCTTTTCAAAGGAATCACCGGGCACGCCGCCGGTCACCGCTCAGCCCTGCGCGTAAATGACGTTCGCCTGGACAAGCGTTACATCGAGTTTCCGCATAGCGACAATGTTCGTTCGGAATTGGTCATCCCGCTTTTACTCCAAGATCGTCTCGTCGGCGTTCTCGACCTGGAAAGCACAAACCTCAACGCCTTCACTACCGAACACGAACGCATGCTCGGAATCCTCGGCTCCTATATCGCCATCGCGCTCGAGAATTCCCGCCTTTTCGAACAAACGCGCGATCGCGAGCAGCGCCTCCAGCACGATCTGGACACCGCGCGCGAAGTCCAGCGCCAGCTTCTCCCCCACGGCAAACGCGACGTTCCTGGTTTGGACATCGCCTCGGCATATGTCCCCGCGCGCCAATTGGCCGGAGACTTCTACGATTTTCTGCCCTACGGCAGCGGACGCCTGGGCTTGGCGTTGGGGGATGTTTCCGGCAAAGGAACCGCCGCCGCTCTCTATGGCTCGCTCGCCGTGGGCATTCTCCGCGAATACACGCAGGATCATCGCTGCTGGCCGGAAGAAATGCTCTCTGTACTGAATGGCCGCCTCAATGCCGCGCGCATGTCGCCAAGCTACGTTGCCCTTTTGTTCGCTGTCTACGACGCAGGCCTGCGCCAACTGATGGTTGCCAACGCTGGCGCCCCTCGTCCGATTCTCGTTCGCGCTGGAAATGTTCAGGAAGTCAAAATCGATGGCACGCCGCTCGGTATGTTTCCGGATATCGAATACGAAACCGTCACTCTCGCTCTGCAGCCCGAGGACATCCTCGTGTTCGCTTCCGACGGCATTCTGGAATCCATGAATGCAAATGACGAAACCTTCGGCTTCGATCGTCTAACCGCCGTCCTTCGTAATCTTCCCCCGCGCAGCAATGCGGAAGCCATCTCCGCCGCCATCCTCCACGCCACCGATGAATTCAGCGCCTGCCCAGCCGAAGCTCACGACGACCGCACTCTCCTCATTCTTCGCCTCACGCCCAGCGGCGGGCCACAGCCCTCCGCCGCAACACCAGATCGCTAGGCAGGTGCGTCTCGATGGACATGTATCTGCACGTGCGCGTATTGTTCTCCATCATTCTCGGGTTGGGTATTTCTCGCCTCCTCAGCGAGGTCGCGCGAATCGTCCAGCATCCCGAGGAATACAAAGTCTATTGGGTGCACCTGCTGTGGGCGCTATTCCTTTTCCTCTATCTCATTCATTTCTGGTGGTGGAATACCGGCTTCAAGGCGTCCAGCAGTAGACCTTCCCAGTCTATTTATTCATCGCCATCTACGCGGTTCTGCTTGTTCCTCTTATGCGTCCTGTTCTTCCCTGAAGAAATGGCGGACTATGACGGATTTAAAGACTATTTCTATTCACGCCGCCGTTGGATTTTCAGCTTGATGACCGTTCTGTTCGTAGCGGATTGCGCCGACACCCTCATCAAGGGCACTCCCTACCTGGAGTCGCTCGGCCCTATCTATTACCTACGAATCACTCTCTGCATTTTACTGAGCGCCGGCGCAATCAAAATCGCCAACCAGCGCTTTCACGCCGCTTTCGCCATCTTCGCCACCGCCTACGAAATCCTGCTCATCCTCAAAGACTACATGACCGTCGGCTGAACTCAGTCCGTCGTGGTCCGCAGCATGAGCGATATTTCGTCAAGCAGAAATCGGGTGCCGACGCGCCCAGTCCCCAATCAACAGCAGCGCGATGCAGAAAAAAGTTGCGAGGGCAGCCATCCGGCAGGTAAGCCCCCAACTCGAGGTTATAAAGACCTCCACATCCATGCAGACGTCACCTGTGCGGAGCGAGAAATACATCATGATTTCCTCCGTAATTTGTAAAATCGAATTCCTCTCGGTGGGCGGCAAAGACCTGAAGGGCTTTCCTAGCGCACGCGAGCTTAGTGGAAAAAACGAACCGATGTCCACGATGCAAAAGCCTTTACAACACAAAAGCGGCGCCCCGCTTCCGGCGGAGCGCCGCTTTTGTAGTTACCACTCTCGAGATTTTGCTTAGCGCGCCAATGGCCGCTGGAAGACCGGCATCCCTGGGCGCCGCAGCGGATACCCTTGCGGTTGACCATGGGCTGGCGCGGGCATCAACCCATTCGAATGGCTGGCGTGGCCGATATGCCCGTGCTGGCCATTTCCATTCGACGGCGCGGGCTGCGGCAGCCGGGCCGGATTACCGATAGGGCGCAGAGTGATTGGTGCCGCGTTTACGTGATCGCTGATCGCCTGCAAACGCTTCAGGATGGACTGCCACTGTTCCCAATCCAGTTGCCGCAAAAACGGCCGCAATCCCTGGATAAACGGATCCTCCAGCAGCGCCTCTCCATCCGATTCCGGAATAAAGAAACGGTTCAAACCCACGTTCAACGCTTCGGAGATCTTCTCCAGCGTCCCAAGGCTCGGCGTCATCTGTCCGCTCTCAATCCGCGATAGATACGACCGGCTTACCTTCGAACGCGACTGCAACTGGCTCTGCGTCATCCCGCGTGACTCCCGCAGTTGGCGGATCCGTTGACCGATGTTCTCCACGGTCTCCTGGTTCGCGAACTTCGTTGTCACCACTTCGGGCGCCGCCTGCTCTTGCGGAACTTCCTGCGGAATCAGATACTCCATCCGCTGGGGCAACGCACGTACGCAGCGTCGGCAATTGCCGGTGCGCGTCCGGTATTGGACCAGTCCGCAAGTCTTGCAGCGTATTACTTCCCGATCCATCTCCAACGTGTTCACCATGGTCTCTTTTTCCATATGTACAGACACCGGCACTCCTCGCTGACTTGTGTGTTTTTCCGGCGCGCGGATAGGAAGGAACGTCGGAACGTTCTTGGGGGGAAGGCAGTTACTGGCGCGATGGGAGTGTCGCTCAGATTCTCATTTGCTGTCAAGACATTTTTAAAAAACTTCTGTGGGAATCAGCCGAAATCGCCGGTGTTTACGCCGGTTTTTCGCCTGTCCGTTCGGCCGGGCGAAACTACTTTCTTCTGCCGCTGGTAGTCCGAGCGACACTCTACAACTACATCTTGTGCTTTCCTTCCCCTATTCGCCCGTTCCCGTTTCGGCACATTTTGGAGGGGCGCAGCCCAGCTGCCGCCTTCACGCTCGAGCCTCCACTCACCAAATCGGCACACCCCCTAGCTTTTCCCTTCTAAATTCTCCAGGGTGCCCCACTCTGCGCCTTGGGCGAAGGGTCGGTCGAGGTTTTCCCGCTCCCCTAGCTTCCGTTTCCGCATCCTCTACTTCTTCCCACTGCTCCCGCTCCCGTCCACCCCGAAATCCCACACAAAATAATTCAGCCCGTCCGACAGCACTTCCGCCACCACATATTCCCCCGGCGTCAACGCTTCTCCCAACGTAAACCGGTACACATTCGGCGCAACTTCCCACCGTTGAATCGCCACCTCATTCACGTCCGCCCCGATTTTTTCGCCGAACAGCGTCTTGATCGACTCCAACTCTCGCCCATTCTTAATCTCTTTCGCCCGGATTAACATCACGTCCGGGCCGCTTTCTCCCGGCCGGCTGCTCGTTTCAATACGCGCCACGCGGTCCGGATCGGGCGGCGCCTCCCGCAGGTAAAATTCCGGCGTCGTGGTCTTCAGCCGTAGCATCGCATGCTCGCCCGCGATATAAACCCTCTGTTTCCCCGGGACGATCGGGATCGGCGACAGCACTTGTTCCACGGTCCGCAGCTTGTCTTTCTTCGATCCCGCCTCCACCTGTTTCAACGAGCGCACCGTTTTTCCTTCGACCACAAACAATCCTTCCGCCGACGGCAGAAACGCTCCCTGCCCCACCTGCAGGCTCGCGTCAATGTCAGACACGTTGTCCAGCCGTTTCGCTTCTTCCTGGTCATGTACTTTTTCTGCCAGCGCGTTGGCTGCTTTTTGGCTTGAAGCCTCATCACGCGCCGTGGCGTCCCAATCCACGAGCGCCGCCGGCAACTCCTCCCAGGCGCCGCGTTCTTCGCTGAAATAACGCACACGGTCCCCGTTCACCTGGTACTCCCGCACCACCTGGAACGTGCCATCCTTCAAAATCAATTTCTTGGATTTCGGCGCTACTGGGGCTCGTTTAGTGGCTGGTGCAGCCTGTTGTTCAGGCGCTCGCATCGGACCAGCGTCTTGCGCAGCCATTCTTGCCGGCACAGCCGCGAAACTGAGCAGCAACACGCAGCAAGAACAAAAACGAAAATTGCGAAGGGAAAAGCCGCCGGAAATGCGCGCTACAACCATGAGGTCACGGGCCGCGCCGCTGGCAAATCCATTTAGCGCTACCAGGCAACAGCATAGCTCGCCGCAACATCCCCCGCAAGCACGCCTCCTGGCTGGCTAGCGAAATCACGCCTCGCTGATTGCGAGTAACCGCCCTCCACCGCCGCGGGTCAGAAGTTCCGCGAAACCTTCCGTGCCATACAGCGTTCTTGTTCCGGTGCCGCCAAAGCGGTGATCGCGGTCGTGTGCACCCCTCAGTCTTCGACATTCCCTTCGTCTTACGACCCCGACCAGTCAGCCAGCTGTGTTCCACTCCATTGACTCGGACCGCGCGGGGGACTTAGTATCACGTTTAGGTGCGCTCGAACCTGAACGGTCTTCAGTGAGGAGAAACAACGATGTCGCACCGCCCTTGGTCCTTTCTCAAAATCGCTATATTCGCAATTTCCATTCTGCTTTTGGCGTGTTCGAATGCGCCACCCGTATCCAACGTCAATCAGCATCTTGCCGATGCAAAAAACAGCCTCAAATCTTCCGATTTCGATGGCGCCCTGAGTAATCTCGACAAAGCGATTAAATCTGCTCCCGACGAGCCCTCCCGTCAGCAAGCGCTTGTAGCCGGATAAGGTCCTGGAGGAGCGAAACAAAAAACTGGAAGCAGATTGCGACAATAGGCTCAAAAAATTGACGAAGTAACGCGTTCTTGAGCCAGGTCACGCCTCTGGCCGCAACACCATGAAGATGGGCAAGCGCTTCCTCGTCTCTGGAAACTTAACGCGCCACGGTTGGAATCGCTATCGTCACCCGCAAACCCGGATTTGCATTCTCCGCCGCAATCGTTCCCCCATGCAGTTGCACAGCGCGTTTCGCGATGGACAACCCCAACCCGATACCGCCGGTGTCGGCCTCTCGCGCTTCTTCTACTCGAAAGAACGGCTCGAAAATGTCAGTCAGCAATACTCCCGGAACGCCGGGACCATGGTCGCGCACAGCGATAGTTGCGCCTTGATCGGCCTCTGCCAGCGTAACGTCAATCTTCGTTTGGTCCGGTGAGTAACGAATCGCATTGCGCAGCACATTTTCCACTGCGCGCCGCAGAAGCTCAACATCGCCCGAAACTTCATTATTAATTTTTCCCTCCATGCAAATGCTGCAACCGCGAAACTCTGCTTCCACCTCGCAGTCGCTGACCGTTTCCTCTACCAGCTCTCCCAGGTTCACTTTCTGCCATCTTCGCGCCGAAGGCTCGCCCTCGATTCGCGTCACTTCGACAATTTCCGATACCAGCGAAGTGATGCGGTTGACATCGCACTCCACGCGGTCCAGCGCCACATTCGGGTCGGCCGCCGTTCGCGTGAGCTTGACCGAAAATTTCAGTCGCGCGAGCGGCGATCTCAGTTCATGCGATATGTCCTGCAAAAGCCTGCGCTCGCTCATCACCAATCTTTGCAGCCGCTCCGCCATTTCATCAAAGGAGCGCGCCAGTCCGCCGATTTCATCCCGCCGCTGCATGTTCACCCTCGTTGACAGGTCGCCCTGCCCGAATCGGTCCACACTCGCGGTGATCTTGTGAATGGGCGACACGATCCCTACCGCGGCCAGCCAGCACAGCAAGCCGGTAGTCCCGATCACCAGAAGGTAGTATGGAAAGAATGTCCACCGGCCGGTTTGATGTGCATCCACGGCGACAAACCAATAGCGTCCATCCGCCGATCGGTGTGTAACGACAAGCTGTCCGTTTACGTATCCTCGCGATTTGGTGGAGGGGGGAGGCGGAAGCGAGCCAATCCGGTTCTCGCCTGAAATAACATCTCGGCCATTGGCGTCCAGCAGGTAATGCGAAGCGCCAAACAGGCCATTCAGCCGTTGCATATAAGAGGCAACCGCCGCCGCACCTCCGGTATTCCACGCGTCGCGTGCGCTTTCCAATTCCAATTCATCCATGGCTTCGAATACGGGATTCAGATATTTTCGTTCTACACGATCCGATATCGCCAGAAACACCAGCAACGCAAGCGACAGCGTGAGCGCCATCGCAAGCGCCACCCAGACGTAGAGAGACTTCATCATTCCGGCTCTCGCTCTGCCGTGAATACATATCCCACGCCGCGAACGGTTCGGATCAATCTGCGGCCGTGTTCGAGTTTTCCGCGCAGGTGGCTGATATGCACATCAAGCGCGCGATCATAGGGCGTCGCCTCGCGTTCTAGCAGCGTCGCCGTAATTTCTTCTCGCGACACCACGCGGCCCGCGGCACGAATCAACATTTCCAAAAGGTCGAACTCCATCGTCGTCAGCTCGGCCTTTTGGCCGCCGCTCCATGCCTCGCGCGTCTGAAGGTTGACGAGGATATCTCCAAAAATCTTCACCGAACCGTCGCCGGCAAGCCTGTCCGTACGCCGCAATACTGCCCGAATCCGGGCGAGCAGTTCGTCTGGATCGAACGGTTTCGGCAGGTAATCGTCCGCGCCCGAATCCAGTCCCGCGATGCGATCCTCACTGTGAATCCTCGCCGTCAGCATGATTACCGGTACTTGTTTTCGCCTCCGCAACTGCTGCAAAACTGTGAACCCGCTGATGATGGGCAGCATCACGTCCAGCAGCACCAGGTCGTAATTGCCATTCAGCGCGCGCGCCAGGCCGTCGCGGCCGTTATAGGCGCACTCCAGCCGGCAGCCTGCCTGCCCGAAAAACTCTTTCATCATGCTGCACAGCTCCGCGTCGTCATCCACCAGCAGCAGAGATAATGCTTTCGCTTTCTCCGATGGTTCCATCCGTCTTCAACTCAATCCCGCGTCGCTTTTTCGCAACATCTTTCCCCACTCTCTCACAGGTTAAACCACGATTCTTCTTAAGAATTCTTAAGGCTGAAACCTGCCTCGTTCGTTTTAGATTTCTCCTATGGAATCCGGCGCTTCAAAGCTAGCCCAGCCGGCGCGCGATTTGATCTTTCCGGTCGCGCGCGACGACCGCGGCGCTTCTCCCACCGAAACCTGTCCGTCCAATCCGTTGTTCACGAATCTTTCCATGCGAGAGATTCCAAGTCTTTACGGTTTGCGCGGTGCCGCGGCCTTCGCCGTTGTCGTTTATCACTACACATTGGGACACGGGAAATTTGCTTCTGTCTTGCCGGGGCCATTCGCGGTCACTCTGTTCTTCGAACTCAGCGGCCTCTTGATCACCTGGCTTCTGTTGAAGGAAATCAGCCAGCGGGGCACCTTGGACAGGCGCCAATTTTATCTCCGCCGTGCCCTGCGCCTTTTCCCCGTTTTTTATGTGGTATGGATCATGTGCCGGCTGGAAGGCCCGTTCGCCGGGAGCTGGGCCACGTTCTTCTACCTGGGTGATTACTACCACGCCCTGACGCAGCACTACAACATCCTGACCGTCGGCTGGTCTCTCGGCGTCGAGGAAAAATTCTATCTACTCTGGCCTTTTCTTCTGGCTCGTGTCGAGCGCGACCGGCTCGTGAAGATCCTGTTCGGCGTGCTGATCTTTGAACCTATCTACCGTTCCATGCTCACGCTTCTCGGGTATCGAACCTACACCTGGTTTGCATTCGACACGCATCTGGATCCAATTGTCTTAGGCTGCCTGATTGCCATCGCCGCAAAAGATGGTTGGACGCCGCCAAAATGGGTGTCGCATCCCGCCACTCCGCTGTGCGCGTTGATTCTCGTGTTTGCCCTCCAGAGCCAGAGCGACGCTGTCACCTACCTGCTGGCGGTGATCCTGGTTTCCGTCCTCAGCCGCCCACCCGCACTTCTCAACCACCCGCTTGCCCGCTATTTCGGCGCAATCTCCTACTCTCTCTACCTCTCCCACGACTACTCCCGCGAAGTCCTATGGCCACGCCTCTTGGGCTCCGTCCACATCCCCAATTTCGCCTTGCGCTGCGCCTCACAATTCCTGCTAGCCATAATCCTGGCCTCCGCCCTCCACTACGCCATCGAACGCCCCTTCCTTCATCTAAAAGACCGCTTTCACAGCAAGAGTAGCCTTAGCGCCGGCAAAGTCGAGGCGAGTCCCTGAACCCAAACGCAAGCAATCTCCGCCCGGACCACGACCCAAATCCGTCCTCCATCACCCCACACCCGCGATTCCGCCTTCCGAAGCGGGCGTTCTGTTCGAAGCGATTCGCCCAAACCGCCAGAACGAGGCACACCAACGCTATCGCCCAAACACACAAGCGCACGAGCAACCAAGCATTACCTTTTGGGGAGTCAAACTGGTGAGTGTCGACTTACGCCCGGGGAGAAACTATTCTAAACAACTTAGTGCGTGCAGCGCGGGAATAACGTGGTCAGCACCATTAGGTCGGACAATGTAAACAACCACTGTTCGGCATGCGCTCCGGCTGCTTCCGCTGCTCTCGCGATCATCCCAAGATGACGGCTGCGTGCGAAATTATGCAGATGTTCCACGCAGATCCCCGTCAGGCTGGCCACTTCCGTGTCCGTAAATATTTTCTGACTCGACTTGACTGTAACCAAGGGGCCTCTCCTACTCCGCCGCTTTCGCCTTCCATCCTGTTGGATGCAGACAGCAGGTTAGAAGACAACAAATCTCCCTGCAATAGTCGTTCCGTTCCAAACCCCTCTAAACTTCTTCTCTAGTACTTTTGCTTTCCCTTCTTTTTCCCGCCATTTCCACACATTTTTGCCAAGTCTAGGGCTCTCCCCGTAGCTGTCAGAATTGACAGACCCTATGTGAAAAAAACTACTGAATTTGCGAATTTTCTACCACTTTTGGTAGTCGCCGCGCGATGTCTTTAATCTGTTTCATGTGTCTCGCCTGATGGCCCGCGATCATTTCAAACCATTCATATACATTCAATCGCCCCAGAAAAACATGCGGCCATCCATACGCCATCAAGTCCTGGTTCTGCGTTTCTGCCAGAAATCGCACCGAATCTTCCCTCGTCAACCGCAGTTCCCCCAGCATCTGTTCCTTGTCCGCGATCATTTTCGGATCAAGTGCTAGCGGCGTTTGCACGCGGATAAACCGCGTCTCCACCAGCCACAGCGGCAAATGCGCTTGCTCCCAGAATCCCACATCCTTTGGCGGCTTTGCGATCACGTGCTCGGCACTTCGCACCACGGCGTGTTCCACCATGATCAGATGCGCCACAACTTCGGCGCCCGACCATTGGCGAGGCTTAGGTTTTCTGGTCCAGGATTCGGAAGGGATGGCATCCGCGGCGCGTAAAAAAGCCGACTGAGAATCGGCGAGCTTCACAAATATAGGCGACAGGTCCAGTCCAACCTCGCTATCGCAATCGACCTGGGTCCCTGAACTCGGTGTTAAACCACTCCACCGCCAGCTTGCTCGAAGGCGTGCGCCAATTGCAATACCTTGGCTTCCCCAAACGCTGGCCCCACAATTTGCAACCCCACCGGCAATTTGCCGTCAATGCGCCCGCAAGGCACGGAAATTCCCGGCAAGCCTGCTAGTGATGCAGTAACAGTATAAATATCAGCAAGATACATCTGCAGGGGGTCATCCACCCTCTCGCCCAGCTTGAACGGCGGTACCGGAGAAGTGGGCGAAACCACCGCGTCCACCTGTGAAAACACCTTCCGGAAATCCCCCGCAATCAGCGACCGCGCCTTTTGCCCCTTCAGGTAGTACGCGTCGTAATAGCCCGCCGACAGCACATATGTCCCGAGCACAATGCGCCGCTTCACTTCCGCCCCAAATCCGGCCCCGCGGGTCTTCCGGTACATGGCAATCAGCGAATCCGCCTCTGCCCGTGGACCGTAGCGCACCCCGTCGTAGCGCGCCAGGTTCGAACTGGCTTCCGCCGTCGCGATAATGTAATACGTCGCGATCGCATAGTCCGTGTGCGGCAACTGAATCTCGCGCACATCGCAACCCAGCTTCTTCAGTAACCCAATCCCGGCGTTCACTTTTTCCCGGACGCCTGCGTCCATTCCGGCAGCAAAGTATTCTTTTGGAATCCCGATCTTCATCCCTTTCACGGGATTGTGCAGCGTCGCCGCATAATCCTCGACCGGCGCCGTCGTCGACGTGGAATCGTTCGGATCGCGTCCTGCCATCACCTTCAGCACCGTCGCCACATCGGCCACGCTATGCGCAAACGGCCCGATGCGGTCCAGCGAAGACGCAAACGCAATCAGCCCATACCGCGAAACCCGCCCGTAGCTTCCCATCATCGCCGGTATCCCGCAGAACGACCCCGGCTGCCGAATCGACCCGCCCGTATCGGTCCCGAGCGAAGCCACCGCCAGGTCAGCCGCCACCGCCGCCGCCGATCCTCCGCTCGATCCGCCCGGCACACACCCTGGCGCCGCCGGATTCTGCACAACGCCATACGCCGAATTCTCGTTCGAGCTGCCCATGGCAAACTCGTCGCAATTGGTCTTACCCAGAATCACTGCCCCCGCCGCTTCCAGCCGGGTGACGGCCGTAGCATCGTAAGGCGGCACATAATCTGTCAGGATTTTCGAGCTGCAGGTAGTCCGAATCCCTCGCGTGCTGATGACATCCTTCACCGCAATCGGCACGCCCGCCAACGGACCCAACGGCTTGCCCGCCGCCAGCAGCGCATCCACGCGATCCGCCTGCCGGTAAGCCCGCTCCTCGCACAGCGTCAAATACGCGTTCAACTCCCCATTTCTCGCAGCAATCCTCTTAAAATAATCTGCCGCAATCTCCCGCGCCGAAACCTTCTTCGCCGCCACAGCCCCCGTAACGGCTCCAATCGTATTCATCGTCCCCACGAATCACCCATCCCCAGCCTCATTCCAAGCATCCCAACCTGCCAGCCGGTAACCCAAACGCGTCATGCCGAGCGAAGCGAGATACCTGCTTTCCAAAAAACGCCCGTCATTCCGAACGGCGTCTGCGGAGTGAGGACCGCCGCCCCTTTCCACGCCTTTTGCGGAAAAAATCCCTCTTCGATCGATCCACCCAGCCTCCTTCACTTCCCAAACGTCCTCTGCTTCCTAAACCTCCGCTTCCCCACCGGCCACTACCGTTCAATAACTTTCGGTACCAAAAAGTACGGTGGCGCGGCATCCGGCGCATGGTGCAACACCTCATCCGCCACCGCGCACGGCACCACCAAATCCTCCCGCAGCGTCGCGTCCGCTGTCTGGTCGTCGCTCAACACCTGCGCCATCGGCTCCACATTGGCCGTATCCAGCTCGTTCAGCTTCTCGATGTACTCCAGAATCTCATCCACCTGTGCGCGATACTTCTCGAGTTCCGGCTCGCTCAACTCCAGATAAGCCAGCTCCGCCACCCGCAACACATCTTCCCTTGAAATTTTCATTGGTTTCCGCTTCCCCCAATCCTTGCTGTGGACTTCCTGCTGCGCAG
The DNA here is from genome assembly GCA_963795535.1 of Candidatus Acidiferrales bacterium. GTDB lineage: Bacteria > Acidobacteriota > Terriglobia > Acidiferrales > UBA7541 > Acidiferrum. Next base: position 625,539 of record CAWCIG010000012.1, read on the forward strand.
CGTTCTCTAGGGGGTCGGAGCTTCAGCTCCGACATAAACTCATGCAAAACACTGGGCTTTAGCCCCTGAGGAATCCGCGTTGCCTTTCAGTGTAAAACAAAATCTCTTACCGGCTCACAGTTTCTGCCGTCCTCCGCGGAAACTTCGTCGACACATAATCATCCACCAACTTCTGGAACGCCGCCGCCAGCTCATCGTACGTGCCTTCCAGCGTCACATCCTTCTTCCCATCAATATATACAGGGCAACGTGGCGCCTCGCCCGTTCCCGGTAAGCTGATCCCAATATTCGCGGCCTTCGATTCGCCCGGCCCGTTCACGATGCAGCCCATCACCGCCAGCGTCATCGTTTCCACGCCGTCATACTGTGTTTTCCACGTCGGCATCATCTCGCGAATATAGTCCTGCGTACGCTCCGCCAACTCCTGAAATGTCGTGCTCGTCGTCCGCCCGCATCCCGGGCACGCGGTCACGCTCGGCGAAAAGGACCGCAGTCCCAGCGCCTGCAACAATTCACAGCACGCATATACTTCCTCCCGCCGGTCTCCGCCAGGTTTCGGCGTCAGCGAAATCCGGATGGTATCGCCAATCCCCTCATACAGCAGCACACCCAGCGACGCCGCCGACCACACCATCCCCTTCATCCCCATGCCCGCTTCCGTCAATCCGAGGTGCAGCGGCTGTTGCGTCTTCGCGGACAGATCGCGATACACCGTAATCAAATCCCGCGGCCGCGAAGTCTTGCACGAAATAATAATCTGGTCGTTCCGCAACCCGCTCTCCAGCGCCAGTTCCGTGGACTCGAGCGCCGAAACTACCATGCAATCATTGATAATTTCTTCGCTCTCTTTGCCCAGATTTTGGTCGGTGTTCTCCTGCATCTTGCGCATCACCAGTTCCTGATTCAGCGACCCGCCATTCACGCCAATGCGCACCGGCTTGCCGTGGTCCACAGCCACTTTGCATATCGTCGAAAATTGCTCATCGCGACGCTGTCCCGCGCCCACATTTCCCGGATTGATCCTATATTTATCGAGCGCCGCGGCGCATTCTGGATATTTCGTCAGCAACACGTGCCCGTTGTAGTGAAAATCTCCAATGATCGGTACGTTGCATCCCGCCTCCAGCAGCCGCTTCTTGATCACAGGCACCGCCGCGGCCGCTTCTGGCACGTTCACCGTCCAGCGCACAATCTCCGATCCTGCCTCGGCCAGCTCCAGCGTCTGCTGCAGCGTCGTCTCCACATCCGCCGTATCCGTGTTGGTCATGGACTGCACAACAATGGGCGCGCCACCGCCCACCATCACCTGGCCCACGTTCACTCCGTACGTCTTCTTCCGGGCGTAGCGCAGCCCGCTGGCGTCGAATCCCATAATCTGGTTCAACATATCCATCCATTTTACCATGTAGTCCCAGCTCCCCGGCACTTGTGCCAAACTTGCCTATGCGCACAATCACCCTGGAAGAACATTTTGCCAGCCCCGCCTTTTTCTCCGGTCCCGGTAAACAACTCAAGGAGCGCGCCTCAAACTTCGGTGACCGCGCCCAGCACCTTTTCGAGCAGCTCGGCGATCTTGGCGATAAACGCCTCGCCGAAATGGACAAAGCCGGCATCGACGTGCAGGTCCTCTCGCTCACCGCTCCCGGCGTAGAGCAGCTTGATCCCGACGAAGCCATCGCGCTCGCCCGCGAATCCAACGACTTCCTCGCCGAGGCCATCGCTCGCCGTCCTTCGCGCCTCGGCGGATTCGCCGCCCTTCCCACGTCTTCGCCCGATCAGGCCGCCGAAGAACTCCAACGCCGAGTTCGCAATCACGCTTTTCAAGGCGCCGTCATCAACGGCCACACCCGGGGCCGCTATCTCGACGACAAATTCTTCTCACCGATTCTCGAGGGCGCCGAATCGCTCGGCGTTCCCATTTATCTTCATCCCACCCCTCCGCCGAAGCCCGTGATCGAAGCATCCTATTCGGGTTTCACACCCATCGTCACGGAAATGCTTGCCGGACCAGGTTGGGGTTGGCACGTCGAAACCGCGGTTCACGTGATCCGTATGATTCTTGGCGGGGTTTTCGATCGCTATCCAAAGCTGCAGATCATCATCGGCCACATGGGGGAAACTCTGCCGTTCATGATCGAGCGCCTGGACGTAATGCCTTCGGCTATGACGAAACTGCAGCGGCCCGTCAGCGCGTACCTGCGCGAAAATCTGCACTACACTTTCAGCGGCTTCAACTACCTGCCCAACTTTCTCCAGCTCTACCTGCAAGTCGGCGTAGATCGCATCATGTTCTCCGCCGATCATCCTTACGCCAGCATGCAGCAAGCCCGCGCCTTCCTCGACCATCTACCAATAAGTCCAGCCGACAAAGAACGCATAGCCCACACCAACGCCGAGCGCCTCCTGCACTTGTAGCAAGGCGAGTCCGCGAGCCGCATCGCTTTATGTGTCAAAATTAGAAAAACGAAAATAGAAAATAAAAGCGAAGCCGTACCCATAGCAAGCTGCTACGTGCATCTCGCGGTCTCCGAAACCAAAAGCGATAAACTTAAAACCGGCCTGGGTGCCACACTCTGAGCGCCTTTCGCGGAGGGTGGGTCTTGGGTTTCCTGCGATTTTCTGTCTTCCGATTTCTATTTTCTCGCCGCTGTCAGTGCGCTCCAGCAGCCGCCGTCTTCCCAAACGACGCCAACGCTGCCTGTTCGTTGTCCGCGATATCGAACACCGTGTACAGCCGCGTCACTTCCATCAAGTCATCCACCTTGCTCGACAAGTTCACCAGCTTCATCTCTCCGCCGACGCGCCGCACGCTCGCCACGCCGCTCACCAACGCTCCCAAACCGGAGCTGTCGATGTAGTCCACTCCCGCAAGGTTCAGCAGAATCTTCACATGCCCCTCGCTCAACAGATTCGCGATCAGGTCGCGCAACCCTGCGCTTTCTTCTCCCAATGCAATCCGCCCGTTCAGGTCCACCACCGTCACATCGCCCACTTGCCGGATATTCGTCGTCATTGCCATAGCCAGTCTCCCTGCCCAACGCATTCACCCGGGGCGGCCTTCGGCCCGAGCGTTCCAGCACTATAGTGCCCCGCAGCCCAAAACACCACCATTTTGCAGCGCCGCAAGCCCCTCGGAGTGCACAAGCCCTGCCCCCGCCTTTCGCCAGCCGAATACGTTTCCGTTAATCGCAAGCCTGACCGTCCGCTTGCATTCCCGCCCAGAAGGTCGACTACTGCTTCACGCGGAATCTGAGGCTTGTTCTCGCACCGACTTCCTGCACCTTGATTTTCTCGAGCCGGACGCGCTCCAAGCCGGAGCTTTCAAACGACCGGAGACCGATGCCTAAAAATACCGGCATGATATCAACATGAAGCTCGTCGACGAGTCTCGCATCACGCGTCAAGCGAGATGGTCATCCCGACGTTTGCTTTTGCCAATGGTTGCTCCGTGTCTGATTACGTCGATCTGTCATTTCACGATTACCTCCGAAATGGGTAAACGGCGTGTCCCACTCAAATGGCTTGATTTTCTGAAGCTGGTGGATCCGTACCAGAACGTCCGGTAAGAGCTGCCGGCTCGGGCAGTCGACGCAGCATTTGATTGAAGTTTACTCACGGGGGTCTCGAATCCTAAGGTTTTTCTGGGCCAGTGACGGTCCGCTGACGGTTGCATGGCGCGAGCGGCGCATGCGCCGCTTCGACCTCAGGTGGTCCACCAACTCTTTTTTCAGTACTCCCCGCGCTTGAATGAACAGGCTGCGGTAAATGGTTTCCTCGGACACTCGAATCCGTACAACACACTTTCCTCCGTATCTCTCGCGTCCTCAATGGTTTGCGCGTCGTTACAACAAAACAAGGGGGAGATGGCGTACACATATCCAGGTGCACCAGAGACTCTGTTACTGATAACTTAACTAACCACCTAGTAGCGGCGCGCTGACCAAGCCTTCAAAATCGCTTTGTTTTGCGTGTTTTTTACCCCAAGTAGCCTCGGGCCTGCCAACAACATCTAAGAAGCAAGGTTGGGATGAGACGCTGAACCAACAGGGGGGAACACTTGAGACGGCGAATCGTGATCTTTGCGGCAATCGTGCAATCCATCTTGGTTTTAGCGCATTTGCTGGTTTATGAAACGTGGGTCACGCTTTGGGACGCGCCGCAAGGATCGCCCCTGACGGCGCTGCGTGTCGTCATCGCCGTGCTGGCGCTTAGCTTTGTGCCAGCGACGCTGCTGGCACACCGTTATTTCAACGGACCGGTGCGCTTTGTCTACCGTCTGGCGAGCATCTGGCTCGGCGTGTTCAATTTCTTATTCATCGCCGCGTGCTTGTCCTGGATTGCCTATGCCGTCGTAGTTGTCGCGCGCCTGCCCATCAGCGGCCACGCCATCGCTGGCACCCTTTTCGGCTTGGCAATTCTGGCTAGCCTTTACGGCATCGCGAACGCGGCGGACATTCGCGTGCGTCGCGTGACCGTGAAGCTGCCCGGCTTACCGGCATCCTGGCGGGGCCGGGTCGCAGCGCTGGTGACGGACACGCACCTGGGCCACATCAAGGGCTACCGCTTCCTGACGCGGCTCGTAGGCATGCTGCGGCAATTGAAGGCGGACGTGGTGTTCATCAGCGGCGACCTGTTCGACGGCACAAAAGTGGACGCGCGCCGACTGGTTTCCCCGTGGAAGCAACTGAAACCGAAATTCGGTTCGTACTTCGTCACCGGCAATCACGAGGAATTTTCCGACCCGCGCAAATACCTGGAGGCCATCGAAGGCTCCGGAATTCACGTTCTGCGCAGCGAAAAAGTGAACCTGGACGGCTTGCAGGTAGTCGGCGTGCCATATCACGATACGGGAGACGCGAAACATTTTGAATCCATCCTGGAAAATGCCGATCTAGACCGCGACAGAGCGAGCGTTTTGTTAGCGCATGTGCCGCAAGGATTGCCCATCGCGGAAAAGCAGGGAATCTCGCTGCAGCTTTCGGGACACACGCATGGCGGGCAAATCTTCCCCTTCACCTGGTTCACCTGGCGGATTTTCGGCGATTATACTTACGGGCTGAAGAAATTCGGCGAGCTGTTCGTGTACACCTCAAGCGGTGCTGGAACCTGGGGCCCGCCAATGCGTGTCTGCACTCAGCCCGAAATCGTCCTGATCAGTTTTGAGTGATATGACGACCGACGCTCCCTTTCCGCGCTTTTTGCGGAAGAATCCTCTTCGCGTTGCGCCTTCAACCAGCCAACGACGATGTTGAAGAAGGCAACCCGCGGAGTTACGATACAGCTCATCAGGCCCAATGCAGTCGGACGGGAGGAGCGCAATGCCAGTGAGTGTGAAAGAAATCGAGTTGTGGCGTAAGGAACTAAACAACCAGCCGGGAACTTTGGCGGCAGCGTTGGAACCGTTCAGAAAAGCGGGCGCGGATTTGCAGATTGTGATGGGTTATCGCTATCCCGGCGAACCCACGAAAGCGGCATTGGAGTTATACCGAATCGATGGCAAAAAGGCGACCCGTGCGGCGATAGAGGCGGGACTTTCTGCTTCGGCCATCTCCGCAATTCTTGTCGAAGGCGATAATCGGCCCGGCCTGGGCTACGACATCACGAAAGCGATTGCGGATGCAGGCATAAATCTGGACTTTCTTGTGGCGCAAGTGATCGGGAAAAAATACTCGGCGGTGATTGGATTTGACAGCGCAGCCGGAAAGCTCAGCGCCATCCCGGTGATCAAGAAAGCCGCGGCAAAGAAAAAGCAATGACGGAAGATTACTGCTGACTTTGCATGTGCGCCAGATTGGCATTGGCGGCAGCGGCTGGGCGCGGCGAACGAAAAACCATCGCGGGCCCAAGATCTTCGGGCTTCGGCGCATCCACCAGCGAAACGGTGACGAGGACGCGCAATTCGCTTTCTGCTTCCCCGCGATGCACCCCGCGCGTGGGAGGAACATCGGCATAATCGCGGCCAACGGCGACGCGAATGTGCCGCTCGCAGCCGAGAAGATTGTTGGTGGGATCGAATTCCACCCAGCCCGCTTCACCAAGATACGCTTCCACCCATGCGTGGGAGGCGCCGGCGGGCGAACGATCTTGGCTTTCGCTCTGGTGATACAAGTAACCGCTGACGTAGCGGCAGGGAATGTGCAGCTGGCGCACCAGCGCAATCATGATGTGCGCAAAATCCTGGCAGACGCCCTGATGCGTTTGCAGTGCATCGTCGATGGGCGAATCGACGCGCGTGGTATTCGGCGCGTAATCGAAATTTTCGTAAATCGCGGAATTAATTCCCTTCAGTAACGTCAGTGGATCGTCGCGCCGCTCCAGATGAAGTTCGTGGCGCAAACGCAGCAACATTTCCGACGGCTTCGCGTAATGGCTCGGGAGCAGCATCTCCCAATAATCGCCCTGCGCAACCAACTCATCCAGTTCCTGCCAACTGCTTTGCTGCAGATTCTCGATTTCCAGTCGCGGAAGCATATCCACAGTCGCTTCAGAGACAACTTCGATGGATTGATGCTTTCCGGGAATATCGAAATGATGAACCGCGTTACCATAGAAATCACGAGAGACGCTGAGATTCGCGCGCGGCGTCACCTCGATGGACGAAGTCAAACAGCGCTGCCGCGTGTCGCTGCGCGGCTGCAAGCGCACTTCCATAACACTTTCACCTACCGCAGGCTCGTACGAGAACGAAGTGACATGGCGAATCAGATAGGTCATCGCAGGAATTCCACAGCATTATGAGGCAAGTTCGGCCTCCACGGAGTAGTCAAAGTAGATGTCGTGAATAGCGGAATGGATTTCAGCACACTCCTTGCGAACGTTTTGCAGGTAAGGATGAATGCCTTCGGCCATGATTTCCTCGATCTGGCTGAAACTGAGCTGTGCGCGTAAACGTCCTGCGATGCGCGTGGGAAGTTTGCCGCTACGTTGCGTTAGATCGCCGATCAGGTGAAGAGCAGCGTTGACGCGATCGACGGCGAAGCGGATCGAGTGTGGAAACTCCGGATTCAGCAGCACGAATTCGGCGACGCGTAGCGGTCGAATCTCCGCCGTGTGCGCTTTGCAGTAAGCCTCCAGAGCGACGCAACCGCCAAGAAGCCCAACCCATTCCAGGTATTCCGCCGCTTCCACGGGACCTTCGAGATTGTTGGTCATGCGCTGGAAGTGTGTTTCGAGAAGCGTCGTCAGCGTGTCGGCACGCTCCACGTAACGGCCGAGCTGGATGAATTGCCAGCCTTCGCCGTGGCTCATGGTTGCATCGGTGATGCCGTGAAACAGATACGCGCCCTCGAGGACGGAGAGGAAGAAGTCGTGAGACTGCAGAATCCACTCTTCGCCGGGGCGGCGCTCGATCACGTCAAGATACAGGCGATTGAGTTGTTCCCACATGCGCGTGCTGCACTGCTCGCGAACGTGGCGAAGGTTTTCGCGCGCCGCGGCAACGCAGGAAACGATGGATGAACCGTTGGCGCGACTGAAGACCAAGGCATTGAGAAGTTGCGTCGGATCGACCGGACCTTCCACAGCGGGAGCGCGCAACGCTTCCAACAGAAATCTCCAGCGGCCGGCGCCGAGTTCCGGAGATTGATCGAGCCAGAGTTGCAATTCCACGTTGACGAGCCGCGAGGTGTGCTCGGCTCGCTCGAGATAACGGCCCATCCAGTACAGGCTGTCGGCGACACGCGAAAGCATGCCCACATCGCGTTTGAAGGTTTGCGCATAGAAATTGCGAGGAGGACGCATGGTCAGGCGGTCCGATCCGGCCTGCTGAAGCGTTGCGCCGCGTCCGAATTGAACGAGGTAAGCTCTTTGCTCATTTCCTCGAGAATATCATCGCCGATGGCGCCTTCGCGGAGCACCCAGGTATCTTTGCTGCCGCCACCTTGAGAAGAATTGACGACCAGCGAACCCTTGCGAAGGGCAACGCGGGTGAGGCCGCCGGGAACCAGCGTGACTTTTTCGCCCATGAGGATGTAGGGGCGAAGATCGATATGGCGGGATTCGATGCTGCCGTCGATGAGGCAGGGCGCGCAAGAGAGCGCGAGAGTGGGCTGCGCGATGTAGTTGCGCGGTTCGGCAAGGACGCGCAAGCGAAATTCCTCGCGCTGCTGCGCGGTGCTGTGCGGGCCGATGAGCATACCATATCCGCCGGATTCGCCAACCGCTTTGACGACCATGTTTTGCAGATCGCTGAGGACGTGCTGACGGTGCATTTCGTCTGACATCAGGAAAGTGGGCACGTTCGGAAGAATCGCGTCTTCGTTCAAGTAATAGCGAATAATTTCGGGGACGTAGGCGTAAACGGCCTTGTCGTCGGCGACGCCGGTGCCTATGGCGTTAGCGAGAGTGACATTTCCGGCGCGATACGCGTTGAAAAGTCCGGGTACGCCGAGAGTGGAATCCGGACGGAAGCAGAGTGGGTCGAGGAAATCATCGTCGACCCGGCGATAGATGACGTCGACGCGGCGTAATCCGGCGGTGGTGCGCATATAAACCACATTGTCATGCGTGAGAAGGTCGCGACCTTCGACGAGTTCGATACCCATTTGCTGGGCAAGAAATGTGTGCTCGAAATAGGCGGAGTTGGAGACGCCAGGCGTGAGCAGCACGGTGGTGGGATCCTGGCGATAGGCGCAATTGTCAGGCGCGAGGGCGCGGAGCGTGGAAAGAAGCTCCCGCGGGTAATGATCGATGGGCCAGACGCCGTAATCTCGGAAGAGGGTTGGGAAAACGCGTTTCAGTACTTTGCGGTTAGCAACCATGTAGGAGACGCCGCTCGGAACGCGAAGATTGTCTTCGAGCACGGCGAAGGTGCCGTCGGGAAGGCGCACGAGATCAGTGCCGCAGACGCTGACGTAGATGTCACGCGGGACATTGAGGCCGCGCATTTCACGGCGGAAATGCTTGCAGCTGTAGACGAGATCGCGCGGAACGATTTTGTCGGAAAGAATGCGGCCTTCGTGATAGATGTCGCGCAGAAACAGATTTAAAGCGGTGAGCCGCTGGGTGAGGCCCTTTTCGATCTTGGCCCATTCGCGCGCGGTGATGATGCGGGGAAGAAGATCGTTGGGAAAGATGCGCTCGGTGCCCTCTTTGCTGCCATACACGGTAAAGGTAATGCCTTCGTGGAGGAACGCGAGATCGGCGGCCTGCTGGCTGCGGCGCAATTCCTCCGGAGGCAACTTGAGGAGGGTCTGGTGCAGGGCGCGATAATGCTCGCGTGGAACGCCGGGCGAGGCGAACATTTCGTCGTAGGCGGTATCGATTTGATAGTTCACAAAGGATGGCGGCAGGTGGATGCGTGATGGTACGGCCGAAGCTGTCATGGTCTTTCCTGCAAGTCGGCCGGGAGGGTCGTCGTTCATGATGGAAATCCGGAGCCCTCTCCCGCTTTGGAGCATGGCCCAACCATCCCACGGCTGGAGCGCCGAGGGTTAGGTGACTGTAAGCCGGGCAGAGGGGTCCGTCCAACGCAATAAGTTGATGGAATGAATGATGGATTCAAATGGTGCAGGGTGCGGGACTGCGGGATTATCGGCGGCGGGGTTGTTCCCACTTGAGGCTGTACCCAGATTGAGATTGGTCCACATCACAAAAGACGCTCCTCAGGATGACACGCGTGGGGCGCAGGCGAGTCTAAGCTTTTGGCGGCGCGCGCCGGCACGTCAAAAATAGTGCGCCTAACCTTGTCGAAGGAACAACTGAACAAGCCGCCGTCGCGGCGCTGTTCTCTGTCCTGTGCAAATTGCAGCTAACCCTGCTTTCTCAAAATGAAAAAACGATGACAACAGCGGGGGTTTGGAACGAGGTCGTCTTTCCGAGAACCTAGCCGATTGGCTGGGGTAGCCCACGCGGCATATTGGTAGCATGAACGCGAAAAAACTGGGCCGCGAGTTTGCAGTTCGCGCCTGCCAGCGCCGTGCCCAATCGACAAGGATCAAATGACGAGGGGAAGATGAACTTGATCACGGGAGCAACCGGATTGATGGGCCGCGCGGTGATGGATGAGGCGCAGCGGGCAAATTTGCCAATAGCGGTCATGTATCGGGACGCGGCGGACGCGAAGAAAGCGCCCGCAGGAATGGCCACCGTAATTGCTGACTACTCCGACAAGGAAAGCCTGCGAGCTGCGTTTACGGGGATGGATGTCGTGTACCTGGTATGTTCACCAATTCCGCAGTTGGTGGAACTGGAGAACGATGCGATTGACGTGTGCGTGGAGCAGGGCGTACGTCAAGTGGTGCTGAATTCGGCGTTGGGAGCGGAAGATTTTCCCAAATCCTTCCCCAGTTGGCACCGTAAAGTGGAAGACAGATTGAAAGGGAGCGGGCTGAAGTACACGATTTTGCGACCGAACAGTTTTATGCAAAACCTGCTGCTGTCTGTCGCGCCGACCGTGCGCGCTCAAGGGGCGTTCTACGCGGCAATGGCTGACGCGAAACTAAGCTTCATCGATGTGAGGGATATTGCTGCGGCAGTGACGAGGGTTTTGCAGGAGCCACAAGCGCATGCGGGGAAAATATACGAACTCAACGGGCCCGAAGCGCTGAGTTATGCCGACGTTGCGAAGAAAGTTTCGCAGGCAGCAGGACGGCCGGTGAAGTATGTGGACATCTCGGAAACGACTCAACAGAAAGCCATGCTAGAACAGGGCATGCCGGAATGGCTGGTGACCGCGTTGTTGGATTTGCAGAAGTATTACACCAGGGAAGGTAAGGGCGGTGACGTTACCGATGTGCTGTCGAGGCTGCTTGGACCAACAGCGCGCACGCTAGATAAATTCTTGGAAGAGAATAAAGACAAGTTCGTCGAGCAGGCAGCCGGGGCCTAAGAGAGTTGCCTAAAGTGAGCCGCGGAGACCGAGGGCGTCGGCTTGTTCGCGCATGGCTGCTATGCAAAAGGCGATGTGATCGTCGAGCGGGATACCGAGTTCTTCGGCGCCCTTGACGACATCTTCACGGCTGACGCCGCGGGCGAAGGCTTTGTCTTTCATACGCTTTTTTACGGAGCTTATTTCGAGGTCGAGAATGCTTTTCGAGGGGCGGACATAGGTGCAGGCGGTGAGGAAGCCCGAGAGTTCATCGCAGGCGAAGAGCGTATGTTCGAGCGAAGATTGGCGAGGGACGCCGGAATAATCGGCGTGAGAGAGGACCGCACGGACGAGTTCTTCGCTGTAGCCATGTTCGCGGAGGATTTTGGCGCCTTCGGCGGGATGTTCGCGGTCGGGGGAATGGTCGTTGTTGGGCCAGCGCTCATAGTCGAAATCGTGAAGTAGCGCGGTGAGACTCCAGAGATTTTCGTCGGCGCCGTTTTTTCGAGCATAGGCACGAACGCAGGCTTCGACGGCGAGCATGTGTTTGCGAAGGCCTTCCGATTGCGTATATTCACAGACCAGTTTCCAGGCGTCGTCGCGGGTTGGCATTCGTCGTCCTTTCGGATTGCTAATTATCTTATTGTACGCGGCTCGAGAGGGGATAGAGTGGGGCGGAGGTCAAAAAGGACTCCGAGAACGGCCTGATTCCGAAAGCGGGCCCTAGAACCGCGGGACACGCCAAGACCCCACATGAGAAGTGGCAGGGGGAACCCAGGAAAGAACAGCCGCGGTGACTCCTTAGTGCTTGGTGCCGGTGGGGATGCGGCTGAAGATTACCATCAGGGTGTTCAGGACGTCGGAGATGCGGAAGGGCTTTTGCAGGCGTCGGTAGCTGGTAGAGGCGCTCGAGCCTTCACCCTCAGTGATTACTTCCCCTGACATGTAAATCAGTTCGGGCTTGTTTCCGCCAGAGGCAATTTTCAGGCGCTGGGCTACGCTGTAACCATCGGCATTGGGTCCGGTGCCGGAAAGATTCAAGTCACAAAGAATGGCGTCGTATTTGGTGCGGAGAACGAGGCCGAGCGCTTCTTCTGCGGTTGCGGCGCAATCGATGTGCATGCCGTGGGCGGCGAGGCCTTCCATCAGTAGCATGCGGATGCTCTCTTCATCGTCAACGACGAGGATGGTGCGCTTCTTGAGCAGATCCAGCGTGGGCGCCATCATTTCGCCGGAGCCAGAGGAATCGAGATCGCGGGGAGGATGCGCGACCTGTTGGGCGACCCCCATAGGAAGGAAAACGGTGAAGGCCGCGCCACCAGCGGGCAAAGATTCGACTTCCATATCGCCGCCATGTTCGCGAACGATCGACATGCAGATGCTCAGGCCCAAACCGGTGCCGCCGCCGGGACGCTTGGTGGTAAAGAATGGATCGAAGATTTTCGACAGAACTTCTTGAGGTATTCCGGCGCCGTCATCCTGAACGCTGGCAAAGATGCGGTTGGCAACTTTTCCGAGACGAATCGTAATGCGGCCGGAAGGGCGAACTTCGCGGATGGCTTGTTCGGCATTGCTGATTAGATTCAAGAAAACCTGTATGAGCTGGTTGGCGTCTCCGATCGTGGGAAGAAGCCCGGAAGACGGCTGGAAATCGACCTGAACCTGGTTGCGGCGAAGAGAATGCTCATGGAGTTGCAGAGTGCGATCGATGACAGCGTTGAGGTCCAGGGCCTTTTTCTGGGGAGAAGCAGGGCGAGAGAATTCAAGAAGGTTCTGGACGATGCGAGCGGCGCGGCGAGCCTGACGATGGGTCATGTCCAACTGGCGGCGGGTATTGTCATCGATGCCGGCGCGATCGCGCAAGAGTTCGCTGGCGCCAAGAATCGCGGTGAGAGGATTATTGAGCTCATGGGCAACGCCGGCGAGCATCTGGCCCATAGCGGCTAGCTTTTCCGCCTGAATGAGCTGCTCCTCGAGACGCTTCAGTTCCGTAATGTCGCGACCGGAGATGACGACACCCTCGATTTTTCCGTTCTCTTCGAAGAGAGGGCTGAAATGGCAACGCAAGCGGCGCCACTCTCCCTCTTTGTGGCGGACACGAATTTCAATGGACGAAAAATTGCGCTTACCCTGGAGGAGGTCGTCAAAGACAGCGAGCACGGTGCTACGTTCCTCGAGGTGGGTGCGGTCTCCGAAGATCGTGCCGACGGTTTCGTCTGTGTTGTAGCCAAGGACTTCCGCGACCTTGGGGCTGACGAAGGTGTAACGGCGCTCGGTGTCCACGACGAAAATGAGGTCCGGAAAACTGTCGACGAGGCGGCGGGCAAATTCTTGCTGCTGGTACAAGCGCTTTTCGATCGAGCGGCGTTCGGTGACGTCGGCGAGCGCGCCCTGATAGCGGATGATTTTGCCGGCGGTGTCGCGGACGGCGGATGAAGTATTGAGGCAAACAACGGGCTGGCCATCTTTGCGGCGCAGCGTGATTTCCCTGCCCTGCGGTGAAGGCTGGCGCTTCACTTCGCGGGCGAGGATGGAGCGCTGCTCCTGGTCGACGAAGACTTCGCTGACCTTGCGCGAGAGCAATTCTTCCTTGGAATCGTAGCCGAGCATTTGCACCAGTGCGGGATTAACTTCGAGGATCTTGTCGTCTGGCGTAACGATGTAGATGCCTTCCTGAAGGGTTTCGAACAGTTCGGTGAAGCGAGCTTCGCTGCGGCGCTGGGAGGTGATGTCGCGAGCGAGGATGGTAAGACCGTGAACCTTGTCGTCGCGGACCATGGCGTGAGCGACGCAATCGAAGAAATGGGCCGCTCCGGTTTTCTTGAGGCGAACGTGGACGACGCCGGACCAGATGCGGCGCTCAAGGAAGCGCTGCAAGATGCGTTTGAGCTCGTCGGCGGAAGTGGCGTGCTCGTCGGTGACAAAGTGGCCGATGGAAAGACCGATGATTTCCTGGAATGGCAGGCCAACAAAATCGGCGAAGCTGCGGTTAGCGGCGCGGATCTCGCCCTCGAGGCTTAAAGCCAGCAGGACATCATCGAAGGAATCGATCAGATCCCGGAAGCCTTGCTGGGATTTGGAAATCATCTGGAAGAGCTGCTCCATGGCGATATCGTCCGGAGGAGCGGCAGATCGTTGATCGAGGCCGCGGATCAAGCCATGGAGTTCGGCAATTTCCTGAGACTTTTTCCAGACGTAAACGCCGAGGAGAATGACGAGGGCCACCAAGCCGATGGGCAGGGCTTCGAGACGAAACCTGGAAGAGCGCAGAGTGTCCCAGGAGAACCAGGCGAAGGCGGAAGAAACGACGAAAAGCAGGAAAAAGGTGAGGCGCCACAATTCCTGTTGGCGCTTTTCGTACGTGTTGAGACGAGCGTTGACCGAGCCGGCGGAATCGGAAGCCGGATGGGCGTGCGGCTGATCGGCGGGTTGTTGTTCCGCGTTCATTCCAAAGCTCTAATCGAAAAGGCAGTGAAAGGCCTTCCCCATGATAGGAAGGGGGATAAGCGGCGGCAAGGTGGATGGGACGAGGCGTTCCCTGAGTAGTACCTGTCCCAACGGACGGTGGAAGCGGTGTCGGTTGAGCGGTTGTGAACGTGTGGCCCTTGACGGTAACGTGGTGCCCGGTTCGGACGTTACGATCCTTCGGCCCAAAAAGGCGCTCCGCAGCATAAACCTTTGCTGGGGCTGGTTTGTCAAAGTCCAGCTCAGCCATCTTCCGAGCGCAGAGGAGTGTTGCTCCAAAAAGAATTGCGAACTTTCTTTCTTCGGTCATGGGAATCCCGCTTTTAGATTTTGCGGGTAAAGGTAGGCGAAAGGATCATACCAAACGCTCGGGCCGGAGAGAGCTAGAAATAGGGCTGAAAAGGACTGCGCCCCAGGTTGCCCCGAGGCGCAGTGAAGTAGTTGAGTTGTGTGATCAGCCCAGTTACGAAGGTTAGTCCTGGCCTTCGGTGGCGGCGTCGGCTTCGGGTTCGTCGTCCTTGCCTCCGAGGAATTCCAGACCCGCGGCATCTTCGGCCGCGAATTCGGAAGCTTCCGGAAGCTCCTCAACAGGAACAGGCACCGGCATTTCGGTGAGCAACTGAATGCTGCGATAGTGCTCGAGGCCCGTGCCCGCCGGGATGAGCCGACCCATGATGACGTTTTCCTTCAGGCCGCGGAGATAATCGACCTTTCCGGCAACAGCAGCTTCGGTGAGGACGCGAGTGGTCTCCTGAAAGCTGGCAGCGGAAATGAAGGAGTCCGTCGACAGAGACGCCTTGGTGATACCGAGGAGGAGCGGACGGCCCGTAGCGGGACGGCCACCTTCGGCGATGACGCGATCGTTCTCTTCGCGGAAACGGAACTTGTCCACCTGTTCTTCGAGCAGGAACGTGGTGTCGCCGACGTCTTCAACCTTGACCCAACGCATCATCTGACGGCTGATGGTTTCGATGTGCTTGTCATTAATGTTGACGCCCTGGAGGCGGTAAACCTCTTGAATGGCGTTGACGAGGTAGGCCTGGGTGTACTTTTCGCCCAGAACCGCGAGTAGATCGTGGAGGTTGAGCGGGCCGTCGATAAGCGCTTCACCCGCGCGGACGTGCTCGCCTTCCTGGACGTTGATATGCGTGCCGCGCGGGATGGCGTATTCCTTGGAAGTTTTACCATCTTCGCTTTCGACGTAGATCTTGCGCATGCCCTTGCTGATGTCGCCATAGCGGACGGTGCCATCGATTTCGGAAATGACGGCAGGATCCTTGGGCTTGCGAGTTTCAAAGAGCTCGACGACGCGCGGGAGACCACCCGTGATGTCCTTGGTCTTGGTGGTTTCACGAGGGATCTTTGCGAGCACGTCTCCAGCCTGAACTTCATCGCCATCCTGGACCATCAAGTGGGCACGGGAAGGCATGAGGTACTTTTTGCGAACCTTGCCGGAAGAATCGCGGACCAAGATCGCGGGCTGATGCTTTTCGTCACCCGGAGGAAGCGTGACGACGAGCTGCGATAGGCCAGTGACCTCGTCGACCTGCTCTTCGATGGTAAGACCGGGACGCAGGTCGTCAAATTTCACGGAGCCCGCGGTTTCGGTCAGGATCGAGAAGGTGAACGGATCCCATTCGGCAAGGATCTGGCCGTGATTGACGGTTTCGCCTTCGTTAACGCGGAGGCGAGCGCCGTACACGACGTGGTAACGTTCCTTCTCGCGGTTCTTTTCATCGACGATGACGATAAGGCCGGAACGATTCATGGCGATCCGAGCACCGCCGCGGCCTTCGACGTGGCGAAGTTCAACGAACTTGACGACGCCGGTGTTCTTGGCTTCGAGAGTGGAACGCTCGCTCACGCGGGTTGCCGCTCCACCGATGTGGAAGGTACGCATGGTGAGCTGCGTGCCGGGTTCGCCGATGGACTGAGCGGCGATGACGCCGACGGCTTCGCCGAGTTCGACCATGCGCCCGGTGGCGAGGTTGCGGCCGTAGCACAGGGCGCAAACTCCGCGACGGGATTCGCAGGTGAGCACGGAACGAATGCGGACGCGCTCGATACCAGCAGCCTGGATGGCGTTAGCCAGCTCTTCGGTGATCTCCTGGTTAACTTCGACGATGACGCCGCCTTCGAAGTCCTTGATGCGTTCCAGGGAAACACGGCCGACAACGCGGTCACGGAGAGGCTCGACTTCGACGCCCGCTTCGATAATGGGCTCGACGTAGATGCCGTCCGAGGTACCGCAATCGAGTTCGTTGATGATGACGTCTTGCGCCACATCGACGAGACGGCGGGTGAGGTAACCGGAGTCCGCGGTCTTTAGAGCGGTGTCGGCGAGACCTTTACGCGCGCCGTGAGTGGAAATGAAGTACTGCAACACGGTGAGGCCTTCGCGGAAGTTGGAAGTGATCGGGGTCTCAATGACTTCGCCGGAAGGCTTGGCCATCAAACCGCGCATACCGGAAAGCTGGCGAATCTGCTGCTTGGAACCGCGGGCGCCGGAGTCCGCCATGATATACACGGGGTTGATGTTGCCTTCGCGATCCTGGGTTTCCAGGGCCTTGAACATTTCGTCGGCAACTTTTTCGGTGACATCGCCCCAGATAGCGATGACCTTGTTGTAGCGTTCGCCGTTGGTGATGGCGCCGTCGAGGTATTGCTGCTGAACCTTGACGACTTCCTTTTCGGCATTTTCGACCAGCTTGTACTTGTCGCTGGGGATGAGCATGTCATCGATGCCGATGGAGATGCCGGACTTGGTCGCGTAATTGAAGCCGAGCGCCTTCAAGTGATCGAGGAGCTCAACGGTAGCTTCCAAGCCGAAGCGCAAGTAGGCGTAATAAACCAACTGCTGAACGCCCTTTTTCTTGAGCAAGCCGTTGATGTACGGCATCTGCTTGGGCAAGTGCGAATTGAAGATGACGCGGCCGACGGTGGTCTGGATGAATTGGCGCTCCATCTTGACCGGCTCGGTGTGTGTGACGTCCTGGGTATCGAAGGCGGTGGTCAGGTCGATGGCTTCTCCGGTATAGCGCAAACGAATCGGAGTGAGCAGTTCGACTTCGCCGGCTTCTAGAGCCAGCGTGACATCTTCGGCAGAACCGAAGACACGGCCTTCGCCTTTGGCACCGGGCTTGGACTTGGTCAGGTAATAGATACCGAGAACCATGTCCTGCGACGGAACGGCGAGAGGCAGACCGTGTGCGGGAGAAAGAATATTGCGCGAGCTGAGCATAAGCACGGAGGCTTCCACCTGGGATTCCGGAGAAAGCGGGATGTGCACGGCCATCTGGTCACCGTCGAAGTCCGCGTTGAAGGCGGTGCAAACGAGTGGGTGAATGCGGATGGCTTTGCCTTCGACGAGAGTGGGTTCAAAGGCCTGAATGCCGAGGCGGTGCAGGGTTGGAGCGCGGTTGAGAAGCACGGGATGCTCGCGGATGACATCCTCGAGGATGTCCCACACGACGGCTTCCTGCTGCTCGACCATTTCCTTGGCTTGCTTGATGGTGGTGCAGTGCCCCTGGGCTTCGAGCTTGTGATAGATAAAAGGCTTGAAGAGCTCGAGCGCCATTTTCTTCGGGAGACCGCACTGGTTGAGTTTCAATTCCGGGCCGACGACGATGACGGAACGACCGGAATAGTCAACGCGCTTGCCGAGAAGGTTCTGGCGGAAACGGCCTTGCTTGCCCTTGAGCGTGTCGCTGAGGGACTTGAGTGGGCGATTGTTGGTGCCACGCAGAACGCGGCCGCGGCGGCCGTTGTCAAACAGAGCGTCAACCGCTTCCTGAAGCATGCGCTTTTCGTTGCGGACGATGACGTCGGGCGCACGCAGTTCCATGAGCTTCTTGAGGCGGTTGTTGCGGTTGATGACGCGGCGATAAAGATCGTTGAGATCGGAAGTGGCGAAGCGGCCGCCATCGAGAGGCACGAGCGGACGCAACTCCGGCGGAAGAACCGGGATTACGTCCAGGATCATCCATTCCGGCTTGTTGCCGCTCTTGCGGAAGGCTTCCAAAACCTTGAGGCGCTTGGCGAACTTGATGCGCTTCTGAAGCGAGGGATCCGCCTTCATTTTTTCGCGGAGTCCGTCCGAGAGCTTTTCGACGTCAACACGGCGCAGCAGTTCCTTGATGGCTTCGGCACCCATCTTGGCGGTGAACTGGCCAGGGTATTCGGTAGTGAGCTTGCGATATTCCTCTTCCTGGAGGACCTGACGCTCTTTCAGGATGGCGACTTCGCCCTGATCGACAACGACGAAGGCTTCGAAATAGAGGATGCGCTCGAGATCACGCATGGAAATGTCCAGCAAGTAGCCAATGCGGCTGGGCAGACCCTTGAAGAACCAGACGTGAGAGCAGGGGGAGGCCAGCTCAATGTGGCCGAGACGCTCGCGGCGCACTTTGCTGAGAGTGACTTCAACACCGCACTTGTCACAAATCACGCCGCGGTGCTTCATGCGCTTGTACTTGCCGCAGAGGCACTCCCAGTCCGTGACTGGACCGAAGATTTTGGCGCAGAACAAGCCGTCACGTTCGGGCTTGAAGGTGCGGTAGTTGATGGTCTCCGGCTTGGTGACCTCACCGTGAGACCAGGAACGGATTTTTTCCGGACTGGCCAGGCTGATCCGGATGGAATCGAAATCGGCGATCAAACTGGCGCGATCATAGGGGCTGCTGCGATACAAGGTGATTTCCTCCCTCCCCGGCTTTCACCGGGGACGCGCCTTTGGCAGTTTGAAGACTGCCAGAGGCGGCTGAGAACCCAAAAACGATTACTGCGTAATACGGTCGAACCTGCCGAACTGGGGCACGATATCTCGTGCCCCTAGCTGTCACTAGTCGGCTGCCTTTTCTACGGTTGGTTTCTGGCGCTTCATCAACTCGACGTCGAGGCACAGAGACTGCAACTCGCGCACGAGCACGTTGAACGACTCGGGAACGCCAGGTTCGATGCCCGGTTCGCCCTTGACGATGGCCTCGTAGATTTTCGCGCGACCATAGACGTCGTCGGACTTTGCGGTGAGCAACTCCTGCAAAATGTGCGCGGCGCCGTAAGCTTCCAGGGCCCACACTTCCATTTCGCCGAAGCGCTGACCGCCGAACTGAGCCTTACCACCAAGCGGCTGCTGAGTGATGAGGGAATACGGACCGATCGAGCGGGCGTGGATTTTGTCATCGACCAAGTGAGACAGCTTGAGCATGTAGATGTAGCCGACGGTAATAGGCTGATCGAACTGGTCTCCCGTCATGCCGTCGAAGAGGTTGATCTTGCCAGCGTGGGGCAAGCCAGCAACTTCGAGCAGGTGGCGGATTTCCGGCTCGCGCGCGCCGTCGAACACCGGCGTGGCGAATGGGATTCCGTCGCGGAAGCCTTCGGCAAATTCGAGCAACTCGTCGTCGGTCGATTTCTGCAAGGACTTCCAGATGGCCGTGTCGCTGAAGACTTCGCGATACCAGCGGCGAATGGCTTCGGCTTTTACTTCCTTGCTGAGAAGGCGCTTGAGGCTGTTGCCCAATTCCTTGGAGGCCCAGCCGAGATGCGTTTCGAGGATCTGTCCGACGTTCATACGCGAAGGAACGCCGAGCGGATTCAAAACGATTTCCACGGGAGTGCCATCCGGGAGATAAGGCATATCTTCCTCCGGGACGACGCGGGCGATAACACCCTTGTTGCCGTGACGGCCGGCCATTTTGTCGCCGATGGAGAGCTTACGCTTCATGGCGATATAGACCTTGACCAGTTTGATGACGCCCGGAGGAAGCTCGTCGCCCTTCTTGAGCTTTTCCTTGCGCTCGTCGGTGATCTTGCGCAGTACATCGATCTGGCGCGAAGTCATCTCTTCGATTTCTTCGATCTTTTCGATGAGCAGTGGATCGCGCTCGTTGAGCTTGAGGCGCTTGAGGTTGCGCGTGGAGATCTTTTCGATCAGATCACGCGTCAGCTCCGCACCCTTGGTCAGCAGGCGCTTGTTGGTCTTTTCGTCATGCAGGTCGGCTTGAAGAATCTTGCCGCCGAGCAAATCCTCGAGGCGCTTGAGGCGCTCGTCGGTGAGGATGCGGATTTCGTCAGCGAGGTTCTTTTCGAGCTTGAAGACCTGGGAAGCTTCAATGGCCTTGTGGCGTTCGTCCTTTTCTCCACCCTTGCGGGTGAAGATCTTGACGTCCACGATGGTGCCCTCAATGCCCGGCGGGCAATAGAGAGAAGCGTCGCGAACATCGCCGGCCTTTTCGCCGAAGATGGCGCGAAGAAGTTTCTCCTCCGGCGTCAGCGTGGTTTCGCCCTTGGGGGTGACTTTGCCGACGAGGATGTCGCCGGGCTTCACGACCGCGCCGATACGGATGACGCCGCTTTCGTCGAGGTTGCGAAGGAAGGATTCGCTGATGTTGGGAATGTCTCGAGTTACTTCCTCGGGACCGAGCTTGGTATCGCGCGCTTCGATTTCATACTCCTCGATGTGGATGGAGGTGTAGTAATCGTCCTTGACCAGCTTTTCGCTGACGAGGATGGCGTCTTCGAAGTTGTAACCGCGCCAGGGCACGAAGGCCACAAGCACGTTGCGACCGAGGCCGAGCTCGCCACGATCCGTGCAAGGACCATCGGCCAATACCTGGCTGGTCTTCACACGGTCGCCGACGCGCACCAGAGGCTTCTGGTTGATGCAGGTGTTCTGGTTGGAGCGCTTGAACTTGGTGAGGGTATAAATGTCGGCACCAACTTCGCGGCTGAGCACGCCGGAGTGATCGCTTTCGACGCGAACGATGATGCGCTCGGAGTCCACCTGATCGACGATGCCGTCGCGCTTGCAGAGGACAACCGCGCCGGAATCGCGCGCGGTGACCCGCTCCATGCCGGTGCCAACCAGCGGAGCCTCGCCGCGGATCAAAGGCACAGCCTGGCGCTGCATGTTGGAACCCATGAGGGCGCGGTTGGCGTCGTCGTTTTCCAGGAACGGAATCAAGCTGGCGGCGACGGAGACGAGTTGCTTCGGCGAAACGTCGACGTAGTCCACTTCATCGCGATGCTTGAGGACGAAGTTACCGGCCTGGCGGCAGTTGACGAGTTCGGTGGTGATGCGCAGCTTTTCGTCGAGCGAAACGTTGGCCTGGGCGATGACGTACTTGTCTTCTTCCCAAGCGGATAGATAGAAGCAGTAAGGTTCGTCGACAACCTTGCGGCGCTTGAGTTCTTCGTTGAGCTCTTCGACGCGGTCGGATTCGACGATGTCCCCAGCCTTGAATTCGCTGTCACCGGCATTGACAATCTGAACGTAATCGACGATGCGGCCACCCTTGACGCGGCGATAGGGCGATTCGATGAAGCCGTAGTCGTTGATGCGCGCAAAGCAGCTGAGGGAGCTGATCAGACCGATGTTCGGACCTTCCGGCGTTTCAATCGGACAAATGCGGCCGTAGTGTGTCGGGTGAACGTCGCGGACTTCAAAGCCAGCGCGTTCGCGGGACAGGCCGCCCGGGCCAAGGGCCGAAAGACGGCGCTTGTGAGTGATTTCGCTGAGCGGGTTGGTCTGGTCCATGAACTGGCTAAGCTGCGAACTGCCGAAGAATTCACGGATCGCGGCCATCACAGGCTTGGCGTTAACCAAGTCGTGAGGCATAGCCGTGGACATTTCCTGGTACACGCTCATCTTTTCCTTGATGGCGCGTTCCATGCGGACCAAGCCGATACGGAACTGGTTTTCGAGCAATTCGCCAACCGCGCGGACGCGGCGATTGCCAAGGTGGTCGATGTCGTCGACAACGCCGATGTTCTTGCGCAGCTTGAACAGATACTTGATGGCGGCGACAAAGTCGGTGGTATCCAGAGTGCGATTATCGAGCGGCGTATCGAGGCCAAGCTTGATATTGAACTTCAAACGGCCAACGCGGCTGAAATCATACTTACGCGGATCGAAGAACATGCCACGGAAAAGGTTCGTGGCTGTTTCAAGCGTCGGAGGATCGCCGGGACGCAGCTTGCGATAAATTTCGATGAGCGCTTCCTTGGAAGAGCGGATCGAGTCTTTATCGAGAGTGCGTGAGAGGACGAGACCGATATCGTCGCGCTCCGGGAAGAATATGTCGACTTCGGTGATGCCCGCTTCGGCAAAGGCTTGCCAAAGATCCGCGGTAAGCGGCTTGTTGGCTTCGAGGAGAACTTCGCCCGTCTGGCGGTTGACGACGTCGGCGACGCTGTAGGCGCCTTCGAGATCGGCAAGGGCCGCGCGAACCTGGGAAATTTTCGCCTTGATGAGTTCCTTGAAGAGGGTTTCCGTGATGCGCTTGTGCGCGCCGACGATCACTTCTTCGGACTTAGGATTGCGGATCTCGTGGGTCAACTTGCGATCCACGATGCCGGGCGAAACGTTCCAGAAAAGTTCCTTATCGCGCAAGGAAAGGCGTTCGACCTGATAGAAGGTGCGAAGAATTTCCTCATTGGACTTCATTCCCAGGGCGCGGAGGAAAATGGAGCCCAGGAACTTGCGCTTGCGATCGATACGCACGTAGAGAATATTCTTGGTGTCGTATTCGAACTCAACCCACGAACCGCGATACGGAATAATCTTGCCGAGGAAGTAGCTGCGATTGTTGGCGCTTTCAAAGAAGACGCCGGGGGAGCGGTGCAACTGGCTGACGATGACGCGCTCGGTGCCGTTGATGATGAAGGTACCGTTGTCGGTCATCAGCGGGATGTCGCCGTAGAAAACTTCCTGCTCCTTGATGTCGCGAATGGTTTTCGCGCCAGTGTCTGGATCCTTGTCGTAAATGGTGAGACGGATGGTGACCTTGAGAGGCGCGGAATACGTCATGCCGCGCTCCTGGCACTCGTTCACGTCATATTTGAGCTGCATGGCAACGGGGTCGCCGCACTTGTTGCAGAAAGTCGGCGTGTTCTTGTTGAAGGTGCCGCACTTCTGGCAAACCACGTCGCCGGTCTGATACGGATTGGTGACGACGGAAGCGCCGCAATTCCGGCAAGTGGCGCGGAGATGGTGCAGACCCTTTAGGTTACCGCACTTGCACTCCCAGTTTCCGATGGAGTAGTCCACGAATTCGAGCTGCGACATCTCGCGGAAATCGCGAATAGGAAACACGGAAGTAAACACCGATTGGAGTCCACCGTCCTCGCGCTCGCTTGGCAGAAGATCCATCTGCAAGAAACGCTGATAGGACTTCTTCTGGACCTCAATCAGGTTGGGGATCTGGATAGACCCCTGGATTTTCGCAAAATCCAGTCGCTGGCGTTCCCGAACGTGCTGGTTGCTATTGGACATGCCTGATTTACCTCATTCCCTTTCGGGCAGGGTGCAGAAAAACCAAAAAAGACACTAAACCGTGCTGCCGCGCAGCTTGCCCAAAGCCGCCCTGCACACGGTTAGTGAAGGTCCGTGAAGGACCCAGAAAATTGTAGACAAAACCGGCCGTAGCGTTCGTACCTAATTCCCCTGACGCAACCAGGCACCGCCCCGGCCGCGCCGACTCTGAAGCCCAGACCATGGAATGCCGGCCAAGTTCCGGCCGGCGCGCCATTACTTGATCTCGACCTTAGCGCCCGCCTCTTCGAACTTCTTCTTGATGGTGGCCGCCTCGTCCTTGCTAACGCCCTCTTTCACGGTCTTGGGAGCGCCATCTACGAGATCCTTCGCTTCTTTCAGGCCGAGGCTGGTGACTTCGCGAACGGCCTTAATGACGTTGATCTTGTTGCCGCCCACATCGGTGAGAACGACGGCGAATTCCGTCTTCTCTTCCGCGGGAGCCGCCGCGCCAGCCGCCGCACCGCCGCCCGCCGCCACAACCGTGGCAGCCGCAGCAGAAACGCCGAAGGCTTCTTCCATTTTCTTGACGAGGTCAGACGCTTCGAGAAGCGTCAGGCCCTTGATTTCTTCCAGGATCGTTTCGACTTTCGACATGACTGCTAGTTCTCCTCTCAAATTTGCGAATCAAAATTCAAACCCTGGGAACCGCGGCGGGAGGGCCCGCGCAGCCCCGAAAACTACGAACTAAACTTGTTGGCCTTGACCGCTTCGCTAACGGTGACGGCGAGGTTGCGGGGCAGCGCGTTGAGCGCGGTCGCAATCCGCTGAGCCGGAGCGTTTAGCAAGAACATAATCTTACTGATAAGTTCTTCCTTGGACGGCATGTCCGCGAGCTGCTTGATCTCCGATATGGAGATCACGCGGCCTTCGACAACGCCGGACTTGAACTGGAACGCCGGAACATCCTTGGCGACCTTGGTAAGCGCCTTTGCCAGCGCGACCGGATCAGTCTGCGTGTAGGCGATCGAATGGGTGCCCTTGAGATTTCTGAGCACGCCTTCGGCGGGAGTGCCGGTGCCGGCGCGTTCGGCGAGGGTGTTCTTGACAACCTGATACTTGCCACCCGCAGCCTGAACCGCACGGCGCAATTTGGTGTCTTCTTCGACGGTGATGCCCTGGAAGGTGCTGAGAATGACGGTCGACACCTTCGCCAATTCCGTCTTCAGCTTGTCGAGATCCTGCTGTTTTTCGCTTTTCTTCTTCATAATCTTTCTCCGCCTGTTCGTTCGGCGTTACGCAGCCGTCGCGAGTGTTTCCGCTTCGGCAAGATCCACGGGGATGCCGGGACCCATGGTGGAAGTAAGGGTGATGCGCTTCACATATTTGCCCTTGGCCGCAGCGGGTTTGGCTTTCAGAACCGCGGCGATCAGAGCGTGCGCATTTTCCGCCAACTTCGAGGCGTCAAACTGTATTTTGCCAATCGGGCAGTGCACAATGCCGGCCTTGTCCACGCGAAATTCCACTTTGCCGGCCTTGGTTTCCTTCACGGCTTTGGTGACATCCGCGGTGACCGTGCCGGTCTTCGGGTTGGGCATCAGGCCGCGTGGGCCGAGCACCTTACCGAGCTTACCGGCCGAACGCATCATGTCCGGCGTGGCGATAACGGCGTCGAAATCGGTCCAGCCTTCCATGATTTTCTGCACCATTTCGTCTCCACCGACGTATTCAGCGCCGGCTTCGGTGGCTTCGCGCTGCTTATCACCACCCGCGAGAACAAGAACGCGCACGCTCTTGCCCAAGCCATTCGGAAGAACGACCGTGCCGCGAACGACCTGGTCCGAGTGCTTTGGATCGACACCCAGATTGATCGCCAGTTCCACGGTTTCGTTGAACTTCGTGTGATGCGTCTTCTTGATCAGCTCCGCCGCATCCGCGAGCTTGTACGGATGCGCTTCGACTTTCTTGCGCGCGTTCTCAACGTGTTTCCCAGCTTTCTTCATCGTTGCTGCCTCTGCGATCCCCTAGCGCCTGAGACTCCCTAGGCTTCCACGACTTCCAGACCCATGTTGCGCGCCGTACCCATCACGGTGCGGACAGCGGAGTCCAGATTTGTGGTGTTGAGATCGACAAGCTTAATCTTTGCAATTTCTACAACCTGCTTTTTGGTGACCTTGCCCACCTTGTTGCGATTAGGCTCCGGCGAACCCTTGGCGATACCCGCGGCGCGCAATAAAAGAATCGAAGCGGGCGGGGTTTTCAGAATGAACGTGAAGGTGCGGTCGGTGTAGATGGTAACCAGCACCGGGAAGATCATTCCGTCGGGCTCTTTCTGGGTCTTGGCGTTGAACTGCTTGCAGAAATCCATGATGTTGACGCCATGAGGACCGAGCGCGGTACCTACGGGAGGCGCGGGCGTGGCTTTGCCTGCGGGCAATTGCAACTTGATCGTCGTTTGTACCTTCTTTGGTGGCATGGTTCCTTTACCTCAATCTCCTGTTGGCTGTGCTTAGCCAAGCTTCTCGACGCTCGCAAAATCCAGTTCGACCGGCGTGGAGCGTCCAAAGATCGTTACCGAAACTTTCAAGCGACTGTGATCGTTGTCGATTTCCTCGACGACGCCGTTGAAATTCGCGAACGGGCCATCGACGATGCGAACCTGTTCGTTGCGCTCGTAGACCACTTTCGGCTTCGGACGGTCCATCGGCGTGTGCACGCGATTAATGATGGCATCCACTTCCGCTTCCGACAGCGGAGGGGGCGCGGTAGCCGAGCCGACAAAACCGGTGACGCGCGGCGTGTTGCGAACGATGTGCCAAGTGTTCTCGTCAAGATCCATTTCGACGAGGACGTAGCCGGGATACGACATGCGCGAGGCCACCGTCTTTTTGCCGCCGCGAACTTCGACGACTTCCTCCGTGGGGATCAGCACGCGGCCGATCTTGTCCTGAAGATTGAAAGCGGCGACACGGCTCTCCAGGCTTTCTTTGACTTTCTTCTCGAAGCCGGAGTACGTGTGAATGATGTACCACTGCATTGGCATAATTCGATTCGCCCTCAAACGCGGAAATAATGAAACAGCTGTTCTATGCCTTTTTGCGCCGCCCATTCGACGATTGCGAGAAACACACCGAAGAACGCCACCGTGGCGATGACAACACCGGTCGTCGAAATAACATCGTTACGATTGGGCCAGGTTACCTGCTTCATTTCGACGCGAACGTCGTGAAGAAATTCGCGGGTTTCCTGGAGCGAGCCGGTCACCTTGTTAACGAGCGGGAGATTCGAGCCGCTCTGAGATTCGTCGTTCATTTTCACCGCCCGCGTGGCCATAATCCTTTTCACCCGCACGAACCGAGGGGTTCGTGTCCTTACAAATTTCTGGCAGGGGAGGAGGGATTCGAACCCCCATACCCGGTTTTGGAGACCGGAGTCCTAACCGTTGGACGACTCCCCTAAAACCAAAACCGCCTGAAACTTCCGCCCTCGCCTACTCCGGTTGCAGACAACTGCATGAAGCTTATTTCGCTTCCTTGTGAGCCGTGTGCTTACGGCAGGAACGGCAAAACTTTCTGGTCTCCATGCGTTCGGCGTGCTTCTTCTTGTTTTTGGTGGTGGTGTAATTGCGATTCTTGCACTCACCACACTGCAAAGTAATGATTTCGCGCATCTCTCAAAATCCTTTTGACGAGCGCGAGCCGGACTGAACCGGCTCGCCTCGTGAAAAATTACTCGATGATCTCCGTGACGGCGCCGGCGCCGACGGTGTGGCCGCCTTCGCGGATAGCGAAGCGCAAACCCTTCTCGAGAGCCACCGGGGTGATCAGCGTAACTTCGCAGCTCACGTTGTCGCCCGGCATCACCATCTCGACGCCCTGCGGCAACTTCATGTCGCCGGTAACGTCCGTGGTGCGGAAGTAAAACTGCGGACGGTAACCGGTGAAGAACGGCGTGTGACGGCCCCCTTCTTCCTTGGTCAACACGTACGCTTCGGCTTTGAACTTCGTGTGCGGCGTGATTGAACCCGGTTTGCAAACGACCTGGCCGCGCTCCACATCTTCTTTTTCCGTGCCGCGCAGGAGCAAACCAACGTTGTCTCCCGCAATGCCCTCATCGAGCAGCTTGCGGAACATTTCAACGCCGGTAACAACTTTCTTCTGCGTTTCGCGGAAGCCCACGATTTCAATTTCCTCGCCGACCTTCACCTTGCCGCGTTCGACGCGGCCCGTGACTACCGTGCCGCGGCCGGAGATCGAAAAAATATCTTCGATGGGCATGGCGAACGGACGGTCGATATCACGCACCGGCAGTGGCACGTTCGCGTCCACCGCAGCCATGAGTTCCAGAATCTTCTGTTCCCACTTTTCGTCGCCGTTCAGCGCCTGCAGGGCCGAACCGCGAATCACGGGAACGCTGTCGCCGGGGAACTGGTAGCTCTTTAGCAGTTCGCGAACTTCCAGTTCCACGAGTTCGAGCAGTTCCGGATCTTCCACCATGTCGCACTTGTTCAGGAACACCACGATGTACGGCACGCCGACCTGACGAGCCAGAAGAATATGTTCGCGGGTCTGCGGCATCGGTCCGTCGGTGGCGGCAACGACTAGAATCGCGCCATCCATCTGCGCTGCGCCGGTGATCATGTTCTTGATGTAGTCGGCGTGGCCCGGGCAATCCATGTGCGCGTAGTGCCGGTTGGCGGTTTCATACTCCACGTGCGAAACCGCAATGGTGATACCGCGCTCGCGCTCTTCCGGAGCGTTGTCAATCGAATCAAACGCGCGGAAAGCCACCTTGGGGTTGTGCTTCGACAACACCTTGGTGATCGCCGCCGTCAGCGTGGTCTTGCCGTGATCGATGTGACCGATGGTCCCAATGTTCACGTGTGGCTTACTGCGCTCAAATTTCTCCTTGGCCATGTGTCTTCATCCTTTGCTCAAACCGCGTTACGAATCGCGGTTTGAGCCGAACTCCTTCGAGCCAATCGGCTCTCAGGAAAAAGCTGGAGCGGGGGACGGGATTTGAACCCGCAACCATCACCTTGGAAGAGTGAGACTCTACCGTTGAGTTACCCCCGCCTTAAACTCTCAACCCTCTCCCCGCCAAACCAAAGTTCCTTTCAGAACTCAGCAATTTCTGGAGCCTGGGACCGGGATTGAACCGGTGACCTCGTCCTTACCAAGGACGCGCTCTACCAACTGAGCTACCCAGGCCGAACCCGATCCTCCGCAAAAACCTTGCTCATCACGGCGCACCATTTTCCGAACGGCTGTGCCGCCGTTTTGCTTCCCGCTCTCGAACATCGCGATCGCGATTTCCTGCGGTGCTGTTGCTTTCTTCGTTCACTCAGCGCTGCCAGCGACGCCGCTCGCCGTAAAAACTCCCGCGGAGGTTGAACCCTGGTGGACGGGGAAGGATTCGAACCTTCGTAGCCCGCAAGGAGCGGCAGATTTACAGTCTGCTGGTTTTAGCCACTCACCCACCCGTCCGCGAAAACATGCCGACACAAAGTGCGTGCCAAATTCATGGAACAAATCGTGCTGTCGTTGGAGCCTGCGCGAAAAACACAAAACGGACTCGTGTCCAAAGACACCAGCCCTTTCATGTTATCATGCCGGCATTCGCTCCGCCTCACTCCCCTGCCGAAATATGGTGGAGCTGGCGGAGGGAATTGAACCCCCGACCCTCTGATTACAAATCAGATGCTCTACCAGCTGAGCTACGCCAGCGCTGCTCAAACCGCACAAGAATAGCAGATTAGGCACAGGGATTGCAAGAAGGGGACAGGGAAAAGCCGAGCAATTGGGAAACCAACTCTGTGGAAAAGAAGGTGGTTTTTGTGAATCGGTCACACTCTCTCAAGTAATTGCATCACAAAGAGTTAGCGTTCGACAGCGACGCACCGGGTGCAAGAGAATCCACAGGTTTCCACTGCCCTGAAAAGGGTATTTTGCTGAAGCACCATTTCTTCATGAAATTACGGGCGGCCATGGGAGAATATCGGCGAGTTTGAAGCAAGGGGAAAGCGCTGTCTGAATCGATATGTCTCGATACAAAATTCTGAGTATCGCAGCGGTGATTGCGGTGACGGTGGCGCTTTTGGGCTGGTTTGCCTACCGGCACTGGCACGTGCGCGACAGTTTGATCGACCGTGAAGCGATGCTGTCGCGGATGCCCGAAGATGCGAGCGCGGTGATTTATCTGGATGTGGCACAACTGCGATCCTCACCGCTTTTCGCGCAGTTGTCCCGGTGGGCGCCCCAACCAACGGTGGATAGTGACTACGCACAATTCCTGCAGACGACTGGATTTAATTACGAGAGCGATGTCGATCGGGTGGCGCTGGCGATTCAACGGCAGCCGCAAAGTTCACTGGCATTCGCGGTGGTCGAAGGAAGGTTCGACCGAAGAAAAATCGAGGCGTTTGCGGGGAAATATGGATCGCTCAAGACGGCGGATGGAAAAACATTGTTTGCGGTGCCGCTGAGCGGATCGAATCGCAAGGCGTACTTTACATTTTTGGGGGAAGACCGCGTCGCGTGGGCGAACGATTCGTCGTTCTTTTTCCAGCAACCGCGGAGCGGCGCGACGGAAGTATGGCGGGAACATTTTTTGCGACTGGCGGGCACGCCGATCTTCGCGGTGTTGCGGCAGGATTCGGGGGCGGCGACGGCATTGTCATCGCAGGCTCCGGGTGGATTGCGTTCACCGCAATTGGCGGCGCTCCTGGCGCAACTGGAGTGGATTTCGATCAGCGCCAAACCGGACGGCAATTTTCTGCGCGTGGGAATGGAAGGCGATTGCCTGACGGAGACGACCGAGCACCAGTTGAAAGAGGTATTGAGCGGGCTGGTGGTGCTGGCGCAAATGGGATTGAACGATGCGAAGACACGGAAGCAACTCGATCCGGGATTGCGAGAAGGGTATCTGGAGTTGTTGCAGTCGGCTGAGATTCAGCAGGTGGATCGCGGGACTAGCAAGTCTGTGCGGGTGGTGTTTGATGTTACGCCGAAGTTGCTGGCGGCGGGACTGAGCGCGCCGCGCGGGGAGTGAAGAGGCTCTCGGAGTGCAAATGACGTGTGTGGGTGGCTAGGATGAGACTTCATTCGGTTGCAGGAAGCGTTCATGGTGCGTAAGAAGTTGACCTTCCTCGCAAAAAGCGCTCCTCGGGATGACAACGATTTTCCGACCCCGGATTGAGTCCGCGAGAGAAGCGGGTTAATCGCCGGCGGGAAGGGTTTTCATGTAACGCCAGGGGTTGACGGGGGCATTGTTTACGCGGACTTCGTAGTGGACGTGCGGACCGGTGGAGCGACCGCTGACGCCGGCGTAGCCGATGACTTCACCGCGGCGAACGTGGGTGCCGGGCACCACGGAAAACGAAGAAAGATGCGCGTAGAAGGTGGTGATGCCGAAACCGTGCTCGACGATAACCAGACGGCCGTAGCCGGAATGAGTTTCCGCGGTGGTAACGACGCCATCAGCAGTGACGTGAACAGGCTCGCCGTATTCGGCACTGACGTCAACGCCAGTGTGGAACGCACCTTCACCCGAGAACGGATCCAAACGCTCGCCGAAACTATCTGTGATGTGACCCATGACGGGCCAGATGGAAGGAGTGTAATTGGAATCGGCGAAGGCCATCGCAGGCAGCAAGCGGAGGCCTGAAGCGGAAATAGCGATCGCACCGGCATTGCGCTTGAGGAAGGAATACTGCTCGAGCGAACGATCGAAAGCGTCTTGAGCCGTGGCTTCGTTATCTGTCTGATCGAACGCGGCTGGGTGATAGCGGAGGACGCCGTAGGTCATGGCCACGTCGGTGGCGAGCGACTGCAGAGAATCGAGGCGCTCGTTGGTGTCTTTAACGGTGGACTGAAGATCGCGGTACTGCTTTTTGAGGGTTTCCTGATCGTGGCGAAGAGCGTTGTAATTGCCGACCTTCCACAACATGCGGCTGTAAGAGCCGACGGCGGCGATGACGGTGATGCTGCCGATGATGGCAAGAGCGGCTAGACCGTGAAGAATGTAGGCAGGGATGATCAGCTTCCGGAGCTGTCCGGGCGTCGAGGCAATATAAAACGTGTAATTCCTGCTGCTGATCACGACTGGGCCCCTCAGGCCTAGTGAAATTTACCGAACAAACTGGAGTGCGGATTGAAAGCCCCTGAGTCCGCACGGAACTGACGACCGTACTGGTCTGAACCGTGAGCCTTGGTCCGTATTTAAGAGAATACTAGAATTTGTAGGGTTTGTCGTCAACCCTGTATTTTTCGTATTTTAGGACAGCCCGTGGAGAACTGTCCACTGGCTGGAAGTACAGGGTTCAACCGAGTGTTTGGTGGACGGCACATCGCAGCGTAGTCTGGCATAGACGAACATGAGCGGACATGAGAACGAGTTGCTACAGAAGATCAGCGCGATGCTGAACGGGCGGCGGCGTAGAGGCGGCTCGGTGACGTTAGGGATTGGAGATGATGCAGCGCTTTGGGTGCCCCGGCCTGGGCGAGAGGTTGTGCTTACCTGCGATTGGTTTCTCGAGGGGTCGCATTTTCTAAGGGGGAAGCATCCGGCCGACGCTGTGGGGTGGAAATGCCTGGCGCGAGCGGTGAGCGATGTTGCGGCGATGGGGGGCGAGCCGCGTTGCTTTTTGATGAGTCTGGCATTGCCGGCTGATTTGACGGGGACATGGCTGGATCATTTTTTGCGCGGACTGCGGCGAGCTGCCAAGGAGCTCCGTTGCGAGGCGGCCGGAGGAGACATGACGCGACGACAAGAAGTGCTGATCAGCATGACGGTGATCGGGGAAGTTTTGCGTGGCGAGGCGATTCGCCGTTCGGGAGCGGCGGTGGGCGATGCGATTTATGTGAGCGGAACATTGGGGGAAGCAGAATTGGGATTGCGGATGCTGCGTCGGGGGCGTGAGGTCGGGAAGGCTAGGAACGCGGCTTTGCGGAAACATCTTTATCCGCGGCCGAGATTGGAGCTGGGGCGATGGCTTGCGGAGGAGAGGTTGGCTTCGGCAACCCTAGATTTGTCGGATGGTTTGTCGACGGATTTGCCGCGATTGTGTGCAGCCAGCGGAGTGGGCGCGAGGATTGAGGGTGATTGCCTTCCCGTGAGTTCGCTGGTGGCGCGGCGCGAGGCGAGGCAGTTGGCGCTGCATGGGGGGGATGATTATGAGTTGTTGTTTACGGTGAAGCGAAAAGACGAGAGACGATTGCCACGGAAATTTCGCGGGTTGCGCTTGACGCGGATTGGGGAAACCACGCGTGGGCGGGAGGTTACGGTCGGGGAGGATGGGACGAGTATGGCGTTGCGTTCGGGTGGGTGGGATCCGTTTCGTTGACATCCTCCCCTCCCTGAAGGGACCCTTCAGGGAGGGGATTCCTACTGGCTCACCCGCTAGGCGGGGATACCTTCGGTGGGTTCCTGACACGACGGGCTTACATCACCCGAAGGTTGCGAACAGGCTAGCGAGGCGAGACCCGCCTCTCTGATATTCACAGCACTGACAAAGTCCGCATTGGCCGAGAATCCGCATCCGACGCAAGCAAACTTCGCTTGTGTCTTGCGGTTCTCTGCTGATACCTGTCCGCACTCGGGGCACTTGCGACTCGTGTTCTGTGCTGGCACAGGGACAAGCAAACCACCTTGCCATGGCGTCTTGTATTCCAGTTGACGGCGCAACTCGAACGGACTGGCGTCCAAGATTGAACGGTTCAGCCCAGACTTTTGTGCCATCTTCTTTGCCGCTGACTTG
Organism: Candidatus Acidiferrales bacterium; assembly: GCA_963795535.1. Taxonomy (GTDB): domain Bacteria; phylum Acidobacteriota; class Terriglobia; order Acidiferrales; family UBA7541; genus Acidiferrum. The sequence continues at coordinate 658,821 of CAWCIG010000012.1, forward strand.
CTCATGTTCTTGACTTGCAGGTCTTCGATACAAACAACGACGTGGTTTTTGCTGATGCTGTTCGAGACCTTGTGTACGAAATCCTTTCTGATATTGGCGACTTTCGTATGCAATTTGGCGATACAGGCTTTCGCTTTGTGCCAGTTTTTCGAGAACTTTTTCTTGCGAGCCATGCGGCGTTGCCACTTCGCTACTTTCGGCAGGAACTTCTTCAACGGCTGACATTGGTCTACGACTTCGCCATCCGACAAGGTTACGAAGTTGACGATTCCCCAGTCCATGCCAACTGCTGACGTTGATGGGTGCTGCGGCGTTTCGATTTCTCGCTCGGTTTGAATTGACACCAACCACTTGCCACACGACTCACTTACGGTGACGTTGCTAGCTTCGCCCAGAATGTCCTGCGATTTGCGGTAGCGCATCCAACCAAGTTTCGGCAGTTTGATGCGTCCGTTCTGATTGTCCGCCTCGAAGCCTTGAGGGATACGAAAACTCTCTCGCTGACCCTTCTTTTTGAACTTGGGGAAGTCGGCACGCTTTTGAAAGAAGTTTGTGTAGGCTCGCTCAAGATTTTTGAGGGATTGCTGCAATGCTTGCGCGGGTACGTTGGACAAAAACTCGTGCTCCATTTTCCAGTTGGGCAGCAAGGCACACAGACCCGCATAGCCCAAACGCTTTTCTTTCTTTTCGTAGCGTTCGATATTAAGAGCGAGGGCTTTGTTGTAGACGAAGCGGCAGGACCCAGCGAACTGTCGGGAGGTTGCGAAGTTGTTCGCCGTTCGGCATTAACTCGAACTGGAATGCTTGCAGTCTCAACACAACCCACTATATTCTTGGTCTATGCTGCTGTTCAACGATATTCGTCGCGGCAGGCATTGCGTTTCCGCATTGCATGCCCACTTGGTCTTCGTCACAAAGTATCGCAGAAACGTATTTGACGGAGACGCCATCCAACGGCTCAAAGTTATCTTCGAGAAAGTATGCACCGACTTCGAGGCGCAACTGGTCGACATGAACGGCGAAACCGAACACGTTCACCTGCTCATTAACTATCCACCGAAGCACTCGGTGTCGAGCATGGTCAACAGTCTCAAAGGTGTTTCCAGTCGGTTGCTTCGCATTGAGCGTCCTGATATTGAGAAACGCTATTGGAAGGATGTCCTGTGGTCGCCGTCTTACTTTGCCGCCAGTTGCGGCGGGGCACCGCCGGGCATCATTAAGCAATACGTCGAGCAACAAAAGACTCCGCTCTAAAGGGCCTTATATCCCCGCCCTGAAGGACGCGGCTTTACGGCCCCACTGGTAAGCGTCGGGTTCGATGAAATCGTTCTTGAGGGGTTCGGGTCTTGCGGAGGGAGGGGCGCAGCAGTGCGGGGCCCTACGAAGGAGTCGGCGAATGTCAGGTTGTGGGAGGCGTTGCGGTGGTAGGAGAGGGCTCGGGTGGTGGGGTGGTAGTGGTCGCGGGCGTCGGTGGAGTTGCTGGTTGAGGCTTTTCGGTGCGGATGGCTGGGGCTTCGTCTTCGGGAGCGGTGTCGGGGACGTCGGTGTGGACGTGGTGTTCGGAGGCTTGTTCTTCCAGGGATTCGACGTTTGCGAAATCAGCTACGGGCATACCGGCCATGCCCTGTTGCATAAATTCCATCCAAATGGGTAAGGCAGCCTGAGCGCCGGTTTCGCGCTTGCCGAGAGAGATTTGTTTGTCGTCGTATCCGACCCAAACACCGGCCGTGATCTGCGGAGTGAAGCCCATGAACCAGGCATCGGTGAAATCTTGTGTGGTGCCAGTTTTTCCGCCTGCAGGACGGCCGAGAGTCTTGGCCTTGATGGCGGTTCCAAACTGGACAACATCTTCGAGCATGGCGGTCATGGTGTGTGCGACGTCTGGCGCGAGCACGTCATGGACTTCGGGATGAGCTTCTTCCAGTAGCGCTCCGTCGTAGCTGGTAACGCGACGAATCATGTGCGGGTCGATGCGAATGCCTTCATTGGCATAGACAGTGAACGCGGAAACGTGTTCGATGAGCTTCATGTCCGCGGCGCCAAGGGCCAGCGGAAGGTATGGCGGAAGCGGAGTGGTGATGCCGAAGCGGCGAGCCATGTCTACGACGGCATTGATGCCAACTTTTTCGGCGAGTTTCACGGCCGGGACATTTCGGGAGCCGGCCAGAGCGCGACGAAGGGTGATGGTGCCCTCGAATTTCTCGTCGTAGTTATGCGGAGAATAGGTCTGGCCGCCGCTGATGACGGTGAAGGGGGCGTCGACGATGGTGTCAAAGGGTGAAGCGCCCCGCTCGACAGCGGTGGAATAGACATAAGGCTTGAAGGAACTGCCCACCTGACGGACGGCTTGCGTGGCGCGATTAAATTTAGAGTCTTCAAAACTGTAACCGCCAACCATGGCCTTGATTTCGCCGGTTGCATTTTCGATGGCAATCATGGCGGCTTGCGGAGCGGGCTGCTGTTCGAGCTGAACGCGCGCAGTGGTTTCGTGCAATTCCTGAATGGAAACCTGAATGAGATCGCCGACGGTGAGGATGTCGTCGGGCTTTTTGTGGCCGGACCAGGCGATATCCGTGGCCGAAAGGAGGGCGCGGTAGGACCCGATTTTGATGGTAGCACTTTTGTCATCGACGGAGAGGACCAGGCCGGTAACGTAGCTGCCCTTATCGATGGCGTGGCGCCAGTCGTCATCCTCGTAGCTGTCTAGCGGGCCGAGATTGTCGCTAATAATGTTGGGAAGTTTGCCGCGCCAGCCGTGACGGCGATCGTATGAGTGCAGGCCGTCGCGAATGGCCTGGTTTGCGGCTTTTTGCATCTGGATGCTGAGAGTGGTGTAGACGCGGAGGCCGCGCTCGTGAACGGCTTCGGTTCCGTAAGTGGACTCGAGATACTTGCGAATCTCTTCGAAGAAGTAGGGGGCAAGGTCGTTGCGGGGATATTGCAAGTGAAGGCCAAGAGGCGTTTTGCGAGCAGCGGCTTCTTCGGCCGGCGTGATCTTCCCTTCCTCCATCATTTGATGAAGAACGAGGTTGCGACGAGCAAGGGCCCGCGTGGGATCGGCAAGCGGCGAATAGATGGGTCCGCGAATCATGCCTGCGAGCAAAGCAGCCTGCTGAAGATTCAGATCGGTGACGGGTTTGCCGAAATAGAATTGCGCTGCGGCAGCGAAGCCATAGTTGCCGTGGGCCAGGTAAACCTGATTGGCGTACATGGTGAAGATTTGCGGCTTGGTGTAGCGACGTTCGATCTGTAGGGCTAGCAGCATTTCCTGGACTTTGCGGCGGAAGCTGCGTTCGCTGCGGTCGAGGAAGAGGTTGCCGGCAAGCTGCATGGTGATGGTGCTGGCGCCTTCGGCTCTACGATGTTTGAGAATATTGCGGTAAGCGGCACCGGCTACGCGCGGGAAATCGACGCCCCAGTGATCCTCGAAGTGCTGATCTTCGATGGCAGTGACGGCGTTGTAGAGGACTTTGGGAGTTTGCTCCCAGGTCATGAGAATGCGGCGTTGCAGGGCAAAGCTGCCGATGAGCTGGCCATCATCGGCGTAAATTTCGGTGACAACGTTGGGACGATACGTTTCGAGGGCACGGATTTCGGGGAGGTCGCTGTCGTAGACGAACAGGAGACCGGCGGCGGCGCCCAGGGCGATGGAGCAGAGAAGCAGGAAAGCGAGCGCGACACGGTCGATCAGTTTCCAGCCGCGGAGGCGCAATGTGATTGGGGGCAAACTCAGCATGAAAGAAAAATTCTAGCGCAGATTTGGCAGCGGCACGCGACTGAGCATAGGAAAAGTTTCCATGGGGTTGTCAGAGTGGCTTTCATGGCAGAAATCCGATTCCTCGCTTCGCTCGGAATCACAATTTTAGTTGCGAGAGGATGGTTGGCAGTCAGACCGAGCGGTAGTATTTTTCGCCGGCGCAGGAGCGGCAGAGGATGCGGCCATTCTGGACGACCTCGCGCTTAAAGTTGATACCTTCGCCGCATTCGGCGCAGACGATGCGCGGGCCTTTGAAGCCGGGCAAGTCTTCGGGAGAGATGTCGACTTTGACCCATTCTTTGGAGAAAAGCACGTCGTCCGAGAGTTGCGCATAGGCCTTTTGCTGGCCTTCTTCTCTTGGAAGTTCTGGAAAAAGCTCCCTAGCGGCTTGTTTGGAGGATTCTTTAGCGGCGATGCGAACGGCGCGTCCGGTTTCGAGGTCGCAGAAGGTGGCGGCGACTTTGCCCCAATCGCGGAATTTGAGGGCGCGCTTGCCGAGGCGACAGTTGGCAACGAGGGCGACCGCGTCGGTGACGCAGCGATCGATTTCGACGAAGGTAACGAGGCGCTTGCGATCGGCGATGGGATCGTTGATGCCGAGTTCCTGAAGGCCGAGCATGGTTAGGCGGACTCCGAGGATCTGACCGGCACAGAGGTGCCCGTGAGCGACGGTGGCGAGTTCGAGATATTCGGGCAGTGATTTCATGGGCACCAGGTAATAGATGAGTTCGGCACGCAAATTAAGGATAACAGTGAAATGATTTTGCTGACGGAGAATGCAGGAGTGGTTCGCGGCTAAGGTCGAACTGGAGGATCGGTTGAGATCCCTTCGTCGCAAACATCGCTCCCGAGGATGACAACGCTCAGAAGGTGATGCTCGCGGCTAGGCGGTGGTGGCTGGGGGAGTTCCCGCGGCGGACCACGGGTGGGGCTTGCGGGATTCCTGAAAGGCGAAGAGGGTCATGAGGATTGCCAGGGCGGCCATGGCCGAGTCTTCGAAGATTTTCTTGAGACTTACCGGTTCGGGGGTGGCGAAGCAGCCGCAGTTGATATCCATATGGAGAACGTAGGCGCGGGTGACGACTGTGAGGAACATCAGCAGGAACAGACTGGCGATAGCAGCCCAAATACGAAGACGCCAACCAATCAGGAGGAGGAGGCCGAGCGCGATTTCAGCAAATGGGAGAACGTGAGAGACAAAATCCACTCCGGCGGGTGAAAGCATTTTGTAGGAGGCAACCTGGAATCCGAAATTGGAGAGGTTCGACAAGACGGAAAATTTCAGCATGACCAGGGGCGAATACATTTTGTTGGGGAGGAGGATTTTAGAGTATCCCGCATAGATAAAAATGCCGCCGAGCAGCAAGCGACCGATCAGGATCAGGGCGCGCCGGAAGTTGAAAGGAGCGGATTGCATCATGGGTCCTCGCGGCCATTGGCTACTTGACGAGCTGATTGAGCAATGTTGTCAGAACCTCGTAACTGACATAGCCGACTACGGGATAGGTTTGGCCATCGCGGGTATGAAGGATGGTTGTAGGCGTTTGATTGACGGGGACGGCCTTGCCGATTTGGACGTCGCGTTCAATCAAAGGCTCGAGGGTGCCACCATCCACCAGCGCTTGCACCCTTTTCATTTCCGCCGGGGTGAGTGCCGAGGCCACGGTGCCCTTCACATCGCCGGTTGCTTCCCACTTTTCCTGGTTTTGGAACAGCACTTCTTCGACGGCGTCGCACTTTCCGATATGGCAGGCGGCACGTGAATAGCTAGCGGCGATGCGGGAGTAAGCGTGCATAGGAAGCGGAAAATCGCGATGGACCATGTAGACCTTGTTGGTGTCGACATAATTGCTCATCACGCGCTGCAACGTGGTGGTGTAAAGCTGCTTGCACGCTGGACACTGGAAATCGGTGAAAGTCTCTATGACAACGCCAGCGTTCTTGCTGCCGTAAGCCTTCTCTGGATCGATGTCCTTGACGCCGTCGACGGTGATAGGCGCCTGAGGGACGGAAGAAGTGGTCTGCGAGGCCGACGCAGAAGATTTCGCCGCCTTCTGAGTGGAGGGGGAGGCCATCAGGATCAAACTGCCCACGCTGGCCAGAGCCAGGGTAGCGATTGAGGCGAGAAGGGAGCGGCGATTCACAGGGTCCTCCGAAACTGGATTATGCGGGTAAGCCGAATCTTGAGAAGAGTATCACAGGTTGAAAGTGGTTGCGGGAGGCAGGGCAAAGAGGAGTTTCGCAAGAGGCAGACTCCCATCGAAGGAAAGAAGACGGTTGCGGTGTAGAGCCAAAGGAGTTAGGTGAGAGAAGAGGAAGGAGGGTTGTCTGGAAACGGCTGGCACGGAAAAGACTGAAATGATAGAGCTTACAGACGCTATCAAACAACTTGACAACATCACACTCAAGTTGTATATTTGCCGTGTTTTTGAAGCACGGCTGGGCCTCTCCTGCGCCAGCGCTGCGGCAGAACGGGCGCGCTCGCAGCCGGTTGGGAAAGTTAGGCGGGCGAAAAGGGATTTAGCAGAATTCAATAAAGGACGGTAGCTAAGCTATGAGCAAGATTATTGGAATTGACCTAGGGACAACGAACTCGGTGGTGGCAGTGATGCAGGGAGGCGAGCCAGTAGTGATCCCCAACCAGGAGGGGACACGGACAACGCCTTCGGTGGTGGCGATTACAAAGTCGGGGGAACGGCTGGTCGGGCAAGTGGCGAAGCGCCAGGCGGTGACCAACCCGGAGAATACGGTTTACTCGATCAAGCGGTTCATGGGCCGGCGTTACGACGAAGTCGCCGAAGAGATGAAGCGCGTGCCTTATAAGGTAGTGAAAGGCAGCCACGATGATGCGCGGGTGGAGATCGCGGGCAAAGTGTACAGTCCTCCGGAAATTTCCGCGATGATCCTGACGAAGCTGAAGAACGCCGCGGAGGATTTTCTTGGCGAGAAGGTCACGAAGGTGGTGATCACCGTCCCTGCCTATTTTAACGACGCGCAGCGGCAAGCGACCAAGCAGGCCGGCGAAATTGCAGGGCTCGAAGTGCTGCGCATTATCAACGAGCCGACGGCGGCTGCGCTGGCGTATGGCCTGGAAAAGAAGAGTGACGAAACGATTGCCGTGTACGACCTGGGCGGCGGCACGTTCGATATTTCCGTACTGGAAGTAGGCAGCGGCGTTGTGGAAGTGAAATCGACCAACGGCGACACGCACCTGGGCGGCGATGACGTCGACCAGAAGATCGTCGATTGGCTGATCGACGAATTCAAGAAAGAGCACGGGATCGACCTGGGCAAAGACAAGATGGCGCTGCAGCGGCTGAAGGAAGCGGCGGAAAAGGCCAAGATCGAGCTTTCGCAAATGATGGAGACCGAGATCAACCTGCCGTTCATCACCGCGGGAGCAAGCGGGCCGATCCACATGCAGCAAAAGCTGACGCGCGTGCGGCTCGAACAGTTGATGAACGACTTGCTCGAGCGCTCGATGAAGCCGGTGAAGCAGGCTCTGGAAGACGCGAAGATGTCGCCGAGCGACATCCAGGAAGTGGTGCTGGTTGGCGGTTCGACGCGTATTCCGAAGGTGCAGGCGCTCGTGAGCAATTTCTTCGGCGGGAAAGAGCTGCACAAGGGCGTGAACCCGGATGAAGTCGTGGCCGTAGGCGCGGCGATCCAGGGAGCGGTGCTTGGCGGCGAAGTGAAGGACATTTTGTTGCTGGACGTGACCCCGCTCTCACTGGGAGTCGAAACGCTTGGCGGCGTGATGACCGTACAGATCCCGCGGAACACCACGATACCGACGCGCAAGGTGGAAACGTACTCGACGGCTTCCGATAACCAGCCGGGAGTGGAAATCCACGTATTGCAAGGGGAACGGAAGTTCGCGAAGGACAACCGGTCGCTCGGCACATTCAAACTGGATGGAATTCCGCCTGCGCCGAGAGGCGTACCACAAGTGGAAGTGACCTTTGACATCGACGCTAACGGTATTTTGAACGTAAGCGCGAAGGACAAGGCCACGAACAAGGAACAAAAGATCACCATCACCGCTTCGACCGGATTGAGCAAGGAAGAGGCGGAAAAGATGCGCACCGAGGCGGAATCGCACGCCGAGGACGATCGTAAGCGGATGGAAGAAGTGGAAGCACGGAACCGGCTGGATGGAATCATCTATCAAGCTGAGAAAACCATCCGGGAAAATCGCGACAAGCTGCCCGAAGGCGACGTGAAGCAGGCTGAAGAGGCGCTGGAAGACGCGAAGAAGGCGATCAACGAAGGCGGAGTGCCACGGCTGCGTAGCGCGGCAGAAAACGTGGAAAAGTCGCTGCACAAGATGGCAGAAGAGCTGTACAAGAAGTCGCAAGCGGCTGGCGGCGAGCAGGCAGGCGCGGCTGGTGCGGGTGCGGCAGGCGGTCCAAGTTCAGCCGGAGGCGGCGCGCACGGCAGCGGAAGCAAACCCGGCGACGTGATCGACGCTGAGTACGTAGACGTGGACGACAACAAAAAGCCGAACTAAAGGAAAGCCGTTTGAGTTGTAAGTTCTAAGTGAAAAGAGAGAGGAGTACTTCTTCTCTCTTTTCGCGAGAACCCCAAGAATAAAGGTGGCCGGAACAAGGCCACAGCAAAGCTGAACATGCCAACGAGTGCAAAACAAGATTATTACGAGCTTCTGGGAGTTCCGAAGAAAGCCACTGCGAAGGAAATTCGCACGGCGTTTCGCAAGCTCGCGCGGAAATATCACCCCGATTTGAACCCCGGCGACAAAGCCTCCGAAGAGAAATTCAAGCAACTGCAGGAAGCATACGACGTTCTTTCGGACACGAAGAAGCGGCAGATGTACGACCAGTATGGCTTCTACAGCGAAAATGTGCCGACGGGAGATTATGGGCCGAGGCCGGAATCGGGCGGAGAAGGTGTCAATTTTGATTTTGGCGGATTTGATTTTGGCGGGCAGCAAGCTGAGGGATCGAGCTTTCGGGATTTGTTTGGACAGTTTTTTGGAGGGCGCCGCGGTGGTGTATCCGCCGAACCGGAGCACGAACCCGGTGGCGACCTGGAATATCAGATCGAAGTTGATTTCTGGGATGCGGTGCGCGGATCGGTGAAGAAGTTACAGATCACGCGCATGGATACTTGCGAAACGTGCCATGGAACCGGCGCGGTCGGCACACCGCAGACTTGTCCGACTTGCCATGGGACGGGAACGGTACAGCAGACCGCGGGGAAAATGCGCTTTAATGTGCCTTGCAATCGCTGCGGGGGAACTGGAAAGCTGTACACACCTTGTCGAGTTTGCGGAGGCGAGGGGCGCGTTCGAAAGACCGAAACGATTGAAGTCCGCATTCCACCGGGAGTGGCGAATGGCGGGCGGGTGCGTGTGCCGGGAAAAGGCAACGCGGGCACGATGGGCGCGCCTGCTGGAGATTTGTATCTGCGCGTGGTGGTGCATCCACATGAGTTTTTCGAGCGACGTGGAAACGACCTGTTTACAAAGGTGCCCGTGACGGTGCCGGAGGCCTCGCTGGGAGCGAAGGTGGAAGTGCCGACGATCGACGGGCGGTCGATTGTGCGCATCCCTCCAGGCACCAACAGCGGACGCACGTTGCGACTGAAAGAGAAAGGCGTGCCACATGGGAAGAACGGGACACGCGGCGACCAGTACGTGGAGATTCAGATTGTTGTGCCGGAACCGACCGACGAGCGCGTGCGGACGATCATGAAGGAACTGGAAGAAGTAGCGCCAGCCGATCCACGGAAGGATTTATTTGCGAAGGCCGGAGTGTAGGAGAGTAGCGCTTATTACTTCCGAAAGAGCTGCGACAATGCCAGTGAAACAAAGGACACGAGCGAAGGCCGGATACATGATCAGCGCAGTTGCGGAGCTTTATAAGTTGCATCCGCAAACGCTGCGACTGTACGAACGCGTGGGATTGCTGAAGCCGTCGCGTTCGCAAGGGAATACGCGGCTGTATACGGATTCGGACCTGGAGCGGCTGGAAGTGATCCTGACGCTGGCGCGGGACATGGGCGTGAACCTGGCGGGGATCGAAATAATTTTGAACATGCGCGAAAAGATGCTGGAGATGGAGCATGTGATGGGGGAATTCGCGCAAGTGGTGCAGCAGGAACTGTCGCGGATGGCTTCGCGAACGGAGAAGGAAAATAAGGCGCCGAAGACAGCAATCGTGAGGGCGATGCCGCGGATGTGGAGGTAAGGTGGAGGAATTTTATGATTCGCGATGCCGGGGTCTTTTTTTTGTGCACAGATTTCCGCAGGGGTTGTGGTTGTGAGTGCAGGTGCGCGCACGTAAGATGGAGTGCAGAAGCTGAATTCGCAGATGAGGTCAAACGGCAAAGGCGGCGGCAAGTCGCCGCACTCCAAGGTGGTTATGGCTCGCGAAGATTGTTTGTTGTGCCGGGGTACAGGATGGAAGCTCGTGGCGCGGAACGACAGAGCGCCGGGGAATATGGCCGTGCCTTGTGAGTGCGGGATGGAAGAGCGCGCGGAAAGGGTAATGGAGCGCGCACGGATTCCGAAGCGCTACGAACATTGCGATTTTGAGAGCTTTTCCACCGACATCGGGACGCCGCAACAGCAACAGTCTTTGAAACACGCAAAGATGCAGGTGGAAGGATTTTTGAGGGATTATCCGGCGACGGAGCAGGGGCTGCTGCTGGCTGGACCGTCCGGGGCCGGCAAGACACATTTGGCTGTGGCGGCATTGAAGGAATTGATTCACAGGGGCCACGGCGGATTGTTTTGCGATTACCGCGAGCTACTGAAAGAAATTCAGGGTAGCTATAACGCGGCAAGCGAATCGACCGAGCTTGGAATTCTCGAACCGATACGTGGCGTGGAGGTTTTGCTGTTGGATGATCTGGGGGCGAGCAAACCATCCGACTGGATGAGAGACATCGTTGCGATCGTGCTGAACGCCAGGTACAACGAGAAGCGAACCACGATTATCACCACGAACTATATCGATAACCCGCAATCGGAAGGCGAGACGACGCGCCTGCCTAGCGGAAAATTGATGGCCGCTATCAAGGACGATTCGCTGGAGCAAAGGATTGGAAGCCGGATGAGATCGCGGCTGTTTGAAATGTGCCGGACGGTGGAATTGAATGCTTCGGATTTCCGGCGGGAGCGGACGCAGGCGGGGCGGGCGAGAGCGTAGCTTCAGCCGTTTGGGTGTCAGTTGAGATCCTTCGCGCAAAAGGCACGCTCAGGGATGACCTACGTTTTTTCTTTTGGGAGTCGCTCGTGATGGTTCGCGGGGTTCGCGGCAGCTTGATTGACAGGGGCGCGAGGCGGCGGGTATGCTTGCATGGGTGTTAGGGATGCGGCGCTACCCATCTGCGCGGCATCCAATTGAAAGAGACCGAGTTACTGCGAAGCAGTCCGCGAAGTTGTGCTGCCCCGTTGTAACCCTCCTTGCATTACCCCGGTAGGGATCGGCAAGGATTGACCTGACCAAAACAGGGATAAGAATCCCGGAGGCGACGTAATCATGACTTCATTTGAGAATGAAAACCCCGTATCGTCCGCAGCAGCCGCACCTGCACAAGAAGTAGAGTCCCCAAACAAACCGGAACAGAGCGCCGCCGCGGAACTTCCCGAGGACGGGCACGACACGATTGTGCCGCAAGAGCCGGCGCACGTGGAGCCGGTGAAAGTCGAAGACGCGCATAAGGCCGCAGAGGCCCACGCGCAAACGGCGGCCGCCGACGCGGAAGCTGCCGCAGCGGCGGAAGAAGCAGCTGGCGCCGAAGAGATGAGCAAGCTCATCGAGCAATACAGCGAACCGCAGGAAGTCGCGGCGCAAAACGAAATTATTGAAGTGAAGGTGGTCGCGTACACCGAGAACGGTGTGGTGGTGGACCTGGGTGGCAAGACCGAAGGGCTGATTCCCGCAGCGGAGTTCCAGGAATCGGACATTCCGCGGCCGGATCCCAATTCCACGATTGAAGTGCAGCGCACAGGTGAGCACAAAGACAGTTTTGTGATCGTGTCTTACCAGAAGGTATTGCGGCGGCGGACCTGGGAAAAGATTGACGCGCAGTTCAAGGCGAAGGAAACCATCAGCGCGAAGGTGGTGGACCGCATCAAGGGCGGACTCGTGGTTGATATTGGTGTGCGTGCGTTCCTGCCGGGTTCGCAGTATGACCTGCGGCCGACGGCGAATCTGGACGGCTTGATCGGCACGAACCTGGATGTACGCATCACGAAGCTGAACCGGCGGCGTGGAAACGTGGTGGTGAGCCGACGGGCGCTGCTGGAAGAAACGCTGCACGCGAAGCGGGCGGAGTTGATGGAGCAGTTGAAGGAAGGCCAGACAGTTCACGGCACAGTGAAGAACGTGACCGACTATGGCGCGTTCGTCGACATCGGCGGACTGGACGGGCTGCTGCACCTGACGGACCTAAGCTGGGGGCGCGTGCGCCATCCGAGCGACGTGGTGAAACCGGAGCAGGAACTGGACGTGGTGGTGCTGAAGTTCGATAAAGATAAGCAGCGCGTCTCTCTGGGCCTGAAGCAGCTCATGAAGGATCCGTGGATTGACGCGGCGGAACGCTATCCGGCGGGTGGGAAATACAAGGGCAAGGTTGTGGGCGTGGTGGATTACGGCGCATTCGTGGAATTGGAGCCGGGGATTGAAGGCTTGGTTCACGTAACGGAGATGAGCTGGGCGAAGAAACCAACGCACCCGTCAAAGGTTGTCAAGGCCGGCGAAGAAGTGGACGTGGTGGTGCTGGACATCAAGCCGAGCGACCGGCGCGTTTCGTTGGGAATCAAGCAGGCGCAACCCGACCCATGGCTACTGGTGGCGGAGAAGTATCCGGTGGGCACTGTGGTAACAGGGAAAGTGCGGAACATCGCCGAGTTTGGCGCGTTCATTGAGATCGAAGATGGATTCGATGGCCTGGTTCATGTAAGCGACGTGAGCTGGACCGGGCGCGTGAAGAATCCGCATGAGGTGTTCAAGAAGGGCGAACCGATCACAGCGAAAGTGCTGCGGATCGATCCGGAAAACCGCCGTGTGTCGCTGGGGATGAAGCAGGTGAACGACATTTGGGGAGACTGGTTCAAATCGCACCGGATCGGTGACATCGTGCGGGGCAAGGTTTCGCGAATCGCGACATTCGGCGCTTTCGTGGAGCTTGGCGATAACATCGAAGGCCTTTGCCACAATACGGAAATCGAAGAACGGAAGCGGCGGGATGAAGGACCATCGAGCTTCCGTCCAACGACCGGGCCGCTGAAGAGCGCCGGACCCCTGGAACCCGGCAAGGAATACGATTTCAAGATCATCAAGATCAGCCATGACACGCGGCGGATCGGGCTAAGCTATCGAGCGGCGGTGCGACAGCAGGAGCGGCGGGAAATCGAACAATATAAGACGTCGAAGTCGTCGTCGACGGCGACGATTGGAGACGCGCTGAAGCAGAAGCTGTCGTCCCGGTAGTTGGGGAAGCGGGGAGAATCTGCGGCCGGGGGGGAACCGCCAGGAAAAGTCGTTTACCTGCGGGTCATTTTAATGATAGGAAGAGTGTCAACCAGGCAGGCGATGCCCCTCTAGGTCGGCCTCGGTGCAGATGGCAAGAGTCGCGACTACGAGTGAAGAGGCTAGGCGAAGATGACAAAGCAACCGACACTGACGAAGGCGGACCTGATCGAGGAAGTGCTGCGGATCACGGAGTTGCCTCGCAAAGAATCCGAGACCATCGTCGAAACTATTTTTGAAAGCATCATTGATGCACTTCAGAAGGGCGACAAGATCGAGATTCGCGGATTCGGGAGTTTCCGGACACGGCAGCGGCGCGGCAGGGTGGGACGCAACCCGAAGACAGGGGAGAAAGTGGAAGTGCCGGCGAAGAAGATTCCTTTCTTCAAGCCCAGCAAGGAATTGAAAGACTTTGTGAATAGTCCGGCGGCCGCGGCCGCATCGGCGGCCCAGCCGGAAGCGCCACCTGCATGAGATGGATGGAAAATTTAATTTGTGCGGCGCCCCGAGGGATCGGGGCGTTTTTTTTTGAAGCGGTCGAGTGTAGTCGTCGAGAGTTGGCAGTTTAATAGTGAGCGGCGTTCCCTCAGCGGCTTAAGCCTTGTTCCTGTGCCACGTTTTCGGCACCGCTGAAGCGATGGATGTCCTCCCGTGACCGACGGCTTGGGTTATGCTTGTTGGAGTTGGCGAGTGAGGTCACATCACGATGGATTATCTTTGGTCGCCGTGGCGCTATAAGTACATGGCGATGGTCAGTGAAGGCAAGCAACCGGAGTGTATTTTCTGCGATGCGATTCGATTGAATCGCGATGAAGAAACGCTGATTGTCGACCGCGGCAAGAAAGCGTTTGTGATTCTGAATCGCTTTCCGTACACGAGCGGACACGTAATGATCGTGCCGTACGCGCACGTAGCAGAGCTGAATCTCTGCGAGGCGGGAGCTCTCGAGGAAATGATGGAGCTTTCGCAACGAGTGGAGAACGCGTTCCAGAAAACTTACAACCCTGACGGCATGAACCTGGGAATGAACCTGGGACGGGCGGCCGGGGCCGGCGTCATTGGCCATCTCCATCTGCATATGCTGCCGCGTTGGTTCGGTGATTCGAACTTTATGACCGTCACCGGGGAAACGCGGGTACATCCGGAGGAATTGGCGACGACGTATGAAAGATTAAAGAAGACGCTACAGGCATGAGCGTCGGAGCGGAATCGAAAATTCACAATTGCGTTTGAATGACGCGGCAGGAGAAGCACGGTGAACCTGGAATTGAACGAAGAACAGAAGCTGCTGCAAAAGAGCGTGCGGGAGTTTGCAGAGACCGAAGTGCGGCCGCTGGCGAAGGGGCTAGACGAGACTGGCCATTTTCCGCGGGAGCTGTTCAAGAAGGCGGCGGAATTGGGATTAACGGGAGTGGCGTTTCCCGAAGCCGAAGGCGGCGCGGGATTCGATCACATTGCGTACACGATTGTGATCGAAGAGATTTCGCGGTGCTGCGCCTCGACGGGCGTGATTCTGAGCGTACAGAACTCGCTGTTCTGCGATCCGATTCACCGGTTTGGAACTGCGGAGCAGAAGCAGAAGTTCCTATGGCCTTTTACACGCGGAGAAAAGATCGGTTGCTATGCGCTGACGGAGCCGCAGGCTGGTTCGAATGCGGCGGCGCTGCAGACGAAAGCTTTGAAGAAAGGCGATAAGTATGTGATCAACGGTACGAAGGCGTGGATCACCAACGGCGGCGTGGCGGACGCCGCGATCGTTTATGTGAACACGGAGCCGTCCAAGGGAGAAAAAGGGATTACCGCGATCGTGGTGGAAAAAGGAACGCCCGGTTTTAAGGTGGGCAAGGAAGAGAAGAAACTGGGGATAAACGCGACGGCTTGCAGCGAATTGATTTTCACGGATTGTACGGTACCCGAGGGCAATCGCATCGGCAATGAAGGCGAGGGCTATAAAGTGGCGCTCTCGACGCTCGACGGAGGAAGAATCGGGATTGCGTCGCAGGCCACGGGGATTGCGCAAGGTGCATTTGAAGCGGCGCTCAAGTGGGCTCAGGAACGGATGGCATTTGGGCATCCCATCGCGCAATTTCAGGCGATCCAATTCATGTTGGCGGATATGGCGACCGAGATCGACGCGGCGCGCTTGCTGGTGCGCAAGGCGGCGTGGCAGCAGGATAGCGGCGGCCGGTTCAGCCAGGAAGCGGCGACGGCGAAGCTGTTTGCGAGCGAGATGGCCACGCGGGTAACGCATAAAGCCATTCAGATCCATGGCGGATATGGGTATAGCCGGGAATATCCGGTGGAGCGGGCTTACCGAGACGCCCGAATTACGGAAATTTATGAAGGCACGAGCGAGATTCAGCGGCTGGTGATCGCGGCCTGGGTGTTGAAGAGCTAGGCTGCCCTTACGGTAAAGGTCACGGGCCGCAAACGCACCGCCATGGTTGTTATTAAATTACTATTCACTTATTAGGCATCTTCTGATTATAATCGCTGCTCCTTTCCGTCCGCTACCCCTAATAATCAGGAGGTAGAAGCAGCTTCACACGGAGGAGCAGCGCCGTCCCCTGCGCGCTCAGGTCAAATGTTCGAAACAATTTTGCTGGAGCTCACTGCATTGCTTGGCGCGCTGCATTTGCTCGCGCCGGTATTGGTGCGAACCACCATGCGATTTTCCGGAGTTTGCCAGCTTACAAAGATGCCGGTCGACGGACTTCCGGAGGTGGCGGCAGCCACGTTTCGCCAGCGGATTCCGGAATTATTGGAACAGGGTTTCGAGTTTCTGGGCTGCTATGACTGCGGCAGCTTGATCAGCGAGACCCACAGCTATATGGCGTATTTTTGTAATCGGAGGACGAACGATTTTGCGAATGTGTCCACGCTGGAGACGCCGAGCAAAACTTCCAGCTATCTTGAATTTTCCACGAGCTTCACCAATGGCCTGATGCTGGAGACCAATACAAACGGCGATTTGCCACTGACGCCGGCGCAGAAGGAGCACCGTGTGTTCCGCTTCCCGAATGTTCGCAGAGGAGAAGAGTTGTATCGAATGCACCGCCAGCTGATCGAAAAGTACGCCGCGGGACTATGGGCGAGAGCGGAAGCTGGCGGCGACGAACTGCTGCGCTACAAGAGAGTGGTTGAAAATTATGGGCCGCGGCATGCACGGATCGGGTACATGGAGCTTGCCGAGGATGGCACGTCGTACAAATTGACGTGGCGGGGAGCCTGCATGGTTGCATGGCGAGGATTGTGGCCGACATCCATTGTGCGGCGGCTGCAACAGCGCCATCTGATGCAATCGGAACTGCATTCGCTGGAACTGCGGGGAGTGACAGGACAGTACTGCAAAAAGCATGAGTGGCGGAGCAAGCGGGAAACGTCCGTAGTATCCTGACGAGGTGTTGGAACTCGACTCTGGCCTGGACTTCACCCCGGAAAATGATGCGGAATTCTTTTCGCTTTTGCCTGCTAAGCCGGCCGTGTGTCTGATTTCTTCTCGAAACGAGGCAGCGGAACCCTTTTTGGTGCGCACGGCAGACTTGCGGCGAAGGCTGCAGCGATTGCTGGGGCCGCCGGATGCGACCAGCAAGCGGCTGAACCTGCGTGAGTTTGCCCGACAGGTACGTTATCGTGAAACGGGCTCGGCGTTCGAACAGGCCCTTACCTACTATCACAATGCCAAGCAAATTTTTCCGAAGCGCTACCGGGAATTGATGCGCTTGCGTCCGGCGCCGGTGTTGAAGGTAAACCTGCGGAATGCATATCCACGATGCTTCGTGACGCGGCGCATTGTCGTGGACGAACAGGGCGAACCGGCGTCCGGAGTATATTACGGGCCGTTCGCGTCGCGGCGGTCTGCTGAAGCGTTCGCCGACAAGATGCTGGACTTTTTCAAGGTGAGGCGCTGTCAGATCAAGATCAGGCGCGATCCGACATTTCCCGGATGCCTGTATTCGGAAATGAAAATGTGCCTGGCGCCCTGTTTCGCGGGATGCAGCCAGGAAGAGTACCTCGTGGAAGTAAACCGGCTAGTGCAATTTCTGGACACGAATAGCCTTTCCCTGCATGATGCACTGACAAGCGAACGGGAAACCGCCAGCGAACAACTTGATTTTGAGAAGGCCGCGGCAGTTCATAAGAAGCTAGAAAAACTGGACGATGTTTTGCGTGGCAAGCCGGAATTGTCGCGGCGAATTCAGGACCTGGATGCCGTGATTCTGCAGCGCACCATGGAACAACACTCGATTGCGTTTTTTGCAGTACATCACGGGAGATTGGCGGAGCCCTTTTATCTGCGCTTCGGCGATACCGGCAAGCCCGCTTCGGCGGAAGAGGCTGTGCGCGATTATATTGAGGGTTCGGGCAGTGCCGCGCAGCCGGCGACGGTGAATGTGCGGCAGAGCGCGGCGGAGCTCGGCGAGCACCTGGGGCTGCTGGCGCGGTGGTTTTTCAGTAGCCCGCGCGAAGGCGAAATATTCTTTCGTGAGAAAGATTGGCCGTACCGAAGAATCCTGCGGGCGTGTTCGCGGTTGCTTGCTCCGAAAAAAGAGCAGCCCGAGCAAGCGGGCGGTGCGCAAGGAAAAAAGCAAAGCGAGGAAAGCAAATGAACCGGGGAGCAACGCAGGAAGGCACGACGCGATATGCGGAAAAATTCAGGGGAGTCGCCGCGGAGGGGCACTTCCGTCAGGCGGAAGACCTGGTGGTATCTTCGCTGGGAATCGGGACGTATTTGGGCCAGCCGAACGAGTCAACCGATTCCAGTTATACAGCGGCGATCGTGGCGGCGGTGGAATCGGGCATCAACCTGATCGATACGGCGATTAATTACCGGCTGCAAAGAAGCGAGCGGACCATCGGTACGGCGCTGAAGGTGTTGGCGCGCAAGGGCATTTCGCGGGATGAGGTTGTGGTGTGCACGAAAGGCGGCTATTTGACGCCCGATGGTTCGATGCCGGAAGACCCAAACCGCTATTTTTTTGAGGAATATCTGCAGAAAGGGATCTTCTCAGCCAAGGATATTGCCGCGGGAAGCCACTGCATGACCGCTCGATTTCTAGAAAATCAACTGACGCGTAGCCGGAAGAACCTGCAACTGGACTGCATCGACGTTTATTACCTGCATAATCCGGAGACGCAGCTTTCAGAAATTGCGCCAGAGGAATTTCTGACGCGCGTACGGGAAGCGTTCGTGTTTCTGGAATCCGCGGTGGCGCGGGGACAGTTGCAATACTATGGGATAGCGACGTGGAACGGATTCCGCCAGGAGAAGTCGGCGCGCGACTCCTTGCAACTGGCGGAGATCGCAGGGATCGCGAAGGAGATTGCGGGAGAGAAGCACCATTTTCGATTTGTGCAGTTGCCGTTCAACCTGGCAATGACGGAAGCGTTGACGCTAGGGAATCAAACGATGGGACCCGAGCAGAAAACGGTGATGGAAGCCGCGAGTGAGTCGGGAATCACGTTGATTGCGAGCGCTTCCCTTCTCCAAGGACAAGTGGCGCAAAATCTGCCGGGGTTCGTGGCGGAAGCGCTGGGACTGCAGAACGATGCGGAACGGGCATTGCAATTCGCGCGGTCGGCGCCGGGAATAACGGCGGCGCTGGTGGGAATGTCGCGGACACCGCATGTGGAAGCGAACACGCGATTGATCGTAGAAGTGCCGGCGGGATTGGAACAGTTCAGCAAGCTGTTCTCGCGAGGCGAAGGAGCCTAGGCCGAACGCGGATTGGTTCGGGCTAGATTTTGCGGAGTTCGGGATGGCGTTCGAGGAGCCATGAAGTAATGGACTGGTCCAACTGGTCGAGGTAGCCAGAAAAAAAATGATCGGCACCCTGAATGAAGGATAGCCGCGTATCTCCTGCGGCCAGAGCGACAACAGGTTCGACTTTTTCCCATTCGCCGTGTTCGTCGTTGGTGCCCTGCACAATCAACTTGGGTTTTGCGCAGCTGGCAAGATAAGTGAAGTCGGAATTATTGACGGGGATTCCGAGACCTATGAGTTCGTGCACGCGAGGATCCGCGCAGCCGACCTGCAGACCAACCCAGCTTCCAAAACTAAAGCCGGCGACGAGCAGCGGAGTTTCGGGATATTGCGTGGCCAAATAATCGATAGCGGCTTGCACGTCTCCGCGTTCGCCCAATCCGCGATCATGTTCACCGGCGCTTAAACCCGCGCCACGAAAATTGAAACGGAGAACGGGAATGCCGAGCACGTCCAAAGATTTGGCAGCGTGGTAAACAACCTTGTTGTGAAGCGTGCCGCCGAAAAGCGGATGAGGATGGCACACGACGGCTGCGAGTGCAGGCGTACCAGAACGAGTGGGAGTCCACACTATGGCTTCGAGCGCGCCGACCGGGCCTGGTATAAAGAAATTGCGGGAATCATGATGAATCAACATTAGGAATCAAGAAATCCAAAAAAGTTTAACCGCATCTAAGATGGTGCACATCTATTGTCGCTTAAGTCGACAGAATGTGCAGAGAGGTGTGAGTTCTAGTCCGCCCACAACGAGGCATGTAGGTACTAGAGCTAAAAAACTGGAATTTGACATTGAAGTTTGCGCACACGGATGTTATTTTCAGCGCGGTTCGGCCAAAACAGGAGGCCCGCGTGGGCGATTTGTCGGATAGGCGTGAGGCCAGGCGCTTTGTTATGACCCTGCCTGTGCGCGTGTTGGCGCACGACGCGAGTAGCCCGGAACTGCGCGCAAGCACACGCGACGTGAGTTATCGAGGACTTTATTTCCTCACAGATGCGCGGTTTGACGACGGCACGGAAATCGATTTTATTTTGACGCTTCCGCAACAGATGATTTCCGCGGGAGACGTGAACATCCGGTGTCACGGCAAGGTGGTTCGCATTGAACCTACTGAGAACGGAAAGACCGGCATTGCCGCGAAGATCGAGAAGTACGAATTCGTGCCGGCTCGCGCTCCCGCCGCCTGAAGCAAAGCCAGTTCCCGCACAATTGTCGGCGTGCCTGTGGCTGCTTTTGCGTAGAATGGAGCCACCGGGTTCGACGAGATTTGACGGCTTGCAACTCACGGGAGATTGCCATGTATCACTACGATCCGACGCAAGCACTGGAAGAACTGCAAGAGGACGCGCTGCTGCCGCATCCAGTGAAGCTGCGCGACATGATTCTGAGAAACGAGCTGGGGCCAGAGGACGCACAATTGCTTAACCAGGAATTCCAGGACTATCTGACGCGCTTCGGCGAAACGCAAAAGCTGGCAAAGACGATTCTGGAGAAGCTTTCCACCGGCCCGCGGAAGGCCGCTTCGCTGTGATCCACGCATGAGGGAAGCTGCCGCGCTGCGGCGTCCGCCACGCGTACTGATCCTTTCCGCTTCCTCTGGCGCCGGACACGTGCGAGCGGCGCAAGCACTGGAAGAGCCGTTTCGAATGCGTGGCGGCTCGACCGTGGAGCACGTCGACGTCATCGATCACGTCAGCAAGCTATTTCAGCGAATTTACGAAGACGCTTATATCGCGATGGTGAAAAGCGCGCCCGGACTGATGGGCTTGCTGTACGACCGCACGGATCAACCCTGGAGCAACGCCCGGCGCCGCCTTGCGCTGGACCGCTTGAACGCGCAGCCGATGATCCGGATGCTCAAGAGGGTGCAACCGGACCTGTGCATTGCGACGCATTTTCTTCCTGCGGAAATTCTGGCGTGGCTGATTGCAAAGAGAAAATTGCGGGCGCGTCACGTGATCGTGGTGACCGATTACGACGTACACGCGATGTGGTTGTGCCGGACGGTGGATCGCTACGACGTGGCGTTGCCAGAATCGGCGGAATATCTGGCGGGCATCGGAGTGCCGCGAGAGAAATTGCGCGTGACCGGGATTCCTATCGACCCGAAGTTCGAAGTGCCTGTTGACCGCCAAGACGCGCGGCGGAGACTTGGACTTTCAGCCAATTCCCGCGTGCTGCTGATTTCCGCCGGAGGTTACGGAGTGGGCCCGCTGGAGCAGTTGGTGCGGAGTTTGCTGGCGTTGGGGCGGCCATGGCAAATCGTGGCCATTGTGGGTAAGGCAGAAAAATTGAGGACGCGTTTGGAGCAACTTTCGAAAACCAGCGGACAATTGGCGGGTGGCGGAAACCAGTTGGTGGCCATAGGATTCACGAAAGAGATGGATCAATACATGGCTGCAGCCGACGCGCTCATTGGCAAGTCCGGAGGGCTGACGACATCGGAAGCGCTGGCGCGAGGATTGCCCATGATCCTGATCGAACCGATTCCGGGCCAGGAAGAACGCAACGCGGATCATCTGCTGGAGGCGGGAGCGGCGATTCGCTGCAATAACCTGCCGGCGGCAACGTGGAAAATTGCTACGCTGTTCGACAATCCGGAAAAACTCCAAGCTATGCACGAAGCGGCAAAAGCAATGGCCCGGCCGGCCGCGGCGCGGACAATCGTCGAAGACGCCCTGGGGCTGCTACACTGGTTCGGTTCATTTGCGCATGAACCGGATTGAATAAATAAATCATGAGACGAAATACGTTACTGATCGATGCGGACGACACACTCTGGGAAAATAATGTTTTCTTCGAGAAATTGATTGAGGATTTCATCAGCCTGGTGGAACCTTCCGGCTACAGCCGGGCGTACATCCGACACATCCTGAATGAAACGGAGCGCAAAAATATCCGGCAGTACGGATATGGAGTGCGGAGTTTCGGGCGATCGCTCGAAGAAACCTACATCAAGCTGGCGGACCAGATGGCGCGGCGGGAAGTGCTGGCGGAGATTCATAACCGGGTGACCGACCTGGAGCGAACGCCGCCGAAAATTCTCGATGGCGTGCCGGACACGTTGGCATACCTGACGAGCCGGCACCGACTGATTCTTTTTACGAAGGGCGAACCGGCGGAACAAGCGGCGAAGGTGGAGCGCTCCGGGCTGCAAGGTTTTTTTGAGGCGATTGAAATCGTGGCGGAGAAAGACGCCAAGACCTACACAGTGCTGGTGAACAAGCACAAGATCGTGAAGACGCAGGGATGGATGATTGGCAATAGCCCGCGCAGCGACATCAACCCGGCAATGGAAGCGGGATTGAACGCGGTGTACATCCCGCATGTGAATACATGGCAACTGGAACATGAACCGGTAGTCGCGGGATCGGGAAAGTTAGTGATCTTACCTGCGTTTCGGGAGTTGCGGAATCATTTTTAGCTGTTCGTGGAATAGAGATTAAATCGAAACGAAGAGGGATTCTTTCCGCAAAGGGCGCGGAAAGGGGCGGCGGTCCTCATTCCGCGGACTGCGTTCGGAATGACGCTTTTCGTTTTGTACCATGCGTTGGACACCGGTGCGGTAGTCGTTCACGCGGAGGGATGATTGAGCGGGTCGAGCCATGCTTCCAAGGTTGCGGTGGTCGGCGCTGGAGCCGTAGGCGGATATTTTGGTGGAATGTTTGCGCGGGCAGGCGTTCCGGTGGTGCTGATTGGGCGGCCTGCGTTTGTGGAGGCGGTCGAGCGTTCCGGATTGCGAATCGATTCGTTCCAATTTCAGGAAACAGTGCACCCAGAGGCGTCGACGGAACTGTCGGCGGCAACCGGCGCGGATGTGGTGCTGTTTTGCGTAAAAACCACGGATACAGCGAGCGCAGCGAAAGAATTGGCGGGGATATTGCCGCGTGATGCGTTAGTGGTCAGCATGCAAAATGGTGTGAATAACGCGGAGGACATACGGGCAGCTTCGGGAATCGATGCGTTGCCCGCGGTTGTGTATGTTGCCGCGTCCGTGCCTGCGCCGGGAACCGTGAAGCACCTGGGGCGCGGGGATATTGTGGTTGGGCCGAAGAATGAACGCACGGAGAAGATCGCGGAGATTTTTGAGGCAGCCAAGATTCCCTGCCGGATTTCCGAAAATATCCAAGGGGAGCTGTGGACCAAGTTGATCTGGAATTGCGCTCTGAATGCGGTCTCGGCCCTTGGGCGCGTAACGTACGGAGAGATTATTGGGAGCGAGGACGCACGAAAAGTGGTTGAGGCAGCGGTGTATGAGACTTTGCGGGTCGCGCATGCCAAGGGCATTCAACCCGCCGGGCTTGAGGATCCACAAGCCGCGATCGCGGGCTCGTTTAAGATTGCAGAGCAGATGAAAGCAACGCGGTCGTCGACAGCGCAGGACCTGGCGCGGTATAAACGTACGGAGATCGACTCGTTGAATGGCTATGTGGCGAGGCTGGGGACGAAATTGGGTGTGGCTACGCCGGTGAATCATACGCTGTACACGCTGGTAAAGCTGTACGAGCGAGGGTTTGGCGGGTAGGGCCGGCTGGACAGGAGCGGTTGTGCTTGGATTTTACGTTGAAATCCTTCGTCGCGGATTCCTCAGGATGGCAAGTCGTTAAGGCTTCTACTCGCGCTCGGGGCCTTTGAAGGGAATGTGGACAATGGCTTCGAGGGCGACCGGTTGGCCGTCTTTGGTAGCCGGGTGAAACTTCCACTGTTTGAAGGCTTCGATAGCGTTTGCGTCGAGTTGCTTGTCGAGGCTGCGGACCAACTGAATGCTGTCGACACTGCCATCGGGGCGAATCACGCCGTAGAGAATCACTTCCCCTTCCACGTGTTGCTGGACAAGATCTTGCGGATATTTGGGATCTACCTTGCGAAGAGGTCCCGGTCCATTGAGTTGGGAACTGCTGCGAGGCACACCGGGCAAATGCATTTCTGCGAAGTGAATGATCCAACTTCCGGTGACGCTATTCAGGTTAGGCATATCAACGTTCATTGAATAGACGCGATGCGCCGCAAAAACATCCTCGGGCTGTGCGCCGGGAGGTAGGGAGGCGAAATTCGGAGGGCCGGTGCGCTCCGGAGGATCATCGTCGGCATTCGGATCGGGGCGTTTGTAGACGTTAGAAGCTTTCGGCAGGGTTAATTTCCCCGCAGCGCCGAGTCCGGAAACGCCAGCATTTGGTTTGGGATTTCCGCCACTGATGCTGATGCCGATGGAACTTTTCCCTGCCAGATCGCCGGCATTTGAAGAAGCTCCACCGGTTGAAGCATTTGAAGGGTTTCCCGAGCCGCCGCCGGTGCCATTTGCTTTGCCTTCGGGAGAGATGGCCACACGAGCCGCAAGATTGCCCTTCGGGACTTCGACAACGGGCGCAGGCGGCCCGGGAGCCGACGACAACGCGATGATTGTGGCGGCGGAACCGCTTGAGGAGTTCGCCGCCGCGGTTGCGATTTCCGGCGCGGGGGCCACTTCACCCGTTTGTGCGCGGTCAGAGACGCGCGGTGTGGACCCGGCATTGATTTCGAGTTGCGGTTTCGCGGGAGCATCGGGGAGCTGCGCGAGACTCAGATCCGCAGGACGGGTTTCCGTGTTCGGCACGTCGAGCGTAGGCGCATCGGTGGTAGCGATTTTCTTCTTCACTTGCTTCGGACGGAGCTTGGCGAGCGTTTGTTCGCTGATTTGCAGGCGTGGGCGAGCAGGAGCGGCGGGACTGGCAAGTTGGACCATGTTCGGAAGCTGGGGAACGAACTTCGGCGGCTCCATAGGAGCGGAGGTATTCACCAGTGTTTGCCGCGGATGCGTGGGATGAGAAGGATCGGTGAAGATTCGCTGGCGAGGATGGTACGCGTCTGTGTTTTCCGCAGGAGGAGTGTCGGCAGGAGTTTTTGGCGAGACAGTTTTGTGGCCCTGCTTCGGAACGTTGAGCAGCGGCAGGTCTTCGATGTTGCCCGACCAGGTGAGTTCGGTATTGTCCAAGGCCGCAACGTGCTTGGGGGCCATGGGAATGTACGGCCAGGGCACGATAAAAAATACGACGTGCCAGAGAGCGGCGGCGAGGATCGCAGCGTAAGGGACGCGCCGCTGAATACGACAATCGATGAAGATGTTGTTCTGAGGTTCGCCTTTGGGAACGCGCGTCCAGCGGAAAAAGGCGGCGAGTTCGCTGAAGAAATTCTGATGAAAACTGTTCCAGGCGATGGTCAGTTTTGGCTCGCCCACGCCGGGCAGATACACGGCGATCGGGTAGATCTCGTTCTGGCCGAGCAAATCAAACGGATTGACCTGAAATCGACGAAACATTGCCTTCCATTATAACGTGCCAGCCGCTGGTTCCCACGGGGCCGGGGAGCATAGCGAGGGCGCAAAGAGAATAAGATGACCGGTAGGCGGCGGAGGTTTACTCCGAAGCTGGATCGTTCACCGGAATAGTTTTGATCAAGCGATAAAAGCTGAGAGTTGCATCACCCTGACGCAACACACGCACAGACTGCAAGCTTCCAACGGCCTCGGGGAGAGCGAAATTGCGGCGATGTTCCGCGATGACCAGGCTCCCCTCAGACAAAAGCGTAGCAGAACCGAGGAAAGAGAGCACGCGATCATAATCGGCAGCATGGTCATAGGGAGGATCGAGGAAAACGATTTGCCGAGGTGAGGTGGGGATTGAGTTTTCTTGCGCGAGCGTTTGGAGGGCGCGGCGGGCGTCGATCGAGAGGATACGAACGCCTTCTTTTATTGGAAGCGAGGCAATATTTTTCTTGATGAGCGCAACGGCGGGGGCGTGGTTTTCGATGAACACGACTTCGCTGGCGCCACGACTCAGGGCCTCGATGCCGACGGCGCCGGTGCCGGCAAAGACGTCGATGAAGCGGGAGCCGATCACGAGGTCGCCGAGAATGTTGAAGAGTGTTTCCCGAAGGCGATCGCTTGTGGGGCGAAGATCGAGGCCTTTGAGGCTTTGCAGGTGGCGGCTGCGAAATTTTCCAGCGATAACGCGCATGGGGATTCCTGTGCCTCAACCGATGCGGGCGAGATGATAGCGGCGCTGCCATTCGCTCGGCAGAACGCGAAGGATTTCCTGCAAGAAATTGTTGCTGGCGGGATCTTCGGCGAGGGTAAAGGCTTCCTTGCGCGCGAGTTCCAATAATTCGCGATCACGCAGAGGACTGGCAATCTGAAAGCCGAGTTCGCCGGATTGCCGCGTACCGAAGAATTCTCCAGGTCCGCGCAATTGCAGATCGGCTTCGGCAATTTCGAAACCATCGTTGGTGCGCACCATAGTTTCCAGGCGGGCGCGGCCTTCTTCCGTCAAGCGATGAGGAGCGACGAGGATGCAATGGGATTTTTGCGCGCCGCGACCGATACGCCCGCGGAGTTGATGAAGCTGCGACAGGCCGAATCGCTCGGCATGCTCAATGACCATAACGGTGGCGTTCGGAACGTCGACGCCAACTTCTACGACGGTGGTGGTGACGAGTATCTGGACTTCATTGCGCCGAAAGCGTTGCATCACGTCGTCCTTCTCTTCGCTCGAAAGGCGGCCGTGGAGGAGGCCGACGCTAAGCTCGGGGAAAACAAGTTTGGAGAGGCGCTCGTACTCTTCCATGGCGGCTTTGAGTTCGAGCTTGGATTCCTCGATTACCGGATAAACTACGTAGGCCTGATGGCCGGCTTGGACTTCGCGGCGCAAGCCTTCCCAGACGCCGGGAAGATGCTGCTCTGTGGTCATACGCGTGGAAATGGGCGTGCGGCCGGGAGGAAGTTCGTCGATGAGGGATACGTCCAAATCGCCATACAGAGTGAGGGAAAGGGTTCGTGGAATGGGAGTGGCGGTGAGAACGAGAACATGAGGCGCATGGCCATGCTTGACGGCTTTATCCATTAATTTTTTGCGCTGCATGACGCCGAAGCGGTGCTGCTCGTCGATAGCGACGAAGCCCAAGCGATGGAACTCTACGTTGTCTTCGATCAAGGCGTGAGTGCCGATGACGAGTTGCGCTTCACCGGTGCGGATGCGCTCCTTAACGGCGGCTTTTTCGGCAGTTTTCAGTCCGCTGATCAAGAGATCCACATGGTAGCCGGCGGCGAGAATGCGGCGCGCGGCGAGGTAATGCTGCACGGCAAGAATTTCGGTGGGCGCCATCAAGGCCGCCTGGCAACCGTTTTCCATGGCGATTACGGCAGCTTGCAAGGCGACTATGGTTTTGCCGCTGCCCACATCTCCCTGGAGAAGGCGATTCATGGGGACAGGTCGCTCGAGATCGGCGGCGATTTCAGCAAGGACGCGTTTTTGCGCGGCTGTGGGCTTGAAAGGAAGAATTTTTTTTAACGCTTCGCGAATCTTGTCTTCGCGAATTCGGAAGGGGAGGGCGATTTCCTTGCGCGTGGCTTTACGTCCCAAGGCCAAGCTCAGCTGATATAAGAAAAATTCTTCGAAGATCAGTCGGCGTTGCGCGGGCGAGCGGAACTGATTCAGGGCCTCCACCGATTCTTCCTGGGGAGGAA
This sequence comes from Candidatus Acidiferrales bacterium, assembly GCA_963795535.1. Taxonomy (GTDB): domain Bacteria; phylum Acidobacteriota; class Terriglobia; order Acidiferrales; family UBA7541; genus Acidiferrum. The sequence continues at coordinate 686,337 of CAWCIG010000012.1, forward strand.
AATGCGCCTGGATTACGGCGTCACGACGAGAGGGAAATCCCAGACGATTACACAATTCCAAGGGAAGGATGTCGATAATGGTATGCTCGAGATTTTGTAGCGTGGCGTAAATGGCGCGCCGGATCTGGCGCGTCCCGAACGTGCCGATAGCTTCATAGACGGGTACTATCCGGCCCATCTCGGTCGAGTCCACGTCTTCGCCGCTCAACACTTCGAATTGCGGATTCACCATTTCGCGACGCGCGGGACGCTGCTTATCGATCTCCACTTTGCCGTGGAGGATCAGTTCCTGTCCGGGCTTCAAGCGGCCCTCGAGGAAGCCCCCGTGGAAGAACTTGCAGGGGAGGGAGCCGGTATCGTCCTGAACAAGCAAATGGTAAATGGCGTCGCGGCCGTACATGCCACGGACAGCCTGGCCGCTCATGACGCGGGCGCGCAAAGTGTAGGTGCGGTTCGGCTGAACATCTTTTATTTTCGAAAAGCGGATACGGTCTTCGTAACGGAAGGGCAGATAGTTGAGCAAATCTTCGAGAGTATAAATGCCGCGTTGCGCCAAGAGCTCGGCGCGCTGTGGGCCTACACCCTTCATCATTTGGACATTGGTCTGGAGGCTGACAGTCATCGCTCTCTTCTTTATACCATCCCGAAGTAAGCCGTGCTTTTCGAGAAGCTTGCGCCACCGGCATGGTATCGATAGAGTGGGTTTACGGCCCCGAATTTCGCCCTGGAGGGTGCTTTGGCAGATGATCGGTTGAGCGGTTCAGACAAGCGCGTCCTGCTGCTGTGGGTGCTGTGCGGGCTGGTTGGCGCGCTTTTTGCGCAGCGATATTTTTTCCGGGCGTTTCCGGAAGCGTCGGTGGATTTCAAAGTGTCGCGCACGGATGCGCAGGCGCGCGCCAAGCAATTTGTGGAAGGCCTGGGCGAAAACCTGAACGGCTATGAATCCACGATTGTTTTTGATGTGGACGAAAACGCAAAGACCTATCTGGAACGAGAACTGGGATTACAACAAGCCAACCAACGGATGTCCGGGCAATTGAACATCTGGTATTGGGACGTGCGCTTTTTCCGGCCGAAGCAGGAAGAAGAGTTTCTGGTGCGCATCAGTCCGGCGGGAAAAGTGGTGGGCTACGACCACAAGGTTGAAGAAGCACGGGCGGCGAAATCTCTCGGTCGAGACCAGGCGGAGACCGAGGCGGAACAATTCGCGGAGACAAAACTTGGCACGGACCTGAACCAGTGGGATTTCTTGGCGGCGGAGGCGAATTCGCAGGCGCGGCCGAACCGAGTGGATTGGTCGTTCACCTGGGAACGTAAAGGATTTAAGGCGAAGGAAGCGCCGTACCGGCTGCAAGTGGGACTGCAGGGCGACCATGTTGGGGACAGCCAGGAATTTTTGCAGGTGCCGGAGGCGTGGGTTCGCGGGTATGAGCACCTGCGCTCGACGAACAATTTTTACGAAGAGCTGGCGCTGGTGCCATATGGATTTTTGTTGGGCGGGGCGCTATGGCTGGGCGTGACTCTGTGGCGGCAAGGGAAAACGTCGTGGGGAGCGGCTCTAAAAATTGGCGCGGTGGTCACCATACTTTATTACGTGATGGAGTTGAATGATTGGGGTTCGGTGCGAGCCACATATGACACGCAGGTGGCCTATGGAGGATTTGTAATCCAGAAATTGTTCTGGATGTTGTTAGCGGCGGTGGGCACGGCGTTCACGATCAGCTTGGTGTATCCGGGAGGCGAACCACTGTACCGGGCAAGCCAACCGGGGAAATTGCGGCTGCCGAAGGCGTTCACGTTGCGAGGCATTCGTTCGAAGGAATTTTTCAGCGCGGGAGTGGTGGGCGTGTGCCTGGCAGCAGCGCACATTGGATTTATTACCGCGTTCTACCTGATTGGCAACCGGTTTGGAGTTTGGGCGCCTCAGGACATTAAGTATTCAGACATCGTGAATACGCCGTTTCCGTGGATTGCTGGCGTGGCCATCGGAGTTCTGGCGGCTACGAACGAAGAATTTACGTTCAGGCTGTTTGCGATTCCGTTTATGCAAAAACTGACGGGCTCGCGCGTGCTTGCCGTGATTCTGCCCGCGTTTTTCTGGAGCTTTCTGCACAGCAATTATCCCCAGGAACCCGGCTACATTCGGGGGATTGAAATCGGGGTCATGGGGATAGTGGCAGGACTGGTGATGCTGCGCTGGGGGATCGTGGCAACGCTGATCTGGCATTACACCGTGGATGCGTCGCTGGTGGGTATGCTGCTGATTCGCTCGGATAATTTGTACTTCAAAATTTCCGGGATCGTTGTGGGGCTGGCGGCGGTGGTGCCGGTGGCTTATTGCGGTGTGCTGTATCTGACGCGCGGGCGATTTGAGGGTGTGGACGACCTGCTGAACCAGGCCGAGCCAGCGCCGGAAATCAAGGTTGCGCGCGAATCGGTTGCCGCCACAGAGCAGGCCGAATATTCCGCACGACGATATGACGCACTCACCACGGGAGCAATGGGCTTTCTGGCAGTGTGCGTGATCGTCGGGGGATTTTTAGCGCTGCGCCTGAAGCGCGAGCACATTGGCGACTACCTTAAGGTTTCCGCCGACCGCAGCCAAGCGACACAACGAGCCGACGCCGTGATGCGGGAACGTGGACTGGACCCGAGCGACTATCGCAAATCCGCGGTTATGGTGGACACGACTGACCCGACAGTGAATGAGTTCCTGCATCGCCGCATGTCCGTTAGCGCGATCAATTACATTTACGCCGAGCGGGTACCTGGGGCGCTTTGGAGGGTGAGGTATTTCCGAGATTCGCAGGTGGAAGAATTCGCAGTGACGGAAAAACCGGATGGTTCTTTGCATGGCTTCTGGCACACGCTGGCGGAGGCCGCCAAGGGCGCCAATCTGACGAAGGGAGAGGCGATTGGCATCGCGGAAAAATATCTGCAAGAAAAGAAGCAGATCAACCTGAGCGGATGGAAACTTGTAAGTTCGGATTCCGACAAGCGGCCGAACCGCACGGACCATTTGCTGATCTGGCAACAAGACGCTCCGCTCGATCCGGAAAAATCGGGCGGTGCCAACTCTTCCGACCACGCGTATATGCGCATGAGCGTTACGGTGCTTGGCGACGAACCGGCCGATTACCGGACGTTCATCAAGATTCCGGACGAGTTTGTTCGCAAGCAAGGAGAGCAGACGGTTGGGCGAGTCCTGGTGACGATTTTCCAGGCTTGCGTAGCTTTGGCGTTGTTTATTGGCGTGCTGGTGTTCTTCTTCAAGCGTTTACGCGTGCAGCCGGCGGTGAGGATACCGTGGCGGCGCTTGTTTAGCTGGGGACTGGCCGGGGTTGTTGGTTATGCCGTGAGCTTTTTGTTTGGACGGGGAATCCCCGCGCTTCTACAGCGATATTCGACGTCAATGCCGCTGAGCATCTTTTACGGCTCAACCGCCGTTCTTATGTTTTTGTTTGGAGCGTTTCTGTTTGGCGTGCTTATTGTGGTGTACGGGCTGGCGTGGTCTTTTGGCGCGCGGACTTTCGGCGAAGAACAGCTTCCCGGCTGGCTGGGCATGCCGGCACTTTATTATCGGGACGCATTCTGGATCGGGGTGGGAGGGTCGGCGGCGCTGATTGGATTGCGGCGACTGCTTGATTTTGCGGCAGCGTGGTGGCCAACGCTGCACCGCGAACTTCCGGCCAGCTTCGGCGATTCCTACGATGCGATCTATCCGGGACTGGGCGTAATGGGAGGAGCGGCATTTCGCGCTTTGCTCGCGACAGGGATTCTGGTTCTGGGCGCGGCGTTTATGGCAGGGGAAGTGCGGCTGCGTTGGTTGCGCCTGGTGGTGTTTGTTGCAGTTGCCGCGGCAACCGTGCGAAGTTGGGGATCGCCGGCGGATTTCCTGAAACAGTTTTTGATTTCAGCGATACTTCTGGCGGTGGTGGTGCTCGGGGTAAAGCGGGTGGTGCGATTTAATCTGCTGGGGTTATTTCTGGTGCTTGCGTGTACGACGCTGCTGGCCGGTGCCGCGGAGTTGGTGACGCAATCGAACGCGTTCTACCGCGCGAATGGGTATGGAATCCTAGTGGCAATGGTGGCGCTGCTGGCATGGCCCTTGGTGGCTTGGCGACAGGGCGGGAATGCGGTTCCGGCCGCGAATTGAAGGGACGACGCCAGATCGCGAGAGCGCATCCAAACAGGCACGGTGATAAGAGGTGCGCACGATGGAGTGGTTAACCCTTCCGTTGCTCACCCTGAGAAGTTCACCGCGTCTAAAATATCATCGGGGGAGTGCGTCATTTTTCCGCAGGGTACCGATAGCCCAACTTCAGGATGGTTGGGAATTTAGACCAGATTCGGCAAAGAGAAAGCGAACATGTCTTTACCCTCGTGGGCTCTGGCTTTTGCAGATGAATCCGGTCAAACCAGCAATTCGGATTCGGCTTTGGCTTCGGTGACATCCCTGGCCAAAACGGAGGAACGGATTGTAGTCGAAAAAGCGCAGGCCGGAAGCCGACCTGCGTTCGAGGAACTGGTTCGCCGGTACGATCGAGACGTGTTGCGGCTGGCATTGAGCCTGATGAAGCGCACCGAAGACGCGCGGGACGTTTACCAAGAAGCCTTTCTGAAGGTTTTCCGGAATCTGCACCGGTTCCGGTTCGAATGCAGTTTCTACACTTGGCTGTACAGGATCGTAACGAACGTTTGCCTGGACCATCTGCGGCGGCGGCAAGCGCGGCCGGAAGACCAAGCCCCGGAATCGCATTCCTCACAGTTTGAAGATGCAGGCGCGGATTTTTTTGAGCGCCAACGAGAGCACCGGGCGACACTCGATCCGGAACGAAGTTTGCTGGGACTGGAAATCAAAACGCGGCTGGCTGCGGCGATGCAACGGCTGTCTCCCCGCGAACGCATCGTTTTTGAGATGAAACATTATCAGGGGCTGAAACTGCGGGCCATCGGCGACGTTCTGGGCACGAGCGAAGAGACCGTGAAGAATTCACTGTTCCGCGCGACGCGGAAACTGCGTAGCGAACTGGGAGTGCTGCGATGAATGCGGGTGATGGGAATAAGGCCTGCGAGGTGGTTGGCGCGCTTCTGGTGTTTTATGTTTGCGATGAGGTGAACGAGCAGGAACGCGCGGTGATTGAAAGCCATCTGGCAGAGTGCGCGGCTTGCCAAGCACAGCTTGCCGAAGAACATGATTTTCAGACAGCAGTCAGTTCCCTACCCCATGCGGCGGATGAAATCGATGCGGCAGGCATTCTGCTGTCGCTTTGTCGCAGTGAACTTGCAGAAAGACTAGATGATCTCGAACGGCCGGCGGCGAAAGAGAGAGCGCGGGCCTTCGGATGGCTCCGCGGCTGGATGATGTTGCATCCGGCGTGGAGCGCGGGGACGCTGGTTCTGGTAGGGCTAGTGGCGGGAAATCAATACGCACAATGGTCCAGCAGCCGGAGCGAGGGCCCCGGCCAGGAACAAGTGGTGAATGTGCGGCCGAGTTCGCAGTTGACGGATGATCAGCTGTCGAAGATGGCTGTTGCCGGAATTAATTTCACTCCTTCACCCTATTCGGGTTCGAAGAACGTGAGGGTGCGGCTAAATGCGGAACAGCCAATTGAGCTGAACGGAAACGCGGACGATTCGAATGTGCGCAGCGTGTTGACGTTTGTGGTGAAGAACGGCGAGCGCTTTGATTCGGGAGTGCGGCTCGATTGCCTGGATGCACTGAAGGCTCACGCGCAGGATTCCGTAGTGAGGACGGCGCTGCTGACGGCGGCGCGCAAGGATCCGAATCCGGCAGTGCGGCTAAAAGCATTGGAGGCGCTGCACGATGCGGGAATCGATGGCGGGGCGAGACAGGTGCTACTGGATGTGCTGCAGCACGACGCCAATCCGGGTGTGCGCGTGGAAGCGGTGAACCTGCTGGTGCGCAGCCTGGAAGAGGCACAGAGCCGGGCTCCGATGGTTGCGGCGCCGCATGGCCCGGAAATTCCTTCCGCGGGGATGATCCAGGCGGGAACCGAGGCCGGTGGAAACGACGGGTCGGTCGAGAATCTGATGCTGGAGCTGCAAAATCTTCAGCAGAACGATCCCAGCCGTTACGTTCGTCTGCGAAGCACTGCGGCGTTGCGCGAGATCAATGCGCGCAACGATCAATAATTAGACATTGGGCAGTAATTGGGTATTGAGAAGTGACGGAGCAGCAATCGATCAGTGGTCGCGCGGGCGCGAAACAGAGTTTGGATTCCATTCATGCCAGGTTCTTCAAACATTCCGGTAGGTGCGACCCGGAGGCGGTGCGGCACTGTGCCCGTGGTTGCAGCATTGGCAGGGCTCGCGGGATGCCTTTTGCTGGCCGCACCCTCCCTTGCGGACAACACTTCCCGACATGCTTCGATTGAACGTACAGGGGAGTTGCGCGTCACGAATGGCATGACGCTGCATTTGAACACCGACCTCGGCAACGTGCGCATCGAGACCCTACCGCCGGGTGCGCCGCCGATTCTGAAATACTCCGTTCATATCGAGACCGATGCTCCCGCACCGGGAGGGGATAGACTGCTGAATTATTATTCTCTGGCCACGCGTGAAACGGTAGACACGGTGTTTCTTGCAGGAACGCTTCCGAACGTGAACATGCTAGCCGCGACTCATAGGACGAATAGCCGGAACGTGCAATTTTACGTGCAGTTCGTGGTGACGGTGCCGGCAACGTTCAGCCTGGATATTTCGACCGGTCTGGGGGATATAGAGACGGCAGACATCGATGGACATGTCAGCCTGGTGACGCAAGGTGGAAACATTACCACTGGCCGCATCGGCGCAATCGGCGGACCTTCGGCACGCGGCGGGCGCACCGTGGCCAAGATTGAAACGCAAGGCGGGCACATCACGATGAAGGATGTCGCGGGCGATCTGGACGCATATACAGCGGGCGGGCACATCCTGGCCGGAAGCATTGACGGCAATGCCCGGCTGCGGACGGGCGGCGGTCACATTCGCGCGGCGAAGATCAAGGGCACGGCGCGACTGGAAACCGATGGAGGCAATATCACGGTCGGCGAAGCGGGTTCTTACGTCACGGTGCGCACAGCCGGAGGCCAGATCGATTTCGGGGAAGTGCACGGATCGGTTCATGCAGAAACGGGCGGCGGCGGAATTCGCGTGATCTCCGTTGCGGGGCCGATGGAAGTGGCCAGTACCGGAGGTAGCATCTGCCTGACGCGAGTTGCTAACCGGGTTCATGCCGAAACTGGGGAGGGCACCATTACCGCGTGGATCAATCCGGAGACACAGATGAATGCGCGGTTGGTGCGGCTCCCAGGGCCATCCCAGCTTGCTTCGCAAACTGGGGATATCGTGGTGTTTCTGCCGCGGAACATTGCCATGACCATTGACGGAACAATCGAGAACGGCGGGCCGGGGCGAATTGAAGCCGATCCTTCGTTGCCTTTGAATATACAGTCGCAGCCGAACGGCCCGGTACACATGGTGGCGTCGCTTAACGGTGGGGGAGCACTGCTGAAGCTGCACACAATGGCGGGAAAGATCGAACTGCAATATCTGGATGCGCAGGTACAGCTGCGGCAATCATTGCAGGAAGAGGAGAAGCAGCGTTTGGCCGAGAGGTTGACTGAGTACCAGGCGAGTCCTGCGGCGCTTTCTTCCGCGCCACCCGCGCAGGGAAATGCGCCACCGGAGTTATCGCCCAACGACGATTGGTTCGATAGCGCCAAGAAGCGCTTTGAGGTGATTTTCATAGGAAGCGTCCATGAAGACCCGAAGGAATTTTCTAAAAGACTGACGGTGTCGCCGAAGCCGGAATATCCTGCGTTGGCGCGAAATGCGGGAGTACAGGGCAGAGTGGTGTTGGAGATACGTTTGAAGGCGGATGGGTCGGTGAGCGTGGAGCGGATTTTGCAAGGCCAGCCTGTACTTGTGGATGCGGCTACGGCAGCGGTCGAGAAGTGGCGCGGGAAGCCCGAGGAAATAAACGGAAAGAAAGTGGAAGTGGTTTCGATTGAGAGCTTTGAGTTTCAGCTGCGGTAGCGCGGCGTGATAAGCGATGGGCTTGGTCGTGTCCCCGGGGGAAATGCATTTTTTCATGCGATTGAGGGAGGGTTTATGAAGCTTCGCTCCGCATTATGCCGCACTGCTGTGGGTATGTATTTCGGAATTGCGCTGCTTGCGCCCGCGTGCTTCGGAACCTCGCAGGAAATCACAAAAACATATCCGATGCGTCCTAATGGCACGTTCGAACTGAACAACGTGAATGGGACGGTGCGGATCGAGGGTTGGGACAAGAACGAAGTGGAGGTGCGCGCCGTCAAGACGACCGAAGACCAGCGATCCCTATTGGACCTGGTAGCCATTGACGTGGATGCAACGCCGGAAGGTTTAGCGGTCACCACGAGATACCCGCAGGAAGAAGGGGTTGAGGTCGCCGTGGACTACGTGATCCATGTTCCACGGAACACGCGGCTGAATCACGTGAACAATATCAACGGGACGCTGCGGATCTTCAGCTCCGAATCACTGGGAGAACTGCACACGGTGAACGGGAATATTGAGATATACGAAAGCAGCGGAGACGTGCATGCGCATACAACGAATGGAAACATCTACGTGGAATTGAAGCATGCGAGTGACACACGAGGGGCGTCCGCGGAAACGACCAACGGCTCAGTGCTGTTGGCGATTCCTGTGGACATGCCGGCGGAGTTGGATGCTCGTTGCATGAACGGCAGCTTTTCCAGCGAATTGCCGCTGGTGATGAAGGGAGCGGCCCGACCACGCACGGTACATGGCGAGCTGAATCACGGCGGCGCGCCGATCCACCTCGGAACAGTCAATGGCACGATACGTGTGGTGGCGTTGCGGTCGACGGTTTAGGTTTTAGTGCGTCTAAAGGCTGAAGGAGAGGAATTCACATGAACTCAAAACTCTTTTTCACAACGCTCGGGCTCAGCGCGCTGACGGTGGGACTGGTGGCGGTGCCCGGCTCAACGGCGCGTAAACAGGAATCCCCAGGGACGGAGGGGCACAAGTCTTTCCAGGTGCAGATTCCGCAGGAAGCGGCGGCACAGATGGCGGAATTGCAGGAACGACTGAACAATTTGAATATTGCTTCCGAAGGCGACGATAACGTGCAAGTACTGGTAAGTGGCGGCGGAAGCTGGCTGGGAGCAGGAATCAGCGAAGTCACTTCCGAAAAAGTAAAGGCATTCAAACTCCCTGCGGAACGTGGCGTGGTCCTCGGGAAAATCGTGCCGGACAGTCCGGCGGCGAAGGCAGGGTTGAAGGAAAACGATGTCGTGACCGAAATTAACGGCCAGCGCGTCGAAGGTACCGAAGAGTTTCGGCGGATGATTCGCGAAATTCCTTCGGGGCGGACAGCGCAGTTTGTGGTGTGGCGCGACGGCCGATCCCAGAATATCAGCGTGACGCTAGGAACATCTGAAATGAGGCATGACGGCATGTTTGTGGCTCCGGCAGCTCCCGGAAGTTTTTCATTCCAGATCCCCGAAATGCCGGAAATGGACGGAATCTTCGCGGGCGGCCCTTGGACGGCGTCCAGAACCCGCCTCGGGATCGATGCGGAGAACCTTGACGGCGAATTCGGCAATTACTTTGGCGCACCCGACGGGGAAGGAATTCTGGTTCGTGGAATTTTTCCGGACACGCCCGCGGCAAAGGCAGGGTTGAAAGTGGGCGACGTAATCACGAGCGTGGACGGCGAGAGAATCCGAACTGTAGGTGAGCTGCGCGCGAAAATGAGCGAGAAATCGCAGGCGAAAACGCTGAAGCTGGGGCTGATTCGCAACAAGACTGCGCTTTCCTTGTCTGTGGAGATTCCTGCGCCGGCAGAGAAGAGAGCGTTTCACAGCGGCGCGCGGACTAGCATTTAGGGCGAATCCCTCATGACACGACGTTTTTTCACGGCACGGCTCCAACCATAGTTAGCAACAAGGTGTGCTGAATTTCATTCAATCCAGATCCTTCGACGGCGGAACGGCGCCGCGCCATCTTCTGATGGCTAATCCTGCCCGTAGTTTCGGAGATGGCGAAATGGGCGGTGGAGATGCCCGCAGAGCAAAAATGTGTTCCCTAAAGTGACTGGTTGCTTTGCAACCTGACGCGCGGGGCCGGTACCCATCCATGGGAAGCAAGCGCTGACATTGGCTTGGCGCAAGAGCCTGGTTCCATCCGGACCCTGAAAAGTGAATTCATCCGCAATTCTTTGCAAAAGACGTTCTTCGACCGGTTTTCCCTGCTGCCGGACCATGCCGAAAAAACTGCTCATGACTTCTCTCTGGGTAAGTCGGAGAATCCACTGTCAAACGCTGCGTAGTGTTGATGCGGTTCTTCCTCCTGGTTCAGTGCGGCATCGGCATATTCGACCCAGGCGTGGGCTTCAAATTTTTCGGACACTTTGCGGACGCCAATTCGCAAAACGGCAGCCACGCCCTGCTTTTGCAGCAGGTACCAGAGCGTCAGGGATTCGCCGAGGCAAGTGGGTCGCGTGATTCCGTAGTGGGCACCGGCTTTGACCATCCGGCAGGTGATTTGCACAACTTGTGCCGCGGGGCGATTTTCTAATTGGGGGGCCAGAGCGGCCGGCAAATGTTTCTGCAATGCTGCGCTTGTTGTGTTGAAGCCGCGAAGCCGCAGCGAAATGGCGGTCCATGGCAACAGGAAGACCGCCCGCCAGAAGAGGTTGCGGGCCTGGGGATCCAGCGCCCTATATCGCTGGAATACTTTCCACATCGGCGGGAACTACTTTGAGGAGGCCGTTCTCTACCAACTGGGTGAGCAACTCGACGAGATGAATTCGCAATACGTTTGGCTCTACTTCGAATTCCTCGGTCAACGTCGCGAACGCGGTTTCGATGCTGGACGAATGCGTTGCCAATTCCCACATGCGAGTGCCGGTGGCGTCCAAGCCGAAATATTTCTCGGTGTCCAGGTTCAGCAACACTGTTTCTCCGTCGAGATGCCTTACCAACACATGCGCTGGCACCACCACACGATCTGAAAACGCCACCATCTCCAACGCTCCCGGCCTTTGCGGCTCAAGCACACATTGTTTCTGCTGCGCTTTGGTATCTTACCGGGATTGCCGTTCCCCGTCATGCAGGTTCCAGACGAAAGGCGCGTCCAATTATTGTTTTCTGCCGACAGACAGGCTATAAACTCGAGAGTGCCCGATTCTGCGATTAGCGTTGAATCTTTGGAAAAATCGTTTCCGCAGGCGCGAAGTGGTTGGCGCGCCATGCTACAGCCGTTTTCGGCCGCGACAGCGACGGCGCTTCGGGGAATATCCTTTCAGGTCAAACGGGGCGAAGCCGTGGCGCTTCTTGGCACGAACGGAGCGGGAAAGTCTACGCTGCTGCGCATTCTGGCCACGCTGCTGCTGCCCACGCGCGGTGCGGCAACGGTTGCCGGGCATGATGCCGCGAAGGAGCCGGCGGCCGTGCGCCGACAATTGGGCTATCACGCGGGCTCCGATACTGGCTTTTATGCGCGGCTGACGGCTGGAGAAAATTTACGTTTTTTTGGGCGTCTGAATCACTTATCGGATTCGTTCTTGAAGCAGCGCATTCGAGCGCTTGCGGAACGATTTGAGCTGGCGAATATTCTGGGAAATCAGGTGCGCACTCTTTCCTCTGGCACTGTCCAGCGCCTGAGCCTGCTTCGCGCGCTGCTTCACGAACCGAAAGTACTTCTGCTCGATGAGCCAACGCGCAGTCTGGACGCGCTGGCGGCCACGGATTTTCGCCGATTCCTCAAAGCAGAGGTGCTGCAGCGACAAGGCACTTCCCTGCTTTTCGCGTCCCATACACTGCCGGAAATTGAATTTTTGGCGGACCGCGTCGCGATTCTGAAAGAGGGAGCCCTGGTGGCCCTCGATACAGCTGCGGCGCTCAAGGCACGATCGGGCACGGCTTCCTTAGAGGAAGCGTTCTCCGTTGTTACCGGCCACAATGCTTATGCGCTTGCGGAGCCGCCGGCTTCATGACACGCGTGCTGCGCGATTTTCTTCTGTTCTTCCAGCGCGACCTGCAGATCGCGAGTAGCTACCGCAGCCCGTTTATCCTCGAATTGGTGGAAGCGCTGTTCGGGGCGACGACGTTTTACTATGTGGCGCTTTTCGTAGACTCGCCTCAACTGCGCGAGTCGCTTCCGCACGGCACATCGTACTTCGCGTATTCGCTGGTTGGGTTTGCTTTTTTCGATTACCTTCACGCAGCGCTCGATTCATTTGACCGCAGCCTAGAAGAAGCCCGGGATACGGGAACGCTGGAACCGCTTCTTGTGACGCAGGTATCTTTGCCGGTGATCCTGGTAGGCTCGGCAATATATCCGTTTGCGCTGACCACCTTGCGGGTCGCCGTCTACCTTGGCTGGGGAAGCGTGCTGTTCGGCTTTCCGTTGCACTCTGCAAACTGGCTTTCCGTGGTGGTGGTGCTGGTGGCGACGCTTCTATCGTTTTCAGGGCTGGGCATTTTCTCATCGGCATATTTGTTGCTGTTCAAGCGCGGAAACCCCGCGAAATGGTTTTTCCTGGGCGTTTCCAGCATCGTTGGGGGAATGTTGTACCCTGTCAGCATACTTCCCAGATGGCTGCAGGTGGTGGCGCACTTGAATCCTGTTACCTACGCGCTGGACGCGATGCGGGCGGCGCTTCTGGAAGGCGCTGGACTTTCGGCGATTGCCCGGCCTTTGCTAGTCCTGCTTTTGTTTGCCGCAGCCCTCTTGCCTACGGCTACGCTGGCATTCTCTTGGGCGTTGCGACGCACGAAAATTACCGGGACGCTCTCGCACCGTTAACGGCACGCGAAGTCCAGCTAGATTGCGCTTAGTTCAAAAAAATCGGCCCTGCGATGCAGGGCCGATTAGCGAACGGAATGTTTTGGACTATCGGTTAGGACTTTTTCTTCTTTCCGCCCACCTTTGTGTCAATGCCTCCGGTGAGTTGCTGAACAGCTTCCAAGCCCTGTTTTGCCTGTTGGCCATAGGGACCGTTGGGATCCAGTTCGACCGCCTTCTGATAGGCTTCAATGGTTCCCGGCTTGAGAGTTACTTCCATCTTATCTCCGACCTGCTTGTAGTCCGCCGAAGCGACGAGGCAGGCACCAAGCAGATACCAGCCCTGAGGATTCTTGGGATCGATTTGCGTGGCTTTCTGCAATGGCTCGACGGCGTCCTGCATGCGCCCTGCCTGGTAGAGACTGATTCCGAAATTGCGCCAAGCGAGGCCAGCGTTGGGCGGATCGAGTTCCGCGCTCTTGGTGTAGGCGGCCTTGGCGTCATCGATCTTTCCCGCGCGCGCCAAGACGTTGCCGAGATTGTTGTAATAGCCGGCATTGTCGGGCTTAGCGGCCACCGCTTGCTGGTAGGCATTGATGGCTTCGTCGTTGCGGCCGGCCAGATCATAAGCCTGTCCCATGTTCGCCCAGAAAAGGGCGATGTTGGGGTCCTTCTCTGGTGCAGCCTTCTTGGCTTCCGTGAACTCGTTTGCTGCTTGAGTGGCAAGGTCGTTCACTTTCGCTTTGAGCGCGTCCTTCTGATCGGGCGTGGCCTTAGTAAGGTCCGCCTTCGCAGTTTTCTCTTGTTCGAGCAACGCCATGCCCTGGTCAAAGTGCAACTTCATTCCGGACAATTTGGTTTTCTCGTCAGCCTGCTTTTTCATTTGGGCCGCAGCTTCGGGATTCTGCTTTTCGAGGATTTCCTTAAAGTTGAAGCTGATGGGCGGAACGTCGTTGCCACCGTGAATTTCGAAGACGGTGGTAAACGGATCTTTCACTTGCGGCGGATGAACGATGACGGTGTACTTGCCGCTTCTGAGATTGTTGAATTGATATTTGCCTTCGGCGTCGGTCTTGGTCTCCTGTGTGGCTCCCTGATCGCTCTTGAGGGTGATCGCGAAATCAGCCCAAGGTTTGCCGTCAAAATCGATGATGGTGCCCCCTACCTTACCGTCCTGGGCGGACGCTTTCGGTACGGCTAAACAAGCGAAGCCAAAAATAAACAATGCAGCGAGCGCATACGCTTTCCAAAATTTCAACATGCTCCGTTCTCCTTTGTGCTCGAGGAGCACTGGCCAGGGTTCAAGGGGCCGGTATGCCCCCATTATCGCTCATCTGCGACAGAATCCAATGATTCGCTGGCCGGGTCAGGCCCGGACAGCGGTCCGCACGCGGTAAGGGATAGGGTCGGGTATGCCGGCTTCCGTGAAGGCCCGTAAACGTAACAGGCAGCTATCGCATTTGCCGCAGGCCAGATCTTCTCCCTGATAGCAGGACCACGTTAAATGCACCGGCGCGGCAAGTTCCATGCCACGCCGGATGATTTCGTTCTTTTTCATGGCGATTACCGGTGTGACTATGTCTATCTTCGTCTCTGGCCGGGTCCCCACTCGAAGCAATTCCTGAAACACGCGATAGTATTCCGGACGGCAATCGGGATAGCCGGAACTGTCTTCCGCCACTGCGCCTATATAGATGGCTTGCGCACCAATTGCTTCGGCCCAACTAACGGCGACGCTCAGGAAATGGGCATTGCGAAAAGGCACATACGTCACGGGAATTGCCGATCCATGGCGGGGCCCTGCCTTCAGCTCATTCTCCGGCACGTTGATACTTGTGTCTGTGAGCGCTGACCCTCCGATTGCGCGGAAATGATCGAGCTTCACCAGGAGGCGCTGCGGGACGGCGTAAAAGTCCGCAATGGCTTCGAAGGCCTGGCGTTCACGCTTCTCCGTACGCTGGCCGTAGGAGGCGTGCAACAGCGCTACTTTTCCTGGACCGTGGCGCTCGCAAGCAATGGCCGTCGACACGCAGGAGTCCATGCCGCCGCTGAGGAGTACCACCGCTTTGACTTTATCGCTCACGTTTCATCGGCCTGTTTTGGACTCGCGGAGCATCAGGTCAAACGCCTCGCATGGTCGGATCCCACACGAGCTTATGCAACTGTAGGCCAAGGCGCGCACCCAAACCATCCTCGAGCATCCACTCGACCAATTCTTTCGGCTCAAGCCCCTTCCAGTTGCCGAGGGGATCGTCGTGGACGGGAGAAAACAAAACGGCGTTTACGCGCCGCTCCAAATCGTGTTGGCGAGTGAAATCGCGAGCAAACTCGTAGTCCCTGCGGCTGGAGATAACGAATTTCACTTCGTCCTTGCTGTTCAACTCGTCCAGATTGCGCATATCGAATGTATCGGGCTCGCCGGAGTCCGGGCACTTCACGTCGACAATGCGAATCGAATCCTTTGGGAGATTACCAATGAAGCGTTCGCCGCTGGTTTCGACCATGACAGTGAAACCCGCGGCCAACAGATGTTCCGCCAGTGGATAGATTTCCTGCTGCAGCAAGGGTTCGCCACCGGTAAGTTCAACTAGAGGCACACCGGTTGGCGCGCCATCGGGACGACGATTCAAGGCTTCCACGCGTTCGAGGACGTCTTCGACGCTCATTTTCTGGCCGCCGTGAAATGCATACGCCGTGTCGCACCAGGTGCAGCGCAGGTTGCAGCCGGTCAGACGAACAAAAATGCAAGGGAGACCAGCGCGGGTTCCTTCGCCCTGAATGGATTTGAATATTTCGGTGATGAACATAAAACACCACGAACAAGTCGACGGGCTAGCGCCCGCCGCTGTTTGCTTTCTTTCCTGAACGCTTCCCCAGCCAGTAGATAGCACCGAAAAATAAAACCGCAGCAACAACGAGGCGCGGATAGCCGGGCGCAAAACCCATCATCTTCAAAACAACAACGTATCCGGCGGCCACCAGCAGCGCGGGAATCATGATGATCAAAATTGAACGATTCATGGCTACAGCCTCCGCTCGCTCATCCCGCACCCGGGCGATATTTCGCCATTGCCGTGTCGGTTTCCCAGATGACCACGTCTGTAACGCGGGCACCCGAAGGCAGATCGCTTAAGTTGCTGCTGATCTCGTCAAAAAAATATTTGGCCATATTCTCAGCGGAAGGATTCACGGTTGTGAATGGCTCTAGGTCGTTCAGGAATTGATGGTCGAGCCGTTTGATGACGGCGCGCATGACTTCTTTCAGGTGCGTGAAATCAATGAGCAGCCCTATTTTGTCCAGTTGCGGACCCTCGAGCGTGACCTGAATGCGATAGTTATGGCCGTGGGGGTTCTCGCATTTGCCTTTGTAGCCGCGCAGGGCGTGTCCCGATGAAAAAGTGTCTTCAACGCTCACTTGAAACATAAATGACGGTCTTTCCTCTTCTTCCCCGGGGGAGGATCAGGCAGGCCTGGCAGCGCTCAAGAACCGCTCGACTTCCCCGAGATCGTGCGTCCTGCGGTAGCGGGGCAATGACTCAAGAAAAATTTTACCATACGGCATACGAGAGATTCTTGTGTCCAGCAGTGCCAACACGCCACGGTCGGTCTTGGTTCGAATGAGCCGGCCAAAGCCTTGCTTGAGCGCCAGGACGGCTTCTGGGACCTGGAATTCCGAAAAGGGATTGCGGCCTTCGTCCTCGAGAGCGCGGACGCGTGCAGCGACGATAGGATCGCTGGGAACGGCGAAGGGCAAGCGGTCGACGATGACGCAGGAGAGTTGATCGCCGGGGACATCTACTCCTTGCCAAAAGCTTGCGGTGGCGAAGAGGACGGAATTGGGAGTGGTTTTGAAGCGCTCCAGGAGAGCGGTGCGCGGGGCAGTGCCTTGCCGGAACAAGGGGAAATCGACGCGGGCCTGGACGCGCTCAAACAGATCGTTCATTTGGGCGTAGCTGGTAAAGAGGCAAAACGCGCGACCCTGGCTCAGTTCGAGCAAGGCCACAATTTCGTCGGCGGCTTTTGGGGCGAAGCCGGGATCGCGCACATCGGGCATGCGTTGTGGCAGATACAGAAGCGCTTGCTGCTGGTAATCGAACTCGGGAGGAAGCTGAATTTCTTTGGCATGGTCCACGCCCATACGATGGCGGATGAACTCGAAGCGACCGGCGACGGTTAAGGTGGCGGAGGTGAGGATCACTGTGTCAAAAGCCTCGAAAAGGTGCTCGCGAAGAATCTGGCTGACGTCGATGGGAGTGGCGGCGAGAAAGACGCCCTTGTTGCGGCGTTCAAACCAGTAAACGTAATTTCGTTCATTGGACTCGAACAGGAAGGAGAACTCCTGGCGGATGTCGAAGCTGCGCCGAGCGATGTTGAGGAGTTCTTCGGGCTTGGTTGTTAAGGCCGCAAATTCTGTCTCGAGACCCTTTAAAGCGTTCAGCAACGCGTCGTAGGCTTCCCGGTTCTGCTCGAGGAAAGCTTCGCGCTCGTTCCGGGCAAAGGGGAAGCGGCCTTCTTTGGCGGCGAACGCGTCAAAAAAGGCGCGTGTCTTTTCGCGGATGCGTTGGGTTCTGCGCAGCAGGCTCGGAGTCCCCTGGCGGGTCAAGCGCATCATCTGGTCGGCGTCGCGCGCCAGTTCCTCAAAGCGGAAATTGGAGATTTGTTGGCCGAAATAATCGCTGGCCACGTCTTCCATTTCATGAGCTTCATCGAACACGACCGCCGAATATTCGGGAAGAATGCTGCCAAAGTCGTCGTGCTTCAGCGCCAGATCCGCAAAGAAGAGATGGTGATTGACGATGATGAGGTCGGCTTCTTTGGCGCGCGTTTGCATGCGGGTGAGAAAACATTGGTTAAACTGCGGGCATTTCTTGCCGGTGCAGGTGTCGCGCCGGGCGTCGATACGCGACCATAAATCCGAATCGTCGGGGAGAAAGGTGAGCTCCGCGCGATCGCCGGTTTCTGTGAGCTTCGACCAATCCTGGATCTGGCGGAACGCGTCGAATTCTTCCATCCCTTTCAGGACAGGTTGATCGGCCATGGCATGCGCCTTGGCAAGGCACAAGAAGTTGGAGCGCCCTTTCATGACCGCTACTTTCCAATTGGGTGCGAAATGCTTCTGCAGAAACGGGACGTCCTTCAGGTAGAGCTGTTCCTGCAAAGATTTCGTGGCGGTGGAAACGACGACGCGGCGGCCGCTGGTGATAGCGGGCAAAAGATAAGCTAGCGTTTTTCCGGTGCCGGTGCCTGCTTCCAGGATGGCGTGGTGATGATTTTCGAAAGCGTCATCGATGGCCTCAGCCATCTGCAGCTGGGCGGGACGGTGCTCGTAGCCGCCGATCATGGATTTGTCCAGGAATCCGCCGGGGCCGAAGATGGCGAGCATGGAAGGCTTGTTGGTACCGGAGCCTTTGCGTGACCGGCTGTCCTCCTGTTTGCGCTGAGACGCGATCCCGGCGTGCTTGGGCGACAGCTTAGGAGCGGCGGCCGATTCCTCGTCCAAGGGAGCGTAAACGCGCGCAGGAACGGTGTGTCCTGTGTTGCTGATGTCGGCGGGAGCCGTTTTGGAAGTGCGTTTAGCCAGAAAGCCTGCCTGAATTCGCCAATTTTTTGTGCAGTTCTTTAACGATATCACATTGGTTCGAGGTGCGAAGGGAGCCCCCGAAGGCCCAGCCGGGGGTAGCCGGCCTATGGCACAGTTAGTAGTTGGGCACCGCGGCTGATTCCGGGGCGCTGTCGGTTTCGCGCGGGGCTACAGTGTTTCTGGGGGATTCCCAGCCGTCCGGTCCGTCTGGTGCGGTCTGCCTAATCCAGTCTTGGGGTATGTGAATGAACTCAAAAAAGTCCCTCTTATTCATAGTGGTTACGGTGATTTTTGTACTTAGCTCGTGCAGCGGATTGAAGAATGCGTGCACGACGAATTGCGGTGGTGGGGGCAACGCTACTCTGAGCCTAACCATTTCCGATACGCCGCCGACGAATACGTCCGTCGTGAGTTTTTCGTTGCCGATTATCGGAATTACGCTGACGCCATCGAGCGGGAGCGCGGTATCTGTATTTTCCTCGAATCCGTCGACGGATTTTGAATTGACGCGGTTGCAAACCGATACGAACCTGGTGGCGGCAAATGTCACCATAGCGGCGGGAACGTATACGGCCGTGAACGTGACGGTGGCGGCCCCTTCGGGCGTCTACGTCAACTCTTCTGGCGCCACCGTGGGAGCCTGCGTGAACAACGCGATATGCGGCATGACGGGGAGCGCGGCGACGATCACCTATACGTTTCCCACCGGGTCGCCGCTGGTGCTCGCGAGCAATTCGACGCCATGGCTGGACCTCGATTTCAACTACAACAATGCGGTGGTCACGGTCAACAATGCGGTGACCATTGACGTCACACAGACGGGCGTGCTGACTGCGTCGAGCACGGTGCCTTCGGGCGCGGCCAGTGGCGCGTACGCCAACCTCGACGATTTTACAGGCGCGGTCACGGCCATTTCTTCAAGCAGCATCAAGGTGCAATCGTCTTTGCGTGGAAGCTTGACGGCGGCGATCAATTCGTCGACGCGGGTGTTCGACCCACAAAACCAGTGCGCGAACGCGACAACCGGCCTCAGTTGCATTCAAACGGGCTCGATTGTCAGCATGCAAGGAGTATTGACTACGGCAGGAGTGGCGACGGCCACATCCTTGGACATCATCGACATTTCCACGACGCCATCGGATGAAGTGGAAGGAATCATCTATCCGAGCGCCTGCAATGGCGGATCGAACTACGGAATGATTTTGAGCGATAGCGAGATTTTCACGAGCGGTTCACCACTGACGAGCGCCGGCTTTGGCGCCGGTGTGTGCCTGACGCTGAGCCCGACGGGCAGTTTTGCGATCGACACGGGGATACTAACGGGCCAGGCAGGTGTTCCGGTCTCTAATGTGGGATTCAGGGATACGGGGGACATACTCGCCGGGCAAATGGTGCGCGCGAAGGTGACCGGGGCAGCCACAGGAACAAACGGCGTCAACGCAACGGCGACGGAGTTGATCCTGCGGTTTTCGCGGCTTACCGGAACGATCAGTACCACGACGGGAACTAGTTTCAACATAGCGGGCCTGCCGCCCTATCTGGGCACGACCTTCTCGACACCGCCGCAGGTGATTACCTACATCAACGCCACGCTTCTAGAGGGCCAAACCAGCGTGGGAAGCTTAACAGGCACGGTTTCCATGAGCGCGCTGTATCTGAATGCAAATGACGGGGCGCAATACTGGTTCCAGGCAGCTAAAGTGCGACAACAATAGAGTTTTCCCGCCTCCGCAAAAGGCAACGGGCCCCGGAAATTTCGGGGCCCGTCTTTTTTTGCAGTGACGAAGATTGTTATTGGCGCTCACCGCGCCATCAAGCCGGACTGACCGTAGTGGTTGGGGGCAGTGGCGTGCCCATGGGACCGCCGCTGGGCATTGAGGGAATGTTCGGGGCGATTGTTGGTTGGAGTTTGCGGTAGAGCGCCAGGGCAATTGCGCCCATGCCCCAAATCCAAAAGCCGAACTTAAACCAGAAGCCCAAGTGCGGAAGGCCGGTCAATACAACCACGATGAGAACACCCAACGCCATGCGTCCGATCAGGGGCCAGTGATCGTTGGCTTTGCCCAGGATCCAACGGCCGATGACCGCACCTACAACGACGTAGGCACTGAGCAGAGATACGAGCCAGAGAAACAGCGTGGAAATGCCGACCAACAGCCCAACGATGGTGATGCAAGCGATTACGGCGGCAATGGCTACGCCAAAGAAGACCAAAACGCCGAGTCCAAGCGAGGCACCATAACGTTCAGCAGCTTCCACCGTTTCTTTGGCAAAGACGGGCATCAGAGAGATCAAAACCAGGCCGAAAAGAATCCAGGCCCCGGCCCAGACGATTTGCCAAATGTAGAAACCAACGCCGCGATCCATCTGGGCATGCCGTTCCTGCTTCGTGAACTGCACGGGACTTCCCAGTTTCGCGCCAGGGGATACGTCGGGTTGATTTGCACCTTCAAATTTGGTCGCACCGGCGATCTGAGCATTGCTGGAGATGCTGAGTTCCTGACCTTGAGCGTGGACGCTGCCGCCAACAATTCCAGAAATCGAAGTGCTCTGATCAAAAGCCGTGACATCGCCGCCAACTTGCCCGTCAATCGCCAATAGCTGGCAGAAAGCGTATAAGCTACGCTGAACTTTTCCGGAACTTTCCACGGTCATATGTTGCGCCCAGCCAGTGACGTTGTGACCGACGGTGCCGCTTATCGTCAGGGTATTTGCGGCGACGCGAATGTTGCCGTCAACGGGACCAGTGATGCGAAAGGTTTCGGCACCGCCGAGAACATCACCGGTGACATGCCCTTGAATCTCCACGTCCTGGGAAAACACGACGAGATCGCCGTCGACATCGCCCTCGACGCGAACGCGTTGCGCATTCAACACGATGTCACCTTTGATGTTCTCTCCCTTGGCGATGGTGATGACATCTCCGCGGCGCACTTCCGTGGCGGTCGCGGCAGGCGGCGTCATGATGAGCAGGCTCATCGTCGCAAACATGACGGCAAGGGCGGTGCCTCGCTTCAGGTATTTCCGGACAAGAAACAGTCCAAATGCCGCGAACGAAGCCATTGCGAAGAATTCGACCAAAGTGAACATGGACTGCCATCCTTTCCAGAAAGCGCCTTGAAAGACGAGCAAGCTGAGAAGATTGGTGCCACCAAAGCCGGCTTGTTCGAACGGTTGCGCCCAGGTCTCGATATAGGTTGTGTAGAGCAAATAGACTCCAAGCAGAGCCATGCCGAAGACCACGCCCCAAATCCACTGCATGGATTTTCTGACCTTGGCTTGGAATTCCGCCAGGCGCGCCGGAAGCGGCTCGTCCTGTTCGAGCATGGAGCGAGTGAGCAGACGGGATTCGCGGTCGAGGGCGCGAAGAAGAGTGAGGCACCTGTCGCAGGTCTGCGTGTGGCGAGACACTTCCTGCGCACGCTCGCGGTCGAGCTGCCGTTCGACGTAGAGGAGCAAGGTTATTTCGTCTACGTGAGTGTTGGTCGCGTTGTCTTTATCGTTCACCGGATCCCCCCCACGGCAAGGGCGCTGTTCTCGCCTAGCGCTTGCCGCAGCTCGTGCCTTGCGCGCAGCAGGACCACACCTACAAATGGCCGCCGAACGCCCAGGGCGTCTGCAATTTCGTCATAGCTCATGTCGGAGTAATAGCGCAGGACCAAGGCCATGCGCGCACGGGCCCCGAGCTTGTCCAGGGCTTTGCGAACTTCCTCGCTGCTACGCTCTTCGATCAGACGCTCGAGTTGATTTGGCTCAGGCGCTTCGAGGGGGAGATCGTCTACGTCTTCCATGTCTTTATCGTGGCGGGACTTGCGGCGCCGAAGAACATCCCAACAGTGATTGGCCGCAACCTTGTAAAGCCACGCGGTGAAGGAGCGGTTGGAATCGTATTGAGCGAGTTTGTCGCGCAACTTCATGAAAATCTCCATGGTGGCGTCTTCCGCATCCTCCTTGCTAGGAAGAGCGCGTCTGCAAAAGCGAAAGATTGCCGGCGCAAATTCCCGGTACAGATCGCCCCAAGCCTGGGTATCCCCAGCCCGAGCTTGGGCGATTAAATCCGAAGGCTCCGTTTTTCCCGGCACGCTCACGCTAATGTGGCCTGGTTTCAGCGGTTCCATAAATTAGTACGCAAAAGGGGAGTTAAAACTATCACAGGTTGCAATGTGGAAGGGACGGAGAGCAAGGACGGATGAACTAGAACTTGGGTCAGCTGCTCGCATGCTTTTGATGCATGAAGTGCAACGGACAGATAATAAATGGGTTAGGTCAGAACTAGGAACGGGCCGAGCTGCCGTCGATCCTTGACAAAGGCGGGAGGGGGGCTCTTGCGCTCCAAAGACCACGGCCCCGGGCTGGTACGGGGCCGTGGGTGAGGCGAAGAAAATTGGGTTAGAAGTTGAATTTAACGGCTAGCTGCATGCTGCGTGGGCCACCACTGCCCAGGAAGGGATAGCCGATGCCGACATCGCCGGTCGAGGTGAGTGGGTAACTCCCCACGTAGTGGCCGTTGGCAGTGGCACCGTTGATGGAAGGATCGGCGATGAAGTAAGGCAGATAGGGATTCGCAAAGTTGGGGTGATTGAAAAGGTTGTAGGCTTCGAAACGAAGCTCCATTTTCAGCCGCTCGGTGAGTTGGGTGTCCTTGAAGAGAGAAAAATCAAACTGACGGAAATGCGGGCCGAGCAGTGAATTGCGACCGAGATTGCCGTAATGACGCGTGCCGGGCTGGCAGGAAGACGCGGTACCGTCAAAAGCCGGAGAACCGTTCACGACAGCAGGAGTGCAAGGAACGGCAAAAGCATCGAGGTTGATGTAGTTTGCGGGATCACTTTGGTTGTAGTGAACTGGACCAACAACGTCTGGGACGCCGTAATAGCTGCCGCTGCCATCGAAATCGTCTTCAAAGTTGTAATTGAACTGGAAGGGCTGGCCGGATTGAACGGTGACGATGCCGTTGAGGCCCCAGCCATTGCGGATAAGTTTGTAGCGGGAGTCTTTTGCGTCCGGGATCTGGTAAATAAAGTTCCAGGCAATGCGATTGCGGACGTCGAAGTTGGAATTTCCATTATTCGGGTTCGCAGCATAGGTTTCGTTCGGAGTGGAAGCATTGGGGACGTATTCCCAGGAATCGCTGGCGTCGTCGATGGAGTGGGACCAAGTGTAGTTGAATGTGGTCGTGAGACCGTGCCAGTTATCGATGCGAAAGCTGGTCTGCAGCGAATTGTAGTTAGAGTTGGCGGAGTTTTCAAGATAGTTGAGGTAGTAGAAGCTGTAGTTGGGATTTGTGCTGGTATAAAAGCGCGGGACGGTGCCGTCGTTGATGCAGTTACAGCCAAGGTCGGCAGCAGTGATCATCGCTTGCGTGGGCTGATTGGCATCGACGGTCTGAAGGAGTTTATGACCGTTTGAACCAACATAGCCGATCTCAAAGACCATTTTGTGGCCGAGTTGCTGCTGAAGGTTAAGGTTGAAGTTCTGCATGTAGGGAGTGCGCAGGTTGGGGTTCACGGCGAAGCCATCGGACATTGGTGAAAAGGCGCCGAAGACGGGACCTTGACCAAAGGGAATGCCGGTCGCGGAGGCGAAACCAATCGGATTGGGGCCGAAGCCGGAATAGGCAGCGCCTGGATCGAAAACGCTGTTATAGGGAACCTGACCGATGAAGGCGTCCTGGGAGAAAGCGTCATAGAAGATGCCATAGCCGGCGCGCAGCACAGTGGTCTGTTTGCCGAAAACATCCCAGGCGACGCTCACGCGAGGAGCAACGTTGTTGTAGTCGGGTTGATAGAGACGGCCCTGGCCAAGTACAACGGGCGTAGCGGTCTGCGTGGCTTGGTCGAGAAGGATATTGGTGAGGTTCTGCTGCTTGTCTTGAAGAATGCCGTAATAGTCGTAGCGAAGGCCGAGGCTGAGCGTGAAATTCCGGGCGATGTGGTAGGAATCCTGAAAGTAAGTCGCGTAGGAGTTCTGGGAGGTGTTGCGATTGGTGTTACCGGTAGCAATGCTTCCGCCGGTGGCAAATCCTTCCAGGAAATAAGCAAGGGCTTGACATTGATTCTGGTCGCCAGCGACCTGCCCGCAGCCAATACCCGGAGCCGGGCTGCCGCTGAAACTAATCTTCCCGCGGAAATCGATGTTGAGGATCTGAGAGATGGAGGTGCGACGGAATTCGTAGCCGAATTTTATTTCGTGTTTGCCGGCCTTCCACGAAATATTGTCGATGAGGTGCCAGTTAGTGTCGACACGCTGGCGGGGAACGGTGTAGTTAGCCCCAATCTGGGCGTAACTGCCGACATTCATTCGAGGCAGACCAAAGTTGTAGGAATCGACTCCGGTATCCATTCCAATGGAAGAAGGATCGAAGCTACGATCTTCCGGGAAGAACCCTTCTACGAAGCGATTCCAGCCAAGGCGGATTTCATTGACCATCGAAGGGCTGAGAACGCTGACGTAGGAGAGGGCAATCATCTGGACGCGTGTGGGAGTTGTGACGTTATAGCCTGGAAGAAGACTGCCGCCGACAAGACCGAGTGGGAAACTCTGTTCGCTGTCGCCGATGTAGTAGCGACCGGTAAGCAGGTTGTCTTTATTGAAGTTGTGATCGATTTTAATGATGCCGTTATTGCCGTTATTGGAGAAGGGCGTGGCGACGAAGGCGTTGTTTATATCCGAGAAGGGGGCGGTGGTGATGCTGGGGGAAGGCCACGGATTGAGCGCCAGCAATTTTGCAACAACGGGGTTGATGATTCCACCGATGGCCTGCGTGGCAATGGCAATTTCGGCTGGGGATGGAACCAGGGCGTTGTAATTCAGCTTTCCGGTTTCGCGGATGCCTTCGTAATCGACGAAGAAGAACGTCTTGTCTTGAATGATGGGACCGCCAAGGGAGCCGCCGAATTGATTGTTGTGAAAAGGTTCCTGAGGCTGGCCTCCCGGCTCATTCGCGGCGGGATTGAAATAGTTTCGGGCGTTCAGGGCGGTATTGCGGAAGAATTCGAGGGCCGAGCCGTGGAATTGGTTGGTGCCGCTTTTGGTGACGACGTTGATGACGCCACCGGCGCTGCGGCCGTATTCCGCTTCGAAGTTGGAAGCGACGCGAAGTTCGGCGATGGATTCGACGGGGAGAATCGTTGCGGGGGTACCATAGGTGCCGGCCTCGTTGATGGCGGGGTCATTGCGGTAGCCGTCGTTCATGTCCGTGCCATCGAGCAGGAAGTTGTTGGCGCGGCCGCGTGCGCCGTTAACGGAGAAAATGCCGAACGAGCCGGGAGAATCGGTGATCTGGTCAGGAGAGCCGGTGACGCCGGGAACGAGGAAGATGAGTTTCTGATAGTCGCGGCCGTTAACAGGGAGCGAGGTAACGACTTTGGATTCAACGATGCCGCCAAGAGTGTCTGAAGTGGATTCGACCATTGGGAGGGCTTCGCCCGTGACTTCGACTTTCTGGGCCAGTGCGCCGGGCTGAAGGGTGAAGTCTGCGCGACGGTCGGTGGAGACTTCGACACGCACGCCGGTGACAATACCTTCCTTGAAGCCGGATTTATCGACGGTGACGCTGTAATTGCCGATGGGGAGTTCGGGAGCGGCATAGCTGCCGTCATCGGAGGTGACGACGGTGCGAATCAGGCCGGTGTCCAGATTCTTGATACTGATCGTGGCGCCTGGGACGGCGGCGCCGGAGGAATCCGTGACAATGCCAAGAATCGTGCCGCGGAAGGTCTGGCCGTGCAGCGCGGGGGTCAGGAACAGAAAGAGGGCTACACAGAGAAATGCCACAGCGCTCAGGTTGCGGATAGACCTGTTCATCTCATTCTCCTTGCGTACAGCGAAATAACATCTCGACGCCCCGAGATGGAAAGATGCTTCCCCGATAAGCATCCAAGGGCACCAGCGAAGTAATTGCAAAAAAGATACTGAGGAAGTGGCCGGGAATCAAGTAATTCCGGCATGAATCGTTTCGATGAACACAATGCGCATCGATGAAGCGGCAGAGTGAAGCGGCTCGCTAGTTGTGGGTGGATAGAGTAGATTGGAGGATTGAGAAACAGCCGCGGAAATGGCTGTGATGAGCGCGACAGGGATATGGAACAGAAACTACCATCGCTGGTGATTGTCGGGCGGCCAAACGTAGGCAAGTCCACGCTATTTAACCGGCTGACCGGAACGCGACGCGCCATCGTGACCGACGAGCCGGGGATCACGCGGGACCGCATCTACGGCGAATGCGAATGGCGCGGCCGCGTGCTGGAAATTGTGGATACGGGCGGAATTATTCCCGACGACAAGGCATTGATTCCGACAGAGATTTTGCGGCAGGCGCGCGTGGCGATTGAAGATGCCGCGTTGTTGGTGCTGGTGGTGGACAGCACGGCGGGATTGACGCCGCTCGACCAGGAACTCGCGCGATTGCTGCGGACGACAGGGCGGCCGTTTGTAGTAGCCGTGAATAAAGTGGATTCGACATTGCAGGAGGCGAACGCAGGACCGTTTCACGCGTTGGGCGTGCCGGTGTTTCCGGTAGCGGCGGAGCACGGAACTGGTGTGGACGATTTGCTGGATGCGGCGCTGGAGCAGATCAAGGGAGCAAGCGCGGAAGGACGGCCGGAAGCGGAAAAGGCCGTGGAAATTGCGATTATCGGACGGCCGAACGTGGGGAAATCCACATTGTTGAACCGGATGGCAGAGGAAGAACGGTCGATTGTGTCGCCGATGCCGGGGACGACGATGGACAGCGTGGATACGGACGTGGCACGGAACGGGAAGTTGTACCGGTTTGTGGACACGGCGGGAATCCGGCGGAAGGGAAAAACCACGCTAGTGGCAGAGAAGTTGAGCGTGGTGATGGCCAAGCGCGGGCTGGAGCGCGCCGACGTTGCAATCCTTGTGATTGATGGCGAGCAGGGCGTGACACAAGGTGATGCCACAATCGCCAGTTATGCAGAGCAGTCCGGTCGATCCGTGATTCTAGTGGTGAATAAGTGGGATCTGGCTGTCGAAGCCGCGCAACGTGCCGCGGACCAATCGGCAAAATCCGCGCAAGGGAAAGCGAAGCGGGCGAGCGAGGGGAATCCGCCAAAGCGAGAGATTGACAAGGGCAAGCTGCTATTTGAGTACGAAGCTATGGTGAAGGAAAAGTTTAAGTTCTTGAGTTTTGCGCCTGTAGTGTTTGTTTCGGCTAAGACCGGGGAACGGACGCAAAAATTATTCACGTTGATCGATCAGGTGGCGGAGGAACGCGTACGGAAGATCGCCACGCCGGAATTGAACCGTTGGTTGAAGGAAGACGTGGATTTGCAGCGCGCGACGAATCCTAAAGCGCGGCCGGTGCGGATTTATTACATGACGCAGGCGAAAGTGGCGCCGCCGGTATTTTTGTTGTTCACCAACCAGAAGAAGCCGCTGCATTTCAATTTTGAAAGATTTTTGGAGAACCAGTTACGGGCCAGGTGGCCGTTCGTAGGTACGCCTGTGCGATTTATCCAGCGACTGAAGAAGCGCGGGGATCGCGAGCGAGCGACGGCGGAAGAATGAGCAGGCCGAAAGAAAATCGTGGAGTTGACTTGCCGCTTTTTTCGCCTAGGATGGAGGAATCCCCGCCAGAAGAAGTTCACCGAGATGCAACGATGAGCAGCGCGGCGACAATCCCGGTTACCGATGAGACGCGATGCTACCGAATCGGCGAGGTGAGCCGGTTGACGGCTCTGAAACCATTTGTGCTGCGCTATTGGGAGACGGAATTCCCCATGCTGGAGCCGGTGAAAGGCGCGAACGGGCACCGGCTGTACCGTCAGGACGACGTGGACCTGGTTCTGAAGATCAAGCGGCTATTGTACGACGAGGGATTTACGATTGCGGGAGCGCGGCGGCATTTGAAGGAATTCGAAAGCGGCGGCGAAGGCGGAGATGTTGCCGGGCACGTTGGATCCGCGGGAGAGCAAGCAGCGACTTCGCAATTGAGCCGGAAAATGCTGCTGGATCTGCGGGACGGACTGCGCAGTTTCTTGACGCTGTTGGAACGCAAGTGATAGCCTTTGATTTGGGCAATCAGGCGCAACGATGCGACTGATGCGGTCGGGACGTAGCGCAGCCTGGTAGCGCGCACGCTTGGGGTGCGTGAGGTCGCGAGTTCAAATCTCGCCGTCCCGACCATTTTTTCTCCTGCCAACCGCCAACAAACTCATTCAGATCTTCGCGCGACCGAAATCAGGCCTTCCGAGCGGAGTTTTTTGCTTTGAGCTAAGAGTTACAATTGTGGACAAGACGGAGTTGAATCCTGCGACATGGAGAGTGCGATGAGATCACGCCAGGCAATTTGGATGTGCCCTGCGCTGCTGGCGGTGTTGGCCGGCATCATGTTTGCACAAGAGAAAGCGGCGACGGCGCCCGTGCAAGAAGGGCTTTTGAAAGCGGCCGAGGTGGGCGACAAGCTCTTTCCGGATAAGGTGTTTTTCCGAGGGCAATCGGCGACGGTGCAGGGACGGAACAGCGGCGGAGTGCGCTACGCAGATGGTTTTCTGGTACTGGCGGCGTTGGTGGACAACTCAGGATATTCTACTGGGATCAAGGAAAAATATCAGGGATTCCTGATTACGGAAGTACTGCTCGAAATTGGAGGGCAGACACTGAAGCCTGGGCAGTACGGATTCGGATTTGTAGAGGGAAACAATTTTGTGGTGATGGATGTGGGAGCCAATGACTTGCTGAAGGCCAACTCGGCCAAAGACGCCGACATGAAACGGCCGGTACCGTTACAGATTGTGGCGGGAAGCGGTACGGGCAAGTATCGATTGTATAAGGGACGCGATTACGTTGAGTTTCAGAGAGGTAGTCGATAAATAGTAGTCAGGAGTCTGGAGTCGGGAGTTAGTGGTCAGGAGTGGGGAGCTGACGTTTGACTCCAGATTTTGTTTTGATCGACTGAGGGCGAAATAAGAATTTTCACTACTGCCGAAAGCAAAAAAGAAAAAAGGCTGAGAAGTCCTTTTGTTCCCGTAGATTTATCTAGATGTTCTTGATTTCTGCGGCAGCGGTATCCCAGGCTACGGCGGCGCTGCGGAAATAAGATTGGTTTGCCATGTGGCATGCAAGGGCCGCGTGGTGGCCGAAGACGGCATTTTCCGGTAGCTGCTTGCGGCTGCGGACGGCCTGGAAATAGGCCCACATGTGCGGACGCTGATCGTCCCAGTCATCGCCCTTGTAAGTGTAAGCTTCGGCCAAAGGCTCCTGGCCGGGAGCGGGATCGTGTTCTTCATGCCACTGTTTTTCGTAGGCTTCGCGCAACGATCTGGGGAAGCTGGTCGCGTAATAGCTAGGAGCGGAGTCCCGGCCAGTCTGCGGATAAAGCGCGATGCCGAATTCGGTGACTTCCAAAATACCTTTTGAACCCTGGAAACGATACGTTTCGGGGGTTTCACAACCAAGGTTCAGGCGGAGGTACACGGGGATTTTGCCGTATTGGAAAAGTGTGGCCTGAATATCGGGCATGTTGCGGCCATCGGGGAAACGGAGAATACCGCCAAAGGACATGGCACGCGCAGGCGCTTCGTTCCAACCCATCATGAAGTTCATGCCGCTGACGAGGTGGACGAGCAGATCGCCGGCAACGCCCGTGCCGTATTCACGCCAGCAGCGCCAGCGGGCGAAATATTTCCCGTCGAAATCGCGCTTCGGCACGGTGCCCTGCCAAGTGTCCCAATCGAGAGTGGTCGTCGAAAGATCGGGCGGGACCGGATAGACCCAAGCGCCTGTGGGATCATTACGGCCGAGAGAACCTTCGATGAGATTCAAATCGCCGATGGCGCCCTGAGCCAGCATTTCCTTCGCTTTTCTGCAAATGACGGAACTGACGCGCTGCGAACCGATTTGCACAATGCGATCGGTTTTCTGAACGGTGTTGACCATTTCGACGCCTTCGGAAGCGGCGTGCGACATGGGCTTTTCAAGGTAGATGTCTTTGCCGGCGCTGACGGTGTCGATGAAGACTTGCTTGTGCCAATGATCGGGAACGGCGGCGATGATGCAATCGATTTCCTTGTTGTCGAGGAGTTCCTTGTAGTGGCGCGTGGTGGTGATTTTTGCTCCGGCAATTTCCTTGGCCAAGGTGTGGCGGCCGTCGTAGAGATCGGCGGCGGCAATGCATTCCGCGCCGGGAAGGGCTACGGCGGTCGAGAGAAGGCCATTCCCTTGCATGCCAACACCGATGATGCCGAAGCGAATGCGGTCGCTGGGCGCGGCCATTTCGAGTTTGGAAGGAATACTGTCCGGTTCAAGAACGATGCGCTTTGCGGCAATCATCGCACCGGTAGTGCCAGCGGTAGTTTGCAAGAAAGAACGGCGAGAGATTTGATTTTTATTCATGATTTTCTCCGGTATCGGTCGCTTCGGTAAAATTCTCCGGCTAGTGCAAGGGCTGAACGCTGACTTCTTTAAAGAAAACGATGTCGTTGTCGCTGTGATTCTGCAGGCCTATGTAGCCTTCGTTGGGACGAGTGCCGCGCTCGGGTTCGAAATCGAATTTGCGCGCAGGAACGGGTTGGCCTTCGGTGTAGTCTGTGATTTTCTGGCCATTGACTTCGACGATGGTGCGCGGGCCGTCGAGCGTGATCAGCATGGTGTTCCACTCAGGACCAGGCTTTCCAGGTTTGGAAAGAGGCTTGGTGAGGGAGTAGAGCGTGCCGGTAACGTGGTATTCGTCTTCGCCGGAAGTTTCAGGATGATTGTCGATCTGCACTTCGTAGCCGTAGTGGACAGGCATCCACGGCTCGCGAGGTTCGATGGGGATGCGAACGAAGACCCCGGAATTATCGTTGAAATCGCGCATTTTGTAGACGACGCGAATCCGGCAATTGCCTAGCTTCCCGCCGGTCCAGTACAGCAGGCCCATGCCGCCATGGGTTTGAATCAGGCCATTTTCCACGGTCATATTTCCGGGGCCCACGTGCTTCCAGCCGGTGAGATCCTTACCGTCGAACAGCGGCTTCCACGGTGCGTCCGGAACCCCCGCCGCGAGAAGCAATCCGGCGACGAGAACCACGAGTAACGCACTCCACTTGCGCATTCCACACCTCCCCTGAGACTTCTAACAGCGCTGCAACGGTCCAAACGGAACAGAGAGATTCTTCACTGCGCAAGCCCCGTTCGGACAGACGAATTTAAGATCGTTCTCATTTCACTCATGAAGCAAAAACATTTCGCAGCAGGAACCACACGTTGGCGGGGCGCTCCGCCAGACGGCGCACAAACCAGGGATACCAATAGGTTCCATAGGCGACGAGAACGACGGAGCGGCAACCGTCTTCGGCGAGGCGTTCTTGTTCGGCACGCTGGATGCCGTAGAGCATTTGCACCTCAAAATCGTTTTTGGCAATTCCCTGCCCCTTTGCATAGCCGGCGATCCGGCGGATAAGAGCGACATCATGCGTGCCGAAAGCAGCGCGGGGACAAACGCCCGCGAGTTTGGCGCGGAGCACGTCCTGGGCTAGAGCGAAATAGTTTTCGTCAACGTCAGCCTTTTTCGGAAAAGCAATGGAGGCGGGTTCCTTGTAGGCGCCCTTGACCAAGCGGACGGAAGGCCGCATGGGGAGGAGATCGGATAAATCTTTTTTAGTGCGGTAGAGATAGCCTTGAAGGCAAATGCCGACATTGGGATGTAGCTGGAGGGCGCGCCGGTAGATCTCGAGAGTCGCATCGACATAGTTGCTTGCTTCCATGTCCACCCACACGGTTGTCGTAGGCTTTTCGCGCACAATGATGCATTGCAAATTCTCAAAACAAAAATCGGGAGAAAGATCGAGACCCAATTGGGTGAGCTTGACGGAAATTTCGGTGGGAAGATTTTGCTCATGGATGCGGTCGAGGACTTCCAGGTAATGACCAGTGACCTGGGTGGCTTCGGCGCGGTCGGCGACATTTTCGCCGAGATGAGTGAAGACAGTGCCAATTCTCTTTTGCAGCAGGACCTGGGCTGCGGCCAGAGCGGCCTCTAAAGTTTCTCCCGGCATGAAACGAGAAACACTGCGACGAACAAAGGGAAACTGCGCGGCATGACGACGTAACCAGGTGTTTTGCGAGGCGGCAAGCAGCATCGAGCGCATCAGCGCCATGGGCCTTCTGTACCTCCAAAAGGGAGCGAGTATAAAGGGAAGAGTCGCCAGACCATTCTAGTGGGAATCGCGGCTGGTGGGAAGTAGAAGAGTGGTCATGCAGGGGAATGCTGGCGATGTCTAGAAAAGAAAGACGTAAATGCTGAGGTTGATGATTGATTTTAGGTGATGTGCTTCGCCGCAAAAGGCGCCCCCGCCCCCGAGGAAGACAACGTGTTTTTTAGTGCGACATCGTGGAGGAAAACGCGGCTGGGGAGAGGGAGAGTGCTTCGGAAAGTAACTTGGAGAGTTGGGCAGGAAGAGCGCGTGCGACGGAGCCCAACCTAGCCTCGCTGTCGGTTACGGCGGCCGCGATGGTGGTTAGTTCGTCACCGGGAGTGGTGCTCATGAGGTCCTGGGCTCGATAGAAACAGGCGAAGACCAAGCGCTCAGGTTGATTCTGGCGACGGAGAAACTGGCCATAGTTGTACCAATCTGTGGCCGCGGCCTTTGCATCGCCTTGTGTCTCATCAACGATGAGGGCTTGCTGGAACGATTGCGCCGCCGCGCCGATGTCGCCGGCGTGCTCCTCGGAATCGGCTGCGTGGACCAAAGCGAGGCTTTGCAATCCAGGATTCTTGATTTTTTCGGCGAACTGCGCAGCCCTTTGATAACCGATCAGGGCTTCTGGGATTTTTTTGTCGGCGGCGTCCGCATCAGCGACCTTCACGAGAGCAGAGATAACCATGGGCCCTTCGCCCACGTGGCTCGAAGGATGTTTGGCGACAATCTCAAGATAGGCGCGGTAGTGGCGGGCAGCCGCCTGGAGTTCGCCACTTTGCTCGAGGGCCTGCGCGAGATAAAGTTGGGCGTTAGTCTGCGTGGGGTCAGCGGCAACGGCGCGCTGCCATGAATCGATTGCCTCCTCAGGATGGCCGAGCTTCTGGGCCAGGAGACCATAATTGAGGAGCGCGTTCGCATTTTGCGACGAACGAAGGAGCAGCTTGCGGTAGAAGTCGTACGCATCCGCGTTGCGACCAGCGAGAATCAAGGCACGGGCATATTCTTCCTGCACGCCCACGTTGCCAGGACTGACTTCCGCGGCGCGCTGCAGAGCGGATAACGCCAAATCCCGATGGCCGGCGAGATCGGCAACACGGGCCAGATGAGTCTCGAGAGTGCTGTCGTTGGGATTCATCCGCGCGGCACGCTGCAAGGAATTCAAACTTGCGGAGACGTTGGCCCAGTAGAAATGGAGTTGATCCATTCCACCCCACAGCAGCAGAAGAAGGATGAGAGTGACGCGCAAGAGACGGGCGGCGACTGTGGTGCCCGCAACCCAGCGAAAGAGTACGGCTACGCGGCTGGGCTGCGCATCTTGTGCGGCGGATTCGGAACCTTTGTTGAGCAACAAAGCCCCGATGCGGGAATCGCGGAGTTTCCAGATTTTGCCGTCCAGAATGAAATGATGAATGTTGACGAGCGCCGTGAAGGTCAAAAAGCTGGTGGCAAAATCGGCCTGGAACAGACGACTGGCGAGCCAAGGTCCAGGAACGAAAAGAGCGATGCCGCCAGCGACGAGCGTCAGAAGATAGCGTGGGAAGCTCCAGGACACCTGGCCGGCAGCACGCGCTTCCTTGCGCTGATAGTAGCTGGTGATCCACAGATATTGTGCGGAATGAAGAACAGCCAGAATGCCGCTGGAATAACGGGTTTGCGGTACTTCCTTGCCACTCAGAAGTTCGACCACAGCGGGAAGAAGAAACCACAGAAATTGCGTGGTGGCCAGCGTGATGCTGGGGATAAGGGCTTTCCAGGAAGCGCGGCCTGCGAGCGAGAAGAGCGCCCAACCACTGGCACCCAGGAAAAACAGGCCGAGCATGAGGCGAACGGGAAGAGTGAATTTTGCGGGCAATGCGAGCGAGAGGATCAAGGCATCGGAAGATGGCCCGGTATGAAAACTGAAGAGAAGCATCAAGTAAGAGGCGATGAAGGCAAGGTGCAGAGCCTGGCGCTCCCCTTCGGTGGGAGTGAGGCCGGCGCGGCGCGCAAACATCATCAACAGGCCGTAATTTTGGCCGGTGTAGTGCCAGGGGCTCCAACAGATATACAGAGTGAAGATCCAAGGGAGCAGCGGATACCAGAGATGCGCGATCAGGCCAGCGCCGAGGAGCAGGAGCGTGACGTGAACGGTGAAGACGCGGTACTTCGCGAATTCGTCGTAGGTATGATACGCGCGATACACGGTGGCCATGAAATGCGGGTAATTGCAGAACAGGGCCAAAGCATAGAAGGCGAAGGACCAATCCTTCGTGGAAGAGGAAGAAACATAATTGGTCAAGAGTAGCAGCGGAGCGGTCCACGCGCCGCAGCCGATGATGAGGTCGAGCCACGGGCCGTGAATCCAGGGCGTGCGCGGCGTGGTACCGTTACCCGGGCTGGCCGTGCCCGTTTCCGCTGGAATAGATAGCGTGGAAGACATTTCTATCGAGCGTAACCCACTCTGCCACGGGGAATGGGAAAAGCAGGCCGGTGGATGCAGAATGAGTTACGACTTCTGGCAGGCACCGGTGTTAGATAGGGCAGGGGGGAAGGCAGGACCTTCGGTAATCTCCCCGCTGACATCCGAGGTTGAGCGTGATATATCTCTCCCGGTAATTTCCAGCATCCGATACACAGGTACTACAAAGAGGAGATCGTGCATGAGACACAAACTAATTCGCACTGCGCTGGGGTTGTCCCTTGCGGGACTACTGCTGCTGACAGCCGCAGCGAGCAACGCGCAAGATGCAGGCGCAGCGTCTGGCTCCGTGACATTCACGGTGACAGCAGTGGGCAAGAAAGAAGGTGCTCCGCCCATTGCGAAAGACGACGTGCAGGTGTTTATGGGAAAGGAACGCAAGCAGATCGGCGACTGGAAAAAGGGAGAGCAGCTCTACCTGGCTATCCTGATTGACGATTCCATTGAAACGGGCGCAGGCGGGCAATGGGATTACTTGAAGGAATTTATTGCGGCGCAACCGCCGACGACGTACATCGCGGTTGGCTATCTGCAGAATAACAGCACGCGCGTGGCGCAAGACTTCACGCAGGACCATGCGCTGGCAGCGAAAGCGCTGCGGCTGCCGTTGGGACTCGGCGCGATTGGATCCAGCCCGTACCTGGCAACGCTGGACATGCTGAAGCGCTGGCCGGATACCGGAGTGCGGCGTTCGATCATTTTGATCACGTCGGGAATTGACTATTTCCGGGGAAACTCCTTTGGAGCGTTCTATCCGGATCTGGATTCCGTAATCGCGCGAGCGGAAAAGCAGAACACCAATATCTGGTCGATCTATTATCCGAGCTCGGGACACCGGGGGCACTCGTTTTTCCTGGTGAACTACGCGCAAAACAACATCGATAAACTTTCGGAGTATACGGGAGCCGAATCGTATTT
Organism: Candidatus Acidiferrales bacterium; assembly: GCA_963795535.1. GTDB lineage: Bacteria > Acidobacteriota > Terriglobia > Acidiferrales > UBA7541 > Acidiferrum. Next base: position 722,245 of record CAWCIG010000012.1, read on the forward strand.
TCTGGGATCTGGCTCGCCGGTGTCGATCAAGCCGTACCTGGATGAAATTGGGACCCACCTCGGCAACCAATACTTGCTGACGTTTGCGGGATCGGGCGGAAAGAAGGGAAAGTTTCAGAACATAAAGGCGAAGACGGAATTGCCGGACGTGGAGCTATTCGCTCCACAAGCGGTGTTCCTGCCGCCTGGCTCGTGAAGAAGAGATTAGGACGAGAATGGAAGGGCGCTCAGATCGGCGGTCAGGGCGCCTTTTTTATTTTGGGTAGTGATGATCGGCGCATGGTTGTGCTTGGTGGCGCCGATTTAGTTGCTGCGGGTGGAATCGCGAATGACTAGTTCGGGATGGAGCTTTTGGGAGACCGCGGACCAATCGCGATTTTCGTGGCCGGCTTTGACGGCCTCCATGACGATGCTGACAGCGGTGCCACCCATAGTTTCGAGTGGCTGACGCACGGTAGTCAGGGGGGGAGCGGAAAGCGCGGAAATGGCAACGTCGTCAAATCCAGTCACGGAACATTGTTCGGGAACACTGATCCCCGCTTTGGCCAGGGCGCGAACAGCCCCGAGCGCGGTGAGATCGTCGAAGGCAAGAATGGCGGTGAATTTTTTCTTCTGCTGGAGCAGTTCTTCGGTGAGGCGATAACCGTGTTCGAAGCTGGCATTGGCGTCGAAGACGTCAGGGATCTGGAGGACGAGGCTGGGTTCGAGGTCGAGCTTTACGGATTGAGCGAATTTCTGGACGCCGCGCCAACGGGGCACGCTGTCGATCAGACGCTTCGGTCCGCGAATGACAGCGATGCGGCGGTGCCCGCGCTGGTAGAGATGCTCGAGGGCGAGGCGGCCTCCTGCTTCATTGTCCACCATGACGGAACTCACGCGATTGCCAGGAATTTCCCAGCCAATGGTGGCGGCGGGAATCTCCTGCTTGTTGAGATCCGCGAGCACATGAATATCCACAAAGAGCCAGTTGGCGACGACGATTAAACCATCGACGTGACGCTCGAGAAGCATTTCAAGGTAACGCTCGAAACGATCTCGCTGGTTGTGAGCATCGGCGAAGATCGGGAGATAGCCGAGAGGATAAAGAGCGTTTTCTATGCCGCGAAGAATCGGAGTGCAGAAGGGATCAGTAACGTCGAAGAGCATGACGCCGATACTCTGGCTGCGACGGCTGCGGAGGAAGCGGGCCATGGCGTTCGGGCGATAGCCAAGGCGCTTTGCGGTTTCTTCAATGCGCTGGCGAGTGGTGGGAGCGATATAGCGCGCCAACGGCGCGTTGTTGAGAACGATGGAAACCGTCGCGGGAGAAAATCCAGTGGCTTGGGCCACGTCGCGCATGGTGACAAGCCCGCGCTTTGGGCCGGTCTTCTTCATTCGTAATTCCTCGCGTGCACATCATCGGCTGAATGCAGGCTCTTTTGCAATGCGAAAGCACGACGGAGCTACTCTTCAGGCGGGATTTCGAAAGACAGCTGCTCGCGGAAACCCTTGGTCTTCCAAACGCCGAAGGCGATGCCCGCAGCCATCCAGATGGAGCCGACGATAATGGCAGGTTTGCTGAGGTTTACCCATAATCCCAGGCAGATGAGAAAGCCCAATACGGGCGGGATGAGGAAGGTGAGTTTTTTCTCGTTAGAACGGACATAGTAGCGAAGAAAGGCCGCCACATTCACACCCATAAAGGCGATCAATGCGCCGAAATTGAGCATTTCCGCACCCAGTCCGTAAGCTTCTCCACCGTTCAAAATTTTCTTAACGGTGTCCCAGGTAAGGGTCGCACTGCCCAACGAATAGGTTTTATAACCAGCGACGATTTCGAGCAGGAATGCACCAACGAGCGCGACCGCCCCGACCAGAAACACATTGTTTTGGGGAATGCGATGTTTGCTGTCGACCGCCCCAAAAAATGACTTGGGAAGCGCATTGCTGCGCCCCATACCGTAGAGCAGACGCGCCGCACCGATTTGTGCGCCCAGTCCAGATCCGAAATTAGCCAACAGTAAAGTAAAGCCAACGATGGTAAATAATGGCGCCCACGCGCGGCCGGCAATGTAGGAATAGGCGGTGTTGATGTCGGGAAAGGGCTGTGAGGCGGGCCAAATCAATTGGGCAATATAAGCTTCTATCGCGGAAAGAACGCCGATCACCACGCAGGTCAATACCGTCGCTAGAAGAATATTTCTTCTTGGATTTTCCGCCTCTTCCGACAAAGTGGAGATGCCGTCGAAACCGATGTAGGTCAATACAGCGATGGACGTGCAGCCGAATAGACCGCCATAGGTAAACGTGTGCGGATCATAAAACGGGCGAGTGTAGTAAGCCACATCATGCGGCGCTCCGAAAATATATCGGGCGCCCGCCACAAATATGGCCACCACGACGGCTCCCATGGCAATCGCCATGCCGGTATTTATCCGCGCGGACGTCTTAATGCCGCGAATATTCAGAAGTGTGAACACCACGGCAAAAAAGATTTTCCAGATCCATGAGGGTACCCCGGGCGCAAATTGGTTGGCTTGGCCAGCGCACCAGACGGTGCAGATGAGCGGATTGAGCATGTAATCCATCACCATGCTCCAGCCAGTAATGTAGCCGACGGTCGGATTGACCTCCTGCGCGACGTAGGTAAACGCGGATCCTGCGCTGGGATAGGCGCGCGCCATGCGGCCGTAACTGATACCCGTGAAGAGCATGGCGACCATGGCGATCAGAATGGCTGTGACGACATGACCGCGGCCCCGATCACTTAGAACGCCAAAGACCGACATGGGAGCCACGGGCTGAATAACAATGATCCCGTAGAGGATAAGATCGGAAAGAGTCAGGGTGCGCCGAAGGCGGATACCTGCGGCGGGTGTGGTGCCAGCTTCCGCGCTCAAGCACCTCTCCTTTTGGCCGTGCGGCTCGAGACAGAGGAGAGCACGACGGCACGAGTGAGATTCTTCGGCGCGTCGGGATTCAGTCCCTTGCGCAAGCCAACCGCAGTTCCCAAGAGATGTGCGGGAATGGCGGTGACAGCGTAACGCGCAAACTCCGGCACGTCCAGTGCGAGTTCGGTGAGCAGATCGGAATGCGCCCTCAACTCCGGAGTGGCGCAATTGACGATGACGTTGGTAGCAGCGCCGAGCTCCTTGAGTTCGCGAACGAGAGTGATTTCAGCCTCCTTGGCGGCATCGGATATATAGAAAGTAATCAGAGTATCCGGACCGGCGATGGAGCGAGGACCATGACGAAATTCCAGGGAGTGGTAAACCTGAGCGTACGAAGAAGACATTTCCGTGACCTTGAGGCCGGCCTCCTGGGCTAGCCAGTAATGGACGCCCTGGCCAAGGAAGACGTAGTCCGCAAATTTGCGTTTACCGCCGAAGGCCTGGATTTTGGCGGCATGCGCATCGAGCCAGGCTTGGCCTTTCTGGGGCAATACGTCGAGCGCCGCGGAATGCTGGTTATCGCCGACGAACTGAAGGCCGAGCCGCTGGAAGGCCAAAAGAATTGTCGTAAACGAGCGGGTCATCACGGTGCTTTTTTCGTCGGCCCAGTCGAGTTTGAAGGTATGAGTACAAAGTTTTTCGAGGACGCTTTGGGGATTGCAGGTGACGCCGAGCGTCTGAACAGTTTTGTGCGCCTGGAGAAGTTCCGCAGCGCGAAGAACCTCGGTAGTTTCACCGGACCGGGACATGAGGACGATTTGCTCGGCGCCCACGCGACGAAGCGTCTCTTCCGGAGCGAAGAGGAGCTCGGAAGCGGGAACGGCGGAGGCGGGGATGTAACAGTGCTTGGTCCAGAGCGAGGCAATGAGCTGCGAAAGGTAGTAGCTAGAGCCACAGCCGACGAACAACCAAGGGCTTCGGGGAGAGAAGGTGTCAGCCAGGCGCTCGAGAATGCCGGATTCCTTGAGATGGAGCTCGGTATCCGCCCAAATGTGCGGCTGGGAGAAAATCTCCGCTAAAGTGTGCTCTGCCGGGCGCGGCTTGTGCGGACGCGCGTGGGCCTTCGAGTTCTTGCTACGCTTCATTAAGTATGCACCTCGTATTATTGAAACGATTCAATAGGGATATTTTGCGCAACATTGCGACGGCGCGCAAGTGCAAAGATTACCGTGATGCTACACCAGGAGGCGGGCGAGTCGAAAAACCGAGGAAAAACGTATGGTTTTTAGAAGTCCTGAGTCGGCCGCTTGAGGGAGATATCCACAGAGGCGAAATGAACTGTACGGTAGTACAGTTGTTCGCCCGAGCTGCTGGCGGTATCTCTTGGTTCACAGGCTAAAGAACATCGCAACAGGAGGGGCGGATTTTGCGTCTAATGTGTGTAAAGTTAGAAGCGTAAGCCCCCAGTCATCAATCGAAGGCAGGCGCAATGGAATTGGCCCGCAAAGCGGATAGTCAGCAAGTGAGGCGGCTGCTGGCACATACGGCAGGTTTCGTACTCATTTTTGTGGCGGCGGACTGGCTGCGCACGAGCACGCTGCGGCCGGATCCCATTCTGCAAGGGTACCTGCAGATCACGACGGGGCTGTTCGCGTTCGTGTTTGCTGCGGTGGCCTTAGTGCGCTTCCAGGGAACGCAGGATCGCCTCTCGCTGATCCTGGGATCCGGATTTCTGCTGTCGGGAGCGACACTGACCGCCTCCAGCGTCCTGTTTTTCCAGATGAACCGCGACTCGCAGGTGTGGTTCCTATGGGCGCCCGCGGGGTGGTGGATCAGCCGGCTGGTTCTGGCGCTACTGTTTGGAGTGGCGCTGCTGGTAGAGCATTTCATACCGCGATCGCGACACCCAAAACTAGAGATTGCGGGTGCGTTAACTACGGTGCTCTCTCTGACGTACCTGATTTCCGCGTCACTTCGAAAGCTGCCGCCTGACGTTTCGGGACACCCGAACGCGGCGATTCCGAATCCGTTGCAACTGATACCAGCGGTGATCTTCCTGGTGGCGCTATACGGGTACCGTCAGCGCAAGTATTTGATGAATTCGGCGTTTGACCGGTCGATTTATATGGCCGTGTGGCTGAACCTGGCGGCGCAACTTGCCGCGTGCCAATCCGTCCGACTGCTCGACGGGCCATTCGTTTTTGCGCAACTGTTGAACGTGGGCAGCTACATCATTTTGCTGGCCGGGGCGTTGCTCGACAGTGCGCGCGTGTTCGAGCAAGTAAGACACCTGGCTGCGAGCGATCCGCTGACGGGATTGGCGAACTACCGGAAGCTGCTGGACGTTTTGGATACGGAGACGGAACGCACGCTGAGGACCGGGCGGTCTTTCGCGGTGCTGCTGCTGGACCTCGACGGTCTGAAGAAAATTAACGACAGTTTCGGGCATTTGGTGGGAAGCCGGGCACTGTGCCGCGTGGCGGACATTCTGCGCGTACACTGCCGTGCGATCGATACGGCGGCGCGGTATGGCGGGGATGAATTTGCCGTGGTGCTGCCGGAAGCGCGTGAGGAAGAAGCGCAGCGCGTGGCTTCGCGGATTCATGAGACCCTGCTGGCGGATCAGGAAGAACCGCCCATCTCCGTGAGTATCGGGACGTCGGTTTATCACGGAGAAGGAGAGCGGGTGGAGAAGCTGCTGAAGGAAGCGGACCAGAATTTGTATGAAGAGAAGGCACGGCGGAAGAGCAGTTCGCGGCTCGGAGAGGCTTCGCGGAAGCGGACGCCGAAGAAGACGTGACGCAGGACGACGTCGCGTTGTGTAGGGTAGCAACGCTGGCCGTGCTCTCCTCGTAGTCCTGGTTGTCATCAGCTTAAAAACCTAATGAACGGTACGTTTTTGGTGGGTGGCTTTTGTGGTTAAGGAGAAGCGGGGTTCGGCGGTTCCCTCTCCCATGATCATGGCGGCGGTGTACTCGCCCACTGCAGGACCATGCTTGAAGCCGTGGCCGGAACCTCCCCCGGCAAACCACACGTTGGAAAATTCTGGATGGCGGTCGATCAGGAAGTCTCCGTTCGAGGTGTTTTCGTACTGACATACACGCGTTTCCATAATCGGCGCATTTTTGAGGGCTGGAAAGCGGCGAGCTACGAAATTACTGGCCCAGGCCGCGCCTTCGGCCGAGGCTAGCCGGGATTGCGTGTCCGGGTCGACCGGCTCGCCGTGGGTATCGCGGGCAACCTTGAGGCCGCGACACTCTAAATCGGGCATGCCGTAAACTTCGTCTGCTTGGAATAGCCATGTGGGCATAGCGGGTGGAGCAAAGCGCGTGTCTCCCGGCGGAGTCGCAAAGAAAAACACTTCCTGGCGCGTGGGAAAAATGCGCGGGCCCAGGATTTCCGGAAAGAGCTTGCCGAGCCACGATCCGCAGGCGAAGACGAAATTGCCAGCGGAGATGTGCTCCCCGGCGGCGGTTTCGATGGACTTGAGCTTTTTTCCACCGACGAGCGGGGCAATTTGGGCGGTCTGGAATTGAACGCCTTGGCGCAACGCAGAGTCCACGGTGCAGGCCACGGCGCGACGCGCTAGCAACACACCGCTCTCCGTTTCGAGGAGTCCGCGGGAAACACCATCGAAATTGACTTGCGGGTAGAGGCGTTGCAGTTCGTCTCGCTGGAATAGCCTGTGATTCACACCATAGCGATGCAGGTTGGCAATCGATTCCTTGAGCGTCGAATCGGTTCCCGCAGAAAGCCACAGTACGCCAGTTTGGTGGAAAAGCTTTTCCGCAGTAGCGGCGAACAATTCTTGCCATTGACTGAGGGAATTGTGGGACCATCGCGTGTAAATCTCATCTGCGCCGTAGCTCATGCGAATGATGCGAGACTCTCCCGCGGAGCTGGCGCGGGAGTGCGCAGGACCATAGGCCTCGACAAGTGCTACTTGCTGTTTCCGTTTGGCGAGATGCAAGGCGGTCCAAGCGCCAAACACGCCCGCACCGATCACAGCTACGTCGTAGATCCGTGCCGTCATAGGCTTGTCATTCTAATCGAATCGTTGCGTCAGGGGACGGAAGACACGTAGGGATCCCCGGGCAACCCAGGATGCCGGCCTGAAGGCGCGGCGCTACGGGCGCTGCGATAACAAGTCTGCCCAATGGGACAGGTGATTGAGCGATTCCGTGTGCGTGGGGTCCAAGTGAAGAGGGGTGACAGACGCTTCGCCGGCGAAGATGGCGGCATAGTCTGAATCCGCATCGATTTCCATCTCGCGGTCGACGCGCTGTTCGCTCAACCAAAAATAGCGGCTGCCTTTCGGATCTTCGCCTTCGCGCAACAAGGTGCGGGTGATCTTTTTGGATTGGCGCGTGAATTTCACGCCGCCCTGCCAATTTTCCGGCACATTCACGTTCAAGAGAACCTGTTCCGGTAATTTCTCTCGCAGCATCAATTCCGCGATTTGCCTTGCCAGATGCGCTGTCGGAGCGAAATCGGAGTTCACGCGCTTGGAACAGAGTGACAGGGCCAAGCCTGGAACGTGATGAATGACGGCTTCCCGGGCTGCGCCGACGGTACCGGAGTAGTAGACATTTTCGCCGAGATTCGCGCCATGATTGATGCCGGAAATGACTAAATCGGGGCGCTCCTGAAGCAGGCCGTGGAGCGCGACGATAACGCAATCGGCGGGAGTGCCGTCGATGGCCCATTCGCACTCGGTTATTTTGTGGCAGACAATCGGCTGACGAAGGGTCAGGGACTGAGCGGCGCCGCTGCGCTCCCAACTCGGAGCAATAATCCGGATGTTTGCAAAATCTTTTAGATGCTCGGACAACGCGCGCAAACCGGCAGCCTGGTATCCATCGTCATTCGTCAGCACCACAGTTGGCTTTTTGCCGTTCGGCATACACACTCCCAGTTCTATTGTAAGGGCAGTTTGCGCTTCGAGAGGCGTTTAGCTTGCATCAAATGAAAATTGTATACGTCGGCAAAAAACTGGCGTGCCGCTAGCACGACTACGCCTAGGAATGCGAGAATCGCTTAGAGCCGAGGGCAGTGGGCGAGAAGGTTTACGGACGAGTTGTATGCCGAGCGAAATTGCGAATTACGCGCTGATCGGGGACTGTGAGACAGCAGCACTGGTGGCACGCGACGGTTCGATCGACTGGTTCTGCGTGCCACGATTTGACTCACCGGATTGCTTTGCGGCGTTGCTCGGATCGCCAGAAAACGGACGATGGCAACTACGTCCCCGGGCCAGAACGCGAATCACGAGGCGCTACCGTCGGCACACGCTGATTCTCGAGACGGAGTTCGAGACTGCCACCGGAAAAGTGACGTTGATCGATTTCATGCCGGTGCGCGCAGCGACTCCGAGAATCATTCGGATCGTGCGGGGCAATCGGGGCAGCGTCCGGATGCAGATGCATCTGGTGATTCGCTTTGACTTCGGCCTAACGGTGCCGTGGGTGACGCAGAAGGAAGACACATTGTTTGCCGTGGCCGGGGAACATCGCCTGGTTCTTCGCTCGTCGGTTCCGGTCGAAGGAGAAGGCCCGCGCATAGCAAGTGAATTCACCGTCAAAGCCGGACAGAAATTCCATTTTGAACTGGGATACGGGAATTCCTTTGGGCCGATCCGTTCCAGGACAAATACGGGCCCGGCGCTGAAGAGCACGGAGACGTTGTGGCGGAAGTGGGCTTCGCGTTCTTCCTACGATGGTCCTCATGCGGATGCAGTGGAACGTTCACTGATCACTCTGAGGGCGCTGGTCTACAAACCGACAGGGGGAATGGTCGCCGCGCCGACGACGTCGTTGCCGGAAAAACCCGGTGGAGACTACAACTGGGACTACCGATACTGCTGGTTGCGGGACGCCACATTCGCTTTGCTCGGGTTCATTCACGCCGGTTACTACAAGGAAGCAATAAGATCGAAGAACTGGCTGCTTCGAGTGGCGGCAGGCGATCCAAATCAGCTGCAGATCATGTACGGGGTGACAGGTGAGCGGTTGTTGCGGGAATGGAAAGTGCCGTGGCTGCCCGGTTATCAAAACTCGCGGCCTGTTCGCATAGGCAATGAAGCGAGCGAGCAGATGCAGCTCGACGTGTACGGTGAGCTCGCCGACACGTTATTTCAAGCACGGAGTTCCACCAGACAAAAGGTGGCGCATTTTGATCTGCAGTTCGCCCTTCTGGAACATCTTTGCAAGGTTTGGCGAGAGCCGGACCATGGCATTTGGGAAATTCGGGGTGCGGCTAGGCATTACACACATTCCAAAGTGATGGCCTGGGTTGCCTTCGATCGCACCATAAGAGACGCCGAACGATTTAAGGTGAAAGCGCCCCTTGAGGAATGGAAGAAGGTGCGGCAGCAAATTCACGATGATGTTTGCCGGCTGGGGTTCAATTCGCGGCTGGGGAGTTTCGTGCAGTTCTATGGATCGAACGACGTGGATGCCAGCCTGCTGCTGCTTCCACTCGTCGGGTTTTTGCCGCCCGCGGATCCGCGGATTGTCACCACGGTGGGGATAATCGAAAAACATCTGATGAAGGGCGGCTTTTTGTTGCGATACCGAACTGCTGAATCCGACAAGCACTCCGTTGCCGGAGAGGGAGCGTTTCTCCTTTGCAGTTTCTGGCTTGCCGATTACTATTCGCTGGTGGGGCGCCGCGGGGCAGCGCAGCGGCTTCTGAATCGTCTGATGAAAATCCGCAACGATGTCGGGCTGCTTTCCGAAGAATACCATTTGGAGCAACACCGGTTGGTCGGAAACTTCCCGCAAGCGCTGTCGCACGTTGCGCTAGTGAATACGATCATCAATCTGAATACGGCGTATGGTCCGGCGCACCAACGGGCCAACTCCCATCAACGCAGCAGAGGGCGGCGAGTGCGGAATGCGGGATAAGTCACAGATCAGGCTGGCGCAGTCTAAAAAGCGATTACGGGGCAAACAAACAATGCATGTTGTGAAGACCGGGTTACTTGGATTGTGGATAGGCTTGACCTGCGCAGCTACGCTGGGACAAACGGCTGGGGCGAGCGGCGCATCAGGTCGCGCCGTCGACAGCGGAACACAAAGTGAATTGTTGTGGCAAAAGCTCGAGGGCAGCGTGAAACAAGTGGATCAGGAACTCGACGGAACCATGGGCGTGGCGATCATGGATCTAACGGATGGACAAGTGTTCCTGGAAAATCCCGACCATGTGTTTGCGCAGGCGTCTTCGATCAAGGTGGCGATTCTGGCGGAACTCTACCGGCAGCAGCAACAAAGCGAGGAAGGAACAAGGGGCAAAGCAAAACTGAGTGATTTATATACGGTGGATACGCATGACATTGTGGACGGCAGCGCGATCATGAGCGGGCTCACACCAGGAGTCACTCGTGTGACCAACCGCGATCTGGCGACGTTTATGGTGGCGGTCAGCGACAACAGCGCGACGAACGTGCTGATTGACCGCTTGGGCGTACAGAATGTGAATGCGTTACTGGACCAACTGGGCTTGCCGCAAACACGATTGCAACGAAAGATGATGGACGTGAAGGCGGCCGAAGAGGGGCGCGAGAATATTTCCACGCCGCGAGAAATGATGACGCTATTTGCCGCTCTTTATCGGAACAAAGTGTTGAACAAGGCGTTGACCGAAGATTTTTTCAAGGTACTGGGGACACCCAAAGCCAGCGATATTCCGCGCTACATTCCCGAGGATGTGGTGTGCGCCAACAAGCCAGGGGAGCTTGCCGGCGTGCGTAATGATGTGGGCATCGTGTTTGTGCCAAACCGGCCGTTCGTGATTGTGGTGATGACCGCATATCTGAAGCGGGAACGCGATGGAGACGACGCAATCGCGAAGATTGCAGGCGTTGCCTACGATTATTTTGATCGCGTGGAGCGATCGTCAAAATATGGGCGCATCGTATCGATGGGGAGTTCGCACTAGGATTCCTGCAGACAGTTTCTTCAGCCGAGGACCTTCAGGCCCAACCCGGGACCGGAGGGCAGAATCAGCTTGCCCTTTTCGACAGTCACACCGGAAAAAGGATCATTGCTGATGAGGAGAAAGCCGTCGAGATCCGCATAATCAACGAGGGGCGAGAGATGTGCCGCTGCGGTGCAGGAGCAGGAACTGGAAATCATGCAGCCCAGCATGACTTTCATGTCCATGGCACGAGCGATGGAAATCCAACGGTGCGCTTCGAGAATGCCGCCGGATTTATCGAGCTTCACGTTTATGCCGTCATAGGCTTCCTTTAGTTTCGGGATGGCAGCGGCACTGGTACAGGCTTCATCGGCCATGATGGGAAGATGGACTTTGCTACGCACGTATTTCGTTTCTTCGAACATGTGTGCGGGCATGGGCTGCTCGATAAACTCGACGCCCTGGGTTTCGAGCCAATTGATCTTGCGAATGGCTTCTTCCTTGTCCGTCCAACCTTCATTCGCATCCACGCGAAGCGGCTTTTTGGTAACACTGCGGACGGCAGCGATGGTTTCTTCATCCGTCTTCAGGCCGACTTTCACTTTGAGGACGGGATAGTCGGCGGCCTCAATCGTTTTCTGTTTCGTGATTTCGGGCGTATCAATGCCGATGGAGAAAGTGGTGAGAGGTGTGGCGGCGGGATCAAGGCCGAAGTATGCGTAGAGAGGAATATTCAAACGCTTACAAACCCAGTCCATGACGGCGATGTCCACAGCCGCCATGGCAGCGCGTTGGTGATCGCCAAGCTGCTTGCGTGTATCGGCGAGAAAGCTGGCGAAAAAAGCGGGGTCGCCCGTGGCAATGTGATCGAGATTGACTTCGATGGCTTGCCGTGCTTCGGCGGGGAATTCTTTGTAGCGGACGATCGGCGCGCCCTCGCCGTAGCCGGTCAGGCCGTCTCTGGCGTAAGTGACGTTCACGGTCTCCCGGTAGGTGCTGGACGACATGGTGGTCGTCCAGGTGTGCTGCAAATTCAAGCGCTTCAAGCCGACGTTGACGACGGAAAGTGGTGGCGAGCTTGCATTTTTTGGCGAAGGAAGGATGGGAGCGGTGGGAAAACTGGCGGCGATTCCGGTGGCGCCGGTAATCTTCAACCAATCGCGGCGGTTCATGATTTTGGTCTCCTGGCGGCAACGAGCAACCGAGTCCACGGCTGGTCGTCCAAGACGCTAATTTGCACTCCAGGATGTTCGTGGGTCGTGTCGTGAATGAATTGCCCGTTCCCAATATACATGCCTGTGTGCGTAATGTGATCCGGACGATCGCCGAAGAAGAGCAGATCCCCAGGCTGGAGATCGGCGCGGTCGACCGGAGCAACGCCGCTCCAAGCCGCCTGCAGATCCGCATCACGAGGCATGATGATGCCGCGCTGGCGCAATAACATTTGCGTGAAGCCCGAACAATCGAAGCCGAAATCCGAAGAACCGCCCCAGGTGTATGTGACCCCGAGAAGTTTCTTGGCGAGGGCAATCATCTGATCCACAGTGAGTGGAGTGAAATCCGAGCTGACATCGCCTTTTTGTACGAACGCCTGGCGATTATCGGGCAGGGTAACCTTCAGCCAACGATCGGTATCACCGACTTTATCTGGCAGCGCTTCCAGCCGCGTGCCCCAGGGAAGCGTCAACAAAGGAGCGTGTTTGGTGACGTCTGGCTCAAGATAAACATTGGCACTGTGCTGTGCCACTTGAATCACGGAACCAGCTGCGGCGTATGGTTGACCCTTCCGCTTTAGCAGACTGGAAGACTGCACCCAGCCGGTGTAGCCGTCATCGGTTTTCACGTGAACCCAATGCCACTTCCCTTTCAAGCGCGTTACGTTGCTGCCATAAATGGCTTGTGAGACAACATCCGACTGCACGCTTGGTTTGCTGTACATGTTGGTTACAGGTTTGATTACGACGTAATCGGCGTTTGCGACGTGCGCGGGAGCTGAACTCGGAGCCTGAGAATCGGGCGACGGTCGAGATAAAGCGCCGGGCGCGCAGGCAATTGCCGTCAGAAAAAGCAGTCGAGTGAATGAAAAGAGGAATTTGCGGGAAGTAATACGTTGGAAGGCAATGGCGGTCATAGATTGATTTTGGGACATAGCCCGTAGGAGGTCAAAGCGGAGGAGGAGGGCGTCGCGGTGGGTGAGTTGACGCAGCGAAAAAACGAGATTTGAGCTAGCCTTCGCAGAACGTTGGTCGTCACTGGTCTGTATGTTATAGAAACAACGGGCGTGTGGCAGCTGAACATGTTTCTGTTCACATGGCACTCGACTTGCACTTCTCTCACCTGGGCTAATTTCTTCGAACCTTCATACCTTCCCTCCACGTATCTCCAAATCTGCCTTGCCGGGGTGACTGGGACGGCGCAGAGAACGTGGTCCGGCAGCCTGGAGAACCGCCATGACGATTAGGAAATCAGAGGCTCTTGCGTATCACCTGGGCGCCCGCCCAGGGAAAATTGAAGTAACGCCGACCAAACCATGCCGAACACAACGGGATTTGAGCCTTGCCTACACACCGGGAGTGGCTGAGCCTTGCCTAGAAATCGCGAAGGAACCGGGCGATGCGTACAAATACACGGCGAAGGGCAACCTGGTAGCTGTGGTATCAAATGGTACAGCGGTCCTGGGCCTGGGAAATATCGGCGCGCTGGCGGGGAAGCCAGTGATGGAAGGCAAGGGAGTGTTGTTCAAAAGATTCGCCGATGTGGATTTGTTCGACTTGGAGGTAAATTCGACCGATCCCGACGACGTGATCAAGGTATGCCAGCTCTTGGAGCCGACGTTTGGCGGGATCAACCTGGAAGACATCAAGGTTCCGGAGTGCTTTTACATCGAACAAACACTGAAAAGGACGATGAAGATTCCGGTGTTCCACGACGACCGGCACGGCACAGCCATTATCTCCGGTGCAGCATTTCTGAACGCGCTGGAACTGGTGGGAAAGTCAATCAACCAGGTGCGGATGGTGGTGAACGGAAGCGGGGCGGCCGGGATTGCGTGCGCGGAGCGTTATGTACGATTGGGAGTGGAGCGCGACAACATCACTTTGGCGGACACGAAAGGCGTGGTGTACGAAGGCCGCACCGAAGGGATGAATCCTTACAAAGCGCGATTTGCGCGCCAGAGGGAGTGGAGAACGCTGAGCGACGCGGTGAGGGGCGCGGATGTTCTGGTGGGACTGTCTGCGAAGGGTGCGTTCACCACAGAGATGCTGCGGCCGATGGCGCCAAGGCCGATTGTATTCGCGATGGCGAATCCAGATCCGGAATTGACTTACGAAGAAGCGCTGGCGGCACGCAAGGATGTGATCATCGCGACCGGGCGCTCCGATTTTCCGAATCAGGTGAACAACGTACTGGGATTCCCGTTCATTTTTCGCGGCGCGCTGGATGTTCATGCTACGGCGATCAATGAGGAAATGAAACTGGCAGCAACGAAAGCGCTGGCAGCACTGGCGAAGGAGGACGTGCCGGACTCCGTGTGCCACGCGTACGGAGTGGATCGCATCCGCTTTGGGCCGGACTACATCATCCCGAAGCCGTTCGATCCACGAGTGCTGGTGTGGGAAGCTTCGGCGGTCGCGAGGGCAGCGATGGCGACGGGTGTCGCACAAACGCCCGTTGACCTGGGTGAATATCGTGAGCGGCTGGAAAGACTTCTGGGGAAAGCGCACGAGGTGATGTTTGGCGCGCTGATGGTGAAACTTGGCGAGGCGGACGCGCTGTTGGTAGGAGTTGATAAACATTTTCCCGACACGATCCGACCGGCGCTGCAGGTGGTTAAACCGGCGGCCGGGACTGCACCGCGTTTCGGGACTCTACGTAGTAGTGACGCGACGTGGCGACATGTATTTTCTGGCGGATTGCACGGTGAACATCGAACCGAGCGCGGAAGACCTGGCGGAAATTGCGCTCTGTGCGGCGCAGACGGCAAAGCGCTTCGACGTGACGCCGCGGGTGGCCATGCTGTCATTCTCTAACTTTGGCAGCACGAAACATCCGTTGGCAGAGAAGGTACAGCGGGCCGTGCAACTGGTAAAGAATACGGACCCCGAACTGATGATTAACGGAGAGATGATGGCAGATACGGCTATCGCGCAGGAAATCATCGAAGAAACGTACCCATTCTCGAAGCTGAAAGGCGGCGCAAACGTGCTGGTTTTTCCCGACCTTACTTCGGCAAACACCTGCTACAAACTGTCGCGAAGAATTGGCGGGGCAGAGACGATTGGGCCGATTCTGATGGGGATGTCAAGGGCAGTGCACGTGCGGCAGTGGGACACGGAAGTCGAAGAAATAGTGAATATGGCGGCAATCGCCGTTGTGGACGCGCATGAGACCGAGATGCAGCGTCAGGCTGCCGAAGACGCAAGGAAAGGGAGAGCGGATTTAATCGGAGTTTGAACCAGCGGCGATCGTGCGCGAAAGCGTTTCAGGATGATTGTGTGCGTCGTTTGAAATCGTATACATGCGATCGCAAGCTCTTTTCACCGCCTTCGAGAGGGCAGCGCGGAAGTGACCCGCGAGAACATTGACGTCCAAACTCATGGGCTTGCCACCGGACAAACGAATCAGCGAAAGATAGCCCCAGCGCTCGTGAGAGGGCGCAACCAATTCCAACCGCAATTCCCACGGCGCATCGTCGAGTCCACGCTCGCACCATGAGAGCACCAATTTCCCATCGGGTTCGTAATTCAGAGGAACGAATGACTCCGCAGTGAAACCGTTGGGGTGCAACATTTGGAAGCGGATGCCATCAAATCCCACCGGCTGAAGCGTCTCCTGAAGTACACGACAAATCGACCGAAATTCAGTGCAGCCGTCGAGAGTTTCGGTGGCGCGCCGAACCGCGACATGATTGGCCACGATCTGGCGACGTCGCGTGGCGCGCTGCAATATCGAAAGCATTTCCCCAAACTCGTCGTAGCGCAATTGCTGAACACCAACCAAGACGGCTGTACCGGTCAGCGCGAGGATGAGCGCGATCTCCGCGGAGCGATGGAGCAGAACCAAACTCACAAAGCCGAAACCGGCGGTTACCGCGTATAAAAGCAGAACTGCCTCGCGCTGGGACAGGCCCCGCTTCAACAATTTATGATGTATGTGATCGCGGTCGCCTCGGAAGAGCGGCTTACCGCCAAGAAATCTGCGGCCTATTGCCAAAACAACGTCCAGAATCGGAAATCCAAGCGAGACCAAGGGAATGGAGATGGCCACGATCGTCGGCGCCTTCTGCGAACTGGCGATCGCCAGGGCGCTGATAACGAATCCGATAAACAAGCTGCCGGAATCGCCTAAAAATATGGATGCCGGATGGAAGTTGAATCGCAGGAACCCCAGGATCACTCCCGCCAACACGATGGCAACTACGCTGACCATGGTGTTCGGCGCAAATAACGTAAGCGCGAAAATAACAACCGTCGAGAACAAAGCGGAGCCCGCGGCCAGGCCGTCGAGACCATCAATCAAGTTGAAAGCATTGGTGATCAACAAAACCCACAAAATCGTTAGCGGCAACCCTATGAAAGCACGGAGGACGTGTCCGGACAGGACGAGATCAAAATGATGAACGCCATAGCCACCAAGGTAGAGCAGGCTGGCGGCCATGGCCTGCACCAGAAACTTGACGGCGGGGCTGGCGCCGCGCAGATCATCATAAAGCCCGAGAAGAAAAACAATTAGGGCTGGACCGAGTAACCTCGCAACCTGAGCCCACGGTAGGATCGACGAACTCGTCCAATGCGCTACCAGAAGAGCGCCAGCGATCACTATCGCGAAAGATCCGAAAATAGCAACGCCACCGATTCTGGGAAGAGGAATCGTGTGGACGTGACGGTCGAGCGCTGGGCTCTCGAGCCAGCCACGCGCGTGCGCCAGATCACGCACATATTTCGTCAAAACAGCTGAAAGGAATAAAGCGGCGCAAAAAAGCAGGATGAACAGTGGGGACACGGTGTCCTTCTTCTTTCAGAGTCGGCAATCCGTGACTCAGGGTGACATTATTATAACTGCTTTGGGAATTGAGTTCTGTGACAAGGCCTAGTAATGTTCAAACAATTACTAAGAAAGCAGCCTCGGGGCGATTGCAGAACAGCCGGGACCCGAACTACACTTTAGCCGAAACGGGCTGATTTACAAGATCGATTCGTATACTTCATAGGTGCTTTCCGCCATGCGCCTGGCGGAGTATTCCTCTTGCGCACGCAGCGACCCGGCTTGTCCATATTTTGCGCGGGTCTCTGGGTCATCGAGCAGCGTGCGAATCGCTCGAGTGAGTGCCCCAGGATCCTTCGGCGGAACTGTGATGCCTGTTATGCCGTCCAGCGAAACCTCCGGCACCCCAGAGTCGATCAAGGTATTGACGACGGGCAGGCCCGCGGCCATGGCTTCGAGCTGCACCATACCGAAAGACTCCGCTCTGGAAACGGACGGCAGTACCAGCATCGTTGACGCCTTGTAATAGGGCACGAGATCTTCCACAGGGCCGAGCAAGTGCGCTTTGTTGGCCACACCGAATCTATGTATCGCGGACTCCAGATCACTTTGCGCCGGGCCGCTGCCGATCAAAAGAGCCGTTGCGTCGATGTTCTGCATGGCTTGCAAAAGATATTCAAACCCTTTGTAGGAAACCAAGCGGCCTACGGCGACGATCAGGCGCGATCCGTATTTTTGCTGAATAGCGCGAACCTTGTCCGGGACTTCAGCTTTAAACGGTTCACCATCGATGCCGAGGGGAACGACTCGACATTTTCCGCGGTAATCGCACAGCTCATCCGAGCTCTCCAGATAACGCTTGGACGTGACGATAATGGCGTCGGCACGTTCCATCGCCCGGCGCACAAATGGATCAACAAACTTTCTCAAGCTTCGTCTTCCCAAAGTGTCCGCGTGATGTGTGATGACAAGTTTGCCATTGTGCCCGCTCATCAGGTAAGACTGGGCAGCCCAAGGATTCGGGACATGCAAATGCACGATGGATTCTTTGTGTCCGGTCAACTTCCAGGGCAGCGAAGGGCAAATGGGAAGCGAAGCTACGGTGCCATAGGAAGCAACACGAGTAATTTTGGCACCGTCTATCATCTCGGTTTCGGTCGCCGCCCGGTCATTCGCCACGACAACTTCCACGGACATCCGTGAAGTCTGGTAGGAGACAAGATGATGCAGGTGAGTCTCCACGCCACCCCGATGCGGAGGATAAAACTTGCCAATATGCAGAACTGAAAGCTTACGCGGCTGATTGCCTGTAACCAAAGCGGATTCGTCTCCTAATTGACGACTTATCTGCTGTCTAACCTCAACAGTATCAAAGGCCATGCTCAAGTTCCAACTCGACTACGGACCAAGCTTCTGGCCCAAAATAGTCCTAAAGATCGACGGGCGGGTTTGGATGCTCGTGTTGAGCTGCGGCGGTTTCCTGGCAGCGTGCATTCGCTTGCCCTAGTGTATTTAGTCCGACGCGCTTTCGGCCGTCGAGGCGTCCCAATCCTCATGCCTAATATAAAGGAAAAGATGCTAAGAACGCACTCTCCATTATGAGATTCAGGACATCCCTTTGCGAATCTAGGATATCGTTGGTACGTTACTTGCCATACCCAAGGTAGACTGCCATTTGTCGCCCGCGGAATATACACCCAGCAGACTTTCTTAAATCATTCAGCAGCAACAAAAATACGCCCCAAAGAGACAGCGGCATACGGTTTCTTTTTTGTAATACCATGGGACTGTCAGTACTCTGCACAACAGATGCTCACGGTGAACTCCGCACGACAGGCAAGTCTCCCTCCACCTTGGGTTGGTTGCGCGACCGATTGCCAAGCACGTCGCGATCATTGTTGAATGTGTCAGCACGAGCGACGCGCCCGTATACCGTCAGCGTTTTTTCGGCGGATTGCCGCCAGGTGAAAAGACCGCTTCTTTGCAGCCCCCGCCTCGAAAGGTCCTCTCGCAGGGAGCTGTCCTTGACTAAGCGCTGCAACGCAAAGGCAAGCGCTTTCGTGTCGGTCGGATCAACTAAGAGAGCAGCGTCACCGGCCACTTCGGGCAGCGAAGAGATAGAAGAGGTGATCACCGGCGTACCGCAAGCCATCGCCTCCAATATCGGTAAACCAAACCCCTCGTAGAACGAAGGATACACAAATGCGGTGGCGGCGTTATAAAGAGCGGGCAGGTCAGCATCGTCCACATAGCCCAGCATTCGGATGGACTCCTTGTCATTCGAGGCTTCGATTTTCCGAAGCAGTTCTGAATAGCCCCAGCCGAGGCTGCCTGCCAAAACCAAATCGCAGAGCTGGGGCAAGGAATCCGCGAGAAACGCATCAACTAGGTTCTCGAGATTCTTGCGGGGTTCTATCATGCCCACAAAAAGAATAAAGTCTCTTTCTAAAGCATATTTCTCCCGAACTATCGAAAGGCGGCGTTCGTCCTGAATTTGCTGGAACCTTTCCTCCACTCCGAGTGGGATCACGCAAACATGGTCGGCCTTTACTTTTCCAAACTTCAAAATGTCAGCCTTGGCGCTTTCGGAAACAGTTATGACCGCATTATTCGCCCTAAGCATTGCCGGTAACAACACCCGTAAGTACCAACGTGTGTGCAAAGAGTGCTGTTCGGGAAGAAGATGAACAGTCATATCGTGAATAGAAACGACCTGGGGACATGTTTTCACTAGTGGCGCTGCAAAAGCCGGCCCATGGTAGACATCAATCTTGTCTTGCTTCAGCTTTAACGGGAGTATCATTTGCTCCCAAACCACTCTCAGAGCCGGATTGCTTGGTGCCAGTTCGATGCAAAAGTTTTCACCCAATCCTTCGAGATGACCGACGTTTTCAGAGGAGGCAAATAGAAAATATTGGTTGTGGCTATCAAGCTTGGATAGAGCGCACACCAAATTCTTGATGTAGTTGCCCACACCGTGAAGCCTTCGCTTCATTCCAAGAGTGTTAATCGCGATACGCATGTGACGTGACGGACTTTATGCCGGCTCCGGATCCGCGGAAGGCGAATGTTTTACGGGCACTACAACGGCGACTTTGCTAGCCGCGTTTGAAGGGTCAGATTGCGATGCGAGCATACTGGTTGCCAGGATCAGCACAGCCCAAAGAGGGGGCCAACTCAAGTCCGGGAGCGCGATCGCCTGTGCAATCAGGATGCCGGACAACATCCAAATAACCATGACATAAGAACCAGCCCCTGGCCAGCGCGAAAGTGTCACGAGTCCCGAAACTAACCGCGCGATATACAGAACAAACAAGATGGTGCCGATTATGCCTACATTACCCAAGAGATATGCAGGAAGAGTTGCGGGTCGGTTACTCCCTAGTCCAACTCCGACACCATAAGTGTCGAAGAGCAGTTTAATTGCGTATACATCAAGCGCCGCTCGAGCTCCAAAGGATACGGTGTCGACTTTATTGACGGTCGTTTCCAAAACTGCCTGCCTAAGCGGAGGAACGGCGATCAGTAGGGCAATCAGTATTACCGCAACCAAGGACGCGGCAAGCATTGACCTCCAAACAATACGCCGGGAGGGTTTCTTGCGCCTACTGCCCCCTCGTAAGTAAAAGAACAACAGGACGCCGCCTATCAGAAACACCGCATACCCAGTCGTAGCGGTTGTCAGGATGAGACCGACAATCACTAAGAAAATCATTATCATATTGCCTGGTCCACCACTCAAGCGAGTGGCCAGCAGTCCCAAGGCGCCAGCGGCGAGAAAGCCTCCTGCATAAGAAGCTTCTGTAAAAGTCGAATTGACGCGTCGTATATCCTCAAAAGATGCAGCGTAGTTCTGCGCATAGGCGGGGTTATTGTTAAAGAAATCGTAGGGGAAATCCCAACCCTTCCAAGCCGCTACGCTCTGCAGTAGGGCTATCACCGCAACAATCATAATCGCAACCCGAAGCGCCTTCAGCGCCTGTCGGCCATTGCCGTGATCCCCGCTTTTTATGACGTAGAGAAGTGCGATAACACTGAGGGTCAGATATACAGCTTGCCCGAGATTTCCTAGACTCCAGTGCAGTGGAGTGGCCTCACCCTCCAATGCCAAAGCCGCCAGAACGTCTTCCACACCCAGCCGCGGGTCGATGACTCTAACGCCTCTGAAAATAACCGGAAACAGAAATGCGGATACCGTTGCCCATGACCAAAAATATATTAAGGAACTGTGAATCTTACCTACGGCTGGATCCAACCGAGGTCCGACGTGACGATGGCCAAGCAAAAATGGCACTGCCCTAACCGCGAGAAGAGCGGCTACAAAATAGTATGGTTGCAATCCAAAAACCGAGTCTCCAACAGAGACATCCAGGACCGATGCTCCTGCAAAAACCGACCCCACCACCATCAGAGACAACAGGTACTGTGGGCGGAACAAGAAGACAAAAAGCGCAATGGGAATGAATATCGCGCCGAATATCGGAACCGCCATCCAATCACTCCTTGCGTCAACCGATCAAAGAGAACGGATAGAGGCAGTTTTCGGCTGTCTGACTGCCGTCCATACAGCTCCAACCCTATCCAAATCCCCTGCGAGTGCCCACCTAGCGAAACGCTGCGTGAGGCTAAACCCCACCGGCACTAGCGGCAAGGTGGCATGTTTTCTAAAGAAGCGGACTGCCGATCGATGGAAGTAAGCGTCCATCAGCACGCTCTTTTTTCCAACCGAGCCTTGTTCCTTATGCCAGACTTTCGAGTCCGCCGCGACAGCCAAACGCCAACCAGAGCGCCTCAGTCGAAAACAATAATCCGCGTCCTCCCAGTACATAAAGAACTCTTCGTCAAGCAGACCCACTTGTTCAACGGCCTGTCGCCGGAGGAACAGACTTGCCCCTGTTATATATTGAACGCGCTCATCAACCACGCGGCATGGGAAGCAAACAGAACGACCGAGCAAAAAGTCGATGTGCCCACCGCCCCATGCCTGGAGTCTTTCGGGCCGACCAACAGAGTAAATAGCAGAACCGACGGCCCCGACACGAGAGTCGAGCTCAGCAATTCTCAATAACGCTCTCAAAGCCTTCGAATCGACGGTGGTGTCGTTGTTCAGAAGCCAAACAAACTCCGCTCCACGTTCCAAGGCAACACGGATTCCGACATTGTTTCCCTTTGCAAAACCTAGGTTTGCACCAAGCTCAATGGTTTCGACTTCTTGGAAACTCTCTCGAATTTTTGCCACCGACCCGTCCGTCGATCCGTTGTCCAACAGCAAAACCCTGTAACGGTCATAATCGAGGCCCCGCAGCGAAACCAAACACTCGCTCGTATCCTTCCAATTGTTCCAGTTAACCAAAAGGATATAAACCAACGGGCTCGTGGTATCACTCATGGTTTTGGAATCCGACCGAAGTTGGATTCAAGACCATCCAACATACCGAGTGCCGTATATTTAAGTTTGCGTGGAACGTCCTTCTCAAAGAGACACATCAGCGCAATCGCCTTGAACTGTCGATACAGCGTCGAGAGGGTCCACCGTGGCTCAGTCCATAGATACTCCTTTGCGAGTGCCAGTTGGTTTCGCGTCATGAAATACCGGCGGAACGGGGAATGATTCGATGTACTTGTGGTCTTCCAAGGCAGTTGATGCGTGGTGGAATTTCCAATGCCGTGCAGCATCAAAGACTTTCGAGTCATAACGACACGAAAACCCTTAGAACGTGCACGAAGGCAATATTCAAAGTCTACAAAATCAATAAACAATTCTTCGCGAAACGGACCAATCTGACGATAGGCGGATAGAGGAATCAGGCTGCCCGAGGTAATCGTCGTCTTAACCTCCAGCCAAGAATCCTTGATATTCCCGTTTAACGGCAAAAAAGGTTCGCGGATAGCGGCATCGGTGTAATTTGACCCGATTATGGCCACACTAAATGGATCGGGGATATCCTGATAGACAGCGCATAAAGAGTCCACCATGTGTTGGTCGACAACAGTGTCCTGATCCAGAGTCAAGATCCAGCGACAGGCTTGCGTAGCCGCCCATTCAGCCCCTTGGTTCAGCGCGCGAGCCACGCCCTCATTTTTGGGATTCAGAATCAAATGGACATTTGATAGTTCTCTCAGTTGTACCCTGCACAATTCAGAAGATCCGTTGTCCACTACCACTAGTCGACCAACTTGCGTCTGGATCGCGCGTAAACGCTCAAGCAGATCGCCCTGTGGGCAGTGACTGACAACGACGGCGCACACATTCGCGCGCTCAGGCAGTGGCTGAAAAGAATCAACCCTCAATCCTGACCGGGGAATTTTCGCGACTTTCTCGGCCCGGATGCTGGACTTCCGAGTACTTAAGCCGGAATTCTCTTCGCGAATGGGCATCTGCTGACTCAACTCTCCAGCTCCAGTACACACTCTTCGCCGGCGTTCGGCTTAAGAACGGTCGCCGCACTCGAACCATATAGGTAAGCGGTGCGATAAAGGGCTCGAAAGATCCTGAATCTCAATGAACAAGAACTCCCGTCATGACGGACCAGCAAGCTGCCGTCAGAGATGATGTGCGCATTAACAGAAGT
Organism: Candidatus Acidiferrales bacterium; assembly: GCA_963795535.1. GTDB lineage: Bacteria > Acidobacteriota > Terriglobia > Acidiferrales > UBA7541 > Acidiferrum. The sequence continues at coordinate 745,589 of CAWCIG010000012.1, forward strand.
CGTCCACGAACGCGAAACAGAAAACCCAGACCTGTCTGCGATCACCGAGAGAGTTGCCGGAGAAAAAATAAAGATATGCCTCGGCGGTTCGAGTCCTCTCCAGTTCACGCCAAACCACCGGTGTCCAATACTTTTCGAGTTAGGAGTTACAAGAACCAAGTGCCCACCTTTCTTTAAAAGGCGTCGGCATTGAACGAGTAACAGAACAGGATCATGAACATGCTCAATCACATGGTTCAGAATCAAAAAGTCGAAAAACTCTTCCGGGAAATCGGCCTCAGCAAGAGGACCCAGGTGAACATCAAGTTGAAATATCTTTCGTGCAGCAGCCGCAGCTCGAGGATCAACGTCCTGACCGAATACTGCCCAACCCAAATCCCTCAACTTTGCGAGCCGCGCAGCACTCCCACAACCAACTTCTAACACCTTTCCGGGTATCTCCTCAGCCAAAAACATGAGGTCCAAACTTTTGCGGCTGCGCTGCAGAGGATCAAAGACTGAAAACAATGTTTTGACACTTTTTCTGTAAACGCCGAGTACCTTTTCCAGCGCCGGACGAAGTTGCGACTGTTTCGGCCCATGAGTGTAATAGGTTTGGTAGGCAATCGCGACGTCCTCTTCCAGTGGCATTGGGTCGAGCCAAATCAATGAGCACTTGGCATTAGGGCAACGTTTCAAGGTCCACTTTCCAGGAGCCCCAAACAGTTTGTCGGAGATGTTCTCGTACAGAGGCTCACCCGGAGTATTGCAAAGGTAGCAGTTCGGCAGGGGGCGCGTCCGCATCCCTACTATGCTCTGTTCCTGATTCACTTCAGGCATACTCGTCATCATCTATCAATCACCATTAATCGCTGGGCGAGAGACCGCTCTTCTGGTGTGAGAATCAGAAACCACGCCCCAAGCGCAAAGCTCAAAATGGCCACAAAGAGGAAGGTGGTCCTTAGAATTAAATTCACGGAAGGAATTGCCAGGATCAGGGTCAAAAGCGCCGCAACCAAGAGTGCCGTTGTTTTCCGCGACATCGGCAAACGTATGCCGGAAATGTGACTTGCCATGAAAAAGAGCATAACTGCATCTAAGGTCGTCCTAGCGCTCCAGGCGATGGCTGCGCCCTCAATACCGTCCACTCGAATTAGCCAGAAAAGGCCAACCAGGTAGAAAGGCAATTCGATTAGATGAAGCTTCGCTGTCAGGTCCGGGCGTCCCACTCCTTGAATGAACGACAGAGGTACAAGGGCCAAGCTGTTCGTGAGCACACCGAGCGCTAGCCATTGCACAACGCGAGTGCTATGTCGGGCGAAGTCTGGGCCAAGCCAAAGCGTTAATCCACTCGAAGCGAGCGCGATCGTCAGCAGAACGACGGGAAAAAGTGCCAAGAACACAAATTTAACGCTCCGTGCATAAAGCATGGCCGCGTGGATTTTGTCTTTGACGTAACTGACCGAGAAAGCCGGAAACATCACTCCCACCAATGCAGTCGGAAGAAGCAGCAATTTGGTGACAAGTTCATAGGGCGTTGCGTAATAGGCTACGGCCGTCACGGAAATTAGCGCCGCGATCACGAAGCGATCCAACGTCACCATCAGCGGGCCAACAATGTTTGTTATAGTCATCCACCCGCCAAACCGCAGCAAGGAACTTGCGGATGGCCCGTGCCAAGCGACACAGCGTGCCAATTCAGGGACGACACGCATACAAAGCAAGAGATTGACCGCGCACGTGACTAGCCGGCCCACGACCAATACACCAATTACTGCCACGAGACTCCGAGTGAAAGGTAGCACCAAGAGCGGCCCGGCAAAAGTGAACACTCCGATCGGAATACGCAGACCAGTAACGAGGTCGAAACGCTGGTGTGCCTCTAGCAGGCCCCGCAGACCGGCACTTGTGATAACAACCGGTAATGACAGAGCCAAAATATAAAATGAACTTAGCGTTTCTGCCTGGAGTGCACTGGGGATCTTAAAGATGTGATGCACCAACCATGGTGAGATCGCCCAAACAATCATCGCGCCAAATGCGCTGAGGATGAGCATCAGGAGCAGCGATGTCCACACGAGTGTCGGAACCTCATGGTCTTCGCCCGCGCCCAGCTTTTTCGCGACCACCTGCGTCAGCGCTCGACCGAGCCCCAGGTCGAATAAACTAGCATATCCGATGACTGCCCAAGCCAGGGTCAGCACACCGAAGCGGTCAGTGCCCATTCTTCGGATCAGAATTGGAACTATAGGAACTGCTACCAGCAAGGGTGCTCCGGTCCCAAGAACGCTCCAGAGCACATTCCCCGCGAGCAGACGGCCGCGTACTAAATGCGAATTGCTTTTTGTGGAATCGTCAGCCATGAGCGGAAACTAACGAGTTTTCTCTATACTAGTCTCCAGCTCGAACTCGCTCACTTCCACGGAAACGGCCCGGCGTATCAATTCGATAGTGACCACAAACCGCGTGATGTTCTTCCTTCGAACAATGAATCCCTCTAAACCGGTGAAGGGGCCGTCCTTAACTCGAACGCGCTGCCCAGTTGACAGATAGGGATGCGGATCGGTACGCAATCCGTGGTTAAGGATAGCGCGAACCCGACTGATCTCAATATCAGGGACGGGCGTAGCGCAATTGCCGAAGCCAACCAACCGTACCACGCCGGGTACTTGAAGTACTTGGAGGCGTTCGCATAGCGCAACATGAACGAAAATATAGCCGGCAAAGAGCGGCAGGTCCAGTTCAACTCGGCGATCCTTCCAATGTCGCACAGAATGATATTTCGGCAGGAAAAACTCCACTGATCGCCGACTGAGCTGTGCAGCCACTTTTTTCTCACGGTTCGCCCCAGTATAAGCGGCGTACCAATGAATTTCTGTAAGATTGCGCTGCGAGTCTGCCTGTTCTTTATATCTTGCGAGGGGTCTTGCCGTTGCGCTCATAATATCCGTTCCATGTTCTAGTACAGCTCCGCCCCGTCACTTACAGGGCGACATGTGACCTAACCCTTTATATTTCTGATTATTAGAGATGACTCTACGAAGCGGACGGCCCTTCGTCAGGAGGGCGGGCGCCCCTAAGTCGCCTCCAAATCTTTTGGGGCCACGAATGTGGCGCGTCCCCATTTTGGGTTGCCCACGGAGCATTTGCTCGAAGCGTGGCCGCAACTTCCAACGCAAGAATCTTGCGCGGGTCAGCAGGATCGACTTTCGACCAACCCTTCAGAGAGAGTACCCAAACGGAAGCTATTGCGAACGAAAAGAGGGTCCCAAGGAGCATGACAAGCAAGCGCGGAGGAAACGATTTGCGCTCAGGGACTTTCCCCGAATCCAGCACTTTTACGCTCGGCGTTTCTTTTGCCTCTTGAACCTTTGCCAATTCGTATTGTTCGGTCAGCAACTCGAAAACGGTTTCCTGGATCTTTGCGCGCCGGTAATAATCCGCGTATTTTGCCCCAAGCAACGGCAGGTTCCGCATTGTGGGGAAGGGGGAACTGGTAGCATTCTGCGGGGGCGGATCGCCCACTGGCAGAGAGGTCGTATTCGCACTATCGGGCTGTGCGGGATTATTCTGGGGGCTTTGTTCCGAGCCGCCGAACTTTTCCATCTGTTTTCGAAGTTCCTGGACGCGGCCGCTCAATGCTCGGACTCGCGGATTGTTATCGGTGTAGATTTGGCGAAGGCCCTGGAGTTGCGATTCTGCGGCGATGAGCTCACCAGCAAGGGTGCTGGCGGCTTCCAACATCGCTTTTCCCTCGGTCTGAATATCCAGGGTGTTGTTCTTGCTGGAAAACTGTGCCAGTTGGTTAGAAGCGTTATCAAGATCCAACTTTACAACTTTGAGGCGGTCCTCCAAAAATACTCGTTCGCGGTGGGCGGCCGAAGTGGACAACTCGGCTACTAGAGTGTTTAATTCGTCTACATAGGCGTTCGCCATCGCTGCAGCCCGCTGCGGACTCCGATCCGTCACGCTAATACTGATGATTCCGCTCTTTCGATCCTCAGAGATCGTAGTGTTCTGGTCGAGTTTCTTTCTTGCATCCGCGATCAATCGCGTGCCATACAACTTCTTCAAATCGAATTGCTGAATGATGCGGTCCTGTGAGGTCTCGCTCCTCAGAACGCCAATGAACACCGCACCGGAGCTCTTTAAGCCAAGTAAATCACCTGTCAGTCCCGCAAAGCCCGCTCCCGATTTTCCCACCAAGGCTGACATCATGGCTAAAGCAGAAGAGGACTGTCCGTCCGGGGGCATAAGCTCAGCAGTTGACGTGTAAGAGTTCGGGATCAGAAACGCGATGAGGGTGAAGAATAGGAGGCCGATACCGGCAGATTTGAGAAGGACATGGCGATGGTCCCAGAGCAGGCGCATGTGCTCAGCTTGGCGTTCGCGTTCGGCCGCCAATTCCCTCCGTTCCATTTCAGCCGGATCGAGAACTTCAGGATCTGGCAGGTGCGGGCTATGTTTTACTCCTATTCCACTCATTCGTTCGCGTCCTCGCTCAATCACCGCAACTCAATCCTGACCTGATTGCCTCGCGTGAAGCGGCACCCTGAGATCCAAAGGATAAAAATTTACGCCCAGCGAAGTCGTCCAGTTTGTTTGAGGGCTTGGGGCTAAAAGTGGATAGTTCCACCTTTCCCACTGGAGTAACCCCGTAGCATTCAGATTGTTTCGCACCCACCAATTTACGCTTACGGACGCGTCATTGATATTGCCCCCGCCCGGAATGAAGTCACTGGCCACGTCAGCATGACGATAGGCGAACTGGATCCAATTTCGGGCGCTGGCGTGATACGTGGTCCAAGCTTGGTAGCCGTGGCCTTCTCTGCCCACCCAACTCCCGATGATATAACCGTAATTGGTGTAAAGATCGTGGTAGAAGCTGTCGTAGTAATTGAACTGGCCGTAAGCGGCGTATAAGGGATTGCTATGGACCGTAGGGGTATCCGTGTAGGACGCTTCGACGCGCAAATCCAGTTTCGGTAGTTTGGGAAAATGCGTCAGATAAATTCCCGGTGCGAAGGCGGCGCGCGCCAGATCAGCGAATGGCGATACGTTATCGGTGGTGAAAGAATCGGCATAAATTGTCAGCCAGTTCCGCAGATAAGGAATCCGATAACTAAAATCAAAGCCACCCATGCGTTTTCCCGGGTTCGGTTGCCCCGGCTGGAAAAGATCGCTATTTGTAAGACTGAAGTAACTGCGCTCGATGGCTTTGAGGGTGGTGGCGCGATTGACTCCATTATTCGGGTCGTAGGCGCCGGCCATTTCGGCGGTTCGACTGAAACCGAATTCGAGGTTGGGTACCGGTTTAAAAGTGAATTTTTCGCCATGGATCAGAGGGCGCGCAGGAAATTGATTTCCAGACAACTTGCCAAAAAATAGATCGATCTTCATCGGCCCGAGCAATCTTGAGAGCAAGGGAATTTCGAAGGGTGCCTCCCTTGTGACGCGAAACATGTAAATGGGCGCCGCATTATCACTCATCAGAAAAGCGTTACTGTAATCGGGCGACCACCACAAGCTCTGTTTGCCAAACGAAAAGATCCAATTATCCTGGTTGGACGATACATACGTGTCCATGAGCCGGAACTGGCTGGTTCCGGGAAATGCGCCGGGCTGTACAGGATTATTATCCATGTGCGCGATAGCATCGTTGACAGCAGCGGAATAACTGGGGGACGAGGGCGCGTACTCATATTCGCCACTGACGTAAAGGGCGAATCTTCCCTGCGTAGCCCAAGCGGAGCCACCAGTTATGGCATTGGCCCCTTCGGCATACGGGCGCCCAAAATCGTCGACGATCGTCTGGCCAAAATGGTAGCTGTCGTTGAGTGGTGTTCCAGAGATTCCCGACACACGCGTGTATGCGGACTCCACGCGCGCGGAAGTTTCTTCTGAACTACTTCCACCAATGCGTTCAGAGTCCGTGGCGAATTCTCTGGACAGAATGGTATAGAGGTCGTTCACCTCATCGGTCACGTTTGTTGAGGAAGTAACGCGCTCGCCGCCTTCTTCAACCATTTTTGCGCATTCCTGCCGAGTCCACGGCCGCATGTCCATAAATTGCGATTGGATATAGCCAAGAGCAATCAGCCGTTGCATTGCCGGATAAATCCAACTACTAAGCGGTACGAAGGTGGTGCCAAGACTGCTGTTATGGCTCGTGGTTCCGTGCCCTTGGAACTCGCCATAGCTTTGCCACTCGTCGCCGCCCAATTCTGGATCATGATGTTTGCGGTAAGCCTGTTTCCCGACGTACCAGCCGATTACGCTGCCAACCAGCACGTCGGAAGGAAAATGCTGCTTGCCGGTTATACGAGCCATACTGATCGAAGAAGCTAAACCGTAAGCCAGCAACGAGGGAATGGGGCCGGGATATTCGTGCGCAATAACACTGGCAATAGCCCAGGATACAGCCGCATGTTCCGAAGGCATGGACGAGCCACCATGCCAGAAATCACCCGCGTATTGAGGCTGATCAAGCGGCCGTGTGCGACCGAACGCGTACTTCAATGCCTCGGCAATGATGACACTATTGAGCGCAGCCTCCCCAGACAAAAATCCCGTTTCTTTCTTGTGATCGTCGTGCGTGAAATGTCCCCAAACATATAGAGCGCCGGTCATGCCAGCCATGGCGCCGACTCCATAGTTGGAAAGATCCACGCTGTGCTTCAAGCGGGAAGGCGAATTCGACAGACCTCTGCTGAAATCCGAGTCGGTTGGCAATGTCGCTCCCAGAGCCATGCCAAACGGAACGATAATGTCGCCGTCCTCCCAGGTGAGATGGCGCGGGAACGTCCAGATGTCTGCCTGATCTTTGGCAATCCGTTTGAATATGCCCCAGTTGACACTGGTGCTGTAATCGGGGGCCGGCGCGGTCCAACCGGGAGGATTGCTGTTGGCTTTTTGGGTCTGTCCCGTTGTCGCTGGCTGGCCCACTTGCTTCCCCTCCTGTGACGTTGGATCAACCGCCGGAGCCGCAGTCTGTGCTCTGCAGTCCGACAAGAAGTTAGCGCTCAGCAGCATCAATATACTCAGGCCAACAGAAGCGTGGAGCCACCGCGACGCCATGGAAGTCTTCCCTTTCTCTGTAGGGACCACGCAGCTGAGTCCAGTCGGGCCGCCTTTTGGTCGCTGTTGCATCCGACCACTTCGCCATTAGCCATCGTTCTTGTTTGAAATCACTCCTCTCTCGTACCCGCTTTCCCTACGGGTGAATGTATGCGACGGCCAAAGCAACTGAGGAAGCGACCTGCGCAGTTTGCATAACCGTTGTCCAATTCGCTCCTCCGACCTTGGGCGTTTTTTCAGGAACGATAACCACATCGCCAGGCCGCAGGGTCGAGTTCAAAGGATCGCCCATCCACCAACCTCCACCGTTATTCCTGGCGGCGAGAACCGAGCCATCCGCACGAATCACGAAGACCGCCTTTTTATCCGCGATTGGTGTCAGCCCGCCCGCTTGGCTCAGATACCACTTTGCGGACTTGCTCGATTGAGCGGTGATCGCAGTGGGGTTAAATACCTGCCCGTTTACGATGACGACGCTGGATTTTTTCGGAATTATCAACTCGTCTCCGTCGCGCAGCGCGATGTCTGCTGGGGTGCCTTTCCACTGCTTGACGTCAGAAGAAATATGAATCACAACGCGGCCGATCGGTGGATTCGTTGTGAGCTGACTCAGCGTTGAGTCAGTCTGGGCTAGTGCATTCTTTTTCGCATTGATCTGGTCTTGGTTGCCTTCAGGAAGATCCTTAAGTTGCAAGCGCTCCGCCCGCATGCGGTTGATCAATTCCTGTTGGTTTCTGGCCTCCATTTCTCTTACTTCGCGCCGCATGAGTATCGCTCCGTAGGGATACGCTTGTTTCGTGTAACCGCCTGCCCGATCGAGGACTGTGCTCAACCGCTCGCCAGGTTCGATGCCGTATGTGGAGGGATGCGTAACCTCGCCGCTCACTTTTACAGCGGCACCGATATCGCTCCATCCGGGAATCTGGCGAATTGCGAGGACATCGCCGCTGCGAAGCGGCACGTCTTCGGTGGCATTTCCGTTCGATAACGCAGCCAGGGAAATTTCCATCTGTTCGGAGGAACCACCCGATGCTGCATAACGCGTCAAGTCCGCGGTGTTCGTATCGGCGCTTCGCTTCAGACCTCCAGCGGCCAGAATCAAGTCCTCGGCGCGCATATTGCTCGTGTATGGGTACCGGCCGGGCTTGGCCACCTCGCCTGTAATTTCGACGGTATTGGGTCCAACCTGCGACGTGTTCCTATGGATAAGCAGGCGATCCCGAGGTTGTAGCAAGATATTGTCGGCGGCACTTCCCTCCAACGCATCGCCAAGATTCACGCTGAAGATTTTTGAGGTGCCATCGGAGTTGAAGCGGAAGAGTTGAGCTGTGTTCAACGCCGCTTCAGGAGTCAGGCCACCAGCTAGAAATACTGCATCACGCAGGGACGGTTGTCCGGAAGTTTTATATGTGCCGGGAGAACGGACCTCGCCTGCGACGCTGACTGTGGGTGCGGCCTCAAAATCAAACCGGCTGAAAATCCTGACCGTATCTAAAGGCTCCAACGCGGGCGCGGCCGATGCATCCTTCATAGCTGCCGCCAGATCAAAGCTCACAACCGTGGGATGAAAATCAGGCGGATTCAGGCGGATGATCTCCGCATAGTGCGCCGCGGGTTCGGGAAGAATGTCCTTATAACCGGCAACGACGTCGGTGAGTTTCATCCCTTCCTTGAAGGAATACCGTCCGGGCCGGAGGACGTGCCCTTGCAGGTAAATCGTGTCCTGATTGTAGGGCGCGATCGGGAAGATGTGGATTTCGTCGCCATCCTGAACCTTGAATGCGGTTAGTTGCGCCGTATTGACATTGTCAGGTGAAAGATCGAGGCTCAGCATGGTGCGTTTTTCGTGAGCTTCGAGGCGCTGCACTTCGACGTGCTGCAAAGCAGCCGCAGGCAGAATGCCTCCGGCGAGTTCAAGCGTATCCTCGACGGTCTTTTCGCCATTCAACTCATAAATTGCCGGACGCCTTACCATCCCTGTTACGGTGACCTGCGGGCCGAGAGGTGGCACCAGCAAAGTGTCGCCATTTTCGAGCTTCTGGGCGTTTGGCGTGACTCCGTGCAAAAGAAGATCGTACGCGTCAATCTGCTCAAGTTCCTGACGACCGCGCATGTGCTTTAAGGTGCGCAAGGATCCGCGGGATGTAGCTCCGCCGGCAGCAACGAGCGCGTTCAATGCCGTTGATAGTGAACTGATATCGTAGGCCCCCGGCTCTTCCACTTCTCCGACTATGTAGACACGAATCGTGCGCAATCGTGATACGGAAACGTCTGCGGAGGTGTCACGATATTCGGTGCCAATCGCGCGTTGAACGGCAGCTTGCACTTCGCCAAGCGACTTACCCGTTACGAGTAACGGTCCAGCCTCAGGAAGTGTAACTCGGCCTTCGCGATCGACCGTTCGCGTCAATTTCGTGGAAACCCCGCCCCACAGGTCGATGGAGAGGCTATCGCCAGGGCCCACAACATAGTCGGGACCAACTGGCAGATCCATGGGCACGCCGCGAGAATTGCGCATTCCGTCACGAAAGACATCGGTGCCAAATCTTTGTGGTGGTTTGTCCCGAGCAGGAGCTTGTACATAGAGATCATATAGAGAGGGTATATCGGCATAGGGATTCGGCCGATGTTCCACCGCACCGGGCAAGGGCTCACGATCCCTAGCAAGTCGGGATGTACGGCGGGCATAGTTATCCGCCTGCATTCCGGATCTTCCGTTTGTCGGATAAGCTTGATCGTCAAGAGCACCTTGACTTGACCGAGGGCGCATAGCTTCCGCAAACATCCGGCTCATCTCGGGAGACATTTGGCCTTCGGACTGCATATTGCTCAAATTCATCGAAGACGGCGATTGTGAGTAAGAGCCGGACGCGCTGCGGAACAACGCCTCACCCTCGGAAGACGCTCCAAATTGACCGTCTGGAATGCCTCCTTCGGCTTCCAGGATTTGAGGGGAAGACGAGATGGGCTGCCCCTCGTTTGGATAAAATGGGGTTTCCTCTCTCTGAGGCAATTCTTCATTCGGGTTAACATACTGGCGATTCGAAGGACCAGACGGGTATTGCTCTTCGCAGCTCCCGTTCTCGTCAGGATCGCATTGCAGTGCTTTGGCCTTTTTTGTTTGCCTCTGTTCAGTCTTGGGCGATTGTGCATCTTCCTGTGCTTCGACTTGCACAAGCACGCGCACGCGCTCTTTAGTAAGAAGGTCTTGCTCTTTGCCCATCTCGGAATCGGGATTTACGCTGGGAAGAAGATAACCATAGCGTTGCACCAGTCGAGTGGCCACCGAGCGGAAAGCTACGTCAGAAGTTAGTCTGTCGAAAACGGCGTTGTCTGTAAGATCTTCGTCGTTTACAACTTGACCGTTATCGCTGGCGTCTTTGGCGATCCAGCGCTTCAATTCCACCAATAACCCTGGTTCCTTGACCAGCACTTCCTTGATTTGAGAAGGAGCTGCGGCCACACGAGATAAATTCTCTTTCTCGAGAGCCGAAATTTCTCGTTTTGTCGGACGAGTTGCGGTGTAGTCGTCAGAACGCGTTTTTGTCACGTTCTGTTGCTTCTGCGGTTGTTGCGTCTCTTGCGCCTTCATTGATACTACGAGACAAAAAATCATCAAGGGAAGGACTAGTCCGCAAATTCTCGTGATTCTATGCACCCTGTTACCCTCCCTCAATTGACGTTGGTTCCCTTGCTAACGGTTGCCGCGACGGTTTTCACGGCAGTGAGAAATCCCTGCTCGGAGGGTTCGATATCGTCAGCATGAATATCCAGGGATGCCCAGTAACAGACCGAGTAACTCTCTTGCGCGGCCACAGCGATGATACGCAAGGAGGGGAATTCTCGGAGGAGTTCGTCGCAGATCGCCGGACGCTTGCCGGGCTTTTCTGCGGTAACGACCAGCAGATCCGGCGAAGTCTTCAATACGAGATCGCGGATCTCCGCTTCCTTCGTTACTTCGCCGACAATCTGGATCCAGGATTCTTCTTCGAGCATCTCGACAAGAAGTTCCCTCATCAGCTTCGGCTGATTCGCCATGAGAACACGGAATGTCTTAACCATAGCCATCCCCTTTGGAGCTCCAGTATTTATGGTTCGCCAGGGAACGGAAGGTCCAAAGAGGTGTCAATTCAGCACCCGGTGAGAAGGGTCGCGAGGCTAGTCACATTTGGACTTTATTTGGCGCTGAGAGCCAGCGGCTTCGGTCTTCTCAATTAGTGCTTGGGCTATTGCGCATTAGCCCTAAGACTAATCGGTGAATCTAGTGAGATTATCTGACATTCTGAGGGAAAGACTGGAGATTTGTCAGTAATTCACTCACGAACAGGGGTACTTCGTGGATATTTATAAACTTAGTTGACATTAAACGGGATTGTTCATAGACTTTTGCCCAGCGTAGTGGTCACTCTTCTTAGCCCTTGGGACCATGGCTTAGCCCTCTCGGGAGAACACACGAATTGAGGGAGACTATGATAGCCAGAGGTAACTCCAAGTTGTCCACAGAAATTGGCGTTTATTTACTTGCGGAAAATCGCTTGCTACGGGACACCTTGGCCCGCCTCTTGAGAAAGCGCGCGGAAATCAATGTTGTTGGAGTAAGCCGCAGTTCGGAAACCGTGAAGGACGAGATATTCGCCTCGCGGTGCGATATTGTCTTGATGGACTCGTTCGAAAACGAAGCCTGTGCCTCTTTTTTGGGAGACTTCCTGGATCAGGACTATGGCATCAAAGTCCTTCTGTTCGGCATGAACGACGACACTGAGGTTTTTCTGAAGGCTGTTCATCTGGGGATCTGCGGCTATTTGCTCAAGGAGGCCTCCGCTGCAGAGATTGTGGCTGCAGTGCGGGCGGCCGCGCGCGGAGAGGCTACCTGTCCGCCTAGTTTGTGTATGTCCCTGATCCAATATCTGAGCAAGAAAAGATACGAGAAAATGGAATCCGTTGAAGCGCAGTGTGCCAACCAGAAGGCTCTGACTCCACGCCAATTGCAATTGGTGCGGTTAGTGGCCGAAGGGCTGACCAATAAGGAAATAGCTGCCAATCTGAATTTGTCTCAATTCACCGTGAAGAATCATTTGCGTCGCGTGATGCGACAGGTAGAAGCGGTGAGCCGCCACGATGCCGTCGATGTGCTTCGCGCCTCGGGACAACTGGCCACGTAGTGGAGCACAGCGGATCCCTGCTTCAGTTTTAGTCTCAATGCGAAAACCTATTTCCGGGCTACGGGAACAACCAATTTGAGGCCATCTAATGAGGACGTATCCGTTGAGTCCGCGGACGAAAGCGCCTTTGGCGGATTCTCGGCCCGGACTGTGCCTGGTGATTGCATAAATTTCCATCCGACTGTTCTGCTTCGCGCACACGCGATACGAATTGACTCCTCCGTTTCAAACGATCGCGCGGTCCGTCCAGGCACTCCGCGGTGGTTATGTGGCATCTGCTGAGTCTGGATGCTCCGACGGTTTCTGTCATTTGGGCAATCCTTTTCGCACAATGCCACGCTGTTAGATTGGCGTTGAACGAGGCAGTCATTTTATTCCTCACTGTGTGGATCATTTACGTTGGTGATCGGTTGTTGGATGGTTGGAGAGCTACGGACCTTGCAGCGCTGCAGCAGCGACATTTTTTCCATGCCAGGCATCGGAGTCCTCTGATTTGCATGGGGGTACTCGCAGCTTCCGTAGATCTGTGGCTGGTCACGCAAAGCCTGGAATCTGCGGAGCTGTTTGCCGGGCTGACACTCGCTGCGATCGTTGGCATTTATCTGCTTAGTGTTCACGTAAGTCCCCGGATCGCCCGGTTATTGCCGAAAGAATTAGCCGTAGGCATTTTATTTGCGACGGGAACCGCGTTGCCTGTCTCGTCAAAAAATAGAACATTTTCTAGAGACTGGGAATTCTCGATTGGACTATTTGCGCTACTGTGTTTCTTGAACTGTTTTTCGATCGAATGCTGGGAGAGAAGTGGCACAAAATTCATCGATCGTCTCGAGACAGAACAAACACTGCGGGGTACAGCTCGCATCAGTGAAGCGGCCGCGGGCCTCGCAGTGGTGGCTCTGGCGCTGCTCCACTTTGACATCATCGGCCGAGACCTGACGGCTGTGGCCATCGCAGTTTCTCTGTCAGCGTCGTCGATTTTTTGCCTTAACTATTTTAGAGGCCGGCGTTCGCTTTCGGCGCTGCGAGTGCTTGTCGACCTTGTTCTGGTCGTGGCAGCCCTCGTCGCGCTAGCAATTCGCATTTGAGGCAGCAGTGAATACTAATCAGCGAAGGCCGAATGAATTGTGACTGGCTCGCTCCCTATTACGAATCCCTCGAACACTTTTCCTTTGGAAATTATCTGGAGCAGCGACGTTTCGCATTCCTAGAGGAAACAAAACAATCGCAACGCGCGCTCGAGTGTGGAGGTGGGGACGGCCGTTTTCTCGCTCGGCTACTGTCCCTGAATCGCAAGGTGCAAGTCGACTTTGTGGACTCAAGCCCGAAAATGACAGAATTGGCGGAAAGAAGGGTAAGCAGTATGGCTTCAGGGAACGTGTCCGTTTCTTTACCGAAGACGTGCAGGAATTCGAGCCGCACCCGGCAGGCTACGACCTGATCGCAACCCATTTTTTCCTTGATTGTTTCAACGACGAGGAACTTGCCGAAGTTATGGCGCTCATTGCGAATTGGCGGAAGACAGACGCGCGTTGGGTAGTCTCTGAATTTTGTGAAGGCCAGGCCATGATCTGCCAGCTCTGGACTCGCGCACTCATCCGTTCGCTCTATGCTGCATTTTGGTTTACAACCGGATTGCGGGTAACACGGTTGCCAGATCATAAGGCCGCGCTCACCGGACAGGGGTTTTCTCTGCGATTCGAACGCAGTGCCCTTAGGGGTCTACTTCATTCATCTCTCTGGGAAAACCGCTCAGACGCTCGTATTAACTATTCTGATAGGCACTTAACTTAATACTAACCACAACTCAGGTCTTGGATTATCGATGCTACCAATGATATAGTTGCCGCGCCGTGGGGGCGGCATATCTCAATAATAAGGGAGCCTATGTCCGCCTCTAAGAAGCTGTGTGTTTTCGCGTGCATTCTTGTTTTTTCTACAGCGGTATTGAATGGTTGTGCAAGCGCGCTTAGTGGCAGCTCTGCAGTCCAGATCACTCCGAGTTCAGCAATCCTACTCCCTGGTCAAAAACTACAATTCACCGCTGTCTCAGACGTTTCTAATGTTTCTTCATTTCTTTGGCAAGTGAACGGCGTCGTCGGTGGTTCGGCGGCCACGGGTACAATTACGACAAGCGGTGTCTATACGGCACCCGGTGCCTCGACCTCGCAGCCGATACAAATCGGAATAAGGAGCCAAACCGCCTCATCTGCAGTTTCCATTTACGATCCCAATCATCCGACACCCGGCACTGTTGCGGCGACGCAAAATCCCCTTGTGGCCTCGTATACCATTCCCATTCCCATGGGAGCCTCAGTTCAAGTGCAGTTTGGGACGGATACTACTTACGGACTGACGACATCGAGTGTCACCTCGGCCAACGGAGACACAGAAACAATTTATGTCGCCGGCATGCGTGCGAGTACTCCGTACCACATGCAAGCACTGATTGATATGGCGAGTGGAGCACAGGTCGCGGACACAGATCACACATTTACAACCGGAGGGATTCCAGCAGGCAGACTGCCGACGATCACCACCCAACTAACCGGCACTGGCACCCCAAACCCGGGCATCGAACTTCTCTCCCTCATCCAAGAAAACACGCAAAATCTAATTTGTGCGGTGGCCACAGATTTGGCCGGCAATGTCATCTGGTATTACGACCTCCCGTTAGGAGACTACCCGTTCCCGATTAAGTCTCTTCCCAACGGTCATTTCTTGATACTAACCGCAGGCAATGATAATGATGTCCGCGAAATCGACCTCGCAGGGAATATCATTCAGCAAGTCACCATAGATCAAATCAACGCGAGCCTGGCCGACACCGCGACTTTCACGATCGCAGGACTTACACACGACGTTCTTGCGCTCCCCAATGGACACCTAATTTTGCTTGCAACTTATCCGCAGAGCCATGCCCAGAATTCCCAAATTCCGGAAGGAACCACGGTTACGGCCGATGCGCTAGTCGACTGGGATCCTGCTCGAGGCGCGGTCTGGAGCTGGTCCGCCTTTGACCATCTCGACCTTGCACACGCACCATATGGGATAAGTGATTGGACTCACGGCAACGCTGTTATTTACTCGCCGGACGACGGCGACATTATTTTATCCATGAGAAATCAGAACTGGGTGCTGAAAATCAACTACAAGGATGGGGAAGGCGACGGAAGCATCGTCTGGCGTTTCGGGCCAGGAGGAGATTTTACTCTAGCGAATCAGGAGGGGCCCATCGATTGGAACTATGGGCAACACTATCCGTCAATCCAGAGCCCTAACAGCTCCGGCATTTTTTCTATGATGGTTTTTGACAACGGCAACAATCGCTTAATGGACACTAACAACGACGTATGTGGCACTCCGGGAGTCGCGGCTTGCTATAGTAGCGTACCGATCTACCAACTCAATGAGTACACCTTGACCGCCAATGTGCTCTGGCAGGATATTCTGAGTCCAGCATATTCGATCTGTTGTGGCGACGCGTTGGTTCTGCCCAACGGCAACGCAGAATTTGACGTCGCTTATGACGTCAACACGCCGAACTTGTCGTATATCGAAGAAGTGACTCAAACGCAAACACCGGAGTTGATTTGGAAGATGAACGTCCAGAATAATTTGGCGTATCGTGCTATGAGGATTCCGAGCCTTTATCCTGGTCAGGTATGGCCCGCGTATGCGCAGCAAAATGTTCGCTCGACAAATTCTCAGCATTAATTTGAGAAGTACTTCTAAACTGAACCATTTGAGAATGTAAGAGCTTCATTATTGGTGCTTCGCGCAAGCACATACAGACGCCATAACAAGTCGATGGCTATCTGCAAGCCAGTTCGTGTAGTGTCGGAAAGCGTAATACCATGGTCATGGAGACGTTGGAATGCGTTTTGTCCTATTCTTCTTGTTTGTTGCGTCGTCCGTTTGGGCTCAAAGCCCATCCTACCGCCTGGCCGTTAAGCCCGATGCGCTCAACCCGACTGCATTTCCGGGTTCAGACATAGGCGCCCAGGTCAATGCCGCCTTCGCTTCCTGTGCAGGAAAATGTAAGGTTGCGATTCCGGCCGGAAACTATAGCTATTCGACCACGATCGTTCTTCCAGTCGCTACAACCGGAGGAGCCACTCTCGAGTGCGACAGCCAATCCACGATGCTCCAATACACGGGTTCCGGTGATGCGATTTTGGCTTCAGGAACAGGCATAGCAGAATCCGGGATTGTTGTAAGAGACTGTGGATTTAGTGGGGGTGGCTCGACGGGGAGTGCGAACGGTCTTCACTTGCGAGGTCTAGCTCAGGCGAGCTTTGAAAACCTCCGCGTCATCGGCTTTCCGGGGGATGGAGTATTGAATGAAGGCGCCAACACGATCACATTCACCAACCCGGACATTGAAGGAAATTCGATAAATATTCATAACGTCGGCGTGATCGTTGCTGGAATCGGGCATTCCGCGAACGCCGTCAAAATCTTTGGTGGGATCCTAGGTTATGCGAAGAAATGGGGAGTATTTGAGGACGACTCGCAGGCTGCGGCCGCGTTTCCGAATGGTGGCAATGTTTATGATGGCGTGGTGTTTGAGGCGAACGGCACGAACGGCGAAACCAGCGGAAACGCCTTCCTGCAAGGCTGTGATGGCTGCGTGATAACGAATAGCTACCTTGAATTCTACAGCACGCAAAATATTCCCTTCAACGTTGTAGTTGGCGATTCCAGCACGAACGGGATAGGAGGACTGGACTCCAGCCCTCAAGGAGTAAAGATCGTCAACAATCATCTTCTGAGCGACAATGCAGTCACCTCGATATATCTCATTAATGGGAGACTGTCGATTGTCGACGGCAACTCTGAGGTAGGAAAAGTAACTAATTTCGTTAATGAAGGTCCGGCGGTCCAATACACCTATGTCGGGCAAAACATCGCCTTGGACGCCACTAACTACCTGGCTGGACCGGGACTAGCCACTAATCCGTCATCGATCTTCCCAAGCGTTGACGCCTATGGGCCGACTTCTACCGGAGTCGGCTTTAACTCCCTTACTGGCAATCAGCAGGACTTAGAGATCCGCACGCGTGTGGGAGGAATAAATAACCTGGTTGGACTTAACTCAGCTGGCGCTGAAATCTATTCGATCGACAACAATGGTGTTGCAAACTTTCACGGAGTCAAGGTCGAGGGCGGCGGCCTCACCTTTGATACGACCACGGCCCGTATAAACACTGTCGGAGGGAATAATTTAGTCACTGGCAGGATTCTTATAACGAATTCCAATTCGGGCACCATAACCTTCTCGGACCCCTATAACACTCCGCCAGCGTGCCAAATCACGCCTTTGGAAGAGCTGAAGTCAGGGCTGCGTTGGTGGGTGTCAACAACGCCGTCGGCAGTGACAGCGCACTTAAATGGCGATGGGAATGCTTTCTTTTCGTACTTTTGTGTTGGTGATGCAAATTAACCGTTGTTTGGCATCCTTACATCCATACACCGCGTTTAGTCTACGCTGCGCTTCCAGAATCAATGGCATGCCAACCAGTTCATAGTGCTTTCCTGCTCGAATTGCCCAAGTTCTCAGAAGCACTTCCAACCTGAGCCGTTGGAGAATGCAAGAGCCTTATTGCTGGAGCGCCCCAAACACCGCAACGGCAAAGACAGTTGTTGGCGTCGTTGGCGACTTCCGGACAACAGACGCCGATCATCGTTGTCGCTCTTTCGGATCAGCCGGATCGCTATCTGGTCATCGATGGCTACAAACGCATCGCCGCTCTCTGTGTCTCGGCCGAGTTGTTCGTCGCCACTCCACCATCATTACTACCAATCTTATGTATGACGAGTGGCCCAACTTCCTGGGCAATCGACCCATGGCCGAAGCGCTCTTGAGCCGCCTCCGCCACTTCTGTCACACCGTTCACATCCAAGGGCCGCCCCTGCGCGATCCGCAAGGGTGAAATCCCAAGACACTCTGGAGGCCGACCATTCAAGAGGAGTGCCCTACGGCCTCCGTTTACAAGTTAGCTTCTGAATGCTGTTCCTCGTGGTGGTCACTTCAACACAGCACTACCGGGTCATTTCTGCTGAGCGCCGTCGGCGTTGGCCCTGACCGTCGTTACGCAAGGCTTCCGCGTATTGGCCACAACCTGAAACGCCTCGCTTTAGTCGGGTCAGATGGCATGATCACTCTTGCTGCGCTTCGATGGTTGGCTAATCAAAATGCCGCGTTCGTAATGCTGGACCGCGACGGCTCAGTGTTGACAGTGTGTGGACCCGTGGGGCCGTCCGATGCGCGACTTCGACGAGCGCAATCACTTGCACATGAATCCGAGGCCGCCGTGGTCATCAGCCGAAAACTCATTTCACAAAAACTGTACGGACAAGAAAGCCTTGTGCGTGACGTTTTCGGAGACGTCGGGACAGCGAATGTAATCGCAGCCCTTCGCTCACTGACAGCTACCGCCGAGACAATTCAAGAGATTAGGCAACTCGAATCTCAGGCAGCACAAGCTTACTGGTCCCGGTGGCACGGTTTACCCGTTAATTTCCCAGCCTCTGATTTGCGTCGTGTCCCACAACACTGGCGAACCTTTGGTACGCGCAAATCTCCCCTAACCGGTTCACCACGATTAGCCATAAACCCAGCTAACGCAATGCTCAACTATATGTATGCTTTGCTCGAATCGGAAGCACGACTGGCTGCGACGGCAATGGGACTCGATCCTGGGATCGGCTTCTTGCATGTCGATACGGATGCGCGCGACAGCTTGGCTTGTGACCTTATGGAACCTGGTCGCCCGCTGGTAGACGCATTTCTATTAAATTGGATTAGAAAAGAGCCCTTGAAACGTGAATGGTTTTTCGAACAAGGCGACGGATCATGTCGATTGATGGCTTCGTTTGTTGAGAGGCTCTCTGAAAGCGCAACGGCTTGGCGACAAAGCGTTGCGCCAATCACAGAGTGGGTTTCTCGCGTGCTGTGGTCAACATTTAAGAATTATGGCCGGCGCAATTCACCTCCGACATATTTGACTCAAAGCCGTCGCCGCGAAGCAAAAGGAAAGCCGCACTTGCAATTTGTCACACCACCTAGACCGCCGCACTTGTGTGGCAATTGTGGAAAAAACGTTACTGCCGGATACGACCGCTGCACGACCTGCAAGATATCTGTTTGCACGAAGGAACTTATTAAGGCGGCGCACAACGGCCGATTGGCTGCGCATACACGGGCGGAAGCAAAGCGTGGCGAAAGCCGACGACGACATGCTGCGGGCTTAGGGGCTTGGCGACCATCGGATCAGCCAGCGTGGTTGACAGAGGAAACTTACCTTCGAAAGATTCAGCCGCGACTCTCCAACGTGACGGTTCCTGCTATACGAGCAGCGATTGGCGTTTCGAAATCGTATGCCACTGATATTCGCTCCGGGAAACGGCTGCCTCATCCTCGCCATTGGGAACCACTAGCGAGAGTCATCCGACTTTCGGGTAGCGAACCAGTTTCTTAAGCTCTGGCCAAGGCACGAAGTTATTCAGTTAAGATTGACGACCATGGATAGACCTGACCTGGATTCCCTCGAAGTAGTCTATTATTCAGGCCCTGCGCCAAATTCATCAGAAGCGCTGACTATGCTGTCTTTTGTTTTTGACCAAATTCATTTTCCCGAAGTCTATGTGTCGCCTCAGGTGTGATTGACAAAGCCGAAACCCAAAAAGAGCGCATGCGGCTGATTAAGGCGTTGGAATCACTTCGAGGGGGCGTCTGTCGCCTTTGGCACATCCGGTCGGAATAATTCAGTTTGATCGTGTTCGAGGGGTCGGAGAGCATTTCAATAAATCACAGCCATCTGTATCGCGTTCGACAGCGAGCCTTGATACGTGTTGTCCCCGCTGTAGATAGCCTGTACGGAAACAGTGCCCCCTGGCAAATTAGTCGCCGAAAAAGTCGCTGCGCCGGCGGACAAACCTACGGATCCGAGCGCCATTCCAATGGCTATGAATTGGATCGTGCCGGTGGGAGTTGCAGTGCCGGAATTTGCAACCACGGAAACATTGAATCTTGTCGAGGTCCCCACAGAGGTAACGCCCGAACTCGCGATGCTGGTGACCGTGGGCAGCAATGGCGCAAACACCGTTACATCGTTCGTGGAAGAGGCCGACAAACCCTCTCCGGTAAAGATTACCGTGGCAAATAGGATTCCCATCGCGAAATACGAAAATAGAAGTCCAACGAAACGGCTGGGCGGTCCGCAGTTTTACCTCCACTTTCTTCTAAAACTGATGTTTAAGAACAACCTTTGCGTAGTCACGCTTAAGATCAAGACTGAGACTCCGCGATTCTAGCGTAACGGGCACATTGAAATCAAAAGTTTCGGTCCGAAGCTGACAACTGGAGCACGACTTTGGGGTCTTCCTCGTCATCAGCAGTGATAGTCCAAATAAACCCGACTGGATCCTGCAAGAAAAAGACACGCTCTACCTCAGAAACACTTCCACACAGACCCGTTCGAAAACGCCAAAGCCTTTTTTGTGGAACCGCCCACGCACGTCTGTCCTTCAGCGGAAATTGCGGTGGAGTCGGTCACATACACAATGACACCAGGATTTGCCGATGCCGATGGCAGCGAAGAAACGATAATCCCGGAACCCGGCTTTACGGTTCCCGAGAAAAGATTTTGCGTACCACCGGCCGTTAGGCCACTGCCCGAAAAATAACTGTTGCCGTTGGTGCTGTCGGTGACGCCGCCATTCCACAAACCTTGGAAGATGTTCCAGTAGATATTCGTGGAGGCATTGATGTTGATGGCGGTCGCAAAATCCCACAGGGTAAGAGGACTGAAAGTGTTTGACGTTATGCCGCCGCCTGAAGAGGTGGTCATTTCGATGCCGTTGCCAGCCCGGCCATTGCTCTGTGCGTCCACATTGGAGAACTGGTTTCCTTGAATTAAGCCGCCGCCCGTTGCCGTGAAATTGTAGGCCGCTCCCCCGGGGTAGCTTTCATGGACATCCTGCACGTGAATACCATTGATAAAACCGGTTCCCGTCGCTTTGGCGCAAATCAGATTGGCTAAACCGATTCCATAGACGTGCGTGATGGACAGCGTGTAGATAGATTGAGAACTGCTTGTGGCCGTCAAACTAACTCCGCAACCCGACGTGACACCGCCGCCTGTCAAATGGATGTTGTCAAGAATGGTGTGCGTAGAATCCCGATAATTATCCGTGTAGGTAAAAACACTCCCGGAATACGTTGGCTGATTTCCGAAGTCGATGGAGCAACCTGTGATTTGCGAACCTGCTTTGGGCGCAAACATGGTAAGGCCAGTCGAGGAAGCCTGGAATAGAGTGGCGGGATCACAGACGAGCGTTTGGTTGGCATGGACCGTTACAGTGCTTGCGAACATTTGCGTCGTCGCACCATAGCCCCTCGTATCGCAGGTACCTCCGGATGGAATTGCCGCCAAACAATTGTTGATTTGCACGTCCGCCGTGCTGCCGGCGAATGTTTCCGCGTGTTGGACGAGATTGGCGTTGGATAGGGTGACTTCATTGTCGAACGTCCACGGCGCTGTGATGGTGCAGGGGAGATTGACGGAGCAAAAGACGTTTGTTTGCGCCGGGAGCGAGTGCGCCCCGTAGAGAACTAAGGCAATTAGAAAAAGAATTTTCTTCATGATCTCCTCAAAACTTGGGAACGAGTGACAGCAAGTTGGGCTGCCCATCAAGCAAGCCCACCAAATAGCAAAGGAACGGCGAGGAATCTTTCCATGTTATTCAGGCTATGAAAACCATTAACCGCCCAAGAATAGCACGCAGGGATAGGTGACGCTGTCGCCGTCCAACTCAGGGAGACAGACGCGTTCAGAGAAAAGCTAGAGTTCATGTTGTAAACGCAAGACACCGCGGAGTTTTACAAAAATTTGCGAAATGTATCGTTCCGGGGTGTAGCTTATTTTTTCCCGAAGGATACTACCCCGTCAAGAAAAGCCGGGGGTATTACGCGCTGAGGGGAAAGCGCTACACCCTGGGGCTTCGGGTGGCATGTGTTTTGGATCTTGGACCACCCTCAGCACGTACGATTGAGGTATGAAATGTGCTTCTTGTTGTATCTTCTTCAGTCATGCGAGACCAAAACCCGCGTCGCTCGCGCCAGAAACTTGTCTAGAGTTCCCCGTTTTGCAAATCTGATCCTGGATTCGGTTCGGCAAGCTAAGGCCGAAAACTCACTGGTGCTTCGTGCCCGAACAAAAGCATGGCCCCGGTACTGGCGATCACTGGCATGGTGGCAAGGACCTTGCTGTAACGGCCCTTTGACCCCGTTGGGGAGATTTCTAAACCGTTCGTCACCGGGCCGAACCGAATCCCAATTTCCCATTGAGGAGAACAGGAATGCCTATAGACAAGAAGCAATGGCGGAACCGAAAGGAGCGGAAGGAACTGGCGCGGCGGCTGCGTGCAGAGGACCCTGGCCTGGAGGTAGTCCATCCACACGCTGCCGGCGTCGATGTGGGCAATGGTGCGCATTACGTCGCCGTGCGGCCGGATTGCGATTCGCAACCCGTAAGGCGATTCGAGTGTTTCACAGCAGATCTGCATCGTTTAGCCGACTGGTTACAAAGCTGCGGAGTGCAGACCGTGGCCCTACAATCGACTGGCGTGTATTGGATCCCGCTGTACGACATTTTGGAAGAACGCGGTTTCGAGGTCTATCTGGTGAATGCACGGCACACGAAGAACCTGCCAGGACGCAAGAGCGATGTGCAGGAAAGCCAGTGGTTGCTGAAATTACACACCTGCGGGTTACTGAACAACTCCTTCCAACCAACTTCGGAGATTCGGGTACTGCGCACCTATTGGCGGCAACGGGCAGAACATTGTGCGTGGAATCGGGACGTGCATTTTGCGGATGCAAAAGGCGCTGACGCAAATGAACCAATGAACCTGCAATTGGCGAACGTGATCAGCGATCTCAGTGGAGTGACCGGACAAAAGATCGTGCGTGCCATCGTAGCCGGAGAGCGCGATCCAAGGAAGTTAGCGGAACTCAGTGATCCACGAATTCAAGCCAGCAAGGAGGAGATTGCCAAAAGCCTCGAAGGCAACTGGCGCCAGGAGTTGCTCTTTGTGTTGCAACAGGAAGTCGCGATGTACGATATCTATCAGCGACGTATCGTCGAGTGCGACCAACAATTGCAGAAACACCTGACCCGTTTTGCGGGTACGGTTGCGCCACAGGTGAAAGCAGGAGAGACACAGAAAAAGACGGCCAAACAAAAAAACAAGAATGCTCCCCAATTCCATCTCAGCGGCGAACTGCACCGCATCACCGGAGTGGATCTGACACGCATCGACGGCATCGACGTGATGGTTGCACAGACGCTGGTAAGTGAAGTGGGACTCGACATGAGCCGATGGAAAACCGAGGCGCACTTCGCCTCGTGGTTGGGACTCTGCCCAGACAACCGTATCAGCGGGGACAAAGTGCTGAGCCGAGGCACGCGGCATGTGGTCAACCGTGCGGCTACGGCACTGCGGATCGCGGCCACTACTCTGCTGCGAAGCCAGACCTACCTCGGTGCGCAGTACCGACGTTTGCGCAGTAAGCTCGGGGCCCCGAAAGCCATCACCGCCATGGCACATCGGCTCGCCCGACTGGTCTATCGCATGTTGAAGTACGGTCAACAGTACACCGACAAAGGCGCTGAGTACTATGAACACAGAAACCGCCAACAACAGATCGACTTCCTTAGAAAGAAAGCTGCAAAACTCGGCCTACAATTCGCAGCCGCCCACCCTTGAAGCTATCAACTAAGAAGTTTCTGGGGAGAGTTATGTCATGAAGTGACACCCTTTTTCTATTTATTATGAGAAATTCCGGCTAGAGTAAACGGCGAGCGCGGAGATTCTGCGCCTTGCTTGCCGCATTGATGATCTCTTGGGGGGTGTCCTTGATTGGATCCTGATGAGCCGGCGGAGTATGTAACGTATTAAGCTGAACGTTTAAAGGCGCCTCAGAGCGCGAAGCGGGTGCACTTTCAACGGTGTAAACGAGCCGATCGCCCTCCAGATTGGCATACGCTATCCGCGCCCGCTGGGATTCCGGACCTGCGATTTTCCAACCTTCGTCCGTGTGAACGATCTTCATTTGGCTGCGCGCACGCCACCAACGATCTACTTCACCGGGCAGGGCGTGCCAGACATTATGGAGATCACAGATCTTCCGAAGATAGGCCAGAAGTGAATCATAGACTCCGCGAGGTTTCAAATCGATCAAGTAGTCCGGATGCGTGAGAAAGCTGATGAGACCATTCCTCTTGAGGATGATCGCGATCTGCTTTTTCCACAGATCAACGGAGTAATCCTCGAGGGTGCTGAAGACCGAATAGTCCTGGCTGGTTGTAAGAGGCAACTCCAAAATATTCCGCACAAAGAAAGGCATCACGGTGCAACAGCCGCCCCGCTGGCGTTCCAGGTGAGCCACATTAGGCACGGACATGTCATAGGAAAATTCGAACGAATCGTACCAATCGAGATTGCGATACATCCCTCTTGAACGGAAGCCATGAGCTCCATAGGTACGGACATAGCCGTTAATTAGTTTTGCCCTCCGTTCAAACTCGCGTCTGTCTTGGAAAAGATAACCCTTGTGACTGAGGCCATGTATGTTGAACTCGAAATGGCGGTTTTGAATTTCGTTCCAAAAGCCCAGAGGCACCTGATAACGCCCTTCAGGGACAACCTGGAAGGAAGCACGAAAGCCATACGCCTGGTCGAGATCCATCAACTTAGAAGAGAAATCGCGGGCTATCGCCGTCTCCACATCGTGAGTCAAAATTGCGCATGCGGAAGCTCCCTCTGGCCAAAACCAGATAAAGGGAACCTTATTAAGCCCCTGAGACTTCAGCGCAATCTTAAGAAATTCCTCGTGAAGAGAATCGGCAGTAAAATCCACAGGCCAGTTCGGAAAGGGGATCTTCTGCCAATGTTTGAAATAAGCCTTTTGAATGCGTCGGCGGATTCCCTCGGTCAGTCGATCCCGAATGGCGTAGTATCCTTTCCGAAGTCGAGGATCTCTGATCAGTCCTTCAGGTCCCCGATACAAGTGCTCGACGTAGCGCTCCCTTCTGAGATTGTCAATGACCGCTGAAAAATCAAAAGGTAAGTAGGTGGCAGAATTAGTGACACGGACGGCATTTGACGCGTTGTACCGGCCAGCAAGTCCTACGTCCGCTGACGTCCCGGTTGAGGATTGGCCGTAACAGATGATGTCTGGACCGTAGCAAAAGAAGCCCGCCGGGTCCTTTGCAGTCTCCTGCTCCCGGACGTCGAGAGTAGCGAGACTGACACCGAAAAAATCTCGGAGCACTCTGGAATTGACTGACCGGTTTGCCTTCATCATAGTGGATAGCGGCTCAGGAACAGTCGAGCGACTAATCCCCGAAATCAAGCATTCCCTAAATACAACCCTCTTCAACCAAGAATCCACATCTCGATTCAGGAAATTTTATTCGGCCCGAGGCGGCCAAACCTGGAACGGGGGGTGAAGGGTGGTGGTTGATATATACTCGCTTTTCACGCAAAATCCAACTGCAATTTGAACTCAGCGGATTTTTGAGCGAGCATGCAGTCTTTGCCGATCTCGCTAGGTTGGTAACCTGCATGCGGAAATACCTATTTAACTGAGAACCCTAGAAGGGGCGAGCGATCGGCCATGCAACTTATCCCAACAGAGATCCGTGACGTTTTGCTACTCGAACCGCAGGTGTTTTCCGATTCACGAGGTTTCTTCCTGGAAACCTACAACGAGCGGAACTTTGCTGACGTTGGGATCGATTCTCATTTTGTACAAGATAATCTATCGCACTCCAGAAAAGGCGTGCTTCGAGGCCTTCATTATCAAGTCCAACAGGCGCAGGGGAAACTTGTGCAGGTTTTGCAGGGCGAGATTTATGATGTAGCTGTCGACCTGCGACCCGAATCTCCCTCGTTCGGCAAGTGGATGGGCATTCGGCTTTCTTCGTCGACGCACCGCGTAATTTGGATCCCGAAAGGCTTCGCGCATGGATTTTACACTTGCTCGGAAGCAGCCGATGTGCTTTACAAGGTAACCGATTTCTACGCTCCGGAACACGAGCGCACGCTGATTTGGAATGATCCGGACGTCGGCATTGAATGGCCACTCGCCGACGATCCTATACTCTCAGAAAAGGACCAAGCCGGCCATGGATTACGCGACCTGCCGCGTTAGGAGATCTAGCGCTCTGGCCGACACCAGGCGGATCGTTAAAGTGCCTGGGCGGGGAGAAAATCTTACCACTTAATGGAAATCAATCAGGACACGGCAGTGAACAAATTGCGTGCGCCGCAGTAAGCATGGCATTAACTTACACAAAATAAACAAGATAATAGGATCCGAAGAGATAAGAGGTTTCTGGAAGTTGATTTGCATTACGCAACACCATAGCGGAATGCCAAGACCCCGAGGTTCCGCTCCAGCAAACGTTTCGCGCGTACGCCACGGGGATGAAAGCGTCGAAACCTGGTATGCAAATCGAGTTACCTGCGCACAGCCGTTCGGACCTCCTCGATCCGATTGTTTGGGGAGAGTCTGCTGCCGTCCAGTCCCTGAACCACATGGTGACGGAATTGGCTGGCACCCAAATTCCGGTTCTCCTAGCGGGCGAGAGTGGGACCGGCAAGGAAGTTTATGCGCGGGCGATTCATCGACTGGCAGGTGGAGATGCCTCGCGGTTCCGGAAGATCTCCTGCAGTGGTCTTACTCCTCTACACCTACAGGAAGAAATCCGACAAATTAAGGATTTAGGCGGTGAACCGGGGCGGTTCTGCACGCTTTTTCTCGATGAGATTGATGGCATGAGCCAGGAGTGCCAGTGGCTCTTTCTGCCCTACCTGGCCGACGGAAAAACAGAAAACGATGTCAGATCGGATGCCAGGCTCATATCTTCCACCACGTGCAACTTAGAGAAGGAAGTCGAGGCGGGAAGGTTTCGACGTGAACTTTACTTTCGACTGAATGGGGCGTGCCTCCGACTGCCTCCGTTACGGGAACGTTTGGAAGATCTTTCTGCACTTGCGGTGTATTTTCTGAATAGGCACGCCGAAGAGCTGAAGAGAAAGGCACCAGAACTGAATCAGGAGACGATGGAAGTCCTTCTGTCGTATCATTGGCCCGGGAATATTCGGGAATTGGAAAACGTGGCAAGGAAGATGGTGGCTCTAGGGGAAACCACCCTGGCCATCGCGGATTTGCGCGTAGTCCGGATTATCCCGCCACAGGGGGGCACGAGTTCGGGGAGACTTTCCTCACTCAAAGTAGCAGCGAAAGCAGCATCGAGGCAGACGGAACGTCAGCTGATTCTCCAAGCGCTCGAACAGACGAAATGGAATCGCAAGCGTGCCGCGCGAGAGCTACAGATAAGCTACAAGTCTCTTTTGTACAAACTCAAGCAGATCGAGACCCTGGGCCCAAAGCGCGAAAAGTGAGGGCGTCGATAATGAATATTTTGCCGAGAATCGTCTTGACCGTGGCCATGTGCGCGGGGATCGTCGGCGCTCAGGAAGCAGCAAAATCTGAGTCCGGCGCCAGCTCTACGGCCAAAACAGCAACTCCATCGCAATCCGCTGCCGGAGCGGATTACAAGATTGGTCCCCAGGATGTTTTGCGTGTGAACGTCTGGAAGGAACCCGACATATCCGGAACCGTGCCAGTCCGACCCGATGGAAAGATTTCCCTTCCGCTTTTGAATGACGTGCAGGCTGCGGGTTTGACGGCGATGGAACTTGCCGGGGTTGTCCGCGAGGGCCTAACAAAATACATCACGAATCCTCAGGTCACCGTGACGGTCACGGAAATCAATAGCCGCAGGGTGTATTGCATGGGTGAAGTGTTAAAGCCGGGGGGATTTCCGTTGCTGCCGAACATGACCGCTCTGCAGGCGATTTCGAGTTGTGGGGGGTTCACACAATTCGCAAAACTGAAAGGCATTTACGTTCTGCGGGTTGAGGGCGGGAAGCAGGTGCAGCATCCGTTCAATTACAAGGCTGTGGTCAAAGGGAAGAAACCAGACGACAACATTTTGCTGCAACCCGGCGACGTGATTATGGTGCCTTGAGGTAGGTTATGCGCTTTGCAAGAAAACTTGGTGCGTGGCTGCTTCTGATCGGCGGGGTAGCGGTTCTCGCCAGTGCGGTGCGGGCACAGGATCCGCAAGAGCCGCAAGATACAGATGCAGAAACGCAAACGAAACCGAAACCCGCTGCACACGGAATCCCCGCAATTGATGACACAACCGACGACAATAGCCCAGCCCCGAACTGGCAGCCGGACACAAATCCAGTAACCGGTTTAGAAGCACCTACACTCGGGGCACCCGAGCTTGGCCACAGTTATTGGATTCCCGGTTTCATCTATGGAAGCACGATCCAATCCCAGCCACCGGGACTACACACTAACAACGGTTGGTACGCCAACAATTACATCGGTGGGGAGGTCAGTTTACTTGAGACTTGGAGCAGATCCCAGTTGGCACTGAACTATTCCGGCGGAGGAGTGATTACGACCGACAGTAGCCCGAACACTGGACAGAACGGATGGTTCCAACAGTTGTCGGTGGGTCAACACTTCAACTTGCACCATTGGCAGATCCAGTGGTTGGATTATTTTTCCTATCTCCCTGAATCGCAATTCAGTTTTGGCGTGGGAACTGGCCTGGCCTTGCCTGGGGTGAACGGAATGACGGGCACTCTGGGCCCTTCCATTCCGGGCCTCAGTTTGTCGCTCGCCCCGATTCAAAGTATCTATTCCGCCTTCGGGCCTAGGTATAGTAACGCGTTTGCTACCCAGGTAACCTATTTGCTCAGCCCAAGGGCTTCCATCACTTTCGGCGGGGCGTATGAGCTGTTGGACTTCACGGAAGCGGGCAATGTGAGCAGCAATTCCGTGCTTGGCAGCGCTGGCTTCAACTATGCGTTGAATCCACATGATTCGATTGGCATTCTATACCGTTTTGAAGGGTTTCACTTTGACGGTGAACCGCAAGCGCTGGGAACTCAGACTATCAGTGTTGCTTATCAGAAGAAGGTAACAAAGAAGCTGGCCTTGGCCCTGTATGCTGGTCCTCAGCTCACCTCCAATCGAATTCCAGTCAACAAGCAAACGAGCAGTCTCGGAGTTTCTGCTGGAGCTTTTTTCACGTACGCCTTTGAGCGCTCAACTTTCAGCCTTTCTTATTTTCATGGAGTGTCTGCCGGCAGTGGTGTACTGGTTGGTGCGAATTCGGATACGCTGACCTCGGCGTTCACCCGCACGCTCGGACGAGTATGGACGGGAAACCTGCTTTTTGGCTATTCGCGGAATTCCGCACTGGACGGGGTCACGGCAACGGCGGCAGTATCGACCTATGACGATTTTTTCGCGGGCGGGTCGATCAGCCGTCCCTTCGGGAGAAACGTGCAGATCTCCGCCGCCTACACGGCCAATTTCCAAAATACTAATGGACCAACCTGCACCGGGACCGGCTGCAATTCGAGCTCCACCCAAAACGTAATCACGATCACCCTTCAGTTTCAAACGAGACCGTTTGTGCTGCCTTGAGTGGAGGGTCTGGTGGGCACCGCCCGGGTGAGAGATGATGAAGGTTCAAAAAATCGAAGATAGGTAGAACGGATATCGCCCCTTATGTACAAAAGCTTTTTCGGCCTAAAAGAGAGTCCTTTCAACGCCAATCCCGACCCCCGCTTTCTCTACTTGACTAGCCAAGTCGAAGAAACGTTGACCGGTTTGATGTATGGCATCCAGACGAGAAAGGGATTCATCACGCTCACCGGGGAAGTGGGTACCGGAAAAACGACATTGGTAAACCGGCTGCTCGATTGGCTGCATCACCGGCGAGCAAGAACAGCATTTCTATTCAATTCCAGGATGAACACCAACCAGCTCTTCGATTTCATCCTGGCAGAATTCGATATCTCCTGTGATTCCAGGTCGAAAAGCCAGCAACTGATGAAGCTGAACCACTGGCTTCTGGACCGCTACCGCGCGGGCGAAACTGTGGTGCTGATTTTAGACGAGGCGCAAAATCTTACCTTTCCGGTTTTGGAAGAGATTCGGTTGCTGACAAACCTTGAGACCTCAACCGACAAACTACTTCAGATCGTCCTCTCGGGCCAGCCGGAGCTCGAAGATAAACTAAAACTTCCGGAGCTCCGACAATTGCGCCAACGCATTATGCTGCGCTGCAAAACGACACCACTCACCAAGGAACAGACGTACATTTACATCGCAAAACGGCTCAAAATTGCCGGGGCTGGAGAGCAGCCCATTTTCAGTCCAGAGGCGATGGATGCCATTCACATCTATTCACTGGGGATCCCACGGGTCGTTAATCTTCTTTGTGAACATTCCTTGGTAAATGCGTATGTAGATCACCAGAGACCGATCAAGTCGCAGATCGTCGAGGATGTCGCCCGCGAATTCCAACTCGACGAAGTGGAGCCCATCGCACCACCTGGCCGCGCTTCGTTAGACAATGATGTTTATAACTCCGAAGCGTTCATCCAAAACCTGGGCGAAGCCCTGTCGCGATTTCGCATCAGTCCCGCCGGAACGCAGTCGCGAAATCGAAAGTAAATTCAGCAGACCGGCTACTTGTTCGGGCAGCCCGAGGGGTAACGTTTGCAGATTGATACCTATGAAAAGACGCTTAAAATCCGTTACTTGCGCCTTTACTTCCAGGCCGAACTGACCTCGCTTGATAATTTAGCGGTGCGCGGTTACCGGAAGCCAAAGGTTCTCGAACGATGGCGGCCAGCAGCAACGATAAGGGTATGATTTCTTTCCAACCTTGGAATACGAAAATGGTAGGCCCGTGGGGACTCGAACCCTTAGATCTCTACAGCGTCAAAGCTTCGTCATCCAACAACAAGCCTATGTTAAACTAAACCCCGGCAATTTGCTGGTTTCTGCGTGACTGAAATTCTGATCTTGCAAGGAGGCAGAGGTTGTCCAAGGCTAGCGTTCCGAGCAAAGAGATTCTTTTCAGCGACGAAATTCTGCAAGACCCGTACCCCACCTACGCGCGTATGCACGCCGAGGGACCGTTGCATTTCTTAGATGTTGGCGGTAAATGGGCGGTATGGTCAATTTTCAGCCACGCCGAGTGCTCCTCGATTGCCAAGGATCCAAGACTTTCAGCAAAACGTGCGCAACAGCAGATCATGCTTCTGCCCGTCGACCGCCAGGCCGAGTTCAGCGAACTGGCACGGATGCTTGGATTATGGCTGATTTTCATGGACCCACCAGAGCACACGCGGCTGCGCAAACTTCTCAACAAGGGATTTTCGCCCGCGGCGATTGAAGGCTTGCGCCCCCAAGTCGAAGACATCGTTAATCGAATGCTGGAGCCGCTGAAGCAGGGTTCTGAAGTCGAACTGATGGGAGAGTTCGCAAGCCCGCTACCAGTGCGCATCATTTTGGAAATGCTCGGGCTCCCACAGGATCTGCATCAATCGTTCGTTGATTGGTCGCGGGCCATCGCTTTGTTTCGAGGGAGTCCGGATCGCACCGTGGATCTGGCACGCGGGGCGCAAGATGCTCTCATTCACTTGACCGATTTCTTCCGAAAGACCGTCGCGGAACGGAGGCGTAATAAAGGGAACGACCTGATTAGTCTTCTGATCGACATTGAGGAAGATGGCGAAGCGCTGACTGAAGAAGAACTATACGCGCAGTGTATCGCGCTGCTTTTCGCAGGGCACGAGACGACCCGAAATCTGATTGGTAACGGAATGTACACTCTCATGCAGCACCCGGACGAAACAGCGGAGTTACGAGAGAATCCGGAAATGATCCGATCGGCAGTGGAGGAACTGCTGCGTTATGAGAGCCCCGTACAGTTCACGGCTCGCGTCCTCAAGGAAGATATCGAGATTTGCGGCCAGCGCATACCGAAGAGATGGTCGATCCTCTGCATGCTCGGAGCGGCGAACCGGGATCCAAAGCAATTCAAGGAACCGAATCAGTTAAACCTGAAGAGGTTGAACAACCAACACCTGGCATTTAGTGCCGGTCCACATTTTTGCATTGGCAGCCAACTCGCGCGGTTAGAGGGTCAGATTGCGATCCGGAGTCTAGTGCAGCGGTTTCCGAAGATGAGGCTCACGGGCCCGCGACCGGAGTGGGCACCTACGTTTGGATTGAGGGGCCTGAAGAGTCTTTCGGTAATTTTGTAAGAGTTGGTTCAAGCTGCTGAGTCACCGCAGACGAAGTCTTCTTTACTTGCGGCCCGCGATCTTGGTGATTCTCCGGTAGTACAGACATCAGCTGTGCCCAGTACAACCCCACTGATCAGGAACTGATCTGCACGCGCTGCCAAATCAATTCGATAGTTTGGATTTTTCCGTTCACGGGCGTAGGTGGCGTGGTCAGTATGATTCGATCACCTTGGAATTTAACGCTGCGAACCAGTTCCTTATTTACGTAATTCTGGATCGATGAAACTTCAATGCGATGGATTACCTTGTCACCGCTGATTGAGTACCGTCCGGCATATGCAAGAAATGTCTTAAACGCCTCAGCTTGTTCTTCCTGGGTCCCGCCGCCGAAAGGAAGTGGCTTTCGCCCACCGTAGCTGATCAGGGCGGTTACTCTGCCATCGCCCGTGTAGGTGAGAAAGCCCACAGGGCTCGAACCATACGGGGCTTCGCTCGGCTCGCCGGCCGACGTTGTGCTCGAAGCTGAGACCAGGTTCCAAGTACCGACAAGCTCGTTGTTGGTGTGCCCGAATGCATCAGCTACACTTCCCATCCTTAATTCTCCTCTCGAATCTATATTCGCGAAGTGCGTCTGTGATCGTCGAAAAGCGCCTAAAGGGCATCGGGCCGGCCCGATTGTGCTTCCGATCGCGGGTCGCATAGATCGCACAGCGTTTCGCGACAATGATACCCGCAGTTCTAGCCGAAAGTTCTAATTTGTTTCAACCGCCGAGTTCATGCAGGGACCTCGGTCGATATTCAGCATTCAGCGAACAACTGCTCTTACGAGAACGCCTGGACTGCACCTAGCGAGACGTGGCTCAATAAAAGAGTTGGGATCGCGATGACGACATGGGCGCTCGGCTCAAGCCGCACCGGCACATGAGAAGAAGAACACGCTTGACACTCAGTGGCCCTCTCAGCGAACGTATGTGAGCATACTCGCTTAGCGGAGCCTTCACGCGAGGCCTGCACACTGCGTTTCTATCTTGCCAGGATTGATTCGTGAAGGAAAACGGTAACTGCGCGTTGGAAGGCGAAGTTGCGCTCGTAACTGGCGGAACGTCGGGAATTGGCCGTGACCGCCGTCCTTTTTGCGAAGGCAGGTCAAAGTGGTGGTTGCGGGCCGCCGCGAACTGGAAGGAGGATTCGCATCAACGCAGTGTGTCCCGCGGCGGTCGAAACGCCTTTGGCTGACAGGGTCCTTACTGCCATCCCATCGGCCGTTTTGGAAGACCAGCGGAAATCGCCGAGGCCGTCGCATGGATGCGCTCGGACCGCGCGTCTTTCATGACCGGCCAGTGCCTCGTGCTTGACGGGGGCTTCGTGGCGGGGCCCGGTTCTCCGAGTTAGTCTGGAACAAATCTTGTTGCATCAATGGCTTGGGTTTTGAAACCAAGAATGAACCTCACTCCACTGTCCTTCACTCCGAGCTAGAAGGTCCGATCAAAGGAAAGATGGCAAGTCTAACGGCGGCAATCAAACCGGGTGGCAGCACACCTTACATCATTTGGCGGGTCATTGTGGCCTCGGCTGCCGGGACGATGATCGAGTGGTATGACTTTTTCATTTTTGGGAGCTTGGCATCCGTCCTCTCGCAAAAGTTTTATCCACCCGGTAACGAAACTTTTGCTTACATCGCCTATCTGGCAACCTTCGCCGTGGGATTTGTGGTTCGGCCTTTCGGGGCGCTCTTCTTTGGGCGGATCGGCGATCTCGTAGGGCGAAAATATGCGTTTCTTGTGACGCTCTCTCTCATGGGCGGAGCGACGGCCGTCATTGGTTTGCTTCCCACCTTCAAGACCATCGGCTGGTTTGCCCCCATCACCCTCATTGTCATCCGCATCCTTCAGGGGTTGGCGGTAGGGGGCGAATATGGTGGCGCGGCGGTCTATGTGGCCGAAAGTGTTCCGGATCACCGGCGAGGCTTCTACACGAGTTTCATCCAGATAACGGCGATGCTGGGCCTGCTTGTTTCGCTGATCGTCATCGTGCTTGCGCAGCAGTGCATGAGCCGGGAGGCCTTCAGCTTATGGGGCTGGCGCATTCCTTTCCTGTTGTCGCTTTTCCTGGTGTTGGTCTCACTTTATATCCGACTGAGAATGAAGGAGTCCCCGATCTTCGCAAGGATCAAAAGCGCCGGACAAACGTCCACACAGCCGCTGAAAGATTCATTTGCAAGCTGGAAGAAGCTTCGAAGGGTGGCCGTGGTCCTCTTTGGTTTGACGGGTGGGCAGGGTGTCGTAGCGTATACGGGCCAGTTCTATGCACTGTTTTACTTGCAGACGATTCTTAAGGTGAACGAAAAGACAGCAAGCATCGTGGTCGCAGTCGCGTTGCTCTTCGGCATGCCTTTTGTTACCCTCTGCGGTTTGCTGTCGGACAAAATCGGGCGGAAGTGGCTTATGATGGCCGCCTGCCTGCTCGCGGTGGTCACCTATATTCCCATTTATAAGGCCATGGAGCGCACCGCGGGGAACAATGTCGTGACGGTTAGGTCCACGAGGAACAAGGTGACCAGTGCTATCAGCCTCACGGCGATTACGGTTGATCCGACGACACACACCGAGGTGCCGGCGAAGGAAGCGCCCCACCCGAACCTGCCCCTACTGGTCTTCTTAGTATTTCTACAGGTGCTATACATCAGTATGATCTACGGACCGATTGCTGCTTATCTCGTAGAGGCGTTCCCGGCGAGGATTCGCTACACATCGTTGTCACTGCCTTATCACCTTGGTAACGGCGTGTTGGGCGGATTGTTGCCGGTCGTCGGGCTCGCCATCTGCGCGGCGACCGGTAACATCTATGCCGGCCTGTATTACCCCATCATCGTGGCAGGAGTAACCTTGGTGGTGGGGAGTTTGCTGCTAAACGAGACGCACGGGACGCACATCTGGGACGAAGTAGGAGGTTAAGGAGACAGAATCGGGTCGTTCTTACCAAAGGTTGGGAGGTGAGCCCGGGCGCGGGTGGCTGCACTCCCAAAACGCTTGGCTGCCGGGATGAGTATCGGGCGCTTTTGCAGTTTGAGGTTGTAGTGTGCGGCCTCAGCACCCAAATTACTGAATACCAGCAGAAGAGACCCGTCGCCTTCAACTTCCTTTTTCGGATCCTAAACGGTGCGCGATACAGATAAGCTGACGCGATTTCGGAGGTTCCATGTTGCGCGTAGGGATGATTGGCTGGAGAGGCATGGTCGGCAGCGTTCTCCTTCAGAGAATGCGGGAGGAAAACGATTTCGCGGGGATTGAACCCATCTTTTTCTCCAGCTCCAACGTTGGGGGAACCGCGCCTGAAGAGGCAAGTGACCGCCGTGTGCTGCAAGACGCGAAAGATCTGCAGGCGCTTGCGCGGTGCGACGTCCTGGTCAGTTGTCAGGGTGGGGAATACACCTCCGAGATCTATGGCCCATTGCGCAGCAGCGGCTGGAAAGGCTTTTGGGTCGATGCCGCATCGACGCTGCGCATGCACGACGACACGGTGATCATTCTTGATCCCGTTAACGCGGAGGTGATTCGAAGCGGTCTGGCACACGGCCTGCGAACTTTCGCGGGCGGCAACTGTACCGTCAGCTTAATGTTGATGGCCTTGAGCGGTCTTTTTAAGGCCCGACTGGTTGAATGGTTGACAACCATGACCTACCAGGCGGCCTCCGGCGCAGGAGCAGCCAAGATGTTGGAACTCGTCAAACAGATGGAATATTTGACGGAGCCGATTCGCGCGACTCCCTCCGAAAATGCCTTGGAGGTCGATCGCATGCTGATTCAGGCGCAGCGTGACTCGCACCTACATACCGAGGAATTTGGCGCTGCCCTGGCGGGCAGTTTGCTGCCTTGGATTGATCGAGACATGCCCGGCGGCCAAACTCGCGAGGAATGGAAAGGAATGGCGGAGACCAACAAGATCATGGGCATGGAGCCCCCGGTGCCCGTCGACGGGATCTGTGTGCGCGTCGGAACGATGCGGTGCCACAGTCAAGGGCTCTGCATCAAGCTCAGCAAAGACGTACCGATCCCGGATATAGAACAGATCATATCCAGCAGTAATCCGTGGGTGCGATTGATTCCGAACGACAAGCAATCGACCCTGCGCTGCCTCACCCCGACAGCGGTTTCTGGCACGCTGATTGTGCCAGTCGGGCGGGTACACAAATTGAGATTGGGACCGGAGTATCTGGGTGCATTTACAGTGGGCGACCAGTTGTTATGGGGCGCAGCGGAGCCGCTGCGCCGAATGCTGGGAATTCTCCGTCAGCACCTTGGGCATTGACAGAAACGATGAGCGATCGAACAAAACTTCGCGTCCCTCGCTCGTGAACAGGCAATTGGCCAAACCGAATCGGCGACTTCTCGCTCGGGATTCGCTTTCGCCATTACGGTGCGGTGAGTCCTGCAGCCTCCCTGGGACCCAATTGGAATTCTCGGTGGGCAGTATCTAGTGCCCTCTTCATGTCCTTCTTCGCCACGAGAAAAGAGATGTTGCACTGCGCAGAGCCCTGCGCGATTGCGATGATGTTTACGTTCTCCCGGCCCAGCGCCGCGAAAGTCTGCCCCACAATTCCTGGTGTGCCGTTCATCTTTTCGCCGACGACAGCTACGATCGCGGCGCTTTGATCGACCGTAATGTGTTCCACCTTATGGTGCGCGAGATCGGGCGCGAACTCGGTCCGGAGTGCTTCAACGGTGCGCTGGGCGACTGGGGATGGTACGACGAAGCAGATATCGTTCTGTGATGAGGATTGCGAAACCAGTAGAACGTCAGCACGAACTGCTTCCGTAGTCATGAAGGTACGGCCTAGAACATCATGTACTCCCACGATACCCGGACCGCCCACGGTAATGAACGCGACGTCGCCCATCGCGGTGAGTGCCTTTACTCGTCCGCTGTTCTGGGAGCCCCTTGAGCTGATTTTCGTCCCGGGCCGTTCGGGTGCAAACGTGTTGCGGATCCAAACAGGGATATCGGATTGTAACAGGGGCCGCAGGGTCTTCGGATGGAGGACCTTGGCGCCGAAGTAAGCCAGGTCGGCTGCCTCGCGATAGGAAATCTCAGGGATGGTACACGCCCCGGGCACCAGGCGCGGATCAGCGGTCAATATGCCATCGACATCCGTCCAGATGATGACTTCGTCCGCGTGCAAAGCCGCGCCCAAAATTGTCGCGGAATAGTCCGAACCCCCGCGGCCGAGCGTCGTGAGCACTCCTTCCGGCGTTGCCCCGATGTAGCCGGTGACAACTGCAACGATGCGCTTGTTCAGAAGTGGACGCAGGCGCGCTTCGCAGCGTTCCTGGGTTAGCTCCATGAGCGGTTCAGAGGCGCCGTGATAGCTGTCGGTCACAACGAGTTCCGTGGCGTCGATGGCCTCGCTTGCCACTCCTTGATCTTCGAGCGCAGCCGCCAACAGAGGGGCAGAAAGGCGCTCTCCGAGACTGGCGATGCTGTCGCGCGCCTCGAGCGTCAACTCTCCGCCGAGAATTACGCTCTGACAGAGATGGTCGCCCTCGTTGAAAATCTCCTGTATTTTGCGGGCAGTTCGGATCTTCTCCTCAGGCGCCTTGATCAACATATTGGCAACTACGTTATGTTGATTGCGTAACTGCTCAAGGATGATCGCGGCTCGCTCGCGATCTCCCGCCTCCAATAAGGTGGCGACCTTGATCAAACTGTCGGTTACGCCGCTCATCGCGGAGACAACCACCACGACGTTGCTATCGCGGGAGGCGTTTTGAATGATCTGGGCAGCTCTCTCCATGCAAGCAGCAT
Source organism: Candidatus Acidiferrales bacterium (assembly GCA_963795535.1). Lineage (GTDB taxonomy): Bacteria > Acidobacteriota > Terriglobia > Acidiferrales > UBA7541 > Acidiferrum. Next base: position 783,814 of record CAWCIG010000012.1, read on the forward strand.
TACCCACAGAGGTGCCGCCAAACTTCATCACCCGAAGGGCCCTCTTGCGACGGCGATCCACCCGCCGGCGCTCCACACCGCTGTGGAATCCTTCTTCTTGTAGAATCCCGACCCGCTTCACGACTGACGAGTTCACGTCGAAGGAAGAGCTGTCAGACCTCGGATGGAGCTTGTCCTGTTCTTCGCAGGCAGTCACTCCCATAAAGGCATCTCCCATGTATGTGCCGCTCCTCGAGCATTCTTCTCGGACTTGCTCGGTGTCTCTCACCTAGCAGCGAGCAAACCAGATAACGCGCGTCCACCGCCAAGATGCTCTTCGCCGTGCCCAACCCAAACTATCACCCAATCAGGTACAGCAATCAGTCTGCCAAGTCCTAACGGCACGAGCGAGGCAATGGATCGTGGATTTCTATGTAACTTATTTACTATAAATGACTTAACTAAAGAACTCGACGAGAAAGGAGGCCCAAAAGCATGTGGGGCGTGAGCCAAGGGCGGCTACCTGAAAATGTTTGCCACCATTGACTATTGGAGTTCCAAGACCTTCCGTACCCTGACTAGGGGAACCATAGGCCATCTTCAACGTTGGATGGCTCGAGGTGCCAGGTTATTTCATATGCACGTGTGCCTGACCAGGCGGGACGCAGAGCGCCGGCAAAACCGGCCATGGGGGTGGCCACCGACTTTGGCGTGCTGTAAAGGCAATCGAATGGGAGCAGTGAACGTCAATGCGTGTGTTTGGCGGCAAGCAGGCTGCTACTGATGGGCTTCATCAAGCGTGTAAACGACTCGATCTCCATCGAGGCTGGCATAGGCGATGTGTGCACACTCGCTTCCCGGACCCTCAATTCGATATCCCTTACCGTCTTCCACTAATTTCATTTCACGGCGAGCCCGCCACCACCGATCGACTTCACCTGGCAAGGCCGCCCAGATGTCCTCCCGATCGACGATTTGCCGTAGGTAAGCGAGGAGAGACTCATAAATTTTCCGGTACTTCGGAGCAATCAGGTAATCCGGATGGGCAATAAAGCTTAAGAGCCCGTTTTTCTGTTGAATTGAGGCGACCTGTTGCTTCCATAAATCGATCGTGCTTTCCTTCAGTATATGGAATATCGAGTAGTCCTGAGTTGCCGTCAGTGGTAACTCGAGGATCTTTCCGACAAAATAGGGCATGACCGTGCAACAACCACCTCGCTGCGGCTCGAGGTGCGCAACATTTGGAACCGACATGTCGTAGGAAAAGTCATATGCGTCATACCAGTCTTGGTTACGGTACAGTGCACCAGAACGAAATCCGCGTGCGCCATATTTCGCCGCGTATTCGTTGATTTTCTTGGCACGCCTCAGAAATTCGCTTTTCTCATCGTAAAGATGACTGTCATGGTTCAGATCATGGATGTTGAACTCAAAACCACGCTCTCGGATTTCACTGACATAACTGTCGGGAATCTCGTAGCGTTTCTCGGGGATAACCTGGAAAGAACTCTTGAAACCATACTCCAGGTCAATGTCCATGAGGGTAGAAGTGAAGTCTCGGCCCGCAACAGATTCCACATCGTGAGTCATGATGAGGCAACCGGACGCCCCGTTAGGCCAGAACCAGACGAAAGGAATCCTGTCGCAGCCCTGAGCCAGTATCGCGAGCCGGAGATATTCCTCGTGCAGGGAATCAACCGTGAAATCGACTGGCCAGCGGGGAAAGGGTAGAGTACGCCAGTTTCTGAGATAGGCTCTCTGAAGGTACCGGCGCACCCAAACGGGCAGCTCTTCTCTTATGGAATAGTATGCGTCGCGAACAGACACGAGTTCCGTGAACCTTCCCTGCCCTTGGTTCAAATATTTAACGTAGTGCTCCAACCGCAGAGTGTCGATTATTTTCGACATGTCGAAGGGTAAATGGATCTCCCCATTTGCGGCACGGGTCGCCTGGGAAGCATTGAAATGAATGGCCCCCGCTAGATCAGAGGCAACTCCCGTCGAACACTGACCATAGCAGACAATATCTCGGCCGTAGTGAAAGAAGCCTGACTCAAGCTTTTGCTTGCCGTTGGGACAAACTACAGCTGAGTTCAATGCAGTCCGATAATAATCCGAGAGCAAATTATACATCTGACGCCCACTCTATTCCGGGGACGAATATACCAAACGCGGCGCTATCGACAAGCATAACCGAAACAAGCTCCTGATTACAGAAACGGGCGACTGCGTGACTTCTCAAAGACTGTTCGGATGCAGGCGTCGGACCCAGAAGGAAACGGTTCAGCGGACTTCCGATAAGAGATCTCCCGAAGGTCGCAGATCTTGGCTCGCGGCGAAGTCATCTGAACGGCATGTGAAAGCACGGCCAACCCTCCGCGCCTCCCCTGCGGCACGTTGCACTCTCTGTTCTAAGTCAACTGGAATTCGCGAGCGACTAACAGGCATATATCAACCTGATCTCTCGAGCCCCCTCAGTCCAGTTAGGGGTTTTATACGCAATCGAATTGCCAACAGGCGACCCAAACAAATCTATTGCTCCGCCTTCCATGAATTTTTGTAATATATTGATTATAAGTTACTTATGGCTAACTTACCGTCAGGGACCGCCTAGTGGCTAGAGTTCGTTGGACTCCAAAGCTGAAAATACTTGCCAACATTTGTCCTCCAAACTGGCCGCTAACAGGTGCATAAGTTTACAGAGATCAGCCGCAAGGGTTGCCTTTTGAGAGCTGGGGTGAGCTGCAGCGTTGCTCGGCAAGGCCTAAATTCCTTCAATTCCGATTGCTTTTCTTGTGGCTCGGCGCGAAAATCCCGCCGGACTCCTCAGATTGGTACGGGAAAAGCTAGCTACGAGCGGTGGGACGCAAAGGAGATCTTGCGAGAAAATCTCTATGAAGTCACAACGAGCGATTAGGATTGCGCTCTTAGTTCTGTCGGGGTTGACCTCCACTACGCCTCTTTATAGCTCCCCTGGCAAACGAACGATTACTGTTAGGTTCGATTACGACTTCAGGCTGAGTCCCGCGTGTTTGATCACAACAACTAAGAAATGTGTGAAGCTCTTCAACGTCTATGACATCACGGGCGGAAAGCATGAATGGCTCTTTTCCATACCGGTTCCGACGCAAGCTTCTGGCCTTGTCAAGGGAATCACCGGGACGAGTCAGCCTCTAGCACTCGAGCCGGGCAAGCATTTACTGGCGGTAACTGCTGAATCGGCCGATAATGCCGAATCGGAAACAAAGGTGTGCACGACCACAATTTACGTCAGTTCTCCGTAGTCTTGGATTCCAACGGAGAGAACCAGTCTAAGACTTACAATAGGTGCGAAGGTGTTTAACTTGCGCGCCACGGAGTCCACAATGACGCGACATTCGCTACGCGCGTTTTTTTGTTTAATGCTCCTCGTGGTGCCCTTATCTGTAGGTGCCCAGGGATGGTCTGGAATACTTGCGCCGAGCCGCGCCATTGACTGGTCAAAGGCAGGTGTGGTTGGCGGGATTCCGGCCAATCGGACGCAATGTGTTACGTCCGCCTGTCGAACTGTAACGTCCGCCGGCGCGAGTTCCACAGCAGCACAGGTACAATCGGCAATCTCATCCGCACATCAAAACACCTACGTCTTGCTCCCAGCAGGAACGTATAGGCTGAACGCGGGTCTTACCTGGTACGCAAAAAATAACGTTACTCTTCGCGGATCGGGCGCAAACCAGACCTTTCTTGTTTTTACCGCCTATGCTGGCTGTCAAGGATTATTTGCCGCAATCTGCTTTCAGAGCTCTGACACAAACTACTGGGGATCACCATCGAACGTCGGGAACTGGACGGCCAATTACAGCGCCGGCACTACTTCGATCGTCTTAGACAACGTCACGAATCTTTCCGTCGGCTGGCCACTCACTCTTGATCAAAGGGATGATCTTCACAGTGCCGACACTGGGGATATTTTTGTCTGCTACACCCCGCAAGTGGCCTGTTCATCAAACGGCGACAACGGTGGCGGTCCCCGGCCGGGAAGGAGCCAGCAACAGATTGTAACGGTCACAAGCATCAGCGGCCGCGGACCATATACCGTCGGCATTTCCCCTGGTCTCTACATGCCCAACTGGGTAGCGAGCAAGGCTCCGCAAGCTTGGTGGCCAACCGGCCCTGTCTCCGGGGATGGAGTCGAAGACCTGAGCATAGACGCCACCGCTGCCAATCCGCAGACGAACATCGGCATGTTCAACTGCGTTGGTTGTTATGCAAATGGAATTACTAGCATCCATCCAAAACGTTCGCACGTTCAGATATTTCAGAGCATTCACTGTACGGTGCAGAATAGCTATTTCTATCTGACCGGCTCCTCTGCGTCAGTGAACTATGGAGTAGAGACGATCCCCTCATCTGACTCGCTAATTCAAAACAACATTTTCCATGCTGTACAGGCCCCTTATCCGACAACCGGAAGTTGTTCCGGGTGCGTCTATGCCTACAACTTCGACGTGAATGAGTTATTTAACAACAACGGGGGCTACTCCTGGCAGAATCAGAGCGGTTTCCTTCACGCCGTCGGTGATGAGCACATCCTGTACGAAGGGAACATCGGCGCGGGAATCTACAGTGATAACTTCCACGGAACGCACCAGTTTCAGACCATCTTCCGTAACGCCTACAACGGATTCCAACAGAATAACGGGACACTCACACACAGCAGCAGCACGTCCCCTATGCTTATTAATTCTTTTTCTCGCTTTTACAACATCATCGGGAATGTCCTCGGCAGCACAGCCCTTCCGCACAAGAATTACGAATTGAACGCGGGAAATATGAGAATCGTTTCCCCCGGCTCCGAGATTTATGCTAACGGTCTTGGGAATGGAGTTCCAAGCGATTCCAACACTCCCCGCACTCTCATGCGTTGGGGGAATTACGACGTCGTGACCGCGGCCGTTAGGTGGTGCGGGAGTTCGTCCGACCCCGGATGGACGACGATTTGCGCGAGCAAGTCCGAGGTCCCGAGCACCATCAAGAATTTTTCGAACCCGGTTCCAGCGAGTACCTCTCTCCCGGCATCGTTCTACCTTTCCTCCGAGCCTTCCTGGTGGACGAGCGCCACGCCGTGGCCACCGATTGGGCCGGACGTGACCAACGGAAATGTGAGCATCTGTGTCGGCGGGGTGAACGCTGGTGCCTATGTCATAAGCGGCAGCCAATGTCCCAGTGGAACCCTCTCGAATATGGCTGGACACATCAATGAAACTCCGGCAATGGCATGTTACCTGAACACGATGGGCGGCTCACCAATCGGCATGGGAGGCGTGTTAAGTTTTAGCGCCGGCGATTGCTATGGCGAAGCGCAGCGTAAACCAATCCATCCGGCCCCCAAGAAACCGTAGCGCTACGGCTTACGAAGTGATGCATCTCGGCTGGGCCAGACCCTTCTCGACTGCAGCCGGTGTCATAAAGAAGGCCAGAGACCCACGCACGAAGCGTTGGTCTCTGGTCTCACCACTAGGTTCGTTAAGGCCGGTATCGAACCGCAATGGGTTCTTGCGTCTCAGTCGACTGTGGCAGTGAGGTTTGTGGGCGGTTGGGGTTTGCTAACAACCGTTTGTGAGTAGCAGGAGGCCTCGTTGAAATTCGTAAGTGCCTGCCCTGTCCCATCTGGATGTCCTCCAAGACTCAGATAACAATCCATCGCCGGGTTGCTATTCGCGTGACCGCCTGCTGCTTGGCTGGTTGAACCACCAGCACATGCAGCGGCACCTGTTACAAGCGATCTGGTATACGTTCCACTTGTGCAGGATAAGAGATTTCCCGAAGATACGTCCGGCCCAATGATGGGCCAAGGCTTGCCGCTCGGCCACCAGGAAGGTGCCGACGCGGTGAAGAACGAGGCGGGAAGGCTCTCGCTGGAGGGACACGGATTAGAGAACGCAGCCTGAACGCCCGTCAAGTCCGTCGGCACTTCGCTGCAATTGAACCGCGGCGATCCAAAGCCGTTAGCCGAATCAGCGTTGCCCCACAGCATTATCGTTGCCGAAACGTTGGGGTCAGTTGGAACGCCACCGTCGCCGTAATTCTCCCCGATGACCGCGGTGCTCGTGCCATTGATATACGTGCTCGACCTATAGACGGTGTTGGTGCCCGGCGTCCCCAGTACATTACCGATCAGATTATAAAAGCGATGGAAGGCCCAAACCTGCTCCGGCATGACGTTGTTATTACACGCCTCATAAGTAGCAGATGTTTGGCTTCCCCCACTCGCGTAACAGACAGGCTGTGGGCCGGTGAAGTAGTTGCGGAAATGCGTGTTCAGGTTGCCGGTTCCGTGGATGTTGTCGCCAGTCGCGCCGTTCGTGATGTTCCCTTCGACGAGGACCATGGCAACTCCCGAGCCGTGGTCACCGTGGGCCGGGATGTTGTAACCCGGGCTAGGGGTGTAATACTCGTTGACCGAATAGTTGTAGGCAAAGACGCATCCGCTGGTGGTTCCGTTGCTGATTTGGGGTGTGGTGACGCCGTGCATGATATTGTTTGCGATGAGGCAATCGGAAGCCGAGAACGCTTCCGCCCCGTAAGACCCAGTTCCACCGGCGGACATGGCCATGTAGTTGTTCACGATGCTGATGTGGTTACCATACTCGATCCGAAGCTGTCCCTCACCGCTGCTGTTCATCGAACTGACGCCCTTTACCCAAGAGTTCTGTGCATTGAAGAAATTAATGCCATTGCAGCCAGAACAGCCTGAGAGGTTTAGAGACAAATCCTCGACGCCATCGTTTAAGGCTGGCGACGTTGCCCACCATGCTTGCGGGGTTTGAGCTGAGGTCCAATTCGGCATCTCTAGGCCTGGCGAGATGCCAACGACCACGTTGCTGCCCGAGCAGGCCGAGCCAGCTGTTGTGACGCCATCGCAACTAGTAACGGTGACAATCTGTTCCTGCGACCGGCATATGGCACTGCCAGCGCAAGCTCCATTTCCGGAACCGCGCATGGATTGGCTACTTCCCTGGGTGGTGTAAGGACCTGCGAGTCCCGGGGCAATAGCCGACTGCGCCGAGGTAGCTTGAGAAACAATGATCCCGCCATTATCGGTCGTCGGATCGAGCTGGTCTAGGACGATGGGATGACCGACCTTTAAGTTCGCCACCGTTGCCAGAGTGATTTGATTCGTGCCTTGAGGGTATGTTCCGGAAGGATAGGCGGGAACACTCCAGGCCGTAAGGTTCTCGGGATTGCCCCTCCAATTATTGTCCGCCGAATTTATCGTGATTCCGGAGCCGGTTGGCGCAAAGAAGGTCTGGTTAGCCCCTGCGCCGCGTACCGTTACGTTGGACGCTCCGTTGAACGAGAAGCCGCTCGTTGCACTGCTATAGGTCCCGGCGCCCAGTGAAACGACTCCACCACCGCTGCTGGAACAACTGGCAATGGCCGAGTTAATTTGCGCCGAGGTTGCACTTGACGTGAGCGTGGTGCAAATCGTTGTGCGATTCGGGACACCGCCTGAAACTCCAGCGTTGCTCCAGTCTATTGCGCGACTTGGGGCGAGCACGCCAGACCATGTTTGAGCATGTAGGCTCGGGCAGAGAAATAGCAGCGACAGAACGAACATTAATCTCTTCATTTTAATAGACTCCCACACTTTCTGGCCGAAATTTGCAACTTGATCACAACAGTACGCGCCACTCTTTTTCACTACTGCACCGTAGCATTCAGGTTGGTGGGTGGCTGCACCGAGCCGGTTCCGCTGGTCCAAAACAGGGGGTTCGGGGCGGTTGTCCAGTTCAGCATAAGATTCTGAAAATACGTGATGCTTCCATCGTTGTAGCCGATCTCGTTGTTGCCGATGGTGATGTGGTCGATTGTTCCCCCGGTGTCACCCATAGTGACGGAGGAACCTCCGTCGGCATTGCAAGTCCCACTTCCGCCGCCTACGCCGGAAATGCATTTTACTGGAGTGCCTTCTGCCGTGTAGACATACAAAGTCGTAACGCCTGTAGTGAGGTTCCAGGTCTGAGACGCGTAATAGCTGCCTGGAGCAGTCAGGGGAATACAAGGGGAATGGATGGTCGGCTTGCCTTCCAGTCGGATACCGATTGTTCCACTTGGTATTCCCGAGCACGCCGTTGAGCCGGTCTGAGCATTCAACTGCAACATGGAATAATTGCCGGAGGGTTTTTGCCAGAAACCAAGAATATCGAAATCATTGGCATTGCTCTCTGATGCGGACATGGTTAGAGTTAATCCGACAAGTCCGGACACTATGGTCGCATTCCCAGGAGTGCCACTGAAAGTTAGCGTCGCGTTTGAGCCTGCTCCAGGGTCACCGTCTTGGTGGCCGATATTGTGGTAGTTCAGTGATTGCGCAGGGTAGAGAGTGCCATCCGTGCCGGTCATTTGAACTGGCCCTAGATTCGAAATTGCGCCTTGATTCGCCCCAACTTCAAAGGTCGGGGAGTAACTTCCACCGCTAGCTACCGAGGTCCAGTTACAGGTTGACCCAACCGTGCAACTGCTGCTCACGGTCCCGGCGTTCAGAATCTCTGTCGTCAGAGCTGTGCCAGGATTGCTGGTGTTCATACTAACTATTAGATCTACCGGCAGGGTTGACCAAGTTTGCCCAAAGCAAAGCTTGCACGACAGGCACAGAAAAAACGCACAGATTAAGATTTTCCTCATCACGGCCTCGGGTGCGCGAGCGCTTTATTTCGAGCCTCGCGTTTTGGTGTAGGGCGAAACTGTGATGTGCTCAGCCTCCGTTAATCTACCACGAAGTACATCACAGATCCGCCAGCATGCGGTCCCTCACGGGACAACTGGTTCCCCCTACGCTGTTAGGTTAGCTCCCGAACTGAAGCAAATCCTACTGGACCTGTGGCCAATTTGCGATCAGGGTGCGAACCTGTACGTGGGCACAATCGGTGTCCTATCCACATGAAAGCAAGCGAGACGCAATTCCTCAGGGGCAGTTCGTGCTGTCCTTATGCCTTCTAACCAACCCTTTTACGCGGGTGCCCGAGAACAAAAGCTCCAAGGCAACGCCGCAGCGCAAAGGGGAAGATTCCTGTCCGAGATTCTCAAGCAGACTAATTGTCGCGTACGCATCACGCGGAGCGTAGGCCTTGCGGATACGCACCCTTGGTCACTACCCGCGGCGCGCTGTGGTCGTAATAGTCCCTCAGAATCCTATAGCTGCCCGTGAAGTTCCGTTCGCGCAGTCCGCCCAGCAACACCCCCACGTTCCACACTCCGGCGCGCAACCGCTCTTCCAAATACGGCTTAAACGCATCGAGTTTGCTCGGTTGTGTTGGGCATTAGACCATACTCCAGCAACACCCCCCGCGGCCTCGATACCGCCGTGAGAAACAATGAAACAATGACCAGAGGAAAGAGCGCAAGTCCAATCACAAGTTCGAGGCCGCGCGAGGGCAAGAGTTGCTGGTGCCGTTGCCGATGGCCGAGGTGTGGGCCGAGATGCAAGCGCAGGTGGAAGAACTGACCGGGCAAGCCGGAGTACAGATCCTGCGGGCCATCCTCGAAAACGAGGTGACGAGCCGCGGTTGTGTGTGCTGAGGGAAGCAGCCGGGTTATGTGGTCCTTGCTGGACGGAAAATTCCACTGGAGCGACCGCGAGTACCAACCCGCGAAGGCCGAGAAGTGGAATTAGAGAGCTAGGGTCAATTGCAGCAAGACGGAAAACTGCAACGAGTGGTGCGGGAACGCATGGTGGCCGGGTTGTCCACACGGAACTACCGGCAAACGGTGGAGCGTGTTGTGGAAGGCTATGGGATCGAGGAAAGCACGTGAGTCGAGAGTTTGTAGAGGCCAGTGGTAGCAATCAGCTGCGGGCGCTCTGCAAGCGACGATTGGAGGACCTAAAGCTGGTGGTGCTGATGATCGATGGCATTCATTTTGGCGGCCAGGTGCTGGTGGTGGCCCTGGGCATCGCGGAAAGCGGAGAAAAGCGGGTGTTGGGAGTGTGGCAAGACTTTCGCGTAAGTGCTGTACCGGGGAGCATGAGGAATAACGGTATACATCATCCTGCGCGTTGCGCGGCTGCCCCTTACAGCACACTTTCAGAATCCGCTAGTACTGCTGTGTTAGCTTCCGCCTCGGCACGGAGTGTTCAATTGTGGACAGACACGATCTCCACAGAAGGATAAAGTCGGCTAGATCTACAGTAAATTTCTCACCCCAGGGCCTGCGACAGTCTGACCTGACCAGTTGACAACACCGCAGGCCCCTTTCTTCGGGACTTGTCCAAAATTGCACAGACACGTGGCTGGACACTGACGCATTCTGTCAGAATGAAGAAGAGCGAACTCACGCCAAAGCAACTATCCTCCGTTACCTGCCCGACCTGCGGTGCTCCTCCTGGAAGGCGCTGCGAACTGCATGCGGGTGCTCCGCGCTCGCGACCACATGTGGACCGGAAGTTTGCGACCATTGCGGCCCTTGAGAGGAAGTGAATGTAGGAGTTATTCTGCGTGTTAAAGACTGCAATTGATGAGCACAGGAAACGCGAGAAGTTGAAAGCCGCCAGGAATTTACTATTTGAGCGCTTCTCGAGGGCTCCTCAGGATATTCACTTGGCTGTAGAAATCAAGCTCATTGACGATCAGGTTGCGGAGTATACGGATCGAATGCGTCGGAACAGAGAAACGCCGAGAGAAGCTCGGCACTTTCGTTCGAAAACAATTTCAGCATGAGCGTCTAGCCTCCCAAAATGAGCTGGACTATCTCTTTGAAAGTTCGCCCCTGAAATGATTCTCAACATCTTCATGTGCCAGGGGGTTTCCAGCCTTAGTCAATACGACTGACTAGACGACCTCGTTCCGTTCAATCTGCGCGGTGATAGATGCCCCATCCTCCGGCAGTTCTTGATAAATGAATTTCACCTTCCTGCTGTCCTCTAGTGTTTTGATCCACTCGTCGTTCCGCACGGTTGCGGCTCCTTAGGCGAGGTTGTGTCGCAAGTATACGCTGTTCGGCACGAGAAATCGCCGTAGTGAGCTAGCTCCCCTTTCAAATCGAAACAGCTTACATGGGTGCACCGGGCGGGCGCGGAGGCGCGACCTAGAAGATGGAAGAGTAGCCACTTCCCGATCGTTTTGGGCATTTAGAACTTATAGCCGAGGATCATCCACTACGTCGATAGAGCAGTAGTGCCTCTGTCGAAGCCTTTTAAAACGAAGCGACTCGCGGAGAAAGCGCGCTCGAAATATCCGGAGCGAGAGCGGAAAAAGATTGGGGGAGGGCGTGGTTCGAATCGAATCGTAGAATCGTAGGGGGCGTAACTTCGTCCTGAAAGGCCAGTAGCAATCAGTTGCGGGCGCTCTGCGAGCGATGATTGGAGGATTTGAATCTGGTGGTGCTGATGATCGATGGTATTCAGTTTGGCGGCCAGGCGCTGGTGGTGGCGCTGGGGATCGCGGAAAGTGGAGAGAAGCACGTGTTGGGAGTATGTGCAATTCTTCCGTCCACCTTAGCAAGTCTCGGAACCCCCTGCGGAGTAGGCTCCGGCGTGCCACATCGGAGTGGCGAAAAACTCTGGGCACTACCGGCGGAAGAATTCGCGCATAAACACTTTCGGCTCCCCCCATGGGGAGCCGAGCGCTACGTCAGCTATATGCTATGGGAAATTTGCAGAAGTTGGCTAATCGCCAGCAACGCTATACCACTGCTCGCACTGTAACACGTTGTGGTAAATAGAGCGTTTCGCAATAGTAGGACAGTGGCGTTTGGGCGACTGGTCGGTCAGGATGGGCCTTGTCTCCCCTTGTTAAGGGCCCTTTCGTAAGCAGCCAGCAAGTTTGCGGCAGAATGTTTCCAAGCGAGTTCATTTGCGACCCGAGTTTGACCAAATTTGCCCATCCTTTTTCTTTCTTCAGGTCTATCGAGTAACCAAAGAATCTTATCAGCGAAGTCATTTACATGATTTGTTGAATTGCTGTACAGAGAAGCCTCTCGGGCGCTAAATTTTCCTTCTTTAGAGTCGAATTGAACGATGGGCTTACCCAGAGCCATATATTCCATGATTTTGATCATCGTAGAGATATCGTTCATTTGGGAAGGCTTATCGGGATTCACGCAGACATCGGCTGTCGAGAGGATTGCTAACAGTTCTTCGTCCGAAATTCTCCCTGTGAAGTTGACCATCTCCTCGAGGTTCTTTTTCCGCACGGTCTCACGGAGCGATGTCAGTTGAGGGCCCCGACCGATGCAAGTGAAATGGACATCTTGCCGTCCCAAATCCTTGATGCGTGCCGCCACATCAAGAAGTATGTCCAAACCATCCTGGACATCCATGTTTCCGACATAGCCGACCAAGTAAGGTTTTCCGTGTTTCAGGGCAGGATCCGGGGAAATGGGACTGAAAGTCTCTCGTGGCCCGTTGCGGACAATGAACACATCCTGCGAAGCTAAACCACCTCTCGATAGTGCCAAATCTCTATAGCTTCCGTTGGTGGCCATGACCACGTCGCTGAAGCGGTAGGTCAACCTTTCCAGCGCGACCAGTACCTTGTAGAGGAACCCCTTATTCTCATATTTAGATACGTATAGTTCCGGGTTCGCATCGTGGTGGTCAAAAATGTACTTTACTCCCAGGAGTTTGAACGGCAGCGCAATCAGGAAAATATCGTCGGGAGGGTTACAGCCTTGGATAACATGGAATCCGTGCCGCAGGTAGATCCACACCGTATAACAAAACTCCCAAAATAACGCCCCGCAGTATTCCCATATATAGCCAATTTTGGTGCCTTGGTGTTTGACTTGAGGATGCCGGTAGACACGAATCCCGTCGATCACCTGATGTTTTTGAGGGCAATCACCATCTCGAGGACATAATACGGTCACCTCGTACCCGTTCTCATGGAGCGAAAGAGCTTCGTTCCGAACCCGCGGGTCAGCCGGGTATGACGCATTCTCAACGATTATCAGGACTTTTCTGTCCATAACGGGCCCAATCTTCCCGAGCTACATTCTAGCTCATGCTCCAGCTATTTCATTCTTGCTCAACATTTGCTTGCATTTCGACTGCAACATGCGCTGGGCGGTCCGCTTGTTCATTAGCTACACACAAAACTGAGAATCGTCGATGTCCTCACCAACAGATGCCATCGTAGTGGCCATTCTGGCTTCCACGATTGGCAATCCGGACGAAATCTACCACGCACTGATCATCGCGCAGGTTTTGGCGCACGCTCTGGAAGTCAGGATCACTGTTGCCGATCACAATTGTCTCGGCGTGATTTAAAACTGCGTCGATATTCTCGACCATCAGTTTGGAAATGTGCGGAATGCGATTGAGGATGAAGTCCCGGTTGGCGCCGACCAAGCTGGCTACATGAACATTCTTGTCGTAGATGCGAAGATCGTACCCTTTGCCGATGAGTCTTTCGATGATTTCGATCATCGGACTTTCTCGAAGGTCGTCCGTCCCGGCCTTAAAACTAAAACCGAGTACCCCAACACATTTATGTGCCTTTCCCGTTATGAGTTCCAACCCCCTCATCACTTGCAATTCGTTGCTGGGCAATATCGAACACAAAATCGGCAGCTGCAAATCATGCAACTTGGCTTTGTAAGTCAGCGCACGGATATCCTTCGGCAAGCACGACCCTCCAAAGGCAAACCCGGGCAAAAGGTAGGCGGGAGAAATGTTCAGTTTCTTATCTTGGCAGAAGATTTCCATAGCCTTGTGCGAATCGATAGACAGGGATTTACACAGATTACCGATCTCATTCGCGAACCCAATTTTGAGGGCATGCCAACTATTATCGATGTATTTGACCATCTCCGATGTTCTTAGATCAGTCCTGATAAGAGGAGCATCAAGATCCGCGTAGAGCGTAGCTAGGATGTCACCACTAGCGCTGTCCAACTCACCAATGACAATTTTCGGAGGAAAATTGAAATCCGTCACGGCCGAACCTTCGCGGAGGAACTCCGGATTATTGCAAACGCCGAAGTCAAGACCAGCCTTTTTTCCGGAGGATTCCTCCAAAACAGGGATCACGAGCCCATGCATTGTTCCCGGCAAGATCGTGCTACGTATGACGATGGTGTGGCGTGTCGGCTTTTTCTTGAGCGCCAGACCTATTTGTTCACAAACGCGTCTAACGTAAGTAACGTCAAGGTTGCCATTGATCTGGCTCGGCGTCCCGACGCAGACGAACGACAGTTCTGTCTCACGAATTGCTTGATCCTGGTCCTCCGTTGCTCGGAGCCGGCCAGCTTTGACCGTTGCGGCAACGATCTCCCCAATATTCGCCTCGATGACTGGAGATTGGCCTCCGTTTATTAGCTGTACTTTTGTCCGGATAGGATCCACGCCAAAAACTTCGTGTCCAGCGTGTGCGAGACAGCCACAGGACACTGTACCGACATAGCCCAAACCGAAGACGCTGATTTTCAAGGCAAGCTCCCTGCTGGATGGCCAGCGAATGTTTCGAAATATTCTGCTGCATTGTTACAAATTTGACTCATGTAATTATCAAACTGTGGCAGTGGCACAGAGGTGCCCCTCGTTTCTTTTGACCAGCTACTAATTTCTTGCCTGCTGTTGGAATCTAAGCCACTCTTCGAAAACAACCAGGCTGAACAAAATCTTATGGTTATCACTATTTCCGGCCTCGTGTTCAGTAAACATCTCCCGCACCGCCGAGGGTTGCAGGTATTTGTAAATTTGAGATTCTGGATCTAACAGGATTTTTTCCATCTTCTCGTGTTTGGTTGATCGGAACCAATCATCGACGACGTTCATGGCAAATCCGCGTTTTTTCCTTTTCAAAATCTTTTCAGGAAGAAAACTGCGGCAGACCTGACGATGCAGCCATTTTCCGGATCCATTGCGAACCTTGAAGGCTGCTGGCAACCTCTCCGTATACTCCACGATCTCCTTGTCCAAGTAGGGTACGCGAGCCTCCAGGCCATGTGCCATGGAGAGTTTATCCGCGTACATCAAGAGCTCGTCGGGAAGAGTTGACCGGAGTTCCAAGAATTGAAACCCACCCAGTTCATCCGTCTCGCTTAGTAGCGGAGCAAAGTCGCGCCAGCAAGAGAGGATTTCATCGCCAGTAGCCTCCCCGATGAGGCCTTCTTGAAACAATCCATTTATCTTTTCGCTTGGAAAAAGCGACAGTACATGCTGATACCTCTTCAGGCGATCAGGGATAGCAAGCGAGCGCACCCCTCGTTTCAGGGTCTCATTCCGCGGCAACGCGCTAATGGCAGACTCTACCGGAGCGCGCGCCCATTGCGGCAAGCCTCCCCACAAACGGCCATATCGTACTCCAAGGTGACGTTTGTAGCCGCCAAAAAGCTCATCCGGGCCCTGGCCAATTAATGCAACCTTGACGTCTCTTCGGGCACGCTCGCAGACAAAATACATGGGAACAATCGAAGGTGTGGCGACCGGCTCCTCCATGCACGCCACAATGCCGGGAAGAGTTTGCTGAAAAGTTTGTCGATTCAACAAGACCGCGGTATGGTTAGAAGAGAGAAGAGCAGCCGTTTCGGCCGCATCAACTAACTCGTCATCCGTAAAGCTCTCTCCGTAACCAACGGTGTACGTTCGCCAAGACTTGCCATAAAGATTCATAAGGGCGAGCAACAATGCCGAGTCGATACCACCACTCAACAGCAATCCAACCGGCACATCGCTGAGCAAGTGTCTTTTTACCGATCGCTTGTAAAGCTCGAGGAGATCCTCGCGAGCCTCGTCTTCGGATTTCACTGGCGAAAAGGGAACAGGCTTGAAGCGATACCATAAGCAAGAGTTGTACCGCCCGTTTTCAAAAACCAGCATGCTCCCTGGGGCAAGTTTTTCAACGCCCTTAAACACGGTCCGGGGTGAAGGCGTGAAGCGATAACGGAGAAAAAGATTCAGTGAAACGGGATCTACTTCAGGTTTTTCGCGGTTGGTAGCGATGACCGGGCGAATCTCGGAGCCAAAATAGACCCGGCCTCCATCGATTCTGTAGTAGATCGGCTTAATTCCGAATGGGTCTCGCGCAATCACCAGGCGTTTCCGAAGCGAATCCCAAATCGCCAAGCCAAACATCCCATTAAGATGATTCAGAACCTCATCTCCCCATTGTTTATACCCGAGGACGATCACCTCCGTGTCACATCGAGTTCGGAATACATGCCCCAAGGCTTCCAGTTGGCTCTTCAATTCTGGAAAGTTGTAAATCTCACCATTGAAGACAACCCAAACCGATTCCTCCCGGTCTGACATCGGCTGATGGCCACCTTCGATATCTATGATCGAAAGCCGCCGGAAGCCAAAGCCAAGTGGTCCATCGATGTGATAGCCTTCATCGTCGGGCCCACGGTGGACCATGGTTCTGGTCATTTTCTCGAGGTCTTCCCGCTCAACGGGAACCCCTTTACCAAAGTTGTATTGCCCACAAATTCCGCACATAAAACTCCGCCGCGTATATCGCTAGGAATTTGACTCCCTAATTCTGCGCGTTTCGATAAAGCAAGAAGCAAAGGCTCCTGAACAGTTGTGATGCGGCCCATCGATGCATAGGCGTATTGTCCCATCCGAGGAGCAACTGGCGACTTCGGAAGGAGCCATCTTGTCTCTGCCACTTGGTAATAATTTCGTTGACAACGAGCGACAGATTCTCGTCTAACTTAGGGAAACGGCCTCGCAACAGAACGCTCAAGTTGATGCATTCCGCGTAGTCGTACAGCTCTCGCCGGTAAACCGTCAGTCTGGGCCGGCGCGAGAACGGTTTTGGCGCTCCCTGCTCATCGAACAGATTTTTTGTATAGTAATCGACTCCGCGCTGAAGAGCTCTTGTGCATTCGGGATTTCCGGTAAGGGCTTCAATCTTCGCCAGGGCCTTCATGACGAAACAAGTATGAAAATGGTCGACAAAATCCCTCTTCCCATCGGTCGCGTAGTACCAGGATCCGTCTGCGTTTTGCGATTCCAGCACGAAATTTAGATTTCGCTCTGCAACGACTCGGTATTTGTCTTCCGAGAAATCTACACCAGCACTCGTCAGCAGAAAGGCTCGATAAGCGTTCGCATTCACAACACTCATCGAATGTTGTGGACTAGGCGTGTAGGAACAAGACGAGGCTTTTGGAGACGTTTCGAGATCTTTGTAGTCCAAAAGGGCGTGCTGGGCGATCGATCGCAGGATCTCCTGCCACTTTTGATCTCCATCTACTTCGTACACTTGCTTAAAGGCTTCATACACATAGGGAACCGTTGTGATCAGAGGTGTCCCTTGCGGAATGGTCCCGCGCACCGTTTCCCAGTTAAACGGGTACCCCCAGCAGTAGTTGTCGTGCCCCGGACATCTGGTCTCCTTCAAAACGTCGAGGAAATGGACCGCCCGCTTATAGTATTGCTCCTGTTGGTAAACAAGTGCGAGCAGGCCAAAGCCCATTGCATAATGGGCATCGGCAATGGGAAATCGCTGCGGTTTCCAGAACAATCGCCTAGCAGACGGAACAAACGCTTCGGAAAACACCATAGGAGAGACGGCCACGGTTCCCAGCAAAGGCCTCTTGTAGTACAGCGCTTTGGCGGCCCGCGCCACATCACTCGCATAAAAGCTCTGGAAGTCATAGGAGACTTCCCCGTAGCCATCTAGCCATTCTGAAAATCGCAGAATCGTTGTTCGAACCTCGTTGATAGGCAGTGGGTATGTGCCGACCACCTTCTCCGGGGGAAGCACTAATTTCGCCTCTGAATTCATCAGAATCCTCTCGTTTGATCCCAAATCTCAGTTGCTGACCGCTATTTGGTTGTTCGCCGAGATGTTTTTTCTCTGGTCTGCTCCCGGCGCGGGGCAGGAGCTCCAACTAAGATCATGTGACTCAGACCCGTTCGTTTTTCCGCCCAAAGCAGAATCTTGCTACGGATAAGCACTCATTTTTCGGCTATGACGGAACGCCTGGCTTGTTCAACCGGCATCAATTCGAAGCGATCAACGTGTTTCAACGTGCAGACAGACACGAGGATTTTTTTGAGCCTTCGCATCTGCTCGCTGCGGTGGAATTTCATGAGTTCTTCCGAAACCGGGCGCTCTTCGTGTCGCACAGATGCCCCAAAATACCCGAGGAAAAGTGCCACGCCCCCCAATACGTATGGCTTCCTTGTCATTCGATAAGCAGAACGGAACAGCTCCCAAAGCGGATGTCCGCCCATGTAGTAGTCTTTTTTGCCGTACACGTAACTTGAACCCAGGACTCCGTGATTCGCCGTACCAAGAAGGCGATGATGAAAAAATGACTTCTCACGATACGACCTCGTTTTCCACCCCATCATGCGGGCCGTAGTAACGGCAATCCAGTCAATACCTCCGTTCTTACTCGGGAAATAACCCCCAATCTCTTCGAAGCACTGCCGCCGGAACATCTGGCATTGCCCGGATACATAATTCTGTCCTTCAAAACTGTCAATTGCGGAACTGTAGCCGCCGTGTTCTTTGAAAATTGTCCCCGCAACTCCCAGCCCTGGGTCATCCCGGAACTTGCCCATCAGAAATTCAAAGTGATCTTCATCTAGGGAAACATCGGCATCTAAGTTACCGATCACCGCATACGTGACGTTCTTCAACCTCTCCTTGCCGGCATTAAAGGCATGCACTTTGGCTCCAAAATTGCGACCCTTACGCTTCGGCAAATTAACCAGCTCCATCCATTCATACTTCTCCGTATACCGGCTAACGATACTTGCGGTCGCGTCTGTGGAACCATCATTCACAATCACCCACTTAACTGGAAGAATAGTCTGCTTCACCACGGACTGAAGTGTATATTCGATGAGTTTCTCTTCATTGCAAGCGGGTGTGATCAAAACGTATGGTATCGCATTTATTTTCTGTTCCATTGTTCACCTCAAATTTGTTCGAAACAGCCACCAATATAACCACTACAACCCTGGAGCATTGTCGCCGATAACTGACGGAAATCGCTTAGGTGCGGTTATTTGTGTGCAGCTATGCGCTGTCTTGTACCTTCAATAATTCCTCGTACACACTTCGGGTTATCGCACCAACCTCGTGCCACGAATGTCGGGTAGTAACGAAGTCCCGAATTTCTCTTCGATGCTGTTCTAATTCTTTGTAGAGATCGCTCTCAAAATACCTTTCAATCACATTTGCTAGATCCTTCGAATCACCGGGCTTAAAAACGTACCCGGTTTTGCCTTCGATGATGTCTTCGCGGAAAGAACCAACATCCGCTCCGATCACTGGCAATCCGTAGGTATAGCCCACGAACAGCACTCCACTCTGAAAGATATCCTTGTAGGGCAGGGCAAGAGCGTCCGCCGCTTTAAAGTACAATTCAGTTTCTTCATCGCTGATAAATTGCAACTTCTGGATCACACGGTCTCGGTAGGCCCAGCTGTCGATTGTGCGCAGTAACTCAGCCATGTATTGTTCATAGCCCTTCATCGGTTCGCCCGCGATGATCAGTCGGTAGTTCGGATTTCGGGCCTGCACCGTTTCAAAAGCTGCAAGCAGGTATTCCAAGCCTTTGTATGGGACGATTCTGCCAAAGAAAAGTATGGCTCGGTCGTCACTCCGGATGCCCAGTTTCTTTTTCGCTTCCGCTGTGGTCAGATCAGTGTCTGGCAACACCTCATAAACCCCGAAGGGGATCACCCGCACTGCATTTCCTTTTACGCTGAATTCTTCGACCAGTTCGCTTTTCATTTTTTCAGTGTGCACGAAAATGCGATCGGCGAGTTGATATTGGCAGCGCAACGTCAACCGATTCAGCAGCGAATCCTCCGAGTCCCTCTTGGCTTTATTTACATTGTGCGCCGTGAGCGCTACCCTTTTCCCCATAAGCTTGAAGAGAAGCAACAACACAGTCCGGTCGAAGTACTCGAACTTGTTATTCCATAAAATATGAAACAGTCTTGGTTTGGCGGTTGAGACGTATCGGAACAATCGACCGTAGTACTGAAGGAGCTGGAACAACTTCTTAAGAAACCCAGTTTCTTCTTGTTGTATTCCTCCGAAATTAAGAAAAGTCAAGTTCGGACTGGCATGGAACTCTGCGCTGTCCACCCGGTCGTTCCCGACAACATCTACCTGGATGCCCTTTGAGGACAGCGCTAGCGCCAATCCGAGAGCGTAGGATTTGTCTTGGCCGCCCGTGAGCAACGCAATCTCAAGATCAGAGTGCGTCGACGACCTAGCTTCCTTGGCCGGATTCGGGTTATTTGCGAGCGTCTGGGTGGAGTCCCAATTAGGCATATCGGTGTTCGTCGCTTTTGCAGCGCACGCGTCGTTCAGCTAAGTCCCGATGTCCGCCGGACTAGGCCGAGACAACCGTTGCTTTTCCATCCTCAGCTGCGGGAACCAATTCCTTTCTCCCACGCCCTGGCCATGCGTCGCGCATCAGACCGACCGTCTGATGAATCGGAGCGAGTCCGCGGTGGAGAGATGCGACTGCGATAAGATACAAAGCAAAGAAAAGTAAGGAGACCGCGACAAGCTTGATCAGCGCGCCAAGCGCTCCTGGCAAGATCACAACCGGCAGCTTCAAGTAGTGGACCAGCAGGGCTGCACTGCAACCCGCCGCCGCCGAAGCCGCAAAGAACTTCCAGACGGCGGCCAACACGGAACCGACAGAAAGGTCAATCGGGGTTCCTGCGTACCAGAAAGCAGGCAACAAAAGAATGAAGTAGGAAGTCGTCCAGGCCAAAGCAATGCCCGCGGGCCCCCAACGGAGAGCCACAACGAACAGACCGACGGTGCAAATAGATTCGATCAGGCCCCAACGGAACCACCGGTCGGGGCGGCCACTCGACAGGTGAAGCCAGCCATGGGTGCTATAGAGCAACATCACACCAATGCCCGGGCCAAATAGAGAGAAAATGCGGCCGGCCTCATCCCAACCCGGACCCAAGAGAAAACGAATTACATCTTTGCCGACCAGCGTGATGTCGATGCCGATTCCCATGCCCAGAAATGCCAATACCGAAATGCCGGACAGAAAATAGCGCTGATACTGTTGACGATCCTGGTTGAGACGGCTCAGCGTGGTTACCACCACCGACGAAATTGGGGCAATCAATTGTGACTCCGGCAGCACGAAAAGATCATAGGCCTTCTTATAAAACCCGAGTGACTGAGCACTAAAGCGCCAGCCCACCAGGAGATTGTCGGCGTTGCGCGTAGCATAGTTGAACGCGTAATGCGAGTAGACGTTGACCGCAAATTTCACCACCGATCCCGTCCCCTCCACCCGTTTCGGCAAGCGCGGTATCCAGCCACACATCCACCATGCGCCGATAACGGTCACAATCGAGACAACAACCTGGCCTACAACCAGCGCCCAATAGCCCCACCCCATCACTGCCAATACGATCGAAGTCGTCACGGAAATGAAACGGGCCGAGACGTTTATGGCGGAGACAGTCCTGAACTGCATGGCGCGGCCCAGCAGTGCCAGGTGAGTCCACCCGAAACTACCGATCAGGATGGTGAGGGACATGCCGGTGGCAACGCGGGTGACCAGCGAATCATGATAAAAACGCGCCAGTAAAGGTCCGATCGCGATGAACGTTACCGTGAGGAACATACTGACGACGACGTTGGCCCAGAACATATTGCTTACCAGTAACTCGGTGACTTCCTCGCGCTGCAGGATCGCTTCTGTGAAACCGTTCAGCCCAAAACTGCAGAACAGCAAGCTGAAGGTCGTGACCATGGTCACGACTCCAAAATCAGCGGGTGTGAGCAGCCGCGCCAGGATTACCGTTGCGCCGAGTTGCACGAACAGCGACGCTCCTGACGCAAAAATAGTCGCTCCGGCGCCGCGGACTGCCGCTCGTCGCAGGCCATTGCCGGCTTCAATCGAGCAGAATTTGCCTGCCGCGTCGAAAGGTTTTAACGGTTTAGCCATGGTGGGAAGTCGTCGAAACGAGGTTTTGCCGCCAGTTCGGGCGTAGCGCTGGCGGTTCATCCACTTTAATCGTCTCGTTTTCTGCGCGCACTTTAGTCACTTGGCTTGACCCCACGATTGCCAGCAAGAGGAAGATCCAAATCACAAACATTTGCCGAAAACCCGCCTCGGTAATACTGTAAAAAGCTGCCGTGAAAACATATGCAAGCATCAGAGAATTAGCGCCAGACGCCTCTTCATAGCGGAAGGACTTTACGGCATTCCGATAGCCGCTCAACAGAATCAGGGCGATAAGGAAAACGCCCACCACGCCCAGGTCTAAATATGTCTGTATATACCCATTATGAGCCTCGTTAAGATAAAGGGTTGGATAGAGGCTCCAGATCTTCTCGAGCCGCGCCCCCAGCCAGAAACTATCGAAACCAGCGCCCAGGAGTCGGTTGGGGACCATGGGTATTACGGTTTGCCAGATCTCCGTTCGTCCGGTAAGGTTTGTCTTCCTGCCTACTGCTTGAGCGACAGTTTCATCTCCGAACAGTACAGCGGTTCCGCCAATAATTAAGATGGAGAGCACCAATGCATGTACAGCCCGGGGCTGCTTTCTGAACCATTCCAGGCTCGTTGCAAAGATCAATACCGAGCCAAGAGTGAAACATATGCCAGACGTAGCCGAATGTGCCATCGATAAAAGCGATAAACCGAAGGCTAGCAGCGTGCCCTGAGCTATAAAATGGCGCAAACGGTTAGTCTGGTTCTTGTCTCGCATTAACCTGAGTACCAGCCATAATGCTCCTAGCGAGAGAACAAATGTCAGGACACCAAGCATGTTCTTGGTAACGGTCACACCGATGTTAGTGGGCTCCCCGCTCCAAGTGTCATAGGCACGGCCCCAGTCGCCATAGTACTTAATGAGCAGGATTGAAGCAGGAAAAAGAACGAATCCCGTGCGAGTGATTAAACGTCTAAGAGCGGCGATGGGTTGGGCATCTGTTACTACAACGATAACCATCACCAAATCGCCGATTGCCTTGATCCATCGCTTTAGGGCCACCTCGGGAAAGTCAGACCACATAACACTCAAGAGACAATAAGAGAAGTAGAGCAAAATCGGCCAGTTTTTTCTTAGCAGGCTTGTAAGCTCGTTGGGACGAGACAGCAGTGCGACCAGTCCAGCCGCTATTAAAATCGCAGAGATCAGCCTGTCCATTGGGCTGCCGTCAAGAAGTTGGCTGGCAGAGGATGTGGCCGAGCCGATGCCAAACCAGATGGAGACGGGTCTTGATCCACTGATCAGAACCCAGAGCACCGGAATCCAGAGCGCTTTCGAGGTGTGCAGGTTTTTGTCCCGGTCCAAATAAAAGAGCCCCAGAACGCCAACAATGCAGACAAATGTGGCAAGAGAAGGGGTCATCCACTGACTTCTTTGCTGGTTAGCCTGGTTTGTTGTCGGATCGTCATAGGCTTTTTATTTTGTCTCCAAGAAAAGTCTATGCACAAGTTCCAAAGTCAAAAGTCTATGGATCTCGACAGTATAATTTCGATTGCCCTTAAGATGGCCACTGACAATCGTACGAACTGCTGCTGGATTAAGGTATGCACGGGACAGCGAACGCGAGTCCAGCAGCATTTCGCGCACATAGTTTGCAAGTTGGTCGCGATACCAGACTCGGAAGTGAAAAATCTTGTGTCGGCCGAGCCAAATCCGTTCGAGGTGAAGAGCCGCAAACAGATGGTCTACTTGGGCAATCCACTGTGGCATGCCGTAGTCATAGGCATATTCAGCCTTGAATAGGAACTCGAGAAAGCCGTGCGTCAGGGCGCTATTGAGCTCGCCCAGGCCGCGATCGGTGCGCAGCATGGCGAGAGCGGGATTCCCCTCCCGAATCAGCCGTAATCTGCCTTCTTCGTTGATCGCCACCGGTCCTGGCGCCTTGTAGATGGTCTCAACCAGTTCGTTATCAAGATAGGGCGTGCGCACGCCCACTTGGGTTTGCTCCAACCCCAGAACGCCATAGTGGTGCCACGGCGATTGTCGAAAGGCGACAAATGTGACTGGATGACCGCGTTGGCTGTCGTCGTAAGTCTCCTTCGCCCTTTCGATTTGAGGCATAAGCTCATGGTGGAACAACCCCGTCCTCGGAAGCACGGCCTTGAACATTACCGCGTGCAACAGCATCTCGCTTCCATAAGTACCGACCATCCGTACGGGAGCAAACAGGCGCGCCTTTTCGTTCACGTATAAATCCGGAGATCGACTAAGATCCACGCAAGCATCTGTGAGATAAACCGTACGCTCTGCGTAATGCGCGAATCGGGAAAGGAATTCTTCACCGGTGGTGATGATTTCGTGTTTTTGTCCACAGATCTCGGCAACTCGTCGCGCCAAGATCACGTCCTGATTGTCTCGATACATGCTTCCGAACGTATAGCAAGGCAATGAATTCGGTTGCGGCTTCCGCCACGCCATGATGATGCGCGTGTCCAAGCCGCCCGTGAGCGAAACGCCGATGCGCTCCCGCCCTTCAAAAAACCGCGGCAGATTCTTTACGAAGACGTCGCGTAGGTGGCTGTAATACCTTTCTGGCTCAAGCGGCTCTAATCCTTCCCATTCACGCGGCTCAAAATAGGACTCTTTTCTTTCCAGCTTTCCTGCGCGAAAAGACCACGCTGCACCCGGCGGCAGAACCTGGATGCCCGGAAAGAGTGTTCGGTTCTCCATCACACAACCACATACGATGAATTCTCCGAGACCGCGCTGGTCCAGGGCCCGCAACTCGGGACGGACCTTCAGAATCGCCTTCGCTTCGGCTGCAAAGTAAAACGCATCCGGTGTTTGGTGATAATACAGCCGCTGCAGTCCATACCGATCATTGAAGAGCATCGCTGTGCCGCGCTTCCGGTCAGCAACCAGCCCATGAAATCGTCCGTTCAATCCTTTCGGAAAGTCGCGTTCCTCTTCATAACGACATGCCAGGTACGATGCGTCATCACGATTGACGTCATGCCCACGGGAGCGAAGGCTGGGGATTAGCCCTGGTTCGGGAAATTCTTCGCCCGAAAATACCAATGTCACATCCCCACGCTCATTTTGCACTGGCATGCGATCCGCAAATGATTCCGCGCGGGCCACCCAACCGACGTAAATC
This sequence comes from Candidatus Acidiferrales bacterium, assembly GCA_963795535.1. GTDB lineage: Bacteria > Acidobacteriota > Terriglobia > Acidiferrales > UBA7541 > Acidiferrum. Next base: position 808,821 of record CAWCIG010000012.1, read on the forward strand.
CCCTGCTCTGCGTCTATCCAAGTTCCACTCTTGTAAAATGACTCGTGGCGAAGCGCCTCGACCATTTTCTTTAGTTCGCACTCGGCGCCTGCCCTCGGACGATTCGTTATAATTCCGACGATCCCTGGCAATTGCTTGCCTCCTTAGAGTGATTCTGCCTTCAACTGAAATCTGCGCTGATACCATGAGCTTCGCAGTTCCCGCAGTTTTGCGGCCACCGACTCGGGCAAACGGTCGATCAATCGGTGATGAAGCCCCATGGCCAAAGCAGCCGAACCCCAACGAGTTAGCGGCACGTAATAACGCGGAATGTCAATTCTCTGAAACGCATTCCGCTCCTTGAAATCGCTTAAGCTACTGGTCGCTTTTTTCCCGTAGGCGAACTTTGAGTACACCAAGTGACAGATATGCCGATCGGCGCACGACCGTACCGCCTGTGCAACCAGCGCGTTGGTCGGCGCCTTATCCCTGTACTGCAACATTGAAACGATATGCATTATTCCTGCCTGCGTCCCGGCATCATCCATTGTCAATTTAATGAAACCGACCAACTTTTCCCCATCAAATGCGCCGATAAAAACACTTGAATCCAAATACGTTGCGCTCATGTCACGCACGGTTTCAAAGTCCTTCCCAAAATGGGGAAACCGCCTTCCTTGGCGAACGGGAGTCTCGTTATAAATCTCCCATATGCCACGGGCAAAGGCGTCGTCGAACTGCGCTTCGCGAATCACGAGGCCTTTCTTTTCCGCTTGCTTCGCTTTGTTGCGCGCCTTGAACCCGATTTGTTTGTTCCACCATTGCTCAAAAGTCGAGATCGGAAGCACCGCCATGTTGTCCCACTCGAACGGGTACGCGTATTTTGGCTCGGTATCCGGCAATTTCTGTAGAAACGTAAAAAGATCAATTCGAATCTTGGATTGCCGTAATTCGGCGATCGCTGGTTCGGGATCGGCTAAGAACTTGTAGTCGTCCGCGTCAACGTGAGCAACACGGCACAGCCGCCCTTGCATTCGAACTTCCCTGCCGCAAATATTCATGGTCGGTATCCTTGCTCCCATGCAATCCGTTCTTCCGAGATTAGATCGAATTTCGAAAGATTTCTGGGTTCCAAATCAAACTGTTGTCGCATCGTCCATGTACTCTTATTTGTGAGCGATGAAATCTCTTTTGGTTGTAGATGCAATGGCGACAGATTTGCGCATTGTGTCAATCGGATGAAATTACTGCGTTATTCTTGGACTTTTCCTGCAGAATTACTGCGTGATGGAAGATGTATTTTTTCAGCAGCTGAGGCCAATGCAACCAATCATAGCCTCCTTGCAATTTAGCGTGCAAGAACGACGGGTCATCCAGACTATTTACCGGTAGGCGCGGCAAGAAGAATCGATTACTTTTTTGAACGGCACGGCCAAGGATCGTGGATACTCCGTGATCGTAGCCTAGATTGCAGAGCACGTCTTCGAGGTAACGCGCGTAGTCCTTGTCTTCTTCAGGAAATCCGTGCGGATACGAAAACGAGTCAACCGCAACGCCCAGGCGGTCTTCGATGATTTCCTTTGAGCGTCCGAGCTCGTACTCGATCTGATCGGGCCCAAGAGACCGAAGGTCAGGATGTGTCACCGTGTGCGCACCAAAGCGAATTCCTTCTGCATGCAATTCACGGACATCGCTCCACGTTAAGTAATCTGCGCCCTCAATTCGGGCTGGTGAAGCCTGGATTCGGTCGGTGGCAAGGAAAATTGTGGCTGTGAACCCACATTGCTTGAGTACGGGCCATGCATCGGTATAGAAATCCCGATAGCCGTCATCGAATGTAATTGCGACCGTCTTCGAGAAATCCTCTCCTATCTGAAAACCAGCTAATACTTCCGGGAGATTAATAGCCCGATAGCCCGAATTTCGTAGCCATCGCATCTGCCGTGCGAAGATCTCGGGAAGTGTATTTATCTGGTAGTACGGGTGCGATTTGGCAAATAGATTGTCTGAGATACTGTGGTACATCAAAATTGGCACACAATTGCTAAGCTTGGGCCCGAAGAGTCTGGCGAAGGGATGGCCCAAATAGAGAGTGGCGGCGCGATCTAAGCGTGTCATCGAGGAATACAACTTAAGTAGATGTCCGGCAGTGCTAACCAGGCCGTTTCCGGCAGGACAATCATTGGGGCTCACAGGAGCTGACTTGCATCAAGTCAGCTCTATGTGAATGTAGGAAAAATGATATTAGTGCGGAGAGCCTACTTGCACTTCCACAAATTCCTTGATGCGCTTCACGGTTTCATCCTGCTGCGCGAAGTTCATCTGCGGGAACATGGGTAGCGAAACGATTTCGGTGGCGACTCGCTCGGTAACCGGAAATGCGCCTTTGTTATATCCAAGATTTTCGTAAGCCTTCTGCAAATGAAGTGGAATCGGGTAGTGAATACCCGTGGCGATTCCCACCTCACTGAGAGCCGCCTGCAGTGCTTCGCGGTCGGGCACCCGCACCACATACAGGTGATACACGCCCCTCGTCCATTCTGCTTCGATGGGCAGGACTATAGAATCCTTCACATCCGCGAATAGCTCATGATAACGGTGCGCGAGCGATCGGCGCGACTCATTCCATTCTTGTAAGTGTCGAAGTTTTACCGAAAGCCAGCCGGCCTGAATCGAATCCAGCCTTCCGTTGTAACCCTCGATATCATGGTAATACTTCTTCGTTTGGCCATGATCCCGGATCATTTTCGACCCCTGGGCAAGCGCGGCGTCATTTGTTGTGATCGCGCCGCCCTCGCCACACGCGCCCAGATTCTTGCCGGGATAGAAGCTAAACGCCGCGGCGAGACCCATAGAGCCGACGCGCTTCCAGGCTTTGGCTTTCTGCGAATAATATTCCGCTCCATGCGCCTGGCATGCATCTTCTACGACGATCAGGTTGTAGTTCGTGGCAAGTTCCAGGATCGGATCCATATCTGCCGCATGCCCGTAGAGATGTACGGGAACGATGGCAGCCACGCGTTTCTTGGACTTATGCTCGATGAGCTTCTTGGAGCCCGCATCGAAGTAGCACTTTGTCTCTAAGTACTCGCGTAGCTTGACCGGATCCATCGTAAACGTGCGTTCGTTGATGTCAACGAACGCAATGGTCGCTCCGGCTTGTGAGATCGCCTCCGTCGTAGCAATAAAGGTGTGTGGCACGGTGACGATTATGTCGCCTTCCCCGACGCCGGCCGCCATGAATATAAACCGCAATGCATCCGTGCCGCTGTTTACGCCGACGCAATAGTTCGTGTGGCAGAAGGTTGCAAATTCCTTCTCGAACTCTTCCACCATCGGCCCACCAATAAATCCCGCGGTGTCAAATGCCTGGTTCACGACAGCAAGCAGTTCTTCGCGCAGTTCCTTATGCGGTGTAATCAGATCAAGAAAAGGGACTTTCACGGGATTCGACATGTTCTATTTTTTCTCCTGTTCTACGAATCTCAAGAACGTTGCGGGATTGCCTGCAACAATTGCATTCGCAGGCACGTCTTTCGTGACCACGCTACCAGCTCCTACGATGGCGTTTTCTCCGATAGTGACCTTACTTAGGATGGTTGATCCCGATCCGACTGACGCGCCCCTACATACGCGCGTGGTTTCCACCTTCCAGTCCGCTTCGGTTTGTAACTCGCCCAACGTTGTTGTGGCGCGCGGGTACGAATCGTTAATAAACGTCACGCCGTGTCCGATGAAGACATTTTCCTCAATTTCCACGCCTTCACAGATGAACGTGTGGCTGGAAATCTTGCACCGCTTGCCAACCGTTGCGCCTTTTTGGATTTCAACGAAGGCGCCAATCTTGGTTTCATCACCGATTTCACAGCCATACAAGTTGATGAACTTGGAAAGCTTGACGTCTTTTCCGAGCTTGACCGTTGGTGCAATGCACACGAAGTCGCTCATAGGACGATTGCCTGTCCGCGATTCCGTATTGATTTGTCTGCCGCTTCCAAAATGCGGACAACGCGCAGCCCTGCAGCTCCGTCATTCATCGGATTTTTGTTTTGGTCGATGCATTGTAGGAAGTAAGCCGTCTCGGCCCCTAGCGCTTCGACCTGCTCTACTTGGGGCGCATACATGTCCCCTGACCGGTAACTCACCAGCAATTGGTGCAAGTTGCTGGGGTTGGCGCTCATACTCACGCCCTTGTCATAAATCTTGATTTTTTCGTCCGCTTCTAGGTCGTTCCAGACGAGCATCTTCCTCTCGCCCCCGATCAATGTGGTGCGCACCTTCACCGGGGACAGCCAGTTCACATTCACGTGCGCAATGATGCGCTTGGGGAAATAAACAGTGATAAATGCAACGTCCTCTACGCCGTTCAGGTGTTTCTCGCCGGTGGCCACGACTGCTTCGGGCTTCTCGCAAATCACGTGGTCCATGATGGAGAGATCGTGGGGAGCAAGGTCCCAAATTACATTCACGTCATGCTGAAACAAACCAAGATTGACGCGCAAGGAGTCGTAATAATACAGGTCGCCCAGCTCTCGCCTCTCGACCAGCTCCTTGATCTTTCTTACGGCGCCAGTGAACAGGAACGTATGGTCCACCATAATCTTCAGATTTTTCCGGTCCGCCAGTTCGATGAGCTCTTCCGCCTGAACTACACTGCAAGTGAACGGCTTCTCCACAAATACGTGCTTTCCATTTTCAAGCGCACGCTTGGCTAGTTCGTAGTGGGTCCAGACAGGAGTTACAATGGCCACCAAGTCGATGTCGGGTGAGTTCAGAATGTCGTTTTCATCCACGCTGAAAGGCATGGAAGCGAACGCCTTTCGTAAGCGACCCGCACATTTGGGGTTCTTGTCGCACACCATCACCACTTCGGAAGAGTCGTGAGTGTGGAAATTTCGGACGATGTTCGGACCCCAATAACCGTAGCCAATTACTCCGATGCGAATCATAAGATCTTCACTTTCCAAGAGGGCTGCATTGCACTGCGGAGTGTCAATTTGTGCAGGCCAGCTTTAGGTAGCAGACGAAATAACGGACTTTGGGCGCATTCTCGATGTCGGCAAAAAACTACCAGGAAAAAAACCTGAATGTGATCGATGGGATCTGGAAAATTAAGACGGCCAGAAACGTTCAGTGAGCCCCGTCGCCTTTGAGCACTGCACTAGGCGTTTGCGCCAGAATCTTCAGATCCAGCCAGACGGACCACCCGCGGGCGTATCTCAGGTCTAGCCGCACCATATCATCGAATCGGGTCCGGCTTCTGCCTTCCACCTGCCACAAGCCGGTAATTCCTGGCTTGATCTCCAGCACCCGGCGGCGATGCCATACGTTGTAGGCGCGGTATTCATAAGCGACCGGAGGGCGGGGACCTACCAAAGACATATCTCCCACCAGCACGTTCCAGAACTGGGGAAATTCGTCCAAACTAGTCTTTCGCAGGAAGTGACCCACCTCGGTGATTCGTGGATCCGACTGAATTTTGTAGACCGGCTTCTTCGAATCCGATGCTTCATTGCCGTCTACTTGACCGGCGATAAATTGATTGACATATGCTTCGTGGATTTTCGAGTCGCAGTCCGTGCGCATCGACCGGAACTTGAGCACCCTGAACTTCTTTCCATATTGGCCGAGGCGCTCTTGACAGAACAGGACCGGACCTTTGGAAGTCCACTTGATCGCTGCGGCGATCAGCACGAACACGGGTGCGAAAACGACCAGAGCGGCGGCGCTGCCGATGATGTCGATCGCGCGCTTTACCGCTAGGGAAAACTTCTTGCGTTCTTCGCGGCGCGACAGTTCGGGATAGAGAGCGATATTCGCCGAATGATCTTCATTGCCTTCGCTCTTCTCCTCAGGGAAGAAGTGGAAGGAGACAGAACAACTCGATTTATCTTCTCCGACAGTGTTGTCAATGACCAGCCGCAACTTTTCCAGAAAACGTTCCTGGATCACTTTTGGCGTTGCGTCGCCGAGCTCGGTACCGATGATACCGATGACGCTGTTTTCGACATACCAGCCGATGATGTCGGTTTCCCGAGTCGTGTCAGAAAGTCTTGCCGCAATCTGCTGAATTGTGCGAGACTTCTGATTTCCAGAGAGCGCCTTGCTCGCGTCCACAAGCACCAGCACAAAACGCTTTTCCGTTCTCTCTGCGCGCCGCCGTTCCAGATATAACATCGAAACAAAAGCATCTTCGTTCAAAGCAATTCGCGCGGGCGCATCCTCCGCGTGCGTCACGGAAACACGCGCCTTCGCTTCTAACTTCCGTGAAGGATTCCCCTGGGGTATCGCTGGATTAAGTACGCTCATCGGTCTTCTTTCCCATTACCTGCTATTTAATTTTTAGCCCGTGGTTATTAACTTGTTACCGGGATCCGGATGGCCTTTTCGACGATTTCCTTTGCCGCTGATTGATGTTTCAGTTTGTCAACTGCGCTTACCCATGCGAGATCGACTTCGACGGCCACCGAGCGTTGCAGCAAGCTAATCGACAGCACTACGCGGTGGCTGCCTCTGAAATTAATCAGAATTCCTTCGAGTCCACGCAGGCTCCCCCAATTGATCCGTACCCGCTCGCCAACCTCGATGTAAGGCCACGGATGCTGGCATAATTTGGAAGCAACCGCGGTTTGAATTGCGGAGATCTCTTCGTCGGCGACCGGAATGGCCGCACGCCCGTTCCCCACAATTTGCAGAACTCCGGAAGTGGTTACCACGGCGCGGCGATCCTGATAGTCAAAGCGGCAGAACAAGTAGCTCGGAAACAGCGGCTGCTGGACTTCCTTCAGGCGGTCCGACCATTGCCGCACGCTCTTGTACATCGGGAGGAAGCACTCCAAGCCTTGACCGATGAGCTGGGAGGCAACAAGCGCTTCCTTGCGCGCGTAAACATGCAGCGCGAACCAATGGACTCCCAGTTCGGTTACTGCCGACTTTGGCTTCCGTAGATCCACTTCTTTGCTTCACCCCGTTGCGAAGTTCAATATCTGCTCGTGCAGGCTACCGCCACAAAACTCCCGACCATATAACTACTAGCACTTGCTACTGGCAATTCGAGGTCCAATGCGCGACTGCCGAGTTCTCTTCCCGTGGCCCGGCTATGGCCTGTAAGCTACTGCAAAAGAAGGATATATTTCGGTATTACGGTCCATTCACGAGTCCCGTTTAGACCCGGAGCTGTATTTGAGAAAATCTCTGCTCCTTTGCTGAAAAGTCCTTCCCAAAGTGTGGTATTTTCGAGCAGGAAGGGCTCATCGGTATGTCGTTGAAAATAAAATCGTTGCTAAAGAGCCATGACTACGAGGCTTTTCGACTTTCGGATTGCCAAATTCGGCGGAAAAATGGAAACTGGACCCGATACCGGAATCGGGCGGCTTCGCATGTCCAACGAATCCTATTTCCGGAAATCCGAGCTGCTATCGACCCCACGTATGCTTGAGCCAGTGGCACAAACACAGACTCGAACGAACAACACTGTGAACGCGCCTACCCGAAAAAGGCTGCCGATGCGCGTTTGCATGGTCACCTACTCGTTTTACGAGACGGACAGTCGCGTGATGCGTTATGCGGAAGCACTTTCCCAACGGGGAGACGAGGTTGAGGTTTTTGCTCTTGGCCGAGCAGGGACCCCTAAGAACGAGGTTATCAACGGTATTCGTGTTCATCGGTTACAGGGACGATTGTTTGATGAGAAGAGTAAGTTTACATACGGTTGGCGCATCCTTGTTTTTTTGCTGCGGGCCCTGCTGGCGGTCACTATCCATGACATCCGCCAGAAATATGACCTGGTTCACGTTCACTCCGTGCCAGATCTCTTGGTGTTATCCGCTCTCGTGCCCTATTTAAGGCGAACGCCGGTCATTCTGGACATTCGCGATATCCTGCCCGAGTTCTATGCCAGCAAGTTCGGGGCTACGCCACAGTCCTTCGCCTTCCGACTCTTGTGCTTCCTGGAAAAACTTTGCGCGAGGTTTGCCACTCATGTGATCGTGGCGGGTGATGAGTGGCAGGCCCGACTTCTTGCTCGCTCTGTCAGGCCGGGCGAGTCCACCGTAATACTCAACGTGCCGGATAGGTCGATTTTCACGAGGCGTTCGAGATCAAACGGTACCTCCAGCAGTTGCTTGCTTCTCTACCACGGAACACTGAACCGCCATCAGGGGCTCGATACAGCTGTAACGGCTTTTGCCAGAATCAAGGATCTCGTCCCTGAAGCGAAGTTTCATATTTACGGAGACGGGCCGTCAAAGCTTGCGCTGCTGGCTCTGATCGAACAATACCACCTGGAGAACCGAGTGGTCTTGTTCGACCGCAAACCGGTGCGCGAGATTGCTGCCGTACTTGAGACTGCCCAAATTGGGATCGTTCCAAAGCGTAAAGACGACTTCGGCAACGAGGCTTTTAGCACCAAAATCCTTGAATTCATGGCCATGGGTGTTCCTGTCATCGTGTCCGATACCAAAGTGGACCAACACTACTTTGATGATTCTCTAGTCCGCTTTTTTCAGGGAGAAAGTTCGGAAGACTTGGCTGACTGCATGCTCGACCTCATCCAGCATCCGGAGAAACGAACGGCCTTAGCCGAGCGTGCGGCCGAGTTTGTGGCAAACAATGATTGGGCTGCAACCAAAAAGGTCTATTTCAATCTCGTCGATAGTCTGGTCCAGAGACCTGAGCCACAAGTGACCTAAACGGACTCGGTTCTGTCATGGCACTTCAAGGCTTCTCGGAGATAGCGGGAAAGCGCAGCGCCCACGGAGTCAAAGTGCCTGTTGATGATCTCCAAGTGATCGCCAGGCGCTGTGGTGACCTCGAATTCCTTCGTCAAGCGGGTCCAAACCGCCGCAGGATTGTCCGGGAACTCTGTTACGGTCTCCGCTCTGACAAATTTGATGCTTCCGGGATAAAAATGTGGCCGATAATTCCTCAATCCAAGGTACGCTCGATCTCGCATCCTGTGCATGACAGGCGTGAACCAGGCATCGAGCGGCAGTCCATTCTTTTTTGAGTTGTTTCTGGGGACGAACACCATACGTTCCGACGGATGAAGAACGTAGCTCACCACTTGCCTCATCGGCAAGCTAACCAGAATACGCGCGTGACCTTTTGCACGTTGAACAATCAGGCGCATGTGCTGTCCAAGAGGCAGGTATCGGCGGTGAGGATACGTTTCTAGCATAGCCAGGAGCCCGATTTTTTCGCCGCTGGCCAACAAACGCTGGGCGAGTTCAAGCATTACCAGTCCGCCAAGCGAATAGCCGATCAGGAAGTATGGACCATGAGCCTGCCTCTGTTTGATGGCGTCGAGAAAATATTGGGCCATATCCTCGATGCGTTCAAAGGGTTCCTCCGCGCCGTCAATGCCCTTTGATTGCATTCCGTAGATAGGCTTAGACGTCTCAATGTGTTTTACGAGCTGGAAGAAATCCATTACATTGCCGCCAACGCCATGGGTGATGAAGATAGGCGGCTCTTGCGTGCCTGCCTTGAGCAGCGTAAGTGCCGGAAAACGGAACTCCTCTGGATGTTCCAGGATCGCAGCCAGCGACCCAATTGTGGGCGCCTGGTAAATCATCACCGGGGGAAGTTCCTGGCCACATGCTTTTGAGATTTCAGCAAACAGTTTTAAAGCCAAGGAAGAATCTCCACCAAGATCAAAGAAATTTGCGTCGGCAGCGATGGGAGAGGACTCAAGCACGCGCTGCCAGATAGGTGTGAGTAACTCGATGAAATTGGTCACGTTTAAATTTATCAAATGTAGAATGCAGCTTGTAGAGCTGTGTCGAATTCACCAGCGGTGCGAGAAGGGCTGATCAGGCAAATCCCAGGGCCAGCATCCACGCGGCCAATGCCAACGGTCAAAAGGGAAACAGTCTGCGCAAGAAGTCTATTTTTGTTCATTCGTGTTTCTGCCGGGCCTTGGAGTCCGACCTGATAATTACTGTCCGGCGTCGACAGTCGCTCTCTCGGAAGTTTTCTGCAATCGAGAATGAGCAAAGTCCCAGTAAAGCTGTCGGGCTTTGGTGTAAATCGGGCCGAATGAGAGGGCCCGGTCGTCAATTCGGGTGACGGGTACAACTTTCGAATAGTTTCCGGTTGAGAAAATCTCATCTGCCGATTGGAAATCCTGATAATTCAGTGTTTTCTCCACGACGCAGATGCCGGCGTCGCGGAGCAGCTGAATCACCCGTTGCCGGGTGATCCCTGCAAGGAAAGTTCCATTTGGAATGGGCGTGAATACCACGCCATTCTTGGCCATAAAGACGTTTGATGTGGCCAGCTCCGCTACGTTACCCAGCATGTCGCAAACCATGGCGTTGTCGAAACCCCGCGAGTGCGCCTCAAACAGGCATCGTGCATTATTTGGATACAGGCAACCCGCTTTTGCATCAACCGGCATCGTTTCAAGAGTAGGTCGGCGAAACGGAGACAGGGTCACAGAGAAACCTTTCGGCGGCCGCATGGGGGCTTCATAGATAGAGAGGCACCACCGCGTTGACTCTGGATCATGCGCTTGTACCCATGGCCCTTCTTTTTCCGCCCAATACATCGGCCTGATGTATAGAGCGATCTCCTGGCCAAATTTGGCGACTCCTTCCCTCGCCAGTTTCACCCATTCTTCGGCGGAGATAAGTGGCTTTAAGTACAGCTTCTTTGCGGAATCATTCACACGGGCACAATGCAGGTCTAAATCCGGAATCACCCCTTCAAACGCGCGAGCGCCGTCGAACACTAGAGAACAGAGCCAGGCGGCATGCGTGCGCGGGCCCATAAGTGGAACGTTGCCTTCATGCCACTTGTCCTCAAAAAACGTCAAAGTCCTCGACAACGCCTGTCCGTCTGCCATTCCGTTTCTCCTTCTGCATGCCCCGCTCGAAGATCTTCCCGGGGCAAAAAGCGATAAGGTCAGTACCCCTACCTCAACTCCGCCCCGGTACGTCACAAGACCAGGATTGTACGATAGGAAGCAGCCACTACGCTCTCGGATTCCCAGCTTCAGCCTGCCTTAGGAGAACGAAACAAGCCGTCCTCAAGCCTCGAATCGTAGACATCTCGAAACCGACGCAACCTTTGCGTTTTATGGCCGCTTATCTATCGTATTATCAATAACATAGCGCATGAACGTTTCCGACATGCCGTGGTCCAGCCTTTATTTTGCGAGCCCGCCGCATGGCGTTTGCTGTTCGCACAGAGAACGCTTGGCGAATTGCCTTTGCTTGTGAGATACCTCTATTCAAATGCATCTCGACTCCTCTGAAACGGATCGCGACCGTGATTTCGAAGTTTCGAAACAACAATCTCCTCCTGTTCGGTACTGCATCATCACCGCCGTAAGAGATGAAGAGCAATTCATCGCCCAGACGATTGAGAGCGTGCTTAGCCAGACGATCATGCCGCTCGAATGGATTATCGTCGATGATGGATCAAAGGATCGTACCGGAGCGATCATCGCAAGGTATGCACAACAAAATTCCTGGATTCAATTCATACCGAGAAAAGACCGCGGACACCGTTCAAAAGGCGGCGGAGTCGAGGCGTTTCTGGAGGCATTCGCGCTGCTAGGTCCGCGAGATTGGGACTACCTCGTGAATCTCGATGGTGACATGACCTTCACTCCAAACTATTTTGAACAATGCTTTGAACAGTTCCGAAAAATGCACTCTCTCGGAATCGGTGGCGGGACCGTTTATGCTAAGGTTGGCGACCGTTGGCGAGTCGAGCAAGCACCTATTTTTCACGTTCGAGGTGCTGCTAAAATCTATCGGAGAGAGTGCTGGGAAGCACTGGGAGGACTGTGGCCGGGGCTCGGATGGGACACGGTGGACGAAGTCAAGGCTAACCAGCTGGGCTGGAAAACGCAATCCTTCCCAAGCATTCCGCTTTTGCATCATCGTTTCAGCGGCAAGATGTGGGGGGCATGGGGATTCTCAGTGCTGGATGGTGAGGCGGATTACATTGTTGGCTATCTTCCCTTGTTCTTTTGTTTGAAGTGCGTGCGTCATATCTTCTACTCTCCTTTCGTTATCCGAAGCACCGGCATGGTCTACGGATATCTACGAGGTTTCGCTCGCGGAACGCCACGAGTTCGAGATCCGGAGATGGTAGCTTATCTTCGCCGCCAGCAATTGCGGCGGCTTCTGGGCATGTCCTCCATTTGGAGATAAAGACGGCTGGAAAGCTTCGGAGAGCTCTTTGTTAAGGCCCCAACCCGAGATCAAGTATGTCTGAGAAAAAAGGCTCAACTGATAAGGCGAATCCGATCGTTCTCCTCATTAGCACCTCTCCCTCTTATTCGCCTGCCCGTCTGTCAATGGCGATGGCAAAGCGCGGATTTGAAACGGAGGCTGTTTGTCCTGCCGAGCATTCACTTCGCAAGATCCGCACGATCAGGAAGGTCTATTCCTATAACTGCTTGGCTCCGTTTCGCTCCATATCGAAAGCGATCGTCGCTGCCAATCCTGACCTTGTGATTCCCTGTGATGATTGGGCAGCCTCACTCTTGCATGAGGTGTATCTCCGGGCATCGCGTAAATCGAATCCGGAAACAATGATTCCAAGCCTGATCGAACGTTCTCTGGGCTCGCCTCAGAATTTCCAAATCGCTTATGAAAGAGCTCCCCTGCTGGAGCTTGCCGAACAGGAAGGCCTGCGCGTTCCAAAGATTCGAGTGGTTCGCTCGGGCAACGACTTGAAGAAATGGCAATCCGAGGTAGGTTTTCCTGCCGTTCTAAAGGCCAACGGCACCTCGGGCGGCGACGGCGTAAGAATTGCCCGCACCCTCGAGGAGGCCGAGCGAGCCTTTTCATCTCTCGAAGCGCCTCCGCTTCTCGCTAAGGCGATCAAGCGGGTGCTCTTTGACAAAGACATGGCGCTTCTTTGGCCTGCGCTTCTCCGCAAGCGATACGTTGTAAACGTTCAGACATTTGTAGTGGGACGGGACGCCACCAGCGCCATCGCTTGTTGGAAGGGTCAGGTCTTGGCTAGCCTGCATTTTGAGGTGCTCAACAAACAGGACGCCGGGGGGCCATCCACCGTACTGCGCTTGATCGAAAACCAAGACATGGTCGCGACTGCCCAAAAGATGACTCGCCGATTGCAACTTTCTGGCCTCTATGGTTTTGACTTTATTCTTGAGGCCGCGACCGGATACGCCTACCTCATTGAAATGAATCCACGGGCCACACAGGTCGGCCATCTTGCGCTTGGCCCGGGTCACGACTTGCCAGCGGCCTTGTATGCGGCCATCACCGGAGACGAGATTCGCGCAACTCCCCGGATTACCGACAAGGATACGATCGCTCTGTTCCCGCAAGAGTGGCTCAAGAATCCGGTAAGCGAGTTTCTCCATTCTGCCTACCACGATGTTCCTTGGGAGGAACCGGAGTTTGTCTCGACATGCTTGGAGCGGCGCAAAAAGCAAGACTCTTGGTACTCCGTCCAAAAATGGGTTCAAGCGCTTGCCAAGATTCGGCGAGCTCAATCCTGATCGCTCTCCCGCAACGACAGTTTCCTTGCGATCATTTTGACTGAGCTAGCGGCAAATGGCAGCTCTCAGGCGAGGTTGGGAGCCGTTCAGGGCGGTTGGCTCTGGGTGAAATTACCGGGGGAGTTTTTCAAATTGATCTACACGCTGAACCCACTTCAGGATCCGAGATGGGCAGAATTCTTGATGAGAACGCCGCGCGCCTCCGCATTTCACTCGATAGGCTGGTTGCGTGCGTTAGTGCAGACCTATAATTATTCCCCCGTTGTCTTCACCACCACACCGCCGGACCATCCCTTGGACAATGGTACGGTCTTTGCTGTTGTAAAAAGTTGGCTGATTCGTCCGCGTCTTGTTTCTCTTCCGTTCTCCGATCATGTCGATCCGCTCATGAGTCTAGAGAATGGCCGCGTCGAGTTACTCACGGAGTTATCGGCGGAACAGCGCGCCGGCCGGTGGAAAAAAATTGAACTCCGCCCGCCGGCGGTGGAAAGTCAGCTCCACTCGCTTCCTTTTTGCGATGGGGAGAGCTTTGTTCTTCAGAGCGTTAATCTTGGCCCGGATCTGGATGCAATCTTTTCACGATTCCACCGAGACTCAATTCGAAGAAAGATTCGAAAAGCCGAACGCAGCAACGTCAGCCAGGAAGTCGGCCGGAGCGACCGGCTTCTGCAACAGTTCTTCACTCTGCACATCATGACCAGAAGGCGTCAGTCGTTGCCACCGCCGCCAATCTCTTGGTTTCGGAATATACTCGCGTGTCTCGGCGAAAGTGCAAAAATCCGGGTCGCTTCAAAGGACGGCACACCGATCGCTGCGATTTTCACTCTGCGATTTAAGGAAACAGCGGTCTACAAATATGGCTGCACAAACCGCGTTTTTCACAATCTTGGTGCTATGCCCTTCCTGCTCTGGAAAGCAATCGAAGACGAGCATCGCTCCGGTGCCAAAGTGTTTGATCTTGGCCGTTCCGACCTTTGGAACTCCGGCTTGATCAGGTTCAAACAGAAACTGGGCGCGGAACTCACTGCGCTTACCTACAAGGTATTCCCTGCGGATCGTTACGCCGGTGCGGCGAAGGATTGGCGATTGACTTGGGCGAAAAAGCTGTTTCGCTTGTTGCCGGAAAAGGCTTTCGTCGCCGCAGGTGCGCGGATCTATCCCCACATCGGCTGAAAGCCGGGTTCCTGCGACTTTATCTCCATCCGCAGCGAGAGTTCAGTACAATAACGGCCGGTACTTTCAGGCGAGGACACGTGCAGATGAACGGTGCAGATAGCTTAGTGGCAACTTTACTTGCCGGAAACGTGGAAGTCTGCTTCACCAATCCCGGCACTTCGGAAATGCATATTGTCGCGGCTCTCGATGGCCGCCCGGAATTGCGCTCTGTGCTAGCGCTTTTTGAAGGTGTCGCTACGGCTGCCGCCGATGGTTATGCGCGGATGGCTGGCAAACCGGCCTGCACGCTTCTCCATTTGGGTCCAGGCCTGGCCAACGGGCTCGCGAATCTTCACAACGCAAGTCGTGCCAAAGTGCCGATGATCAACATCGTCGGCCAGCATGCTACATTTCACTTGCCGCTCGACACGCCGCTGACCTCCGACATCGAGGGACTTGCCAGGCCTAATTCAAGGTGGGTGAAAACCGCTAGTTCTGGATCCTTGCTCGGCCGTGATACTGCTCGTGCCATCGAGGCTTCCCGTACTCCCCCGGGCCAGATCGCCACGCTGATTGTTCCTACCGATGTGGCCTGGTCGCCCGGTGGGGTGGTCGGGCAGATTCCGGTCGTGACGGAACCGCCATTGCCTGCAACTGCGACAATCCAGGCCATTGCCGAAAAACTAGAAAAAGTTCGAAACAGTGCCTTGTTGCTTTCAGGAAACGCGCTGTATGGTCCCGGTCTCGTTACGAGCGGGCGCATCGCGGCGGGCACGGGTGCCAAACTTTTTGCTCCGTATCCGTTCGCGCGTTTGCAGCGCGGTGCCGGAACGCCGCCGGTCGAACGCATCCCCTATGTTCTGGAGCAGGCTATCGATTTACTGAAGGACATTCGCCTGCTGGTTCTTGTTGGAGCAGCGCCTCCCGCCGCCTATTTTGCCTCGCCAGGCAAAGACAGCGCATTTACTTCGCCACAATGCGAAATCTGCATATTGTCAAAACCGGAGGAAGATTGCGCAGGTGCCTTGGCATCGCTTGCCTCTGCGTTAGCTGTCGACCACACGCCGCCGTTGGCCGAGCCTTCGCAAGACGCGGCCGTACTCACTGGTCCCATCACATTGAACGGCATTGCCGAGTCTATTGCCGCGCTGCTTCCGGAAAATGCCATTGTGGTTGATGAGTCGATGACCTCCGGGCGCGGTATCCTGCCGGCGGCACGCGGTGCCGCTCCTCACGATTTTCTCGCGAACACTGGCGGATCGATTGGCATCGCTCTACCGTTAGCGGTTGGCGCCTCCGTGGCGTGCCCCAATCGCCGAGTCCTTTGCCTCTCGGCCGACGGCAGTGGAATGTATACGTTGCAAGCCCTGTGGACAATGGCGCGGGAAGGACTCAATGTTACCAACGTCATTTTTGCCAACCGCGCTTATTCCGTTCTGAAACGCGAGTTCTCTAACTTGGGCGGTGGGAATCCAGGTCGTCGCGCTCTGGATCTTATGGAAATTGACCGCCCATCGTTGGATTGGGTGTCCTTGGCACGGGGAATGGGAGTTCCGGCTCAGCGGATCGCTTCGCTCGACGAGTTTGCTCAAGCCTTGCGAAGCGGTTTTGCAGCGGCCGGACCCACGCTGATTGAGATTCCGCTGTGAAATTCCTCAGCCTTAATTCGCCGAAGTCAGGCCACTGTCGAAGCGTTTTCTCAGCTGGTCCTTCGCTATTTTCCCAGTCGGCGTCAGTGGCATTTCAGTGACAAGAACGATTTGGGAAGGATGTTTATACGGTGCAAGATTCTTCGCAGCGTCTTTTGCGACATCCTCGATCTGGGTCGTTGCACCCGGCGACAGTTCCACGAAGGCGATAACCTCCTCCTCACTTCCCACAGTTTTCCCGATTACCGCCGAGCGCGCGACGCCAGGACACGCATTGAGAACCGCTTCCACTTCCGCGGGGTAGACATTAAATCCGAAACGGACGATCAACTCCTTTGTGCGACCGACGATGAAAAGATGCTCATCTTCAAGCCGTGCGAGGTCTCGCGTGTTGAACCAACCTTGCGGGTTAATTGCCGCAGCCGTTTCCTCCGGTGCCCGGTAGTAACCCTTCATTATGCTTGGACCCTTTACCCAGAGTTCGCCGACTTCCCCGCTCGCAACATCTTTTCCGTCCTGGCCCACTAAGCGAATCTCTATCTGCGGAAAGATTCGGCCCACGGATATGTCCTTCCGTGGCGTTTCTATACGAGTCAAGGCAACCGTCGGCGAGCACTCGCTTACGCCATACCCATTGCCGAGCACCATGCCGAATAAGTTCTCAGTTTCCGCCTTAACCGAGGGCTGTAGCGGGGCTCCTGACGAGGTCATGACCCGCAATTTCGGGAATTTGAGTTGTGGCATCTTTTTAAGCTTCGCGAACTCCACCAGAAGCGCGAACATCGAGGGAGCTCCCATCAAAATGGTAATTCCCTCCTTTTCGAGCACTGCTAGAATTGCCGGGGGATCGAACCTGGACGACAGATACAAAGAGCCCCCTGCGATCAAAGTACCCAGCAAAACCACCGATAGGCCCACCGCGTGGGACATGGGCAGAATTCCTAACAACCGATCCTCGGGTCCCACCGACCGAATGCGGGCCGAGTGCGCCGCCATAAACAGCAAATTCCTGTGCGTCAACATTACGCCCTTGGGCTGGCCCGTCGTTCCCGAGGTGTAAATCAAAGCGGCGACATTTTCCGCAGGATCTGCTTCCAGAACCTCCGGCTGGACGGCTTGATTCAGCGGACCGACTCCAATTTCTCGCATCCCCTCAATCTTGAGGATTTCCGCGCCGTTCTGTTTGGCATGTTTCATGGCCTGTGGCGAACTGGCGACCGTGTACAAAACTCGTCGGGCGCCCGAGTGCTCCCGAATCTGATCGATTTCTTGACCAGACAGCCGGGCATTTACCAGCACGGGCCACGCATTGATTCCGGTCACGGCGAAAAACAACGCCACAAATTCCCGGCCGTTCTCGCACACGAGTAACACGCGATCGCCTGAGCCGACACCTAGACCCCGCAGGAAGTCCTCGGCTTTCGCGATTGCTGACTGCAGTTGGACATAGCTCCAAGAGCCATTCGCGTCGAGCAGAGCAGGTTTTTCAGGAGATCGTTCGGCCCAGGACCTCCAGACTTCGCCTACGTGCGAGGGCAACGATTTCAGCGTCTCAGAAATCTGGTTTCCGTCCATGAAGTTTGAGTGTTAACTCTACCACCACAAGCTTTTGGATGCTCGGCATCCCCTATCTTCAGGTTCAGTCACGGGGACTGAGACAATCGGCCGTGGCCAGCACAAGCCGTCGCCACCGATGGGGGCGCCCCTGCTCTTCGAGCTGCGACATAGTCGAGCCAGTTCTGGTAGACGCGTACGGCCGAGTCTCTCCACGAATTCTGGAGCGTGTCGGCCACACTCGCTTCGGGGAACAATTCTATGAGTCCTTCGTGGCGTTGCGCCTCAGCCTGCGCACGAAAATCCGTCAGTATCTGGGTTGCGGCCTCGTCGAAATATCCCCGTGGCACCGACGGGTAATTCTCGCGCTCGCGTCGGAGATAGCGCTTCACGTCTCGTCGGTACTCCTTCAACAGCGTGTGCCCACCGTACTCCGGATGGCCCTGGAAATGGACAAACAGGCTGTTCCGCTTCTGCTTCACAAACAAATCCACTCCGGCGTCACCGGACTTCGTCAGTATCTCGTAGCCGTTTTGACAAAGCGTTTCTTCCCGTACTTCGTTCCAGCGCGAGTGCGGGATTCGCATCGGATTGGCCGCGCCTTTGGTCAGCGCGTGGCCATTCATCACCCGATGTTCGAATACGCCGAATTGCTTGTCGCCTAGTGCGTTGCGGCCAATGCCATCGCTATAAAGCACACCTGCATGTGCCGCCAAACAGGACAACACAGTCGAAAATGTGTTCTGCTCCGCCCAATCCAGCAAAGCCGAGAGCTTTTCCCAGTATGGCTCTTGGCGCAGATCGGGTTGCTTTGGCTCCGTCCCCGTTACGATGGCTCCGTCAAACCGCCGACTCAAAAGATCTTCAAACGGTGCGTAATACTTCGATAGGTATTCACGAGTTCGCTCGCCCCTGGGGATATGGGGCAGGGAATACAGCCTGACATGCACCGACCGTTCGTTTGCTGCCTGTTCGAGAAGTCCGAAGAATTGCGCTTCCGTATCCTCCACGGCTGCGTCCGGCATGTTGATGACCACGGCGAGTCGCAGAGCATCCCCGGGAGTTTGAACGCTCGTTGCTTCGGGCGCGCACAGGTAGCGTCCACCGGTCCAGCGCGTTACTTGTTCGCCCCTATGTACCAGTAGAGACATGCAAGCCCCCCTCTTCGCTGAGCTGCGAGGCGTCTAGCGTTTTCTCCAGGGCTTGTTCCAGGTCCTCTAGAATGTCGTCAATGTGCTCGATTCCGACGCTCAGCCGGATCATTTCCGGCCGCACCCCGACTTTTAGTTGCTCTTCGGCAGTCAATTGCCGGTGCGTCGTTGAAGCAGGATGGCATGTCAGCGACTTTGCATCACCCATGTTCACCATGCGCTTGAACAATTTGAACGCATTAAAGCACTTGATACCCGCTGCAAGCCCTCCCTTAACGCCAAAGGTCAGCAAGGAAACCTGTTTTGTACCCAGATATCTTTTCGCCATCGGGTAAAGCGGACTGTCGTGAAAGCCTGCGTAACTTACCCACTCCACCCGCGGATGATTTCGCAGAAATTCTGCAACCCTTCGAGCATTCTCAACGTGCCGTTCCATTCGCAAAGCCAGGGTTTCCAGTCCTTGCAGCAGGAGAAAACCGTTAAAAGGCGACAACGTAGCACCCGTGTTCCGTTGACAAACAGTCCGGCAACGCGCTACGAACGCCGCCGCACCGTACTGTTCGGTATATACTACTCCGTGATAACAGGGCTCGGGTTTTGTCAGCATATAGTACTTGTCCGCGTAGTCCCTCCATGGGAATCGTCCGCTATCAACAATCATGCCGCCGATCGTTGTGCCGTGCCCGCCCATGAATTTCGTCATCGCGTGCACCACCACGTCCGCTCCATATTCGATCGGCCGAAGCAAAATCGGTGTGGCAACGGTATTGTCAACGACGAGCGGGACACCATGCTTGTGCGCTACGCGTGCCAGTCCTTCGACATCTGCAACGTTTCCCGCGGGATTGCCTACGCTCTCGCAATAGACCGCCCGGGTATTCTCGTCAATCAGCTTTTCGACCGCTTCCGGAGTATCGTTCTCGGAGAATCGCGTGCTGATCCCGTGTTTGGCAAAAACATGTTCCAGCAGGGTATAGGTCGCGCCGTAGAGCTGCGGCAGGGAAACAATGTTGTTCCCCATTTCCGTGATGTTCGCGAGCGCGTAGTGAATGGCGGACATCCCGGAGCTCACGCTCAAGGCCTCGACTCCACCTTCCATGGCCGCCACGCGCTTTTCCAGCACGGTGTTTGTGGGATTTCCGATCCTTGTATAAATATTCCCTTCGACTTCCAGGTTGAAGAGCGCCGCCCCGTGTTCCGCGCTGTCGAATTCGAACGCGACGGTCTGGTAAATGGGCACAGCTACGGCCTTGGTGACGGGGTCACCATCCCAGCCGGTGTGAATAGCAATGGTCTCCATCTTCATGGTTAGGGTTCACCGAATCGCTTAAATTGCCGCCGAAATACTCAGCGAGACATCTCCTCAACCTGGTCCTCAACCTGGACACTGCACCCTGCGGGGCTGACTGCTCGACCAAGGGTCGCAGCTCTTGTGATTGTGCTCGTCAGGTTCCGGGCTGCAAATTCCGCTCCGTAAGCGAACCGCATGACCGGTCCAAAGCTATTGG
This sequence comes from Candidatus Acidiferrales bacterium, assembly GCA_963795535.1. Taxonomy (GTDB): domain Bacteria; phylum Acidobacteriota; class Terriglobia; order Acidiferrales; family UBA7541; genus Acidiferrum. The sequence goes on from CAWCIG010000012.1 coordinate 829,303, forward strand.
CTGCTGCGAGGCCTACAAAGTATAGCCCCGGAACGGAAGATTCAAACTTGCTTGATAACACCGGTGAACCTGCAGCGGTTTTGATTTTGGCAATCAGTTCGGGCTTGAGAAATCGCAGGCGCTCCATCTGTACGCGGTAGCCGGTGCCTGCTACGACGTGATCGGTTACGACATCACGCAGCGTTCCATCTGCCTGTCGCACATGAAGAATCACTTTGCCGTTTCTGACCGTCGCCCCTTCGGGGCTGCACCCTAGCATCACAGGAACCTTTCCGAGAACGACGTCTTTGGAAACCCAATGCCCTGACGGACCAAGATGCCGCCGGACTGCCTCAATTCTCAATTTTTCCGGCAGCAGGTGAAACCACTCGGGTGAGTTCGCACAGAACCGCGAGCGAAGTCCCGGTCCTAAGCCAGACTTTGGATGCCGAATCCTTTGCCACAAGGATCGCTGTTTCCCACTTGGGGCGCCATGGAATTTCAGCTCACTGTCTCGCACCAAAAGATGCGAATCCACGCCTGCCGTGCGCATCAGTCCTGCTAAGCCGATCGCCGAAGCACCTCCGCCGATCACCACAACATGGCATCCACGACGGGTCCCCACTCGCTTGTGCTGAAAACTGTGAGTTACAAACTCTTCAGGGAGGTGCGCAATACACTCCGGGACGTATGCGAAATGGGTGATCCCGACGGCAAGAATCACGCGCCGCGCCCGCACCTGCTCACCATCGCTCAGTGTCAATTCATAGCTGTCACCTAAATGTTCAACCGTCGCGACCATTTTGCTCTCAAGTTCGGGCACGATTCGGTCCTTGAAAGCCAACCCGTACCTGGTAAAGGTTTCGAGGCTAACCGGCAACGCCGTGTCATCGTAGGGGATTCCGCGTTCCTGGCAGAACTCCTTCAGTGTCATCCTGCCTTCCGGGTCAGAGAGATTCGACGCAAATCCATCCGACTTTAGCATCATGCCCTCGGGCATATGCGTAAGCCAACTGTCCATCGGCGGACCAAATATTCGAAACGGGAGCCCTCGACGCCGAAAATGGGCGGCGATGGAGAGTCCGTAAGGGCCGGCTCCAACGATTGCGGCTTCAATCATGGCTAGGGTCTAGATTCCTTTCTAAAACGATTGGCCGAAAACCACACCAAAAGAGTTGATTCACCACAGGGACTAGAGCAATTGTGTAACCATGGAACACCAACCTAAGTTATTCATTTTCATTGACATGAAAACAACTAGCCGGGCAACGAACCAATTCTCGGAATATTTTTTCCTCTCCAAGTTCCCGCTGCTATCTGTCCTTCACACCGTATGGTGTTGTGGCCCACAACCGCAACCGAGGTGGTTTTGGGCCTAGGGCCGCGTCCGGGGTCTACAAGGGCAACACAGTTTGTACGATCAGCCCAAGAACGATCATGGAGTGGCTGAATCAATGGACTTTTTCAGAGCTTCGGCCAGCACGCCCACAAACGGCTCGACCATCATTCCCGCCGGATACACAGGAAGCGGAACGATATGCTGTCCCCCCTTTGCCAGCTCTTCCCATTTTAGGTCCGAACGCTGGTAGATACTGTACTGTTTTAGAGGTCGGAAATCAGTCACCACTCCCGGAAATGGTTTGGGAATGTAGTCGATCGCAGCTTGGTCATTCGCCGCCCAGATTTTCCCGAGTACCACGGACTGCGCCCCTGTCCCATCCGAAGTCCCAGCCATTCTGCTCTGGAGCGTGCCTCGCCAGACCGGGATTCTATTTCGAAGGACCTGAATCTTCTCCCGAAGGAATTCTCTTTTTCCTCTTCGATCGAGTCGAAGGTAGTTAAGGCTGTGAAAGATCACTCTCTCCACAGCAACACTCGCCTTTTTGGCTAATGTAAGCGGCGGAACCTTGCACCAATTGAGCGTGTCGAACAGCGCTAGAAGGGCGACCGTTTTTCCCGCTGCCCTCAATTGCTGCGCGACCTCGTATGCGATCGTGCCCCCAAGACAGTACCCGGCCAAATAATAGGGTCCCGTAGGTTGAATTCTGCAAATCTCCCGCACGTAGTCCGTTGCCATGTCCTCGATGCGTGTTGGAGGCTCGCAATCCCCATCAAGTCCTTGGCTCTGGAGTCCGTAGAACGGCTGATCGTCTCCCAAGCGCTTGGACAGCTCACGGTAGATGAGAACATTCCCGCCAGCGCCATGCATGCAGAACAAGGGAGGCCGTGCCCCTTTAGGCTGGATCGTGACCAGCGAAGACCAACGCGAGCTCGGTGCCTCACGATTGAGGATTTGCACGAGTTCAGCGATCGTAGGGGCTTCAAAGAGAGTCGCTACCGGTATTTTCACTTGAAATACCTTGTCAATTTCGCCAAACATCTGAACGGCCAAAAGAGAATCGCCTCCCAGATCGAAATAATTCTGGTCGGGCTCGATTGGTCGCACACTCAACAGGTCTTCCCAGATGCGCGTCAACTTGTGCGTCGCATCGTTCTCAGCAGCGAGGTGCTGAGCTATTGGAATAGCACTACTCATATGCCGTATCTCCCACCAGCGGGAGTTTACTGCGAGCAGTAAACTCCCGCTAGGCAAATTTCTTCCTGGCGCCACGCGTGATCCCAGTGCCCTGTCCCGTGGTACTTGGCCTAATTTGATAAGGACAATCTGGCTGCCGCCGCACAGAGCGCTACTTCGTGAGCCTATTACTATGCAAACCCCGGTCCATTCCTTGCAACCATAAGCAATTGAGAACAAAGCGGGTTAGATCTGATCCGGACAGTGAGGAGCAGGCTCCCGCTAAGATTTGTGAAAAGCTTTTCCACTTTCCAGGACTTGCACTCTCTGCTGGTGGGCTCGACTGGCCTGGCCTTCACCTTCTAACGATCTCCACGCAAAGGGTGCATGGGCATCTTACCAACCCGCTGGACCAGCGTGGCGGCACCGGGTCGATTCGTGCGCCTGGCGACCGAGCGAGCCTACTTCCGGTTCGAGGACCTGATTTGACTGCTAGACCGGTCGAAGGAAGTGTAGGCGATGAACGGAGGAAGCGACGATCGGGGAACTAAAATATACCTCACGTGAGAGTGACGGAGTGTCCATATGGGCGACACCATACCCATAAATACGTCCGTATCTTCGCCATTCTAGCCAAAAAGTGATATCTACAGGATATATCTGCCGTGGCCCTTCTTCCAGATATGGCAGATGCTCATAAATATGCTCAGTACGGTCAACTGGTGTACGCCCTCTTCGAGTCTTACTCTTGCGCCCACTGCTTTGCACATTTGGCGGGCTTCTTTGGATGTTTCACCTGACTCTGTCGCTCGTTTTTCAGCGTTGTTGTCCTCCGGAGAACTCGTGCGTGCCGATCGGTTCATCTTCGACCGCGATCGCCAGCATTTCACAGTCGCCCGCGCGACACTTCGCCTGCTCTTGGGGCGCTATTTACAGATTCCTGCAGACTCGCTGCGGATCGAAGAGGGGCCACAGGGGAAGCCTTTCCTTGCGGACGGACTGCATCCTTCGGAGTTGAAATTTAACCTCTCTCATTCTCACGGCCTCGCAGTTTTCGCTGTTGCCAGACAACGGGAAATTGGGATTGATGTGGAAAAAATCCGAGACGACTTCGCCTCGCGCGAAATTGCTCAGCGTTATTTCTCACCACAGGAAATCGCCGAACTCGACGCTCTTCCGCTCCCGCTGCACGCGTTGGGGTTCTTCCAATGTTGGACCAGAAAAGAAGCCTACGTAAAGGCCCGTGGTGATGGCCTTCAAACTCCGCTAGACAGCTTCTCCGTCACTCTCACGCCGGGCCAACTCCCTGAACTCACCAGTTGCGATTCTCCCTGCTGGTCAATCTATTCCTTCCAGCCGTTCCCCGAATTTGCCGCGGCTGTCGTGGCCGAACGTTTCGAATGGAAGCTCTCGTGTTATGAAGGCTCAGATCTCGTGTAATTGGAGAACTTTGTGGGCTGCAACAGGAAATGCCTTCCATGAGCTAAACCGTTGCGCCCTACCTTCCACTGTATCCACTCCTGCTGTCGCCGCGCCGATTATTTCCATGCTCATGTCACCCCTTTTCCGCGGCTCGTTCTGCTAGATATGTAATAAGGAATTATCCGCAAAGGGAGGAAACATATAAATTGTACGTTCGACCATGCGGAAGGGCCCGCGTGGTGGTGGGCCCAATGTGACGAGTGATCACTGCCGACAGGATATAGAAGACGATAGCCATGCCTTTCTCATGCCTTTCTCATGCCGTTCTAGGCTCGTCAAAGAGGACTTTGAGCTTGAGAAAGGGTTTCTCGAGGAGATTCCACGACAAAAGGGCCAGCAGGTACGCGCAAGCGGCAATGGCAAGAAATGCCACCGTCGGGTTTAGATTAACGTGCATGGCCTTCATGAAGTCATAGGGAAGTTTGTGGAGCAAGTAGAGACCGTAGCTGATGATACCTGTGTAGGTAAGAAACCGGCTGGTGAGTAAGTACCGCAACCAAGCTCTTGTCGAATAAAGTGCGAGATAGACCAACGCCGCCGAAGCCATGACGGCCATGGAAAATGTGAACCATCTGGCGGACAGTTGTTCGCTGACGATGGCTAGGGACGCAGCGCCAATCAGTATAGCCCAAACATACTTTGTGAACGCGCCGTGCAGAACCGCCGTTTTCCTTGCCAAAATCGCGAGAAGGGCCCCCGCCATCAAGCCATCCAGGCGACAAAATGGATTGGAGTAGATCAAGACATCGTGCCGCGACAAGTACAGCCGAAGGACAGGCGAGAACACTAGGACTCCCCAGGCGAGGCGCCACAATTGACTCGTTGAAAGCAACCGGACAAATAGCGGCCAAACGAGATAGAAAAGCTCTTCAACCGCCAGGGACCAAGTCACGGCAAGTGGACCAAATGCCCCTGTGGGTGTGGCAACAAGAAAATTTTGAAGAAAAAACAAATAAGACCACCAGGGAGAAGATCTTTGAAAAATAAGGAATGCCTCTTGGTGCCGGACCAGCGGCACAGCAACGAACATGCACAGGAGAATCGCGTAATAAAGGGGCCAGATTCTCAAGCATCGGCGCACGTAGAAGTTCTTGAAATACCGTTCTGATTTCTTTGTGTCCAGCAAGATGCCGGTTATCAGAAATCCAGACAAAACAAAAAAGAGGTCCACTCCCATCCAGCCGTAGGTCGTCAGATAAGAAAAGGGTCTGATCGAAAAAGCGCCCAGGTTATGGACCATTACCGCAAGGATGGCAATGCCTCGGACACCATCGAGTTGTGGGATCCTTTGCGCCATGCGTAGTCCTACCCGAACGGCTGACTCTAAGCTGCAATCCTGACAACGTCAACCGGGTCCGGTTGCGAACACCCTTCCGCGCTTCAAAAAGTCGGCCGTTGGTCTCAGATCAACTGAGTTTGGATTTTGATTACCCGCCGAAAGGAGTTGATTGCTCCGGTAATCGGGCCGCCGAGACGACCACGGTGTGAATCAGTATGGAAATTCGCTGTTGCATGTTATTCGCGGCCAAAAGAATAATATTCCAATCCAAGCTCGCGCATCTTCGTCGGCGAGTAGAGATTTCTGCCGTCGATGACCAGGCCCCGAGCCATCAGGGATTTTGCACGCTCCCAATTCAGAGTGCGGAAAATATCCAACTCCGTAAACACTAACACAGCATCGACATCCTTGAGCGCTTCATAAGGGTCATCATGATAAGTCACCTCGGGGAAGAGAGCCTTTGTTCTCGAAATCGCTTCGGGGTCGTTTGCGTGTACGATCGCTCCCTCGTCCAATAAGTGTTTGACCACTTCGAGCGCGGGTGCCGAACGAATGTCGTCGGTATTGGCTTTGAACGATAGTCCCAGAACCGCCACCTGTTTGCCTTTGATGACCCAAAGAGCTTTGCGCACTTTTTCAAGAAAAATATTTATGCGTTGCTTATTGACCCGTTCAGTAGCTTTCAGAATGTCAAAATCCACACCAACCGACGCGGCTAGCTGGATGAAGGCTTGAACATCCTTTGGGAAGCCGAAGCCACCGAAACCGAGCCCGGCACGGAGGAATTGCGTCCCAATTCGGGGATCGAGACCCATAGCATGAGTAACCTCTTCGACATTTGCTCCAAGCTTCTCGCACAGGTCCGCAATGACATTGGCATAACTGATCTTCATAGCAAGGAAGGAGTTTGAAGCGTGTTTGATCAACTCGGCGCTGCTGATGGTGGTGACCAAGAATTCGGCATGGCCCGGCGGGCACCCTCCCTTGTGTAGCGGGCAGTGAAAACGGCGCTCGAGGATGGGGCGGTAGATCTCGCGCAATTCGGCCGCGGCAGAATCGTCTTCAACACCAACAACGATACGGTCGGGATGAAAGAAGTCTTCGACAGCAGTGCCTTCGCGGAGAAACTCCGGGTTCGAGGCGACACGAAAAGAATCCTTGTTGCCCCGGCTGTAAGCAGTGAGCGCACGCTGCAACTGGAGGCCGGTACCAGCAGGAACGGTGCTCTTCGTGACCACGAGCTTGGGAGAACGGGCCTCCTCGGCGATCTGCCGGACCACATGCTCAATTGCGGACAGGTCCGCCTCGCCGCTCTCTTTAGGTGGAGTACCTACGCAGATAAAAATGGTGTCGCTGGCCCGGACGGCGTCGCCAGCACTTGCAGTGTAAGAGATACGGCCGGCCTTTGCAGAGGAGGCGAGGAGTTCATCGAGGTGCGGCTCGAAAATGGGCACGTCACCGGCTTTTAGGCGCGCGATGCGCTCAGGGTCGATGTCGGTACCAGTCACATTGTGTCCCGACGCAGCGAGGCACGCGCCCGTCACTAATCCTACATAACCGCAACCAATCACTGACAGATGCAAGATTGAATCTCCTTCGGAGCCGTTCCCACGCGTTCCACCGATTTCCTGAGGTATGTGAGGACTCCATTCTGCCCGACTTGTTGCTCTTAGCAAAGTCTGCCGTCGGAAGCAGGCTACGAGGCCGTATCAACCGCAACAGCTGGCATAAGCCCTTCCGGGGAATCGGAGCAGAAATATCGAGACAGCCTTCCTCTCCACTTCTCATCGCGTGAACTCACAAGGCCCTGTGCTCGCCTAGCGGCAGGAAGGTTATTGCGGATATGTGGAATCTCGTTTCACATCTGATGTGCTCAAGCCTGGATCGCTTGGAAGGACCTTGCGCATTGAAGTGGTTAAGGTTTTCGTTTTCTTAGTGTTGTGGGTTCTACAGGGCGCTAGCCGAAGCGCCAAGCCGGACACCTGTGGCAATTAGATTGCTCACAGCCTACGTGGCATGAAGTTCTGGAGGGTTGCACCATAGCCGACGCCACCGCTGACCCTTTACACGGGTATCGTCCCTGACAGTGGGGTCCTCAAAGCTCCGAGAACACCTGAATAAGTCGCGTTTCTCCTAAATGGTCTCCTAGTCAGCTGTTGAACACCGCTCAGGTTGAACAGCCTTTATCTCTAAGGAACCGGAAGGCCTGTAGCCTAGTGTAATTCAGGATTTACTCGAAGTACTTGAAGGATATCTCGTTTACCAAACTCGTTCCGCTGAAGAGTGCAGGCAAGAAAAATGATGAGTCCAAACAGTGCAACGAAGAGAACTGGGGGACAACACAAGTGGGACGTGCGGGCATATCTATCCGCGCGTGAGAGGGAGCATACTTCTCGGCTGGCCCTGCTCGAAGAAAGCACCTTCGTTTCCATGTTGTATTTAGAACGGCGGCGGGCGGAGCGAGCACGGAAAAGGTTCGTCCTGGTACTGATCGATCTCAATCATTCACTAGGTGGCGACTGGAAGAACGGACGGATGTCTGCGTTTGCGGCGGCGTTGTTGGAGACGACGCGAGAAACAGACATCATTGGCTGGTATTTGGAAAACAGCGTTGTGGGTGTGATCGGCACGGATCTGGGGACGGCCAGCAACCAGGTTGTCCGTGAGAAATTTCTCGTGAAGATTCAGAAGGCGTTCGAGGCAACCCTGCACCCAGGAAAGAACGCCAAGGTTTCTGTGTCATTCCACTTTTTTCCGGAAGAATCAGGGCAAGAAGGAAGGGACTACTCCGCGAATATCACTCTGTATCCCGAGTTGCAGAAGAAGGAAGACGGGCATCGTATCTCTCTGGCCATCAAGCACGGGATCGACATTGTGGGGAGCGTCTGCGTGAGGTTGTTTTTTGTCCCGGTCTCGAAGTTCCGTCCATGAGAACGGATTGCGATGCGCGGAGTCATTCGCAATACGTAAGCCAAATTCAGAGCTGTCGTGCTGCAAAACCACCTCTTGAGGTGTGGACGCCTTGAACCAGAGCGCGAAGTATTCACCAAATCCCTGGGTGATTTATCTGAGCTGGGCAGCTCTATGTTGCCTGTTTTTCTGGCGGCCGCTCGGTGTCCTGTTTAGCTACTGCCTCCACAACGGCAACGCTTCTCACATTCTGCTGATTCCGCTAATCACCGCTGCGCTCTTTTACACGGAACGCGCAAAACTATCCAAATCCTCCATGCTTGACGTTCGCTCAGCTCTGCTTTTTGCTGTCCCCGCCGCATCGCTCTGGGCATTCTCTTGGTGGGGAGCCTCGCTGCAGGCCGACGTTCGTCTCACACTTATAGTCTTGAGTTTGGTTCTTTTCCTTGTTGCTGGGTTTGTCGCCATTTTTGGGTGGTCGTCGGCAATGAAGGTTCAATTTCCCCTGGCATTCTTAGCGTTCGCCATCCCCATGCCCGAACAACTGCTCAATCGGGTCATCTATCTGCTGCAGGCCGGTTCCGCAGCAGTTGCCGAACAAATCTTTGAATGGTCGGGTGTTCCAGTACTTCGCGACGCCTTCGTGTTCCACTTGCCTGGTTTGAGTATCGCCGTCGCACCGGAATGCAGTGGCATCCGATCGAGCATGGCGCTCCTGATCTTGGCGGTACTTTTGGCTCATTTTGCGTTTTCCAAATTTTGGAAAAAGGTCGTGTTTGTTGGGGCAGGGCTGGCGGTGATGGTGGTGAAGAATGGTGTGCGTATTGCGACGCTGACAATCCTCGCAACTTATGTAAACCCTGACTTTTTGTACGGCCGGTTACATCACGATGGTGGCGTAGTCTTCTTTCTAATTGGCTTGGTGCTGTTGCTGCCTGTCTTCTGGCTGTTGCGCAGAAGCGAGCCCTCAGCTCGCCATAGTTCCGCACGATCTAGCGTTCATGTTGCGATTGGCCGAGCTCGGGGATATTGCCCGTGAGACCGCCCTCTGCCGCTAACACCGCACCCAAGAGTTTCTTGCCGGAATTTCGGGGCCGCATCCTGCGCCAAGGTAGTGTCCCGGTTTTTTCGCACCCATCGTTCGTCGCGCTGCGCTAAGCGAGAGTCCGCGACGTTGTGATCCACACCGCCGGTGCTCTTGAGGCGCAAGTCTTTGGGTGGGTTTAGGCAGGTTCAAACTTCCACAGCAGCCCAATTTTTGCAGCCCGTTGATTCTTTTTAGGGGATGATCGCCGTGACTTGGTTCGAATAGGCGCTTTCGTCGCCGCTGCTATTAACGGCGGTGGTCACGTAGTAGTAGGTTGTGCCGTCCTGCGCTGTCGAGTCTATGTAGCTCAGACTGGCTACCAGCGGGGTATTGATTTTTGTATAGCCAGTGCCGTTTGTTGTGCTCCGATAGACGTTGTAGCCGGAAACCGTGGAAGTACTGGCGTTCCACGCAAGCGCTACGGTGTGGGAAACTGCTTGGCCCGTTCCGGTGACAGCAATCGTTGTCGGGGAGCCGGTGGAGTTGCTTGTTACCGTAACTGAGCCCGTGGCACTTCCGGCGGTTGTCGGGCTGAAAACCACGCTGAACGTTAGGGTCTGATTTGGCGTGAGGGTAACGGGGGTACTCGCGCCACTGAGAGTGAAACCAGCCCCGCTTTCCGTGATCTGCGAGATTTGCACGTTCGCATTGCCGGTGTTGGTTGTCGTCTCGGTCAGCGTCGAGGAACTGCCAGTATTCACATTCCCGAATCCCAGGCTTGTCGAGCTGAAAGAAAGCACCAAGGTCTGCGCCACACCCGTGCCACTCAGTGGAATCGTGGCCGGGGAGTTTGGAGCATTGCTCACGACGGTCACGCCGCCGGTAACCGCGCCGGCCGCTGCAGGCGCAAATTGCACGGTGAAGCTGCTTGCCTGACCTGCGTTAAGAGTAATCGGCAGCGCCAAAGAGCTCGTGCTGAAGCCGCTCCCCGTGGCACTAACCTGCGTGATCGACAGCGTCCCCGTGCCACTATTGCTCAATTGGATGGTCTGTGTGCTCGGAGAACCAACGGTGACGTTCCCAAAGCTCGCACTTGCCGGTGTAACCGTCAAGGCAGGCTGAACGCCGCCGCCGGTGACGGTGACGACAGCACTTGAGCCCTGTGAACTTGAAACAGTGATGTTTCCGGTGACGCTTTCCGAAGCCGTAGGACTGAATGCCACATGCATCACCGCACTCTGCCCAGCTCCCAAAGTGGTTGGAGTTGTAATTCCACTCGCAGAGAAGTCCTTGGCACTCACTGCGACTTGAGAAATGGTGGCACTGGCGTTCCCGTTGTTCGTAATGGTTACATTCTGGGAACTCGAGCTCCCCACATTGATACCCGTAAAGCTCAGGCTGGCCGGACTCGCCGAGAGCGTGACCGTCGAGGCTGTGCCGGTTCCGCTGAGGGCAACGGCATTGGGCGAGTTGGGTGCGTTGCTCGTGATGCTAACGCTGCCAGTCAGACTTCCCGCCGTTGTGGGCGCGAACAAAACACTGAAAGTGGCCGTGCCGCCCGCGGCGATTGTCGCCGGGGTGGTAAGTCCGCTCACGCTGAACGCTCCTCCGGTCTCGGACAACTGTTCAATGGTCAAAGGAGCTGTTCCCGTATTCGTGATTGTAAAACTCTCGGACTTCGTCTGACCGTCGACGATGCTACCGAAATTATAGCTTGAGGGCGACACGGAAAGTCCCGCCTGCGCGCCAGTCCCGTTGAGCGTGATCTTGAGGGGCGAGTTGGCCGCGTTGCTCGTCACTACGATGGACCCGATCACGCTGCCGGCAGCGGACGGCGCAAACGTAACCGTCAGTGTAGCGTTCTCTGACGGATTCAAGGTCGCAGGCGCAGTCAAGCCGCTCACGGAATATCCGGTTCCGCTGGCAGTCACCGCCGAAACGCTTACTGCAGCGTTCCCGGTGTTGGTTATGACGACCTGTTGGTTGGAGCTATTGCCGGTCGCAATCGTGCCAAAACTGAGGCTCGAGGAACTTGCGCTCAATTGCCCCGTGGCCGCCGCAGATCCTGTGCCGGCGAGCGGAACACTCAGCGTGGGATTGTTCGGATCATTGCTCGTGATCGTGACACTTCCCGTGGCCGCTCCGGCGACCGTCGGAGAGAACGTGACCGCCGCCTGCACCGACTGGCCAGCACTAATTGTCTTCGGCGTGGTAACTCCAGTGATCCCGAATTCCGAGCCTGCCACCGTGACCATGGACACGGTCAAGTTTGCGGATCCCGTGTTGCTCAGAACCAGGTTGGCAGTGCCGGTAAGCCCGTTGGAAACTGTCCCAAACGCAATTGACGCTGGCGACACGGACAATTGTGGCTGAGATGAGGCGACAGCGGTCGCCGACAGATTTGCGACAACAGGCGAACTGCCGCTGTCACCTGTGACCGTCAATGTTCCGGCGATAGTTCCAGCCGCCGTAGGGGTCACCGCAACCGAGATACTCCCTGATTTCCCCGCCGCGAGCGACATGGGCAAGGTCACTCCGGAAAGACTGAATTGGGAGTTGGACAGTGTGGCCTGCGTAATATTTACGGCCACCGTTCCGGTATTTGAGACCGACACTGTCTGCGTAGACGCTTTACCGACCGGTACGGTACCGAAATTGATTCCGGCCGGGTTAAGTTGGAATAACGCGGCGATTGCTTGCGAGCTTCCTTTGACGATTCCCGCACATCCATTTAAGAGAAAAATTGAAGGCAATAGGACCAGAATCAGGAGCCCCCAGAAGAGCCTATATTCGGCTCGCGAACTTCCTACTTCGAGTTCCATGGTCGCACCCTGACCGTCCTTCATCGACTAAACCTCCGTGACGCAATCTGGAGTCTAGCCCGCCGAGAGATCTGCCATAACTGGTGGGTGGACCAAATGAGGGACAGTCGGGTCTCCCCTGTCCGCGTGGTAGCAAAAGCTACCCTGTGGTGCAGTCGCCAGTTTTGGACGTGCAACATCCAAACGCGATCCCCGCCTGAAACAGGAACCGCTGGACTAACTCACCACAAGGAGATGGGGGGTGGCGATTGCGAGTCTAGGAAAATCGGATGGACCAAACAGACTTCGAACAAGCGACCTATTCGTCGCCAACTTGTAATTCCGTAGTGTTCCGATGCAGTTTGGAGTAAGTCCAAACAAGAACTTGTGCGAGGAATGCCCCGGTCGAGTCGATGAGCACGTCGCGGAAGCTGGGCTGCCGAAGCGGGACAAAGGATTGGTGCCATTCATCCAGTCCAGCATAACTTACAGCAATCACGAGCGTCATCACGGCCCAATCCAGTCGCCAGCCGTAACGCCCTGCTCGAACACCGTGGAATACGGAAATACTAAAAATCCCGAATTCGATCACGTGAGCGGCTTTTCGAATGCCGATGTGTACCAGGTGGAGTAGGTGATGGCTGGCGGAAGGAAAGAGCCAGTGAAGAATCGGAATGATAATGCGAGAAGTTTGTTCACCACTGAAATAGCGGGTGGAGAAGACCGAAATCACAATCGCAACGCAAATTGCCGGAATCCAGTATTTTAGGCGATGCCACATAGTTTCGAGCCAAGGGGCAATTCGTTTAGGAACTTTCCTTTTCCTTTCCCGATTTCAGTTTTCCAACCTTACGCAGATCCTCCAGATACACGGGAACAGCCTCCCTCCAATGCCTCATGGTAATGCCGTGCTGGTGCAGGCTCAGGGGCGATAATACCGAGTAGTTTGGGCGCCTGGCAGGTCTGGCAATTCCAGAAGCAGTGGTGGGAAGAACCCGGATCGAAGGTCGACCAGCCTGCTTCAGGATTTCTTGCGCGAATTCAAACCAGGAGCAAATGCCGGAGTTGGTGATGTGAAGGATGCCGCGTGCGTCAGCGCGAACGAGATTTCGCATGGCGGACGAAAGGTCACGGGTGAAAGTCGGCGATCCGACCTGGTCAGCGACAACGATGAGTTCCGAACGAACCTCAGAGGCATGGAGAATTTTTTCTGGAAAACTTGCACCAGACGCACCGAAAAGCCACGAGGTTCGGCCAATGCACCAATGATTGGCATATTTCTGGACGGCGGCTTCTCCCGCAGCCTTCGATGCGCCATATACATTCAAGGGATTGAGAAGATCAGTAGTTTCGTAGGGACGCGAAGAGCTGCCGTCGAACACGTAATCGGTGCTGACATAAAAAAGATGCGCGCCGAATTCCGTGGAGACCCGAGCCACGTTTTCCGTGCCTGTTGCGTTTACGGCAAAGGCTTGGTCCGCGTTTTTTTCACTGTCATCGACGTCCGTATACCCGGCGGTGAGCAGGATCCATTGCGGGCGTACCTTGGAGACCAGATCTCGGACTTGATCAAGATTTCGAATATCTGCATCTTTCGAATCTGCAGGGATGAGTTCGTCGGACGTCCAATCCTTGACAATGTCCGAGCCGAGCATTCCTTTTGCACCTATGAGCAGAATGCGCATTGGATGTCCTTAAGTTGTTTAGCGAACTGTCGGATGCACAATTCTAGCTAACTGACAGGATTCTGATTCATCGCCTGGCGAGCCCGAGTTGCGACGTCGGATTTGGGATCGATGCCGATGGCCTTTTCCAATTCCATCCTTGCCCGAGTGGAATCCTGAAGCTTCTGATATGTGAGTCCGAGATGGTAGCGATAAGTTTGATTGTTCGGAGCAGCTTTGACAGCGTCTTCAAAGAAAGGAGCAGCGACAGAGTAAGCGCGATTGTGGTAATAGGCCCAACCTAGGGTATCGGCGGCGTTAGGAAACCTTGGCAAGCCTTTGCGAGCGGTCTGTGCTAGGCCAAGAGCGACCATGACGTCGCCATTATGCTCAAGCAAGAGGTAAGCCAGGTTATTGGAAGCCAAAGGATCTTGTGGCTGAATGGCCAACGCTTTCTGATAGCTTTCTCTTGCGCCCTGCCACTCCCCATCCTTTTCATAAACACTGCCTAATTCGACATACAAACGAGGATCTCGTGGAGAGAGTTCGATGGCTTTCTGATAGTCAGAAATCGCGGATTTTGTCTTGCCCAGAGAAAATTGTGTTTGAGCGAGAAGAACCCAGGCACCCACGTTGCGGTGATCGAGATCCGCCGCCCGGGAGAGTGTGGACTCCGCATCGGCGAACTGCTTCGTTTCTATCTGCATCTGCGCCTGAACTAAGTAAAGTGGCGCGGAGTTCGGGTTGTGATCGATCTGTTCCTGCAGGAATTTCAACGCCTCGGCGGGCCGATTCTTGGCTAAATCAATTTCGACAATTCCCTTCACGGCATCGATAGAATTGGGATCGCCACTGAGTGCCCGGCGAAGATATGCTTCCGCGTCATTGTAGCGTTTCTCCGACAACCGAATTTGCCCAAGTTTGATGTAGGGGATCGGATTGTCCGGAGCCAGTTGCAAGAGACGATTCAAATCGGCCTCGGCTGCGGCGCGGTCGCCCTGGTTGTAGCGTGCCGTCGCGTGAAAGAGAAGTCCATCGACAGAGCTTGGCGAATTTTTCTGAAGCTGATCGCTAATTTCCTGTAGGGCGTGCCAATCGGATCGAACAGTGGCGCTGGTACCCAAAGCGATCCAGGCCTCAGCGAGACCGGGGCGCAAGCCCACGGCAGCACGCCATTCGCCGTCGGCCTGCTGCGGATTGCCCGACTCCTTATGGGCGACACCGAGATAGTAATGGGCGAGCGCGTTGTCGGGAGCGTTTTTAACTGCCTGCTGAAGGGTGGTAATCGCCTGGTCCAATTGATTCCGGTGAATTTCAATCTGACCGTTCAACACCAAGGATTCTGGATCCTGCGGCGACCTTTTTAGTAGTTCCTTTTCCTGACTGTCGGCTTCATCCATACGATTGCTCTGAATGAGAAGCTGGACGTAAGTTTTCCGAACGTAAATGTCGTCCGGATATTTTGTCGCCAAGGCTGCGAACTCTGCAAGAGCCTTGCTGTATTGCCCCCGGACAAGGAACGAATCACCCAAGAGTTTGTAGGCGTTAGGATCGCCATTCAATTGATCTTTTGCGTCCTTGAGAACCTTTTCGCCCTGAGATTCCTGTCCCTGGTCGAAGCAAAGTACCGCGAGCGCAACGCGCGGAGCGACATCCTTGGGGGCAATTTGGATTGCGGCCACGAATTCGTTCTCTGCTTCCGCCCAGCGTTTGTTCTTGTGGTAAAAAGTGCCCAGGGTGAGCCTCGGGAGGACGGCTTGCGGATCAACAGCCTGCGCTTTCTTGAAGTTGTGCTCCGCTCCCAAAAGATCTTGCCGGCGAGCCTGAATATGCCCCAGGTTGAGATATACATCCGATTGCTGCGGGGCCATGGCAATGGCAGCCTCGGCCTCTTCTGTCGCTTCTATTAGGTTGCCGAACGCTACATCCGCGTCCGAGAGAAGTATCTGGGCGTCCACATTCTTTGGATTGTTATGCAGGATGAGCCGGGAGCGTTCCCGTGCTTCCTGGGCCTTGCCTGCTGCAAGTTGGAGTCGAGCCAAATCGAGCTGCGCGGACCATTTCTGCGGGTCCAGCTCGACCGTCTTGGAAAGCTCTTGGTAGGCCGCAGCCCAGCTCCCCATCTTCAAGTGCGTTTGCGCCAACCTGTAACGGGCATCGACAGAACGTGGATTGATCTGCAGAACCCGTCCGTAGAAAATCATCGCTTCGGGGAACTTTCCTTGTTGAAATTCCCGATTGGCTTGCCCCATAAACTTCTGCTCCTTAGCGCCAGAACTCAGGGCGCAACCGCCAAGCAGAAGGCAATAAAGGAATAGGGGAAGAGCGATCAACCCTTCTCTGGAACGGACCATCATGAACTCTTTGAAGATCGACTCATCTGCGAACTCCCAAAAAGGGTAAAGTGCAATTATGCACCCGAAGCAACGAGGGTTATCGGCTATGCGTGACGCGCCATTAAACTAAAGAAAAAGAGTAATTTACGCCGTCAATTGACAGCAACCTATGGCCGCTGGTTCCGGAGCGAGAGCGAACAACGATCCGGTTAGAAGGTAAAGTGGAGATTTTCGGGACAAAGAGGATAGTTTAGTTCCGCCCAGGCTCGACCGAACGTTGAGTCACCCTATAGTATTGTTGTATCCCCTTTGCGCCCTCAAAGCTAAACTATCTTGAATCAGTAGATTAGTGGGAATGCCAGAGCTCGGACGGATCCTGGCGGACTGGTACAGTCCGTGCTAACTGCTTTGCGGGGCAACTCTCAGTCCTGCCAAGCAGGCTCGTCTGCCGGCCGGATGGAACGGAAGCGAATCGATATGCTACAGAATGGCATCACCATGGGGGAAGTGAAGAGGTTGGCACGTCTATATTGGTGGATCATTCCCACTACGATGGCAGTGACCGCGGCACTGGCGTTCGTCGCGGCGCAGGTTTTACCTAAAAAGTACACTTCGTCCACGATGGTGCTTGTGGAGCCGCCAGCCGTATCGCAGGAGGTTATTCCCACCGTGGTGAACGAGGACCTATATCGGCATTTGTCCTCGATGCAAGAACAGATTTTGAGCCGCTCAAGAATGCAGGCCATCATCACCAAATTCAATTTGTACCCGAAAGAGCGCGGCTCGGAACACGCGGAGGATTTGGTCGAGCGTTTGAAAAAAGCCATCAATGTCGAGTTGATTGAGCCGATGGCCGGATCGATCAACAAACAGCCTCCTGGATTTCATATCAGCGTCACGGTCGATGATCCGCAACTGGCGCAACAAATCTGTACGGAAATTACCTCCTTATTTATCGAACAGAACACAGACAGCAGGATGACAGAAGTCAAGCACACCACTGATTTTCTGACCCAGGAACTAGATGAAGCCAAGACGAACCTGGATCAGCAGGACGCAAAGTTGGCTCAATTCAAACGCCAATACCTGGGCTCGTTGCCTGAAGAGCAGCAAAGCAATTTGAGCTTACTCACCGGCATGAACTCCCAATTGGAGGCGACAACGCAAGCCTTGAGCCGAGCCCAGCAGGACAAGACCTTCAATGAATCACTTTTGGCGCAGCAAGAAGTGACCTGGAAGGCACAGTCGACCGGTGCGCCAAACACTGACACGCTGGAACAACAACTGGAAACCCTGCAAGATCAATTGACGTCTTTGCTTGCTAAATATACGCCTGAGCATCCCGATGTCATAAAGACAAAAGTCGAAATCGAACAGATTAAAACAAGGATGGCGACTGCTCCGGACTCCAAGAACGTTCCCTCTGGAAAAACCCTCACGCACGAACCGCCGCAAATGCAACAACTCCATGCGAAAGTCAAACAAGATGAGGTGAGCATTTCAGATTTGAGTAAACATCAGACGCAGATTCAGGATCAGATTCGCGCGCTCGAAGGGCATGTCCAGGCGAGTCCCATGGTGGAACAGCAACTCAAGGAATTGACGAGAAGCTACCAGACAGCTCTCGACAACTACAATGACCTCTTGAAAAAGCAGCAGAAGTCCACGATGGCGGGTGACTTGGAACATGAGCAACAAAGCGAAAACTTCCGGATCCTCGACGCGCCGAGTTTGCCGATAAAGCCATCCTTTCCGAAGAAAAGCCTTTTTGTCGGCGGAGGGATTGCGACCGGATTGATTTTGGCGTTGGGAATCATTTATCTGTTGGCGGTAAGTGACAAGACAATGTACTGCGAGCGGGACGTTGAAACCTACTTGAAGTTGCCGGTTTTGACGATGGTGCCGGGTTTTGATGTCTCGATGGCCCAAAGACCCGAACATACATTACGATAACGGTCCGAGCAGAATTTGTTCTACCAACGGGCATTGCGGCGGCGGATGAAGGGAAGGACCCGATGAGTCGTATAAACGAGGCATTGAAAAAAGCTGCATCGGAACGGGCTGCGCAACTTGAGGGCAAACCTGCGCTAGAAGAGCTGCAGTTTGTAGGTGACAGTCTCGTTGAAGACGCTGTCTATGTCGAAGCGCCACGAGAAGTGCGCAAGGGGTTGGGTGCGTCAGGGCAACCGGAAAATAACACCTGGGAAGGATTAATTCGAAAATGCAGGCGTGCGCAATGGAAAATCGACCCTCGCTTTAGCGTCTTCGCGGATGAAGGGGTCTTCCGCCAAGGGGCGGAGAAATTGGGGACACTACGATCGCGGCTGTACCAAATTGCAGCGGTCCGCCCGTTGAAACGTGTACTACTTACAAGTAGTGTGCCAGAGGAGGGAAAGACGTTTATCTCTTCGAATTTGGCCCAATCGTTCGCCCGACAAGAGCACAAAAAGGTCCTATTGATTGATGCCGATTTGCGCGCCTCGCGACTGCATTTGGCTTTAGGAGCGGCGGGAACGCCAGGGCTGGCAGATTATCTGAGCGGCGATGCGGACGAGACCAAAATCATTCAGGTGGGGGACAAGGGTAACCTGTGTTTTATTCCCGGAGGAACTGTCGTTTCAAACCCGAGTGAGCTTTTGCTGACCGATAAAATGAAAGCGCTTCTGGACCGGCTGACGCCGTTATTCGACTGGATCATCATTGATTCACCGCCAGCCATTGCTGTACATGATGCGAGTACCCTTGCTGACTTGTGCGATGGCATTCTGTTTGTCGTGCGTGCCGGAAGCACGAACTTTGAAATTGCGCAGAGAGCTGCGGGGGAGTTCCGCCCGGAGAGCCTCTTGGGTGTCGTCTTGAATTGCGTGGATAAGAATGAAACATATGGAAATTATCACTACGGGTATTCTGCAGAGTCGGATTCCAAATAGGACAGATCATAAGTTTCGCCCTCGCGAATGACACGGGTCAAGTCAGGGCATGACTCCGTCTCCGTGGGGTTCTGGACCTGGCCCGCTCTGATCAAGCGGAACGAGTATCTCTGGGAGCAAGCGTTCATGGAGCCGGAAACAAGAATCGGACCAAGTTGGATCAATCTTTAAATGTTTCTGCCCTGCGCACGTAATGCCGTTCATAGTATTTCAGATATTCACCTGAACGAGCGTGCTCAAGCCAACGAGTGTTCTGAACGTACCAATCGATCGTTCGGCGAATACCTTCGTCGAATGAAACCTGGGGTTTCCAACCGAGCTCGCGCTGAATCCTGGAACTGTCCAAGGCGTATCGGCGGTCATGGCCAGGGCGATCTTGAACATATTTGATCAGAGACTCCGGTTTACCTAAGTGAGAAAGAATGGTTCTGACGATCTTGAGGTTCGGCTGTGGAGCGCCCGCAGAGACGTTATAGATGGAGCCCGTCTTTCCCCGTTCGAGGACCACAGTAATCGCACGACAGTAGTCCTCGACGAAGAGCCAATCCCTTTCTTGCATGCCGTCCCCGTAGACGGGAAGAAATTTGTCTTCGCGAGCGTTTGCAATCATCAGGGGAATGAGCTTTTCGGGAAATTGGAATGGTCCGTAGTTGTTCGTACAGCGTAGGATGACAGCCGAAATGCCGAAGGTGTTGGCGTAGGCAGAGACAAAGTGATCCGCCGAAGCCTTACTGGCAGCATAAGGGCTCCGCGGATCGAGATGAGTTTCCTCGGTGAAGCTGATGCCTTGAGAGGCGCTTCCGTAAACCTCGTCCGTACTAATGTGGATAAAACGTGGCATCCGAAATCGGCGCGCGGCGTCCAGAAGGCATTGCGTTCCGAGAATGTTCGTGTGAAGAAAGGGAGAGGCATCCTCAATGCTCCTGTCGACATGGGTTTCGGCAGCAAAATTTACTACTGCTTTGAGTCCACCCTTGAATGCATCGGCCACTGCTCTGGAATCGCAAACGTCGCCGCGAACAAAGCAGTAGCGTGGGTTCGCAGCCACGTCCGCCAGGCTCTCGGGATTGCCCGCATATGTGAGTTTGTCGAAATTGATGATCTCGACGTCGCTACGAGAATCTAGGAGATGTCTCACGAAATTGGAACCGATGAAACCCGCGCCGCCGGTAACCAAAACTTTCAAAGCGTTGCTCCCTTCGCATGCTTAAGAACAATAAAATATCACTCCAGGTGCTTCCCTTGGCGCGGCGGCGCTCCTCGTCCAGGCATCTTGTTTGCGCCAGTCTTGGCAACTAGATTTGTAGCGTGCAGGAGAGATTCGAACGTGCCCGCGTCCGTCCACCAACCGTCAAGGATACTGTGACTCAGGGTTCCTTCATTCAGATACATGTTGTTCACGTCCGTAATTTCCAACTCGTTCCGCCAGCTCGGCTTGGTGCGGCCGATTTTCTCAAACACAGTAGCATCGTAAAAATAGATCCCGGTTACAGCGTAATTCGATTTTGGCGTTTCGGGCTTCTCTTCAATACCCAATATCCTTCCGTTGGAGATTTCTGGACAACCAAATCGCTCGGGGTCCAGGACCTCCTTCAAAATGATGTGAGCTCCCCTGTCTTGCTTTTCAAACGCCTCTTTGGAGTCGGCAATGTTGTTTTCAATAATGTTGTCACCGAGGACCACGCAAATCCTCTCACCTTCGACGAAAGGCTCGGCCAGCCGTAGGGCATCGGCGATACCTCCTTCGCCCTCCTGGTAGGTGTAGTGAATGCGGCGCAGGTCAAAATCCTTGCCATTGGAGAGAAGTCGCAGAAAGTCACCGGAGTTCTGCCCACCGGTAACAACGATGATGTCTCGAATCCCTGCATCTACTAACGTCTGGATGGGGTAGAACACCATCGGCCGGTCATAAACGGGCAGCAAATGTTTGTTCGTAACGCGCGTGAGTGGATAAAGTCGTGACCCTTTACCACCTGCTAAGACGACGCCCTTCATCTGAGCTATCTCCCTCCGCTTGGAAATCTACCTCTGATATCTATATCATTTCTGCTGCGGCGGACTAGGTCTATCCAGCCAGCGGCTACCCCATCTTTCACGGGTAATCGGTTAATTTTTCACAGTTGCCGATCCTAAACCCTTCCCGAGAAATCGTCCGGCTTCCGCAAGTGCCATCTCCCCGCTAAGTGCCTTATTATAAGCCACTTAATATGGATTGAAAAGCATAACATAATTGAGATGTCTAGGTTGTCCCCGGCCGATGGCCTCTACAGGATCCAGCGTCTCGTCGCGCGCAGGCAGCAAGGACAACCAGTGCTCAGTTCCATTCCTTGGGGCTTCCTTAGCAAAATACGTGATGCTAAAGTCCGGGCCGGCCCGCTTCATCGACGTCAGCGCTTCCATCATGATCGATTTTTTTCAATCAGCCGATCCGTGCGGTGGCATCGATCATCGCAGATTCCCGTTGTCCAGGTCGCCGGCAGCAGCTGGAATTCCGT
Organism: Candidatus Acidiferrales bacterium; assembly: GCA_963795535.1. Classification (GTDB taxonomy): domain Bacteria; phylum Acidobacteriota; class Terriglobia; order Acidiferrales; family UBA7541; genus Acidiferrum. The sequence goes on from CAWCIG010000012.1 coordinate 850,721, forward strand.
GTTGGCAGGGCAAACGATGCCAGCTAATACTGCACCGGCTTCATCATCACGATGTCCGCGCCCCTCTCCGATATCCAAAGCGATCTCGCACATCGCTTCGTTGGAGTTGCTGGAATCCATCTAATGGGTTCTCCGGTTGCCATGAGATAGCGCGCGAGTCTGGCCATCGAGCATCGCGGCCACTACGATATCGTTGCCGGTTCAGCGTCGCAAATCGGAAACTCCCGCACAATTTGCAGCCCACAGCAGGAGACTTCCGCACAACAGTCTTCGGGGTCGCGGTTGCGAAAACGAGCATGGATGAATTACCGCAATTTCATCAACGCGCGCAAAGGCGAAATGAGCGTCGCGGGCCAACGGCCAGAGCGCCCATACTTCGTTCATGAGTTTTTGCATGGGGTTAACGATAACGATCGTCACGTGCTGAAGTTCGGAGGTACAGGCTGGACGCCAAGCCTAACGGATGGCGAGGCAATACGTCCACCAAAAAAAGTGCGGAGTACGACTTGTACTATCGGCAGAAGTGGAGTTTTGCTTTCGATTTGAGGGTCATTGTGATGACCCTTGTCTCTGGCTGGCTTCAACAAGGATGCGCATTGAGAAATCTCGTGCTTCGTCTCGGCGGAACCAACTTCGCGTATGCTAGAAACCACGCTCGTAGCCGGTGGTCCGCATGCGCTCAACATAGGCACACTTGGAGGTTGCTGGACAGATAGCCTATTTTGACTCGTGCAGAGTCATCATTAGCCGCTTCTGGTACTTCAAGCCCGCCAGCCGTCAAGGAATGACCGCTGTAACCTGGTTGGAATCCGCGCTTTCAGTGCCGCTCGAATCCACTGCATTTACCACGTAGTAGTAGGTGGTCCCACTTTGCACCGTGGTGTCGCTGTACGTCACACCGGTAATAAGCGCGGAATTGATCTTCGCGTAGCCAGACCCGCTTGTCGTGCTGCGATAAACGTTGTACCCGGAAACCGTGGAGGCGCTCGCGACCCATGCAAGAGCCACGGAGTGAGTCGTCGCCTGTACTCCCGTGCCGGAGAGTGCGATCGAGGTAGGAGAACCAGCCGCTGTGCTCGTAACTGTCACTGTGGCGGAGTCAGAGCCCGTGGAAGTGGGGCTGAAAACGACACCAAACGTCAAAGCCTGACCCGTAGAGAGCGTGACTGGCGTCCCGGCGCCGCTAAGTGTAAATCCGGCCCCCTTCTCGGTAATCTGCGACACCGTCACGCTCGCATTACCCGAATTGGTTACGGTAACGCTTTGCGTGGACGAGCTTCCGGTGTTCACATTCCCAAAGGCTACGCTCGTCGTGCTGAAGGAAAGCGTCTGCGTTGCAGCCACTCCCGTGCCGGTCAGGGCAATGAGTGCCGGCGAGTTCGGCGCATTGCTGACGATTGTTATACTGCCGCCTGTTGTTAATGCGGAAGTTGGCGCAAATTCAACGCTCAAATTGGCCGATTGCCCTGCATTGATATGCAAAGGCATGGAAAGAGTTCCGATACTGAAACTGCCTCCGGTAACGCTGACTTGTGTGACTGTCAGGCTCCCGGTGCCACTGTTCATCAATTGAATCGACTGCGTGCTCGGTGAGCCCACAGTCACGTTTCCAAAACTGGCGCTCGCGGGTGTGATCGTCAAACCAGCTTGAAGCCCCGTTCCCGAAACTGCGATTACGGAACTGGCTCCCTGGGAAGTCGCCACCGCGATATTGCCTGTAACATTCTCGGCGGCGGTCGGGCTGAACATCACGCCCAAGGAAGCACTTTGCCCCGCCGCTAGAGTGATCGGTGTGGTTATCCCGCTGATTGCGAAGTCTTTTGCGTTTACAGTGACTTTCGAGATCGTCACGGCCGTGTTGCCGCTGTTAGTGATGGTCACGCTTTTCGAGCTTGAACTGCCCGCATTTACGCCGGAGAAACTTAGACTGCTCGGGTTCGATGAGAGCGTGACGGATGCCGCCGTGCCCGTTCCGCTTAAGGATAAGACATTCGGCGAATTCGGCGCGTCGCTGGAAATACTAACCGTCCCCGTCTGGCTCCCTGCTGTAGTCGGTGCAAACAGGACGCTGAAGCTGGCCGCGTTGCCGACAGCGATTGTGGCTGGGGTGACTAGCCCGCTGACGCTATACGCATTACCTGTCACCGCCAAATTCTCAATGGTCAGAGCGGCGCTCCCCGTGTTTGTCACGGTGATTGTCTGAGACTTGGTTTGCCCGTCTACCAGGCTGCCGAAGTTGAAGGTTGTCGGCGAGATGGTTAATCCAGGTTGAACGCCGATTGCGGTTACAGGAATTGTAAGGGGAGACTTACCCGCATTGCTGACAATCGAAATCGATCCCGTGAAATTTCCAGTCGCGGAAGGAGCAAAAGTGACGTCTAGCGTTGCGCTCTGCGACGAACTCAGTGTCGCCGGCGTTGTGATTCCACTGAGTTTCAGCCCGGTTCCTATAGCGGATACGGCAGAAATATTTACCGACGCTGTACCTGTGTTCGTGAGCGTGATTTTTTTACTGCTCGTGGTACCGGTCGTCATGGTTCCGAAGTTGAGGCTTGCGGGGTTCGCCCCGAGTTGACCCGTTGCCGTCGAAGTTCCAGTTCCACTCAGGGGAATCGTCACTGTGGGATTTGCGGGATCGCTGCTCGTGATAGCCAGACTCCCGGTGGCGTTTCCGGTCGAGGCAGGATCGAAAGTCACGGCTATTGTGGCTGATTGACCCGCGGAAATTGTCTTTGGTGTTGTAATGCCACTGATAGCAAAGTCTGCCCCGGTAAGTGTCAGGAGGGAAATCACCAAATCGGTGGTGCCCAAATTGCTGAGCACGAGATTGCTGTTGCCTTTTGACCCAACCGACACGCTGCCAAAACTGATGCTCGATGCACTCAATGACAGTTGCGCCTGCGCGCTTACCGCTGTCGCAGACAAGCTGACAACAACCGGCGAGCTACCAGCACTGCCCTGCGCCGTCAAAGTGCCCGTCAAATTGCCGGCGGCGGTCGCATTCACAGCTACCGTGAAGCTTCCAGATTGACCAACGGCGAGGGCCATTGGAGTTGTCATACCCGTGACGCTGAACTGGGGGTTGGAAAGTGTCATCTGCGTAATATTGATTCCAACGTTGCCAGTGTTCGACACGGACACAGTTTGCGTTGCTTGCTTTCCGACGGTGACTTGCCCGAAATTCACACTGGAAGGAGCTAATTGGAACGAACCGATAGACGAAGTCTGCTTCGCGCCGCTAACGACTCCGGCACAACCCGTAAAAAGCACGACGAGAAGGGCGAGAGACCCAACCAACAATATCCCGCACAGAATCTGATTTTTCTTTTGCGCTCGACGGGTTTGTGTACTGACGGTCTGCCCCTGACCGTTTCGCATCGGACGTCCCTCCGGACTGCCTATACAAAACACAGAAAAAGTGTAGTGTGTCGCCGCGATCGCCATAACTGGCGGGAGGAACAAAAGAAGGACAACCGGGAGAACAGCTCGAGGGCCTGGACTAAGATTGCCCTTTAGTTCAGGTCCTACGAAAAAGCATGCTACCCCGTTATCCGGGGCAGGATACGCGCCAAGTAAAGCTAAGCTTCCTTTTTTTCAGTTATTTGAAGAGCATTCGGCGAAGCCATAGCAGTGCGAAACGGGGCAAAACGCAAACCAACTTTTCCGTCGGTACAGGGGACACCGGCTCCGATCTACGGTTGAAACAGAGGGGGAAAGGCAATCAAAGCGGGCCTCGCAATTTGCGCGCGGACACAAATCCTTCAGGTCCACCGGTCGCACTCTTTTGATTACGATCAGCCCGAAAACAACTGGTCGATCACGCCCGCGGCGCTTTTCGTCAAAAACGCGCGCGCCAGCATCACAGGGTACAGCTTCCTCGAGAGAGTTCCTGCTGGGTCCTTTTTATTTTGTGGAATTAATCGTCGCTTCCGTCCTGGATTTCGGTGTGCAATTCGTGGCTGCGCGCGGAGCTTCGGCGAGAGACCAAGCCCTCATCCTGGATTTTATAAATCAGCGCACGATAGCTGATCTTGAGATCCTGCGCCGTTTTTCTGCGATTCCACTGATTCGCTCGTAATGTCTCGAGGATGACATTTCGTTCCACTTCTTTAACGGCGTCCTTCGCCATGCGCTTCAGCGTAATCTGAGTCCCGTTCTGATCGACCATGAGGTTCGCCTTGGCCCTCTTGGCGTTAGTTTCAGGCTCAGTCATCGCATCGGGCCCCATCAAGACGTAACGAGCCACGACGTTCGAAAGCTCCCGGATGTTTCCGGGCCACGGCAGGTTTTGCAGGTAACTGAGCAATTGCTGAGGAAATGGTTTCGCATTCATCCCGAATTGCGTTTGGAACTGCCGGCGAAAGAATTCCGCCATCATGGGAATGTCCTCGCGCCGTTGCCGAAGACTCGGCAAACCCAAGCGAAAAACATGGATCCGGTAATACAAATCCTGGCGGAACCTTCCGTCGATGGTTTCTTTTGGCAAGTCTTTATTGGTGGCGCAAATCAGTCGAACGTCGATCTTTCGTTCCGAGTGATCGCCGATGCGCGAGAATGTACCGTCCTGGAGAAAATGAAGAAGTTTGCTCTGGAGATTCAGATCCAGGTCCGCAATTTCATCCAGAAACAGAGTGCCAAGATGTGCTTGCTCCACTCGTCCGGGCTTGCTGAAATTTGCCCCGGTGAATGCGCCCCTTTCGTATCCGAACAATTCGCTCTCGAGAAGCAAGCCGGGAATCGCCGCGCAGTTTACTTTAACGAATTCCCCGGCAGCCTGCCCGGAGTTGGCGTGGATCCATCTTGCGATGACCTCTTTGCCTGTTCCGCCCTCTCCTGTCAGGAGAATGGGAATATTGGCCCGGCAAATTCTTTGTGCCGTATTACGCAGCCCGGCCATCGCCAGGGACTTCCCGAACAGCACGTCGTCGGGCGGAACCGCCATACGCGTGGCCGAGGAAGGGCTTCTGATTGGAGTTTCCGCTGGCATTCGGGCTAGACCAGCACATTGCTGTCCAAAGCGCACGCATAGGCTACCTCCGTCAAACTCGTCCTTAGAGTAGTAACAATATTATTTTCAACCATTTAGGAATAGGCGGAGCCTCGCGCTCATGGTGCAGGCGTGAACAGGAAACGAGATCGAGGGAAATTGTCAGGGTCAAGGCAGGAAGCTTAATTCACATTTTGACCAAAACTACTGGTGGGAGACCAGTTCCTTTTGCCAAGCCGTCTCAGGCCCGCGGTGGACCTCCACGCATGATGTCGTAGCGCTCGATCACTGCGGCGACTCCCATGCGCGACTCCCCGTCCTCCAGCCGTCGCTCCACTCTCACCACTTTGCCCTGAGCGCGCACCACCACATCCGTGCCATGCGTGATTTCTGCCGGCAATGTGAGCGTAATGTCCAAGTCCGACCCTGCCACCAAATCCTGGGTAACAACGAAATAGAGTCCCCGAGTGGAAATATCCCGGGTTTTTCCGTCTTGTCGGCTGACGAGGCTCTCTGCGGCAAATCGAATGCTGACAGGTAAAGTGAGGTCATAACGTCTCGCCGTTCGGCGTTCTGTCATCACAGACATCCTTGCCCCCGAAAATGCCGGCTTACACCCGTATTTCGATGGGCACAATAACCCGCCCACAAACTTCCCGCAAGTTTTCTTTTATCAGAGTGTTCTCAACACAAACCAGCCCGTACTAGACCGGCCCAGACAATGTGTTGCCCGGTCTAAGATTGCTCAATAGCCGCTTCCTCTTCCGCCTTGGACGCGGAACTGCGCCGTGTCCGTGGAGTATCGAGGTTGAATTGCCTCATTTTATAGAGAAGCGCCTTGTAGCTGATGCCCAGCATTTTGGCGGCATCCTTGCGGCACCAGCGCGTCTTTTCCAGCGCGTCGGCGATCGCTTCCATCTCCGCTTCGTCTTTCAGTCCGCGCACGAGCGCCTTCAATCCCTGTTCTCGCGGCAAAACCGCTTCCGGCCGTGGAGACGTCCTCTGGCGCGTTGCGGACATTTCCACCAGTTCGCGCAGGCTGCCTTCGTCGTCCTCTAGAATCACGTACCTCTTCACGAAGTTCTCCAGCTCGCGCAAGTTTCCGGGCCAGGGATAGTTGAGCGCGGCATCCAACAAGTGCTTGGAAGGCGTTTGGGCCGGTTTGCCGAACTTTTCGCTATACCTGTCGAGGAAGTGACGGAACAGAAGTGGAATCTCTGTGGTCCGCTCGCGCAGCGGCGGAACATTGATCGACAAAACGTTCAACCGATAATAAAGGTCTTCCCGGAAGCGACCCGTTTTCATCGCTTCGTGAACGTCCACGTTGGTCGCTGCCAGAACTCTTACGTCGGTTTCCACCAAATGGCGCCCGCCGAGTCGCGAATATTGGTGGTCTTGCAATACGTGCAGGAGCTTGGCCTGCAAATGCACGGACATTTCCGCGATCTCATCCAGAAAAATCGTTCCCTTGTTGGCCAGTTCAAACTTTCCGGGTTTCGCGCGCACGGCTCCGGTAAAGGCGCCTTGCTCGAATCCGAACAACTCAGATTCCAACAATTCCCCCGGCAAAGCAGCACAATTCACTTTGACGAACGCTTGATTCCGCCGCTTCGATCGCAAGTGGATCATTCGCGCTACCACTTCTTTGCCAACACCGCTTTCCCCACAAACGAATACCGGAACGTCCACCGGAGCGATTTGCAAAATTTGCTGGCGGATGCGCACCATCTGCGGGCTCGCAGCCAGAAAACTCAGATCTTCGGTCACTTGGTCGCAATAGTCCTTCAGCGCCTGGTTTTCCTGCGTCAACTCTTTCTTTTGCCGCGATTTCAGCATCGCGGCATCCAGCTCGGTCTTTTCAAACGGTTTGGTCAGGTAATCATGCGCACCCAGCCGGATCGCTTCCACTACCGTGCCCACTTCGTTCGAACACGACAGCATGATCACGTTCAAGCTGCGATCCACATGCATCAATTCCTGCAATGTATCCAGCCCGCTCATCTCTGGCATTAACACGTCCAGGATAATCAGGTCCGGGCGCTGGCCCTGATTGATCTTGGAAATCGCTTCTCTCCCGCTGCTCACTGCCTCCACATCGAATCCGTCCACCTCGAGAAGCGTCTGGAGATACTTTCGGATGCTCGGCTCATCATCTACGACAAGAATTTTTTCTTTCACGGCCATTTTTGTTCCCCTTCTTACCCTTCCCTTTTAGCTTTGGTCCATAGGAAGCAGAAACGCAAATCTGCTTCCTCGTTGCGATTCGCTTTCCACCCAGATTTTCCCGCGATGCGCCTGGATCAGCCGCTTCGCGATCGCCAATCCCAGGCCCATGCCCGATGTGTTCTTATCCACCCGCATGAAATCCTCAAAAATCTCCTGATGGTGTTCCGGTGCGATCCCGTTTCCCGAATCTGTCACGGTAACCTCCACGCTGTTGGGCCTTGGCAGCCGGAATCTCCGCCGTTCTTCCGACGGCTCCACTTGGACCACGCGCCGTTCCCAGAAATACGGCTTTGCCCGCAATGTCACCGTCCCCCCAACGGGCGTGTGTTTCAGAGCATTGTCGAGCAGGTTGAAGGTTACTTGCTGGACCTTCTGGTAGTCGAATTTAAAGGTCGGTATCGATGGATCCAGCTGGCTTTCCAGTTTTACTCCCTTGCGCTGATATCCCTCCAACCATCGGCTGGCAATTTCTTCCAGGCAATCTCGCAGATCGTTTTCTCGCAACTGCAGCACAAGCTTCCCGCTCTCCAGCGCGGAATAATTCAAAAACATCGACACCAGTCTTACCAAGCGTTCGCAGCTTTCTTTGGATTCCTCGAGGATATCTTTTTGCTTCTCCGTCAGCTTTCCGAGAGATCCGGTCAGCAGCAGATCGTAGTAGCCCTTGATTACTGCCAGAGGCGTTTTCAATTCGTGCGCCGCAGACGCGAGAAAAACAGTCTTCTGGCGATTTACTTCCTGCAACTTCAAATAGGCCGCCAAAAGATTCCGATACGTGATCTCACGTTCTTGCAACAATTCTTGAACTGTAGGTTGCGCCGCTCGCAGCGGCACTTCCAGGTTGTTGTCACATGTTTCGAGCTCAACAGCGAGCCAATCGGAATCCCGAATCCGTCGCAGGCGCGCCTGGTACGGCTTGTTGGCACACGTGCCATTTAGCGTAATCTCCGCTTCGCCATCCTGCATTCTCTCAATGACGTCCTCAGCGGTGACTTGCAGTACGTCCTTTAATATATTGAGAGAGGCGCGACCATCCAATCCGAACAAGTCCAGGCATTTCCGAGCTAAGTCGTTCAAGGTTAGAACTTGGCCATTCCGGTCGCACAGCATGACGCCCCGATCCAAGGTATCAAGTAGCGAGCGAACCTGCTGCACGGTCACGTTGGTCTCGCCTGTGGTGTGGCTTCTCGGAGAATTGGATGGCCTAACTTCCATCGACTCAATCTACCCCATTCATAGTGGAAAAATTTTTCCCTAGCGCAGGGTCACATCCTTCCAGACCCTCTCGCCTGTGTCAATGGTAAATGCGTTCCGTTTGCACTTTTTGGGAAAACCGGTGGCCAAATTCCCTGCTTTGTCCCAGGATGGTGAGAGTTGGCGCTCCTTCGTATGGCTAACCTTATAAAAATGCCGGTGTTATATTCTGCTTGAACTCCGCCAACTGGCCTTCAACCTGCTCCGTTCTGTACTAGTTCGCGAGTACTATGACGATGGATCTGAGTTTACAACACATGAAAGACAGGCAGCGTGCTGAAACTTCCCAAGCGCGGTCCTGTTCCCGTATACGGATTCAGGTTCCCGTGTTCCTGCGTGCTTTAGACTCCGCTGGGTCAGAATTTATGGAGCTGACGAAAACCCTGAACATTAGCGCTCGTGGCGCCTGCATTGCGTCTTCTCACTTCTTGCGACTGGGCCAAACTGTCCATCTCACGATTCCCGCGCCTTCAGCCTCTTCCTCGAGCCTCGTACCGAATGAGACTCCTCCCATAACCGCTCGCGTTCGTCGCCAGGAGATTTTGGGCGACATTAGAGTCTTCGGGCTGGAATTTCTTCGCCCTCTTGAGTAAGTGAATATCCAATATTGCAAGTTCATCGGACCTTGAATCCGAGGTCGGCAAGTGTCTTGACACCGGCAGGCGACCCCTTGCGCCTCGCATATCTATTGAATTTGTAATAGGATACGCACGTCCCCACGTGTGACTGTGATCGAATTTACTGGGCTTGCCAACCCGCCTTGATTGGCACTAGGCTTGCTTCTGTTTAGGTCATAGCCTTGTGAGTAATGAGCCAGCCCCACACCCCGCGGGGACGGCAGAATGTGGGAAACACCCGGTCATGCCCAGCTCCGGAGCCCCAGCGGCCCCGCGTTTGCCTATCGAAGATGCCTATCTCGAGCTTCTCGCAGACACGCTCGAAGGTATGGACGTTTCTGCACGTGGTCAATTTCTTCAACGATATTTCCGCACTACGACTCTTCTCGATTTACGCGAGAGCCAAAGCTTGCAACTTTGGGAGGAAATGCTCACACGACGCCGTGAGATGTCCGAGCAAGGCGGTCGCCCCATCTCGCTCAAGACGGTTCTCATGGACGTTCTTTCTACTGCCGGAATGATCCGTGTCCCGGTGATTCTGGAGTACGACGAATTTAAGAAGCTTCAACGAAATGCAGTCACTGATCCTTTGACCGGCCTCTACAACCGCCGTCTGTTTGCGGAGTCCTTCGAAAAGGAACTCAATCGCGCCCGTCGCTATGGTCTTCCGCTCGGCATCGTCATCCTCGATCTTCACCGCTTCAAGGAAGTCAACGACAAGTACGGCCATCCTCGCGGCGACGAAGTCCTCCGCGCGGCGGCCGCAACGCTTCAGAAGGCCTTGCGCACTTCAGACTCCGCCTTTCGCATCGGCGGCGACGAGTTTGCACTTCTTCTGCCTCAGACCGATGCCGCGCAAGCCTTGGCCCTCAGCCGCCGTGTCGAGACCGTCTTCGAGCAGACTCTTAAGCCGCTTCAACTGTCTTTCTCTGTCGCAATGGATCATGGCCTCGCCACCTTTCCTCAGGATGGAGATCAGTCCGAGCAATTGATCCACGTCGCGGACGAACGCCTCTATCGCCTGAAACACGCCAACCATAAGCGCAGTGCCGAGCCTGTGGCGCGGCTTGCCGGTCCGACCGTAGCTACTCCGTCGGCTGCTGCGTCGTCCCCGCCCAGTCCCGAGCCAACGAACATCATGGCAGGCCGTCCTGCGGATAACACCGCAACTCAATTTGACCTGGCCTCGTCGGCCGCCGCTCAATCCATTTCCAATCAGTCTGGCGCAGAGGCAACCCACGCACCATCGTTCATGATTCAGCGAAAATCCGAACGCGTCTCCATGGCTGGCACAAACGCTTACGCGGTGATTGGAGAAACAGGAACGCGGCGGGCGCGCGTCCTGGATTTGGGATTTGGGGGCGTCGCACTGGAGCTCGAGCAAGCCGAGGATCTTCCCGATAGTTTGTTGGCCGTTCTACACGTGCCAATTCTTCCGCCTGTGCGCGTGTTCTTGCGTCCCGTTTGGTCGCGTGCCACGAAAGAAGGCGCGTTCCGCCTCGGCTGCCACTTCGTTTCCTGAGAATGGTCGGGCATGGGTCTGACGCAACGCAGTTCTTGCTTCCATTCGATATCTCCAACTCGGTTATTTGTGAGCAGAGGATTCTTCGCCAAAAACCTACCCTTTCGGCCACCTCCTGCACACAAGTACAGCCTGGGACAGGTGTTCCATTCCTGTCCGCGGTACAGGTGGAATGCCCCCCTTCGCCGGATATTTTGGCTCTGCAAAGCTCGTTGCCGAAGGCGGCAATGTGGAGCGATTGCGTGCAACGTCGCCTGTGCCGGCTTTCTCTTTTCTGTGTCGTTCTTCCGCGGCTGACGAGCCTCTGGTTATCAAGCACGAAATACACATCACGTTGATATCCCCGGGAGGTCAACGGCACGCTCTGCAGCTCGTTACGGTCTCAGGTTCGGTATTCGGCCGTTCGGATCTTTCTCCCAGCCTCTGGCTAGCACAGCACCAGAAAATCACGTTCCAGGTCTGGTTTACTCCCATAGCAGGTCCGGCTTCGGCAACACTGGCTCTGGCAATCGACGCCTCCCTCAGTCGCGTTGACTTGGAAAGCCAGTACCCGCCGAGTATTCGGCTGATGCTGTGTTTACCGACAACCTCCTGACTGGCACGGCACTAGCGTAGCTAACCTGACGTACAGAGCATCTACCGCATCTACCGAGCCGGTTTTGCGCTGCTCCCAATTTGGTTTATAATTGAGGCTTGCCTCGTGACCTAGCGACGCGGCTGTACTCCCCTGGCTTCCAGGGGAGCCGTGCAGACCGGACACGAAAGAGAATGGAGAATCATGAAACCCGGTATTCATCCCGATTATCATGCTGTGACTGTGCACTGCGCTTGTGGGCATACGTTCCAGACCCGCTCGACCACCAAGGGCGATATGCTGCGCGTCGAAATCTGCTCGAACTGCCACCCGTTCTTCACGGGCAAGCAGAAACTTGTCGACACGGCGGGCCGCGTGGAACGCTTTAACAAGAAGTACGCCAACGCACCTGCTCCTACTGGCAAACGGTAATCGTAAATCTTCCTCGGTTTGACCACGGACCGGTCTCTGGCCGGTCCGTTTCTTTTCCGCCTTTTGTCCTACTCGCAAACTCCGTGTAGAATCAATTTCCAACGTGGCGACACAATCCCGCATGTTTGATGGCGTGCCCACTCCCCATGGCGTGGAAACCGCGCCGCCGCGGGTCACCCTGCGCAACGCCTTTTCCCACCCTTTTGATTCCGCGATTGCGGCCGCCCGCACATGCTACTCCTCCCGCCTGATTGCACCAGAGGAGATCACCGACAAGCAACGCCTCAACATCGGCGCGGCCACCTTCTACAGCGGCCACCACACCGTCTACCAGCATGCGCATTTCGAGTTTGGCCTGGAAAACATCAGCCGCCAGTTTGTCTGGTCCTTTCTGCATGCCCACCCTTTTTACAATTCCGAGCAGCAGAGCCAGCGCTATGTCCGTATGGAATGCGCTCACGCCTACGTTCCCCCTGTATCGCTGTTTTTCGACGAGGGGTCAGGCGAAATCTACGTGGCTGCCATTGCTCGCGCCTGGGCATATTACCGCGAGCTCGCAACTCTCCTGGTTGGCGATACGCGAACTATACTGAGCGACATCTGGCATATAGGCCCGATGTCTCATCCAAAGCGCATCCAGAAAATCGAGCGCTCCGCCGAAAAACGAGCCATAGAAATCGCTCGGTATGTCCTTCCAGTGGCAGCGTTCACCACCATGGTGCATACGCTTTCCGGCATCGTTCTTCATCGACTCTGGCGCATGTGTTCGGCTTCCGATACGCCGAGTGAGGCGCGCGCGGTGATCGGCGAAATGGTCGCACTGGTACGGCAAAAGGATCCGCAGTTTTTCGACCGCCTCCCCACTACGCCCCTGGAAGAACTGCCGGAATGGAAAGACATTACGCCCGCGCAACTTCAAGCGGATGCTTTCGTTCGAGACTTTGACGCACCGCTTCAAGGCAAGACTTCACGCCTCCTCGACTATTCGCACAATGCTGCGCGCGTCATGGCCGCCTCTTATCGCGCCGTCGTTGGATTGCCGGAATCCGCATGCTCGGACGCGGAAGCCATCGATCGCCTTCTGAATCCCGCTCGCAATTTGTACCGCCTCGAGACTCTGAACATCGGTGTGCATGCCCCGATGATGCGCGCCTTGCAACACGCTACATACACTTTCGCCAAGAAAATCAGCCACACGGCGGACAGCCAGGACCAGCGCCACCGCATGGTCCCGGGCTCGCGTCCATTGCTAACTCTCGCCGACACACGCGAGCCCGACTACATTACCCCGACGCTGCTCCAAGAGAATCCCAGGGCCAAAGAAGTCTACGAACGCGCCATGATTGACGCCTGGACCGCCAAAAACCAGCTTCTTGACCGCGGCGTACCTCCGGAGATCGCTCTCTATCTGCTTCCCAACGCCAAATCCATCCGTCTCGTTGAAACCGGTTCGCTTTTGCATCTTCTCCACAAATGGACTATGCGCACCTGCTTCAACGCTCAGGAAGAAATCTACAACGCCTCAATGGACGAAATTGCGCAAGTTCGCGAAGTGCATCCCGAGCTTTCCCGCTACATCGGTCCGCCCTGCCATCTACGCGCCGGCATCACCACACCCATCTGCACCGAAGGCTCCCACTTTTGCGGTATCAAGGTCTGGCTCGACTTCCCCAATATTCAACGCCGCATCTAATACGCTTTTAGCCACCCCTACGTCCTATGGGCAAGAGTGGTCCATGGCGCTTACCCGGCTCCGGTTCCTCTCTTGCCTCATGAGTGCTCTCGTTTGCCTTCCACTTTCTCCCGCTGCGTTTGATATGGCTCGATTCTTGGACAGTTATTTACAAGCATCTGGCTCCGCTAAAGTCCGGGCCTTACGCCTCCTCGGTCGCCTTTCTTACTCTGTTTAAACGAGCGGCGCTACTGTCCAGCGAGCGGTATTTTGGCTACGGCGCGCAAGAGGCAGAACTCGGTCTCCGCCGCGAGCTAGGAACGGTAAAAGTCATCGCGGAGGTCCAATTGACGGATACTTGCGGGGCGGTCCTGCCGAACCCAACTGGCCGTACGTCCCGTACTCCGTGGACTACTTACCTCGGCCGTGGGATTTTTGGAGAGACTTCAGGATTCAAGTCCTCGGCAATAGCAAGGTCTTGCCGTCATTTATATACTCAGGTGAACCAAACTACATTTGTACGGAGGCACTCAGTCAAGAGTGCCTAGAGAGCATTGCACGCTAACTGGTGCCACCGGCCACATGGAATTCCGCGCAGATGCCATTGACGGTCTCCGGCGCGGCAAAGATCGTTCCGCCAGAAGGAGACCAACTCGACGCTCATTTTGATCTTTCTGCTCTTAGGTAATTTAGCATGCGGCCGAAAAGCCGGCTGGCGCTGAAGGCATCTAGCTTTTCCAATGCAGTGTGACCGGTCCCGTCATCGGGTGCGGCAAGGGAACCCCGGTTCGCCGTTGTTCGATCAGGTTTTGCTTCAGCGCGAAATACCATTTTGCGGGCCGGTCTGCGTCATCGATCAACATTAACCGAGGGTTATGCTTCAACCCCTCGGACTGTTTGATCATGGTCTCCTGATCCTGTCGCAGGAAAATCTTCGCGAACATGCGAAATACGGAAATCGGGAGCGGAAGATTCCACGCCGCCAGGAAATCAATGCGGCAGCAATCCCGCCTGACCGGCGTCACCGTCGCGCGGCTCGAAAACCAGTATTTTCCGCTGTGAATCTCTTCAAAACGCATATTCGGCAACAGGAAATCAATCGTCGTGGTGACGGGTTCGCCGGTAACTTTTCTCAGCCATTGATAGGGCAAACTGTTCGTAGAAGGCGAGTGCTTGCTCATACGAAAGCCGTCCGGGATCGGCTCAAATTGTTTGGACTTCTCATGGATGCTCGCTTTGCTCCGCCAAAACCAGGATTGATGCACAAACGGCCCATGCGCCGGATCCATCAAGCCAATAATTCCATGATCGATGTGTGAAGGCAGGCTGCAATCGAGCCGCGTAATCCTGTATTTCGCACTGAATTTTGGCAACTCAGGCACCTCCGGCACTGCCTCCGGCAATTTTGTTCCCGGGGCGTTAACATACACCCACACGTAACCGTCGCGCTCTTCGCACGGGAAGTGGCCGGCGCTGATGCGGTCGACTTTCAGTTTGTCCTGGCTTGTCAATGAAGGAATCGCCAAGCAGCGGCCGCTACAGGCATCAAACTTCCACCCGTGATAGCTGCATTGCAGATCCTTCCCGTCAAAATGACCGTACGAAAGCGGAATCCCACGGTGCGGGCAGGAATCCCTCATCGCGAACACCTTTCCCTCGGTGGACCGTCCTAGGACTAACGGCACTTCGAGCAGCGTCGCCTTCGCCAGATTCCGTCCAGAGATGGCCGCGCTGCGCATTGCCGGATACCAGAAATCCCACAGGAAACCGAGATCCGTTTGTGGCGTGTCTTCCAGTAGGATTTCCGTCCCGGTTTCCATGGCCGTTTGTGGCGCCTCGCTTGTCCTGCCATCTTCGATATCCGGTGTTTTCACCAAGTTGCATCGTAGTACAGCCCTAAGCCGTACGGCAACGTCCGTGCAGACTTAGGCCCAGGTACGCAGACCGCTGTTTGCAACCAATCGGTGTTGGCGCTACTCTAGATTCCAGAGAAAAACAGATGTTCGCCTCCTTTTATTAGCTCCTCCCAACGACCGCTTCATCCGGAGCACATACTCATTTCTTGAGTTTTTTCGACTTATTCTCGGCTTCTCGTCCACGGACGAGTCGAGCGCTTTCTTGGCGCAAAGGATTACGCAAATGTCAGTTCTTACTCTCAGTGAAAAACTCGACCAGCTCGACATTCGTTACCAGGAAATGACCCAGGAGCTTTCCAGCCCCGAAATCGTCTCTGATTCCGCTCGCTTCCAGAAGCTTGCCAAACAGCACTCCGACCTCGAGGAAATTGTCAACAAGCACCGCGAGTTCAAGCAAATTGAAAAAGACCTTGCCGGTACGCGGCAGATGATCGTCGAATCCGAGGACGCCGAGATGCGTCACATGGCTCAGGACGAAGAAAGGCAGCTCACCACGCGCAAAGAACAGATTGAGCGCGAATTGAAGCTTCTTCTCATACCCAACGATCCTAACGACGAGAAAAACGTCATCCTCGAAATTCGCGCTGGCACCGGCGGTGACGAGGCTGGAATTTTCGCCGGCGACCTTTTCCGGATGTATTCCCGCTACGCCGAATCCCAAAGATGGAAGGTCGAGGTCCTGGAGAGTTCCCCAGCTTCCATGGGCGGCGTGAAAGAAATTGTCGCAGCGATTCAGGGAAACAAAGTTTATTCGAAACTGAAATATGAAAGCGGAGTGCATCGTGTGCAACGTGTGCCCGCCACGGAAACCCAGGGCCGCATCCACACCTCTGCTGCAACCGTCGCCGTGCTTCCGGAAGCCGATGAGATCGATATCAAGATAGAAGCCAAAGATCTCCGCATCGATACGTTCTGCTCGTCGGGGCCCGGGGGACAATCGGTCAACACCACTTACTCCGCGGTCCGCATCACGCATCTTCCGAGTGGCCTCGTTGTCTCTCAACAAGACGAAAAATCTCAAATCAAAAATCGCGCGAAAGCTATGCGCGTTCTGCGTTCCCGCCTCTATGAAATGGAGCTCGAAAAGCAGCAGGCCACGATCCTGGCGGAACGGCGCGGCCAAATCAAGACAGGCGATCGATCAGAGAAGATTCGTACCTACAATTATCCCCAGAACCGTATCACGGACCACCGCATAGGCCTAACCATCCACCAACTCACCGAAGTGATGGATGGCAAACTTGCCCCTCTCGTCGATGGTCTGGTCGGCCACTACGAAGCCGAACGTCTCAAACAGGAATTGGCCGAAGCCTAACTACACAGAGCAGCTTGCCGGTTCGCGGAGCGCCCCCGGAAGAGAGAGAATCATTAGTCCGATGACCTTGGTTTCGACAGATCGTTCCGTTCGCGCCCTGCTCAAGCAAGGCATGGACCAACTGCGTGCAGCCAACGTTTCCTCCCACGCGCTTGCGGCCGAACTTCTATTCCTCCACGCCACCTCGCAAAACCGTACGTGGCTCTACTCTCATCCCGAAGAAATTCTCCCCGGCCCCGTGGCGGAGGCTTACTTCGGCCTGCTCGCCCGACGCGCTTCCGGCGTACCGACGCAGCATCTCACGGGCAAACAGGAATTCTGGGGATTGGAATTCGGAGTAACCCCAGATGTGCTCATTCCGCGCCCGGAAACCGAACATCTCATCGAAGTCGCCCTCGACCGTCTGGGGGTCCGCGAGATTCGCGCCGGGCGCCAACCCCGGCTAAACGGCGAAAACGTTACGCTCGTAGATATCGGCACAGGTTCTGGTTGCATCGCTATCGCACTAGCAAAAGAACTTTCCGCCGCCGCCGTCTATGCCACAGATATTTCCAAGCCGGCTCTCGAAGTCGCGCGCCGCAACGCCACCCGCCACGGCCTAACCGACCGAATCGAGGTCCTCGAATCCGATCTATTGGCAGCGTTTCAATGTTGTGCACAAACGCAGCAGGTAAACTTCGATCTCATCATCAGCAATCCTCCGTACATCAGTCTGCGGGAAGCCGATTCCCTACCGATCGAAGTGTTTGAACACGAGCCGCGAGCCGCGCTCTTCGGAGGGCTGGAAGGCTACGAACTCTACGGCACGCTCATTCCGCAAGCCGCGAAATACTTAAAACCAAGCGGTTTGCTGATCCTCGAACTTGGCTACAACAGCCTCTCTGACGTCGCACCACTGCTCGATCGCTCCAACTGGACCAACATCGCAATCACCAAAGATCTCGCCGGTATCCCGCGCGTCATCTCCGCCGAACGCGTTTAGCAAGCGCAGTGAATCCCGGGCCTCAGTTGGTTGAACGAGGCCCATTTTGTCGGCATCACAGTGAGAGAAATTGCCGGAGTGTGTAGGTTTAGTCTACGCGCCCAGATTTAACTTGGTTCAATAACCAAGAGTCCTTTTATCTGAGCAAACGGCGTTTGTTAAACGTTGCGACTTTACTCCCTCTCTCCAGAGTCGTAGCCGCTAGAATCAGATCGTAGGACCCTATTATCTTGCCGGAGGCCAGTTCAGCCCAGATGCGTGCGTGCTCGAATGCAATCTGCTCGGTGTGCCGAATAACGGGGACAGACTTTAAGACAGCGCTTAGGTATCGCTGCCTCGTCAGCTTATGCCCTCCAATTACTCGCTCTACTCCTTGCCGGAACTCGGCTACCGTGATCGCCGAGATTTCAAATTGATCGCATGGACGATGTCGAGTGACTCGCCGTCGTTTCCTTCACGGAATGAAGAGGCGTCGGCTGCGAATCAGGGAAATCGTGCTTCGCGCGGAAGCGAGCCAGGTCCGGCATGGGATAAGCGTACGACTTCGGCGTCGTGGCGGCAACGTGCCGTCCAGTTCCGCGGCCTACGTCGCGATGAGTAGCCTGCGATCGCTGCACAAGCCAACCGCCCCAATGTCTTGTATGACTGGCAATGAGTCCCGCCGCCCCTTCCGGCATTCCGCCTTCGCCCCCGCACCTCGGCCGCGTTCGCGACTTCTGGCGGCGCGTTAGCGAAGGTCGCGACATCGACGACCTGTGGTCTAAATTTGCCGCCGACGCACGCCCGTTGTGGGCCATGATGAACAAACTTACTCCGGCGCGCCGCATTCTTCCGCTCGTCGCGTTACTCAGTTGGCAACTATTACGAAGGCTTCTATCCCCTGAGTGGCGTGGACAGAAATTGGACCGAACGTCTGCCGGTGGGGCTTGTACGGTCGGCCGCGCACCCCGGTGCAGATTAGTAGTGGGCCGCTGCAGATTGCTGCTCAGAGCTTCTCCCGCCATCCCTGGTCGCCCAAGCGCTGAAAACATAAGGAGTTGCAGGAAAAATGTCGCATGCGCAGAAACAGGGGAGCGCACACGAATCAGAAGTTCGTTCCAAACGGTGCACCAAAGGGCAAATTAGGGCTAGCCCTCGGGGACAGCTGGGAGACTGTCCCTCATTTGGCCCTCCCACCAGCTATCGCGGTTCTCCCAACAGCTTAGGCTCAGACCAAGAAAGCGTGGAGGGTGATGCCATGAAGCAGGGCAAGGGTGCGTCCGTCGCCAGCGAAGGTAGAAGTGTGCGAGCTGAGTATCGGATCCTCTGGGGGCTTCTTGTTTTATTCTTGCTACCCTCTGTTGTTCTTCTGGACGGATGCGCGGGCATCATCAAGCCAACCTCACAAGCAATCGCGGCGCTATTTCAACTTAACCCGACAAGTATCAATTTCGGGACGGTAACCGTCGGCAAAAAAGCCACGCAGAGCGTCTCTATCTCGAACATGGGCACGGTCGCGGTTAATATTACGCAGGCCACACTCTCCAACTCCCAATTCAGTCTTTCCGGAGGGACTTTGCCCATGTCGCTTGCGGCCGGAAAGTCGGGCAATATCTCCATCGCGGTGACTCCGTCGGCAGCCGGAACCATCAGTGGAACACTGACGGTCACCGGTGATGGAGGCAGTTCCCCGGTCGTGGCGAATCTCTCGGCGACGGCAGTAGGTCCATCTCAGCCACAGTTGTCCGCGTCGCCGGCGTCGATTGGGTTCGGGACGATCTCCAACGGGCACACCGGGAATGCCAACCTAGTACTGAGTAACACCGGATCGGCACCCTTGACCGTGTCCCTGATTACTCTGACTGGCAGCGAATTCGGGATCACTGGAATTGCCACGCCTGTGACGATTAGTGCTGGCCAGTCTGTGCAGGCTACGGTGACCTTTTCTCCGACGTCGGCCGGAACTGCCAGCGGAAGTGTCACCATCACGAGCAATGATCCCAACAATCCCACGCTCAGCGTTCCGCTGACAGGCACAGGATCTGCTGCGGCCATCGGGCAGTTGAGTGCAAGTCCAGCCAGCGTTAGTTTTGGGACGGTTGCAACCGGCAGCAGTACCAACAAGCAGGTCGCGATAACTAACACAGGGAATGCTGCGGTAAACGTTTCGGCTGTGACTGCAAGCGGAACGGGATATTCCGTAACAGGCTTAAGTGCACCGGCGACGCTGAATCCCTTGGAGACCGCTACGCTCACGGTTGCGTTTGCGCCATCCGCTGCTGGCAGTGCGCCAGGCTCTGTCACGGTGACCAGCAACGCCACCAACTCTCCCCTCACCATTGCGCTCAGCGGAACGGCAGCGCAGGCGGGGTTATCGGTTTCACCGACAAGCTACAATTTTGGAAGCATTGTTGACGGGGAGACGAAGTCCGAGAGTTTTACCATCACTAATACCGGAACGGCTCCGCTCACTATTTCGCAGTTGTCTGTGACTGGAAGCGCCTTTAGCGCGAGTGGTCTCACGCTGCCGACCACAATCGCGGCCGGCGGAACTGCAACATTCAGTGCTTTGTTCGCGCCCACAACGGCGGGAAGTCTGACTGGCAGCGTTAGCATCACGAGCAACGCACCCAATTCGCCCAATGCCGTTGCCCTCAGCGGAACCGGCACAGCCGCGACGGTCACGCTCTCGGCGAGTCCAGCCAACCTGAGCTTTACGGGTATCAATGTGGGGAGCTCGAGTTCCCAGAATGTAACCATTACGAACAACGGGAACACGAGCGTGACCGTTTCGCAAGTCACGGTGAGCGCAAAAGACTTCACGGCGAGCGGAATGGCGAATGGTCTTGCCTTGGGAGCTGGGCAGAGTGCGGTGATGCATGTGGCATTCAGTCCTACGGCTTCGGAAAGCGTCACCGGAAACATCACTGTTTCAAGTTCACAAGGCTCAAGTGCTGTCGTCACCGTCACCGGCGGCGGCGTTCAGCCTGCCTTGACGGTTACGCCGGTAAGCGCGAGCTTTGGGAACGTCACCGTTGGTTCTCCGAGCACACAGACCATCCAATTGAGCAATAGTGGCACGGGGACGCTGTCGATCACACAGGTTAGTGCCACGGGGAGCGGCTTCAGCACGAGCTCTTTGGCGCTGCCGATTACTCTTAACGCAGGTCAGGCAAGCAGCTTCACCGTGCAATTTGCGCCTGCAGCGGCCGGCGCGGTTACTGGCGGCGTGACCGTCGTGAGCAATGCTCCAAACTCCCCGGCCACGATTCCACTGAGTGGAACGGGTGTGGCGGCGCAGACCCCGGTGCTTTCTTTCAGCACGGCAAGCCTGGGATTCGGGAACGTGAATACTGGCAGTTCCTCGACGCTGACCGAGACGTTAACCAACACCGGCAATGCCAACGTGCAAATCTCGAGTATCAGCGAGAGCGGGGCTGGATTCGCACTGAGCGGAGTGAGCACGCCGATTACGCTCACTCCAAATCAGACTACGACGTTCAGCGTGGTCTTCAGCCCGAGTGCGGCCGGAACCGACAGCGGCACGGTGACGGTGAACAGCAATGCCACCGGGTCTCCAACAACGATTGCGCTCAGCGGAACGGCAGCGCAGGCGGGGTTATCGGTTTCACCGACAAGCTACAATTTTGGAAGCATTGTTGACGGGCAGACGAAGTCCGAGAGTTTTACCATCAGCAATACCGGAACGGCTCCGCTCACTATTTCACAGTTGTCTGTGACTGGAAGCGCCTTTAGCGCGAGTGGTCTCACGCTGCCGACCACAATCGCGGCCGGCGGAACTGCAACATTCAGTGCTTTGTTCGCGCCCACAACGGCGGGAAGTCTGACTGGCAGCGTTAGCATCACGAGCAACGCACCCAATTCGCCCAATGCCGTTGCCCTCAGCGGAACCGGCACAGCCGCGACGGTCACGCTCTCGGCGAGTCCAGCCAACCTGAGCTTTACGGGTATCAATGTGGGGAGCTCGAGTTCCCAGAATGTAACCATTACGAACAACGGGAACACGAGCGTGACCGTTTCGCAAGTCACGGTGAGCGCAAAAGACTTCACGGCGAGCGGAATGGCGAATGGTCTTGCCTTAGGGGCTGGGCAGAGTGCGGTGATGCATGTGGCATTCAGTCCTACGGCTTCGGAAAGCGTCACCGGAAACATCACTGTTTCAAGTTCACAAGGCTCAA
Source organism: Candidatus Acidiferrales bacterium (assembly GCA_963795535.1). Lineage (GTDB taxonomy): Bacteria > Acidobacteriota > Terriglobia > Acidiferrales > UBA7541 > Acidiferrum. Next base: position 872,396 of record CAWCIG010000012.1, read on the forward strand.
GTGCTGTCGTCACCGTCACCGGCGGCGGCGTTCAGCCTGCCTTGACGGTTACGCCGGTAAGCGCGAGCTTTGGGAACGTCACCGTTGGTTCTCCGAGCACACAGACCATCCAATTGAGCAATAGTGGCACGGGGACGCTGTCGATCACACAGGTTAGTGCCACGGGGAGCGGCTTCAGCACGAGCTCTTTGGCGCTGCCGATTACTCTTAACGCAGGTCAGGTGAGCAGCTTCACCGTGCAATTTGCGCCTGCAGCGGCCGGCGCGGTTACCGGCGGCGTGGCCGTCGTGAGCAATGCTCCAAACTCCCCGGCCACGATTCCACTGAGTGGAACGGGTGTGGCGGCGCAGACCCCGGTGCTTTCTTTCAGCACGGCAAGCCTGGGATTCGGGAACGTGAATACTGGCAGTTCCTCGACGCTGACCGAGACGTTAACCAACACCGGCAATGCCAACGTGCAAATCTCGAGTATCAGCGAGAGCGGGGCTGGATTCGCACTGAGCGGAGTGAGCACGCCGATTACGCTCACTCCAAATCAGACTACGACGTTCAGCGTGGTCTTCAGCCCGAGTGCGGCCGGAACCGACAGCGGCACGGTGACGGTGAACAGCAATGCCACCGGGTCTCCAACAACGATTGCGCTCAGCGGAACGGCAGCGCAGGCGGGGTTATCGGTTTCACCGACAAGCTACAATTTTGGAAGCATTGTTGACGGGCAGACGAAGTCCGAGAGTTTTACCATCAGCAATACCGGAACGGCTCCGCTCACTATTTCACAGTTGTCTGTGACTGGAAGCGCCTTTAGCGCGAGTGGTCTCACGCTGCCGACCACAATCGCGGCCGGCGGAACTGCAACATTCAGTGCTTTGTTCGCGCCCACAACGGCGGGAAGTCTGACTGGCAGCGTTAGCATCACGAGCAACGCACCCAATTCGCCCAATGCCGTTGCCCTCAGCGGAACCGGCACAGCCGCGACGGTCACGCTCTCGGCGAGTCCAGCCAACCTGAGCTTTACGGGTATCAATGTGGGGAGCTCGAGTTCCCAGAATGTAACCATTACGAACAACGGGAACACGAGCGTGACCGTTTCGCAAGTCACGGTGAGCGCAAAAGACTTCACGGCGAGCGGAATGGCGAATGGTCTTGCCTTGGGAGCTGGGCAGAGTGCGGTGATGCATGTGGCATTCAGTCCTACGGCTTCGGAAAGCGTCACCGGAAACATCACTGTTTCAAGTTCACAAGGCTCAAGTGCTGTCGTCACCGTCACCGGCGGCGGCGTTCAGCCTGCCTTGACGGTTACGCCGGCAAGCGCGAGCTTTGGGAACGTCACCGTTGGTTCTCCGAGCACACAGACCATCCAATTGAGCAATAGTGGCACGGGGACGCTGTCGATCACACAGGTTAGTGCCACGGGGAGCGGCTTCAGCACGAGCTCTTTGGCGCTGCCGATTACTCTTAACGCAGGTCAGGTGAGCAGCTTCACCGTGCAATTTGCGCCTGCAGCGGCCGGCGCGGTTACCGGCGGCGTGGCCGTCGTGAGCAATGCTCCAAACTCTCCGGCCACGATTCCACTGAGTGGAACGGGTGTGGCGGCGCAGACCCCGGTGCTTTCTTTCAGCTCGACAAGCCTGGGATTCGGGAACGTGAATACTGGCAGTTCCTCGACGCTGACCGAGACGTTAACCAACACCGGCAATGCCAACGTGCAAATCTCGAGTATCAGCGAGAGCGGGGCTGGATTCGCACTGAGCGGAGTGAGCACGCCGATTACGCTCACTCCAAATCAGACTACGACGTTCAGCGTGGTCTTCAGCCCGAGTGCGGCCGGAACCGACAGCGGCACGGTGACGGTGAACAGCAATGCCACCGGGTCTCCAACAACGATTGCGCTCAGCGGAACGGCAGCGCAGGCGGGGTTATCGGTTTCACCGACAAGCTACAATTTTGGAAGCATTGTTGACGGGCAGACGAAGTCCGAGAGTTTTACCATCAGCAATACCGGAACGGCTCCGCTCACTATTTCACAGTTGTCTGCGACTGGAAGCGCCTTTAGCACGAGTGGTCTCACGCTGCCGACCACAATCGCGGCCGGCGGAACTGCAACATTCAGTGCTTTGTTCGCGCCCACAACGGCGGGAAGTCTGACTGGCAGCGTTAGCATCACGAGCAACGCACCCAACTCGCCCAATGCCGTTGCCCTCAGCGGAACCGGCACAGCCGCGACGGTCACGCTCTCGGCGAGTCCAGCCAACCTGAGCTTTACGGGTATCAATGTGGGGAGCTCGAGTTCCCAGAATGTAACCATTACGAACAACGGGAACGCCAGTGCCACCATTTCTCAAGTCGCAGTGAGTGCCAAGGACTTCTCTGCGAGTGGAATTACAACTCCAACCACTTTGGGAGCTGGGCAGAGTGCGGTGATGCATGTGGCATTCAGTCCTACGGCTTCGGAAAGCGTCACCGGAAACATCACTGTTTCAAGTTCACAGGGCTCAAGTGCTGTCGTCACCGTCACCGGCGGCGGCGTTCAGCCTGCCTTGACGGTTACACCGGCAAGTGCGAGCTTTGGGAACGTCACCGTTGGTTCTCCGAGCACACAGACCATCCAATTGAGCAATAGTGGCACGGGGACGCTGTCGATCACGCAGGTTAGTGCCACGGGGAGCGGCTTCAGCACGAGCTCTTTGGCGCTGCCGATTACTCTTAACGCAGGTCAGGCAAGCAGCTTCACCGTGCAATTTGCGCCTGCAGCGGCCGGCGCGGTTACCGGCGGCGTGACCGTCGTGAGCAATGCTCCAAACTCCCCGGCCACGATTCCACTGAGTGGAACGGGTGTGGCGCAGACCTTGGTGCTCTCTTTCAGCTCGACAAGCCTGGGATTCGGGAATGTGAATACTGGCAGTTCCTCGACGCTGACCGAGACGATAACCAATACCGGCAATGCCAACGTGCAAATCTCGGGCATCAGCGAGAGCGGGGCTGGATTCGCACTGAGCGGAGTGAGCACGCCGGTTACGCTCACTCCAAATCAGACTACGACGTTCAGCGTGGTCTTCAGCCCGAGTGCGGCCGGAACTGACAGCGGCACGGTGACGGTGAACAGCAATGCCACCGGGTCTCCAACAACCATTACACTCAGCGGAACGGGGCAAGCAGTTTCCCACTCCGTAGCGCTTGCGTGGAACGCCAGTACTTCCACGGTTTCCGGCTACAACGTCTACAGGAGCACAACAAACGGCAGTGGCTATGTAAAGATCAATAGCTCGCTGGTAGCCGGGGTGAGTTACACGGACTCGGCAGTGCAGAGCAGCACGACGTACTATTATGTGACCGCCGCGGTAGATAGCGAGGGCAACGAAAGTGCCTATTCTAACCAAGCCACGGCTGTCATTCCTTAGACTATAATCGTCGCGTCGTGCAGGAGTCTCTTAGTGCCGACGCGCGGGGCATCAGTAGGCAATTGTATCGTCGCACTGGTTATCCGGGGAAAGTTGGGTGAGGTTGGCGGAAGCGGTTTAGTGTCGTTAGGATACGCGGCGGTGTCAGCCGGAACGATTTGAACGCCAAGCCGCGTCTTAACGCCGATCCGGATGGTTGGGGTCGCTGAACTCAAGGAACTCAATGGGCGCGCCGTTTTCGACGATGAACGCGACGCGCACTCCGTCGGATGGGCTGTTACACCAGAAAAGAAGATACAGGCAGTACATGCTATCAACCTCAGCCTCTCCGACGTGTTTACATATTGAAATCGGACAAGAAAACGATGCGCCCTCTGGGAATTCCCACCATGAAAGATCGAAGCCACCAGGCACTGCATCTACTGGCGCTCGATCCCGTGCTGGAAACTACTGCTGACCATAACTCCTATGGGTTTCGTCAGCAGCGGTCCTGTGCCGATGCGATCGAACAGTGTTTCAATACGCTGTCTCACGCACCGAACACGCAGTGGATTCTAGAGGGTGACATCAAGTCCTGTTTCGACCGAATTTCACACGATTGGCTTTTGGCTCATGTCCCCATGGACCGAGTCATTCTCCGAAAGTGGTTGAAAGCCGGATATATGGAAAAACACGTCCTTCACGAAACGACGGATGGGACCCCGCAAGGCGGAATTATTTCCCCAGCGCTCTCGAATTGTGCGTTGGATGGGCTGGAGCAACTCTTGCGGGAAAAGTTCCCGACAAAGAAACGGCTCCCGTCTCTCGGAGGTAAATATCCCGCTGTGAATCTCATCCGTTATGCCGACGATTTTGTCATCACCGGTAGAACGGAAGAACTACTGGAAGGAGAAATCAAGCCCCTCGTCGAGCAATTTCTGCACGAACGAGGGCTGGAGCTCTCTCCTGCGAAGACAGTCATCACGCATGTGGAGAAAGGCTTTGATTTTCTCGGACAAACGGTGCGCAAGTATCCCAATGGGAAATTGCTCATCAAGCCTTCCAGAAAGAACATTAAGACTTTTCTGGATAGCATTCGCGAACACATCAAAGCCGCGTTGGGCATGTCCGCCGCCGACTTGATCCATTGGCTCAACCCCAAAATACGAGGTTGGTCCAACTATCATCGGCACGTAGTGAGTAAACGCATCTTTTCACGCGTAGACAACGCTATCTTCATTCGTCTATGGCAATGGGCCCGGCGAAGACACCCGAAAAAATCTCCCAGCTGGCTCAAACGGAAATACTTTGAGCAGAGTGGAGGTAGAAACTGGGCCTTCTTCGGGGAGTGGTGTGACGACGAGGGTAATCCACACAAAGTGAGATTACTGCTCGCCAGCAGCACGCCCATTCAAAGGCACGTCAAGATCAAGAGCAACGCTAATCCCTATGATCCGGCCCATGAGACTTACTTCGAGAAACGCGAAGGGGACTATATGGCGGGATCGTTTCGGGGTACGCGGACTCTTCGCTTTCTCTGGAAGTTCCAACGCGGGATCTGCCCCGTATGCAACACCAAAATCACCCGGATCACGGGCTGGCGCATTCACTATTGCATCCCTCGTGTGATGGGTGGTTCCACGGCTGCAGAAAACCGCGTCCTGCTCCATCCAGAGTGCCACGACAGGGTTCACCGCCAACATTTTTCCGTATCGAAACCGCGTCTCCTTGAAAGAGGCATTGGAAGGGCTTGAGCCGGATGAGGCGAAAGTCTCACGTCCGGTTCTGAGAGGGCCGGGTCCCAGCAATGGGGCCTGGCTACTCGGTGAACAACTGATGCTGTTCAGTGACCGCACCAGCACGCACTATCTGCGCAGTAATCAACTGCGGCTGTACTTCTCTTCGATCGCTTACGTGTTGTTGCAGATGCTGCGGCGCCTGGGACTGGAGGGCACGGAGTTGGCCAAGGCCCAATGCGCCACCATTCGGCTCAAGTTGCTAAAGATCGGCGCACTGATTCGCATTACGGTGCGCAAGGTGTGGATTTCGCTGGCGGGTGGGTACCCCTACGTCGCGCTGTTCCGGCAAATCCATGAAAAGTTGTGCGCCGTCCCGGTAAAGTATTGAAAAACAACGACCCCGAACAACTTTTTTCTCGCTTATGTCCCGGATGGTAAGCTGTGCCCCGAAACAGCCTCAGAGAGAGAAAAAACTCTCATGCCAAGGGAAAACGAATCAGCTAAACAACCTCAGCTCGCGAAACTATCTCACAACTTCCGATTCCAACAACATTCATTCCTCTTCTGCCAAGCTGTGAGAGATTGCGGCTAAGGGACGGTCACCGTGACTTGGTTGGAATAGCCGCTGGTTTCTCCGGAATCGACCGCTGCCACGACGTAGAAATACGTACCGGCCGCCACGCCGCTATCTGTGTAGCTCGTCGAGCTTGTAGGTGAACTGTCGAGTTTCGAATATGGGCCACCGGATTTCGTCGAGCGACAGACGTAGTATCCAGAAACCCCTTTGGAAGTGCTGGCGTCCCACTTCAGAACAACGCTCTGGGTCGAATTGGTGGGCGGCGCAACGGCCGTTCCGGTCACAGGTACCTTGATACTGGTGCCATTCGTGGCATTGCTCGTTATGGTGATCGAGCCCGAAAGGGTTCCGGCGACCTTGGGTGCAAAATCCACTTTGACCGTAGCTGTCTGTCCGGGCTCGATGGTGGTACCAGCGCTGACTCCCGTTTGCGTCAATCCTGTTCCCGCGCTGCTCATCCCGGAAACGGAAATATTCGAATTCCCGGCATTCTTCAGTGTAATATCACTCACCGATGAAGCGTTCACATCAACGTCTCCAAAAGCTACGCTGGATGGAGCTACTTCCAATAGCCTCGCGCTGGCTTCACCGGTCCCAGACAAGGGCACCGCTACGAGCTTAGTGCCTCCGCTTTCCGTTACCGTCATTGTCCCTGAAACGCTTCCCGCGGAGACCGGCAAAAAGGCCACCGTGAACTGTACGGTAGAGCCCTCTCGTAGGGTGGTGGGCGTATTGATCCCGGAAATTGAAAAGCCGCTTCCCGTGGCAGTGATGCTGGAGATCAACACATTTTTGCCGAGCTCATTCTTCAATTGGACAATTCGCGAGTTGCGCGTCCCAACAGACACGTTCCCAAATGCCGCGCTTGTCGGAACTGCGGTAAAGGTCCCCGCTGATATTGTGCGCTGCGGGTTGCCCGCAAGAAGCAGCACTGCTACCGCGACGAAGAAGAGTTGACCGCGAAAAGATGGACTGAATAAATTTAGAAATGCCAGTTGTTTTTTCATAGCCTGGACAGTCTGCAGGCCCTCCACGTGTGAATCTACTGAACCAATGCATAATTTACGGGCAGGGAAACACTGTAGAACTCTTCCCGGGCCGGGATTTTGCTCTGCTACCTGGCCGCTGGTACAGGTAACGCAAGGGTACTTAGCTTGCTGGCGTTGTCCAGTTGTTAGATTTCTCGGCGTTCAGCATGTCGCGATATCTCAAGTGCGTCCGAATATCAGCGACCTGTAGCTGGCAAGAAGAACTTCTTCTTTGGGGTTCAGGAGGCATCGGCAGGCTACTCAAGGCAGTTGTACAATGTCGCAAAACAGAGGCAACTTTGTCCGCCTTGTTTCCTCGGGAGTTATAGGGGCGTTCGCGAGTTTTTGCGAGTCAACCCAGCTTCGCAAGTTGCACCCTCGGGCAGAACTTCCTATACCTGGCAAATTACGTCCGGCGCTCCATCGGTATAGGATCCGTTGTCCAAAGTTGAGTCCCAAAAGGAACTACGTGCGCTCTGGAGCCTTAGGGAAATCCTATTCCCAAAAACGGCAACCGGCCACACCTGCAACGCAAGCGATGAACAATGACCGATGCCCGCATGAGGAGTTTCTCTCGCCCCTTACAACGGGCCTGTCTGGTCGCGGAGCACAGAGTAACGACGGGTTCCTGCCTATAGGTTTTTGGCCCTTATGGCCCTGCAAATCTCTTCAATCTTATCAAGTCCTTCACAGACACTGCCCAGATACCAATTTAGGCGACCTGAGAGCCATAATGTGAAGGCGAAAAGCGGAATGCCAATCCCAATAGCGATAGCAACAACGAGTTGCAAGAAGGGCATTCGTCACCTCCTTTGATGGCGGGAATGTTAGCTGGAATCTGACAACCAACAAAGCGAAAACCCCAGCGTAAACTGTTACGTGCGGCTCGACTTGCGAACAGGGTTGTTCCACACGAGGGGTACGGACCCTAACCCGGGTCGATGGCATGGATGTCCTGACCGCCACGAGAGCACCAACCTCGCACCGAGCAAATATCAGCTCACAAAGAGTGCGCATGGAAGAATGGCGACAGGGCGGCTTACTGGATGGGAACAGACGGAAAAAAGAAGGAGAGAAGAACGAAGAAGGGAAAGTGTGCCTTGACAGCGACCGGCCTTTTCATGGAAGGAGTTGACCGGGAATTGTGCGACCGCCAACCACTTGGCAGCGACGATTCCGGCAACCGCACATGCAAACGCAGGCAGCAGGACATGGATGAATGTTTTATGGAAGTGTTGCGGCTGCCTTTGCGCGTAGCGCGAGAAGCTCCAACACCACCCGGTTCTCCGCCTGAGCAAGCTGCTCGACCGATTGGCCGTTTGCTTCCTTCAGCACTCCGTCGATCACTGTCTGCATCAGTGCCGGCGTAACGTCGGGCATTTCGAGTTTCTTCATTTGGCCCACGAAACCATCCATAAAATGCTCCACAAAGTGATGGATTCCCCCAGGCCCGCCGCCCAAATGCCACTGCAGGCTAGGGCCCATCACACCCCAACGAAGCCCCGGCCCATAGCACACGGCGATGTCTGCATCCTCCACACTGACGACGCCTTGCTGAATGAGATAGAGAACCTCTCGGTAGAGCGCCGCTTGAAGCCGGTTCCCGACATGGCCCGGGAGAGCCTTGCGTAGGCGGATCGGTTTCTTGCCGATAGATGCGTAGAATGTCATGGCTCGTTCGATCACCGCCTCGGACGTCTTCGCCCCACCTACTACTTCAACCAGGGGAATGACGTGGGGAGGATTAAAGGGATGACCAATCACACAGCGCTCGGGATGCTTACAGCCGGACTGGATGATATCCATGGTGATGCCGGATGCGCTCGAAGCGAGGATCGATTCCGGAGGGGTGAGTTCGTCCATCTGGACGAACACCTTGGATTTCAAGACGAGTCGTTCTGGGACGCTCTCCTGGACAAAGTCGGCGTTCGACAATGCCTGCTTCATGTCGGGCGTGAAGGTCAGCCGGTCGCGGCTTGCACCCGAGGCGAGGCCAATGACCGTGAGTAACTTCCATGCCTCGTCAACGCACATGCGTAAGTTTGCCTCCGCGTTTGGCGCGGGATCCGTCGCGATGACGTCCAAACCGCTTGCCAGGTACTGCGCCGCCCAGCTCGCGCCGATCAAACCGGTACCGACGATCGCTACATTCCGAATCTGCGTATTTGCCATATCGTTCTCCATGATGAATCGTGTCTTCTCGAAACTCTAAGTTGCTCCCAACTCCTGCTTTGATGGCGATGTGTGCCACTCGCGTCCCAGCTTGAGCGTGTCGGAGCGCGCGATCGTGACGCCATGTTAGGGGCGCGACCGAAGACAAGTCGACGAAGAGGGCAGCTTCTAGGTCAAGTCCGTCCATGGGAAGGCCGGTTGATGTTAAGGCACACTTTCCCTTCTTCGTTCTTCTCTCCTTCTTTTTCCAAGTGTTCTTAGCCAGACGAGCCACCCGTGTCGCCATACTTCCATCCGCTCTCTTTTGTGAGCGATTTGCCACTCGGTGCCAGATGGCTGTTTTCGACCCAGTAGATGCTGCCACCTGATGATCAACCTCTCTCCCCACTTTTTCGCCGAGAGTTGAGCCCGAGGACTAACCAGCCCGATAATTTAGTCCAGGATATGAGTTTTTATATCACAGCCACAGGCTCTGATATAAAAATCCTGTCACTTCTTTTCGACTCACAATCAGGCATACACGCTCACTACACAGACAAGTGATTTCCGATCCAGACAGGGGAGTGCATACGCTGACATTGGGCAGTTACGAATCGAACGTCCATGTCTTGATATACGGCAATGCTCTCTGTGTGCGGAGACGCCCCACTAAATCATTTTTTCGTCTAAAAAAGGGATTGGGGACGGCTGGCTTAAGCCGATCTGGCAGGCCCAGACGACTCGGTCATGCTACGGTCTAGAGATATCAGGCCGGCCATTGGAGCTGACATCGTCGCAACGGAAACAGCTCGACGACATTCTCGAAAGCGGCCCGGTAGCTTATGGCCTGGATACGGGCATCTGGACTTCTCCTATGATCGCCTGGGTCATCGAGGAGGAATTCGGCATCCATTATCATCCTGGCCATGTGCACAGTCTGATCGAGTTGCTCCTCTCCAGACAATCATTTTCAGCAGCTTTACAGGTCGCACTCAGGTAACCCGACTACGCAGGAGTTGGGCACTGTTGACGCCGACTCTTAATGACTACGGTGACCTAATGTGGTAGTTGTATCAACCGTGCACCTTAGAAAGGGCGGAAATGTCAGACAAATCACTCGGAAGACTCTCTCTCACCTGCACACGCGATAACTTTGTGCTTCACGCCCTCTCGACCAGAACCTGTCCCGTTTGCAGCCGACGAATTGAGACCAATCCGTGCATCTCCTGCATTTGTGGCTTACCGTAGACGGGGACGAGCTTGCGCTGCATGAAAAGGCCAGGGGAGATAAGGTGTCCGAGAATGGGCGCGAAGACAATTTTACTTCCCAATAAAGAGTTGCTGAGCAAGGTCAACGCGGGGTCCAATATCCCCGCGCTGGACGCGGTACGCGGAATCGCGGCAGCGATGGTGGTTATCGCTCATACCATCGGACCACGCCAGCTAGGCTCAATGGCAGTGGCCATTTTCTTCGTTCTGAGCGGGTTTCTGATTACTTGGCTCCTAGTGAAGGAATCGGACAACACCGGGCAGATTTCACTCCGCGACTTTTACATGCGCCGTACCCTTAGAATTTTTCCAGCCTTCTACGTTTTCTGGGTTGTGTGTGTCGGCGCTGCAATCGTGCGTGGCGCTCAGGTTCCATGGGGCGAAGCCTGGTCCTCCTTCTTCTACGTTGGCGATTACTTCGCGGCTCTTAAGCACAATCCCGGCGGCATCATGGGCATTACCTGGTCGTTGGGTGTAGAAGAGAAGTTTTACCTGCTCTGGCCATTCGTCTTCGCTAGCCTGCACCGCAATCCTGCGAAACTCTTTAAGCTCGGCTGCTTGTTTATCGTTGGGATTTGGTTATACCGGGTGGTTCTGAGTCTGGCATTCTCCTTACCGACCGACTATCTGAGGTATTCCTTCGAGTCCCGCTTCGACAATATTCTCTATGGGTCTGTGTTGGCCTTGGCATTCAGGATGGCCAAGCTTGACCCGATTTTGAGGGCGGCAGAGCGAGTCCCGCTGATGCCGATTGCGCTTACCGCGTCGCTGCTCGGCTTGACGTTTCTGGAAGAGTACGCTGGTGCGACGTACCACTATCTTTTCGGCATGGCTCTCGATTCGACGGTCATAGCTGTAACTCTCATTCAGTTGGTTTACTTGGCAACTCTGCATGGTTGGACCTGGTTGAACCATCCAGCATTGAGGTTTCTAGGACGCATTTCGTATTCGCTGTACCTATACCACATCGTCTTGATTGACACGGTACATCACTACCTCCCCAATCTGCGGATTCGCTGGGCTTACCCGCTCATCTATGTAGGGTCAGTCCTGACCGCCTATGCTTCGTATCGGCTGGTCGAGAGGCCGTTCCTTAAATTGAAAAACCACTTTGCCGCTGGAAGCCACATTTAACGTCACCGAGTGTCTGCGCAAGCAAGCAGAGCGAGACGGAGCCTACCGAGTTGCCAAGCGATTGCAGGCAGTGGTGCTGAACTCGGAGAGACGTACCAGCGGTGAGCTGGCCGGCTCGCTAAGGAATCACTGCAGATGCCTGGTTGGAAAAAGCGCTCTCGATGCCGCCGGCATCCACTGCTGTGGTCACGTAGTAGTAGGTTGTACCGCTCTGCACAGTCGAATCTGTGTAGGCTAGCCCAACAACCAATGAAGAATTGATCTTCCCGTAACCCGTGCCGCTCAGCGTACTGCGGAAGACATTGTAGCCGGTGACCGATGATGTGCTCGCCTTCCAGGATAGCGCCACGGAGTGCACTTGCTGCGCAGTCGCGGTGAAATCGATTCCTGTAACATTTGCACCGCTGACTGTGACGCTTTGCGCGCTGGGGTTGAAGGCATAGCCAGTGAGGCGCGGTGTAATTGCGTATGTACCATTCGCCAAGCCCGTGAAACTATAGCCGCCCGTGCTGTTGGCAGTTGTTGTGCTCGAGGCTGCCCCGCTCAGGGTGACGGTTGCGCCGCTCCCACCCGCTGCAGGCGTGATTGTTCCAGAAATGCTGTATGTCTGTGCTGCCGAAGTCTTTGGGGTGGCCGTGAAATTGATTCCTGTAACATTTGCCCCGTTGACTGTGACACTTTGCGCGCTGGGGTTGAATGCATAGCCAGTGAGGCCCGGTGTAATTGCGTATGTACCATTCGCTAAGCTCGTGAAACTATAGCCGCCCGTGCTGTTGGCAGTCGTTGTGCTCGTGGCTGCCCCGCTCAGCGTGACGGTTGCGCCGCTCCCACCCGCTGCAGGCGTGATTGTTCCAGAAATGCTGTAGGTCTGTGCTGCCGAAGTCTTTGGGGTGCTCGTGCCACCGACAGAGCCGGCGCATCCCCACAGGAAGACTATCGGCAGAAGCGCCGCTGCCAAGACGAGAGATTTGCGCCCCACAGAATTCGTCGTGAGCGAGTTTGTAAGCCTGCCTTCCTTATCTTCATCTTCCCTTGGCGCAATGCTCATTATCCGGCCCCTCAGACCTCACGTGCTAATTCCTCTTCAAAAGCGTGGGAGAGACGGTGTTTCACAGGGGGCCTTTGTGGATTCGATAAATGGCGGTGTCTCAAGAGCTAGCGCCGGAACCGTTTGCAGCATCTCTGGAGGATAGAGAAGAAAGAGTTGCCACGCTTCCTTGGCTTCACTTTTATATCCGGCTAAGATCAACAACTCCGCCACAGCATGCATTGACAGCGGTGAGAGGTCTACTGTCCAGGATTTAAGATAAGTGGAGACCCTTCGTTTCCAGTCCGGTGGCAAGGTCTCCTTCCCCGTGAAATCCCAGCCTTCACCCGCTAGGTCACGTAATGCTCTCGCGGCCTGACGTCTGTACTGCTCAGCCATAGGCTCGCTCGCCTGCGGATAGAATTGCAGATCAGCAAACGCTTTTTGCACCACGGCTCGGCTCTGTTTAACCGCCTCAGCTTCTTTCTCCGTGTAGCTACTGAGTATGCCTGCCCAGTCATCCAAGCTGAGAGAGTAGGCGAGTTTGTAGGTAAATCGAAATCCTGCGTCAACGTACGGTTTCGTGGGGGTCTGAAGCTTTCCAGGTGGGCTCTTTGACATATATCCGCCCTTTCCTCGATGCATTTCCGATAGACTCGCATTGCATCTGCTGGTGCGGGGAATTGGATCGGAGCCCAACGCGATGACCTTCGCAACGCGGCTTCACACCACCACAACAACAACGCTCAAATGAATTCCCGCGCTCGTTATGTCCGAGCTAGATCAAACTGGCCCTAGGCCGGACCGGTATTCTCCATGGGCGGCAGGGCAAAGTCAACTTAAAATCCAGCTTCCGGTGGTGTTATGCCAGGACAGCGGAAGCCTGCGATTCTGTTTTGCCGCGGCGCTCTTGTCGGCACGGTAGCTGATCAAGACGAATCGAGCCGCACGAGCCGAAGGGGTACGGCGAGGTTGAACGGCAGGCAGCCTTTTCCTCCGGCGGCAGTCGAGTGTACTCTCCTGAGGGTTAAGTTCGGTGCCAAGATCAGGATTCCTGTGTCCTTCCGGTGGTGACGATGATGGTCCGAGCGACCGGCGCCCTCGGTTTGCGCCATCCATCCGTCGCCAAAGAAATCTACTTTGCAGTCAGCAAGATAAACGACTCTCCGTCTTGAATTGTGGTTTCAAGCGCAAACGTCTCGGAGTGCACTGCGAGCGCCACAGCGCCCGTTCATGGAAGAAATCGACCGCCCCTCGTCACTTACGGTCTAGGACTCTGCCTAAGGCAGCGTTCGTACAATCCCAGTAGGGACTCGCAGTACGCGGCCGGAGAGTACAACTTCGACTTGCTTCGGGCCTCCCTTCCAAGTTGTTCCGCTAAGCTAGGTGCGCCGCTCAATCGCTCGATAGCTCGGGCCAGGGCCGGTGCATTCCGGTTTTCGACCAAGAGTGCCTCCCTTTCATTCCTTACCATTTCCGGCACCCCTCCAACCGCTGTCGCCACGATGGGGAGTCCCGCAGCCATTGCTTCGAGCAGGACATTAGGTGACCCTTCCGAATGCGAAGGCAAGACCAGCATGTTTGCCAGGCCATAGTAAGGAGCTATATCAGCGACAAGTCCGAGGAAGCGGAACGATTCGCTAACCTGTTTTTCTCGGGCCAACATCTCTAGCATTTCGCGATCAGGACCAGCACCCGCCAGGATGAAGCACATATCGAGATGGCCGTTTTTTTGCCGAAGTAACGAAGCAGCTTCGATCAAGTAAGCTTGGCCTTTTTCCCTGGAGAGTCGACCCACGCTCAGGATCACTTGAATCCCGCCATCAATGCGTAAATCCTTGCGTAAATCTGCAATGCGTTCGGTTGGGGGAGAAACGAAATCATTTACGCAGCTATGCTGGACAGTGATGCGCCCTGGAGGAATACCGATCTTTTCCAGGTCGTTGGCAAATGGCCGGCAATCGGTGACCACGCGTGAAGCTGATCGCAGCGACCAACGATCCAAAGAATTGTAAATGCGCGTTTTGAGACTAGTCCAGGTGTAGCCGTGGTGAAAGGCGATCCACACACGCTTGCGATACGCTCGCGTCAGCCAAATCAAAAAATGGGACTTGACCGCGTGCGTTTCCACGATATCTGGCTTGCATGACTCGACTATATTTCGTAGGGCCGTGAGGACGAGCGGGTCGAATCTGAATCGCTCCCTAATGAGGTGGACCTCAAGGCCGAGTTGTTCGCAGGCGAATACAAAATCATTTGAAGTTTTCGGCTTTCCCCGATGGAATACTGCAACCGCCACTCGGGCTTGCAGCGAGTTGTGAGGAGCGCAGGCGGCCCGGCGCGCAAATTCAAGTACGTTCTTTGCGGGGCCACCGGTCGGCCAGGGGGTCTCCATGACGGCGAGCACGCGCACGATTCTGGGGCTTGCTTTTGGGTCAGCCACGGGTCACGCAGTAGAATGGTTTAGCTGGCGGCACAGGTCAATGCTGTAGGTAAGCCCGGAACCTCGGCTAATCAAGGGTCACCGTTAACTATATATGCATAATAAATCTAAGCCGAAGGTATTTGTCAGAAAGTATGAGCGCTCAGTGGCGCCGCGGTAAATTGGCTATACGCCCACCGGGCAGCGGGGTCGAATGAGGCCTGAAGTATGCAGAAGGCACAGTGGCAGGTGGTGAATGTAGGCTTTCGGGTCCACACGAATCGATGGCCGTCACCCCATGCGGAGGTTCTGGCTGCTTCGGGCTCTACTTTCACGTGCTACGGCCTCTCGAGTCTTATCTTTCAGTTGCTCTACCGCGGCAATTCTCATAGAATCCAGCTGTCTGTTATCCCCGCACTTGAGTGACTAGTGGCCTCGACGACCGGTACGCTTGATCAACTGTTTGCATTCTTCGGCTTGCGCGAAGACCCTTTTCATATTTCACCCAATCCTCGCTTTTATTATTCCACTCCCACGCACGATTCTGCGCTTGCCGAGCTCGTTACTGGAATCCAGACGCGTCAGGGTTTGCTTGTCCTGACTGGGGACGCTGGTAGCGGAAAAACGACGCTAATCCACCGGTTACTCAAATGGCTGGAAACCAACCAGCGTTCGAGTGCTTACGTTTTTCACACCCTCCTCGAACCTTCGGAGCTTCTCGAGTTTATTCTTCACGATTTTGGAATTATGTGCTCCTCCTCCCGCAAGGGCGATCTCGTCGCAACGCTCCATCGCTGGCTTTTTGAGCGAAGCGCAGCTGGAGATTCTCCCGTGCTCATTGTTGACGAAGCCCAAGCACTTTCCCTGGGTACCATGGACGAACTTCGCCTGCTCCTCAATCTTGAGAACGACGATGGAAAACTTTTGCAAATCGTTCTTGCTGGCCAACTGGAACTAGAGGAAAAGCTCCGGCATCCCGAACTGCACCAGTTGCGTCAACGCATCATGATCCACAGCCGGCTTTCGCCGCTCAAAATGGAAGAAACTTCCCGTTACATTTCCGCGCGACTTTGTGCTGCAGGTGCGCCCCCTGAAGGGCTTTTTCCATGGGACACTGTTACGGCCATCCACTGCTATTCTCGTGGGATTCCGCGCATCGTCAACCTACTCTGCAAGGAAGCGCTCATTAGCGCCTACGCCAGCCAGAAGCACACCATAGGGCCTGAGTGCATTTACCGCATCGTCTCGGAGTTGGATCTCCGCCTGAATCCGATTGTTTCTAGCGCCCCCGTACTGCCTGTGACCTCTACGCTAGACCCGCCAATCATCGCGCCGGGGGCGGACCGCAACCCCACTCACTGGGCTGTGAACCCGCATCCGGCAATTTCCACTGGCGTCCGAGCAAAAATCGGGCGCTCCCGCGAGCCGGGCAACGCCTCCGCACGGCTACAGTCTTCCGCACTAAGTAGTTCTGTCGCTGGCAAACCTGCTGGACACGGCCAGACCTCGCGCACCCTTCGCGCGCTCATCGTCGGTTCCTGGATCGAGTTTTGGGATTCCGTTTTCCGCTACGTACCGAAGATCTCCAATTCGTTCATTCAAGATTGCAAATTGTTCCTCCAGCGGCTCACTGCCCCGCAAACGCTTTCTGTCCCCACCGTTTTGCCTGGCTCGAATCTCCCCGTCCATAAGAGAGTCGTTGTTCGCCTCGGTCGCTGGCTACGCCAACCCCTTACTCCGCCAAGCCCGGCAAAAGTGAATCGCCCTCCTGTCCGCCAAACCTCAACGAAGCAGATGTAATTCCATTCTGGGTTGGCCAGTCCGCGCTTTGCCGCTCGAATTTTTGCGATTACGGTTGGCATGCCAGCGAGGTGGCGGAGGCAACGAGGATCAAGGCTTTTCAATCCTCACACAGATACCGTTCAGACGAGAGGGGGGCGTTGCGCAGAAAAAATGTAAATCCAGTCTTTAACACTTCGCCGATCATTCCATCTTCGACTCTTGCGAAGACAATAACGAACCAGGTCTGGGTCTTCCCATGGAATATCGTGGTAGGCAGAGTTGAGGAGCGGGCTCCCCGGATCTCTGGACCACTCTTGAGGGAATAAAGCGATCAGGAGATTTTCAGTGACCCTTGGGGATTCGGGGATAGGACGTCCAGACACAGCTGCCGTGAGTGCCGCAGGGAGATCACGTCCCGGCCCTAAGGCCAAGTGTCCCACCTGGGTGGCTCTTGGATTCATTTCGATCAAGAATGCTTTTTCGCCCTCTTTCTGCAGCAAAAAATCAAATCCGTGCAGACCGGAGATATTGAGTCTGCGCACCGCCTTCCTGGCAGCGTTGTCCATCTCCTGGTTTTCGATCAAACGCAGGACGCTAGCCGGACCACGCTCATATTGTTTGTTGATTACTTCAAAATGGAGAGCCGCCAGGACTTCACCCTTCCAACACGCCACCAAGCTGGTCGCGTCGCGGCCACTCACGAATTCTTGCGCATTCACTATAGGGCACCGGCGGAAGAGCGTTGCGCGAAGCCACCTCATGTCCTGGCCTATGACTACACGCTTGGCAATCCGGATCAACGGCGGGGCATCTCGCAGGGAGTAGAAAGCGCGCTTGGCTTCGGCTGGCGTCAAGACTATCCGGACTCCTTCGCCGCTCGAACTTCCATCCGTCTTGAGGACGATGGGAAAACCCATTCGAGTTATCTGTTCCTCAAGGTCCTGAACATCGGCGAGCGCCGCAGTTTTCGGCACTCGGATGCCCTCTTGCCCCGCAAGCTCCATAAACGCAGCTCTGGCTACGACGATAGGGAAAGATTCTGGCGATCCAATGGAAAGTTCAATTAACTTGCAAATGTCGTTGCTCGCCGGATCACTTTTCTTCTGCAGGGAATAATAGAGATCGTGAAGATGATTGTTCGCTAAATCGTCGCCTGGAACAATTAAATCTGGACGAGACGAATTCAAGGCCGTTAACAATGAATTAAGTGGAGAAAGCGCGTGGTAGGCGTAGGTGCGGCGGACTGCTTTGGTCAGGCACAGTGGGTTGTGAATTGGACAGACTGCGTCCACAATGCATCGCGAATTCGCAAAGGCCATCGCCAAACGAGCGGTCGTTAACCATCTAGCGGTCGAGACAATCAGAATGGTCGGTATCACTTATTGCTGAGCCTTCGGAAACTTCCCGACTTGGCGCGAACCAGAATGACTCACCAAGGCTGGGCAACCCTTCGAATGATATATCTTGATAGAACAGTATAATCTAGACAGGTGCGTGGGGGGAAGCGTCGCGCTTTTCCCGCGGCGGGAAAAGCCGTTGAAAATTTCCCCATTGTCGTGGGAGACTCTCGGACTTGAACGAAATGCAGAACACTGGCACAAGCGGTTTAGGCGCTTCCCAAACCACGGCATCACCAGGTGGTGAAATCCTCTGGCCGTCTCTTGGCTCGCATAAAGCTTTCCAACTGTTCCAATGAATACAGCTAAGGTAAGCCATCGATTAAGTTCCCTTCATCCTCGCTCTTTGGAAGTAGCCATAATCGGAAGCGGACCATATGGCCTCTCCATCGCCTCTCACTTCCGTCGTCTCGGCGTCTCCTACCGGATCTTCGGGCACCCAATGGATAGTTGGCTGTCGCATATGCCGAAAGGCATGCTGCTGAAATCCGACGGTTTTGCGTCAAACATCTCTGACCCTGGTGCCGAATTCACTCTTAAGCAGTATTGCCTTGAGAGCAGCACTGAGTATGCAGATCTGGGTACGCCGGTGCGCCTCGAAACCTTCGCGTCCTATGGACTCGCGTTTCGGGATCGCATGGTGCCCGATCTCGAGGAAACACTCGTCGTAAGCGTTGAAGCCCGCCAGGATGGTTTTCTGATCCGGCTTGAGACTGCCGAAACCCTAACGGCCAAAAGAGTGATCGTCGCGGTAGGGATCACGCATTTCGCACATATACCGGCAGAGTTACAGCATCTGCCTTCTGAGTTCGTATCCCATAGTTTCCAACACTCCGCCCTCGAGTGCTTTCGTGGCCGAAGCGTAGCTGTGATCGGTTCCGGTGCCTCCGCAATCGATTTGGCCGGGCTTTTGAATGAAATGGACGTGGATGTGCAGCTGATTGCGCGCAACAAAACATTGACGTTTCACGAGAAAATGCCAATGGATAAGCCCCGATCGCTTTGGCGCCGAGCGCGTTCGCCCCTTTCGTGTCTTGGGCCTGGATTAAAGTCCCGCTTCTTTGCCACCGCTCCGGGACTCTTTCGCCACCTACCCGAGCACTACAGGCTGCAAACGACCCGAACGTTTCTTGGCCCGGCGGGCGGATGGTTTGCAAAACAAAAATTGATCGGGAAAGTACCGCTTCTGCTTGGGTTTACTCCCGAACATGCCGAAGTGCTGGACAATCGAATAAGCTTGCGGTTGCGTAGCGACGACGGCAGGGAACGCTGTGTCTCGGCTGAGCACATAATTGCCGCTACCGGCTACAGGGTTAATCTGAAACGATTAACTTTTCTGAGCCCGATGCTTCGGGACAAAATCAGAACGGTCGAGGGATGCCCCGTGCTTACGTCCGGCTTCGAATCCTCAGTCTCTGGTCTCTATTTCGTAGGATTGGCAGCCGCGAACACCTTTGGTCCGGTGATGCGATTTGCGTGCGGCGCCGGATATGCAGCTCGGCGCGTCACCGAAGAGGTGGGGGGGGTAACTGATCGGACTCCCCTGAAGGCAGAAACATCCCGAATCTCAAAGGGTTAGGCGGCTGGAGGTCGGCTCAGTAGGGGCCACGCGGCATGGAATAACTCTTGCCGCTTGGGCCGCGAAATGGTACAAAAATCCTTCGCAGTTTGAATGGCAGGAAGGGCTAGCCCTACTGGTTCGCCCGGACGGTTCATTCAGCTTGTGAACTAGTAGTCTTGGTCCGCCCATGAGTAGTATTACTAGGCTATTCGGCGGAGAGTTGCCTTGACGGTTTTTTGGCAATATACAACAACGAGCCCACGGGCCCCCAGAATTCCGAGTCCGGTGCCCCCTTCCTGGTTTAGGCTGCGGACCGTCTGCGGTTTCGAGAAGCCCGTTGCCAGCCGAGGTCTACGGGCTGCGCGAAGCACCTCCACAATCGGATATTCAGACCCGTTAAAGCCCCCAGAGAGGTATGAATCAGCTTGACGACCACCTATAGGGCAACCGCGATGAAGCAAGCATCAAGCAGGGCGACCACTAGTTCAGAGGGATTTCTGCTGCTGAATGCGGCGTTTAGCCCAATTTTTGCCAACCAAGCAGCAACAGAGATCCTGTGCTATCCGCAAAAGTTCGAGGCCCATCGGAACTTCCACACGCAACTTGAGAAATTGGTACGCGCAAGTCTTGTATCAATTGATACGTCGCGCATCCCGAAATTGCTTTCAGAGTTTCGCTCCGGGAGGCGACTATACCACTGCCGCATCTATCGGGTGAACGCCGTTGCTCGAAGTGATTCGCAGAGTTCACTCGCCGTCATTTTGGAGCGCAGTTCGAACGGGATTTTTTCGATGCCGGCGGTCTCGGAAAAATACAATCTCACAACTCGAGAAGGGGAAGTTCTGCAATATTTACTGAATGGTTTGACAACCAAGCAGATCGCTGCGGGCATGGAAATCAGCCCTAACACGGTCAAAGCGTTTCTTCGAATGATCATGGTAAAAATGGGAGTTTCTACACGTTCTGGCATTGTGGGCAAGGCATTCACCGGGAATACCTGACTTTTCGCCTGTCGGACTAACCCATTTGAAGGATTGACTCGGTTGCGAAACTACGTAACATCATTCTACTTTGTGCCCGCCTGCTGATCAGGAAACCGCAGAAAGGAGAGGCTCTCCGAGGTTGTCATGGTCCTCGGAAACAGCTCTCATTTTGCTCGCCACCTCCGAGGAGGGGGAACATTCCGAAACAGTTGTCAGTGCCGAGACCGAGAACATAGCCAAAGGAGGAATTGGCATGCTCTGCGATCATCCGGTACCTCTTGGCACCGTCGTGCGCTGTGAAATTGCCGTATCCAATGGGCTTGCTCGCATCCCGACGCTGCTACGAGTTCGATGGTTGGATTCGGTCGGAGCGCAGAAGCGATACCGCATGGGGTTGCAATTCCTCATCTAAACGACAAATAACCTAAATGGGCTAGCCCAAAAGAACTACTACGTTGAGCCGAGCCCATACGGGTAGTTGTGCCAAAATCTTTCAAAAGTCACCCTACTCCCTGTGCAGTGCACACGTGTCCACGCGCGAAGCTTGGGTGGACTCTTTCCTACCGCCCTGGTTTATTAAGTGCTTGCGAGTCTATCCATGCTTAACGACCCTGAAGAACGAGTGTCACCCAGCTTTGAAAACCTATGGTCCATGGCCAGGAGACACAGGTGGAGCCTGCTGCTTCCGCTGTTTCTTTGCTGGGTGACAGTTTGGAGCATAGGTTGGCTTCTGCCCACGACCTACCAGTCCGAGGCAGTGATACTGGTCGAACCTCAAAAAGTTCCCGAGCATTTTGTGGAGCCGAATGTTTCCGTCGATCTTCGGGACCGATTGGACAGCATGACGCAACAGATCCTGAGCCGGACGCGCTTGCAGGGTGTTATTGACAGTTTCAAGCTCTATCCTCACGGGGGAAGCGTTCGCTGGTTCGCGCCATCCGGAGATCCAGTCGAGGAGATGCGCAGGGACATCAAAATCGAACTTGTCCAGTCGCCGGGACGTCCGGCAGAACTCAGTGCATTTAAGATTAACTATTCAGGCGATTCACCCTCGCGGGCACAACAGGTCAACAGCCAGCTCACCACGCTATTTATCGACGAGAATGTAAAGACCGAGCAGCAATATTCGGAAAGCACCACAAGCTTTCTTGCCAGCCAGTTGGCGGACGCGCTGAGCAAACTGGAAGAACAAGAAAACAAAGTCAGGGCCTTCAAGGCAACTCACCTCGGCGAACTTCCGACTCAGCTACAGGGTAATGTCGCGATGCTGTCGAGCCTGCAAACAGAATTGGAAACGACCCGGCGATTGCTGGATAATGCCAATCAGCAGAAACTCTATTTGGAGTCGCAACAGCAACAATTCCAGTCTGCCAAGGCGTTGCTGGGAAGCGGAGATTCCGAGTCAACATCGCCGGATGCTCTTGACGAGGAGTTGTCCAATCTGCGCCGCAAATTGGCGGATGAACGAGCCAGGCATACAGATAATTATCCTGAAATCATCGCCATCAAGAACAAGATTGCCCAGACCGAGAAGTTGAAGAAAGACGTTGAAGCTGAATTCGCGGCGCGGCAGCAGGCGGGCGCCCCCGCTGCATCCAAAAATCAAAGTGCAACCGAAGCATCGGCAGCGGCTTCCTCGCCGGCTTTGATGCAACTCAGAAGTCAGCTCAAGGCCAACGCGCTTGAAATCCAGAATTATCAGCGTCGAGAGAAAACCATCGAGTCGGAGATCAATGCCTATCAAGCACGGCTCAAACTCACTCCGGAAACGGAGCAGGAGTTAGCGGATATTTCTCGTGGGTATGAAGAATCAAAGCTAAACTACAACTCACTCCTGCAGAAGCAAAACCAATCCCAGCTAGCCACCAGCCTGGCCCAGCGTCAGCAAGGCGCGCAGTTCCGAGTGCTCGATCCGCCGAGTTTACCGGAAAAACCAGCCAGCCCAAATCATTTACTGTTGAGCCTGGCGGGCCTGGCGCTTGGCGGAATTGTGGGCGCCGCCCTAGTCGCCTATCTTGAGCTGACCAATATTCGTATCCGCCACGAAAGTGACTTACCTGAAGTGACTCCGGCGCGCGTGCTCGTGTGTATTCCCCATCTAGGCACGCCCGAAGAAGAGCAACTTAACAGTTTCACGCGAAAAATAGAACTTGCCGCGGCAGCAGCAATGGTTGTGTTGATTATTGCTGGTAATTTCTATGCATTCTACAAAGGGTAGGGGACATGCATAGGGACTACGACGGTTTTCCGGAGAGATGCATCGAAATGAGCCCGCTTTTTCGTTTCACCCACGCGGCAGTTGCCGCGGCGAATGAACGGATCGATCACCATCGACCTGTTTTCAAAATCCTAGGAGAGCCTGGTGTAAGAGCACAATGAGCAGATTATACGAAGCCCTGCGACGAATGGAGTTGGAAAGAAAGCCCCACGGGGCCGTTTCGCCCGGACTCGACACTCCCACTGAATTGTTCAACGCTACTATGGGGGGTCCGGTAGATCTAAGGGCGGCCGGTTCGGCAACAATGCAAACCCCTGCGACCTCGCGGTTGGTCGCGCTCACCGAACCCAGAAGTCTGGGCGCCGAAAAATTCCGAAGTTTGGCGACGCGGCTTGAAAACCTGCGGCGCGAGCGAGAGTTGAGATCATTGCAGATCACAAGCAGCATGATCGGTGAAGGCAAGACCTTGGTGAGTGCAAATCTGGCCCTTACTCTTGCGTTGCAAAGTTCCGCTAACGTACTGCTGGTCGAAGGAGACTTGCACAGGCCGTCGCTGGCATCGCGGTTGGGGTTGACCGAACTGGTAGGTATAAACCAATGGTGGGACGGCGGAGAGCAGCCGATCACGCGATTCATTCACAGGGTGAATCAATGGCCCTTGTGGTTTTTGGGCGCCGGCGGGGCTGCGCAACAACCTTCCCACATCTTGCAGTCGGCGCGCTTCGCGCAGGCCTTCCTAACCTTGAGCAGCGGATTTGATTGGATCGTCGTGGATTCAACACCGATGCTGCCGACCGTAGATGCCAATCTGTGGTCGCGATTGGTGGACGGCACGATTCTCGTGGTGCGGGAAGGGGTTGCGTTGGTCAAGGCGTTGAAGAAGGGTTTGCAGGCTATCGACAATCCCAAACTGGTCGGGATTGTGCTGAACGAAGCTTCGGAGTTCAATCGTGCGAACTACGAAGATGAATACTATGCGCGCCAGGAAAAAACAAGCAGAGAAAATAAATAAAAGGATTGAGATTCCACTTTGATTCGCCTTCTGCATACCTATTTCCCGTCTCGCACGATCTTCCTAGGAGTTTCCGAGGCGTGCCTGGTGGCCATTGCTTTCCTAGTGGCAACGGTTTTGTGGTTCGGTGCACAGGATGCGACGGTAGTGCTCAGCTATGAGCAAGGCTTCTTCAAGATATTGGTAGTCGCGGCCGTTTTCATCACCTGTATGTATTACTTCGATCTCTACGACTCGTCGGTTCTGAGCAACCGACGCGAGGTGCTCATTCGTCTGGCCCAGGTTCCAGGGACCATGTGCATTCTTTTGGCCGTCGTTTACTACCTTTATCCGCCGTTGAAATTGGGACGAGGAATCATCCTGATCGGCTTGCTGTTCGTGGTGATCATCCTGTCGTTTTGGCGAGGACTTTTCCTTGAGTTCAACGCCCGGCCTCAGTTTGCTGAGAGAACCATGATCTTCGGCGACGAGCCGTCGACTTCAAGACTTTTCAGGGAGCTGAACACCCGCCCCGAGTTGGGCCTTCGCGTTGTGGGTCGCGTTTTGGTCGCCGGTAGAGGGAGCTACGAACTGGATTGCCAAGGTTCCACTTCCAATGGGGCCTGCGACGGAGCACTCACGGACGAGGAATTCCTTGCCGCCATAAGACGGGAGCGGGTGAATCGCATCATTGTTGCGTTGGATGACCGTCGCGGAAGACTTCCGGTGGAACTGTTGCTCTCGCTCAAAGGCCGCGGGGTGCTCATCCAGGATGGAACCGAGTTCTATGAACAAATTACTGGGAAGATCCCAATAGAATCGCTGCGCTTGGGCGCGCTTTTATTTTCCTCCGGATTTCACATTTCCCGCTTTCTTGAGATTTACAAACGCTCAGCCTCCATACTCGTATCGATTGTAGGTTTGATCTTAAGTCTACCGTTGCTTCCATTTGTCGCGCTTGCCATCAAACTGACCTCGCCTGGTTGTCTTCTCTATCGACAAAAGCGCGTTGGCCAAAACGATGTGGTCTTTTATTGTTATAAATTTCGAACTATGCGCGCCGACGCGGAGGCTGACACAGGTCCTACGTGGGCCGGCGATGAAGATCAGAGGATAACTTCGGTGGGGCGTTTTCTTAGGAGCACGCGGCTCGACGAAATCCCTCAATTGTGGAACGTACTCAAGGGCGACATGAGTCTTGTAGGCCCACGCCCAGAGCGACCGGAGTTTATAGAATGGCTCAAGAAAGAGATTCCCTACTATAACCTTAGGCACACTGTGCGGCCCGGTATTACGGGTTGGGCGCAAACTCGATACAAGTACGGAAATTCCATTGAAGATACTACGGAGAAACTTCGCTACGATCTTTTCTATATCAAGAACATGGCACCCGGACTCGATGCGCTCATTTTGTTTCAGACGATCAAAACCATCCTGTTGGCGCGAGGTGCAAAATAAAGACGCTGTTTTGGACCTCTTTGTTTCTGATCTTTTTCACAAACGCCGGGTATCCGATGCTGCTGTATTTCCGCGCCCGGTTCTGGCCGAAGCCAGTCCGCGCTGCGAGTGTGTTGCCGCGACTTACGATTCTGCTGGCAGTGTTTAACGAAGAGAAAAATCTGCCGGGTAAGCTGGCGAATTTGGCGGCATCGGACTATCCCGCAGACCGGTTCGACATTGTTGTTGTGTCCGATGGGTCAGTCGATGGGACTGACAAAATCCTCGCTAAATGGGAAGGACCTCGCCGGCAAAGCGTTAAATTGCCCAGACATAAAGGGAAGGCAGCCGCGCTAAACGCAGGCGTCGCCAAAGCAGACGGCGAGATTATTGTTTTTACGGATACGCGGCAAGCCATCGCGCCAAATGCATTGAATATGCTGGTTGCTAACTTCTCGGATCCCGGGGTCGGGTGCGTGAGCGGCGAGCTTGTGCTGCGGGAGACCCGCATGGCGCACCCCTCGGAAGGCCTAGGCCTGTACTGGCGGGTTGAAAAGAAGATACGCTATTGGGAAGGGCTTGTAGGGTCAACGGTGGGGGCCACCGGGGCGTTGTACGCCGTGCGCAGAAACCTGCTCTCGCCTCTTCCACCGGACCTGATCTTAGACGACGTCTACATTCCGCTGCATGTAGCGAGGCAGGGACAACGCGTCGTATTTGAGCCTCAGGCGCTTGCCTGGGATGATCTCAAGCCCAGCGCGAGCCATGAATTTCGGCGTAAGTTGCGAACGTTAGCTGGAAACTATCAGTTGTTGCAACTGGCACCTTGGGTCTTGACCCCATCCAATCCGCTGCTGGCCGAATTTGTTTGCCATAAGGTACTACGCCTGCTGGTACCTTTCGCTCTAATCAGTCTCCTTGTTTCGGCGTTTTGGCTACGCGGGGGCCTATATGGATCAGTTCTTGCGCTTCAGCTTGTTTTCTACGCGCTGGCCGGACTGGGTCTTTTCCGCTTACGACTTGGACTTTTGTCTCGTTTGTCGAACATTTCTCTCGCATTTACGGTTTTGAACACAGCCGCCTGCCTTGCGTTCATTTATTTCATCACCGGCAGGAAGGTGTCGTGGGCGCAATGAGAAATGACAACGTCTATAAGCTGAATCTAGACTATGATTTGCGGCCGACAAGATAATTCCACTTAACCTGGATATCAAGCCAGACAAACATGAGGGAAATGTACAGCACTCCGCAAGTTGCCGCCAACGGATTTGATTCGGCAGGCTATGAGCCTGCGACTCCGGAGGTCGCGTCGCAAGCCCGGAGTCGCAGGCGGTGGTTAGCGCAGGTGAACAACCCGCTCCGCGTAATTGGTTATTATTTTGCGCTCCTTTACATTTTCACTGTTTTCACACAGTTGCACCAGTTGGTGATGATGGCGGTGGGCACCGATACCCACATGTTGATAATTATCGGAGTGCCGATGGTAGTGCTCGTTCTGAGTAGTGGTGGAATTCGACGGACACTCCAATGGCCGGCTGCACAGTACTGGGTTGGATTCTCCATAGCGATGATCATCGCCGTTGCGTTTAGCTCGTGGAGAAGCGAGTCGCTACGAATAGCGTTGACCTGGATTCGAGTAGAAGTTTTGGTTTTGTTTGTTATTGCCGGGTGCGTGCTGACGTGGAGTGAACTAAGGCGTCTAATGACGGTGTTGGCCTGGGCAGCGGTGGTCGACGTAATTGCAGGGCGGGCTATAGCGGGCCAAGTCGCAGGCAGGTTCGAGCTGACAGGCACGACGATGAGCGATCCGAATGACTATACGGCC
Organism: Candidatus Acidiferrales bacterium; assembly: GCA_963795535.1. Taxonomy (GTDB): domain Bacteria; phylum Acidobacteriota; class Terriglobia; order Acidiferrales; family UBA7541; genus Acidiferrum. Next base: position 899,314 of record CAWCIG010000012.1, read on the forward strand.
CACATGATTTTGATTCTGCCCTGCCTATTGTTGGTAGTTATCGGTTCATGGCGATCAAGGTTTGCTCGGATCGCCGCGGCCGGGGTTTTGTTGTACGGCGTTTTTCTCATCTTGCTCACGGGATCGCGAGGGGGACTAATAGCGCTCGCTGTTATTATTCTCTATTGCTTGTTGAGGCTTCGCCTCGGCCAAAAGCTAGTTGCTGTCAGTGTGGCGATACTTTTGGCGTTCCTCGCAACAGCTATCCTTCCGCAAAGGATTCTGACGCGGTTCTCAACAACCTTCAGAAGCGCCGATGCCGCAGAGCAGGATCCTGACACTGCCAGTGCGTTCGAGTCCAGGGAAGGCCGAAGTTATCTACTTAAGCAGAGTCTTCTCGCAACCCTTACTCACCCGATATTCGGCGTAGGCGCCGGACAATTTCAAAACTACGAGGGAAGAAAGGCGCGCGAAGCAGGTCTTCATGGTTCGTGGCATGAGACACACAATTCTCTGACGCAAGTCTCCAGTGAAATCGGTATACCCGCTTTGCTGTTCTTTCTGGCGGCAATTATAGCTACTTATCGGCTGCTCGATGAAGTCTACCGAGCAGCCGGGAGGCGACCCCGAACCCGGGAGAATCAGCAAATACGGGCAACCGCATTTTGTTTGTTAATCTCGCTCGTCGGATTTTGTGTTGCAAGCCTCTTCTTGACCCTGGCGTACCGATTTTATCTTCCAGCATTGACAGGTCTGGCTATCGTACTTTACCGGGCTGCACGACAGAGATGGACTGTCCAGGTCCTACAATCCGAAAATGTGTGAACCGTACGCGGTGGCCAACCGAAGTAATGCTCCGACTAGCCTGAATCGATTCGCTAACTGCGCTTAGGTGGATGGAAAAGCTGAAAACGGAAGTCACGATAGTCTCCGGGATTTCCGTTCTGTCCATCGCAAGCAGCCAGAATGACATTAACCATCTCCCGCAGGGTGACAAAGTGCAGTTTGTACTCGACCCCATTCCGCGACCCTTCCACCAAGTCTCTCAGAAAGCGTTGAATAGACGGACCGAACATGACGGACTCCTCACCCGGCGCCAAGCCGTGGCAGTGGAGCTTGATAAACACCCATTCAGGACGTCCTCGAACGGCGATGGCTGCATCTCTCCAGAGGTCCAGACGGCGCAGCGTAGGAGGATTGACGCCGGAAAGTTCACTGTTCTCTATTCCCGGAAGAAGCCAGCCGCGCTTTCGTCGTCCAAAGTCAACCAAAAGTGGCCCCTGAATCATCAACGGAAAAACCCTGGGCGCTCTGCCCGTTTGAAGATCGTTGCCCTGTCGGTGCGGCGCACGCTGATTCAACGGAAGAGTGCACTCGTAGAGGGCATTGATTTTGCTGATTTGCGCGGAGGAAGGTGCGGGCAGTGTGAAGTCGGCATAACATCCCGTTTCGGCCAGGATTTGCATTTCATTGTCGACTCCGCAAAACCGACCATGATCCGAATTCGCCAACGCCCAATTCCCGTGCACGAAGGCATACCTCGGCGCATCGGTTCCCTTCTCCCGGGAAAGACAACCACGAGCCACCAGAGTGTCTCTAAACGCTGCAAGAACACGAGCAGTATTTTCTGCGGTATCGGCACGCTCAATGCCATGATGCAGATGAATCTCGATTTCGCCCCATCCTGCATGACAATGCTCAGCCAGCAGGTCAATCGCACTTTCATCATATTGCTCTGCGGGATAAAAATAGGTATGGCGAAAAGGGAGTCCATCATTATCTCGCCAGGAATTCACCGCAGAGGGGTATGCGCGGCACCACTCCTTGAGCCGCTGGTTTCGATCGGCAAACTCGCCAGGGGCGCGAGCTTGAACCACAGGCTCAAAATGGTCGGCCACACCGATTATCAGATGGATCGGCCGAACCTCGGGCATGTGCCGCAAAACGCGTTGCCATACATACTCAGGCAACCAGGGTAAGACGGTTTTGATTTCCTGCCACGACGACGGTCGACTCATGCTCGGTCTCTCAGAGATTCACACGGCTTAGGATACTCGGGCAAACTTTGCGTGTTTGCCAGCGATCGTAGCCATCTAACGTCGAGAATGCGGTACTGGCTGCCCCGGCGTTACAGTTGCATTGCCAGGAGCAATCTGGAGTGCAGTCAGGAATGCATTGTGTCCACGTACTCGACGAATGACAAACGACAGGCGCCCATCCGTGACCAGCGCAGGAAGTTGATAGTCAATAGGCAGATTATGACCACCGGAGCTGACGAAAATATCTATGTTGGAGTGGATTACCTGGCCTTGCACTTCAAAGCTGTTCACGTCATATCCAGCTGCCCCTTGCGTCGAAGCGAATTTAGCCGTTACTACATAATTTCCGTTCGGAACCGTGAAGTCAAACCGCATATCGTTATAGGAGAAGTAGTTCACCTTGTAGAGTTGGATGTCCGGCAAAGGGGGAAAGCTCCCGCCGTTGTCATAAATCTTCCCACCATCGTCGCCGGTCGAAGCCTGCCAGACGTTCCCGTGCGTATCCGTGTACGGAGTAGGACTGCCATTGATGATTCGGATCACGCCCTTTGGAAAGATCGTGACTTGCATCTGAGCGGCGACCTTGGGGTCGGCCACACTGGTCGCAGTAACGGAGGTGACCGTTGCGTATGGCACGTTAGCTGGAGGTGTATAAGAGCCGGCAGGCGTCAACCTGCCGACCAGGGGATTCATTGACCATATTACCGATGTATTTGAGGAACCGTTAACGAATGCCGAGAATCGTTGGCCAGGCGTGCCCGCTTGAATGTATCGTTGTTCTACGGGCAGATTGAGAGTGACGCCGGTGAGAACAACTTGCATCTGCGCCGTTGCTCCCGAGGCAGGATGTGTCGCAATCACAACTTCAGCGGCTGCGTTTACAGCCCCGGAAAGAGGCGAATGCATCAAGCTCGATTCATCGACGACTTCCATATTGGCGGCAGTAACGACGCCGGAGATTTCGTCGAACGCCTTCAGCACGCTCGCGGGCCATTTCCCACTGTCCACCGCGACCTGCCACGGATATCCCCCGTCGGTCAGGATAAGTCCGTACTGTTTGAGCTGCTTTAACAGGAGTTGAGCTGCAGATGAGAAGGTAGACGTGTTGAAACTCGCTTTTAGACGGACTCTCGCTCCATACGGAGGACCAACCCCCCACGCTTGGGCATTGGTTGTAGCTGGCCAGATGTAAGAGCGAGCGATCACCGCATTTGAAAGTGTAAAAGCAAGCGCATGATCTATAGACCCGCCAGTAGCAAGCGCTTGCTCAACCTCCTGCAGGTGCAAAGACAATGGCATATAAAAAACGCCGGCTGCAGAAGTGGAGAGGGGCGCTAACCGATAATCCCATCCGAAATACCGGACGCCGCTCTGTGAATTGCAAGACGGACAAGAGGCATTATCCCCAGGATTGTAATCGTCATATATCTCCTGAAATTCACACGAACTGGGATTGACTGTGAACAAGTGTTTGTCGATGCCGATAAATGGCGGCACAAACCATCCGTCTTGCATGTTGACGCTCGGGTACGGGGGAATCGCGAAAGGTCCGTCATTGTCTGGAGTGTAATAGAAAACCATATTTCGAGTTAACGCGGTTTCGTCCAGGTAGTTCACGGGCAAGGAAGGAAGATAATTTACCTTGCCGTTGTGGGCGGCAGCTAGCCAGGCAGTGGAGCTCGCATGCACCGGCAGGGCGTCTACCCGCGAATTATAGACATGGTTGTCAGGTAAGAGCTGGCAGCCGCCGAGGGACTGTTTCGCAGTCACCGAAGCGGGGGCATGATAGAGCCCATCAGCGTCTATCGTGCCTAAACTCCCCGGACCCATGGACCAGATCACCGAGGCATTGGCACTAAATTGAACCGTTGATCCCGCGCTGACCGCCGGCGGCGTCGATGGAATTATCACCACGGGAAGAACTCCTCCCGAGGTAATTCGCAGATGGGCGATAGCGGAAGTTGCCGTTCCGCCCGCGACACTTGGCCCCACGGCGATCTCAAACCTAGTGGTATGGAAAGAATGCACAAGTTTTGTATTTGATCGGGGCCAACTGGCCACCGACCAGACTGTGCCGGTCGCGTCCATATAATTGTTCGGTGGAGTGCTCACCTGGCTGAGTGTCTGAAATGGCTTTCCACCATCTTTGAAGACTATGGAGTTCAACTGAGAGTTACTCGCATCTCCAGACGCAAGCGAAATCGTCCAGTTTCCAGAGGCCGGCAGGTCGATACGAAAGATGCATTGGTCACCGCTAGGAATCGAATTTGCAGAGTTGGCGTTGACTCCCGCAAACCGGGGGTCATTGGACGTCGTTCTATCCCTTGTCTGAACCCCGGCACATGTGGCTGGAATTGTCTCCCACCCGGCCGCGAGAGTCATCCCATCTCCGTTTTTGTAAGTGTGTGGATAGGTCTCACCAAGAACCCCTGTCGCATAATTTGGATCTGAAACGTAGCGGGAAGTAGCTCTAAAATCAAAACCAAAGTCTTTTTGGGCGAACGTAAATGGCCCGGTAAACAAGAACATCATGAATAAGACGCTGTATTTCATGCTCGCTCGAAAACCGCATCTATCGCCCGAAAGGTGTCGACCGCAAGAGAGCTGGGGGTTATAGGTCGGACCAAGGATTGAAAGCATTCGCTGGTCGATACTGACAAGCTACTTAAACCAACTTAGACCTAATGCTGCCGAGAGTGAACCGAACAACAGAACACATTCTAACTTGACGAGGTTCCAGGGTCACGACAACTCTCTCAAGAGGATGTTGACAATACGATCCGCCGTTTGGCCGTCCCAGAAATCGGGCTGCCGCGCCTTTTTCCCGCGACCCGACAGTATCTCGCGAACCGTGCTCTCGATTGCATCCGAGTTCTGTCCCACGAGATAGTTGGTTCCAACGGTGACGGTCACTGGGCGCTCGGTATTTTCCCGCAGCGTAAGGCACGGCACCCCGAGACCCGTGGTTTCCTCTTGAATGCCGCCTGAATCGGTCAGCACCAAGCGGGCACAACTCAGCAAAGAAAGAAACTCCAGGTACCCGAGGGGATCGATCACGCGAAGTCGTGGATGGCTTTTTGTCTTCAACTGAACAAGTCTCAGGCGTGTTCGGGGATGCACAGGAAAGACCACGATCAACTGGTCCGCTACGCTGTGGATTGCCTGGAGTAATTTATCCAGTACTTCCAACGAATCGACGTTTGAGGGGCGGTGCAAAGTAAGAACGCCAAAAGGCACGGGCTTGCCCATCTCCATGAGGCCAAGCTCATCTGCAATGCGGGACTTTTGCGCGATAGGTAGAAACTGCTGAAGAGCATCGATCATCACATTGCCAACCAGATAGATGCGTTCTCGGGGGCGCCCCTCGTTGCGCAGGTTTTGTACACCATCGGCTTCCGTTACGAAGAGATAGTCCGCCAATGCGTCAGTCACAAGTCTGTTAATTTCTTCGGGCATCGAGCGATCAAAACTGCGAAGGCCCGCTTCCACGTGAGCGATGGGAATTCCGAGCTTTGCCGCGGCGAGTGCAGCCGCCACCGTCGAGTTCACGTCTCCCACCACGAGAACGACATCGGGCCTCTGCTCGAGCAAGACTGGCTCTATCTTCCTTAAGATTTCAGCGGTTTGTGCAGAGTGGGAACCAGACCCCACACCCAAATTGAAGTCGGGTTCGGGAATCCTCAGTTGTTGAAAGAAAACGCCAGAGAGCTCTTTGTCATAGTGCTGACCGGTGTGCACCAAGACGGAGTGAATCTGCTCATGCGACCGCATCGCCTTTATTAGCGGCGCAATTTTAACCAGATTGGGCCGTGCACCAACGATGCTCAGAATTTTCATCAAGTGGTCATTTTACAGCACGGTAGAACTTCCGCGTATCTATGGATCAATTTTTTCCAGTGGTGCCCCACGTATCTCCAATATTATGGGCTATGGATCGATCGGATTAGATTCTCGAGAGCCGCTGTCTGCTCCTGGGCGTCGAACATCTTTTTGAACCAGGTGTTCGCCTGACAAGCGTCCGATTGCAGTGCAAAAAAATCCAGCAAAGCTTTCTCCATCTCCTGCGGAGAACTTTCAGCATAGACGCACTGATATGGGACCCCACTCTGGCTTAGAATCCGTTCAATGGGTGTGCCGGGAAGAATAAAGGCAAGAATGGGGCGTCCAAGGCGCAAGTACTCGAACAATTTCCCCGGAACCTGGACCCTACTCTGGGGCTGGACGAGCAGCAATCCGTCGGAATCCTGAGCAATGCGCCGTGCTTCCTGTTGTGGTACCTGTCCGGGACCCAACTGTAGCCATCCTTGTTCTGTGGCTCGCCTCAGGAATCCGGGGTCTGGAACGGAGTCGCTATTGAAGGGACCAATCAGACGGATTCTTATGCCGCCGGCCATTAATTGACCCGTGTCGACTAACCGTGAAACCGAGTTCAGCAAAGGAGTGATATTGCGGCCACCATAGAGTTCGCCAATGTGGCTGTAGACTCGATGCGCCTTCTTCGCCAAGGGGCGCTCCTCAATCGGGTCCTCCGGGTCGAAACCATTCCAGATCAGGTGAACACGCGCTGCGTATCCCGGATAAGTGTTCTTCAGCTGTTCGGCGACGGCGTCCGTATTGGCGACAACAATATCTGCCTTTTTCAAAATAAGACGCTCAAGCCAGCGGTACAATCCTTGTTGAAATTTCGTGAGACCGATGTGCGACGGATTGTCACCTAGCGGATCCCGACAGTCGGCGATCCACTTTAGTTTTTTCTTTCGGATCAGAAGTAAGGCTGCGAAATGTGTGCCAAGTGGCGGATAAGTGGAGTAAATCGTTATCTCTGTGCCGGGCTTCGACGCCAGGAATGTACGAGCCGCCCGACTTGCTGATCGACTCCATCGAAGCCCGGTAACCGCGGGAATTAGCAGTTTTCGGACCACGCGTTCGAGTTGCCATCCGATTCCATCGCGGGGACAGGTTAGGAAGGGGTCGGGGATATACTCCACATGGGGATCGGCAAGCGCACCTTGTCCCGCCGCGGTAATGACGTGGCAGCGATACCCCATACGTGAAAGATACTTATAGAAATAATACGGTCGAAAGCCGCCAATCGCGTTTTCAGGGGGAAAATGATACGCGAACATCACTACAATTCGTTCCACCATGAACTCTCTTTGTCTTGCGGTACGCTGCTAAATAAAAAGTCATGCGCTCAGGAAGTGTACCCTATCGGCGTGCTCCCCGACTTGCGGTGGATTATCAGGCGGTGGACGGCGGCCAATTGCTCTGCGAGAGGAAGCTTAATCCCAATTACGCGTAACAACCAAGACGTGTCCCGGCTGCGCCGATTTCTGAAAACTTCCCCAAAACACACGTGTGGCGACCAGGACCGCATCCGGGTCGCCACTATCACATATGCACGGCTCCCGGCGCACCGTCTTCAAGCTTGAGTCATGTGCAGACGGGAGCCTACCCAAGTACATGTTTGCGCTCAAGTATGGTTGTGTATATTTCCATAGTTCGAGCGATCGCGATTTGGATGTTTAATTTCTGCGTGGCAAATTCGGAGGCCGCAGCGCCAAGACGCTTTCTGACCGCGGGGTTTTGCACGAGATACAGGAGTTTTTCCGCAAGCTCGTTCGCATCACCTGGGCTGAAGAGCAATCCGGATTCCCCATCCGTAATGAGTTCCGGAGTGCCTCCCACTCGAGACCCGATCACGCAACATCCACAAGCCATAGCTTCCAGAATCGAATTGGAGAATGCCTCTGAACGGGAGCTGGACACGAAAATGTGCATGGCGCGCATCAGGGGCGCTACAGACGAAACAGCGGGCAAAAAGACAGATGCATCGTGGATGCCTGTTCGCAGGCTGTTCGCCAGCAACTTCTGACGCTCCGGACCGTCACCGACTATCAGGAGTTTGCTGCCCGGAATTAGATGACATACCTTGGCGAAAGCGTCCTGCAAAACCTCGAGCGATTTTTCCGGGCGCAAAACGCATACGGTTCCGATAACGATCGAGGCATCGGCAAGAGGAGGCGGTTTGGGGGCCGCTGCGGGGTAGAACTCGGTGGTATCTACTCCGTTGTAACAGAGTTCGATGCGATCGTTTGGGACGGAAAAATCTTCCATGAGATGCTTGCGCATGGCCTTGCAATTGACAACGACGGCGTCTGATAAACGATCAATGAACGCGACCTGCTGAAGAGTTCTTCGGTCCAGGAGCTCGCGGTGGCCTAAGGCACTCGTTAAAATCGCAGGCACTCCAAGGAGCCTCGCTAACGGTATTCCGAAGACTCCACTGGCGTCGAAAGCATGAACTACCCGAATCTTTTTTTCTCTGACGAACGATCTGAACTGCGAAACGACAGAAAATATCTTGGGGGACATGAGACTCGAAACAGGTAGATGAACTATAGAAATATCGGCCTTTTTCAAGTCATCGTAACGCAGCCCTTCACAGTGGAATGTTGCCACGTGTGGCGTGAACCGAAGCCGATCCAGACCGATGGCCAGCTTGGTTACGTCTCGTTCAATCCCCCCCGAACCGAGTTCCCTGACCATGTAGAGAACAGGAATTGGATTTGGTTTGCCGTCAGACCTCACGCGAGCCATCCTCAGGCGCAACGTTGGAAGGAATTGAACTCTTGATGGGCTTCGCTGGGACGCCCACTGCGATGACGCGGGCCGGAATATCGTTAACCACGACACTGCCAGCGCCAATTGTGGACTGATCGCCGACGTTCGCCATGATGATCGCAGTGGCTCCGATCCAACAATCGGCACCGATAGTTATATAGGTCTCCGCCGCGCTAGAGGAGTCGGAGAGGCGCCCTTGAGAGTCTCGCAAATGCTGGTGAGCACCAGGGATTTCCACATGAGAAGAAACCTGCGTTCTAGGGCCGATTTGAACTTGACCGATGACGCAGTAACTTCCAATCGAAACAAATGGAGCAATGATCACTCGCCGACGAGAAAAAAAAGTTCCGAACGCGATCGACGAATCGATGGAACAGTCCTCCAGTGTGAGCTTATAGAACGCCGCGCGCCAAAAGACGCCTGGAATTCCCGGAACGAGAGCGAAAAGTTGAGTGAAGCAGGCAAACAAGATCGAGAAGTGTCCAAATCCACATATCAAGCTAGGAACGAAAACCACGACAAGTGAGAGACCCTGTGCCATCCGCTTCAGAAAAAGACGCGCCCGCATCGCTCAGTTGATCTCCTGAAAGCCAACGTATCCTATTCAATTTCAACCGCAACCTGCCTACCGGAGCAATGCTTGATTACTGAACTCGCAGCATGTCACCGTCCGGAGAATCCTGCCATCAATGCAACGGCCGCAACAAAGGGTTAGGCGGGCGGGCCGCTTTCGCGCCGTCCAATCCGCGGCCTCAAGCAAATTCAGCTCGCATCCAACTTTCGAAAACGAAAAGACGCCACAACTGCATTGGAACCGTTCCGGTTGGAGCGTGGTCCTCAAATAACTTCAGTACGGGCCCCGCTTGAATCAGCCGCTCTTTTGCCATCAACGAGTCACTGAACATCTCTCGGAAAGTATTCCCCCACTGCTGAGCGAGCCATCGACAAACCGGAATTTCAAAACCACGCTTAGCGCGGGTTGCAACTTCCGCGTTGATGCGTCTCCGGGCGATAGCACGCAGAACAGCTTTCAACTCGCCATTGTGCAAGCGGGTCTTCAGGGGAAGAGCGCCAGCATGTTCCCACAGGATGTGGTCGAGAAAAGGAGAACGAGCTTCGAGCGCGTAATGCATCGTCCCCCCATCCACTTTGGTTAAATACTCCCCCGTAAAGGTGGTTTGCCAATCGTAAAGAAGAAAATCCTCCAACAACTGCCTTGCCGACTCGAAGGACCAGGGCGTTTGCCGTTGAGGTAATGCGACCTGATCAATGCGATCTCCGAGTAATCCGAATCGATGGTACAGCGGAAGTCCACTGTGAACTTGAATGACCGCGCCAAGGCCGCCCGTTGCATAATCGAGGAAATGCTTCGCCCTGTTCAGAAACTTGTATTCAGGGAAGAATCGACGTAGCTTCGGCCACCAGCTGGCAATCGAACGAGGCACCTGCTGAGCTGTTTGTTGCGCCATAAGAAAATGCCGATGGTAAGGATAGCCAAGAAATATATCGTCTCCTCCATCCCCGGTGAGCAGTACAGTGACTTCCTGCTTCACCGCGCGAGAGACTCGCAAGATTCCCAACGCAGACGCACAGGCAAAGGGCTCGCCGAAGGCTGACACCAAATCCGCCGTATCGGGAGGATCTTCCGCGCTTAACTGAATAACCGAATGTGCAATACCGAGCTTGCGAGCGGTTTGAATCGCTTGAGCCGACTCGTCGGTATCTTCATTGTTGGGTGTACTCACTGTGAAAGATTTTATATTCGCCCCGACCGATGACGCGGCCCAGCAAACCAGGCTAGAGTCAATTCCCCCGCTGAGCAGCGCTCCAACGGGCACATCCGCCTGCAAGCGGATCTTCACGGCTTCACATAGAATTCGCTCGGTCTCATCGACAACGTCGCGAAACGACGGCACCTGACTTTCCGCGACCCGTGGCAGCGACCAATAGCTCCGGACACTCAAGTCGGTCCCGTTCCACTCGACGATCTTACCTGCCGGTACCTTTTGTAGATTTGAAAAGATCGACTGACTGTCGGTAACGAAACCGAATTCGAGGAATTCTATTAACGCTACGTTGTTTACGTCCCCCGTAATTCCGCCTTTCGATAGAGCTCGGGCTGTAGAAGCGAAAGCGACTGTATGGTCTCGGAGGCAGTACAGAAGCGGCTTAACTCCGAGGCGATCTCGAATGAGAAAAAGCTTACGTTTATCGTTGTCCCAGATGGCGAAAGCAAACATGCCTCGCAAACGCGAGACCAGCCTGTCTACGCCCCAGTGAATATAACCGTTGAGCAAAACTTCCGTGTCCGTGCGGCTCCGAAACTCGACTCCATCACGTTCCAGCTCGGATCGAAGTTCCCAAAAATTGTAGATAGCCCCATTGAATACCAGGCCCACCCGCCGGTCTTTGGAAAGCATGGGTTGACGACCAGCAGAGCTTAAATCGAATATCGACAGTCTCCGGTGTCCCAATGTTGCTCCGGGCCATTGCTCCAGCCCCTCGCCGTCCGGTCCGCGACGACAGAGAGACGTCGTCATGGTCTGAACGATCGCACGGCTTCGTTCGCTATCAACGTCTCCAATAACTCCGGCTAGGCCACACATCTCAAAACTACTCCTCTTTGGTCTCTGGCGAGCCAGGTCCGGCAAGCTCGATCGGAACCTGAGTCCGCATAACTATCGGTACTCACGGTGCCCAGATCCGGAATAATTGGGCGGACGGGATTGTCTATCCGGAGCACGTACACTATACCCGACCCCCAAGCATTTCACTCCACCTGGTTACCCAACAAGCGGTCGTAGATCTTCAGGATATCCTGGTCGTGTTTTGCAGTGCTGAAGTTTAAGCGAGCCCTCTCGAATGCAGTATTCGCGAACTCCGTTGCGGTTGACCGATCCGACAGTAGCTGGATCATCGCCTTTGCTAAGGCCGCGCTATCGCCCGGAGGAACCAAGAGCGCGGAACGACCGTCAGTCACGTGTTCCGACACACCTCCCACGTTTGTCGCTACGATTGGAACTCGAGCGGCCATGCTCTCAAGCAATGCGTTAGGGGAGCCCTCGGACAAGGATGGGAGCACAAAAAGATCGGCAATGGAAAAAACTGCCTTGATGTCGTAACAATGCCCGATAAACGTGACATGCTGATCCAAACCATTCTTGCGTACTTGTTCCTTCAGCTTTCTATCCGCTGGACCGGTTCCCGCGATCAGGACGCGGAACCTCAATTGCGGTGAATCGCGCAAGACTCTGGAGACCGCATCGATTAAATAACGGTGGCCTTTCTCGGCAGATAGTCTACCAACCGCAATGACAATCCGCTCGCCGCGCGGTATCTGCTCCCTCAGAATTGTCGCTACCGGTTGGGTCAGATCAGGTTTCGCGACTTCGGCATTCACTGAATTGGGAACGACAAATATCCGCTCCTTGGGAACCCCACGGTCCTCCAATATTCTGGCGAATGCCGAGCAAACCGTTACTACAAGATCGCAACGCTTCAAGGACCATCGATCGAACTCGCGATAAAGCCAGGCTTTCAGATTTTCACTGGTATAGCCATGGTGAAAGGCTATCCAGCGAGAACTTCGTTTAGTTAACAAAGAGACGAGGAAATGCGATTTGAGTCCGTGAGTTTGAACAATGTCCGCATCTTGAAGCTGACAAATTTGTCGCAGCCCGCGCAACACCGATAGATCAAACGGCCCTGTCTCTCGAATGATGTGTATGGGAATGCCCAGGCTCCGGGCCTTCGTAATGAACTGATTATCCGAGAGTTCACTAAACTTCTCCCGCGAAGCCCGAATGAACGTAACAAGGGAAAGGTCCACGAGATCGCGACAATCAACACCGAATCTTAAGAGGTTTTTGGCCGGTCCGGTTACCACGACCGCCTCAACCAGAGCGAGGACTTTGGTTCGTTTCAAAGAGATTCCCCAAGTTTCGGATATGGGCGGTTAAACCATCATATAAATAAAATTCAATCCGTGCCATAACTGAGGAACGGTAGAGGCGTCGGCATGCCATAAGAAAAACCTCTTATATTTCTCCGAAATGTGAGAAACATCGACACATCATCTACTTGCCCAATACATTGAAGCGACGGCGAGGCCAGGCATCATTTATAGTCAATCGGGGAATGGTCCACGCACCATGGCTAGCGGCGGCCCTTCCTCCGCCCTTTCGCGTATCGGTACCATGAGACTACTCTATTTCGCGGCCCATCAAACCTGGCCCCTCACATCGGGTAACCGATTGAGGGACTACTACCTGGCGCGGGAACTGGCCAAGCGGGCCTCGGTGACGTACGTGGAGATGTACCATTCTGGGGAAGGGCCTAGCCGCGCTCCGAGCGATTCCGGATTTGAGGAGACAATCAGCGTAAGAAAAGGAACCGGGTACACGCCCGATAAGATTGTGCGCGGCATTGTAGGGCCAATTCCATTAACAGTTCTGAACTATTTCCGGTCCAGATCGGCTTCGCAATTAGCTAACCTACTTAGGCGGAGAAGATTCGACACTGTGCAGCTTGAAGGGGTCCAGTTGAGCAACTATCTCCGCGTGATTCAGGCAGTACCCGATCCTGCCGCGATCCTTGTCGACTGGCATAATATTGAATCCGAACTGATGTGGCGATATTCAGAAAATGAATCGATGTGGGCAAAGCGGATGGTTGCACGGCGAACTGCCGCGTTATTACAAAGAACAGAAAAAGCATTGCTGGAAGGATGTCGGGCGCACACAGTCGTAAGCGAGCGAGAACGGAAGAAACTCCTTTCCCGAAGCCCTTCTGCGAATCTGCACGTGATTCCAAACGGTGTGGATACCGATTTCTTCTCTCCAAATACAATCGCACAACTACAAGACAATGCCCGAGGCGGTGTGCCGAGACGAAGCATTCTATTTGTGGGTTCTATGGACTATCATGCGAACATCGACGCAGCCTTGTGGTTTGCCCGCGAAGTCTGGCCCACGATTGCACAAAAGTATCCGGAACTGGAGTTAAACATCGTCGGCCGGCATCCTACTTCAGCAGTGCAGAGATTAGCCTCTGAGCGAGTACGAATTTCCGGGACTGTGGAGGACGTACGGCCTTTCTATGCATCGTCAATCGCAGTGGTTGTGCCGCTAAGAGTTGGAAGCGGCACCCGGCTAAAAATCCTCGAAGCTATGGCTGCAGGAGTGCCGGTTGTTTCCACAAGCTTAGGCGCCGAAGGTCTTGACGCCACACATGACGTACATTTATTGGTCGCCAATACGGAACGCGAAATCATCGCGGCTCTTGACCGTATCCTCGGTTCGGCCGAAACTTCTGCTCGACTCACCGGTGCCGCTCGGGACTTGGTAGTTCGCCTTTACGATTGGACCGCGGTGGGCGAACAGTTGTATGGGATTCACAGCAACTTGGTAAGGTCATCACCGCAATCGGTTACCGATTCCTAGTCACAGTTGCAAGTGCGTCCACGGACTCAAACAGACCGTCTCCATCAATGATAAACGCGACCACGTCTACTGCGAGGCATTCGTTGCCCTCAGCCTTGCGCAATGTGCTGGCAAATTGGGGAGGATTTTGTTGCGCGGCCGTTGTTTCTTTTTTTCTGTCTCCCTTTGTTGTTCACCGGCTGGGAAACTCCGCCTACGGAATATGGGTACTAGTCGGCTCGCTGACGGGCTATCTGGCCTTCTAAATCTGGGCGTGCGTGCCGCCGTTACTCGCTATGTGGCGCAATTTTATGCTGAATCCAAGGATAAGGAAGCGAGTAGTGTCGCTTCCTCGGCGCTTGTCATCTTCTTGATCGTCGGCATCATCGCGATTCTCGCTTCCTTGATCATGGCGTTCCTGGTTGCGCCAATTTTTCACATTCCTTTGGTGTTCCAATTCGCTGCGCGAATGGTTCTCCTGCTAGCGGGTTTTAACATCGCCACAGCATTGGTTAGGACAAGAGAGGAAGCTCAAGGAGTCTGTGGGCCCGGCGGAGCGGCAGTGTTGATGTTCTTGACGATCACCCGGGCCGGGTTGCCCATAGCGACCGAGTAGGGAGGTACATCCGTAACTACGACGCTATTCACTCCAATGATTGCGCCCTCGCCAACGGTTACGCCCTTCAGGATCACCGAGCCATTTCCGATCCAGGCGTTTTTGCAGATTCGCACGGGTCGAATCTCCTCGGGTCGCGGAGGTAAGTCAGCGATTCTTTCTTTGGCGTCACGCGGATGTGAATCCGTATCCATGAAAGTCACTCCGGACGCTACGTTTACATCATCTTCGATGACAATTTCCTTATTCACGATAAAAGCCACATTGTGACCGATGTCCACCCGATTGTGGATGATCAGAGTAGGATTGTCGAAGATGCGGCCGCTAAAAACATCGACTTTGCCAAAGAAATTGACATCATCTCCAATGCATATCCGGGTGTGGCCGACAACGAACGGCATTTTGGAAAGTGTGAACCTCTTTCCAATTGATTCACATCGGCCGCGAAACAGCGGCTCTCGATAGAAAAAAGTCGCAGTCCAGCGAAGCGCCCCCATTAGCCCCATGTGGATTGAATAGAGGAATCCGAGAGCCGGATTCAGGAAATGAGGTAAAGGGAGATTCGAAGTTCGTACCGCGCTCGCAACCGAATGCAGGAAACGAAAGAAGGGAGATTCCTTACGCCGAATCCTGAGAATGAACGCGTCCAGCACAGACATTTCTCCCCGTGCGAATCCATTCGCACGCTAGGCTTTTTCAGATTCGAGCAACTCCAACAGTAATCTCTCTGTGGTGAGCAACCAAGCGATCCGGCGGCCTTCGAAAGCAACCGCCGGCTTTGGGGACTTGGCAATCACCGCCCCCATCGATCTCAATCCCGCCAAGGCCTCTTCCAGGCTGTTCACTTCATAGCACAGGTGATGAAGTCCGTGGCCCTTTTCCCTCAGGAATGAATTTACGGGCGCATCTTCGGCGTTTGGTTCCACCAATTCGATCAAGGCGTCGCCCAGCGCGGTCTTGAGAAATGTGACTTTTACCTTTTGAATGGGATCAGCAAAGATTACTTCATCCCACTCTGCCCCAAGCGAGCGCACGAACGCTGGCGCCGAGTTGCTGATGCTGGCTACGACAAATCCGATGTGATGAAGGCGAAGCTCAGTCCTTGAATTGGGTGGAATCACAGCATCAGCCCTGCACTTCGGTCTTCACGTAGGAAAGGATTCGGTCGAAGGAGTTTAGGTCTGGCAAAAGGTCAAGATCCATCTGAAATCCGAACTCATCCTCCACAACGTTTGCCAGGGTAATGGCGGCCACGGAATCCCAGGCAGAATTGCTGGCCTGCGAGGAACATGCTATCTCTTCCGTCGGCAGGGCAGGAAAGACGCATTGAAAGCATTTCACAAGGCGTTGCTGAATCTCGTCCATCGCGCGTCAACTCCTTGTCTCCGCCACCGTGTGGTGGAGAGCGGGGCATATCTGATCAAATCTTTCACGTGTAAGTTTAACTTCCGCGGCCGGGCTTTTGCCGAGAAGTTTCGCCAGAAACTCCTGAAGGGGGCCATTTTTCAGGGTTGCCAAGAAATCGAACTTGATTTCACGAATCCCAAATCGCTCAAAACAGGTTTTCAAGCATAGATATTCAATACGGCGGCCAAAGGCGCGGCAACTCATCACCCAAGTACGAACGGAGAAAGTACTATCGTCCAAATGACCCATGATCACGGCGATTTTGCCCAGGCGTCCGAATCGGTCTTGGTAACTGGCCGCAATTAAGTGAGTGCCCGAACGCGACGTCTCCGCCAACCAGTCCGAATCCGTATATCGCATGCCGTTCAGGTTGAATTGGTTTGTTTTATTCACAAGTTCAAGGGCCCGAACATCCTTGTGCGAGACCTGAAAATCGAACTGGACAACTGCTTTGGCTTCCTGCAAAAAGCTTTCCGGAGTCGACTCTCCGGCAGCCTCTTGAAACCTCTGGGACTGTCGAATGCTGTCCATGCGGGTGAAATCTTCAGCCGAAACCTCTTTACCGAACAGGTCGCGCAGGCGCCGCAGCATGATCTGCCCTTCCGCATAGTCCTTTCCCGGATATCGGATGCATTCAATCCCTGGATGCGCGGCGGCAACCTCGGCTAACTCCAGGGGAGTGTCGTCAACAAAAACAATGGCGTCGGCCGAAACGTTCCATGCCCGCAGTATACGTCCAACTGAGAGGGACTTTGCCTCCCAGTGGACTTCCATCGGAAAGACTTGCTCTTTGCGTAACAGCAGGTCGGGGCGCTCAAAGGCCGTTTCCACTACGCGGGGATCATTCCTGCTCGCTACGCCAACGAGTATTCCGTGTTCCGCCAATGAGGCAAGCAGGCTCTGGTACAGGGCGTGGAGACCGCCATGACTTTCTAAGCCCCAACGAATTCCCTCCGGTCCATCTTCACCAACCACCCCAAACCATAAAGTCTCGTCGAGGTCGGTGATGATACCTTTTTTAGAATCGGGCGGACAGAGAAGACGCGAAAGAAACCATGCCAGTTTGTCAGCGTGCTCCAGTGTGTAGGGCAGACCAAGAAGCAAATCAGACTTCAGGTCATGTCGCAGACTCGGTGCAGATTCCTCCGAAAGATTTATCGAGTTGACAAGGGGAATCCGTAGCTTGGCCATCTCTACGGAGAAATCAGCCACTGCCTTGATCAGCAAAGCTTCTGTTTCGCTCATCCGCCAACTGGCACGATGAAATAGAGGAGGCAATGGCAAAGTGGGAGTAGAAATTACCACCTTGGAGGTCCTCGTGACTCCTTCAATCAATTTTGCAAGCCGCCCCAGGGCCTTCGGAACAAAGGAGACAATATCTGTCAAGGTATCGGAGTTCCAGACCACGGAAGTCCGGTGGCTAAGGCGCGAGTCAAGATCGGCCCACTCCATGGCGATGGCAATATTGTTCACACCTCGTTCCGCCTGGTCCTCTACCGTTTTCGAGAGATTGCCATAAAGCCCCGTCGAGACACTCACACGGCGATGGGGCAGTGCCTGTTGCAAGTAGGCGGCAAAAAATGTCTGAAGATGAAGAGGTGTAAAGCTGCACGCCAAGGTAACCTCAAACGGTTTGCCCTCGCTTGGAGCACCTTGAAGAATCTTTAGAGCGTCTGTGACGCGCATGTGCCGTTCTATCTTTCCATTTCTCGTTGCCGGTCAACCAGGCACTGTGTTAAATGACCTATATCCGCTGGGTTGAGGCGGATATTATTGCAAGAATGCGGCCCTTTCACTACGTGGAGAACGCCTTGATTATGACTCAGATTCGGAACCCCGCGAAAGTAAGCTTGAGCGATCGCATGGCAGGCTTCCATTTGGGCCATAAGGCCCTATCGGTCATGGCCGAATGCCGCTGCCGAATCTTCGACTGGCGCCACCACATCAAGACCTGTGGGGATATGAGCTTGAGTGAGCTGTCGGTTCAGGGTGGCAATGCGCAACATGGTACTGGCTATCAGCCGACGCACCCCAAATTTGTCTTCGAAATTCTTGTGAACCTGAAGATTAACTATCGTGACTATCTCTTTATCGACCTTGGCTCAGGCAAAGGGCGTACCCTTTTCGTCGCCTCAGAGTTTCCCTTTCAAAAGATCATTGGGGTGGAATTCGCCGAAGAACTCCACCGAGTCGCCTGCAAGAATGCGCGCGATTACCGGAGCAGAACGCGAAAGTGCATGAACATCGAATGCGTGCATCTGGACGCGGCTGAGTTTGTGATCCCGGCGATTCCTACAGTGTTTTTCCTCTTTAATCCTTTTCGCCCGCCCGTGCTGATCCCTGTACTTCGCGGCCTCGACAGATCGCTCCGGAACTCACCGCGAGACGTGCTCCTGATTTACGTTGGCGCCTTCTATGCTCAATTGATCGAGCATGAAACCAAACTGCGGCAAGTACAGCAGGGGCCGCACCACAAGATGTTCAGGTTTACTCCGGGTTGAGTGCGGCCACGACTTCCTCTCGGCTGCCTCTCCCGATAAACACCGGCACCAGGCGTAGAAAGTCAGGACTTGCCGAGAACGCGTCGTATCTTTCGCTCGACCGGTTCCGGCATTTTCTTCAGCCACGCCCTTGCCCAGTCAGACATGCTCTCCCGAGAATCGTGGCGGCGGAGCAAGGTGCGATCGAGACGGTAGCGATAGACGGGTGCGCGTGTGCGGCCGAAACCTTGCAGAAACGGGTGCGTTCCACCCAGCGAATGGCGCTGCAGGTTGTGGTGGCAAGCCCACTCTATGCCTCTCCATTGGAGTAATTCATTGGGTTTGAGTTGTACGAATTCCGGACGCGAATGATTCCCAGCAGATTCGAACAAGCCGCCCGGATGGAAACGGAATGAATTTGCGGCAATTACCTTTCCTGAATGGCGAGCGAGTAAGACGAGCCGGTTCGCATTTAATATGAAGGCGCGTTCAAATATATCCAATGGGATTTGTGCACCCTCGATTTCCTTTCGCGAGGTTGCCCGCCAAGCGAGATATACATCGTAGAACTCAAGGAAATGTTGGTGTGAAGTGGCCTGATGGATTTCGACACCATGCTTAATCGAAAAGCGAATATTCCTCCGCTTATCCGCAGCGAATTCCGCAAAAAGTGCGTCCGGCCCCTTTGCCAGGTCGAGCATCACCACACCGTTGGTCTCCCGGAAGCGGAATCCATGGTTCGGAAAAGAATTAAGCAAACTCCAGGAGTAAACGCTCACGAGGTCTGCTGATCCCGCCTCACTCATCACTCCTTGCGCCAGCACCAGCTCAATCGCGTCCTGATCCTCGGTGGCGGCTATGCAAATCTGTGGGCGACAGGGCAGTCCGCACTGGATATCCCGGTCACCGTGTATTCCGGTGACCACACCAACGACCTTGTCTTGATCAAGCGCTAACACCGCAAATGGCGACTTGCCGCTCCAAAAGGGTTCCCTAAAGAATTCGGGCGCACAGTAATGCGAGGGTAGTTCGACTCTACCCAGAAACTGACGCCAAGCGCTGTCGATTTCTGGCTTAGGAAACTCGTGAAGAAGCATAAAAGTGTAAGCAGCAGGCATACAAGCAGCACCCTCGATGCAACGTCGATGCCATAACTGGAATTCACGGCACGGCTCCAAACCGCACCGTGTATCCGATGGCTGGGGCAGGCACTCATTATTATGGTTTTCTGTCCCTTTTCAAGTGCGAGAGTGAGGATTAGACTGTGAGAAGCTCGGACACAGCCCCGGCCGATGCGGGAGTATAATTGTGCCCGGCCCGATCGCAAAATCGAAAAGGCCCACTCAAGTGGTACTGTCTTTGGAATCGCGTTTCCTACCAGAGACGAGGCGCTGACTGGCTAACGTATGAGTGAGCACTCCATGTTGACGACTGTTCGGACATTGGAAGCCTCGGGGAAAAGTCACCTATCGATTGTTTGGTTCAGCGTTCCGTTGCTGCTGACCTTCCTCCTATATGCCCCTATTCTAAAGCTGTTGGTGATGCAGTGGTGGAGTGATCCGGATTACGCGCACGGTTTCTTCGTCCCCCTGGTTTCGGGATACATACTCTGGCATCAGCGGGAGCGATGGCTCAAGAGCGAATGCCGACCCAGCAATTTTGGCTTTCTGGTGATGGCGGGGGGGCTAGCGCTGCTGATCGGCGGCTCGCTCGGCGCGGAATTGTTCACCAGCCGTTTTTCTCTGCTGGTATTACTAGCAGGAATGGTGCTTTATTTGAAGGGGTGGAGAACGCTACGCATTGTCTCGTTCCCGCTCGCGTTCCTCCTATTCGCCATCCCCATCCCTGTAATCATCTATAACCAGATCACGTTTCCTCTGCAGCTGCTAGCTTCTCGTTTCGCAACTTTCTGGCTGGAACTTTTGCAAGTCCCCGTCCTGCGGGAAGGAAATGTTTTGATTCTCCCCAATTACTCCTTGGAAGTAGTGGAGGCCTGCAGCGGCGTAAGGTCACTTATGACTTTGATTTCGCTTGCAGTTGCCTACGGCTATCTTGCCGATCAGCAGCGCTGGGTGCGCTACATATTGCCGGTCCTGATGGTCCCCATCGCAATCCTGAGCAATGCTATCCGCATACTGGGGACCGGTCTACTGACGTTTCACTTCGGGCCCAAGGCCGCTCAGGGCTTCTTCCACGAATTTTCCGGCTGGGTCATATTTGTAGCTGCTCTGTTACTCATGCTTGCTTGCCACTGGATTTTGAAACGAATTGGCAAAGCTCAGGAACAAATTGCCCATGCTTAATTCTCCATCCCCCTTCCGATTGTGGGCCACCGCAGGATTGCTGATTGCTGCCTTTGCGGTGCTGCACAAGACCAGTCACGCAGAGACAGCTGTCCCCCACGCACCGCTGCGTGCGCTTCCTTATACACTCGCTACCTGGACCGGAACAGACCAACCACTAGAAGCGCAGATCGTGCAGGCCGTTGGCGTAGACGATTATGTCAATCGCATCTATCTCAGTCCTCAAATTGGACTCGTCCAAATGTATATCGGCTATTACTCTAGCCAGAGGACTGGCGACACGATCCACTCGCCGAAAAATTGCTTGCCTGGCTCGGGTTGGGACCCGGTACAATCCGGCAACACCAAGATCGCCGTCTCCGAAGGGCGTGAAATTGTCGTCAATGACTACATAATCCAGCAAGGGCCGGATAAGCAAATGGTCTTCTACTGGTATCAGAGCCGAGGCCGGGTGATCGCAAGCGAGTATGCGGGTAAGTTTTGGATGGTGGCGGACGCGATTTCTCGCCATCGCACCGACGGTGCCCTGGTGCGCCTGGTCACTCGGATGAACGATGGTGAGGCGCCGGCGCGCGCACGGTTAGTGACGTTCACACAGGTTTTATTTGCGCATTTGGAGAGCATAATACCAAATTGATTTCCGCCGGCCTGAAAGAACGAACGAATGAATACTAACCGAAGGTTCATCCGCGTCACGATTCTACTTCTAGCGGCGGTTC
Source organism: Candidatus Acidiferrales bacterium (assembly GCA_963795535.1). GTDB lineage: Bacteria > Acidobacteriota > Terriglobia > Acidiferrales > UBA7541 > Acidiferrum. Next base: position 920,901 of record CAWCIG010000012.1, read on the forward strand.
TTCTGCTCGACTGCTGCGCGAAGGATCCGGAACGGGCTAAAGCAAAATACCTTGCCCTGGGCCAAGGGTACATGAAAAAGGGACAGTTTGCGTCGGCGGCGATCGAGTTTCGGAATGCGCTCCGCATTGATCCCCGTTTTGTCGATGCCTACTACCAATTGGCGCAGGCGGACCTGGCTCAGCGCGAGTGGGTTGGGGCGTACGCTGCTCTTGAAAAAGCGGTCGAGCTCGATCCTAGCCTGCTAGACGCGCGGCTGGATCGCGGACGCCTCTATCTTGCGTCGCGCGAGTTCGATGAGGCCGAAGCAGAAGCGCAGTATATCCTCCGGCAAGAACCAAACAATGTGAGCGCTTCTCAACTCCTCGGAGCAGCACTGATCGGGAAGCAAAACAACGACAAAGCACTAGCGGCATTTTCCAGGGTTGTTGCGTTGCGGCCTGACGATCCCAATGCGTACGTAAACTTAGCCCTGGTTGAGATCAGTCTCCGCCGATTCCCGGAGGCAGAAGAGCACCTGAAGAAAGCCGTGGAGGTTGATCCGAAATCCATGCAAGTCTGCATCGATCTGGCGAACTTCTATCGCTTACAGGGCCGGTTAACCGAATCGCGGCAAGTGTTGCAGGATGGCGTATCCAGAAACCCACAGGGAATCCCGTTGTACATCGAATGGGCTTCCGCGCTGGCCAGCGAGGGTCGGATGGATGAAGCGCGAGCCCTTCTTGAGAAGCTGCAAAAGCTGCTCCCGAACTCAGCGTATGCCGCAATGGCAATCGGCGATTTCTATATGGCCCGCAACGAATCCGGCGAGGCACTTTCAGAGTACCGTCGTGCGTTGTCGGATTCGCCGAATAACGTGGACATCAAAAAGCGAATGTTGAACCTTTTCCTGGTGTCAAACCAGATTAAGCTCGCTGCCCCTCTAGATCTAGAATTGATGAAGGATGCTCCGACCGATGTCCTCGTGCGTGTCTACCACGGGCGCGTCCTCATGGCTCAGGGGAACACCGGGGCGGCAATTGATCAGTTGCAGCGAGTTGCCGCGGATGCGGCGGATTCGCCGCAGACTCACTATTTCCTGGCCATGGCCTATTGGCAGGGTGGCAAGACGGCGCAAGCCGGGAGCGAGTTGCAAGCAGCATTGAGGAACTCGAATGATGCTCCTTCGCAAGCAATGGCATTGGAGGCCTTAACGCGACTGAGCTTAGCACTGGAGGATTATGTTGCCGCTCAGACCTATGCCGGAGAGTTGGTTGAGAGATTTCCGTCAAACCCGGCAAATCGGCAACTTCTCGCGGAGGCATTGGCAAAGCAGCAGCGGCTGAAAGAAGCAGAAGCGCAAATCCTTGTCGCCAAGCAGTTGGCTCCAAACGATCCGGTCATTCAACTCAATTTGGCGCAAATCTACGCGGCAGAGAAAAAATCGCCGGAAGCGGAAAAACAATTTAAGTTAGCGGTTGAGGCTGATCCTCATAACTCCTCAACGGTCACCCAATTCACGGATTTTCTCTTCGCTCGAAATCAGACCTCGCGGGCATTCCTGCTTGTTCAGCATTATGTCTCCTCCTATCCAAACGAGGCAACAGGCCACGCCCTGCTGGGGACACTTTATTTTGACTCGAAGAACTACGGTGAGGCTCAGGCGGAGTTCGAGCGTTCGATTCAACTTGATCCGAGCAATATCCAGGGTTACCTCAGGCTGGGTAAAGTCTTCGAAGCCACAGGACAAAACCAGTCTGCAGTCGCTCAATACCAGAAGGCGCTTGATTTGCAGCCTAGCCACGCACCACTGGCTACCATGATTGGAAACTTCTATCTTGAAAAAGGCGATCTGGAAACTGCGCGCAAATACTATAACCAGGCACTGTCCGGTGATCCGAATTTTGCGATTGCAATTGCAAATATGGCATGGATTGACGCTCAGGAGGGAAAAAACCTCGATACCGCTTTGGGAATGGCGCAAAAAGCCAGATCTCTGATGCCCGAATCTCCTTCCATCACGGATACATTGGGCTGGGTGATGTACAAGCGAGGCAGTTATGACAGCGCAATTCCGCTCCTTAAAGAGTGTGTCCAAAAATCACCGGATTCCGCGAGATTTCACTACCATCTGGGCATGACGCTTGTGGCGGCTGGGCAAAAAACACAGGGAAAACAACAGCTTGAGGGCGCTTTGCGTCTGAATTTGGAGAATTCTGACGCGCAACAAGCGCGCTCAGTGCTGGCGCAGGCGGACTAAAACCGTACCTGGAACACTGTATCGCTCTTGTTTCGCAGTTTGGCGCGCAAAGTCGGTTCCGCGAAACCCACCTTGATCACCCGCGCTGCGAAATAGTTGAACGAACCCAGTCCGAGTACTACTCCAAACGGGTTAGATCATCTCGTTTACTCCTTATGGGCACAGCCTTCTGGGGAATTGTCATCCGTGCGAGTTCTACTCATGATCGTGCCGTACTTCTGTTCGGCGTTGGCTGCCAACGAGCACGTACTCACCCCTGCCCTAGTTACTGTGTTGCTTGAGCCTACTAACGGCCGCTTAGGACAATAAAATGCGCAAATATTTAGCTATTTCTGCATTACTCGTTTTGGCGCTCACGTTGAGCTGCATGTCCGTGAACGCCCAATCGTCCATTTCCCTGCAGATCGGAACCCCGGGTACGTTAACCTTCGCAGCCGGTTCGTCGCCCATTTTGATGGTCGCAACGACAATGGGCGCCGCTGGAGGTACCGAGGGTCTCGCCGGAGCTTCCAGCTATACGTTGACCGGGGGGCCTATCACTTTAACGTCCACAGGTGGTAATAGCTATTCGGCCATCGGCACACTGAACATCGAGGTGTTCAGTGGTACTACGGATCTGTTATCCGGCACGCTCGATTTTGTCGATTTCGTTCAACATGGAAAGACGGGAAACTCAAATGTAGGTCTGGAAACGAATCTTGATATCACCGGTGGAAGTTTCTGCGCTGAGCCGGGCTCGGTTTGCGGCTCAGGTGCCGGCTTTGCCACGCTAACCATCGGGTTCCCGACGGGTGTTCCCGTAACCCATGGGGTCACCGGGAGACTTTTCACCGGCACCATCATGCCTAATTCTCCGGCCTCCCTGACGCCTGAACCTGTGTCGATGCTCCTGTTCGGCACTGGTCTTGTTGTCTTAGGTGGAACGCTTCGGCGGCGCCAGCGCAAGGCCCTGGTTCAGATATAGAATTCCTGCGAAGCAGACGCTACGCCGGATGGTTTGTATTGCGAAGCCACTGCTCAACCGTCCTGGATGAAGTAGCGGTCAGCATTAGTCCAAATGGAGTAGTTCGTTTGACTACGCCTTTTTGAGGATTGCTGCCGCCCTCATTCACTGGAACAATGCCACTGCTTCAGCACCGGTAGTGTCCCGCCCTGTAGCAAGTAAACACATCCGCCGGAGGTATTAGGATGCGAAGGTCAATGCTGTTTGTTGGAATCCTGGCACTGTGTTTGGCGTCCAACTGTGTCACTGCGCAGGCTCAAACGAGGGTAACCCTCACCGGGTCCCGGTGCCTCTCGTGTTTCGATTTTAGAGTTTCGGGCTCTTCCCTTAGCCTGAAGGTGTCCCCCCTAACGTCCGCCCCTGAGACTTTCCCCATGCCCAGTGTCACGACGTTTACCTTATGGGGAACTAAACCGATTCTCATGACCTACGCGGGTCGCAGTCTGAGCGCCCTGGATCCAGACAGGGGCGTCTTCGATGTCAGACTGGTCGCGTCCGGCTTCACACTGTTCGGTCTTCTGACTATCCAGGATCGACACGGGAGAGGCTTTGAGAACTCGCTCATGGGCGACTTTGATATCACGGGCAGGGATTATTGTGCCACGCCGGGCGCGAAGTGTGGACCTGGTTCGGGCCATGGCAAAGTTGTTTTAAGCTTGGATTCCCACAACCCGTGGAGGGGCCCCCTTCGTTACAGGTTCCCGGTCGGGCTTGGTTCTGGCAGCATCTTCTTTCCGGCGCCTAGCGTTGCTACTACGCCTGAGCCCATCTCGATGTTATTGTTTGGCACCGGCCTGCTGGTCTTGGGGGGCACTCTCCGTAGGCGTCAGCACAAAAACTCAATCCCACGCACTTAGGAATATCAACACAAAGCAAAAGCAAATTGGTGTGGAAAGCGACGTTATCTAATTTGTCGATATAGTCCTTTGAAATTTGCGAACCTTCCGTACGTTGGTTTCGCTTTAGAGGCGAAGTTTCAAAGCCGCAGCGCCACGGCTTTTGCAATGAACGCTCCTATGAGGCCATCACTAAAGCTGGGCACAGGATAGTTGAGTGACGGGTCCTTCAGACCAAGTAACTTCCTGTCCCATAACTGATCACATTTGCCACGCATCTGCGCTCTTTAGCGGCGCATAATCTGAAGATGCCTGCGCGGGAACTTGCCAATTCGATCTGCGATGTGCTCGAGCGTGAGGGCCATCAGGCCTTCCTAGTCGGCGGCTGCGTGCGCGACCTTCTTCTCGGCCGCGATCCGGTCGACTATGATGTGGCTACGAACGCTGCTCCCGGGCAGGTCCTGCGGCTTTTCCCAGACAGCCCCACGGTTGGTGCGGAGTTTGGCGTTGTTCTAGTAAGCCGAGATGGCCACAAAGTAGAAGTGGCCACCTTTCGCCACGACGTCGGCTATTCCGATGGCCGACACCCGGATCAGGTGGTTTTTGCCGTCACCGCCGAACAGGACGTTGCTCGGCGAGATTTCACGATCTAAACGCCATTTCGCGAAAATAGCAGGACTCGTGGTTATCGAACCGAGCTGAATCTGGGCCCGTAGAAATAAGCCTACATTTCTCGTTAAGTTCTTTCATCTTATTTGGACAGGATAGTTCGCGAAACGCCCGATGGCCGGACCGGTCACGCTTATGCACGGGCCGCGATTTGGCCGAGCCTTGGCTGAAATCCAATTTTTGCCGACTGCATCAACCGCGCCCACTATCAAAACGTTACATTTGTGCTCGTTAGAAACGGTGAAACTGTGGCCAGTCTGGCGCCGCGATTTCAAACTGATCGCTTGGACGGGACAGCACCCAATTCCCCAGGTCGAAAGTTCCTTTCTCACCCCTAATCACGACGTCCGCGTCTAACATTATCGCCATTTGTCCGTCGGCACCTTCAGAGTTTTGCGGCCCCTTCTTAAATCACGAACCTTAGCTCCAAGTGCCACGCTCAGAATCCGATTTGGATAACCCGCATAAACCCTCACACCATGTCCATCGTTCACTTGCCTTGCCGCGCGAACATTGCCGCAAGCGCTCCGAAGTCGTAGGCTTATCGCATGCCGGACTTGGCTCGCTTCCGCGCAAAACACGATTCTCGGGATCTCCAGGAGACGCCGCTTCATTCCGCGATTCTCCATGTGGATATGGACGCTTTCTTCGTTTCGGTGGAGCTATTAGAACGCCCCGACATCCGGGGAAAGCCCGTCGTCGTCGGCGGCCGTCCCGATCAGCGGGGCGTCGTCACTGCGGCGAGCTACGAGGCCCGCAAATTCGGGGTTCATTCGGCGATGCCTCTCCGCACCGCCGGTCGTCTCTGCCCCCAAGCGATTTTCCTCGACGGCCACCACGAAAAATATTCGGAGTGGAGCGACCGCGTCGCCACCATCCTCGGCAAGTTTTCTCCCATCGTCGAAATGGTTTCGATCGATGAAGCGTATCTCGATCTCGCAGGTACGGAGCGTCTCCACGGGCCTCCGCTCGCCGCAGCCGATAAGCTTCTTCGTTCCATCACGCGGCAAACCGGCCTTCCCTGTTCCGGTGGCCTGGCCACCACTCGTCTGGTCGCAAAAGTAGCCTCGGACCAAGGCAAGCCGCGCGGGTTGGTCTGGGTCGCGCCGGGAATGGAGGCTCGTTTTTTGGCGCCGCTTCCGATCCGCAAAATTCCCGGCATCGGCGAAGCCACCGAACGTGCTTTGCGCGCTCTGGGAATTGAAACGGTTGAGCAGTTGGCGTCTCACCACCAGGAAAAATTGGAAAAGATCTTCGGCCAGTGGGGCACGGCTCTCTATCGCAAAGCCCGCGGCGGCGATTCCTATGAGTTCCTCATCGACGCGGAACCCAAATCTATCTCCCATAATCACACCTTCGGCGAAGACACAGGCGAAGTCGCGCAAATGGAGTCTCTGCTCAGCCTCCTGTCCCAGAAAACCTGCAAGCGCCTCCGCGAAGCCGGTCTCTTTGCCCGTACTCTCACACTCACCATCCGCTACGCAGGTTTCCAGACCTACACCCGCTCGAAGAGCGTGCAAGATCCCGTACATCTCGATGCCGACGTACACACAATCTTTCTCGATCTGTTCCGGACCCATCGCGATCGAAAGCGCAAGGTTCGTCTTCTCGGCGTCGCTGTTTCGAACCTATGCCATGGGGCGACGCAACTCGATCTCCTCGAAACCGGCCGCCGCGAGAAGCTCGATCGCCTGACGAAAGCTGCCGATCAACTTCGCGACAGATTCGGTTTCGGCTCCGTGCAGTTCGGTGGCTCTCTGCGTCGCGATGAGTAGCCCTCCGACCGTTCCACCCTCATTATCGTGCTGATGTCTTATACTGACTGGGAATGAGTCCTGCCGCGCCACCCAGCATCCCTCCTTCTCCTCCGCGCCTCGGCCGCGTTCGCGACTTCTGGAAGCGCGTCAGCGAAGGCCGAGACATCGACTACTTGTGGTCTCAATTCGCCGCCGATACGCGCTCGAGCTACGGTTTCTACGGCAAAGATGTCGACTGGGAGCAAATCCATAAGCTTCCTGCATGGAAGCGTCCGCTGCGCGTAGCCGGCCAGTTGTTCTGGGCCATGATGAACAAACTTACTCCGGCGCGGCGTGTTCTTCTGCTTGTCGCTTTGGCCCTCCTGTTGCTTTCGAGCGTGCAATTCCAGTTCGGGGATAACAACCGCCTCGAAATCAAATCCGAGTTCATCGCCGCTTTACTCTTTCTTCTACTTCTCTCTCTCGAATTGGCGGACAAAGTCATCATGAAGCGCGACCTCGAGATCGCTCGCGAAATCCAGGCTTGGCTCGTGCCTTCCGAACCCCCGATGATTCCTGATGCCGAAGTGGCGTTCTGGACTCGCGCGCAAAATTCTGTCGCTGGCGACTACTATGACGCTTTCTATCCGCTGAGCGACGGCGCCACGGGCGGGAAATTGATGCTGGTCATCGCCGACGTTGCCGGCAAAAGCGTTCCTGCTGCCCTGCTCATGGCCACCTTGCAGGCGAGCCTCCGTACACTTGCTTGCGAAGGAATTTCGCTCGTCCAGCTCACCGAACGCTTGAACCGCTATGCTTGCGCCCACAGCTTGAACGGCCAACGCTTCACAACCGCTATCGTCGCGCTCTATGATCCCGCCACGCGCCATCTCGAATACGTCAATGCTGGCCACAATTCTGCTGTGCTGCGGCGCGTCAATGACGGCGTAGATCGCCTGCCGTCTTCGAGCTTGCCGTTCGGCATCAGCCCTGATGCCGAGTTTTCCTCCAATTCCGTGGACCTCCAGCCGGGCGACACTCTTATTCTGTTCACGGACGGAGTCGTCGAAGCCTTCAATTCCGCGGGAGAGGAATTCTCCGATTCACGATGGATCAATGTAATTCGTGCGTTGCCTAAGCTCTCTGCCCAGGAAACGCTTGGCCTATTGATGAAGAGCGTGGAGGAGTTCGTTGGTGCAACCCGTCAATCCGACGACATCACTTGTCTCGTCCTTCAGACCAAGTAACTTCCTGTCCCATAACTGATCACATTTGCCACGCATCTGCGCTCTTTAGCGGCGCATAATCTGAAGATGCCTGCGCGGGAACTTGCCAATGCGATCTGCGATGTGCTCGAGCGTGAGGGCCATCAGGCCTTCCTAGTCGGCGGCTGCGTGCGCGACCTTCTTCTCGGCCGCGATCCGGTCGACTATGATGTGGCTACGAACGCTGCTCCCGAGCAGGTCCTGCGGCTTTTCCCAGACAGCCTCACGGTTGGTGCGGAGTTTGGCGTTGTTTTAGTAAGCCGAGATGGCCACAAAGTAGAAGTGGCCACCTTTCGCCACGACGTCGGCTATTCCGATGGCCGACACCCGGATCAGGTGGTTTTTGCCGTCACCGCCGAACAGGACGTTGCTCGGCGAGATTTCACGATCAACGGCCTGCTCATGCGCCACACCACAAATGAGGTCCTCGATTATGTGGGAGGACGCGCCGATCTGCAGGCCGGCGTCATACGCGCCATCGGCGATCCTGAGCGCCGTTTCACCGAAGACAAATTGCGCATGCTTCGCGCAACCCGCTTTGCTGCCCGCTTTGGCTACACGATCGAACCAAAAACGTTCGAAGCGATTCGGGCGCACGCCTCGCAAATCCACTCCGTCTCCGCCGAGCGTATTCATGAAGAATTATCCAAACTCCTGACCGAAGGCGCGGCCCGAAGGGGTTTCGAGTTATTGGATGAGACCGGGCTCCTAGAGCAGGTGTTGCCAGAGATTACGGCTTTGAAAGGCGTCCAGCAACCCCCCGAATATCACCCCGAGGGCGATGTATGGATCCACACGCGCTTGATGCTCGAGGGTCTTCGGGTTGGCACCTCTCGCACACTTGCCTGGGGCGTCTTGCTTCATGACGTCGGCAAGCCCGCTACCTTTCTGCCCGCCGCCGTCTCAGGAGACCGTATCCGTTTCGATGGCCACGCGGAGGTTGGCGTACGCATGGCCGCTGATATCTGCAAACGCCTGAAGTTTTCGAACGGCGAAACCGAGCAAATCCTCGCACTGGTCGACAATCACATGAAGTTCAAGGACGTTGCCCAGATGCGCCCGTCCACCCTCAAGCGCTTCGTCCGGCAGCCCCAATTCGACGAGCATCTTGCGCTCCACCGGCTAGACTGCCTGGCCAGCCACCACAATTTGGAGGCTTACAACTTGGTCCAGGATTTCCTCATACACACTCCCACAGAGCAAGTTAGGCCTACAAGATTATTGACAGGCGACGATCTAAGTGAGATGGGTTATGCTCCCGGCCCGGAATTCAGAGCTATCCTGGGAGCCCTCGAGGACGCCCAACTCGAAGGCAGAGTGACAACCAGGGATGAGGCCAGCGTTTTTGTACAAGTCAACTATCCTCTAGGAAAGGTTGGCCGATAGAGGAATTGTGGGTTCAGGGTGCCAGGGTCGACTGGAATGTAAGTGTTTCATATACATTAGATTAGAATGGAATTTGTACTTCAGCTCGATTTGGTTTATAGTTTGAGTGGGATGCACTAAAGGTTGTTGCTCATGTCCATTGCAGGTTCGGACACCTTTTTTGCCCTCCCTGCATCTAATGTTTCAAGGCGGCACTGCCCGCCGCCGAGCGTAAGGGGAACCTATGGCTGACAAAAAACATTCTTTGCCAGATACTCTGCCGATTTTGCCCGTCCGGGACACTGTCTTGTTTCCAGGTGCTGTCCTGCCTCTCACTGTCGGCCGGGAAAGCTCTCTGGCTCTCGTTAATTCTTTAACCGGTGAGGAAAAACTCCTCGGCGTAGTGGCTCAACTCGATCCGCGCGTGGAAGATCCCGCGGCTGCCGACCTGCACAAAGTAGGCACCCTCGCGAAGGTGCACAAGACCGTCAAGATGCCAAACGGCAATGTGGTCGTCTTCATGGAAGGTCTGCAAAGGATTCGCATCGAAGAGTTGCTGGGATTGCGCCCATTTCTTCGCGCCAACATCGTTGCGGAGCCGGACATCATCGGGGACAACGACAATGAACTCGAGGCTCTGGAACGTAATGCCCAGGACTTGTTCCGCGATGTCGTAAGCCATTCGCCACAACTTTCCGATGATCTGCAGAATGTGGCAATGAACATCGACGATCCATCGCGCCTCTCGGACTTTATTGCCGGCACGTTGCCCAGCCTCTCGACTCTTTTGCGTCAGGAGTTGCTGGAGACTTCCAACGTGCGCAAGCGCCTGGAAATCCTGATTCGCGAACTCTCCAAGGAACTGGAAGTTCTGGAACTGCGCAGCAAGATCAATGAACAGGTCCAGGAACAGGTAAGCCAGAACCAGCGGGAATACTTGCTTCGCGAACAGATGAAAGCGATCCAAAAAGAGCTGGGGGAAATGGATGATGCGCAGGCGGAAATCGAAGAGCTGCGCACCAAGGTCGAGCAGGCCGGTATGCCCGCGGAGGCAAAGAAAGAATGCGAACGCGAGTTGAAGCGCCTGGCAAAAATGACTCCGGCATCCGCCGAATACATGGTTTCACGCACTTACCTGGAATGGATGACCTCGCTGCCCTGGTCGAAATCCTCCGGCAGCACGGAAATCGACATCCCGAGGGCGCACGAAATCCTGGACGAAGATCATTACGACCTGCAAAAGGTAAAGGAACGCATTCTCGACTATTTGGCAGTAAAAAAGCTGCAGCCGGGAATGAAGGGTCCCATCCTTTGCTTCGTCGGGCCTCCGGGCGTGGGCAAAACGTCCCTCGGCAAGTCCATTGCCCGGGCTTTGGGACGCAAGTTCGTTCGCATCTCTCTCGGTGGAATGCACGATGAGGCTGAGATTCGCGGCCATCGTCGCACCTACATCGGCGCTCTCCCCGGCCAGATTATTCAAGGCCTCAAGCGCGCGGAGACCAACGATCCTGTCTGCATGCTCGACGAAGTCGATAAACTCGGCCGGGATTTCCGTGGCGATCCGTCCGCGGCGCTGATGGAAGTTCTCGACCCGGAACAGAATGCCAACTTCCGCGATCATTATCTTGACGCGCCGTTCGATCTCTCGAAGATCATCTTCATCGCCACGGCAAACTGGATGGATCCCATCCCGGAACCTCTGCGCGATCGCATGGAGATCATCGAGCTTCCCGGCTACACCGGCGAAGAAAAGATCCACATCGCGCGCAAGTACCTGATCCCCAAGCAGGCCACTGAACACGGTATCAAGGAAGGCGAACAGCTCGAATTCACGGAAGCAGGGCTGCAGGAGATCATCCACAGCTACACGCGTGAAGCAGGCGTGCGCAACCTGGAGCGGGAAATTGCCACCCTGGTGCGCAAGCAAGCGCGTCGCCTGGCGGAAGGCAAGACCGAAAAGATGGTGGTCACTCCGGAAGTCGTTCGGGAGTTCCTCGGCGTTCCGAAGTACCGCACGGAAAAGGAAGTGGAAGAGCGTGTCAAGAAACCCGGCGTCGCTGTCGGTCTTGTCTGGACTCCCGTCGGGGGCGACATCGTCTTCATCGAGGCCAGCCGTATGCGTGGTGGCAAGCAGTTCACCATGACCGGCCACCTTGGAGAAGTGATGCAGGAATCGATGACCGCCGCGCTCACTTGGACCCGTGCCAATGCTGAGCGCTACAGCATCGACCCGGACTTCTTCCGTAAGCAGGATATCCACATCCACGTGCCCTCCGGTGCAGTTCCGAAGGACGGACCCTCCGCAGGCGCGGCCATGGTCACCGCGTTGGTCAGCTTATTGACCAACCGCCCGGTGAAAAATCGTCTGGCTATGACCGGGGAAATGACCCTGTCCGGTGTGGTTCTGCCCATCGGTGGCGTGAAGGAAAAAGTCCTGGGCGCGAAGCGTGCTGGCATCAAGCACGTACTGTTGCCCGCGGACAATGAGCCCAACGCCGTGGCCGACCTTCCGGCCGAGATTTTGGGCGACCTGACGATCAGCTACGTACGCACGCTCGACGAAGTCCTTGAGCAGGCGCTGGAAAAAGAACCGATCGCACCGGTCGTTCCGGAACCCGAGCCTCAACAGCCCGGCGTCGGAGATTCGCCCCGAGCCATCCACTGATAGGCACATACGTCTAAACGCAAAGGCCCGGCGATTTCGGTCGGGCCTTTTGTTTTGCAATCGCTCCGCTGCCCCCTGGCCGGCACGCAAAGTCCTGAACTGCTGTTACCATGTGAAACTTAGTATGGCGTCAACGCGAAGACCGAAAGATACCATTCCCGACTCGGCAGCTGTCCTCGCGAAGCGCTTGAGTGAAGCTCTTGTTCAGGAGCGCGTTGTGCCCCGCTTCGTCGATTCCTACGTCGTCGAACACGGACGCTACGCTCTTCAGGTCCACGCCGGTCTTTATCGCGATCTGCTCACCATCCTCCAGCGTGAAGCCCTCCTCGCCATTTCCGCTCAGGCCCTCGAAATCGTGTGCAGAGGAACCGGCGCTAAAGAAGATCGCAAGGTCTTGCCGATGTCAAACAAGGACGCTTCTGTCTTTCGCCAGAAATTTCTGGACGCTCTGACACACCAGCAACGCTGGAATATGGGTGCCGCCCTTGATTTTCAATCGGATTTGCAAATGTATGAAAACATACTGGCCCGCGCCCAATCCACGCGCCGCCGCCGCAAGCCCTTCGAAGCGGCCAATCATCCCTTTGTCGATCGCTCTGCGTTTTTGCTGGATTCGTCGTTCATCGAGAACGCGCGGTTGGCCGCAAGTCGCGCGCTCGCTAATCTCGAAATGCTTACCTCGCAACTGACGGGGGACATTGTGCCACCACGAGGACGTTCCTGACCGGCTCAACTCGAAACGACCAGCATCCTCAACCGCTAATCAAACAGCTCTTCCTTCAGCAGTTTCTGCCCTGCCAGTGCCGTATAGAAACCCCAACCTGCCAAAGCGACGATACTCAACACGAAGCATACGGATGCCGGAGTATACCAATCCGAAAAATCCAATGTATATGGCACGTTCAGCAATAAATTGGCGGTGAAAACTGCCACTGCGAGCGCGACCAGCCCGAAACGAACCACCGCCACCGCCGCGATCAGATAGATGATGATCCAGACCGGAGAATCAATCAGCGGGTGATTGGTCCCTAAAATCCTGGGAATCGCAAACACAAGCACGAACAGGACTGCCGCCAGCCAACGGTTGCGCACGAACGCGCGAAAGAAAACCAGGACAAAGAAGAACATCAACACTCCCACGATGGCCCCGACAATATTCCCCAGCCACATCGATATGGCAGCCCGACCGCCCTCGAGGAGGTCAGTGTTCGGTAGCAACGGACGCTCCCCTCCGCGCATGTCATATAGATGTCCTGCATAGAAAACCAGTACCCACACCGCTCCCAGCAAGGTCCCATACAAGATGTCTCGGCCCACCAGCGGATCGCGGATCTTCCCGGTCATTACGCGCGACCAGGACACGATGGTTTGCGGCCACTTGCTTCTCACATACGGTTCGAGCGCCAGATACAATGTCCACATGAACCCGGACATGAACAGCCCCGTGCTGACAGCCAGCACCAGAAGAAACAGTGAATCGTCGGAAAGTTTCAGGTGCGCTTGAAACAAGAACAAAACTATTTCCAGCAGAAATACAACCCAAGCCAGCCTCCAAGCGCCGCGGCGATCACCCTTTCCGCGGGAATAATTTCGATAAGCAAGCCATATTCCGCCTGAAATCAACGAAAGAATGAATATCGTTCCGAAAATTTCGCTCGCTCTTTCCGACGTCGTCTGCTCCGGCCGTGGCATACGCCCTGGAGCTGTCCAAGGTCCCGAAAGTCGGAACAGAACCGGTCTGCCGTGCAATGCTGCCGCTTCTATGTGCAATGGACGACTGTTGCCGGGCCATGTGCCGTCCCACGCTGCCCGGATGTCTGCCGACGCCAACCCGTTCCACTTCGGAGCAGCCGACTGAAAGTCCGCGGCATTTAAACCCGCCGCGGAAAATAACGGCTGCCAGTCCGGTGCCTTCGTCGCTTGCGCCTGATCCTCTCGTTCCGGAGGCATGGCTTGGAAATACAACAAGCGTCCCGTGGGATCGAGCTTCAGGTTGATCATCCCGGAGAAAATCGCGGGAGGGTCGGAAAATGTAACTATACCGGGAGTGATGGAGATATTCGAAAATCCATCCGCCATCATTTCCTCCGGACTCTGCCGATACCAAAACTGCAGCATCGGAGGATCCTCGGTGAGCACCCGGTTCCACGCCGAACCGGGTTTGTCCTTTTTCGTCAGGTATGCCAGGTAATCGTCATCGTACTCGAACCCTGCGGCAGCATCATGAGGTTCGGCAGCATATCCCAGGCTCGCCAGGATTTCGCGTGATTTGTGTTGCAACACTTCCGTCGAATACCGTGGATGAATTCTCCTCAGCCCATTTTCCCGAAGTCCCAGATAGCTGGATATTGCGATCAGTGCAAGCACGGTCGCCAAGCACGCGATAGCAAGCCGCGGTTGCAATCCTTCCGTGGTCCCGGCCGCAGCCACCATCTCCGGCGACGGCGTCTCTCCTGCCGCCAACGCTGCTGCCAAGGGATCACCTCCTGGCAACGCGGCAGCTACCTGTAATGCCGACGCCGGGCGTTTCGCTGGATCTTTGTCCACGCAACGCAATATCACGCGCTCAACCAGTGGATCCAGATCCTTCACGATCATGGAAGGATTCGTGATCGTTCCCTCTTCCCGGCTTTTCCTCAGTTCCGGAAGAGTCGTCGCGTCATAGGCGCGCCGTCCGGTCAACACTTCGTACATCACCAGCCCGAGCGAAAAAATATCGCTTTTGATCGTCACCTCTTTCCCCGCAAGCTGCTCTGGCGCCATATACGCCGGTGTTCCCGCGCGTACTTCCGCGCCTTTTATGTTTGCGGCGATCCCAGCTAATCCAAAATCGGTAATCCGTGCCTTACCGGCTCCGTCCAGCATCACGTTGGCCGGCTTCAGGTCGCGATGAACCACTCCCCGTTCGTGCGCTGCAGCCAGCCCCGCACACACCTGTCTTGAAACTTCGATGGCTTTATCTTGCGGCAATCGCCCGATTCGCCGGATCAACGAAGACAAATCCTCTCCATCGACATACTCCATCGTCAGAAACGGAATGCCATCCGCGTCTCCAATGTCGAACACGCGGCACACATTGGGATGAGAAACCTGGCGCGCCACGCGGACTTCGGAATGAAATCGTGCCAGCGCGGACTCGTCTTGCGACAGCGCTTCCGGCAAAAATTTGATGGCCAGCACCTGACTGAGCCGCAAATCCTCGGCCCGGTACACTTCTCCCATTCCACCGTGGCCCAACAGAGCCACGATTCGATATCGCTCCGCGACGATAGCGCCGGGTGCGAATCGTCCGCCCCCGATGGGATCGGAGGTCGTTAGCGTTGGATTGGAAGGCGGAGCGGAACGGGGCCGTGAGTGCGATGGAGCCTGCCGGGGCGTGGCCATTGTCGGTCGAGGCAAATCGGGCGCGATGGTCTCCTGGTTCGCATCCAGAATGGCTGTATCACCCAGCACCGTCGCGTCCGGGTCAGTTGCCCCGATCGGTTTGCCGCATTCCGCGCAAAACCGCGCCGTCGCCGGAACTTTGCTGCCGCAAGAAATGCAGAACATGAGGCCCGGATTTTACCACTCCCGCCATCGCATCACGAAGTCTTCCCCTTCGATCAGCTGATCTTTTCCACTTGAACCGCGGTACCGTAAGCAAGCACTTCCGTCACTCCCTGCATCACTTCGTTGGCGTCATAGCGCATAGCTAAAATCGCGTTCGCCCCGTGCGCCGCGGCGTGCTGCAACAGCAGCTCATATGCTTCTTCTCGTGCCTTTTCGCAAAGTTCGGTCAATATCGTAATGTTCCCGCCGACAATCGTCTGAAAACCGGCGGCCAGATTTCCCAAAACGCTCCTCGAGCGTACCGTAATCCCACGCACAATCCCAAAATTCCGGACCACGCGATATCCATCCAAACCGTTCGCTGAGGTCACCATCGAGCTATCCACCCGTCCCGTCATGTTTGCGCCTCCGTGTACAAACAGATGTTTACCGCTGCGATTCTACCTCTAGATAACCACGCTCTGTCACCCCCAAGCTTTGTTATTCTCGTGTTACATGGAAAACCTCTTTGATTTCCTGGCCCTCGTTCAGGTCGCCGCCGGCCTGTATCTGCTCTGGCAGGGAGTTTTGTGGCTTGCTTACGTCCGCCGCCGCTTAAAGACAGACCCCGGTTTCTACGCTCCTCGCACTGCCGTCATCTGTCCTTGCCGTGGAATGGAGCCAGGCCTGGAACGAAACCTGGTTTCGTTATGCGAGTTTGACCACCAGAACTATGAGGTCTTTTTCGTGCTGGCTGCCGAAACCGATCCTGCTCACAGCATCGTGAAGCGCGTCGCTAGTACTTCCCGGGCCAAAGCCCATGTTGTCATCGCCGGCAAACCCGAAAACTGCAGCGAGAAGGTGAATAACCTGCGCGTGGCCGTGGCACAACTACCGCCGGAGTTTGAGGTTTTGGTCTTCGCCGATTCCGACGGACGCCCCGGCAAGACTTGGCTGCATCATCTCGTCGCGCCGCTGACCGATTCCCGCATTGGCGCTACAACCACCATGCGCTGGTTCTGCCCGAACGACAATAGCCTTTCGACTGCACTCCTTGCAGCCTGGAACGCTTCGGTAGTCACCATGCTGGGTCCGCATAACAAGAATTTCTGCTGGGGCGGCGGTACCGCCATCCGGCGCGCCATCTTCGAACAGATCGGCATGCTCGACGCCTGGCAATATTCCTTCAGCGACGACTACTCCCTCACCATGATGATCGAACGTGCCCGTCGGCAGATCGTTTTCTTACCCGAGTGTCTGACCCCTTCCTATGTGCAAACCGATTTTGCCGGCCTGCTCGAGTTTTCCACACGCCAGATCCGTATCACGCGTGTGTACCGGCCCCAAATGTGGGCCACCGCCTTCGCCACACACTTTCTCTATTGTTTCACTCTTGTGACAGGGCTCATCGTGGTCGTGAACCTCACACTAGCTTCGCGACCGAGTTTCCAGGTCCTGACCTTGCTGATCCTTCCGCTTCTTCTCGCGGCAATCCGCGGAGCGCTGCGCGTGATAGGTGTCACGGAGGCTATGCCTGCGTTGCGCTCTCAAATCATGTCTCAATCGTGGATTTATATTCTTTTGGGTATGTTCGTGCCTTTTCTTTACCTTTTGAATTTCTTTTCCTCAATTATTGGCCGCCGGATTCGCTGGCGGGGCATCGAGTATGAACTGATCTCTCCAGAGCAGACGCGCATTCTGACCCCTTAGATGGCCAGATTCGTCGCACTTCGAGAAAAAAGGTACGGGTGGCGCGCAATTTCTACCCGGCTCCTCTTTCTCATACCGTGCAATTCTCGTCCTAAGTACTTGAAAATATGTAGGCTGTAAAAAGTAACAGTCCGGCATCCCGCATGCTGAACACTACCGCGGTCAGGTCTAGCTTTTGCTAGCAAGTCGACAGGGACTCCTTCTCGTTACCCCCGGCGGTGACGCTGTTTTGGGATTTTGGGGGAAACACCCCGGCCCGGTATATGCCCTGTTTGCTTGCCGGGTGAGTCCGGCCAGCCTCGAGGTCGAGGCATTCGCAAGTCTAACTTACAAGGAGCGTCTCGTTCCCACCGCGAGGCACCCACGGAGGAGTGCACGTGAAGTTAATCCGCAGAAGTATGGCCACGCAGTCTGCCACTCAACCCCAGTCCTCATCCGCATCCAGCATTTATCTTTTTTACGAGAAAGCAAGTGGGACCGCTCATTTTCACGTTGAGGCGGGACCTTCGGGGGAACTTCCGGTCGATCACGCAGCCGGGCTGCTTGCTATGCATTGCATGGTTCGCGGTCAATCCCCCAACGACTACCTCATCATGGTTCCCACAGCCCCAGAAAACCTCGGCCAGCTCACCGAGAAAGCACAACAACTCCTCGACGCCGGCCAGAGCGTCAAGACCAGCGTAAAACTGACCCGTCGTGAGAAAGAAGTCCTTGACGGCATTCTTCGCAGCCTTGCCAATAAGGAAATCGCCTCCGAACTGAACCTTTCTGAACGTACCGTCAAATTCCATGTTTCTTCCCTGCTCTCGAAATTCAAGGTTCACAGCCGCATGGAACTCATGCGCGAAGCCTCTCAGCGCGCTATGAAGCCTGCTGCTGCGGTTGGGAATCCGGCGCCTACGCAATCCATTCGTCCGTTTACCAGAAGCACCGAGATGCCCGGGAAGGTCCTGAATTCAGGCAAGGTCCTGCCTCTGGCCCGCCCGCGCTTGATGGCTTGATCGGCAGAGTTAACTCCATCCCGACAGAAAAGCCCGACTCGCCGTTCGCGCAGTCGGGCTTTTCTTTTGACAATTGTCAGGATTTATTTGCTGTCTGCGTACAGTTCGGCTACCTTGCTCCAGTTGACGGTGTTCCACCAGGCGTCAATGTAATCGGCACGCCGATTTTGGTATTTCAGATAATAAGAGTGCTCCCAGACGTCCACTCCAAGGATAGTCTTTGCTCCCAAACTGTATGGCGTGTCCTGGTTGGCTGTCGAAGCGATGCTAAGTTTGCCGCCCTTGACAATCACCCAAGCCCAGCCGGAACCAAATCGCCCCAGCCCGGCTGCTTTCAACGCATCCTTGAAGCCAGTGAAGGAGCCGAAGCTGGAGTTGATTGCAGCAGCAACATCACCGCCAGGTTCCCCACCGCCGCCCTTCTTCATCAACTGCCAAAACAGCGAATGGTTCCAGTGGCCGCCACCGTTGTTCTGGACGGCCGTCCGGATATTCTCAGGTAGGGCGGCTAGGTTTTTCATCAGGTCGTCGATCGACTTGCTTTGCAGGTCGGGATGGCCTTCGAGCGCTTTGTTCAGGTTGGTGACATAAGCACCGTGGTGCTTATCGTGATGGATTTCCATCGTTTTGGCGTCAATATTCGGTTCTAGTGCGTCGAACGGGTACGGCAAAGGGGGAACTGTAAAAGCCACGGGTTTCTCCTCCATAGTGTGATGGGAATATGGTTCTGTTTCAGATCGGGCGGGTTGATCTCTGGTGCCACCGACCCCGTTCCGAGGACGCCAACACCAACAAGACCACTGCTCACGAGAAACTTCCGCCGATCCACGGGAACTCCTCAGCTTCGGTGGGCTTCTGGACTTGCGCGCGAAAGTATAGCGCCAAGGGCCCTGCCCACTCAATCAAGTCGAAACCGTAGGAATCATTGAACGGCTGGGCCTTGGCTACTTGGGCGTTTGTTGGATGCGCTGGAGCGCCCATTGGGCAGATTCGGAAACCGTGGAAATCTTCGACTCTGCAAGGCGCTTGAGCACCGTTTCGGTCCGAAGGCGATTCACGGGTTCCATTTGACGCCCTACATTGCCCAGAGCGATGCAAACGTTTCTCAGCAGACCGGCCCATTTCGTACGCTTAACCGCGCTCTTGCGGAACATCTCCCGGAATTCCTGCTCGTCCATCTGAGCGAGCCACTCCAGGTTCGGACGGAGCAGGCTCTTCTCCTCACTGTTGCCACGCGGCTGAAATTGCCGCAGCGAACCTGCCGGGGCCTTGCGATTGTACGGGCACACATCCTGGCAAATATCGCATCCATACACTTGCCAACCTACTCCTTCGCGCAGTTCCGCCGGTATGCTCCCACGAAGTTCAATCGTCAAATAGGATACACACTTTCGCGCGTCCAGAACGTACGGTTCAATCAGCGCATCCGTCGGGCAGGCATCCAGGCATTCCCGGCAATTCCCGCACAGGTCGGGCGGTGGAGATTCGGCGGCCCCAAGCGACGGCGCCAGATCCAGTGAAGTGATGACCACACCCAAAAATAACCAAGACCCGCAAGATTCATTCAGCAGCAGCGTATTTTTGCCCAACCAACCCAACCCCGCATGCTTCGCGAAAATCCTTTCAGACACTGGCCCAGTGTCTGCATAAGCCCGCGCCGTGAACGGCTCCGGATATTTTTCCTTCAACGACTCCACCAACGCATTCAGCTTTTCCCACATCACCTCGTGATAGTCATCTCCCCACGCATATCGGGAAATCCATCCCCGTGGGGGACTACCCGCTTCTTGGAGCGAGCCCGCCGCTTCGATCGAATAGGGATGCGCCGTATTGTAATTCAACCCACAGACGATTATGCTGCGTGCGGATGGGCTCATCAGCTCCGGATCAACGCGGCGCGGATCCTCGAGATACCGCATCTCTCCGGCGTAGCCTCTGTCCAGCCACTCTCCAAATTTTTCGAATTCAGGGAATCTCTCTGGGCGCACGACGCCGCACAAATCGAATCCAATCCTCTTGGCTCGCTCAACAATCCATGCGCGATCCGCGTCCCTCGTCATATTCTCGATTGTGCCGCAGTTAGGGACGTGTGCCCAGTCGGCAGACCTTCTGCCAGGCAAGCACGCCAATGCAAGGGAAACGCCAACTACAGGTTGAGTTGAGGCAGGAAATTCTAGTTGTAGCTGCGTACCGCGGTGTGCTCGTCGTTATACACGTCGAACACGGTGAAGAGCTTCGTGATTTGCAGCAGGTCGTGAACCTTCTTCGTCAGGTTCAGCAGTTTCAACTCGCCGCTGCGATTGCGCACCGCTGTAAAAGCGCTCACCAGTTCGCCAATTCCGGAACTGTCGATGTAATTTACGTCCCCTAAATTCAGCAGGATCTTCGATTGACCGGATTCCAACAAATCGCGAATGGTCTTGCGCAACAGCGCGCTTCCTTCGCCCAGTGAAATCCTCCCGCTTAGATCGAGAATCGTGACTGGGCCAACTTCCCGCATTGTCATGAATAAGGCTGGCATGTTCCTAAGCTTCCTGTCTGGGCGTTGCGTCCGAACTTTTTCCGTGGTTTCCGTTTCCCGAGGGCTTCCCACCGGACGGAATCTTTTTGGACATAATAATCTCTGCCCCGCCGGTCCGCCCTGCCACAACGTTGAATTCATCCATGAACGCTTTCATCAGGAAAATCCCGCGGCCGGAGGTGCTCAGCAAATTCTCTTCCGCCAGCGGATCGGGGACGTCCGCCAGTTTGAAACCTTTCCCTTCGTCCATCACGTGAATGATCATTTTTTCCTGGGTCAGGTCGAGTGCCAGGTAAATCTTCTTGTTCGGTTTTTCCTGGTTTCCGTAATGAAAGGCGTTGATGACCCCCTCCCGGACGGACATTCCGATCCGGTAGCACTCATCCTCGCTGAAGCCGACCGCCTCCGCGACACGAAGACACATCTCCTCGGCGAGATTGACGCTCTCGACGTGCGTGTCCAGGATTACTTCCAAGTGCTTTACTTCTGGCGTCATTCCCGCCTATCGCCGCGGCCCAAGTTGCAAAAAAGGCGTACTTACTCGTAACACAGCGGGCAAACCCAAGTCAATGGAGCCCAGCACCCGCATTTCCCGGTCGGGACCACTCGGTGCGGTCGTAGTGGATCCTCAAGGCGCAATGATAGGCGACGGTTTTGGTCACAAGCCAACACATCCTCATTTTCCGCGGGTAGTGGGAGAGGATCCATGAATGGCGGTGCCGGCTCCTTGGGTTCTTTCGGGTTCGGTACGAGCCAGACGTCCGGAAGCATCGAGAATGGAGCGGTAGGTACAGCAATGACGAATGGAACAACTCCTGCTCCAACCAACGGGACAACCGATGGCTCATCGACGGATGATCCGCTGCAGCCGCACTCCCTTGCTCGACCCATGGATGCCAGCAACACCATCGGGGGAAATATTATTGGTGTCGGTAGTAAGGTCGACAAGAAATCCTTCATAGTTTACCATCGGGCGAAAAACTATAGGTATTTCGAGTTTCTTCGCGATGACACGATGATAGGTGCCGCTTCGGCAGGGTTAGGACACTCGACTCAAAATATGAACGGCGCAAATTGGGCGGGTACCGCCATGCCGAATTCAACGCTGCCGATGTCTGGGAATGAGGCCGTTTGGCAAACACAAACGCAACCCGGAAGTGGCCTGGCCCCGCAGTCGCCACCGCTAGCAGCACCCTCACCCAGCCCGTGGCCCTGATCGGAAGACTCTCCTCCTAGGCTAAATCCTGGCTCAAGCACGCACGACTGAATCACAGCTTCCGGTCGCAATCTTACCTCGGAGTGATTTTCATAGATTTTCGCGGACAGCAGGCCCGAGAGGACTAAAAGCCCACTTTGCACCGAGCAAATATCGCATACAAAAGAGTACGGATCGGAAAACAGCGACAGAGCCAGCTAGCTGAATGCTCTTGAAATCGATCGGCCTTCTCATGGAAGGACTTAGGATCATTTTCTGCCGCCAGTAGTAAACATTACTCATTGATCTACCATCGAATTTCCGATAGAATGCCGCTTTAGTTTAAAATGGGGGCCCATGGGTTTCCCCCCCGCCACGGGTGCTCGAAAGTCTCTTGTTTCCTGGGCGGTCTAAGCCGAGCAAGCTGAGACGTTTGCTATGCAAACGGTGAAGGAGAATGTCCGTGCTGTTCCTGAGTTGATCTCAGACCAATCCTACAATCATGCGCATTCGATTGCCCTGAGCTGCGGCGATCAACAGCTGAGTTATCAAGAACTTGATAGCAGGGCGGATCAGTTTGCGGGATATCTGGCCCAGATGGGCTTGGTGTCCGGCGGAAGTGTGGCCATCTGCATGGACCGGTCGCTGGACTGGGTCGTGGCAGCTCTCGGGACTATGCGTTCTGGCGCCGCATATGTGCCGTTGGATTCCGCTTGGCCGGATTCGCGTCTGCGGTTTGCCGTCGAAGAGTCGGGGGCAACTTTCCTGGTGGCCCGGACAGCGCTTCTTGATCGCCTCCGTCTCAAGACGCGCGGCATAGATCCCTACTGCGATGCTGAGGCCATCGCTGCCATTACTAGACCCGCGCGCATGCCCATCGAGCCGGAGAGCATTGCCTACGTGATCTACACCTCGGGATCGACCGGTGTCCCCAAAGGCGTGGAGATCACGCATGCCAATCTGGGTCACCTCGTCCGATGGCACCTAGAAACCTTTGGGGTCACACGGCAAGATCGCACGAGTCATCTCGCAGGTCTTGGATGTGACGCGGCTGTTTGGGAAATTTGGCCCAATCTTTGTGCTGGTGCGACCGTGTGCCTCGCAGATGATACAGTACGCTCATCTCCGCAGTTGCTTCAGGAGTGGATGATTCGGGAGCGGGTGACGATCGGCTTCGTTCCGACCGTTCACGCCGCGCCTATGATGGCGATGGAATGGCCAGTAACCACAGCGCTACGTCTTTTGCTTACGGGCGGGGATGTACTGCACAAGGGTCCAGCCGTCAAGCTACCCTTCGATGTCGTCAACAATTATGGACCCACTGAATGTACCGTCGTTGCCACATCCACGGTTCTCAAAACCGGGTCACTTAGGGCCCCGACCATCGGTCGTCCAATAGCCGATGCAACCGTCTATCTACTGAACGAAGATGGTAAACAGGTTCCTGTTGGCACCACCGGTGAGATCTACATCGGCGGCAGCGGCGTCGGGCGAGGGTATCGCAATCTGCCTGAGCTTACCTCGCGAAGCTTCCTGCCTGATCCTTTCGCCGGGGTGCCTGGCGCTCGAATGTATCGCACGGGTGATCGTGGAGTCCGACGGCCGGACGGGCAGATCGAATTTTGCGGACGCCTCGATAGACAGACTAAGATCCGCGGACAACGAGTGGAACTGGATGAGATCGCCAGTGTTCTCAGTCTTCACCCGAGCGTCGATTTTGCGACGGCGATCGCCAGTATTTCGACGGCAGGGGTGAACCAACTCGTGGCGTACGTTCTCCTTAAAGAAAATGGAAGTGTTCCCACGTCGCACGAACTACAGAAGCATCTGCTGAACAGACTACCGGATTATATGGTTCCAGCCATTTTTGTGCGATTGCATGCGCTTCCAATATCGCCCAATGGAAAAGTCGATCTTGCGATGCTTCCCCCACCAAGAGACGCACAACTTTTGGAACGGGTAGCATCCACGGTTCCAGCTTCTCACGTCGAAGAAAAATTGCTGACCATCGTCCGGCAACTTCTCGAAAACGATGCAGTTTCGGCGGAAGACAGTTTTTTCCTAGCGGGAGGGCACTCCCTTTTGGCGATGCAGCTTTTGATGCGCCTGCGCGACGCATTTGGAGTTGATCTCACATTGCAACAGCTCTTTGAAGCGCCTACGGTTGAACGCCTGGCTTCGTTGGTCGAAACGATACTCACGAAAGAGCGCCTGGCTTCGATTTGGGCGGAGCTGCTTGGGATGAAGCAAGTTGGACAGGATGACAACTTCTTCGACATGGGAGGCAGTCCGGCTGTGATTGCTGCTCTGCAGCAGCGCCTGACCACAGAATTTGGCAAGTGCATCCCGATTGCCGAATTGTGTCAGAGTCAAACCCTTCGCCAGCAGGCAGGACTCATAGAGAGCGGTGCGAAAGGGAAGCCTGCGTTGCCGCCTGGCGTTTTTGCATTACAGCCGGCTGGAGTTCGCAACGGCATCTTCTGGGTTCATTACGCGAGCATGGAATTGGCCGAGGAGTTCGGAGACGATCAACCCTTCTTCTCGGTCAGACTTGTCGCTGAGGACTTTGCCTCGCTGGGCGAAAATCCGACGCTCGAACGGATCGCGTCGTGTCTGCTTCGCAAAATACTGGCCACGCAATCTAACGGCCCCTACGTCATCGGAGGTTTTTGTCTTGGTGCCATTCTCGCCTATGAAATCGCCTGCCAGCTGCGGGCAGCTGGACACGAAGTATCGCTCCTTGCGCTGTTGGATCCACCGAACCCTTCACATATATCGTCGTGTGACTCGCTGTCAAGTAAGGTCAGGTACATAAGCTACCTATTGAAGCGAGGGGCGCAGCTGGGCGTGCGGAAAAGCTTGTTGTACTTTCAAGAGCGTCTCCTAAAGTATGTCGAGCGCGTAGCCGGGACAAAACCCGCCAGAACAGAGGTGGGGGTAGCTCAAGAGATGAGCGAAGCTGCGATGACTAAGTATCAGCCCGAGAAATACGATGGGAAGGTGCTTCTGCTGCTGGCTGCAGAGAGGCCTCCTCATGTGAACTTCCTTCCGGGCTGGCAAGCGGTGATCAGGGGCAAACTAGATATAAGATATTTGAATGCCCATCACCGTGATTTGACAATACAAAGAAATGTTCGGACTGTCGCGGAGGCCATCGCCTCCCACCTCGTACTTGCAACTGAAGACAAGCCGTTATTTCATCCTGCGGGCAATTCCGGCTCAATCCAGCTATGCGGCCTCTCGCTTATGGATGCGCAATCAGTGACAAAGAAAATCAAGGGCATTTGAGGGAGTAGATGGAGATGCAGTTTCCTCCGACGAATCCGCTTGCTGAGACAAGTAATGAGAGTCCAAGTCTCTTCCAGCTGCTTGATCCCGGTGTGTTAGCTGACCCGTACGCTCTTTATCGTGTCTTGCGCGAGCATGATGCCGTTCACTGGGACCCTTACATGCACGCTTGGGTGGTCACCAGCTATCCCGAAGTCAGTACAGTGCTGACGAATTATTCGGCAGACCGCGCCCCGACAGCGGATTATTTGGATCGACTTGGTCTTTCGTTCATGAAGCCATTTGCGGAAATGATGCGACAGCAGATGTTATTTAGGGATGGCGCTATGCACGCGCGTCTGCGCAACATCTGCTCGGCGGCATTCACGCCGCGCAGAGTAGACGCGCTACGCACGGTGATCGAGTCCATTGCCGACGAACTTCTTAACAAGGTCATCTCCTCTGGTCGTATGGACATGATCGCTGACTTCGCCGGCCCCTTACCGGCCATTGTTACCGCGCGTATGCTCGGTGTGCCAGTTGAGGATCATCGGCAGCTCGGGGCCTGGGTCGTCGATCTGGCAGAAGTGCTCGGCAATTTTCAGCATCATCCCGATCGCGTTAGGGAGATCATGCTGAGTCTCGAAGCTTTCAAGCGCTACGTTGCAACTCGAATGGAGGAAGAGCGCAGGAGCCCAACGAATGGCCTAATTTATGCGCTGATGACCTCGGAGGTGGACGGCCACCGCCTTTCCGATGAAGAGGTAATCGTAAATACGATCATCACGTTGATCGGCGGTCATGAGACAACTACGAACTTGATCGCAAGTGGATTTCTGACATTGCTTCGCGATCCTGTGTCTTTCGAGCAGCTCCGGAATCATCCTGAAATCGTTGGCTCCGCAGTTGAGGAATTGCTCCGCTTTGAGTCGCCTGTCCAACACACCGCTCGAATTGCACCCGTCGACGTGCAGCTCGGAGGAAAGACCATTCTGAAAGGTTCGCGGGTCGTAGCAGCCCTCGCTGCTGCAAACCGCGATCCGAATCGCTTCCCCGATCCAGATCGCCTGGATTTGCTTCGACCTGATAACCGGCATTTGGCCTTCGGCTGGGCGGGACATTTCTGTTTTGGAGCGCCTTTGGCTCGCATGGAAGGTCAAATCGCTTTTAATACCTTGCTGCGCCGGCTTTCACGGCCTGCTTTGCTTGATCAGACATTACAGTGGCGGGCAAACGCAGGCCTGCGAGGGCTGACCGCGCTGAACATCAGCTTCGATGCTGGCCTTCAGGCAGCGAGAGCCTAAGACGGCAGGCCTCCAACGCCAGCGAGAGCAAGTGAAGCTCGCGGTGAGTCCCTTCTTATCGAGTCATGGTCATAGCAATTCTTGTCCCATCTGGACCGAGCAGAGGTAAACTTTTTTCGTCCTCACTAGACTAGCCTGCGCTTTACTCGCACGGTGGCAACCCGTATAGTCACTTGATAGCTTTAATTTGTCTTCCCTTCTGGAGGTTGGTCGATGTTTGGTTGGGTTCTCCTTGGCATCCTCGCGCTCCTCGTCATCTTCGGCATCGGAATGTACAACGGCTTGGTTCGTTTGAAGGTGCAATGCGACAACGCCTGGGCCGATATTGATGTTCAACTCAAACGCCGCTACGATTTGATTCCTAACCTTGTGGAAACCGTAAAGGGCTACGCCGCCCACGAAAAAGGTACGCTGGAGGCGGTCATCAACGCCCGCAACCGGGCCATGTCCGCCACTGGACCAGCCGATAAAGCGCAAGCAGAGAACATGCTTTCCGGAGCGCTCAAGAGCCTTTTCGCTCTGTCGGAGGCCTATCCACAACTTCGCGCCATCGAAAGCTTCACTTCGCTCCAGAATTCGCTTACACAAATTGAGGACAACGTCCAGAACGCGCGCCGCTATTACAACGCCGTCGTTCGCGACCTCAACACGAAGATCATGCAATTCCCCACCAACATCTTCGCCGGCATGCTCGGCTTCAAGCAGCGTGAATTCTTCGAGGTTTCGTCCGCCGCAGAGCGCGAAGCCCCCAAAGTCAGCTTTAGTAATCCAGCGGCCCCGACCGCCTGAATTGCGGTCCGTTTCCGCAATGCGCTTTCGACAACAACCATATCTCCGGATCGCTTCCGTCTTCCTCGCGCTGACGATTTTGCTTTCCCTGGCACATTCCCTTTCCGCCAAGGAACGCCGCCTTCTCAAATTTCACTCCGATATCGCCGTGCTCGCTGACAGCAGCGTGAACGTCACGGAAAACCTCACCTTCCAATTCATCGGCGGTCCCTGGCATGGCATCTACCGCACCATTCCCGTCGAATATGCCGGTCCTAACGGCCTCAACTACTCACTTTTTCTCGACGTCAAGCGTGTTACCGACGAGAACGGCAACAAACTGAAATACGAAACTAGCCGCCAACGCCAGTACCTTGAATTTAAAATCTATATTCCAGACGCCGACAACAGCACCCACACCATTTCTATCGAATATACCGTTCGGGACGCCCTCCGCTTCTTCGACGACCACGACGAGTTGTACTGGAACATTACGGGCGACGAGTGGCCCATTCCCATCGACCAAGCCAGTGCTCACATCGTGCTCCCGGACGGCACTTCAGATATTCGCGCCAACGCGTTCACGGGCGCCTACAAGTCCGCCGGCCGCAATGCCACTGTCGCAATCGTTGGCACGGCTGTCGATGTTCGCACCATCAGTCCCTTGGGAATCCACGAAGGGCTGACGGTGGCCGTGGCATTCGATAAAGGAACCGTCCGCGAACCAACAGCAGTCTCGCAATTCTTTCTCTACCTTCGCAGCAACTGGCCACTCGTAATTCCCTTCTTTGTCTTCCCCTTGATGTTTTGGTGGTGGTGGACGCGCGGCCGCGATCCTCGCCTCCGCCCCATTGCCGCGCAATATGAGCCGCCCGATCAACTCACTCCCGGCGAAGTCGGCACGTTGATCGACAATTCCGTCGATATGCGAGACATTACGGCTTCCATCGTCGACCTCGCGGTCCGCGGTTATATCGTCATTCAGGAACAGCAGAAAGATCACCTTCTCGGCTTGACTCACTCCAAGGATTACCAATTCCACCTTCAGAAATCGCAAGCGGACTGGGCCCCGCTCAAATCCCATGAACAGGATTTGCTTGGCGGCCTTTTCCCCAACGGCCAGGCCGGCGATGTCGTTTCTCTCGCCGATCTTCATAACCGCTTCTACCAGAACATTGCCGGTATCAAGAATCAGATCTTCGGCTCCCTCGTCGGCAAGGGATACTACGCCCGGCGGCCGGACAGCGTTCGCGCAAGCTACATTGGCTTTGGCATCGTGGCGGGATTTCTGGTGTTTGCCGCCGGAAACTGGTTCGCCCACACCTACGGCATGGCGCCATTGCCGTTCGTCATTGCCGCCATTCTGACCGGCTTGATCATCTGCGGCTTTGGTTGGTTTATGCCCGCACGAACGCAGTCCGGCGCCACAGCACTCGAAAAAATCCTCGGGTTTGAGGACTTTCTCAATCACGTCGAGGCAGACCGTTTCAATCGCACGATTAAGACCCCCGACATGTTTGAAAAATTCCTGCCTTTCGCCATGGCCCTCGGCGTCGAGAAAAACTGGAGCAAAGCTTTTCAGAATATTTATACGCAGCCCCCGCAGTGGTACCAGGGCGGCAGCTATGGCCCGGGCTTTTACCCTTATTTG
Source organism: Candidatus Acidiferrales bacterium (assembly GCA_963795535.1). Taxonomy (GTDB): domain Bacteria; phylum Acidobacteriota; class Terriglobia; order Acidiferrales; family UBA7541; genus Acidiferrum. The sequence continues at coordinate 949,622 of CAWCIG010000012.1, forward strand.
TTTGTGAATAACCTTAACGCCATGTCGCTCGAGGCCGGCGACGTGCTCGCTTCTGCACCGCGCAGTTCCGGGGGCTCCGGTTTTTCGGGTGGCGGTGGCTACTCCGGCGGCGGTTTTGGCGGCGGCGGTGGCGACGCTTTTTAGCTTTTGCCCCCAGCCACACGCTCGTGGTCTTTGAGGTCCCGCTCTCCCCAATGCCCCAAATCATGTCGTGATACGATATATGTAGGTTGCACGGCCGACTGTCTCGTCAGCCCAAACGGGACCTGCGCGCGTACCTCAAGGACCGGCAGTAACGTGATTGGACTGAAATGAACCTTTTACAGCGCGACTTCATCATCCGGGAGCCCCTGCTCATCGGTATTCTCGTTCTTATCACCGTGCTTTTTTCGGCCCTCACGCACTCCTATACCCAGGCGTATGACCGCCGCCGCACAACTCTGGGGGTCGAATGGTTCATCCGCGGTAACCAGGAGCTAAAAAACGGCCGTCCCGCGGCCGCCGTGCAGGACTTTCGCACCGCTCTCTTCTATGATCCCAGGAACTCAGGATTCGAAATGTACCTTGCGGATGCCTTGCTCCAAGCCGGCCAGGCTGAACAAGCCCAGAACTACTACCTCGGTCTATGGCAAAGCAATCCCGCGAATGGTCCCGTAAATTTTCAACTGGCTCGCCTTTACGCCAGCAAGGGCGACAACGTTGCTGCGGAGCGCTATTTCAACGGCGCCATTTTTGGTGACTGGCCGGAAAACCCCGAGGCCAACCGCCGCGCCGCCTCGCTCGAACTGATCAATTTCTATCTCGATCGCGGTGACACGGGACACGCGGAATCTCAGCTCATGATTTTGTCCGAAAATCTTCCGGAAGATCCTCAACTGCGTGCCCGTGTTGCTGATTTGTACGCCCGTGTCGGCGATGACCAGCGGGTACTGGCTCAATATCGTCAGGCTCTTCAGTCAAATTCCAAGTATCTGCCCGCTCTCGCAGGCGCCGGTGAAGCTTCCTTTCGCGTTGGCGATTATCATGCGGCCCAAACCTATCTAAGCCGCGCCCTTCACTTGGATCCATCAAACGTTTCCGCCAAACAGCTTTTGCCGGTCATCCAGTCCGCGCTCGCCCTCAATTCGTATGAGCGGGGCATCCCCGAGACCGAGAAAGTTCAACGCACTCTGCGGGTTTTTGACATTGCCGGGAAACGCCTGCAATCCTGCGGCGAATCTCCGCAGTCCTCCGCGGCATCTTCGATTGCACCGTTTCTGGAAAGGTGGAAACAGTTGATGGCCACGGCCAACGCTCGTTTTCTCACGCAGCACCCCGAGGGGGCCGACGCCTTGATTGACTTCTCCGCTTCCGCAGAAAAATTGGCTCAGGACCATTGCGGCGAGCCTACTCCAGAAGACTCCGCGGTGCTGGCTATCGCCCACCAGCGGGAAATGGAAGATCAGTGAGCGCTCGCGACGTAGCCACGACCAATCCCGCGGCGGGTCCCCGTGCTACTCCGGTGCACCCCTCTTGGGGTGCCCTTGCTTCTCGCCTTACCGCTCAACTGGCTTTCAACGAGGATCGCTTTTTTCTGATTCTTGCGGTGTTCATCGGCATCTTTGCCGGCCTTGCGGTGGTCTGCTTCCGCATCACCATGGAATGGACGCGCCTCTACCTCTTGGGCAACGCCCTCACTCCTTCACCGTGGAGGGCTTTTCTGGCGCCCTCACTGGCCGGGCTGGTTATCTCCGCCCTGATCTTTACTGTTTTTCGAGGCGCGGCCGGAAGCGGCCTCAATCAGACCAAGGCTGCCCTGTACATCTCGAATGGATACATTCCCCTGCGCACTGTCATCGGGAAGTTTATCCTTGCTTCACTAGCCATTGGCTCCGGCCACTCACTTGGCCCGGAAGATCCTTCCTTGCAGATCGGAGCGGGCTTGGCCAGCGCAATCGGCACACGCCTGAACCTCTCGCGCAAGAAATTGCGCATCCTCGCTCCGGTCGGCGCCGCGGCCGGTTTGGCCGCTGCATTCAACGCTCCCATTTCGGCGGTCCTCTTCGTGATCGAGGAAGTCATAGGTCATTGGAGCGCAGGCATTCTTGCCACCGTCGTTCTTTCGGCGGTTTCCAGTGTGGTCACCATGCGCTTGTTCCTTGGCTCGGAGCCCTTCTTCCGCATCCCTCCCGTCGCGGTCGTTCGCTGGGAAGAACTCCTTGCCTACAGCGTGCTGGGAGTCTTAGGCGGAATCGCCTCCGTGGTTTTCGCGGCTGCCATTGGCTGGCTGCGCCCCAAGATCAAGGCTAGCCCGAGCTACATGCAATTCCTTTACCCCGCGATTGCCGGATTGCTTATCGGCTTGATTGCCTTCGCAGGGTTTCCGCAAGTCATGGGCGCCGGATACGGCTTCATGGACCAGGCCATGCACAACCAATACACATGGGAGGTGCTCGGCATTCTCGCTGGCCTCAAGATCCTTGCCACCACCTTGTCCTTTGCGAGTGGCACTCCCGGCGGGATGTTTGCTCCCACGCTTTTCATTGGAGCCATGCTCGGCGGCGCGGTCGGCACCGTCGAACGAATATTCTTTCCGCATTTGACTGGTTCGGTGGGCACCTACGCGCTCGTAGGCATGGGCGTACTATTTGCCGGCTTTCTTCGCGCCCCTATTACTTCCGTTTTCATGGCACTGGAAGTGAGTGGCGACTACACCATCATTCTGCCCGTACTTGTCGCCAATATGTTTTCCTATCTTATTTCGCGCAAGCTGCAACCTGTCCCGGCTCTGGAACAGATCACTCGCCAGGATGGCCTTTACTTGCCGGCCCTCGAAGAAGAACGCGAACAGGAGATTCTCACCGTTGAGGACGCCATGCGCGCCCGCCCGGCCATCATTCTCGACAGCCAGAAAACCGTTGCTGACGCGTGGACCGTGGTCGATGCAACCAACGAGGAATATTTCCTGGTGCGGCGGCCGAGCAATTCCATCGCTGTGCTATCCAGAGAGGACCTGAAGCAGCTGATGGGCGCTGGAGACTTTCGTCCACTCGAAGAAACGCAATCGCTCTCTGTGGTGCCCTATCTCCACCCCGACGAAGATCTCGAGGTCGCACTGCGCCAGGCCACAAATTATCCGCTGGTACCTGTGCTAAGCCGGGCAAACGTTTCGCGGATTCTGGGTGTTATCAGCCTCGAAGACATCATGGAGACGTATCGAAAATCGAACCGGCCCGGTCGAGCGCACGAGACGTAGTATTCCTGTCAGTGCTCTTGGTTGTGCGTTTTTTAGGAGCTGGATTTGGCCGACGCCCTTCGCGTGGGTCCAAAATAGGGTAGCCAGAGAGTCTGTTCGCGGCGTTCTTCCTCTTCCAGATGGCGCGACCTCGCCTTCAGCAAATCATCCAGCGTGATAAGTCCAAGGAACCTGCCGTTTCCTCGCTCTACGACAGGCATGCGCGTCACGCCCTTTTCTGCCATCCGGTTGACCACTATCCGCAAAGGATCGTCTCCAAACACCACAACAGCACCGGTCCGCATCAGTTCTCGCAATGACTGGCGCTCCCCTTCGGCCGGATTCCTCGCTAACTGATCTTGCAATCCTTTGCCCGTCAACACTCCCGCAAGCAGTCCCCGTTCATCCACTACCGGCAGTAGCCGCTGCTTCTCGGAAATGTCCGCGCTCATTAACTGCAATGCGTCTGGTACCGTGCCGTCAGCAGGCAGAATCACATCGGGGACCCGCATCACCTCACGGGCGTAGAGCAGTTCAAGCGGATCGATAGCATATTCGCTGCTCACGTGGTAGCCACGCCGTGCCACCTTTTCCGTCAGGATCGACCTGCGAAGCAACACCGTCGAAACCGTATACGATGCCACGCAACCCAGCAGCAGCGGCAGCAACATGTTCCAGTCGTGGGTTTGTTCCACAGTGAATACAATCGCGGTCATGGGCACGCGCAAAGTTACGCTAAGCATCGCACCCAACCCAATCATCGCCCAGAATCCTGGCTCCATGTCCGGCAGGCCATAGGACATCAACGCGCCCAACCCCGCGCCGATCATCATCACCGGCGCCAGCACCCCGCCCGATGTGCCCGATCCAAGGGCGACCGACCAGATCAGCCACTTCACAATCAGAACACCGAGCACCAGATGCAACGCTCTATCGCCCTTCACCAATTCGCCGATGACGTCGTAACCGACGCCCAGCGCCTGCGGAAACACCAACCCGCCCAACCCCACAACGACTCCGCCAATCGCCGGCCACCACATCCAATGGACCGGCAGTTTTCCGAATAAATCCTCGAAGAAATAAACCGAATTGGACAGCGGAATAGACACCAGCCCGCAAACCACCCCTGCAATCACGCTGCAAATCAGCATCGTCGGCGTGATGACGTGATGAACGGTCCGTGCCCGATCGTGGGAAACAACGGACCTTGGCCCAATAAATACTGTCTTAATAGCGCCGCTGTGGCACTCGCTACTGCCACGGGAATGATGCTGCGCGGCTTGCGCTCAAACAAAAGCAGTTCGATCGCCAGCAACACCGATGAAATCGGTGCCGCAAATGTTGCGGACATTCCCGCCGCCGCTCCCGCCACCAGAAGCGTCTTTCGCTCTGTGCTCGTCAGGTGAAACATCTGTGCGACCATTGACCCGAATGCTCCGCCGGTCATGATGATCGGCCCTTCCGCTCCAAACGGCCCTCCGGAACCTATCGAGATTGCCGCGGACAACGGTTTCAACACCGCCACTTTCGGCTCGATGCGGCTGCCATTCAGCAGAATCGATTCAATGGCTTCCGGAATTCCATGGCCACGGATGCGATCCGAGCCGTAGCGGGCCATAAATCCCACAATCAATGCGCCAGCCACAGGCGCAAGCACGGCGAACCAGCCCAGATGAGAATTCGCAGGCAGATTCGGCGCCGTCGAGAAATGTCCGAAATAAAAAACGTTGGTGAAAAATGCAATCAGGCGAAGCAGCACCAGCGCGCTGACGGCGGCGAGCGCCCCGATCGGGATGGCCAGCGCCGTGATCCTCAAGACTTGCCACTTGACGGTAAAATCGCCAAGGTCTTCTTGGCGCGCCATCGGCCTTTTTTCCGTTTCTTTGCTATTTTGGGACATGATTCCGTGCTGCTTAATCCGCGTCATTATGCGCCGCGGGCTGCTTACTGCTTCGGGCCGCCGTTTGTCTGCGCCGTCCCTGATTTGCCAAGACGCCCCTGCGGGGCTCTAACAATGAACTGATGGCGGCAACCAACGCTCTTCCATTCGCGCGCAATTCGATAATCCGTTTTTCCACCACTCGTTCGAGCAGCCGTTCTCCCTTAGGTTGCAGCGAAACCAGCACTTGCCGCCGGTCCTCACGTCCCCGAATGCGCTTCACGTAACCATGGGATTCCATGCGGTCGATCAATTCCACCGTGCTGTGGTGTCGCAAAGACAGGCGGTTTGCCAGCGCGCTGATGGTCGCCTCCTTACCGGCCGGCAGGCCTCGAACCGCCAGTAACAGCAGGTATTGCTGGGGCTCGAGCCCCGCCTGCTTGGCCTTCACATCCCCTTCTTGCAAAAACCTGCGGATCAGGTAGCGAAGCTCGCCCAATGCCTGATATTCAGTTTGCGTGATTTTCTCTGGCATGTGAATAGTTTATCGTATCACGATATATTTTTCCACGACTGTTTCTGTCGTCACTAAATCATAAATGGCGATCACCCGACAGATCCGGGGTGTCCTACCGAGAGGAGCGCGTCGGTTGCGCGATGAACGATCTCAAGGTTCTAGCCGCTTCGGGATCGACCGCGTGCCTCGCTCTCATAGCGTTTTCCGGAATGCCTTCTGCGTTTTGTAATGCTCGTATCCGCTCCGCAAGTAGAAGGCGTGCGCACGATCGCGAATCACATTGGATCGCACGGACATTCCCGCGCATCCCATTTTCCGGGCCCATTGCTCCGCGGCTCTCAGCAGGCTTCCACCCGCGCCGTGGCTCCGCACTCTTTCATCCACCACCAAACCGTTTACCTCGCCGCGGCACTCCACTTCGAGCAATGGCGTCACGCTGACGTGCACCCAGCCGATTACCCCATCCTGCTTTGTTTCCGCCACAAAGCATGCACCGCCTTTCATTTTCAATGCGCGTTTCAACCGTGGTGCCATCCCCTTCGTCGTCGTTGGATAACCTAATTGCCCGGACAACGCTGCGATACGCGCCGCATCCGCCATCTTCGCTCTGCGGATTTTCACTCCTTGGATCGCGGCCATCGTGCGTCAATGGCCTTTCCGCTGCAAGCGGGTTTGCACTGCCTCGCTTTTCAACTCGCGTAGCGCGTCCGTGGCAATCCACCGGCCGGCGCGCGTACCCTTCCGCCGGATTCTTTCCGCCGTCACGATTGCGTCTCGATTCAATCGCCGATTGCGTTTGCCGATATTTCGCAGCGCCCAGTTCACCGCTTTCCTCACAAAATTCCGTTCGTCCCAGGCTTCGCGCTCAATCACCCTTAAGAATTTGCGGTAGGCATCATCTTTCGTCGTTTTGTCGTGGATGGCCAGATACGCCGCCATCGCAAATCCAGCCCGCTTCTCGAATTCCTTCTTGCGACTGCTCCATGCGAACGCCTTTTCCCAAGCTGGGCTTGCATCCACAAACAAGTGGCAGCATGTTCCATCGCACACGTCCCAATTGTCGAACTCTCGAACCCACCCTTCCATTTGGCTGGAGGTCACTCGTTCCGCATCGCAGATCAGCATACCAAGCAACTTTGCATCATGAATCCCGGTTTCCCACAGCCCCAACCCCAAATCGTGATTCTTGCCGATGGCCTTCGCAATCGCGTCCATTTTTGGCTTGGAAACACCATAGATTTTCTCTGCGCGGATTCCGAAACGCGCCATTCCTTCCACGTTTCGCTGTTCACCGTGCTTCCTCAACTCCGCCAATGCGCGCGTGATTGTCCACGTTTCAGCGCGTCTTTCATCCCTGGCACGCGCCTTAGAACGTTTTGTCAGAATCGACAAGGATTGTGACCGGGCCTTCATTCACGAGCTCCACCGACATCATTGTCTGAAAAATTCCCGTGCCTACCGTTATTCCCAGTTTCCGAAGCGCGTCGCAAAGCTCTTCATAAAGTTTGTTCGCCTGTTCTGGCGGTGCCGCCGAAATAAAGCTTGGCCGTCTCTGTCCCCGCGCATCTCCATACAATGTGAACTGCGATACAACCAGTGCGCTACCTTTCACATCCAGTAGCGATAGGTTCATTTTCCCGTTTGCATCCTCGAAAATCCGCAGATTCGCCAGTTTTTCCGCCATCGCCGTGACGACGGCGGAGCTATCTTCCTTTCCCACCCCCAACAGGATCATCAGCCCAGCCCCAATTTCGCCCGTGACCCGTCCTTCTACCGTGACCTTAGCTCGACTCACTCGTTGTACCACCGCTCGCATTTCCTCTCCCTGCCCGTGCTATACCGGCATCATTTTCAATCGTTTATTTCTTTGCCTTTCTCTTCGTTAATTCGCCCGCACGTTTCTGCCGCCTTGGCCCCTTCTGGCAATTGGGGCAGAAATAACTGCTGCGGCCCGCCACAATCACTCGCCGGACCGCCGTCTTGCAGCGAAAACACGGCTTCCCTTCTCTTCCATACGCGCGGTGGTGCTGCTGATATTCCCCCGGCAATCCTTCCACGTCAAGAAAGTCGGAAATAGATGATCCGCGGAGTAAAATCGCCTTCTGCAAAATCTTCTGTAGCGCGGTGTGCAGCTCTTTCACTTCCGCTTGTTTCAGCCGCCCGCCCAGTTGCGCTGGATGAATCTTTGCCTTCCACAAACTCTCGTCCGCATAAATATTTCCCACGCCTCGCAGAACGCTCTGGTCCAGCAGCAGCGCCTTGATCCTCGCTTTACGCCCTTGAATTCGTCGCGCAAATTCTTCGAGTCCCACTTCCAGCGGATCGGCGCCGAACCGTTGCAATTCTCCAGACAACACTTCCCCGGCCAGGTAGGCCATTCGCCCAAAGCGCCGTGGGTCGACGTAACGCAACTCCCGGCCGTCGTCCAGAAGCATCACCACGTGTGTATGTTTTGCCTGTGGCTCGCGAACCGCCTTCGGCATCAGCAATCCGGTCATGCCCAAGTGCACTAGCAACGCGGCTTCCCCATCGCTGGTCTTCGTTCCTTCGGTCGCGCCCAACCGCAGCAATAAGAATTTCCCGTAGCGTTCCACCCGGGCAATCGTCCGCCCGGGAAGTTCACTCTCTAGCACTTCTGGATTATCGATGAAGTCCGTTTTCCCCAGCGTGATACTTAAAATTCTTCGCCCGGCTAATTCCCGCTGCAAGCCGCGCGCCACGGTCTCCACTTCAGGAAGTTCCGGCATATTTCTTCCAGAGCATCAAACTATCACACACGTTCTTTTCTTGCCCTGTTGCCCATGCTACAGTCCATCGCTTGGAGGTTGCGGTGCGCGCAACTCTGCTGCTCTGCCTTTCCGCTCTGATGTTATCCCTCTCACTGGCTTCCCCAGCCTCCGCAAGAAAGCAGCAAACCGGCTTCCTCGATCGTACCCTCTCGCTCCAGGGCACCACCTACAAGTATCAGGTGTTTCTCCCGGACAATTGGACGCCGAAGCAGAAGTGGCCGATCATCCTTTTTCTTCACGGCTACGGGGAACGTGGATCGGACGGCTTGTTGCAAACCGATCTCGGATTGCCCCACGCGATTCGCTTGGATCGTTCCCGTTTTCCAGCCGTCGTCGTTATTCCGCAATGCCTGATGGATCATTGGTGGACGCAGCAGCAAATGGAACAAATGGCCCTGGCCACACTCGCTGCCGCCGCCAAGGATTTCAATGGCGATAGAAAGCGCACTTATCTTACGGGCCTTTCCATGGGTGGATTTGCCACGTGGGATATCGCCTCACGCTATCCGGGCAAATTCGCCGCCGTCGTTCCTGTTTGCGGCGGAATCATTATTCCCCCGGACCTGCTGAAACACTTTCCGGACTTGGCCAAGGACGCGTATCCGGACGATCCCGGCAGTTACGCACAGGTTGCAAAGAAAATCGGCAAAACTCCTGTGTGGATTTTCCACGGGGACGCCGATGACACCGTTCCCGTCGCGGGCTCACGCAAAATGAATGAAGCATTGATCGCTGCCGGTGGAAACGTAAAGTACTCCGAATATCCCGGTGTCGGCCACAATTCCTGGGACAAAGCCTATGCCGAGCGCGATCTCGTGCCTTGGCTGCTCTCGAAGTCTTTGCTGTAAGCTTTCCGCGAGGCTTCAGTGTGTTGTTATTTTAGAGCCGCGTCCACTGCCGCTTACTTCTTTTGATAATTCGGATATGGCGGATGTTCCGGCAAAACTACCGGATTTTTCTTCAACGCTTCCAGCGTCACCTCGACCGCTTTTTCCAATTGCGGATCGTGTCCCGCCGCAACCGAAGCGGGATCGTTTTCCACTTCAATGTCCGGCGCAATGCCACGATTTTCCACTTCCCATTGGCCGTGCAGCCCGTAAATGGCCACACGCGGCGCGGTTACGAACCCTCCGTCTATCAAGGCCGGATATCCATAGATCCCCACGAGCCCGCCCCACGTTCGCGTTCCCACCAGCGGTCCAACGCCATCCTGTTTGAACATCCATGGCAGCGCGTCTCCTCCCGATCCCGACATTTCATTGATGACCATGGTTTTGGGTCCGTAGATCTGCGCTAGCGGCGAGCAGAATTTTTCGCCTTCGCGCGAAATGGCACAGTTGCGCAACGGCCTCTTCAGCATGTCGATAATGTAGTCGGCGATTTCTCCCCCGTGGTTGTAGCGTTCATCGATGATCGCCGCCTGCTTGTCCACCTGCGCGAAGTAGAATCGATTGAAGTTTGTGTATCCGCCGACGGCCGTATCCGGCACGTGAACGTACGCCAACTTCCCGCCGCTCAATTCATCTACCTTGCGCCGGTTGTCTTCCTCCCACGCGCGGTTGCGCAGCGCGAATTCGTTGTCCACGGGCACCACGGTCAGTTCCCGCGCACCCTTGCCGTCCGGATTCGGTCCGACCTTGATCTTGATCTGCTTCCCCGCAGTCTCCTCGAAAAAGCCATAGACTTCGGTGGGAGGTGTTATATCCCTTCCGTTCACTTCCAGAAGGTAATCGCCGACTTTCACCTCCACTCCCGGCTGCGTCAGCGGCGCTCGCAAGTCCGGATTCCAGTTTTCGCCACTGTAGATGCGGGCAAAACGGTATCTGGCGTTTTCCACCTTATAGTCCGCTCCCAGCAATCCGCCTCGTACCTGGAGGGGCTTCGGCACGTCTCCGCCGCCGACGAACATGTGTCCGATCGTGACTTCTCCGAGCATCTCCACGAACAAGTAGTTCAAGTCGCCGCGGCCGCCGACCCCAGCCAGATACACACTGTACTTCTTTTCCGCGGCCGGAATATTCAGCCCATGATGATTCGGGTCATATAGAAAATCGCGCTCGATCCGCCAAACTTCGTGATACATCTGGTTCCATTCCGCGCGCGGGTCCACATACACTTCCATTTGCCCAAGATTCAACGCTCCTTCTCCCGGCTTTGGCGCCGCACCTGTTCCAGCGATGAACCAGGGCCCGTTCGGCGGCGGTCCCTGACGGAACAGGGCCTTCTCTCCGTTGGCAGAAAAATAAAGCTGCGTCACTCCGCCGATATACGGCTCAGTCTTCCTCGTGCCCAGATCAAATTTGCTAACCGTCACGCTTGGCGGTTCACTAAATCGCGGCACATCTACGATTTCTGAAAGGAACAACACTCCCGTTTTTCCGGCGTCCAGTTGAATATAGTTGGCCGCGCGGATCGGCAAAGATACGATCCGCTGCCCTATGCCATCGAAATCGATGGTGACTGCCGGCGCTTCTTCCTTCTTTTTGCCTTCCTTGGCTTTGTCAGCTTCTTTCGCTTTGTCCTTATCTTTGTCTTTATCCTTGTCTTTATCCTTCTCCGCGTCCTTTCCCTTGTCCTCGGCCTTCGCCATCTTCTCTTCGTCGCTTTCTGGCTCGACCGGATTCGGATCGCCCTTTTTCAAGACCACCGCATACACGCTTCGCGTCAACGGATGCTGAAAACTTGAAAGATCCAGCCATCCCACGCTCAAACCCACGTCCGTGCTTGCCGTGAAGTACAGCGTCTTGCCGTTTTTGTCGAAAACCGGAAAGCGCGCATCCGCCGTCCCGTCCGTGATTTGCGACTCCTTTCCGCTTTCCAAAGAATAGACGAGCACCGCATGTTGATGGTTCGGAAGATACCTGGTGTACGTCAACCATTTGCTGTCCGGTGACCACGTCTGGTTCATCGCGCTGGACGGATCTTCGAACCGCTCCGTAGCAACCTTCACCGGTGTGCCCTTTTCTACTTCCACGTACCACAGGTTCAGTCGTTTGTCCGTGTAAGCAATTTTCTTGCTGTCCGGCGACCAAGTCGGTCCGTAAAAATACGATGGCGGATTCCCCAGGTTGATCTTCTTCACTTCTCCGAGCCCCGACTGATCTTCCAGGTGCAATGCATATTCTCCGGACTCATCGGAAAAATACGCGATCCATTTACCGTCCGGCGACCACGCCGGATCGCGTTCCGCCACACCAGTGCTTCGCGTCAGATTACGGATGTCGCCCTTCTCGGCCGGAACCGTCAGGATTTCTCCCCGTGCTTCGAATACCGCCCTCGCACCGGTCGGGGAAATCCCGGCGTTCTGAATCGTCTCCGCCACCTTCTCAAAGTGCGGACGCGTCACCGGCAAATCACCATTCAGATGAATTTCCACTTTTGTGGACTTCCCTGACCGTGGGTCGAACAGAAAAATTCCGCCAAACTGCTCATACACGAGCGCATCCGGCCCCGCCGAAACGGTCTTCAGATCGAAGCCCTTGTTCTCCACCACTTGCTTCACGGTCTTGTTGTTTGTGTCATAGGCGAATAGGGTGACCGGGCCATTCCGGTCCGACAGAAAATACACCGTATCCCCGAACCACACCGGGTTCCCATCGTTCGAATTTTGCCGGGGCAACTTTTCCAGCGACAGATCGCTCAGTTTCACCACATAAATCGGCGTTGTTTGGCCCCCGCGATAGCGCTTCCAGGCCGCTTGCCACCGAAAGTTCGGCACGTACGCCATCCTTGTGCCATCCGGCGAATACGATCCCTCAAAAGCTCTCCACATCGGCAATACTTCGGCTACTCCTCCTCCGGCTGGCGCCGTATAGAGCCGCGTGAAGTCCGCATATGCGTCGCGGGTAGAGAGAAACAGCACGCGCTTCCCATCGGGCGTCCAGCCGACTGCTGCGTCTTGCGCCGGGTGCCAGGTCAGGCGCTTCGGCGTGCCGCCTTCCGATGGCATTACGAACACGTCGGTATTGCCGTCGTATTCGCCTGTGAAAGCGATCGACTGCCCATCCGGCGAAAATATGGGAGAGCGTTCATGACCACCCGTCGTCAATTGCCGCGCTTCGCCGCCTGCCCGCGGAACGCTCCACAGGTAGCCACCATAGGTGAAAACGATCGACGTTTTGCTGACCGTGGGTTCTTGCGCCAACAGCGGCGACTGTTCCGCTGCTCTCATCACGCTACCTGCAAACAGCATCATCAACACCAACCACCCGATGCGTACGCGCATTTCCCTCTCCTGTATTTCCAAGCGAATTTGGCTCTCGCTCATTTACCAAGCATTTTGGTCTAAAGGTACTCGAAATGAATTATCCAGACGGAATCATCCTGCATGAGCTTGAGCTGTAAATGTAAGACGTAAGGCCACCGAAAAATGTTTGGGGGATGGCCAGCGAAATCCTTCGCCCCCGGTTTGCCGCAGAGCTTCAGGGCAATGGCACGCCCGGCATGGCCACAATTCCGGCCATCCGCAATAATTCCTGATACTCTGCCTCGGTCAACGGGGAAATAATCCGCCGCACAGCTTTGAGCAGTTTCACTTTCCGCAAGGCGGGATTACCGCGCATCTCTGCCAGCGTTACCGGCCGCGGCAGCTTCTCGTACGCGCGCAAATCCGCCACCAGATTCTTTCCGTCGTAATCGTGGGGATCTGGATAGGGATCGCGGGTCACTTCCGCAATGGAATACAGCGAGCGCTCCGGCGCGGAGTGATAGCAAAGCACGCGATCGCCTTTCTTCACCTGCTTTAAGGCTCGGACCGCGTCCGGTTTGGCTCCCGCGCCGTGCCACATCTCCTTACCTTTTACGAAGAGTGTGTCCCAGTGATAGTGATGAGGGTCCGCGCTGAAGATCCAGTAATGTCGTGTTTGAGGGGTCGCAGTCGCCATCGGCTCCGATTCGCGTGAAGGATACACGGACGCGAGGCGAAAACCAAACAAAATGTTAAGGATAGAAGGCTTTCCACAGGAGGAAAACGACCCGAAGCGGTACTAAAACTACTCGAAGATAAATAAGTCTATTGTTTTCTGATGCTAAGAGAACTGGCTCCGAGTTTTCCCGGCTTTCCTTGTATCTTCTTCAGGATCCTATGTCTATGAAAACGTCCTGTCCTCGGACCTCTGCCGCATAGCAGTCTACTCCCGCTGCAGGATTCTGCACCGCCTTGCCGGTCGTCACGTCGAACTGCCACCCATGCCACGGGCATGTCACCACTTTTCCCTCGAGCAATCCCTGCCCAAGTGGTCCGCCTCGATGTAGGCATGTATTATTGATTGCGTAGATTTCCCCGCCCACGTTCGCTACCGCCACCGCTTTTCCTTCAATGTACAGTTCCCGCACCGTACCCGGCGGCAACTCGTCCACCTTGATGGTTCTCACGAACGCCATTTTCGCCTCGTTTGATTTGGTATTTACTTCTCGGCTGGCTCCGGCACTTGCGCCACCATAACGTTCCGCTTGAACTCTTCCACCATCTCCGTCTGCAGTCTAACTTCCGTCGGCCGCTTCGCTAACGTCATGGTGTCGATTCTGTCCTGCAACTTCAGCAGCGCATAGAAAAGCGCTTCCGGCCGCGGCGGACATCCGACCACGTACACATCGACCGGAATGATGCGGTCCACTCCCTGGAGCACAGAATACGCGTTAAAGGGCCCGCCGACGCTCGAACAAGCCCCCATCGAGATGCACCACTTCGGATCGGGCATTTGCTGCCATACGCGTTGGATCACCTGCGCCATCTTCAGCGTCACGGTTCCAGACACAATCATTAGGTCCGCCTGCCGTGGCGACGGCCGAAATACTTCCGCACCGAACCGCGCCATGTCAAAACGCGCTGTCGTCGACGCAATCATCTCAATGGCGCAGCAAGCCAGGCCAAACGTCAACGGCCACAGCGAGCTCTTCCTTGCCCAATTAAATACGTAATCTACCGAAGTGATCAGAAAATTCTTTTCAAAACGCTGGTCTATGACACCCACAAGGAACCTCTCTCCGTCCTGCCCCTGAATTCAGTATATCGCCACCCTTCTCGCCGGCCAACAATCCCTATACCACCGGCGGCCATGGCCAGCCGTCTATTTCTTGTTCAGCGCGCGAATCTGCCCTACCAGAGTATCGATTTCTTCCGTCGTCAATTTGCCGCCAAATTTCGGCATGTGCCCTTTGCCATTCGTAATCATGTTGCGCAAATCGTCGTCGGAGGCGCCCGCAACTTTATCGGATCTGAGCGACGGTCCCGCGAAATGACGGCCCTCCGCCGACTTTCCGTGGCACTTCGCGCAGTTCTTCTCGTATGCGGGATTGCCGGTCAAAGCCGTTTCCGTAGGTGCTTGCGCGAACGCCGCCATAGCGAGAGACGCAGAAAAAAACAGGGTCATGAGTTGCAGCTGCAAGTTTGACCTCCATAGCAGTTCAGCATCGTCCCATGATCATATCGGTACTTCCCATCGCCGTCATGCTCCATGTAAACTTCCCCCCACTGCGAAGCGAATTCGCAGACAGGCCCCTTTCTACTTCCGACGTGAGCATCGCCCCTTCTTCCCCCGCCGGCCATGCTTCCAGTTCCCTCAGCCAGTAATCCTCAATTGGCGCGGCGGCAATTTCCTTCGTGCTCGGCTTACCGATGCGCACGGTGCCATCGGGATGAACGGCGCAATAATCTTCCGCCAGCAGTTCGCTGTGGGTCTGTTCATCGACTTGCAGATAGCCTCCCAAATCTTCCCCCGGCGTGCCGTCGGCGCACGTGTCAATTCGTCCTGGTTGGGCGCCATCTCTCACTTCGCCTTGGCTCCCGGATCTTCAAATTGTTTCGCAATCAGGTTCCAGTAACTTGCAGGCTTCAACCTCTGCCACATATCCACAAAATAAGCGTCGGGTCCAATCAGCACGCGCGCCTTGCCGAGCTCCACTCCCCGGAGAATCTTGTTGGCAGCTGTGGCAGCATCGGTACGCGCCACCTTCTGGAATCTTGTCAGGCTTTCCTCGCGCAAGCCTGCCGCGGCGCCCCGCCCCACTTTCGCGCGTTCCGCAATTGAAGTGCGCACAAATCCCGGATGCACGCACGTGACACCAACATTCGTCCCCAGCAGCTCGTGGTGCAGCGATTCCGTGTATCCACGGACCGCAAATTTACTGGCGCAATACGCTCCTTGCCCGGAGGCCCCGAAAAATCCCAGCAGGCTCGACGTGTTCACGATGTGCGCCCGTTTTTCTTTCTTCAACAGCGGCAGAAAATAGGTCACCCCGTAAACCACGCCCCAGAAATTGACGCCCATCAGCCAGCGAAACTCCTCGAGCGAAATCTCTTCCAAGTGCCCGAGCAGCGCCACCCCGGCGTTGTTGAACAGAATCGTGGCCCGTCCCTGCTGCGCCGCAACAGCTTCCGCAAATTCCTTCACCTGCGTTTCTTCGGCCACGTTCACAATGTGCCGCGTTATTTTCCCTGTTGCACCTCCCAGAAGTGCCACGGTTTCATGCAATCCGTTTTCGTTTACGTCCGCCAATGCCAGGGATGTTCCTCTCGCGGCCAGTTGCTGTGCCAAACATCTCCCCATCCCCGATCCCGCACCGGTGATTACCGCCACCCCATCATCCCAAAATCCCATTCATTCACCTTCCGTTGTGCTTGTTCGAGCACACCAGCAACCTTCGCACTCTTACCACACTTCCGACCAGGCGGCCAGATTGCCGGTCACATCTTCACAGATAAATTTGCTTTCGAAATTACTTCTCTGCGCGAATCAACAGGGCACCTTCCGCTTTAAATGCCCGCAACTCCTCCGCATCGCGGAACCATCGCCCCGCATATGTCTCCGGAGTTGGCGAAGGATCGACAACTCTTTCGTGAGAAACATTGGCAAATCCTGCTTCCCGGAACAGTTGCGCCCATTCCTCCGCCGAAAACAAATGTGTTGGCACAGCCAGCAGCCCACCCCACTGGTGGCAATAAGGATTGTCGCGGTAATAGTTGATCAAGATCCACGCCGCGCCGCCCGGCCGCAGTACCCGATGGAGTTCTCGTATGCCCATGCCAGGGTCGGGCCAGTAGTATGCCGATTCCACAGAAATCGCTTGACCGAAGAAATTGGGCTCCCACGGAATTTCGCCCACTTCTCCGGTGACGAACAGGATGTTGTCCTGATCCGGGCTCGTGCGCCTCGCCACTCGAATCATTTCGTCGGAAATGTCCATGCCGACCACGCGGCCTTCGGGAACAAGCTTGCTGATCCGCCGCGACAGCCATCCGGACCCGCAGCCCACGTCCAGGACGTTATCGCTAGCCGAAAGATGCATCTTCTCGAGCACCGGAAGCGCGATCGGCAGGTGGTCCTGCTCCATGCCGTCGCCTCGCCCGGCTTCCGCCCAGCGGTTAAATTCTTCGCGCAAAGATTGCGTTTTCGGATCAGTCATCGGATCGGTAAGGCACCCACAGCCCAGCTAACACCGTGCCAAAAAATCTTCAGCACGTCATGCGGGACGAAAGTTTCAGACCGTGCAACCACATCCCGTGCAGAAATGTGCGCCAGGGCAGGTCACCGTGCCGCACCGGCAACAGTAACGGCCACTCACGGTCACGGGGATCATATGAACGCGCGGATAAGCCTCCGCCGTGCAAGCCCAGATCAGGGCGATGACCCACCCAATTACCGTCCATCCGAGCAACAGGTTCAGCAGAAAGATACCCGCGGCATCACGTTTATCGCGTGCAACAATCGCAGGAAGGAAATACAACAGAATCATGAAGGCTAGGGTTAGCACAGCGCACCCTCCAAATCCGGCGCGGCAGCCACACATCTGCCGTCTCTACTCCTAATATACGCATCCGTGGTCCCAAATGTTTCCCCAGTGGTCTACAACCCAAACCAACAATAAATGGAAGTACGGAGGGCGGGTGGGTGGGTGGGTGGGTAAAGTAATGAGCTCCAGTCCGGGCCGAGACTACTCAAATCTAGTGCGAATTGCTTAGCGAATCGCTCAAAAAACTCGGCCGCGTCGTGCTTCTCGATCCTTGCCTGATTTTTGGCTGGGGTCCAATTCCAAGGCTCGGCGTTACTGACGCGGGCTTCGCGACATCGATCGGTGCAGCATCGGGGTGTTGTGCCCGTTTTATGGCCTGCTGCGCGGCACGGAGCGGATCCAGCACGCCCGACCAAGTTAGCAGCGGAGCAGACTGTTCAAACATGGAAATTCGCCGCGCACAGGCCATCCACGTTTCATGTAACTCTTCGCGACAAACTGTCGGACGGTAACGGTGATGTGGAGTTTCTGGAAGCGTCGGATATAGTCAGAATAGACGTTGCCACTCCTGTAGCTACCATCTATTACGCCTGGCCTGGAAAGAGGAGGCGCAATTAGTAAGCCCGCAGGGCAAATCCGTGCGTGTCTTTGAGTTCCTTTGTTCTGGCCCTAACGAGGATTGGCTGGAGGGCAGCGTTTTAGATGAAAAGGCGAGCCGGTAGACTTCGATTTTGGTCATAAGAAAGGAGATTTTCTTGCATTCACCGTGGTGCTTGTCCGATCCGGCGGGACAAAAAGAACCACATTTTTCGTCGGCTGGATGAAAGGCAAGGAAATTACTGGCACGTTGTGGACGACATCGGGACAAAGGGCAAGTGGACCGCCATCAGAACAGGCGACAACACAACACCTTGATTCGCGTTCTCCACCTGTAGCAAACCTTCCGTTACTGGGTTACAATCTTTTCGCTGATGCAGGCCTTTACTTCGGCCTTTGTCTGGAAAGAATTATGTTTCAGCCTCGTAACATCCCTGTCCTTTGATCCGCTCCTGAAGCGGAACTGAATTTCTTCTCCTCTCTGTTTGTGTCTTTTTGGCGGCGCGAGCATTTTCCATCGCATAGGGATTCGCGCAGAAATACACGGGATTATATGAGTTCGCCAGAAACTATAGTTGTCTCACCGCTTCCGACGTTTTGGGGCTCGATTCGCGAAGCGGTCCGCGGGTCGCACCAGGACTACACCAAGGGCAGCCTGAATCACGCGATCGTGCTGCTGGCCATTCCGATGGTTCTGGAAATGGTGCTGGAATCGCTGTTCGCGGTCGTGGACGTTTTCTGGGTTGGGCGGCTGGGCGCTGATGCGATTGCGACCGTCGGCCTGACCGAGTCAATTCTCAGCCTGGTGATCGCCGTGGGATTCGGACTTGGCATGTCCACCACGGCGATGGTCGCGCGGCGGATCGGAGAAAAGGATCCCGCTGATGCGGCGGTCGCGGGTGCGCAAGCCATCGTTCTCGGGCTGGCGACTTCGGCCGTTATCGGAGTGCCCTGCTGGATTTACGCGCCGCGGTTGCTGCAGCTGATGGGCGCTTCGCCACAAATTATCGCGATCGGGTCCGGCTATGCACGCATCGCGCTGGGCGGCTGCGGCGCAATCCTAATGTTGTTCCTGAACAACGCGATCTTTCGCGGCGCTGGCGATGCTGCAATCGCCATGCGGCTGTTGTGGGTTTCCAACATCATTAATTTGATTCTCGATCCTTGCCTGATCTTTGGGTGGGGTCCATTTCCAAGGCTCGGCGTTACGGGCGCGGCCCTCGCGACATTGCTCGGGCGCAGCATCGGCGTGTTGTACCAGTTTTATCGCCTGCTGCGCGGCACGGAGCGAATTCGCATTCTCACCTCACAGTTGCGTGTGGATTTCGGGGTTTTGCTGCGGCTTGTGCGCGTGTCTATCACTGGCATCCTGCAATTCGCGATTGCCGACGTGAGCTGGATCGGGCTGGTGCGCATCGTAAGCCTGTTCGGGTCAGCCGCGCTCGCGGGTTATACGATCGCTATTCGCATTGTGATCTTTGTGATCCTGCCTAGTTGGGGTCTGAGCAACGCGGCCGCCACGCTCGTCGGGCAGAATCTGGGGGCCAAGCAACCGGAACGCGCTGAACAATCGGTGTGGCGAACTGGGCTGTACAACATGATTTTTCTTGGAACCGTCGGCGTATTCTTCGTGTTTTTCGCAGAGCCGGTGATCCGCCTGTTCACGCGCGATCCGAGTGTGGTGCCACTTGCGGTTTCGTGCTTGCGCATCATCAGTTACGGAAACATCGGGTATGCCTACGGAATGGTGATGCTGCAGGCGTTTAATGGCGCGGGCGACACGGTTACACCGACTATCGTAAATTTTTTCGGCTTCTGGTTGCTGGAGATTCCGCTGGCTTATGCTTTGGCGGTGCCGTTTCATTTCCGGGCCAACGGCGCTTATTTCGCGATTGTTATCGCGGAAGCGGCTATCGCGGCTGCCGGGATTCTGCTTTTCCGGCGCGGCCGGTGGAAGCGGCAGCAGATCTGATATCAACGCTCTCCAATGGCGGCAATGATCTGGGAATTCCTTTGCCTTAGAATGACGCTCCGTTACTTCAGCAGATATTCCTCCAGGAATTCCACGCTGGCGTAAAACTGATAATCCTGGTTGGCCTTCTTCTGGTAGCCGTGACCTTCGTCTTTGGCCATGATGTACCACACAGGCGTTCCCGATTTTTTCAGCGCGGCCACAATCTGATCGCTTTCGCTTACCGGCACGCGAGGATCATTCTTTCCGGCAACCACGAGCATCGGCTTCTTGATTTTTTCGATGTTGTTCATGGGTGCGATGCGCTCCAGAAATTCGCGCATCTTGGGATCGCGTTCGTCGCCATATTCCACGCGCCGCAAATCCCGGCGATAGCTTTCGGTATGCTCCAAAAAGGTTACCAGGTTGGACATGCCGACGATGTCCACAGAGCAGCGGATGCGATCGCCGTAAAACGTTGCGATGGCCAGGGTCATGTGGCCGCCGTAGCTTCCACCGGTAACACCGATGCGGCTAGCGTCCAGCTCTGGCTGCGCGCCGATCCAGTCGAACAGAGCGTTGACGTCTTTGTACGTGTCTTCGCGCAGAAATCCGTTATCGAGCATCGTGAATGTCTTGCCGAAGCCGGTCGATCCGCGCACGTTCGGAAAAATCAGGGCGATTCCCAGCTCGTTCAAAAGGTAATTTTGCCTTCCCAAAAAGTAAGGCAGCGACTGCCCTTCTGGACCGCCATGAATCACCACCAGGACCGGCCGCTTCCCGGTGAACTTCGCCGGCGGCTTGTAGAGGAAGCCGCTGATGGTTTTGCCGTCGAAGCTGTTCCACTTCACAAGCGCCGCCGACGGAAAATCTTTTGCGGGCACCGCGGTTTCACTGTCTGTCCAGCGCTCCAGCTTTCCGGTGGCCACATGGAGCGAATAAACGTCGCCCGGTCCTTGCGCGTTGGACACGGAAAATGCCAACTCTGGCCCATCGCGACGCCAGCGGACTCCGCCGATTACGCCGGCAGGCAAGTTCTTCGGCTCGAGCAAAATATCCTTTTTGTCCGTGCGGAAGTGGCGCAACACGCCCAAACCATTCTCATCTGTCACGAAGGCGATGCGTTTGCCGTCGTGGGATAAATCAAAGGCCGCGACGTCCCAGGGAATCTTCGAGGTCAGATAAGAATACTCCTTGGTGCTCAGGCTGATGTAGGCGAGCCGGTGAAATTCCGAATCTTTGTCGGTGGTGACGTAAAGCCCTTGGCCGTCTTTGCTGAACCGGCCTTCAAAGTAAGAGGCCTTTTCCTTCGCGTCCCGCGGGGTCAGCGCGGTTTTCTCTCCCGTCGCCGTGTCCACAAGCCACAGGTAGGATTCATTCACGGAGAGCTCCTCCATCAGCAAAATCGATTTGTCGTCTGGAGACCAGTCGAGAGGCTCCCAGCCGCCCCCTTCGAGCTTCGTCAGCATCCGGTCGGACTTCGGTTCCGCGGGATTCATCACCCACAAATCCGTATCTTTTCCGGTGCGCCGGGTCGAGGTGTAAGCGATCTGGTCTCCTTTGCTAGACCATGGGCCGATGCTGTTCCGCGATTTTCCATCGGTGAGCAGCCTAATGTTCCCTGCCGCCAGATCCAAGCGATAGAGCTGGTACCACTCGCCGCCGCCGATGTCCTTGGGGAACACAATGTAATCGCCGCCGTTTGGATGGAACCGGCCATCACGCACGGCGTCCGTGAAAAACGTGAGCTGGTGGCGCTCGCCGCCGGGCTGGCCGACCAGATGAAGTTGCGGTGTTGCCGCGAAACGCGTGCTGATCAGCATGCCGCGTTTTCCCGGCTGCCAATCGGCCAATGACGCGCTTCGATACTCTCCGTATCGCCCCGCCGTTTCCGCCAGGCTCGCGGGAATCCTGGGCACTCCGTCCAGCACCAAGCTTTCCGGCGGCGCTACAACTGGCGCTTGGGCCGCGGCTCCAACTGCGCACAACAACGAAATGCCGGCAAGCAAGGTCGCAATTCGCTTCATGGCTTCTCCTTCCACTGATTCGTGGGTGCTTTCATACACCGCACACAATACGACACGCAAGCCTTACGTGGTCATTTGTCTGAATTGGCCGCATGGTAAAATTCGCGTGACTATTCAATCCTCTATGTTTCGAAAAATTCTGATCGCCAATCGCGGTGAAATTGCCGTGCGTATTTTGCGGGCGTGCCGCGAAATGGGCATTCCATCGGTTTGCGTGTTCAGTGAAGTGGACCGCACCTCGCTGCACATTCGGCTGGCCGACGAAGCTTATCTCATCGGGCCAGCGCCTTCCCGGGAAAGTTACCTGCGCATAGACAAGCTCATAGACGTTGCGCGCCGGTCCGACTGCGACGCGATTCATCCGGGTTACGGTTTCCTGGCGGAAAATCCCGCTCTGCCTCGCGCGTGCGCCGAAGCCAGCATCACTTTCATCGGGCCTTCCCCGGAAACCATGGAAATGATGGGTTCTAAAACCGCGGGCAAACAACTTGCGCGCCGCGCCGACGTACTGACCGTGCCCGGGACGGACGATCCGATCGAAAATGTGGACGATGCTCAAGCTCTGGCGCGCGTGATGGGTTATCCCGTGCTGCTGAAAGCTGTGGCCGGGGGCGGCGGCAAAGGCATGCGAGTTGTTGCGAATGATGAGAGCTTTTCTTCGGCGTTTCGCGACGCTTCCTCGGAAGCGCTCAATGCGTTTGGCGATTCTCGCGTGTTCCTGGAAAAGTATCTGGATTCCCCACGGCACATTGAAATCCAGATTTTGGCAGATTCGCATGGCCGAGTGGTGTCTCTAGGCGAACGGGAATGTTCGATACAGCGGCGCCATCAGAAGGTGATCGAAGAAGCGCCTTCGACGGTCGTTAATCCCGACCTGCGGCGAAAAATGGGAGACGCCGCGGTACGCCTGGCGCGTGCGGGCGGGTACGTCAATGCGGGAACCGTGGAATTTCTGGTGGACGCCAACCTGAATTTCTATTTCCTCGAAGTAAACACGCGCCTGCAAGTGGAGCACCCGGTGACGGAGCAAGTTACCGGCCTCGATCTGGTGAAGCTGCAGATTGCCATCGCTGCCGGACACCGGCTTCCTTTCGCGTGGGAAACGATCACGCCTCGGGGCCACGCGATGGAGGTGCGCCTTTACGCGGAAGACCCCGACAACAATTTCTTTCCGTGTCCGGGGAAAATTATCGCGCGGCGCATTGCCACCGGTCCCGGCATTCGCCTTGACGAGGGCGTCTATCGGGGGTGGAACGTGCCGATCGAGTACGATCCTTTGCTGAGCAAACTTATCGCCTGGGGCAACAGCCGCGAAGAAACCATTTCGCGCCTGCGCCGTGCTCTCGACGAATACACCATTACGGGGATTCGCACCAACGTGAGCCTGTTCCGCCGCATTCTGGGTGAGCCCGAATTTCTTCGTGGCGAAATCCATACGAAGTGGCTGGACCATTTGTTGGCTCGGGCGCAGCCCCCGGCAATGGAGGCACGGCCGGGCACGGAAGCTGCGGCCGCCATTGCAGCCGCTTACTGGGAGAGCATTCAGCCGGGCAATACTGGCGGTGGCCAAACTTCCGGCACTGAACCTTCACGATGGAAACTGGAAGGGCGCCGTTCCCAACTGGATCGCCAGCCATGAAATTTGAGGTTTATCTCGAGTCGCCCACGGGAAAGACGAAACACCTTGTGGACCTCGAAAAAGATGGGGCGTCGTACAAGGTTTCCTTGGACGGCAAGCCTGTGGACGCGGACGTGATTCTTGCCGCCCCAAACGCGGTGTCCGTGATTCTCGGCGGTGTGGTCTTCGAGATTCACGTCGCGCCATCTCTCGACGGTACTTACACGCTGCAGACTGGACCGCACGAATTTAAGGCCGATGTCCGCGACCCGCGCGCGTGGCACGGGAGAAAACAGGGCGCACTCGAAGCCGAAGGCCGCCAGCAGATCATCGCTCCCATGCCGGGCAAAGTGATCCGGTTGTTGGTGACTGTGGGCGATGAAGTGGAAGCCGGGCAGGGCCTGGTGGTTGTGGAAGCAATGAAAATGCAGAATGAGATTCGATCGCCGAAAAAGGGCAAGGTTGAACGTTTGCATGCTAAAGAGGGTCAGGCCGTCAACGCGGGTGATGTGCTAGCTTGGGTGGATTGATGTTCACGGACGAATTGTGCGGATTTGACAGTTGAGATCCTTCGTCGCGCGAAAGGCACGCTCCTCAGGATGACACCAAGCCGGGATTAAAGATCAGATACCGTTTTATTGCGTATTCGTGGGACGGCCGGTGCTTGGAGTGATCGGTGGAGTGCCTGCCGCGGGTGGCGTGCTCGGCTTTGCGGCTTCCGGCAACTTCCCTGCAGTCTCAATCACCTGGATCGCCAGATAATTTGTTACGTGGGCTTCATCGCGGGCGACCGCCAGGTAGGCATTGCGCAGCAACTGTTCCTTGCGGTTGCGCAGCGTGTCCCGAATCATCTGCTGCACCTGGGGATCGTTGATGCCGCGTTGTCCGGCGGCTTCGCGAGCCACCAGCTTCAAAATTCGTATGCTGTCTTTCAGCACAATCGGGGGGCTGACCTGGCCGGGCTTCAAGCTAAGCACCATGCGCTTCAGGACCGGGTCGGTCTGCGGCGCATTCAGCGAGGATTCAGGGATGTAACCCAAATCGCCACCCGTCGCAGAGGTATTCGGATCCTCGGAATAATCCATCGCCAACTGGGCAAAATCCGCGCCGCTGTTCAGCTTATCCTCAAGCATCTTTGCCTTGCGCTCCGCTTCGGCCTCGTTGGTGGCGTCGTCGTTCTTGCGGTTACGGATCATCTGATCCTTGCGCGGGGTGATCACGATCTGGGAAATGCGGTATTGGGCGTCTGCGACGTTAAACTGGTTGCGGTTGGTATTGTAGAA
Source organism: Candidatus Acidiferrales bacterium (assembly GCA_963795535.1). Taxonomy (GTDB): domain Bacteria; phylum Acidobacteriota; class Terriglobia; order Acidiferrales; family UBA7541; genus Acidiferrum. The sequence goes on from CAWCIG010000012.1 coordinate 974,227, forward strand.
GTCCGTAACGTCCTGATCCGTGATGGTGACCTTCGCGGCGACTTCGCGGTTCAACAACTTCTGAATGGAGAGTTGGCGGCGCAGATCCTTTTTGAGGTCATCCACGGTCATGCCGCCATCTTTCAATTTTTTCTGAAATTCTTCTTCGGTGTAGCCGCTTTTCAGCTCCGTGAATTTGTCTTCCACTTCGCCGTCGCTGGCTTCGAGGTTCAACTTCTTGGCGCGCTCCAGCAGAATTTCGTTGTTGACCAGCTGTTCGACTACGTTGAGTTTGCCAGAAAGAACCTCTTCGGGCGAAGTTTCCTGCGCTTCGGGATTGATGCGCGTGCGATAGTACTTCTCTACTTCATCCCGCTTTATTTCGGTGCCATTCACCACGGCCCACACGTCCGGCGCATGGCTTTCCTGCTGTTTGCAGCCGACGAATAAAGATGCCAGCAGCACCGCCGCGGGCAACAGCGCCACACCGCGATGAATCGCGCCGCCGTTTCTCTGCCATCGGATTGCGGGATTCAGGGAAAAGTTCAAGGGTTTGCTCAGGCGGCTTTTTTCACGCGACCGAGTCGAATGCAAGCGGTGCACACTTTGATTTGCTTGCGGGCCCCATTGACGACCGCACGCACGCGCTTGAGATTGGGTTCCCACCGGCGCCGGCGGGTATTGTTGGCGTGGCTGACCACGTTGCCGTAGCTCGGGCCCTTGCCGCAGAGTTCACACTTCAGTGCCATGATATTCCACTTCCTAAGCTTCAAAGGATAGAAAACAAGAACCTTAATTCTAGCAGATGGACATCAAAACGCAAAATATGCTCCGGCAACTTTCGCGCGTTTTGAACGCGTTGAATTCTCTGGCGGACTCGCCTAAAGCCCTTGATTTCGTGCCTTTGTTATACTTGAAGTGCCTTTTGGGGATCGGAACTACGTGAGCTCGCTTCGCATTTCTATTGTGCAGTATCTGAATACCGCGCCGCTTGTGCGTGGCTTCACGCATGGGCCGCTGCGCGGAAAGTATCAGTTGTCGTTCACCGTGCCTTCGCAGTGTGCGGAAGCGCTGCGGTCGGCGGAAGTGGACATCGCCATTATTCCTGCTATCGAGTTTCAGCGCACCGAGGGGCTTGTGGCTCTGCCAAATCTTTCGATTGCTTCGAAGAAATCCGTGCGCAGCTTGTTGCTAGTTTCCAAGAAACCCATCCACGACGTGCGGCGCATCGCTTTGGACCGCAGTTCACGCAGCACCCAAGCGTTGGTGCGTATCCTTTGCGCGAAGCGGTGGCACATTGCGCCTGATTTTTTCGAAGCTGATCCCGATTTGCCCGGCATGCTCCGAGACGCAGACGCCGCGCTGCTCATCGGCGATCCGGCTTTGCGACTGGCGCTCGGCTCGGAAACTGCTGCGAAACACGATGCCGCGGGCGAATCCATCTTTCCTGCGGAGATAGCGGGCCTTTCCTCCTCTCCTCCGCTGTTCCTTTTCGATATGGTGGAAAAATGGCGCGCACTTACGAGCTTTCCGGCCGTGCTGGCCATTTGGGCTGCCCGACCGGCTGCCGTTACACCCGCAGTGATTCGCGATTTTCAGGATTCGCTGGCTTTTGGAATGCAGCATCTGGAGGAGATCAGCGCGGAAGCTTCGCGCGAATTGAATCTCCCGGTAGACAAAATTGCGCGTTATCTTAGCGAAAACATCGATTACACTCTTGACGGGGAAAATCTGCTCGGCCTGCAGCGGTATTACGACCTGGCCGCCGAATTGGGTTTGATTCCGCAGGCAAGACCGCTGCAAATCGCCAGCTTCCAGGGATTGGCGGAACTGGCGGCGGCGCGGCACAGGTAAAGGGAAAAACAAGTGGGAATCAGCAAACAACAAGCGCTCGAAATGCTGCAATCCGATGACCTGGTGGGCATCGGCATGGCCGCGCACCAGCTTCGCCTGCAGAAAAATGATCCGCGCATCGTTACCTACCAAATCGATCGCAACATTAACTACACGAATTTCTGCACGGAGTATTGTTCGTTCTGCGCATTCTATCGGCCGTTGGGCGCGAAAGACGGATACATCCTGCCGTTCGAAGAAATCTACGCCAAGATCGAGGAGATGCTGCCCCTTGGCGGAACTGGCGTGCTGCTGCAGGGTGGTCTGCATCCCGATCTTCAGATTGGCTACTACGAAAATCTTTTGCGTTCGCTCAAATCACGTTATCCGCAAGTCCATCTCCACTGTTTTTCGGCGCCGGAGATTCTGTGCATCGCCGAGGTGAGCGAACTTAGTATTCGTGACACGATTCAGCGCTTGATGGACGCGGGTTTGCAATCCATTCCCGGCGGTGGCGCGGAAATCCTGGATGACGAAGTTCGCGGCAAGATCGCGCGGCTGAAATGCACCAGCGAGGATTGGGTGGAAGTGCATCGCACCGCGCATGCGCTCGGCCTGCGCACAACGGCCACCATGATGTTCGGCTGCGGTGAAGAACTGCGGCATCGTGTAAATCATCTGGAGCGCGTCCGGCAGCTTCAGGAAGAGACCGGCGGATTCACGGCGTTTATCCCGTGGATTTTTGCGGCGGACAACACTGCGCTGGGGAAGCGTGTTCAGGAAACGACCGCGGTGGATTACCTGAAGACGCTGGCCGTGAGCCGGCTTTATCTGGACAACATCGATCACATTCAATCGAGTTGGCTGACGCCGGGGATCAAGGTTTGCCAAGTGGGATTGCAGTTTGGGGCAGACGATGTGGGCAGCATCCTGATTGAAGAAAATGTGGTGTACGCGGCGGGCGTGCGGCGGCGTACAAATGAGGAAGAGCTCCGGCGGATTATCTATGATGCGGGATTTTTGCCGGCGCAAAGGGATACGCTTTACCGGTCGTATGTTTTGAAGTCGCCTTATGCGCCAAGGCAAGCGAACGCGGCGTGAATCCAACCCGCAAGTCGATGGTCCTCGTGGAATAGCAAGAGAAGAAGGATCTCTCATTCCGCAGACTCCATTCGGAATGACGGATTTATTTTTGTGAGTTGCTTGAACTCCTTGGTCGCACCGAAGTACTCATCAAGATGACAACGTGTCAGTAGATGGCACGCGCGCTACTTTTTCAGGCGAAGCAGGATTTCTACTTCGGTGCCGTCTGGCAGGTTGAGCGGCTCTACGGGTTCGAGCCTGCCATCGCGGCAACGCGCCACCAGACGCTTGGTGCTGTTCCTTCCTGCAGGCTTTTCCGCCGGGGTGCTTGGTCCCGGCCGGCCTGTTTCGTCCAGGGCCTGGTTGACCAGGGCATCGGCTTCGCGATTGTGTTCGCGATAGACATGATCGATTCGGAACGACTCCAGGGAGTGCGCCATTTTCTTGGCGCGTTCGAACAATGGCTTCAACTCGGGGCTCTTCACTTTGTACTGGCCACGCATCTGCTTGACCATTAATTCGGAATCGCTCTCGACACGGAGTGCGCGCACGCCATGCGTCTGGGCGTAATCCAAGGCGGCGATTAACCCGAAATATTCCGCCACGTTGTTTGTGCTTGATCCGATATATTTTTTCAGCTTGGCAACAATTGCGCCGCTGCCGTCGCGCACTACCACGCCATATGCGGCTGGGCCGGGATTTCCGCGTGAGCCACCGTCAATGTTGGCCTGATGCGACGGCACCTGCTTCGGAGGCGCCGGCGGCGCGTCGCCAAACAGACCGGCTCCCCGCGGGGCTGGCGCGCGCTTGAACATCACGAATTCGCGGCCCCGTTCGCGGTTTCCTTCGGCACGGCGTGGGGGATGGGCTCCAAGGAATAGAGAATCCGTCCGCACATTTCGCAGCGAAAAACTTCTTCATCGGTTTCCGACGCAAGCATTTGCACTACGTGAGGCAGAACGCGCATTCCGCACGCGCGGCACTGCTCACCGCGCGCTTCGGCCAGCGCCGATGCGGGATGCCGCTTTTCGACTCTGGTATATAGATCCAGCACATCTTGCGGCACTTTCTTTGCGATCTGCTCGCGTTCCGCGGCGGCGGCCTCCAGCTTTTTTTTCTTATCCCCATACCGCACCTGCATCTGCTTCTTTTCCGCGGCGATGGCCTGCTCCGATTCGCGCAAATCCGCTTCCACATGCTTCACGCGGCCTTCCAGTTCCTCGAGAGCCATCATCTGTTCGAGCACCTGGTCTTCGGCCTTGGCGGCTTCGCCTTCCGCAGTCGCAATTTCATGTTGCAAGGCCTTATAAGCTTCATTGGTCTTCACGGAGCTGCTCTGCTCGCGATATTTTTTGGCGCGGCCTCTCCATTGCTCGACATCCAGTTCCAGTTTCTTTCGCTGCGCTAAGGCCTGCGTGTGGGCATCCTTCGCCGAAGTGACCGCGGTGCGCGCGCTGTTCAATTTGGCATCTGCTTCCCGCAATTGTTTCGGCAGGCTGTCCAGTTCCGCGCGCGACGACGCGATGATCTGGTCGAGTCGCTGAAGCGCCAATAATTGCGGGATGGCAGGATGCATCGCGGTTGATTCTAGCACACGGTGCGGATTGGGCTTGGCGGGGCGCTGGGACGAGCAAGGGCGAGGTGTGGCTTTGTTTGTGGCTGGATTAGATCGAGGTGGGTTTCCTCTCTCCGCTCGGAATGATGCGAGGTTTACTTTATCAAACGGGCTGGGCGGAAGCGAGTCAGCCCTCCTCGACGGGATCGCCATTTGCGGTTCCCAGGGCGTTTCGTCGCTTCCGCAGAGCACGCTACTGCAAACTCACGTGGCTTTGATGTCGCGCTGAATCAGGGTGGCATCCACGAAGTAGCCAATTCCGACGGCCAGCGGCAAAATGCCAAACGCGGCCGCCGCCATGGCTTGCGGCTCCGAAATTATCCGCGCAATCACGGCGAACATGATCATGAATCCCAGACCGCCGCTGACCAACAAAATTCCGGCCCGCCGGGATCGCGCAAATTGCGACAATTCCGGCTCCATGGGGATCTGTGTTCCCCTTGCAAGCGCGGCCAGGCGCTCTTCCGTGCGCAGCTTTCTCACGCGGTAATAGGTGTACATCGCCGCGACCGGCACACCGCACGTCAATACCACTGCAACCAATCCGATCAAATCCCCTCCCATATGCCACTCCTTTCGCGGCTGTCTCGTCCGCCCGCTTTCCGCGACCTCATGAGAAGGTACGCACACCGGTAAGGAAATGTTCCTGAATCGAAGGAGGAAAAAGTGGGTTGAGAGGGGGGGGGGTTATTGGACTTCCTGAATCTGCATGTTTGCATCGATCGCCAGTTTTGGGTAACGGATCCCGGAACCCGCCAGGGCTGGGGGATGTTCTGCGATGACCCGAAAGTCGGTACCGGAACAGCTTACCTCGTAGGTGTAGCCATCCCGCTCTTTGCGGCTCACGGACATGGCACCGGACGAAATCAGCTCATCGAGGGAAATACATTTGCTGTTTAGGGCGATGTTTCCGCGTTCGGCCTGGGCGATCTGCAACAGATCACTGCGGACACCCGTCAGGCTGATGGCCTGAGTAGGCGCCGTTCCTTCATCGGTGGTCGGCATCTTTTTCAGATAGAAATAGTAGATTCCAAATGCTATCCCAGCGAAGGCGAGTAATCCGGCGAGTGCGCGCATACCCCAATTTTGGCCCCGCCGGAGTCTGGCCACAAGCTTTTCCGCGGCCAAGGTGCGTTTGGTTACAACACTTGTACCGATCGCGCGCCATCGGCAGGACGAGGAATTCGGCGTTGAAGGAATTCCTGGAGTATCGAGGCAGTCAGGGGAAACGCTGCTTAATCTGCTGGGCTCCATTTTCCGCGCGATTGAGGAATTCACGGGCGATTTCCGGCAGTCGGACGACAGGACCGCGACGATGTTTCATTACGCCGCGCGCTGATTCCCGCTCCCGTGTCGAAACGGGCAACTGCTTTTGCTTTTTATTTGACCCTTTCGCGCTTCTCACGTAACTAGAGAAGATAGTGATTTTCTCTGTCGTCTCCCTGAGGAGTCCTCGATGAACACCAAGTCCCCCGGTATTGTGGCGCTGGCCTGCCTTGTGGCAGCCTCGATCACAATTCCTGCCGACCTGCTCGCGCAAGCTCCTGGCGCTTCTGAGCGCGCCGGCGAAGTCTCTCGCATTATTCCGGCCGTGAGTATCGCCCGCGGCACTAAGTCCATCACTGCCTCGGCCAGAACGGTGGTAGATTGGTTGGACGTGCTGAACACGCGGCCAAGCGCTCGTGCTCGCGTGTCTCTCGATGACGGCTCGGTTCTTAACATTGGATCGGATTCTTCCATCCATATCGTCAAGCATGATGCCGGTGCGCAGCAGACGGACCTGGAGCTCAGCCTTGGGAAGGTGCGGTCGCAAGCGCAAAAAATCACTCAACCCAACGGTAAATTCGAAGTGCACACTCCGGCAGGCGTCGCCGGGGTGGTGGGCACAGATTTCTACACCGCGTATGAAAACAACATCATGACCGTGATCGTATTCGAAGGCTTTGTGCGCGTTTGCAATCTGGCTGGCGTGTGCGTGGTGGTAAAAGCGGGGCAGATGACGACGATTCGCAATGGTGATAGTTCTTCTCCCGTGGTCACGCAAGCTGCTCTGTCTGTGCTGTCGGATGCGATTGCGTCCACTTTGCTTGAAGCTCCGACTGGCTTGCAGCAAGCCCATCACCTCGGCAAGGGCACGATAATCGCGTTGGGCCTGGTCGCGGTGATTCCCGTGGTGGTGATTCCGATTGTGGCGAGCCGGGGCACAACGCAAGGCAAAAGCACACCTATTCCGACGAATCCGGGGTGCCCGAACGGCGCCTGCTAATTTTTGTTTTGTTCAGAGGTGAAGAATCAGAGGTGAAGAAGACCCGGGGCGCCCAGCCACCGCGTCTTTTTTTGCACGTTGATGATGGCGCCGTAGATTCCCAAGAGAGCGGCCCGCCTCAGAGGGCGGGCCCAAATAAGCAGGAAAACCGTTTTTGAAGTGCCTGCTAATGCAAAACCATTACCGCTACGTAGACTAGCAACGCCAGCCTTGCCGATTTCATCCAACCCCTGTGGCATTTTGCGCGGCACGTTCTCGCCCGACCCCGCTTTGTCTGCGGCACATCAGTGTCGTACACTGGACTCTTGCCACGTGCGTCTAATCCGGAGTGAGGCACCCTTGAACGATCAATCCCGCGCCGTCCGGCGCCATAGCAGTTCCCTCTTTTTGGTTTCGTTGAGTTCGATAGCCGTTTTGGCGCTTATAACCGTGCCACGGCTTGTAGCTGCTCCGCATGACGGCACGGCCAAACCTTCGCCGGCGTTCACCGCCATGAAGGCCGAACTCGATCGGTCCATGAAGACGCTGGGGACACTCGACCCGCCGGCCTACTACATCGGCTACACCTTGACCGATTCGCAGCGCACCACGGTGTCCGGGTCCAACGGGGCACTGCTGCAGAGCGACGAGAACCGCAACCGCTGGCTGGAAGTTTCCGTGCGCACCGGGAGCTACGATCTGGACAATACCCACAAAGTTGACGGCAAGCAGCCTCCTACCGGTGGGCCCGGCACCAACGCTCCGCTCGACGACGATCCCGACGTTCTGCGCCGCGCCATCTGGCTGGAAACTGATAAACAGTACCGCGCCGCCGCCGAAGCCCTGATCAAGATCAAGACGGGCAAGGAAGTGAAAGTACAGACCGCCGAGGGCAGCGCGCCGGATTTTTCTCGCGAGAAACCCCAGGATTTCACTGGACCGTGGGTGTCTTTCACACTGGACCGCAAGCCTTGGGAACAAAAAGTACGCACCTACACGACTTATTTCCGGCAATCGCCCGCTGTGATCAACTCGATCGTGACTTTCACCGCGTTCGCAGAGAACACGATGCAGCTGACGTCGGAAGGCACGCAGCTTCAAGACGGCCAGATCCGCTATCGCCTGGAACTTTTCATTCAAGGCAAAGCCAGCGACGGGATGGACATCGATCGCTACTATAATTTTGACTGGGTAAACCCTTCCGACGCCCCGGATGACAACGCGGTGCTTGCCGCGTCCAGTCAACTCCGCAAGGAAATGGAAGGCTTGGTTGTTTCTCCGCTAAACGATCCGACTGTCGGCCCGGCACTCCTGACAGGCCGCGCTGCGGCGGTCTTCTTTCACGAGGTTTTCGGTCACCGCGCTGAAGGTCACCGGCAGAAGGATGTGAACGAGGGTCAGACGTTCGCGAAGAAAGTGGGCGAGCCCATTCTTCCGGACTTTCTCAGCATTGTGGACGATCCGACGCTGAAGAAACTGGGCAAGCAGGATCTGCTCGGTTACTACCAGTATGACGACGAAGGCGTGATTGGCCAGCGCACCGTGCTCGTCGATCACGGCGTGCTGAAAAACTTTGAAATGTCGCGGTCGCCGCTCGTGGGCTTTCCCCACTCGAACGGCCACGGCCGGCGGCAAATTGGCGCCACCCCAGTTTCACGGCAGGGAAACCTGATCGTCGAAAGCAACAAGACCGTCACCAACGCCGAACTTCGCGCCAAACTGATTGAGCTGATCAAGCAGCAGAACAAACCCTACGGCCTTTTGATCGACGATATCGCGGGTGGCTTCACCTTCACGGGACGCGGGCAGCCGCAAGCGTTCCAGGTTGAACCGCTCGTGGTTTATAAAGTTTTCGCCGACGGGCGGCCGGATGAACTGGTTCGTGGTGTGGACATTGTCGGGACTCCGCTTGCTGCTCTGACCAAGATCGTGGCAACCGGCGATACGGCCGAAGTGTTTAATGGCTATTGCGGCGCGGAATCCGGATACGTACCGGTTTCCGCCGCTGCCCCCGCCATTCTCACTACAGAATTGGAAGTACAGAAAAAGCAGACGTCGACGGACCGGCCGCCAATCCTGCCGCCGCCCGCGCATGACAGCGTGAAACCGGGAGGCCTTCAGTAATGCATTCACTACGTTTTGCGGCAGTTTTTGTTTCCCTGTGCGTCGCGCCTATGGTCTTTGCGTCACAGGCGACCGAGGACAAGGACCACACGATTCAGGCGATGAAGGATGAAATGGCTCGCGCCAAGTCGCGACTGGAACTAGCCATTCCGCCATCCAACCAGCCAGTGCGCCCTTACTACATCGAGTATCGCCTTCTGGATCTGGATATTCGGGAAATCACGGGTGAGTTCGGTGCTCTGCTTTCGACCGGCCACAGCCGCACCCGCCAGATGACGGTGAGCGCCCGCGTGGGCGATTACAAGCTGGATAGCTCCAATTTTATTGGCGATGAAGGATTCCGGGGATTCATTGGGCCTTCCGGGAGCGTCGGCATCGACCGCGATTACGACTCGCTTCGGCAGGATCTGTGGATTGCCACCGATCAGGCGTTCAAGGAAGCGGTTGAAACTTATTCCCGCAAACAGGCTTATCTGAGCAGCCTCGCCCGTCCTTCGGACATCGATGACTTTTCGCACGTTCAGGTGATCCAGCACGTCGACCCTCTTGCTACTACGGATTGGTCCAATCGCAACTGGGAGGAAGAGGTTCGTCAGACGTCGGCCGCTTTGCGCGCTTTCCCGCAGGTCTACGAATCCCGGGTTACGTATTATCTCGTTTACATGACCGAATACCTGCTTACCAGCGAAGGTGCGGAGATTCGCGTGAACCATTCCTATGCGGCGATTGAAGCGCCGATGAGCGCGCTGGCCAACGATGGTATGGAACTGAATCATTTTTACGCCACGTATGCGCCGCGGCCGGCCGAACTTCCGTCTGTCGACGACGTTCGCAAGAATCTGAATGTGGCGGCTTCCGAGCTAATGGCCATGCGCGCGGCTCCGACAGCTTCCGATTACACCGGGCCCGTGCTGTTCGAATCTCGCGCCGCTGCGGCGCTGATTGCGCAAGTTCTCGGCCCTTCCCTAAACGGCGCCCGTCCCCCCGTCGCGTTTCAGCCTGTGGTGGATCAGTTGATGAACAGTCTGGGCGCACGCAGCGACTGGACTGGGAAGGTTGATGTTCGCGTTTTGCCGCCTACGGTTACCTTGATCGACGACCCTTCCGCCAAGGATTACAAGGGCACGCCGCTGATCGGCAGCTATACGATTGACGAGCAAGGTGTGCCTGCCGAAAAAGTGACCATCGTCGAAGACGGCAAACTGAAGAATTTGCTAATGTCTCGCAGGCCGGGACCGGATTCGGACAAGTCCAATGGCCACGGCCGCGCCGCGTTCAACGGTGACCCAGAGCCCACGATGAGCAATCTTTTCTTCACGTCTTCGGAGACTGTTTCGAAGGAAGACATGAAGAAGAAGTTCATCGACGCGTGCAAGGACGAGAAGCTCGACTATTGCCTGATCGTGCGGCAGATGGATAACCCGACAATCAGCATCATGCACCAGGAAGATTTCACCGACCTGCTTGCCAGTTTCGGAGGAAATGCGGCTACGGATCGTTTGCCCCTGGTGGTATATCGCTTCTACCCGGCTGACGGCCATGAGGAACTGGTTCGCGGGGCGCGGATCACGGGATTCAATGCGCGCTCGCTGCGGAATATTGCCGCAATCGGGAATGACGATTACGTTTACAACTTCATGGAGAACCAGACGGTGGGGGTGGCCGGGACGGCGCTGGGCGCATTTGGCAGCGGGCAGAACGGTTTACCAGCAGCAGTGGTTGCACCGTCGTTGCTGTTCGAAGAAGTTGAATTTCGCGGGGCGCGTGGGGAACCGAAGCGCTTGCCGATTCTTCCTCAACCGCCTATGTCGCCTACGGTCGGCAAGGGAGCGACAGGCGATTAGGTTTACACCGTTAAAGCGGCGGCAGGCCGCTGCACTCCATCGGTCGATGGTCATCGCAACATACTGTAGGCTTATAGCCAATGGTTTTCACACACCGGCTACATGAAGCCAGCCAGGAAAAGAAGCGCGCTGCACTGCTGAGCATCGGCTCCGCGACGCTGCTGCTTTGCCTTAAGACTTTTCTTGTGCTGCGGACGAGCAGCCTGGGCGTGCTTTCTGAGGCGCTGCATTCCGGGCTTGATCTGGTCGCCGCGGTGATTACGTTTCTGTCCGTTCGCGTTGCCGACCAACCGGCCGATGCCGGGCATCCATACGGACACGGGAAGTTTGAGAATTTTTCGGCATTTCTAGAAACCGGGCTGCTCGTCGTTACGGCTCTTTACATCATCTACGAGGCCTTTTATCGCCTGTTCTTTCATTCCGTTCACATTGAACCGAGTTTCACGGCGATTCTGGTACTCCTCGCCGCCCTAGCTATCGACGTTACACGCGCGCGGGCGCTCAATAAGGTGGCGCATAAACACACCAGCGAAGCGTTAGAGGCCGATGCCTTGCACTTCTCCACCGACGTCTGGAGCACGATTGTCGTGATCCTGGGCGTGGCCCTTGTTTGGGCCGGCAACAGCTGGAATCTTCCCTGGCTTTCCTACGCAGACTCGCTGGCTGCTCTGGCGGTGGCCGGCGTCATTCTGTGGCTCAGCTCGCAGCTTGGCCGACGCACGCTTGACGCGCTGCTCGATGCCGCTCCCGCAGGCCTACAAAGCGAAATTGCGGATGCGATCGGTGGGATGGAAGGAGTGCTGCGCGTAGACCGCGTGCGTGTCCGGCGCTCCGGGAATCGTCACTTCGTTGACGCGACAGTTTCGGTGCCGCGCGCCGCCAATCTCGAGCGCGTCCATGCGCTCACCGATGCCATCGAGCAGCGTGTCAGCCAGATCGTCCCGGCGGACGTGGTGGTGCATACCGAGCCGCGCGCCCCTGACAACGAGGACCTGTTCGAATCGATTCGCGCTATTGCCCAGCGCATGGGCCACCCTGTCCACGACATTTCCGCCTACCAGCAGGACGGCAATCTTTTTGTGGAACTGCACCTGGAGGTGGACGAAAATCTTTCTCTGGGTGAAGCGCATCGCCAGGCTACCGAACTGGAAGATGCGATCGCGGCCCTCGGCGGAGGCAGCCATAAGCTTGACGTCAACATTCACATTGAGCCACTCGGGCGGCACATTTCCACGCCTGAAATCGCCGCTGGCGAAATGCGCCAACTGGAGCTCGCTGTCGAGTCCTTTCTGAATCGCATGCCCGGCAATTACGACGAACTCTTGAGTTGCCACGACGTGCGTGTCCGGCAGGTGGACCATCATATTCTCGTCTCCTGCCACTGTGTGATGAAGAGCGACTACGCGATCACCAGGATTCATGATGTTCTGGCCGCGCTTGAGGATCTGGTGAAGGAACGGTTTCCGCAAATTTCGCGCGTGACGATTCACCCGGAACCCCCGGACGCAGTCTAGTGGATCAGGCCGCAGGACTCGATGACTGGCCTTGGCTATGCCGTCGGCTTGCCGGCAACTACCTGGGCAGCCAGCGCGAGTATGGCGGGGAAGCATTCGAGGACGTAGCGTGGCTCGGGAGTTTCCAGCGTAGTGAGGAACGCGGTGCGGACGACGATATAGAGGATCAGCACGGCTAAGGGCGCGCGGGCCGCGGGCCGCCGCCATAGTTTTGCGCCACCCCACAGCGCCAGTGCCACATACAAAACGTTGCCGAGAAAGAACAGGATGGTCACCTCCTGGTCCAGGGGATCCTCCTCGCGCTGGTAGGCCAGGGGGAACACATGGCCGGAGACGGGCAGCAATTCGATGCGCGGAGTAAACCAGATGCGGATGGCTCGCCTGGCGGGAATCCACATATAGGTGCGCAAGGGATGGCGGGCGGTTCGCTCTCGCGCCAATTGCGCGAAGATTGCGTCTTCTTCCGGAGTCCAGGTAATCTCGTCATTGTATTTGTCGAGAATCGTGGCTACACGTTCGCGTTCTTCAGGCGTGTCGAAGGCCGCGTCCGGAATATCTTCCATATGGATTTCGTCGTCGTTGAGTTTCCAAGCGACCAGATAATTGTCTCGGACGCGGTAAAGCCAGGTTTTTTCCCAAGCCATGAAACCCTTGGGGTCCACCTCGCTCGGCAAGGTCGTGTCTTTCGGCGTGAGCGGCTGGAATTCATGGAGCGTAATTCGATTGCGGATGGTCCAGGGCACCAGCGGCAACGCGCACCCGATGCACATCACAAAGCACAACCGCAGCCAGCGTTTCGGCTCTCGGCGCGGCAGCATCCAGAATGCCAGCGCCACGAAGGTGGTGATCAGCACAAGCGGCGTTTCCGGCCTGAACAGAGCGCCGACGCCGACAACGAATCCCCCTAGCATGGCCACCTTCGACGTGCTTTGCTCGTTCCGTTCCCTGCCGCCGGGCAAGCGAACCGAGCTCCCGGTGACGCGAGCCGCAACCGCGGCCAGCAGCAAAAAGGCGACCGCTGTGAGGAACACGGCGCAAACTTCGGTGAGTGGCACGGCCACGTAATTTGCCGTGAATGGACATAGGGCTGCCAGCCACAGAGCGAACAAAAACACTCTTTTTGCCTTTACCGGCTGACCGCAAAAGCGCACGAGCATGGCCGCCAGTGCGGCAATCACCGCGCAACTGGCCAAATCCAGCAAAACCTGGGCCAACATGACCGGCAAGCGCGCGGCCTCTCCGGTTCGGCCCGTCAGCGCGTAGACGAGCGCGAGAAAAGCGGGGTAACCAGGCATGCGCAAATCCACCGGGGTGGCCTGGCCGTTGATGTCCATGGCGAATTTGCCCAGCTTCAGCCAGTTTCCGGCGAACTGCTCGTAGAGGACGGTGTCACCGGTGGCCGCGCGATACTTGAAGACAAAAAGCAGCCGTAAACAGGCGCCTGCGACAAGCGGCAGCACGGGGCTGGAGAAAAAACGTTTCATTGGCTTCACCGCATCTTACAATAGAGAGGTTCAGTTACCTTCGACGGAGTGATTCTTGCCTCGCCGGTTCCCACCCGCCCCGAGGTGTCCACGCGGAATGAAAGAACGTAAGCCTATTTTTTACGATTCGGATAAGGTGCGCTGGCGACGCACGCGCCGAATTCTGGAATTGAGCGGGGTGTTGCTGACATTGCTGCTGGTGTATTTCTTCATCACCGTGGCGGGTAGCGTAGAGCTGCCTTCCGCGTTGCTGCCGGACACGCGGCCGAACTACCATTCCGCCAAGAAAAAGAATCTGAAGCAGGTGAACGCGAGGGAAGGACGACACTTGCGCGTCTCTCGCATCGGACAGATCCCCCAGGGCTACGACCCGCTACGCGCTGCGTTCTTTGTGAGCTGGGATGCCAACAGCCTTGCTTCGCTGAAGAAGAATTACAAGGATCTGGACCTGCTGATACCCGAGCAGCTGCACTCGGTGACTGCCGATGGCCGGATTACGATCGTCGATTACGAACGCGGCGGCGAAAAGGTGGAGGTGGCGCCCGCGGAAGCGATTTCGCGGCTGAAGCAGGACAAGCTGCACCAGTGGATGCGCTCGCTCAACCCACCGGTCGAGCTGCCGATGATGGGCTTGCTGAACAATTACGACGGCACCGTGTGGCGCGTGACGGAACTGGACGAGATGCTGGCGAATCCCGCGGCGCGCCAGCGCCTGGTGGGCGATGTGGTGGAGTACGCCACGGAATCGCATCAGGCCGGAATTGTGGTGGATTTCGAAGAAGTTCCGCTGAAGAGCCAGCCGAATTTCCGCCAGTTCATCGCCGAATTGGGTGTGGGGCTGCACGGAGCAGGGCTGAAACTGATGATTGCCTTGCCGGCACGCGACGACGATTACGACTATGCGTTCTTTGGGCGGGAAACCGACGCGATCATGCTGATGAATTACGACCAGCACTGGATTACTTCGCCACCAGGGCCGATCGCCGCACAAGACTGGTTCATGGAAAATTTGCGGCAAATCCGCGACGTTGTTCCGGCGCAGAAAATTGTGGTGGGCATCGCCAACTATGCCTATGACTGGACGGAATCTGCGAAGAAGGAAGAACGGCATGCCGAAGAATTCAGCGTTCAGGAAGCGTTGCTGCATGCGCACGAATCGGAAACGGACGTCGATTTCGATTCCGCATCGTTGAACCCGCATTATTCCTATGACGACGAACAGAATCACACACACCAGGTCTGGATGCTGGATGCGGTCACGGCGTACAACGAATTGCGCGCTTGCGAGCGGCTGGGGGTGCAGGGGACGGCACTTTGGCGGATGGGGACGGCGGACACGTCCATATGGCCCATCTGGGATGCGATTCATGCCGACGACGCGACCAGAGACAAACTGAGAGATTTGCCGCCTGGGCCGGACCTGATCCTGGAAGGCGCAGGCGATATCTGGCACATCATCGACGTGCCGAAACCGGGACGGCGAAGCTTCACATACGACAACACGAGTGACCTGATCACCAGTGAGAAGTACGACGCGATACCGCTGTCGTATGACATCGACCAGATCGGCGATGCGAAAAACAAGATTGTGATCTCGTTCGACGACGGTCCCGACCGGCGCTGGACGCCCCGGATTCTGGACATTCTGAAAGAGAAACATGCACCGGCGGCATTTTTCGTTGTGGGCGAGGAGGCGAACTCGTCGCCCGATCTGCTGAAGCGGGAATACAACGAAGGACATGAAATCGGCAATCACACGTTCACACATCCGAATTTTGATGAGATCTCGCACACGCAATTGAAGTGGGAACTGAACCTGACACAACGCCTCATCGAAAGCACTCTAGGTGTGAAATCGCTGCTGTTCCGGCCTCCATACGGCATCGACCACCAACCGGAGTATGCCGAGGAAGTGGTGCAGTTGCCGTACCCGCAGGAGTTAGGCTACATCATCGTTGGACAAAGGGTTGATCCCGACGATTGGCGGATCGATGGGAACCTGCCGCAGCGTCCGGCAAAGGAAATTGTCGAAGACGTGATGCGGCAAGCCAGTAAGGGAAACATTCTTTTGCTGCACGACGGGGGCGGCGACCGCGAGCAAACAGTGGAAGCGCTTCCGCAGATCATTGACAGACTGCGAGCCAAGGGAATCGAGCTGACATCGGTTTCCGACTTGCTTGGCCAACCCAGGGATGCGGTGATGGTGCCGCTCACTCTGCGCGAACGAATGGTGGCGCGCGCGGACGGCTTGATTTTCGGAATTTTCCAGTGGTCGCGGTTCGCGATCGCGACGGTGTTCATCCTGGGAATTGTACTAGTCAGCGGACGCGCGCTGATTATCGGGATACTGGCGATCATCGAGAAGCTGAGACCGGACCATACGAAACTGGCGGACCCTCCGCCGGCAGTGACCGTGCTGATCCCGGCGTACAACGAAGAATCGGTGATCGTGCAGACGGTGAGCTCTGTGCTGTTGTCCGACCTGAAGGATATTCAGGTGATCGTGGTGGATGACGGCTCGACGGACAAGACTCTGGAGCTGCTGCATGCGAATTTCGGGCGCAACGAAGCGGTGCAGATCATTCACCAGGTGAACCGCGGCAAGGCTGCGGCGTTGAATAACGCGCTGTCGAATGCGCGGACCGACATCGTCGTGACCATAGACGCGGACACGGAGATCGAGTCGGACGCGATCCGTCGGCTGCTGCGACATTTCTCCGATCCCACGGTGGGAGCGGTTGCCGGAAATGTGAAGGTCGGAAACCGGTCGCGGTGGCTGACGCGCTGGCAGGCGCTGGAATACGTGACCAGCCAGAACATGGAAAAGCGCGCGTTTGATCTGCTGAACTGCATCACTGTCGTGCCTGGGGCGCTGGGCGCGTGGCGTCGAACGGCAATCGAAGACGCGGGCGGAATTACGGCGGATACGGTGGCGGAAGACGCAGACCTGACGATTGCGATCCGGCGACTGGGATGGCGGATTACATACGACGAAGATGCGATTGCCTGGACCGAAGCTCCGGTAACGCCGACTGCGCTGATTCGGCAGAGATTCCGGTGGACATTTGGAACATTGCAATCGTTCTGGAAACACAGCGGCACGCTGTTCCGGCCGAAATACGGAACACTGGGATTCATCGCGCTGCCGAATATTTTTGTGTTTCAGATTTTGCTGCCACTGGTGTCGCCACTCCTGGACTTGTTGTTTTTCGGGAGTATCGTTTTGTGGGCGCTGGCACAACTCCATATAACGCAGATCCCGCAACTTTGGACTACGGCGGATGTGCAGCGGTCTGTGGTGTTCTTTTTGGGCTTTCTGATTATCGACGTGCTGACCTGCGTGATTGCGTTTGCGCTCGAACGTCACGAAGATTGGACCTTGCTGATTCCCGTGCTGCTGCAGCGTTTTTATTACCGGCAGTTGATGTACATCGTGCTCTTCCGATCGGTGAAGGAGGCCGTCAGTGGGCGGCCTGTCGGGTGGAGGGGCGTGGAGCACGAACCGCCGCGTCCTACGCCGGAGCCCGCCACGCCGTAAGAGTGCTAGTGAGCGGCTGGTTCTGCCGTTGGTGGGGGATCTCGGGCCGGCGGCAGGAAGAATTCGCGGGGGGCGGCCCAGAAACGGCGCCAGAGGGTGCGAAAGATTTCATGGTTTTCGCTGGGCGGAATATCCTGCGCGCGAAGCGCGAGGCGCAACGCCAGATAGAAGCTGACCCCGAGATTCATCACGAACGTCACTGCAATTCCAAGAGAAGCCCAAATCAAGGCGCCACGGCCTAGCACCTCCGGCCCGCGAGAAGTAATTCCCAGCGCGAGAGTGCCGGTAGACAGCGTTACGTGACGCACGTCCAGGGGCAGGCCGAAGAAATGGCCGATGGAGGGCGTCATGCCGAGCATGAAGCCAAGCACGATCGAGCCACCCCAAGGAGCAATGTTCTGCGCAAAGGATGCGGAAAAACGCTGCAGCGTTTCGGGTTTGAGGGAAGAGCCGAGGCGATGCTCGGCAATGGCGCGGGGGAGCTGGTGATAGACCGCCCAATTTTCGATCCAGCCTCCGGCCAGGCTCGAGAGCCAGAGAATCACGCCGGTAAGAATGGCAAAAAAGATGGTGCCGCTAGCGAGGGGATTCATGGACTTCACCGCGTATTCGGCAGTTTCCATGTTTAGAAAAGGCTGACCAAAAGTTCGATTCCAGATAATACTGAAGACAACCGCGCCAGCGCCCACAGCAATAATGTTGCCGAAGGCAGCAGCAAGCTGGGAACGGACGATGCGTTGGACGTAGGAAACCAGTTCCTCGCTCTTCGAGGCATCGTGGCAACGGTGAAGGATTCCAGCAAGAGCTGCACCAGTCATCGAAGGCTGCTTGGTGGCGAGAGCGAGATGGAAAACGTGCATGAGAACGAAGCTGATGGCATAGTTCAGTCCCGCCAGAAAACCTTCTACAAAGGGAGGGAGGCCGCGGTGCGTAACCATCATCTTGATCGCGGCCGTGCCAACCGTGAGAAGGCCGCCGCCAAAAGCGGCATACCACATCTGGCGATACTCTTCGCGATTATTGGTGACGTAATGCTCGCCGGTTTTTCCTGCCCATTCGACAATTTTCTTGGCGAGTAACCGGAAACTATTTTGCGCCAACCCGACGAGGCTGCGGTCGTGGAGCCGGCCGCGGATCACGTCGCGCAACAGCCGGAGAGCCGTAACCATTTTGGGTGCGCCGGAGTGAGCGACGAGAACGCCGCTGATCAGCTCCATGCGCTTTAGGCTTTGCTCAATCACATCCATGGCATAGACAACGTCGAGATTGACGCCGCGGGTGTCCAGATGGGTGACGATGGCTTGCAGTTCCGCGCGACAATCCGTCACGGCCGATTTCCAGTCCTGGGCTGTTTCCGGGATGCTCTCGTTGTCCAGTACGGCTCCTAGCAACGCGTCTGAAGTGCGCATCAAACGATGGAAAGCGGAGCTCTGCACGGAGCCGCCTTGTCCTCGGATGCGCAAGTTTTCGGACATGCCGAGGCCCTGGGCGCGAGCGGCCAAAAGATAGAAAGCGTCCCGCAAAGCTGCCAGGGGCTGGTCCCAGGCTTCGGGAATGTCCACGGGTGCGATTTGAGAAGCGAGCTCTTTCAACTGGTCCGGTGACTGGCTGAAAAAACGGTCTACTTCATTTTGCGTGGGAAAGAGGCGGATAAAGAGTTTCGCTAGATCGGTTTCTTCACGCGGGGCGGGGAGAACGATGCGGAAAAAGCGATCGAACGTCTCGGAGAGAAGTCCACGATCTGTCGGAAGACCAGATTGAGCAAAGAGGGAAACCGCGTCGGTTTCGTCAAGGATGGCGGCAACACCTGCCTGATAGCGATCGCGGAGTTCGGCAGAAGCTGCAAGGATGGAAAGCCAGACGCGCTCACGGCGCCATTCCGAACCGGTTTGCGCGAACGAATCAGTTGCGGGCCGTAGTTCGGGAAGGCGATTGTCTTTGCGCCGCAGCCAGGAATAGAGGGCGACCAGGGCATCCAAACGCGCATGTAGCGTTCCCGCCCGGGTGAAATCCTCAAGCAGGCTCGCCATGGTTTGCAACGAACGATTGGCGTGCACCTCCGGCGGGAATAGGGAAATGACCAGATTGCGAGTCGAATCCACGCTGACCTCGTTAAGCCAGCTGCAAACACACTGGGATCCTGGCGGGTCCCTCTAAAGCAGGGTAATGGTAACAGGTCAATGGCAATAGCGGCAGCCCCTCCGGAATTTGAGCAGGCTGGGCGGGTTTGGTACGCTTTTTCGTACATTTCCATCCAGGAACCGGTTTGGTGTACGATATTTTCCTTACCCGAAGGAGGCAAACCATGGCCGTCACTTTTGTTCTGAATGGAAAGTCCACGACCGTTGAGGCGGATCCCCAGATGCCGCTGCTGTGGGTGCTTCGCGATACGTTGAATATGACTGGGACGAAGTTTGGCTGCGGAATGGCACTGTGCGGCGCGTGCACGGTTCACATTAACGGGGAAGCCGCGCGTTCGTGCATCACTCCGATTTCCAGCGTGGCGGGAAAGAAAATCACGACGATCGAAGGGCTGTCCGCCGACGCGTCGCACCCGGTGCAGGTCGCCTGGATTGAGGAAGATGTGCCGCAATGCGGATACTGCCAGTCCGGGCAGATCATGAGCGCGGTGGCACTGTTGGAAAAGAAGCCGAACCCTTCCGACGCGGATATTGACGATGCAATGAGCGGCAACATTTGCCGCTGCGGGACCTACCAGCGGATCCGCAAAGCCATTCACCGCGCAGCCACAATGCAAGCCGCGAAGTAATTCCTTTCTCGAAGCGCAGCAGACGCTGCGCCACGAACTTGTGAGGATTGCCATGGCACAGACTCTCGTTCTTAATCGGCGTGAATTCCTGAAGAGTAGCTCCATTGCAAGCGCCGGCTTGCTCGTTGGTTTTCATCTGGACGCGCACGCCGCGACCGATCCGGCGGAGTCTCAGGAAAAACCGGTCGTAAATCCATTCAATGCTTGGGTGCGGATTACGCCGGACAACCGG
This sequence comes from Candidatus Acidiferrales bacterium, assembly GCA_963795535.1. Classification (GTDB taxonomy): domain Bacteria; phylum Acidobacteriota; class Terriglobia; order Acidiferrales; family UBA7541; genus Acidiferrum. Next base: position 994,488 of record CAWCIG010000012.1, read on the forward strand.
ATTACGTTGATCCTTGCGAAATCGGAAATGGGACAGGGCGTTAACACGTCATTGCCGATGATCCTGGCGGAAGAATTGTGCGTGGATTGGAAGCAGGTTGGAATTGAGCAGGCGCCGACCAATCCAAAAATCTATCAGCTAGGGACGGGGGGCAGCGGGAGCATCGCCAGCTCCTGGTTGCCGTTGCGGAGAGCGGGAGCGGCGGCGCGGGAAATGTTCATAACTGCCGCCGCAACGCACTGGAATGTGAATCGGGATACGTGCGTGGCGCAAGACGGCGGAATTCTGCACGGGGCGCGAAAGAACTTCCTGACTTATGGACAGCTCGTCGAGGAGGCGAGCAAGTTGCCGGTCCCGGATTTGAATAAGGTGCCACTGAAGAATTCGCAGGACTTCACGATTGTCGGCAACGCACTGCGCAGGACGGATGCGAAGAGCAAATCGAGCGGTGCCGCGAAATTTGGAATCGATGCGCGTGTGCCCGGGATGCAGTATGCGGTGATCGCGCGATGCCCGGTGTTCGGCGGCAAAGTGAAATCGTTCGACGCGACGAAGGCAAAGAGTGTGCCTGGCGTCCGCGACGTGATGGCGATCGATCCGGTGGCGAAGGGCGCGTTTTCGGCCGGTGGCATCGCCGTGCTGGCGGATAATTCGTGGGCGGCCATACAAGGAAGGAATGCGCTGAACATCGTTTGGGAGGAAGGGCCGCACGCGGGGGAATCCAGCGAAACGCTGCACAAGCAGTTCCTGGAGAACGCGGCAAAGCCGGGTAAGGCGCTGCGGAGTGATGGCGATGCCGATGCCACGCTGAGCAAATCCGCGAAAAAGATCGAGGCAACTTACGAATTTCCATTTGCCGCGCACGCGTCGATGGAGCCGATGAATTCGACCGTGCACATCCGGCCCGATGGAGCGGAGGCGTGGATTCCAACGCAAGCCCCGCAATGGGCCCAGGATGTGATCGCCGGCGTTTCGGGGTTGCCTCACGACTCCGTTGTCGTACACACGACGTTAATGGGAGGGGGCTTTGGGCGGCGCTACCAGGCTGACTTCGTGACGGAGGCTGCGCAGGTGGCGAAAGCTACGGGAAAGCCGGTAATGGTGCTGTGGACGCGTGAAGACGATATGCAGCACGACTTTTATCGCCCCGCTTCTTATCACAAATTTTCGGGCGCGATCGACAGCGACGGGAAAGTGGCAGCCTGGAAACATTTCCAGACTTCCACGTCGATTGCCGCGATGTGGGGCGACAAGGATGAGGACGATTCCGGCGGCGGCGAGTTTGGGACCGCGGCGTTCATTCCTTATCAGGCGCCGAATTATCGCGTGGAATTTACGCTTGCCAAGTCCGGAGTGCCGCGGGCATGGTGGCGATCGGTGGAACATTCAAGCAGCGGATTCGTGGTGGAAAGTTTCATTGATGAACTGGCTGCGCTGGCGGGCGCCGATCCGCTGGAATACCGGCTGCGCCAGATCGGGAATGATCGCGCAATTCCGGACTTCGGAAATCCGAAGGAGGGAAATCCGCTGAAGACGGCGCGGCTGAAAGGCGTGCTGAAGCTTGCGGCGGAAAAAGGCGGATGGGGTTCGCCGCTGCCGAAGGGTACGGGACGCGGCATTGCGGGCTACTACGCGTTTGAGACTTATACAGCGTGCGTAGCAGAAGTGAGCGTGGTAGACAAAGCCGTGAGGGTGCACCGGCTGGTGTACGCGGTGGACTGTGGGCGGCCGATTAATCCGGATGGCGTGCGGGCGCAGGTGGAAAGCGCTGCGATCTATGGGCTTTCGGCCGCGATGCATGACGCCATCACGATTCAGGGCGGCCGGGTGGAACAATCGAATTTCAACGATTACAAAATGCCGCGCATCGCGGAAACGCCAAAGATCGAGGTCCACGTGGTGGAAAGCACGGAGGAGCCTACGGGAATCGGCGAACCGGGTTTGCCAGTGGTGGCACCTGCGATTTGCAACGCTGTGTTTACGCTGACCGGTAGGCGAATTCGCCGCTTGCCGGTTCGCGCGGAGGATCTGTCGTAACTAGCCAGCTTGTGCTGTGAGACGTTATCGAGAAACCTCAAGGCGCACGGACTCCCTCCGCGCTACAGTGGCACAATAGGGCGTGGCTTATTTCCTGATCATCCTGGCTGGACTTTCCCTTGGAATATGGGTCGTTCTCGCCTTTTTTCGTGGAGCATTCTGGCAGGTTCGCCGGTTCGGTGGAGATAACGCTCGCATCGCCATGCCCGCGAAGTTGCCCCGCGTGGTGGTTGTCGTGCCGGCGCGGAATGAAGCGGAGACGATTGCGCGGTGCGTGGAATCACTGGTGGCCCAGGATTACGGCGGCGAGTTCCCGATCACCATTGTGGACGATCACAGCGAGGACGAAACAGGTGCGCGCGCCAAGTCTGCCGCACAGTTGGCTCGCGCGGGACAGATGTCGCTTTTGCAAGCTGCGCCACTCGAGCCGGGATGGACTGGGAAGCTTTGGGCGCTACAACAAGGGATCGATCAGGCGGCCGGCGTTTCACCGGATTATTTCTGGTTCACGGATGCCGACATTGTGCACGCGCCGGACACGCTGCGACGACTGGTGGCGCGGGCGGAGGGAGATCGCCTAGACCTGGCATCGTTGATGGTTCTGCTCGAGGCCAGAACGATTCCGGAACGGCTGCTGATTCCCGCGTTTCTCTATTTTTTCCTGATGCTGTATCCACCGAAGTGGATTGCCAATGCAAAATTGAAAACAGCGGGAGCCGCGGGAGGTTGCATCCTTTTGCGGAAAGCAGCGCTCGAGCGGATTGCAGGAATTTCAGCGATTCGGGGGGAAGTGATCGACGACTGTGCTTTGGCAAGGGCAGTGAAACGGAGCGGCGGTGCGATCTGGATGGGGCTGACACGGAAAAGCGTGAGCTTGCGGTCGTACCGGACACTTGGAGAAGTTCGCGACTTGATTGCGCGAACAGCTTTCACACAGTTGGGATACTCCGGGCTGGTGTTGGCCGGAACAGTTGTGGGAATGCTGCTGGCCTATCTTGTGCCGTTGGTGCTGACATTTACCATGCAACCGGTGGTTTGGCGTTTGAGCCTGGCGGCATGGGCATTGATGACGCTGACGTATCTGCCGACAGTGCGGTTCTATGAGCTTTCGCCGTTGTGGGCGCCGCTTCTGCCTGTGGCCGCGGTGTTTTATTCCTATGCGACCGCGCTTTCCGCGTGGCGCTACTGGATGAAGCGCGGAGGCCAATGGAAAGGGCGAGTTCAGACGGTCGCAAAGACGAGTGGAGAGGCGCAGAATCACTAATATTGGTGACTTGGATCACTTTTTGTTATAGTGGGGGTGTTGGAAGAGGGCTATACCCCGTAGTCAGGGGATGGCACCGGAGGCCGACATGAGTATCCTGCCAAACCAGGGCAACGGGAAGATCACCGTGCCCGATCTGATGCAGCGAAAGACGTTAGCCGCTGCAAATTCCGTAAACAAGAAAATCACCTGCCTGACCGCATACGACTATCCAACTGCGCGCTTACTGGATGAAGCGGGCGTGGACGTGGTGCTGGTGGGGGATTCCGTGGCGATGGTGGCGCTCGGCTATGACAGCACGTTGCCGCTGACGCTCGAGGAAGCCTTGCATCACACGAAGGCGGTGCGGCGCGGGGTGAAGCGGGCGCTGCTGGTGGCGGATATGCCGTATGGCTCTTACCACGGCGATCTGCACGAGTCGCTGCGGAACGCCATGCGCTTTGTGAAGGAGGCCGGCGCGGAGGCCGTAAAGGTGGAAGGTGGCGAGCGACGGCTGGAATTGATTGCGCGGCTGACGGAGGCGGAAATTCCGGTGATGGGCCACGTAGGCTTGACGCCGCAATCGGTGAACGCGCTGGGCGGTTACCGCGTGCAGGGGAAAACACCGGGGACGGCGGACCAGCTATTACGCGATGCGCGATCCGTGGAAGCAGCGGGAGCGTTTGCGATTGTGCTGGAAGCCATGCCGCGGGAGCTGGCGGCAGAAATTACGCGGGCGGTGCGCATTCCAACAATTGGGATTGGCGCGGGACCGGATTGTGACGGGCAAGTCTTGGTGCTGCACGACATGCTGGGATTGACATTTCAGGACGCGCCGAAATTCGCGCGGCGCTATGCCAATGTGGGCGACATGATATCGAACGCGGTGCGGGAATACTGCGCGGATGTGCAGAACGCCAAGTTCCCCACAGACGCCGAGTCTTACCACACGCCGGAGAGTTTGAAGGGCCGCAAGACCATTCCGATAGCACGTTGAGCGAGTGGAAAGAAGTGCACACAGGGGCGCCTTGAGCAGACCGGGGCGCCCCTGCGATTTTCTGAGCGGGGTGAAGACGATGAAGCCGGAAGAGATGGTGGCTTTGTATGAGTACAACGCCTGGGCGGACCGCCGTGTGCTGGAAGCGGCAAGCGCCCTGACCAAGGAACAGTTCACGAAGAAGCTGGGATCCAGTTTCTCGTCGGTGCGCGACACGCTGAGCCACATTTACGGGGTGGAATGGCTGTGGCTGGAGCGATTTCAAGGGCGCTCGCCCTCGGCAATTCCCGACGATTCGAAATTTGATGACATTGAAAACCTGAAGGCAAGCTGGCGCGAGTTTGAACCGACGTTGCTGAATTTCGTGCACGGGCTGAAGCAGGAAGAACTGGATCGCGTGATGGAATACAAGACCATGAAGTTCGGCGTGTATCGGAACCCGTTGTGGCAATCGATGCAGCACCTGGTGAATCACGGAACGTACCATCGCGGGCAGATCACAACCATGTTGAGGCAACTGGGTGCGCAACCGATTTTGACGGACTTGATGCATTTTTATCGCGAGCAGGCCACAGCGGCGGGGGCCTGAGCGCGGGATGGAAACGATACGCACGATTTCCTGGATGAAAGAGAAGGCGCGGGAAGCGCGGTTGGAACAGCGGGTGATCGGCCTGGTGCCGACGATGGGAGCCTTGCATGCCGGGCATATGGCGTTGGTGGACCGCGCGAGGAAAGGATGCTCGCCGGTGTATGCTTCGATTTTTCTGAACCCAACACAGTTTGGAGCGCATGAGGATTTGTCCAAGTATCCGCAGCCGCTGCAAGCAGACCTGGAAAAGCTGACGAACGCCAACGCGGATGGATTATTTCTGCCCTCCGCCGAGGAGATGTATCCAGCGGGATTTTCCGCGTATGTGCACGTGGAGGGAATCAGCGAGCGGCTAGAAGGAAAATCGCGTCCGGGGCATTTTCGCGGGGTGGCTACTGTGGTGCTGAAGCTATTTGAGATTGTGCAGCCGCATTATGCGTATTTCGGACGAAAGGATGCGCAGCAGGTGCGGATCATCCAGAAGATGGTGCGGGATCTGGATCTGAATGTGGAGTTGGTGATTTGTCCGACGGTGCGGGAAGCGGATGGATTGGCGATGAGCTCGCGGAACTCCTATTTGAGCCCGGAGGAACGGCGCGCGGCGGCGGTGCTTTTTCGGGCGCTACGGGCGGCGAGGACGGAATTATCGGCTGGCGCAAAAGGTACGCTGGAGTTGCAGCGGACGATGCGAAAAGTTTTAGAGAGCGAACCGCGAGCGACGGTGGATTATGCGGAGATTGTGGATGCAGAGACGTTTGAGCCATTGGTGCAAGTGGCGCGAGACTGCTACGCGTTGCTGGCGGTGCGGATTGGAAGCACCCGATTGATCGACAATATGCTGATTCGCACAGGTGACGAAGTAAGTGTTGAATTGTGATTAGCGCCGGCGCTCAGGCGGAGAGTTTGGACAGTACTTCGGCGGCGTGACCTTTGGCTTTTACTTCATCCCATATTTCTTCGATCTTGCCATCCGGGCCGATGAGGAACGTGCTGCGGACGATTCCCTTAAACGCACGGCCCATGAACTTTTTCATGCGCCAAACACCGTAGGATTTGATCATTTTGTGGGTGGGATCACCGAGCAGCGGGAAATTCAGTTTTTGCTTGTTTTTGAAGTTTTTCAGAGCCTTTTCCGGGTCGGCGCTGACGCCCAGGACGACGGTGTCTTCCTTTTCAAATTTTGGCTTCAGGTCGCGGAATTCGCAGGCCTCGATGGTGCAGCCGGGCGTGCTGGCCTTGGGATAGAAATAGAGGAGCACGCGCTTACCCTTGAAGTCTTGGAGAGAGACGTCCCTGCCATCGTCCGATTTAAGCGTGAAGTCCGGAGCCTTGTCACCGACTTTGAGCATGGGTCCTCGTTGGAATCAGGATAGAAGTTTGCGGAGCGTCTCTGTGACAACCTGGGGATTGGCCTGGCCTTTGGTAGCTTTCATGACCTGGCCGACGAAGAATTTGAGTACGCCTTCGTTGCCGGCTTTGAACTTGGCGACATTGTCGGCATTCTTGGCGATGACTTCGCGGGCAGCTTGCTCGATGGCGTCGTCTGTAACTTGCGTGCCCAGGCCTTCAGCGGCAACGATATCCGCGGCGGTGCGGCCACTTTCAAACATGGTGGCGAAGACTTTCTTTCCAACCGCGCCGGTGATTTTTCCGGACTCGACCAAAGAAACAAGCTCGGCAAGCGCTGCAGGTGAAACTGAACTCTCGCCAATTCCCTTTCCGGAATTGTTCAGGCGGCGAAGAAGTTCGGTCTGCATCCAGTTCGCGGTGGCTTTGCCGGGCGCACCCGCCTTGACCACGGATTCGAAATAATTGGCCAAGGCCTGCGTGTCGGTCAAAACTTCCGCGTCATAGGCGGTGATGCCGAAGGCGGAAACGAAACGGGAGCGCTTCGCGAAAGGAAGCTCCGGCAAGGAAGCGCGGATTTCTTCGCGCCAGGCATTGGTGACATGGACAGGAAGAAGATCGGGCTCCGGGAAATAGCGGTAGTCGTGCGCTTTTTCCTTTGAGCGCATGGGATCCGTGCGACCAGCCGGTTGATTCCAGAGGCGGGTTTCCTGAGAGATGCGGCCTCCGGATTCGAGTACGGAAATGTGGCGCTCAATTTCAAATTCGAGGGCTTTGGCAAGATAGCGGAAGGAATTGAGATTCTTGACTTCGACTTTGGTGCCAAATTCCTTTTTGCCGCGCAGGCGGACGCTGACATTGGCGTCGCAACGCAGCGAACCCTCCTCCATGTTGCAGTCGCTCACGCCGGTGTAGAGAAGAATCTGACGGAGGGTGGTGAGATACGCGTAAGCCTCGTCGGGAGAGCGCATATCTGGCTCGGAAACAATTTCGCTGAGGGGCGTGCCGCAGCGATTGAAATCGACGTAGGTTTTTTCGGCGGAATGCGGGAAGCCGTCGTGTAGCGATTTGCCCGCGTCTTCCTCAAGGTGCAGGCGGGTGATGCCGATGCGTTTGGTCTTGCCTTCGTGCTCGATTTCCACCCAACCGCCGGTAGCCAGGGGAAGTTCAAATTGCGAAATTTGGTAGCCCTTGGGAAGGTCGGGATAGAAATAGTTTTTGCGGGCGAAGCGAGAGTGGTCGTGAACGGCGCAATTCAGGGCCAGAGAAGCGCGAATGCCCATTTCAATGGCACGCTTGTTGAGAACAGGAAGCGTGCCGGGAAGGCCGAGGCAAACAGGGCAGACATTGGAGTTGGGAGCATCGCCGAAACGCGTGGAGCAGCCGCAGAAAATCTTGGTTTTGGTCAGCAACTGGGCATGGACTTCCAACCCAATCACCGGCTCATATTTGGCCAGGAGCTCGGGGGTTACGGCGGATTCGGTCGCGAATTTCGTCATAAGCTGAGCAGAAATTATAGCAGAGGGAGCGCCCCGGCCGGCTCAATCACCGTATCCCGGCAAAGATGACGGGCCAGTACGGCTGAGGGCAGGGCTGAAGCGCTCGAGAAGGGCAAATCCTCCGAACAGAACGAGCGCGTAGAAGGAATCACCAGCGAGGGTATTGCCAAAGTACGGAATTGCCGCGATGAAGCAGGTTGTGAGACCGGCGAGTGAGCGCGGGTAGAAATTTTCAAGGGCCCATATACCGAAGTTAGTGATCAGGAAAAACTGCAGAGCGCCCAGGAAAGTGGCGGCGGACAGCAGTTTCAGGGATTGTCGCTGCCGAAATGCGATTCCGATCAAAACACTGATGCAGAAACTGAAATAGACGACGGGCATGAGTCGATGAAATCCAACGAACAAATCGCCGCAGAAGAGCGCGATCAGAGGAAAAAGAAACGCTTGCCAGGAGCGGCCAAGCTTGGCGCCACTGAAGAGGGCCATGGCACCCACGGGGGTGAAATTCCACGGGTGCGGCAATATACGAACGACGGCAGCGAAAAGAATAAAGCAGGCGACTACGGAAATGCGGTAGACCAGCGCATGATTCTGTAAATTCACTTCCCGGAACATCTTTACTCTCCTTCGTTTTTTGGCAAGAGGTCGCAAAAGACAAATGAATCGCGCTCGACGACCTGGCCAACCTGGACAGGAATCGGGAAGCGGAAGATGGGGCCGGCGAAGACGAAGGTGTGGAATTCGCCATTTTCGCCGCAAGGATCGACACCTGCAGGAAGATCGCGAAAAAAGGAAGCGTCCAGTTCCCGCCCGGCGAAGGATTTATCGAGTTTTCTCGGATCGATGCAGGCAGTGAAGGCGCGGAAGCCATCTTCCACGAACCTACAGGCCAGTTCACGCGTGTCTATTTTCCAGATGGGGAAAAGCGCGGTCATGTTTGCAAGCATAAGTTTCTGTTCACGATAGACGCGCAGGTCTTCCAGGAAAATATCGCCGAAGCCGACGTGAAGAACTCCCTGTTCGCGAAAACGCAAAACCGCTTCGGCCATGCGTGCCTCGTAGACAGGATTGGGACATTGTTGCGGAATGCGGACTTCTTCGACCGGCAAGCCAATGGATTCGGCCTGCCGGTGAAGGAGTTCGTTGCGGACACCGTGCATGCTGATGCGCTCGTAGCCCTCGGTCACGGTGGTCAATAGGGAGACCACTTCGTAGTGAGGATCCCGAACAAGGACGTGCAAGGCCATTGCACTATCTTTTCCGCCACTCCAGGAGAACACCAGCGGAATAGCCATGGTTCAGTTACGGCCTGCGAAGGTATAGCGCAAGCCCATGGTGTAGGTTTGGCCTAGCGCGGGATAGCCGAGCGCGTCCTGATATTGCTTGTTGAAGAGGTTCCAGACGCGCGCGGTGACAGCAAGGCTGTGGGTAAGGTTATAGCTGGCGGCCATATCAAAACGGGCGTAGCCAGGATTGTTGGCCGGCTCGAGCGTGAAAAAGTTGATGTCGGTGCGAACCCCGCTGAAGTAACCGATGAAATTCCAGTTCACACGCGCCCAGAGAACGTTGAGGATGATGGACCCAGAGTTTTTCGGGCGGCGAAGAAGCGGTTCACCCGGACTGTAGGCAGGATCGGAGGGAGGGTTGTCGGTAGCGAGAACACGCGTGGCGTCATAGGTGTAATAGCCATTGATGCTGAGCCATTTTTTCATGCGCAGTTCGGTGGACAGATTGAGTCCACGGGCGCGAGCCAGATCGGTGTTGAAATATGTGCCGCAGTAATTGGGATTTGGTTGCGGATTGGGAGCGTAGCTGATGATGTCTTTGAAGCGGCTGGCGAAGAAGCTAATCGAGACCAGAGCTCGGTCGGAAAGAAGATATTGGTCGAGCGTGGCATTGTATGTTTCGCTCTGTTCGGGCTTGAGATTTGGATTTCCGGGATAACACGGGTCAGAGCCATAAGATTGTTCGAGTGCGGGTTCCTTGATGCCTTCGCCATATGAGAAACGGAGGTTTGTGTTGCCCCAAACACCATTGCCGTAACGGGCAGCGTAAACGATGCCCGCGCTGGGGACGGTGCGAATCCCGAAGGTGGTATTGGAGACGATGCGGAAGCCTGCCGTCAGCGTTACGCGGCGTATGGGGAACCAACGGCCATCGGCGAAGCCGGCCTGATTGTTGCGGCGTGCATGGGTGCCACCGGCGATGCCGCTCGGATAAGCGTTTTCAACCTCATATTCATAGCCGAGCGCGATCAGGCCCTTTGTGAAGGAGTAGTTGGACTGCTCGTCGAAGGCGGCGACGTTGTATTGATCGTTGAAGGCCGGCCCGTCGCCGGGGATGTAATTGGAATCAACAATGCGAGAATCCCATCCCGAGAGGTGATGCTGCCAGTGATCGCCCGTCTTGAACGTCCAAGACAGATTCGCGGTGAGATCCTGGTAGGCGTAATATTGGCCGAGAGTCGGAGGTTCGAGAAGCGTCGGTCCAGGTATGCCGGCCCAACTGGAATTGCTGCGAACCGTCAGGCGAAGTTCGTCAGTATCGGAAAAGCTGTAGCCCGCATTTCCAGCAAGCGAACGGTTGATGAAGGAATCGTTCGGTCCTTGACCATCGGTGCTGAGGTAGGAACCGGCGCCAGAGTAATCAAACTTGCCGAGAAGGCCGCTGACCTGGCCGCCTCCGCGACCGGACGAAAGATTGCCGCCGTCGCCGAATAGAGTGAACGACGGAATTTCCGTAGTTCCCCGATGAGAGAAGAGCTGGATTACGCCGGACATGGCGTCGGAACCGTAGAGCGTGCTCTCCGCGCCGTGGACCACTTCTACTTTGTCGATGTTATCGAGGGAAAGATTGGAATAATCGAAATTGCCGCCGGGTTCGTTGGCGGGCGTGCCATCGATGAAAACTTTTGTGTAGTTGGAATTTCCCCCGTCGAGAAAGAGGGTCGTCAAACCGCCGACCGGGCCGGTACGGGCGAAGCTGATTCCTGGTTGCGTATAGAGAAGATCGGGAAGCGAAATGGCCTGACGTTGGGTGATTTGTTCGCTGGTAAGAATTGAGCTGGGCGCGGGCGATTGCTCCTGTTCGGTGGGCGCGATTTGGCCGGTAACCAGCACGCTCGAGGACATAGGCGCAAGATCCAAGCGAAAGCTTAGCGTGAGCGATTCGCCTGGTTGCAGGGTGATGTCAGTTTCACGCGCGACGAACGAATCCTTCGTGATAAGGACATGGTAATGGCCGGAACGAAGAGCGAGTGCATAGGCGCCATCGGCGGCCGATTCCGTGACCAAGGGACTCGCACCTGCTGCTTCGGGCTTGGCCGAAATCCGGGCGCCAGAAACACTGGCACCAGAAGGATCGGTCAGAGTGCCGACGAGATGAGCATCTTTCGTTTGGGATTGAGAAAACGTAGGTGTGGCGACAACAGAACTGAGTAGGGCAAACAACAGTACTGAAAGTTTCGAATTTCGCATGGTTCCTCCGCTCCCTCACGCGCGGGAGAGTAAAGGTTGGCCTGGGCAACAGAAATTGCGCAGGCTGCAGACTTCGCCGGTCTCCTGGCTTGGCGACGATTCGCTGGCCCGATATGAACCGAGGCAGCTGGCTTGCGGCCTTCCCGCAGCGAAGTGGCTGCAGTGGCGCGCAAGCGAAAAGTTCGCCTTACAGTCGCGCGGCGGCGACGGCATTGCACCGTCTTCCCGAGCACGAAGTCCGCGGTTGAGGTGAAGGGGCTGGGCCCACTCTGGGTTGCGATGCTCAGTGGCGCGAAATCTGCTTATCGCAGGACGGCCACGCGTTTGGGTTATTCGGCTAACTACGTTTTATCGAACAGCGTTACACGCGGCCGCCCGGAAGAGGTCATCTCCACGTTGAGCGGCGCTTGAAACACGTGTTCGAGCAAATCCTTCTGAAAAACAGACGCGGGCGACCCGACACGCAGGCATTTGCCCTTCTGGAGCAGCACAACCTGATCCGCGTACTCGCCCGTAAGATTCAGTTCGTGCGTGACAACCAGCACGGTGTAGCGGTTCTCCGCGGCGAGGCGGCGCAGCGATTCCAGGAGGTCCACTTGCGCGCCGATGTCCAGGTGCAGCGTGGGCTCGTCGAGCAGGAGAAGCAGCGGCTGCTGCGAAAGCGCGCGGGCTAGGATGACACGCTGTTTTTCGCCTCCGGAGATTTGGTCCATCCAGCGATCGGTCAGCTGCAAGGCGCCGACCTGCGCGAGGGCATTCTTGGCGATGGAAATGTCGTCTTCGGATTCGAAGCGAAGTCCGCGGCCACGCGCGTGGCGGCCTTGCAGAACAAATTCCCAAACGCGCGATGGAAAAAGCAGGCGGCTTTCCTGTTGGACCAGGGCAATGCGCTGGGCGCGAATCTTCGGGGCGAGCGAATGGGTCGGAAACCCGTTAAGAAAGACACGGCCCGAAAGGGGCTGAAGCGCACCAGAGATGAGTTTGAGCAAGGTGGATTTGCCGCTGGCATTGGGACCAAGAATGGAAATGATTTCGCCGGGCTTGGCTTGGAAACTCAGGGCTTCTAGGGTAAACAGCGGCGCTTGCGAGGGATTGGGAGCGTAGACATAGCTGGCTTGCTCGACACTGAGGCGTACATCGGGATTGCCACGCGGCTGATCCGAAGAATTAGGCATGGGGGTTCGAAGGGGCGTGCTCATCCGAGCCTCCTGCGAAGCAAATAAATGAAGAAAGGCGCGCCGACCAAAGCGGTGACAGCGCCAACAGGAAGCTCGGATGGAGCTACAACGGTGCGTGCCAGGGTGTCTGCAATCACCAGGGCAATCGCTCCGCCCAAAGCCGACGCCGGAAGAAGCATGCGATGGTCGGAACCGAAGATCATGCGCATGGCGTGTGGGACGAGCAGCCCAACGTAGCCGATGGCGCCGCTGACAGATACTGCGACACCCGTGAGAATGGACGCCGCTACGTAGACGACGATACGAACGCGGGGCACGTCGACGCCCAGGTGCATGGCTTCTTTTTCGCCGGCAAGGAGAAGATTGAGATCGGATGAGGTGGTATAAATCGCGCCGAAAGCGACAAGAAAACCTATGGCAAGAAAATAGAGGAGACTCGTGGGGGGAAGCGAGGAGAGGCTTCCCATCATCCAGTAAGGAGCTCCGCGAAGGTTGCTTCCGGTCAGCGTGGACATCAGGAACATGATGATGGCGGAAAGAAACGAAGCGGTAATCACGCCACCGAGTAGCAGGGTAGTGCTGTCAATTTGACCTTCCCGGCGTCCGAGGACATAAACCGCGGCGATAGTGACCGCGGCCCCAATAAATGCGCCAAAGGGAGTGATGAGCCCGGCATATTCCGGCGACAGGGAAAGCTGGCTCTCAACCATTAGCGCGATGATGGCACCGACGGCCGCACCGCTGGAAATACCGAGGACATACGGATCAGCGAGGGGATTGCGCAAGAGCGCTTGAAATGCTGTGCCTGCAACGGAGAGAGAGGCGCCGACTACCACGGCGAGAAGGATGCGAGGGAGACGGATGTCCACGACGATCATGCCGTAATCGGTGGAAATGGAGCTGCTTTGGTGCAACAGAACTCGGATCAAGTCGCGGCCGAGACCGTAGAGAGATACCTGGACAGCGCCCAGTTTGAGAGCGATTACGACGACGACGAATAAAATCACGGCGAGAATGCTGCAGCGCAGGAAGAGGCGTCCGAGCGTCAGCGGGCGCATGGAGATTCCTGTCGACAATCTTGCGCGGAGAGACGATAGGCAGTGGGCTTAGGCTGGAGACGAGACGGCGCGGGGGGCGGCACGGCATTTGCAGGCGGAGTTTCCTTTTCCGTGCCGGGTTTTTCCATAAACACCTCTGGATGCAATTGATGAGCAAGATCCTCGATCACAGAAACAATGCGCGGCGCAGGGCGGATGATTGCCTCGCTGACGACGGCGTAATGACGTTCGCGCACGGCATCCAGAATCTGCCAGCCGGGGCGGTTTGCCACGGATTCGAAATCGTTGCCGGCGGCGCCGGTGTGAGCAGCGGCAAAGACGAGATAGTCTGGCTGAAGGCGTGCGACTTCTTCGAAATTGACCTGGGGCCAATCCTGGTTTGAATCAACGATGGAGTCTGCGCCTGCTCTCTGAAGGGCATCGGCGACGAAGGTGCGTTTGCCTACAGACATGAGCGGCTCCGGCCAAACAATGAACAGCACGCGCTTTGCAGGCACGCCGTTGAGCTTTGCCTGAAGCGTTTGCAAACGCAGTTGTAGATCATCGGTAAGCGCTTTTCCCGCGGAGCCCGCATTCAGAACATCGGCAAGCTTTTGTACGGAGGAAAGAATCTGGTCGATGGTGTGCGCATCGGTGGCGTACGTGGGAATGCCGAGGGTTTCGAGGGCACGGACAGTATCCAACATGTTGCCTTCTTTGGAGAGAAGAACGAGGTCGGGATGAAGCGCAGCGATCTGCTCTAGATTGGGATTGATGACGCCCCCAACTTTCGGCTTTTTCTGGGCGTCGGGAGGATAGTCACAGTAGTCTGTGTCTCCCACAAGGCGATCCTCGACGCCGAGAGCGTAGAGAGTTTCCGTCAGGCTGGGGGCAAGAGAAACGATTCGCGAAGGGTTGAGCGGGACCCGTACGGCGCGGCCATACCCGTCGGTGACTTCGTGCATAACAGGTGATGCAGGTGGGGCAGCCGAAGGCGCCGAGTTTGTCTGAGCAGCGATCGCGCCCGTGAAAAGGAGTGCGAGCGTCGCGCAAACAAGCAGCGCGCGCGGGACAAAACTGGAGGCGGAATCAGACACGAAGCTCCCCCCGACGAGAGTTCGCGAGAGCTAACAATAAAAAAGCCCCTTTGAGAGGCTGGGGCGATTCTGGACCGTGTTCTCTCTCGCGAAGGACACGCGGCCGCTGCAACTTGGGAGGGTAGCCTGGCTAACGGCGATTTGCCGATCACAGTGGCGGGACCGCGGCCGGTTTTCACGGCACTTCCCCACTTCCCGAGCTTGCAAATTGTAGATTTAGTGTACGGTGGGCCTACAAGGCTGTCAATGAACGGAAGCCTGTTTTCAGACGAGAGCTAGCGATTTTTCCAGTTGGGCTTGCGCTTTTCGACGAGCGCGCGAAGACCTTCCTGGGAATCTTCCAGGCGATACAGTTCGTTGAGAAAAATATTCATGGAATTTTTCAGGCCGTCGCGAAGAGAAAGGCCGATACCCCCCAGGATGGCTTTTTTGGCGATGGTCAGCACTGGTCCTGAATGGCTGGTGATACGGGAAATCAAATCATCCACGGTAGTCTGGAGGTTGGCTTCGGGCACGAGGCGGTTGATCAGGCCAAGCTCGAGCGCGTGTTCGGCGGTAACAGGCTCGCCAAGCAACACCAGTTCGAGGGCAACCTTCGGGCCGACGAGAAACGGCAAGATCGTGGAAGCCAGCGGAGGGAAAACACCGATGGTGATTTCCGGCTGGGCAAATCGCGCTTTCGGCGTGGCAATGACCAGATCGCCGAAAGCCGCTAGTTCCGCGCCGCCACCGATGGCGGGGCCGTTCACGACGGTGAGCACGGGCTTGGAAATTTCCATGATGGCGGTGAAGACCGAGTGGAACGCGTCAATCATCTGGAAGACGCGCTCGGAGGTGTATTCGCCAACATCAATGCCGCCGCAGAAAACCTTGCAGGAGGAATCGAGGACGATGAGCTTGACGTCGTCCCGTTCGGCGACAAAAATCATGCCGTCGGCGAGCTCACGAAGCATCAATTCATTGAGGAGATTGTGCTCCGGGCGGTTCAGGGTCATACGGGCGACACCGGACTCGATGCGATGCTGGATAAACTGAAATTCTTCGGGATGGCGGCGCTGGGGTTCGGTCCTAACCTCGACAGATTGACGGCCTGGCACGGTGGAATTCTCCTTCCGGACGAAGGGGTTTGCCCTTTGGTCAAGGCTAGCACGTAGACCGGGCTGATCCGGGGTCGGCTTCGCGAGATGGTGACCAATGAGTTCGCTGGCCGGCTGGCTAGGAAATGGCTTAGCACGGCGGCAGAGAAAACGAGGGCTTTCTTTCCCAGGGGAAAAGGATGTTTCAGCCGGGCGGGGACTTCCATCATACCCAAGGATAAACAGAGGGATCGCCCATACTGTTGTGGTCGGGGCCGGAAAGGACTATATGGCGCTCAACAGGCCTATCGCTCTGATCTGGTATCTGCTGCTGTGCTATTTTATGGCGTTTGTCGCTCGATTCTGGACGCGGCCGGGAATTCCCACGTGGTATGCCGGATTGGCAAAGCCAGCGTGGCGGGGACCGAACTGGCTTTTTGGCCCGGTATGGACGATTCTGTGTGGGCTGATGGTCGTGGCGGCATGGCGGGTGTGGAAAGCGCCAGCTCCCAGTGGAGAAACATGGCGTTGACTCTATTTGGTGTACAGTTGACCGTCAATTTACTGTGGTCACCTGCTTTTTCTAGGCTGCATCTGATTGGTCCAGCGTTCGCGATTATTTGTTTGCTGCTTGTCCTTTTGCTCCTCTTCATTGCAAATGCCCGAAAGGTTGACCGATTGGCCGCAGCAGTGTTTGCGCCGTATGTTTTGTGGGTGAGCTTTGCGGGAGCACTGAATTACACTATCTGGACAATGAATCCCGTCCATGCTTCGGAGCGTACGACACTCCCAACTGCTTACGCATTGCGCCTGAAAGAACCGCTCACGGGAGAGGGCTTGCCCGCGCCAGTTTCGTGGGAAAAAGCGCCGGCATATTCGTTTGATCAGGACTGGAAGGGAGAAAACCCTGATCGAGAGCGGGCGACGGAAGTTCGCGTGCTATGGACACCCGAGACGTTTTTCCTTCGCTTCCACTGCAAATACAAGAATATTTTTGTTTTCCCGGATGCTCGTGCCGATGGCTGGCGCTATGAACTGTGGGAACGGGATGTGGCGGAAACTTTTCTTCAGCCGGATTCGAGCGATCCGTTTGTGTATAGGGAATTCGAGGTCAGCCCAAATGGATACTGGATCGACCTGGCGGTGTCTCACGGCAAGATCGAGGAATTGAAGAGCGGTTTGCGCCGCCGCGTGTTGATGGACGAAAAGGACAAAACGTGGACGGCGGAGTTGGCGATTCCCATGAAGTATCTGACCACGCAATTCGATACGAAGCGCCCATGGCGGGTGAATTTTTACCGGATTGAAGGAGACTCAGAGCCGAGATTTTATTCGGCGTGGAGCCCCACGTTTTCTCCCAAACCAAATTTCCATGTTCCGTCGGCGTTTGGAACGCTGGAGTTTCGCGACTAGACGCGAAGAATGTTCTGTGCTCACGGAGCAGTTCTGTTAAGCTCGCGAATTGATTGCCATGCCCCGTTCATGTGCGCGTAGCTGGAAAAATCCGATTCATCTAAACGTTCGGGATTGCCTGACCGCGTTCTGCGTTTTGCTCTCTTGGGCTTCGTCGGTGCAGGCGCAGACACAGGCCTCTCCCAATGCGCCCATCGTAAATAAGGTGGAACCGCCGAACTGGTGGGTGGGGTTGACTCCGGATGTGATGGTGCTGCTGTCCGGGAAAAATCTGCGGGCAACGCATGCGCAGTGCAACCTGCCGGAAGTTGTCGTCAGCCGAACGCAATCCTCGATAAATGGAGATTATCTTTTCGTCTGGTTGAAATTTCTGCCGCAATTGAAATCCGGAACGGCCATTTGCCGCATTATTACGGCGAACGGCGAGACATCTTTCGAATTTCCGATTGCTGCGCGAAAGCAGATTCTGGGCAGAAACCAGGGGCTTTCTCTGGACGATGTGATTTATCTGATTATGCCGGACCGCTTTGCGGACGGAGATCCTACCAATGACGAGCCAGCGGAATTCCCGGGGTCGCATGACAGGGGAAAACCGCGTGCGTATCACGGCGGCGACTTGCGTGGAATTGAAGCGCACCTTCCTTATCTGAAGGACTTGGGAATTACCACACTGTGGCTGACCCCCATCGTAAAGAATGGCGCACCGGCAGATTATCACGGCTATGGAGCGGTGGATGAATATGCCGTCGATCCGCACCTGGGAACGTTGAAGGATTATCAAGGATTGGTGGAGGCAGCGCACAAACAGCACATGAAAGTGCTTTTTGACATTGTCCCGAACCACGTGGGCCCGCTGAATCCGTGGGTAAAAGATCCTCCGATGGCGGACTGGTTTCACGGGACGGCAGAAAATCATTTGTCCACGTTCTCGCAGTTGAAGAGCGGCTTTTATGGACAGCCGGAGAAAAGGGACAATTCGGATTTGTTTGAAGCGCTGGTCGATCCACACACACCGCCGCAGATGAGGAAAAACCTGACGGACGGATGGTTTTGGGGAATATTGCCGGACATGAACACGGACAATCCAGTGGTTGCTGATTATCTGATTCAGAATGCGATCTGGTGGGCCGAAGCGTCCGGACTGGATGGATACCGCATCGACACGTTTGCGTACGTGCCTCGGACGTTCTGGGCGCAATGGCATGAGGCGCTGCGGAGGATTTATCCGAGACTGTCTACCGTCGGAGAAGTATTCCATCCGGATCCCACGGTCACATCTTTCTTTGCAGGCGGGCGCAAAGGCTGGGACGGAATTGACACGCAGTTGACAACTCTGTTCGATTTTCCGCTGTATTATGCGATGCGCGACGTTTTACTGAGCGGCGCGCCGGCAGGACGGATGACGAATATCTTGCGGCAGGATTCGCTTTATCCGCATCCGGAATACCTGGTGCCATTTTTCGGAAACCACGATACGCCGCGGTTTGCCGGGGCAGCGGGCGCGACTATAGAGAAACTGAAACTGGCATTTGGCTTGGCCCTGACTGTCCGGGGAATGCCGGAGATATATTACGGCGACGAAATTGGAATGAAAGGTGGGGCCGACCCGGAGAATCGGCGTGATTTTCCGGGCGGCTGGCCCGAGGATCAGAATAATGCGTTCGTGCGAGCAGGCCGAACGAAGGAACAGCAGGAGATTTTTGACTACGTGCAAACGCTACTGCGCTTGAGACGAGAGAATGACGCGCTGCGAGCTGGGAAGCTTTGGCATTTGGCTTCGGATGACTCCAGTTATATTTTCTTGCGCGAATCGGATGAAGAGAAACTGGTGATTGCATTTCACGATGGAGCGACCGCGAAGACTGTGAATCTGTCACTGCAAGGTACACCGGCGGAGGCAGCCGCCGGAATTTCGACGGTATTCGGGAATGGCGAAGCCGATCTGGCAGGACAGCAACTTAGGCTGGCGCTGCCGGCGCAGAGCTTGACGATTTTTGCGTTGCAGTAACAAGACCTCTCTTGAGGGTCGACCTGGAATCGAGCGGTGAAAAGGAGGCGCTCACGCCGGAATATCGTTTATAGTGATGGCCCGAGTATAATTTGCGATTGCGGAAGGTGGAAAATGAAGAAACTTTTTGTGCTGATGGCACTTCTGGGGATGAGCGCGATGGCAGCTGAAAAGACCGTTTACGATTTCACGTTGAATTCGATCGATGGACAGCCGACTTCTCTTTCGTCATTCAAGGGCAAAGTGGTGATGCTCGTGAATGTGGCCAGCCGATGCGGATATACACCGCAATATGCGGGCTTGGAATCGCTGTACGAAAAATATAAAGACCGTGGATTCGTCATTGTGGGCATACCCGCGAATAACTTTGGCGGACAGGAGCCGGGGACGAACCAAGAGATCAAGACGTTCTGCAGCGCGAAATATCATGTCAGTTTTCCGATGATGGCAAAGGTTTCCGTGAAAGGCAGCGACATTACGCCGCTGTACGTGTTCCTGACAGACAAGAGCGAACATCCGGAAACGGGCGGCGAGATTGGCTGGAATTTCACAAAATTCCTTGTGGGGCCTGATGGAAAGGTGATCGCGCGATTTGACTCCAAAGTGGAACCGGAATCGCCAGAGGTGACGTCGGCGGTTGAGAAAGCCTTAGCTGGCTTGAAGAAGTGAATCCGGGTTAGGACCGTGACCAAAGGCCGGGCTAGTTATTGACGATGGCTTCGAGGCCTTGCTTGTTTTTGATGATCAGCGTGGAGCCCATGACCTGAACGATTTGCTTCTTGCGGAAATCCGCGAGCAGACGCGTGACAGTTTCGCGGGACGAACCGATCATCTGGGCAATTTCCTCGTGAGTGAGAGTTAGCTTGATGCGCACCTGCCCCTTTTCTTCCGGATAATTCGAGGCCCATTCGAGCAGGAAGCGCGCGAGCTTTTCACCGGCGGAATGCGAGAGGCCAATGGTGCGCATTTCGGAAATCGCGGAATGATAGGTTTCGCCGAGCTGTTGGGCAACGCGCAGGGCCGCTTCTCCATTCTCTTTGAGAAATCCGACAAATTCGTTGCGAGCGATGAAATTGGCCTGAGCGGGCTCTATCACGTCCGCACTGAGCTCGTAACATGTGCCTGTCACAGTGGCGGGAAGGCCCAGGACTTCACCGGGTTCGGCGATGCGGAGAATGAGAGTTTTTCCATCAGCGGAAGAGGTGGAAAGCTTCACGCGGCCACTGCAGAGGATGAACACACCGCGAGCGGGCTGGCCTTCGACGAAGAGAGTGGCGG
This sequence comes from Candidatus Acidiferrales bacterium, assembly GCA_963795535.1. GTDB lineage: Bacteria > Acidobacteriota > Terriglobia > Acidiferrales > UBA7541 > Acidiferrum. The sequence goes on from CAWCIG010000012.1 coordinate 1,014,763, forward strand.
CTTTGGGATAAGCGGCTGAAGAAGTGATTGCAGCCAGGGATTTGACGGCGGCGTCAGGAAGATTGCAAAAGAGGCGCTCTTCGCGATGTGGGCAGGAGAGGCAATTTTCGATTATTTCCAAGCCGTAAGGAGTGCGCATGCTGATTCCCTCCGGAAGTGCTCTAGCTTCTAGCTTGGTTACAAACTGAAAGCGATTGCCGTTGCGTCGCCAATCATTGAGCATGAAAATCACCCACTGCTGTGATTTTGCGGCTGAAGGGGGTGGGAGCCCCGGTGACCCAAGTCACTCGTTATAGTGATATTCGTCACCGACATTGCGTGGAATAAGGAGGAAACGTAGGGTGGAGAGGTATAGCCATGCAGAAACGACAACAACTCGCGGCGATTTTGAAAGCGGAGCTGGCCTTCCTCGAACGAGGCGGATATCGTCGGGGACCGAGGTATCCGTGGCGACCCAACTTTGTGTTTGAAGATTCTCCAACGTGTATCAATTTCCAGGATAAGGAAGGGCGGCAACCCTGTTCGGAATGCCCCTTGATTCATTTTGTGCCCCAAGAACGACAAGCAACGCGATTCCCCTGCCGGCATATTCACCTGACAGCGACAGGTGAAACGGTGAATTCTTTCTACGAATGGGGCACAGAGGAAGAGCTGGAAAAGGCTGTAGGTGAATGGTTGAAGCGGACGATCCAGCAACTGGAAAGCGAAGAGCGGGAACGTCCGACGACGGCGTGAGTGGGACTGACACGACCGTTTCCGATTTGTCCGTTGATCCGTCGTCAGGTACGACTCTGACTCACTTCAATAATTCAAATTAAAGCAGAACTGCGCTACTTCTGACGGTAATGGGCGGAACTGCCGTGTTTGCGGCAGAAGTGCTTTTCGTGGAGGACTTTGGAGATGGGACGAGCCTTCGGATTTGCCGAGAGAGTTTGCAGGGCCATCGTGGCGATTTCTTCTACAAGGACGGCATTGTGAACGGCGTCGGCGGGAGATTTGCCCCAGCAGAAAGGCCCATGGCCGGCGACGAGGATGCCCGGGGTGTGCAACGCATCGCGTTTGCCGATGCCGCGGACAATGGCCAGGCCGGTATTGCTCTCGTAATCGTGGCGGATTGCCGAGGAAGTGAGCGGCTTGGTGACGGGAACCGGCCCATGAAAATAATCCGCGTGGGTGGTGCCAAAACAGGGAATCTCGCGCTGGGCCTGAGCCCACGAGGTGGCGGAACGAGAATGCGAATGCGCAATACCTCCGATCACAGGGAACGACCTGTACAAGACGAGATGGGTGGGCAAATCAGAAGAAGGGCGAAGACAGCCTTCGACGGCATTGCCATCGAGGTCGACGATCACTAGATCTTCCGGCTTCAACGTGTCGTAGGGCACGCCACTCGGTTTGATGACCACGAAACCTTCCTGGCGTGAGATTCCACTGACATTGCCAAACGTGTGGAGCACCAGGCCGCGCCGCACTAGTTCAAAATTGGCATCCAAAACTTCATCACGAAGACTTTTCAATTTCATACGTTGCCTCCGGCTCCGTGCTGTGGTTCCGGTTCCTAGGCGGCGTGGGCGTACATGTCCCAGCGGAGGTAGCGGGTGGCGGCTTCGTGGACGGCTGGGGCGACAGAGGAAAAGTTGGCGGCGACGTGATGTTCGAAGCCGTTTTCGCAGATGTAGCGGAGTAGTTTCTGCAAGCCGGGAATTTCCACTACACCAGCGCCGCCGAACGTTTCAAGCGGATCGTCAGTGAAGCGGCCGCTGCCGGTGTAGCCGCGAATTCTACCGTTGGCATCGTCTGTGGAGAAGCGCGCGAAACACATCGCGCCGGATTTCACCAACCCGACGCACGTGCCGAAGGTGTTTTCCTTGCCGACAGTGCCGGCGATGATGGCCTGATAGTCCATTTTCACTTCGCGGAAGAAATGTTTGGGAAGATTGCTGCAGTGGAAGCACACCGCTTTGTTGGGATCGGAACCGTAGTTATTGTTCCAGTCGAGCAGCGCGCTGGGAGTTTCCGAAGCGAGTTGCAAGGCGTGCATACCCAGAACACCGCAGACGTCGACTTCGCAAGCGCTCGAGAGAAGCGAATCGCTCATCATGCTCATCACCGTGCAGGGAACGACGCCGAGATTTTCCTCGAGTGAGGTCCAGCACTGCACCGCGCTGATCTGCAGATCGGTGGCCTTCATCCAATCGTCGACTACCGCGCCCAGCTTGGCCATTTTGAGCAAAGCGGCGTGGGGAATATTGCTGGTGGAAACGTATTTCTGGATGGACTGCAATTTCTGGACGGCGGCGGCGTCATCATCTTTCATGCGGCTGATGCGGCCGAGAACTTCCGAGAGATCAAGGGTTTCAATAGAGATGCCGCTGGCTTCGAGAAGTTTCTCACTGTAGCGCACGGTGTTGAACGCGCTGGGGCGCGCGCGAGTGCGCCGATGCGGAGATGGCGCAGGCCTTTGACGACGCGACAGACCCCGGCGAACCATTCGAGATCCCTGGCGAATTCAGCAGAGTCGGGAGTTTCCGTGTGCAGCGTGGTGAGCGAATAGGGAATGCCGTATTGCTTGAGATTGTTGCAGGCGGACATTTTTCCGCAGAAGCTGTCGCGACGATGCGTGATACCCATTTTGGCGGGCGTGTCTGGCGTGGCCTGAATCAGCACCGGCACGTTGAGGCGAGCGAGGCGCAGGGTATCCGCGATGGCGCGCTCGTCGCCAAAATTAGGAAGAGTGACGATGACGCCGTCGATTGCGGTGTCTTTGGAACGGAATAGTTCGGCGCAGCGTTTAGCTTCTTCGTGAGTTTCCACGGCGCCGTATTTGCTTTGCTCCGGCGTGAGCGCGACCACGACGAAACCGGCATTTTGCAGCGTTTGCAACATTTCTTCGCGGCCGGTCTTGGCCAGATGATCCGGAAAAAATCCCCTGTTCCCTACGATCAACCCCATTGTCATCTTTTTCTTGCTGGCCATGTTAAGCTCCGCGAACTGTGACTGCATGGAAACCGTTCAACCACGGCCTTTGCCTGGCAAGTAGTAAATGCAATAAAGCGCTCCGATGATGGCCAGAATGGCGCCCCACCAGACAGGAGCGTGCAGGTGGAACAGCACCACTTCTTTCAACGGAGGATGCACGAGTTCGTACAGGCCGGCGCCAAGGATAAGCACGCCGTTGAACAGCAACGAAATTCCAATGAAAAACCAGATTGAAATCGATCCGCCAGGTTTCATAGAGCCTCACCAGAAGATGATATTCAGGACCACAAAGATGGCCCCCACGACCGTGGCCCAGAACCATGGCCGGCGCAGCATGGAGACTTGGCCTTCGGAGGGAATTGCGGTGACGCCGTACACCAGACCTTTGAGCTCGGCATCCGACTTCGGCTTGGTGACCAGGCTGACGGCGACCGTGACGATCACGCAAATGAGACAAGACCAAAGCGCGCGGTACATGTTCTCGGCCATGTCCCGTGCGTACGGCGATAGCGCCACATAGCGAAGGGCGGATGGATCCATCTTGACCCAGGCCCACATGCCAACGGAGGACGCAGTGCCCGCGAGCAAGCCCCAAAACCCGCCGGCAGCTGTGGCCCGCTTCCACAGCATGCCAAGAATCACGGTGCCGAACAGCGGAGCGATGAAGAAGCTAAACAAGGCCTGGACGTAATCCATGATGCTTTTGAAATCCATCACGAGATACGCAGTCCCGATGGAAATGGCCACGCCAATCACGGTGGACCAACGGCCCATGCTGACATAGTGCTGATCGGACGCGTCTTTTTTGATGAGGGCGCGATAAATGTCGTAGGTCCAGACGGTCGTAAAGGCGCTGACGTTGCCCGCCATGCCGGACATGAATCCCGCGATGAGAGCGGTGATGCCGAGGCCAAGCAATCCTGGTCCGCAATAACGGGCGAGCATCAGGGGGAGGACTTCGTTGTAGCTATGGCCACCGGTGGCTACGGCTTGCGTTTCGCCGACAAGTTTAATCGGCAGGAGCGCGAGGGCGAGAAGACCGGGCAGGATGACGATGAAGGGTACCATCATCTTGAAACCGGCGCCGATGATGGGAGCCATTTTCGCAGCGCGAAGATCTTTAGCGGATAGAACGCGCTGGACGACAAGAAAGTCGGTGGTCCAATAGCCCATGGAAATGATCGCGCCGAGACCGAAGACGATGCCGGTCCAGTGGATGCCCATCGGATTGTCGTTGAAATGGCCGAGCGTGCTCCACATATGCGTGTACTCGGCGGAGGCATTGGTGGCGATGCGCGCCTTCAGGCCGCTCCATCCGCCGGCTTCGATCAAGCCAAGGATCGGAATTAATAGCGCACCAGCCCAGATGAGGATGAACTGAAGAACCTCATTGAAGATGGCGGAGCGTAAACCGCCGAGAGCGACATAGATGGCGACGGTGACGGAGGAAATCAAAATGCTGAAGTTGATGTCCCAGCCAAGAACGATCTTCAGCACCAGCGCCATCGAATACATATTGATGCCGCTCATCAGAACGGTCATGAACGCGAAGCTGACTGAGGAAAGAGCGCGGCTGGCTTCTCCGAAGCGGAGTTTGAGATAGCCAGGGACAGAGTGGGTCCTGCTGATGTAATAGAACGGCATCATCACCAGGGCCAGGAACAACATGGCGGGAATCGCACCGATCCAGTACCAATGCGCGGCCAGGATGCCGTACTGATAGGAAGCGCCGGCCCAACCCATCAATTCCAGCGAGCCAAGATTTGCCGAGAGAAAGCTGAGACCCGCAACCCAGGCGGTCATCTCCCGGCCGGCCATAAAGAAGTCTTCGCCAGTGTTGGCTTGGCCCTTCAGGTAAAAGCCGATGGCCAGCACAAGCGCAAAGTAGAAAACGATGATGACCAAATCGACGGGCGAGAGATGAACGAGTCGCTGCGTGTCCTGGAATGCGAGAGTTGCAATCATATTAGGATTAACGATTCTCCTCTCCAAAGCCGAGAGAATACTTGCCTTGAAGCCTGCTGTCCATCAAACAAGAATTTGCCGCGAAACTCGATGGGAGTCCTCGGGTGGGAATTGCAAACGGGATAAAGCGCCGGTCGAGGGCGAAAGCGGCCGAAAGTCTTAGCCTGGTGGCCAGGCTGGGCGAAGAGGTTAAGGTCAGCAAATCAGGTTCTCGCATTCCTTCTCGTTCAAGATCGGAAAGCGGAGCGCTAGTTGCCAAACGAGCTTTCTCAGATAGCGCGGAGATGAACGGAAAGATTCTATGACCTCCAGACGAGAGAAACAACCCAGCTAGCGAGGGGAAGGTAGAGGCGTGTGTCTTAAGAGTTTTTCGCATCGGGCCGCAGGCCGCGAGGCGCATTGAAAGGAAGGCGGTTCGTGGGTTACACTCTATGCGGTTATTTCCTTAGGAACAGCGGGAACGCAGTAAAACGCGTGATTTTCAGGTGCATTTCCTGAAAAGATGTATAGAATGAAAAAGCGCTTTGACCGGTTCGATGGGCGGCATCCAGCCGAGCCTGCGGCTAACCGGTTGGCGCCTTCCAAGGAGCCTTCCATGAGCTCGCGGCCCTTCATCATCCACTCCAAACACCTCGCCGAAGGGCAGTCGGGCGAGCTGCTGCACTTCTCACGCGAAAGCGTGCAATGGGAATGGATGAGTATGGACGTTCGACGGCTGAATCCCGGGGAAATCTATGAAACAGTGACGCAGCGGGAAGAAGCCGCATTTGTGATCCTCGGAGGGCGTTGCGCGGCCGACTGGGGTCGGGGCAAGGAGCTCATCGGTGGCAGGAAAAATGTGTTTGATGGAATGCCCTACTGCGTTTATTTGCCCTCCGGGCATTCGGTAAAGTTCGAGGGTGAGACTGTTTGCGAGATTGCCGAGTGCCGTGTACCCTCGACCGCAAAACTGGAGCCGCGACTGGTGACACCGAACGACGTGGTGGCCAGCTTGCGCGGTGGGGAAAATGCGTCGCGGCAAATCGTTGACATTGTTCGCCCGGACTTTCCTGCCGACAAGTTGGTGGTGATCGAGGTGTACACACCGGGCGGCAATTGGTCCAGCTATCCGCCACACAAACATGACGTGCATAATCCGCCGAGCGAGGTGGACCTGGACGAGATTTACTATTACCGGATGGACCATCCGGAAGGATTCGCACTGCAGCGGCTGTATTCTCCGGACAAGTCTCAGGACTACACGGTGCGCACAGAAGATGGCGATGCGGTTCTGGTGCGTTCCGGTTACCATCCAGTAGTGGCAGGCCCCGGCTACAACGTGTATTACCTGAATTTTCTGGCGGGTACTTCGCGGACATTGTCCGTGACAGAAGATCCAAACCACGTGTGGCTCAAGTCCACGTGGAAAGAAATGGATCCGCGCTTACCGCTGGTGAGGTGAAACCAGCCGTTCCGCGAGCAAAATCCTTCATTGCAGCGGAGGCGCAAGGAGAAGGTTCGATGAAACGCCGGATGACAATGGCGCAGGCGATTGTGGCGTACCTGCACAACCAGTATTCCGCTCGCGATGGCCAGGAATATCGTTTTATCGAAGGAATCTTCGGGATTTTCGGACACGGAAATGTTGCAGGAATGGGGCAAGCGCTGGAGCAGGACCCAGGACTGAAATATTATCTCTGCCGCAATGAGCAAGCGATGGTGCATACGGCGGCGGCGTTCGCCAAGGCAAGTTTTCGGATGAGAACGCTGGCGTGCACCACGTCGATCGGACCGGGCGCTACGAATATGGTCACAGGAGCGGCGCTTGCGACCGTAAATCGCTTGCCCGTACTGCTCCTTCCCGGGGATATTTTTGCGCGGCGCGATGTTGCGCCGGTTTTGCAACAACTGGAATCGGGCAGTTCGCAAGATGTCTCCGTCAACGATTGCTTCAAGCCGGTTTCGCGATACTGGGATCGCATTCAGCGGCCGGAGCAATTGCTCACTGCTTTGCCGGAGGCGATGCGCGTCTTAACCTCGCCACCGGACACCGGCGCGGTCACATTGAGTTTGCCGCAGGATGTGCAAACAGAGGCATTTGATTACCCCGAAGAGTTTTTCCGGAAGCGGGTGTGGGTGATCGCGCGGAACCGAAGCGATCAGGCATTGTTGAAGAAAGCGGCCGAATGGATCCGCGCCGCCAAGAAGCCTCTGATTGTCGCGGGCGGAGGGGTTCTCTACTCCGCAGCTAGCGGGGCGCTCGCAAAATTTGCTGAAGCGACGGGAATTCCGGTTTGCGAGACTCAAGCAGGAAAAGGCGCGCTGCCCTACGATCATCCGCAAGAGGTGGGTGCGGTTGGAGTCACTGGCACGCCGGGAGCAAATATTCTGGCGCGGGAGGCCGATCTGGTCATTGGGATCGGCACGCGCTACAGCGATTTCACGAGCGCGTCGAAAACGGCCTTCCAAAATCCCAACGTGCGGTTCCTCAACATCAATGTGGCAGAGTTCGATTCTTATAAGCATGCGGCGCTGCCGTTGACGGGGGATGCGCTTGTCACATTGGAAGAACTGCAGAATGCCATGGCCGGATATGCGGTGGAGGAAAGTTACCGGCTGGCAGTTGCGAAGTTTCGCGCGGATTGGGAGAAGGAAGTCGATCGAATTTTCGGAGTGCGCAAGGAACCGCCCATCAGCCAGGGAGAAGTGATTGGATTGGTGAACGCGACGGTGCAGGCGGGGGACACCATGATTTGCGCCGCGGGAAGTTTGCCGGGCGATTTGCACAAATTGTGGCGCACCAAGAAACCCGGCGGTTACCACATGGAATATGGATATTCCTGCATGGGGTATGAAATTGCGGGCGGGCTGGGCGTGAAAATGGCCGATCCTAAGCGCGAGGTATACGTTCTTGTAGGAGACGGATCGTATTTGATGATGGCGCAGGAAATCGTGACTTCCGTGCAGGAAGGCTACAAGCTGAACATCGTGCTGCTGGACAATCATGGCTTTTCCAGCATCGGGGGATTGAGTCGAAGCTGTGGCAATGAGGGAATGGGTACAAACTATCGCTACCGGCGTGGAGCGAAATATGACGGCGAATTATTGCCGGTGGATTTTGTAGGCAATGCGGGGAGCCTGGGGGCATGGGCCACACGGGCAAAAACAAGGGATGAGCTTGCGGCGGCGCTGGCCGAAGGGCGAAAGCAAGAGCGCACTAGTGTAGTGGTTGTCGAGACCGCGTACGACGAGCGTGTTCCGGGATACGAGTCCTGGTGGGACGTGGCCATCGCGGAAGTGTCGGAGCGCGAACCGGTGAAGGCGGCGCGGAAGAAATACGAAGACACTCGCAAAAAGGAAAGAATCTTTTTTTAGAGAGAGCCGTACGCCCCTCAGTTTTTCAGGGAGAGATGTTCGAAAGTTCATTGACAATACGTTGTTTCCGAAATGAGCGGGCTACCGCTCTGACAAGATCGCAGGGAAAGAGGTACGCGTGGAAACAACGGGGGTAGTCCAGACCGGGACGACGCCGCAGCCACATCTGAAACGTGTCCTGCACCTGTGGGACCTGATCTATTACGGAATCATCCTGACATCGCCGATTGCGGCCGTACCACTATTTGGAGAAGGGCAGGTTCTGTCGCACGGGCACACGGTGAGCACACTGCTGCTGGCGATGGTGGCAATGTCTGTAACCGCCGTGAGCTTTGGAAGGATGGCGAACGTCTATCCCTCCACGGGATCGGTCTACACATACATCAGTTGCGGATTGAACCCTCATCTTGGATTTGTGGTTGGCTGGGCCATGTTTCTGGAATATTTATTCCAGCCGATTCAGAACGCACTGTACGCGGTGTTGGCGATCCAACGAATGGCACCACGATTTCCTTTCTGGCTGTTGGCTGCCTTGGCGGTAGGGCTTATCACCTTCATGACCGTGCAAGGGATTAAATTCACCGCGCGCACAAACGAGATATTGCTGGGATTCATGGTGTTGGTCACGCTGGCATTTTTGGTGCAGGCGTTCCGGTACATCGTGTTGCATGAAAGCTATCGCGGGCTGGTGTCGCTGCAGCCCATGTACAATCCCGCCACATTTAACTTACGGGCGTTAGCAGCCGGCACTTCGCTTGCCGCGTTGGTGTTTATCGGATTTGACGGAGTGTCGATCCTGGCGGAGGAAGTCGTCAATCCAAAGCGCAATGTGTTGCTGGCGTCGGTTCTCGTTTGTGTCTTTACGGGATTGTTCAGCGGGCTACAGGTGTATATGGCGCAGCGGGTGTGGCCGGATCACACAACGTTTCTGAATCCGGAAACGGCGTTCATGGACGTGGCGCGACAAGCGAGCGGCCCTCTCTTGTTCATGGCTTATGGAGTGATGCTGCTGGTCTCGAGCATTGCGTGCGGACTGGCAGGCCATGTCGGCGCGGCGCGGCTGTTGTACAGCATGGGCCGCGACGACGTGTTGCCGAGGAAAATCTTCGGGCACCTGAACGCCAAGAAGGGCAATCCGATATATAACGTGTGGATCGTGGGGGCGCTCGCCTATATCGGAGTGCTGACGATTCCGTGGGAACACGCGGCGGAACTTGTGACTTTTGGTGCGCTACTGGCGTTTATGGGCGTGAATCTGGCGGCGTTGCGGCATTTCTGGTTCTCGAAGGAGGCGGTGGGCAAGAGGAAATTCTTTGTCGATGCGTTTGTGCCGGGGTTTGGGTTTGTCTTTTGTTTTGGATTGCTGCTGAGTCTGCAGTCATGGACCAAGTATGCGGGGCTCGCGTGGCTGGGAATCGGGATTGTTTACGCTGCGTACAAAACGAAGTGGTTTTCGTTGCGGCCGAAGCTGTTTGATTTCGGTGAAACGTGACGTTGTGTGGTTGCGGATCAAACCACGCTGGTTTAAAGCTTGCGATCCTGAGGGCCGCAGAATCCGCGGTCCTCAGGATGACAATCGAATGACTTAAGCTCAGATGACAGGGAGCTCGATTTACGCATTTGCGGATTGCGCCAGGTGATAAATCACTCCATTCAAATATTTCATGCTGGCGGCCACGCTGACTTTAGGTGGAATTTCGCTGGCGCCGAATTTCACATCCTGTTCGATAACCGACCAGCCTGAATAGCCGTTCTTCAGCAGGGTGCGGAAGAACGCGGGGAAATCGATATTTCCCTGTCCAATGATGGTGAACACCTTGTGCTCGATAGCTTCTTCGAAAGTCCACTTATTGATGCGTGCCTGTTTCAGGACCTTGTTATCGCAATCCTTTACATGAACAAAGCGCAGTTTGCTTTTATATTTGTCTGCTTCCTTGATGGGGTCTCCGTAGCCATAGAGACAATGGCCTGTGTCCAGGCACAGGCCGACATTCGTGTGCGAAGTCACATCGAAGAAGCGCTCGCACTCTTCGGGCGATTCGACGTAAGTTGCGACATGGGGATGAAAGACGAGATCGAGCCCGAACTCATTCGCTACCTTTTCCGCGTCGGCAACGATTTCACCGACGTGCTTCCACTGGTGGGCGCTCAACGTCGGACAACCGGGATCGTAAGTGCGGCCGGAATAAGCGTTCCGTTCCGTGGATTGGTCATCGGCCATCACGAGAAACGGAGCCTTCAACGTGGCGAGAAGATGGCCCACCTTGCGAATGCGTTCCATCACCGCACTGCTTGCGGAGGGATCGGTCATTTTGACCGGAACAAAAGAACCCAGGAGCTTTAGTTTGCGCTCGTCGAGCTGCGGCTTCAGGATTTTGGGATCCGTCGGGAAAAAGCCGTACGGGCCGAGCTCCGTTCCGGTGTAGCCGGCCTCCACCATTTCATCCAGCATCAGTTCGTAGGGTTGCTCCCACGAAGGACCCGGATAATCCAGCACACCCCAGCTGTCCGGGGCACAGGCGAATAAGAAACGCTCTTTAATTCCACTCATAAGATTCCTCTTCCGGCAAGAATTGACTGCAACAAAACTCGTTTGCGATTAACGCCATGGCTCCAGGACAACTTTCATGGAGTGCGGTTCGATGGATTGTTTGACGGCAGCATCCACCTCTCGCAGCCCGAAGCGATGCGTGACAAATTCCCGTAGTGGATAATGATTCATGTAGCGCGCCATCTGCCTCATGCCGGGGCCGTAGGCAGCGGGCTCCTCGCCGCTGACGCCGAGGATGCGCACATTTTTGGAACACAAATGGCGGTGAGGACTTAATGAAACTTCGCCGAGATCCGAAAAATTTCCAGCCTCGACGAGTAATCCGCTGAGGCGAAGCATTTCCAGGCCTTCGATGACCGCTTGGGGAACGCCGGCGCACTCGATGACCATGTCCGCGCCACGACCATGGGTCAAATCCTTTACAAATTGCAGCCGATCGAGCTGGGAACTGTTGGTTGCGTTGATGACGTGATCGGCGCCAAGGCGTTTGGCGAAATTGAGGCGGTAGTCGGACAGATCGACGGCAATGATGGTGCCCGCACCGAGCATACGCGCCTTCATCAGGAAACACATACCCAGCGGACCAACGCCCAGGACCACAACGGTGTCATCAAAGCGAAACGATTCATTGGGAAACGCGGACATTTGCTTGGCGCGGTCCAGGCCGACCGATACCGCAAAAATCTCCGTGAGGACTGCGACTTCCGCAGGCAAATCATCCGGCACTTTCACGAGAAAGCTTCCGGGGATGACGTAAAGGTATTGCGACCAACCACCAAAAAGATGCGGAGGATCCTTCGCGCTCAGGAGATTGCCGTAATCGAGCGTATTCTCGCAGCAACAATACGGAAAATCGTGGCGGCAATAGTAGCAGCAGCCGCAGGAAACATTCGCACCGACGACGACGCGATCGCCAACCCGGAGTGGGATGCCTTCAAAATCCGCGTATTCGCCATTACCGCCGATGGCTGCGATCGTGCCGACATTTTCGTGGCCTTGGATCAGCGGAAACGCAATTTTGCGTTCGCCATACTGCGTGGTGAAGCCCTGGAAGGTGTGCTTGTCCGTGCCGCAGATTCCGGACATTTGCATTTTGACGAGGACGCAACCTGGCGCCGGCTCTGGCAATGGGAATTCGCGAATTTCGTAGCGGCCGGGCTCGACGAGCGTTGCGGCCAGGACGGAATCAGTCGCCATTGGGTAGGCCCTTCGCGGAGTAATTTATCGCCACCGGCTGCTGAATCCGTGCCGACTCGTAAATAGCTTCCAGAATCAGCATATCGCGGTGGCCTTGTGTGCCATCGGGCGCGATCTTGGCTTTCTCCAAGACAGCTGAAGCGAAGGCGTCTAGTTCCAGCGCGAATTCGTCCAGAATTTTGAACCGGCGATCGACAGTGCGTGTCCCGATTTTTCCCGTGACGCGCCTTTCTTCGTCATAGGTATAGGCAGGTGAAAGAGACAGCCAGCCCTTTGCGCCTTGTATGAAGATAAATGAGGAAATCGCGGGGCTGTAGGTGGAGCTGCCCTGGACGACGAGACCACTGGGAAAATCCAAGCGGAAGGTGATGCCTTCCTCCACATCTTTAAATCGCCGTGTGTCATGGCGCCACGCGTGCGCGACGACTGACGCGGGATCTTCGCCGGCGAGCCAACGGCTGGTGTTCACGCAGTAAACGCCCAGGTCCATCAGCGGGCCGCCACCTGCCAGGGCGGCGTCCAGCAGCCAGGAGGGAGCAATCTTTGGATTGTGAACCTCGCTGAAGGACGTGTGAATCATGTCGATACGACCGAGTGCGCCACGACTAATGAGCGATTTCAGGTACACGGTCGAAGGTTCGAAATATTTGCGGTAGGCGGTCATTAGCAGCACGCCATTTTGGCGGCAAGCCCGAACCATTCTTGCCGATTGCGCCGCAGCGGCCGCCAGCGGTTTCTCGCACAACACATGTTTGCCCGCTTCCGCAGCGCGAATGGTGAATTCTTCATGCTGCGCGGGGGGCGTTACGACATAGACGGCGGAAATAGCCGGATTGGCCAAACAGTCCGCGTAGTGAGCTGTGCTGTAAGCATGTGGAGTCTTGAATTTCGCGGACAGTTTCGCGGCCTTTTCAAAATCGCGGCCGACAAGAGCAACGAGCTTCGCTTTTTTGGAATGCGCGAACGCGGGAAGGATCGCCTTCCGCGCCAAGTTGCCAAGGCCAACGACGGCAAATCCGATCATGCGTGCCTTCGTCATCCGCTAGAGAGTCTCCTGTGAAGTCCCGGGTTCCCTCAGCATGGAATCGAGGGCCTGAGCAAAAACAAATTGATTTCAGCTTTCGCGGTCGGCGCGCCCCAATTTCTGGTTGCGAATGGCCTTGTGGTCCAGTCCGCGAAGTTCGTCCAGATTCTCCAACACTTTGTGAATCCCGTCGACGATGGCATCGGTATCTTCCTTGCTGCCGAGGAAATTCTGATGCGGAAACCACACAGCTTCGTGATAAGCGGCGCGCTCCGATTCCGGGCAAGAGAACATGGTGCGTAAATCGAGCGGCTTCTCGCGGCCCCAGCTCAGGGCAGGAAAATCTTCAGAATCCACGGGGAAGAGTGAACTCTTGTAGACAGGTTCGTAGAATAAGCCGTCACAAGGCACACCTTCCAGTTGCAACGCAGCGACGAAGGAAGCTCGCGGGACGTCTTTCAACTTCTCGCAAAAATATTTGATCACATAGCCATACGGAGCAACGCGCGTGATGCGGGGATCGGGCTTGAGCAGGCCGATGCCGTTGGTGTTTTCCATGCGATCTTCGAAATGCTCCATATTATTTGCGCGGATAGCGGACTGCGCGGGCAGACGTTCGAGTTGCGGGCCAAGAACCGCAGCCTGGAATTCACCCATACGATAGTTGAAGCCGATAATGCGGTGGTGATACTGATCGGTCAGACTGGCGCGCCCGGCATTGATGTAGCTCTGCACAATTTCCATATATTCCAGATTATTGGTGATAACCGCGCCGCCTTCACCGGAAGTGATCAGCTTGCTGGATTGGAAGCTGAAGGCACCGAGATCCCCCATCGACCCGGCGCCCTTCCCTTTCCACATTCCTCCGTGCGCGTGCGCGCAGTCCTCGATGACTTTCAGTTTATGCTTCGCTGCTATGCGCAGAATTTCATCCATGTCGGCGAATCGCATCCCGAGATGCACGGGGAGAATCGCTCTCGTTTTTGGCGTAATGGCTTTTTCGATGAGTTTGGCGTCCAAACAGTAGGTGTCCGGATCAACATCGACAAAAACAGGAATGGCGTTGACGAGAAGAACAGGCCCGACGGTTCCTTCCCAAGTGTAGGCCGGAACGATCACTTCATCCCCGGGTTCGATGCCGATAGCTTTAAGCGCGGCTTGAATGGCTACAGTACCGGTGTTGACGCACTGGGCGTATTTTGCGGTGTGGACTTCGGCAAATTTCTTGGCAAATGCCAGCGCGTGTTTGGCGGGGAAGGGTTGGCCGCCCCATTTTGTGCTCGTCAGCACGTCCTCAAGCGCGAGCATTTCTTCCTTGGTGGAAGTGGGCCAACGAGGAAACGGAGTTTTCCGCAGAGGCTCGCCACCGGTGATTGCTAGTTTTCCCACGACACAGTTCTCCAATCTAACGGACGAAATGCTTGTTGTTATCTTGCTGCACGCGCCAAGGATCCGCACAAGAATTTCCGGCAGGTCTACGGGACCTCCCGGAAGGGAGATGCGGATATCCGTGCACGAAGTTTCCTAGAAATTCAGCTTTAAAGAAAGTTGGCCAATGCGCGGTGGCGCGGCGGCTGTTATCTGGCCAAAGTTTCCGGCAGCCTGGGAGCAGGTAGCCGTGTTCGTGGGAGCCGAGCAATTGTAGGAAACAAGGCCGCTCGGCGTGATGAACTGCGCGTGATTAAAGATATTAAAGAGTTCCGCGCGGAATTGCAGGTTGAACCGTTCGGTGAGCTGAGTGTTTTTCAGCACGGCAAAGTCCCAGTTGTTGATGCCGGGGCCGTGGAAGAATCGCCGGTTTGCGGTGCCCTCCTGGCCCAAAGTATCCGGCCCAAACGAGGACGTCGTGAAGAAATAATGACCGGAATTGTTTCTCGCGTTCATGGTCTGAACAGGGCCAAGCAGATTTGGCGTGTCGACAGGAAGCGTGATTGGACCTCCGAAACCCGTTCCGAGCAGCGAGCGATCATCGGTTTCGAGGATGGTTACGGGAAGACCGGAAGCGAAACGAGTGATGCCGCTGATCTGCCAACCATTGGTGAGCTTCTTTGGCCCTTCCAGTTTGTCGATTGGCAGTGTATAGGCGTAGCTGGCGACAAAGTTTTGCGGACAGTCAAACGCCGAAAGACCGCGACTGAGCCGCGGATTGATGGGGTTGATCTGCTCGCCGTAGCCCGAGGAAATGTCCAGCGATTTGCTGTAGGTGTAGCCAACGAGAATTTGAGAGCGGTGACTCGTGTGCTTCCAGTCGACTTGCAGCGAGTTATAAGCCGAGTAGCCGCCGGTAATAAAGTACGAGTCATTGCCGAACGGCACGATGTACCGGCCGTCGACCGGAGTGTTGCGATACGGGGCGCTGAACGGTCCGCGCGTGCCGGCGGTGGTGACGCCGTTTGAGGTGTAAATATTATTTTCGCCGCCGGGTCCACAGCCAGCCGCGAGCAGCGACAAGCACAAAGAGGGAATGCCAGGATTGGCTGATTCTGAAACGAGCAAGCGATGCCCTTGCGTCCCGACGTAGCTGACAGTCAGTAGGTCGGTTGAGGTGATCTGGCGTTCGATGGAAAGTTCGTAATTCTCCGCATAGGGCAAACGATTCTTGTTATAAAAAGCGGGCGAACTGCCAATCGTTCCAAAGGCGTTATAAAAATCAGTGAGATTGTCATACGGGAAACCTGTCGCTGGATTCGATGCTGAGAAATGCTTCGGCGGTGGGGCCACCGGGAACAGGTTGGGGATCTGGGTTCCGTTAGCGCGATTGATGAACGGGGCCGCGAATGTGGACTCATTTTGGCCTGTATAGTTGCCGAACGGTGCGTCACCGATCTCGTTAAAGTCCGTGGCGCCTTCAAATGACGTGTAGAACATGCCCCATCCAACGCGTATGCTGGTGGTTCCAGGTTTGCCAAGGACTTTGCCCAACATTCCATCGTGATCACCGAAGGAGTAAGCCAAGCCGAAGCGCGGAGCAAAATTATTCCAGCGAGTCGGCGCCAAAGAACTGGGGACGCCGGGGTCACCCGGGAATACCCAACCAATCGGAGAGCCCGGGAAGACAACAGACTGCTCGCCGGGAATAAGGGTTTGGATCTCGTTGTACTTTTCGTGCCAAGGCGCGCTGACGTCGTAACGCAAACCATAGTTAAAGGTCAGGTTGGATTTAATGCGCCAGCTGTCTTGAGCGTAAAGGCCAAAATAGAAATTCCGTCCGTAGGAAGGGTAGGACTGGCCTTGGACGTAAGAGGATGGGGCGCCGAGTAGAAAATCGACGAAATCGCTTCCGGTTTCGCTGGGCTGACCGCCGCTGAAGTTGCTGCCAAAAAAGAAGTTGCCATTCGCCACGTTGGAGAGGTTTTCTTCCAACTGGTTATAGTGGTATTGGCCGCCGAATTTAATTGTGTGCGTGCCGACAATCCGGCTGTAGTTATCCAGAATCTGATAGATATTTTCAACTAACTGATTCGGCCGGCTAGGAACACCGATCACGAAGTTATTGAAATCGGTTTCCGGGATGCCTTCGACGCTGGGCGTTCCGGCATAAATGCCGCCGTCTGCCGGCGCAGCAAATCCCAAGTCTGCAAGCGTTGTGCCTTTTCCACCCAAGGGCTGATTGAATTTGGTGTTCAGGCGGAAATAACCGATGCGGAATTCATTCACGGACGAAGAGCCAAATGTTTTCGTGTCGCCAAGATTGATGTTGTTCGTCTGGCCATTGCTGTCCACGCTGAAGCCGGGATAAAGGGGGGCGTTGGATTGCCAATAAGGGTCGATGCGGTTGAAGTGATCGAAATAATAATAGCCGGAGAGAAGTCCAAAACCTGTGTTCGCGTCTACCCGTCCGCTGAACTTGTTGTCACTCAGGTTGAGTTTGCCGGAATTCGTGGAGAAGGTGCCTGTGCCGCTATCGGAATTGATCGTTCCCGGGGCGGCGGGTAAAATGTAAGGCAGCAGCTTGCTGGAGATGGGAGAAAAAGCGCTAGCCGGCAGTTGTGCGTTCGGGAAAACGCAGTTCGCATAACTCGTACAGCCGCTAGAGTAGTATGGCTCGCCGGCCACAACTGTCTGCCCCAGCTGACTGGACAATTGCTTCGCCCATGCGGCGCCGTTGACGGTTCCTGTCAAGCTCTGAGCGATACCGCTGAGGTTGCCCCCTTCGGTGGCAGCCGATGGAGCGCCGGAAATGACCTGCGTCTCCGGCTGGATTACGCGATTGCCCTGGTAGTCAGCGAAGAAAAAAACCTTGTCGCGTTTTATCGGACCGCCGAACGTACCGCCGAACTGGTTCTGGTGATACGCCCCTCGGGAATTTCCATTGATGCCGTCGAAGAAATTCTTGGCGTCGAGGTCTGTATTGCGGAAAAACTCAAAAGCGTTGCCGTGCCAATCGTTGGTGCCAGACTTGGTGACAACGTTGATCTGGCCGCCGCTGTAGTTTCCATATTCGGCGTCAAAATTGTTTGTGAGAATGCGGAATTCAGCGATCGAATCAAGATTCGGGATTGCTCCCGCTCCGGAGAAACCGGTTTCCTGGACGAGGATACCGTTGAGGAGGAAGCCGTTGGCGGCTTCACGCATTCCGTTCACGGATTGCGCGCCGGCATTCAAACTGCCGGAAACCAATGGAGGAGAAAAGCCGGCGGAAGTAAACGACCCGCCCAAGGCGCCGTTCATGCCCGAGGAAGTGGCAACGACGCCTGGCTGGAGGGCAAGCAAATCCGTGTAGCTGCGCGAGACCAGCGGAACCTCCGTCATCTGTTTGCCTTCGATGACTTCGCCCATTTGCGTGCTCGCCGTATCCACGTGCAGAGCCGAACTCGAAACTTCTACAGTTTCCGTGTTTTGACCGACCTGGAGGGCGACGTCGACGACCAGGGCTGAGTTAACGTCGAGGACGAGGCCCGTTTCCTTGTACAACTTGAAGCCTTTTTGTACGACTTCGATCGTGTAAGTGCCGAGCGGCAAAGACTGGAACGAATAAAAACCCTGGCCATTTGTCTGCTGCGTAACCGCGACGCCGGTTGCTACGTTTGTGGCCGTCACGGTTGCGCCGGCAACCGCCGCGCCGGTGGCATCCGTCACCGTACCGGAGATACTGGCGGTGACACCTGCGTAAGTCAGGCCAGTCGCGAGCAGCGTGATCAGAAAGCAAAACAACAGCCGCGAGGTTCCGCTTGGACGTGGAGAGTGCTCCGTCAAATGAAAATATTTCTCAAAGAGACATGGTGCATTCATGCGTCTTCTCCCTGTAATTTGCGACCAACACGAGCTAACCCTCGTCTGGATGAGCGTTTCCCAGAGGATTTCACCCCAACAGGTGAAGTTGCACCGGCGCTCGCCAGCACTGCATGTATAAGGACGAAAGCGGCTGGAGTGCGGCCGCAAAGCGCTTCGTTGCCCCACGAATGCGCTCTCTTGCTAAGCGCTTTTAGTTCATGAATGCCACGCTTGTCAAGCCTTTTCTGACAAAGTGGCTGGCTGTGTGCAATAGCGGTTTGAAAAAACAGGAATTCCAGTGGATTTTTCGATACGATCCGCAAATACTTCAAATGGGAAGAGCGGCAAAACGGCTACAAAGAAACGCACTTAGAATGACGGTCCGAAAAACGAAAGAACGATTTTACCGGGACTTCTCTGCGACCGGCATCCCAACCTGCTTGAAGCCGCAGGACTCTCGCACACGCAGTTCGGGCTGGAGTTTCTTCAAGACGCCGGGGCCGTCTTTTCCGGCGACTCGATCCAGAAGAAGTTCAACCGCCTCTTGCCCCAATTGATACTTCGGAAGTTCCACGGTTGTGAGCTTGGGATGAAAAATGCCGAGCCAGGGATAGTCGTCGAAACTTACCAGACCAAAGTCCTCAGGGCAGCGCAGGCCCATTTCTTCGGCGGCTTTGAGAAGCCCGACGGTCATCAGGAAATTAGCAACGTAGACTCCGTCCGGGCGATGAGACAGGAGCAAATTGCCGGCGCGATAGCCGGATTCCACGCGATAGTCTCCGTCAATCACAAGCGCCGGATCGTATTCGAGACTGTTGGCTTTCAAGGCATCGCGAAATCCTTCCCAACGCGCCTTGCCGTTGCTCACCTTACGCGGACCGCCGATCAGGCCGATCCGCTTTCTCCCGGCGCGGGCCAAGTGACAAACCGCTTCGTATGCGCCCCGATAATCGTCGGTGATAACAGCGTCTTTTGAGATTTTGGGAGACGTGCGCATCACCAGCACGATCGGTACTTTCATTTCCTGCATCATTTGACGAAGCGACGGACTGAGATCGCTGACGGCCTTGGTGAGAAGAATACCGTCGACGCGCTTGGAGAGGAGGAGTTCGAGGGCATTTTCTTCTTTTTCCTGCGTGTCGTCGCTGTTGCAGAGCAGGAGATTGTAACCGCGCTTCTGCGCCGCATCTTCCGCGCCCCTTACGACCATCGGGAAAAACGGATTGGCGATATCCGGAACTATCATGCCGATGGTGTGCGTCTTCTGCTTCGCCAGGCTGCGCGCGAGTAGATTTGGCCGGTAGTTGAGCTTGCGGATGGCCGCTTCCACGCGTTCGCGGAGTTTTTTTCCGACGTGAGTTTTGTGATTCACGACGGCAGACACGGTGAATACAGAGACGCGTGCGTCCCGCGCTACGTCATAAATGCTGGCGGCCTTGCCCGTCGCGGACGTTTGTTTTTTTCGTTGCATGATCAAAGGTGTGCTGAGTGTACCTTACCTTCGATGCAATCTCCAGTGATATGCTCTAAGCGTTTATATGTGTGGGGGGCTAAACGCGCGGCAACCCAGCCTATCCGGACCGGCAGCCGAACGTCGTCAGACCACACGAGGGGGGCCGTTACGGCGTGCTACCGGTCGACCCGGAACAGTATTCTACTGATTTTAAGGCAGAAACGACAACCCAGCCAGGATTACCGCAAGCGAAAGGTGGGCAGGAGGCCCCCGCCAGCCCCGTTTCCCGGCAAGAATTAGTTGTTTTCATTCTGTCGTCAAAGCGCTAAGATTTGCGCGGAGGATTTTCCATGCGGAAGCTGGGAGTAGGAGTTCTCGGCGTAGGAGAAATGGGCAAGCGCCATGCCGAGAATATTCGGCGACTGGTGCCGGAGGCACGGCTGGTAGCGATTGCGGATGTTGCCGCGCAGCGCGCCAAGCAAGTTGCAGACGAATTGGAGATTGAACAGGCGTACGGCAGCCTGGAAGAATTGCTGCAAAACAAGGATATCGACGCGGTGGTGATTGCGACCCCGGATAAATTTCACGCACAGTCGATTCGCGCGGCTGCCGCGGCTGGCAAGGACATTCTCTGCGAAAAACCATTGGCTCTGACTTTGCAGGATGCCGGCGAAGCATTGAGAGAAGTTTCGCGCAAGGGCGTGCGCCTGCAGGTTGGCTTCATGAGGCATTACGACCCCGCTTATTCGGCCGCAAAGAAACGCATTGCAGCGGGTGAGATCGGCACGCCGGTTGTTTTTAAATCTCTGGGACGCGATAAAGACGAACCGTCTTTGGCGGCGTATCAATCCAACATCAACGGAATGTTGTTTTATACCAACAGCATTCACGATTTCGATCTGGCGCGCTGGCTGATGCAGGATGAGGTTTCCGAAGTGCAGGCATACTCCACTACGGCGATCCGGCCAGAACTTGCGAAGTATCGAGATATCGTAGCGGGGGTGGTCAATTTGAAGTTCGCACAAGGCGCCATCGGAAATATTGAATCGCATGCCCAGGCTATTTACGGGTATGACGTTCGAACGGAAATTGTAGGCTCGAAGGGTTCGATTTTTGTCGGCACCTTGCAGAAAACTCCTGCGGTCTTCCTGACGTCGCATGGAAGCAGCCGGAATATTGCGGACCATTTCCTTTCTCAATTTGCCGACGCGTATTTGGCGGAAATGCGGGATTTTGCCGAGACCATGCTGTCCGGCCGGGCGCCACGGGTAACGGGGGAGGACGGTTTGCGAGCCCTGGAAATCGCCGTGGCCGCCGAGAATTCCCATCTCCAGGGCCGCCCGTTCAAGGTTTCGCAGGAAAAAGCGGCCCACTAACCGCTGAGATTTTCTTTCGGAGGAAGAAATGAGCCGAACAGCGAGTCGCGTATCCTTCAAAAGTCCGCTGCACGAAATGACGCAGACAACTCCCACCTGTTTGTGGAACGACTCCGCCTCGATCCAGGAACTGACGTATTCGATGGAGCATGGCGCGGTGGGAGCGACCTGCAATCCGGTGATCGTGGTGGGAGTGCTGAAAAAAGAAATGTCGCAGTGGAAAGATCGCATACAAGCGCTCATCAAGGAATGGCCCAAGGCGACCGAAGATGAAATCGCGTGGCAAATTGTCCGGGACATTTCCGCGAAAAGCGCGGCGCTCTTGAAACCCATCTTCGACGCGCAGAAAGGTCGCAACGGGCGATTATCGATTCAAACCGATCCTCGCTTCTTCAGGAACACGGAGGCCATTGTGCGCCAGGCCGAAGAATTCAATGGACTGGCTTCGAATATGATCGTGAAGATTCCCGTGACGCAAGCGGGAATTCCGGCGATTGAAGAAGCGACCTACCGCGGCATCAGCATCAACGCGACCGTTTGCTTCGCGTTGCCGCAGTGCGTTGCGGTGGCGGAAGCGGTGGAGCGCGGCTTGAAGCGGCGGGAAAGCGAAGGCAAAGAAATCGCCAGCATGGGTCCTGTTTGCACGATCATGGTGGGCCGCTTGGACGACTGGCTGAAAGTGGCGGCGGAAAAAGAAAACATCTCGATCGATCCGGGATACCTGGAGTGGGCGGGTGTTGCGGTGTTCAAGAAGACCTACGAGCTTTTCCAGAAGCGCGGGTACCGTATTCGATTGTTGTCGGCTGCTTTTCGTAATCACATGCACTGGAGCGAATTTATTGGGGGCGACGTGGTCATATCACCGCCTTACGCGTGGCAAGTTCGTTTCAACGCCAGCGACATTGAAGTACTGGCACGGATCGACAAGCCTGTGGAACAGCGCGTCGTAGAGGAGTTGAGCAAGAAATTCGCGGATTTCCGGCGAGCCAATGAGGAAGGCGGCCTCGCGATTGACGACTTCAACTACTTTCCGCCAACTCGCCGCACACTTCGGCAGTTCATCGCCGCGTGCTACGACCTGAATGGCATTGTGCGGGATATGATGATCCCGAACCCGGACATCGGCTAACTTCATAGGTGGTCAAGCGGACATGCAGTTTGAGGCGATGAATATCTCGAGAACAACTCCCGATGTTCCTCGTTCCCGCATGCGATACGCGGCCATGTGCGTCGACGAGGATTTTGCCCCGAATAGAATTCGGATCTGTAGCTACAATGCGCAAGGCGAAATAGTGGTGTACTTTACGGGAACTTAGTTTCATCGTACTTCGGGAGAATTCGATGCGTGTTGTACGTTACGAGGGAAGCGATCGAGTGACGCGCCTGGGCGCGCTCACTGATTCCGGCGTGATTGATTTGAAGGTCGCAGCAAGTGCCGCGGGTATTTCGGTTGAAACGTTCACCGATATCGCCTCGTTCCTGTCGGCCGGAGAAGCGGGCGTCCGTAATGCCGGGAAGCTAGTTCAGGAAGCCAGCAAGGCTGCCAGCACGCCGCTCGAGGATGTCGTCTTGCGCGCACCGGTTCCGAAACCTGGAAAAATCATCGCCGTCGGATTGAATTATCGGGATCATTCCATGGAGGCGGGTGCGAAAGAGCTACCGAAGACACCCATTATCTTCGCGAAATTCACCACCAGCATCTGTGGTCCCGGTGATTCGATTGTGATCCCGGCGGGCAATCCGCAAGTGGACTATGAAGCGGAGCTTGCGGTTGTGATTGGACGGAAGGCAAAAAGCATCGCAGCCGCAAACGCGCTGCAATATGTGGCAGGCTATATGCCTCTAAACGATGTTTCCGCGCGTGCCTGGCAGTTTGGAGACAAGCAGTGGATCCGTGGAAAGTCTTGTGACACGTTTTGTCCGATCGGACCGTACCTGACCACGCGGGACGAAGTTCCCGACCCGCACTCGCTTGGCATTTTCGCTCGAGTGAATGGCGCGACGCTGCAGGACTCCAACACATCCAAGATGATCTTCCGCATCCCGGAACTGATTGAGTTTATTTCCGCAAGCATCACGCTCGAACCGGGAGATATCATCGCTACCGGAACTCCGGAGGGCGTCGGCGCATTTCGCAAACCGCCCATTTTCTTAAAACCGGGTGACGTGGTGGAGATCGAGATCCAAAACCTCGGAGTGTTGCGCAACCCCGTTGTCGCTCCGCCAGTCTAGGCAAAAACCCCGTCCACCGAGTGCCCAAAGAGCCACCTATATCCTCGTGGACGGGGCTGGCCGACAACGTTAGCCTTGGAAATGGGCTGTTCCGTCCATGCGATGAATACATTGCTCAATGTCGCTAACTTGCACGTCCGCTTTCCGGGATCCGCCGAGAAGCTTGTTCATGCTTTGAATGGCCTCAGCCTCGAGATCCAAAAAGGAACAGTGGTTGGCATTCTGGGTGAATCGGGTAGCGGAAAATCGACGTTCGCAAAAACGCTACTTCGAATGCTGCCGAAGAGTGCTGAAGTGGCCGGCGGGTCTGTTGAATTCGAAGGAAGAAATCTTTTCCAGTTGACGGAACACGAAATGAACGAGATCCGGGGTGCGCAAATCGCAATGATCTCACAAGAGCCCGGAATGGCCTTGAATCCTGTAATGAAAGTGGGGGATCAGATCGCTGAAGTCCTTCGGGCGCATCGGGACTGGAACGGGCGGCGCTGCAAATCAGAAGCGGAATCGATTCTTGAGCGTATGAAGCTTGGCCATACCGGAAGGCGAATGTATGACGCCTATCCGCACCAGCTCAGTGGTGGACAGCAGCAACGGGTGGTCATTGGGCAAGCGCTCGCTTGCAATCCTTTGCTGATCATCGCGGATGAGCCGACGGCGTCTCTCGATCCCGCCACGAAAGCGGAAATTCTGGACCTATTCCGCCAACTGAGGGCTCGACGGAAGACTTCTCTGCTTTTGATCACTCACGATCCTGAAATCCTGCGGGGCCTGGCGGACCGGGTTAACGTCCTTTATGCAGGCAGAATCGTAGAGGATGCGCCGAGCGAACGGATTTTTCAAAACGCGATGCATCCCTATGCGAAGGCCCTGCTCTCCTGTCTTCCACCCGCCGAACGCCCCGACGGCCACCGCTTCACAACAATTCCTGGGAGTCCACCTTCTGCCGGAGGGTTCGCCGAAGGGTGCAGCTTTTCTCCACGATGCGCGGAACGCATGACGAAATGCGAAAGTCTGCGCCCCTCCGTTCAACAGATCGAGGAAGAAAGCCGCGTGGAGTGTTTTCTGTATGACCGCTGAACCGCAGAACCATCTGGACACCTCGCGAGAGTTGCTCTGTGTGCGCGAACTGTCTCTCGAATACTTACGGAGAGATCCATTTGCGTCCGCGCGAACCGAAACCGTCGCGCTCGAGAACGCATCGTTTGACTTACGCGAAGGAGAGACGTTGGCGCTCGTTGGGCCTTCGGGATCAGGAAAATCCAGCTTGGCGCGATGCCTGGTGCTGCTCGAAAGACCCAGCGCCGGGCGCATTCTCTACAAAGGCCAGGATATCCTTACACTTCCACCGGACGCGCTAAAGGCTGTCCGCAAAGAAATTCATCTGGTGTTTCAGGATTCCGCGTCGGCGCTGAATCCGCGGCGAACGGTAGAGGAGCTTGTAGCCGAGCCACTTGTCATCCACGAGTGTGGATCCGGTGTCCAAGCAATCAAAGAACGCATCGCCGAAGTGCTCGACCAAGTTGAATTGGGGAGCTCCTGGCGTGGTCACAGGCCACGTGAACTAAGCGGCGGGCAGCGCCAACGCGTGGCGATTGCCAGAGCCCTGGTCTTTCGGCCCAGACTATTGATCCTCGATGAAGCTTTGTCTTCGCTCGATCTTTCAGCCCAGGCCCAGATCGCGAATCTGCTCCTCGACTTGCAGGAACGCCATTCGCTCGCCTACCTGTATGTCACGCATGATCTGCGGATGGCGGGTGCCCTGGCGCACCAAGTTGCGTTGCTCGAGGCCGGGCGGATCGTGCACTGCGGTTTGCCCGCAGAGGTATTAACCCCCAATCTACAGCCCGTTTCCTGATGATTGCAGCCGAATTCTGCTTCAGGGGAGACTGGGACTGGCCCCGTTCCGGGCAACTGAATCATGGTAAGAGTCGCAAGGCGCATCCTGCATGGCCTCCTGCTCCTGTTCGGAGTGTCTGCACTCTCGTTTGCGCTGGTTTCTGCAGCGCCTGGAAATTTTTTCGACGAACTCAAGTTGAATCCTCAAATCTCGGCCAGCACCGTTGCGTCACTCAAAATGGCATATGGAATCGACAAGCCGTGGCCAGTACGCTACGAGCGCTGGCTTCGCTCCGCACTCCGCGGTGAATTCGGATACTCGCTTTCGTACCGATGTCCTGTCGGCACCCTTTTATGGCCTCGCGCGCGAAATACTCTGCTGCTAACCAGCCTTGCAACGTTGCTCGCGTGGATGATCGCGGTTCCGTGGGGAATTCTTGAAGCCCTGAACCGGGGAAAGTGGCTCGATCGAATCGGCGGTGGCCTCACCGCTATTTTGCTGGCGATTCCAGAACTCGTGCTGGGCTTGCTTTTTCTGCTGCTGGCCGCCCGAACGGGGTGGTTCCCCACCGGGGGAATGTTCTCTTCCTATGGAGCAGAGGCCACACTTCCAGGAAAATTGTCTGATCTAGCAATTCACCTGGTGTTGCCGGTCGTCGCACTTGCGCTCGGAGCCGCTCCGCTGTTCATCCGTTACGTCCGCTCCGCGATCGCCGCCGTTTTGGATGCTCCATTTATCGAGGCCGCGCGAGGCCACGGAATCTCGACAACACGAATCCTATACCGGCATGCCTTGCCGGCGGCCGCAAACTCGCTTATCTCCTTGCTGGGCTTTTCCATCGGCGCGCTGCTTAGCACTTCTCTGATCATCGAGGTCGTGTTGGGCTGGCCGGGGCTCGGTCCGCTGGTGCTCGAATCACTGCTTGCGCGCGACACTTACGTCGTGATGGCCGTGGTGATGCTCTCTTCCGTTTTCCTCGTAACAGGCAATCTGCTGGCGGACTTGCTGCTGTACGCGAGCGACCCAAGGATCCGAGGGGTAGGACTATGAACAAGGCCCATCGCCAGCTTCTGCTCCTCTTTTCCCTCGTGCTGCTTCACGTTTTCATGGTCTTTCCAGGCTTTTTCGCTCCGTATGACTATTCCGAGCAGAATCGCGAGCTACCGTTTGCGCCTCCGACGCGTTTGCATTTCATCGACAGCGCGGGCAGCTTTCATTTGATGCCCTTCGTTCATCCATTTCGCGCCAATGAAGACGGTAGCGCTTCCTATGTCGAGGATCGGGCTCGCGCGTACCCACTTCATCTGCTGAAAAACGGCGCATCTTACCGGCTGTTGGGTCTTTGGACTGCGCGAGTGCATCTTTTTGGAGTGGAGCAACCCGGCCACGTTTTTCTTTTCGGGACCGATGATTTTGGCAGGGACGAACTTTCGCGAATGCTGTTCGGAGGCCAGATTTCGCTGCTCGCTGGTATTCTTGGCGCGGCAATGGCGATTCTTGCCGGAGCAGTACTGGGCGTGCTCTCCGGTTTTTATGGGGGATGGCTCGACGCTCTCATCATGAGGACCGCCGAACTGTTTTTGGCGCTTCCATGGTTGTATCTGCTGTTCGCCGTGCGCGCCATTTTGCCGTTGCACATCAAGACGACGGATACGCTCTTGCTGCTGATCGCGGTCGTAGGCCTGGTGGGTTGGGCGCGCCCTGGGAGGCTTGTACGCGGGATCGTCTTGAGCGCGAAGGAGAGAAATTTTGCACTGGCCGCGAAGGCCATGGGCGCTTCGAATTTTCATGTCCTTCGCTGGCACATTCTGCCGGAGACCTATGGTGTCCTGCTGACGACGTCGGCATTGTTGGTGCCGCAGTTTATTCTTGCGGAAGTGACATTGTCTTTCCTCGGGTTGGGAGTTGGCGAGCCGATGCCCAGTTGGGGAAGCCTCCTTGCAGAATTACAGAATTACAGTGTGTTGACTTCCTACTGGTGGATGTACCTTCCCGCTTGCGCCCTGGTCGTGTTGTTCCTTACCTATCACTGGGCCTCAACGGTACTCGAAGAAAAAGTTGCGGAGGTGCGTTCGTGAAGTCTACTGCGACTCGCTGTCGCCTTTGCGGATTGGCGTTGCTCGTTGTCGCAGTCCTCGTTGGCAACGGTCATCCAGCGGCTGCCGCCAGGCCACAAGATTATGGAAAATCGGGCGGCGAAACCGGGGAGTCGGGAGGGAAGCTGGTCGTCGCGCTTCGTTCGGAACCGAAGACTCTCAATCCGATTCTTTCCGTGGATGCCACGTCGAGGGAAGTGATTGGAGTGCTGAATGCCGATCTGATTCACATCAACCGCGAGACCCAGCGAACTGAGCCCGCCCTAGCAAAATCCTGGACGATTTCCGCGGACGGCAAGAAATATGTTTTGCAACTTCGACGCGGAATAAAGTTCTCCGATGGCGCTCCTTTCACTGCCGACGACGTAGTTTTTTCCTTTGAACTATACCTCGACGAAAAACTTCACTCGCCACAGCGGGACCTGCTGGTAATCGACGACAAACCCATCGTGGTCAAGAAACTCAGCGATTACTCGGTGGAGTTCGATCTGGCGAAGCCGTACGGCCCTGCGGAGCGGTTGTTTGACGGATTGGCGATACTGCCCGGCCATCTTCTTGAAAAGTCTTATCACGACGGAAAGTTGCAGCAATCCTGGGGTACAACAGCACGACCCGAAGAGTTCGCGGGGCTCGGCCCATTCAAGTTGAGTTCCTACGTCCCAGGACAGCAAATGATTCTGGAGCGCAATCCGTATTATTGGAAAAAAGACCCGCGCGGAAATTCCTTGCCGTACCTTGCGATGCTCGCTTTTCTATTTGTCCCCACCGAAGACGCACAGGTGGTCAAGTTTCAATCGGGCGAAACGCATTTGCTCGAGAGACTCAATGCCGACAATTTCGCGTTGTTGCAAAGAGATGCGAAGGCTAAAGGCCAATGCTTGCAGGATCTGGGTCCCGGACTCGAATTTCAGTTTCTCGTGTTCAATCAAAACCATCTGGATTCAGCCAAAGCTCCCGATCTTGTGGTGAAACAATCGTGGTTTGGCGATCTGAAGTTTCGCGAGGCAGTTTCTCTGGCGATGGACCGCAAAGGGATGGCCCGGCTGGTGTACTCAGGCAGAGCCACACCGATCTGGGGCAACGTAACGCCGGGAAACAAGCTGTGGCTGGATCCGAATCTAGCCCACCCGGAGCGTTCGATCGAGGAAGCGCGAAAAATACTCCAATCGGGCGGCTATTCCTGGAATTCCGGGGGTGCGCTGCTTGATCCGCAGAAACGGCCTGTCACTTTCACGATTATGGTCAGCTCTTCAAATGTACAGCGCTCGAAATTGGCGACCCTCGCGCAAGATGACCTAAAGCAACTGGGCATGGACGTTCAAGTGGTGCCCATGGAATTTCGAGCGCTCGTCGACCGCCTTCTTAACACGAAAGATTATGAAGCGGTGCTGATGAATCTCGTGAACGGTGACGTCGATCCGACGCCGGAAATGAATCTTTGGCTGTCTTCTGGTGAGACCCATCTTTGGGATCTTGGAGAGGCAAAGCCCGCCACGCCATGGGAAGCAGAGCTGGACCATTTGATGGAAACACAAATGACCACAAGCGATCCAGGCGTGCGTAAGAAACTCTACTACCGTGTTCAGGAACTCGTGGCGCAGAATCTGCCGTTCATCTTCCTGGTCAGTCCCAATATTCTGGTTGCGGCGCAATCCACAGTGGGAAATTTTCATCCGGCTATTCTCGAACCATACGTGCTGTGGAACGCCGACGAATTGTTTCTCGGCCGCGCTGGGGTCGCAAAATGCCAGTAAAAGAACCTATCGAGCCGCGAATCGCTGGGGACACTCGAGCGAAATCCGATCGCGAGCTCATACGAGGCTGCCTGAAACATCGCGAAGAGGATTGGAACCTTCTCGTCGACAAATACAAGAATCTGGTCTTTTCGATTCCCCTGCGCTACGGATTCTCACGCGAAGAGGCCGCGGACATTTTCCAAGCCGTTTGTCTTGATCTAATCCAGGAACTGCCACAGCTGCGGGATCCCAAAGCGCTTCCGAAATGGCTGATGCAGGTCACGGCGCATAAATGCTTTCACAAGAAAAAACATAGTCAGCGCATGGTGTCTAAAGACGACGAAGAGACGCCTGTTCTCGAAACGGCCGTTCCAGCTGAAGTGGAAGTGAACCTACGCGAAATCGAAGAAGAACAAATGCTACGCGAGGCCATCGCCGGGCTTGCACCGCGCTGTCGCGAGTTGATTCATATGCTGTTTTACGAAGAACCGAAACGACCTTATCAAGAAGTCGCGGCCAGCCTAGGCCTGGCGACAGGTTCAATAGGACTTCAACGACAAAAGTGCCTCAGCTGCCTGAAGAAGCGCCTCGAGGACCTGGGTTTCGCGTGAGCAAAAAGGCCAACCCTTCGGCCTTTTCTCCAGCCGTCGTTTCGGCGTTGTCTTCCATGACGGAAGAGAAAACTCGCCTGACTTATCTACGAAAAAAGAAACTGCTCCGCGCCAAGTTCGTTGCGGAGTTGAACGCAATTACACAAAAGGAATTTCGTTTCAATACCCAGAATGCGCTTATGCTCGCCGAAGCCGCGATTCTGATTGCGCGTAACGCTCGTCATAGGGAATTGCTTGCGCAGAGTCTCCGCGTCAAGGCAAATGTTCTCGCCGCCGGCGGACAATATCAGGAAGCCGTAGATTTATATGGCTCCGCGCTCAAAATCTTCGCGAAAATCGGAGATCCGGAAGGGATTGCCCGTACCCTTACGGCCGTCATTCAGCCGCACATCATGCTGGGCACTTATGAAACAGCATTCGACGCGGCCGAACGCGCACGGAAGATTTTTCTGGAGCTTGGAGATTGGCGGCGCATGGCGCGACTGGAAAACAATGTTGGCAATATCTACCACCGCCAAGATCGTTTTGAGGAAGCGCTCGCTCACTACGAGAATTCGTATCGAGAGCTATTGCCCGTCGGAGACTCCGAAGAACTTACAATCGCGCTGAATAACATGTCGATGTGCCTGATCGGCATGAACGACTTCGGGCGCGCCCTCGACACGTACAAGAGGGCGAAAGAACTTCTGCAGGCACGTGACCTACCCCTGATTCACCTTATTACGGACTACAACGTCGCTTATCTTCACTACCTGCGTGGGGATTACCGCACCGCCATCGAAATGCTTAAGACCTCGCGAGTTGCGGCCGAACAAATCTCATACACCTATCTGGTGGCGCTTTGTTATCTCGATCTCTCTGACATCTACATCGAGCTAAATCTCAGCGATGAAGCCAAGTCCGTGGCCGAAGAGGGTTATCTCCTTTTTCGAAATACGGACATCGGTTATGAAGCCGCGAAGGCATTGACGAACCAGGCCATTGCATTTGGCCAGGATGGAAAAACGCGACGCGCACTGGAGTTGTTCGCTGAAGCCAAATTGCTATTTCAGAAGGAAAAAAACGAAGTCTTCCCCTGGTTGATCGATCTTTACCAGGCCATTGTGCTCTTTCATGAAGGCCGCTACTACGAAGCCCAGCGTCTCGCACGCAGCGCCGCTGGATTTTTTGACAGCTCGTTTCTAAAGAACAAGGCCGTTGTATGTCATTTCGTCCTTGCGCAGATCGCCATTCGCACAGGAAACCCCGAAGACGCGCGCGACGAATGCACCAAGGCGCTCGATTTTCTCGCAGTTCTCGACGCGCCAATTCTGAGCTACCAGGCGCACTTCCTGCTAGGCCAGGTTGAACACGCCTCCGGGAACCGCGGTGACGCTTACACGCAATACCAACTCGGCCGCGCGCAACTCGAAAGCCTCCGCAGCAATCTTGGCCGCGACGAACTCAAGATTTCGTTCATGAAGAACAAGATGGAGCTTTATGAGCGACTCGTGGAGTTGTGCCTCGACGAGAATTTCGATCATGCCTCGCAGGAGGATGCGTTTCAGTACATCGAGCTGGCAAAATCACGAAGCTTGGCGGAGATGATTATTCGACACGGAAACGGACTCACCGAAGCAACGCCTGGCCAGAGTGACCTGGTCCACAAGATTCGCGAACTTCGCGAAGAACTGAACTGGTATCAGCACCGTATCGAGCTCGAACAATTGCGGCCGGAAGGAAACGCTGCAGCACGTATTGAACAATTACGGAGCGACGCACAGGAAAAGGAAAAGCAACTGCTCCGCGTGTTTGGAGAGCTTCCAACAACGGAAGCTCGATCGGTTCCATCTCAACTGGAAAGCTCCTTAGACGCCGTTCGTCCTTTACTAGGCGGCACGGTCTTGCTGGAATATTTCTCTGTTGGCGACAAGATACTCGCCGCGGTCGTTACGAACGATAACCTCGAAATCACGGCTGTGACGACAGTTCCCCGGGTTTCCGAGTCACTCCGTCTATTACGATTTCAGCTTGGCAAATTCCAGCACCATCAGAAGCTGCCGGAAGCGTCTTCACCGAATGCCTACCGCGCTACGATGGCTCATCTTACGACCCTATATAACGAATTGATTGCCCCAGTCCGCGCTCAGCTATCGGCTCGGCGTCTCGTAATTATCCCTCACGGAACTTTGCATTATCTTCCGTTTCAGGCTATCCACGACGGAGAGGCATTCCTGACAGATTCCTTCGACATTTCCTACGCACCCAGTGCCGCCGTTTATGCATTGTGCCATTCGCGACCCGCTGCGTCGTCCGGCGGTTCCCTTGTTTTCGGCGTGCCTGATACACACGCTCCCCTGATAAAAGACGAAGTCGAATCGGTCCATCGCATTCTGCCGAATTCAGAGTTGTTTCTCGATGAAGCCGCAAATCATGAGAATTTCTTCGAACGGGCTCAATCCAGCCTCATTATTCATATCGCGACGCACGGGACGTTTCGACCGGACAACCCCATGTTTTCCGGCGTGCGACTCGGTGACGGCTTTCTCTATCTCTACGAACTCTACAACCTTCAATTAAAGGCGGATCTGCTCACTCTGAGCGGCTGTGCAACTGGCCTGAACGTCGTTGCCGATGGCGACGAGCTCGTCGGCCTTATTCGCGGCGCGCTGTATGCCGGGGCTCGTTCTCTACTGCTCACGTTGTGGGAGGTCAACGATCGAAGCGCTACGATGTTTATGACTTCCTTCTATAAACTCTTCCAGGAATCGGGGGATAAGGCCGCGGCCGTCGGTCAAGCGGCACGCGATGTGCGCGAGCACTACCCTCACCCCTACCACTGGGCGCCTTTTATGATTGTAGGTAAAGCACTTAGGGGAGATTAAAGATTTTGGAGATTGTCGCAATTTTTCGGCTGGCTGCGTACCCCTATTCTCAGACAGGAAGACGGTATTGGGACCGAAGATGCGAGTCAAAGCCGGTAAACACTATTCCGCCGAAGAGTGGGTTAATTTTGCCATGCACCGGGCGCAGCAAAACCAATCAGTAGCGATGAAGCAGCACCTCAATTCTGGGTGCAAGAAATGTTCCGCAGAGGCGAATCTCTGGAGCCGCGTCGCCCAGCTCGCGGCTTCAGGAGTTTCCGCGGAGCCGCCATTTTCTGTGGTTCAGCATGTCCGTCAAGCCTTTTCGGTCCTGGCAGAATCCGGCGACGTGAAACGCCACACGCTCATCCCGCGGCTGACCTTCGATAGTTTGTGGCAGCCTGCGCTGGCTGGCGTTCGTTCCGTTTCCGATGCCTCGCGGCATGTGATGTATGCAGTCGGGCAAATGAGTATTGATATGCGACTTGAACCCGAGCCCAAGTCCGAGCGCATGAATCTGGCAGGCCAGGTTTCCATGGCGTCGGTGCAGGAAAACGCGTTTCCGCCGATTGCGGTGGTTGTCTCTGGAAAAACAGGCCATTTGGCTACAACTACGACCAACAGGTTCGGGGAGTTTCATCTGGCGTTTGTGCCCGAGCTGGGTTTGCAGATCTCGTTCGCAATAGCCGGCAAGCAAGATATCTTGATACCGCTGGAAAGTTCGGCGATCCGGCGAAGATGAGTTTTCGGGTTCGTTGGCGCGCCGCCGCGCCGATGTGCTCGAACGTAAGGTAAGGGGAGACCGGCTGAAATTCGGCAGGCCGCCCAGGGGCGAGGGGAGCAGTAAGGGTAAGGAGGAGAAAGGCTTAAGGGGGCAAACGAAAGTGCCGGTCGGGTCATACTCGGGTACCATTGCCGGTTTTCGGGCTTATTCCCGAAACTAGGCGTGCACCAGTCTAGACATCGACAGGACCTTTCGTTCAGTTGAGGTTTTTGACGACTGAATCTTACGGAAGAAGAGGCCCCCAAACGATGAAACGCGCATTACTCGGTGTCACGCTCCTACTGGCATTATTTGCGGCGAAGCCGGCCAATGCCACCGGCACGCAGCAGTTGCTCGTACAGACAACCCTCGGCGCGCCCACTATTCGCCTGGTATGTTTGCTCACTGGCTGCCAGGTAAGCCAGTCTCTTACCGGCTCGCCCAACAATTTCTTCCTTCTCTCTTTCCCGGGATCCGCGAACATCACGTCTCTCGAGGGCATACTCCAAAACATCGGCGGAATCCTGAATGTCACCGTTGTCGGTGGCTCGGGCAATCCCGTAGGCAACCGGTACATTGTTCGCACCACGGGCGGTCTGCTCAACCTCCCGCTGCTTTGCGAATTGGGATTGTGCAGCACAATTCAGTCCATCGATGGACCGGGAAATCAGCTGTTCCTGCTCACAGGCCCGAGCAGCCAGAGTCCAAACCTCATCCTGAGCATTCTGGAAGACCTGCCGGGCGTTGTTGATGCCGAGCTCGACCAGATTGTGAATGTGACGACAGGCGGCGCGCAGGCGACCACTCCCCCGCCTTCGTTGGTGAACACCACGCCCGTGCAGTATTACGGCTCAACTGCGTGGAGCGGCTATGTGAATCAGCCTGCTACGGAACTCATCAATCTTGCCCAGGCACAGCAAGAATTTAATGTTAGCGGCACCGGCATTATTGCGGACATCGACACGGGCGTCGACCCAAATCACCCAGTGCTTGTTCCCGTACTACTCCAAGGTTACGACTTTACGCGCAATCAGCCGGGCGGCTCGGAAATGAATGACCTGCCCAGTGGTACGCCGCTACCGGAATCGCCTTGCGTGAACTGCACGCCGGGCCAGGTGAACCAGCACTCCATTGCCATGGTCGATCAACACAGCATCGCGATGGTAGACCAGCCCGGGTACCAGGATTTCGGCCACGGCACGATGGTCGCCGGAATTCTTCACCTTGTTGCGCCCACAGCCAAACTCATGCCTTTGAAAGCCTTTGGTCCCGATGGCACAGGAAATCTGTCGAACATTTTGCGCGCCATCTATTATGCTTCGCAGAACAAAGTAAACATCGTAAACATGAGCTTCGACATGACGTCGCCCTCGCAGGAACTGACGAACGCGATCAATGCAGGCGAGAAAAACGGAGTCGTTTTTGTGGCTTCCGCCGGCAATGACGGGGAAATGGAGATGGTTTATCCGGCGGGCTTGGCCCATGTGATGGGCGTTGCCTCGACCAACTACCAGGATCAACGCTCGTCGTTCTCCAACTATGGCGACCAAATCGTCTGGGTTGCGGCGCCAGGTGAGGCGGTCGTGACCACCTATCCCTTCGGCACTTACGCCGCCGGTTGGGGTACGTCGTTCAGCGCGCCCATGGTGAGCGGTGGCGTCGACTTGATCGAGAACGTGAATCCTGCGGTTTCGGAAATGCAGGCCGCGTACGCGATCGGCCAGGCACAGTATTTGCTGGCCATCGGCATGGGCAACGGCCGAATCGATCTCTTTCGCGCCCTTGCCGCTTCCAGCCAGCAACCCGGTGTCTTGTAATGGCTGATGCGCCAGAATCCGCGGCCGCGCCGTCGAGGAAGCTCGACGGTGACCTCCGGCGACAAGAACTCAGGATTAAGGAGCTAGAGGGCCAGATCACTGATCTGCGAAGCGCCCTGGTTTGTTCGTTCAATCAACTTCTGGACCTGCGGGATCTCAATACCGGCGTGCACAGCACCCGTCTCGCCGAATGGGGCTTGCGTGTGGCTCGCGATCTCGGCGTTCCTGAAGGCCGCATGGCGGATCTCGAGATGGGTGCGTTGCTGCACGACATTGGCAAGATCGGCGTTCCGGACAATATTTTGAACAAACCTGGACGTCTCACTCCCGAAGAGTATGAGGTCGTCAAGCGCCACCCGGAATTTGGCTGGACGGTAATCCGTAAACTTCCCGGACTCGAGCAAACCAGCCTGTACGTCTTGCATCATCATGAAAATTTTGACGGCACCGGCTATCCAGCGCGCCTGAAAGGTTCCGAAATTCCTATCGGATCGAGGATCGTTTCGGTGATTGACGCGTTTGACGCCATGGTTTCCTCACGGCCGTATCGCAACGGTCTTCCCATCGCGGAAGCGATCCGACGCCTGACCGAAGCGAGTGGCACACAATTTGATCCTTCAGTGATCCACAGCTTCGTTCCCATCGCCGCGTCTGAAATGCCTGCTGTTCTCGAGGCCGTTGGAGTCGGGGAATTTGAGACTTTCTAATGCTATGCTCTGCCGAAGAGATTCAAATTTAGAAATTCGTTGTGGAACTTGCCCTGCGGGTCATTCTTGCTGCTCAATTCGATGAAGTCTTGCATTTTTTCGTACATGGAATGTAGCCGCGCCGGAGTGAAGGTGAAGAGTTTCCCCCAGTGAGGGCGCGCCTCGAAGGGAGCCAACTCGCTCTCGATTACGGGCAGCAACTTACTGACGGCGGGCCAATCCTGCTTCCAAGTGAAGTGAATGGTCACGCTCGGGCGTTTGTAGCAAGGACTCATCCAAAGGTTGTCCGCGGCGATCGTGCGAATTTCTGAGATCAACAGGTGTGGAGTCACCTGGTCACGCAACCGCTCAACAGCGAGAATTGCCTCCACAGCGTGATGGCGAGGCACAAAATATTCCGATTGCAACTCCTTGCCGGCGCTGGGAGTAAAACCGATGCGGAAGTGAGGCAATCGTTCATACCAAGGGCCGGGCAGGCCCATCTGTTCAGTGCAATTTTCTGCGGAAAACTCGGCGATGGGATGCAGGTTCTTGGTAGCTAGTTTTGCGCCAAAGAATTCCGGTGGCGCGTCGAAAGTCCGGCCTGCCTGAACAACTGTTTTCAACCACACCTCACTGATGCGCTCGTTCTGCCAATCCGTAAAGAGGCTGACGCTATAGGCGGCGGACTGAATGGCATCAAAATGGTTTTTCATCTCGCTTAACGGCAGATTTTCATATACATACTGCTGCATCTGAAACGTGGGTCGAACATCGAACGTTAACTTTGAAATCGCGCCCAAGGCACCGAGCCCAACAACCGAACCAAGAAACGCCTCGCCGCTCTTTTCGCGAGATAGGGTGACTACATCGCCCGACGCATTCACTAGCTCGAGCGCAGAAACGGCGGTGGCGAGGTTGCCATTCCGCTCTCCCGATCCATGTGTGGCCGTGCTGCAAGCTCCGGCAACGGAGATATGCGGCAAAGAAGCCAGGTTATGGAGCGCAAAACCCTTGCTCTCGAGGTAGGGACACAACTGCCCATAGGTTATGCCGCCCTCCACGGTGACTGTGCGCGCCTGCGCGTCGAGTCCAACGACCTTATCCATTTCCTTGAGCGAGAGGAATTGATGTCTGCTGTCAGCGATCTTGTTGAAGCAATGGCGCGTGCCAAGAACTTTCAGCCGGCTCTGTTTCCTGACAAATTCCTGAATCTGATCCAGGGATTTGGCCGGGAATAGTTGCTCGGTGCCATACTCCACATTTCCCGCCCAGTTCATTAGCTTCTCTTCCGACGCCCAAGCCAAGAGTGGTGACAAAAGGCGACTCGTGAGAGCGGCGGAGCAAAATTTGATAAAGGCTCTTTTGTTCAAGGTTGTTTCTCGACAGCATCCCGGAGCATAGCGTGAGATGAACCAAGACCGCAATTCGTGAAGGTGCCCTTGCCCTCGAATCTCCGCGCACGCATTGCACCCCAGGAATAGAGTAAGATGGCTACTTATGAATTCACAACTGGCCGGAGACCAACTCCGGAAATTGCGCATTCGCTTGGGAATCACAACGAGAGATGTTGAAAACCTGAGCCAAAGGATCGCGGAAGAAGAAAAAAATCCCGAATTTCAGATCTCCAATGCGTGGCTTACGCAGCTGGAAAACTCAGACTCCGTACCCAGTATTTTCAAGCTGTATTCCTTAGCTACAATCTATCACGTTAAATTCACGGACCTGCTGCTGCACTTCGGCGTGGACCTGCAAAAGACCGGGCATCACCAACTGATTGCGCCCCTGCCGAACACGCACCTGACAACGCTGGAAGTGTATGACGTGGAAAAGACCGTCTCTTTCCCGGTGCGATTCGACCGGTCTTTCGACCTGGATAACACCAACTTGTTAACGCGCATGGTGGAAATCTGGGGCGAGATTCCGATCGTGCTGCTGCAGCACCTGGATCTGCGCCACAGCCTGTATGGCTACATCGGGCTTCAGGATTTCACCCTCTACCCGCTCGTGCGGCCCGGCTCTTTCGTCCAGGTGGATCAACGCGTGCGCAAAATACAGCCCCAGCGCTGGCGGACGGAGTTCGACCGGCCGATCTATTTTGTGGAGCTGCGCGATGGGTATGCGTGTTCCTGGTGCGAATTGCAGGATGGGCATCTGCTGCTGCTACCACACCCACTTTCACCCTGCAGCGTTCGGCGTCTGGATTATGGAAAAGAAGCAGAGATCATCGGCCAAGTAACGGCTGTAGCGATGAGGCTGGTTGACATGCCTGAGTCTTCTCCTGACGGAATCGCAAAACCTCCAAGGCAAGTCTAATATTGGACAAGAACAGTCGCACGACTGTGGAATCCACTTCCATGGGAACAGAGATGCGGTAAGGCTCCAGTTCCATCCAGGCATGGATAAAACCGGCCGGGGCTTCATGCGAGACCCGGACGTACGCTTCCAGCTCCGTAACCAGTTCCTCCAAGGGCAAAGAAACCAGCCTGCTGAAAACGTCGCGATGACAGGCTTCCAACGCTTCACGAGCCTGTTCCTGTCCGAAGCGGGCAGCAAGACCCTCGTGATGGTACACACCACTGTTGTAATCCCGAGTAGACGCAAGATAGATGAGGCGCGCGAAGTCGCAGGCAATGCCCGCCAGCGTGCGGCGCTGCAGGTCGTCATAAGCGTTGCGGATGCCCACGAGATTTGCAGGAGTGCTCATGGAACTTTCAAGGGGTAACAACGCCATCGGTCATCGCGCGGCCGAGCCTTTGGTAGAGTTCCCCGGCGTAAGAGGCTACATCCATCAGCACGTGCGGACCGAAAAGCCGAATCAGCAAGAGCAGCATGGCACACAGAAAACGAAGTTCAACGTACTGCCAGAACAGTTTCGTCTCCGCGGCGACATTCAAGTTAGTACTTTGGCGGGAACCGAGACGGTGATTGCGCATAATGCGGCTGACTTCGCGAGAAGTGTAGCGAACCCATTGCAACGCGACTTTGCGGCGTTCTTCTCTATACAAGCGCTGCAACCGAGGAGAACGGGTACGTGCGATAAATTCCCGATCGTCCGGCGAAAATATTCTGACAGCCAGTTCCGCAGGCGGAAACGCGGGGACCGAGCGGAAGCGGTTGTGAGTTTGCTGCCCGTAATTTTCGGCGGCTTCCACTTCTTCAAGCTGCTCTCGCCGGTTGCTCAGCAAAAGAAGTGCGACGAAGAAGGCGGCCGCCGCCGCGAGTGCCAAAGAGGGATTCATGCGCGGGCCGCCCAACCGAGGCGCGCAAGCGTCCTCCGGAATTGCGCCCGGGTAGCGTCGTGCAGCAACTCGTAATCACTCTCGAGCGCGGCGTCACGTTGTGTTTGCGGAACAGGTTGCGCGGACCAGAGAGTCGCTGCCCAGATTCCCAGTACCAGAAGATAGGAGCCGGTTTCCGCATAGGACCAGTAAGGTTTGATCTGTTCCCACGAATATGACCACAAGACGAACTGAGCTATCCTCATTGCGATAAAAAGACTGTAACCGAACAATATGCCTTTCAAGTTCTTGCCAAACGGAATGGCATACCAGGCGAAGAGCGCAACCAGCGTCAAAATAGCCAGCGCCTGGGTTATGCGCAGACTTCTTTCGAGAAGGAGTGAAGTTTTCGCAAGCCAGACGAATACGTCGCTCGAGGAGTTGGCCAGTGTTTTGACAAAGATCGCGCCAAACACAAACAGGAGCAGATAACGCGCCATCCTTGCTGCTCCAGGAAACGAGCGGAGGGCAACGCGATAAATTTCGAAAATGATTCCACACCCTACGGCAAGACAGAGGAACTGCGTTACCCAATAGACCTGATAATAATGGGCGGGGAACCACCTTGAAACAGACAGCCGGATCAAATCATCAAAAGTTACAAACAGCAGGTAGAGGTAGAAGAGAGGGAACTGGCGATATAGCTTTTGCTGAAAACCACGCATGAACACAACAAACTCGAGGCACGTCCCGAGACACCAGATAATGATGAGCGGCATAACTATAGAGTTCCCGTGCTCAAAGTCTATCCTGAGGCCAAATAATAGCACGAGATGAGGGGAGTGGGACTACTCCCCTCTTCACCGCAAGCGGCAAATCGGTGACAGCCGGTTTTAGCCAGACTTGCGGAAACTGGAGGACCACTCTTGGTCATGTGCGGGGTGGAGGAGGGGGTGGCGGAACTAACCCATCAAACCCGGCTGCCTGCATCACTGGCTGATGCTGCAGTGAAGGTGATTTTGCGAGGCTACCGGAACCCGCAAATGAACAGGCGAATAACGCAACGATCGACACTGCGGCAACAATTGTCAGATGATGACCTTTTTCGACAAAGTTCATAAATATCTCCTGAGCGATTTGGCCGGACACCAACAAACGGTACCCAGTAGGAGTTTATTGGTGGTTCAGAGTGTACGAATTACAGAGTCAAGACTGGAAAAGAACGCGAAAGTGCTTGGAATGCCAAGCAGTGAGAATTCTCGCGTGTTTCGATGGAAGATCTGGCATCGTTGCTTTCCGCTTTGAAGGCCGCGGTGTCACTGCAGCAGGCAAAGGAAACCCGTAAAGTTTGTTTGATCTTTTTCTCCCGGCGATTGGCGTTTCTCTTCTCGAGAACAGTGACGTCGGGCCCTAGTACCCGTCTAAGACGCTCTTCTGATGATGCTTAACCAAGGACTCCCTGGGGTTGTGTCCGCGGCACATAACCCTGAGGGTGGTCCGGGTTTCGTAAAACCTTCGCGCGTCTCGATCGGTGGAGTGGAAGTTGCGCAGTGCCGTTGACGAGGGTCGACTGCAATGAGGAGCACCAGGAAGTGCTTGGATAGCAAAGCAAGGAAGACATTTCTAAGAGAAAGTCCCATTTTGGATCAGACACTAAGGGAATGCTGGACGGCGGTGTTCGAATTGGCGCACGGGTAAGAGGGGCTGCCGTGGCTGCGGGGTGCGGTTGCGACCGGGTTTGCTGGTACGTCAGGAAAGGCTGCCAAGCAACCCCGGCGATAGTAGAAGGGGAAAGAGGAGCCTGTGGGGGAAGGCATGCAAATTGAGACCTGGCGACCGGTTGCGCTGCTCGAGTCCAGAGTGCGGACTTCAAGTGATTGTGACGGACCTGGGCAGCACCAGGGAAGCAAGGGCACTGCCACGCTGTTCGTGCGGCTATCCAATGAAGAAATCCTATGAGAGGCCAACCATGAACAAGATCCAGTTGGCCCAAGAACAGCGTTCACCGGATGGAATGCGTGGCTCGAA
This sequence comes from Candidatus Acidiferrales bacterium, assembly GCA_963795535.1. Classification (GTDB taxonomy): domain Bacteria; phylum Acidobacteriota; class Terriglobia; order Acidiferrales; family UBA7541; genus Acidiferrum. Next base: position 1,055,746 of record CAWCIG010000012.1, read on the forward strand.
AAAATAGCCAGAGGCGGAGCGAACGAGTGTTGCTGCAGATCCGGGTTCTTGTGGAAACCGAGACCGAGGAAGGCGATCAGGTCCGCCTGGAGGCGTTCACACTCGTTGTGAATGCGCATGGCGGATTGCTCGAAATGAGTTTGAAGGTTCCCAAAGGGCATCGGATGTCGCTGAGCAATCCGACTCTGGGGATGCGGGAAGGCTGTCGAGTTATCACCAGCAGGAGTTCCCAGGAGGGAGTCTTTGCTGTTGCTTTCGAATTTGATAACCCGGCTCCGCAATTTTGGCCCATCGCCTTCCCTCCGATAGATTGGAGCCTGGTTGAGGCGGAAGATTAGCCATCGGCTTGCTTATTGCGGAGATTTCTCAGCCGCTTTTTCAAACGAGAAGCGAAAATTTCCGCAGTTGCAGTCGAACCATTCCATCTTGCAGTCCATAGGTCAGTACCGTAGGTCAACAAAGGGTCAGCAGATGCTCCCAGCAATTTTCGTGTTTCACCCCGCAGAGACCCGCTGAAACCGAGCCTCCTATTTTGTTTTCCCCGGCTTTTGCCTGCAGAGCGCTAGCTGCTTAGGGTGCGAGGCCTTCTGCCTCGAGCATTTCGTCTTGTGCTTCGAGGTAGTCGAGTTGGGACTGTAGCAGGGACGTTTTTGCGTAGAGTTCTTGTGCTGTGGCGGAATCGACCTGGGAGCGCAGCGCAGTTCCCTGCTGGAGTTGCTGAACCGAAACGCGATGCACCTCCGTTCGGAGGGCGAGTAGTTCCTCGGAGACTTTCACCATTTCGTGCGTGCGGTCGAGCTTGTTGTATGCGGTTTGGACGCGCAGGTCGACTTCGTCCTGGACGCGGGCGAGATTCTCTTCGGCCTGAGCGAGCTGGGATTTCTGCTCGGCGATCTCCGCATTTCGTTTCCCACCATCGAAGAGGTCGTAGCCGAAGTGAATTCCAAAGGTGCCGAAGTTGCGGGCCAGGAAGGGGACGTTGTCCTGGTAGCTGTAGCGCGCAAAGGCGTCAAGACTCGGAATGAATTGGCGCTTTGCAAAACGCACGGCAGCGGACGCTTTTTCGACCTCGGCGTGGGCTTCACGAATTTCGGGATGCGAATCGCGGGCGATGCGAAGGCATTCCTCGCGTTGGCAGCTGTCATGGACTTTGTTGACGGCGGGATCGAGGACGAGCTGCGTGGTTAGCGGAAGGCCGATGGCGTCGTTCAGTTGCATGACGGCGTCAGACAGTTGAAGTTCCGTTGCAAGGAGGTCCTGGCGCGAATCGAGGGCCTGGGCGCGGGCTTCGATGGATTCCTGTTCAAGGCTTGCGCCGTATTTGACTTGCTCGACGCGTTCGCTGCGCAGGTCTTCGGCGGCGCGGATTTTGGCTTGGGCAGCTTCGCGGTGCGTCTGAAGGATCAGCACTTTGTAGTAGAGCTGGTGGACCTCGAGAGCGACTTTGTTTTCCGTCTGCTGGGCCTTGCTGCGAGTGGCTTTGATTTCGGCGGCGGCGATGTCGTTGGCGGAGCGAACCTTCCAGAGCTCGGCGAGAGGTTGCGTCAGTTGCGTGCCACTGGTGACTAAGAGGAGACCTCCCTGATTCAAGACGGCGGTTGATTCGGGGATGGGCGTTCCCGCGACCGTGCCGAGGCTGCCCTGGGAGATAGCGATGAATTGCGTGTCCGTCAAACGGGCGATATTGGTGTCGTTGCGAAGGTTCGGAAGATAGGAACTGCGGGCGGCGTCTTTGGCATGCTGCGATTCTTCGACGCGCTGGCCAGCGAGACGCACGTAGTGATTGTGTTTGAGGGCGAGCTGAACCGCTTCGTCGATGGTGAGACGCCGCGGTTCGCCTGATTTTGTTTCCTGAGCGAGGCCCGGCAACGCGGAGAGCGCGATGCAGGCGGAGAGAGCTGCGATTCGAATGTTCATAGGTGTGCGCCTCCCGGCTGAAGTTGCGTTTGCCTTGGGCCAAAGGCGAGTTCGTCATAGTCGAGGGGAGATTTTCGAAGCAACGCCGTCATCAATAGGGCAAGAACGCAGGCCCAGGCGACGAGATGAAAGCCGTCGATGAAGGTCAACGTGTAAGCCTGGAGACGCAAGCGGGCGCCAACGATTCCCAGCGCGCGGCCAGCGGCGGCAGGGAGTCCGGCGGACTTGTCGTACATTCCGGCAGTGAGTTGGCGGACGGTGGCGTCCGTGATCCATTCGCCCTTTTCTACATGAAGGCCGAGGAGGTTCGAGTGGATGCGCTCGCGGACAGCGATGAAGTGGGTCATAAAGGCGACGCCCAGTTCACCGCCGAAGAGGCGGATGACGTGGAAAAATGCAGAGAAGGTGAGCACGTCCTGGGGTTTCGCGAGGGCTCCCGAGAACATGGCCTGCAAGACGATGTCTGCGACGAGTCCTATGAAAGCGAAGGATTGACCGACGCCCATCAAAAGTTCCGAGCGGAAATAGTTTGGCGCGGACCACGCGCTGGTGTATTCGGCGTTGAGGATGGACGCGGCGGCCATGCACGCGAAACCAGCGGCCATGATCAGGCGGGCATCGAAGCCCTGCAACAATAAAAGGGCGGCAATGAACGCCACCAGGAGGAGAGGCGCAGCCGACCAGATCACCGCCGGACCAATTTGGTCCGCTTCGAAACCGTGGACGGAAAGCGACTGCGGGACGAGAATAATCGTGGCCAGCAGGCAGAAGCGGAAAACGATCAGCGCTAAGCCGAGGATAATGGTGTTCCATTGGCGCAAGAACGGCAGATCGACGAGAGGGTTCGGACTGCGGAGACGACGGATGAGCGAGCTCGCGAGAAAAAACACACCGGAGATGAATAAAGCGTTGAAGAGGCCCGAGTGCCACCAATCGAGCCGCTGGCCTTGATCGAACGCAGCGAACAAAAGGGCAAAACCGGCGCTTCCGTAAAGAAAACCGGCGAAACTCGGAGGCGAACCGTGCTTGCTGGCAGGAGGGCTGGCGGGAATGCCGCGATAGATGCAGAACAGCATGATGGGGGTGAGGACCGCCAGGCTCCAGAACATCCAGCGGAAGGAAAGATGGTCGCGGAACCAGCCGTACATAGAAGGGGCGATGTTCACGGCGCCGTCGACGAAGCTTGCGTAAAGGGCCAGCGTGAATGGGAGGAAGCGCAGCGGAATATTGCGCAGGGCGAAAGAGAGCGTTAGGGGATAAAACGTGCCGGAGGCGAGACCGCCAAAGGCAAGCGCCGCGAGCAAGAGACTGTAGCTGTGAATGAACGGCAAAAGGCAATTGATAACGGTGTAAGCGGCGCCGGCGATAAGGAGCACCCGCCGCGCACCCAAAAGGCCCCCGAGATAGACGGTGAACGGGCCGATGAACATCAAGGCGACGTTGAAGGCGCTGCCGATCCATGCACCTTCGTCGTAGCCGATGCCGAGAGTTCCCTTCAGGTCTGGAGTGCCGAGCGTGATAAGGCGGCCCGCGAGGGTAACGATACCCGCGCCCATGACGACTCCGATGATGCCGAGGACAGGGCTGCGGGAAAGGTCAGAAGGCACGGCGCTCGACAGAGCGCCGGCGATTTGCCATTTGGTTGGGGGATGGAGCGATGTGCTTGCGGAGGCCATGGGATGATCGGATTACTGCTTTGTCAGCACGGTGGCAACGACGGAGAGACCCGGACGAAGTTCGGCGGCCCGCTTGCTGTCGTCGAATACGATTTTGACGGGGATGCGCTGAACAACTTTGGTGAAGTTGCCGGTGGCATTATCGGGAGGCAGTAGGGCGAACTGTGAGCCGCTTGCGGGCGCTATTTCGACGACGTGCGCCTGCAGAACCTGGCCGGGGAAAACATCGACGCGGATTTCCGCGCGATCACCGACTTTCATGTTGGTGAGTTGGGTTTCGCGGTAGTTGGCCTGGACCCATTTGGTCTCGGCAACGAAGGTCAGAATTTGCGCGCCAGGAGAGAGCAGCTGGCCGGGGCGAGCCTGGCGTTCGCCCACGATGCCGTCGGCAGGCGCGTAGAGTTTGGTGTATCCGAGGTTTACCTGGGCGACGGCAAGAGCAGCTTCCCGGGCGTGAAGGTCGGCGATTAGTTGATGGTCCTGCGATTCGAGGACGGTCTTCGTGCGGCGCTCGGCTTCGACCGCGATTTCATTGGCGTTCAGCGAGGTTTTGGCTTGCTGCAGGTCGGCTTCGCGACTTGCGGCTTGCGCGGCAAAGCGTTGTTCATCGGCGACCGCAGTCTCGACGTGCTGCTTGGTTGTGGACTGAGTTGCGAGCAAAGCTTCCTGGCGGGTACGTTCAGCGCGCGTGCGGACTACGTCGGCCTGAACCGCGTTGATGCCAGCTTCGGCCGCGGCAACTTGCGCTTTTGCAAGATCGATCCCGGCCAGGGCCTTCTGGATTTTTGTGTCTTGCAACTCGCGTTGCCTGAAGTTGTTTTCAATGGCTGCCTTGGCCGCTTCGATTGCCGCGGAAGCCTGGGCGACCTGCGCCCGATAGTCATCGTCATCCAATTCGACCAACAAGTCACCCGCGTGCACCTTCTGATAGTCGGAAACGTTGACGGCGCGGACGATCCCTGGCACTTTCGTGCTCAGAGGCGTGAGGTCACCTCGTACATATGCATCGTCGGTCACCTGTTCGATTCGCCCGCCCTCCCACGCATTCCAGTTTCGCGTGAGAGTAATCACGAGAGCAGCAGCAAGGAGGACAACGGCAATAGGAGTGACGTAACGGAGCCACGGCCAGAGGGCCCTCCGCCCGACTTCACGATGCTCGGTGTGTTCTGTCGAACCAGTTGGGCTTTGAGTCGGTGCACTTCCGGTAGCCAAGCTGTCCTCCTTTCGTTGGCGCAAGAGTTACTGCCGCCGAAGCACCAAGACGGCTAAACGAACCTCACGTTTGACTCGAATCCAGAAACGATCCGGGCTTGCACTCGTTGGCCGCCAGATCGGCTTGGGACTTAGATTCAAGAGAGTGTCATTGGGAGATAAATTTCTGAAGTGAGGAGCGGCTAGCTCACAGTGATACGGGTCGTGTCTCAAAAGCAGGGAGAGGCCAGTTAGCGAACGGATGAACCTCGGAGCAACTAGCCGTCCTACGGCGGGAAACATCGGTCCTTTGCCGAGAAAGGACTGCCGCAGGAGCGCTACGCGCTTGGCAATGCCACCGGTATGATACTTCGCGGTTTCCATTCAAACAGGAGCAACTCGCCGCCACCGGCAATGTCTTCCGCTCTGCGCTCGTCAAGTGGAACATCCGGGCGAGAATCGATCCGCGCGCAGCCGGTTCATACGAATTCGATCTGGAATGGCAACATCTTTTTTACCACGCCATGATTGGCCTTGTACTGTACCGAAGGCGTCCGTTACAGTGTTGCGCGACAAGGTGGAAGACATCCGGAGTTAATTACTGCGAATAGCGGAATGTAGGGCCGCGGAACACGCAATTACGACTGGAACGCCGTCGAGGAATGACATATGAGCGACTGTGGCACACGGCGCAATTTTTTTGAGCGAATCAACAAGGCTTTCGCAGGCCTTGTCTTCACATGTGCTTGGCGCCATCCGGAGTCAGACGCTCTGCAACAGAATCCGAAAAACGTTGTCGACTATTACGACAAACTTGGAGTGACCAAGAGAATAAATGCCGCTGGAACGTACACTTACTTGACCGGAGCAGTCATGCCGCCTTCGGTTCAAGCAGCCGTGGCGCAAGCGGCGAAGCATCCAGTATTTCTAGAAGAATTACAGATGGCCGCCGGCGAATATCTCGCGACGCGACTACATTGCGAAGCTGCAATGGTTACAGCGGGTGCGGCATCCGCAATTACCTTGGCTACGGCGGCTTGTATGACCGTGGCGAACGGACCGCGCGCTGGCCACGCCATGCCGACCGACATGGAGGGCCTGAAAGACGAAGTGCTCGTTCAGAAGGCACATCGATACGACTACGATCACTCGTTGCGCAATTGCGGTATTCGCTTCGTCAACGTCGAGACCTTGCAAGATTATGAAGGAGCGTTCACCAGTAAGACCGTTATGTGTCACTTTTACAACGCCGCCGATGAAGGCGAAATAAGCAGACAGGACTGGATCCGCGCGGCTCATGCCCATGGAATCCCGTGTTTCAACGATGCCGCCGCCGATGTTCCACCCATCTCGAATTTGTGGAACTACACGCAAATGGGTTTCGATCTCGTGGCCTTTTCGGGCGGCAAGGGCATCCGGGGTCCCCAAAATGCGGGACTGTTGCTGGGGAAAAAGGATCTTATTGCCGCCGCCACGAGAAACAACAATCCTTTTGAAGATGTAGTAGGTCGCGGAATGAAGGTCGCGAAGGAACAGATAGTTGGAATGGTGGCGGCAGTAGATTGGTTCCTGAGCCAGTCCGACGCGGAATTGGAGATTGAGTTTCGGCGTCGTGCAGACTTGATTGCCAATGAGCTCAAGGATATTCCAAGCCTGAAATCAGAGATCCTCATCCCGCCGCTTGCCAACAACGTTCCGCACTTGCTGATCCGCTATGATGAACAACGCGTAAAGATCTCTCCCAGAGAAGTAGCGAAACAATTGCGAGCCGGCACACCTAGCATTGAACTAAATCCCGCCACCGGTTCGACCGAGGCGAGTGCCGGCATTCCCAGCGATCCCCATAAGATCGTCGTGGGCGTTTGGATGCTGGAACCAGGCGAGGATGCAATTGTGGCTCGAAGCCTCCGTGAGGTCTTGACGAAGGCGGCGACGAGTTAGCTAACCTAAAAGCACCCTCGCTGTCCGAATGGGTGGGTTGCGAAGAGTCGAGTGGATTGTCCATTCTCGAGCCGGCGCGTTGCTCAGGCAATACACTACGGCGCCGGCAGCATAGACCAGACGAGGCTAAGGCTCGGGCGGTCACCTGTCGTTCACGTCACGTACTACGCGTGGTCCAAACAACGGCAACATCGCCAAGCTCAAGCGAGGTCGAAGCGACCGTGGTTCATCACCTTGGTCCACGCCGCCACGAAGTCTCTCGCAAACTTCTCCTTGGAGTCCGCGCTGGCGTAGACTTCCGCGAGTGCGCGTAGCTGAGAGTGCGAACCAAAGATCAGGTCGACACGGGTGCCGGTCCACTTGACGTCATTCGTCTTCCGGTCGCGTCCCTCGTACACCCCTTCAGAGCCATTAGACGGTTGCCATTGCGTCCCCATGTCGAGCAGGTTGACGAAGAAATCATTCGTCAGCGTCTCCGGCCGCTTGGTGAAGACGCCGTGCGCAGACTTCTCGACATTTGCTCCCAGAACGCGCAGGCCGCCGACGAGAACGGTCATCTCCGGGGCGGTAAGCTTCAGCAATTGCGCCCGGTCCACTAAGCGTTCCTCTGCCGAGAGACCCTGGCTGGCGCGGAAATAGTTGCGGAAGCCATCCGCCAGCGGTTCGAGCGGCTCGAACGAGTCGACGTCAGTTTGTTCTTGTGAGGCATCCATGCGCCCCGGGGTGAAGGGGACCTTGACGTCGTATCCGGCAGCCTTCGCGGCTTTCTCGACCGCCGCACAGCCGCCGAGAACGATCAGGTCAGCCAGCGAAACCTTTTTTCCGCCACGCTGTGAAGCGTTGAACTCCTTCTGTATCGCTTCGAGCTTTTGCAGCACCTTTGCCAGTTGAGCAGGCTCGTTGACTTGCCAGTCTTTTTGTGGCGCCAGACGAATGCGCGCACCGTTCGCTCCACCGCGCTTATCCGAGCCGCGGAACGTCGACGCCGACGCCCAAGCCGTCGACACCAACTGGGAAACGGACAGCCCAGACGCGAGGATTTGCGACTTGAGGGCGGCAATGTCCCGCTCCTCGATCAGGGGATGATTCACAGCGGGGATCGGGTCTTGCCAAGATAGCGTCTCCTTTGGAACCAGGGGGCCGAGATAACGCACGATCGGTCCCATGTCGCGGTGCGTCAGCTTGAACCACGCCCGGGCAAACGCATCCGCGAACTGATCTGGATGCTCATAGAAACGGCGCGAAACTTTTTCGTAAGCAGGATCGAACCGCAAGGAGAGGTCGGTGGTCAGCATGGATGGTGCGCGACGCTTTGAGGAATCGTGCGGATCCGGCACGGTAGCGGCGCCAGCGCCATTTTTCGGTGTCCACTGGTGCGCACCGGCCGGACTCTTGGTCAGTTCCCATTCGTAGGCGAACAAGTTCTCGAAGAAGTTGTTGCTCCATTTCGTCGGCGTGGTGGTCCAAATGACTTCCAGTCCGCTGCCGATTGCGTCGCCACCTTTGCCCGAGCGAAACTTGCCCTTCCAGCCGAGACCCTGCTCCTCGATGCTGGCGGATTCCGGCACTGGGCCTACCAGTGCCGCATCGCCAGCACCGTGGGTTTTGCCGAAGCTGTGGCCCCCCGCAATCAGCGCAACCGTTTCTTCGTCGTTCATTGCCATACGGCGGAACGTTTCTCGAATATCCTTGGCCGCCGCGATGGGATCCGGCTTGCCGTTCGGCCCTTCCGGATTCACATAGATCAGACCCATTTGCACGGCCGCGAGCGGATCCTGAAGATCACGGTCGCCGCTGTAGCGCTCATCGGCCAGCCACTTGCCTTCCGGGCCCCAGAAGACGTCCTCGTCGGGCTCCCACACATCCGCACGCCCGCCGCCAAAACCGAAGGTCTTGAAGCCCATCGACTCGAGCGCGACGTTTCCCGCGAGAATCATCAGGTCGGCCCAGGAGATCTTCCGGCCGTATTTCTGCTTGATCGGCCAAAGCAACCGGCGGGCCTTGTCGAGGTTCACATTGTCCGGCCAGCTGTTGAGCGGAGCGAAGCGCTGCTGGCCCGCTCCGGCACCGCCACGGCCGTCGCCAATGCGGTACGTGCCGGCGCTGTGCCACGCCATTCGAATGAACAGACCCCCGTAGTGGCCAAAGTCGGCCGGCCACCAATCCTGCGAGTCCGTCATCAAGGCATGAAGGTCCTTGATGACGGCATGCAGGTCGAGACTCTTGAATTCCTTGGCATAATCGAACTCCTTGTCCATCGGATTCGACAGGGCGGAGTTCTGGTGAAGAATCTCAAGGCCCAGCTGCTTCGGCCACCAGTCGCGGTTCGTGTGTGCGGCGGTTCCCTGAGAAAACGGGCACTTGGATTCAGTTGGCGCCCCCGCTGAGGTAGTAAGTTCTTTGTCCATATGTTCACCTTCCTTCGAATTAGTCAAAAACTGTTACGAACTTCAAAGTCATTCTCGATTCCCCATTCGCGCAATCGCCGCCGCCCTTGCTCACGCGCCTTCGAGAACTAACGGGAAGTGCGCCGCGGAGCGCAGTTCGAGCAGAGTCCCCGGAAAATGAGTTCGCATTCACGAAGCATCCGCTTACCGAGAGAGCGCGCGACAGGTCTGGGCACGTCGTACCACTCGATGTCCTCTACGTTGCCGCAGCGATCGCAGATGAAGTGGTGATGCCGCATGCCTTTCGCATCGAATCGTGCGGCGCGGCCCTCCACGGCCACTTCACGCACCAAACCCGCCTGCACCAAGTCCCGCAGATTGTTGTAAGTCGTGGCCCTTGAAGAGCGCGGATCCAAGCGATTCACGGCTTCGAAGATTTCCGCAGCCGTGGGATGACTGTTGTGTTCCATCAAGAAGGCCATCACGGCATAGCGCTGCGGAGTGCGCCGCAAACCGCTACCGACGAAGGACCGTTTAATTGCCTTGGCGTCTATCATGAACATTTAGACTATGTCTAATGTGAGATTTAGTCAAGACTTGTGCGTTTGGTACGACTGCATCAAGACGATCACGGTGGGCTCTTCCAAAGTTGCATGGCGAGATTGGAATAACGCCGCGCCTGCCCGCAAGCACTGATTGACCTTGAGCAACGACGGGTTTTGGTGTCGGTGTTAGCTTAACAACCATACCCTCTGCTGGCGTCGCGACGCTAGCAGTTGGACAGGGGAGCGGCGACAGAGCATTCAGGGTCATCGCTCCCCTTCTTGAGGAAGGTGTGCAAAAAGAAACAGACAGATGACCCTCGACTTATTAACCTCCCTTTGTCTTAAGTCCATTCCTGGGAGAAAGGCCCGGTGTGAAGATGTGGCAGAAAAACTGTCCGGTTTGTCAGAAACCATTGGAAAAGAAACATCCTGCGGAGACGATCCCCTGCCCTTGCGGTAAGTATGTCTGGAAGGGATAACGCGTCGAACTGTTAACCCATTCGCTATACGAACTCGTTAAGCTCTTCGTCGCGACCATCCAACATTTTCGTGAGGGTTACCACTTGCCGAACCTTCGCTCGCAAAACACTAAAGCTTAGGCAGTTTCATTATCTGCCATCTCGTTCGCAAGAGCGGGCCTTCAATTTGCGGGAACCAGTTCCCCGACCAGATTGCGCTTATCTAGCAACAGGCTTTCGCCGAGGTTCGTTGCCAGCTCCTTCGTTTCAGTGTCATTCCATAGATTTAACAACTCCCTAACCAAAACATGCGCCATGAGAAGATCATGCTGGTCGTTATATTCCGGTTTTGGGGGTCGCTGTTTGGGTTTTTCTCGCTAATGACCCGAGCAGTTAACCGACTCCGCTATTCTTCCTCGTCAGTGCGAATACTATTCCGGAGAGGGATCTGGCAAGAAAAACATGGGGCGGAAACGATTCACATCACATGCTAGAATGTCTGCTGTTGCAAGGCCGCCTACCTCACAACTGCTTTCCAATGCTTGGAGGAATGATGGTCTGCAAAATCTGCTTTTCAGAAAACCAACGAACCTTTCCAGTAGAATCGACCTTCGCTTTTCCCGGTGTAGAAAGACTCAATCTTTCTCCGGTCTATGTCTGTCAAACGACATTGGTGTGCTTGGACTGCGGATATTGCGAACTTGTTTTTCCCGCGGCTGAGCTAGAAAAGCTCAGGAAAGGGATGGGGTCCAATCCAACGATTCGATTTGTTCCCGAATATTCACGCCTTCAATAATCTTTTGTATCCGCAGGCCCAACGTGTACTCGTTCGCACGCCAGTGTTGACAACCTCGGACTGGAAGATAGCTCACTGAGAATCTACCTCCCCGAACGAGACTTGTGAATCGCGTTCGAACCGTAGCTTTGCGTTTTCCGGTAAACTGGCTACCCAGCGAGGGACTGCTCCTTGGACAAAGTTAGATTGTGTTTTCCTCAGAGTTTCATCGCGCTCTTCGTTCTTTTGCTTGCGGGGTCCGCAGCTGCCCAATCCGTTCCTCCGCAACTCATGAACAACCTCAAATGGCGACTCATTGGCCCGTTCCGTGGAGGTCGAGTAGTGACGGTCGCAGGAGTGCCGGGCGACTCGACGACCTTTTATTTTGGCGCGGTCAATGGCGGCGTCTGGAAGACTACCGATGCTGGAACTGTCTGGAGGCCAATCTTTGACAACCAGGCTGTGGGCTCGATCGGAGCCATCGCGGTCTCACCCTCTGACGTCAAGACGATATACGTGGGAACTGGCGAGTCGGATATTCGATCCGACCTGTCTTCCGGAAATGGCGTTTACAAATCCAATGATGGCGGCTCCACATGGACGCACGTAGGCTTAGACGATACGCGCCAAATCAGCCGAATCGTAGTTGATCCGCGAGATCCGACCGTTGTCTACGTGGGTGCTCTCGGCCATGCCTATGGACCAAACGAACAGCGTGGGGTGTACAAATCGGTCGATGGAGGAGCGTATTGGACCAAGGTCCTCGATAAAGGACCGGAAATCGGGATTTCGGACCTGGCGATCTGCTCGGGCAATTCGCAGTTGTTGTTCGCCGGCGCGTGGAATGCGCGTCGTCCTCCGTGGAGTACCTATGCTGCGATCGACGGAGCCGGTGGCGGGCTGTACCGGTCTCAAGATGGCGGGAAAACCTGGTCTCGGCTGACCAACGGTCTGCCCGAAGGTAATTGGGGACGCATTGGAGTGGACGTTGCGGCAGATGGTAAACGCGTTTACGCACTGATTCAGGCAAAGAAGGCAGGTTTGTATCGCTCTGACGATGGTGGCGATAGTTGGACTTTGGAGAACGCGGATCCTCGCCTCACCAGCCGTGCGTGGTACTTCAACAGCATCACCGTCGACCCGCAGAATCGCGATGTGATTTACATCCCGAACGTCGCTCTTTATCGATCCGTCGACGGAGGAAAAACGATTTCGATTCTCCGCGGGGCGCCGGGCGGAGACGATTATCATCAGATTTGGATCGATCCCAAGAATTCCGACAGCATGGTTCTTGGAGCGGATCAGGGGACGACAGTCAGCCTCGACCACGGTCAGACTTGGAGCACATGGTACAACCAGCCGACGGCACAGCTCTATCATGTCATCACGGACAGCAAAATCCCCTACGTCGTCTACGGTGCCCAACAGGATAGTGGAAGCGCTGCTGTCCCCAGCCGCACTGATCACGGCCAGATCACTCCACGTGATTGGTTTCCAGCGGGCGGAAGCGAAAGCGGATACATAGCGATCGATCCCAAGGATCCGAACATCATCTATTTGAGTGGAACCTACGGCACCGTGGCCCGCTACAACAGGCTGACTGGATTCAGCCAGGATGTTACTCCCTGGCCGGTGCCAACATTTGGTTCCGAGATTAATGTGCGGAAATATAGAGACCCTTGGACCCCCGTTCTCATTTTTTCCCCGGCGGACTCCACAATGCTCTACCTTGGAACGCAATATGTGATGAAAACTGTCGATGGCGGACTGCACTGGCAGGCCATCAGCCCCGATCTGACCGGAGCGACACAGCAGCCAGGAGACAAAACGGAAGGACCAACGACGACTGAGAACGCGAAGCAACGAGGCTACGGCGTAGTCTTCACCATTGCGCCATCCGCTCTAAACCGCGACACCATCTGGGCAGGGAGCGATACCGGACTCATTCATCTTACCCGCGATGGCGGCAAAACCTGGAAAGATGTCACGCCCGCCGGTCTGACGGCTTGGAGCAAGATATCGTTTATCGAAGCGTCGCACTTCGATGCTGCGGTTGCATATGCGGCTGTCGATCGGAGCCGATTGGACGACCAGGCACCTTATCTCTACCGAACCCGAGACTATGGAGCTAGCTGGCAACTGATTACGAAGGGCATCGCGGACAACTCTTTCCTGCGTGGCATTCGCGAAGACACGGAGAGAAAGGAACTGCTCTTTGCTGGGACGGAATTGGGGGTTTATGTATCTTTCGATGACGGCAGCAATTGGCAGTCCTCGCAGCTGAATCTGCCAGTGACTTCCGTGCGCGATCTCGCGATTCACGACAATGATCTGGTCGTCGCTACGCACGGCCGCTCCTTCTGGATCCTGGACAACATCACGCCGCTTCGGCAAGCATTCGATGCTGAGAAGGATAAGGGATTCTGGCTTTACCGTCCCGCGGCAGCGTATCGCATCGACAACGACTCCTTCACCGGCACTCCACTACCACCAGAGGAACCAACGGCCGAGAACCCACCCCCCGGCGCCATCATCGACTATCTACTTAAGTCTTCCGCCAGCAGCGTGACACTCGAGATCATCGATTCGCAACAGAAGCTCGTTCGCCGGTTCTCATCGGAAGACAGACATCCAGAAAAGCACCCGCCACTTCCTATTGCCGAACGTTGGTTCCCCAAACCGGAAGCCCTCGAAACGAATCCTGGGATGCATCGCTTTGTCTGGGATCTCACTTGGGGCAGTTCGGGAGGACCCGGTGTGGATGAAGAAAGCGAATACCGCAATCCCAGGGGCCCTAAAGCTGTGCCGGGGATGTACACGGTGAGACTCACTGTCGACGGACAGCCGCAGACTCAGCCTCTAGGCATCTTCATGGACCCCCGCTCGTCCGCCACTGCCGAGATACTTCAGCAGCAGTTGCAACTCGGTCAGCAGATATTTGCCGAAACCTTGGAAGCGCGCCGCATTCTCGCGGAAATCGATTCACTGCGGAAGCAAGTCTCCGAGCTAGAACGGAAGGTTAGTGAGAAAGATTCGGCTATTAAGTCCGCCCTGCTCGATGTTCAAACTGAAATTTCCAAAATTGAGACTAAGCCGGCAGCCAGTCCGGGGCAGCCTATAGATCTGCAGGATGCGTTCGCCGATATGGCGTCGGCACTACGTGTCGTCGAAAGTGGAGATCGCGCCGTGCCTTCGCAAGCGATGGCCGTTTACGACGAGTCCAACCAGCGCGTCAAAGCAGCGGTTGCAGAATGGAACGAGTTCAAAACAACTCAACTTCCTCGGCTGAATCAGGAATTGGCCGGGGCACATCTCGCCCCAATCGCTATCTCTGAAATCGAAAAGGAAGTCCAATTTCTAATGTCACGCTAAACCGTTTTCGCCCAGTGTGCGATCGGTACGGGACACTCCCTCCTCCGAACGAGTCCACAAGACACTCAGTCGGACCTCATTTCACCCATCGGGACTGCGGGCCGGAATAATTTCCGGTTGGCGGCTTCGTTCTTGCCCCCCATCCGGCCAGAAAGATGCATTAATGGGTCGGAAAACCCGCCGCTACAGATTTTTCCAAAGGGGTCTATCCTAACAGATGTTTCTATTTTTCTTGCCCCGCAATCTTCTGGCCTGACCACCTCACTCGTACCTTAACGCTTCCACCGGATCCACCTTCCCGGCGCGCCGCACGGGCACCCAGCAGGCAAGCAGCGCCACGCCCACAAACAACAGCCCAACGACCAGTAGCGTCGCCGGATCGCCAGGCTGCACCTCAAACAGGAACGACCGCAGCACGCGCGACAGAACCATCGCTAGGGCCACCCCAGCTACGACTCCGCCGGCTATCAATCGAAATCCTTCGCCGAAAATCAGTTTGCGAATGTCTTTTTGTTGCGCGCCGACCGCGCTGCGAATCGCCAATTCCCGCCGTCGCGAAGTTACCGATAGAAAAAGCACACCGTAAATTCCCACCAGCGTCAGCACGCTGCCCACCACCGCGAAACCAACCAGCAGTTGCATGGCAAAGGTCCGCGAGGCCAAGGACTCGTCGCGAATCTGTTCCAGCGTTTTCACGTTTTCAATCGCTGCGGTGGGATCCACGCTGTGGAGTTCACGTTCCACGGCGAGCACGACCGCTCGTGGGTCTGCCGCCGTCCGCACCACCAAATGCTTCGAAAATGCATGCGCCTGCCACAGCGGGAGGTAGGCCTCGGGAGACGCCTCCAGAGTCAAATCATCGCTTCGGCTATTGGCAATCTCGCCGACAATGTCCGTGCCTGGTTTATCGCGGCCGTCCAGCCAGAACTTCCGTCCAACCGGACTCTGATGCCGGAAGTAGCGATCTGCAAATGCCTGGTTCACGATGGCCACCTTCGACGCCTTATCATCATCGGTCGAGCGAAAGCCTCTGCCGTCAATCAAGGTCTCGCCCATCAACTTGAAGTAGTCGGGCGTGACCGCGCGGAGCGGAAGCGCCGTCTTATCGCTCTCTTTTACCGCCGGAGGTTGACCCTCAATTTCCAGACTGGCGGGCCAATTGTTTCCGGTCAGGGGCACTCCCCAGGCAAATGCAGCGTATTGCACCCCTGGTAAGGCCGCAACTCGCTCTAAGGCCTGCCGGTGAAAGCTGTCCCAATTGGAGTATTGCACCTCCGTGACACTCATCGTCAAGATCCGGCCGGTGTTGTAACCCGAGGGCACCTCTGCGATTTTCAGCATGGTGCGAATCAGCAGTCCTGCGCCAACCAGCAGCGCCAACGTCAAGGCCGTCTGCGCCATGGTCACTCCGCGCAAAAGCCGTCGCTCTCCCAATCCCGCAGTGCCTTTTGGCCCAGCACTTTTCAGAACCTCCATCGGATCCAGGCGAAAAGCCCGCAGTGCGGGAAGAATCCCGGCGAAAAGCGAAGCCAGCACCGCCGCTCCGAAGCCCCACCCCAAGACGGCCCAGCCCGCGGTCACTCCATCGAGCCGTGGAACGGCTTGCCCCGCAATCAACTTGAACATCTTGACGACACCGAACGCCAGCGCCACCCCAAACGTCCCTCCTAATAACGCCAGGAGCAGGCCCTCGATCAAAACCTGCCGAAACAGCGCAACGCGCCCCATGCCCAGTGCGCCGCGTACAGCGTACTCCTGCTGCCGCTGCAGTCCGCGTACCAGCAACAAGGCCGCTGCGTTCCCACATCCAATCAGTAGCACCAGCGCCGCGGCGCCGAGGAGCGGCAGCAAAATCCTTCGGCCATCGCGATTCATTTCGTCGGTCAGCGGTTCCAGTTGCGGTGCGAACCCTTCAAACTGTGGCTCCGCCTGCCCCTCGCGTGCCGCCATCACGGATAACTCTTCTTGCGCTTGCCGCGGCGGGGTGCCCTCGCGCACTCGCGCCACGACGTCCCAGTAGGGGCCTTTCATGGCCTTCGGGTCGGGTATTGCAGGAGCCCAAAAATCCACCGTTGCGTTCACACTGTAGTTTGGCTCTTTCGCAGCTCCCGGAGACGGAAGGAAGCGTACGCCTGGCTGCATTATCCCAATGACCGTCGGGGGCACGTCCCAGCGGCTGATGCGCACGGTGTTGCCGATAATCTGCGGGTCGCCGTTGAAGGCCCGCTGCCAAAACTCATATCCGAGCACAATCACTTTTGTTGGTCCCAACGAAAAGTCCGCGTCCTCGAAGCCACGGCCGGTGATTGTTTTTAGTCCCATCACCGGCATGTAATCTCTGGTTACAAACATCCCCTGTATTGATTGGCTGCCGTCACGTCGGATAAGAAAGTTGAACGTCCAGTCGTACGCGGCAATTCCTGCAAACGACTTCGCCTCCTTTTGCCATTCCGTCCACTGCTGCGCTGCCCACTCACGCGGACCGTCCATCTTCTGGCCGTCCGTCCGCGCCGCGGGAAGGAGCACCAACTGTTCCGGCTTCTGGTACGGCGGCGGTGTCAGCAGCACGCCCTGGATCAGGCTGAAGACCGCCGAAGTCGCACCAATCCCCACCGCCAGCGTCAGGATCGCAATCAGGCTGAAGCCCGGCTGTTTCAACAGCATCCGAACCGCAAATCGAAGCTCTCGCAGCATGTATCCTCTCCAATCCGTGCCCAGTTCCGTCGACACCCCGCCTCGTCGGTCCTCTTAGGTAGACGTCGGCCACAGCGTTTCTGTTCCCTTATCCATCCAGTTGGACGATGGAATCCCCGCTCGGTTAGAAGTACCGCTCGGAAGCAGGGCCGGGCCCTTGCTTCTTTCCCGCTCGGATCCTATATGGTTCCGAGCGAAGAGCTGGTGAATGAAACACACAACGTTCCCCATGCGGGACGCCACAAGTAGGACAGGTGACGGAGGATATTTGTTGGCTTGTGAGTTCGCTCTTCTTCAGCTGACAGAATGCGACGCGCGTCTGTTCAATTCTGGACAGCACTAGCCAAACTGGGTTCCCGTATCCAAGTTGCCTGTGAGCCTCATCAGGAATTGGGCGGAAAATACCTGCTCTTTGATTCATTCAATGCGAGGTTCGTGAATTGACAATCTCTGGAGGGCATTCATGCGACTGCGTGTGGTTTTTAATACCGCGCACAACTTTCAGCAACGATCTATGTATTTCTAGCTTTTTGTCGTAGCTTAGGAAGCCCTGCAGCCGAAACTGATTCATGAAAAAATTCACTCGCGGACGAGTGGTACCGACCATTTCCGCGAGAACTTGGTGGCTCACGAGAGGAATCTCAACGACCGCCGGTCCATTCTTATCCATCCGTGCTAACTGCAGAAGCACTAGCGCGAGTCGTTGTTCTGCATGAGCGGTTAGTAGATCCGCCACATGGTCCTGATAGTGCTTGATGCTTGAGAGTAGATGAACCATAAGGCAATTTGACAGTCTATTTTTGCCTTTGCGAAGGGCATCGAGTATCTTTTCCTTCTTAAGGACGCGGATAGAACTGTCGCACAATGCAACGGCCGTGGACGTACGATGCGTGTAACCTGCTAGGCAAAGCGCGCCGAAAATGTCAGTCACGCCTAGGACGGTGGTGACTACTGATTTTTGATGTCCCGTTCGGCTCGCGAGCCGCACTGCCCCCTTTTCAATATAGAAAAGCGCGTCGGCAGGCTCGCCTTGCGAGTAGATGTTTTGTTTGTTCCGATAGCGGGAGACCACGCCATCCAGACTGGCTGCTGAAAGCAAAACACCAAGGGGGGAAGCCATCTGACCCGTCTGTTTCATAAGTCGCTCCACTCCTGGGAAGGTGGATTTGCAAAGCGAGCGTAACAAATGGACGCACAAACGACTGTCCAATTTTGCACAAACCGCAAGAGAGCCTCATCGCCCCGGCATGGAAAGCAATGCGAGGTGAACCCGTCGTATTTCAGTCAGTCATTGGCGGAATTCCGATATGCTCCAGTCCGACGAAAACACCGAACTGGCTACAACTATCTCACGCTCGGTCACGTCCGCCACGGCCGATTTAGTGGACCGTACACGGCATCATATTGCCTTGCGGCTATTGCCGTTTCTTTTCATTCTTTACATTACCAATTATCTAGACCGTACCAGCGTGGCTTATGCCGCGATCGGGATGTCTCGCGACCTTGGATTCAGCGACCGCGCATTTGGACTGGCAGCAGGAGTTTTCTTCGTCAGCTATGTGGCCTTGCAAGTTCCGGGCGCCTTGCTGGTGGAATGCTGGAGCGCGCGGCGGATGATTTCTGCGACCATGATCGCGTGGGGATTGCTGACGGCACTAACAGGACTGGTGCATACGCCGACGCAGCTTTACCTGGCACGCTTCGTGTTGGGAGCGGCGGAGGCCGGTTTTTTCCCGGGGTCATAGTGTATCTGAGCCACTGGTTCATACACGACGACCGCGCGAAGGCAACGAGCAACTTCATGGCCGCAATTCCGATATCCTTCATCATTGGATCGCCAATCGCGGGCTGGATTCTCGGCTACAGCTGGTTCGCTATCAAAGGTTGGCGATGGCTTTTCATCCTGGAAGGAACCCCGGCTATCCTGCTTGGCATCGTTGCGTTCTTCTACTTAACGGACTTCCCGGGCGAAGCGACGTGGCTTGCTGCCGAGCAGCGACAATGGATCAGAGGAAAGCTGGGCGAAGAACAGTCTGCCACAGCGCAGGCGATGTCTATCAGGCTTGCACTCAGGTCTCGGACGATTTGGCTGCTGGCCTCAGTATGCTTTCTGAATTATTTGGTGCTTTATAGCTTCTATTTCTGGTTCCCGACCATGCTGAAACGCCAGTCAGGATATTCGGACGTGAACGTAGGTCTGCTCGGCGCTCTGCCATACTTGGCGGCTTTCGTCGCGATGCAGGTCAACGGATGGCATTCCGATAAGAGCCACGAAAGATATTGGCACGCCGCCGTGCCGTTTCTTATCGCGGCAGCCGGACTTCTGGGGCTCATCACTTACCCCCGATCCGTTCCATGCTCACTCCTGTTGTTCACGATGGTGGGTATGTGCGTGGCCTACCTTCCGGTCTTCTGGGCGATCCCGACCGAAATCCTAGGCCAGTCGGCGGCAGCGGCGGCAGTGGGAATGATCAATGCAGTCGGCAGCGTTGCGGGCTTTGCCGGACCTTACCTGTTCGGTTACCTGAACACTCGAACCGGATCGATTTCGTACGGACTGGCCGTGATGATGATCTCTGCACTTGCCGGAGGGCTGCTGATGCTGTGCACTCCAAGGAGCGCGCGAACGCTTGTCAGCTGAACCTGCCACTTGGTGAAGCGCAGCGCAGGCTTGATTCGCCTTTGCGTCAAACGAAACCGTTCATGGAGAACGCACGCGCAATTTCCAACACGGTTCTTGCCGGCAAACCGGAAATTATCCAAATTCACCTCCCAAAATACCATCTGGTAAACGCATTATAAAAGGGCGGCCGCTTGAAGTAGTTTTGATCGTTCGCATCAACGTCTACAACAAGAACAGGCAACGGAGGGTCCTTGCTCGGGTGTGAGCCCGCTCTTTTTCATAGTGACAGATGCGATCACGTCCAGTGCCGAGTCTGTTCAATTCGGGGCAGCACCCAATAGAAATGTACGTTCGCGTATCCACCGAAGCCAAGGCTCGAAGTCAATCGCGCACAACAAAAAAAAGGCAGAACGGGGACAAACCCGCTCTGCCAAATTTTGTTTCACCCGACAGTACAGCGATTTAGAGCGCTGTGCTGGCGTTCGTGCAACCCGTGCCCGACAGGTCGTAATACAACACGCCGGACTGGTCAGAGCAATACGCGTTCTGACCGGTGGAGCCCTGAACCTGAGGCAGAGCCAGCGAGGTGTACGTCACGGCCGGAGTTCCGCCACCGCCTGCCGCCGTAAAAATATAGCCGCTCTTGGTGCCCGTCGCCAGAACGCTATCGATCAAGCAAGCGTTCGTCGAAGAGGCATACGTGGAGCCAGCGCAAGAAGCCGCCGCACCACCAAGATTCGTCAAAGCTGCCGCATAACCAACCGCCGGATAGTTCGTCGAATAGGTCACCATCGCGGTGTTGATCGTGCGCAGGGAACCGACCGCCGAAGATTGATTAGCCGCCATCTTGGAGCGCATTAAGTTCGGAATTGCGATAGCCGCGATGATCAGAATGATCGCCACGACGATCAGCAACTCGATAAGAGAGAAACCCTTCTGCTTTTTCATATGAGAGATTTTCCTTGACCGCGATTTTAATCCTGTGCGAGGGACACGCTTCACCCTCCGGGTAGTGCACGCATCGGGCCTAATCGAGACTTTCGCGCATTTTTGCCGCAGATTTGCAACGCGCATGAAAACAAGCAACTTGCACCACGCCCCAGATACCCCTATACAAGGACTCATCCTCTTTGGTCGTTCTTAACCATTTCTATTGACACTTTACGGCTATTCGCGCAACAGAAAGTGTCACCCTCGCGTGGTATTGGTTGGCTCAAATTCCATGAGTTTTATACCAGCGCGTCATCGGCCAAGCATTTGCGGAGCATCCCATCCTCGAGTGACCTGATGAGACTTTCTCAAGTTGTCCAGCTCAGCGAAGGCAGTATGGAGGAATTCACAGTTCCGGTAGGCAATGCGCGAAGACGCAGGTCGCGCTGATCAGGACTCAGCCTAGCCACGAAGAAATCTCAGCAGATCCGTCCAAAAGTGGACAGCATTCCTCCTTAACAATCTTTATGGTACAAGACCGAGGGCACCGGTGCCGTTCGCTCAGTGTAGTTCAGCGGGCGTTCTTGTTGCGGCGGCTCCTGGGAGCTGAGGAATGCTGGAACGAGTTGCAGAAACATCGCCATGGCCTGGGGCCAGGATTACCGGTTTTGTTTATTTGCTTTACTTCCTGACAGCAGTGTCCGCCGAGGTCTTCGTTGGCCAGGTCCGGCTTTTTGCATATGACGCCGTCAACCTCGTCGCGTATGCGTTCTACATTGCTGTGACGCTGCTCTTCTATCACATGTTTAAGCCGGTGAATAGGAGCCTCTCTTTGCTCGCGACGCTCTTCAGCCTTTTGGGATGCGCCAACGATGTGCTTGCCCTCTTTCATCTCGCGCCCTTCAAAATCAACTCCCTGGTATTTTTCGGGCCCTATTGCCTGCTAATCGGCTACCTTATTTTCAGGTCGACCTTCCTGCCTCGAATTCTGGGCGTGCTGATGGCGTTGGCTGGTTTGGGTTGGCTGGTCTTCCTATCACCGCTTGCAAACTCTCTGTCCACCTACCTCAAGATCCTCGGCTTCATCGCGGAAGCATCGCTGATGCTATGGCTCATCATGAAGGGTGTGGACGTTCAACGATGGAAGGAGCAGGCTAGCACAGTATGAAAACCACTATTCATCAGCAAAGTGGCGCGGCTACGCTACCACCGAGAACAAATCGAACTCGCATGCACTTTCTCTGAGAACTCGCACAAGGCGACAGTATGACCACAGCAGTAATGATGGAACGGATGGCAGAAGTGTCACCGCGTCTCAAGGCCAAGCTAGCCGGTGCCCTTTATTTGTTTAGCCTACTAACGGTCGCAACCACCGAGTCTTTTCTTGGCGGCGGTTGGAACATTGCTGGGGGCCTCATCGGGGTCGCGGGCATGGTCGTTGTGACGCTGCTCGTCTACACCCTCTTTCAGCCGGTAAACAGGAACATCTCTTTGCTCGCAACATTCTGTGGTCTCGTGGGACTCGCCTTTGAGGCTCTTCGATTGCAGCCTCGTGGCGTGAATATCGCCATTGTATTCGCCGGATTCTATTGCATCCTGATCGGCTACCTCATTTTCAAGTCGACTTTTCTCCCTCGAATTCTGGGCGTGCTGATGGCATTCGCGGGTTTGGGCTGGCTGACCTATGTGTCAAATCCGGTCGTCAATTATCTGTCCCCCTACAATCTGGCAGCCGGCCTCCTCGGGGAAGTCTCGGTGTTCCTATGGCTCCTGGTGATGGGTGTGAACGTACAGCGGTGGAAAGAGCAGGCCAGCGCGGGAGCGTCTCGGGATCCAGGTGGTTACCGGTAAGTTGACATTGTTGTGCATTCAAATCGGCCCTTCAGATGATCTCTAATGGCTGTTTTCAAAACCGTACCTGCTTGGGGGCGACGGGAGTGAAAAAGGAGCGGCCGACACGAGGATCGGCCACTCCGACCGCGGAGAAATAGAGCTGAGCCGGGCGCGAAGAAAATTACTGCTCAGGCTCCGGGACTATGACGGTGGCTTGATCGCTAAGGATCCGCGTGGTGGAGTAACCGGAGTAGATGAACTCGCGACCGTCATTGCCGCCGGCAAAAAACCAGCTGACCAAAGTAGGAGGATAGCCCTCGTCGGTGCCGGTCATATCCAAAACGAAGTAGGGCTCGCCGGAGGGATTCGGATAAGAATCGCCAGCGGTGATCAAAGTGGCGAGGAGTTGTTTTTCACCAGCGGTCCAGACTTGAACGACGGAACGATCAGAGTTGGAACGAAGTAGCTTGAAGACATAAGTGCCTGCGGGTAAAACTTGGCCGGGAATTTCGACGTCTTGGTCGAACGTGACAATGGTCTTCTTGTCCCAATTGTCGGCGATGGCGACCGGGGTCAAGGACAGGGCGAAGAAAACCGCGGCGACGAGCAGCGTAAGAAAAGCCTTCCTCATGAAAAACCTCCAAGTTTAAGTTTGGGCGAAGAGCGTGCCCAGGGCTGGAGGTTGATGATCTGAAGAAATGGGCGCAGGAGAAGGACCTTCCGCGCATGATTGTATCTTCCGGAAAATCATTTGTTTGGGGAATGCATAGGTAGTTTTGTTGAGGTACTAAGAAGAGCAAAATTTACCTTTGGCGGTGCATTTCCTTCGTTCGTGAAGAGAGATTCGTCGGCTGTATTCTGTGGGCCGTCCGATTACTGAATGATCTTGAGAATGGTAGCCTATAAGTGCGATTCGCAGACCTGGTGTCCTAGTGGAGGTGAGGGAGACCTCAACTGGAGCGACCTGGATAGGAAGAGGAAGTAGAGGCCGCGACCAGGACAACAAGAACAAGCTGGCGACAGTGTGGCGCCAGATGGTTACACCACACTGTGATTTCCGTCACACAGCCAATATCGTCTAGATCAGGTAGTAGCCGGACCGATCCCGGCGTGTTGCGCGAGATAATCGCGCAACATGCCGTTGCGCTCCGGCAGTTCAACTCCAGACTCATCCTTATAAGGTTGCACTGCGGCGCTCCTTGCGAAGTTGTCCCCCCAAAGTCCTCGCCATGCTTAAAATAGTCCAGACGTGCCAATGCGCAAAATCGTGCATATCGACATGGATGCATTTTATGCGTCGATCGAACAGCGGGACGATCCGCAGCTGCGCGGCGAGCCCGTCGTTGTCGCGTGGCGGGGAAACCGCTCCGTTGTCTGCGCGGCGTCGTACGAAGCGAGGAAATTCGGTGTGCGTTCCGCGATGCCTGCCCTTCGTGCCAAACGACTGTGTCCGAACGCCGTCTTTCTTCCTCCGGATTTTCCCCGCTATCGGGCTGTGTCTCGACAAGTGCGTGATGTCTTTCGCCGGCATACCGACCTCATCGAACCGCTGTCGCTTGATGAAGCCTATCTCGATGTTACGGTGAACAAGACGGGCTTGCCGACAGCAACACAGGTGGCGCGCACGATTCGCGAACAGATACGTACGGAACTTCAGTTGACGGCCTCAGCCGGCGTCGCACCCAATAAATTCCTCGCCAAGATTGCGTCGGACTGGAAAAAACCAGACGGACTCTTTGTCATTCGGCCCGAGGAGGTCGACGCGTTCTTACTGCCCTTGCCGGTGGGCCGTTTACCTGGTGTCGGAAAAGTCACAGAAGAAAGGCTCAAGGGCTTCGACGTGCACACAATCGCGGATTTGCGCCGCTGCGACTTGTCCGCTCTCGAATGCCGCTTCGGACGCTTCGGAGTCCGTCTCTACGAATTGGCGCGCGGTGTCGACGAGAGCAAAGTCGTGCCCGATCGGCCGACACAATCCATCTCAGCGGAAGACACATTCGAACACGACGTGCCGCTCGCCGAGACCGAGCACATGATCCGCAGACTTGCCGAACTGACCTGGACCGCAGCGCGTAACGAAAGACGGATTGCGAGAACCGTGGTGCTGAAATTGAAGACCGCGGAATTCAGAATCCTCACACGGAGCCACACTCCTTTGGCCCCGCCTTCATCGTGCGAAGAGCTGACGGCGATCGCGCTCTCGCTTAGGAAACGTGTTGCCCTCGGACCGCAGCAACGATTTCGTCTCGTCGGTGTCGGCGTTAGCAATTTCCTCGATCCGGAGGACATCTCGGCCCACCCAGGCCTATTCGGCTGAGTGTCAAGTTAAAGCTTGGCATTTATGGACACAGGGACAAGTCATAGCTTGATCGAACGCCCTATGAAACATGAATTCCACCAGTTACGACTCTCACAATTGGACCGAAGTCTCGAACTCGTGTGGAGACTCGACCCTCCGGCGGGTGGATCACCGAGTAAAACAACAGGCCCGGGCCAGCTTTTCCAGCGTTTCGATGGCCGCCACCGTGTGGCCATTCTCGACGCGCGGAGATGTAAGACCGCAGCAAGCCTGTCCTCTTTTCGATGTCTCCTTGCGAAAGCTTCTTTTCCTCCCGCAATTCCCGTAAGAGATCACTGATAAGGCCCTACATCCCTCGCGAGAACGGTTTCTATATTTCCGCTTCCACCAAACGCATGGTAACACCGATGACGCGGCCCACGATCTCCGCCTCGCGAGGATGCGCAAATCGCAGTACCTCGCATTTCGACTTTGGGTGCGGAACCACAGAGAGGTACCCGTCGCTAAGTTCGCACCAACTACAGAGAAAGCCTCCCCGAAGTTCCACGAAATAGATTGGCCGGTCGTCCTCATCTTTCCACCCGCGCGCGAGCACCCTTCTCTGATTCTGATCGATCTGGACGATGGAGCCTGGACGAATGATCGGAAACATTCGGTTGTCGCTCATGCCCACAAATCCATACACGCCGTTTTTTAGATCCAGCTGTTGCAATAAGCGGACCGGGATATCACCCCATATCTCGACTAGCCGCGAAAAAATATTTGTTTGGTCAAGGCGTAGTTCTTCGCGTGACTCCAAAGGGATGGTCACCGTTTCCCCCGGCTCGCCTGTTGCGGGTGCCAGTTGGGTTTTGGCTGGCGCAAACATCGCTTGGTCCTTACCGAAATCGCTGAGGTTGCAACCGAACAGCGTAAAGATGCTCGACCAATGGACGTGATAGATCGCCCCTAGCGCGTAGAGCTTGAAGAAGCTCAGCTTGTGGGAACCGTTCTCGATATTGTTGAGCCAGCCGCGCGAGATGAAGAAATCTTGACTCATCTTTCGCTTGGCGAGCCGCCGGCTGCTCGATTCGACTTGCCGCAGCGTCAAGCCACACTTCTCGCGCAGTTGTTTCAACTTTGTGCCCGCCTGCGCTCTTGGCGCGCCTGAGTCCATTAACGTGTACGGATACTACCCTATCAGTTACTAACAGGCTCGGCTATACTATGCAACAATTACCATACCGACGTGCCAGTATTCTGCCTGTTTGTATTTTCGTCTTGTTTTCCGGACAGGCCTGGATGTCTGCAAAAACGGCCACTTTCTCTTTTTCTCAGCCGTTGGGGCCGATTCGTTCTGCACTAAGAGGGCCGTGCCCCTTCCCCCGCGTAAACGTTCGGATCATGCCGATGCCGTGCGCTCCATTCTGTCCTGTCGTGGCCTTTCCCTAGCCCAGATATCCCGGCACTCTCGTTCTCGCTTCTTCGGGAATCCGGAATTCCACATTCCGGCCAATTTTTACGACGCCTTGCGCCACGCTTCCTTCAGTCCGAGCGCACAGCAGCTGTACGCTCTGAGCGTGCTGACCGGCTACAGGCTGGCTGACTGGATGTCGGTCTTCGAACTTTCCTTCGACGACGCGGCGGCGTTTCAAGCGGCCTTGCCGCGATACTACACGACCGAATTGGACGCCCGCGTCTATGACCGAACCGAGCAAGTCGGCTGGTTCAACGAGCCCGGGCCGGTGACGCTCGGAACAACATTGGCCCCTTTGAGCCGATGGCTCGCGGGAAAGACGATCCGGCCCCTCGATTCATTGTCCGACAGCACGATCGCTTCGTTTCGGTATCTGAAGATCGGGTCGCGCGACGCGTATGCTTATCCGGACCTGTTGCCAGGGAGCATCGTTCGCATTCAAGGTTGCGCGCGCTCCGACCAACCGTGGACACCGGACAACTCACAGCGTATTTGGGCTGTTGTGTGTTACGACCGCTTACTCTGCTCCGAAATTCGCCCGCTGCGCAAAGACCGGATTGTCCTGTGTTCGAGACAACTCGCCTATGCCCCGTTGGAAGTGAAGTTGGGGGCGGAGACGAAGATTCTCGGATTTGTCGATTTGGAAATTCGTCAAGTCGAGTTTCGCGAAGACCCGGAAGTCGAGCCTCGTAGAAACCCCTTTGCGCACCCTCGCGCAAAACTAGCGATGCGTTCCAAACGCATTGGGGAATTGCTGCGTTGGGCCCGATTATGTTCGGGCTTCTCGTTTCGTGAGGCATCCGAGCGAACCGCGAGAGTTGCACGCACCCTCAAGAATCCGACGTACTTTTGCGCACCCGGCACTCTCTCCGATCTCGAGGCGCGCGATCGTTTACCTCGCCACATCCATAAACTGATCTCGTTGGCCGCTGTCTATTGTCTTTCTATAGTGGAATTGGCCGAGTTCGCGGGATTCCCATTGGAAAAGGCCGGCAAAGACGCGATGCCCGCGCGCCCACACCACATAGTGCCGCATCGATCGACGGAGTCGCCCTATCGCCGTTCCCCTTTTCTGGCCGCCGTCGAAGAGGAGTTGCGGGAGATTCCCTTTTTTCTGAGAAAGGCTCTGGCATCCCTAGTCGGCCTGCCAAATCTTTCGGTCCGCGATCTGTTCTGGGTTGGCAATACAGAGGAATTGGCCCATCCGTACCTGAAAGGCGCTGCTTTTCTAGCCGTGAACCGAAAGAACAAGTCGCCTGCTGGCTCTCCTTCTTCCCCGGTTTGGGCCCAGCCCCTCTATGTGCTGGAACTGCGGGACGGGAAGCGTTTGTGCGCCGCCTGTACCGTTCAAAATGGCTGGCTGATGGTCCGAACGTGCACGACTTCTTCGGGCGGTCTTCTTCGACTGCATCACACTGAGGTGGAAGTCCTGGGCAAGGTGGTTGCGATCCTACGCCGCCTAGGGCCTTGAGTCAGGGAGGCTTCCTCCATTCCGGCCTCGCGATTCCGAACAGCGGGACAGACACAAGTCTCTGCTGTAAGTCGCGAAAGGCCTTACTGCCGTGCTCTGCACATTTCCACTTCGTATTCGCGAACATTCCCGCGAGCTTCTGGTAATTCGCATGCCGGTTTGTCAGGTTGCTCTGCACGGGCACGGCAAGGAACAGCTCGTAAGAAGGTTTTATGTCTCTAACGGGAGACCGATTCCGAAGTGTGGATACGCCGGACGGCAGCGTCATTCTCAATGTCGAGAACGGCAAGATGTTCCGCCTCAATGCGATCGGCATGCGAATCCTATCGCTGCTAAACCAGAGCGTTCCTACGGATCGTATTTCGGAAGAAATCAGCCGCGACTACAGCGTCGATCTGGAAACTGTGCGCGAGGATGTACGGAATTTCTTCACATCCTTGAACAATTCCGGCCTGATCCATTCGGGCACAACCGCTTCCCAGGCGTAGAACGGGAGAAGAGCTATGCGCGACACCCCAGCAGTTCCAACCGAAGTAAGGCGAGTCATCTTGTTCCGTCCTTCCCGGTCTGAGTTTTTTCTGGAGTCCGGGCCACAAGGCCTTTCGCTCCCCAAAGTGTCCGTCCCAGGCCGTCAACGGGTGTCGGCCAATCTGAACGCATCGATAAAAACACTTTGGAATCTCGACGCAGTATCGATCGGCGAAGTCACAATGAAGAAGGATTCGAACGCAAACGCCTCCGCACCGTATGAAATCGTCGAGGTTCTCAGCAAGGTGGAACTGCCGCCAGCGGGCCTGATATCGATGCCTGTTTCAAAAATCACAGAAGCGCCCTTTGCCATACAGGACGATTTGGCGGTCATCGAGCAGATTCTGGCGAAACCGCACTGCATTCCACTCTGCGGGCAACCTGGTCCTTTTTCGTGCTTCGGTTGGTTCGAAGAGGTAAGCAACTGGGTTGCAGAACAACTGTTGGACTCGGGCCACCGGCTGACCGGCGGATTTACCCAGTTCACCACGGGCGCATCGTTTTCTCTGCTGCGCTTCGAGACCAATTGTGGCGCCGTCTGGTTTAAGGCAGTGGGAGAGCCCAATCTCCGGGAGTACGCGGTTACAGCAGAGTTGGCAGCCATTCTGCCGCAGTTCGTTCCCAGAATTCTGGCCTGCCGCGATGACTGGCACGCATGGTTATCTCCGGAAGTGCCGGGAACATCCCTCTCCGATTCCCATGACTTCCAGAAATGGCAAGTCGCAGCGAAGGCGCTTGCCGAGCTGCAGATTGCTTCTCGTACAAAAACGACATCCTTGCTCGCGGCCGGAGCCCGCAACATAGGTATTCCCTTTCTGCTTTCGCAGGCCGATCGTTTCTTCGACACTCTCGAACATCTCATGCGCAGGCAGGTCAAGCCGCGTCCAGCGCCATTGACGCCCGATGAACTCGCGGCGATGCGCCGGCGTCTGCCGGAGATTCTCGTCCGGCTCGGCGAATTGGACATTCCCGACGCGCTTGGACATCTCGACCTGAATCCCGGAAACGTGGTTGTGTCGGACGTGGGCTGCACGTTCATCGATTGGGCCGAGGCGGCAGTCGGTCCAGCCTTCTTGACGATGCAGTATTTTCTTGAACACTTTCATCTCGCCTTCTCGCAAGAGGAGAAGGCGAGGCAGGAAATCGTAACGGCGTATGCCGATCAATGGAAACGGATTGTCTCGGAAAGAACCCGAAACGCGGCGATGCAATTCCTGCCGGCCGCAACGGTATTCGCCTACACGACGTCCGCAACCGCAGGACGAGGAATGGAATTCCTCGAGCAACCACACATAGCGGCCTCCTTCCGCAGCATGGGTCGCAGGCTTCATCACGAACTCCTCGGCGTGCGTGAGGCGGCAGCGGCCCACGAATAGATAAAACGTGACAGCAGTAGGAGAGGAATATGTTCATTTTAGTGTCGAAGGCGTATTGGAAATTGCTCCGGTTTGAACTTGATTTGCAGCGCGGCCACTTCAATGGCTTGTACCAGCGCGTGAAAACCTGTTCCATCCATGCGACTCGGTCCCGAAAACCGAGGCAAGAGGACCTGGCACGTGCCGTAGACCTTGCGTGCGCCCTCTACTTCAAAAAGGTTCTCTGCCTGCAACGCGCGGCTGTAACAACGTGCCTTCTCCGGGAAGCGGGAATCCCAGCAGAACTCGTGATTGGCGTCCAGACGCTTCCCTATTGCGCCCATGCATGGGTGGAAGTCGAGGGCATCGTCGTGAACGACAAATCGTACACCCCACAACTCTACAGCGCTCTTTCCCGATGCTGAAGAATGGAGGCGACTGCCGTTATGAATATTCAATTCGGTTTATGGAACTTCGATACCGGACCGGTGACGCCCGTCCAGGTTTCGCGAATGAAGTCGATCCTGGATCGCTCCCCGTTCGATGGGCAGAATGAGTTTCGTGATGATCAGATTTATTTTCTCCACAAATACTCAAACGCCGATAGGGAAATGCGCCAGCCGTTCCGGACTGAAGCGGGTTGCGTCCTTTGCTGGGACGGACGGCTCGACAATCGATCGGACCTGGCCGACGCACTCGGGAGCGGCAGACTGCGAACAGCGTGCGACGTGGAGTTAGTCGGAGCCGCGCACAACCGCTGGGAAACGCGGGCGTTCTCGAAATTGATCGGTGATTGGGCCTTAAGTCTCTGGAATCCAAATGACCGTGCGCTGATTTTGGCTAGGGATTTTCTAGGAACAAGGCCTCTGTATTACAGCACCAAGGCAGGTTCTGTTCGTTGGAGCAATCTGCTTGATCCCCTGATCCTCGCAGGAATCTCATCTCCGTTTTTGGACGAAGAATACATCGCAGGCTGGTTCGCGCGCTTCCCCGCAACCCATTTGACTCCTTACGCTCGTGTAAGAGCGGTCCCGCCTTCCTCTTTCATTTTGTTCCGGAACGGCCGGCAGACATCGCAAAACCATTGGGAGTTCGACCCGGCAAAAAGGATCGTTTACAGAAACTCGGGCGACTACGAACAGCATTTCCGCGAGGTATTCTCGAGGTCCGTCACGCGCCGGCTGCGTTCCACTGCACCCATGCTCGCGGAGCTCAGCGGCGGCATGGATTCTAGTTCTATCGTGTGCATGGCCGACCGGATCATCTCGGAAGGCCGGGCAGAGACCTCCCGCCTAGACACGATCTCTTACTACGACGACGCTGAGCCAAATTGGGACGAGAGCGCGTTTTTTCGTCTTGTCGAACAACAGCGTGGCCGAAGCGGCTTGCACGTGCCCGTCAATTTCCACGCCCACCTTCATCCCACGTTTCCATTGGAGCGCTTTGCAGCTACACCGGGTTCTGGTGCCGACCACAACCGTAACGAGGCTTATGCCGCGCACTTGCGTTCCGGCGGATACCGAGTACTCCTCCAAGGTCTCGGAGGGGACGAGGTCCTCGGCGGCGTTCCTGCTCCGTCCCCTGAACTTGCTGACCTGTTGGCATCGGCGCGATTCGTTTCGTTCATGAAAAGTAGCCTTACCTGGGCACTGGCGATGAGGCTTCCTATGGTTCATTTGGCGACAGAAGCCCTGCGCGAACTTCTCTCGTTTCCCCATGCCCCGGATGTGCAGGCCGCCTTTCCGTGGCTGCGGCCGGAATTTGTTCGTCGGAATCGAAACGCGCTCGAAGGATACGAGCGGAGGAGCATAGGCTCAATCTTCGCTGGTCGGCCCAGTTTCCGTGCCAACCTCACCGCCTTGGAAGATTTGCGGCGTCATATCAATTCCCTTTCGGCGGCAAACGCAATGGAGACGCTGGAAAGGCGCTACCCCTATCTCGATCGGGACCTTCTCGAATTTCTCTACGCCATACCGCGCGAAGAATTGATTCGCCCACACCAGCGGCGCTCCCTCATGCGCCGCTCCCTGCGCGGATTCGTGCCGGAAGAGATTCTGAACCGGAAACGCAAGGCGTTCCTTGCGCGCACCCGTGACGGCGCTCCAAGCCGACCTAGATTGTCTTCTGCGTGAAACAAATCAGATGTTGTCGAGCGATCTGGGCATCGTGGACAGAAACAAATTTCAGCAAAGCCTCACGCGAGCAGCAGGCGGAGAGGCAATGCCCGTTGTTCCTCTGTTGCGAACGTTACTGATTGAGGCGTGGCTTCGCCACATCTTCCGGTGGACAGGTGGTTGCGAACTGTCGTTCCTCCCGTCGGAATCGTTGCAATCGCCGCTCTATACGTCCGACACCATCCACTCTTCCCTCAGCTGATGGAAATCCCAAAAAGAAAGGAGGTGAGTGATATGAAATACGAAAAGCCACTAGTTGTCGCTTTGCCGGATGCCCTGGAAAGCGTGCTGGCGGGTTCACTTATGAAGGAACCCCTCGGCAGTGACGGCCCGGGTAGCAAGCAGATCACGGTTGCTGCCTATGCGTCTGACGAAGAGTGAACACAGCGGTCGGCGGGGCACCTCGCGGTGCCCCGCTTGCCGGACCGTCCGCGCTGGTTCGGAACCAGCACTGGCGATCATTGGGCGGAATCCTTGCGCAGTTTTCGCCAATATTCATACTGGGAGGCTTTTTCGGGCGAAGCATCTTCTTCGTTTTTGAGCCAGAAGCGAAACCAGTCGACGTTTCTTTCGTAAATGTTGTAGCGATGCCTCGGCCAGTTTTTGACGTGGAGCTCATAAGGATAAATGAACAGGTCGACCGCCTTCTTCAACTGCTGGAGCGAAGTGACCAAGGGAAGACTGGCGATGTATTCCGAATCGCTCGCGTTCACAAGGACTGGAGTTTCGATGAGATCCGCATTGAGGGAAGCCGCCAAGCGCTTCCAGTTCGCGCTCGACGGCCCTTCTGGCCACCCACCGAGGCCCCATTGGTCGAAGGTTTCCTGCCAACCCATTCCCGCCAGGTAATAGAAATAGGGATCACGAGCGGCGGGCCCGCTCAGGATGGCAGCATGGAAAAGGGAAGTATGAGTGATGGCGTACTCCACGATTTCTGTTCCGTGGCTGAACCCAGCGATACCGATTCGCTCCGGATCAATCAAGCCATCCTTTGTAAGCATGGCAATCGCTTGCGCCAGACCTTCCGTGGGAGATTTCCAGTCGAGCAATCGATCGTCAAAATCGTGTGGCCGGCGATTCCGGAGCCTGCCGATGTCGAAGCTCAGGACCACAAAACCATTGGCGGCATACAACTGAATCGGATTCTCGTTCCCGGACGCTGCCAATAGAAAATAATCGCCACTTCGGTAGGTGGTGATGATGAGGGGATATTTCTTGCCAGGCTCGTAATCCGTAGGCTTGACCACGTGACCGAACCATTCTTCGCCGTGCGGATTTACTCCTTCGATCCGTTCCGCTGGGCTTAGGTGAAGGTTCGCAAACTCGGGATTGAGGTCAACCAAAATCCGCACTGTTCCATCACGCGCATCGAGAATGGCGATCTCCGCGGGTACCAGGTTTGTTTCGCGCGTACAAGCGACGAAGGTTCCGTTTCGGTCCATGGAAAAATGGTTGAGAAAGTCTGGGCCACTGTAGACGGGCTTCGCCCCTCCAGCCCTTACATCCAACCTATAAATCGAGTAGCTTCGACCGTCGCCTTGGGTTGCGACGTAGTACAACAAGTTGCCATCGCCATTCCACCAATAGTCCGTCAGGAAGTACAGGCGTGACGTAACTTGACACACGCGTCGCGACTGGAGGTCCGCCACGAACAGGTTCCACCCGAAGATTCCCGTACGCTCCGTATCTTCGCTGAAGCAAAGCAGGGCAGCCCTATGCCCGTCCGGGGCAATCTGCGCGCGTTCGACCTTGCAAGCGCCAGACGAGTCAGGGCGTTGCTCATCAAAGAGGCGCTGCCAATCGCCAAGCGAAGGCTCCGAAGCCCTTTCTTCCGCGAGCGTCGCTTTCCGGTCCTCGCCCGCGGGGAGATCGTGAACCCAGGTCTCGGCGACTCTCTCTTGCTCGTCGAGACTCGCCAGAATAATCGGCATTCCTTGCCAGGGGAGAATTCGCGCATCGTAGTGAATCCCCTGCATCTCCGTCTTTTCCCGCGTCTTTGGATCGACCGGCCATTTCACTTGGAGAATCAGTTTCCGTTCAGAATCCTCCCGCCGATAGCTCACCACATCGCCGGGGACGTGTGTCAGTTGCGCGAGCCGATCACTCTTTTCATCCCAACTCCAGACTTGCCAGGAATCTGTGGTACGCATGCGCATTCGGTAGGTCAACGCCCCGCTGTTCTCGGCCCACTGCGGGCCCTCAGGGATCCATTGATGAATCGCATCCCAGTGGGGAGTACCGGCGCTGCCTAGGCATTTCGGTTCGGCCGAGTCCATGCTCGCGACAAACAGCCCGCTGCGATAACTGTTGGTGGTGTCGTCCGCTTGCCCGACCACGAAGGCGACTTTCCTGCCGTCCGGAGAAATGCTGACGCCGTAAACTTGCCGAAGCGGCAGCAGATCGTGAGCTGTTACCGTCCGCATCGCCCCAGGCAATGACCGAGGAAGGGAGACCGGCGTGGGATCAAAACCCGGTTCCGGGAGCTGTGCGAAGACCGGTGAGGCCAGGAAAATCAACCAGATTGTGCACAGCATCAGCCACACCATTCGCATTTCGAATCTCCAGTCCAGAACCGGCCTACGGAACAGCAGTGAACGAACTAGAACGTAATCTTGGCGGCAAGCTGGATCGAACGAGGGCCGCCTTCCTGGAAGAGAGGATTCAGTCCGCCAAGTCCGTTGTTCAACGTGCTTTGGGAAACCAGAAAGGCAGAACCAAACTGAACAAGTGCCGCGGGATTCGTAAAATTCGGATGGTTCAAGATGTTAAACGTGTCCGCTCGGAATTGAAGTTTCACGCGTTCGCCGAACGGAAACTGCCGGCTAAGCGATAAATCGACTTGCGTGAGACCGAAACCCGGAATGTCATTGCGTCCTTCGGTTCCTTGCCGGACGGTGCTTGGAATCGCAAACGCGTTCGCATTGAGTGTTTTTCCGCCGGGTGCCGCTGCATCAGTGATCCAGAAGGGTTCGTTTGGTACAAGATCGGGCCGCGAAAATGCGTATCCGCCGGGGGCGTAGCCGAAAAGCAGCCCATTAAAAGGAAATCCGGTACGCGCAACGATGACCGAGTCCAAAGACCAGTCCCGCGTGATGCCGGAAAGCCACCGGGTCCTTTCCGAGGACGGGAAATTGACCGTCACTGCCGCGGAAAAGCTGTGCCGAACATCGAAGTCGGAAGAGGCGTAGTCGTTCTGGCCGGAAAGAATGTCATTCGGAATGGCGGTCACAACGTCATCCGACGCATTATCAAGGGAATGAGAATACGTGTAATTCAGAACCGCCTGCACACGATTTGTGAGCGGCCTTCGATACTGAACCTGTAGCGCCGTGTAATTCGAGTGCGCGTCATTGGTGCTCAATTGGAAGGCACTTGAGAAATCCGCGCTTGGGGGATACATGGCCTCATTGCGCAACAGGTTCCGGCCTGCCTGCCCGACGTAGGTCGTCGAGAAAGCATTGTTGCCGATCGATTTCTCGAGAGCGACGTTCCATTGATAGGAACGTGGAAGTTTCAAGTTCGGATCGACCGCCTGCACCAATCCGTACGGAGGCTGTGTTGAAATGGCCGGTATATAAGAGGAAGGATCGGTCACAGGGAAGGAGACATTGTTGTTGAACGCGCTCGCCGAGTTTGGGAAATAGGCCCCAATGCTCGCCGCGGGGCCCAATCCCAAGTCGTAATACAATCCCCAACCCGCTCGCAACACGGCAGTCCCTTTCTCGTCAAGCCTCCAGGCTACGCCTACACGAGGGCCGAAATTCCCGTAAGTCGTCTTGTAGACAGGTGTCCCGAAGGGAGCAAGCGAAAGCTGCGCGGGATTGTCCACATTTTCCCACGCGGCCAGGACCGTTCCATCACGTGGCGAAGGTGGCGGGCTTAATTCCCAGCGGATTCCATAAATCAACGTCAGCCGGGAGTTGATCTTCCAATTGTCCTGGGCGTACAGCGAAAGGCTTTGTGCGAGAATTCGCGAACGGTTGGTATTTGCCGTCGACAAAGTGACAGCGGAAGTCGCGAGAAAGCTCTGCACGGTCGGCCCGTAGTAGTACAACCCATTCTGATAAAGATGCTGGTCCAAAAAGATGTCCCGGTAGTCCGCGCCGAACTTCAACGTGTGGGATCCCATGGAGACACTGAGGTCGTCCGTAAAATTCAATTGCGTTACATGATTCTGGGTGTAAGGCCCAATGAAGAAGTACGTTGCATCCGAAAGCCCGAAATAACCAAGGGAGTTTTGCTGTGGCAGCGTACCCAGCAAGGCGGAAGGCTGGATTGGAGTGGCACCTCCAAAGGAATCTGTAACGTAGTTTGATTCGACTTCTTGCGTCGAGTAATTGGCCCGGAAGGAGTTCGACACCTTGGTGCTTAACATCATGTTCAAGCCAATCGTGAGCGTTCGCGTGTTCACGGTCAGCGTGTTGATGTCCGCCAAATTGTTCACACGCTCGGAAATATCGGAAGGCGCATCATTGTATCGGCCGAAAATCTGAAACCGGTCGCTCAACACATGGTCAATTCGAATGCTCGTCGCATCAAGGGAAGCCCGGTTCGAGTAGGTCCCCGTAAACGGAGCAGTGAAGACTCCCGCCACTACGGTCGAATCCGTCGGCTTAGGGTATGCATTCAAGAAAGGAGCCAAATCGGTCGTTGCGGTCTGGCGCGCATACAGGGAAGGCACCTGAATATCGCTCGTTTGCGGCAAGTCGAGACGGGCTCCTTCATAGGAAAAGAAGAAGAAGGTCCGGTCCTTCCAGATCGGTCCTCCGAGGAACCCTCCAAAGTCGTTGTGGTGTTCGGCGGCGCGCGGATTACCGGCCTCGTTCGCGAACCAGTTGTTTGCGTCCATGGCCGTATTTCGAAAGTAATCGAAAACACCTCCATGAAAATCGTTGGTGCCCGACCGCGTTGCCAGCATCACCTGCCCGCCGGGTGCACGGCCGAACTCGGGAGCAAACGAAGACGTCTCCACGCGAAATTCCTGGAGAGCGTCCACGGAAACGAGACTGCTCGTTCCTCCAAGAGCGCTGAAAGCCTGAGTGGATCCGCTGCCTGTATTTCCGAGATAACCACCGAAACCAACGCCGAAGTTTGCGGACGCACCGTCGACAGTGAAATTGTTCGCATCAGTCCTTTGGCCCGAAATGCTGAACTGGCCCATCGGCGACAGACTTCCGGTAGGTGAAGGCGCAATCACCACTCCCGGTGTCAGTTGCAACAGCGTGTTAAAGCTGCGCCCGTTGAGGGGCAGATTCCCAACGAACTGGCGGTCGATCACCGTGCCGACGGATGCCGATTCGGTATTCACCAGGGGCGCGCCGCCCTGAATCGTCACGATTTCCGAGACTGCGCCAAGAGGCAGAGCAAAGTTAATCGCAAGCGCATCCTGCACGTTGACGACGATGTCCGGTTTAATGATGGTCTTGAAACCGTCCTTGGACACCTGAACCCGATAATTGCCCGGCGGAACATTCGGGACTACGTAGATTCCTTCATTGTTGCTCTTCGCCAGAAACTGTACGCGCGTGGCATCGTTAACAACGATTACCTCGGCGCCAGCAATTGCAGCTCCCGAGGGGTCTGTCACGATTCCACTGACGGTCCCGGTCGGTGACTGCGCAGCCGAGGAATGAACGAACAGGAAGAAAAGAAAGGAATAGAAGAAAAAGCTACGCAGTCGCAAAGGACCCTCCCGGAAGTGAGGGATCTCGCCTCACTAACAAGGTCTATGCGAATGCCATGTATTTTTGTCTCAATGGTTTTTTGTCCGGAATGCAGGACAGTTGCGAAGAAGCAACTCCGCCCGTGTTACGGATGGTTCGGATTTACGCGAAGGTAAGCGAACAGCAACTGCTTTCCACTGGGGTGTTGGCTTCCCCCGTTTGGTTCAACCGTGACAAATACCGCGTCGATATCTTCTAACGACTGGGGATCGTCGGCCTTCAAAACCCAACGTTTCTTACTGACGTTATCTTCGTAGAAGATGCCCAGGCTGCGCGCTTGCTGTTTATCCGGTCCTCTCCGGCCCCACGCCTGGAACGATCTCGCATTCTGAACACCGGGTTGCGCGTCCAAATCGAACGCATAAAAGATCAATCGCTTCCCTTTCGTATAAAACACGCGGCCGTAGGTCTTTTCTGTTCCTTTACCGGAAACATCGTGGACGTCCGCCATGTAGAGATCGCGGGCGCCCATCAACTCCCGGATGTCGCGGTCGTGCTCGAGGAGCTCTTGGCCTTTTGTTACTTCTGACTCCGTTCGATCGAGGGCTTGCTCGCGCTCTCGAACAAGTGCAGTCAGCTCGTTGACCTTCGCTTCGAGAACAGCTGCCTGGCGCGCATTTTCATCCCTCTGTGCCGTCGCCACATCCACGGTTTTTTGAAGTTCCGATAATCTCGCCTGGGCAGCCGTAAGTTCCTCGTCCCGCCGATCGTTGG
This sequence comes from Candidatus Acidiferrales bacterium, assembly GCA_963795535.1. GTDB lineage: Bacteria > Acidobacteriota > Terriglobia > Acidiferrales > UBA7541 > Acidiferrum. The sequence continues at coordinate 1,093,808 of CAWCIG010000012.1, forward strand.
CGTCGCCTTGGCCCTTCGTCGGTTGCTGATTGCCTTTTGTCTTGTGAGCGGCTACTGTCTCCATCGATTTCACGGAATTGACAATCCTGATTTGCTCAGCCAGCTGGAGCTTCAAGTCCTCGATGACCTTGGCGTCGGCGGCGAGCTTTCCCTGCAATTGCGACCGCTCATAGCCCGCATCGCTGACTTGTGCTTCGAGGGAACCTTCGGACTCCTTGGCTGGTTGTGGGCGCGTCTGCGCGACATCCGCGCCTCGCCTCACTCCCGATTTATATGCGGCAACACCAAGCGCAAGTGCCAGTAGGATAGCGGCGGCAAAGGACATCCAGATTTCGCGCCAGCGGATCTGCGACGGGCGATACGTGAAACGTTTTCCAGTGGCTACGTGGTCGGATGCATCCTTCCTCACCACGTCTATCCTGCTTTTCCGTTCCTCTTCGTCCAACCGTTTGAAAAATGCTTCTTCTGCCTTTTCTACGGACCAGGAAGGATCCAGCGATTCTTCGTGGGTGAGCCCATGTACACCAGCGAGCGCCCCCGCACCTTTGATGGCCGCAAGTTCGAATTCTCGATAGACGCGCCGACATCCGGCACAGGTCGCTAGATGGGCATCCAGTCTTGCCTGTTCGTCGACACTCAGTTCGCCGGCAGTAGCCGCCGCGCACAGCTCGCGGAACTCCTCATGCAAATCCATCAATCAAACGCCCCAACTCCTTGTCGAATTTGATCTGATAACACACGAACTATCGCCTGTTCAATTCGTCGTCGGCAAGGTGTTTGCGGAGCTTTTCAAGGCCTCGATAATGATGATTTCTGACGTTCGCGTAAGATTGGCCCAACTTCTCAGCGATCTCGCCGAACGTATATCCCTCGAAAAAGTGCAATCTCAATGTTTCACGTTGATCGACAGTCAGTTCATCTACGATCTTCTTCAACCCGTTCTTGCCGAATAGCCCTTCGAGCGTATGGTCATAGTCTGCTTCTTTCGGACTGGCTTTGCCACTTTCCACTGATTTGTCCGCAATTCCAGACAGATAGAAGCCCTGAGACTTCAATACCCTTCTGCGTAACAGAGCCTGTGTATAGACGACCTGAAAAATCCAGGAACGCGCAGTGCCCTTGGAGCTATTGAAAAGGATGGCCTTTCTGTGAAGATACAGAAAGACCTCCTGGACGAGATCATCCGCTTCAGCATCATTTTTGAGTATTCGGCGACCTACATTTCGCACTGACTGCGCGAACCGCTTAAACAACCACGAACACGCTTCACGGTCCCCCTCACTGATTCGATGGATTAGGGTCTCGTCGTCGACTTGGTCAGGCTGATTTTGAGCAGGAACAGCTCCAGGCGCAACACGTCCTGCCTCTTGTTCGGGAGGTAGAGCAGGGAAACGCACTACAGTTAAATCACTCATGCTTGGATCTCAGGGTGCTGGGCCCGTGAGATACTACTAGACAATGCTACCATTAACAAACCACAACCTACTCAGTGCTTCTGTGTGGCGCTTATTTCCTGCCGAGTATCCGCCGAGCGTGCTCAATGGCAGCTAATGCAACGAAACTGCTCAAACTGCGCGATTCCCGTTCTGCAGCTTCTTCGATTAACTGACGTTCCCTCTTGGTGTAGTAGGAGAACACTTTCTCTCTCAACGGCTCCTTGGCAGTGCGCCTAGATGGGACGTTGGAGTCACCTTTAGGCACCGCAAGATAATGGTAGCACTGCGAAGCTAAATCTATCTGATCAAACAAGCAACCCGTCTGTAATTACAGACACGCGGGATTTTTATTACAAGAAGCCTTCCCAGAGATTGTAATCAAGCTAATGATGGCGCTTGGAGCAAACGCAATGGCGCCCGAGGCCTGAGGTCGACACAACGAATGAATACATCAAAAAAAGAGAACGTGGTCACTATCTCTTCACCGCAATGGATAGGATTCAGTTCACTGGCTACACTGGTTGTTGCCATAGCTTTTCTCTTGACCGCTTTGTTCCTGAATATCTTTACGTCTAGTTTATCTGCGTTGTTCATGACCAGTATTCTCATCGCCCTGGCGTTAGCAATTTCCTTGACCTCATATTCACTAACGAATTCTCGGTCAGAGCACCGGACGGTAGAACGAGCTTTTCGCGAAGCCGATTGTGAGTTTTCGTCCATTTTCCACAATGTGCTCGACGGAATTCTGATTGTTGGTGACAAAGGTGATTGTCTAGACGCAAATCCCGCAGCGGCTGCAATCCTAAGGGTTTCGGCTGATAAATTGATCGGCCAGAGCATCGGTCGTTTTCTTGCAAATCAAGGTGCATTTACGCAAAGGTGGAAGGTCTTTCTTAAGAGCAAAACCGATCGGGGCCGAGCACATCTCATCGCTGGAGATGGGACAAGTGTGTACGTAGACTTTACAGCCGCCGCGAACTATCTGCCAGGCCGACATGTTGTGATCCTTTGCGATGTGACGGAACGTACCCGCGCCGAAATGGCCTTACGGAAGAGCGAGGAGCGGTTCCGACACATGGCGGAGAATATTCAGGAGATTTTCTGGACGATGGATGCGGACACTCACGAGATAACATACGTCAACCCCGCGTATGCGACGATTACTGGCCACAGTGTTCGCAGTCTTCAGGAGAATCCAGCGTCGTACCGTGAACTGATCCATCCGGAAGACAGAATTCGAATCCTCTCTAGACTTGAGGACTTTCGGCATTCTGGACGTTTTGATGAAGAATTTCGTTTTATTCGGGCCGACGGTGAGGTCCGGTGGGTCTGGGCCAAAGGTTTCCCCGTCCACGAAGATGGTGAAACCCGCTGGTTCGTTGGGACGACGCAGGACATAACTTCGCGCAAGCAAACCGAGATGAAGATCGCCGAGCAACTCGATGCCGTGGAAGCTGCACGTGCCGAAGCCGAGGCTCTTCGTAAATCCACTCTCGCCCTCAGTCAAAACTTGGCGATGGATTCGGTCCTTGAAACGCTTCTGCAATGTATTTACAAGCTAATTCCATTCGATAAGGCAACCGTCTTGTTCGTTGAGGACGGAGCGGAGTTGATGGTTGCGAGTGAAGCTCCCCGTAACATAGCTAAGAGAATTGGGCTAACCTTCAACGCCTCTGAAAACGCGTCGCTTCAGCGCATCTTGTTCGAAAAGAAAGCCCTCCTCTTGTCAGATGCTAAGTACGGGGAGTGGGACGGTATCCTCCCTTTCGACCGTTTCCATTCTTGGTTAGGTGTTCCGTTGGTCGCTGCTGGCCACGTTCTTGGCATTTTGTCGCTTGGATCGAACTCGCCTTGTGCACTGACAAGGGAACATCTTCGCCTTGCGAAATCGCTTGCCGTTCCTGCCGCGGTAGCCATACAGAACGCAAGAATCCACGAACGCGCGGAAATCTACGCGGCAGAGCTTGAATTGCGGTTAAAGGAACTCAGAGAGGCGGAGAACGCCTTACGAAACGCATCGAGAGGGCCATCCGATCACGAGGCGCTGTGCTGAATTCGAGGCTAGAACGCCTGCGCCGTTCGACATGGCTCGCAAATGGTCGCTCTCGCACCCAATTGGAAGCGCCGCCGCGGGAATGTGGTGGGGTTGCCGGGGAACTCAGACCGTGATCGCGGACAGAGGAGAAACTTCATGAAGGCGGCAATTATCACAGCAGCGGGCAAGGCGCACGTTTATGGAGACTTCAACGAGCCCGTTGCTTCCGAAGGAAGCGAAATCATCATGGTCAGCGCTCAACGAGCTGGTGTCTTTGGGCGCGGACGTGGTGATCGGGCGCGACCCGAAGTTTGCAGACCACCTCGTCGCCCGAGACGCGCGCCTTGTTGTCGACTGTAAGCGAGGAGTTTATTCGATCTTGGCGTAGCACCGTAGTAAGTCTTAAGTTAGGGAGATAAAACCGATGCAAATCAAGGATCACGTATTCATTGTCACAGGCGCTTCGTCGGGAATCGGGCTGTCAACGGCGATTGCTCTGTCTGATCGCGGCGCGAAAGTCGCCCTATTCGCCCGCAGCAGCGATGCCCTGCAAAAGTTGGCCCAGCAGCTTCCGGACAGCTTGCCTGTCACAGTGGACATGACGGATTTTGATCGGGTGCGGGAAGCCATACACGCCGTGCACCTGCATTACGGCCGCGTCGACGGGCTCGTAAATAATGCCGGGCGCAGCTATGCTGCCTCAGTCGAGGAGATAGAGCCCGCGCTTTTTGACGAGATTTTCCATCTCAATGTGTTGGGGCCAATTGTCGCGATGCAGGCTGTGATTCCGGTGATGCGGGCGCAGGGCGGTGGAAGCATTGTGAACATCAATTCGGGGACCGCCTTCATGACTATTCCTCAATACAGTGCGTACTCGGCTTCGAAGCGGGCGCTGCTGGGATTCAGCCTCACGGCACGCGCCGAGCTCGAAAAGGACCGCATCGTCGTCAGTGAAATCTACCCGTTCATCACTGCCACAAACTTCGGCAAGAACAGGATGGGGAATCCAGCCGGCGGCGGGCCGGCGGCCAGTTACGCCGATGGTGACAAGCCTGAATTCGTCGCCGGTCTTGTTGTCGAAGCCATCGAAGAAGGGCAAGCTCAGTATTTCGCGAATGATCGCCTCCGGAAGATGGCTGGGGGCGCAGCCTAGGATGCAACAAGGCGAAAGCTGGCTACGGCTGTATTGCCGTGGTGAACAGCCCAATTCGCAAAAGAACTTATTTCCTGCTGCGCTCGTCAGCTTCGAGGCGCAGTCGCAGGTGCCTCATTACGCTTAGGGCTGACGCGATCTCTCCACTACTTGCGCTGGAGGCGATTTCGTTGGCCCAACGAATCTGCATTCGGGTGAGCGCTTTCATGACCCGATCACCCTCATCCGTAAGACGCACCAGTTTCGCCCGCCCGTGATCCGGGTTAGGGGCGTACTCCACCATTCCCGTCTTCTCCAGATTGTCGGCAAGCCTCTGAACGCTCTGGCGCGCTACGCCCATGTTGCGCGCTATTTGGGCAACAGAGAGTGGCTTGTCTACGATCGCACCGAGGACTTGCCATCGGGCACTCGACAACTTGAATGGCCTGGTTAGGCGGTCGCCGGCAGTCAACAACCTCCCATTGAATCGAAATGTCTCCACGATAAGTTCCGTAAAGGCGTTTCCAGCTCTCGTATGCGACATGGCGCGGCTACGAACCGACACAAAGATTAGACACGCTAAGGCGCGCGAAGAGGTGCGGCGATGCCACCGCGGAGGAGGGATAGTGTTCCATGGCTTTTTTGAATTCTGGATGCTGAAACGCCGCACGAAAGAGAGCGACCGATTCCCACACGGCGTAATTCATAAACACAGTACTACCAGTGATACCCTGGTGCATCTGCGTTGAAATGAAGCCCGGCTGCTGCTTCATCCAGTTCGCGTCTTTTTCCCAGGCGCTGAGGAGCGCCGGAATGTCCCCCTCCGTGACTTGAAAGATGTTTACAAGAACAACCGGCGAGAGATCGCTGTTGATTTGCTGGAATATCGTGACGTTGGCGTCGAGAGGCCGAAGTTGAATCATCTGAAATCTCCTTTAAGTACGCGCTTCATGATGGAAGGCTTGCACCATACTGTCCTGTTGACAGCATACTGTCAACAGTCTTGACCTGAGCCACGCCAGGTTTCCGCCTCACTTGGTATTTCTCGGACTGTTTTATCTAAAGTCACAACTTTTGCTGCGACTAGCGACTCGTCACAGGCGCGCTTATTTCCTTTGTCTCGGTGAATCACGATCATTCGGCACTCCCCTAACGCCGAAGTTGGAAAGTGCGATGGTCCGATGCGGGTGTTCCCAGAATGGCATCAAATTCCATCTTGCATAATTGAATCTCTACACTCTTATGTGTAGAATGCTACACATAGGAGAGTACAATGCCTACCAATCTCGCAATTGACGACCGTTTATTGGAAGAGGCTCAGAGAATAGGCCGCCACCGGACAAAGCGAGAAACTGTTACCGTCGCACTACAGGAGTACATCGAACATCGCAAACAACAAGAAATCCTTTCCCTGTTCGGGAAAATTGACTACGAGCGTGGCTATGATTACAAGCGCGAGCGCAAGGCAAAACGTATATGAATGTCTTGATAGACACCTCGGTTTGGTCCCTTGCACTTCGTCGAAAGAACGAGGACCTCAACGCAAACGAAAGATTCTTGGTTTCTGAGTTATCGGAACTCATCCGAGAAGGAAGGGCCCGATTGATTGGACTCGTTCGGCAAGAGCTCCTCTCGGGCATAAGGGCAACGGAACAGTATGAGAAACTAAGGGCCCATCTTCGTTCCTTCCCGGATGAACTCGTCGATGCTTCAGATTACGAAGAAGCGGCAAGGGTTGGCAATCGTTGTAGAGCAAAGGGGGTTGTAGTATCGATTGTGGACATCCTTCTATGTGCTGTCGCAATCAAAAGGCAGTGGGCCATCTTCACAACCGATCCTGATTTTTCAAATTACGCAAAAGTGCTTCCTCTTCGTATCCACACGCCCCGAAGATAATAAGTTCCCCGGCAACTCATTTTTAGAAGCGGACGTGACTGAATCCAAGTCCCGCGCTTTCAACACATTTTCTGCGATTATGCTGAATCGGAAGGATTTTTATCGCTCTTGAGATGAAAGGTCATGAGAGAGACCTCCTAGGAACTGATTTATTTCTTTTGAAGCCAGTTGGTCCGGCTGGCTTTCGGAAGCGAGTTCAACGATTTGCACCTCGATGCGTGCGGACAACGCATCGGCGGCTGAGACCGTCGCGGCCTTCCCCGCTTTATCGCCATCTAGCATAAGGATTGCCCGATCGAAGTAGGTTCCGACGAGGTTGGTTTGCCGCTCGGAAAGGTTCGATCCCATGAGAGCAGCGACGTTGTGATGCCCGGCTTGATGGGTTTTGAAGGTGTCAAAAAAGCCCTCCACGAGGATGAGACTGCGGTCACTCGTGCGGATGGCTCGGTGAAGATTGAACAACACGTGAGACTTGTGGAAGCCAGCAGGAAGGCGGTATTTGGGCTCGGTCTGATCGATCGCACGCCCGCTGTAGGCGAGTAGTTCGCCGTGTTCATTGTGGATTGGAATGATAATCCGTCCATGAAGAAAGCCGTTTCCGCCGTAGTAGCCAACACCGAAATAGCGGGCTATTTCTTCGCTTAACCCTCGCGACAAGACGTAGGGATGTAGGTGGTCGATGTTGGACAAGGTAAAGGATAGCGGTCGATTCTCTTGAGTATAGGGAGCCGGCTCCTCGTTCGTGAATGTGGTAGGAGGTATCTGATTGTCGACAAGCGATTGTTGCAGGAGTAGAGCCGCTTGCCGGATCGAGCAGCGTTCCATTTCGGCCACGAAGTCAAAGACGTTTCCACCGACACGTCCCGAACGAGCCACGATGCACGAAGCGGACTGGCAGGACCAGGCGTTCCGCGTAAAACTGACGGAGAAGCTGTCATTGCTTCTGGCGGAAGAATGTGTCGGAAGAGGGCATCTTCCCCGGAACTCATCCGCACCAACTCGCCGAAGACGAACGTCGTAGTGCGAAAGAACCGTCTCCATAGAGACTTTCGCTTTGACACTTTTGAAGTCAACCCATTCCGCTGGCATCATGTCCCCTTTCGTTTTTCGAACCGATCTGAATAAGGCCCCCTTGCAGCTGTCGGGGAGTCGTCGGAACGTCCGAAAGTTGTCCGAGGAGTTTTTCGAAAGCGTTCACGTCATCCTGAACGGCATTTGCCTCCGCTTCGGTGTGAAGAGGAAGGAGCAAATGATCCTGGGTTCGCGATGAGATTCATACCAGCTCCTTATGGCTGTCGAAAATAAAGCCGTAGTTGTATTCATCGCGGTCGGGGTCATAGCCGTGGATTTCGACGACTTCAGAAACAAAGCGCCGACCCGGACGGCGCTCGAGGTGCACGACTACATCTACGGAATCACCGACATTTGTTTTGACCGCGCGGTAAGGCAGGTCCACTCCACTCTGCAGGACACAACTGGTGAAGCGAGCCAATGCCTGCTTGGCCGAAGTCGCGTGGACGGTCGAAAGACTCCCGGAGTGGCCGGTGTTGAGAAGTTGGAGCAGATCGAAGGCCTCCGCTCCCCGGATTTCCCCAAGAATCAGACGATCGGGCCGGTGACGGAGAGAAGCTTTGAGGAGATCCCGGATCGTTACGGCGGGCAGCCCGTTTTGCGGTTGCCGTGCCTCGAAGCGGACAAGGTTATCCTGGCACATGTGGATTTCGGAGGTGTCTTCGATCAGGACAATCCGTTCATCAGAAGGGATGAATTTCCCCAGCACATTGAGCATTGAGGTCTTACCTGAACCCGTAGAGCCTGCAATCAGGAGATTTTTCCGGGCGAGGATATACCCTTCGAGTTGGTGCGCGAGCCAACGTTCCAAAGTTCCGGCCTCAATGAGGTCTTCGATCCCGAAGTGGCGGGCGTTGAATTTGCGAATCGTCAGCGTCACGCCGTTCACGCTGCAAGGTGGAATTATCGCGGCAACACGGCTGCCATCGGGGAGCCGCGAATCGAGGATCGGTTTCGATTCCGAGATGTCGTCGCCTAACCGCCGGGCAATATTTTTTACAGCGACCATCAGGGATTTCTCACCCAGGCTGACGCCCTGAACCGGCTCGATCAATCCCGCCTTCTCAATAAAGATATGGCCCGGTCCGTTGACCATGACCTCGCTGATGGAGTCATCGAGGATGAGATGCTCGATCGGTTTGAGGAAAGGCAGGATGGTTTCGAATCCATTCATCAGAGTTCTCCGTCCGCGAGTTGGCGGAAATAGGATTTGTTCACGTCGTTGTAGTAGGGCTTCAGGTAGCAGAACATCGGCGGCAAGGGGTTCGTGCCGTCATAGGCGATCGTTACGGACTGCGCGTTACGCAGTTCCATGAAAGTTCTTGTATCGAAACGGGGATCGTGGTGTGGGCTGTAACTTTTGGAGGCCGTGATATTTGCCTTGTGGGAAAGAGCCTTCCCGGACAGGAAGCTGACATTCGCATCGTGCCCACTCTCGGAGAGGTTGTAGCTGGCCTTGAGTGTGTCTTCCCGTCCGCATAGCTCGCTGGCGATGCGCGCGGAAAAGTCATCGGAGAGGGACAAAAAGATTTTCGTTCGAAATGTCTGTAACAAAGTTCGCCAGGATTCACCTGGCAGCGCTGACTTAAGAGAGCTTATGCTCTGTGTCGCGATGATCGGAATACATTTTGGCTGTCTGGACAAGCTGAAGAACTTCTCATCGCCTGTCGGTTCGCTCTCGCCGACGGTGGCGAAGTGTTGGTACTCATCGCAGAGAAACATCACCTGCCGGAAGTAGCTTTTCGGATTTTTCTCCATTAGGGGCACCCGGTTGAGCACCGCCCGTTCGAAGTCGAGTTTCAACATCACGCCGAGAGCCTTGGCGAGGCCTGCATTCATCGCAATCGGGAAATTGAGACTACATAGATTTCCTTTTTCAATCAGGCATGCAAGTGAGGGCAAGGGCTTTCCGAATTTGAGGTCCGTATTGGCCTGCGGGTCGTAGCATTCGGCAGGCGGACAGAAGGTGCGTTTCACATCGGGATTGTCATCGAAAAGGGAAAGGAAGACCGAGATGCCCTCGACAATCGAAGTGCGCAGTTTTGGCTCGATTCTTCTCCAATCGTTAAAGAACCAACGTTTGACGGCTTCCAGTTGCGCTTTTTTCCTGACGGGAACGGGATTCTTGCGCGAGCCGTTTTCTGCCTCCCACTGGAGGCGCTTGTCTTTCAACACTGCAATGAGACCTGGTGTCAGGGGAGCACGGTAACGGTTGGATTCTTGCTCCAGCCTGAAGCGAAATGGGGCGAGGTCGCGGGGATACTTGAGATACTCTTCTTTCCATAGCAGTGCGAAATCGGCCTCGATAAGCCGGCGCTGTGCCTCCTCGATTCTGCTTTCGAGGAGGTCCGGGTTAATCGCGCATTCATAAACGTCAAAGAGCGTGACGTAATCGAAAGCAACCTTGTGTAGCAGGATGATGAACTTCACCAAGTTGGTGTAGGCCTGCTGCCAGAAGGGTTCCTTGCCGCGACCGAAGAGGTTGTTCAGCAGCGAAGCTATGTTGTAGGCGAGGGCGTAGGCATCGAGGTCGTTGTGAAGGGGGTTGTAGCGGTAGTCGGATTCTAGGCTGATTTCGACAAAGTCTTCGGCGCGCCCGTGCCGCGCGAGAATGTCCCGTACCTTCGCACAGAAATCGCCTTTCACTTCCAAAATGAGTCCGCCGATGCGCCGGTCGGGGTCGTCGGCGCGGTAGGCCAGAATCTGCTCGGCGAAGGGATACATGCACGCCGCGGTTTTACCGGAGCCAACTGCGCCGACGATAGCGATTCCGGTGAATAGCCCACGTTCCGGAATCTCGAGCCAGTGCGGGGTTTCTGAGGGAACTTGTTTACGCGGTTGATGGACCTCGCCTACCACGAGAGAGAGTTCTGTCCTTTTCCTTGGTTCAGAATAGAGCGGCAGTCTGCCTGCCCGGATTTTGCTCCCCGCCTTGAGGGCGAAAATGTAAACGCCGGAAAGAAGGATCGAATACAAAATGTATGGCGTTGTGTAGAGGAACAGCATGTAGGAGTACTTGAAGAAAAGAAACGCATGGTGCCCCCGCAGAGCCATCACTTGAAGGAAAAGATTGGAGTCGGGGAATGGCGTCCTGAAGTAGAGCGCCATTCCCGTGGCCGCCGCGAGCAGGCTAGCGAAAAAGTTTCTCGCTTGGAGAATCCGTTGAATCATGCACGCGCCGCCCTCGCCGCAACGTGACCATCCTCCTTTTCCGTAGGCGTTTGCTGTCGCTTCCTCCAGCGGCGAAACTCCACATCTCTCCAAATCACCATCTTCAAGGCGGAGTTGACGACATGGTCTGGCGTGCTCTGGATGAACGTGGCGTACTTCTCGACGGCGAGCGCGATCGGTTCCTGCAGCTCGTATTCGCGCTTCACCATTTCCGGCGGCTTGTTAATGATCGACATGATTTCTCGTCCTCCTCTTTTTCCTGTTGGCGTTATTGGACACGGGCAAAACACACGAAGGAACAGAACACTTCCCTGTTCTCTGGGCTGGAGCGACCGCCACGGTTTCGCTGGCAACAAAGTGGGATCGCTGCGGGCCCAGCCGAGGTTTTTTCCTGCGTCCAAAATCCATCGTCGTGCCATGCACAACCTTCGTGCTCTGTGCAACTTCCGTTTACCGCAGAGGTGAACGGTAAACGCGACGGTGATCCGTGTCTCTCATGCAGCGCTCACGTGCCTTTTCTGCTTTTCGTCAACGGGCGAGCTCGCATTGCGCACGAGATAGGTCTCGAAAGACACTTTCCTCTCCGGGGGCAGCTGCGTGAATTCCGCGCCGAGCGCACGTTCATCAAGGCGCCCGGCTTCCCACGAGGCATAAAGATCTTCGAATCGTTGCCCCTGAAAACGACGCCGGGCATCGGAAAGAAATTCCAAATCCTCCGTAACCGGCACCACGTATTCGTGGCGCTCCCATTTCTGCCGAATCGAGAAATACCGAAAGAGTTCGACTGCAACGTCGGTTTCGATCGGTTCTTTCACGAACGATCGGAAACATCTCTCTGCGCGGCCAAACCCGGCGGGCCGGTTTGCAATGTAGAGGAATCGGAACGCATTCAGACACTGAAACAGCCTTTGGTAGGCGGCGAGGTGCACGCCCAGGCTGGCTATACTCGTCGACCCTGCATCGACGTAGCTAAAGCCGACCACGGGAGCTGGGGCTGAGATTGACGTGGAAACGAAGAGCGGAAATTTGTCGACGAAATAGCGGATAGTGGGACGGCTGTTGAAACCGCCTTCGTAGACCTTGGCAGGAAGTGCGTCTTGCGGCACCCCGAGCTTCTCACAGAAAAAAGAGACCTTATCCTGTTCGGTTTCGAGAAAGTCCTGCTCGAGATTTTCGAGCACGAAGTCCAGGAGCACCAAACGGGTACGAATATAGTTGAAGGAATGCCGGCGACGGCTCCACAGGTTGTCTTTTTCAATGCCGCGATAGATGAGTCGTGAGAACAAATGAAACACGGAACCGGTACCCATGTAATCGCGAATCGAAGCGTGACCGTGGCGGAGGAGCTTTTGCGCGAACGAGGTGGAGCGCCTCCCCCGGTGAGCTCCCGAGAAGCACAGGAAATGGCGCAGAGTGAAGTACCCCGCGTGCGTCGCGACGATGTAGAGAAAGCGGGCCTCGATCTCAGTATAGCCAAGGGCCCGGATCGTTTCGATTTGGTCTTCCGGGGGCTTCACAAGGATAAAATCTCCGCGGTCAGTTCTCTTTGGTCCAAAATCCTTCGTAACTTCGAGGCTTCCTCGGCGTGAGCGTAGATGGAGAAGCCCGCGCGGACCTTTTCCGCGAGATTCCGGCCTCGGTAGTGACCGGTGACGAGTTCGAGATCGACACGGGCTTTCTCGCCGTCGCGCGTTTCGTATTCGATCCGAACGTCGGGCACCGGAATCTTGCCGCGCACCATCTGCAAGGAATGCCGCTCGGCGACCTCGCGCGTTCGGGAGGAGGACGTTCGCTCTTTGTCGAGCTTGGCGAGGTCGTGATACACGCGTTTCTTCATTTCATAGTCCAGAACGACGCGGAGACTCTTCCCACCGTTTCGTTCAATTTCTTCCGCTGCTTTCTGGTACAGGAGATAGAGGTCCGCGTCATGGTGCGCTTCGCGTGGTTTGGCGAAGCCGTGGTATAACACCTGATCTTTCGGCGCCGCTTGCACGTTGCCCAGAAAGCGATGTCCCAGTTTGGTCAGAGCGAGTAGGGTCCGCGAGCCGCTTTCTTCGTGGGGGACGGACTTCATCTCTACCAGGTCCTGGCGGACGAGATTTTCGATGTCTGTCCGGAAGCGCGCTTTGTCGCCTGTGTAGAAAAACTCGATCAAATGTTCTTGGGCAATGGCCCGAAATTTCCCGAGTTCGACCATGGCCATCACTTCGGAATCGCGAAGCCGGAAAGTACGACCACGCATCGCGTGAACTTCCCGCGGTTCTGTGGGACGGGAAGGCTCTGGAGTTCTGTTTGGCGAGTCCGGTTGGGACGGAAAGGCCGGGACTGGTCCCCCGGACCGCGATTCACGGTCGAGGGGACTGGCCCCCGTTTCCGTGACGGCTACCGGGTCGCGTGCTTCGTGAGGCTCTCTCGGATCGTGGGAGCGCAGCATGTTAATTCGAATCCTCCTCGAGCCACGATGCCGGGATAGAGGTTTCGCCGGCGTGGAGTTGGTTGTCGAGGTGCAGCAACTTGCGGCCGGTATCTTTGAGGAAGAATTTTCGAATCAGCACGAAGGAGGCCGCGAAGACATTCACGAACAGGGCAGTGACGTAGAGAAGGATGGGTGCAGTGTAGGCGTGGAAGAGAACCGCCTTGTAGGGAACGAAAAACTTGAGTTCTCCCATGAGCCAGAAACCAAGCGTGAGGAGAATGGCGACGGTGATGAGGAGCGCATTAGGAATCATGGATGGTTTCTCGGAAGGCTGAGGTTTCTCTAGTAAGTTGAAGGTTCCACAGCGGGTAGGGGTGTGGCCATTGCGGGGTGGCGCGCGGAGGTTGCGCCGAGGCTGTCCGGTGGACGCCCGCGACGATTCCTGCGGTTTCCCATTCGGACGAAGGGTTCATTTGAAAGCCTCATCTTCGCGAAAATAGGAAATCGTCAGCCCCAAGGGGTTAATCGGAATGAGTTCATTGGGGACGCGCGCCTGGAAGGTAAACACAAAGTTCGCGGTGTACAGATCGCGCTTCAGTTCGCTGTGGTCGGCCGGTGAATAATACACAAGGTAGAAATCGACGCGGGCACGGAATGGCGGAGTTTGCAGCTCTTCGAGAGCGACTTTTTTAACATCCACATCGATTTCCGGTGCGGAGGTATTGGTGAGAAATCTCCGGATGATGTCGTCTTTGTGGTAGGCGTCGAGGATTCCGTTGGCGAGCTTGCCATCCAGAAAATACAAGGACTTCGCGAAATCGTTCTGGATGGTGTAGCGGTTCCGGCGGTAATAAAGGTTCGTGAATTCGGAAAGAAAATACTTGGCTTCGGCATCCTGCGGTTTGTATTCGAAGTTGTGGTAGTTGATGGCTTCCGCTCTGCCAAGGTCGTCGATGCGAATGACCAGAGGGCGGAAGTTTTCGAAGGTACGAATGGTGCGCAAATCGATGAGTACCAGAGCCACGGCGATGAGAGAGACGAGAACCAGAGCGATCTTCAGATAGGTATTGGTCACCATCGGATCACCATAGGATTCGAGATACAGGCGTTTGGCGTCGTGGAAGGAAGGGTCGCGGTCCATCAGAGCACCTTGGCAGCGGCTGCGTGCGTAGCGGGCACAGCCTCGATAAGGATCGCCGAACTCCCGCCCGCCGTGCCGCTAAAGATATGGTTTGTGAGGGCGGGAACCTTCAAAAGAACATAGATCGAGGAGACGAAAGTGATCAGGAGAACCGGAAACCAGCCGATAAGTTGCACCGTCGAGATGGCTCCGGTGGGCTGGAGCGTCAAAACACCGATGATGAGATTTCCGATGATGTAGACGACCGCGGCGGCAATGACTTCATAAAAGGCATACTGCAGGAAACAGCGGAGCCAGCCCCAGAAGAGCCACTCCAATTTCGGAACAATGAAGAACGGCACAAAGATCGGTCCAACAAGAACGCACACGGCGGTGGCGATGAATCCATAGGCAATGACGACGATGGAGACGGCCTGTGCGGCTGCGAGAAGAATCACGACGACCACGTAAATCGCCATGCCGAGTATGTCGGTAACACCGGGGGTGTCGATGCGCGCCTCGAAATCACCGATGCGGTCAACAATGGTTTGCAGCTCGGCCTGGTTAATGCGGTTGGAGAGGAACTGGGCTTCGTCCGTAATCAGATTGTGGAAACTTGAACCGATACCGGGGATTGGGGTGCTGTAGTAGTTGACCATGGCGAAGCCGAAGGCGAGCGTCAGGAGAAGGCTTGCGAAGTTATCGAACTGGAAGGTGTACTTGCCGCTCGCGGCGGACAGGGCGGACTTGATTCCATACCAAGCGACCAGGATCGTCGCGAACATGCGGAACAGGTTTTGTCCCATGGCGTCGAAGAAGCCGAGGTTCTGGGTCAGGAGATTGTTAATCGCCTGATACATGAACTGCAGGAAGTCGGTCTGCATGGATGGCTCCTTCGACGTTCTTAGGGACAGACAACTACGGCATACGGAAGTTCTGCAAGGAATTGGTTAATGTTCCGGTCAGCTGATTCATGTTGCCGGCGACCGTAGCTTGCCGGGTGATGTCGGTGTCGATGCTGTTGGCGGTCATCTCGCGCTGCTGCTTGGAAGCAACGAGTTGCTGTTCGAGAAGGGACGCCAGAAGTTTGTTGGAATCCTGAACGGATTGGAGCGTCAGCACGTTTGCGGCGTTGATCTTGTTAAGTACGGAGACTTCCGTATTGAGCTCGGAATCCTCCGAGAAGGAGTCGTTCTCGAGATTGCCCATCTGCGTTTGAACATTCTGGGCGTTGGTGCGGATGGCACCGATCGTGACCATGGCGGTCTGGTTGGCTCCGTCGGCGAGTTCGACCGATGCGTATTGCGACCGGACACGCGACAGTTCCATGGGATCCATTCCCGAGAGCTGCTGTGGGTTGTAGGGGAAGAGTTGGGTGGTGGCGAGTTGATACCCGCCACCGACATTACCGGTGTTCACTCCCGTGATCCATCCGGCCGTATTTCCGAAGGTATTCAAGGCTGAGCCGTTGCGCCATTGGGAGAAAAGAGCGCGGTACCGCGCCTGCATGTTCTGGATGTTGCGGGCCATTTGCAAGGCCAGGTTGTATTGCGAAACGAGCTGCGCATAGCTTTTCTGCAGCTCGACAAGGTGCTGCTGCAACTGGAAGTAGCGGAGCAGCGCGTTTTGGTAGTTCGTGGGGTCATAGACGATCCCGCTACCGAGTTGCGCGGAGGCAGTGCCCACGGTAAGGGCGACGATAAGCAAGACGATCAACATCTTCTTTCTCATGTGCTTTCCTTTCCTTCTCTCAGAGATTCGAAGGCATGGTGTGATTCGCATAGTCGGGTAGCGCGAGGTCGCCCGACAGATAAATCTTGACCCGGTGCCCCTCGCGGATCGTGACGGTCGGAAGAACGTTCAGGAAGCGGTCCAGGATTTGGGCGGAAGATTGCCCCATGCTTTGCGCGAAACCCTGACGCATAAGGTCGGTGCCAGAAGCAGTCAGGGCGCCCGCGGTACCCGCTTCGGCCACGGCGCCGATCGCGCCGACGGCGAGTGAAGCACCGAAGATACGCAGATAGTGGTTGTTGACTTGATCGCGGAGACCGGCGTCGCCGATCTGGTTGAGGCCTTGAAAACGGTCGAGGCTCGTCGAATATCCGTCGGGCATGACGAGCCGATGAAAGGCGACGGCAAGACGGGTTTGCCCGAAGGTTTCGACGCGGCGGGCTTCGCCAAGTATCTTGGTACCTGTCGGAATCAGGAGATGCTGACGGTCGTGTGAGTAAACGTCGGTGGTCAATAAACACTCGACCGGACCGGAGAACTGGCCGTCGAGACGGTTGATGAGAAGGGATTCGAGGATCGTGCCTTCAAAAAGAACGTAGGTTTTTCCTGTCGCCGCGGCCGGAGCGCCAGCCGGCGTGGCGACAGGATTTCGTTGGTCCTCCTTTCGGTCGCTATCCGCAGCGGATTCTTTGTGGGTTGGCGGGACGCTCGGCGAAAGTGCCGACGCCTGGAGCGGTTTCAATAGCTCCGCAAGCTGTGTGGCGGCAGGCTCGGCCTGCGCCACGGGCTGCGCGGCAGCGGGCTCAGAAATGTGTGCCACCGATTCCGGGTTCTTCTGGTAGCTGAGGGCCACATTCGAAGCAAACAAGGAAAGGTAATCGCGCTTCTTGCGCTCCTCGCGAATGGAGTCTTCGGCACGCTCTTGCGGAGCAGACGCAGCTCCGTTTGGCATAAGTGGCGGGTCGGGAGTGTTTCCTAGCGCGCGGCTTTGTTGGGCAAGCGCGTTTTGCGCGATGATCTGTTCCCGCTGCAACTGTTGAATGCGGTTTTGCAGGTCCACAATCTTGGCTTCATTGACTTCGAGCGGGGCCTGCACGACCGGCAGTGGCGGTCCGCTCCGGGCAGGCGTCGGAGGTTTCTTCCCGCCAGTAAGCCACATGATGAGGACCATCACTACCGCGAGTCCGATGAGGAGCCAGGACTGCACGTTCTTCGGAAGGAGGCCCGGCGGCTTCGGGTTCTTGTCTTGAACCGCGGAAGGAGACGTCATGGCTCACTTCCCTGTGACATTGCGCGTGAAATTCAACTTTTTCTTACCGACTGCGAGATAACCGCCGTCGAGAATTTTCGGCGCGATGTAGACTCCGTTTTCCACCTGAAAGGTGACGAGGTTGGGTTTACCGTCCTTGATTTCGTACAGAGCCGGTTTTTCCCGCGCGTCGCTACGGATGTAGGTGAAGGAATCATCGTGGTAAATCGCGGAAACGAGGAACGGTTCCCGGGAGAGTTTGGGATCAAGGGTGTAGTCGAACCGCAGTTTGGTCGCGTAGGCGGCGCGGAACTGATTGATCCGCTCGGTGGCATGGGCTTCGGCGGCACGAATCTGCTGCTGCGCCTGGGTCTGCACGGTTTCCATCTCCTTCTTGTAAGCTTCGGCGTCCGCGGCGCGGACGTACCCTTGGAGAGCGGTGGCGGATCCCGATTCCTCCTTTGGCTCGATGAACAGCTTGAGATCGGTCTGTTGGTTGGGCTCATTACTGATTTCGGTGAGGAGGAAGGAATACACATGCCCGCTCGACGTAATGAGGTTGAGGTTGCTGCGGATGCCGGCCTGGGCCGGGTGCACGTAGCACAAATTGTGACCGCCGTTGATGATCCAGAATTCGCGGTCGCCGGTCGTGAAGTCGAGGATCTCCTCATTGTCCGGAAGCACGATCAAGGTCGAAAAGCGGAGTTTGGCATGGACCGGAATGACATCCTCTTTGCTGTACTTGACGACGCGGGCGCCTTCGGCCGCCGCAAGAACGGGCAATCCCATGAAACAGGGGACCAACAACAACAGGAATCGAAAGAACGACTTCGAACGGAAAGACATGATGGGTTTCTCCTTTGTTTGACGAATCGGATCGCTAGGTGTCCCGGTCCTCAAGCCAGCGGATGACCGCTTCAAAAAGAACGGAGAGCGTGAACAATCCCGCTAAGGCGAACGGAAAGAACGGTAACGTGGCACAGAAGCGCTCCGTGGCGGTGATGCAGTCCGGAGTCACTGGGCGACTCCGGCCAGGACGCTCAGGCCCTTTTCAAATCCGTAGGCATCGAACGCCTCTTTTCTCTTGCGGTTGTCGTAGGGATCGTTGGTGTAGAGCCAGTAGCTGCGCCGGTCGACACGGAGATTGGCGACCTTGGCTCGGTCCGGGGTTTTCAGGAGAAATTGCTGTTTCGGGATGAGCGAGGCGATGAGCTTGATCTCGGTATCGTTCAAATGAAACTGCCGCCGGTACAGATCCTGATCCATATCTGGATTGGCCAGGAACATCTTGGTGGCGCAGCTCTCGATGATGACATCCAGAATCTCGGAGCGCCTCAATTCGTCGAGCGACTGCGTGGAGAGGATCATGGCGGCATTGTGTTTTCGCCATGTCTTCAGGGCCTCGGTGACATAGTGCTGGATGCTGGAATGGCGGAGGAACACCCAAGCCTCATCGATAAAAAACGCTTTGAAGGTGGAAGAGATGTCGCGGTTCGAAATGACTTCGTTCGCGCGATGGAGGATGTAGAAAAGCAGTGGCTCGAGCAGCTCCGGATAGCGGCTCATCTGCTGGAAGTCGAAACACTGGAAGCGCGAAAACGAAATGGTGTCCTGCGGGTTGTCGAAGAAGAATCCGAACTGTCCGCCGCGCATCCACTTGGCCAAGGCGTGGGTAACAGGCCGCGGAAGCGTATTCGCGAGAGCATCGAGGGTGCGTAGCGCCGGGTCGAGGCAATATAGATTTTCAATTTGCTCATAGAGATCGCGATCGGTTGCGGGGTCGAGTGTCCCTGAGGTTCGCCCGATGAGAACTTTGAGAAAGAGTGTGAGAAAGTCGAGGTTGGGTTTCGTGGGGGGAAGGCAGAAGGGATTGATAGTGAAATCGCTAGATTCCAGGCCGAGCCGCAGGTAGGACCCGCCAAAGAGCCGCGTGAGACTTTCGAAACTCCCCCCAAGATCGAAGATGAAGGTGTAGGGGTCGTACTTTTGAAGATTAGTGATCAAGAAATTCAGAAGGAACGATTTGCCGCTGCCGGTTCTCCCGAGAATCATGGAGTGAGCCGTGTCATGGTAGTGCAAATTCAAAAAGTACGGCGTTCCATGGTTGGTTTCAAGGACGGCCAGGTATTCCTGACGAAGATGCGCGTTGCGGGGCTCACCGGAATGCAAAGTAAAGAGAAAGGATAGATCGGCGTAATTGGTGTTGAGCAGATACAGATAGCGAAGATTGAACGCGTAATTGCCTGGAACGGACGCGAGGAACGCGTTCAGAAGGTTGTAGCGTTCGTCATAGAGCTGGGCATCGTGAACGCTGAACACTTTGTAGAATTCGGCGGCGGCCTGTTCGACGGTGGCGAGATCGCGGTCGTAGATGACGACGGTGAGTGAAAATTGGCCGAAGTAGTTACCGTGTAATTCGATTTCCTCAATGCCTTTGCCGAGTTCGCGCACCTGGTATTCTTTGGCATCGTCGAGGAGATAGTCTTGTGGCGCGGCGTCGTTCAGATTCACTTGGCTGAAGAACGAACGCTTGGTGTTGTGAAAATGGCGGCGCTTGGCCTGGATGGTGCGTCGGGTCTTGCCGGGTTCTTCTTTCTTCCATTCGGTGACAACGTGGTAGTTGGCGCGAACGTCGAGCAGCCCCTTGAGCAGGAGCGGAAAAGTGTGTGCCGAAGGCTCTTTGAGCGTCAAGAGTTTGACGAAGTAGTCGTCCATCCGCAGATAGGTGCGGTGGCATTCGAGCTGCGATTCGCACAGGTAGTAGTCAAGGAAGGAGTCGTGTTTGAGTTTTGCAGAAGCGGTTTTTAGAGGATCGAAATTCAACATTTGTTTCAAAACGCCAAAGGCTTCCTGCTTTGGGAGAAGACGCACGGATACAAAGTCACTAACCTGCGTACGGAAGCTATCGACTTTCTGGCGAAGCGCCCGCTCCGCCTTCTCTATCTCCGCGCCGTTGACTTGGACCGTCACGTCCGAAGAAAGGCTTGCGCGGACCTCCTTCCATGCTTTTCGGGGATTGTCGGGGAATTCGAGGATACTATCGGCAAGCGATCGACGAGCGGCTTGCGTGGGACAAAGAACAACGAAGTGGATGGAAAGTGAGAAAAGGTTCTCTGCTTTCTCCGAAAAATAAGCGACGCGGTCACGGATGGCGGCATCCACGATGGGCTTGCCACACAGGGAATAGGGGATGACCTGACGGTTGCGCTTAAAGAGCAACTGGTAGACGCGATAGTTCTCGTCAAACAAGCGAAGAGCGGATTCCAGGCGCTTGGTCAATGCGTCGACAGCGGCCGGTTCGAGGCACTCGTAGTCGACTCCAGCCAGTTCGAGGACGATGCCGATCTCGCCGGATTTGGTCAGAAAGATGTGGGGTCCGACGAAGCCGAACAGATTCACCATAGCGTTGAGTGAGCCGACGTCTTCGTAGTTTTTCAGGACACGTTTGAGATTCAGCATGGTTTGTCTCGCACAACGGAAATGGGTGTAAGTTTCATTGGGTCATACACCGCGCGGAGTTTGGCGGCATGAAACAGGAGTTTGAGAATCTGCGGGTCGGTGGCAGTCGCCCACCGGGCGACAAAGTAGAGCAGAAGGAACATCAGCAGGCCGCCGAACAGGCTGCCGAGGAGGTTGAAAGTCGCGGCCCCCAAGCACATCGCGAAAAAGAAAAGTTTGCGCTCCGCCCCGAGGATGGTGAGCGGCCGCGATAGCGACCGTTGCACTGGGTTGATACGTCGTTGGTAACCCACGGGAATCTCCGGTTCCTGCGTCAGGCAGGAAATAGCCACGCGAGAAAGTTGACGGCAGCGATCGCCATACCCACGCCAAAGAGAACTCCGGCAAGAACCCGTTTGGAACCGCCTTCCCCAAAAGCGAAAGTTAGACCGGAGACGACGATAGCGACCAGAGACAGCCCGCGAGCGATCGTGCTCGTAAAGGCGGTCATCAAAACGTTCACCGCGTTCTCCCACGGAGAGTTTCCCTGCGCAAAAACGGGAGCCGCGAGAAGGAAACTGACCAAGCAGAACACGGCGAAGCGGTGAAAATGAACGAAGTGGCGCAGGGCCTTGCGTCGCGTTGGCATGGTTGAACCTCAAGAGAATTTTCGGCAGCTGCATTTGTCACGCCGTTCAGCGCGAACTTGCCGATATTTAAGCTATTCAGCGGCTCGATCTAGGAATGTGTCGGACAAGTTTGAAAGATACGAAGCAGGGTCGAGGATGCCAAGGATTCCATAACGGGAAGCAAAGACATCAGGTGCGAGCCAAGCGGCGTAGTTTGGCCAGCAGGCGCTTTAGTCGTTGGCGCAGAATATTGGATGACCCGAGACCATTCGCTTCGAAATCGCGGCCGCCGTAGCCCTGCAGTTTGCAATCAATGAGAAGGTTTAGTTCCTCGGCGTTTAACAGCTTCCTGGAAAGAGCCGTGTGAAGGAAATCCCAAAGAGTGGCATGCCGCTCTAAAGATTCCTGCGAGAAACTGAGCTCTGCGCCATCCAACCCTCGTCTCTGCTCCAAGGCATGGACGGCATTTTGTCGGTTGGCCCACTCGAAAGTCTTTCGTTTAACAGCACGAGAGATCGCAAACGCAACGTGGGAATTGCGCAAACGCAGTTCCTCGGAAGCGAGGAATTGAAGCAAGAAATGCAACGCCTGCTGTGTGACGTCCTCCAAAGCCAGTTCAGATTGCAGTTGCGTCACCTTTCCTATGGTGGCGTGGAGCATCGGCAGGAATGCCAATACGAGGAGGCTCTCAATGACGGGGGGATTCATCAACCGGAGCGCGCACAGGTCGCCTAGCAACCCGTCGGATTCCGCAGGATTCGATATGGCTCGCAAATGACGGAGGAGAGCAGAGACTGAGGTGAACTTTCGGAGGGAATGGGAACACAAAAATAGTTCCTTGATGATTTCTTCTTCCTTCTCCGAAAGGTCCGCCAGGAGGCGCGTCTCGGTGTTACACAACAGGCAGGGACAAGGGGTTTTGAAGGACATAGCCCGGCTCCCTCCTCTGGCTCCCTCTCTCCAGTCGAGGACTGGAGGTCACAAGAGAGCGAGGGCATGCTCCCGTCGCTTTGGAACAATCGTGAAAAGCGCGACTGTTACGGGGACCAGACGGCCACTTCTGCTGATCGGAAGCGCATCGGCAGAGGATGGCGATGCTCCATGATTCGAGCCGACACAGGCAAAATTTGATTCCGCTGGCAGGGATGCAGGACAAGAAAAAAGGCCCTCCGGCGTGTACCGGAGGGCCGATTTGAACGACGCCTCAAAATGCCGCGTCGCCGGTTTCCGGGCTGGTCTCTCCGAGCCGGTCGCGGCCGTTGGGACATCCGCTTCCGCGCGCACGCTCCAGAAGATGGTGACCTTCGCGGTCCTGGCCTTCTTGGACTTGCCGTTCTCGCGTTCGTCGTTCGAGCTGACGAGCTGTCCGTCCACAAGGACATGGTTGCGGCGGTTTGCTAAATTTAACCAACCCTGTCCATGCTCAAACCCGATCCGTCACGTCGAGTTGGAGCGCGATGGCGCCCGAACCAATCTCCTTTGCCGCGGCCTCGCCGCGCGCGAAATTGCGCGAGCCGACCAGCACAGAGAGGCCGTTCGCCACGAGTTCCTTTGCGACCTGAAGTCCGACTCCTTGATTGGCCCCGGTGATCAGCGCCACGCGTTTGTCTTGCATAGTAATCTCCTTTTTCTTGCGTCCAAGTGTTGCCACCACTCGCCTGTTCGACGTGCGGTCTACCGCAACGAAGCTGAAGGGCTGGCCTCAGCGAAATAGCTTTGACGCTCGAGATCCGCAATCAGGCCGGGCCCTGTCGGGTTCCACCCAAGTTTGCTCCGTGTTTGCGCGCTTGAGGCCAGAAGATCGTTGCTGGCGAACATGCTCAACCACCCAAAATGAGCCTGCGCTTGTTCGGGAGATAGAGAAACCACCCGCACCTGCAATCCTCTGCCGATGGCTTCAGCAATATCCCGCATTGCCACACCTTCTTCGGCAACCGCGTGATACTTTGCGCCTGCTTCATGTTTTTCCAGCGCGAGTCTGTAAAGACGTGCAACATCCAAAACGTGTGCTGCTGACCAGCGGTTGCGTCCTTCCCCTACATATGCGGACACACCCTTCTCCCGTGCCACAGCGATTAGATAGGTGACAAGGCCTTGCTTAGAACCGAAGCTTTGACGCCCTTGGGTACCAGAGCAAGAGCCATCTGCTCCGAAACACGCGGGAATGGGAAATTCGGCGGTATGTGGTTGTCTTCGGTCGCAACTTGACCCGGGCCGGCCAATCCAGCTGTCCCGGTTGTGACAATCAATGGCCGATCAGAGCCTTCAAGCATCGAGCCGAGGGTCTCGATCGCCCGCCGATCGATCTCGCAGTTTTCCGCGAACTTCGAGAAGTCGTGGACAAAGGCGGTGTGAATCACGGCGTCGGACATGGCTGCTCCGCTGCGCAGGCTTTCCAGGTCTTTCAGATCACCGCGATGCACCTGGGCACCCGCAGCGGCGAGTGACTTGGCACCTGGATCCGAGCGCGCGAGGCCGAGCACTTGATACTTTGCGTCGATCAACTCTCGGACGAGCGCAGAACCGATGAATCCTGTTGCTCCTGTCACGAATATCTTCATAAATCGCTCCTTTATTTCGACATGCGGAAAGCAAAATCAGTGCGCAGCCTGACGCGCAGCCGGCGCGGCATTCTTGGCGATAGCGTTGAGCTCGGCGATCGTGGCCGAATGCAATTCCAACGCTGCCGCGCCAATATTTTCTCGAAGATGGTTTAGCGAAGATGTGCCGGGTATCAGCAGAATGTTGGGAGAACGCTGCAGAAGCCAGGCCAGCGCGACTTGCATTGGAGTGGCTTGCAACGACGCCGCGAGCCCGTCGAGCACGGAGGACTGCAACGGCGTGAATCCTCCCAACGGGAAAAAGGGAACGTACGCTACGCCTTGTTGCGCGAGTGCATCGATGAAGGCGTCGTCAGTCCGCTGTGCCACGTTGTAGAAGTTCTGGATGCAAACGATCTCCGTAATTTTCTGTGCTTCCTCGAATTGCCGAGGAGTGATGTTGCTGAGGCCGATGTGGCGAATCAGCTCCTGGCTCTTCAGTTCAACAAGCGCCGTCAAGGGCTCCTCGATGGATCCCTCCGTCGGCTCCATGACGCCACCGACGCGCAGATTGACCACGTCGAGCCGCTCGAGACCCAGATTGCGCAGATTGTCGTGAACCCCCGCAGTCAACTCTTCGCGTGAGAAGGCGGGAATCCATGATCCATCCGCGCCGCGACGGGCACCCAGTTTGGTTACGATGACCAGGCCTTTCGGGTAGGGATGAAGCGCCCGTTTGATGATCTGATTAGTGACATGCGGGCCGTAGTAGTCGCTCGTGTCGATGTGGTTCACGCCGGAGGCGATCGCCTCTCGCAGAACCGCGATCCCTCCATCGACATCTTTGGGAGGCCCCCATACCAGCTTGTTGCCATCGCGGCCGGCAAGTTGCATCGCGCCGTATCCCATGCGGTAGATGTTTGTGGAACTGTCAGGAAATTTGAAAGTGCCGCCCAGTTTGGTTTCTTGCGTCATTGTTTCTTCCCCCTCATCAGTTGCATTGCTTCTCGAATCTTTGTCAACGGAGTGTCTCCAAATGTCTAGATAATCGGAGCCTGTCTCCGGTTACATCTTTCTCTTTGAAACTAACACGGATGGAGCTCCCTCAGAACTGCCCGAGCCCGCCATCCACGTTAAACTCTATACCGGTGATGTACGAGGCGTCGTGCGAGGCAAGGAACGCCGCGATGGCCGCGACTCCGTGCGGTTGCCCAAAGCGCTTCAGCGGTACTTCTGTCTCGGTTTGCTCCGTCCATTCGTCGACGGCTTCCTTTGCGAGCCCGAGCGCGTTCCAAATCGCAGTGACGATGGACCCGGCCCCCGGAATCACCGGGTTGACGCGTATATCCCGTCCGTCTCGTTCTTGAGTGACTTGCGACCCGAAAAATCCCGTAGCTCCTGTGATAGATAGATCCATAGTTTTTTCTCCTGAGTGCTAAAACTTCTCTCCCACCATTTCTTCGCTTTTCTTCCAAAGCGCTTCGGCGTTCTTGGGATCGAGCGCATAGCCACGTACGCCTTCGCTCGCGCCGCTGGTGGGCACGTTTTCCGGCGAGATCTCGCCGACGTGACAGTTTTCGCAGTAGCGGCCGCCGATTTCCTCAGCTTCCGCCACTACGCAGGCCCATATCGACGTTGCCGCTCCTTGCGCGACGCTCTTCCACTGGAACGGGCCTTTACTCTGCGCCGCGAGCTGGTCGTTGATCTGTTGAATCAAGCCTTGTATTTGGCTCGGGCCCATGTGGCGCCCGAGCTCCGTCTCGATGACTCCCGGATGCACAGCGGCAGCACGCACGCCGCGTCCACGGTGGCGCCGGTCAAACGCGACAGCGAAAAGAATGTTCGCGGTCTTTGAGCGGCCGTAGGCGACGAACGGTTCGTAGGGCGTCCGCTCAAAATTAGGATCCTCCAGGTCTACATTGGAAAAACGGTGACCTGCGGAAGAGAGGTTGATCAGTCTGCTGCCTTTGCGCAGAAGCGGCGCGATCCGATTGACGAAAACGAAGTGGCCCAGATGGTTGGTGCCAAACTGCGTCTCGAAGCCGTCCGCGGTGCGGCCAAACGGAGTGGCCATCACTCCGGCGTTGGCGATGATCGCGTCAAGGAACTGCCCTTTCGCGAGCAGCTCGTCTGCACATGCGCGCACGCTTTTGAGGCTGGCGAGATCGAGCGCGATCAGCTCGAAGCTCCCGCCCGCAGCCGCCGTATCTCTGCGTAGCTGCGCGATCGCCCTTTCCGCCTTTTTCAAATCGCGCGCCGCACCCACCACATCTGCGCCGTGGCCCGCCAGTGCTCGCGCCGTCTCAACGCCCAGACCCGCCGAAACGCCGGTTACGAGAATTCGTTTGCCGCGCAGGTTGATCCCTGAAAGAACTTCATCCGTAGTCGAGGTTGCTCCAAATACTTCCACCATTTTCCCTCCTCGAGCCGCTCGCCCCACCGCGCCGGGCAGTCGGTGTTGACGAGTCTGGCCGCTTGCCGTAAAGTGGAGAGTGTCTCCACATATACAGATTACCGGAGCCTGTCTCCGGTTACAAGCTTTTTTGAGATTCTTTAAAATGACCAAGAGATTTTGAAAATGACTAGGAAACGTTCTCCATCGCTCAGCCGCAAGCCCCGCGCGGACGCGCAGCGGAACCGCGAGCGCATCCTGGAGGTCGCGAAGCTGGAGTTTACCCGCTCGGGCGCGGATGCGAGCCTGGACGACATCGCCAAACAGGCCGGCGTCGGCCCGGGAACTTTGTATCGACACTTCCCCACGCGCGAAGAACTTCTAAAGGCGGTTTACCGGACGGGAATAGAAAAGCTAGCCGCAGCCGAGCAGCGCTTCGCGGCAACCATGTCCCCGATCGAGGCGTTGCGGGCCTGGTTGCTGCTTTTTGTGGATAACATCGCCACGAAGCACATTATCGCTCCGGCGCTGACTGCGCTCGTGGGGGATCCCAAGAAGGTGTTCGAAGCTTCCTACGCTCAGCTACACGAGGCAATTCATAGACTGGTCAAGCGCGCGGTCCAGAGCGGCGACATACGCAAGGACCTCGACCCCATGGATCTGCTTCGGGCTCTTGTTGGCGTCGCGAACGTCGCCACCAGCCCCGACTGGCAGCAAAGCGCGAAAAGACTCGTCGACATCCTCATCGCCGGCTCCCGGCCGGCGAAGTAGGGCCGAGGATTCAGTCCCAAATCCCGAACGGAACCCTACAACTCGGATAGGTCTACAGCAGCGGACTTAGGAGGACCGACGCGTGCACGGCTCAGGTAGCGGAGATATCGTACGAGTTGATGACACGGAGAGCCCGGAGCGTGTTCCATCGGCTAGGCTCGTTGTCACTCCCCTCGAGCTCAAAATGAACCTTGCCGGCATATGTGTTCTCAGCAGCCAAGTGCCATCGGGCTGCTGCTTGGATCGCAGCAGATGGATCCCTTCGCCTATACGAGAGTCAGGAGGATCCCCGATAGAGCGGAAGAGAGCACGCAGCACGTCGTAATGCCATCGGGTGGGAAACGAGAATTGCAGCCAGGATGGGTTGCCGACGTCGCCTGTACTCTTCCGACGAAACAGCTTTCGTTCGAGAAGATACTGTTCCCCCCGGTGCCAAGCCGGGATGGATTCCGGAGAGCCTCCGGTTGCCCGCTCGTTCGCCAACAGACCTTCCAAAACAACGAGCGGACTGAGCCATTCTCCACCTCACAGTTCCACCCGCCGTCCTTAAGCTGCTCGCCAAGCAGGCGGGCGACCAAGTCATCCCTATCTTGACCAGAATAAATACCCAAGGTGATGGTCCTGCCGTTGATGCACGGCTCGACCTCGCCGCTGAAGAGCGGCTGCCCGGCAACGTCCTTTCGTTCCTCGTGTAAGGGTGCTGTGTGAGTGCTCAGGGTAGCTTGTCGAAAAAGAGATACAGGGCGGCGATCCGGCCATCGCGGGCAATGATGAAATCAGTTCCAGCGTAAGCTGGCGCCTCACCGGGCCGGCCCGCAACCCATCGGACCCGCCCGCCGTTGCCCGTTTCCTCGGGTTCGGCAATTGGCTCGTACCGAAAGTCAAAGTGGGTAGCCCTGATCTCGCCCGCGATGCGGTCAATTTCGTCGCGGCCACGATAGACTCCCTTGCTGGGGTCGTAGAACACGCCATCTTCGGTGTAGAGCTCTTGAACAGCAGCGCGACGACGCACGGGGTCATTTTCGCCAAATACGTCGCTCAGATTGCGAAGCAACAAGGTCGATATGCTGTTGGACATCGTGTTCTCCGTTTCAGATCGTAGGCCGCGAGCCACCCGACATTGGGCTAATTTTAGGACCTTTCGGCGATATTTCGGTTGGTGTTCCCCAACCAAGTGATCCGCGGGGACGGGTCAAGGCAATGGTGGATGTCGTCGTAGGCAAAACGGGGCACCGTACGAGCCCTCTTTTTTGAGAAGTGTGACATGCGAGAAATCTTGGAGGCGCTTTCGGCCAATGAGAGCGCGACCGCTTGTGACAATTCGAGATCAAGCGGTGCGAATCGCGGCGATTGCTGCGACGCAATTCATGCCCGCGTCGCAGGCTTCGCGGTGAAGATGCCCTTGAAGCTTTCGCGGTACTGAAGGAAGACCAGTATCCACAGTACAGAGGCCACCAGAGCCGGAGGAATGCTCAACGGCGCAAGCGTCAGGTGAAACGCAAGGATGTTGTAGAGCTCGGCCGCCAACAGTGTCAGCGCAAGGGGCACGAAGAAGCCCGAAAGCAACAGCAGCCCACCGAGCAATTGAATCGCGAAGAAGAATGCGGCGAAATGCGATTCGCTGACGGAGACAAGAAACTGAGTCGCGAGCGGATTCGCCGGAGGTGGCTGGTGGATGAAGTTGAGAAATCCATTCAACGAAAAAACCGTAAAGATCAGCCCCAGCAGGTAGCGAGCAATAATTGAAGTAATTTTCATGCGTGATCTCCTTGGATGGTCTGCGCGTGCGTCAGCACGGCCTGAAGGTGCCGTGCAAGAAACTCGTTCCGGTCATGCCCCTGGTTCAACACCGCGGTCCCGCCTGCTGTGAGGAAGGTCGTGTCCGTCACGCCAAGAAAACCAAATACGGACCGCAGATACGGCTCCACGAAATTGAACGAGGCCATCTGCGTCTTGGCGTCGTAGATCCCGCCCGTTGCGATTATGAAGGTCGACTTCTTGCCGATAATCAGGCCCTTCGGTGTTCCGTCCGCGTAGGAAAAAGCCCTGCCGACGCGCGCGATCTGGTCGATCCATAGCTTGAGCACGGAGGGCACACCGAAGTTATGCATTGGCACACCGAAGACGTACTCGTCGGCCTGCTCCAATTCGGCGAATAGTGAGTCTGAGAGCGAAAGCAATTCCTTCTGCTGCGGCGTGCGGTCCTCTCCAGGCGTGTAAGCAGCTCCGACCCATTCCGCATTGACCGGCGGCATTAACGTCGCGCTGAGGTCGCGGTCTACAACCCTTCCGTCCGGGTGCGAAGCCTTCCATTGGGTGACGAATGCGGCGGTTAGCTGGCGAGAGACTGACCGACCGTAGAGGGGACTGGAATCGATATGTAGCAGCGTTGGCATAGAGAAATCCTCCTATGCGACATATGATGCTTACTAGACATATGTCGATACATCATAAATCGACAACCGTCGCATTAGCATCAAATGCTGCTGAAGAAAGAGGTATCATTAGGGCTGCAATGGCCGATACGATCCAATCCGCCACCGAAACAACGGATCCGCGTATTCTGCGCAGCCGCCGCATGCTCATGGAGGCATTGGCCAGGTTATTGATTAAAAAGGAGCTCGAAGACATCTCTGTTCAAGAGATCGCCGACGAAGCGACGCTGAACCGAGCGACCTTTTACCTCCACTATCCAGACAAGAACGCGCTTCTGCAGGCGATGACAGACGCCCGTTTCCGCGACCTCATGGAGCGACGCGCTATTTCCTTTACCGACTGCCATGGAGCACTGCGCGCCATTGCACTTGGCGTATGCGACTATCTCGCTGAGAATGCAAGCTGCCCCAGTCAGTTGTCTCGGATACCGCTCGAAGGCTCCATCATTCCGGTTGTCGAGGGTATGTTCAAGGAAGGCATTTCCCACCATCGGCTGGCCCCCGGTGCCGATGCGGGATTGCTCGCGACCACGGCTGCCTGGGCCGTCTTCGGAGCCGCGCGTCGCTGGTTTCAGACCCCCGACCGCATCCCCGCTGAGGAGATGGCGGCCAAAATTGAAACCATGGTTAGCCCGGTCATTTTCGGCGGCTACCAATAGCCGAACCCGGCAAAGGCAGCCGTCCCGGCGGAGATGTCTCACTTAGGGGTTCATCCCCAGACCTTCGAGAGTCCATGGAGTGAACCCCTATTTTGCGCCTGTTTTCAATGGCCGCAGTTCTGAGCAATCGCGATAGTTCTTACAAGCCGACTTCCCGATATCGATGATCTCTACCGGAGTGAGCGTTCTGAGGAGCCCCGAGGGAAAAGAGTCGGGTCCTTTACTTATTCGTTAGTATGCGTCTGGCCGTTCTCTGCGCAGCACGTTTCTTTCCTTGCATTTCGTCCCTCGACTGGATGGCATGCGCGTTGACGATTGCCCGAATTAGTCCCGGAAAGCGTTGCTCGAGTTCCGTGCAACGCGAGGTGTTGTGGACTTCCACGCCGCGACGCTCACCACGGATCAGCCCCGCCTCTCTCAGTTCCCTAAAGTGCTGAGAGAGTGTGGACTTCGGGATCGTCTTGTCGCTGACTGTCAGAAACGTCGAGCAGTTCTGCGAGCACTCCTGCGACACGATGTCCGCATAAATTGCGACCCGCACCGGGTCGGACAAGGCGTGGAGAATTCCTTCTACCTTAATCTCCTCAATCGATGGGTGGAACAAAGGCCGCATGCAAATTAGAGTAGTCATTCAAGGGAAAGGGTTCAATAGTTCTATTCTTCTGAACTAATGAACCTTTTCAGGGCCCCGTTGCATCTACTCACTGGAAGCGAATGCGGGGCGGCCCAGCGCAACAGCCCCGAGACGCCGCTGATAACGACATGGCAGCGGGCTCTCGCATTAATCTATCGCACGCATGAAGGGAGCACAATCATGGGAAAGCTCGAAGGAAAAGTAGCTGTCATCACAGCAGCGACGTCCGGCATGGCGCTCGCCACCGCCAAGCTCTTCGTCAAAGAGGGCGCGTACGTCTTCATCACAGGACGCCGCAAGGATAAGCTCGATGAGGCCGTCAAGCTCATCGGCAAAAACGCCATCGGTGTGCAGGGCGACGCCAGTAACCTAGCCGACCTCGACCGCCTCTACGATACGGTGAAGCGCGAGAAGGGCAAGATCGATATTCTTTTCGCCAGCGCCGGACAGGGCGAGTTGGCCAAGCTCGAAGAAGTAACCGAAGAACACTTCGACAAAACCTTCGACCTGAACGTGCGCGGCACGCTCTTCACGGTGCAGAAGGCGCTGCCTCTGTTCAACGACAACGGTTCCATCTTCTTGAACGGATCCATCGCCAGCATCAAGGGATTCCCGGCCTTCGGCGTCTACAGCGCCAGCAAGGCTGCGGTGCGCTCTTTTGCTCGTACTTGGCTGGTAGAGCTCAAGGAACGCAGAATTCGAGTCAACATCCTCAGCCCCGGCACCATCGACACGCCAATCCTAGACCCGCTCGGGCCAGACGCGAAGGAGTTCTTCAAATCTCAGATCCCTCGCGGCGAAATGGGACACCCCGAAGAGATCGCGACCGTCGCGCTCTTCCTCGCCTCAAGCGATTCAAGTTTCGTCAATGGCATCGAACTCTTCGTCGACGGCGGCACGGCCCAGATCTAAGTCATCGTCACAGGTGTGCAGATGCCATCGGCCGGTGGGACCGCACGTCGGCTTTTTGAACAAGGTGGTTGATTCCAGGAATCTCGATCTTCGATCCACCATCGAACGATGATGGCCCTTCTTCCAGCCAAGCGGGATGGTAGCCTCTTTGATGTTGCGCTCCACCGTTGGAAGCAGCCGATCGAAAACATGTTCGCAGTCCAAGCTCCCAAGCTCTGGTCCCCCGAGCCCGTCTGAGGCTGTTCGGGGTCAGGAGATTCGCTCCGAGTGGTGGCGTTGAAGCAATGCTATGCGGAAGTAATGCCGCCGGATTCGTCGCGATAAACGCGCTAGGGTAGACCGATTTCGTTGATAAACACTGATATGGAATGACCTGTCAACTACAAAGAATTGTTTTTCTTTCTTTTTCTTTCTTTTTTTTCCTCCCCTAGAAGGCAGCGCAAGTCGCGGTCGAGGCGGCTATTGCGACGGTTGATCACTCTGATATTCGCGGGTCGAAACCGCATAATCGTGATCCGTCGGGAGCTGCCTCGGACTAGCAACGCGGGTTCGGTCCACAGACCTACCGCATAGTGTTTTCGAGGATTCTCCTTTCCATGCGCCTCTCGACCGCTACCCACGCTGCCTCCTGGAGAATTCTTGCAGAAAAAACTCATCTCATGCCGCCCGTCGTTCGGTCTCCTGCTGCGCCGCTTCTACCTTTATCCCAATGGCCCAGATAAAACCCAATAGCTCGCGTCCGATCGCGGTCACCACCTTCCCCTTTTCCTTGCCCCGTGCCATTAACTTCCGATAGCGCGTATGCAACCGATGCTGCGCTTTCCAGGCGATCTCTCGGACTTCTTCGCTGACCAACTCTTGCCGCTTGCGTAAAGTTCCTCCTACGTTTGGTCGGTGGCGGTACGCCCAGGCGGCCTCCACGACCACGCGTCGTAAGTGCGCATTCCCCGTCTTGGTGATGCCCCCTCGCCAGCTACTTTCTCCACTGGAATGTTCGCTCGCTACGATCCCGCCGTAGCCCATCAACTGCCGCGCCCGCGTGAATCGCGATACTTCGCCCAGTTCCGCCACGATCGTCACCGCCGCTACTTGAGCGATGCCACGCAAGGCTTGCAAGGCCTCTATTACCGCGCGCATCTTCGCTGGTGTCGACTTCACCGCTTCTTCGATCGCCTGGTCCAGCCGCGTGATGCGGGTTTCCGCGTGCTCCACCTCATGTAGGTAGTCCAGCAAGGTGGCTTCTTGCGCCGGCTGCTCGAAGTGGACTTCTTTTTTCACCCACGCCAGGTAGTTCAAGGTCCAGGCCTTCACACCGCTCGCCGGCCGCCGCCCATGCCGCAACAGGAACTTGCTCAAGCGATGTTTCGCCCGCAACTGGTCTTTCTTAGCTGCCTCCCGGGCTCGTACCAGATCTCGCAAGGCCTCATGGGCCGCATCTGGTACCCACACCGCCGTCAACTCTCCGGCCCGGTAATTTCGCGCCAGCTTCAGCGCATCGCGCCGATCGGTCTTCACCCGTTCGCCCGATTTCACCGGTACCAGCGTGGGTGCCACCACCTCGCACTTCGCTCCCAGGGCCGTCAACTGCCAGTACACGACATACCCCGTTGGGCCCGCTTCATAGCAGAAACGCAGCTGCTCCACTGGTCCCAGTTTCTTGACCAGCTTCCGAATCGACTCCTCCCGATTCGGAATGACTCCGAGCGATCTCACTTCCCCGTCCTGCTCGGCAACCGCCACCGCAATCGTTTCGGCATGGACATCCAAACCAACAAATTTTATGCTTTTCATCGACCGGCTCCTTCGCTTGTGGCTCTGTACTGCTTGTCTTCCGATTCGCAGCATAACCCACGCCTGCGAATCGGAGCCGGTCATTCCATTGTGACTAGCCGAACTTCCCATTACCAAACCGCCCAAACCTCCCATAACTCCGTCTCTGGATAGTTTCCGGATTGTCGACAATCCCGGAGCCATCTCGCACCCCGACGGTGGTGAACACGCGACTTGTACGGAAGGCGCGTTTTTCGTCCAAATGGATTGCCTCTGTCTGTCCGCAATATCGGTTGAGCTTCAGAAGCTGCAGGACAGAAACTGCTGTAGTCGCTGCTAAGGTAGGGCGGCGACCTGAATTGCCTAACGTATTGCGTCTGACGGGACAAATGGAGTTCTCGTTTTACCAGAGATATTTCAGGGCTTGAGATCCGTAAACCTAGCTTGAATCAGCCACAGCATCACAGCAAAAATCATCGCGGTCGAGACCCCAAAGAGCAGCGTTCCATTTGCCGTTTCAAGGGGACCCAACAATCTCCAGGAAGGCGTCATGATGAGATCACCGTAACCCAAGGATGTGTAATTCACTGCGGAGTGGTAGAACGCGGTTCCGAAGTCTGAAAATTCTCCGCAGATCATGAACAACACCGCCCAAAATGCCATCTCTAGGAGGTGCGTGAGGGACGCGTAAAACACGACACGGGCAAAAATTCCCAGGTCGGTCCAGGGCGTGCCGACATGACCGCGCCTTCTTTCGCGACGAACAAGGTTGACGGTGGCCCTGAGTGGCACCAGGTAAATAGCGATGGTGCAAACCAGGGCGATCACGCCAACTCCAAGGGGCGCCAGGATCGAGAGGCGATGACCTTGTATCACTTGACTCCCGACTGCTCTGTTGAAGTAGCCGACGTATTTGAATCACCCGCGGAGGGCTGAAACGATTCGACCATCGCTCGGATGTCACGGTTCTCGAAAATCTGACTTTCGCACTCCGCTGTTTTCTGGAGCGCAACATCCACCATGGACCGCCCCAAGTCGTCGGCCCGAATCACCTGGTTGGGGAAGAGCAACCGAAACGCGGGGTAGATCGCGCGCAAGAGGCGATAACTGAAATTCGGCTCCTTCCGGGGCTCCACGGGGTAGATGTAGGCGGGCCGGAGGACATAGACGCGCGGGAAGCCGGCCGCGAGTAGAGCCTTCTCCGCCTCTCCCTTATAGCGCGCGAAAGGCATCCGACTTCGGCCTGTCGGGTCCGCGCCCTTACCGCTCAAGAATGAGAATGCCGCCTCAGGGCTGCTTCTACGGAGAACTCGCGCGAACTCGATTGTGTAAGACACGGTGATTGTGCGGAGCTCAGCATCCGTCACCGCTCCGGTATATGCGCCCAGGCAAAAGATTGCCGCGTCCTGACCGAAAAGCGTCTCCGCGAGTGCAGAGCAGTCCGCGAAGTCCCGGTGCAGAACCTCTGTCAGCTTGGGGTGCGAGACGCCGAGGCTCTTGCGTCCGATAGACGTCACTCGTTCGACTGAGTGGTGTCCTAGCGCAAAGCGAAGGGCGTATCCGCCGACCATTCCAGTCGCGCCCACAATTACAAGACGTATCGGGCCCGCAATTGATTGCATTACCTGACACCTTCAACAATGAGTCCGTGATAGATCGCCCCGTCTTTGCGGTGCTTGGCGACTCTTTGGTAGGCCTCGCTGTAATACCAATCCTTTGCGGCTTTTGCGTTCGGGAATTTGGCAATGACGATTCCCTCGATCGGATCACCTTCAAGAACTTCGTGCTTTCCATAGGCTACGAGCACTTCGATGGGATGCCCTTTCATCGTCGCTTGGATTCCAGTCCAATATTTTTCGAGCTCTTTTTGGTCAATGGTTTTGGTTCTCGTGAATACAACGTATGCAGACATGATCCCTCTCCTGCTTTGTTAATCGATTACCGCAGCCATTCGGTTCGTCCTTTATGACATTGCGCGCTCATCGATCCAGTCGACGTAGAGCAGGCGCTCGGCAAACAGCCACGCGCCCTCCATCTTCACGAAGGTATCGAGGTAGCGGAGCGAGGCGACCATCAAGCGGCGTTTGCCGCCGTCAACCGTGACATGATGCGCGAGGCAGTAGGCTTCGCCGGTAGCTCTATCCTTCGTCAGCGTGAAGACTGTGCTCTGTCCAACGAAGTGCGTTGTGGTGTCGTACTTGTTCAAGTCTGCGAAGACTGGAGCGAGCGCCTCGCGCGAGTGCAGCTCCTGTGAAGGAGTCGGATCCTTAGCATTCATGTACACCACGAAGTGCGTGTCGGCGGTAAAGAGAGACATCTGCCCCTTGGCATCCCTACGATCGGCGCAATGTGCGTAAGATTCGACGAGTTCCCGGATCGCAAGGCGGTCCGCGGCTTCAGCTGGTGAGATGCTTACGTGTTTACTCATTTATGGACCTCCATTCGTTCATGCATTCCGAGCGCCTTCTCATTCGAAGACGACCCGTGCTCTGCTAAACGCAGCGCTTAGGCACTTCTTAGGGATTGAAATCTTCAGTTCCCATGCTGAGCTGTGTCTTCTTAAACTATTGTTCGAAAACTGGCGGCGGACCGCTGACACGGCGCCACTTCAATCGAACATTTACCTCCACGCGATTGGCGATCTTGATGAAAGGAATACCGCTCATCATGCCGTACTCTTTCCGATCAAAAGCCATGGTGCCGTCGAGACTGCCGGTGGGTGTTCCTTTGCTATCGCTCGTGAGAGTGAGTTTTTCCGTCTTGGTAACGCCGCGAATGGTGAAGTTACCCTCGATGTCAAAAGTGTATGGTCCGGTCTGGACGATTTTCGTCGATTTGAAAGTGATTAAAGGAGATTCTTTTACGTCAAAGAAATCCTTACCTTTCAGCTTGTTGTCCTTCATATGACTTCCGGTGTTGACGCTACCGGCTTCAATCTCGATGTCTAACACAGCGCTCCTGATATCCCTCGACGAAAACTTGATGCTTGCGTTCCACTTCTCAAAGACACCTTGGATTGAAACGGAGGAATCGACGCCAAATTTGATATTGCTTTCGCTGGGCGTAAATTCGTAGGTTGGAACCTGTGAATAGCTTGGTCGCGATGATGCGAGAAAAGCCATCAGGCACGCGGCAGACGCAAGCACGTAGCGAATTAGTGCGCTCAGGCGACTTCGCTCATTGCCTCTCCGTGACCAATTCTCGTTAGCTGTAAACATGTATGGACTCCCTCGTTCACTTTTCTCGGTAAGAATCGGTAAGAACAGGTCATTCAAGGATGGCTTTTGGCTCAAGAAAAGCCTCAATGCCGTATTTGCCATATTCGCGGCCGACACCCGAGTATTTGAATCCGCCCCAGGGTGCCTGCGGATCGTCGGTCATGTTATTGATCACTACGCGGCCGGCCCGCAGCTGAGAAGCCACGCGGCGTGCGCGCTGGATGTCAGTTCCCAAGACGGCGGAGTGGAGACCGAATTTGGAGTCGTTGGCAATGCGGATCGCTTCGTCCTCGGAGTCGTAGACGATCACACTGAGCACGGGGCCGAAAATCTCTTCTTGGGCGATGGTCATGTCATTCTTCACATTGACGAACACCGTGGGCTTCACGAAGTAACCTGCTTCGAGACCCTTCGGGTGACCTTCTCCGCCGACCAGCACCTCCGCGCCTTCTTCAATGCCTTTCCGAATGTAGGATTCCACGCGCTCATACTGTTTTTGCGACACCATTGGTCCAACCATGATGTTGGGATCGGCCGGATCGCCGACCGTGAAGGCCCGCATCTCATCCCGGATCGCCCGCTTCACCTCGTCAAGGCGGCTCCTGGGCACGAGAAGCCGCGTTCCGGCTGCGCAAGCTTGACCACTATTCAAAAAGGCCAAGGTAAGAGCCGCTGGAATGGCCTTGTCGAGCGCAGCATCATCCAGCAGGATTGTGGGCGACTTCCCGCCCAGTTCGAGCGTTATACGCTTCATCGTGGCGGCGGCATCCCGCATGATGGCTTCACCCACGGCCACCGAGCCCGTGAACGAAATTTTCGCGACGTCGGGATTGCGCACGAGCTCAGCGCCGACGACAGTGCCCAGGCCCGTCACCACGTTGAACACACCCTTGGGCAGTTCGGCCGCATTCAGAGCCTCAACCATCACCCGCGTCTGGAGCGGGCTCATTTCGCTCGGCTTGATGACGACCGTACAACCAGCCGCCACGGCCGATGCCAGCTTGAGGCAAATGAACAGCGCGTTCGCGTTCCAAGCTGTAATCAGACCGGCAACGCCGACCGGCTCCAGGGTGACTGTCGTCTTGCCCCAGCTTTCTCGCAACGGCAGCTGTTGAAGTGCGCTCTCGGCCGCTGCGAAGGCGTTGACGCCCGACTCCACAATAAGCCGGGCGAACCTGGCGACTCCGCCGTACTCCTCCACCATGCCAGCCGTCAAATCGTCGATGCGGGCTGAGACAGCCTTATGTAGCTGGCGCAGATAACGCGAGCGCTCTTCTCTCGTTGTATGGCTAAAACTCGTGAATGCACGCTTAGCGGCGGCGATTGCGCGCCGCGTATCTTCCTCGTCTCCCAGCGTCGCCTTGGCAATCACCTTCCGGTTGGTCGGCTTGATGACGTCCATGACCTCGCGGCCATGGGATTCAACGAATGCTCCATCGACGTAGTGCGTCGTGATTGTTCTAATCGTGTTTTTCTCTGTGACTGCTTTCATCGTGCTTCTCCCTATATGTGAAGGTTCCAGAAGCCTCATTGCTGCCAGCCTCCTCCTAAAGCTTGGTAGAGCTGAACCAGGGCCAACAATTCATTGAGTCGAGCCTGCGCGAGGCCTAATTCCGCCGAGAAGGCGTTGGTTTCGTTGGTCAGGACTTCCAGATAGCCGGTGGCGCCGCCCATGTAGCGCATGTGGGAAAGACGCGCCGCGTCCTCTGCGGACTGGAAGAGCAACTTTTGCTGCGCGCGGAATTCCCGCGTCTTGCGATACGCGACCAGGGCATCGGAGACGCTGCGAAAGCTCGATTGTCGGTAAAACAGCGCGGCCGTCTGCTGTTGGGCCTCGGCCAGACGCACTCCTGAGCGAAGTCTACCCCCCGTAAAGATCGGCTGAGCGAGCGAAGCGCCAAAACTCCACGCGCCCGCCGGTCTGCTGAATAAATTCGCGAGCGCGGAACTCTGGAATCCTCCGCTCCCGCTGAGTGAAATCTGAGGAAAATACGCCGCACGCGTTACGCCGATTTCCGCATTTGCGGCGACGAGTCGTTCTTCCGTCTGGCTCCCGCAACCGGCGGCGAAAACCACGGTTGCCGGCAAGAGAAATAGTGGAGCAGCCCAGAAACCGGCGCTGCGAACCTTGCGCCGATTCTCTCTCTGGCTCAACACTGTGGAATCCGCCGCCGCAACACCCCTCGTTTGTTCCAGAACGCGTCCCAGATATGAGCTCTCGCCTGCGATGTGCTCGAATTTCCGGGCTCGACGGTCTTGATCAGTCACTGTCATCGCTTTGACTCCCGAACTTCCCGAACTAATCCTCGAGAGCTGCATGGACTGCCTCTAGTAAGACTGTGTTGTCGAACGGCTTTGCCAAGAACTTCACTGCCCCATCACGCATGGCTTGACTGCGCATCTTGGCGTCGCCATGCGCCGTGATGAAGATGATCGGTACGCGGCATCGCTCCGCCTTGAGCTTGGTTTGCAGTTCGAGCCCTGACATGCCCGGCATGCGAATGTCCGCGATTAGGCATGCAGCCTTGTATTGAGCGCCGGAATCCAAGAATTGTTCCGCGGAGCCGAAGCAGAGCGTTGAAAGCCCTTCCGATTCGATCAGATCTTGCAGGGCGGTTTGAACCGACCTATCGTCGTCAACTATGGCGATGAATCTTGAGCTTTGCTCGTTGCTCATGCACGGAGCCTAGCCGTAATCGCAGCGCGTGCACAATCGGCTCTTAGTCGTGCGAACTACTACTTTGGTGGTAGTTGACTAGAAGGGAGGACGGAGGAATAACCCTGGCTACGATTGGAACCAGCCTACTGACGAGGAGAGAGTTTCAGCTTATCGGTCATGCGGACCAAATCAACTACCGATCCAGCCTTCATCTTGCGCATCACGTTGCCCCGATGAATCTTTACTGTCGCTTCGCTCGCGCCGATTTCCGAAGCAATCTGCTTATTGAGCATTCCGGAGACGACGAGAGCCATAACTTGCTGCTCTCGTGCAGTTAATGCGTCATAGCGCTCCTGCAGATCGTGGATCTCGGCCTGCCGATCTCGCTCGGCGCGGTCACGCTGGAGCGCCTGCTGGATCGCGTCCAGCAGGTCCTGGTCTCTGAAAGGTTTCGTCAAAAATTCTACGGCGCCCGATTTCAATGCTCTGACGGACATGGGAACGTCTCCGTGCGCTGTAACAAAAATGATCGGGATTTGCATGCCAGCCTCGGCCAACTGGCGCTGGAAATCGAGTCCACTCATCTGAGGCAGCCTTACATCCAGAACCAAACAACTCGGGTCATTGGTTCGTTTTCGGTTTAGAAACTCCCCGCCAGTGGCAAAGGACTCGGCATGCAGACCAACTGACTCGACGAGATCCTGGATCGACTGACGCATGCCGCGGTCATCATCAATAATGAATACGGTGGGAGCCCCCGCGGATTTCATGCATTCGCCTCGTTTTCGGTACGGAGAGTGAAATGGAACGTTGCGCCCGCCCCCTGATTCGCGTTGGCCCACACTCGCCCTCCGTGAGACTCCACAATCGAGCGGGTAATAGCCAGCCCCATACCCGTTCCCTCAGGTTTTGTCGTATGGAACGCATCGAAGATCTGTTCAGTACTTTCCTGCGGCAATCCAACGCCGGTGTCACTGATCGAGACGATTATCTGACCTTGAGAATTCGGTCGCGCCGTAATCGTCAATGCGCCTCCGGTGTCTTTCATAGCCTCGATCGCGTTCAGCATCAGATTCATGAACACCTGTTGTATCTGCACCCGATCAGCTAGTACGTTAGGCGTGTTTTCCGTCAATTCGGAACGAATCTTTACTGAATAGCGAATGGCTTCGGTCCTGAAGAGATCGCTCATTTCGCGGATGATTTCTTTGATGTCGACCATCTCGCGCTTGGGCGGCGATCCTTTCTTGTAGAAAGACCGCAAGCGGTTAATAACCTCTGCCGCGCGGTTTCCGTCCTGTTCAATTCTGGCGGCTGCCGCTCGAGCCCTCGCGAGATCCGGTGGGTTACGTTCGAGCCATCTCACACATGCGTTGGCACTCGTGATGGAAGCGGCGATGGGTTGTTTTATTTCGTGAGCCAAGGCGGCGGCCAGCTCTCCCATCATATTGAGACGATTGATATGAGCGAGCTCGCCTTCTAACCTTCGCAGTTTTTCGTGCTCCTGCTCGGCTCGCTTTCGTTCTGTGATGTCTATCGTGGTTCCGACATAGTCGCCGATTTCTCCGGCCGGATTGTGGTGTCCCAGAGAACGGAAAAATCGGATGTTGCCATTATCCGCGCGGCAGATCCGATACGCGATGTCGTAATCGGTTCTTGTTCGGATAGCTTTCTCAAGCGCATCTTTCACGCCCTGCAGGTCTTCCGGTTGAATCGTGGCGAAGAAGCCTTCAAATGGAACCTGCGGACCGTTGGGATCGAAGCCATGCATCCGAATTGTTTCGTCCGATAGGTGAAAGTTCTGTCCGGTAACGAAGTTGCACGCAAAGCTGCCGATGTGAGCGAGGCCTTGCGCCTCATTGAGGTAGGCGCGCTCCCTGCGGAGTTCCTGAGTAAGCGCTTCTTGCTCGGTTACATCCATACCGGTACCGAGAAAGCCTTTGAAGACTCCCTGTTCGACAACCCGCATGCCCACGCAGCGAACGTACCGCATCTGGCCGTCAGGACGAATTACGCGTGTTGTGACATCGCAGCCGCGTTCCTCTTCCAGCATCAACCGGATCGCTTCCGCCATTGACGGTCGGTCTTGCGCGGGGATGATCGTCAAAAACTCCTCAGTGCTAGGTACGCCTTTTCTCGGGTCGAGACCGTAAATTTGGAACAGTTCATCGGACCACTGGCACTTCGTCCCATCGGATGTCCAACTCCCCATGCGAGCTAGACGCTGTCCTTCTCGAAAATGAGCTTGCGTCAACTGCAAGGCTTCCTCTGTCCGTTTGCGCTCAGTGATGTCCTGCACCGTGCCAAACAGTTTGTGGGGCCGTCCCGCCGAGTCGCGCTTCGCATCACCCGGCACGAAACTCCACCGCCTTGAAGTTAAAGCGTGGACCGTGCGCACCTCTCCGTTAGGACGAACGATTCGAAATTCAGCATCAGGGCGAATTCCTGCAACAAGGTCCTCATCAACTCCCCCATATAGGGCCTCGCGGTCCTCAGGGTGGACCAACGACTGTACCGTCGCTAGATCCATGGGACGTTCTTGCGGGCTTAGGCCAAAGATACGATAGGTTTCGTCCGACCAGACGATAACGTCGGTCTCGAGATCCCATTCCCAATGGCCAACGTGGGCCACGCGTTGAGCTTCTTCCAGCCTGGCCTTACTTTCCTGAAGGTTTCGTGACAACTCTTCGAGTGTCTTTTGCACGTGCTCATCCGCCATTGTGCGAACCTCGGGGCCACTTCGACTAGAGTTGAATAACTTATCGCGGTCGCTCTTCGCGTTCAAGATCAAGCGTCCGTCCTATCCTTCCGAGCACCCTGGCGCGTTTCTCGTTCTTGAACGAGCCGCGTCTGCCATTGCGACGCGCAGATACCAGCCACGGAGCGACGTGACAGTAGACAGTGCGCGGCGCGTGAGGATGTAGATTCTCACCCGCCGCGCTGTTGGCTGCGGTTAGCAAGTTCGGCAATATTCATCGTGCTTACTTCCACCAGTACACCACCAGGAGCCTCGTAGTAGAAACCGTATGTTTCCGGTCCGCCACGCTGTAGCTTCGTAGGCTTGGGCGCCATGTAATTCCGAGCGCTCAAGCCCTCGTGCATGAGGTCCACGGCATGCTGCGTGGGCTGAAGAAAGCCAACGTGAAACAATCCGGGATATCCGTGCTCTGGTGTCATGAGCTCGTCATACATCAGTGTCAGCAGAAAGCCCTCGGAATTCCGCAGCACAGATAGCTTATCGGCGCGTTTGTCGATTACCTGAAAACCGAACACCGAGCAGAAGAACTCCGTCAGTGCCGGAACGTTGT
Organism: Candidatus Acidiferrales bacterium; assembly: GCA_963795535.1. GTDB lineage: Bacteria > Acidobacteriota > Terriglobia > Acidiferrales > UBA7541 > Acidiferrum. The sequence goes on from CAWCIG010000012.1 coordinate 1,136,430, forward strand.
AGGTGGTGAGGTTCGTGTGATTCATGGTTGCCATCGCGATCTCCTTTTACAGAAACTTCCATCGCGTGGCTGTCAGGGCTTGACCGGAATGCACCACGCGACGGGCAGCAGTGCCGGAACACTGCCGCTGTCGCCGTGGGTCTTTTCTCCGTTGTGATGCAGGAGTCGACTTAACTGCGGAATGGCATCCGCAGCGAGCCGTGCTTACCAATCCGGCTCAGCGTTTTTCGGCAACAATTGGATGCCGCCGATTCTTCATCGGTTTCAGGTTCCGCTCAGTGCCGAGGAAGGTGCAGAGGGCTAAGAAGCACACCAGTCCTCATAGGTCGGCTTCTCGACCCTAATTTCCGGTTGCTCGTCATCCGCCCGCAGTCGGCTGCAGCCTCCAAATGAAACCTTCAGACTCACACGAGACGACTCTACGGGCGCAACATCCGCCTGGTCGAGAAAGACCCATACCCATAGGGAGAGCCATTAAGGTGGGAGGGCAAAGCCCATCAGCGTGTTAGAGGTCTTCTCCACTAAGGACTGCCGGTCAAAAGGTAAACTTGCCGCCAAACTGAAGAACGCGCGCCGGTAGGGAACCAGTGATCTGTCCAAAAGTGGACGAACCGGCATTGTTCACGGTAGGACTGTTCCGTTCCAGTTGACCCGGTTTTGAAGGCGTTAAAGGCATCCGCCTGGAATTGCAAGCTCATGCCCTCCCTGAACAAACGGAACGTCTTGCGCAGCGACAGATCCCACTGGTAAAAGTCGGGTCCCATGATATCGTTGACGGGGGCGTCACCGGCGCCGAGTGGGCTCTCCAGCGAAAACGCATTCGGATTGACCCAGCAAATCGCTTTTGCGTTCGAACATGTGCCGCTAAAGCCAATCGATTGGCCTGCAACAATATTTGCACGGCGAGCGATATTCGAGCCATTCAGGCCGATGGCTTGCGAAGCGGTTGCAGTGAGGGGCGAGCCGGTCTGGTAGTGCATGGAGCACTGGTTTGGTGTTCAGAACGGAGGTATTGGAGGTATAGGCAGCCGGGTATTTGATGTCTCTTGCAATGGATTGATGCTTTTAAGGGGATTTGATATTTTCCGGGACGCCGGCTCCGTGCCGTTGGTCAAATCCTTCCCGCATATTGGACCTACACCGCAGGGCAAAATCGAGATCTACTTCACTCCTGCTGTGAACTACCCTTCGATCAGCGCGATTGAAGTCATCCCCGAATAAATTTTCCCTCGAATTCCGGAGAATTGGCCAGTGCAACACACAGGGACTTTCAACTTATGGTCGGCAGTGCGAAAGGAATCCAGATTGTGACCTGCGTCCGCCGCAGAGCGGCTTCGTTCAAGTCGGCTAGTCACAATGGAATGACCGGCTCCGATTCGCAGGCGTGGGTTATGCTGCGAATCGGAAGACAAGCAGTACAGAGCCACAAGCGAAGGAGCCGGTCGATGAAAAGCATAAAATTTGTTGGTTTGGATGTCCATGCCGAAACGATTGCGGTGGCGGTTGCCGAGCAGGACGGGGAAGTGAGATCGCTCGGAGTCATTCCGAATCGGGAGGAGTCGATTCGGAAGCTGGTCAAGAAACTGGGACCAGTGGAGCAGCTGCGTTTCTGCTATGAAGCGGGCCCAACGGGGTATGTCGTGTACTGGCAGTTGACGGCCCTGGGAGCGAAGTGCGAGGTGGTGGCACCCACGCTGGTACCGGTGAAATCGGGCGAACGGGTGAAGACCGATCGGCGCGATGCGCTGAAGCTGGCGCGAAATTACCGGGCCGGAGAGTTGACGGCGGTGTGGGTACCAGATGCGGCCCATGAGGCCTTGCGAGATCTGGTACGAGCCCGGGAGGCAGCTAAGAAAGACCAGTTGCGGGCGAAACATCGCTTGAGCAAGTTCCTGTTGCGGCATGGGCGGCGGCCGGCGAGCGGTGTGAAGGCCTGGACCTTGAACTACCTGGCGTGGGTGAAAAAAGAAGTCCACTTCGAGCAGCCGGCGCAAGAAGCCACCTTGCTGGACTACCTACATGAGGTGGAGCACGCGGAAACCCGCATCACGCGGCTGGACCAGGCGATCGAAGAAGCGGTGAAGTCGACACCAGCGAAGATGCGCGCGGTAATAGAGGCCTTGCAAGCCTTGCGTGGCATCGCTCAAGTAGCGGCGGTGACGATCGTGGCGGAACTGGGCGAAGTATCGCGATTCACGCGGGCGCGGCAGTTGATGGGCTACGGCGGGATCGTAGCGAGCGAACATTCCAGTGGAGAAAGTAGCTGGCGAGGGGGCATCACCAAGACGGGGAATGCGCACTTACGACGCGTGGTCGTGGAGGCCGCCTGGGCGTACCGCCACCGACCAAACGTAGGAGGAACTTTACGCAAGCGGCAAGAGTTGGTCAGCGAAGAAGTCCGAGAGATCGCCTGGAAAGCGCAGCATCGGTTGCATACGCGCTATCGGAAGTTAATGGCACGGGGCAAGGAAAAGGGGAAGGTGGTGACCGCGATCGGACGCGAGCTATTGGGTTTTATCTGGGCCATTGGGATAAAGGTAGAAGCGGCGCAGCAGGAGACCGAACGACGGGCGGCATGAGATGAGTTTTTTCTGCAAGAATTCTCCAGGAGGCAGCGTGGGTAGCGGTCGAGAGGCGCATGGAAAGGAGAATCCTCGAAAACACTATGCGGTAGGTCTGTGGACCGAACCCGCGTTGCTAGTCCGAGGCAGCTCCCGACGGATCACGATTATGCGGTTTCGACCCGCGAATATCAGAGTGATCAACCGTCGCAATAGCCGCCTCGACCGCGACTTGCGCTGCCTTCTAGGGGAGGGAAAAAAAGAAAGAAAAAGAAAGAAAAACAATTCTTTGTAGTTGACAGGTCATTCCATATCAGTGTTTACGAATGTGGACGAACGTGGTCGCTTCACTTGTGATAAACCCGACTTCAGGACTTGGGAATTGCTTCGTTTCCATTCCAAACTTGAAAAATCTTCCGATGAGGTTGAGGATGTCGAGGATGATCGCCCCATCGGCACCGCATCCGAGCGATCGACCTTTTGGCCTCGCGTCTAACCCTTTAGGAGAAGATTCGCCATGTCGCATCATTTCGATACGCCTACCGCAAAAGAAGACCCCCGCGTCAACATCTGCGACTTCTACTTGTTTCGCGGCCGCCCGGGCACAACGGTCATGGCATTGACCGTGAATCCGAACGCCGGCGTCGGCGCGCCAGACACCTTCCGCGACGAATGTCTCTACGCCTTTCGCTTCGACACGGATCGCGATCTTCGCGAAGACGTCGCCTTCAAGGTCCAGTTCGGCCCGCCCGCCCACGCCGATGGCGGCAAGCACCGACACGTTCAGACCTTCGCGGTCCGGCGCGCCACGGGAGCGGACGCTCTGAAGGGTGCCGCGGGCGAACTCATCATTTCCGGGAATACGGGACGCGTGGTGAAAGCGGATCAGGGCTGCCTGGCGTACGCAGGCCTCGCGCCCGATCTGTTCGCCACCGATGGCGCCGGTTTCGGTGCCTTCAGAAAAGCTCTGTGGTCCGAAAACCGGTTTGCCCCGGAAGCGTTCCAGAATCGCCAGAACTTCTTCGGCGGCAACAATGTCACCGCCATCGTCCTCGAGGTCCCGAGCAGCCTGATCGGCCGAGGTGTGGTGCACGCCTGGGCTACCGTATCGCTCTACGGGCACGCGCCGGAGATGCAGGTATCGCGTTGGGGCCTGCCGATGATCACCCACATCCTGCTCTCCGATCCTTCGCTGCACGACGCATCGGAAAACTACAACCGCGCGGTCCCGGCGGACGAAGTGGCGCTGTTCTCCAAACCGATCCGCGACTTCGTGGAAAAAGTCACCGCGCTCGCCCACTCAGCGGCCGACCCATCCGCCTACGCTACGCAACTCCTCGCGCGCCTCTGCCCATCGGTCCTGCCGTATGAACTGGACACGCCCGCCTCATTCAGCTTTGCCGCCTTCAACGGCCGCGGCCTCTGCGACGACGTGATGGACGTGATTCTCACGCTGGTAACGAACACGGCCCTCGGCGATGGGGTGGCGCCCGATATGCGGTTGATGCGCCCGGATTTTCCCTATTTCGGCGAGCCGCACCCTACGGCGGCGAGCTCCGCAAAGCAGTGAGGACGAAGGAGTGAGCGCACGGACGACACAGCGGCGATCTGCGATTGGATGGATTTGCTCGCCGGCAACGCTGACCGGATCTCCATCGTCTCCGGCAAGCGCGCTGCCCTGTCAACCGTGATCATCAGGCCAAATGGACTGCGTGCCTGATTAACGCCCGGCATCTCGGACAAATCTCCTCAAAACCTGATGCGGGCTTGCCAACCTCAGTATCGAATGATAAAGGACGCCATCGCCAACATCGCGCGATCGCGATCTCCCAAGCCACAATCGACTCCAAATGTTTCGTGCTGGCGGCAGCTCAGGCGCGAATGGGCCGCGTCGGCGCATGGAATTCTATCTCCCTTTAGAAGGGACCTGGGATTGTTGATGTGAACGCCCTTTATCATTCACTACTTAAGTTGGCCAGCTGAAAGGGCGTTGCGGTCACTTGTCCGAAATGGCGACTAATCGCTCAAGTGGATTGCCGCCGCGAAATGCACCCAATGGCATTCCTAGACCCTGGCACGTTTGTCGGTACTAATCCGACCGGCGAGCTGATAACTGTCGCGGTAGGGACGACCATCTCTGATCGCCCCCCGCACAGATCCGTACTGGCGCGTCTACGCATACGGCTCTTACGAAGGATGAGTGGCGTAAAAGCGTGCGTCAGGATAGGGGTGCAGAACTCGGGGTGGAGGAATCCACCGGTTCAAGACTGGGGTAAAACGTTCCCAACACATCTTTGCGCGTTGACTACGGCGGACCAGAACACTCCGCCATAGCCTGCACACGCGAAGTTTGAAGATGCGCAACTGAGTCGTGTTCCCAGGAACAGCGTGGTATTGGTAATAACCCAGCACAACTTTCCGGAGCCAAGCACCAACATCGGCGTTGCGATCATGCATCCGGCGTTGAAGCTCAACCTTAATGGCTTTAAGCTTCGAAACCATTCGCTTTTTCGCAGTAATCCGCCATACGGTGAAGGTTCCGCTCTTGTGGCGCTGCCCACAGTAGTGGGTGAAGCCCAGGAACGTGAAGGTCTCTGGCTTTCCCTCTCCCCGCTGCTTCCGGTCTCGAGCGGCGAACCGCCCGAACTCGATCAGTCGTGTCTTGTCCGGATGTAATTCCAAACCGAACTTCGCCAGTCGCTCCCGGAACTCTCTCAGGAATCGCTCAGCATCCGTTCGGTGCTGAAAGCCCACCACAAGATCGTCAGCATAACGGACGACTATTACGTCGCCTTTAGCCACTTTCCTGCGCCAGACATCAGCCCATAGATCGAAGAGGTAATGCAGGTACACGTTGGTGATCAGCGGTGATGCCACTGCCCCCTGCGGCGTACCCAGTTTCGTCTCCGACCACTGACCGTGTTCCGATACTCCCGCCCTTAGCCATTTCTGGATTAGGCGAAGCATCCGGAGATCGGCCACCCGATGCTTGATGAACTTCATGGTCCATTCGTGGCTCAGATTATCGAAAAATCCACGGATGTCGGCATCAAGCACCCAGTTCACTCGCTTCCGTTGAATGCCCACCGTCAGCGCGTCCAGCGCCTGATGCGGGCTGCGACCGGGGCGGAACCCGTAAGAGAAGCCCTTGAAGTCGACCTCATAGATCTGGTTGAGGATCGTCACCACAGCCTGTTGAACAATTTTGTCCTCCAGCGCCGCGACGCCCAACGTCCTTTCCCGTAGGGCTCTTGCATCCCCTACAACATGATTGCATAACAATGTCGGCTCCTCGACCCGAGTAAACTGTGGTTGCTTGACGACCGCAGGCTTGGGAGAAAGGAGCCGAACATGATGATGATAGGCGTAGATTACCACCCGAGCTTTCAGACGATTGCATTTTTAAGTGAAGAGACTGGTGAGTATGGTGAACAGGAACTGAACCACAGCGATGGTGAAGCAGAGCGGTTTTATCGGGACCTGCAGAAGAGAGGAATCCGCGTGCGTGTAGGAATGGAGGCTACGGGATATTCACGCTGGTTCGAGCGACTGCTGGCAGAGTTAGGGTTCGAAGTATGGATGGGCGATCCCGCGGAGATCAAGGCGAAGCGAGTGAAGAAGCGGAAGACCGACCGTGAGGACGCCCGACTCCTGCTGAGACTGATGCGGGAAAATAACTTTCCGCAAATTTGGGTACCGGGTCCGGAGAATCGGGATCTGCGACAACTGTTGTGGCACCGGCATCGGTTAGTGCAGATGCGCACGCGGATCATCAATCAGCTTCAGGCGTTAGCGATGAACGAGGGCTATCGTTGGAAGAAAAAACTATTCAGCGAACAAGGACGAGCACTACTAGAGAAACTCTCGTTGGCTCCCTGGGCCAGTCGACGCCGGCAAGAGTTGTTGGAGTTGCTGGACCACATGAATCCGACGATTGAGGAACTAACCACAGCGGCCGAGCGGGAAGCCAGGAAGCGACCCGAGGTGCTGCGACTGATGACGCATCCTGGCGTGGGGCCGCTTACGGCACTCGCCTATGTGTTGATCATCGGAACTCCGACTCGGTTTCAACGCGGCAAGCAGATCGGCACGTACGTGGGGATGATTCCGTGTGAGGAATCCAGTGCTGGCAAACAGCGATTGGGTCACATCAGCAAGCAAGGCAATTCGTTGTTACGCTTCTTGTTGGTGGAGGCAGCCCAAGCAGCGGCGCGTATCCATCCTGTCTGGAGACGTCGGTACGTCCACCTGGCGATGCGTCGACACAAAAGCATTGCCAAGGTAGCGATGGGACGCCGGCTGGCGGTTCGGCTGTACTGGATGTGGCGGAATAGTTGTGAGTATTCGCAGTCTTTAGAGTTCGGTTCGTACGCGGGACAGCTCGGTAACCGGCATGGTGTGAAGTAGAGCATCGTCCACATGATTGGGCATCCCGCTCCCTGCAAAGGGAGTTTGAATTAGTAATCATGGTCGAAGTAATGATCGAAGAGATGTATAGGTCGGACTGAAGCCGACCGAAAGATTACGAGCGAGCCGTGGTCGTCGATGCAGAGGGTAAGAAGAAAACGAACAAGACCACTCGCAGGAGTGAATGGAGAGGTGTGTAAAAAAAGCTGTGCAAAAGAGAAAAAAGGACTTGACAGGGCCGACATTGTTAGAGATGCCGGTTTATCCCGGCGCTCTCCGGCTTGCCCGTGACCCGCCCGCAATCGAATGCAAACGCGAACGGAGCTCTCCACGAGGGCTTCTGGCAAGTTTCGCGGGATTCCTTTCTACGTACAGCGTGTTTCCCGGGAGTGATCCCGCTACAGAGTCCGCGCTTGGAAGCAGGCAGTGCTATACTCGCGCGACAACCATGAGTTGCCCCACCTGCGGAAGTGAAATTTCTGGCGCAGCGCGATTCTGCCCATCCTGCGGCAGCGCCGTGGAGATCGGCTCCGGGACTACAGTCGAGGCTGAGGCGATCCCGCGCAAACGAATCGCATCTCCCATTGGCAGGATTTCCTCCTCCCCCTCCTCCTCCGGTTACGAAGCACCCTACGTTCCCGGAACCACTCTCGCCGATCGATACCGAATTGTTTCTCCACTTGGCAAAGGTGGAATGGGCGAAGTCTATCGCGCGGACGACTTAAAACTCGGGCAAACGGTGGCGCTGAAATTTCTGCCACGATCGCTGGCGCGGACAGAACAGGCGTTGGATCGGTTCACGCGTGAAGTTAGCCTGGCCCGTCAAGTTTCGCATCCGAACGTGTGCCGGGTGTTCGACATCGGCGAGGCCGACGGGCGCACCTTCCTAACCATGGAATATGTCGATGGCGAAGATCTCGCATCGTTGCTGCGGCGCATCGGCCGTCTGCCCGCCGATAAAGGACTGGAGATTGCCAGGCAATTGTGCGCGGGTCTCGCGGCCGCGCACGAACACGGCGTGGTGCACCGCGACCTGAAGCCCGCCAACGTCATGCTCGACGGCCGAGGACGCATGCGCATCACCGATTTCGGCTTGGCCGGTTTTTCTGGTGAAGACGGAGGCCGCTCGGGCACTCCGGCTTATATGGCACCGGAGCAGCTTTCCGGAGGGGAAGTTACTCCGAAGAGCGACATCTACTCACTCGGGCTAATGCTCTATGAAATTTTCACCGGCAAGCGAGCCTTCGAGGCCACGACTTACGCCGATATGATGCGCCGCCGTGAACAAAGCGCGCCGACCCATCCTTCGCACATCGTCAAAGACATTGATCCACTCGTCGAGCGCGTCATCCTGCGCTGCCTGGAAAAAGATCCCGCCAAGCGCCCTGCCTCCGCTCTGCAATTGGCCGCGGCGCTTCCCAGCGGCGATCCGCTGGCGGCGGCTTTGGCGGCCGGCGAAACGCCCTCGCCGGAGATGGTCGCGGCCGCCGGAGACGAAGGCGCTCTCTCCTCGCGCACAGCGTGGATCTTTCTGGCGGGGACGTTCGTCGTGCTAGCCCTCGTCGTGGCTCTCGCCCCCAAGGCCTCAGACTTGGGCTTAAAGTCTATTTCGAAGACTCCAGATGCTCTGACCGAGCGGGCGCGCGAGCTCGTCAGGCAATTCGGCTATACCGACGAGCCGGCCGACATCGACTCCTCGTTCTTCCGGACCTACGATTTCCTCCGTTACCGAGCTTTGCATGAGACTTCTCCGCTGCGCGTCCGGGACCTTGCTACGGCCGAACTGGGACCCATGAATTTCTGGTATCGGCAGAGCCCGCGTCCGATGGTTCCCGTTGGACAACTCGACGTCTCGCAGAATGATCCGCCGATAGATGTTCCGGGTATGGCCTCAGTGGAACTCAGCGCGTCGGGGAGACTGATCAAGTTCCACGCTCTCCCACCGCAGGTGGAAGATTCGAAAGGCCCATCGCCCGATCCGGACTGGGGAGCGTTATTTGCCGCAGCGGGCCTGGATATGAAGCGCTTCACGATTTCGGGGCCGAAACTGCTTCCGCCGGTTCCCTTCGACGCGCGCGCCGAATGGGACGGCAGCTCGGTGCAGGATCCAGCAACACCGCTGCATGTAACGGCAGCGGCCTACCGCGGCAAGCCCGTCTATTTCGATGTGCTAGGGCCCTGGAATCTCCCTGGGGCAGCTAAACAGTCCACGTTTGTCCTTGCCACCGTCATCGGCGGCGTGACCCTCGCCATCGTGATTGTTTCCTTGCTTGTGGCCGGTGCCATCTTTGCGCGCAGAAACATCCGCATGGGACGCGGTGACCGCAAGGGATCCTTTCAGGTGGCCGCATTGGTGTTCTCGGCCATCATGCTCAACTGGATTCTGGGAGGGCATCACGCCTGGGATCTGGGCGGCGAGTTCGGAAAGTTCATCATATCCTTCTGCGTGGCTGTGGGTGCGGCAGTGTTTGTTTGGGTGAACTACATGGCGCTCGAGCCTTATGTGCGGCGACGCTGGCCCGCCCTGCTGATCTCCTGGACGCGACTCCTCTCCGGCAAAGTCTGGGACCCGCTGGTCGGCCGGGATGTCCTGGCAGGAGCACTGCTGGGAACAATCGCCGCCCTTTCCGGCTACGCGTTGGATGCCTTGCCATACTGGTTCAATGTCCCGGGTTTGACTCCCATTCTTTCTACGCCTCTTTCGTTGGGAGGACCAAATCGGTTCCTGGCGGCCGGCGTTAACCAACTCTTGAGTAGCGCGTTCTCCGCGCTTATCACCCTATCGCTGCTTTTTCTGGCGCGCGTTTTTCTGCGCAAACAGTGGCTGGCGGTCGCCGTCACCGGCCTAGTCCTGACCGTCTTGCAACTCGCAATAACGGGTGAAAATTTTTGGGTGGCATTGCCCTTCACGGCCGTTATTGTGGCGCTAATACTGATCGGCCTGATTCGCTTCGGACTCCTAGCGCTGTTCATCTTTGATGTGTATTATCTCCTGCTCTCCGCTCTGCCCATAACGCTCAACTTCTCCCGCTGGTATATTGGCCGCTCCCTGTTTCTCCTTCAACTGCTGATTGGCCTCGCTGTGTATGGCTTCTGCGCTGCCTTGGCAGGCCGCCCTGTTTTCGGCAATCTCGCCTTCGAGGATTGACGACACGCAGTTTCCCAGCAAGGGCGCTGCATCGAGGCGTTCAGCTATTTCTGTTGCGAGACAGACGCTGCTCGTCAGTACCGCTCCCCTGGAATGTGGCTCACCGAGCTAAGGGAGGGCCTGGAAAGGGGTTCTGAGGAACGAGGGGCGAGGTTCTGGACGAGTTGTCGGCAACCCTTCCCTTACCGGATTATGGAAGGGCGGCCCGCCACCCGCCCAAGGACGACTACGAGGCCGCCGGAGACTCAACCGTAGTCCGAGCTAATGGCCAGATCAAGAAACTTTTACGCAGAGTTCGGTACCACTTTTAAGTGGGAGATTCACGGAAATGAAGCCGTTTGCCGAATCGCGAATGAATTCGAGAAAATCCGGTTCTGCGTTGTCGTTCACGACGTAGCCCCCAATACGAATTTGAGGAGCGATGACCTGGATAAGTTCGCGCGCGAGCGAAGGTTCCTGGGAAACTGGCCAGCCGTCAATCAGAACAAAATCAACAGGACCGCCAAGATCGCTAAGAGTTACGCGCGCGTCTCCCTCTCTAATATCAACGTAGCCCGAAAGTCCAGCGTCCGCCAGATTGCTTTTCGCAGTCGCGATTTTCGCCGGCACGAGTTCTGAGCCAATTACGGTGCCACCGCCATTGTCATGCATGGCTGCCGCAAAATAGAGAGCTGACATGCCGACCGAGGTCGCGAAATCAACGACCCGTTTAGCGCCGATACCGCGGCAAAGCAAATAGATCAGCTCGCCCTGCTCAGGAACAATCGAAAAGCCGTATTCCGCGTAGTCATAAGGATCAAGACTTGCGGCCGGATCGTTGTGTGGACCACCGCTCGGCGGGCGACGCGGCGCCTCCGCAAGCCGGTTGATGACAGCATGAACGCGCGCATTTTTAATGGGGCTCTGAAAGCTCCTGTTTGGCATGAGAAAACCTCTTTCCTGGTTTAATTTGGGCTGGCTTCCCGCGGAATTTCCGGCCGCCGTGGGAATTGTCGCTATTTGCTTCGGATTTCGTCGATCGCGCGACGGAGGATTGCGAAAACTCTCTTTCTCTCTTCCGGCGGCGCATCGAACTTCTCGCAGAGCGCGGCCTTGAGGTCATTTCGCACCTCGCGAAATTCCCGTCTCGCCTCGCGCCATTCTGATTTGATCCCGTGCCGGGAATCGGTCCCTGAGTTTTCTCTCTCTTCATCTTCGTGTTCCGCAAATTCCTTCTGGAATTCGGCGAGCTTCCGGCCAAAGCGCGCCAGTTGATCGAGTGTGTCCTCCACGCTGGCCCGGTTTTCATTCAGATACGCGGTACCAGTTTCCGTGATTCGGTAGAGTTTCTTGGTGCCCTCTGGCTCTGAAGCTGCGTAACCCATCTCTTCGAGATAGGTGAGCGCCGGGTACACCATACCGGGGCTTGGCGTATAAGCCCCACTGGAATGCTCTTCTACCTGCTTAATGATCTCGTATCCGTGACGCGGTTTTTCGCTGAGCAACGCCACTATAATGAGTTGAAGATCTCCCGAGGCGAGCATCTTCGCGACCCTCATCCCCGGTCCACCCAAGAAGCCTGCGGCAAAGTGACCGTAGCGTCTCCCCCTGCGCCCGAAGTGACCGCGATGACCGCGGCCTTCAAAAGAAGCAAAATCGTGATGTCGATGCATGTGGTTCTCCTTGAACTTCACAATATATCGTAAATGTATATCGTACGATACGTTGTAAGTCAAGTCGTTTGCGCTAGGTCATCGGGGATGCACGTCTCAGCGAAATCGGGTTGAAGTTTGCTATGGGTCGTGTAGAACTCTCCGGCCCGCAAGTTACTGATTCCATGTGATATGGCTGCGGGGGTGGTTTCGGGCCGACGCCGGGAAGGTCAACGCAAGGGCCCGAGGGCTTCTCATGGTCTCCATAACTCCGCGACCTCACGTGTAGGTGTTTTGTTGCCAGGCTGATCCACCTATTCTGGACGAGTGGTCGGCAAGCCTTCCACAACCGGCGCCGCCACATCAAGGGTTCGGCTCGATGCGACTTCTTCTGGAACTTGGTTTCTGCTTCATGACCGATGGCCTCCCTGCCACCGGTCAATGATCAGAGTAGTGCCGCAACTGTAAGGTCAGAGTCGCCCGTGATCCGGGCGCAATCGCTTGTGCGCGAGTCAACTTAAACAAAGCGTTACTGGTCACTTGCGCGAAGAACTACTCGTACCTCAACGCCACCATGGGATCAACGCGCATCGCACGCCGCGCCGGCAAATAGCTCGCCAGCGCTGCTACTCCGGCGAACAGAATGGCGCTGCCGATAAATGTAATCGGGTCTGTCGCGCTGGTCTCAAACAAAAAGCTGGTCATCAGATGCGTCAGTGCAAATGAAGCGACCAGCCCGACGGCAATTCCTGCCAGCGCGAGTTTCAGCCCGTTTCCAATCACCAGCTTGAAAATGTCTGCCGCGGATGCGCCGAGGGCCATGCGAATTCCCAATTCCTGGTTCCGCTGCGCCACCGAGTACGCGATCAAGCCATAAATTCCGACGAGGGCAAGAAGCAGCGCCGTCGCCGAAAAGACGCCGATCAGCACCATCATCGATCGCGTTGGCGCGCTGGCCGATTCGAGACGTTCTGCCATCGTCTGCACATCGGTGATGGGCTGGCCGCGATTTACCGCCGTGATTTGGCTGCGCAGCGCCGAGGCCAGCGCGTGCGGCTCGATCGTGCTGCGCACGGTGAAGTAGAGCGTCGGCGATGCCAACTGTGGATACGGCAAAAACACTTCCAGCTGCGCGGGCGTCGCCAGCGTGTTATTCTTCACGTCGGCAATCACGCCGACCACCCTGGAAGCCGGAAGCGTCCCGACCCACACCGATTTCCCGATCGGATCGTCATGCGGCCAGAAGCGTCGCACCGCCGCTTGATTCACCATGACCACCGGAGCCGCTTGCGCGTCATCGAGATCATTGAAATCGCGCCCCTCGACCAGCGGCATGCCCATCGCCCGGATATAGACGGGGCTGATCGACTCAATCAGCACGATGCTGCGCCGCCCGAGTTCAACTTCGGGCTCGCCTTCGAAGCGCACCGGCGTTCCATGCGTCGGCAGCACGGGCAGCGCAGTCGAAATGCCCGCGGCTTCCACGCCGGGAATCGCTCGCAGATTTCGGAGCGCATCGTGATAGAAAGCGATGCGTTGGGCGGACTGCGGATAAACCGGCGGCGGAAGGAACGTTTGCGCGGTCAGCATGTTTTTCGCGTCGAATCCCGGCGAGACCATGCGCAGCCGCACGAAGCTGTGGATCAATAATCCCGCGCCAATCAGCAGCACCATCGAGAGCGCCACTTGCGCGGCAACGATCGTACTGCGCGTGCGATTGCGCCGCCGGCTGCCCGCAGCGCTTCGTCCCTCGTCGGACAAGGTCGCCCTGGGAGTGTGCCGCGACAATTGCAGCGCGGGCGCCAGCCCGAACAGGATTCCACTGAGCACCGAAATCGCCAGTGTGAACGCCAGCACGCGCAAATCCACCGGCACGCCGGCCAATTGCGGCAAGTTCGTTTGCGCGAACGCGCCCAACGATTTCGTTCCCAGAATGCCGAGCGCTATTCCCAGCGCGCCGCTCAGCACCGCCATCAGCACGCTTTCCGTCAGCAATTGGCGCATCAGCGCCAGGCGCGGCGCTCCGAGCGCGCTGCGAATGGCGAATTCCTTACGCCGCCCGAGCGCCCGGGACAGCAGCAGGCTGGCTACGTTGGCGCACGCGATGAGCAGTACGAAACCGACGGCCGCAGAAAGAATCAGCAACGTTGGGCGCACATCGGCCACCAGATTCGATTGCAGATCGCTGACGCTCATCACCACGTCCGACGTCGCGTCGTAATTGCGCGGCTTGTCCTGCTTGTATTGCTGAAAGATGAGGTCCGTTTCCGCGCGCGCCTGCGCCGTTGTTACGCCCGGGCGCAGGCGTCCGATCAATTCGTAATACATCCCGCCGAGATTGATGCGCGCCGGCGTAGTCATGCTGAATTCGAAGATGCGCGGCATCCAGATTTCCGCCTGACGGCCGAGCAACTGCACGCCGAATTTCGGAGACAGCACGCCGATAATCGTGTAGTCCTTGGAGTCAAGCACCACGTGCTGGCCCACGGCATTTCGCTCGCTTCCGAAAAGGCGCGTCGCCAGTTCGTAGCCGGCCAGCACCACCTGGCTTCCGCCGGGGCGATCTTCTTCAGGCGTGAAGGTGCGTCCCGTCAGCGGCTTTGCGCCCAGCACATCGAAGAATGTCCAAGTCACGCGCTCGGCGTCGATTTGCTCGGCCATGTCGCCGTTCGCCAGGTTGGCGGTTTCGAATTGATAGGCAGCTATACCTGAGAATGAGTGATTGGATTCCGCCAGCAACGTGAAATAAGGAAGGGAAGCACAGCAACTGCCGTCGCGATTCGTGCTGATGCGCGCAAGTTGCGCCTCATTTCCAAGTTCTTTTCGTTGCTGACGCGGCTAATCGAAACGGGAAGATTGCAATCGGGGCAGGCGAATAGCAGGACGTGTACGTACCTCACAGTAATCTAGATTCCGCCTTAGCGGAGAGATTAGCATGCGCACCTCTGCATCAGGAAAAGAACGTTTCTCCGAATTGCACTCTTCTGAGCGACAGGACGAGCTTATCCCAAACCAATAATTTTGAAACGAAAGCGGCGGCACCCGCTTTTTCTACTTCGTCCACCACCTTAGGAATGTCGTATTGGCTGAGACTCAAGATTTTCGTTTGCGGCAACACCTTGCGAATCAATCGTATCGCCTTGATCCCGTCCATCCGGGGCATGATAATGTCCATGATTACGATATCAGGTCTAAGTTCCAATGATTTGGCGACTGCATCCCTGCCGTCAATCGCTTCAGCGCAAATTTCAATATCCTTCTCTTCGGACAGCACCGCGCGCAAGCCACGACGAATGAACTCTTGGTCATCTGCAATGAGGACGCGCATGAGATGAAACCTCTGGCAAGAATCTCCTCAAGGCGCAGGCGAAGCAATACATGATTCCCTTTATAATCCAGATAACGACACCGGAAGAGACCCCTGGCAAATGGGTGCTGGCACCGGTACGCCGCTATCCTCTATTCATGAAACGCAAGCGCATGAAGGAAATCGTGTTAAAGAGCCTTATCGCAATTCTGCTCGCCATGCTTTTCGTTACTCTTCTAGCGCAGCGACTGTTTCATCCACGATAACTACCGCCTCATGCTATAAATTCGGAATGCCCAAACCGGTTGTGCGTGGCTACTATTCAAGTACATCGATGGCGACATCACTTTCCTCTCGAAGCCATTCAAATCGAAACGCTCGCGGAGAAAGCGCGCTCGAAATATCCGGAGCAAGAGCGTAAGAAACTTGGCGTAGGCCCGGTGTGAATTAAAACTTAGCCGTAGGAGTGTTGGGGTGCGCGTGGGACTGCTAGAGCCGTTTCTTGCCAGTGCCCGACACTTTTCCGAGTATGCGACTCAGGAGTTAGCCTGACCATTCTGCTGACGTCGGCACCAGTCCTTTTTTCCAATTATTGCTGTTCATCTCCCTGAGGAGGTCGTTTCTAATCAAAACCAAGTTCTCCGCCCGCTTGAGATCTCCGACTACTTGCACGGAACCCTCTGCGCCGGGTGCGATCACTTGCGAAGCGCGTTTCAATTCAGCAAGATGAATCCATGACATCTCCGTATTTCACTAGTCGTCAGGTCTTTCGGTCCGCGCCTTTGTTCTTCTTTTTGTTGGCTGTTCTCGCTGCTGCCAGTAGTGGCAAGTCCGTCAAGATGATCACTAGTTGGCTCAACCCAAAATACGACGGACAGACGTTCCACAAAATTCTGGTCATCGGCGTCGCTCAAAACCTGGAGGTGCGCGCCGACTTCGAAGATGGAATGGCCACCCAGATTGCGCGTCAGGGCATCGAGACCATTCCTGGCAACCACATCCTGTTGCGCCCAGACGCTAACGTGAAACTTGACCTCAACTACCTACGTGGGCAGATCCGAGACAATCACATTGACGCTATAGTCGTTTCGCGTTTGCTGAAGGTCGACAAAAAAGTGACGATCGTTCCGAGCTCGACGTACATTGCCCCGTTCCCCTACTATTACTCTTTCTATGGTTACTTGGGCGCTGTGTATCCCATGGTTTACGATCCGGGATATACGCGGGAAGATACGACCGTCAGCGTCGAGACCAACGTTTACGCCACGAGCAAGCCAGACGGTGACCTAGTGTGGAACGGCTTCAGCAAGTCGTTCAATCCGAAGTCAGCGAAGAAAATCGTCGATGGCCTTGTCAAGGAAGTTCCGAAGCAGATGGAGAAAGACGGACTGCTACCGAAAAAAGTCCCTTCGAACTAATTACGGCGGCTCATTCTGTCAGGCCAAACGATCTGAAGCTGCAGGCAAGATGGGGTATAAGTACGAACTTTGCCGGTAAATCGACCTGCGAGAGTTAGATGAAGATGTGTTGTATACTTGCGAAGTCAAAGCTGACCCAAATGTTAAAGTTCCAGGATATTTAGAGTGGTCTGGGGCTATTCACCGATCGGCGATTCTCGTCTGTCCCGGCTAGAATTAGAATTCCTTGAAGGTGACACCTTGATACAAGTTGTTGTCTTACGTAAGATTTTTAGCACCATGCCGCAGCAATTTATGCTGGTTCTGAAGGATTCTATGAAAGTGCAAAACACTGCGTTCGGAGCCGAACGCGAAATCCGTTGCAAACTACAGGCCGGCGGGATATCTCAGCCTGACATTGATAAGCTTTTCGACGAGGCGAACTGCGCACCAAACCCCCAATCCACAATCTAACAAGGACACAAACTCTACGGCCATTCCTCAAGGTAGTGTCTCTTAGCCGTGACCGCAATTACCTCGAACGACGCGGCGGGACTCAGTCCTTTGTATCCGCAGGCCCAACGTGCACGCGGTCGCATGCCAGAGTGGTGCCATCCACTTTAACGAAGCCTAATTCATGAATCGCGTAGTATTCGGCGTCCGCTTCGGTCTTGGCGATTATCAGTTCAACGGCGTGACCTTGAACAATCCAACCCATGACGGAGAAGAGTTTGTGCACCTGTTTACTTCGGTGGCCCGAAGGTTGCTCTGCCATAGTCCGTCTCCTGCAATTCGCGCGGGAACTCCTTCATAGCAGTCTCTATCAAGTTTGCGTATTGGTGAAAGTACCAATACGATCAACATCGCGTATCGTGCAAGATTCGCGGTGTTTTTGAGGGGAATCTGGAGGTTACTGTAACAGCGCAGTGGTATTGAGGTTTGCGCAACCTATTTGCATAGGTGGTGTTCTTGCATATAAGGCGACAAAGAGACATTATGTTACCCCCCCGAAGGTAGGACAACGGTTGTCGTCAATCCAAATTCTCATAAGTGATGATTTTACAGATTGGCGACGCCAAGCCTGTTTGTTGCGCCTCGAACGCTTCGAATAGACAACTGGGGATTTCACCAGTAGGCCAAAAGCTCACCTTTGACCACTATCACTTTGAGGTTTCCAATCGTGTTTCGAACAACAAGGAAAACATGCGGTCTAGCCCTGGCATTCTGTTCTGCGCTTGCCCCAGCGGTCTCTCGCGCCCAACAATCACACGCTCCTCATTGGAGTTACGACGGCAAGGAGGGTCCGACGCATTGGGCTTCGATCGATCCCGCATTCTCCGCTTGCAAGATGGGTCATAATCAGTCGCCCATTGACATCAGCCATGCCCAAATCGCCGACCTTCCTGAGCTCAAATTCGCATACGAACCCGTCCCACTCAGTATCGTCAACAACGGCCACACAATCATGATCAATTACGCGCCGGGCAGCACCCTAACAGTCGGCAACAAGGTCTATGCTCTGAAGCAATTTCATTTCCACCATCCCAGTGAAGAGCACATCAATGGCAAGGGCTTCGACATGGTGGCGCACCTTGTCCACTCCGACTCAGACGGTCACCTTGCCGTCGTGGCCATTCTTTTCAAGGCAGGCGCTCCCAATCCGCTGTTGGAGACTCTTTGGAAGAACATTCCGCCAGAGCGGGACAAAACCGTTGAGATTTCCGCGGTGTCGGTGAATGTAAAAGAACTCCTGCCGTCCCAGCACGGTTACTACACCTATAGCGGCTCGCTGACCACTCCGCCCTGCACAGAGGGAGTGACGTGGTACGTTCTGAAGGCCGCATCCACCTTCTCCGACGAACAATTAGCCGCCATCATGAAGCTCTATCCACACGATAATCGGCCTGTCCAGAAGTTGAATCATCGCAAAGTGCTCGAATCCAAATAGGCATCTCTCGGATAACGGAAGCTATAATAGCTGCCGGTAAGTTTGAATGTATAGGTCGAAGGAGAAGAGCTTGGTGTAGAAAAACTGGACTCAGCGAAACGCTGATTTAGCGCGCTTATCGTAGGTCGTCGAAAGAGCTTCCACCTCCTTGCATTCCGCAGCGTGGTTTTGGTTGGACAGAAGTGTTCCAGCCAATAGCAAAATGCAACTAGTGGCCGTCGTCGTTAACTCGCAGAGCTCTCGTTCGTCATGTTGCAGGCCAGCATCTGAGTCAAGCAACCAGTGGCCAAGTTGGAGGATTCCTGAGCGATTGGATTTATATAGGGGAGTACCGCAGCGATTCTTCATGTCTTCAAAGAAGGCATTCGCGTTGTACGCAATGTCGACCGCTTTAATGATCTCCGGGAAATTCACGGGGAACTGGTCTTCTGTTTTAATGCACTGTATCTGCACCGGAGTTGCGCACGTATTTATCCAGAGTCCGATGTACATGCCATCAACGATGTCGCGTATTAAGGCGACCGCTGAACGCGCCGCTCCCGAGCTGAGCAAAAGCAATATGCTTCGGTGGTATTGAATGATCGTGGCCAGCAGGCCAACGACCATGACGGTGCGCGAATCTTCAGCGTATTTGTGCAGCGCAAGGATGCGATCCACTTCAGTTACTGCGACTCTAACCCTATTCAGATGTTCAGCCAGCTCTAACTTCACAAAAAGCCCCCTCCACAGCTCTCCGCGCCCTCAGGAAAATTGCGCTAACTCGGGACAGATTGGATGACCAGCGGCGGTCGCGCAATTGGTGATTCTGACAACACAGCCCCCGAGTTCGGGCGCATGCCACGTCCGATTCAGAAATTTATGGCGTTCGCGTCTCCGCTACCACTAGGGATTCCCCCAGTTGCGTGGGGAACTGTTCAAAGCCTAGAAGGGTTGGGAAAGAATTTGCGATATGCGATCCACTGAGCGAGTGTATCGTTAGGGCGAGAATCGCAAAGAGATGGCTCCTTCCGAAAGGGAGGAGCCATTCTTACGTTAGGACACAGCTTAACTCTGACTTGCCCAAAGGATGACAATCGACCTGGGCCCTGCCCGATAGGTACGGCCTGGAACGAATGGTGCAGCCTGCCAATCGACAATGTCTTGCGGAGAATCTAAAAAAGTGTCGATCCATCGACGCCACGAATGCTCATCGCAGTTGTCCGTCCGCTCGAACTCGAAATCAAGTGGTTCCCAATAGCTATTAAATATGAAGTAGACACGCAGGCTCTGCATTGGCAACTCGGCGCTGAGCGATATGCTGTGCGAGTGTTTGCCCCAGTCAGGCTCGTTGAGCTTCACCCCATGCCAGCCACCAATTCCTTTGCTAATTAATTGAGTCAAGGTCATCCGCAGGCGCTCAGCCTCGGTGCCTCGCAATAACCGCCTTGCGGTGAGTAACCGCACAAATCGAAGTACATCCGCATGCTTGGCGAGGAGGGACCAGTCAAACCAATTGGCCTCGTTATCCTGGCAGTAAGAATTGTTGTTGCCGTGTTGTGTCCTACGCACTTCATCACCCATCAACAGCATGGGCAGACCTAGAGAGAGCAGCGTGACAGTTAGGAAATTCTTCACCTGACGGTTTCGGAGCTTTTCAACAGCTGGATCGTCGGTTGGGCCTTCGATCCCACAGTTCCAGCTTCGATTGTCGTCCGCGCCGTCGCGATTGTTTTCGCCATTAGCCTCATTGTGCTTGTGATTGTAAGAGACCAGATCGTTGAGTGTGAAACCATCGTGACATGTTACGAAGTTCACGCTTTGCTCTGCCTCGCGTTCTTTGTGACGATAGATTTGATGGCTACCGACGAAGCGATCCGCGAATTTCGCCAATGAGCCCTCTTCACCGCGAAAAAAACTCCTTGTATCGTCACGAAAGCGTCCGTTCCATTCCTTCCAGCTGTGTCCAATAAAACTACCAACCTGGTACAATCCAGCCGCATCCCAAGCTTCTGCAATTATTTTTGTTCCAGCGAGAACCGGGTCGGTTTCTATATCCCACAGAACCGGGGGATTGGACATCAAATGGCCGCTGGAATCGCGAGCAAGGATCGAAGCGAGGTCAAAGCGGAAACCATCCACATGCATCTCCTCCACCCAATAGCGGAGACTGTCCAAGATCAAGCGGCGTACGACAGGATGATTAGAGTTGAGCGTGTTTCCAGTACCGCTATAGTTGGCATAGCGCGAGCGTTCTTGATCAAGAACGTAGTAGGTGGGATTGTCTATTCCGCGAAAGCAGACGGTGGGCCCGTTATGGTCCCCTTCGGCCGTGTGGTTGAAGACGACGTCTAGGATAACTTCGATGCCTGCCCGGTGAAGCGCTTTGACCATGTCACGAAACTCATCAACCGGACCGAGGATGTCCTGGCGCGAGCTGTACGGGCAGTGGGGCGCAAAGAATGAGACTGGCGCATACCCCCAGTAGTTGACAAGGCCTGGCGGGCAATCCTGTGCGTCAAATTGAAAGACAGGCAATAGTTCCACTGCGGTGATTCCGAGTTGCTGGAGATATGAAATCTTCTCGATCAGGCCGCGATACGTTCCGCGAGTCTTCTCAGCCACGCCGGAACTGGGATGACGCGTAAAGCCGCGGACGTGCATCTCGTACACGATTGTCCGCGATGAAGGCAGCTTTAGGGGTGTGTCATCCTCCCAGTCGTACGTAGTTAAGTCGGTTACGACACTCTTCATTGCCACGGCGGTGTTCTCTCCGGCTTTAAATGCAGCCTCACGGCTGTAGTCCTTTGGAACAACGATCCCGCGGCCATACGGGTCTAGCAGAATTTTGTCAGGATCAAAGCGCAACCCATTCCTTGGATCGAACGGCCCGTGGACTCTGTACGCGTAAATTTGTCCGGACTGGACGCCCGGCACAAACGCGTGCCAATAGTAGTACGTGCGGTTCAATGAGGGATCCATGCTGATCACGCGCGCAGGACGGGCATCGTCTTGTCGATCGAAAAACAGCAGCTCCACACCCAAAGCTTCACGCGAGAAGAGACTGAAATTCACACCGCCATGACAGACTGTGGAGCCTAGAGGAGCGGTTGGCCCGAAATTCCCAGCAGGATTAATGTCCTGGCCATTACGCGTTCGGGACATCGTTCACCTCCAAAAGAGGTTGGACCACGTGCCGGCAAGGACTGTCAAACTGCATCCGATCCATTCACTTCGTCTGCCCAGTCGTGGATGGGGCGAAAGCCGCTTTGAACTTGGGCACAGCACTTCCGACCCGCCAACTGGATTTCCTTAACTTCTGTCACCCCGCTCGACCCAGACCAAAGATGCGCTGGTTACAGTTCGTAGAGTGAATTAGCCAATCGTTTCAGTCCACGATCGCGGGCGATAATGTCGAGGTGTAGTGAAGTCCAGTCCGCCAGAAAGAGGGGCTCGTTCCCCTCTCCATTATAGGTTTTGAGATAGGCCCCGCAGGATTGGCAGCAGTCGAGACGAAGGGATTTCTCGCCCTCGATCGCTAGGACGGAGAGCCGATGATCGTCCACGCTTTCGCAAAACGGGCAACCAATTCGCCGGAACTGCCAGCGCGTGCTACAACAGCCGCAAGAAAGCAGACGCAAGCGGCCGGGATCTGTACCGACTAGCTGGGACATGGCGGGTGCCGAACCGCAAGTGGGGCAGTAACTGCGGAGCCATTGCTCTTCCACGCGCCAGCTCGCGAATGCACCCCCCAGTTTGCAAAGGAATCGTGCCAACGCTGTCCAACCTAGATAGCGAAGCAGGCCTGGGTGCGCTGGCTTGAAAGCCTGGTTGTCGAGTACCCAAGCGACCGCTCGACGCGGTGCATTCAACTCTCCGCGCAATTGAGCGCCCGAAACTCGACACTCCTCCGCCAACTTTTCTGGCAATGGCGTTGCAGCGACACTCTCGACTAGCGAAACAAGGATCACCTCGGCGGGCTCGCAGTCGATTGCTGCCTGGGTGCTCCGCAGTAGAGGGATTCCCGCCTGATAATCACCCAAGTAGTCATCCCAGTTTGGAATGTCCGCACCGGCGCATGGAATGCTGGCTGCAGCCATCGCCACTTGTGCTTGAAAGTCGGCGATGGGCCGTAGGTAGGGATGGCTCGCTAGCCAAGCGTCTTGGGTCATTGAATAGCCAGACATTTCTTCCTTGTCAGGTCTGTTCTTTCAGAAGAATTGGCATGAATCGTGCGCCGAGCCCGAATAGGAAAACGGTCGCGGCAATAAAGCCAACGGAGATGCCCCACTCGAAGACGGACGGGGTGTAGGATGCTGGTCGCGATTGACTTTACTTCCGAGGCGTTCATAGAATTTCAGTGGCTCAGTTCAATTTTCCGCTAATCTTCCCTTCCTTAATGATCCGAGGTCGCTGAGGATACGGCTTGCCTCGGCATCGGAACCACTAGGACTTTCCCTAGTTGTACTCAATAAACGCGTGATTTAAGTTCCCCCGAGGAACGTTGATCAAAAGCCTGTTATCACCCTATTCCAGGGTTCTAACGTCGGGGGGAGACCGATTTGCTGCCTAATCCGACAAGATCTGTGCGAGGCGACCGTTCCTTTGCAAAGAAGATTTCTACAGGTCCTTGGACATCGCCCCGTGTCTCCCATCTGATTGCGGCGCTTCTAGCCATCTTGATGCTCCCTTCGGCTCATTCCGAAGACAAAAAGAAAGCCGCACAACAGGCCAAGTCCTCTGATCAGGCCATATATGTTGCGCCGACCGATCAAGGACTCTACGTAGGCTCTGATACCTGCAAAACCTGCCACGAAGAAATCTATACAGGTTTCGCTACCACGGCGCACTTCGCTACTACGATAGATTCCAAGCTCGACGCACACAAAGGCGCGGAATGGCATGGCTGCGAGGCTTGCCATGGTCCCGGAAAGGAACACGTCGATGGCGGCGGCGACAAATCCAAGATCTTCACGTTCAAAGATTCCACCCCGCAGCAGACAAGTGCTCGCTGTCTCCGCTGCCACCAGTACACCGAAGAACATGCGAATTACGGTCGGTCCATGCACCTGGCTAACGGCGTGGCTTGCATTGATTGCCACTCTCCTCATCATGCCAAAGAGAGCCAGTATTTAATGACGGCGAAGTCGCCGGAACTTTGTTACACATGCCACATGGACGTACGCGCGCAATTCGCGCGGCCCTTTCACCACCGCGTGAACGAAGGGCTGATGCAGTGCAACGACTGCCACAGTCCGCACGGCACTTTCCGCCCCAAGCAGTTACGCACAAACGCTTCGGGCGACGAGGTTTGTTACAAGTGCCACACGGAGAAGCAAGGGCCATTCGTTTACCAGCATGAAGCCAAAATTGAAGGATGCGCGATCTGCCACTCGCCACATGGCTCGACGAATCAGCGAATGCTCAACATAAACCAGGTTAATCTCCTGTGCCTCAGCTGCCATTCACAGGCCGCAACCGCAGGACCGCCGGGAACACCGAGTTTCCACGATCAATCGACAAAGTATCAGTCCTGTACGTTGTGCCACGTTGCGATACACGGATCGAACACCAGCAGCGTGTTCTTCACGCCCTAAGGAGAATGCCGATGAAGAACACTCGCGATAAACCATTGCTGCTGCATCTTTCTTGGTTTCTCCTCCTGGGGCTGTTGTCGCCGCCGGGGTTGTATGCACAACAGATCGACGAGCAGAATGGCATCAATCAGGACAATTACAATATCAAGCAGGCTGTAGAGTTCGGTGGACGCTTCACAAGCATTTCCGGAGACCTGCAGACTTACGACACTATGGTGAACTTGCAGCAAGGGCCGCGGCTGCTCAACTTCACAACGGAAATGCGCTCACTCGATCACCACGGCACCTTTTTCGACCGGTTCTTTTTCAGCAGCTTCGGCTATGGCGGCGACCCCAATGTGGTTACCGTTTTGCGGGTCAGCAAGAACAAGTGGTACGCGTTTGACGGTTTATTCCGGCATGACGAGAATTTCTGGGACTACTCGCCGCTGGCAAATCCGTTTAACCCGGCGCCTCCGCCAGCCAATGCCCCCGCGGGGTTCAACCCGGTCGTGAATGCGCCGACCAACGTGCTGAACACGCAGGTTGTGGCCATGTCTCCCCATTACTTCAATACTCGAAGAAACATGCAGAATTATGGATTGACCATTCTGCCCGACGCGAAAATTCGGTTCCGGGTAGGGTACAACTACAGTACCAATACAGGCCCCAGCTATTCGACGCAACATGAAGGCACGGAGCAGTTCCTATTCCAGAATTTTTCTTCGGGAATGAGCCAGTATCGGCTTGGAGTGGACTTCCGCTTCTTGCCGAGGACCAATATCAGCTACGACCAGATTTGGAGTTATTACAAGACGGATCCCGGCGCGATTGATCAGAACCAACAATTCAATGTCGGAGCAGGATTTCCTCCCGTGGATCTCGGCGTCTCCTGGAACAAGCCACCGTGTAGCCCAGCGTTCCAAGCGAGTGGCCTCGTCAATCCCGCCTGCAACGCGTTTTATAGTTACCAGTCACACTTGCGTTCACGGTTGAACGCGCCGACCGAGCAGATCAGTCTGCAATCGAGTTTCATTCCTGCACTGCAACTTTCAGGAAAGTTCAGTTATACGGGTAGTGACTTCAACGTGCAGGACTACCAGCAGGGCTTCGCGGGACGCGTGTCGAAGTCGTCGCTGGCAAACTACGAGGAGTTCGGGCCAATGCAGGGCCGCCACGTAGCCACCTACGGGGATTTGGGAGCGACATGGCAAATCACGCACGACTTCAGCCTGGTGGATTCCTTCCATTACGGAAACTGGAACGAGCCGGCGCAGTATGCATCCACGCAATGTTCATTATTCTCAAGCAGTCTAATCGTTTCGCCGATCGTGTTCGCGCCGACGGCAACGCTCCCGAGTAACTCTTGCACCACGCCACCGGGTCTGTCGACCGGCACGCCGGCTCACAGCAGCAGTTCTGGCCCGGACATCCTGGTAAATCTCGACAGTAATTTCCTGAAACAGCAGATCACCACTAATCTGATCGAAGGACAGGTGCAGATATCGGCGAAGGCCGGTGCATATTTTGGCTACCAATTCATGCATCGAGTGATCGCAGATAATTTTTACAACACACAGAACGCAATTTATTTTCCTAGTATGGCAAAGCGGGGCAACTGCGCCCCTCTGTCCAATGGCGCTCTCCCGGATGGATGCACGCTAAATGCCGACGAGTCGGTCTCCTTCGTGACGCCCAATCCAACCTTCGGGCCCCCGGGCGTGACCGATATCAATTCCAACTCGGCGGTACTTGGATTGTGGTTTAAGCCCACGCAAAACTTGCGCATCAACCTCGATGCGGACCTGGGAAGTGCTGATAACACGTTTACGCCGCTCGGCCCGAGAAATTACCAAGAGCTTCGCGCGCGATTGCAATACCGGGCGGCGTCATGGCTGAATCTCAGCTTGTATTTCCAGACCACGGACGGGCAGAACCCGGCGATCAATGTAACCGGTTCGGAACACAATCGGAACGCCGGGATCTCCGTGTCACTGACCCCGTCAGAAAAGTTCTCTGCGCAGTTGGGCTACAACTACAACAGTATCTATTCTCAAATATTGATCTGCTATACGAGCGACTTTGAGCAGCCGGGGTTGCCCGCTTGTCCGGGCGTGTCTGGCCTTGTGCAGCAGTCTTCGCCGTATAGCAGCGATGTGAACACGGGATTCTTGGACGTGTTGTGGATGCCTGTAAAACGGTTATCGCTCGAAGTGGGAGCAAACGTGTCGGGCGTGAGCGGGAGCGAGTTAAATCTGAATCCGCTGAGCCCTATCGCCTTAGCGCCCGCGGGGCCGCTGAACTCCGACTGGTATCAGCCCTATGGGTCCATCGCGTATCGCTTTGCAAAAAGTTGGACCGGACGGGCTCGCTATGATTATTACGGGTATCACGAGGATTCGAACGGCTCGTATCAGGATTTGTACGCGCCGCGTAATTTTCGAGGCAACGTGATTACTCTTTCCGTCCGATTCGCTTTTTAGAAATACGGAAGGTAAGCGGGCGAGACCCTTTGAAGAGAAGTGAAAGTGTTTGGACGTGCCGATGTCAGCAGCGTAGTTTCCGGGCAACGGGGATCTCGCGACCGCGGATGTGGATGTGCGGAAACAGAGCGATGTGGACCTAAGGGGGATGGGATCATCACGAATGGCAAGGGTAAGATTCTGCCGTATCAGACCATGAGCGTCGACCAACTGAAAGATATGGTCGCGTTCAAGCTCACCCAAGAAGTAAACGCCGTGGTCGGATTCTGGCACGGAGCGCGGGGATTCCTACACGGTTCGTGCAAAGGAACAAACAAAGGAGGAAATAATGAAGAAGTCTTTATCAGTAATCGCAATCGCCGCAATTTTGTGTCTGGCCGCGTCCATTTCGCGCGCTCAAGACGCTGCGAACGGGGAAAAGATTTTCAAGGCAAAGTGCGTCGGCTGCCATGGCGCGAACGGAGAAGGCAAGCCGGCAATGAAGTCGCCTTCGATCAAGGGCAAGAGTGCCGACGAAATCACGAACGCGTTCTCCACCTCGCCGAAACACTCTAGTGTAAAGAGCTTGACGCCGGCACAAGTGAAGGATCTCGCAGCTTATTTGGCGACCTTGAAATAGAGGCAAAGGATTCGCCAGTGGGCCAGCATCGCAGGCACACATGCCATTGTTTGTGCGGTGCCCAGGCCCTGCCCGGATCCTTATCGCCAGAGCCTTGCTATCCGTGTACACGAAACAAAACTCGAGATGAAAACG
The DNA here is from genome assembly GCA_963795535.1 of Candidatus Acidiferrales bacterium. Lineage (GTDB taxonomy): Bacteria > Acidobacteriota > Terriglobia > Acidiferrales > UBA7541 > Acidiferrum. The sequence continues at coordinate 1,163,618 of CAWCIG010000012.1, forward strand.
AGGCAAACCGCCAATGAGTCCGCAAAAGATCGTCCGGGATTGGGCAAGGCTGCTGTATTACTTAAGCCAGAACTGGTTGAGTCTGATCGGTGTGGTTCTGACGACGAGCAGCGCCATCACGCTCATCGGTTTCTGGATTTACGATTTCCTGCTGCCCGGACCTCCTCACCCCTATGTCGGAATCCTCCTCTTCCTGCTGCTGCCCGGCGTATTCGTCCTTGGCCTCGTGCTGATCCCGGTCGGGATTGTCTTTCGCTGGCGAAAACTGCGCGGAGCCGGCGAATTGCCCACGATTTATCCGGCCATCGACCTCAAGACCCCGATGGTCCGCAGCAGTTTCTTGTTCGTCGCCTGCGCCACTCTACTGAACGTAATGATCTTCGGCTTTGCCTCCTATCGCGGCGTGGCGTATATGGACTCGGCAACTTTCTGCGGTCAGACCTGCCACACAGTAATGGCACCGGAATTCTCGGCTTATCAGAATTCGCCTCACGCGCGGGTCGAATGCGTCGAATGTCACATAGGACCAGGAGCGGGCTGGTTCGTGCGCTCCAAGCTCTCCGGCCTTCGTCAGGTTTTTGCGGTCACCTTTCATACCTATTCCCGGCCTATTCCTTCGCCCGTGAAGTATCTGCGCCCGGCGCGGGAAACCTGCGAGCACTGCCATTGGCCCCAACGTTTCTCAGGCGATAAATTCATCCTTAAAACCAGCTATAAGGACGACGAGAAAAATACCGTGATGACCACGGCACTGGTGATGAAAATCGGTGGTCGGGTGTCGTCAGGCTCTGTGGGCATTCATGGGAGGCATTTGGACGAAGGCTCTCGAATTCACTACATTTCGACCGACGACCGTCGCCAGGTGATTCCCGTGGTTTATTACACGGACGACAAAGGCAAAACCGTGGAATACGTTTCTACGGACCTCAAAGTTAGCAAGCAGGAACTCGAAAAGGGCGATAAGCGCACCATGGACTGCATTGACTGCCACAACCGGCCAACTCACGCGTTCGAGTTACCCGAAAATGCAGTTGACCTGCGGATGTCACGCGGTCTGATCAGCCCAGAGCTTCCATACATCCGCAAAAAAGCCGTGGAATTGCTCAAAGCTAATTATCCGGATCGCGATAGCGCACAAAAGCAGATCGTCGAAGGAATTGAGAACTACTACCGCACGTCATACCCCGACGTTTATAACCGCAAGCGCGCCTTGATCGAACAATCCGCCGAAAACGTTGCAAGGATTTACCTCCGCAACATTTTTCCGGACATGAAGATGAGCTGGGGGGTGCATCCGAACAATCTCGGTCACAATGACTTTCCAGGCTGCTTCCGATGCCACGACGGGTCGCATACTAGCGCGGACGGCCGGACGATCTCCAACGATTGTACCGCCTGCCATAACCTGCTGGCGATACAGGAGGAAAATCCCAAAATACTCGCTGATCTTGGCTTGCAGTGAGGATTTGAACACCTGGATCGCTGCGCAGTGAAGATGAACGTCGATACGGATGTGCAATATGTCTTTACCCGCGCGATCCCCGGCCACTTTTTCAAGAACTATGACGGCGTCCTCAAGGTGGATGATCGGAGTGCACACACCCATGAGAACCCTGTTGGTTCGATGCACCACATCTCTTGCCGCCGCCTTGACCCTTGCTAGTGCAATGTCCAACAAATGACTAGACAAACAAAATGGCCTGGTGTATCGTGAGTCCATGCCCCGATCCGCTCCTGTTGTGAGTCTGAGTCTTGGTGATCAGGAAGAGATTCAGGGATGGTTGACGGCCCATGGAACGCCACAGCAAGTGGTGCTGAGGGGCCGCATCGTGCTGGCCGCAGCGGAAGGGCGTTCTGACAGCGCCATTGCCTGTCAGTTACAGGTGAACCGCCATACCGTCACTCTCTGGCGGCAACGTTTTCTGCAAGGAGGTAAGGAGAGTTTGTGGGAGGTGGCGCCGGGCCGGGGCCGCAAGGCGACCTATGGGCCGGAGAAAATTCAAGCCGTGGTGAAGGCCACCTTACAGAGCAAGCCCAAAGGAATGACCCAATGGAGCTGTCGATTGATGGCGAAAAACCAGGGGTTGAGCAAGTCTACGGTCAGCAATATCTGGCGCAGCCATAATCTGAAACCGCATCGAGTCAAAACTTTCAAACTGTCGCGCGATCCCCAGTTTCTGGAGAAGTTGACCGATGTGGTCGGGCTGTATCTGAATCCGCCAGAAAAGGCACTGGTGTTGTGCGTGGACGAGAAAAGCCAAATCCAGGCGCTGGACCGCACGCAGCCTGGGTTACCGATGAAGAAGGGTCGTTGCGGCACGATGACGCATGACTATAAGCGCCATGGCACGACCACACTGTTCGCGGCTCTGGAAGTTTTACAGGGTCGGGTCATTGGGCAGTGTTATGAGCGGCATCGACACCAGGAGTTTCTTAAGTTTCTCCGCCGACTCGAAGAGGAGTTTCCCGGGGACGTTCCCTTGCACTTGGTGATGGATAACTACGGTACGCATAAGCATCCACGGACAGTGGCCTGGCTAAAACGACACACTCGCTTTATCTCTCACTTTGTGCCAACCAGCTCCAGTTGGCTGAATCTGATCGAACGCTGGTTCGCAGAGCTGACTTCCAAACGTGTGCGGCGAGGTTCGTTCTTCAGTGTCGACGATTTACAAAGCGCCATTCGGGATTTTCTGAATGTCTGGAACGAGGATCCGAAACCCTTCGTCTGGACGGCCACGGTCGAATCCATTCAAGCTAAACTCTCTCGCTGCCGCCAGACCCTGGAGCAGATCCAGCCCGGATGTACGAAACCGCGAACAAGAAAAAGGAGAGAAGAGACTGTCTAGCTAATTCTTGGACACTACACTAGCTTCGGCACCCATTTTCTCTACCTATGAAGAGGCAGCTATCTCGTATCGGCAGGCTATCGAGCACCACAAGGACTTTTCCGAAGCGCAGAACGGATTAGGCGCGTCTCTCCTGCGCCCTCGGCAAGAGCGACGAAGCGATCGCGGCCTTCCGGTCCGCGGTCGCCAGCAATCCCAAAAATGCATATGCGCTCGGGAATCTTGGCGCCGCACTGCAGCCAGAGGAAGCTTTGCCCTTCCTTCGCAAAGCACTCGCTGCGCCCAGATTGCCGGATGTGCTGGAAAACTATGCCGCGGCCCTGGATCAAGCCGGGCAGACTCACGAGGCCAGTCTTTCGAGAAGCGCTCCCGTCATTCGCCCACCCGGTTCGAGATCGATGGCGGCGTCGGTGCTCGGCAGTAGCGGATCCCGGCCGCCGCGCGATCAACCTGCGCGGACAGGTCGGCGAGCGAACGGAAGTACGAATGCGCTTCCAACCAAAGTGCCGGAGTCATCGACTCAATTCTGCCTCGCTGGGCTCAGGCTGGGAGAGAACCGGCAAATAACGGGCGGCCAGGCCGAAGAGAAAAATTGTCGCGGCGATCAGGCCGATCGAAATCCCCCACTCGACGATCGACGGCGTGTAGGCCTCTGGTGCGCGCCAGGGCATCCGGCCGCGAAAGGTCATCGCGAAGAGGACGACGTTCATGCGGTTGTAGGTCACGCCGAGGACCGCGAGGAGAGCCCCGAGGAAGAGCACGTCAGGACGTTGCCGAAGAGACTTGCGGGCCAGCAGCACGAGCGGAAGCACGCCGCCAAGAAGGATCTCGGCCGCGAAAGCCATGCCGAGCTTTCCGGCGAAGGCTCCGGAGAGTTGGTTGCGGAGGGTCATGTCTCCGAGGCGAAACAAGAGGTAGACGAGAAGCGCCCAAAACGTGATCTGTCCGACCGATGCAAGCCGGGTGATCTGGAGCGGGCGATGCCACCCCTTCGCGATCCACATGTCGATGAGGATCACAAGCGCGGTTCCGGCGACGATCGACGACAGGAAGAAGTACACGGGCATTACCGGAGACCACCACTGTGGAGCGAGCATGTTCGGCATCAGCAGGTATAGGGAGCCGAGCGAGCTCTGGTGCATGGTCGACAGCGTGACGGCGGCGATGGCGAGCATGATCGGTTCGGCGCTGTGGTCCCGCGCGCGGAAGATCCATGCGAGGGCGCCGAAGATCGCGGCTGCCACGACGGCGTAGAGGAGGTTGCGCGAAAGCAAAAAGACGAAGAGCGTCACAACCCCCGCCACATATGCGCCATTCCATTGCCGCCAAGCCGCCGCGGCCCGCTGGAATCCCCAATGCTCGAATGGAACCGGCAAGAACTCAAACAGGAGAATCGTGACGTAGAGGCCGACGCACCACGAAACCTCGAACATGGCCGAGTGGCCGGGAGCCTGAAGGGCGAGCTGATAGGAGTGCCAAGGCAGGCCAAGGTCCGCGAGGAGTGTGACCATCACGAAGGAATAGCTAAGGAGGCCCGTAAGGACGGCTGTGCGACCCAGCCCATAGAGGTCTTTTCGCTGGAAGACATAGATCACGCCGGCCATCGCGAACGCGCCCGCTGCTACCGCGATCCACACGAGGTCGAAAAGGATCCACAGCCCCCACGGGTAGGTGTTCGACAAGTTAGTGCTACCGCCAAGCCCCAAGGCGAAGCGCGCGACCAACGAAACGAGGCCAAACCCGATGAGCAGGAGGAGGACCCAGTTGAAAGGGGTCATCAGCTTGTTCTGGAAAACCTCGAATTCGACATGGCCATGGTCTGCGGCATGTTTCGATGCAGCCGATCCGTCTGCCGCCGCTTGAACGCGCTTCCGGAAGAAAGCGTACGTGGCACCGAGCAAGGCGCCCACGGCCATCACGGCGGGAGGAACAGCGCCGAGCGCAGCCCTGGTGAAGGCTGGAAAGGGTTTTTCCCCGTACGTCGGGAAGCCGAGTTTCTCGAATGGCACCGCCGACAGGTACACGACGCTTGTCCCGCCCAGCTCCTTCTCTCCGTAGATGTGATCGACGTATTTGTCAGGCCGGTCGGAAATCCGTTTGTGTGCGATTGCCAGCATCTCATCCCGGGTTCCGTAGCGCAGGGCGTCGGCGGGGCAGGCCTTGACGCAGGCAGGAGTCGCGATGCTTGCGGTGAATTGCTTGCTCAGGGCATCGGACAGCGGCATCCCGTTGAACGCGATCGGCACCGGCTGATCGGCGCGATCGGCGCAGTGCGTGCACTTTGAAATCTTCGGGGTACGCGTGTTCCATTCCGCGGTCGGCACGTCCCAAGGACACGCCAGGAGGCAGTAACGGCAGCCGATGCACTTGTCAACTTCGTACGTCACCGGACCATCGGACTGCCGGTAGAGCGCCGTCGTCGGGCAGGCGGAGGCGCAGGCCGGCTCCAGACAGTGGAGGCACCGCTGCATCACGAAGGCGGACTCCAGGCCTCCCGGCTTCTGCGGGTTGTCCATCTCGTGGAACGCGATGAGCGTGTATGTCTTCGAGCTGAGCGTAGCCGGATTCTGAAAACCCAGTTCGGGCTCGAGCTCGGTCTGCTCGCCGTCGCGCTCGTTCCACTGCTTGCAGGCTACCTGGCACGCCCGGCAACCGATGCAGTTGGTGATATCGATCAGCGTCGCTCTGATTGGGCCAGTGGCTGCGGCGTTCGTCATGTGCGCCTCGCGAGGGATCGGTCTTTTCGCGCGTCCGAACGGCCGGCCTTGACTACGTTGACCAGGCAGGCCTTGGTTTCCTGGGTCCCTGCTCCGGGATCTGCAGCATCGATGGTGATGTGATTGACGCTCGGGCCGGTCGAGAGTCCCTGGTATCCCCAGTTGTAAGGCATCCAGACAACGGTGACCTGGCGATCGCCGATTTGCAGTTCCTTCATGCGGGGCGTGACGAGGGCCTTGACCTCAAGCTCACCGCGCGCCGACCAAACCCGTACCCAATCCCCAGATTTCACACCGAGCTTTTGGCCAAGGGTAATCGGCATCTCCAGCACCGGTTCGGGGATGAGCTCGTTGAGCCAGGGGATGTTTCGAGTCGTCGAGCCGGCGCACCAGTGTTCGGCGACCGTCGATGTCATCAGCACGTAAGGATATTTGTCGACGGTCCCGATGGGCTGATGCGTCGCGACGCGCGGATACTTGAGCATCGGGTTGCTCTTCACGCGCGGGTGAAGGATGTTTTCCACGGGGCTCTCGACGGGCTCGTACATCTCCGGCAGCGGACCGTCCTTTGGTACGTAGGCCACGTCGCGCGGATAACCTGGATTCTTCTCGTCAGGGTCAGAGTATACGGCGGCGAACAGGCGCCCGACGCCCTCGGCCCCAAGGTGAAAGGCCCGCTGGCCGTTAGCCGTGGCCGGTCCGTCAGTCATGACGGGGACGTCCGGTAAGTCATATCCCGTCCAGCGCTTAGCCTTCTCATCCCACCAGACGATCGGTTTCGAGCCCGGATAGGGCTTGCCTTTCCGGTCGCACGACGCCCGGTTATAAAGGATGCGCATGTTATTGGGCCAGGTCCACCCGAAGCCCGGATAGAGACCGAGGCCTCCGGGATCGGTTTTGGAGTCGCGGCGCTTTGACAGGTTCTCGCCATTGGCGAAGATGCCCGCGTAGATCCACGCTCCAGACGAGGTGGAACCGTCAGCTCGAAGATCGCTGACCTTGCGGATGAGATCGCCCGCTTTTAGGCCGGTCTCCGGGTTGTCGCGCAGGGCGTAGCCGTTGATCTCGCGCAGGACGTCCTCGGCCGTGGTGTAAGTCCAGAACGCCTTCTGGATGATTTCATCCCTCGGCTCCTTCGAGTCCTTGACCAGATCGCGCACCGCGCGGAAGACGAGGTCCACGATCTGGCCGTCGGGTTTGGCCTGCCCCGGAGGCTTCACAGCGGCGTGGCGCCATTGCACCATGCCGCCCGAGTTGCTGATGGTTCCGTTCTTTTCCATGAAGAAAGCCGCAGGTAGCAGAATCACCTCGGTGGAGATGGACTTCGGGTCGACGCCAGGCCGGCGCCAGAACGTCGCGGTCTCGGTCTCCCAGATCTCCTGGACCACAAGCGTCTCGAGCTTAGCCATCGCGTCGAACGTCAGCCTGAGGTTGGGTACTGTGACCGCGGGATTCTGGCCGACGATCCAGAGGAGCTTCAGTTTCCCGGCGAGGGCATCCTCGAACATCGGCAGCGTTCCGTAGTCCTTGGAAGCGTTCCGCTTGGGCAGCCAGGCATAGGCATAATCGTTCTCGGCAGTGGCCGCCTGACCGTAGAACGCTTTGAGCGTGTTGACGAGGTAGCGGCTGTCGGCGATCCCGTTCTTGCGCACGTAGTCGTGGATGTCCGGTTCGGCGTTCGACGCAGAGTTGAGATAACCCGGCATGTAGTTGTAGAGCACCGCCATGTCGCACGCGCCCTGCACGTTCGGCTCGCCGCGCAGGGCGTTGACGCCGCCGCCCGGCTTGCCGATGTTGCCGAGCAGGAGCTGCAGGATCGTGAACGACCGGATCCCTTGCACACCGGTTGTGTGCTGGGTCATCCCGAGCGCGTAGAGGATGGATCCCGGCCGGTTCTTCGCCATCGTCTCCGCGATCTGCTGGATCTGCTCGGCCGGAATGCCGGTGATCTGCTCGCCCGTCTCCAGCGTGTACCGTGAGGCAAAGGTCTTGAGGCGCGAGAAGACGCAGTGCGGGTCATCCAGGCTCTTGGCGACACGGGGCTTTCCCCTGGCATCGAGCTGATATCCCCAAGTCTCCGTGTGGTACTTGTGGTTCTCCGCGTCGAACCCGCTGAAAACACCGTCCTTGAAGTCGAACGCCTCATCGCCCAAAAAGAGGGCGTTGGTGTGGGTGACGACGTAATCCTCGTCGTAGAGCTTGTTGACGAGGATGTGGTTGATCATCGCGTTCTGGAATGCTGCGTCGGTTCCAGGCCGGATGCGCGCGTACATATCGGCCGCCGCTGACGTTCGGGTGAACCGCGGGTCGACGTGAATGATCTTCGCCCCGTTCTCCTGTGCCTTCCGGATCCACTTGAAGGCCATGGGGTGGTTCTCGGCCACGTTGCTGCCTTCCACCAGGATCGTCTTGCAGTTCTGGAGGTCGATCCAGTGGTTGGTCATCGCCCCCCTCCCGAACGAGGCCCCCAGACCGGGGACCGTGGGGCTGTGTCAAAGTCGGGCCTGGTGTTCGACGTAAGCCAGGCCGAGCAGCCGGGCCGCCTTCTGGAAGAGGTAGCACTCCTCGTTCGTGTTCTGCGCGCCGCCCAGGAAGCCGATCGCATCCGTCCGATTGACCGGAACCTCCTTGTCGCCGACCTTCTCGGTGGCGATCCAGGTCGCGTCGCGCGTCTTCCGGATCTTCTGCGCGACCCGCGCGATCGCGTCGTCCCAGGAGATGTCCTCCCAGTGGTCGCTGCCCGGCGCTCGGTAACGCGGCGTTGTAAGCCGGCTCGGCGAGGCGTGAGTCGCGAACATGGATATACCCTTCACGCACAGGGATCCGCGATTCACAATGTGGTCGAAGTCGCCCTCCATCGTAATCAACTTGCCTTCGCGTACAGTTGCGACCATGCCACAGCCGCACGAACAAAAGTTGCAGGAGGTAGTGAACTCGCTGACGTCGGAGAGCTTCATCATCTGCGTGCTAGCCCGCACAGCGGCTACATCGACAAGGCCACCCAGGGCCAGCCCAGCACAACCGCCAGCCGCCGTCCTGAACCACTCTCTCCGAGTAACTCCTGTCCAAGTCTTTGATGACTCGTCAGCGGTATTTCCAATCTGTCCATTCATTCCAAGTTCGTCATTCTTATTCGGATCCAAGGCTTGCTCCATACTTCATGAATCAGAATTGAAACCCAGCAATGAAATTCTTTTATTGGCTGCCATGTCTTTTCGAATCGATCACTTTGTTCGGAGGAACCAGCGACACGTCATCGCTCATCCTGGAGACATAGGGGTGAAAAGTCCCTTAACACAACGCTCGCACAACGCTCGCCTCCCCGTCGACCAATTGCGGAGATGCTATAGGTTCAGCCCACCCAACCGCCACTAGGGAAAGCCCTAGCTGCAATTAAAGAAACTTCAAAATATCCTCGCTGCCGGAAAGGTTTCTCAGGGAACTCGTTGTTCTCATCAGGCAAGACTGCCCATGAAACCAAAGATTTCCTCATCGACTTCAGTCGCGAGAAGACGTCCATCGGACGAATGAGAACGACCCGCAACGACGAGTTTGCGTAACCGGAAAATTGAGTTATACGGATGCGTTTACATCGCCAGCGGAACACGCCCGTCGCCGCCGATAAGGGAACCATGATGCGGGGTGTCGAGAATCACCAGGAATGATCGTCGGTACATAAGATGATAATTATTATTCAGGATCGCGTTAGTAGCCCTTCGCCAGGGATCTACCTATTTTCTCGATGACCATCCAAGCAAATCCGGTTCCTCCACCAACAGCTAGGGATTCGCCCAATGCCTCTACGACAGGGGCGGCAAGCTTTAGAGCAGATTATCGAAGCGGATTGACACAGAGTGGAGGGCGGAATGGTCCTCTCGGTGGTATCGTCTACGTCATGCTGGACGTCGAGTACCCGCGTGCGGGCTTGATTCGCTCGAATCCGCCGACCAGTTGCTTGTCGATCTTGCGGGCACATGAAGTGACGTACATAACAACTTGAGCGATTCGCTTCCCTTGCGGAGTGAGCACCACTTTGTAGAGCAGCCCGTCCGCGCCGTAGGAGTACTAACATGCTGGTAATTGGAACAGCCCACAACGGGCGAAGCGCAAGCCGTTTCCCCGAATACAGAGTCGCCCCGGGACGTTGCAACGACCAGTTGGGCTCGCGGGGTTAATCAGGTAGATCGCAACGGCAGGTCCTGGGGAGACTATCTGGCGCAAGGGTATTCAGGTTTGCGCAACTTATTTGCGCAGGTGGTGTTCTTGTCAAATAAGGCGATAAAGAGACATTATAATACGCCCCAAAGGTAGGGCAACCGTTGTCGTCATTCCGAATTCTCATAAGTGATGATTATGCAGATTGGCGACGCCAAGTCCGTTTGGTGCTTCAGGCGCGGCCAGAATGGCAAGTCATTTCCGAGGCGTCGGATGGATTGGAAGCGGTTCAGAAAGCCCAAGACCTGAAACCGGAGATAATTCTGTTGGACATCGGTCTCCCCAAGTTGAATGGAATCGAAGCTGCTCGGCGGATACGACAACTCTCCCCTAACTCCAAAATCATCTTTCTGAGTCAGAACAACGACCTCGACATCGTCCGGGCAGCTTTGAGCACCGGCATCCGCGGATACGTTCGCAAGACAGATGTCAAAAGAGAATTATTGCCTGCCGTGGATGCGGTTCTTCGGGGTAAGCAATTCGTCAGTAGCAGCTTAAAAGGCCGCGAGTTCTCACCGACGCCTCAGTGAAGAAAGCCACTCATCGCCATGAGGTTCAATTCTATTCCGATGATGCACTTCTTCTAGACACATTTGCTCCCTTCATCGCTGTAGCCATCAAGTCCGGACGTGCGGCTATCGTTGTCATTACCGGGTCGCACCGGGACGGTCTCGTTTCGAGATTGAAGATACAAGGCATAGATGTTGATGCCATCACTCGACCGGGGACTTACATTCAGTTGGATGCTAACAAAACGCTCTCCACATTTATGGTGAACGATATGCCTGACTCGACTCGATTCTTCCCGTTTGTAGGTAGTCTCATCGGGGCAGCAGCCAAAGCGGCGAGACAACAGCATCACGGCGTTGTTGCCTGCGGAGAATGTTCACCTCTCTTGTGGGCTGATGGTAAGGCCGAAGCCGCGATTCGGGTTGAACAACTCTGGGACGAGGTAGGTAAAATCTTTTGGATGGATATCCTCTGTGGGTACGCCTTGAGCAGCTTTCGGGGCGAGGAGGACGAGCACGTTTTCCAGAACATCTATGCGGAACACTCAGCTGTTTATTCTCAGTGAGAAGGAATACTCAATTCTAGTCGACCTGCCGCGGCCGGGTCACCCTTGCGAGTTGGCGCAGTTTAGCTTCAGGAACAGTAAATTCGGCAGTGCCACAATCCAGACAGACTACAACGTCAGCGAACACTTACAGAACGGCTTCGTTAATATCCTTTGGTTCGGAACAACGGACGCCCGTCTCCGTGCTCAATTTCTTCTGGTTGACTGAGCCGCACGTGCCATCAGCGTCCTTGATGGACACGGACTCCCTCGTCCGACTGCCGTAGGCCTCACACGCGTCCTTTAGACCCACCTCATGGTGACGCCGTATAAAAAAAGCAATGCCCCGGCTCTCGGAAATCGCTTTAGCACTCTCAGTTCGTAACAGTCTGAAACGGGATACCTCTTTATGTGCGTCGCGCATGGCACCTGCAGGACAAAATTTCCTTCGTCGAACTGGAAATCTCTTGGTACCTAGGGATTCTCCCAGTGGAGCTGCTGCTATCCCGCCCTTAAACTTCAAGGCAAATCGGCTGGGCAGCAGTGTAAAGGATGAAGGTCGGCAACTGCTCTGACTAGGGTTTCGAAAATTGAAGGAGTTGACCAAATCATGCGAGGCGTCCGAATAAGAACGACAGCGAATCTTATAGCCCTGTGTTTAGTGGCATGGGCAACGGCATTGGGAGCAACTGGCGATAAGGCCGAGATCACAGGGGTGATCATTTCCCGCACTGGAGAGGCGTTCATCATGAGCGGCCCAAAGGCGAACGTCGCTGTAATCCTCACGGATGAAACAAAAACAAAAGATAACAAGGGACTCTTTGGCCTGAGGAAGGAGTACATGGCCAACACCGTGCTAATTCCGGGACTTAAGGTGCAGGTTGAAGGGGTGTCCGATGACCAGGGTCGAGTTGTCGCAAACACGATCACCGTCGATGGCGATGATCTGGAAACAGCGGAGATGATTCAATCAGGCCTGCATCCCACCGCTGGGCAGGTAGGAGCGAACACTGAGGACATTCAGGGACTCGAGGATCGCTTCTCAAAGCTAAGCGATTATGACGTAAAGGCCGAACCAACCGTGAAATTCGCGGTTGGTAGCTCAAGCATTTCGCCGGAGGACCTGGAAGAACTCAAGAAGTTGGCGCAAAAAGCGATCGGTCTCCCTGGATACATCATTGAGGTCAAGGGCTTTGCCGACGCGAGCGGCAACGCCGACATGAACGAAAAACTGAGCAGGGAGCGCGCTGAAGCTGTGATCGGTTACCTGATCCAGCAGTGCAACGTGCCGGTGCGGCATGTCGTGGCGCCGGGTGCGATGGGCGAATCCCAACCAGCGGCATCGAATGAAAGCAAGGAAGGTCGGGCTGAGAACCGTCGCGTTGAGGTGACGGTGCTGGTAAACAAAGGTATCTCCGGTACATAAGGGACGCTCACTGCGGCTGCCCAGATTCCACTCACTTTGAGCTGAGGTTCCGCAAGCTTACCAACAACACCAGTCGTAAAAGGACTTAGAAATGCAAATCGTCAACGCATTATCCACTCTAAGACTCGGCAAGCCAAATGGGCACGAAGAACAACTCCATCTCTCATCCCGAGTATAATCGTACGCTTCGCGCGGAGAGACGAGCTAGCTTCCTCATGTTGTTGCTCGCCCTGCCTTTGAAATTGGCCTTCGAAGCTGGATGAGGTGAATCAAGGTTAATCACGCCAGTAAACTACAGCATACCGCCCGTCACGGGGATGGCCCGTCCCTGCCTTCATAGACGCCTCGAGGAGGCTCACGATGAAACTAAATATCCGAGCATTGTTGGTGGTTCCAACCATAGTCCTAGCGATGAATTTGGCAATAGGTCAAACACAACCCGACCCGAAGGAAAAGACACCCAAACCGGCGAAGGGCGGAAACAGTAGTCAGGAGATCGGAAAATCTTACTCGAAATTGCTACCTGAGCAACAACGCCTGGTCGACGACTACATCAGGCATTACAACCAAGCCACCGGAAGCAAGGTTGTACCGCAAGAAGCGTATGATAACGCCCGGTTGTCGATCCGAACGACGTTTGACGCAGTGACTCACGCACTCTTGAAAGCGAATTTGACGGACATTAACAGCAAGAATCTTGGTTGTGCGATTGATCTTGTGGACGCCGTTGACGAAGTGATGGGAGAAGAATCCTCAGTGGGAGGTGACCGCCAATTTCGCATCTACGTTTATCTTAAGCCCAACGCGATTGACATTCTCATGAAGAGCCAGGAGTTCTATCGCGATCGTGACAACACGGTCTATCACAAAGGTTTTCCGATCAGCTATCGCCTGAAGAACGGCCCACCGTCGATTCAATTTTCGATCTCTCGCGACAGCAAAATGGCAGATGTTGATGTAGATTACCGCTCTTCAGGTTTTCCGAAGAGCCTGGTCAACGGGCACCTGACGGCTTCGAACTCAGACGTCCGCGCGGGGAACAATCTAGACAAACATGACCAAAGATGGGCCGGGCTGAACGGATGGTGGCGCGAGGTATTCGGACTTTTGGGAAGCGGAGGGAAACAGCCAAAAGAAGAGGCTACTGAACGCCTGGGTCACATCCCGGTGAATCCCGCCATCAAAGGGAATGAGGGGATTGACAAGAGCGCGCACGATTTTCTGAAGAGTTGGGTGGTAGACAAACAGCCGAACCTATCTGTTGCGTATTTTTCGCGCCGTAGTTACCCGTGTTTGGAGGTCATCACGAAAAAGAACCAAAAGCCGATGCCGCCGGGCATGATGAGGCTCGGCGTAGTATCGGCAATGAATAAATTCAATACGACCACGGCTACGGTGGGTTCTGTTGGAGACGTCTTCGAGCCTGCCGCTCAATGGCTGCCGGAATTGAAAGAGGCCAAAAACGCGTACGCTTCAGAGTTTCGTTTGGTAAGCGTACCATCAGATATAGGAGCGGATGTGGAGTGCGTGGCCGTGCGGGATGATGAGGAAGGAAAACATCCGCAAGAGAAGTACTACGGGACGGCATTCAAGGAGAAGCAAGACGGTAGCGGCCACAAGATGATGTCGCTACTTTGGGCGCAGGAAGGAGGTTACTGGAAGATTATAGCCATCCGCATCGAAGACAGCAGCGACGCGGGGATTCTCCCAAAGCAGGCTGCAGTCACCGCACCCGCGGACGAAGAGCCAAAGTCTATTTCCGGCGATCCAGACGCGGTGAAAGACATTACCCAGTTCTATCAGACGTGGGTCGTGAAACGGGATAGTGCGCAGGCTTCCAAGTTTGTGTCGCAGCGGTCGTACCAGTGTTTAGATGCCTCTTTTGCGGCAGAGAACAGTCTAGCGCCGGCGACACGGATAAGGTTGGCGCTGGATCGGGTTCTGCAGAGAGTTGCGACGGGGAATAATCTCTCCAACCTGATGTCGAGTGTCCAGCCGGTGAACGAACTGCTGCGACCGGTAGAGCAGGAAGACTCTCAGGCATTCGCGATTATGGCTGTACCGGATCAGAAGGCGGAGAGCTTCTTTTGCCAGAACCGAGGTCTGCCTGAAAAAACGCAGGAGTTGAAGATGGGGGAAGCGAAGTACGGCGGATACTACTTGTCCGCGAGCCGACTGCATTTCGGTGAGGAGCAGTCACCAGCGCTTCTCTTGCTGTGGACCAAAGAGCAACCGGGATGGAAAGTAGTCGCGTGGGCGGTAGAGGTTCCGTAGACAAGATTAATCTGCCCTGTGAATTCGACGCACGCCGCGTCTCGCCATGAGGAGTTGCCCGATGCCGTGGCGTTACGATAGCCATTTATGATTCCTCGCCAGCGTTACGCCAACGACCTGCTCTTGGAGGTTGTGAAGTTTCAGTTTCTAGGTTTTGGACCTGCCGCGAGCGGACCTCGCGACTACCAGAACAATAATAATCAGCAGCAATCCCAGACCGAGAAGCGGAAGGCTTGCCATTGGACTCGATTTCACCGGCACCGCTGGCGTTTCCGTCACCTCCGGCGTAGCCGTGGGTGCTCCCTCGGCGATCAGCAAAGGAGCGTCCGCTGGAGCTTGCACGGGCGTGGGCGTCGGGGTACTTGCACTATTCTCCTGGGATGCGGCTGCTGTTGCAGTCTCCGAAGCGCGTGGGGGTGTCGGCATTGTGCCCGTCACGGTCCTCTCCTGCGATACAACGGACGCCGGAACTTCCACGATTTTTGTCGCCGTGAGTACCATTCCTTTCCTCAGGGCAAACGCGTCAACCATTTTCCCATCCACGTTGAACTGCTGATCCTTGGGGATCTTGAACGACTGATTCGTTCCGTTCTCCAGCGTCAGGATCACCGAGCTCGGTGCTGCGATATACCAAACCTTTCCTTTCACCGTCTCGATGGTGGTAACGACCTGCGGTGTAGTTGTCGTGGTAATCGTGCGCTGCAATTTCATTCCAGGCTTCAAGTCGTGAGTCCCCAGCTGTTTTCCATCAACTGTAATCTTCGCGCTCTCGGGAATATTCTCGAAGTGTCGCATCGAGCCATCTTCCATTTTAACAATCAAATCATTTCCTTCCACAGCGATAACCTCGCCGCGGTCCACTCGGACTACTTCCTTACTTTGGCCGGATTGTACGCTTGTTGTTGTCTGTACTTGAGCTCCGACGCCCTGCGCAAAAACAACACAGAGTGTCCCTACAGCCGGTACGAGTCTGTTCTTCCAACTGTTCGTTAACTTCATGTTCTGATCTCCTTCGCCGCGTTTAACACGGATTTCCCCGCCTGATTGCATCGGTTGTGTTCACACTGATCGGGCCGATAGAAACCCGATCAAAAAGCATCGACCAGTTACCGCAGAAATGTCTTCCCGCCCGTTTTTGCTGCGACGATACAATTGAACCCTGAGGTGATCGCGCGATACTAAAAACAAAAGCCGTAGTGCAGCCTGTCGCAATCAGCGCACCGATATGGTCGAACGCCGAGAACGAGAGTCAACTTTGAGAGTCCCTTCCGCCTCTCTCTATACACTGCTCCATGACAGTAGGGACATCTCCTGTGGTGGTGAGTCGTTAAAGTTGCCAGCAACCCCGGTGCGGGGCGTCCTTTGACAACAATGGACGGCTCTTGTTTCATAATCAGGGCCGCTTCTGATCAACCTTGTACAGACGCTCGTCTTTCCGAGCTCTGGGTGTCTTGCTCTCGTCGCTCTTTTGATCCGAATCTACTTTTTGTTAAGGTCGTCGTCCTTGTAGTACTTCGTACCCTGCAGGGTCAACTGAAGTGCGAGGCCATTCTTGGTGATCTGGTAGACCCATACTCCCGGGGCAACTTCAGCTGCTCCTGAGAAAGCTCCGCCCTTCTCGCCCGCTTTGGCGGCAGCGTCCGCTTGCCCTGAACCAGACCAGCCGGAATCCAGAAATTCTGCCAAGGCCTTCTCGTTCTCGAAGACGAACACCACGACATAGTCTTTCACTCCCATGCCCACGCCGACACCGGCCGAACCCATCTTCATGAAGGTTTCTTGCTTGGTCTTGTTGTTGACGGCCAGTCCCGAACCACGTGCCGTGCTCAACAGCAATACGTTCACCCCCATATTGTCGAAAACGGCGTATCCCGCTGCTTTCTGGATAGAAGCTTGGGCAGTGGGTTCCAGCTTGTACAAATCCTGCAGGGCCTCGGCTGCCATCTTGCGGGTTTTCTGCCTTTTTTCCTCGTTGTCATCGGCGGCCATACACATAACTGCGGAAAGCATCGTCATGGCGAGAATCGAGGCAATCATCTTGGCTTTCATCGAAATTCTCCCTTCCCGAACATGAAACCGTCCTGCTGACGACTCCACGAAATCTGCAAGTTCGCTTGTAGGCTGATTCCGGGTCGAGGACAACTAGGGAAAACCCTAGAAGTTCCGAAGTAGCGACCTCAACCCAGAAGTTGCTTGGGACTTTTGCGGGACAGTTAACGTGATTCGTTTCCTGGCTTCGAATACAAACTGACCAATCGTGCGACCAGAACTGCAAGAAAGAGTTGACCACCGACACCTTCGACGATTGCGACGCTACGCGCCACCTCCGCTCGCGGCACGATGTCGCCATAACCGAGCGTTGCCAGTGTCACGAAGCTGAAATAGATTGCGCTGGCTTGGGAAAACTCGCCCGTGAAGGAAAACGTGCCTGGCTTCATCTGTTCGAGAACCCAATACAAGAGCCCGAGGTATATACCTGCAAGCAAATAAGCGCTGAGTGCTGCGTATAGATGCTCCGCGTCAACCCGCGTAGCGCCGATTGCGAATCGTAATGCAGCTGCCGCAGCAAGCAGCCCAATGAGGGTCCAAATTCCCAGGGTCACCTCTGACAGCGCGCGATGATCAAGCGCAGCTGTGACCAGACGCGCCAGCCAAACCACAACGATCGCCACAAACAGATAAGGGCGGTTTCTGACCGCGCCAACTGGCAATGTCGCCGCGAGCAGGCAGGCCGCGAGCAACGACTCGATCAGGGTTCCATTAAAGTTTAAGGCATGGAAAATCGGTGCCGCCACCATTGTTACGAGGAGCGCATAAAACAAGGTCATATAGCGATGATGTAAATATGTGTGTGTGAGACCGTTCAGATTACCGCTTGAGCCATCGGTAAGACTGCCCACTCCCTGCTGCATAATCACGCCTCCTCAATGGCAGATGGAGCCTGGTCTAGCCACGCGAGGAAGAGCTTATAGCCTACAGAAAGGACAATGGCGCCGACGAACAACCCAATGAGGCCCAACGCAACGAAACCTCCAATCGCGCCAAGGAACACCACCGCCGTGGGAACCGCGACTCCTCGCCCCAGAAGGAGGGGCTTCAGGAAGTTGTCTACCAAGGCTACGAAGGCACACCAAACGAGGAAAATCACAGCTTTGGTAACGCTCGAGATCGTAAACATGTAGATCACTGCGGGGATGAGGATGAGCACCCCTACCTGCAGCACGGCGGCGACGAGAAAGGCCACAGCCCATAAGCCCGCGCCAGGCAGCCCGGCTACAAGAAAACCAAGGCCCGCGAGAGCCGATTGGATCAATGCCACGCCAAGAATCCCGCTGGTAACGCTGCGGATTGTGGCTCCAATGAGTTGCTGGAATTCGGGCCCCTCGCCCCCAAAAAGGCGATTGCACAAAGAGGAAGTCACTCTATACGCGCTCTCAGCGTTCGCCAGAACGATACAGGCCACTACGAACGAAAGAGCGAACTGCACTACGGCGAGGCCGAGTCCGCTAGACACGGAGAGTATCCCAGGGACGGCCGCTTTGATATGGGGGGCAAGACTTCTGACCGCCTCGCTTATGTCGCGGGATGCCTGGCTCCACAAACCGTTCAACCGAGGCCCGATGATCGGCCAATTTTCGACCCCTGCGGGAGGAGGCGGGATGATCCCGGTTCCTTCCTTCACGTGGGACGCAAGGGTCTGGACGCCCTCAATCAGCGTGTCCGCGAGAAATACCACGGGAACAATCAGCAAGGCCAGAAATAAAACCGCGAAAAGGACAGCGGTCACCGATGCTCGCCCACCTAGCGCACGCTGCACCTTTTGGAAGCCCGGGTAAGCAGCAACTGCAATGATAGCGCCCCAAGTGATCAGAGGAATGAAGGGAAGCAAAATCAGGAGACAGGCGGTGGACAGCAGAATCGCCAGTCCGATGTGGATGGAAACTTCAAGTGCGAGCTTTAGTTGGGTCCTGTCGTCCGCAGTTTTGGGAAATCTCACAGTAGCATCTCCTGCTTGTTGAAACTGAGTCTAATGGTTGTGTCTTCGAGGACGCTGCGCCAAGCAACACATTCAAGTCGATGAACGGTTCTGCGTGAAGCTTCACAACATCCTTCGAATCGTCATTGGTTTGGTCCCTCTCGGCGTACGCACTCCATTTTTGAGACCCTTAGGATTGAAAAACCGTCCCTGCGTGGCAAGAATTCCTGATGCGGCGTGTATCGTCGTGGGGGCATGGATCCATTGGGGACACCACACCTGATTGTCATAGCGTTCGGCTTTGCCTACCTGCAGATAAGGAAAGAATTCCTGCGCGGCTCGAACGAGGAGTCACGATCAGAAACCCAGTGCAATCGGGAGAATCGACCAATACCTCCGTCTTAGCAACTAGGGATACCCCTAGTTGCCGACAAGGCACGTTGGGACGAATATGATGCTTCACTCGCACGCGTCGCGGCCAGCCGCGGCAAGGGTTCTGGTTAGCCACCGACCGTAGCTTGATTGCCTGGTCATCACACACGCGTCAACGAAACTGCGACGACCTCTCGCTGACCGCCTGGAGAAGGACACATATGGAAAACGTATCTGCGCGCCGGACCGGTCCGCACCTATTAATCGCCGATGACCATGCCATGTTCGCCGAAACACTGCGGGTCTATCTGGAAAAGACATTCACCGTTGTTGGGGTGGTTATGGATGGTCGTGCCATGGTAACGCAAGCCATTCGACTCCGACCGGACCTTATTGTTGCAGACGTCGGTATGCCGCTGTTGAATGGGTTGGATGCTGCGCGAAAAATTAAAGAACAAGTCCCCAACATCAAATTCGTCTTCCTGACGATGCGAGACGACCCGAACCTCGCCGCTGCGGCGCTACAACTCAGCCCCATTGGGTTTGTGCTGAAGCACTCGACCGGACCGGAACTGCTAAAGGCGGTCGACCATGTCCTACATGGTCAGTCCTACGTAACCCCGAAACTGAGAGCCGAAGACTGGGTGGCGACGAAGGCTAGGGCGCGCCAATACTCGAAGGCGATGACCCCGCGACAAACGGAAATTACTCAATTGCTAGCTGAGGGACGATCCATGAAAGCAATCGCCTACATTTTGGCATTAAGCGAAAAAACTGTTGAATTCCACAAACACCAGATCCGGGAATCATTCAACCTCCACAGCACAGCCGATCTGGTCCTGTTCGCGGTGAAGCAAGGATTGGTCTCGATCAAGCCCTAACTATCCCAGCTACTCAAGCAGACTCTCAAACAACGCGTAAAGGATACTTATGAGCCGGCGAGAAAGGGAAATGCCCGAAAAGCATCGCTAGGGATTCTCCCAGTTGCTTGGGATGCTCCCCCGAGTCTAAGAGTGTATTCACAGGTCACACAGGAGCGGCTGGTCCCCCCTGCCGCCCTAATAGGCACAACAGGACTCGGGGCCTGAGCGTTCCCCAATACTCCGAGTCCTGCCCCCCTTGACAAAATTTTTCACCTTTTCTTAGAAACAAAGGGTACGTGTGAGGCGTCTTCTCCACGCGTTTTATCTGTATTGCGCGGAGTCGCGCAAACTCAAACATTCAATCGATCTGCGACCGGCTCGAGAGGCACCCAGGCTTCAATTCGCGTTCCCTTGGCGGGTGTCGAGCGAATCTCGAATTCTCCGCCTAAGAGACGTGCGCGTCCTTGCATGCTGAGAATGCCCAGCCCAGGTTTTTCCAGCCTGCTCGGATCGAATCCGACACCCTCGTCGCACAAAGAAAGGAATAATCTGTCGCCCATATGGCGCAAACTCAACGCCCGAGACCCTGGGGGAATCCCTAGTAGCAGTGGGGAGCGGAGCGCTGTAAATACAATCGGGAGTAATGCAAAGTGTTCGAACAGTCGGGGCTGCTGTCGACTTTGGGCGGAGAGATAGCAGCCCCTTCCTTTTCGGTTCGAAGAATCCGAGGGAAACGGCAAGTCGGTATTCGCCTCCACGCTTAGACGTTCCTCGAGGGCTGTCGCCTGTCCCCTCCAAGAAACAAGAAAGATGACTCAATGCGAAGCCAAGTCGGCGCACTTCATAACGCAAGCTCCAAGGAGATTCCGCGAACGGAATTTCTTGAGGCGTTAGCCTCGGCGCTTGCAATAGCCGCTTTAATGGGACTGGCCCTGCCCATTTTGAGTCTTTTGTTGACGTCGTAGTGCCGCTATGGAAATCACAAAATTCAGTTCGCAACTCTCTGTCGCTTTGGTACAAGCCACCCTACACCTTCGGCGAGCTCTGAACCCGCTCGCGGAACGCGCAAAGGGTGCCGTCGAGAAAACGCGAGAATTACTCGCAGGCTCCCTCGATGCAGCGGTTGTGGCGAACGCCAAAATCACCCAATTGGCTTCGCAACTCCTGGTCGCGTTGAAACGGGCAACGCTACATATTCGGCAGACACTGAACCCGCTTACGGAACGCGCAAAGGGTGCTCTCCAGAAAATGCCGGAGTTACTGGCAAGCTCCCTAGATGCAGCTCTTGTGGTGAACGGCAAAATCACCAAATTCAGTTCGCGATTTCTTGTTGCTTTGAAACAAGCGCCGGCGCACCTTCGGCGGGCACTGCATCCGCTCACGGAACGCGGAAAGAATGTTCTCGAGAAAACCCGAAGCCTACAGGAGGCACGTCACGCAAGAGAGAATGATTTGCGGGAGTTGCTGGCGAGCTCCGTCGATGCCGTTGTTGTGACCAACATTGACCGCCGATTTATTGCCGCAAATCCGAACGCTTTACATTTGTTCGGCGTCTCGGAAGCCAACATAACGCAGTTCACCATTGACGCATTTCTCTCGGAGGGTGAAATTCTGCACCTTGACGGAAATGGTTTGCCTTTCATCAGTCGCGCGGAGGCGCAAGGTGAATGCAAGATCAGGCGTCTGACCGGAAATCTGCGAAATGCTGAGTACATTTTCGTCGCAAATTTTGTCCCTTTTCGGCATTTATTCATATTCCGTAACGTACGCGAAGGGATGCCCGGAAGACGTGCTGTCGCCGCTGGTAACACGCGATAACCGGCAAAGTCACCTATAGGTGGCCCAGGGGTTTTCCTAGTTGTGAGGTGGTCGAGTGGAACTTAGCATCCTTGTCGGATGTCATCAGCGCTTTCAAGGTAAGACGTGCGCCTTAAGCTCGACGACTGCTTTCCCGAATCGAAATATTGGAACTGCCCTAGAAGGGCTGGAGGTTTAACCATGATGTGGCATCGATCTCGTCGGCTGAAATTATCTTTGCTGCTGTGGCTTCCTGCGGCTTGCTTCGGCCAAACTACCGGCGGCGGTTCAAGCATGGCGCCGAATCCCCTTAACGTATACGCGCCGCCTTGCATTTCTCAGGCTAAGCAGTACGTCGCCGTGAGTTGTCAAATTACACCGACAGGGGGTGTGCAGCCATACAGCTATGCGTTTACTGGAGGCTTTTCAACTGGCATATCGATGTCCACTGGTTTGGGCGGTGGCTTGATCCACGGCACGCCCACGGGGATCAGCGGCGAGCAGACCACCGTGACCGTAACCGATGCTAGAGGGGGGACCGCCGCAACTTCCTTCATGATCACGCCCGCAGGCTTAACCGGCTCAGGCCCCTGCAGCAGCTCCGTCTGCGTCACCGGAGCCGGCTACGCCATCAAAACGTCGGAAGGTTATACCATCACAACGTTAGCCACGGTGCAGATGGCGGCCATGACCTATTGGAGCGATGGCAGCACGCTTGACGCAACTTCCATGGCGACCTGGGCCTGCACTCCGAGCCCGCAGTGCGGTTCGGTATCAGCAAGTGGCCTTTACACGACCGGAAATTCCGTCGGCACCTACCATGTAACTGCAACGTTTTCCGGAGTAACGAACAATGGCGGGTCGGGAGTCGCGGTTACTGTGGCCACCATCCAGGCCGACACCAAAGAGAGCGATCGAGTCGCAAATTCGGGCATGGTGATGAGGGAAGTCCTGCAACTGCGCAGTGGCATACCCGAGGCGGTGCTACAGAAGGCAGAATGCGTCATCGTTGTGCCTTCAACCCTCAAGTTCGCTGCTGGCGTTGGTGGAAGCTACGGACGCGGCGTCATGACCTGCCGCGGGGGTCCCGGCTTTCAAGGGCCGTGGAGCGCTCCGTCAATGATCGCGCTCGGCGGAGGCAGCTTTGGCTTGCAGGTCGGTGGGCAGGCCACGGACTTTGTTCTTCTCCTTATGAATGACCGCGCGGCCAGCAGCATATTGACAAGCAAAGTGAAGATCGGCGCTACTGCGTCGGCTGCCGGGGGGCCCGTTGGACGTGAATCGACTGCTGCCACGGATATATTCCTACGCGCAGAGATACTTTCGTACTCACGTGCTCGCGGACTCTTTGCTGGGGTCTCGCTGGACGGTTCCACGCTGCGTCCCGACAACCGCGCAAACCGAAAGCTTTATGGAAAAGATGTGAGTGCGAAAGCAATCGTCCTCCAGGGTGAAGTTTCGCCGCCATCGTCCGCGCTCGAGCTGCTATCGGTACTGAACAGCAAGTCACCCACCAACCGATCTAACGTCGGTTCAAGCAAGGGGAAATGAACGATTTTCCAGTTGTGTGGAAGTGGGGTCAAACCTGACGTGTTTCAGAACTGGGTTTCCCCCAGTGTTGAGCAACGAGAACATTGCCAGAAACGACCGCGGACCTATTCAATCTCGGCTAGGTCTCGAAAGGCGACTCTCAAATTCGAGTGCTAGCCGCCCTCTCCTGTCTAAAGGAGCCGTCCCATGCTTGCAAGATCATCCCTCGGGGGATGCCTAACTGCACTGCTTCTAGTTCTTCCGGTGTTCATGTTTTCGCAGAGCACCGGCCAGAAACACACACTCATCATCAATGGTCAATCGACCGATGTGCCGCTGATTCATGTGAATGGCCACGCCTATGTTGGCTTGGAAGCGCTGGCAGCCGCGCTCAAAGGTTCACTCAGCTCTTCTGGCAAGATGATCGCTCTGAGCATCCCCGTTGATTCGGCAAAGAGCGTTTCGGCCGAACGTGCCACAACCTCGTCGCCAGCTTCCACAAATGTCTCGGCTCCAATGGCGTCCTCGAATCCGGGTTTTTCCCGAGAATTTCTGAACGCGGGCATTGAGCAAATGTCTACTCTCCGGGAATGGCACACAGCACTCCAAACAGCGATTCAAAGTGGAATCCCTCTGTCCGCGGGTTTGCTCGCTCCCTACCGCGCGCAAGCAACAACAAATTTGCACTTAGCCTCGGTTGCCGCCAATACCACTTCCGATCACAGTGCCTATCAGCTTTTGAGCAACGAGTTCCAGAATATGGCGAAACTGAGTGACAAATACATTAGCCTGCGCGCGAGCCTGACGTATATAGCACCTGACACCCTTCACGACGACGAATTGAATAAGAGGATCATAGCTTGTGGCCATTCGCTCCGAGCGATGGCCGCAGCCGGGCAATTCTCCGATGATGGTGCATGCCATTAAATGTAAAATAGGTGACACGTGATGCGAGCACGAGACCACGGTCATGGCTTCTTCGTGTGGTGGTGTTAGCCCGCAGATTACACTCGGGTTTCCACTCGCACCATTCCGGGCACTGAATAACTCCGAAGTCAGACGCACTAGGAATTTCCCTAGGTGCGCCGAGGTCTGAGTCCGCGTTATTTTCGGGAGGTTGAGTCGGGTCAGGTAAGAAACGATAAACCGGCTCGGCTCCATTCGTTGCCTAAACCTGACATTCACTGGCCAGAACATGGAGGCTTGAGAACCGGTTCAGGCAAATCGGGTAAAGGGAGAAAGCCTATGAAAAGCTCCATCCTTCTTGCTATCGCACTGCTCGCGGGTGGTGTTACCGCGACGATGGCGCAAGATGTTCGCTACGATTACGACAAGGACAAGGATTTCTCGAAATTCAAGTCCTATAAGTGGGTGACTATCAAGGGCGCCGACCAGCCGGATGAGTTGACCGGCAAACGCATCATGGCCGCCGTCGATGCCGAACTTGCCACGAAGGGGTTAACGAAGACAGACAGTGACACCGCCGATCTCTACCTTGCATATCAGACGGCGGTCGGCACTGAGAAACAATTCACATCATATAACACAGGCTGGGGTTACGGGCCGGGCTGGGGTACTGGATGGTACGGCGGCGGAATGAATTCCACAACTACATATGGCTCGACATCGACCGTTTATGTCGGTCAGCTCGATCTCAGCATGTACGACCCTGCGACCAAACAGCTCGTCTGGCGAGGAGTCGCGTCTAAGACCTTGGACCCCAAGGCTAAGCCGGAGAAAAAGGAAAAGAACATTGGAAAAGCTGTCCAGAAGCTACTAAAGAATTATCCACCCAAGCAGAAGTGAATCTACGTAGTGCGGGGCATCTGCTGCGGTAAAGCAAAATCTTTTCCAGCCGCAGATCTAGTGTCACCCAAATCGCAGTGTGGCTTATTCCGTTGACGCACGTTAGCGGCTCGTCTTGCGTTCGATTTACGGGTCTCCGTCTCGCATATACCTGCGAGCCCCACTGCCGGTAGCATCAAAAGCCCGGGTTTTCTTCCACAACAATTGTGGGTGTGGGCCACTTGGCATTGTACACACACGTTGTGAATTCCAGTTTCTTGTGCGTAATCCTAGTCCGGCTGTGATCGGTCTCGGCGCGACCGATCACCACATGCGCAACATATACCAAGCAAAGCACGCGCAGTACGAACCCATCCTTCTTTTCGACTGTCTCGGTGCCGCTATCGGGGCATCGGAGCACCACTAGGTGAATACCTAGCTGGTGAGGGGAAATTCGGTTTGCTAGCATCCGGATCCATGGGGAAAAACTTGCCCACTGAACGTCGAAGTCACAGCCTTTTCCCAATTGCCGATTGGGTGTTCAAATACCCAAAACACTCGTTGCGGCCCGACCTGATCGCGGGCCTGACAGCAGCTGCCGTGGTCATTCCGAAGGCGATGGCATATGCAACCATCGCTGGACTACCGGTTCAGGTCGGATTGTACACTGCCATAGTGCCCATGGTGATCTACGCCGTGCTGGGCACCTCCTGCCCATTGAGCGTTAGCACCACTACTACGATCGCAGTTTTAACCGCAGCCGAACTCGGTGAAATCGCGCCCGGTGGAGATCCGCCCGCGCTCCTTCGGGCCACCGCAATGTTGACGTTGATGGTGGGAGGCGTTCTCGTTCTCGCTTCCGTGCTGCGCCTCGGTTTCATCGCCAACTTCATTTCCGAACCGGTGTTGGTCGGTTTTAAGGCGGGTATCGGCATTGTAATTATCTTCGATCAGGTTCCCAAGATTCTCGGCGTGCATTTTCCGAGAGGAACGTTCTTCCGTAACGTACTGGCCATCGTCCGTAGTGTTCCAGAGACCTCGCTTCCAACAGTGGTCGTTGGGCTCCTCATGATCGCATTGCTGGTGGGTATCGAACGATTTTTTCCAAAAGCACCGGCACCCCTTATCGCTGTTGCTGTCGGGATCCTAGGAGTGCGTTTCTTGGGGTTGCAGACACACGGAGTGGAATTGGTCGGACGAATTCCCCAAGGTCTACCCTCGATTACTCGCCCGGAATTCTCTCTCACAGCAGCTCTGTGGCCAGGGGCATTGGGCATTGCGCTCATGAGTTTTACTGAGAGCATTGCGGCGGCGCGAGCGTTTGCCAAGACTGAGGAACCGCCTCTTCGAGCCAATCGCGAGTTACTTGCAACGGGGTTGGCAAATGCGGCGGGCTCATTCTTCGGGGCTATGCCTGCCGGTGGCGGCACCACCCAGACTGCTGTGAACCGGCTTGCCGGGGCGCACACTCAGTTCGCGGAGATCGTAACGGCCATGGTCGGCTTAGCCACGATTCTTTTGCTCGCGCCAATCCTAGCGCTCATGCCACAGGCCACGCTCGCGGCTGTAGTCATCGTCTACTCCGTCGGATTGATTCGGCCGGCCGAGTTCTCGATCATCTTGGGAATTCGACGCACAGAATTTACTTGGGCCCTTGCCGCGCTGATTGGCGTCGTGCTCCTCGGCACACTCCAAGGAATCCTCCTTGCCATCGTATTGTCGCTTGTAGCTCTGGCGTCTCAGGTTGCCGATCCACCGGTTTATGTGCTCGGCCGCAAACCAGGAACGAATGTCTTTCGTCCACGTTCCAAAGAACATCCGGAGGACGAAACCTATCCTGGGTTGTTGTTGCTGCGTCTCGAGGGCCGCGTATTCTTTGCCAACGCTCAGTCCATCGGAGAGAAGATACGATTCTTCATCAACGAAGCGAAGCCCACCGTGGTTGCGCTCGACCTTGGCGGGGTACCTGATCTTGAATATACCGCCCTTAAAATGTTGCGCGAAGGTGAGAAGCGACAACGTGAGTTAGGCGCGTCGCTCTGGCTCGTAGGGCTCAACCCTGGAGTGTTGCAAATGCTCCAGAGATCGCCTCTAGGTACGGTGCTCGGGCGCGAGAGAATGCAATTCAGTCTCGAATTGGCCGTAGCGAAATACGTGGAAATATCTGCGAGACGAGCCCAATCTCGGTGTTTGAATCTTCCGGCGACGAATGAAATGTCTCAGGACTAAGAACCTGTGCGACAACACAGGAAGAGATCTAGATAGAACAGTTATAGCAACGGTGCCTCTATCAGGCAGAGTGGGAATTACCAGAACATTTCTATCACTTGGCAATACGCTTGGATCAGCTGGCCGAAATTTAAAAACTGGAGGAGATTTCACTGAGCATCTTTTTGAGCGTGAAAAAACCAAAACGCTGGCCCGGTGTTATTTCACTTGCTATGACCATTTGCATGACGTATATAGTGGGCGATTCAGTAATGTCGGAGGTGGGATCGTGGAACTGACCCACCTTAAGGGTCATTCGTGGGCTTTTCCCTGCCGGATACATGGCTCCCGTATCCGTGTGACATGTACGTCAACCCTCCTCGTGCTCGTATTCCCGATTTTGCTGTGCCCTGTCTCTAGTGCCCAAACTTCAGTCCAGAAAAACGTTTTGATTCTCAACGAGGTGGGTTTGTCTCATTCTTTGACGAGCGAAATGACCCAGCAGGTTGTCAGCGGAGTACTAGAGGCGCCAAATCGTAACGTCGAGTTCTATTCAGAAAGTCTCGATCTATCTCCTTTTCCAATTAGACCTTCGACGGAAGAGGCGCGAGACTGGATCGATAAGAAGTACGGCTCGTATAAGTTGGACGTCGTAGTAGCGGTTGGTCCGGGCGCGATTGACTTTCTCTCGAAGTACACTCAGTCCCTCTTCTTGAACGTTCCCATCGTTATTTGCGGTGCCAGTCCGGATCAACTGAGTAATGCAAAGCTCGATTCCAGATTTACTGGAACGTGGATGAAACTTGAACCCCAAAAAACCCTCGACGTGGCCTTGCGTCTCTTCCCGAATACGCGCCACATATTCGTGGTTGGGGGTACTTCCTCGTTCGACAAGGTCGTGATGTCCCTGACAAAATCAGCATTCGCTTCCTTTCACACGAAACCAGAAGTTCTTTATTTAACTGATCTGGAAATGGACAAATTGCTGAAACAATTGCAGCGACTGCCTAGTCATTCCATCACGCTGTATACCTCTTTCTTTCAGGATTCCGCTGGAAATAAATTTCTCAATACAACACAGGCACTCCCGAAAATCGCAGCAGCCTCTGCTGCCCCGGATTTTGGTATGTCCGACACATATATTGGACATGGGATTGTTGGCGGGTACGTGATGCCATTTGAGAAGCAAGGGAAGATCACTGCCCAAATTGTTTCGGAGCTATTGGACGGGAAAAAAGCTGAACAAATTCCTATTCAGACAATCCCGGGAGTGTACATGTTCGACTGGAATGAACTACAA
This sequence comes from Candidatus Acidiferrales bacterium, assembly GCA_963795535.1. Lineage (GTDB taxonomy): Bacteria > Acidobacteriota > Terriglobia > Acidiferrales > UBA7541 > Acidiferrum. Next base: position 1,191,984 of record CAWCIG010000012.1, read on the forward strand.
ACCTGGCACATCCCGGAAAGCCAGCTCCCTGCAGGAAGTGTCATCATGTTTCGCCAACCCAGCCTTTGGCAGCGCACTAAATGGACATGGACCACGGTGCTAGCGATTATCCTGGGTCTTTCCGCCTTGGCCGGCTACCTGCAACGGAGCCGAACGCAACTGAAAGTTGCCAGGAACAGGCAAATGCAGCTTAGCGGCATGCTGATCAACGCGGAGGAGCAAGAGCGCAGCCGGGTGGCGTCCGAACTTCACGATGACTTCAGCCAGAGAGTGGCGATACTGGCCCTGGGTTTGGAGTATGCGCAGGAGGCCACGCCAGCAGCGTTGGATGAACTTCGAAAGCAATTGCGTGAGCTTTTGAATTCGACAATTCAGCTTGGCGATGATCTCCATACCTTGTCTCACCGGCTGCATTCCTCCACTATCGAGAGCTTAGGACTGGTTCCCGCTCTCAACGCATTATGTAAGGAGTTCACGGTTCAGCAAGGAATCCGGGTGGACTTTACCTCGGATGAGGTTCCTAGGTCGATTGATCCCGATGCAGCACTTGGTGTCTTCCGAATCGTTCAAGAAGCCCTTCGGAATGTTAAGAAATACAGTGGAGCGAATGAGGCGGAAGTGGACCTCCAAATGCCCAGCGAAAGATTGGAAATCTCGGTGCGCGACCGCGGTCGTGGATTTGATCTGGCGAGTCTGCAGGGCAACGAAGGGCTTGGCGTTAGAAACATGGAAGAGCGCGCACGTCTATTGGGCGGAAAATTCGAGATTCAGTCGCAGTTTGGAAAAGGGACCACGGTTACCGCGTCCGTACCGTTCAAGCCTGCGGCAAGAAAAGCAACGACAAGCTGACAAGCTAAGGTGTGGTGGCGAACTCGCGGCAGAGGTACGCGCAAAGTTGGGGCGGCACTAGGAAGCAATTGCCGACATGACTAACCCTAGCGTATACTGGCTTAACGGTTTTCTTAGAAACCGTCAAATCCGCCCACGATCGTTGATACTGCCCCGGGCGGTCTCGTTGTGATCGCCTAGAAAGTGTCCCCTTAATGGAACCTATCTCTGCGGACGGGTCCCGAGCGAGACTCTTGATCGCGGACGATCATCTGATCTTCGCCGAGACTTTAAAGACCTACTTGGAGAACAAATACCCGGTGATCGGTGTTGTGGCCGACGGCCGCGCCTTAATCGAGGCAGCCCTTCGGCTAAAGCCCGATGTTGTCATTGCGGACGTGGCTATGCCTGTCCTAAACGGACTCGACGCTGTGCGTAGAATCAAAGAGCAGATCCCTAGCATGAGATTCATCTTCCTCACCATGCGAGACGAAGCGAACTTGGCTGCTGCAGCTCTTGAACTCGGGCCCGTCGGATTTGTGCTTAAGCAGTCCGCGGGGCCGGAACTGCTGGACGCGATCCATCATGTTTTGCACGGAGAGTCTTATTTGACTCGCAAATTGCGGGGCGAGGACTGGGTAACCACGAAGGCTCGGGTTCAGCAGTTCGGCAAGGAGTTGACGCCCCGCCAAAAAGATGTCGTCCAATTATTCGGCGAGGGAAGGGCCATTAAACAGATTGCGGACTTGCTCAGCTTGAGTGAAAAAACGGTCGAATTCCATAAACGCCACATCATGGAAGCCTTCGGCCTCAAGAATAATGCGGAATTGATTCTGTTCGCGCTGAAACAGGGTTTAATCTCGATTATCCCCGAATTCTCGGGAGAGGGACGAGCAACTGGCAGTCGGCGCTAAATTCTCAAAAAAACTCTGGATCATCGACCTAGGGATTCCCCCAGTAGTTCAGTACCATAGCTGGTGTTATTTTGAGTCCGCAATGATACCTCCGCCAGATCCTGCATCTGACGTGAGTATCTGATTGGTTTTGACGGAGGCGAACTTTGATTCGCCCGCGCATATTTCTAGCCGATGACCACCCCGATTTCTTAAAGCAGGAAACGGCCCTTTTGCAGCCCCATTTTGAACTTGTCGGCACGGCCACCGACGGCGCGTCAGTAGTTGCGGAAGTTCTTCGTCTTAAACCAGACGTCGTTGTCGTCGATATCACCATGCCCATAATGACCGGTATTGATGCGGTCCACGAACTAGTCCGGTCTGGCTCAACCGCCAAGTTTGTATTCCTTACCATCCATTCCAGTCAAGAATACGTTGACGCTTGCCTGGAAGAACGTGCTCGTGGATTCATTACCAAATCCCGAATGAAAGCCCACTTGATTCCCGCCATCCATGCCGTGCTCGATGGTCTGGCTTACGTTGCCTCTTCCACCCCGATGTGATTCGCCGAATTTCTTCACTCGACCCAAACTCGCTTAGGGGTTTCCCTAGTTGTCCCTTCAGCCGAATCAGCCTAAATGAATACCTAGAGCGGGGTTTAACCGGCCAAAATCGGGCAAAAGACGTACAACCCATTTGGCGGAGACGTGAGCGTATGGTGCGAGCCAGTATGCCAAGAGCCATGAGCGGTTTCGAACGTCTTTTGCTCTTCCTCGGATTCCTGTTGCTCTTATTGTTTGCTACCGCTCACGTTTATACCTCCATTTTCTCACATGCTGCCATCCGCGCATTCTGGAACAATCAATTCTCTTCCGCGCGTGTCCGCGCTGATTGGCCTCAACGCACCTTCGCAATCCCCGATTTCCGTTTCTGGTCACAAAAACGTATTGAAGCCTATCAGGCCAGCCTGATTGTCGGCGTGCCCCGCCCTTTGGGCGTGCTTAGAATTTCCGCAATCAATCTCGAAGTTCCCGTGCTTGAAGGTACAGATGACCTGACGCTAAATCGTGCTGTTGGGCACATCGAAGGTACCGCAGTTCCCGGTGCAATCGGCAACGTCGGCATCGCTGGACATCGGGATGGATTTTTCCGGGGTCTCAAGGATATTCATCCTGGCGATACTTTGGACCTGTTCACTGAAAAGCGAAACTATCGTTATGTGGTGGACGAGATTGTCATCGTCCCGCCAGAAGACGTTTCGGTCCTCGCTCCCAGGGCTGAGCCCGGTCTCACTCTCGTAACCTGCTATCCATTTTATTTCGTTGGCAGCGCTCCCTTGCGATACGTCGTGCGCGCGACCGCCAGCGATCCCAACAATCTTGCGAACTCTCGGCAATCACGCTCTCCGGCTGAGGAGCAGGAAGGCCAAGATTCGCACTAAGTCGACCGATCGCGCATGGGCAAAAGGTTCGAGAATTCTCAGCTCAATTCAACTCGGAGGATTACAGATGAGGTTAGTCAAAACTCGGTTACAAAAGGCTCTGGTATTGGCTGTCGGCACATTCTGCTTCGTCTTTGCCACTTCTGCACGGGCTCAAGTCCAAACAACAACGACGACTACCAAAGGTCACGCGACCAAGCAAGTCACGGTCGAGCACGCAGAAGTTCTGCTTGTCGAAGGCAATGACTTGCTGCTCAAAATGGAAGACGGCAGTATCCGCCATATTCCCAACATCCCAGAGAGCGACAAAATCGATGTGGACGGTAGGCAACTCGGGATCCATGACCTGAAGCCGGGCATGAAACTCCAGCATACCATTACCGTCACTACCACCCCCCAGACGGTGACTACGGTCCAGTCCGTTACCGGTAAGGTTTGGCATGTCAGCCCGCCAAATTCTGTCATCTTGACACTAGAAGACGGCACCAACCAGTCCTTCAAGATCCCCAAAGACCAGAAATTCAATATCCAAGGCACTATGACCGATGCATGGGGCCTGAAGAAAGGAATGATCGTTACGGCCACGAAGGTTGTGGAAGCTCCGGAAACGGTCGTCGCTCATGACCGGAAAGTCACGGGAACGATGGCGGCTCCTCCACCGGCTCCGCCGGCCGACGTACCTATCCTGGTTGTGATGGCGGAACCGACCGCGGCGCCCACAGCCTCGGCCGAAGCTTCCACACCGGCCCCAGCGAAACTCCCGAAGACGGCAAGTGAGGTGCCCTTGGTTGGTCTCCTCGGCCTTCTGTGCGTTTTCGCGTCATTCGGACTGAAGTTCCTCCGCGCCAACCGCGCGCTTTAGATAACCCCCACCCGAGGAGGGGCTGCTGGTCCCCTTGGGCTCCTCCTCACCCCTTCGAGCTAAGCGCTTAAGGTGAATTAGGGAAGTTCAATCATGATGAACAAGACTCTCAATTACAAACTGTTAGGCGATATCGCAAAGACCTGTGTCGCCGTTCTGTGTTCACTTTTGCTCTTACAGATTGACGTCGTTGCGGTGGCTCAGACGCAAGAGCCGGCCGCGGCGCCGGCCCAGCAAGAAGCTGCGGCAAAAATTCCGGCGGATCAACTCGACTCGCTTGTCGCGCCCATCGCGTTATACCCGGACCCGATGCTCGCCCAAGTGCTCGCCGCTTCTACCTATCCGTTGGAGATTGTTCAACTTCAACAATGGCTTGAAAAAAACAACACATTGAAGGATAAGGCCCTCGCTGACGCCGTTCAGAAGCAGCCTTGGGATCCCAGCGTCCAGGGCTTGGCCGCGATGCCAGACCTGGTAAAGCGCCTGGCAAATGATATTCAGTGGACAACCGATCTTGGGAACGCCTTTCTGGCACAGCAATCAGACGTGATGGATGCGGTTCAGCGCATGAGGAAAAAGGCACAAGAGTCCGGCAACTTGAAATCCACGGAACAGCAGAAAGTCGAAACAAAAGTTGTGGAATCCAAGCAGGTCATTGTCGTTCAGCAGGCCAATCCCGAAGTCGTTTACGTGCCAACCTACAATCCCACGGTCGTATACGGCCCGCCAGTTTATCCCTATCCTCCCATTACCTATCCGCCTCCCGGGTATTACGCGGCAGGCGTGGCGATTTCCTTCGGTGTTGGGCTCGCCATGGGAGCGGCATGGGGCGGAGGTTGGGGATATGGCTGCGGTTGGGGTGGTAACAACGACATCACCATTAATAACAACAATAATTACAACCGCAATTCCAACATAAACGGTGGCAATCGCAACAACGTAAACGGCGGCAATCGCAACACCGTAAACGGCGGCAATCGCGTATCGACACAGCCCGCTCGTGGCGGTTCCGGCGGCGGCAACTGGCAACACAACCCGCAGCATCGCGGCGGAACGCCTTACGGCAATAGAGACACTGCGCAGAAATATGGCGGCACAACTCGCGGGGCCTCCGCGTCCGACCGCCAAGCGGCTGCGCGTCAACAAGGCGGAAACCGGTCGCAAGCCAGCACACGCGATGTCTCATCGCGTGGACAACAGCCTCGTGCCAGCGATCGCAGTTCCGGCGGGGGGAATCGCGCTTCCTCGGGTGCCGGCGGAGATCGCGTCGGAAATCGAAGCGTGTCGCCGAGTTCAAACTCGCGGTCCGGTGGCAGCGCTCTAGGTGGCAGCAGCGGCAGTGCCGCTCGTGCTAGCAGTTCCCGCGGCAGTTCCAGTATGGGCTCTCGCGGTGGGGGCGGCGGACGCCGGAGGTAACTCAAACATGAGGGACAAACAGATGAGCTCGCGATTCACTACGAAACTTCTGGGAATAAATCTAACGTTCTTGCTTTCCTCTGTGCTGGCACTGCTCATCCCGTTCGCATTGGTTTCCGGGCAACAGAGTAATTCATCGCAAATCACCTTCGCGTCTCCAGAAAAAGCGGCTGCCGCTCTCGTTCAGGCCTGCGAAACTTTCGATGTACCGGCTCTGAACAAGATTCTTGGTCCTGAGGGAGAGGATTTTGTCTCTTCGGAGGACCCCATACGCGATAAGAATATTGCAGCTCAATTTGCAGCGAAGGCACACGAGCATACTTCGATCAGCGTCGACCCCAATAACGCGAATCGAGCTACCTTGCTGGTCGGCAACGACAATTTTCCGCTGGCGATCCCAATCGTACACAAAAACGGAACATGGTTCTTCGACACCAAGGCCGGCAAGCAAGAGATGCTTTACCGGCGTATCGGTGCGAATGAACTCGATGCTATCCAGATCTGCAGAGGATACGTAGAAGCACAACACGAATACGCCATGACGAAACACGATGGCGCCGAGGTGAATCAGTACGCACAGCGCATCATCAGCACCCCGGGAACGCACGACGGTTTGGTGTGGCGCAATTCTGATGGGACCCTGGGCGGACCGATAGCCGAGAATATAGCGGATGCTTTGCAGCAGGGCTACACCGACAAAGCCAAGCCCTATCACGGATACTTTTTCAAAATCCTGAAAGGTCAGGGACCCGCTGCACCTCTCGGCCAACTGAACTTCGTCGTGGAAGGCGCAATGATTGGAGGTTTCGCGCTTGCCGCTGCTCCCGCGGATTATCGCGTCACGGGCGTGAAAACCTTCATCGTTGGTTACGATGGCACCGTTTACCAAAAAGATTTAGGTCCGGATACCCTCAAGATCTTTAGCTACATGGAGCTGTACAACCCAGATAAATCCTGGAGTCCTACAGAAGATTCTTGGCCGCCGGATGCGTTGGATGCCTCGGTCTCAGCGCAAAACTGAATCGAGGTGTGCGAACGATGATTACACGACGGACGCGGCAGTCCGGAGGCAAAGCGAATGACCACAGAAATTGTTTTCCCTATGGCTGTGCAGCCGACTCCGCAAGGTACATCTATCGCGTCACGCCCGCTCTCATGTCAACGAACGATCCACAGCCTGTCACTCGCCGCCACACAACTCTTCTGTGCATCAGTCCTCGCGTTCGGCACAGTCGGTGGATGTTCCTCCAAGCAAGAAAAACCGCCTCCACCCCTTCCCATCGTCACAGTGGCGCCGGTTGTGCAAAAGCAAGTGTCCATCCACCAGGAATGGGTGGGAACAATGTCGGGCAACGTGGACGCGGAGATCCGCCCGAAAGTTGAAGGATATTTGCTGGCCCGCCTCTACACGGAAGGTTCCTTCGTTCAGAAAGGGCAGCCCTTATTCCAGCTCGATAAGCGTCAAACGGAAGCTGCGGTAGAACAGGCCAGCGGAAATCTCGAACGCGCACGCGCAGCATTAGCACAGGCTCAAATCGACGTCCGCCGCTATACGCCGTTGGTGGCTCAAAGGGCGGTGAGCCAGGCAGAGCTTGACAAGGCGCAGAGTGCAGAGCGAGCTGCTACCGCTACGGTGGATGCTGACCAAGCCGCCCTCGATAACACCAAACTGAATCTCGCATGGACCACCGTGATTTCTCCCATCTCTGGGATTGCCGGAGTTGCCAAGGTGGGCATCGGAGACTTGATGACCCCAAGCACCGTCATGACGACGGTCTCGAATGTCGATCCTATTTACGTCGACGTCAACATCTCGGAGCAGGATTACTTGCGATTCCAGCGGGAGAGACCGACTGGCACTCGCAAACAAGATCTCGAATTGATTCTCGGTGATGCCACTCTGTATCCGCACCGCGGCCAGGTTCTCTTCTTGAACCGTGAAGTGGATTCGCGAACTGGAACCATTCAGGTCCGTGGCGAATTCCGAAATCCAGGAAACGTGCTTCGTCCAGGACAGTATGCGCGCGTCCGCGCAATTACCGAACTGCGCAAAGATGCTCTCCTCATTCCGCAGCAGGCCGTTTCCGAATTGCAGGGCGTCTATCAGGTTGGAGTCGTGGGCGAAGACAACAAAGTCACCATCCAGACGGTAAAGCTCGGTCCTCTGTTCGGCGACATGTGGGTGGTCGAGTCCGGCCTTCAACCTGGCGACAAAGTAATCGTCGACGGCCTGCAACGCGTACGCACCGGCGTCACCGTCGCACCTAAACCTTTTAACGATACTCAGGCCAACTCCGTCGGCGGCGGGAACTAGCTGTGTCTAAATTCTTCATTAATCGCCCAAACGTCGCCATCGTTATCGCCATTCTCACCGTTATTAGCGGAATGGTGGCCATGGCAAAACTGCCGGTCGCTCAATTGCCGGATATCGTCCCTCCCCAAATCAACGTATCGGCCACCTACACCGGCGCCGACGCTCTCACCATTGAACAATCTGTTGCCACGCCGCTCGAACAGCAGATGAACGGCGTCGACAACATGCTCTACATGATGTCCACCAACGCCAACGATGGAACCATGACTCTCAAGGTTACCTACGACGTCGGCACCAACGTCGACATCGATCAGGTCAACACGCAGAATCGCGTCTCGCAAGCCAGCCCGAATCTCCCCACCTCCGTCAATCAGTATGGCGTCACGGTAAAAAAATTGATGGGCCTGCCGCTCCTGGTCATTTCTCTCTACTCGCCGACGGGGGCTTACGGCGGTCAATTCCTGGGCAACTACGCCACCATCAATGTGAACGATGCGCTCCTGCGCGTTCCAGGAGTTGGTCAGGTCACTAACTTCGGTGCCGCGGATTATGCGATGCGCGTTTGGGTCAAGCCGGACCAGTTAACCAAGCTCGGCATGACCGTCTCCGATTTGACCACGGCAGTCCAGCAACAGAGCGCGGTGAACCCGGCGGGTCAAATCGGTGCGGAACCTGCCCCCAAGGGCCAGCAATTCACCTATGCCGTCCGTGCTCCGGGACGACTCATCAACGCCGAAGAATTCGGCAACATCATCGTCCGCCAGAACCCTGACGGTTCAACCGTGAGACTCAAGGATGTCTCCCGCATCGAGCTCGGTTCTCTCGTCTATCAGCAGATTGGCCGGTTCAACGCCAAGCCCGCGGTCATTGTCTGCGTGTATCAAGCCCCTGGTTCCAACGCCTTAGCTGTCGCAAAACAGGTCAAAGCGCAAATGGAAGATTTGAAATCGCGATTCCCCGGTGGCTTGGAATACACGGTCGCGATGGACACTACGTTGCCCATTACCGAAGGCATGAAAGAGATCGTTACCACGCTCCTTGAGGCCATCGTCCTCGTCATCATCGTCGTGTTTCTGTTTCTCCAGAATTGGCGCGCCACCCTCATCCCGCTCCTTGCCGTGCCCGTTTCTCTCATCGGTACTTTCGCCGTTTTTCCGATGCTCGGCTTTTCGATCAATACGCTCTCTCTGTTTGGCCTCATCCTCGCCATCGGCCTTGTGGTCGACGACGCCATCGTTGTTGTCGAAGCCGTTGAACATCACATCGAGCATGGCTTGTCGCCCAAGGACGCCACCTTTAAGGCCATGGAAGAAGTCACCGCTCCGGTAATTGGTATCGCCTTGATTCTTTCTTCGGTCTTTGTGCCGATGGCGGCGATGGGCGGTATCAAGGGCTTGCTGAATCAACAGTTCGCCGTAACCATCGCGATCTCTGTACTGATCTCTGCGTTCAACGCGTTGACACTCTCTCCGGCGCTCTCCGCTCTTTTGTTGCGCCCTCGTAAGAAAACCAGAGGTCCCCTCGGAAAGTTCTTCGATTGGTTCAACATCGGGTTCGGAAAAATGACAGGCGGTTATGTTAGCTGGAGCGGTGCGCTCATCCGGCGCTGGGGCTTCTCGCTGTTGCTGCTACTGGGAATTTCGGTCGTCTCCGTCGGCATGGGCCGACAACTCCCTGCCAGTTTTATCCCGGAAGAAGACCAGGGGTATGCCTTCCTTCAGATCCAATTGCCAGATGCCGCTTCACTGCAACGTACTGACGCGGTCATGCGCAAGATTGATGACATGCTGACACATACTCATGGTGTTCAGAGCTTCAGCGGGATCGCTGGCTTTAGCCTCCTATCCAATACCTCTGCCTCCTATACCGGCTTTTATTTTCTTCAGCTGGAGCCTTGGCATGATCGCCTAACCGACGAACTTTCGGCGCAAGGGCTCATGCGCACCCTCAACAAAAGAATGGCCAGCGAAATACCCGAAGCCATCGGTTTCGCCTTTGGCCCGCCTGCCATTCCTGGCCTCGGCACCGCCGGTGGATTCACCTTCATGCTTCAGGATCGCAGCGGTGGTACCGTCACGCAGCTCTCAGAAATGCTTGATAAGTTGGCGCTCGCCGCTCGAAAGAGGCCGGAGATTGCCTCGGTCGTGAGCACCTTCCGCCCGTCCGTGCCTCAACTCTATGTGGAAGTGGATCAGGATCGCGTTCTAAAGCAGGGTCTGCAGTTCACCGAGGTTTATCAGACCCTTCAGGCGTTCCTCGGGGGTGCCTACGTCAATCAGTTCAATCGATTTGGCCGCCAATGGAAGGTGTATCTCCAGGCCGAACCCGAATATCGGACCAGCGCGGATAAAATAAATAGCTTCTACGTTCGAAGCTCCAAGGGCGATATGACACCCTTGGCTTCTCTAGTCACCATTAAACGAGTTTCCGGACCGGAATACACCAACCGCTTCAACCTCTATCGAAGTATCCAGATTAATGGTTCCCCCGCTCCGGGCTTCAGTTCCGGGCAGGCCATGGCTGCCATGGAACAGGTCTCCAATGAGGTCCTTCCCGCCGGTTTCGGCTACGCCTGGAGCGACATGTCCTATCAGGAAAAAAAGGCAGAAGGTGGCCAAGCGATGGTCTTCGCCATGTCCTTTATCTTTGTGTTTTTGATTCTTGTCGCTCTCTACGAAAGTTGGTCATTGCCGTTCAGCGTCCTGCTATCGGTTCCGGTAGCGGTTCTTGGTGCCTACGGCGGACTACTCCTGCGTAAGTTCGACAACAACGTTTTCGCTCAGATTGGTCTCATCATGTTAATCGGTCTGACCGCCAAGAACGCCATCTTGATCGTCGAGTTCGCGGTATTGGAGCACTCCAAAGGAAAACAGATTGTCGAGGCGGCTCTCGAAGGGGCCCGCTTGCGCTTACGCCCGATCTTGATGACTTCGTTTGCCTTTATTTTGGGCTGCGTCCCTCTTTGGACCGCCAAGGGCGCTGGTGCCATCGGCCGAAAAGTCTTAGGCAGTTCCGTAATTATGGGAATGAGTGCCGCCACCATCCTGGGAATCTTCCTGGTGCCTGTCTTATTTGTCGTTGTAGAGCGCATCGCCAAAAAGAAGCCTCACCTGGAAGTGACTCAACCCGCCACGCTCGAAGGAGGCCACGACTGATGCGAAGAACCAGCCCACTTGTGCTTCTGTCGCTTCTGTTGGTGGGCTGCGCCGTAGGCCCCAAATACAAACGCCCTGCGCTCCAGCCTCCAACCCAGTTTTACGCCGAACGACAGATAAGCGTGAGTTCCGAGGCCGACCTGGCGTGGTGGGACTTGTTCAAGGATCCCATACTACAAGGTCTCATTCGCGATGCCCTTAAGAACAATTATGACTTGCAAGCAGCCTTCGCCCGGGTCGAGCAGCAGCGGGCCCTCGCCGGCGCGACTCGTTCGTTGTATTACCCTCAGGTGGGATACGGCGGTAGCATTTCCGGGCAGCAGGATCCGTACCCCTTGGTTGCGAACCATACTTATTATTCCTATAACTTCAACACAATCTGGGAAATGGACCTCTTCGGGCGCATCCGCAAACTAAACGAAGCACAACGTGCGGAGTATTTTGCCAGTGAGGATGCCAGACGCGACATTCGTCTCCTCGTGCTCTCCGAAGTTGCGCAAGGATATTTTCAATTGCGGGCATTCGATGCGGATGATGAAGTCGCGACTCGGACCGTCAAGAGTTTCGAGGATACTCTGGACATCTTTCAGCGCAGGTTTGCAGGTGGTGATGCATCCGGCCTGGAGGTTGCTCGGGCGCAAGCGGCTCTCAAGAACGTTGCCGCTGTAATCCCGGACATCCACAGACAGATTGTTGCGCAAGAGGCCGCGTTGAATTTGCTCGTGGGCCGCGACCCGGGCCCGATTGCCCGTGGTAGTGCCTTGGCGGATCAGTTTGATCCGCCCGAGGTGCCCACCGGTTTGCCCTCGCAGTTGTTGGAGCGCCGGCCTGATCTTGAGCAGGCTGAACAGGCTCTGATTGCTGCGAACGCCAACGTCGGCGTCGCCAAAGCAAATTTTTTCCCGACAATTTCTCTTACCGGCGTGTTTGGCGGAGTGAGCCCGCAACTTTCCGAACTCACAGGTGCCGGCAGGGCGTGGAGTCTCGCCGGAAATTTGGCTGGTCCCCTTTTTACCGCTGGCCGTTTGAAGAACGAATATCGCGCGGCTTTGGCGCAACGCGACCAGGCAAAGATTGCTTTTGAGAAAAGCGTCACCCAGGCTTTTGGCGAGGTTTCAACGTCCCTCTCAGCCCATGAGGAGCTGGGTAAGGCCTATGGAGAACAGCTCAAGTCTGTGGATGCCTATCGGGAGTCGGTTCACCTGGCGAGCGTTCGCTATGACAGTGGCCTCGCCAACTACCTCGAGATCATTGATGCGGAGATCCAGATGTATCCGGCGGAGCGTGCCGCAATTATCTATGACCTCGAACGCAAGATTGCACTCGTGAATCTCTATCGAGCGCTTGGCGGCGGCTGGAATCTGAATGAGTCGCAGTGGATGAGCGGGAGTGGCACCTCCGCGCCCGCGCAGTCAACTAGCCCCTAACCGTCCCGATTGCGACAGAGGAGCCTTTTCTATGGCAAAGAGCGATCCCGCACTGGAAGAAAAATCCCTGAAGCGCAAGAAATACGAAAAAGAGTTGCGTCGTCTCCAGGGAGAACTCTGCAGATTGCAGGACTGGGTCAAATATAAAGGACTACGCCTCATTGTGGTCTTCGAGGGCCGTGATGCCGCTGGCAAAGGCGGCACCATCCGCGCTATCACCGAACGGGTAAGCCCTCGTGTCTTCCGCCTCATCGCACTTCCAGCTCCGTCCGATCGCGAGAAATCGCAAATGTACTTGCAGCGTTATATGCAGCACTTTCCTGCTGCCGGCGAAATTGTCATCTTCGACCGCAGTTGGTACAACCGCGCAGGCGTCGAGCGCGTCATGGGCTTTTGCACCGAGGAACAATATCGCCAGTTCCTCAAACTCTGCCCCACTGTGGAGAAATATATCACCGAAGCCGGCATCATCCTCATTAAGTACTGGCTGGAAGTCGGTCAGAAGGAGCAGCGACGCCGCTTCGAAGCACGCCTCAACGATCCCCTCCGCCAATGGAAGCTCAGTCCTATGGATGTGGAATCCTTTCGCCGCTGGTATGATTACTCCCGCGCGCGAGACAACATGCTCGCTGCCACGGACTCGAAACACGCCCCGTGGTATCTTGTCCGCTCCGACGACAAGCGTAGAGCCCGTCTAAATTGTATCTCCCATTTGCTGAGCTTGATTCCGTACAAGAAAGTCCCTCGCGAGAAAGTGAAACTCCCCAAACGCTCAGAAAAACACAGTTATAACGATCAAGCATCGATCAAGGGCCGTAGATTTGTTCCTGACAAATACTGAGGCGGGTAGGTTTCACTCCGGCCGGACCGAGAGGGATCGCATGAAATCACTCTGTCTAGGAGTTGGGAACTCCTGTAAGCGCGCTCCCCTCCTGCTCGCGGTGTTGCTCGGTTTGTTTTTCTTCGTACCGCGGGCGGTCGCTAGAATTTCCACGGACTTCGATCCCAATCTCGATTTCTCTCAGCTCAAAACCTTTGTCTTTATTGGGGGTGTCGAACAACTTGTCAGGCTGCAATTAAATCCAGATCAGCTCAACGATCGAATCCATCGCTCCGTTGTCCGCGAGCTCACGGCCAAGGGACTTCGAGAAGTGCCTCCGGAGGAGAATCCGGACCTCGTAGTCCGCTACTGGGCGAACAGCCAGAAGGACGTCGACGTGGCCAGCAGCGCCAACTGGGGTGTCTACGGCCCATATTTTGGCTATCACTGGGGCTTCGTCTACTACTCTATGGAGTCTTACACCACCCATCAAGGCATGCTCGCGATTGAACTCATCGACGCCAAAACCCACCGTCTCGTCTGGCGCATGTTTGCTAGTGTCAAGCTGATCCAAACCGACCCCGACAAGATTTGGAAGACCGCTGATAGCAATATGAAAGACGCCTTCAAAAGCTATCCGCCTTCTCCGAAAGCTATCGAAGCTAAAAAGCACCAGTGGGCCAAAGAAGACTCGGCCAAGAAACCCTCCTAACCGCAATTTCTCATATTAAATAGAAAAAGGCTGTGGCTTCATGGCATAACTCTTTTGTCAGGAAGAAATTCTGCCAAGAAGGAGCAACAGCCTTATGACTGCAGAGTGTAACCAGTTTATCTTCGGATTTCATCCCCAAAAGCGACGCGAGATTCGGGCGCAGTTCGACGGTGGAGCGATCACCAGCGATGGCGGTGGTTTGCTCCTGCGAGAGGTCGAGAAGCGGGTCGGGATCCTCCACCGGTTTGCTGCCTGCTTCACCGATTATCGGAATCCCGATCTGATCGAACACCAAGTGGCGGAGATGGTGGCTCAGCGAGTCTATGGTCTGGCCTTGGGATACGAAGATCTGAACGATCACGAGGAGTTGCGGAACGATCCCTTGCTAGCGGTACTGGTGGAGAAGGCAGATCCCAGCAGGCAAGTCTTAGCCGGAAAGAGCACCCTGAATCGGCTGGAACTGACCAAAGAGACGGCCAGTCGGAAGGAGCGCTACAAAAAGATCGTGCTGGATCATGGAGCCGTGGACCGCCTACTGGTAGAGGCCTTTCTGCAAGCTCATGGAGAGGAGCCGAAAGAAATCATCTTGGACCTGGACGCGACTGACGATCCGCTGCACGGGAAGCAGGAAGGGCGTTTCTTCCATGGCTACTACGGACACTATTGCTACCTACCGTTGTACATCTTCTGCGGGGAGTTCCTCCTGTGCGCGCGGTTGCGCTCCTCAAACATCGATGCGTCGGCAGGAAGTGTAGAGGAGTTGCAGCGCATCGTGGCACAGATTCGTTCCGCGTGGCCCCAGGTGCGCATCGTGGTGCGCGGGGATTCTGGATTTTGCCGTGAGGAGCTGATGGCTTGGTGTGAAGCGAACCGCGCAGAGTACTTGCTGGGGCTGGCGAAAAACGAGCGTCTGAAGGCCGAGATCGCCAAGGAGATGGAGGAAGCCAAAGCACGCTACCAAGAGACGGGACGCGCCGCCCGGCTATTTAAAGAGTTCGTCTACCAGACGCGGGAGAGCTGGAGCTGTGCGCGACGGGTGGTGGCCAAGGCCGAGCATCTGGAAAAAGGAGAGAACCCGCGATTTGTGGTGACCTCTCTGAGTGCAGAACCATGGCCGGCGCAAGCGCTGTATGAAGAGCACTACTGTGGGAGAGGAGACATGGAGAATCGCATCAAGCTGCGACCTGGAAAGCTGCTGGACATGATTGTTTGACAAAGGAGGAATCGATCAAACCGTGCATCCCATTGCACGTAGCCTATGAGGTTGGAGCGGCGAGGCAACAGACCGTTCGAAGCCCTCGGACAATGTACCCACACTCGCGAGAGTGGCACCAGAACCGTGAGGAGACGGTGTATCTGCAAGCATAGTGCGGAGATGGGGCTAGGCTCTGGTAGCATGGCCAGAATACACAAACACTCGTAAGCGTCGTTAGATTTAAGGAGCCTAATATGCTGCGCGGCTCTTCTTGCAGTGAGTGCGGCGGCTTTTGATTCCGCCGTCATGGGTAACAAACACTGCCGGCGTACAGAGTGGGCCTAAACTATCGTGTCATTCCAGTGGAACAGGATAAATCCATACCGCTCCCCTGTAACAAGGGGGCAGTACATCGCAAGATGGACTGACGGTGGTGCGGACAGCAGTCAGGGAGAAAGCGAAGGCTGCTCTGTAATGGAGTAGATACCGGTTGCGTCAGTCGCATCGACCACATCACCGGACGCGAAAGCGGGCCCACTTCCCTGAGGTGCTTCACGCGAGAGAACGAGGCAAATCGGCAAATGAGACAAAGCAGATGACGATGGCGACAGCCGTTGGTGCAGTCTCAAGCGAAGCAGCGGAATGGTATGCCATTGACTGGCAGGCCATCCACCGTAACGTTC
This sequence comes from Candidatus Acidiferrales bacterium, assembly GCA_963795535.1. Lineage (GTDB taxonomy): Bacteria > Acidobacteriota > Terriglobia > Acidiferrales > UBA7541 > Acidiferrum. The sequence goes on from CAWCIG010000012.1 coordinate 1,207,730, forward strand.
GCCGACTCCAAGTGCGTATCGCGCAGGCAACGAAGGTCGGCCGATGGGGCAAGGTGCGAGCCTTGCAACGGCTGCTGACTCACTCGTATAGCGGCGAAGTTCTCGCCGTTCGACGAGTGACGGAAAACGATGGCAAGAAAACCCCGGGTGTGGACCAAGAAATTTGGGACACACCAGAAAAGAAGATACAGGCAGTACATGCATTTCGGCGCAGAGGCTATCAACCTCAGCCTCTCCGACGTGTTTACATATTGAAATCGGACAAGAAAACGATGCGCCCTCTGGGAATTCCCACCATGAAAGATCGAAGCCACCAGGCACTGCATCTACTGGCGCTCGATCCCGTGCTGGAAACTACTGCTGACCATAACTCCTATGGGTTTCGTCAGCAGCGGTCCTGTGCCGATGCGATCGAACAGTGTTTCAATACGCTGTCTCACGCACCGAACACGCAGTGGATTCTAGAGGGTGACATCAAGTCCTGTTTCGACCGAATTTCACACGATTGGCTTTTGGCTCATGTCCCCATGGACCGAGTCATTCTCCGAAAGTGGTTGAAAGCCGGATATATGGAAAAACACGTCCTTCACGAAACGACGGATGGGACCCCGCAAGGCGGAATTATTTCCCCAGCGCTCTCGAATTGTGCGTTGGATGGGCTGGAGCAACTCTTGCGGGAAAAGTTCCCGACAAAGAAACGGCTCCCGTCTCTCGGAGGTAAATATCCCGCTGTGAATCTCATCCGTTATGCCGACGATTTTGTCATCACCGGTAGAACGGAAGAACTACTGGAAGGAGAAATCAAGCCCCTCGTCGAGCAATTTCTGCACGAACGAGGGCTGGAGCTCTCTCCTGCGAAGACAGTCATCACGCATGTGGAGAAAGGCTTTGATTTTCTCGGACAAACGGTGCGCAAGTATCCCAATGGGAAATTGCTCATCAAGCCTTCCAGAAAGAACATTAAGACTTTTCTGGATAGCATTCGCGAACACATCAAAGCCGCGTTGGGCATGTCCGCCGCCGACTTGATCCATTGGCTCAACCCCAAAATACGAGGTTGGTCCACTATCATCGGCACGTAGTGAGTAAACGCATCTTTTCACGCGTAGACAACGCTATCTTCATTCGTCTATGGCAATGGGCCCGGCGAAGACACCCGAAAAAATCTCCCAGCTGGCTCAAACGGAAATACTTTGAGCAGAGTGGAGGTAGAAACTGGGCCTTCTTCGGGGAGTGGTGTGACGACGAGGGTAATCCACACAAAGTGAGATTACTGCTCGCCAGCAGCACGCCCATTCAAAGGCACGTCAAGATCAAGAGCAACGCTAATCCCTATGATCCGGCCCATGAGACTTACTTCGAGAAACGCGAAGGGGACTATATGGCGGGATCGTTTCGGGGTACGCGGACTCTTCGCTTTCTCTGGAAGTTCCAACGCGGGATCTGCCCCGTATGCAACACCAAAATCACCCGGATCACGGGCTGGCGCATTCACTATTGCATCCCTCGTGTGATGGGTGGTTCCACGGCTGCAGAAAACCGCGTCCTGCTCCATCCAGAGTGCCACGACAGGGTTCACCGCCAACATTTTTCCGTATCGAAACCGCGTCTCCTTGAAAGAGGCATTGGAAGGGCTTGAGCCGGATGAGGCGAAAGTCTCACGTCCGGTTCTGAGAGGGCCGGGTCCCAGCAATGGGGCCTGGCTACTCGGTGAACAACTGATGCTGTTCAGTGACCGCACCAGCACGCACTATCTGCGCAGTAATCAACTGCGGCTGTACTTCTCTTCGATCGCTTACGTGTTGTTGCAGATGCTGCGGCGCCTGGGACTGGAGGGCACGGAGTTGGCCAAGGCCCAATGCGCCACCATTCGGCTCAAGTTGCTAAAGATCGGCGCACTGATTCGCATTACGGTGCGCAAGGTGTGGATTTCGCTGGCGGGTGGGTACCCCTACGTCGCGCTGTTCCGGCAAATCCATGAAAAGTTGTGCGCCGTCCCGGTAAAGTATTGAAAAACAACGACCCCGAACAACTTTTTTCTCGCTTATGTCCCGGATGGTAAGCTGTGCCCCGAAACAGCCTCAGAGAGAGAAAAAACTCTCATGCCAAGGGAAAACGAATCAGCTAAACAACCTCAGCTCGCGAAACTATCTCACAACTTCCGATTCCAACAACATTCATTCCTCTTCTGCCAAGCTGTGAGAGATTGCGGCTAACCTTGTTTGGCAACATTCACCTCTATCGCAAAACTCTTCTTCTCGGTCGTTCGTGACATAGGGATTTCCCTAGTTGCTGAAGCGATCGTCCAGAGGTAATCCGTAGATGAAACGCGCTCTAAACAGAAGTGTGCGTACAAACCTCACAGAGGATCGATCGCCTCGTAACGGCCTAAAGCAATGCTTGCGTTGTCCCACAGGTAAAAGGAGTTGGTCATGAAGACCTCGGAGCAGAAATCTGCAACAACGCCGTCTGCGGAATGCACGGAGCAGAAGCGGCTAAATGATGCGCGTGACAAAGGCATTCCGTGGAAGAAATGGGGACCTTATCTCAGTGAACGGCAATGGGGCACCGTCCGAGAGGATTATAGCCACGACGGGAATGCTTGGGATTACTTCAGCCACGATCAGGCGCGCGCGCGCGCTTATCGTTGGGGAGAAGATGGAATCGCGGGCATCTCCGACGACAAACAGCAACTGTGCTTTGCCCTCGCTTTTTGGAACGGGCGCGATCCCATTCTCAAGGAGCGCCTCTTCGGATTGACAAACAGTGAGGGGAATCACGGGGAAGACGTAAAAGAGTATTACTTCTACGTGGACAGCACTCCGACGCACTCCTACATGAAACATCTTTATAAGTATCCGCAAAGAGCATTCCCCTATCAGGACCTTGTCGAGACCAATCACCGTCGCTCCCGTGAAGAGTTCGAGTATGAACTGCTGGATACTGGAGTATTCGATGACGATCGCTATTTCGATATTTTTGTCGAGTATGCGAAAAACGACCCGGAAGACTTGCTGATACGCATTACCGTACACAACCGCGGACCGGAACCTGCCATCATGCACCTCCTTCCGACGCTCTGGTTTCGTAACACCTGGTCCTGGGGTGAGAATCAGTCCAAGCCTATCCTTCAGCAAACCGCCGACGATGCCGCGCAGGCCGTTCACCCCCAGCTTGGCGTTCGTACTCTTTATATCGAAGGCTCCCCGGATCTGCTCTTTACCGAGAACGAAAGCAATTCCGAACGTTTGTGGGGCCAGCCCAACCCTTCCCCCTATGTGAAGGACGCGTTTCACCAGTACGTAGTGAATGGCAAAAAGGAAGCGGTCAATCCGGACCGCACCGGAACCAAAATGGCGGCCCACTATATTCTCGAGGTGCCCGCCGCTGCTTGCCACGTCCTCCGTCTGCGCTTCAATGCCCAGACCCTTGCCCATCCATTCGACAAGTTCGACCAGATATTCTCCACTCGGTTGGCCGACGCCGACGAATTCTACGATAGGATCGCTCCACCCTCTCTCTCCGAAGATCAACGCCGCGTACATCGCCAGGCGCTCGCCGGCATGCTCTGGACCAAGCAGTTTTACTACTTCGACCTGGACAAGTGGCTCGATGAACACAACGCCCACCCGCTGATGGGCTTGGGTCAGCGTAACGTCCGAAATGCCGAGTGGTTCCACATGCTCAACAGCGACATCATCTCCATGCCTGACAAATGGGAATACCCCTGGTATGCGGCGTGGGACCTCGCCTTTCACACCCTCGCGCTTTCGTTGGTGGATTTCGACTTCGCCAAAGATCAACTTCTGCTCATGTTGAGAAATTTGTACGCACACCCGAATGGCCAGATCCCCGCCTACGAGTGGAATTTCAGCGACGTAAATCCCCCGGTGCATGCTTGGGCTACACTCTTTCTTTACAACGTCGAAAAAGAATTGGGGCGTGCCGATTTGCGCTTCCTGGAGCGTTCCTTCCAGGGATTGATGTTGAATTTCAATTGGTGGGTCAACCGCAAGGATCCCGAGGGTCGCAATGTTTTTGCCGGCGGTTTCCTGGGTTTGGACAACATCGGAGTATTCGACCGCAGCGCTCAACTCCCCACGGGCGGCCATTTAGATCAGGCAGACGGAACCGCGTGGATGGCCTTCTATTGTCAGAATATGCTGGAGATTGCGTTGATCCTTACGGAAACCGACCCCATGTACGAAGAAATTGCTTTCCGTTTCTTGGAGCATTTCCTCTGGATCACCTATGCCATGGACAGAATCGGCGTCAACCACGACGAAATGTGGGATACCCAAGATGGTTTTTTCTACGATCTCCTGTACTTTCCCAAGGGCGAACCTGTTCGGTTGAAAGTCCGCTCCATGGTCGGCTTGCTCCCCTTGTGCGCTTCTACTGTTTTCGAACACGGAGTCGCTACACGCCACCCCCGTCTTATGGAATTGATCGATTTGTTCCGCAAGCGCCACCCGGAATTGGTGAAACACATCGCTCCCGCCGATGAATCTTTCTCCGGGTACAAAGGCCGCCGGATTCTCTCGGTCTGCAACAAGGGGAAAATTGAACGAATCCTCGCCTATATGTTGGACGAAAACGAATTCCTTGGACCTTGTGGTATTCGCTCCCTCTCCCGCTATCACCTCGATCATCCGTTTGTCTTCCAGGTCGGAAAGGAGCAATACAAAGTCCAGTATTTGCCCGCCGAATCCGACACCGGAATGTTTGGTGGCAACTCCAACTGGCGCGGACCGGTCTGGATGCCGGTAAATGCGCTCCTCGTTCGGGGCTTGCTCAATCTTTATCAATTCTATGGCGACGATTTTAAGGTGGAATGTCCCACCGGCTCCGGCAACCGTTTGACCCTGTTCGAAGTGGCCAGTGAGATTGCCCGCCGGCTAGGAACCATTTTCCTGCGCGATTCCGAGGGCCACCGTCCAGTGTACGGCGGCAACAGAAAGTTCCAGGAGGATCCCTATTGGAAGGACTACATTCTTTTCTACGAATACTTTCATGGCGACAATGGTGCTGGTCTTGGCGCCAGCCATCAAACCGGATGGACGGGTGTCATTGCTCGCACTTTGGATTTGTTCGCGCGTCTAACACCCAAAAGGGTCCTCGAGACCTCTAAAGATGAGCTTGTATCGCGCATGACTCGTGAACAAGTGGTAGGCGCCTAGCGCTAGCCCTCTCGCTTCGATTGCCTCCAGCTGCAACCGGTGACGGAGAGACAAATTGCTCTGGCTGGATAAACTCACCAACGTTCTCGTCCTGGTTCTGCTCGTCGAAATGATGGTGGCAGCGGGGCTTGGCGTGTCCTTAGATGGCCTCGTCAACGTGCTCAGAAATGCCCCTCTTCTTATCAGCGCTGGACTGGCCAATTATGTTGTCGTTCCGGCCATTTTCATCTCCCTTTTGTATGCATTCCAAGCTAATCCCATGGACTTTGCTGATGACCCAGTTGCTGCCCTTGATAATCGGTCTTTGGGTCCATGCGAAACGTCCTCTGCTCGCGGAAAGCTTAAAGAAACCAGCGAATCTGATCAGTGCGGTTCTTAGCCTTTTGGTCTTTACCTTAATCATCATCCTGCAATATCGCACTCTCACAGAAATCCACGCCAAGGGTTACCTCGGAATGTGCCTTCTCGTTCTTCTCTGTCTGGCCGCCGGCTGGATTTTGGGTGGTCAGACAGTCGCGGTCCGCGCAGCCATGAGCATGACTACCGCGGCTCGCAACGCGCGTGTTGCTCTCGTGATTGCAACCGTTAGCTTTCCAGACACCGCTGCGGTCACGGCTATCATCGTCTTTTCAATCTTTCAGACCATACTTCTTGGATTGTGCGCTCTGTTTTTCGGGCGGGTTTTTCCCACCCTTCGCTCACTCCTTAACGCACCAGAAATCACCGTCTGAAGCCATCGACGACTCGACCTCGGCGATCACGCAGGGTGGCCTTGGAGTGCAAGCATCGTGCACAACGTAACTGCAAAGAATTGAATTGCGCCCTCTGAACCCGTGAATGATATCGAACAGGGAAAAGATCGGCAGCGCAACATGCAATAATGTACCTTCTTAAGTCCGCCAACGTAGAGTGGCCTTCCTTAATATGGAAGGGATCTCGCTCAGCGTAGTCCAAGGAGCGTCGGGCATGCGACCACTGACCACAGTTCTCTCGGTTCTCTGTTGTTTTTCCTGCGCGGCTTGCAACGTCAACAGCATCGAAAACCTCCTCGGTTTGGGCGGTGGCAAGAAATCCGTAACCGTCGTCGTCGATCCCAAAACGCAAAGCATCGTCGTCGCCACGACCTGGCAATTCACCGCAACCGTTACTGGCTCCTCCAACACCGCCGTTGCGTGGAGTGTCGGCGGCACCAGTTGTTCCACCCAGGATTGCGGCTCCATTTCCGCCGCCGGGCTCTACACCGCTCCCAAGACCATTCCAAATCCCGCTCTTGTCGCTGTCACTGCTACAGCCAACGCCAATTCCGCGGATTTCGGCGCCGCCGCAGTTACCATCATCGCCGCACTTGACCCTGCCTCCGCCATGCTTCGCGGCACCTATACTTTTCTTCTTTCCGGCTCCGACGCCGAGGGCCCTCTCTCTATCGGTGGCACTTTCGAAGCTGATGGTTCCGGCCAACTCCTCAACGGTGTGCTACGTCTCTGCCGCAGCGAATCCCATTGTTCCGATCAAGCCTTCGCGGGCGCCACCGCTTCCACCGACGCCAACAATGGCACCTTCGCCGCCGACATTTTCCCCGGCTCCACCTTCACGTTCTCTCCCGCCCCGCACAATATCTTCAAACTCGATCTAGCCGGCTCCCACACACTCCGCGCCTCTGGCATCCTCCGACCCATCTCCACCTCAGCCGGCTACTGACGCGAACATAGAAAAGAAGAATGTGACGATGAACAAATTGGCATACTTCGCAGTTTGCGCGATGCGGACGATGGTATCTGCGTGGCGGAGGATTTGGCTAACATAATTCTCGGAACGATTCAGAGGTAGCACCACGGTCGCGCTCTCCCAGGTAGCGAATGCGAGTCGTGCTGCTTTGTAGCATGAGTCACAGCATGGGTCACAACTGGAACTCGTACCGTGTATCGGTGTCTCGAGCTTGCCTATTTGATGATTCCGCTAGTCTGGCTGGCTCAGCTCCATCAACCCTACGAACTGCACTGTTGAGAGCACACGCCGTTTCACCAGCTCTGCGGCAAAGTCGCGCAACAGGACATTCAACGCAATCCACTCGCCGTGCGCCTCTATTTCTTCCTGCGTCTCACGCACCAAGTCGATCAACTCTATATCATTCAAGACCTTGGGATCGACGCCTACCTTGTCCTGCCTCAGGTCCTCCATCGCGGCCACCTTTTATATCGGCACTCACTTCTTATTAAGGTCGTCCTCCTTGCAGTAGTTCGTGCCCTACGACGTGTAGGCTGATTCTAGATCGAGGACAACTAGGGAAATCCCTAGAAGTTCCGAAGTAGTGTATTACCAAGTAAATACCATCGCTTCAGCGATGATTTGGGAATTCACCCAGTTGTTCAAGGATCGAACCCCACGTCACGACTCGGAGAGATTTGGGGTGGAAGGAGGGTCACCGAGTCCTGTTGTGTGGTTCGACGGCGGCAAGGTTGCATCAGCCGCGCGCGTGTGACTTGTGCCTCATTTTTTAAGCTTGGCCCAGACAACTGGGGGAATCCCTAGTAGTAGCGGAGACCGGGACGCTATAAATTTCCGAATCGGACGTGACATTCTGACCGTCCGAGATCGGGCTGTTCTCGACTTCTGGGCGGGGAAGATGGCAGCCCATTTCTTAGAATGTTGCAGCGGCGCAATTCGAAAAAACAAACAAAAACCCTGAACACCTTTGAGAAGGAGAAACGATTATGCCAGTCAAGAATCCAAGGGAACTATTTGTAATCATTCTGAGCCAGGTGCGACAAGGCACCGAGCGTTCGGCGGCAATCTACAAGGAGCTCGGCCAATTGGCCGAGAATCCGGAGATACAAGAAGCCCTCGAAGCCCGAGCCTTCGTGTCTCAGCAAACCCTAGCGAAGCTGGACGAAGCGTTCAAAATTATCGGCGAGAAACCGATGAACCTCACCGGACGGCTGCATGATGTGTTTGTCGAGGATTTCCGCAAAGAGCTTACAGAGATCCAATCGCCGGAGGCGAGGCGGCTCTTTGTATTGGCAAAGGCCAATCACTTGAGCCACATGCGCACGGCAGAATACGTCACGTTGGTGGCTGCCGCCGATCTTTCCGGGCACCATGGCGTCGGTGTGCTTCTCGAGAGCTGCCTGGCCGATCATTTGGCCTTCGTCGAAAGGACGAAGCGTTTGATCCGTCACGTCATCGAAGCAAAACTCGCGGCGAAAGCTGCAAGCTGAGCCGCTCAATTCGCGAACGACGGGAAGCACAAGTGCGCATGGTCCAGTCTCGTAGAAGAGACGGGATCATGCGCGTGCTTCCGAGGCTTCGAGGGTATTGTGCCGAGGTATACACGTCCGGTTTTCGACGAGTAGCAACGACCGAATATGTATCCAAGAAAGTACGGCTTCCGGACTAACCGAGAGTGAGGCTGCCGCTTCCGGGGTGAACTTAGGGATTTCCCTAGTTGTACAATAAAGGAGTTAAGCCTAGGGTCGTTGTAGAATTTTCGGAAACAACTCGATCTTTAACGTATACGCCTCCGAGAGAAACAAGTCTTGGGCGGAGCCACCGCGACCGTTTTTCTGCTAGGAGTCTCTACATGAAAAAGTCCCTAATTCCTCTCGCCGCTCTATTTTTAAGTGCAACCATATCCGCCGCTGGCCCCAAACCACAGTCCGGTAATATTCTTTCGCACACCTCTGTCGCGTGTGGTTCAAAGAAATCTAAGAAGCAGGACGTCGATCTGCTGTGCCAGCAGTATGTCGTCCGCTCCGGCACCACCGACTACACCATTCGTCAACCGAAGCCCTCCGATCAGACCATCATTCCGCTAAATACAGCGGTCGAGTTCACCCTCGACAAAAATAAAGTAAAGTTCAAGGTCAACGGAAAATCGTTCGAATTCATCGTCGTCGGTCAGGCCGCTGCATCTTCGGCTCCCGCTACACCGGCCGCTTCCGCCCCCGGATAGCCAGCAACTCGCACGGGCCGTATCAAAGCAAGTACCCGAGGCAACGCAGTAGACGAGAACGCAAGCTCTCTGTCATCGGCTGGAAGCGCTAGGGACGTCTACTCTATTGGGCGTGTGGAGAACCATTGCCTTATCCGAAGGAGATGCGACAGTTTGTTGCGCAGGCTCAGTGGTTTCGACCAGACGGCGATGGGCTGCGCTCGCTCTGCTCCTGTTTGCGGCCGGATGCCACCAACCAACAGTTCAGACTCCGGAGATACAACCGGCAAGCGAGTGGCGCTCGTTTGAAGGTACCTGGTCAGCCTCAGGGACTCGACAGACGCTCTATCTAGAGACAGATCACCACGCTTCGATACTCGACTTAACGGGGTCGCTGCTGGTCACAGGAGATCACCGCATGGGGGTGGGGTTTAGGGCAAAGGCGATAGGCTCGGCACAGATCTTGGCTCTCTTTGACGTCTTTTTGGGCGTTGGCGTCAAGACTGGGTCCCCGCACCCTTGATGGCTTATGCCCTCCTCTTTGCCAGGAGCTAGTTTTCCACGATTACCCCGCAGGGAGCAAGCCAAAACGTCATCTTCGTCGGGAGTAATTATCTCACTCAACCTGAGCTCTACCGACTTGGCCTCCTGACCACGGTTTTCTGTCTGCTCGTATTCCTCGCGACCGGAACGCCATGGTTGATTCTCCTCGCGCGGTGAGGCGTGCGGTACAGAAGCTGGCAATGTCTAGCGCTGGCCCCAAAGCTCGGGGTCTGCTCGCAGTAGCCTCAAAACCTAAAATCACTGCTGTCCAAATTAGCTGAAAACTGGTCTCCGATATCTCCAGAGTAAGGGCAAAATTCGCTTTCTGAGCCCTGGACGCAGGGCAGGTTGGTGGTGGCGAAGCGTTGCTCTTGATCGGATGCTGTCTAAATTCCTCCTCCTGAAATCTCGAAGTTACGTCGAATTGTTGGCATGTGGCTTAGCGCTGCTGTCCAATCGAATTAGGCCAGCTGCAGCGTCAACTGCTCTGACGAGCTTTCTGGTATCGGTGGTGGTTGGAAAGGATTGTCGATCCATGCCCACAGATCACGGTAAACAAACAATTGCTGCCGCAGAAGTGCCACCAGATTCGAAAGGGACCAACCGAACGTCGATCGCAGTTGCAGGTATTTCACCACCAGCATAGCGACAATCACGTTCGATGCGAGGATAACCGGTTCTGCTCCTACTAGGGGTTCCCCTAGTGGTAGAGGAACGTAGCCGAGTCTAAAACGTTAAGCACATCCCAACACGCGGGTCGGTGCAAAACCGCCGATCTCGAAAACAACTCGGGAAGGACCACTATTGTTCCCCACAATACCTTCCCGAGTCTGCGTTTAGCCTGAGGCGTGGTGCCAGATTAAGTGCTACCGGAAAAGTTGAAGATATGAAAATTAAACACCAAACTGTCAGAAAGAGCGGAAAGAGGGTAGGCCGCCCGTAAGTCACGGTACTTCACGGGTTGTATCTTGCACGTTTCTTATGGCCTCCAACAACAGTCAGACCCAATGAAATTATGACGACTCAGTGTAGGCCCTTCCAAGGTTTCGTTGATCGCACACAGAGGAGCCTTATGCAAAGCGTGTCTTCGCGCTGCACCGGTCCGCGTTTCTTAATCGGAGATGACCACGCGATGTTCGCCGAAACATTGCGAGGCTATCTGGAAAAGACTTACACCATTTTAGGGGTGGTCCATGCGACTCCGACCGGATGTGATTCTTGTAGACGTTGGTATGCCGCTGTTGAATGGGCTGGATGCGGCCCGGGAAGTCAAAGAGCAAGTTCCCAACATCAAATTCATCTTCCTAACGATGCGAGATGACCCAAATCTGGCTGCTGCTGCTTTTGAACTTGGGGCAGCCGGGTTCGTCCTAAAACACTCTGCCGGACATGAATTATTGAATGCGATAAATCAGGTCTTGCAGCACAAGCCTTATTTAACGCCCAGGCTGAGAGCTGAAGACTGGGTGGCGACGAAGGCTAGGGCGCGCCAATACTCGAAGGAGATGACCCCGCGACAGAAGGAAATTCTCCAGTTTCTAGCCGAGGGGCGACCCATGAAAGAGATCGCACATATCTTAACCTTAAGCGAAAAAACTGTGGAGTTCCACAAACACCATATCCGGGAATCGTTCAACCTTCATAGCACCGCCGACATAGTCTTATTCGCCTTGAAGCAAGGATTGATCTCGATCAAGCCCTAGATGTCCCGACGGGTGTCATCCTAGGGATTCCCCCAGTTGTTTGGGAACGTGGCTAAGTCTAAAAAATGCTGGGAGAGAATTTGCGAGATGCGATTCACTGGGCGGTTAGAATCGTCAGGGTGAGCACTACAACACGATAGCGACGAAACTCCTAAAAGCTACCCGGGACCAATCGTCTTTTTGTGAGTGTGGGGGACTGAACTTTCTATGGACAGCGCAAAAACGGATGAGCCGCAAGCTACACGAAAGCGAGCCTGAAATGGCGGAAGCGTTAATTAACAAGCCAAATATCCTCACGAGAACAACACATCGCGTCAATGAACACGAATTGCTGAAACGGCTAGAATGTCTTTGCCAGACTGTAGGTATGGAATTTCCTAAAGAAGCGTGGCCGAAAGACGACCACAAAGCGTATTTTCTGCTCGGCGTATGTGCTACCGAAGATATGAAAGACCTTAGTCTGCGCGAAAGACTCGAACGGCTCGATGACTGGGCACGCCAGCGCAACTTATTGAAGCCGAATGAGACGCTCTTCGCAAAGAAGCAGGTAAAGGCTCAACAACCAACATTTCTTGCAAAAAACCCACATTTCCTGCTGAGAACCCACTTGTCCGACAAGCGAGATCACGGGAGTGGATGCACCAATAATGTTCGACGTCGGCAGCAGTACCGGAAAAGTGGTGGATAGGACTTCGGCGGTTAGCGTTAATCACTGAGAAAGCAAATGCCGAACGCAGCCTGGCGCGCCGATTTCAAACTATCTCGCAGTTAGGGCTGCCACGCTTCATTGAATCCGCAGCGGTTTTTTAAACCGTTGGTCTCGTCAGTCGCGAATTCGGGCCAGATCTTCATCCGCTGGATTGAACTCGCGTCATTCCTTCCCGAACCAGCGTGTACGAGGTGGTCCTCCAGCCCCCTTCTTCCTGTCTCAGGATTCCATTCCCGATCAGGTCCTGAATATCCCGAAGCGCCGTGCCGTGCGAAACTTTCCCGATTTCCGAACTTAGATTGAGCCGTGTAGTTCCAGTCAATTACAGCAAAATCTCAAACTTAAACTTAATGTTCTTAAAGTTCAAACTTAGAACCGAAGCTTGGGAAGCTTAGTTTAAAGCGCGAAAACGCACGAATTGGCGGCATTTTTGCGTTTTTCAGTGTTCCTCAAATGGATTCCAATTGGAGCAGGGGGGATGATGGACAGGTCAAATTACGAATTCTTGGTTACTGGCTCCCCGCAGCACAGAAGCTGATACGTTCCTTGAATTATAAACCGCCGTTTTACTTTCTCGGCGAGAGTAATATCTATCCTGGTTGAAGAAGCATCGACAGATGCAAATATGCCAGCGTCTGGGCTGGCAGCGAGAGGAATCTCCGTTCCATCTGCGGTTTTGATCGTAACATTTGTTTCCGACAGATTCGTAATCCGATAGACCGCAGAATTCACAGCGCGAGTGGGGTCGAAGAAAACTATTGTCGTGCTCGGGTTCGTGCCTGATAGAAACCAGGTTGCGGTGTTAGGGTCGCGTTGTTGTCGAACTCTCACGGCGTCAGAGTAGCATATTTCACATGCGAAGGGTCAGGCGCGATGAATTCTGAAATGCCATATCGCACGTTAGAAAAAACAGCTGCAAAGATCTCCTGCAAAGACTGGCCGGATGCCATCTGGGCCAATCGAAGCTCGAAAAAGTAGATAGGATGAAGCTGTTTCACGCTGCCATCGATTCGGGCCGCGTCCGGAGGCTTACGCAATTCGACGTTTCTGAAGTTTTCAAATGGATTCCAATTGGAGCAGCGCCGAGTAATTTTCGAGGGCCGCAGTCAGCGTTAGATGGCCAAATCACAGTTCTGGTTCCGCGTTTTCTTCTCTGGCTTCTCCACAGCTTTTGAATTCACGTTTGCACTCAACAGTAGTTCAACGATCTGCGCTCGGGTTTTGTTCTTTAACGCCACATCGGTTTCAGGTATCGAATCGTGTCCCCATGGATTCCAGCGAACCCGAGAAAAAACGAAAAAACTTCTTCGACCCGGGCAGACTCCCGATGATGTAGTTCGCCGTACCTAAGCCAAGGTAGGCATCGGCGGCGTCTGGGGCAACCTTCAGCAACCTATTCGAATATGTATCTGCTTCGCGGATCTTTTTCAAGCTGTCGAGTTGACGCTTGTCGATGAGCCTGGCATAGTCGGCCTGCATGCCGAGAGCCAGCGACATGGCGAACAAGGCATTCGGATCGTCTGGGTTTGTGTTCAACCCAGCTGTGACAGGTCCTGCGTCTGTTTGACCGAGGCAAAAAAGGCCGCCAGCAGATGAGGGTCCGGTTTGAGCGGGATCTTGCCGAGGAAACGTTTGTCGTCGAGGAAGGAATCGGAGGTCAGGACGCCTTGCCGATAGCATTCCTCGAACAGATAGCTCGCCGCTTTCGAGGCGTAACCGAGGGGGTCTTGCGGATGGGACTTCTGCCAGGTCTCAAACTGGGTGCGAGCTTCCGTTGGTTCCATTACAAACCGCAAAAGAAGCCTCTTAAGCATTAGATGAGTTGACCTGCAACACCCCTCGTACGCAAGATCCCGTATTTAGTAAGCTGCTTCGCGGCATGCACCAGGGGTCGACTTTCTTGATGTCCTGGGCTAGGCGGATCTTGAGTTCGGGGAGTTTGGCTTCCTTGGCGATCGCGAGCATCGCGGCGGCGCTCGCATTTCGTGAACGGGGGGTGGGCTGGTGTGTTTTGAAGTTCACTTCGGTTACTTTTAGCGAACAGTCTTAAAAAGCTGGTCGATATCCACTCCCGCTAACCCGCCGTCTCTAAGAACTTCCCGCAAATCTGCCTCAGGACCGTGCACCCTCGTCACATCTGGCGAACCAACGCCATCATACTTGACCGCAAGTTCGTAAAACTGAGGCTGATCATTCCCGTCTTTCCGTAAGCCAAGAACTTTCGCAATCATGACTCCTCCGATCTTTGTCTAGACTTCCAAGGCGCCCCTAGCCACTAGGCTAGGCCTCGAAACTTTTCTGTCTCAACGGCGGTGGGGGGCCCGTCTGTTTCTTTTTCCTTCGGCCTTACGTCCCGTAGTCCTCCGGAATCTCTCCACTTGTCGGAGGCTCGGCATTGTCGCAAATCCGCATGATATGGTCCGCGTGCGCTGAGATCTCGTCCCAGTTTTTCGGCACGCCTTCTAGTGTGAAACCGCTTGCCCGGTTGCCCAAGACCTGTGGTACCTGTCTGATTAGTTCTTCCAGCTGCCGCCAAACGCCATCGAGCGAGTGCTTCTCGTCATAGAGTAGAACTCGGTTTGCATGGTCCCTGAGGTCCTTCGCTTCTTGCCTCAATCGCTGGATCGTCATTCCGTCTTCTGCCTTCTCGGGACACGGAACGTCCCTGAAACCACGCTATCAATTTAAGCGAGCTCGACGCAAGGCGCCCGTTTTCCGGACATTCGAGCCTCATCGCAAAAGAAAAGCTCCGACTGAGTCCGGCTCTTACGGTGCCAGCCGCACGGCAATTCAAGGCCGGCGAACGTATTAAGGTGCCCCTACCACTCGGTCGCATCGTAGACGCGACGGTCCGCGCCATCGCGGCGCACAGACGGAATTCATTTGCAGGTTGATTATGAAAAGGATCGGACGGCGCTGGCGCATCGCAGGTTCTGACGGATTAAAATTGGAAGAATTCTAGCGTAAGACCTGCGTATGACTGTCAAAACAAACGGAGATTCTTCAGCGACGCGCGAGCGAGCCCGCCACTGATATTCGGCTTGATGACCAATTCGAGCAAAGTAACGTTTGCAAAATCCACTTTGTATTCTTCGATCTCGCGGGTCGATTCAGGCGGACTAAAGGTCCATTGCTGCCGCACAATCTCTTTCACAGAGAGGCCGCCATCAGGCGACCACTGCAAAACGAACTCTTGCGTGCGCTGGGTTTCGTTTTCCTCAAAAACGAGCGATATACACTTGAGTTTTTGTGGTTGGTCGAAGATTAGCCGAATCGTTTGACTCCCCGGCGTGGCCGCGCGCCACCCTCGCGAATCCCCGGAGACAAAGGCCGACTCGACCGGAAAATCCTGGTCTTCGGACGTAACCTCGACGATGGCTGCACGCTCAACGTCTAACCCACCTCCTCCGCGAGTCCGAATGGTCTCTGGAGGCGGCGTGATGAGGCGCTTCCGCATATACGAAGTCTACTCCTGTTTAGACTCTCACGCCCGATTTGGTCCGAACTACTCCGACCCCAATCATTTTCCGGCCTCGCTCCGGATATTTCGAGCGCGCTTTCTCCGCAAGTTGCTTTTCATACTCAAACAGGCGAGAGGTTACTAAATTCGAGAACATCGAGTCGCCAGAAGTTAGGAATTTCGATTGATTTTCAAATGGTCTAACATACATACTAGTTTGTATGTTAGTTGCTCACGAGAAGAAACGAAAGGCCCGTGATCCGGAGCGTACACGGGAACGCTTGCTGCAAGCCGCCTTTCGACAGATTCACAGATCAGGCTTTCAGAGTGCCGGCATCGATACAATTCTCGCCGCCACCAACGTCACCAAGGGAGCACTCTATTACCACTTCGCGAGCAAGGAGGCCCTGGGCTATGCCGTTGTCGAAGAGAAAATCGCAAAACTTACGCGCGACAGGTGGTTGCGTCCTATGCGGAGCGACGGGGAAGCTATCGACATTTTGATCGGCGTTGTCCGGCGGATACCAGCTGGGCCCCAAGACGTTCGCGCCGGTTGTCCGCTGCTCCTTTTGGCACAGGAGATGTCTCCGCTGGACGAGCAATTCCGCAAGCGACTGGAAAGGATATTTCTGGACTGGCAGGAAGGTATTGCAACGCTTTTGCGGAAGGGGAAGTCCCAAGGAACAGTTCGCCGTGACGTGAATCCAGACGAGGCTGCCAGCTTTTTGATCGCGACGGTCGAGGGCTACGCCACGTTAGCAAAGAATGCCCAAGATCCGAAGGTGTGGAAAGCGGGAATCAGAAATATCGTGGGATGGCTGAGGTCTCTTCGGCCGTCGGATACCTAAAAGCGGGGCTGACCGCATCGCGATCGGACTAAGTGTTTCAAACTACATCATGAAGAGGAGAACGAATAATGACAAGGATCACAATGCCGCGCAGGAATCTGCTCGCAACGGGAGCCTGCGCGCTGGTCGGTGCGGTGACCCTACCCGGACTGGAAAGGGCCAGCGCATCGGGAGAGCATGACTTAACGAACGAGGAGATCATCCGTAAGTGGTACGCGGCGTGGGAAAAGAAGGATTTGGGCACGTTCAATATGCTGCTTGCCGACAACTTCACCTTTACGAGCGCGGCCGGCGACGACCACATCAGCAAGAGCACTTTCAAAGCGCAATGCTGGGACACACAGGTTGATTTCATTGGACACTTTGACCTCGAGCGAATCACCACTGCTGCGGAGGATGCTTTTGTGAAGTATCTTTGCCACACCAAGAACGGTAAATCGTTCCGGAACGTGGAGTATCTCCGCATCAAGAGCGGACAGTTGGAATCTATTGACTGTTATTTCGGAGCACAATCCAGCTTTCCGTCGGCAGTAAGCACTGGGCAGAAGTAACCAATGGGCCGGCTGATCCACATGCTAGGTTTTTTGATGAATAAATCGAGGATTGCGATCGAGACGGGGAGAATAATCCTGCTACTCAGTCCAGAGGGCCACTTGATGTTTTATGCGCCTCCACTGGAAGGCAAGGCGTGGGGTGCCGATCTGCCGAAATCACCAGTAATGCTGAATCCACAATTCAAAGGCGCTCAACCAATCGACGTGTTTATCGTTCCCGTGAGCAGATGGCCAGACGGATCGGCTGCTACGGTTATCTAGGACCATTTCATTTAGAAGCAGTGCAAACGTCAGTCTCGCTTCGTGAGCAGGAAGTCGAAGCGAGAGAGCAATGCGAGGGGTTCCATCATGAGCGTCCGCGAGATTCAGGATCAGAAGGCCATTGCACGTAAGATGTTCGTTCAACAAACTGCTCACGCTAATGGGGACGTTTCGGCTAGCCCTCTGCCGGAGGATACGATTTGCTCCATCAAGAGTAGACGGGATTACACTCTTGAATCGAAAGCAGAAGAACCTCCAGATACATCATTGCTTCCGCTAACCCGCGTTGATGCTGCCAACCTCATCCGAGTCTTTCGGCAGTTGGAGGTGATAGCAAAACGACAGGCGCCACGAATCGCGTTCAAGGCAAAGGGTAAAATCCTATTCTTGGATTTAGCCGAGATCGTGGCAGTGCAAGCCGAAGGTAACTATGTTTCGTTGCGACACCAACCCAATCCCTATTTGCTACATGAGTCCCTCTCCTCCATGGCGCAGAAACTCAGGCCCTACGGTTTTATTCGCATCCACCGCTCTGTCGTCGTGAATATTTCGGCCGTGGAGGAGATTCAACCTTTGCCAACAGGAGAGTACAGGTTGCGTGTAAAGGGTGGGCAGCAATACTTGGTGACGCGTACATACAAAGACAACCTCAGAGAACTGGCCCAACTATGGGTGGGCTCAGAGCGCCTTTGCAGCTAACAGCCAGGAGCGTCAGGGTAAAGGCTCCGCTGCTTGGTGTTGCCGTACTTCCATGTGCTATGAAGCGGGCTGAAAAGCCTTGACAGGCCCACCCAAGAACTGCCGTGGGTGGAATTCGGAAGCAAAGCGGCGGTTTCCAAATTTAAACCAACCCTATCCATGCTCATCGCAGTTCACGTGTTTTGTTAGATTCAGAATCTGTGGGAAAGCGGAATCGGTTCGGACGTGATGAAGCCTATTGCCGCGCCTTTGTCGGGGAATGATTACCTCCACGATTCACGTGCTCATTCTCGTGCCGGTGTTGTTCGCACTTATGAAGGAACGAGCGCTGCGCGGTGGATCCTTGCAGCCGAGAGCCTCTTGTTGAGAGCTAGCAATTTCTTGGGAATCGTCTCAGATTGAACAAAGGAGTAGGTCCAATGAGAAGTTCAGATCTAGAAAGCGACCATGCTGGACACGAGATGCATATGTCACAGGAGATGCCTCCGACGACTGCGGCCGGACATATGGGCCATGACTAGCATGCCGGCCACTCCGTGGCCATGTTCCGGGACAAATTCTGGCTGACGCTGATCCTCACGCTTCCGGTCGTCGCGTGGTCGGGAGAGGTTCAACATTGGCTTGGCTACACCGCTCCCGCTTTTCCTGCCTCGCAATATATCCCTGCCGTTCTTGGCACGATCGTTTTCCTATATGGCGGAAGCGTTTTTCTTCGCGGCGCATGGGGAGAACTCGCTAATCGCCGGCCGGGGATGATGACGCTGATCAGCCTCGGCATCGTGGTTGCCTTTGCCGCTTCGCTCGCAGCGACATTCGGATTTTTCAAAATCGATGTGTGGTGGGAGGTCGCGACGCTCATCACCATCATGCTCCTTGGACACTGGCTGGAGATGAAAGCGGTCGTGCAAGCGAGAGGCGCTCTCGACGCTCTGGCCGCGCTGCTGCCGGACAGTGCAGAGCGCATAACGGAGTCAGGCGTCGACAAAATTCCTCTCGCGGAATTGCGCGTAGGCGATGTCGTCCTGGTGCGGCCCGGCGCTCGAGTGCCTGCGGACGGCAAGGTGATTGAGGGGACCGCCGATGTGGACGAGTCGATGATTACGGGGGAGTCGCGGGGAATTACCAAAGGACAGGGCGCAACGGTTGTCGCCGGAACGGTTGCTGCCGGGGGGAGTCTGCGGGTCCGCGTGGGTGCCGTTGGGGAACAGACCGCCCTTTCAGGAATCATGCGTCTGGTTGCCGCCGCTCAGGCTTCCGGCTCGCGGGCGCAGGCTCTTGCCGATCGTGCCGCCGCTCTCTTGTTCTATGTTGCCGTGGCTTCCGGTGTGTTGACGTTCGGATATTGGTGGTGGGCTGGTGATAGCGCACATGCACTCACCCGAACCGCCACGGTGCTCATCATTGCATGTCCGCATGCGCTCGGTTTGGCGATTCCTCTGGTGATTGCAATTTCAACTTCGCTCGGGGCGCGAAACGGTTTGCTTGTGAAAGACCGGCTGGCACTCGAACGGTCGCGCGATCTGGACGTCGTGATCTTCGACAAGACGGGGACACTCACGCGAGGTGCGCCCACGCTTTCAGCGGTTGCCGCCGTTTCTGGCGAAAGCGAGGAAGAAGTGCTCAGACTGGTAGCCTCGGTAGAGGCCGACTCCGAGCACCCGCTCGCGAAAGCCATTGTCAGTGGGGCGAATCGCCGCGGCGCGAATCCCTTGCAGGGCAGGAATTTTGAGGCGATGCCGGGAAGCGGCGCACGCGCGACGGTAAACGGGCAGAGTATTTCTGTGGGAGGGCCACATCTTGTCTCCGACTTGAAGGTCGCCGTTCCCCCGGAACTGGAGAAGGCAGCAACCGACTGGGCATCCGCGGGGCAGACAGTGCTTTATGTCGTTGCGGACGGCCGGGTGATCGGCACTCTGGCGGTGGAAGATGAAATTCGCCCGGAATCCGCCGAAGCGGTGAAGGATCTGCATGATTTGGGCGTGCGCGTGGCGATGATCACCGGTGATTCACAGGCCGTCGCGGATTCTGTTGCCAAGCGCATCGGAATTGACGAGGTCGCAGCCCAAGTGCTGCCCGCTGACAAGGCGTCGGCGGTTGCACGGTTCCAGGCCGGGGGCAGGAAAGTAGCGATGGTGGGCGATGGCGTGAACGATGCGCCAGCGCTAGCAACCGCGGATGTCGGTATTGCAATCGGAGCCGGTACGGACGTCGCCGTCGAGTCTGCAGGAATTGTGCTCGTGCGTAGCGACCCGCGCGATGTTGTGGGAGCGATCGAATTGTCACGCGCTGCGTACCGGAAAATGGTCCAAAATCTCGTTTGGGCGACGGCCTATAATCTGATTGCCATCCCGGTTGCAGCAGGGCTCTTTGTCCGCTGGCGAATTGACCTCCCTATGAGCGTGGGCGCGATTGCCATGAGCGCGTCAACGATGATCGTCGCGTTGAACGCGCAACTCCTGCGTCGTTTGAGAATCGTGCGCCATGAGACGAAGTCGTTGCATTGAGACGGTGTTGCCTCGCATCACGGTGCTGAGCAATCGTCGCAGGCTTTGCCTTGTAAGCCTCCGACTCCCTCTTTCGCAATGATCGGACCATGACGAGGCCCGCTACAGAGTCGGACCACCAGAGGCTAAACAGGGCGTTGAGCAACAATCCGACAAGAAGGATGCCAGACAGATAGGCGCAAAACTCCGTCTGCTTTGCGTCCGCATGGATGGCTGCGCTGCCCAGTGCCCGCCCCACTTTTTGCTTGGCACGCGAGAGCAGCGGCATCACAACCAATGAGACGCACGCAAGCACAATCCCAGGAATGCTGTGCTCAGGCGCCTTCTTGGACCACAAACCACTCGCCGATTCGTAAGCGATGTAAGCACCCAGAGCGAGAAAGCAACTACCGACGACCCTTAGCGCAAGCCTTTCGTTCTGTTCGCGTTTCTGGACGTTTGCATCGACGGACATCCGCCAGAGCAACACGGTACCCGACGTGACTTCGATGAAGTACAGTAAGATGATTGGACGCATGGATACGCGCAGAAAATGTGTTGAAAGCGTTGGGCTTGGATTCAGTCATGTCCCCAATGTCCCCAAGCTTCGACTTGCAACCGCCGCGTAAACATCAGAAAATGGGGATGATCCCCGGTAGCTCAATGGTAGAGCATTCGGCTGTTAACCGTCTTAGAAGTAAAATCTAACACGCTGATTCGGCACCGTTTAACCAACCAGAACGGCTGCTGGAAACTGGGCAAGTTGGACTCCGTTGGACTCGAATCCACCAACATCATTTGATTACGGGACTTTGGAAACCATTTAGAGAGTTTCCATGAACCAACACACTGAAAAACAATTGTCCCTCGCCGAGACGCTCCCCGCGTTTGCAGCCGAGCTTCGCCAACTTCTTGAACAGAAGGGCGAACCCGAACTTGCTGCACAGGTGCCGGAATTGATGATTTTCGACCGCTGCCGCTGCGGAGACGAAGTCTGCGGCACGTTTTACGCGCAACCCAAACCGCTAAACGGCTTCGGTCCCGGTCACCGGAATGTGCGCCTGATGCCAGAAGATGGGATGCTGATTCTTGACGTTGTCGCCGGGGAAATCGCTTGTGTTGAAATTTTGGACCGAGACGACGTTCGGGAGAAGCTGGATGCGGTCCTTCCGTGAGATTCAGCTATGACACGCTGCGCCGATTTCCAGCAGCCCTCTGTAGCATAATGCTTCTGTGTCTGCACCCCCGAGCACATTCCCGCTAGAGACCACTCGCCGCATAATTCGGATTCAGGCTCTTACGCTCGTCTGGATGAGCGTGGAGGCAGCGGTGTCGTTGGGCGCAGCTTGGATGGCTCACAGCCCGGCGCTTCTCGGCTTCGGTGGCGACAGCGCGGTCGAACTTCTCTCTGCGGCAGTCGTGCTCTGGCGCTTCCATTCGCCATCTCGCGGAGACCACGCGGAGCAGCTAGCGGCGAGAATCGCAGGCGGCTTGCTCTTTGTTCTCGCTGCATTTGTTGCCCTCACATCTGTTCTGGCGCTGCTAGGACACGTCGAAGCCCGTTCCAGTCCCATTGGAATCGTGGTGCTTATCCTTGCCGCAGTGGTCATGCCTTGGCTTGCAAAACAAAAGCGGCAACTTTCAGCGGCTACCGCCAGCGCAGCATTGAGGGCTGATGCTGCCGAGTCTGCCGTCTGCGGGTATCTTGCTCTGATTGCTTTGGCGGGTCTAGTCGTCAATGCGATTTGGAGGGTGAGTTGGGCAGACCCCGTTGCCGCCTTGGTCCTGCTGCCGCTGATTGTGCGTGAAGGATGGGAGGCGATGAAAGGCAAGCCGTGCTGTCATGCAGCCTAAGTGGACTCATTGAGGTCTCGCGGCAAGCCCTCGTCGAGGACGCCAAGGTCGTCGAACTAGGGAAAGAGCGTTTCCCGGTTCGGAAGACCCCCAAGCGCGGTTTGCGGCAGGTTGATTTTGTACTCGACGGGAGCGAGATTCGTGGGCTGGAGCAGAACCCGGAAACGAAATCACGGGGCACAGGTGGCGCGTGCTGGCAAAAAAGTGACGCAGTTCCTCAGTGAGGGGCGCTACGTGGCAAACGTAGTTAATGGGGAGGTTAATCTCTACGGTAAGTTAAGCAAGCGAGGGCGCTGAGGCGAGCATAATGGTTCTTGCCGATGGAATCCCTAAAGATTGTGTTCGTTTGCATTGCAGCCGCAATCCTGTATGGCATCGTCCACAACCAGTTCACCGCACGCATCTGCGTTGAATACTTCACTATTTTTCACCCTCCAGTCTTCGGGACTCAATCACCAACCCTTTTAGCCTTTGGGTGGGGCATCATTGCGACTTGGTGGGTAGGGTTGTTTCTTGGAGTCATGCTCGCGGTCGCTGCCCGAGCAGGCTCTCGTCCCAAGCTACAAGTTTCTGTTCTGCTCACTCCAATCGGGGAATTGCTTCTCCTGATGGGCGGGAGTGCGTTGTTATCCGGTTTGACGGGATACCTCTTGGTACGGCGCGGGATAATTGCCCCGCCGGACTGGATTGCGTCAAGCCTCGCGCGGTGCACGCACGCACGCTTCATGGCTGACTGGTGGGCGCACAGCGCGTCATACGCGGTCGGGTTCTTCGGGGGAATCGTTATCTGTGTCGCGCAGTATCGAAGACGGATTCGAACCACGAGTCTAACTAAGTTGGAAGTCCATTCTGTCCGAAGTGAATAACGAGGAGTTCCTATGCCACGTCCAGATTTTTCCGAGTACGTTGCCCATTTTACGAAGAACGCGCCACCATTCGGTCTCAAAGAGAACGCCGAAGATGGCTCGATAAAGGCTGTGAAGGGTAACGCAACTGAAAGACTCGTTTCGATTCTTACCTCGAAGAAGATATTTGCTACGCCGATGCCTTGGACTAACAGACCAGCGGTCGCTTTCACCGAGTGCCCGTGGGGTTCTCTCCTAGACCACACCAAGCAATACTCCCCCTATGGAGTGGGTTTTACGAAGGCGCACTTGTTTGCCGCCGGAGGCGGCCCCGCAATTTATCTTCGCCCACACCTGCATGAGAACCAGAAGGATTTTCGGTCAGAGAGCACGCCGGAATGGAGGGGACTCCATCCAGAACTATATGCTTTCGTTACTCCGTTTTGCCCTGCTTATGCCCCTAAGCAGTACAAAGAGAAGCATTGGAAAAAGAAGCCGGTAGACTACAGTCACGAAAGGGAGTGGCGCGTCCCTCACGAGTTCTCATTTCAACTATCGCAAGTCCAATTCATAGTGGTTCCAGACTACGAGGCTGTTGCTGCATTTCCGAAACCCCTCAAGGACGCAATCGGCCGAGAAAAGTTCATCATCCTAGAGGTCTATTCACAAATCGAGAAGCTGTGGCCGGTTCATTTGCTTTGATTGGGATGGTTTCAAGGCTAGCTGCGAAGGACAACGATTTCGTCCGACTTCGTACGATAGTCGGGCAAGTTCGGGTAACTTTGGTTTGTGAGCGGCTTTTCTGTGGTCATGGCGATGACGGAAAATTCGGTACCCTTTTTGGTTTGTTCGTTCCCGAGGTATATTTTCGTTTTGGTCGTACCCACCGTCATCGGCTTCTGCCGCCACCATTTATCTGCCGCATGCACTAAGACCTCGACATCACGTCGGGGTGGCTTGGCGAGAAGCGGTACATCTTCGGCGATTCTAGGAAACGATTTGCGTTTCAAAGTCTGATTGATGACTGGTTGCTCAAGGTCTTTCAGGATTTCGTCTATCATGTCACATCCTCGCAACATAGTTTCCTTCCATTGCCAGTCCGTCATCTTGGACAGCGGTTCCAAGGTGCCGCGAGTCATTGCTTGGAATTTCCTAATCTCAGGGTGCCGTTTCAAATCACACGGCTCAAGATAGACCCAACAAACGTTTAGACCGCGCTCTTTGCTCGCCCGAAGGATATATGGGAGTTCTTTAGAAGTGATGTATTCCGAGGCGAGAAAATTGTCACTGACCAGAAGCACCGCAGCCACTGCCCCGTGCATCGCATTCTCAATCTGTTTCTCCCATTCGCCCGCCTTTATATCTTTGTCGGACCAAAATCGAATTCCCTCTGCACAACCGAGCGGCTTCGACATGATTTCGAACCGCTTTCGCCATTTTTCATCGGCGTGACTATAACTCACGAAAATCATTTCTGCCTTCCTTCGCTTAGGATTGTCTGACCAGCAATCCCAAAGTCCAAAGACGAACTACTTTACGCCGAAGCGACGTTTCGACTTTTTGGGAATGTAGCTCCATGTGGACTCACTCAAGCGGTGCCCGAGACCGACTTAGCGGACTTCGCTCGCCGAATTTCTACGAATTCGCTTCCTAAGCAAACAAACCAAAAGACTCTGTCAAAATCAAAGTCGAATCGCCATTCGCCGATGCCATGCGGAATCGGCATACCACGCGAAATTGAAGACGCACTGTAGAGCAATAACCACACCTGAGCGCCCGGAGCGAGATTCTTTCGGTATGTCGGAACCAGCTTGTTCTTCAAACTGATTATGGAGTCAAGCCCTTCACTAATATCACTAAGCGTGATGTGGCCGCTTTCGCCGGTCCACCAACTGCCGGATTCGGCTGCGATGCTCATTGAGCCAAATCCTTCGGGCAATCGGAGGGCACCAAAATTTGCGATTGGTTTCGCCCGGTGAACATTTGCTTTAACGAATTCAACCAGTCTCCGTGCCATCACCCACTTGTCACGTTTCTTCCCTCTGGCGTTTGCAAAATATAAAATAATCTTCGCGGGCTTCGCATTCGGGTCTGCATAGTATTCTCTTTGCGCCATCTCCAGAATTTCTTGGTGATAGCTTTCCTCAGCGACCGGCATGATTCCGTGGTTGCTGCTTGCCGGACGAAGAAGCTCACTGACTTCGACCCCCAAAGCACCTGAATTGAATGTGAAGTCAGGCTCTTCGCCGGGACTTTCTCCCAACGGTATCGGAACCCCGGCATTGCGTGCTGCGACCAGTGCTCGGTTTTCGACGGCTTTCTTTTCGTGCTTGCGATTCATATTCGGATTTTCGCACTCCCCCGTCTGGCATGAAGTTGAAGTGCGCCTAACCGACTATCGTAAAGGCAGGTTCGCGCCGCAGCAAATGATTCGCTCTCTGCTTAAACAAAGCAACTCTGACAAATCCTAGTGCGTACATTTTGGGAATTTCTCTCCATTTGAAGCCCAAAGACTGGTTTTTCTCAAAATCCCAGTGGTATACCTACAGTGGGGCACTAGGCACTCTCCCCGCTGGAGCGCACCGTGGCAGCGTCGTCGAGACTGGAATGGGGTTCGGGCAAACTAGAGTGCCTTTCCCGGTTTGACAAGGTGCACTACTGGCTGTCGAGAACCCGCGACCTTGTAGCCAACGCCGAGAACTACAGCTTCCCTGTATTTTTGGAATCCTTTCGAGAGATACGGCGCGAGTCGCGGCGTGCCGAGTTCAAACTCGTGGTTGCGCTCTATAACTTTCGGCGGGAAATGGAGGCAAGAGCCACAGGTGACCACAAACGCTGACAACCAGAGGCTTACAATTCTTGTGAAGCAGGCTCCGAGCGCCACACTTCATCTCTTCGTCGGCAACAGCAAAAGAGGCATGGTGTTTTTCGCTTGCGAGCAAGCGCCCTTGATGACGTTTCAGAGTCACGGTCTACCATCACGTTGTCCAATTTGTGGTATCCAGAATCCACTCGGAGGAGAAGCGAATGATAATCCTAGAGGATTTGGATGAGTAAGAGCATTCTCCAACGGATTTCCGAGGAGACGGGTTGCGACTTGTCCCCGATTGGAGTTGCTCGGGACCGTAGGCTCCGTGTGCTTTATGAAGCCTACATGGAAGCGAAGGACGAGTCGGAAAAGGAAGCCGCCTACCAAGAGTTCGTTAAATTCGTCAGGGAGGAATATCCATGAGCGAGAAGAGAAACGAGACGGCACCAATGCCGCAGACATTCATCAGCAAGGACAAAATTGTGACAGTGAATCGCTGCGGTCCCATTGAGACGTACACGGAAGTGGACCGCAACACCGGAAAAGTGAAAACCACTACGTACATCAAAACGACTCCCTAAGAGCGGGAACATAGGAGAAATCGGATAATGAAAAAAGCAGCCATCTATGCCCGAGTGAGCACGCCTGACCAGCACGTTGAGACCCAACTTTATGACCTCCGAAAACTCGCGGCGAACCGAGGCTTCGAGGTCAGCCGCGAGTATTGCGACCGTGGAGTGTCCGGGTCAAAAGCGAAACGTCCGGGGCTGGACGCCATGATGGCGGACGCAAGGCGCGGTGAGTTCTCGGTTCTCCTCATTGCTGCACTCGATAGACTGTGTCGCTCGACAAAGCACTGCCTACAAATTTCGGACGAGTTGAACAGCCTCGGAATCGAGCTAATTTCTGCGAGGGAGGCCATAGATTCCAGTACCCCCCAAGGAAAAATGTTCATCACGATGATTTCGAGCTTTGCGGAATTGGAGCGCAACATCATCGTCGAGCGCATCCGAGCCGGGATGCGGAGGGCACGAATGGAAGGACAGCGCCTTGGTCGTGCTCCACTCGACGTTGACCGGGCAGCAATTGTGCGTGACCGTCTCTCTGGCATGAGTCTCACCCAAGTGGCAAAACGTTACCGGGTATCGCGTGCGACGGTAGTGCGGCTCGTGAGCGAAGCGAAGCGGCAACAAATGGCCGCAGCCGCGTGAGTGGTTCTGGTAAGCCTTACCTTTGGCGGGCTATTTCGGTTGATTCGCCGAGATAGGCAAATGCCTGTCTCAGCTAAGTCGTTGAGAATCCGTTCTGGTCAAAAATGGTTGTGACCTCATGGGTCGTAAGTCGTTGAACTTGCGGGCACGATTCTTGGGGTAACAGATGGTTCGGAGACTACAAATTATGGACCACCACACAGAATTGGTTGGCAAAATCGCCGATGAGGTCTATCAGAGCCTCGGGTCTGGCTTCTCGGAAGATGTGTACGACCGCGCCATGCAGGTCGGCTTGCGTCTTGCGGGCATCGAGTACGAGAGCCAGAAGGTTGTCGAACTCAAATACCGCGACCACTACGTCGGCGAAGGCTATCCCGACTTGGTGGTTAACATCGGAAAGCAGAAGGTCGTGGTCGAATTGAAAGCGGTCAGCAGCGAGTTGGGCGAGTGCGAGGAGAAGCAGTTGCGGAATTACATGAAGATTCTCGGCGTCGAGTGTGGCCTGCTCATCAACTTCCAGACGCCGGGTCGCACGCAAGGAAAGACGCGGCTGGAAACTCGTGAGATTGCAACTTAGAGGCCAACCTCATCCGCGCATCAGGCAGATGAACTTTAGAACAAAGAAACTGGTTGCAGCGCCGCAAGGTCCGCTAAGTGGCTAGGCCGCAGGGCTTCGTAATCTTTCTGAGGCACCTTCACGTATCGCCACGCTGTTTCAGTGAGGCTGGAGGCATTCTCGCACCACCTCACAGCAGCGCGCGTCCTTGCGAATCACGTCAATGTTCTCCTGTCCCTTAGCTTCCAGTAGCCAATGTGTTCCTGCGTCATCTACAGCGACGAAATCGGGAAAATACGATTTCAGGTTCATTGCGGCGTCAGTGTATTCGATGGAGAAACCAAAGATTTGTGGCAGCTTCGCAAAGGCGCGAACATCGGAGCAGCCATCCAAGAACTTGGCGAACTCTCTTTCGAACTCGTTGTCACACGGCACGAGGTTGAAGACGGTCTTGGCACCTTCCCACACTGGCCGTGACCACGGAAATGGCTGGCAGGTTGAGAGCATCCGCGCAGGTTCCAGAAGCTGCGGCTGCTGTTCCTCGATTGTCAGGGAGAGCAGCGCCTTCTTGAAAATGTCCACGCAAACATATTGGGCTGCGTTTGTGCTCATGGCCTTAACAGTGACCGGGTCATTCAAGTCCACCGTGTTGTCCAAACGCCTTGAGTTCGAAGAACTCCCTGACCTTGGGCGCTATGGCGGCAAACTGAGCGGGCAGCTTTACAGCTTCCGCGATGCGCCGAGCGTAATAGCCAATGACTTCCTGCGCGGTCTGAGGCTCAGTGAGTTGGTATTCGCGGTCAACCATCTTCTCCAGCGTGATGATGTCGTAGCCTTCGTACCGAAACGTCTTCGATACGGGGTCCTTTTCACTCATTGGAAGGACGATGGTTTTGAAACCCATCACATCCAGTGCCGCGATTTCATCCGCCAGACTTTTCTTTCGCACCAGGATTGGCGTAAGCGATGGCAGGCCAATGTCGAATTTCTTGCGGTCTTCGAGCGGCATTATCGTGACAATCCGCAGCTTGTCTTTGCCAACTTCGAAGGTGTCCAGCTTCAGTTCTTCGAGTTTCTCCAGTTCGTCCACAAAATCAAGGAAAGCCCGGTTGCCAATGATGTCCACCCGCTCGGTGAAGCTGACTGACGAGGTCGCGGAACATCAGTCGCAAGCCGCGCCCGATAGTTTGCTCGGGCAGGATGTTTGCCTTCGCTGTGTAGGGGCGCAGACCAACGACGACCGTGACGTTCTGCACGTCCCAACCTTCCCGCAGCATCAGCACGCTCACGATGGCGTTTATCGGGCTATTCTCAAGGTCAACTTCCCGGACGGCCCTCCGTGCAACGTCCAAGTCCTTCTTGCTTACTTCACCGGATTTGTCCGTGTGAATGACTTGCGTCTTCTCGCCGCCGAAGTCTTCCGGGTATTTTGTTTTCAGCCAATCTTGGACATCATCGGCATCGTCAGTGCTATTCATCATGACGAAGAGAATAGGTTTCTTTTTCAGCGGCTTTAGTTGCTCTCGATATTCCTTCCAACGCTCGACGCCCGCAATCAAGTAGGCCTTGTATCGCACACTCGCAATCTCGGACTTTGCCTCTTGAATCTTGGCGATGCCTTTCACGGGCCGCTTCACGATGCCATCAACAATGGCTTGCTTGAGCGGGTAATCGAATATCGTCCACGGGAAAATTCCGCCCTTCTGGAATCGCGGAGTAGCAGTGAAATCGAGTTGGGCTGTCAGTGGCGTCTTGCCGTGAAGGTCGCGGATGATTTTGTTCCACTCGCTATCCTCGTCGTGGGTGTGGTGAGCCTCGTCATTGACGACAAGCAGATGACCGGCCCGCATGGCGATTCGTTCTCCGAAGTCGGTCAGCTCCAGCTTCTTCGTCGGGGGCTTAGACCCGAGCATCTCCGTCATGATGTCGGGTTCATCGTCGTTCGAGCGGTCAGGCCGCTCGTAGAACTGCTGAATGTTGGTCAGGAAAAGCGTGCCCTCGGAGTGGGCTTTCTCTGCCTCGCCGCGCATCACACAATCGAAATCCCAAAAGATTTCAAGTTCCTTTGGTATTACAGGGTCAGCCCGAAAAATGCGTCCGCCGGCGAAGTCCAGTCTTCAGACGCTCAAAGACAATCACGTTCGGGGCAAGAAGCAGGACTGTCTTGGCATAGTCCTTGGCAATTTCGTCCTGCTCCCGCGAGGCATTCAGGAATTGCCATGCGATGGCTAGCGCCATCACTTTCGTTTTCCCACTGCCCGTCGCCATCTTGATGCAGTAGCGAGCGAACTCGTCGTAGGGCGGCAGTCGCAAGTCGGGGGAAGGCGTCGCGTATCTTTCGAGCAGCGCCTTCCGGCTGCGGACTTTCTCGTATTCCCAAACGAAAATCAGAGTCTCAATAGCCTCTTGTTGCGAGTGGTGGTATTTGAAAGGACGACCAGTGGGTAGTATGTGGTCTGTCTGAAACCAATGATTCAGCAAGAGCCGGGTCGTGTCCGTAACACCCTTGTATCCACCCGCCTTCCACGCCTTCACCGCCTCGCGCAGAGCAGGAACACAGACGCCGGTCTTCAGCCGGGCGGTAATGTCCAGCAATTCGGTTTGAGTCGGGTTGTCTGCCTGCTTCTTTTTGCGGGGCATGGCTCTATCGCTTGTCTTTGACGGTTACTTCCAGAGTCTTGGTCGTGTCGTTCCCCAAGATGTCGATGACCTTCACAACGACGGTGTATTTGCCCGGCTCCGCGTACTTGTAATTTGCTTCGAGTTCAATCTTCGGCTCTTTTTTTGTGCGGTACGTCTGCCACTGATTGTGAAAGGTGTCGTTCTTGTAGTCCCAATCCACTGCCCAATAGTCAATCAATTGACTCCAGTGCTTGATGGCCTTTCGTGCTTCTTCCGGGATGTCATCTGTCGGAATCAGAAAGTCTTTCAACTTGAGGCTGAATTCCACAGCCACTCTGCTTCGTGTCAACGGACAACGCCCCGAGTTCAAAAAACCTTACATCGCCTTGCTCGACAGCCCTTTTATCGAGTACCTCTCGGGGGATTTTCTTGAAAGCCACATCTACCCGCGACTCCGCCGCGACTTGCTTCGCAAGTTCGTTTAGCTCGAAGGCGAACTCCCAACCCAGAATATCCACTCCGGCTTTGGTGGCCGCATCTTTGCCGCTGCCCAAAGCCTTCCACGCCTCTTTGGCAATTGATTTCACGTCGGCAAGAGTCACGGGCGCATCCACGGCTCCGACATGCACCATCCTCCCGCTCTTCGTGCCGTGCAGCCACGCTTGGCCCGGAAACGGCTTCGCGTGGTAGAGGTCGAGAATGAATTTCCGATAAGCGGCCTCACGCTGTCGCTGTTCTTCGAGATGGTCTTTGCCGTTCGCGGGAAACTCAGCCACCTGCCACGCCTGACGCTCATATTTGCCAAGATTCTGCACGACAAACGGTTTGACTCCCGGAACGCCCAACAGCGCTTCCTCGTCGTGTGGATGGCAAAGCGACTCAAGTCGCACGCAATCCAGCGTCGATTGAGTTTCTCAGCGACCGCAGCAGTCGTGCCGCTACCGACGAAACAGTCCAGAACAAGGTCGCCTTCGTTTGAGGAGGCTTTGATTATTCGTTCCAGAAGAGCTTCTGGCTTTTGAGTTGGGTAGTCAAGCCATTCACTGGTCGCCTGACGTTTACCATCCCGAAGAAGGCTGATGTCAGTCCAAATCTTTGTGCGGGGACGCCCAGGCTCTCGTCCAAGTAGCGTTTCTCGTACACACGGCCTGACTTGGTGTACGTCAGCCTGTTCTCCTTCTCCAATTGCTGCATCCTTTCTTTCCGATAACCCCAATATCTACCAGTAGGCGGCCAAGATCCACTGATAGTGGGTTTCCGTACCGATTCTCGGCCCGGCGCGGTTATGTCGGCCTTGTTGAATCTAGCGCCGTACCCTCTTTTATCACTTCGCCCTTCCAATTCTTGATGTCCTTCGAGACGTTCTGCATTCGTGTACCACGTGTCGGCGGTCTATACGCTGAGAGGAACGAATGCTGGTTGAAGATGGTGTCCGTGCTTTTGCGTAGAAGGAAAATCACGTCGTGTACGATTCCTAGGTATCGCCGAGCTGTGAGCATCCTGCCGCTTCCAGATGATTCCTTGTCAAACTTGTCTCTCCCCAAAAACTTCATCGAGAATCAGTTTGACGTGGGATTTACGTGCCACGAGATGGACTATAAATGCTTCCAGATTCGGCAAGAAGTTCGTGGAGCAACGCGGCGGCCTCATAGAACCAATCGAGATACGAATTTAGTCCACTTCCCCACGTGTCCCTATAAGCCTTTTGCTCGAGGATGGAAGGCTCTTTCGTGAAACAGTGCGTCTCTTCGTCGTATCTCCAGGATGCTCAGGAATCGAGGCGGTAAAGGAAAAGTCTGTTCCAGTGTCGAAAGGTGGGTCTATGTAGATGAGGTTCACCTTTCCCAGCAAACTCAGGCAGGAGAGAAGGAAGCACGTACTTCTTGTCGCCCCAAATCAGGCGATTGCGCCATTCTGATTCTCGGCCAGTCGAGAAAAGTTCTAGGCTCCGTTGCCGCTCTTGTACGCTCTCGTTGACCGTCTCAATGGTCTGAAACGGCAGCGCAATCCGCACCGGCCCTTGCTTTTTGCCATCCTTGTATTTCCCATCCCAAATGAGTTCAGTCATTTGCCTCGTTTCAGTGAGCTAGTTGCAGGTGCGATGCCAACGCTTTCGCTACCTTATTCTCCTCCATGCCGAGATGCTTAAAGAGCAGGACTGTGAGAGTTGCACGAAGTTGCTGGTTGAGATTATACATTTCAAGCAGATTCTCGATTATGTCGGGCCTCTTGGTTTCTTTGTAATGGGTCAGGTAGTTTCGGATGTCCACGACCGTGCGAATAAAGTTTCCCTGCTCGTGTTGGTTTGTCAATTGCGCCCAACTTTCTTGGCTCAGGCTGCCAAGGACTCTTTGAGTCTGTCTCTGAGGGAGAACTCGTTTCCCCAATTCAGCATTCCTGTCAGCTTTTCAGCAATTGCAGGTGCCGTCTGCGGAGGTATTGCGGCAATTAGCGACTTTCTGGTCTCTGCATATTCCGCCTTTGGCACGTAAATCCCCTCATACAAGCGTCGATGAAAAGTTTCTAGGGCTTGCACCAGCGAGAGAAACGTACTTTGAACGTATTGGTCAGGTTCGTAGACGGTGCTGAGGAGTAAGCTGTATATGGGCCTGAGACTTTCCTCGTGGAGGAACCAGTTTTTGAAGAGGGTTTTGGTTCCGTCCTCGCCGAACGCGCGAAGGGCAACGGCATCTCGAACATGGACTTCTTTGCGATTGAACGATTTCTGAGTCCTAGAAAATAATCAACGTAGGGATGCGAAGAGTGGGAATCTGGGGACAGGGTTAGTCGAATCTTGAGCGGTTGGACAGCCTCTCCTACAAGCAGTGAGAGAAGATTGCCAATGTCCCTCACGAGAGTTTTGACCGTCAAAAGATTGGCGGGTTCCCTGAATTCTACAAGGAATTGGTTTCGGTGAACGAGAGACGTTTTGGTTCGCTCCATTTTGACTTCGATGTTCGCTGCCAAGATGAGGTTCTTGATTGACAGTAGGTCTTCGATATGCAGAAGCGTTTTTGGCTCCGTGGGAGAATGAAAGTAAAGGATTCTTTGCTCACGCCAGAGCCTTGCTGGAAGAGTTGTTGGTATGCCCATTCATCCAAGTGAGCAAATCTGAGATTGACCTTTTGAATTTGCTGACCCTCTTCTTCCTGCCAATGAGCACCCACGATGAGAGCATTTCCCCTAAGTTGAGACCGCCCTGACCGATTCCGAAAGCAGCGGTACGCAAAACTGTGCAGGGGTCCCCTTCTGTCGTCTGCCCGTAAATCGCATCAGCCTTGAAGATGCCGGGAGACGACATCAAAGTTTGAAACTCCAGTTCGGGAACCGAGAACAAACTGTCGAGTTCCAACTCGATTCGCCCGTCCGAAAAGGTAAGCGTTCCGGGAATGCTATCAGTGGGGTTGTTAGGTAGCCACCAGCGACCTCGAAAAGAGAATTCATCGAGAATCTCGTAATCCGATAGCGACATTTGAGGTTCCTCACTAACCTATGGTCACAGTCTCCAGACGCAAATCCAAAGATTCGGGCCGCCCGCAGTCCAGTGTCCAGCCTCTACAGCAACTCTTGTGGCATTAGTTTTCAGGCTCGCGGACAACCAAGATAGGACAAACAGCGGTTGGTAGCGCGAACTTGCTAGAGTTCGATGATTTGTGACTGTTTAGTAGTGTAGTACCTTCTGTTTCTGATAAAAAGGATAGGAAGCCGCTTTCCCTTGGTGATTCTTTGAGAAAACAGGAGCAGAAGGCGCCAGCCAACAGCGTGACCATCTATTCATCAGTTATGCGACAGAGGATTGGCCATTCGTGGAGTGGCTAACGTTACGATTTACAGCCGAGGGGTACAACGTGTGGTGTGACCGCATCAAGCTTCTCGGTGGCGAGTCCTACCCAAAGGACATTGATGCAGCCATCAAATGGCGAACATTTCGTTTTCTCACGGTGCTCTCGCACCGTTCGATCAAGAAGCCAAATCCGTTGAAAGAACGCACCCTAGCCCTGAACTTGGCGAGAGAGCGAAAAGAAAATTTTGTTGTTCCCATCAATCTCGACGGCATAAGCCCAACCGCCCTCGATTGGATGGTCTCAGACCTGACTTTCATCTCATTCCATCTCGGCTGGGCCGACGGTCTCGCTCAGTTATTGAAGATGCTCGAAGCCACCAATGCTCCGAAGGAACTTTCGGAGGGTCGCTCGGCGGCGGTGAGTGGTTTGAAGCGAAGGAGTTTGTCATACGAAAACAGGAGCGGCTGTGGTTGAACCTCGCGGAGATAAAGGAAATACCGAAGGACATCTACCGCTATGAAACTCCGGTGCTTATTCCTGATGATGAGCGAATGCAACTATTGAAGCTTTGGCCTCACATAAGCGAAGGTCAGATATTTTGGGCTTTTGAATCCGCGCCCGCAGAATTTACGAATAGATACAGATTCAGCGAGCGGGCAGACGGCAAAAGTGGCATTCGCTCATAGGTGACGATGTCGGACTTCGTCAATTGGCCGTTCGTCTTGTCAACGAGTCAATAAAGTCTGCCGGACTTGCGAGAGGCTTAAGCCACTCCAGATGGAAACACGTGCTATTTCCCAGATGGATTCCTCCCGAATAATCGTCTGAGCTTTAAGGGATATGACAAAAAGCAGACGGTCGATTCCGTAGGCGTTCGCAATTTCCGAACGCAGACGGGCAAAGAATCCTGCAGATATCATCTTGCACCGCGCATGAGGGTGTGGCTCGGCCATGAGTTTGGATGCGTCATTCTGGTTCGCCTGCGTCTCCTCCTAACAAATCTAGAGGGACAACAGATTGAACCAAAAGCGGCTCTGCGACGACGAAAGCGCATCTGCCGGTCGTGGTGGAACTACCAATGGCTTGCAAGCACTTTCGCAATACTGCAATTTCTGGCGGGAGAAAGGAAATCAATTCAAATCGGCGAGGGCAGTCGGAACGACTCGTGATCTCCACACACCCATTGACCGCCCACATTGCGTGGGGCCTCGACGAATCGCAAATTGGACTGACAAACCTGAATCCGAAGAAGCCGAAGAAATTGTGCTGGACTTGGAGGATGACGAGCCAGATGAGAAGGAGGGTACTGAAGATGAGTAACGAGGCGATACTGCTACAAGAGCCACGGCTAGAGTTTCGCCACAGGCAATTTCTGGAAGACCCTCATGACGGTCTCTCACTTTTTGGGCCTTACGGTATGGAGGTTTCTAGCCACCCAAAAAACCTAACCATAGGCGCAATCGGCACACCTGATGGCATTCACGCATTCACTCGGTGGTGCAGAGTAGCGAAAGGGCCGGTCTACCCCGGTGATTCACGAGACCCTCACCTGTGGCCAGTTTTCCCCGGCTTTGAGGCCGCCTTCTGTTCTGACCTGCCACGTGAACCGGCATGGTCTTCCGAGTTGGATTTACAAAAACTCAAAGATGAATCTTTGCAGAAAGACCCCAGCAAACGCGCTGCCGGGGTCGTCGAGGAATATCTTACTGCCATCAAGAAAACGCAGATGAGGGAAGAGCCATTCGGCGTGTTAGTTTGCGTCGTGCCGGATTTCGTGTGGAAGAACTGTCGGCCAGAATCGTTCGTTCCGGGTGCAATCGGCGAGGCGGTCTCGAAGAAGGAAAGAGAACTGAGAGCCAGTGGGCAACAAGATTTTTTTGACGCCTACGACCCGGAGATATACGCATACTCTGTAGATTTCCGCCGCCAAATCAAGGCACGCTCGATGGAATACGGAGTGCCCATCCAAATAGTCAGGGAACGCCGATTAGAAGTAGACCCGACTAAGTGGCCGCGATTCCAATCCCCGCCGTCTGATGTTGCGTGGAACCTGCTCACGACCATGTACTACAAAAGCGGTGGAAAGCCTTGGCGCTTAGCTGGCGCACGCGAAGGCGTCTGCTACATCGGTATCGTTTTTCGCAAGACAGACCCGATACTCGTTAACAAAACTGCTTGTTGCGCGGGGTTGATGTTCTTAGACTCTGGCGACGGTGTGGTGTTCCTCGGGGATTATGGGCCTTGGTATTCTCCCGACAAGCACCAGTTTCACCTTTCACCCGATGCAGCAAAGCAACTTTTGGCCGGAACATTGAAAACCTATCAAGACCTTGAGGGCAAGCCGCTAAAAGAGATTTTTCTCCACAGTCGGTCGTCAATCAGCCCCGAAGAGTTTGAAGGCTACAAGTCAGCCTGTCCACCGGGCGTCAAACTCGTCGGGATTCGCGTCCAAAAAGACTTTCGCGGACTTCGCCTGTTCCGCGAAGGCACCCGCCCGGTGCTGAGAGGAACCCTCCTCAAGGCAGGGCCAAAACTTGGTTACTTGTGGGCCTCGGGTTTCATCCCGCGTCTGCGAACCTACCCCGGTTGGGAGACGCCCGTTCCGTTGAGAATTGACATCCAGCATGGGGATGCTGACATCGAACAGGTCGCCCTAGATATCTCTGCCCTAACAAAACTTAATTACAACGCATGTAGATTCGGAGATTCTGAGCCAGTGACAATCGGCTTCTCGAACGCGGTCGGGGAGATACTGGTCTCTAACCCAACAGTGACGAAGCGAAACCCGAGGTTCAAGTTTTACATCTAGGAGTCCCTAGCGTCCTCGAAAAAAGCCGCACGAGCGGCTACCGGCATATATATCCCATCTTGCGGACGAAGCTGTCACAGAGCGTCACGTCGGTGCGGCTGCGAAGAATCCGCAGGTAGTTCGCAAATGTCTTTCGGAGCACCGAATGGAACAGCTTGCGATTGACGACTAACCCTTTACCGTCGGGCGTAGGAGCCACCAGCGCCCCTATACGCCAAACCTTTGAACTCCCTTTAATCTCGGCTTGATGAAGAATGCCGCAACGGAAGTGGTCATAGAACATGGACGCGCTCGCTCTGTCAAAGTAGCTTGCAAAAGGCGCTGCCGTCAGGAAATTAAC
Source organism: Candidatus Acidiferrales bacterium (assembly GCA_963795535.1). Classification (GTDB taxonomy): domain Bacteria; phylum Acidobacteriota; class Terriglobia; order Acidiferrales; family UBA7541; genus Acidiferrum. Next base: position 1,244,929 of record CAWCIG010000012.1, read on the forward strand.
AAAGTACTCCTCACATTTTCGACGCGGCGTTTCGGCAACGCCCTCTTTGAACTGCTGTAGGGTCTCAATTAAAAGGCAATCCAATGCCAGCACCGCAAAACCCGAAAAGTCTTGCTCCTGAATCGCCTCGACTGCATCGAAAAATCTGGCGTTCAAGCGGTCTTCCAATATCCGCACCGCTTTTCGCCAATCAGAACTCTTGGTGAGGTCGAGTGCCTTCCAATTGCCGACCGTAAAACGAGACGAAATTTGCATTTCAGAGTCTCCCATTACTCACAGCGGCTCACTGGCTTGCCCTAAAATCCAGCCCTCCAGCCTTCGGATTCTATCGTTCGTCGGCTCACCGTGCTGTCGTCTTCCCCTGACAACCTCTATCATTCCAAAAAGGCCCACAACGGCGTCGAACGCATCATCGCCTTCCGGAAATCCTTGCTTAATTGCGCGAGTCAGTACGGGGTCGAGTCCCACGCAAGCGGTTTTCGCCCATCTGAGTAGGTGGCTACCTGCCTTCATCCGAACTTCCCATTTACCTTTGCCTTTCAGCAGTTCGTCGAACAACCAACCGTAGCACTCCGCAGGATAAGTCTCCGTAACCACGGTCTTGCCGGGTCGAAGCAACTCTTCAAGGCGACCATCAAACGGCCAAATGAAAACTGACTTGTCATCACGTAGAGCAGGAGCCAGAACGTCCCGCCACCCGACGATTGCACCCTTGCCTACCTGATTTGCGCCGAGTGTCCAGAAGAGTGGGCACGCGGCTCTCCTGCCTCGCTGCTTTTTTTCACACACGCGGCGAAGCTCGTCAATTTCCGCAACTCTGAGCGCCTTCATCAGATGCGCCTGCTTCTTTCCTCCCGGACTGAATGGGTAAAACGGACGCCGTACCGAGATTTCCGAGCGCGCCGTGACGACGCTGTAGAAATCTACCCACTCACCGTGCCCTAGTGTTTGGAGGAAGGTTTTGAACTCCCTGACACCAGCCAAGCGAGCGTAAGCAGCGGGAATCCCAATGGGAAAGTCGAAACCGACAAGGGCACATCCATCGGTACCAATTTCGCGGCGAATCCGAGGAATCAGGTCATGGTGGTTCCCGATGGGCGTCGGAGCGTGCGCGGTATAGCGACCACTTGCGCCGAGTGTGGCGCTGGCGGCCCAACGCTTGTTCGCGGCGGTGCCCCAATCGGAGTGGAAGATGTGAGTGGGGCGCATGACTTCTAGTGAGGGGCGACAAAGAGAAAAGGCTTAGTCCACTTCTGGTTAACGTTATGATACACGAAACACGAAATGCAGCAGAAATTGCGACGACTCGACTTACCTTTAGTAAGAAGCAAAGGAGTCGCCGGTGCCTTATTTTAAGGACAAACGCCACCACCTAAATCTCAGGCTCGAAACCAAAACGCTGGATGGACTTAGAGAGTGTCAACTGGGCGCTTACTGGGCTGTGCTTGCACATTTTACTGCGGACTCCAGTCCCGCTCTTGTTTCCTTGCCCACTGGCTCCGGTAAGACCGCGCTAATGCAGATTCTTTCATTTGGACTAGAGGCCAAACGTGTTCTCGTCGTCGAGCCGAGCACAATCCTGCGCGACCAAGTGGAGGCAGAGTTTCGAACATTCTCTACGCTCAAGCAGATTGACGTTGTCCCCAAGAATTTTTCGAGCGCACGTTCGCTGTCCAGAGAGGGTCGAGTAAACAGAAAAGCGGAATGGGAGAAATTTAGAAATTACGATGTCGTCGTAGCCACACCACACACTACGAGTCCAGAACAGCCGGGGGTAGTGAAACCTCCATACAACCTTTTCGATGTCGTCTTCATAGACGAGGCGCATCATGCTCCGGCTCCCACTTGGGCGAGTTTATTGTCCGCCTTCGAAAAGTCCAGATGTGTGCTGCTCACAGCGACACCGTTTAGAAGGGACAGAAGAAGACTTCAAGCTCATCTCATATACAGCTACCCAATTGCACGCGCCCTAGAAAATGAAATCTATCGTCCCATCAAATACCACCCTGTTTCGGTCACAACTCCCGCAGAGTTGGATGAAGCATTGAGCAAGGCTGCAAAGCGTGTTCTGACAGCCGAGAGCAGGCTTGGCAATAAGTCGCGGCTCCTCGTCCGAACCGAGCGCGTCGGGAACGCCGCCTCCCTCATCAAGCTCTACAAAGACCACGGAATTAGCCTAGGAGAAGTGGACTACACCAGAAGTTTGGCCTCAAATCAGCAAACGCTTGATGATGTAAGACAAGGTAAATTGGATGGAATCGTTTGTGTGGGAATGGTGGGCGAGGGGCTGGACCTCCCGGTGCTAAAAATCGCCGTGCTGCATCATTCTCCTCGGTCTTTGCCTTTCACGCTCCAATTCATTGGTCGAGTAGCACGGTTCGCACCCACTCAGGTGGGCGACGCACATCTGGTGGCTTCCCCGGACGAAGTTCGCGGTGAGGTCAGGAAGTTATATCGGGAAGACGCGGATTGGCGAATGGGGATTCCGGTGAAGGCGATCAGCATTCCGCTCTGATGCCGATCAATGTTCCGGGATGATCCGATCAGTCCTCGGAGCGAAGCGACGCTGGTTTTTGCATTTTGTTGAAAGTGATCGCGATCGTCAACCTTGTTGTTGTTGAAGCTGTGCGAAAAGTGGAAATCCCGAAGGGATTTCCAAGGGCGCTTTATGCCCGTCTTTTCCACAGCTTTTGGGCCGCCGATTCGTTCACTTTTCCTCTTTTACTCCTTTCTGTTTACGTATCGAATCCCCGCGCATCTCGATGCGATGTGCGTTGTGCACCAAGCGGTCGAGGATTCCGTCGGCCAGTGTGGGATCTCCGATCTGTTCGTGCCAGCGAGACACCGGCAACTGCGAAGTCAGGATCATCGAGTGCGTCTGGTAGCGATCCTCAGCGATCTCCCAGAAGTCTCTTCTCTCCGGTTCCGACATCGGGGCCATGACCCAGTCATCGACGACCAGAACATCGATCCGATTCAGCCTCCTCAGCAGTTGCCGCAGACTGCCATCGGCGCGTGCCAGGCTCAGATCCCGGAACAACGCTGCGGCCCGCGTGTAGTAGACCCGATAGCCATCCCGGCAAGCTTTCTGCGCCAGTGCCGAAGCTACATAACTCTTGCCCACACCGGTCGGACCCAGCACGAAGATGTGTTCGTGGTTGGCTACCCAGGCAGACTCCTGGGCCAAGGCACGAATCACGCTCCGGTTCAGTCCTCGCTCGGCACGATAGTCGATGTTCTCGACGCAGGCAGGTCCCCGTAAGCGAGCCGCCAGGACTCGTCTGGTGAGGGCTTGGTTCTGGTGCCAGTTCCACTGCTGATCGACAAGCAGTGCCAGACGGTCGAGGAAGCTCAACTCCCGCGTCGCTTCATCCTGTTCTTGATGTTCCAGTGCTTCGATCATTCCCTGGAGCTTGAGTGCATAGAGTTTTTCTTTCATCGGCTGTTGCAACATGATCATTTCTCCTTTTTACTCGAAGTACTCAGCGCCACGAATGTTGTCATGCGATGGCGGAAGGGACAGCGGTGGTTCTGGGAGTGGTTGTTGGTCGAGAGAGTTCTTCAGGATCGATTTCACGCTCTTGAAGCGGCAAGCACCGGTCCGTATGGCCCGATCGGCAGCCGCTTCCATCCGGGTCGAGGAGTACTGCTCGGCCAGTCGGATGATCCCGAGGCAGGATCGATATCCCATCTCCGGATGCGGTTTTTCGGCGAGGATCCGTTCAAACAACTTTGCTGTGTGCGGTCCGATCTGTTCGGCCCAGTGCACCATGCGTGAAGGAGTCCACTCCAGATGTGCTTGGTGACTCTTCGGCCGGTGTTCTCGCTGCGTGAACACCTGTTCTCGTCCATGACCACGGACGTGCGAGGCTACCCGCTGTCCCTTGTGAAAGATCTCGATAGTGGTTGGTGTCGCTCGAACTTCCACGCGTTCTTGCACCAGCGTGTAGGGCGCGCTGTAGAAGTTGGCGTCGAAGGCGATGTGGTAGTCGATGTTGACTCGCGCATAGGACCACTGGCTCATGTCGAACGGTTCGACGGGCAACGCTCGCAAAGCGTTGCGTTCGACAGCTGCGAACACACTGGCGCGCGACCCCTCGCGCTTTTTGAACGGTCGCTGGTTCAGCCGCTCGAGCAGTTCGCGAATCGCATGGTTCAAATCCGCCAGCCGAAAAAACTTCTGGTGGCGTAGAGCGGCAATAATCCAGCGTTCGGCAACTTGCACGCCAACTTCTACCTTAGCCTTGTCTCGCGCTCGGTAGGGACGCGCCGGCACAACTCCCACGGCGTAGTGCATCGCGAACTCTTGATAGGTGGGGTTGAGATCCGGGTCGTAGCGGCACGCGCGGCTCACTCCCGTTCGCAAATTATCGGGGATCAGGAGTCTGGGCACTCCAGAAAAGTACTCAAAGGCATGAAGGTGAGCGTTGATCCAGGCAGCCAACTGCTGGTCCCGGGTGGCTTCGGCATAAGTGTAGGAACTCGCGCCCAGCACCATCACGAACAGCGAGGCTGGCAAGACTTCGCCGGTAACCGGATCGTGCACTGGAATCGTGGCACCGGCCCAGTCGACGAAACCCTTCTCGCCAGGCTTGTGCACCTGGCGAAGGACCACATCCTGCTTCCCGCGCCACCGTTGGTAAAGCTCGCAGAAGCGACTGTAGCCGTATCCTTCCGGATGCACCTGCCGGTACTCTTCCCAAGCCAACTGCAAGGTCAGATGGGGATGCTGCTGCAACTCGGCGTGCAAGGCGGGAAAATCCGGGAGGACTTGTTCGAAGAGCTGTTTTACCACCTGCCGCTCTCCGAATAATGCCTGCTCGACGCGCTGCTCGTCCCACTCCTCTCCGAGCGGCCACACCACACCGGCTGCGGCGGCTCGGTTGAGGTATTCATGAACGGTGCTCTGGCTAATCGAACAAGCGCGGGCTATGGCCCGCTGCCCCAACCCCAGCTCGAAGCGGAGGCGGAGGACTTCACTGATTTTTCGCATGGACAATCTCCTGGTTGGCAAGCTGTCTCTCCCGTAATTCAAATGAGAGAAATAGCTTGCCTACTGTGATGTCCAGCGTCACCTCGCCCTGTGGAAAACATTCCGGGGCATCGCGATCACCCTTCCGGGCATCACGATCACCGTTCCGACGATCGTGATCAACTGATCGGCATCATCCCGGAACGAGTGATCGGCATCATCCCGGAATCGTGATCGCCATCAACCCGGAATCGGTGATCGGCATGCCTCGGAACACCGATCGGCATCGTCCGGAATCCGCAGCGAAAGCTGATTCCAGACCTAGTTGATAATGTGCTCGGAGAAGTCGCTAAGCTAAAACACTTCCGTTCAACATCGCCGCTCGGGTATCTGGACATCAATCCAATGGATTTGAAGCCCTTTCACAGCGTTAGGGTTTACGGTACCAAGCCATCTCAGGTCAATATCGAGACTGAACTGAATTTTGATGGAGACATGCAAATCTGTTTTGCGGAGGTTGATTCGACGGGTCGAGTCTTAACCATTATCACCGAAACAGAAAGGACGCCGCCGTGGGCAAAAGAGACCGCGATAACACAAACCGAGTACAACCTTCATATTTATTATCACAGCCGCTCTGCTGGAATGCTCTTCGAATACACCACATCCGACGAACTAGCCTCTGAGATTCGGACGAAGATTGCATCGGTTGATTTGCCCCTAGTGTCCCCTCAGGCTCTACTAAAAGCAATGAAGGAAGCACAGATGGGCGACTACCTGATGGTCGGCCTCCGAAATGTTTCATCTCCAAGTCCTTCACACCCAACCTATAAGACCCTGATGGGTTTTCAAGTCCAAGCTGCTGTTAGGTTGACGGATGGTCGCGTTTTTGCTCCCGGACATGCCCTCGCCAAAATCTCAGATGACGAAACAAGGGGGATTGGGAGCATGAAGGGGCGGATTTGGGCGATTAGCAGAACGAAATTGGCGGACTTTGTGACATGGTGCAAGACTTTGGCTCAAGCTCTTTCGAAAGCAAAAAGCCAGCCCGGTTTACCGCAGATAGATTTCTTGGCTCGCCCAAGCAAAGTCCACCGGTTAACCGAAAGACCACTTGCGGTGATGCTCGACGACTCGTTGTTGCGGGCTGTTGTTCGCGTGACGGTTGTGGAACCGGTAGGACAACCAGCAATAAGTGATATTTATCCTTCAATCGAGATTACTTCGTTTGACCCTGCAAACGGTCAGTTAGGATGCGAGTTTCAGTTTTCTTCTTTAGTTGCGCCGGTCGCAATTCAATACAGTGCTGATGGCGTACCTCAATGGACGAAAACAGATGGCAGGGAGGTTCACACACGAGTCGAATTTAATGACAAGGACATTTTCGAGGGCGACTTACTCGCATTCCTTGGAGAGTTCCAGCCGAAGCTGGTTTGCTCCGATGGAGGAGTCTTAATCGGCAACACGAAGTGGACGCCCAACGTCGCACTCGGCCCTTTGCCCACGGCTTGCAGCGAACCCAAAACGTGGAAGAACTGCGACGTACAACACGAGGCTTCCCACCGTCCAAACAATAAATTGAATGTACAGGAGTGGGTCCTCAAAGAACTGAGGGCAATCACTTCGAAGGGGGCGATTATCGTAAAAGACCATGGTTCGGGAGAACTCGCTGACTTTGTTGTGGTCGAGTCAGACGCCAAACCGAAGGCAATCAGTTTTGTCCATTGCAAAGCGTCAGGAGGTAAGAAACCAAGTGCCAGAGTGGACGATTTTTACGAAGTCTTGCAACAAGCGTGTCGTAGCGCACAGTGGACTGCTTCTCCGAGCCTGATGAGTGAACTGCTCAAACACACAGCACAACCTAGGAACTCGCCGATTCTAAAGGGGGCAAGAATTGATTTGGAGAATATGACGGCCCACTTTCGAAGTAATGAATGGACATTTCGCGTTATCGCTGTTCAACCGGGATGTGATTTCCAAAAGGCCGTAAAGAAGCCTCGGGTGTATCCCCTTCTCGTAGCCACATATCAATGGCTGCTAGATGTGGGCGCTGAGTTTTCACTGTGGGGTGGCTAAACTTAGGCGTGTCGTGGAATCGGGAAAGAGAGGCTGGGATTTCCGAACTCCCGGTACCCATCATTTTGGAAACAGCCCCACCCGCTCGCCAGATGGCACGGCAGGGCGGTCAAAAACCCCCGCATTGCCCATGGACCAGCCGCCAGCGCCCTCAGGTCATCCCCCCGCCGTCCGAGCGTTCCGTTAGCTCATGGAGCGGCGTCGCGGGGAGGTTGCTAGGCAGGTCTGGCCACAGAGAGGGTTCGAGTCCTAAGGATTGAGTCCTTTCGCCTTCATATCGGTCTTGTAGAAAGCAACTCCTGCCGCGACAATTTGTTCAAACTTTTCAGGGTCAGCGAGGGCCATGGTTTGATTACAAATTCGGAAGATGTCTGCGAAATACTGGAATGCGTTCCGTAAGTAGTGCGGCACAAACAAGTCACTCTGAACTGCAAGTTGAATCTTGCCTTTACTTCTCTCGGCCTCACGGAGCATTGAGAAATAGCTCATGCAATCAGAGTGTTCGATTCCCGACAAGGGCTTATAACCCTCCTCGTACTGCTTTTCCAAACCTACCTCTTTGAACATGTCGAAAATCGAGTTTACCTCCGGTTGGTACCAATGCTTCGGCATCTTGATGTTACCGCTCCTGTCCTTGTACTCGAACTGCGTTTTCACTTGCTTGTAATGCCTTTCAATTTCTGCAATGAACTCAGCGGGAACTACATCGTTGAAGAATTCGGCGTCACGATACATTTGAACCCAATCCACGCGAGATACTTCTTAGCCCGCTTCTCTGAATCCATCGAAATCCATCGCGTCACAACTAGCAAATTTAAGAGGCTTCGCAAGATGACGGCGGCGTCCTCGCAAGAAGCAATTTCGCATAGCCTGCGTAATGGGAGTCGAACGACTTCAATGCCCTAGGCAGAATCAGTTGAACGGTTGCGTGATACGCATCCTTGGTCAACGCGCCGTACTCAACGAGCGCCCATTCAGCTAGCTGATGAAGAAGATAGAAATGGTCAAAATGGGCTTTATACTTTTCGTAGATTTTGCGCTTGAACTCGTTCTCGTGCGGCAAAGGCGATTCCATCGAACTCCTTGGCGTTTCGGAAAGTTCTACTCGTAGAGCCTAACAAAGAAGCAAATCTGTGAACAACAGAACTGCCCAACCTAGGAGTAACATTGTGGTTTCCGAACTCGTCCGGGAGGGACGGGGATGTTCGCTAGACTTACAGGCTTCTATCGGCATTCGGCTGGCCACGTTCTTTCAAGCGGAGGAAGGAGTGCGCGTGGGTGGACACGGCGCGAGAAGCCACGAAGTTCCCTTGTCCCGAAGCCGAGAGGCTTGCGGCTGAACTACGAGACAAACAGCCGGGGCCAGCGTACACCATTGAGCGCGACGAGAACGGAGAGCAAAATCTGCCGCCCTACGGTCTGGACAACTTCGTCGTGAGAATAACGCCCGTCACGGGGGAGTGAGAGTCGAGTATTCTGCCCACCTCAATTGACGAGTCGAATCGCTAGCCGCCTACTGCCGTACTGCTCAAGAACTTCTCGATGTCCTGTTCCCGGAACATCCATCGCTTGCCGTAGAACTGCCCTCTGAGCCTGCCCTCTCGCACGAGCTTGTATAGCGTAGTCCTCGACAGGCCGAGAATCTCGCACGTCTGCTTTGTGGTCAGGAGTTTTTGCATGGCGCGGGACTATACCACGCTGCGGGGTAGAGATTGCTTCGCTCCGAGAACGGGCCGCCATTTGCCCGCGTGAGGCGGATGGTCATGTATTCGATGCAAACGCCACTGGGGAAGGCTATGCAGAGGCTTCACCCGGGACTAAAGGTCTAGACTTCCTCCGGCTCAAGCATGTAGCAGTCACCAGCGCATTCTTCGGCAGCTTGCAGTTGGGTTCGCAGATGTCCAGCATAGCAAACGCCTTACCGCGAGCGGCGGGACTATCGGCAGCAGGTGTGTCATCAAGCTCTTCGGGGTCCACTTCACCTTGCAGGTAGGTTTGAGGGTTGCGAACCAAATAATCGCGGAACTGGTCAAGCAAGCAGCGAGGCTCTCGGCAAGTATGATTCGGTCGGCAAGCCAATTGAGACGGCCTTGGTTTTATAGGAGCCATTCGCTTTGGCAATGTACTCAAACAGGTATCACACGGAGTAGGCTTGTGTCGCCCCATCAGCTTCAAGTCGAGAAGTGATTAGCTTTAGGTGTCAGGACTTGGGTTTGTTTCGTATCCTGATGCTGACAAGTCTTGAGACAGTTACGAACTGAGACTTCAAGGTAAGATTCTCCTGTCTGTGGGGATGAATGTGCTGGTGGGTCGGAGCGAAGCGCAGCGTCCCGTCGCTCGTCGGCATCAGCCGACCCAACCCCACTCGTGGCGACTTCACCTGTTCTTGGTGAAGCGAGCGACCATAAGATGTACATCACCTGTATGTGCGCTGCTTTCCGTACACCCTTTGTTCTTCTCGACGCTTTCCGTGCGTTAGGGTATAGTTTTCCGTACAGGAAGGATGTACGCTTTTCGTCGCCAATGCTTCGAGCTTTTCGATGTCAACGTGATCGACAATAACGGGAATCGGCATCCTTGTTGAACTCATAGGTGAGGGTCACTCACCTTGGCAGGCTTCCAACATAGTCTGTCGGTTATCTCTGATGGTGGTTGTGCGTGTGGTTCCGAGCACCTTCATCATCTCGGTGTCGAACATTTGGTACGTCCGGCAGCCAGGGTTACCGTGCTCTTACCGCGCTGGAAAGGTTTTCCGCATCGCAGTGTTTCCAGACGTGGAACAGCATCGTTCTCGGGCCACAACGGATGACGTACCCGGGATACGTTTTGCAATCTTGTGATGCTCTTTTGCCATGTTCTCACCTTTGGAATCGAATCTCTACAGTCAGCGGTTGTCAATCCGCCTCACCTTGTCGAAGCCGATTGGGGCACCGAATGGTGAGAAACCGTGCCCCGGAGATTTTGTGAGTCCCCGACATAAATGAATCCGAAAGTACAAAATCTAAATCTCCAGCCTTAAATTTCTGACCCTCGTCAGCAGCCGCTTCACGGCTGGACGCCTTGCTAGCGTTTCGGGTCTAATCACTAGAAGCTCGATGATGCGCTGCTCAGGTGCCCCTACGAAGAGACAGATGTGTTGCAGCATTCGCCGTGGACCGCAGCGAATCACAACCCGGAATATTCTTGGCGACACTGGCGTGCTTGCTAGCCATCGGCGTTCAACTCTCGGTGGCTTTGATGTTTCGCATCACGGCGGACAATAGCGGATTACATCCTTGGAGGTCATCCGTTTGTAGGTGTTGAACATTGCACCACTTTGCGGTGTCCGGCTGGATGCCTCGGCGATTATGTCGGGCGGATAAAGGCGGAGCCATCCGGCGTACTGCGATGGTGGGAGCGAATCCTTGAAATGGTCACACCAAATGGTGCACGATTTCAATGTTTTCGCGGCTAACGGTTTGTTGCATTGAAACATTCCTCGCCTGCGAGGATTCAGTTGACGGTCTTATTGTTCGCAGGCGGTTTTGAGGCCAACGCTCAGTGTCCGTGCAAGACCACCTGCGAGAGCGAACTCGCTGGCGGAACACCATTCTTGCCCCCTTGCACATAATAGAAGGCATGCCCGTTTTCTCCGGGTCTTTTCGCGGTCTGGCGATACATCCTGCCAGCTACGCACCAAACGCCTTCTTTCCAGCCTGCTTTCTCCAGTCGCCAACCACGCTGACTGGCGGCTCGTGCCCGCGCACGTCGCGGTAGTGGTCGCTCTGAGCCTGTACGTGACCCTCGATATAGCCCTCACGCTTCGCCGACTGCCAAACGTCGTTCACGAAGATGCTAACGGGTATGGCTTCCCCCCGTGCTTGAATCACGTGCCCATCCAACTGACCGATGTGGTCTAGGACTTGTTCTTCGCAGTAGACCGTGAACGGGGCTACCACAGACGGTTTCATTGGGACGCCCACTTCCGAGGGCGTCCCGGTGGCGGGATGTCGGCTCCCCGCACCCCAAGCAGAACTTCGAGTTCGGCGAGTTCGAGCCGGTCAGCCTCCGACGCCTCTCCTGTCTGAGCTTTCAGGTGCAGTTTCCGTGCTCGGCTGCGGTATGCCGCAATAGTCGTTGGTGCCAGTTCATCCAGACTTCGTCGCATATATGCCCCCCGTTAAAAGGGGGCTGTAGTTCATTTATTGAAATCTTTCAATGTGTGGCCAGCGATGCTTCGGATGTCAGACTGCCTTCTTGTTGCGGCGTGAAATTGGCGACTTTGACTGCGCGGACTTGCTAGGCGATTTCTTCGTTCCCCTTAATTTTCTCCATTCGGGGCCTTCCTTCTTCCACCACCGACGCTTGTAAATTTTTTGAGCTACGGCGGCACATTCTCCCGAACAGTAGACCTGCTTCCCTTTGTCTGCGATGAAATATGGCGTCTTGCAGTCTTTGTTGCCACACTTTTTCAGCCTCCCAAAACTTCGATGGAGGTAGCGCGACGCTTGGTTTATCGGTGCTTGGAGTGGTGGGGGTTGTAGGCGCTTGCCCTTCCCCGGATTTTTGTTTAAATCCGTGACTCGATGTAGGTGGAGTTGCAGGTTGAAGAGCCGCCATTCTTTTGTGTAATCGTCTTCGGCATCCCATATTGCCCGGAGCCACTCTCGCATCTCGCCGACGATGGCACGGTGGAGGATTTGTCCGCCCTCCAAGAGCAATCCCTCGGGTGAGGTCATCCTTCTTCCCAAGAACGGGAGAAGAGACTTGATGTCAGTATCTTTTGAAGGAAAGAACGTGGGGTATCGAGAGAAGAAATAGTTGGCAGTGGCGTCCGTTGGTCGGTCTTCTGCGTTCGCAACATCAAGAAGAAAACCTCTTAATTCTTGGTCCGATTTGTCCGTCGCTAGAGTCTTTCTACCCTTCATAGCCTTCCTTCCATGGCCTTCCTTCAATTGAGCGCCTTTTGCTAGATATTTGCCCCCGTCTGCCCTGCTAGAGTTTCACGTACTCTGGCGCTCCTGCATACATGCTTGCTAGACTCACTTACACTGTATCACTCCTGCTATTCAATCCGAATAGCGCAGGGCGATACAAGGACCACCGTCTCAGCACGAGCAAAGCGACGGTCGGCGGGATAGGAGAGGCGAAGGCATGAGACTTACAAGACAGAAAGAAGAAATTGCAACACGAGAGCTACTGGGAATTCTCGGTAAGCATCCCGAGGGAATGTCCACAAGCAACCTATGCGGAACACCGAAATTCCACGGCACTCACACGTTGCGTAACCGCCAAATCATCCGCTTACTTCGCAAGACTGGCGAGGTTCGTGAAAGCGTTGGTGGTTCCGGCAATCGCACGTTTAGTGTGTGGCAAATTGGGGTGCAATCGTGAACCGCAAAGAAATAGCAAAATGCCTCAATGTATCGGAGCGCAAAGTTGCAGCGATGCTGCGTGGCGGCAGTATCCGTGTCAATAGAGACGGCTCACTAAACAAGCGGTCTGCTCACTGGATTTTCATGCTGCGAGAGTGGTCTCGCCGTTATGGGAAATTGGCAAAGGGGGTACAGCCATGAGCCGACCCAAATTCATGGTCGCTTACTGCGGGCACACCAGCACAGAACAATATCTCGACCGCCAGCCTCTCGGTTGCTGCGCTGCCTGCGCCAAGCAAATGGACAAGGCGGAAACGCTCAAGCGTTTTGTGGAAATCCGGCAGCAAATCAAGGCAACCTGTCGCACTTGTGGTGCGGAAATCCACCCGCTGGAGGAATCCACACTCGCTCTAGGTGTCTTCTGGAAAACTATTTCCGTCGAAAAAGCTGCGGAACTGGCCATCAATGCCCACATCCGGCACGCTCATTCGGACTATGACCAGCAACGTTCTGAACTGCAAGCACAGGGCTACAACTGCAAAGAAGCTCGCTCCATGGTGCGAGAAAAAGGTTGATGCTAAGCCCTGCACCCCAAAGGGCAGGGTCCATAACCGCCGAGATGCGGGCATTAGTGGAGGAAAACAATGAAGTTCTTCATCGAAATCGCACCCCCTACGGGGTCGTTAGATGTGCAATGGGTTGGGATGTTGGGCGACGGTCGCTTCGTCGTTGAAGCCGTGACAGAGGAAAAAGCTCAGGCCAAACTGTTTGCAGTACTGACCAAGACAATGAAAATCGTTGTAAGACGGCCAGCTACAGAGGACGAAGAGCGAGAGTTTATAGAGCACCAATTTGCGAACTTCACGGAGCAACAATGGCGCGACTTCGAGGCTAATAATGAGCAAAGCACTTAAACGTCGCTGTCTCCAATGCGGCAAGGTGAAGTTGTTCCGCGCCGACCAGAAAACATGCGGATGCCCAAGACCGGGCGCAGCCCCAAAGGTTGACCCGCTCGAAGGTAAGTACTTCGTTGGCCCAAACGGGCAATCAGACGGCAAGATTATCGCCCGCGTCAGCAGCAGCCAGTATCTTGTGCGCCTCGGGGGCAATGATGGCGACGTTGAACAACTTGTGCCGACAGCGTCCATGAACTTGTGGCTCTTTGGGGATAACTCGTGGCACGCGGTTCAAATGGCTCTCCGCGACATGGAGACGGAGGATTCCGAGTCGTAGGGATTCCTGCGCCCTCTCGATTAAGGAAGTTGGGCGCTGCATGAAATAGCTATGGGCAAAACCTCCATCTTCGCGGTCACCGAGGTCGGGCATATCCCGCTAACGGGGCCGTTGTGTGCGCCCGCAGCGTTGCCCATCGTGTTGCAGTTTCACGTTTCGGACCGTAGTATCCCAGAGGTTACGGTGCCGAGTCGGCGAGATGGGAGAAACATGTCTCGCAGACGCGGCCAAAGAGGTAGTGTCAACGCTGTAGGTAAGAAATACGTGGGACGCTACTGGGCCGATGAACCCGGTAGCAGCACAAGAATCAGAAGAGCAGTAGAAATTGATTTCGATACTCTGATTTGGCCCCATTCGATACTTTGATTTGGCCCCACCCTACTGAAAACCATATACCGTGGACTCTGCTTCGGGCCTAACCGCCCCAAGGGAGGACCGGGTGGATAGGAGAACCAAGGTGGAGCTATTTGAGCAGATTCGACGTGAGTACGAGCATGGTGGTGGAACGATTCGAGGGATCGCCAAGAAGTTGGGGATTCATCGGCGGATGGTGCGTGAGGCGGTGCTCAGCGCTGTTCCTGTAGAGCGCAAGACACCGATAAGAGAGAGACCGAAGCTGGAACCGGCGATGGCCTTCATCGACGTGGTTCTGGAAGCGGACAAGAAGGCGCCACGGAAGCAGCGGCACACCGCACATCGGATCTGGTGCCGGATCCGAGAAGAGATGCCGGAAGTGGAAGTGGCCGAATCCACGATACGACGCCACGTTCGTGAAAGAAAACTCGCGTTAGCGATGATTCACCGCGAGACATTCATTCCGCAGTCCTACGTTTGGGGTGGAGAAGCGCAGGTGGACTGGTATGAAGCTTACGCAGATATTTGCGGAGAGCGGGAGCTGGCCTACGTATTTTGCATGCGCAGCATGGCCAGTGGAGGAGCGTTCCATTGCGCCTTCCCGCACGCCAGCCAGCAAGCGTTTCTGGAAGCGCATGAGCAAGCGTTTCTCTATTTTGGCGGGGTATTTGCAGTCTTAAGGTATGACAACCTTAAGAGTGCGGTGAGGAAGATTTTGCGAGGGCACCAGCGAGAGGAGACCATGCGATTTATGGCCTTCCGATCGCATTGGGGTTTCCAGTCGGAGTTCTGCACCCCAGGGGAAGGTCACGAGAAGGGTGGAGTGGAAGGAGAAGGCGGATACTTTCGCCGGAACCACATGGTGCCGGTTCCGCAGGTTGCCAGTTGGGAAGCGCTGAACCTTTTCTTGCTGGAAGCATCCAGGAACGATGAGCAGCGTTTGATCGGCGAGCGGGCACAGACGGTTGGTGCCGGAATGAGTCTGGAGCGAGAACACCTGCGAGCACTGGCGAAAGAAGGTTTTGATTTGGCAGCGATTCACTTTCCACATGTGAACACCAGCGGTTGCGTGAAGGTGCTGACCAACTTCTACTCCGTTCCTCTGCCCGTCGGCGTGGAAGTGCAAGCCAGGGTGCATTCTTCCTACGTGGAGCTTTGGCACCAGGGAGAGTGCGTGGCGCGACACGATCGCTGCTTCAACCGTCAGCAGAAGGTACTCAACCTGGAGCATTACCTGGAAGCGCTGACGAAGAAGCCCGGAGCGTTTCCTGGTTCGACACCGCTCGAGCAGTGGCGAGCACAAGGACGTTGGCCGGCCAGTTTCGATCGCTACTGGGAGATGCTGAAGCAGCGAAGAGGCCAGCAGCCGGGAACGCGCGCCATGATCGACGTGCTCTTGCTGGGCCGGCAGCACGGATACTCGCGGCTACAAGCAGTGGTTGAAAAGGCTCTGGATATGAATTGTTTCGATGTTGAAGCCGTGCGCCTGCTTCTGGATACGGAGGGAAACAAGAAACGAGAACCGCGTGAGGCGGTTGAGATAGGTGCTTTACGAGTGTATGACCGGCCACAACCAACCACCAGGAACTACGACCAGTTGTTGAGGAACTATTCCGGCAGCGGGGTGATTCAATGAGCACCGCAACGGTAGCTGCGCAACAGGCAACGATTCGACAGTATGCCAAAGACCTAAAGCTCGCGACGGTGGGTGGACAGTTTCTATTGATGGCCGAAGAAGCGGTCAAGCAGAAGCACGGGCATCTGAGTTATCTGGAAGCGCTGCTCAGCGCCGAAGTGGAAGATCGCTATCAACACGGAGTAGCGCGGCGAATAACGGAGGCCCATTTCCCGAAGGTGAAAACACTGGAGGACTTTGCCTTCTCCGATGCGCCGCATCTTCCGGCCGCACAGATCCGGAACCTGGCAGAAGGCGGTTACTTGAGTCGCAGCGAGCCGGTTATTTTTCTTGGGGAAACCGGAACAGGTAAGACGCATATGGCGACGGGGCTAGCGATAGCGGCCTGTCGTCAGAGGAAACGGGTACGGTTCACGACGGCGGCGCAGTTGGTGAACGAACTGACAGAGGCCAAGAACAAGAGCGAACTAAATCGCGTGACCAACCGGTGGATGCGCTATGAGTTGATCGTGATCGACGAGATGGCGTATGTGGCGATGCCGGAAGCCGCTGCCGAGCTGTTGTTCCAGATTATCTCTGGGCGCGCCGAGAGAGCGGCGGTGATTGTCACAACGAATCTGCCGTTTTCCGAGTGGACCACCATGTTCCCAAACGCCAGGTTGTGCAAGGCCATGTTGGACCGCCTGACCGACCAGGCACACATCATCGAGACGGGCACGGAGTCGTATCGTTTCCGTAGAACGCTGAATAAGAAAAAAGGCGGCAAAGGATGAGGTACGGGAAATGCGCTTAAGGAGAGACAAAACCGGGGATGCTATGGGTCAACCGAGTTGGCGATTGTCGTTCCTAGGCGATGCTGACGCGAAATTGCTCCGCGGAAGTGAGCAAACCCGCCGCGATGAATCAGAAATTCTCCCGCACCCAGGTCTGCGCGTCGCCCTAAACGCGTCGCCCTTCGGGCGC
This sequence comes from Candidatus Acidiferrales bacterium, assembly GCA_963795535.1. Lineage (GTDB taxonomy): Bacteria > Acidobacteriota > Terriglobia > Acidiferrales > UBA7541 > Acidiferrum. The sequence continues at coordinate 1,261,517 of CAWCIG010000012.1, forward strand.
CGCAGGGCATCGCTCCGACCTGGGTGCGGGAGGTGATTGACCAAGGGGTGGGGCCAAATGAAAAGATCAAAAGGGGCCAAATCAAGTTGACGGAACCAGAAATCGGCAGCATTCACGAAATGACGCGGTCAGAAGCCAAGCGGTGGTTGTCGGGATATATTGACGAGCAGGGGGTCAATAGTTCGGCTCATCTCGCTCGCTCACAATCGCCCAATGTCAGTTTCGGAGATGCAGCCGAGTTGTGGCGGCAGCGGCAACTCATCGCCTGTGGCAAACCATCGTCACGAAGCAGTATGGGTTGCGAGCTTCGCAAGCACGTTGTTCCCTTGCTAAAGGAAACCCCGCTCGATGAGGTGAATGACTATTCTCTCATTCGGGATTTGATTGCGACGTGGCAAGAGGAAGAACGGGAAGACGGAGAGGTCGGTTATTCTTACAAGTACATCAAGAACCTCTTCGGACACATCCGAGCGGTTTACAACTTCTACCGAGACGAAACAGCCCAGAAGGGTAAACCGAAAATCGGAGAGTGGTTCGTGAAGTGGGAGAGAGTCGCACCGCCGGAACCAATCGAAGTGGAGCAACCGCATTTTTCCACATCGGTCACATCAGCTATTGTCGGCAAGGCAAGAACACAGATGCAGCGAGCTTTGTTTGCAACGGCAGGTGGAGGAGCACCACGCGGCGGGGAATTGTTTGGTCTTCACGTAGAGGATGTACGAGAGCAGGATAATGGGACGGCTGTCATTTGCATTCGGCGGTCGGTCTTTATGGGTCAGGAAAACTCAACTAAATCAGAGAAAATCCGCCACGTTCCAATTGATGCTTCTGTGATGGAAGAAATCAAGAGCACTTGGCTGGACGAACGTCTGGTTATGTTTTTCAAACCCGCAACGGAACTCCTCTCAGCCTGAGCAATGTGCTAGAGGACTGGCTCCATCCCATCTTGGACGAGCTAGGAATAGCTCGAACGGGAATGCACGCCTTTCGAAGAGGTCGAATCTCCGAATGGGTGTACAGCGGTGTGAACCGTCAGGTCATCCGTGATTGGGCTGGGCACGGAAGCGACAAGCTGATTGACCTGTACACGAAGAAAATGTGGGAGTATCACTCGCCGGAAATGGCGAAGGTCAAGCCGTTATTGGACTCGAATTGGACTCAAGCGGCTGGGGAGGAGAGTGGCGCGTCCGCGCAAACTGTTGTAAATTAAAAGTCTACTCGCTCAGTTCCCCGGTAGCTCAATGGTAGAGCATTCGGCTGTTAACCGAAGGGTTGCTAGTTCGAATCTAGCCCGGGGAGCCAAATTCTCCTTCTCTTTCAGTCAGTTACAAAACCTCATTCTCACGTTTCATCTCTGGAAATCGCAGTGTCATGCAAGTGTCATGTAAAACGCTCACTGAATTGTGCCGCGATCGCCATACACTTGCTGATTTGCTCTTTCCATTGCTTCACGGACTTGCTCGACCATGCCGAGTTGATACCGACGCTTTGTCTCGGGGCTGGTGTGCCGCATCGCCCTCTGAATCACAGCATCTGGCGCTACCCAGCTTAGGCGCGTACAAAAGGCATGCCGTAGGTTGTAGATCGGAAAATGCGGCACGCCTGCTCGCCTCAGTGTGGCCCGCCACGCGGTCTTCACACTGCGGATTGGTTGTCCAGCCTGGCGCGGGCTCGGGAAGATATAAGGCGAATCAGATCCTAACTCCTCCTTCCACTTGCGCAAAACTTGATAAGCCAAGTCCGTAAGCGGAAGTGGTTCGGAGGAACCCGGGGTCTTTACGTCGCTGCCAAAGCGAATGAGACGATGCTCCCAATCCACTTGGTCCCAACGCAACCGGAATCCTTCGCTGTAAGTTCTTCCTCCAGTTTGGACGAGCAAAACAATGCCAACGCGGAGGTGGGGAGAGGCCGCCTTCAGAATACGGTTCTCCTGGTCCAGAGTGAGCATTTGTTTGTCTGGCCGTTCGCGGAGTTCGTTGAAATGCTTGACTGCGCGAGCGGGGTTTTCAGATATGTACTCACGGCGAACGGCGACGTCGAGTACGCAGGTAAGGCATTCGAGTTCGCGATTGACGGTCGCACCTTTGAGGGTACGGCCTTTGTAACGAATCGAGGGTTGTTGCCGACGATGGTCGCGGTACTCTTCGACCAATTTGGTAGTGATTTTTGTCAGCACAGTTCCCCCGAAGAATGCCTTTAGGCTTTTGAGATAGGCTCGGTAGCCATTGATCGTGCCATCGGAAATCCCTGCAAAGTGAGCTTGTTCGAACTCCTTGCAGATTTCCTCGAACGCGATCCGTTTGCCGGGCCAACCTACGTTGAACTTCCCCAAAGCGATTTCGGCCTCGCGTGTCTTCCAAATTTGCAGGGCCGCTGACCTTGAGGTTGTTTTGGTGGATTCCCATACTTGCTCATCATTCACCATGTATGACATCCACCAATACGGCGACTTCTTTCTCTTATAGAGTCCCACTGACGCTCCTCTCAGTTGCCGGAGCCGAGCGTCGGGGCGATTATACCCCGAGGCCGTGAGCGGCGAGCAGGACGGATTTGATTTTCTTTGAACCGATCGAGAGCGAAACGGCGATATTCCAGACGATTTCCCGTTTTTCGACACTCGATTCTCTCCTGCTCGGCGTACCGATACAAAGTGCTGGTTGAAACACCTAGGTATTTGGCGGCCTCGAAGTGCGTGAGCCAGGCGGCATGTGATGTCGATGGCATTGGATCGAACGAAGAACTCAGCGGAGTAACGGCTCTTGAGGAATTGGCCGCGATGCCTTGCAACATACAGATGAGGGTTTCGACCTGCTCGGATGGCAGAAGGAAGCAAGCAACAAGAGTGGGGGAAGAGATCTGCTCTGAAGAGGGAGATATGGTGGGACTCCCACGTTCCTCTGTGGCATGTTCGGGACTGGCTTTGATGAGTTGGGTCGTGGGGGGCATCGGTCCTCCGTTGGAAACCGAAATAATTCTCTGGAGTTGGGAGATTGCCTTGTTGTGAATGCTCTTAACGGTGAAGTCCTTCCTCGTTGGCGAGTGATTCGGGTGCACTGGACGGGGCCGAAGTCTCCCGTTCACTCGTTAGTTGTGCTTGGGCTTTCGTGACGGTACGGCTTGCGTAATAGATCGGATCGGTTTTATCTTCCGCTCGGTAGTCGGCGATGCGCTGGATCACCAATTCAGGATCGTCGCCGCGGGCTAGAGAACGTTTGGCGAACGCCCAATCGCGCTCCGATTGGCTCTTGTGTCCTCTAGGCAAGGATCGCCACCCTTCTTGGGAGCGGCCTAAGTCTCGTGTTGTTTCGGGTGAGTTTTCGTCAATGGTAAAGTCGTGGAGGGTGTAGATCGCATCGCTTTCCTGGCGCGCTTGGACGATGAATTCCTCAGGAAGTTTGCGGTTTGCGAGGCCCGGCAAGCGAAGCACTCTCGTCGAATCGGTCGCCGCCAGATCGCCGCCGAATTGATTCGCGAGGTTGTGCAGGAGGGACTCCGCTTGATCCTGACTGAACCCACTTACTTTCCACACGACCTGGTGCTTCCCCGGAGAGGTATCGAGGACGAAGTTTGGTGCCGGGACTTCGACTGAATTTCGAATCGCTTCGAGAGCCTCATCTCCCTTTCTGTCGAGGTCAAGATAGACGTGGCGGATATCCTTTATATTTGTCTTGGTCCGGCTGTAGGCGCCGTCCTTAATCGGATTCATTCCCATGAACACGTCATAGCCACGGGCATTCTGATTAGCGAGCCATGCTTGAAACCCAGGGGTGGCTATTGCTTCGGCTTTGGCGATTGTTTGAACGGTGTGGCCTGTGGAGCGATTCCGGACGAGTATCGCAGCGTTATCCCCGGGTCCGAAAAGCTCCCGGACATACTCCGAGGCGGTTAGGGATCGGGGTGTAAATGCGTTGTCGGAGCTCATGGGTGATCCTGCTTGGCCAAGAACACCGTGCCGTAGTCGAACAGGTCCGCATCCGGGTCGTAACTGTTGATCAGGAGAACTTCGGAGATGTATCTGCGTCCAGGCCGGCGCTCGACATGGACAACGACATTGAGCGAATCGGCGATGTTGGTCTTGATGGCCCGATAAGGGAGGTCCACGCCGCTTTGCAAAACACAACTTGTGAAGCGTGCGAGGCCTTGTTGGGCGGAGTTCGCATGGATGGTGGAAAGTGTTCCGGAGTGCCCGGTGTTCAGGAGCTGCAGGAGATCGAAAGCTTCGCCACCGCGAATCTCCCCGAGAACGATACGGTCCGGGCGGTGGCGGAGAGCGGCCTTTAAGAGATCGCGAATGGCCACCGCCGGAAGGCCGTTCTGCTCCCGGCGGGCTTCAAACCGGACGAGGTTTTCCTGGGCTAGTTGAATCTCTGCCGTGTCTTCGATCACGAGAATCCGGTCCTCTGGTGGTATGAACTTTCCGAGGATCGATAAGAGGGTGGTTTTACCTGTACCCGTCCCGCCGCTAATGAGGATGTTTCTGCGTGCGAGGACGTAGTCTTCGAGGTGGTTCGCGAGGGCGCGGTCGAGTGTCCCTTCCCTAATCAGATCCTCCATTTCAAAGTGGCGGGTGTTGAACTTGCGGATGGTCAGCGTCACCCCGCCAAGGCTGCACGGCGGGATGATTGCCGCGACGCGGCTGCCATCGGGTAAACGCGAGTCAAGGATGGGCTTCGATTCGGAGATGTCGTCACCGAGCCGCCGAGCGATATTCTTCACGGCGACCATGAGGGACTTTTCGCCGATGGACACGCCCGGCACAGATTGCAGGAAGCCGTGTTTTTCGATGAACACGCGGTCGGGACCGTTCACCATCACCTCGCTAATGGAGTCGTCGAGAATGAGGTGCTCGATCGGCTTCAAGAACGGCAGGATCATTTCAAATCCGTTCATCAGAGGTTCCCCTTGGCGAGCTGGACAAAGTAGGAATCGTTCGGGTTGTTGTGGTGGGGCTTCAGGTAGCAAAACACAGGCGGTGTGGGATTGAGACCGTCGTAGGCAATGACGATGGCCTGAGCGTTTCGCAGCTCCATGAACGTCTTCATATCGAAGCGGTAGTCGCTCTGGGTGTTGTAGCTCTTGGAGGCAACGATGTTGGCTTTGTGAGAAAGGGCCTTGCCGGTGAGCCAACTGACCTTGGTGTCGTGGCCGCTTTCGGACAAGCTGTAGCTAACTTTAAGCTGGTCCTCGCGTCCACAGAATTCGCTCGCCGTCCTCGCGGAAAAGTCATCGGAGAGTGAGAGAAAGATCTTGGTGCGGAAGGTCTGGAGAAGGGTGCGCCAGCTTTCTCCTGGAAGCGCGGAGCGCAGCGAACTGATGCTCTGGGTGGCGATGATCGGGATGCACTTTGGCTGGCGCGAGAGACTAAAGAATTTCTCATCGCCTGTCGGTTCGCTTTCGCCCACGGTTGCAAAGTGCTGGTATTCGTCGCAAAGGAAGAGAACCTGCCTGAAATACTGCTCCGGGTGCGCCTCCATTTTAGGAACGCGATTGAGCACGGCGCGCTCGAAATCGAGCTTCATCATGACGCCCAGAGCCTTCGCGAGTCCGGCATTCATGCCGATGGGGAAATTGAGAGCACAGACGCTTCCCTGCTCGATAAGCCAGGAGAAGGATGGCAGGGGTTTGCCAAATCGATTGTCGGCGTTCTTCTGTGCGTCGTAACACTCCTTCTTCGGGCAGAAGACTCTCTTCACTTTGGAGTTGTCATCGAAGAGCGAAAGGAAGACGGAAACACCTTCAACGATGGAGGTGCGGAGCTTCGGTTCGATCCTTTTCCAGTCGTCGTTGAACCAGCGCTTGACGGCTTCCAGTTGTGCAAGCTTTTCGGGATTGGCTTGCGCCGGGTCCAGGACCGTGCGGGCCTCGAATGGAATGCCTCGTATCCTTAATATATCCCGCAGCTCAGGGGTAGCCGGCGTCAGAAAGCGGTCTTCCTTCTCGTCGTGCACGAAGCCGAGACCCGCGACATCGGCGGTACGCTCCCCATAGACCTTCGGGGTGAGGGCCACATAGTGGCGTCCGAGGATGATGTCCTCGGCCTCCGCGATCCGTTCTTCGAGGAGCGGCGGAGAGATGGCGCACTGGTAGACATCGAAGAGGGTAACGTAGTCATAGGCAGCCTTATGAAGGAGGATGATGAACTTGACGAGGTTGGTGTAGGCCTGCTGCCAGAAGGGCTCCTTGCCGCGGCCGAAAAGGTTGTTCAGGAGCGAGGCGATGTTGTATGCCAGAGCGTACGCTTCCAAGTCATTGTGGAGAGGGTTGTAGCAGTACTCGGAATCGAGACTGATTTCGATGTAATCCTCGGCCCGCTGGTGGCGTCCAAGGATGTCTTTTACCTTCCTGCAGAAGTCCCCCTTTACTTCCAAAACAAGGCCACCGATCCTCTTGGCTTTATCGACTGCTTTGTAGGCCAGAATCTGTTCTGCAAACGGGAGCATGCAGCAGGAAGTTTTGCCACTCCCGATGGCGCCCAAGATGGCAGTTCCCGTGAACAAACCGCGCTCGGGAATGGTGAGCCAAAAGGGAGTTTTGGCAGGCACCGGTTTGCGTGGGTTATGCACTTCGCCGACGACAAGAAAGAGGTCGCCTCTGTTGGTGGGATCGGGATACTTGGGAAGGCGTCCTGGCGAGATGGTCCGGCGCGCTTTCAAGGTAACGATATAAAGACCCGAGAGCACGGTGGAGCAGACCAGAAACGGGGTGGTGAACAGGAGCGTGTAGTAGAGGTATTTGAAGCTCAAGAAAGCATGCGGAGCACGCATGGCGATGACACGCAGAAAGATGTGGTCGTCGGGGAATGGATGCGTATAGAAGAGGAACATTCCGATGGCCATGGCGAGGATGGCCGAGATGAAGCCACGCGATTCGAGTACTCTCTGCATCAGGCCTTCCCGCGCGCATCGGTGGTCAGGGCCTTGTCGGGGACGGGCTGTCCCGTGCGACGCGCTTCACGCCACTTGCGGTATTCCTGGTCCCGCCAGAGTTCCTTCTTGAGAACGGCATTCACAACATGGTCGGTGCTGCTCTCGATGAACCGGGCGTAATCGTCGACGAGTTCGCTGACGGGGGCCTCGATGTGGAACTCCCGAGTCACGATTGCGTGCTGCTTCTTGATCAGTGGCATGTTGGTCCTCCTAAGTAACTTGAACTGCTCCGAAACTCTTTTCTGCACCGTGGGAAAAAACGGCCGGCACAGTCATCTGTGCCGGAGGGCGGGAGCGACCCCAAGAATTTTTTGGGCGGCTGGAAGCCGAAAAAGTGGGGTCGCTCCCGCCCGAATTGGTGTTTTTTCCACGGTGACTTTTGCTTGTACTGGCTTCTCCATCCGACTCTCATCAAAGAGATTCTTCGCGCCACAGACTGAAGAGCTTGCAGAAGACGACGCTGAAGTGTGAAGTTGTTACGTTCTTCACCCTTTCTCTCCAGGTTCCTGAGCAGCAACCGCAAACAGTCTGAGCACTTCAGCGGTGAAATGGCTTGCGGTATTGCGATTGCCGCCGCCAAAGTCATGGCGGATGTCCGCTTCGGTCGCTCGTCCGACCTTCCACCCGCGGTAGAGATGTTCGAAGCGTTGCCCGGCAAATCGGTTTTTGGCCTCATTACGGAAAATTAGATCGGCCTCGGTCAGGGATGTGTAGCGGCTGAGGTCCCACGCTTTCCGGATTTGGAAGTAACGCAGTAGGTCCGCCGATACGTCCGACCTGAGTGGAATGGTCACCAGGGAATCGAAGAGCTCCTTAACTTTTTGGAAATGAAAATCCGCTCTTGCAAGATAGAGGAATCGGAACTCGGAGAGCTGTCGGAATAGCGGCAGGTAGGCTTCGAGATGGCGCACAAATTCCTTGAGGTTTACCTCTGGCCCTTGCAGGTAGGTAAACGTCACCACGGGTAAAGAGCGAGAGGCCTCACTACCGATGAACATCGGAAATTTATCGACGAAGTAACGAAGGGTGGACTGGGAAGTTCTATGTCCGTGATAGATCTTCGAGGGAAGGAACTGATTCGGGACCCTCAGTTGGTCACAAAAAAAGCTCGTCTTCTCAGCCTCGGTTTCAAGGTACTGATACGCCTGGTTCGAGAGGACAAAATCGAGGATTCCGATGCGCCGCTGGATGTGTTGGATTTCGTGTTCCCGGCGATTGCGGATGTTCTCGCGGTCGATCTGGCGGTAGAGCCGGCGGGAGAACAGGTGATAGACCGTTCCGCTCTTTGGGAAGTGCTCGGTGCGGGCATGTTTCTTGTTGTGCAGTTTGTTCCAGAAGGCGTTGGTTCGGTAGCCCCAATGGGATGCCGTGAAGGCGAGGAATTGACGTGCCACGAAGTACCCGGAATGCGTCGTCACGATATAGAGAAAACGAGATTCCGCTTCCGTATAGCCGAGGGCTTGGAGGGCATCGAGATGGGCTTGAGAGATGTTCATAGCGAGAGGATCCTTGCGGTGATTTCGCGTTCGTCGAGGACGCGGCGCAAACGCGCTGTGTCTTCCGAACGCCCATAAAGCGAGAAGCCTGCGGAAGCCTTCTCGGCCATCGCCCGCGGCCTGTAGTCTCGGGTCGCTAGTTCCAGGTCCACGTGGTGCAGGTCGCGCTCCGGGGTCTCATACTCGACACGCAGATCGGGAACGGGAATCTTTCCATTCACAACGTGGAGCTGGTGCTCTTCGGCGACTTTGCTCTTGCGTTCCGGGTCGTCTTTCTCCGGCCCCAACAGGGCCAAATCACGATTCAGATTGCGCTTGAGTTCGTAGTCGAGGAGCACGCGGACCGGCCTGCCGCCGGTGCGCTCGATACGCGTGACTTCCTTCTGATAGAGGCGGTAAAGATAGGCGTCGTGTTTGACCTCGCGCGGCTTCACTAGGCCGTGGTAGATGGGCTGGTCATTGGGGAGTTGGCTGTTCTTCGTGACAAGGCGGTGTCCAGCCTTGGTGAGCGTTACTATTCGCAGGGTCTTTTTCCGCGAGATTTCCATGGTCTTGTCGGTTAGCAGGGACTGCCGTGCAAGAGCGCGGATGTCCCTCTCCATTCGCGCGCGATCTCCGGCGTAGGCATACTTCGTGAGGTCCTCCGCGGCAATCACGCGGAACTTGCCGATTTCCTCGAGGGAGTGCATCTCGGAATCGCGAAGGAGATACGCGCGGTCTCGGACGTAACACGCACGCCGAGAGTCGCTGTGGTCGTCGCGTGTGGAATGCTGCTGCCGAGCCTCGATGCTATCGCCGGGGCCAGGGACCTCCCGCGCAGGAACATCCCTGTCTTGTGTGTCGGGAGGTGCCGATCTGGACAGACGAGAGGAGGCACGCGTGCGTGTTTTGCGAGTGTCCAGCGTGTCCTGGGGATCGTGGAAAAAGGCGTCGCGCGACATCAGTTGAAATCCTCGTCGCTTACAGGAACGGGCAAACCTGCGTGCGTGACGTTGAATTGCTTGTCGAGGTGCGAGAGTTTGCGTCCGGTATTCTTGAGGAAGAAGCGGCGGCCGATGGCCAACGCAACGCCAAACAAGTTCACAAATAGGACCCCGAGAAAGATCAGAATGGTGGTTCCGTGGGCGTGGAATAGAACCATTTTGTAGCGGGCCATGAACTTGAACTGGTCGAGCAGCCAGAATCCATAGGCAAGCAAAATAACGACAGTGAAAAACAGGGCGTTGACAATCATTTCAGACCTCCTGATTGGGATGAGGACTGACGCGGGGTTGCGGGACTGAGCAGAGGGCGAGAGCCGGACGATTGCGGCAACGGGCGCGCAGTTGGGCGCTGGCAAGGGAAAACTTCGTAGACATTTACTTCAAGGGCAGCGGCGATGTTATACGCGAGGGCAATGCTTGGGAGAAAGCGCTCTTTCTCGATGGTGTCGATGCACTCGCGATTGACCTCGACGTGAGACGCGAGATTGGCTTGCGTCCAGTGTTTTGCTTTTCGAAAGAGTTGGACACGGTTTTTCATTTGAAAGCCTGGTCTTCCCGGAAGTACGTGATCGTGAGCCCAAGCGGGTTGATCGGAATCAATTCATTGGGAACCTGGGTCTTGAAGACGAAGAGAAAGTTCGCGGTATAGAGGTCGCGCTTGAGCTCGCTGTGGTCGGCAGGCGAATAATAGACCATGTAGAAGTCCACGCGGGCGCGATAGGGCGGCGTTTCAAGCTCCTCGAGCGCAACCTTCTTCACATCAATATCGATTTCCGGGGCGGTGGCGTTCGTGAGGAATTTCCTTACGATGTCGGTCTTGCGGTATTCATCCAAAATCCCGTTGGCGAGCTTCCCGTCGAGAAAGTACAGGGACTTCGAAAAATCATCCTGGATCGTGTAACGATTCCGGCGGTAAAACAGCGTGCAAAACTGGCTCAGGAAATACTTGGCCTCGGCATCCTGGGGCTTGTATTCGAAGTTGTGATAGTTGATGGCTTCGGCCCGGCCCAGGTCGTCAATGCGGATCACGAGCGGACGGAAATTCTGAAATGTGCGGATGGTGCGCAGGTCTAAGAGCGCCAAGCCCAGGGCCACAAGGGAGACGAGCACCAAGGCAATCTTCAAATAGGTATTCGTGACCATGGGGTCTCCGTACTGCTCGAGATAGAGCCGCTTGGCGTCGTGAAAACTCCGGTCATCGGTCATGGGAGAAGGCCTCCAAGGATTCCGGCGGAAGAGCCGCCGGCGGTGCCGCTAAAGATGTGGTTCGTGAGCGCGGGAATCTTCAGAAGAGCGTAGATAGCGGCAAGGAACGTAATAAAGAGGACAGGAAACCATCCGATGAGCTGCGCGGTCGAAATCGTGCCCGTGGGCTGGAGTCCAAGGATTCCCAAGATTAGGTTCCCGATGACGAACACGACGGCGGAAGAAATGACCTGGTAGAACGCATATTGAATGAAGCATTTGAGCCAACCCCAGAAAAGCCATTCGAGCTTCGGAACGATAAAGAAAGGTATGAAGATGGGACCCACGAGCACGCACACCGCCGTGGCAATGAAACCGTAGGCAATCACAACGATGGCGATGGCTTGGGCCGCAGCGAGCAAGATCATGACGACGGCATAAATGATGGTTCCAAGAAAATCTGCGACGCCGGGCGAATCGATGCGGGACTCGAAGTCCGACACGCGGGTCACGATCGTTTGCAGTTCGGCTTGATTGATTCGATTGGCGAGGAACTGCGATTCATCGGTGATGAGATTATGGAAGCCGGTGCCGATACCAGGGATCGGCGCGCTGTAATAGTTGACCATCGCAAAGCCGAAGCTGATGGTCAGGAGCAGGCTCGCGAAATGATCGAAGTGCAGCAGGTGCCTGCCGCCGGCGGCGGAGAGCGCGGACTTCACTCCATACCAGACTATTAGGATCGTAGCCAGACCACGGAACATGTTCTGGCCCATGGTGTCGAAGAAGCCGAGATTCTGCGTGAGCAGGTTGTTGATGGCCTGAAAGATAAATTGCAAGAAATCGGTCGGCATCTCGGCTCCTTCGACAGGGACTAGCTCACGGCATGCGGAAGTTCTGGAGAGAGGCGGTCAGCGTGCCGCTGACCTCGGTCATGTTTCCGGCAAGGCTCGCCTGACGCTGGATGTCGGCGTTTATGGCGTTGGTTGTGGACTCGCGCTGCTGCTTGGCGAGGATGGTCTGTTGTTCAAGGAGCGATGCGAGGAGCTTGTTCGAATCCTGGAGCGTGCGGAGCGTCAAGACCCCCGCTGCGTTGATTTTGTTGAGGACGGAGACTTCGGTGTTTAAACCGGAGTCGTCTGAGAACGAGTCTTGTTCGAGGTTGCCGATCTGCGTCTGAATGTCTTGGGCGCTCCCTCGGATGGCGCCGATGGTGGCCATGGCGTTCACGTTTGCGCCGTCGGCGAGTTCGACGGAAGCGTATTGGGACTGAACGCGTGTCAGTTCAAACGGATCCATCCCGGAGAGCTGGTCGGAGCTGTACGGAAGCAGTTGGGTGGTGGACTTCTGGTATCCGGTCGAGATCGTGGGAAGCAGACCAGAGTTGATGCCGCTGACCCACGAGCCGGTATTGCCGAAGGTATTGAGAGAGGTCACATTCCGCCATTGCGAAAACAATGCTCGGTAGCGGGCGGGCATGTTCTTGATGAACTGCGCCATCTGCAGGGCAAGGTTCAGCTGGTTGGTAATCTGGGCGTAGCTTTTCTGCAGTTCAATGAGGTGCTGCTGCAGCTGCTGATAGCGGAGCACGGCATTCTGGTAGTTGGTCGGGTCGTAGACGATCCCGCTCCCCAACTGCGCGGAGGCGGTACCGATCGACAGCGCGAAAATCAGCAAGCCAATCAGGAATTTCCTTTTCACTGCTTCAATCCTTTCTTGCCCTCACAAGTCCGAAGGCATCTGATGGTTGTTGTAGTCGGGTAGGGTGAGGTCGCCCGAGAGATACACCTTGACGCGGTGGCCCTCGCGGATGGTAATCGTCGGGAGAATGTTGAGGAACCGGTCGAGAATCTGGGCGGAAGACTGTGCGGTACTCGCGGCGAATCCCTGCCGCATGAGATCGCTCCCGGTGGCGGTGGAAACACCTCCGGTGCCTGCCTCGGCAACCGCGCCGAGCGCGCCGATCGCGAGCGATGCACCAAAGATGCGGAGGTAGTGGTTGTTGACCTGATCGCGCAGGCCGGTGTCACCGATTTGGTCGAGGCCTTTGAACTGGTCGAGGCTGACGGAATAACCGTCCGGCATGATGAGGCGGTGAAAGACGACGGCGAGGCGAGTCTGGCCGGAGTTTTCCACCTTTCTTGTTTCTCCGATCACCCGTGTGCCTGAAGGGATCAAGAGATGCTGACGGTCGTGGGAGTAGACATCCGTAGTCACCAGGCATTCGAGCGCACCGGAGAACTGCCCCTCGAGCCGATTGACCTGGACGGTTTCGAGAATGCTTCCTTCAAAGAGGATGTAGGTTTTCCCCGCCGCCGCGTTCGCTGCTCCACCTGACGCGGCGGCAGGGCGGGTTTCCTCCTTTCGTTCGGTGTGCGCTTCCGCGGAAGAGGTTTGCGATCCAGGCGCCACAGGCGCCGTAGGCGTGGCCAGAGGCAATATGCCTTTCAGAGCCGGTGCAACCTGGGCTGCATCGGGGCGCGGGGGCAATGCGTTTGCATCCTGGGCATTGGGGTCGGAGCTGGCCGGGCTGGTGACGGAGGCCGCGTTCTTCCGATAACTCACGGCCACGTTGGAGGCAAAGAGCGAGAGGTAAGCGCGCCTTTTGCGTTCCGCTTGAATGGGATCCTCGGTGCGCTCGCCGGACGTATTGCCGCTTGGATTGGATGGTTCGTTCGCGGTGGAATCCTGCGCCGCCGGGCTAAGCAAATGGTTCTGCTGCGCGAGCGAACTCTGTGCGACCAGTTGCTCGCGCTGAAGCTCCTGAATCCGGCTTTGCAGCTCTGCAATCTTCGCCTCATTGATTTCGACTGGTGCCGGGATGGGTTGCGCCGGGATGCCTGCTTTGGGCGTGACTTGGGGCTTCTTGCCGCCGGTGAGCCACATAATAAGGACCATGGCGAGGGCAATGCCGACGAGCAGCCACGATTGGACGTTCTTCGGCAAAAGACCGGGTGGCTTGGGACTTTTCTCCGTGATTTGTTCGTTCATGTTTCCCCTTTCAGTTGCCGGACGTCCGGCGCGCGAAGACCAGGCGCTTTTTACCGACAGCGAGGTAACCGGCATTGAGCACTTTCGGGACGATGTAGACGCCGTTTGCAAGTTGGAAACTGACGAGGTTCGGCTTGCCGTCTTTCACTTCATAGAGCGTGGGCTTTTCGTGAGCCGCGCACTTGATGTAGGTAAACGCGTTGTCGTGGTAGATGACCGAAACCAGGAATGGCTCGCGCGAAGCCTCGCCGTCGATGGTGTAGTCGAATTGAAGCTGCGTCTGGTAATCAGCGCGGAACTTGCTCACTTGTTGCGCCGCCTCCGCTTGGGCTGCGTGGACCTGGGCGCTCGTTTCGGCGCGTAGCGTGTCGAGCTCCTTCTTGAAGGCTTCGCTCTCGGTGGCGCGGACATAGCCATGAAGCGGCAATTCCTCCGTGAAGCCCGTCCCTTCCTTCGGCTCGACGAAAAGCTTCAAGTCGGGCGTGGCGTTCGGGTCGCTGCTGATCTCGGTAAGCAAGAAGGAATAGACGTGACCCGTCGCGGTGATGAGATTTAGGTTGCTTCGAATGCCGGCTTGCGCGGGGTGAACGTAGCAGAGGTTATGGGCACCGTTGATGATCCAGAATTCCTTGTCGCCGGTTGTGAAATCGAGAATCTCTTCGCTCTCCGGCAACACGATGAGCGTCGAAAACCGCAATTTGGACCGGACGGGAATGACGTCTTCCTTCGAATACTTCACAACACGCGCGCCGTCCGGCGCGGCTGATGCTGGCACAGGACTAAAACTGCAAACGGCGGCGCTCAATAGGGCCGCTGTGACCACCCAATGGAGAATGGACTTCCTTCGACCTGATATTTCTCGGTTCATCGATTTGCTCCTTGTGTTTTCGTGTTAAGACTTCCGACTGCCATCCCGGGGACAACAGAAGATCCAATTCGTCAGCAAGACAAGAGCGGTGACAACGTCGGCAACCGTCAGTGGACCAAGAAAGAAGAGGACTTCGGCACACCCAGGCGAAAAAGCATCTTTCATGTGCGCTCCCCCGCGAGAACTTCAAGGCCCTTCTCGAAACCGTACTTTTCAAACGCCTCCTTCCGCTTTTGGTTGTCGTAGGGGTCGTTCGTGTAGAGCCAGTAGCTTTTGGGGTCCACGGTAAGGTTCACGACTTTCGCGAGTTCCGGCGTCTTGATGAGGAATTGTTGTTTGGGAATGAGGCCGGCGATGTGTTCGACTTCGCTGTCATTGAGGTGGAACTGGCGCCGGTACAGCTCGCGATCCATGTCGGGATTCGCAAGAAAAATCTTGGTCGCGCAGCTTTCAACGATCACGTCAAGGATGTCCGACCGGCGGAGCTCATCGAGCGACTGGGTGGACAGCACCATCGCGGCGTTATGCTTGCGCCACGTCTTGAGCGCCTCGACCACATAGCGCTGAATGTTCGGGTTGCGCAAGAAAACCCACGCTTCATCGATAAAGAACGCCTTAAATTTTGCGGTAAGCTGCCGGTCGGTGATTACCGCGTTGGCGCGATGCAGAATGTAGAAGAGCAACGGCTCGAGGAGTTCTGCATACTGGCCCATGCGCTGGAAATCGAAACACTGAAAGCGCGAGAACGAAATGGTGTCGTCCGCATTGTCGAATAGGAAGCCAAACTGTCCTCCGCGCACCCACTTCGCGAGGCGTCCCGCCAAATCGAGGCGCAATGTATTGGACAAAACTCCCAGCGTGCGCAGCGATGGGTCTAAGGTGTAGAGATTTTCGATCTGCTGGTAGAGATCGCGTTCCGTGGCCGGGTCCAACTCGGTGCTCCCTCGGACCTGCATGAGCACTTTCAGAAAGAGGGCAAGAAAATCGAGGTTTTCCTTCGTGGGGGGAAGTGAAAACGGGTTGACGCGGAAATCCTGGGACTCAATCCCGACACGGACATAGGATCCCTCAAACAGTTGGGTCACGTTTTCGAAGCTTCCACCGAGATCGAAAATGAACGTTTGTGGGTCGTATTTTTGGAGATTGGTAAGCAGGAAATTGAGCGTAAAACTTTTGCCGGAGCCCGTCCGCCCCAACATCATGGTGTGGGCTACGTCCCGGTAGTGCAGGTTCAGGAAATACGGAGAATGGTGGTTCGTTTCAAGGACCGCCAAGTATTCTTGGCGGAGATGACGGTTGCGAAGCTCGCCACAGTGGAGGGTAAAGAGAAAGGAGTAATCGGCATAGTTCGTGTTGAGCAGATAGACGTAGCGCAAGTTGAAGGCGAAATTTCCCGGGACCGCCGCGAGAAAGGCATTGAGCAGGTTGTATTTTTCTTCATAAAGCTGGGCGTCGTGGATGCTGAATACCTTGTAGAAGTCCGCACACGCCCGTTCGACTCGGGCTAAGTCCAGATCGTAGATGACCACGGTCAGGGAAAACTGGCCGAAGTAGTTTCCGTGGAGCTCGATCTCCTTGATCCCTTCGCCCAACTCGCGGACCTGGGATTCCTTCGAATCGTCCAAGAGAACATCGTGCGGGGACGCATCGTTGAGATTCACCTGGCTGAAAAAAGAGCGCTTGGTGTTGTGGAAGTGCCGGCGCTTTGCCTGGATGGCGCGGCGCGTTTTCCCGGAATCTTCCCGCTTCCATTCGGTGGCCACGTAATAGTTGGCCTGAACTTCCAGCAGACTTTTGAAAATCAAGGGGAAACTCTGCGCCGAGGGCTCTTTGAGAGTGAGGACTTTGACGTAGTAGTCGTCCACGCGCAGGTGCCCGCGGTGACATTCGAGATGCGATTCTGGCAAGTAATAGTCGAGAAAGGTGTCGTGTCTTAGCTTCGCGAGCTCGGTTTTCTGCGGAGCGAAATTGAGTGTCTTTTTCATCATGCGGAAGGCCTCGGACTTATCGAGCATGCGCACGGCGACGAAATCGCTGACTTGCAGAATGAAGCTCTCGATCCGCTGCCGCAGCAGTGCTTGCCCCTCGCTCACGGCGCGGTTGAGAAAAACGATCTGCTTCTTGCTCGAGAATCGCGTCACGAGCTGCTTCAGAGTTTTCGCGGGTGCGGTGGCCAAGTGGCCGAGGGTGCTCGCCACTTGGTCGACAGAAGTTGAGGCTTCGAACAGCACGACAAAGTAGATGGAAAGAGAGAAGAGGTTCTCCGCCCGGCTCCGGAGATAGGCGATTCGGTTTTCGATCGCTGCGGTAACGACAGGATTCGTGTATCGCTCGAAGGGAATCGTTTCGTTGTTTCTCTTTAACAGGTACTGATAAATGCGAAAGTTTTCGTCAAAGAGCCTCAGGGCGGATTCGAGACGTTTCGTGAACTGGTCGAGCGCCGCGTCGTCGAGGCATTCGTAGTCGACGCCTCGGACCTCCAAGACGGCGCCGAGGCCGCCCGTCTTTGTCAAAAAGACGTTCTGGTCGATGAACCCGTAGAGATTCACGAGTTCATTAAGCGAGCCCGTCTCCGCATAGTTCTTGAAAATTCGTTTCAACCTAAGCATGTTTTATCCAGCGGATCGATACCGGAGTGAATTTCATGGGGTCGTATTCGTTGCGAAGCTTCGCCGCCGACAAGAGAAAGCGTAGGATCTGGGGGTCGGTCTTTGTCGCCCATCGGGCCATCGCATAGAGTAGGAAGAAAACCAGGATGCCGCCCAGCAAGCTGGCCAGCAGGTTGAACGTGGCCGCACCCAAACACATGGCGAAGAAGAAGAGTTTCCGCTCCGCTCCCAGAATCGTGAGCGGATGGGACAGCGACCGGTGAACCAGATTGACTCGCCTCAGAGTTGGCATAAGTCACTCGATGCGGCACCGAACCTCAACTAGCCGGGGAAAAGCCATGCGAGGAAGTTCACGGCGGCAATGGCCATGCCGACACCAAAGAGGACTCCCGCGAGAATTCTTTTGGAACCACCCTCGCCGAAAGCGAAAGTGAGGCCAGCGACCACGATGGCTACCAGAGAGAGGCCGCGCGCAATCGTGCTTGTGAAGGCCGTCTGGAGTACGTTGACGGCATTTTCCCAAGGGGAATTGCCGGCTTGTGCAAACGCCGGAGCTGCCAGCAGCAAACCGAGAGCAATTGCAGCGAGATTCCTTGCCGCGTGCGAGAGTCGACTATTCTTCACCCAGAGCTTTTTCATTTCCCTATTTCTCCTTCGATAGATTCGGCATCAGTGCCACGTAAAAAGACGGAGAGTTCTCGCCTTGTTCGCACGACCGGACCTCCCGGCGGGACAGGCGCAAGCAAGAACCACTGGCCTGCAAAGGTGCCTTGGCCAAAAGGCAAGGCACAAATGGAGCACTTGCTCCGTGCAGAGGGTTTCTAGCCTGCGTCCGGCTCGGGATTTGCAAGCGGCACGCGGGTGCCAGGCGGGTGACCGAGGTGGGTGACTCCGGCCGGCTCACGGGGAAAATGCGACGAGAACTCCCCTCATTGATATGGAGGGGAAAAAAATGAAAAGCCTCACGCGGGAAGTGATGGGATCGACAGGGAAATTCCCCGCAATGGATCAGGGTTTTTCCGCGATAAACGACACGGTTTTGTTCCGAACCAGCGAGCTTTATGGACTCGCTGTTAATTCCAAGGCCTTCACAAGGACCGGGTCTCGTCCGTTCCTCAGGTCTTCGATTGTGGTATGGACTTCGATGTCGGGTTTGATGCCGACGCCTTCGAATTCCGAGCCATCTGGGAGATAGTAGCGCTTGACGGCAATCCGGAGGATCATCCCACCGTGAAAATCTTCAAAGCCGGGCACAAAAGCGGTGACTCGCGAAAGAACTCCGATTATCGCCTGTCCAGAATTTAGAATCTATGAAAGAGATTTATCATTGCGGAAAAATGCGTTTTACTAGAACCACACAACCTGCAATATTGACATCGCTTCCTTCTTTCCCCGCAAGAAGCATTGATTTCCCAAAATAACGGTTATCGCTGCCAGAAACAGCACGATGGAATTGGTCTTTG
Source organism: Candidatus Acidiferrales bacterium (assembly GCA_963795535.1). Taxonomy (GTDB): domain Bacteria; phylum Acidobacteriota; class Terriglobia; order Acidiferrales; family UBA7541; genus Acidiferrum. The sequence goes on from CAWCIG010000012.1 coordinate 1,280,038, forward strand.
CGATGTCCACGAACGTGAAAGGGTCGTAGACATCGCTTAGAGTTGGGGCGGTCGGGAGCCTCCGAGGGCTTCGTACCGATCGCCCCAGCTATTCTTCAATAACACGCGCATGAAAACTACCACATTTAGCGTCTAACAAAGAACTCAGTTCGTTTCGTCGACAGATTAAACCATCACGAATCTGGACCCAAAGCAGAGTGAAGTTCGACTGCTCACGAACCGGTTTGTTCAGCAAGTGCCTTGAGAACGACAGCGATCTGGCGGTCCAAGATTAGGGCAGCATAGTGTGCGCAACTGGCCCGTTCTTCTTCCGCCCACGACCCCAGCGAAGGCGACAAATGGGCGACCGTCCTCTCAACAAGGGATAGGATTCGGTAATACAAGCCAATGGCGCGAAGGGACGACCGAGCCTCCGATCGACCCGTACACAAGCGCAAAAGCCTCGTCATTCGGAGAAAATCTTGCGAGGACGCGACTGCGGAAATGCCCGCGACATCCTGGGTTTCTCTCGAGAGGACGTGGGGCGCTGCAGTAGCCATCAGAGAGCGGCAGTACGTGACAAAAAACATCAACAGCACGAGGGCAGATATAAACAAGATTGCTGCAGGCATCATACCGGCACCGCCATCGAATCGGACTCCAAGCACGAGCCTTAACCAATACTGGATCTCCTGGACAGCAAGAAAGGATAGCCGCGCAATTCTCTAAGACCAAGGCTACGAACGTACTAGAACCAGTTTCTCTTAGAGCGCTCTAATTGGCGACAATCGAATAAAGAGATTTCTCATGTGAATAAAATGCATGCTTCGATCGTGAATCTTCTGGGATACTGAACCCGCTTCCTTCTCCACCCCGCGAGAAGCGCAGAAAATCACAAAACAATGCCGTCGCTCCAAGGAACGGTTCTATGTACCCCGGAGTAGAGCTTCGACTGTATCGCTATGTTTCGGTGCTCGCGGAGGAACTGAATTTCACTCAGGCCGCAGCGCGCCTTCGCGTTTCGCAACCCGCGCTCAGCACACAGATCCGTGACTTGGAGCGAGAGCTCGCTGTAAAACTCTTTGAGCGCACCAAAGGCGGACAGCAAGTCGTTCTCACGGCCGCGGGCAATGCGTTCGCGGCAGAGGCTCGATATGTGCTTCTTCACGCAGATCGAGCGATTCAGGAAGCGCGAACCGTTAGTGGCCAGCACGCGCGGACATGGAATCTTGGCTTTTCTCCTTTAGTCGATTTGCGAATTGTCTCGAACGTGAGACGCTTTTTGGCTGACGCCCATCCTGCCGCGGAACTGAATTTCGTCAGTGGACATACTTCAGAACACGTGAACGGTTTGTTGCAGGGGCGGATTCACGCCGGCCTGGTAATTCTGCCTGCCATCGAAGATCGCGTCGCATTTCGTGGCTTCCAAAGGGAACGATTGATTCTGGCGGTGTCACAAGGCCATCCACTGGCGGGAAAAAAGCATCTCGGAGTCACGGATTTGGATGGTCTGCCTCTAGTAAAGATGCGCGGCGACATCGAACCGCGTTTTGGAAGTAGCCTCAGTCGGCTCTTTGCTCTCATCCGCATCCGGCCGCGAATTTTCCACGAAGCAACGACCCAGACGGAAGCCCTAGAGGTTGTAGCGCAAGATGGCGTCGCGGCGCTCACCACGCCTGCGGCAGTTGATATGGCAAATGATCGGATTCTGTTTCGCAAGTTCTCCGACGAAATCCTGACTGTGGAAGCGAGCCTGGCGTATTTTGGAGAACCAACCTCTCCCATTTTGAAATCATTGCAGGCATTCCTGTTTGAGAGGTTTCAACCCTGGCGAGGCGGACTGTCCCCTTTGGAGTAGCACACGAGTCAGATTGTCTTGTCGTGACGCAGCATCAAAACGAGCTATAAATCGCGGCGTGTCATCTCAACGCCTGTCTGACCAAGGCGCCTGATCTTCCATGACCAACCGAAGTAGCTCGACACTTTAGGCGAAATTCCGCTCCTTCGATCTTACCCCTTCCACTTTCCCTTAGCGTGGCCGTTTTTCGTGCCCACCCGGCCTATAACCGCGAGATGTAGGGCCAATCGCAGGAAGTATTGGACCAGAGTGTCGGTGTGTAACTACTCTTCGCTTGGCGGCGAAATCTCCGGAAGCGTGAGGGCGACTCCCGAATGAAATTTACGAACCAAATTCTATGCTGCATCGTACCGAGCGAAATAACGCCATCCGTGGCATTCCTGCTAGAGACGCGTATAGACAAAACGAGGAGCTCCCGATGAGATCGCCGGAGGCACGGATTGTCTCTGACACATTCTTCTTGCATTCCATCGATAGGATGGGCAGGACCATTGACCCGTTTGTTCTCGCCGTCGCACACGAAGTGGGCCCTCGTGCGGCGAGCTACGCGGAACGACTCCTCGGCGACCGGGCCCTCGCGCTCGATCTCTTGGAAGAGTCCGCGGCGGCCGTCACCCAGGCCCTCAAGAGAAAGGCGAGTGGCGACTCCCGCCCCGTGCGGGACCTGGCGGGATATCTGTTCCGCACCTACTTTCGGAAAGTAAATCTCATTAGAGGCCGGCAAATCCGTCTCGACCGCTCTCTTCGCGACCAAGCGCGCACCGAGGCATGCGCGGCCGAGACCACTTGGGCGGAAACCTCCGTGTTGTTCGACGAGGTGATGGCGACCTATGATAAGGTTACGCGGCAGATCGTCTGCCTCCATTTAGAGGGCTTTTCGTGGGACGAGATTGGCGCAGAGTTCGGCCTCAAGCCTCACACCGCGGAAATGCGTTATAGCAGGGCTCTGGCCAAGGCACGCAAAGTCCTCGACCCCAAACGACGATCTCTGGTTTGAGGAGGGCTGCTGCCTTGCCGGGAGTGCGGACCAAGCAGAAAAAGCGAAAGAAAGCGCTCTCCGAAGAGAAGCTTCGCGAGCTGGGGCGCAGACATTTTGCCGAGCATTTTCCGAATCCCGAGCGCAAGGGCTGTCCGCAAAGGGATGAGCTCAAGCTGCTGGCCGAGAAACCGCGGGATGCAAAGGAATTCGTCCTCGATCACATCGTGCACTGCTCGCCATGCTACCGGGACTATAGCGGCTTTCTCCGGGCGAAGAAGAAGAAATCCCGCTCTATATCTGCTGGACGCGGTTGAGCAAAATGCCTTCACAGCGGTTCATCGGTCGGTTGATAAGCGTCTCCCCACAGTTGAGTGAGAACGCCTTTCCTGGCGGAGGACGCGCTAGAGTGGCCCGGCTCTTGACAGTTATAGTCGTCGGCTATAGGTCTGCTTTAAAGGTCTTTCTTTCTGCGAATGCCGATGAGTGGTATGCTAGCGAACAAAAGGCGAACCAAGAGCAAGAAAAAGACTGAAAGCGATCATGATCCCTGATGGCATGTATAGGGAGTAGAACAATGAAAATAAAATCCTTCACCTATCGAAAGAGCTTTTTCGGAATTTACCGCAAACAGGGATTGCTTGATTTGCAGAAAATGGATGATCACATAGAAAAGATGCTAAGCGATGGTTGGGCAGTTCTGACTCAAACTGCGCACAGCGGAGAGCGAATTGAACTGCGGCCTTTCTCCAAGCGCGACGCGATTACCGTCACCTTCCGGAAGAACTAAGCAGAGGAGATTGCCCCTGGAAAGGGGCGGCAAGCGGCTGCATTCTGGGAGGGATCCGAAATTTTCAGAGGGAGGAACCGGGGAAGCAGAAGCCGTGAAGTGTTCAGAGGGTCTACCAAAACCCGAGCTGACCCCATAGAACAGGCAGCATGTAGGGAATAGACGAACGAGAAAAAAGGACTGCTGGAGCAGTTAAACCCAGCGACCTGCGCTGAGAAAGAGGCGAGAATGCCAGGATTCCAACTAGGCATTCAATCCCTGCTAGTTTGCGGGAGGCGCGGAGAAATCCTCCGCGCCGATGGAATTGAGGATCTGATTCGCGGTTTTCTGGATGTATTCCAAACTCTCCAGCAAGAGCGACGCATCGCCAGAATAGAGCGAGATGTAATCCTGTGCAGCAGTATTCGTATCCAGTCCAATTGCCTTGCTTACAACGAACGCAACGGCCTCAGCCTCAGTCTCGCGCACGCGCTGAGTCGTCTGCGAGCGCCTCGCATCGCGGTGCAGCATCTCGTGTGCAAGTTCGTGAACCAGCGTTGAGAACTGCTCGGCCGGAGCCATTCCGGGCAGGAGGATGATCTTCTTCCCGCAGGACATGCCCTTGGCAGGCGCGATTTCGGCTGAGTATTCGAGGGAGATGCCTAGCTCGCGGACAAGTTGTTCGAGTCGCGTGAAGTATGCGCCGGGTTCGCCTTGCGTCACACCGATGGTCGGAAGCGGAGCGCCATCTGTTTGGCTGGCATCGAAGACGTAGACGGCGCGGAAGCCAAAGATTGTGGTTGCTTTTTCGGTGGTGGACTCGTCCGCAGACTCAATCTTCCGAACGAGAGGGGCGAGGATCATCAGGCCCTTTTCGCCCTTCTTGACGAAGCGGCCCAGTGAGCGCCATGTGTGGAATCCAGCCACTCGCGTAGCGTGTGGGCATTGCCGAGCGATGAGCAGAATGTTCTGGAAGCTGTAGCGGTGGAACTTTGCCACGGCGGCCAGGTAGCTCGTGAGCGCTTCGCTCTTTCCTGCCTTCAGCGCTTCGATGACCTGCTCGATGGCTTGATTTGTGATGTTCTTGATGTTTTCTGAATTCATCTTCTTTGTCCTTTCGGTGAGTTGAGAGTTGGTTCTCTCACCCGGAAAAGAGAACCAAGTCGCAACGGACTCACGGAAAGGGCAGGGAGCGAAGCGGAAGGAATATCGCGGCTGGAGCGGATGGCAACGGGCGTGACAGATCAGTGTTTATCTGGCGCGGCTGTGTGCTAGAGGAAGCCGCTCATTTTCTACAAGCTATCGATCAGGGAAGAGAGCAGTGGAGACCAGACAAGGACGATGCATTCAAAGCCGGACAGCTAGTTAGAATACGGTGCGATTGGTGGTGGCAATATCTTGAGCTTGGGGTTCGTGAGTTCTCAGTAATCAAAGAGCGGTGGGAAAGGGGCCGTGGCCGGAAGGCCCACGAAGGGACACTAAGTGCTTACCACGGTTTGCTAAACCGTTGTAGGAGCCAAAACCTCTACCGGGGGTTCGAATCCCCCCCTCTCCGCCAGTTCCTATTCTCAATAACTTACGGCTAAACGGCTACGGTACGGCTACGCCGCACTCGTCGCGAATAGCTGATTTTCCGTTCTCCCCAGTAGTTTCAAAAGAGAGGAGAACGAGAGTGAAATCTGCCAGCCTAGTTGTCCGTGTGACGATAGAGGGAAAACGAAAAAACCTTTCCCCCGAGCAAGCAAAACAGATGGGCGTGAGCGGCACGTTTTATATGCGCACATGGGAAGGGGGCAAAGAGAAGTGGAAGGCGATTGGAACTGATCCCGGCCAAGCGAGAATTGCCGTTGTCCGCAAGGAACGCGAGTTCAACGGCGGTGGCCGCATCACCGGGTCGAAGACGTTGCGCGAGGCCATTGACATCTTCCTTGCAGAGCGCAGCGTTCAGCAAGACGTGAAGACCGTGAACAGTTGGCGTAACGAGCTTGCGCGCTTTGAGAAGATCACGCCGAAAATCTATCTCAAAGATATTGACCGCAGCGATGTGTTCGCCTACTGGAACAGCTACAAGGCCGAGGGGGCCGCGCCCCGCACCATCTACAATCGCGTGCAGTCGCTGACCACTTTCCTCAAGAACCAAGGCGTCACCGGGCTTCTAAAGCATAACGAGCTGCCCAAGTTCCAAGAGAAACCAGTGGACTATTACAATGAGACCAACCCAAGCGAGCTTGACAGGTATTTTGCCCACTGCAACCCGGAGGAGCGTCTGACATATCTCTTCTTCCTGTTCACAGGATGCCGTGAGCGCGAGGCGGTCTTTGCTTGTTGGCAAGACCTAGACTTCAAGAACCGCACTCTTACGATTAGGCCTAAGCCCGAACTCGGGTTTCGCACCAAGAACGGCAGTGTACGGGTCGTGCCGATTCCACAAGTCTTGGCTGATGCGTTGAAAACCTACGTCCTCACCATCCCGACTCGCCGCCTGATCTTCACCAATGCCAGCGGCGGGGCCGAGGGCCACTTCCTCAAAAAATGCAAGGCGATAGCGAAGCGTGCTGGTCTAAACTGCGGCCATTGCGTTAACAAGAAGGGTCTCTCCTGCGCCAAGCACCCGGTTTGCGACAGCTGGACCCTTCACAAGTTCCGCCGCACTTGGGCAACCAACCACATGCTCAACGGCGCACCACTTCCTGTCATTCAACAGTGGATTGGTCACAGCGACCTTGAGACGCTGAATCGCTACCTCGCTCACATTTCAGCCAAGACCGATCTGGCGAAGCAAATGGCAGACAATATGGCGCGTCAGTTAAATGTCGGCGCGTTAGCCGCCGAGATGATGGTAGAGAAGTTGAACATCTGACCCCACTACGAATAAAACACGATCTGGGGAAGCTTGGCGCCGCTACCCTAACCCGGATCACTTCGTTCCTCAAAAGGCACAGCGAGGATGGAGAGCGCATAAAGGCAATCGCCCAGGGCGTTTTAACCCTCCCGCTCTTAAAGAACGACTAATCAGCTGCCAGTGGGTCTGCTTCCGTCTCTCGATGACAGGGACGAGCCGTATGGTTTACTTTCCCGCCTGTGCCATGCGCACAACCACATCCATGACCCTGCCTTTCTTCGTGCTAGCCAGCACTTCGTGAATACTGTCTCGTTCCCCCCAACCCTTGTCCTTCATAGAAAACGCACCTGACCCCAAGCAAGCCGTAACCGATGGAAACGACTGTGTCAGACCGCTCCAAGACGCAAGCCATGTTCGCCTTTTGACGGCAGTGTGAGGATGATGCAATACCCAGCGTGGTTTGTATTCCTCCGATAGCTCTTTGAACTTGTGTTTGACGTTCAGACGCCAACCAGTCGCCTTTGCATCAGAACGAGGGTTGAAGATGGTTAAATCATGGCAGCCCAAAACCATTGCTTGTGTTCCATTCAATTCCAAAAAATGGTTCCGCAAATTCGTGTTCCGCAGGAGTCCTTTTTCTTGCCCCGGAGTGGGATAAGACTTGGCAGTGAAGTGAGAAGTTCCGTCTCGGAGGTCCACCACAAAGACCATCTCAGCATGAGGCTCAGGAATGTAGGCTTGGGCGAAGGATATCTTCTCCTTGAAGGTGTCAACTCCGAGCGTTACATAGTCAGCGTGAGTTCTCAGTGCTTTGATTAAGGGAGCTTGAAGCACTCGCTCACAGCATTTTCTACCTTCGCGCTGCAACACTGCCATGGCTTCCGGATTCGGGAAGCGATTGTCCGACTGCTCTGGCAAATTCTCGGGCCAATCGAAGCGGAGAAACGCCCCGCAGGTGGTCAGGCAGTTGACGTGCCTGCCCTCAGGCCATTGCTGACAAATGTCCGCTAGCAGCCGCTGTGCAGTAGGAACGTCGCCTCGCCACGGACCATCTATCGTTACCCTCGCCAGAACAGGTGATGCCTCCTCTGAGAATTTCAGCTTCCAGAAACTAGCTCTCTCGGCGAGAATTTGACGGAACGTCTCAACGTCTCGACCAACATCGGCCTTTAACTTGCACCACTGAAACTCGGAAGCAAACCAGCCTCAGCGTCGGATGAAATCCCTTTGCGTGCGGCACGAAGTCCCTCAGCGTGTCATACCAAGCTCGCTGCTCGTCCCTGAATGGAGGATCGTGGTCTTCGGCACCGATTGTTCGGCAGCGACTCAGCCACATGTCCCTGTCAAATCCGTAGAAGAAATCACTCGGATATCTTTCAAGGGCCAACGCCCTGCAAGCCGTAAAGTGTTGGGATTCATCGAACTCCAAAACGAAGCCTGGATTCGGAATCCAGAAATCGCAGTTGGGCATTTTAGGTGTCCGCACGAAATCTTCATAACCGCGATGCTTTTGTAGAACTACGTAAATTTCATGCAAGACCGGGTACAGTGGGGATTGCATATAGTCTTCCGGATTTGTGCTCGACTCAATCTTGGGATTTCTCTCCACAGTCCCATAAATCGCTTCCAACAAGGCCTGCACCGTATCTTTGCAGTCCGAACATCGTTCGTTATGCGAAAAGACGGAGGGACTCTTCTTGTCGTTGGCAGTGACTTTTTTTGAGGGCTTCGCAAACACTGGGGGCGTGCCACTCCCGCCATTGGCTAGCAAAACTTCAAAGCCTCTTTCGCAGAGAAAGGCGTTAGCTTCGCTTCCACCTCCGAACGACTTTGGGGAGAGTTGCGTACCCACAGCGTACTTCGCGGACAAAGAGAGCACATACTTGGGTGGATATTCCTTCCCTTCGTAGACAACAACAAACTTCGCAGCTTGACGGCCGCTTGGGATTCCATCCCTATCAATCTCCGCAAGCGCCGCGATAATGTGCTCCTTTTCAATCATTTTTGGAATCATCTATTCCCTCGCGTTTCCAAAAACCACGTCGTTCTCCGGCCATTCTTCTTCATCCGCGCTGGCAAAAACGGCTGCGTCAAATTCACACGGAAGAACCTCTGCCTCCCGGCAGACCGATTGAATGTGAGTCATGGCCTCTTCGTAGTACGGCACGTTTGCATACAGCTTTTTGGGGTTAAGTCGAAAATCTGATGGCAGAGCGTTTATCCACTTGCAGACTCTAATATCCAGCGGAATCTCATATCGGGTGACTCCTAGGCACTGCCAGAGATTTCTCGCCTGTTTTGGGCCAAATCCAGCCAGCGCTCCGCTCCTACCCATAAGTCCCCTGGATGCTTGGCGCTCAGATGCGATGCGCGTTCTAGGGTCATCGGGTGTGTTAATAACAGTTTTGAACAAATAGTGGACCGTTTGCCCACCGCCGTTTTGGAGCCAGGCGAGATTAGTGCGTATCTGGGCAGCAATTTTTGGTCCGAATCGCAGCCCATGCCGACTTAGCGTTTCCCTTGCGTGCGCAACTAGGTCCGATTGCGCTTCACACGTTCCAAGAGCTAGTGGAAATGGATTCTCTCGCGCTAGTCTACTCACGTGGCTGTTTGGCCCACTCGGTTGAACCGAAGTGCACATGCACACGACCATCTGTTTCCAGAACTCTTCGGTCTCAAGGTGCTCGGGTGGTTGGAGAATGTTCCGATAACGTCGGCTCTGTAGGAATGGGGACCGCTGCTGCGCAGTAACTATCGTTCGGACAGCATCGATTTCAGCCGTTGATACATTCAGGATAGTCATGTTCGCCTTTACTCAGGCCAATTCTAGACACATCGTTTAAGTTGCGGACACAAAGTTCAGGAGAGCACCGCGAAGAGGATACTTGACAGATTAGCTTCAGACCGAAGGTCCGCCGTAGATTAATGCCATGACCTGCCAGTGGATTTTGCTCCACGCTTTCGATGACGCATCGAAAAAGCCAAGACCCTTGCCACCTCTGGGGTGCACTGACGGATTGACTAGTGGGCGTCATATGGCGTTTCGCACGGTTCCGAATGCCCTCGACTTGTTAGAAACTGATTAAGTACCGCTTAAAGATCGCTGTCCAGCGAAGAGTCAACTCATGTTCTCGGCTTCCGACGTCGCAAATTTCTTGGCGTGCCATCACCTCCTAAGGCTCGACCTTGCTCAAGCAGCGGGTGAAGTCAAGAAGCCACACTTTTATGACCCCGGTGTCGAGCTTTTGCGGGAACTCGGCGCTCGGCACGAACAGGCATACCTCCACCGCCTCACTGCCCAAGGCCTCGATGTGGCAATCATTCCCAGCGACGTTTCCTGGGCGGATGGCGCTGCCCAGACCGTCGAGGCGCTGCGCCGTGGTACGAGCGTCATCTATCAAGCGACCTTTCAAAGTGGGCCTTGGCATGGGCTGTCTGATTTTCTCATTCGAGTTCCAAAGCCCAGCCGACTTGGCGCGTGGTCGTATGAACCGCTGGAAACGAAACTGGCGCGGTCAACAAAGGCGGGCGCACTGGTTCAACTGTGTTTTTATGCGGACCTGCTCTCCCAAATCCAAGGTGTCCAACCCGAATGGGTACACACGGTTTTGGGAAGTGGGACGGAGCCGGAAAAATATCATTTAGAGCAGTACATCGCGTACTTCCGAAGGGTGAAGCGGGATTTCGAGACAGCATACCGCCAGGACCCGAATAGCTACCCTGAACCCGTCGAACATTGTGACGTGTGTTCGTGGTTCACACTCTGCGATAAGCGCCGCCACGACGATGACCACCTATCACTCGTGCCTGGAACGACGCGCAACCAACGCAAAATCTTTGTTGCGAACGGCGTCAGTACGGTTGCGAGTTTGGCGGCGCTTAATTTGGGACCCAAACCGAAGCTAGACGGTCTTGGAAGCGCCGCACTTGTGCGGATTCACAATCAGGCGCGTGTACAGGTCGAGGGACGAAGGCAGGGGCATCTCGTTTATGAATTGCTGGAACCGAAGGAACCAAATACAGGGCTGGCCGCGCTGCCAGCGCCGTCGTCGGGCGATGTTTTCCTTGACCTGGAAGGAGACCCATTCGCGTTCCAAACGGGCCTCGAATATTTGATGGGAGTTCTCACCGCATCGGAACAAGCAGGCGGAGAACCCTGTTATCAAGCATTGTGGTCATTCGACCGGACAAACGAAAAGAAAGCATTCAGCAAGTTCATCGCGCTGGTGATGGAAAGGTGGCGAAAGCATCCGGGGATGCACGTCTACCATTACGCTCCCTACGAGCCTACACAAATCAAACGAATGGCCGGGCAGCACGGAGTCTGTATCGATGAAGTTGACCAACTGCTGAGTGCACGCATTTTTGTTGACCTCTACAGGATCGTCAGGCAAGGCGTAAGAGCATCTGTCGAAAGCTATTCCATTAAGAAGATGGAAGGACTTTATGAGTTCAAGCGAGCAGTGCCAGCAAGAGATTCGGTTCTGGCGCTAGAGACTTTTGCGGCCGCACTCGCTTTGGGCGACCCGCACGATGTTCCCGGCAATATTCTTAACGCCATTGAGGCTTACAACCGAGACGATTGTCTTTCGGCGTGGCATCTGCGGAAATGGCTCGAAGACCGGAGGCTTGAGCTAGAGGCAAAGACGGGCACAGCATTACAGCGACCAACATTCGAGCAAGCCAAAGAAGAGGAGTTATCGCCGGAAATTCAGCAAGTCCGCGCCCTCATGGAACGCCTGACATCTGGCCTGCCTGCCGATGAAACAGAATGGAGTTCTGAACAACGAGCCAGATGGTTGCTTGCCCAAATGCTTGAATACCACCGCCGTGAGGATAAATCCGCCTGGTGGGACTACTTCCGGCAGTGCGATCTGACCGACGACGAATTGATGGAAGACAAAAATGCTCTGGGAAGTTTGAAATACGTCGGCCCCGTTGGGCAGGTCAAGAGGTCAATCGTCCACCGATATAGTTTTCCTCCCCAAGACCATTCCATTGACAGGGCACTACAAGTCCACGATCCCAAAACACGAGCGAGCGCCGGAGCAGTGGTTGCCACAGATGACCTCGATGGAACCATTGACATTAAAAGGGGCATCAGTTCGCAAGTCCCACACCCGACAGCCCTCGTTCCACAGAATGTTCTTGGCGCAGAAGCGCAGCATGAGAGTCTTATGCGACTCGCCTTTTGGGTGGCAGAAAATGGAATATCCGGCCCTGCTCCTTTTCAGGTAGCTCGCGACCTGCTGTTACGACATGCTCCTCGAGTGTCGCTAGCCAACGTGGAAGGCATTTTCGACCAATACGGCAAATTGACTGACAAAGCTGGAGAAATGATGCGTGCCCTCTGCACTCAACCGTCAGTGCTCCCCATACAAGGGCCGCCGGGGTCCGGAAAGACCTACACGGGAGCTGGGATGATTACAGAACTCGTGGGATGCGGCCACCGAATCGGCATCACCGCTGTTAGTCACAAAGTCATCAGCAATCTGCTACAGGGAGTCTGCGCCACCGCGAGAGCCGACAATATACAGTTAAACGCCGTCCAAAAGGCGAATGAAACAGATGGCTGTCCGGACCAAATGGTCAAACAAGCTAGTGATAACGAGGAGATTTTGGATGCGCTTCGGTCGAGGACCGGTCAGGTCGTCGCAGGAACGCCATGGCTTTGGGCGCGAACCGATATGGCCGATTCGGTCGAGGTGCTCTTCGTCGATGAAGCAGGCCAAATGTCGCTAGCGGACGTGCTCGCAATTTCGCAGGCCGCGAAAAGTGTAGTCCTGCTGGGGGACCCACAACAACTAAACCAACCTCAGCAAGGAGTTCACCCGCCTGGCGTGGATGTATCCGCTTTAGCTCACCTGCTTAACGGGCGAGCGACCATTGAAGCCGAGAAGGGATTGTTCCTCAAGGAGACTTGGCGTTTGCATCCTGACATATGTGCTTTCACGTCGGAAGTTTTTTATGACGCTCGCCTCACTGCCCGGCACGAGAATCGCAATCAACGACTGAACGCGAGCGGACCTCTCGACGGTACGGGACTGTGTTACATTCCCGTCCAACACACTGGAAACCAAAGCGAGTCTCCAGAAGAGGTAGAGAAGATCGCGGAGCTTATAAATGGCTTGCTGGCAAGTGGAGCGACTTGGACAGATAAAACCGGGAAAAAAGTTCCGCTGAGGTTGGACGATATTCTGGTCGTAGCTCCCTACAATGCACAGGTTTCAGCTATAGCAAAAAAACTTCCCGTCGGTGCCCGGGTCGGCACAGTCGATAAATTTCAAGACCGGCTTCCTCGTCGTAGTCGGAGTAAATCTCAATCCGTTCCTTTATCCAAAGCAGGGTCAGTACACTTGAGTACGAGGGCAGCGCTCTTGACTGCTCCCAAATCTGAGTACCAGCACCGACATTCTGGCTGTCTAACCACAGGTCAGCTGCAACCGGCTCGGGGCGATCCGGCGTATTCAGGCCCTGAAGACAATCAAACGCAAATGTTCCAGTGCGAGTCGCTCCTGAGAGACTAACGCCGAACCTGAACTCTTCTGAGCGTTTCGACCATGAGGCAGCCTCCTTGCTGGACCAAACGATCGCGCACCGGTGACTCGTCAGGTGGCAAAAACGCCAACCCGCTGCCGACAGCGACGATTGGCAAGATGCAGCGATCCGCTCAATCAGCTGAAGCGAAGGATCGGACTTGCCTACGGTTTGTCGCACGATGGCTTCTGGCATCAGCAATTCGGCGGCGAACTCGTTCGCCTCGCGCTCAAACTCCTTCGCCGAATCAGACCAACTCCCCATGTCGGTTGCTGTACAGACGAGGTCTGCATCTTCGTGTCCTGGAATAACAAAATGGCCGACCTCATGCGCAATCGTAAAGTTCTTACGGCCAGATTCCCGAATGGAATCTCTTACGATAATTGCCCCGAAAGGTGTTCCTTTCGCTCGCACGAGAGCGCCATCAAACCCCTTAACGTCCATTTCACTGACGTCGAGTTGGAGTTGTGCGGCGATCTTGCGCGAATCGGGCGTTCCAGAGATTTTTAATTCGGCAAGAAGGGCCTTCGCGTATGCCGAGCCTTTATCTACCTTCGTCATCTTTGTGTTTTAGCCGCTCAATTTTTCTCTTCAGTTGTTCCTGCACAGCATCAATCGATTTCCGGTCAGTGTCAGTTAAACCCTGCTTATTTCGGTATGATTCGGCAAACGTCAATGGCGTCTCAGGCACAAGCGTCGAGGCCAGGAGCTTCGCTTTTCCGACAATTCGTTCGACACCGGCTCTTGCTTGACGGGCCAACTCTGCCTCGTTTCTTGGTGGTGCGGAGAGCGGACGTAGGTCTTCGAGAGCCTTTTTCAATAGGTGCGGCAAGCCCTTTCTGGCGATCCGGTACTGTTGTGCCTCGGCACATAGTCGATTGTAAATAAGTTCGTTTGTCGCTTCGCTGTCCAGCCCTGCCCCGGTCAACAACTGCTCTGCTTCCTCCTCGCCGATTTCATCGGCCGTTCCGAAGAGGGCTTCTGAAAGGCGGGTGATTCTGTTGCGAGCCTCTTCAGGAGTTCGATTCTTCATACGTTTCGTCCTCCTTTCTGCGGTTGGGAACCAGTTTCTTTCCTTTAATCGACGGCGCAATTTCTTCTTGCGATTTTGGATGTCTGCTGCGGTGGTTCCAATCGCATCTGCAATTTCCTCGGGCTTATAGAGGTCTAAATCCAATACTGCTTCAACCACTTCCTTAAGCGCCGGCTCCCTGTCGAATGCCGACCGGACCCGGTCGCGATAATTATGCTCATCAAGCACTATGATCAGATCGGGTAAAGATTGCTGCGGATATTCATCGAGAGTTGGTTGTCGGTCGTCTTTCACGTCCACGTCTTCTGTGACAGAAACCGCGGGGCGCGACGCCTCGCATTCGTGAGACTTCTTTCGCAGGGCATCGATAATGTCGTTCCTCATCGCCGTACCCAAAACGGTAATGAGAGACCCACGCGATTTGTGGTGTTTGATTCTTCCCAGGGCGTATTCCAGCAAGACCTTCCCGACAAAATCCTCAATTGAAAGACCGGTTCCTGGAATTGCCACATCTTTGCCGCCCAGCGAGAACTCGGCGAAAACGACTAGGCCATAGGCAGTCAGTCGCTTTGTCAGCTCCTTGAAATCAGGGTGCTGGCCGTGTTCGCTCAATCCGACCCCTCGCTTCCTTTATGCGATCCAGAAGGCTCATTTTCGCCATTCATCGCGCCGACTGAGTCGTCGGACGTCATCGTTCCCAAAAAAACCGGACCGAATGGCAAAAAACGTTCCACTGGAACGCATAAAGGGTAGCAGCCGAGCACCAAACATTGTGGATGCCGCCAGGTACGCCTACTGGCCCAATTGGTTGGCAAGGAGAAATACAGGATGTCTGAACAACAACATGAGGTCAACATCATCGTCAACGGTCGGCCGAAGAAGGTGCCTGGACCATCGATTTCCTTCGAACAGGTTGTGGCATTGGCCTTCAATCCCATTCCTCCAAACGCTTTCTTTACCGTAACTTGGAGCCACGGCAACCAGGGCGGAAGCCTCACTCCCGGTAACAGTGTTCCGATCCAGAACGGGATGAAGTTCGATGTCACAGAAACTGGTCAGTCTTAACGCCGACCTGAGCCTCCTCCGCGCCGAGGGGTTGGATGTCTTCATCGGCAAGTCGAAGCATTTGTTCATCCGCGGCGTTCCGTATGTAAACGCGGCCAAGGAGATTAAGGGCGGGACTATCGCATCCGTGCTTGATCTCGCGGGTGAGACGACGGTTCCACCGGAATCGCACGTCGTGTTCTTCGTGGGCGAACCCCCTTGTGATGAACACGGCTCGGTGCTGCCGGGAGTTAGCCAGAACACGAACCACGCCTTAGGCGAGGGGTTCGTCCCTAATCACCAGATCTCCAGGAAGCCCACAACGGGACCGAACCCCGGCAAGTACGCGAATTACTACGAAAAGATCAAGACATACATCGCTATCATTTGCAGCCCGGCACAGGTGATTGACCATACTGTTACGCCCTATACTCATCCGGTTGTCGTGCCTGACGAAGAGGACGATTCGGTCTTCAATTACCTCGATACCGCAGCCACCAAGGCGGGCATCGTGGCGGCCAATCGCAAGCTGGAGCGGTCGAAGATCGCCATTGTCGGCGCTGGCGGAACAGGCAGCTACGTGCTTGACTTCGTTGCCAAGACGCCCGTCGCAGAGATTCACCTTTTTGACCGCGATGTTTTCCTCAACCACAATGCATTTAGATGCCCCGGCGCGCCGTCGCTCGACGACCTGAGCAAGAAGCAGACGAAAGTCGATTACCTCGCTGGTATTTATTCGCGCATGCGGAAAAGGGTTATCCCTCACACCTACTTCATCGATGAACTCACCATCGAGCAACTGAAGGAGATGAGCTTCGTCTTCATTTGCATCGACAAGGGTACGGGTAAGCGACTGATGATCGAGCGGCTGCAGGAATGGGGTATTCCGTTCATCGACGTAGGGATGGGAATCCAGCTCGGGGAAGACAATAGGCTGGGAGGGATCATCACAGTTACCATTAGCACTGCAGATAAGCGAGACCACGTGCGCAGCCGCACGGCATTTTCCGACGGCGAAGCAGTCAATGAGTATTCCAACAACGTTCAGATTTCGGAACTCAATTCATTGAACGCAGCACTCGCTGTCATCAAGTGGAAGAAATTTTGCGGATACTTTGACGACGTGACCAAAGAGCACTACTGCGCATACACCATAAGATCGAATCAGCTCATATCCGAGGACGTGCATGAAGCCTGAAATTGTGCTCGCTTATGAGTTCGTCGAGTTCATTCCGGACGACCTTAAGGAGCGGACGCTCTACATATCGATCACGTATTGCACTGCCGTCCACAAATGCTGCTGCGGGTGCGGGCGGGAAGTCGTAACACCGCTCTCACCAGCCGGCTGGCAACTGATTTTCGATGGTAAGACTGTTTCGCTTTACCCGTCGGTAGGAAGCTGGAGCCTGCCCTGCCAGTCACACTACTTCATTACGAAGAACAAGGTAGTCTGGGCACCGAGGTGGACGAAGAAGCAGATCGCAAGGGGTCGGGTGCGCGAAGCGCGGGCGAAAGAGAAATATTACGGTAAGACACAGCCCGATAAGTGAACAGGCCGAGAACGAGACGCCGTGGCGGATGTTAAGGAGAAACTGGCCGCAGTTTCCGGTGCCGGAATGCGAAGAAACTCTCGCTCAGAGTTTCAGGGTCGATTCATATTCGCGGATTAGGAGAGTCTCGAGAGGATTCCAGAAACTCTCCCAATCGCCGACTTGGTCCTGGACTACTTGTCCGTCGTCTTCGAGGTGAAGACTTTGGCGAATCTCACGTCGGGTATAGACATGCAAGCACGCTTGCAACCCGCTCTCTGGTTTTTGTGAAGAGTTGGGGAATTTTCCTCGGCATCTGGGGGGCGGCAAGAACCAGACCCGCGGAGGGGACCATGCGCATTTTGCAAAAGACGAACGGGCCTACATTGCTTCAGAACGCTTCCTCTTTCTCGAAGAGGGACTTTTTCTTTTTCTGGTGGTAAGGGCTAGGGCAGCTCATATCGTGCTGGAGACGGCTCTCTCGTCCTACTCGCGCCCGTTTCTCGTCATCGTGACGACACTCTCCCCGGTCAAGTTGACAGGGCGGGACACAATCAAGCGGCCTCGTTCTCCGTCCTCGTTGGTTGCCACAAGCGCGTTTAGCGGTACTGATTCACAGAACCTGTCAGACCGCTGCCATGACAGTTTGCCTGGCGCAGAAAGCAGTCCAACTTGAGTAGACAGGAGTAGCGGCCGAAGGTGCCAGGTTAAAGTCACCTGTCAACTCCTGGAACTACGTAGCAAGAGAATGAATCAATCCGACTGATTCTGCCACCGTGCGGCGGGTAAATGCCATCCTCGATATATCGCCATAACCCGCAGCCAGAAGCAAAGGAGTGCGCCCACGGTCATCATCAGAAAAGCCGGGTAATGCAAAACATATCCGATCACTACTACGACGCCAGCGGCTAACGCAGCAACAGCATAAATATCCGCCTGAAGCACCGTCGGCGTTTGGTTCACGAGCACATCGCGCAATATGCCACCACCAATCCCGGTTAGCACTCCCATAAAAATCGCCATCACCGGATTGAGTCCCGCGATGAGTGCCTTTTGCGTGCCGGCGACAGCAAACAGGCCGAGTCCCGCGCCGTCGAATAACAACACCAGCCTGCGACGTTTATCGATGTCGGGATACCAGAAGAACGTCACCAATCCTGCCAGAAGAGAGATCCCTAGATAGCGCCAGTCGCTAATGGCCGCTGGTGGCACCGCGCCAATCAGCACATCTCGTGTGATCCCGCCGGCATTACCGGCCGCGAACGAGAGTGCCATCAGACCGAACAGATCGAACCGGCTTTTGACACCCGCTGCCGCACCGCTGAGTGCGAAAACGAACGTGCCAAGCAGATCCACAGCATCCAGAAAAGGACCCGCTAGTTGATACCCGTGGATCAGCGCGCTGTTCACGAGGCCAGCCACGCGTGCGCCGCAACAACGAGGGCCTTGACCCCTGTCTCCAGAGTTGGATGAATGATTGGTGCAAAGGCGGGGTTATGGTTAGTTGGAAGCGAGCTGAGTTTTCCCTCTTTCTTGGCCTTGGCGTACACCGATGGATCATCGCCGCCGAAGAACCAGTACACTGCCGGAACATCCCACCCAGCTCCAAAGCAGCCGAAGTCCTCGCTTGCCATGGTGGGCTTTGTCTGTTCGATGGAACCGGCAGGGAAGTTCTTGAGAAATGCATCGACGAGCTTCTTTGTCGCGTTGGCATCATTCCTTACTGACGAATACTGATCGAGTGGCGTGATCTCTGGCGGTCTTGGCGTTCCTGATGCCGCTGCCTCAGCGTTCGCAATGCGTTCAATCGCCGCGAGCACACGCTTGCGCACACCCTCGTCAAATGTGCGCACATTCAATTTGATCAATGCCTCGTCCGGAATAATGTTCTCTTTCGCGCCGGCCTGTAGCGACCCGATTGTCACCACCGCGGAATCCGTGGGCGCGACCTCCCGAGAGACGATCGTTTGCAGCCGCATTACGGTCGCGGCGGCCATAACTACGGGGTCGATGCTGGACTCGGGCATCGAGCCGTGCGCGCCACGCCCGAACATGCGAATCTGCAGGCTATCGGCCGAAGAAGTGACAATGCCCGCACGCCAATCGATGTTCCCGGACGGCAAGCTCATGACGTGCTGCCCTAGCACAACGTCCGGTTTTGGAAATCGTTTGAACATTCCATCATCAATCATTGCCTTAGCGCCTTGCGCGGTCTCCTCGCCCGGCTGAAAGACCGCCATCAGCGTCCCTTTCCAGGGGTCGCGGCTCTTTGCAAAAAGATTTGTTGCGCCAATCAAGCAGGCAACGTGCATATCGTGCCCACACGAGTGAGCTATGGGTACGGTCTTGCCGCTAGGGTCCGTCCCCGTGACGGTGCTCGCGTAGGGAAGACCAGTCGCTTCTTTGATGGGTAGAGCATCCATGTCTGCGCGTAGCATGACAGTTGGCCCATCGCCGTTGTGCAAAATACCTACAACGCCAGTTTTGCCGACCCCGCTAGTGACCTCAAATCCCAGAGCCTTCAGATGATTCGCAGCAATACCAGCCGTTCGGGTCTCCTGCATCGACAATTCCGGATGCGCATGTATGTCCTTATAGACGGCCTCCAGTTCCGGAAGCAATGTGGCGAGACTTGCAAGGATTTCTGTCGGCTTGTTCGAGCTCATGAAATTAGTCTCCTGACGTCAGGTCGCCACCTATGGGCTTAGTGGCAATTGCTGTTGTCCGCGTTGGTGATTTCCAGAAATGTAATACTCGTCGGTGCGAAACTGATGTGACCTGCACGCGTTGACTGACCCAGGAATTGCGGCAGGTCGCCATCTCTGTTCAGTTCAAGAGTCTTCCCGTTAAGCTGGACGGTTGTGTCTTGAAGTTGCTTGGCAGTCAGCGTGTAGCGTTCTGCTTCAGACGGCAATGTAATTTCATGGACTCGCTGCCGGTCGGCATTGATGACCAGAAGCGTGACGCCGCCCGGACGATTCTGAAGGCAGTGGGCATAGACGTACACATTCGGGATTGGCGATGTATGGGGATCGAGAACCGTCGCACCCATGAGGCGTCGCCAAAGCAAAGCGGCCCAGTAATTCGGACGTGGTGTGAATGTATTTTCGTCTAACAGGCCGTAGTCGCTTGATGCCAGCGTGTTGTGCATAATCACTTTCACGCCACGCTGAGCGAGGCTTGCATGTTGAACAAGATATCGGAAAGTGTCGAGAAAAGTCGACGCCCACGGGTTTCCTCCGCAGGCTGCATCGGCGGTTTCCGTAATCCAAAGTGATTTGCCCGGTTCGAACCTGTCTCGAAGGTGCGCGTAGAATGCGCCAATCTTTTCCGGGCGCGAGAGCCATTCTTGAGAAAGTGCCGCTGCTACGGTTGTTTGTGATGACGCGCCCATGCTTGCGCATCGCTCCGAAGCAGCTGCATACAGATGGTACGAGAAAACGTCGAATACGGGACCGGCTGCGTGGAGCAGGTCTTCGGATTTGAGTACTCCACCACCCATTGGCATTGCGAACGGTCCCTCGCCGACTGAACCTGGGCCGAGAAATAGTGTGTCGGGCGCAGTTTTCTGAAGGAACGTACGGAAGACAGCAACGTCGCGGCCAAAGCTTGCGGCATCGTAACCTTTCGGTGCACCGCCCATCGCTGCATATGTCGGCTCATTCATGAATTCGCTTGCAGCGATTCGCCCTCCAGCGGACTTGGTGTATTCGAACAATTGCCGCGCCTGGTCCGAGGTCCATACGCCTTGAGCATCACGCGATCCTGGCCCCGTAGCCACCGATGTCACGATTTCGGCATTCACTGCACGAGAAAAATCGATGACGCCCTTCCATTCCGCTCGCGTTAAGACTCCGCTGAACCGCGATGGCGCATTCGCCGGCGCGGCATTTTCCGAATCCCGAAAATAGACGCTGTTGGCCCACGTACCGCTGACTCGCACATATGCAGGGCTTAACGCCCCCGCCAGTTTTCGCAATCGCGGACTTGAAAGATCGATGGGCGCTCGATAACGATAGAGGTTCGGGTCTATGCCTGCCGGGGTAAAACCCGCCTGGGGGGCGGGCTCTTGCGCTTTACTTTCGCTCGTGTTGCTCCCGTATGGTTTCCAAAATCTCCCGCCGATGACCTCCACCATTTCAATGTTGTAGGACTGGAAGCGCTCATCGACCGTGCCAATAGCGGGCATATTTGCAGGCGATATAACCTGGGCGATCAGTTGCATCGCTAGAGCCACCATCGAGGTTATGCATAAGAATACGGCCATGCAAATGCATCGACGAATACTTCTGCTCATTTCATCGTTTTTCTTCCCCATTCCAGAAGTCGCAGCTGTCACCAACACGGGTTGTGCCATATTTTTTCACCGTCTACTGCACCAGATTGCATATCGTTGTGCTGCGGTATCGCACATCATGATTTGGAATTCTTGATCCACGCGCCATAAGTTTGGATGGAGGCACCAGGCCTTCTATCCAACTTTTTAGTGCCTAAGCTGAAAGGCCAGCCGAGGTATAGAATAAGCCCCGGCGGGGTGATAGCTAGCACTTGTTTAGGTGAACCACTGCTGGCGTGTAATTTCGGAGGATCCGATGGCACAGAACAATCTTGAACTCATGCGGACACTCGACGATTCGTGGAACGCACAGGACTGGGATACGTTTGAAAAGCGGCATTCCAAGGACACCACCGTATTTTGGCCCGGTCAGGCTGAGCCGACAAGAGGGCGCGACAATCACAAAACGGAGTCCATCGACTTTTTCAAAACCTTCCCAGACAATCATCTAATCAATCATCCCTATAAAGTGGAGATTGCTCAGGGCGAATGGACCTGCACCGTTGCGGATTTTACAGGTACGATGCGGGGACCGATGAAGGGTTCCGACGGCAAGTTGATCGCGCCAACCAACAAGAAGTTTCATATCGAGTTCTGCACCGTCGCACACTGGCAGAACGGCGAGATCATCGAAGAAAAACTCTTTTATGACTTGGTTGGATTGCTAAAACAGATTGGAGTTATGTGAGTATTCCTGACCGTTAGCTACACATCACGTACCCAACCGTAAAAGCGCAGCAGAACCACCGGGCTAACCGACCTGTACGGTTAGCATCGATATTGATCCGCCGTCGACACCTTCAATGGGGAAAGTGATGAGTTCGCGTTGCTGCCTGGTCGCAATGACATACAGCATAGGCAAGTAATGATCCGGTGTGGGAATCGAAAGCAAAGCCTCAGGTCCCAGATTCTCATAATCAATAAGGGGTTTGTACTCCCCGGCTACCATCATCTCCTTTGCGTCGCGTTCAAAGCGAACAGCCCAATCGTAAGGATCGGGCATGTGCCGACCCCAAGCATACGCATGGAGATTGTGGACTAAGTTGCCGCTGCCAATGATGAGTATGCCCTCTTCGCGCAGGGGCGCGAGCTTCTTGCCAATCTCAAAATGGAATGATGCTGGTTTATTTTCGTCGATGCTTAGTTGGACGACGGGAATGTCAGCATCGGGATAGACGTGGCGAAGTACCGACCAGGAGCCATGATCGAGCCCCCAGGAGTTGTCGAGCTTGACCTCTAGCGGCGCGAGCAATTTTTGCACTCGACGGGCGAGTTTGGGGTCACCAGGTGCAGGATATTGCACCTGAAACAATTCTAGCGGAAACCCGCCGAAATCGTGAATGGTTCTCGGCGAAGTGGCGATGGTTACTCCGGTTTCTGAAACAAACCAGTGGGCCGAGATAGAGAGAATGGCTTTAGGCTTGGGTGTCGTCTGTCCTATGCGGCTCCATGCTTTTGTGTAGCCATTGTCGAGGACGGCATTCATCGGATTGCCGTGACCAAAAAAGATTGCGGGAAGTATCTTGGGCATGTCGAGGCACCTCTCTTTGGTTCACGCGACCTCTGCGGGATATTGCGCTGGCGGCCTAGTGCTGTTAACCACGTCTGCTCAGCCGCGAGTCAGATACTGAGCCCACAGTATCACTTTTGCGGACTCGGCTGCGCGGGTGCGTGAGGCCACTCGTGAACGAAAGCACCGCGGTTGACTCAACCAATTCCAATCTCCTGCCAGAAATTGTCGCAACTCTTGCGGAATTTGGCGGGAGCGACGGAACTTGAACCTGCGACCTCCCGCGTGACACGCAAGCGTTCTAGCCAGCTGAACTGCGCCCCGGAAACCTGCGCCACCAACGGACAGCACAAGACGCTCGGATTAGTACCCGGAAGTCGGCTAGTGTTTACCGATGCGGCGGCCCTTAAGCAATGTCGTTCCGGGTGGACGACGAAGTACCGGAGGCTATCCGGTAGCGAACTTACCAAAGAGAAAAATCCAAAATTTTTATAGAGAGAATCCAGCAACTCATTCGGGAGCCAGAAATTCTTTCTCTCGCAGAAACGTCAAGATCGACTGCAAGCTGATCTTCCCGGTCTCTGTATTGGTGACAGATGTGCAGAACTCAGCTTCGGTGATTGGCGGTGCGGGCAGTGTTGTGCTCGCTGGGGCGAACGACACAGGCTCTTGCTTCAATGACGTGACCGGCTTGAATTAGTCCAGCGGGAGTGAGAGAAAATCACTCTAAAGGAGAGCTGGACATGCCGATGAAGAAACACAAGCCGGAGCAAATCGTGGCGCTGCTGCGGCAGATTGAAGTAGAAATCGCGAACGGGAAGAACACACCACAAGCCTGCAAGGAAGCAGAGATCACCGTTCAGACCTACTACCGCTGGAGGAAAGAGTTCGGCGGCCTGAAGCTGGATCAAGCAAAACGGTTGAAAGAACTGGAGCGAGAGAACGCGAAGTTGAAGCGTTTAGTCGCAGAGTTGTCTCTGGAGAAGCAGATCCTAAAGGACGTGGCCTCGGGAAACTTCTGAGCCCTGAGCGGCGGCGTTGTGCGGTGGGGCATGCGCTCGAAAAGTACGAAGTGAGCGAGCGACATGCCTGCCGGCTGCTGGGGCAGTGGCGAAGGACACAACGCTATGCCGCGATCCCGAGGATCGACGAAGAGGCGCTGACGGAAGCGATCATTGCCCTGGCCAGTGAATACGGTCGCTACGGATACCGACGAATTACGGTGCTGTTGCAGCGTGACGGCTGGCAGGTAGGCAAAGATCGGGTGCAGCGCATCTGGCGTCGCGAGGGGTTGAAGGTACCGCAGAAGCAACGACCCCGCAGGAGGTTGTGGCTGAACGATGGGTCATGCATTCGGCTGCGGCCGGAGCGTGCGAATCACGTTTGGAGCTACGACTTCGTGAGCGCGATGGCGCATGACGGAAGAACACTGCGGATGCTGACGCTAATCGATGAATACACGCGGGAGAGTCTGGCCATCCGTGTAGCAAGAAAGCTCGGGAGGTATGAAGTGATTGAAGCCCTAGCAGATGTGATGCTGTTCCGGGGAATCCCGGAAAACATTCGTTCAGACAACGGCCCGGAGTTCGTAGCGAAGGAGCTGAGGCAGTGGCTGGCGAAGGTTGGTACGGGGACGCTGTACATCGAGCCGGGAAGTCCTTGGGAGAACGGCTACTGTGAAAGCTTCAACGGGAAGCTGCGGGATGAATGCTTGAACGGAGAGATTTTTTACTCACTGAAGGAGGCGCAGATCGTGATTGAAAGATGGCGCGTGGAATACAACACCAAGCGGCCGCACTCGGCACTCGGCTACAGGCCGCCTGCCCCCGCGGCCTGTAGCCCCTGGGGAGTAAATCCAACTTCACAGCTCATGGCTGTGATATAAAAATCCTCTCACTTCTTTTGGACTAACAAATCAGGCCGGTCAAGGGCCCGACACGCAGAACGTGCCTCGTGGGACAGTCCTCATGCTTCCTCCTCGTGGATCACTTCAAATCGGTGGAGGTAGAGTCAGGGCCCTCGTAGATAAAGCTCCTGTTATTTACTCACGTCTGTAGCCATGAGCAGTTGAGTTTTCCTTGGTGGGGATCGAACCTTACGCCTAAAGCATTTAGTTCTGCGGCCTGCCCAGAAACCGTAGGAGATCGGATAACCGGCCCGGAATGTGTTAATGCCAGCCAGCAAAGTGACCGCCTAAAAATCATATGAGTCTGTTGAAAAATCTGGCCAATGATAGGAGATAATTTTGCGGAGGGAATGCGCTTCAGAGTTTTTTAATTCTTTCTCAAAAGTAGGCCGTCGCAAAACCATCCTTTCCCGGAATTCTTACTGGGTGAGGGCTGGTGATTGCCTTTGCGAGACATGCTGGACCAACCGCTTTAGGTTTTGGGCTGTCGCTGCTAGATAGAACTGCTCAGCGACGTTCCACAAGCGTCGCAATCGTACCTTGCGCAGCTTAATCTGTTGCTTGAGTTCGGCGAACAAAGCTTCGATCTTGTAACGAGCTCGTTGAGAACGCTTGTAATCTGGCGTACTTGCCAACTCGCGAACTGTTTGTCGCGCTGACTCTTGCCAATGAACAAACAATCTCCGATAGGGGCCTACGGTACATAACTTCTTTTGTGGACAGCCTCGACATTGCGCTTCTGTCGAGCGATAAAGATCACCACCACTATCGCGCCGCTGACCTCGATAGTGCAGCGGTTTTCCTTCGGGACAGTAGTACGCATTTTCTTTTGGCTCGTAGCGAAAATGTTCTGCTGTGAAGCGTCCTTGCGTCTGGTGACGGCGATCGATAACCGGAATGTGCGGTTGAATGTTTCGTGCCAGGAGCCAAGCCAGAAACTCTCCACTTCCATAGGCCTTATCGGCTGCCAGATTCTGTGGATGAATTCCGAACTGACCAACATGCTCAACCCTACGCCGTGCGGCGAATGTCTCTTGACTGAACAGGGCCGGCGTCGCATCAACCGACAAAATGACCCCGCTCGTGGTGTCGACCAGATAGTTGTCGTAGTAGCCCAGCACCGCCGGTCCACTCTTGACAGCCCAGGTAGCATCTGGATCGGTCGTCGACACTTTCTCTTGAAGCTTGGGGCTCCCTTCTGGATCAGTCACAGGGTTCTGTTGTTCTAGCTCTGCCAGATACTCCTGAACCGTTCGTGAGAGCTTTGCCACCTCCACTAATCTCTCTCTCGGAACTCGGCTTTGTTGGCTGGCATTGGCGCCCACAAGTGTCCCGTCCACCGCCAGATTCCGCCCCTCGACGAAACCTGCTTCTAAACAACGGCGCACGATCTCCTCAAATATTTTCCGAAATACACCAGACTGCCGGAATCGACCGTGGCGGTTTTTGGAGAACGTCGAGTGGTCGGGAACTTCTTGGTCAAAACCAAGGCGAGTGAACCAACGATAAGCCAAATGCATGCGCACCTCATCCATTAAACGTCGCTCGCTGGTGATCCCATAGAGATAGCCGACCAGCAACAGCCGCAATAGAACTTCGGGATCGATCGAGGGTCGGCCCGTGAGGCTATAAAAGTCTTTCAGCTGTTCTCGCACGAAGCTGAAATCAACGTGGCCATCAATTACTCGCAGCAAGTGATCGTTAGGAATCTGCTCTTCCAAGCGGAAATAATAAAACAACGACTCTGTTCGGCTCTGCTGACCCATCATCGGCGGTGTTCCTCCCTGAAGTACTCCGTAGCACGACAGGGGATAGTCACGGCAAATAAAATCTGTTCCGAGCCGAGTTTTTCAACAGACTCATATGTTTTTGGGCAGGCTCCCAAACCCACCGTGCCCAATTTTGTGCCCACCCCTGGTAACAAAACATCGCAACTGGTAGCTGAGAGGCGAATATCCGACTTACCTTCTATAGGTGATAACGAACAACGACATAGCAAAGCCTCGCACTCGATACGAACACGAACGCCGCAACTGTTAACCGAGGGGTTGCTAAATCTACTTCGAATCCCCCGGATAGTCGATTCGCAGTTTGTCAGCGCGAAGCCTTATACCAGTGAGGGTCCGTCGCCAAGGGTCGGCCGTAGAGAGAACTTGCTTGTTAGTGTTTCTTGCGGATGGCCCGGAGCAGCGGGTACACCAGCCGCGCCAGAATAAGCAGTCTACGAGCAGATTCGTTCATGGTTCTCCTTTCTTGGGGACGGGCAAATTTTCGCTTTGAGATGAAACACAGAATGACTGAACGCGCATCTGGACTACAATGCTCGCCGGATGAGAAAAGGTGGAATTGAGAGCTCTTTTTGTGAGCAGACCTTCAGCTCGGCTACACTTGGGACCAAACTTGGGTCCAAGGTTTGGGTTATTTGGAGATCATCAGGCGGGTGTTAGTGGCGTCGAATCAGTAGATTAGGATGACTTCATATTTGAGCTACACGCTCAGTGGGGATTCTGCCCGTAAGCGTGTACCAGCACCACTCGCTACGAACAAATTTCATTGGCCATCCAACGACAAGCGCAAATCCGGGCTATTGCGCCATCGTCTCGCGTAGGCGTCGGCTATGTCCTTCGGAACTTCTCGACCGAATCCGTTCAGATATCGGCCGCCACCATCCCATGTTCGGCGGGCGTTGATATCGCTCGGTGCGCCGGTGTAGGTTACGACTGAATTCAAAATCGTCATACGAACTGCAAGGAACTTCGGACCGCCCCTGTCAACCAAAACGCCGACTTCCCAGCGCGGATCTGCCGCGACAAAGTTCCCCGGACGCGACGGCAGAGAGGATTCCACCTTCGGAGCTTTGCTGGCTTCCCATCGGCGACGGTAATCCGCAACCACTTGTTTTGGCGGTTCAAAACCGCCGAAATGGCGAGCGGTAATTTCATCCGGGGCACCGGAATAATCTTGGTAACGGTTTAGGACAGACATCCTGATAACAGTTAGTTGAGTTCCGATGCCTTTGCGGATCACAACTTCGAACTTGGGTGCAGTGTCAGCAGGCTTGGGGGCTTCTTTGGGAAGCTCCTCGGCGAGTCCGGCGCGCACTAATTCACGGCCCAAATCATTCCTTACTGAAGATACTTCTCCGTTCTGATATCTGATTTTCATTTTCATTCTCCTGAAGGATCTGGACGCTACACTACGGGGAGCCCAACTTTTCTAGGCTGCTCGCGTCCTAATATGCGGGAGCGTGTTACGGCCCCATGTGAACATTACCTCCCGAGCGCTTCGGCAAGATTCGCCGTGATCGCGTCAAGTGCGGGCTGTTTGTACGCTTCTCCTTGCCACCCGCCTTCAAAGATTCGCCGAGCGCCTGTCCTGCGAATTTATCGGGAGGTCCTCAAGAGTTGAGTTGTTTGCATTTCGTCCGGACCTTTAAACTTAAACTCAATCCACGAATCCGGTATTTTGTTTCTCCTCGATCACTTTCCAGCGGAGCCGCTCGCGCTCTACGAGATCAACTCGTCGGCCGAAAGTTTTGTGGTGCTTGAAGGTTTCAAGACCTAACTGCCGAGCTGCACAGACGAGACGGTGAGCGATCTGCCGCACTTTTACAGGCGAGATCCCGAAAGACTCCGCAACGGCAACGCAGCTCTCGGCAGATCTCCAATAGCGCCATGCGACGGCGGCGATCAGCGCCAAATAACCGCCGCTCGCCGTGACTGTGCGTTTGTGCTCCAAAATAAGCGCGGTTTGTTCCGGACTGAGACCCCCCGTGGAGAGTGCAAGCGCTTTCTCCGTGCAGAGACGATTCAGTTCTTTCCAGTCCCGAGATCTGATCTCAGGGACGCGTCTCCCGCCGCCGCCCCACAGATAATTATTGGCTTGTGCGATCAACACCTCGCGGAGCTGCCGATCGTTCAAAGCAAAAGCAGGTATCCACCTCGCTTTGTCTTTGCAAACGCCAAAATGCTTCGTATGCATAAAAGCGTAATCCGAAAACGCAATACGCGTTTCTGCGCTCACAGCGCGCTTCGCGCGGTGCAACTCTTGCGTGGGAGAGCTTTTCACCTTACACGCTCCCGAAAACGTCCAGCTTGCCCCCGCGAGGGACACTGCGCCCTCGCGGAGCAGGGAACCTCTCGCCGCAATCAGCGCAAACCCAGCACTCGATCGAGATAATGTGGATTCGAGAGTGGCAACGCGGACATTCCCCAGCAGCATGATGATTTGCTCGCCTCTCCGGGGCTGTAAGAGGTGCGCCGCAAGTCGGCAACACAACCTCGCGCGTCTCAAACGGAATTCCTTCGGGATAGCAGCTCGCGCAGTATGGCGCACGGTCTGACCCGTGGTTTTCACTGAGATAGATTCCGTGTGGACACCTCGCGAGTGTCCCTTCGTAAAGAAAGCGCTCCCGCTCCGCGGGATCAGAAAGAAAACGATCTGCCAGCAGCACTGTCAGGTACGCCGGATGCTGCAGCGCATCCGCGAACACGGGGATGGTGGCTTGGTTCACGGATTACGAGGCCGGCGATCGAATCGTAAGCTGACCGCGCTCTTCGAGGAGAAGGTTTTGACGCGTGTAGGGCAGCGTTATGCCGACTTCGGGCCCACGCTGGCCGCCGAACACTTAGCCAAGGATGGTTTCCGCGTGAGCCGGGAGACCCTGCGCATCAAGGCATACCTCGAGGTCCTGGTGAAGCGTAGGCGGGCTTGAAAGGTGTCTTTCTCTGATCTGCCCTACTGGTCGAACCGTTCATTGCTAGGGTATCTGGACCCTCCTTTATTAATGTTAAGCGACTTCCCCGGGTGGTTTGAGTACACATCTCTAACCATCCGTATCCGACTTCGAGACGAGTGCCCTTAGCCCAGGTGAGTGCTCTAATTAAGTAGCAATATTGGGCTTTACAGTAAATTACAAGACCGCGGGGACTGCCAAAATACGCGGAAGTCGTGCAAGACAGCCCACTCTGTGGGTTGGATTGTGGGTTGGAAAATGCGAATGCATAATTCGTTTTTCCCATCGCAATAGGGGCGCCGGCGGTCAGTCCGACTGCCACTAGCACTAAAACCGGAGAGGAGAAAAGTATGGCACAACAGATGAGAGCAGACGCCGAAATGCTGCATCGCAGATTCTGGTTAGATCAAATCGAAAATCATCTCGGTAGCTCGATCGCTCTTGTGGAGGGTGACTCAATTTGGGATACGTTGCCACGATTTGATCCGACCTTGGTCAGGAAGACACGATTTGGGTCGTCGAACAAAGCACCAACTTCTACGCCAGCAATCTGGAGTTGGGCACCATTCCACCTGCGTTCGTCCATCAGTTAGGCCGCAGTCGGTGGGTCATCGATACCGAAGTGTTTCAGACCATCACTACGGACGGCCACCTCAAAAGCCCATCTGTGCATCAGGGCCACGGCCAGGCGTTGATCGTGCTCACCATGATTCGCGTTTTGGCGTTTACCTTGACCCTGGTGTTCTTTAATCGCCAGATTCGCAGTCACCTCAGAAGCTGTTCCATCGGTTTTTGCGATTTGGCTCAGCGGCTGGCGTATCAATTTGTGGTTACTCCTCAGCTGGATTCCACTTGATTCCCAGCTACAATTGAAACCTCCGCGCCCTGTTCGATGGACGCCTCGCACTCCCCCCTGGTTTCCGCGCCCGAGGTCTCCAACATGGCCCTCCCTGATGCTTCTTCCCTCCTGCAAATCTTTCCGGGTTGTCGCACACTGCCAATATCTGCCAAATCAGGCGATTACCTACTCTTGCTCAACGGCTTTGCGAAATCGCTGGGGGCAGGGACGAACCGGTTGATGCGCACTTCCTACTGCGGTAATCTAATGGCCCCGTTGCCCGACACTTCATAGGAGAGGACCACGCCATGAAGACCTCGGCTCCCATTTCTTTTTGCCGGCCCCCGACTCTCTGAGACACGTCATGTTTTGCGCGTTTTTCAATAGCGACGCGGAAGAGTATCGGGTGTTGCTTCCGTTCATTAAGGATGGTTTCCAGTGCGGCGACAAAGCGGTCCACATCGTTTATCCCGAGCAACCCCAAGACCACCTGCGGAGATTGGCTCGGTGGGGATCGAAACGCCGGCTGCCCAGCAGAACGGGCCAATTCGAGCTTCGGACCAATACCGATGTGTACCTTCGCAACGGGCGCTTCGATCAACATAGGATGTGTGAGGTGTTCGATCGCCTGGCGAGCGACAACGCCAATGGTGGATTTCCCCTCAGCCGCATCGTCTGCCGCATGGACTGGGTGGTCGAATACGGGTCGCATGTGGACCAGGTTGTCGAGTTCGAATCGCGTGTGAATGACATCTGGAGCCGCCACGACGATGCCGTTGCGGAGAAGTTATGCCAAGAACGGCGCATAGGTGAGAGTGAGAGATGAGCGGTGTACGAGTGCTGGTCGGGACGCGCAAGGGTGCATTCGTTCTGACTTCCAATGCAATGCGCGAACAGTGGGAGATTAGTGGCCCCCATTTTCCTGGCTTTGAGATATTCCATGTGAAGGGATCTCCCGCTGACACAGAGAGGCTTTTTGCCTCGCAGTACAGCGCTTGGTTTGGGCAACTGATACAGCGCTCCAATGACGGCGGGAAAACTTGGGAGCCAGTCGGTAACAAATTCCTGTACGATGGCGTCTCAGGCACGCATGAGTGGTACGATGGCACGCCGCATCCCTGGGAATTCACGCGAGTCTGGCATCTCGAACCATCACTAAGCGATCCAGACACGGTCTACGCTGGCGTTGAAGACGCTGCTTTATTCCGCTCGAGTGATAGTGGACTGACGTGGCAGGAATTGTCTGGATTGCGCGGTCATGGCTCGGCACCGCGCTGGCTGCCTGGCGCCGGTGGAATGCGCCTGGGCACTGTTCTTTTGGATCCGTGCGAACCTAACCGGATATTCGTAGCTATCTCCGCCGCAGGTGTCTTCCGTACGGACGATGCGGGCAAGACGTGGCGATCGATCAACCGTGGACTCAAGTCCCAATACATCCCCGACCCGAATGCGGAGGTCGGCCACTGCGTTCACCAGATCGCGAGGCACCGCTCGGGTCAGGGCGCGCTGTTCATGCAGAAGCACTGGGACGTAATGCGCAGCGACGACGCCGGCGAATCGTGGCACGAGATCAGCGGGAATTTGCCGACCGACTTCGGGTACACTATCGGAGTTCACGCACACGAGCCGGACACTGTCTACGTCGTCCCGATCACGAGTGACTCCGAGCACTTTCCGCCGGATGGAAGGCTGCGCGTGTACCGAAGCCGCACGGGCGGATACGAGTGGGAGGCGCTTACGGAAGGGTTGCCGCAACGCAACTGCTACGTCAATGTATTGCTCGACGCCATGGCCGTCGATTCGCTCGATTCGTGTGGCGTCTACTTCGGCACCACCGGCGGCCAGGTGTACGTGTCGGCGGATGGCGGAGACAGGTGGGCGCTTATTGTCCGAGATCTTCCGGCGGTCCTGTCCTTCGAAGTCCAAACCCTGCCATGATTCAAGTCGAGCTTCCAGCCCATCTGCGAACGCTTGCACACGTCGACGGTGAGGTGAAGATCGGCGTCGAGAGGGAGGCCGTCCTGGGTTGGGTGCTCGACGCGCTCGAGGGTTGCTATCCAATGCTATGCGGCACGATCCGCGATCACGTCTCTCAGCAGCGCCGTCCGTTCCTGCGTTTCTTCGCGTGCGAGACGGACCTGCCCAAAGGCGCCTGCTTCCCGAGCGGCGCCGGGTTGCCTCGGGGGCTCGGCTCCTGGCTCGCATCATAGAGGCAGGTCTTCATGACTCCTTCCCAACAGCGCAAGCACAAGGGCAACATCCTCGTCATTGACGACGGCCACGCGAGTCTCAACCTGCTCTTCACTATCCTGACGGAAGACGGCTACGCCGTGCACGAACGGCCACTCGATCTGGGGTCGCAGTTGCGGTTCGTCAAAGACACGCTGCCAGACTTGGTGTTGGTGGACGTGAGGGAGCCGGGCACGGACGGCTACCAAGTATGCGCGAGTTTGAAGAGCGATCCAACTACGCGAGTGATTCCGGTGATCTTCATCAGTTCGATAGACCGTCCGATGCATTGGGCAAAAACAACGGCCAGCGGCGCAGTCGATTATGTGACCGATCCCTTCGATGCTGAAGAGGTCTTGTGGCGGATCGAAACCCATATCCGCCTGCGTTGCTTGCAGGAGAATCTGAAATCCGCGGCTTGCAACCAGGGCGCGCAGCCGGTTGCGCCCAATGAGGACGTGGAGAGGGCGTTTCGCGAGATACAAATCCTGACCCGAGTAACCGGCAACAAACATGCGGAAGAGAAAATGCGTCAAGCCGCAAGGGTGCTGAAAAAGGCTGAAGAGGCTCTCCGGACCAGCGAGCGCGAACTTGGGTTTATTGTCAACGCGATGCCTACGCTGTTAGCTTCCGCTCGTCCAGACGGCTACGCGGATTTCTTCAATCGGCGTTGGATCGACTACACGGGTCTATCTGCAGAACAGTTGGACGGTTGGGGCTGGGCAACTCCACTTCATCCCGACGACGCCGAGGGACTTCTCAAGATTTGGCGATCGTCACTAGCTTCTGGCGTGCCGCTGGAGACGGAAGCGCGCATGCGCCGTTTCGATGGTGCATATCGCTGGCTTCTATTTCGCGCGAACGCGTTGCGCGACGAATCGGGGAACATCGTCAAGTGGTACGGCACAGCCGCGGACATTGAGGACCGCAAGAGTGCCGAGGAAAAAACCCGGTTGATCGTCGACACGGCGTTGGATGCGGTAATCACTATAGATGCCAACGGGATCGTTACTACTTGGAACAAACAAGCTGAAATTATGTTCGGGTGGAGTAATCAGGAAGCGATCGGCCAGCGCATGTCGGACTTGATTATCCCCGAGCAACAACGGATGGCTCACGAGCGCGGCTTACGTCATTTCCTAGCCACCGGTGAGGGCCCCATATTGCGACGACGTATCGAAATCATGGCCGTTCGGCGCAGCGGCGTCGAGTTCCCAGTTGAGTTGGAAGTAATGCCCATGAAACTTGGCCAGGATTGGATCTTTAGCGCCTTCATTCGGGACATTACCGATTCTAAATTAGCGGAAGAGAAACTACGGGACAGTGAACTCAACTTACGCCAGATGACCGAAACCATTCCGGAGATGCTTTGGAGCGCTACACCTGAAGGGTCGATTGACTATTGCAATGCTCGCTTGCTCGATTACACGGGCTTCCCAGCTGAAGACATCATGGCCAACGGTTGGACGAAACTTCTTCATCCAGACGATGTTGATCAGACGTCTCGAGTGTGGATGTCCTGTGTCACAACCGGAGCCCCGTACCGAGTCGAGGTTCGCACCTTCCACGCTGCCGATCGTACGTACCGGTGGTGCGTAACGAGTGCACTCCCGTTGCTGGACCAACAAAGGCGCATTCTAAAGTGGCACGGCACAGTTGTGGACATGCACGACTGGAAGCAAGCGCAGGAAGAGCTACGCAACACGCAGGCGGAACTCGCCCACATGGCGCGCGTGATGACGATGGGGCAACTTACCGCATCGATCGCGCACGAACTCAATCAGCCGCTTTCGGGTATCATCACCAACACCAGCACCTGTCTGCTGATGCTGGACTCCGATCCTCCCAATGTTGAAGTCGCGCGCGAGACCGCTCGGCGAGCGCTCCGCGATGGCAACCGAGCATCTGAAATCATCACCCGCCTGCGTGCCCTGTTTGGCAAGAAACAGGGCACGACCGAATCGCTCGACCTAAACGAGGCGACACGGGAGGTGATTGAGCTGTCGATGAGTGAACTTCAGAGAAATCGAGTGTTTCTGCAAATTGACCTTGACGCCGAACTCCCGGTTATCACCGGCAATCGTGTGCAGCTTCAGCAGGTTATCCTGAACCTGCTCCGGAACGCATCCGATGCAATGAGCGAGGTCCAAGATCACCCGAGACGCCTGCTGATCCGAACCGAACGGGAAGAAGGCGACCGCGTGCGCCTGACGGTGCGAGATGTGGGAGTCGGTTTCGACTCTAACGCGATTGACAAACTCTTCCAAGCCTTCTACACAACGAAGAACGACGGGATGGGAATGGGGTTATCTATCAGTCGCTCCATTATCGAGAGTCATCACGGCCGTCTATGGGCAACGCGGAACGACGGTCCTGGGGCCACGTTTTGCTTCTCTCTTTTATGCCGACGGGAGGGTGGGACCGTGGAACGTCGAGAACGTATTTAGCGCGCCGCCACGAATCCATCCAATTGCAACAAATCAATGGTTTTGAATCTCGATGCGACTTTGTACCAAAGTCCAATAGACGTTCGCAGCTGGAATGGCCCATGCTTCTGTCATGGAGCGCTGCTTAGGACGGTCCGCGACGCCGGGTGAGTTCAACCAGCTTGCCGGGGTCCAAGAGTCCGGACTGACCGCTAATCCACTAGCCAGATTTGTTCGCTCTTCTTGGAGGACGTGGGGCGTGACGAACGCCAAGAGTCCTGGCGGCATTCAGACAGCTGTTGCATGCAATATGCGGAAAGTTCTGCAAAAACGATGACGGACCAACGTCTACTCGTTTCGGTTGTTGATGATGACGTATCTGTCCGCGAATCGCTACCCGACTTGCTCGGAGCGTTCGGCTTTGCAGCCCGTGTTTTCTCTTCCGCAGAAGAGTTTCTCGAATCCGACTACGTCGACCAGACCCGATGCCTTATCCTCGATATTGCCATGCCGGGAATGACAGGACCGGACCTCCAACAGGAATTGAAGAATCGCGGGCAAGAAATTCCGATCGTCTTTATCACCGCGCATGAAGACCAGACGATTCGCCCAAGATTGCTCGAAACGGGTGCGATAGAATGCCTATTCAAGCCATTTAGCCACACGGCCCTGCGTGAAGCGCTGAATGCTGCCCTACGAAAGAATTGAGGTATGTGTATGAGTGGAGCCAGTGCACCGGGCCGATCGAAGTCATCGCCCGACTCAGCTGTGCCAATCGTGTTCGTCGTTGATGATGATATCTCAGTGCGCGAGTCCCTGGAGTTGCTGATCCGCTCCCAGGCCTGGGAGGCCGAAACATTCGAGTCAGCAAAGGAATTCCTTGACCACCCAAGAGTGCTTGTTCCAAGTTGCCTCGTACTCGACGTTTCTCTTCCGGGCCTCAACGGTCTTGAATTGCAGAAGCGCGTCGCCGTCGAACGGACCGAAATGCCAATCATCTTTATGACCGGCCATGCCAATGTGCCCATGAGCGTCGAAGCCATGAAGGCTGGCGCTGTCGAGTTCTTGACCAAGCCATCCAGCAAGGATGTGTTGGTGAGCGCCATTCGCAACGCCTTGGATCGGAGCCGCACAGCTTTGAGCGACAAGGCTGAGATGCAAACTCTGCGTGACTATTACGCGTCGCTAACGCCTCGCGAACGTGAGGTCATGACGTTGGTGATCTCCGGGCTGCTAAATAAACAGGTGGGTGGGGAACTAGGCATCTGCGAGAACACGGTAAAGTATCACCGAGCACAGGCCATGCAAAAAATGAAGGCCGACTCTCTCGCAGATTTGGTGAGAATGGCTGCGAGGATCGGGCTCAGAGGTGCGCCCAAAAACTAACACAGCAATTCCGCGCGATCGAACCAGATTCTCCACACTGACAGGAAACTCCGCATCAGTTGCCAACAGAAATGCTCCGCCAGATGCGGAAAAACAGAAAAACTTAGAGGTGCCTTCCCTCCCGAAGCCATAGTCGATGCGTTTATCGCTCTGTTTATTTCAATCGGTCTCCATTCGTTGACGTAAATCTCCTTTGCAATCCCAACGAGGCAATTTCGAACTGAAAGGCGAAGCCAGTTCGCTGCGCCGACCCAACGAAGATAGCGTCGCTACCTTCGTCCAATAGATTTGCCTGTGCGCTTCTGGCTCAATAGTCATCGACCGAGACGATGTCGAGTGATAACTAACCATCTCACAACGTCCGAGCCAATCGAAAGGGAGAGCTGATATGAAGAAAATGATCTTGATCCCAATTATTTGTTGCGCCGCCGCACTGACCGGAGCCGCGCCCTCTGCACCGCCACAAACAACTGATTATCACTACGCGCTGCCACTTAATCTTGCGCTTGAGGCCGCGACCGAGGCGGTTCGTGCGTGTGCCCAACGCGGATATCAAGTCAGCGCAACCGTCGTGGACATGGATGGAGTGCCGCAAGTAGCCCTTCGCGGCGATGGCGCCACCATCCATACAGCGGAATCGAGCTTCGACAAGGCCTACACGGTGGTCACTCTGGGACCAATATTCGACTTTGACACGTCCGGCAAGTTTTTCGATCTGGTGAAGACCAGTCCCTATGCGCCGCGGCTCGCAACGATGCGCAATGTTATGGCGCTTCCAGGCGCAGTGGCGTTCGAGTCGAAAAACGCCATCGTGGGCGCTCTGGGCGTCGGAGGGGCTCCCGGCGGAGACAAGGATGAAGTTTGCGCACATGCTGGCGTTGCGAAAATCGCCGACCGCCTTCCAAAGTGAATATCGCTGAAGTCAGGAGTCTTCTTCGAGCAGACGGGCAACGCCGCACGGGTTGACAGGCAATTCGAACTGATGAACCAGCCTTTCAAAGATAGGAGGGATGTATGTCAGGCAAGAAATCCGTAATCATCACGGGAGCAGCGGGCGGTATAGGCGCGGGTTTGGTCGAGGGCTTCCTGGAGGAGGGTTCCAGGGTCGTCGCAACATCTCTTAATGCCAGTCAGTCGTTGACGGCGTCACCCAGGCTAGTTCTCGTTGATGGCGACATCGGTAAGCAGGAGACCGCTATCAAAGTTGTCGAAGCCGCGATCCAACATTTCGGAACCGTCGATGTTCTTGTCAATAACGCGGGGATCCTTCGCATCAAGCCTTTCACCGACTTTACCACCGAGGACTTCGACGCCCTAGTCTCAACCAACCTGCGAGGATTCCTTTACGTGACTCAGCTCACTGTGAATCAGATGCTGAAACAGAAATCAGGTAACGTCGTGACCATCACAGCGGCGCTTGCGGATCAGCCGGTCGCCGGCATAAATGCCTCGGTTTCGATGATCACCAAGGGCGGCCTGAACACGGTCACCCGTCAACTCGCCATCGAGTATGCGAAGGAAGGCGTTCGCTTCAACGCCGTGGCCCCCGGCGTTGTGGACACGCCTCTGCACAAGAACGGCTCCAAGGAGGTTCTCCAAACCCGTCAGCCGATGGGTAAAATCGCCAGCGTAAAAGACATCGTCAATGCCGTGCTGTATCTCGCGTGTGCGTGCCAAGTAACGGGCGAAGTACTTCACGTCGATGGTGGAGCTCACGCTGGCCGTTGGTAGTCACGAGCAGTTAGCAGGTGGCACGTCACGTCATCGATTTGTATGTTTACCGCTAATTGGAACAAGTGGTATCGCGCGCTGCATTACCACAAAGGATTTTGAGTGCTGGACTCGATGCGATTTGGCCTGTGGCTGGCGCGGATGAAAGAGATCTCATGCAGGCACGTGCGCCAGAAATGGTACAGCGACACTCGTGAAAGGAAGAGGTTATGAGTGGTCGAGATTTGGGATTTGAAGGTGTTGGAGCTCTCGATTCAGCAAGCGCGACGGCAGAGGATCGGGTGCTCGTCGCGCTAGCAAAATCTGGGTCCTCGAGTGCTTTCGGAGAACTATACGAACGGCATCGGTTGCAGCTTTTTCGCTCCGCGCTCCGGATACTTCGCAATCGAGAAGATGCCGAAGATGCCGTTCAGCGGTCGTTTCAGCGTGCATTCACGAGCCTCGTCCAATTCCGCGAGGATTCCAGTTTTTCGACTTGGGTAACGCGGATCGCGATCAATGAAGCATTAATGCTCTTGCGCCAACGGCGGATACCCGCACTTTCGCAAATGCAAAACGATGATGTAAACGACACCTCGGCCCTGGATATAGCCGATGAGCGACCGACTCCAGAACAAGCTCTCGCCGAGGAGGAATTCCGGTCCTTGGTACATCAGGCGGTATTGCGTCTTCGAGAGAGCTTGCGATCCGTGACTTTACTCCGCGAATTGCAGGGCCTCACGAGCGCGGAAATCGCTCGATGCCTCGGTCTGACGGTTTCCGCCGTCAAGGCCCGCACATTCCACGCGAGGCGTCATCTGCGACAACACCTCAAACAGGAATTGGCTTTACTCAGGATGCGAAAGACCTGTAAGGCCGAACGTCGCCTCGGAATCACAAGACCTAAACCAAAGCACAATATCCGGATGCGGCCATGGATGAATCAGATCTGTGCGAGCACAGCGACTAAGTTCGTTTCGCACCATTGATAGAAGCATTCAAAAGGAGTTGTTGGCTGTCATGCTTTATCAAACGATGCACACCTGGGCTAATCGCTTGAAAGCTGAGACGAAGGAAAATCAGGACAAGATCGCGTCCCGCCAATTCCAAATAGAGGACGGGCAAATCAGAAGCAATCGACTTTGAGGAATGACGCATTATTCGTACGAATGACTCGCTCGCGGGAGTCGACGTTCAGATTCAAAAGTAGAAGTCCACCGTACGCGGTCCGGGAAACAGTTGGTGAGTTGCGCCGATAACGGATGATAATGGATATGGTGAGCGAATGAAATCGAGTTCTAATGGAAACTTCGGAACCGATTGGAAGAAGAATCCGAAGACTCGCCGGGTCTTGATCGCGGTTCTCCTTGTCGTCTTCTTCGCGGGACTGGCTTTCTTCGTCTTGGCATGGCGCCCTTCAATCGCTCCCATTGCTCGTCCGGCCCCGGGAAGCTTTCCTGCCGATTCGGTTGGGAAGGGAGAAGCTCTCGCGGCGGCTGGACATTGCGCGGCGTGTCACACGCAGCCAGGTGGACAGCCGTTCGCTGGTGGATACGCGCTACACACGCCGTTCGGGATCATTTATGGCGATAATATCAGTCCCGACCCGCAAACCGGCATAGGGGCTTGGTCGCTCGAAGCTTTCACCCGTGCCATGCGAGAGGGCGTTGCTCGCAATGGTTCACATCTTTTGCCCGCGTTCCCCTACTACGCGTTCACCAAATTGTCAGACGATGACGTCAAGGCGTTGTACGCGTACTTGATGACGCGGCCGGCGGTGAGCAAGGTCGTGCCAGCCAATACGATTCCGGGGCCGCTCAAAATACGCCCGCTTCAGGAGGCCTGGAAGATTCTGTTTTTCAGGAGCGGGAGGTTCCAAGCCAATCCGTCCAAGAGCGCCGAATGGAATCGCGGAGCCTATCTGGCTAACGCGCTCAGCGATTGTGCAGGCTGCCATACTCCGCGCGATGTCCTCGGCGGCGAGGAAAGCAGACACCCCTATGCAGGCTCGTTGATCGAGGGCTGGATCGCGCCCGCGCTCACTGACGCCAACCCGTCGCCCATTCCGTGGACGCAAGAAGAGCTGTTCACCTACCTGCGCACCGGTGTAACCCCGCTGCACGGGGCGACGGGCAGTACGATGACTCTTGTGATTCGCGATGCCCTAACGCTTCCGGTCGTGCCGGACTCCGATATTCGCGCCATCGCTCTCTATTTCAGCGAGATGGACCACGCGAGCGCTCGTGCAAACGACATCGAGGCGGCAACACAGCAGGCTCTCGCGACTTCCTATCTTGGCAGTATTCAAGGGAACGATCCCGACGCTGATCTGTATGCTTCCGCCTGTATGTCGTGCCACTACAATCGTGCGCCAACTCCGCTTGCCGCTCGTCCGGAACTGGCGCTTAACAGTTCGCTAACGCTATCTGAACCGACTAATTTCATTCAGGTGGTGCTGAACGGTGTCAGCAACACGGAGACCGACAACAACACAGAAGGCGCGGCGGGACTGGTGATGCCTGCGTACGAGTCGTCACTGACCGACGCCGAGATCGCACGCCTTGCGGCCTATCTACGTCGCACCCGCACGAAATTACCGCCTTGGGAGGATCTGGAGAAAAAGGTGGCCGCCATCCGACGGGAAGGGCCTGCATACCATTGACAGAAAGCGAGAGGAGTTAGGCGATCATGACCACATTCGATCTCAACGGCCGCACCGTTTCGGCACATAGTCCCGACGACACGCCTTTGCTCTGGGTAATCCGCGACGAGCTTGGTCTCACAGGAACGAAATTCGGTTGCGGAATCGGTTTTTGTGGCGCTTGCACGGTGCATGTGGAAGGACGCGCAACGCGATCCTGCATTACCCCGATTCGTGCGGTCGCGGGGGCAAAGGTCACGACGATCGAAGGCCTCGATCCGCAGGGCAAGCATCCGTTGCAAACCGCGTGGCTCGAGCTGCAAGTTCCTCAGTGCGGGTATTGCCAGCCGGGACAGATCATGCAGGCAGCCACGTTGCTGAAGGATTTTCCCAATCCCAGCGACCGCGACATTGACGCGGTGATGGCGGGCAGTGTTTGCCGCTGCATGACTTACGTTCGAATCCGCAAGGCAATTAAACTGGCAGCGGTGAAGATGCGAGGAGGAGCCTATGAATAGCGGCTTGTCTCCTCATGGATTCAGGGCACCTTACGACCCATCGCGCCGCGGTTTCCTGATCACGATGATCGGCGCAGGCGTCATGCTGGGGTATGCGCGGACTGGAGGGGCCGCCGCAGAGTTTCTAACGAAAGACGCGAAAGCCCCGATCAG
The DNA here is from genome assembly GCA_963795535.1 of Candidatus Acidiferrales bacterium. GTDB lineage: Bacteria > Acidobacteriota > Terriglobia > Acidiferrales > UBA7541 > Acidiferrum. The sequence continues at coordinate 1,320,993 of CAWCIG010000012.1, forward strand.
CCCCAACGAATTGTTTGAACCGACAATTTGGTATGGCATTGATGCGAACGGCGTAGTCACCATCAACATTATCCGCGCGGAAATGGGCCAGCACGTCGGAACCGCCCTCGCTCGCATCGTAACGGATGAGTTAGAAGCCGACTGGAGCAAAGTGAAAATCGTTACTGTGGATAGCGATCCGAAGTGGGGATTGATGATTACGGGCGGGAGTTGGTCAGTGTGGCAGAGTTTCCCGGTGCTAAGCCGGTCGGGTGCCGCGGGGCGGATCGCCCTCATCGAGGAAGGAGCAAAACTGCTCGGCGTCAGTCCCAAGGTTTGCGCGGCGCGCAACGGTGCGGTTCATGTCGGAGAAAGATCAATCCTTTATGGCGACATCGTTGCACGCGGGGACCTCCAGCGCCACTACACGAACGAGGAATTAGAAAAGATTCCGATCAAGAAGCCAGCGGAACGGCGTTTCATCGGCAAAGGTGCGCAAGCCCTCGACATTCCCTCAAAGGTGAACGGCAGCGGCCGTTACGGAATCGATGCATCAGTAGAGGGAATGATCTACGCACGTCCGAAGATTCCACCAACCCGTTACGACTCCAAGGTGATCTCGATCGACGATTCAGCAGCCAGACGCATGCCCGGCTATATCAAAAGCCTGGTTCTTGATGATCCATCGGGTACGGCTCCTGGTTGGGTGATGGTCTACGCTGACAGCTTCACCATCGCCAATCGAGCGGCCGACCTCGTGAAGGTGAAATGGCAGTCGGGCCCGTCGGCAAATATCTCTGAGCGAGATCTCCAGCAGCGCGCGGCCGAACTTATCGCCGATCCGAACGGAGGCGCCTTGCTAGTCGACGACCCGGGCGTCGACGCGGTGTTTGCATCGGCAAAGCGGAAGATCGAGCGGACGTACACCACCGCCACTGCCATGCATTTCGCGCTGGAGCCAATTAACGCGCTCGCCTTCGAAAAGAACGGCCTCTTCGAAATCCACACAGGGAACCAATGGCAATCGGCAATTCTGCCAGTGTTGGCGAAAGCGCTAGGTCGCAGCCAGGACCAGATTGTGATGCGCAGCTATTTACTCGGTGGAGCATTCGGTCGCCGCCTTGACGGCGATTATGCTGTCGCGGCCGCCCTTGCCGCCAAGGCGGTCGGAAGGCCGGTCAAGATGGTCTGCACGCGACCCGATGACATGCGCTTCGACTGCCCGCGATCCGCCACGACTCAGGTCCTGCGTTTGGCGTGGGGAGACGACATCCGCGTTGCGGCAATGGATCACCACGCGGCAGCCGCTTGGCCAACAGCGACCCTTGCTCCTTACTTTCTGCTTAAGGACGCCAAAGGCAATTTGTACGATCCATTCGCGATCCAGGGTGCCGACCACTGGTACACGGTAGGCGCGCAGCGTGTTCGTGCGCTGCACAATGATTTGGCCGATCGCACCTTCCGGTCTGGTTTTCTGCGATCCGTCAGCGCGGGTTGGACTGGCTGGGCCGTGGAGAGCTTTATGGATGAAGCCGCCCACGAGGCCGGTGTCGATCCCCTGAAGTTTCGACTGGGCTTATTCGATGGTGCGGGCCGTAATGCCGGCTCAGCGCCGAACTCGGTGGGCGGGGCGCACCGGCAAGCGGCAGTGCTTGCCCGCTGTGCGCAAAAGGCAGGGTGGGGTAGCGCGATGCCAAAGGACGTCGGCCTCGGAATAGCGTCGACCTCCGGGCAGGAACGCAGGATGCCGACATGGGTGTCCTGTGCTGCGCGCGTGCGGGTCAACCGGACGAACGGTTACGTCGCGGTGGAGAAGTTGACCCTTGTCATCGACTGTGGAACGGTCATTGATCCCGAGAGTGCCGAAGCCCAAGTGGAGGGTGCCGCTTTGTGGGGATTGAGTTTGGCCCTCCATGAAGGAACGGAGTTCGTCGAAGGGCAGCCGAGAGATACGAATCTCGATAGCTATAGGGTGCTGCGCATGGGAGACGTACCGGAAATCGAAGTTGAATTTCTTCCGAGCACAGAAACACCGGTCGGGCTTGGCGAGCCGGCGACGACGCCGGTCGCGCCCGCGCTTGCAAACGCAATCTTTGCCGCCACGGGTGCTCGCGTGCGTCATCTGCCAATCCGACCGCAAGCCGTGCTGGAAGCACTCGCGCGTGGAAAGTGACCCAGCCGAGCGACTTCTCGGTGCCTGGTGCGACGGGGCTCGAACTCGGGGCTTCTGCCGGACAGGAGAAGCAACTGGATTTAGAGGTTAGAGGCTATCTCATAAATAGCTGGAGCCTCGTAAATACCGTGTTTCATAAGGCCAGAACCATTTATGAGATGGGTTCTAGCTCTATTAAATTAGCTCGAAAGAGCAGGAGGATAAAATGCCAACGTATGTTTGTTCTGTCCCTAACGGGAAATTGAGTGATCCGCAGAAACAGGAGATTGCAACTGCGATTAGTAATCGGCATAGCGAGGCGACCGGGGCGTCACCTTTCTTCGTGCAGGTTGTCGTTGAGGAGCAAGGAGCATCGAAGCGGTTCCTTGGTGGTACCGCTACCGACCATCACATCTGGATACGTGGCGATATACGAGCGGGACGTAACGAAAACCAGCGTGGGCAAATCATGTTGAGCATCATGAACGACGTGAGTCGCATCACTGGAAATCCCATCGACGATATCTGGGTCTATCTCTGCAATCTGGCGCCGACCGATATGGTGGAGTATGGACGCGTACTTCCCAGGCCGGGCGAAGAGCAGCAATGGTTCGCATCGCTTCCGTTGTCGCTCAGAGAGTATCTGGAGAGCCTAGGTGTCCATCAGGAGACTTTTCAGCTCTGACAGTGAGCTTGCGACAGGCAGAAGCAATCGATTTAAACGTAGCTCTATTAATTAGCTCGAAAGAAAAGGAGGATAAAATGCCAACTTTTGAATGTTTTACTGCCCCAGAAAAACTGACGCTGGCCCAAAAAGCGGAGATCGCGAACTTGTGTACCAGCGTCTATCACGAGGAGTTTGGGATCGCACGCTATCTTATACAGGTCATCTTCCGTAAGTTTGTAGGCGGCGACCAGTATATCGGGGGTCAACCGGCGCCTGACGTAATATGGATTCGATGCGATGTTCGATCCGGGCGGAATGAGGAACTAAAGGCCAGGCTCCTTCGCCGGGTTCAGCAAGGCGTTGCCAAGAGTGCCAACGTCCCTGAGGAGGCGGTCTGGTTCTATCTTAACGACCTTCCCGCGATGAACATCATGGAGTGGGGGCACATCATGCCGCGTCCGAATCCATCAGAGACGATCGAAATCGTGACCGTGACCAACCCAGGAGCAGTGGTGCATGACGACGAACGCTGGTTCGAGGCGCTGTCAGAGCCTTTGAAGGCGCGTCTGCAGGCGCTACCCGGTGTGCGCGAGCACGCGTCCACCGAAGCGCATTAACGGTTCTGTGTTGCAGAGGTTATCGGCGGGAATCACCGAGGGCGCGTCAGCCGGGTCGGCGCGTCCCGCGAGTGAACGCAGGAGAGCTGCCGAGTAAACAAACGCCTGGCTCCGCCAGTAAAGCAAACCTTACCGACACCCAATTGTCTGTGCTTAATAGCACGTGAGGGGAAACGCCGCCGATCGCGTTCAAGGGATCGGTCATTGACGGAGCACTCCACATCACAGGCTGGGGGCACGCACCAACCGGTTGATGCGCACTCCCCACTACGATACTCTAATTGCCCCCGTTGCCCGACACTTCGTAGGAGAGGACCACACTATGAAGACCGCGGCCTCCATTCCTTTTGCTGGTTGCCAGCTCAACGAAACACGTCATGTCTGTGCGTTTTTCAATAGCGACGAAGAAGAGTATCGAGTGTTGCTTCCGTTCTTTAAGGACGGTTTCCAGTGCGGCGACAAAGTGGTCCACGTCGTTTATCCCGAGCAACGCCAAGACCACCTCCGAAGGTTGGCTGTGGGGATCGAAACGGCGGCCGCACTGCAGAACGGCCAATTCGAACTTCAAACGAATGCGGAAGTATACCTTTACGATGGCCGTTTCAATTCGGATCGGATGCTTGAGGAGTTCGAACAGATGGCGAGCGGCAACGCCAAAGGAGGAATTCGACTCAGTCGCATTGTTTGCCGTATTGACTGGGCGGCTGAAGGTCAATCGCACCTCGACAATCTAGTCGAGTTCGAATCGCGCGTAAATGATATATGGCGTCGCCACGACGACGCGGTCATCTGCAGCCTATTCAAGCCATTTAGCCACACGGCCCTGCGTGAAGCGCTGAATGCTGCCCTACGAAAGAATTGAGGTATGTGTATGAGTGGAGCCAGTGCACCGGGCCGATCGAAGTCATCGCCCGACTCAGCTGTGCCAATCGTGTTCGTCGTTGATGATGATATCTCAGTGCGCGAGTCCCTGGAGTTGCTGATCCGCTCCCAGGCCTGGGAGGCCGAAACATTCGAGTCAGCAAAGGAATTCCTTGACCACCCAAGAGTGCTTGTTCCAAGTTGCCTCGTACTCGACGTTTCTCTTCCGGGCCTCAACGGTCTTGAATTGCAGAAGCGCGTCGCCGTCGAACGGACCGAAATGCCAATCATCTTTATGACCGGCCATGCCAATGTGCCCATGAGCGTCGAAGCCATGAAGGCTGGCGCTGTCGAGTTCTTGACCAAGCCATCCAGCAAGGATGTGTTGGTGAGCGCCATTCGCAACGCCTTGGATCGGAGCCGCACAGCTTTGAGCGACAAGGCTGAGATGCAAACTCTGCGTGACTGTTACGCGTTGCTAACGCCTCGCGAACGTGAGGTCATGACGTTGGTGATCTCCGGGCTGCTAAATAAACAGGTGGGTGGGGAACTAGGCATCTGCGAGAACACGGTAAAGTATCACCGAGCACAGGCCATGCAAAAAATGAAGGCCGACTCTCTCGCAGATTTGGTGAGAATGGCTGCGAGGATCGGGCTCAGAGGTGCGCCCAAAAACTAACACAGCAATTCCGCGCGATCGAACCAGATTCTCCACACTGACAGGAAACTCCGCATCAGTTGCCAACAGAAATGCTCCGCCAGATGCGGAAAAACAGAAAAACTTAGAGGTGCCTTCCCTCCCGAAGCCACGATCATAACCAGTGCGAGGCGGCCAGAAGAATTGAGCTCAGAAGGCCCTGGTTCGCACCGCTTAGGAAAGAGAATTAGTGCACTTGGCTGGCAAACAAAGGCACGTTCCTCAGGGCGTTCCCATGACATGGACGTGCGCGTAAGGTGAACCGGCCCACATAATATAAGCACCTGTTGGCTTATGTGTTGTGGGCAGTCCCGAGGTCTTGGGATCGAAAGGCCACAGGATCATCCAATGCGGTCCAATCTTGATCGGAGGGCTGGTTTTGTCGAACGGGTCTGAATCGCTCCGTTGCGTTGCCCCTGCCAGCATATACTCGATGCCGGGCACTGTGTTTGTCGGCCTCGGTTTGTGCTCCTCAAAATCCTTATTCCATTGCATCGCCACCTTATCGGCGCACACGGGGGGTATTCCGATTCCATTAGCATCTCCTGGCATGCAAGTGAAATCGTTCGTTCCGGGTCGAAGAATTCTTAATCCGCCGTGGCCGTCTGGCTCAGCTACAGTTGCGTGCTCGGCGATGTCTGCAGGTCCTGCAGACATCGCACGAGCGATCTTAACCTGCATCTCCTCTTGCTTCGCGTCATGAGCCATGTTCTGTGAACGTAGCTCGCCCACCATGACACTGAGCGCTAACACTGTGAGAGCGGCGGTCCGTGCGGCTTTCGCGCTTGCTAGACCAGTGCCCGCAACCCTTCTCAAACGGTGCACCTCTCGAGCTGCTGGCTTAGGAATCTCGCGCTCGACGATCTCGAAATTGCCGCCTGGTTTAGGAACTTGTGCCACTTTCATCGGCGATACTGCGACTTTTGCCGTTGCCATAAATCCTCCTCTGCGTAGCCACGCGACCTCAGGGCGCCACTTCGAAAATGATTTCCAGGGCTACCGGCGTGCCCAGCGGAAGGCTTGCGACGCCGCACACCAGGCGTGACGGAATCCGATGTCTTCCGAAGACGGCTTGCAGCAACTCCGACGCGCCGTCCGCGACTTTCGGCTGATCGCGGACGTCGCCCGAAGTAGCGACGGAGCACCAAGCCGGACGATCCGAGTCACTCTGTCGAGAGATCCCAAATACTCCCTTGCAACCGCCAAGCCGTTGAGCGCCGCGAGGCGGGCCGCCTGGCGGGCGGTTTCCAGATCGAGTTCCTCGGGGACATGCCCAACGAATTTTGCCGAGCGGCCTTCCGTAGGAAACATGCCGCTCGGAAAAAGTAGATTGCCGGTCTGCACGGCTTCCACATAGGTGCCGAACGGCTCCGGGGGCGCCGGGAGGTCGATCCCAAGTTCTTTCAAGCGCCATTCGGCGTTGGTCGGGTGCAAGCCGTCGCGGGTTATCGTTTGCGTGGTCCGGGCTCGGTGGGCATCCTGCGTTGTTCGAAGATTCATTGCTCGCCTCCTTTTCTAAGAGCATCTTGTCGGGCCCATTCGGCTGGATCGAATGCGCTGAAGCGATGACACCAGAAGCGCGGAGCCGAATCAATTGGACAATAGTTTGTATTTCAGATTTCTCGATGTGAATCATTCTTTGACTCCTTGACCACCTTCGACGCGTTCATCGCTCTATTTATTTCGATCGGTCTCCATTCGTTGACGTAAATCTCCTTTGCAATCCCAACGAGGCAATTTCGAACTGAAAGGCGAAGTCAGTTCGCTGCGCCGACCCCAACGAAGGTAGCGTCGCCACCTTCGTCCAATTGTTTTGCTTCGAGGCTGCTGGCTTAATTGCGAATGTGGCACGCGCTTTTGAAGGAAGGTCTCATGTCAAACAACAAAACAGCAATCGTCACGGGAGCACAGCAGGGAATCGGGGCGGGTCTGGTCGAGGGCTTCCTGAAAGATGGTTTTAACGTCGTGGCAACGTCTCTGAATGCCGGTCAATCTCTCACGGCTTCGCCCCGGCTGACTCTTGTCGACGGCGATATTCGCAACCAGGACACCGCCACAAAAGCCGTCGATGCCGCAATCAGACACTTCGAAACCATCGACGTTCTGGTGAACAACGCCGGAATCTTTTACACCAAACCGTTCACGGAATTCACAACTGAAGACTTCAATGCGCTGGTCTCGGTCAACTTGCTGGGATTCCTTTATATGACGCAGCTCGCCGTTAAACAAATGCTGAAACAGAAATCTGGGTGCGTTGTGACCATCACTGGGTCACTCGCCGACAATCCGATCGCCGGCGTGAATGCCTCGGTCTCGATGATCACAAAGGGCGGCCTCAACACGGTGACCCGTCAACTCGCAATTGAGTATGCAAAGGAAGGAATCCGCTTCAATGCTGTGGCACCCGGCGTCGTGGACACACCGCTGCACAAAAACGACCCCAAGGACGTTCTTGCGCGCTTACAGCCAATGGGGGAACTCGCCAGCGTAAAGGACATTGTCGACGCAGTGCTGTATCTCGCCCACGCCGGCCAGGTAACTGGCGAAGTACTGCACGTGGACGGCGGTGCTCACGCTGGCCGTTGGTAACCGTAAACGGTGGATAGGAGACACGTCATGTCAAAGGTTCTAATTTTCACAGCCGACTGGAATAAGTGGTATCGGGTGCTGCGTCACCACAAGGGATTTGGAGTGTTGGACTCCATGCGCTTTGGCCTGTGGCTGGCGCGTGGATGAGGGAGCTCCTAGGCAGGCGCCCCACAGCGCCTCCTGAGAAAGGAAGAGGTTATGAATTGTCGAAATGCGGAATTAGACGGTGCGGGAGTGCTTAGCGGAGCAAGCGTGTCCGCGGATGAACGGGCGCTCGTCGCGCTAGCAAAATCTGGGTCCTCAAGTGCTTTCGGAGAACTATACGAACGGCATCGGTTGCAGCTTTTTCGCTCCGCGCTCCGGATACTTCGCAATCGAGAAGATGCCGAAGATGCCGTTCAGCGGTCGTTTCAGCGTGCATTCACGAGCCTCGTCCAATTCCGCGAGAATTCCAGTTTTTCGACTTGGGTAACGCGGATCGCGATCAATGAAGCATTAATGCTCTTGCGCCAACGGCGGATACCCGCACTTTCGCAAATGCAAAACGATGATGTAAACGACACCTCGGCCCTGGATATAGCCGATGAGCGACCGACTCCAGAACAAGCTCTCGCCGAATACGAGTTCCGCTCCTTGGTACATCAGGCGATATCGCGTCTTCGAGAGAACTTGCGGTCGGTGGTTTTACTCCGCGAATTGCAGGGCCTCACGAGCGCGGAAACCGCTCGATGCCTCGGCCTGACCGTTTCCGCCGTCAAAGCCCGCACATTCCACGCGAGGCGTCATCTGCAACGACACCTCAAACAGAATTGGCTTCACTCACGATGCCCAAGACCTGTAAGGCCAACGTCGCATTGGGATCACGAGACCCAAACCAAAGCACAACGTCCGGCTGCGGCTATGGATGAATCAGATTTGTAAGAGCGGAACGACTAAGTTCGTTTCGCACTATTGATAGGAGCATAGAACTGAGAGGAGAGATTTTCAATGGCATACCAAACCATCAATCCGTTCACCGAAAAGCTCGTCAAGTCGTTTAACGAGCACACGGACGCACAACTCGAAGCGATCATTACGGCGGCTGAAGATACCTACGAGAACAACTGGAGTCTGAGGCCCCTTGCCGAACGCAAGGCGATAATCAAGAAGGCAGCCTCGATTATGCGTGAAAAGCTTGACGAATTTGCAACGCCCATTACGCTTGAGATGGGCAAGTTGTTCCAGGAGTCGCGGGACGAGGTTAAGCTTACCGCTGATATCCTGGACTACTATGCCGACAACGCGGAGAAGTTTCTAGCGCCCCAAAAGCTGAATGCAAAAGAAGGTGATGCGGTCGTGGAGAGCGAGCCATTGGGTGTGCTTTTCTGCATCGAGCCCTGGAATTTCCCCTACTACCAATTGGTGCGGGTCGCGGCTCCGAACCTGATGGCGGGCAATACCCTGATCGTGAAGCATGCGCCGAATGTGCCGCAGTGCGCCCTGGCGTTTGAGAAGCTTTTCCTCGATGCAGGCGCTCCGCTGGGTGTCTACACCAATGTTTTTCTCTCCAACGAGCAGGCTGCCACAGCGATCACGGATGCGCGAATCAGGGGAGTCGCCCTCACGGGCAGCGAGAGGGCTGGTGCCGCTGTCGCGGCCGAAGCCGGAAAGGCCCTCAAGAAGACCACGATGGAACTCGGCAGCAACGACGCCTTTATTGTGCTGGACGACGCGGATATGGATACGGCCGTTCAGTGGGGCGTATGGGGAAAAATGAACACCACGGGAGAATGTTGTATCGCCGCAAAGCGGTTCATCCTCGACGAGAAAATAGCCGACACGTTCCTGGATCGCTTCAAGAAAGAACTGGAGAAGCTGGTTCCTGGTGACCCCATGGATCCGAAAACGACGCTTGGGCCCCTTTGCACCGCCGGAGCCTTGGCTCTTGCCCAGAAGCAGATCAAAGCTGCGGTGGATGGCGGTGCGAAGGTACCGCTGGGCGGAAAGCGGCTCGACCGGCCGGGATACTTTCTGGAGCCGACTATCCTCACCGATATAACGCCGGACAACCCGGCATACCGTCAGGAGATCTTTGCCCCGGTTGCACTCATCTTTCGCGTCAAAAACGAGAAAAAAGCGGTCGAGCTTGCTAATGACTCTCCGTACGGGCTTGGCGGATCGGTGATCACCAAGAACATCGAGCGAGGTAAACGGATTGCACGTCAGATCCACACGGGTATGGTCTTTATCAATAGAGCGACGTGGACTTGGCCTGACCTGCCCTTCGGCGGAGTAAAGAACTCCGGATACGGCCGCGAACTAGGGAATCTTGGCATCGGTGAATTTGTGAACAAGAAGCTGATCGCGGTCGTGCCCTGATCGAGGCGGTTCGGATGATCACGTTATCCGGTAAGCCAAGAAGTACTACGCCAAACGACACACATCGCTGTCCACGGCTCGTCATTATCGGCGCTGGATTCGGCGGCCTGACTGCCCCGCGCCTCCTCGCCAAGCTGCCAGTGCGGATTACGCTAGTCGACCGTAGCAATCATCACACGTTTCAGCCCCTACTCTACCAAGTCGCGACTGCGGGAATCTCGCCCGGAGAAATCGCCGCTCCCATTCGCTGGATCCTGCGTTCGCATCGGAATATTGAAGTCCTGCTCGAAGAAGTGGTTGATTTCAATCTTCCCCAGAGGCAGATCATCACGAACGATCGCGTTCTCGAGTATGACTATCTTGTCGTGGCTTCGGGCGCTACGCACGCCTACTTCGGACATGAAGAGTGGGCTCCGCTAGCTCCCGGCCTCAAAACCATCGAAAATGCCCTTGAGATTCGACGGCGCGTGCTGCTCGCATTCGAGCTTGCCGAGCGTCAGGCCGCAGATGGCATCGGCGCGCCTGGGCTGCAATTTGTGGTCGTTGGAGCTGGTCCCACCGGAGTGGAGCTTGCGGGTGCGCTGGCCGAAATCGCCCGTCACGCGCTCACTCGTGACTTCCGTAAGATCGATCCGCGGAAAAGTCGTATTGTGCTGATCGAAGGCGGTCCGCTCGTGTTGCCTGACTATTCAGAGAACCTTTCTCGCAGAGCCGAAGCACAGCTTCGCCACCTGGGTGTCGAGGTTCGCACCTCGCAAATGGTGCGGCAAATCGAGCCGGGCGCGGTATGGACCAGCGATGAAACAAATCCGAATGCGACGCCCGAAAAGATTATCGCTCCCGTTGTTCTCTGGGCTGCGGGCGTTTCTGCCTCACCGCTCGGCCGCAAGCTGGGTGTCCCCATCGATCGTGTCGGGCGCGTGCTCGTGTCATCGGCGATCTCGCTTCCCTCAAGGCTGAGAACGGCAACATTCTTCCCGGGGTCGCGCCGGTCGCGATGCAGCAAGGCCACTGGGTGGCCCAAATGATCGCGGGAGATCTGGAGCACCAGCCGCGCCGCAGCTTTCACTATGACGACAAGGGCAGTCTGGCGACGATTGGCCGCGCCGCCGCAATTGCTCAGTTTGGTAAAGTCGAAATCTCTGGATTTTTCGCGTGGCTTGCCTGGTTGCTCATTCATATCCTCTTCTTGATCGGATTTAGCAACCGCATCATTGTCATGATGCAGTGGGCGTTTTCCTACTTCAGCTATGAGCGCGGATCGCGACTGATTACTGGAGGCGACGATCTGCCTGGGTGGGTAACTCCTCGAACCAATCCATCGCAATCTGGCCGGTCCGAATACGCCGCCTCTCAAGAAGCACAATCTCAGGCAAACGCTACACCTGATTCCGAAGAATCTTTTGCTCCCGGGTCTCCCAAAGTGTAGTTAGCGCCTTTATGGATCACTTCCTGTCGCCGATATAATCAGATTGTGGTTATCGCATGGCTGGCCATCCTGCTGCCGCATGATAACCCATCGCCGCCACACGGCCGCCATCTCCCAAGGCCATGCGAAGCACCGGACGGGCGCGAACAGCTTAAGCACGCACTGCAAACAAACCAAAGCACAATACTCTGCTACGACCACGAATGAATCAAATTGGGTACGAACGGATAACTAATTTCGTTCGAGAAAGCAGAGGATAAAATGCCAACTTTTGAATGTTTTACTGCCCCAGAAAAACTGACGCTGGCCCAAAAAGCGGAGATCGCGAACTTGTGTACCAGCGTCTATCACGAGGAGTTTGGGATCGCACGCTATCTTATACAGGTCATCTTCCGTAAGTTTGTAGGCGGCGACCAGTATATCGGGGGTCAACCGGCGCCTGACGTAATATGGATTCGATGCGATGTTCGATCCGGGCGGAATGAGGAACTAAAGGCCAGGCTCCTTCGCCGGGTTCAGCAAGGCGTTGCCAAGAGTGCCAACGTCCCTGAGGAGGCGGTCTGGTTCTATCTTAACGACCTTCCCGCGATGAACATCATGGAGTGGGGGCACATCATGCCGCGTCCGAATCCATCAGAGACGATCGAAATCGTGACCGTGACCAACCCAGGAGCAGTGGTGCATGACGACGAACGCTGGTTCGAGGCGCTGTCAGAGCCTTTGAAGGCGCGTCTGCAGGCGCTACCCGGTGTGCGCGAGCACGCGTCCACCGAAGCGCATTAACGGTTCTGTGTTGCAGAGGTTATCGGCGGGAATCACCGAGGGCGCGTCAGCCGGGCCGGCGCGTCCCGCGAGTGAACGGAATCGAGGCATAGGCAGTTCCGCGTTTCGAGCTGCGGGCGAGTATCTACCTGATGAGGGTAGATGCCGAAGAGCCTCCCGGACGGAGCATGATAGACGCCAGGCAGCGAGGGAAATCGCCCGATGGTATCCATAACCGCAAGTAAACGCACCAGCGCGCGCACCGCAGTGCTTTCGGTGGACAGCTCGCTCGGCACCAAGCTGCTGCCGGGTGTGCTCAGCGTCGTGGCGGGCTCCGTCGACGTCATCAGCTTCCTCGGGCTGGGAGGACTGTTTGCCGCGCACATCACAGGTAACCTGGTGGTTCTGGCGGCACATGTCGCTACCGGGAGAGCCGCGTCGCTCGCGCCGATCCTTTCCGTCCCGGTGTTCATTGTGGTGCTGGGTTTGACCAGGCTGGCGGCCGCCGGTCTGGAGGAAACCCGCCACTGCCCGCTGCAGCCCCTACTAGCGCTGCAATTTATCCTGCTCGTGAGTTTTCTGGTGGTATGGGTCGCAGTGGGTTCGGGCCTCGATCCTGCTGCGCCAACTGGCATTGTTGCCGGCATGCTCGCGGTCGCTGCGATGGCGGTGCAAAACGCGCTCGTGCGGATCCTAGTCGGGGCGCCGGCAACCGCGGTGATGACGACCGACATCACGACCTTCATGATGGATCTCGGCGCGATACTGTTCCGGCACAACCCTAATGAAATAGCCTACGCTCGCAGTCGCGCAAGACGTACTTGGCCCGCGATCGTTGGTTTCACCGTAGGCTGCAGCTTCGGCGCGTTATTGGAGGCCGTGATCGGGCCCTGGTCCTTGGCGCTGCCAATCGCCTTCGCCTTGCTGGCACTAGCGCTGGGTTTCTCGGTCAAGGAGAGAATCTAGGGTCACCGATCTTTGCAGTCACTGTTCTGGGCTGCCCTCACGTCCATTCGATGGATCTCAGGAGAGCCCTCAGGAGTGCTCAAACTCAGCATCGACATCGCTGAGAGCAGTGTCAGCAAATACATGCTGCGCTGCCACACACCGCCCTCTCAGACCTGGCGGACATTCCTTGAGAATCATGCCCAACAACTGGTCTCGATCGATTTCTTCACCGTGCCGACGATTCGCTTCCAGGTTCTTTACGTGTTTCTGGTGTCGGCCCATGACCGCCGCCACATTCTGCACTTCAATGTTACCGCCCATCCAACCGCGCAGTGGACCGGACAGCAACTGCGGGAGGCTTTTCCCTTCGCCCAGCTTCCGCGCTACCTGCTGCGCGACCGCGATGCTATTTTCGGCGACGACTTTCGAGAACAGGTGCGAAACTTGGGTATCTGCGAAGTTCTGTCTGCACCGCGATCGCTGTGGGGGCTTGCTGCCTGGCAAGGTAAAACGCAACTGGCACTTAGTCTGCGTGACGCGATGCGGGCGGAGCCGCGTACGTAGAAGCTCGGCAAAACATCCTCATTAGCGGTGGAACCGGCACGGGGAAAACAACTTTGCTAACAGCGTTGGGAAAGTTTGTTGCTGACAGTGATCGAGTGCTTCTGATAGAGGACACATCTGAAATTCAATTGGAGAAGCCGAACCTCGTCCGCTTCGAGGCCCGCCAGGCTCAGCCTGGATTGAGCGCTGTTACGATGCGGGATCTTCTCAAGGCGTCCTTGCGGCACCGGCCAGACCGCATCATTTTGGGTGAGATTCGCGGGGGCGAAGCCTTTGATCTACTGCAACTCCTGAACACCGGCCACTCCGGTACGCTTTCGACTGTTCATGCAAGCTCGGCTCAACTAGCGATTGCTAGGTTCACGAGTTGCGTGCTGCAGAGCGGGATCGAACTCCCTTACAGAGCAGTAAAAAGTAACATCGGAGACTCGCTGAATATTATCGTCCAGCTCGAACGTCGGCCAGGCCAGCGTTTTGTTTCAGAAACCGTTGAAATCCACGGATACGACTCAGACAGAGATGAATACAAACACAGCAAGATTTTCGATTGCCATAAGGCAGAGCATTTTTAGCTTGGCGGCATGCCGATAGTAGGCGTAAGCAGAATGGAAACGTGACTAAGGCGGGCCGGTGAGCTAAAAATGTTTTGGACTAAACCGCTGCAAGGTGTGTGCGCTATGGGTTTTGCTTGATAAGTGGGATGCGACGTAGGGGGCATAGGCGGTAGGTAAGTGCGGAGACGAGCATGCTGGGTTGCAGTTCGGTGTCTTCTGCGGGAACTTGTGGGGCAAAATGCGGGATGCTTGACTGTCTGCGGGGTGATCTGAACGGCAAGAAGCAACAGCACTCCGTTGACTCGAAAGTGTCGAGCTCGTGGCGAGAGCAATTTGGATTCGTTTACGGTCGCTCATGAAGTGTTTTGGATTGCCGGTGAAGAGCGAACTTGAGGCAGCGCCTTGACCGCGATCATGCGACCTCGATGACAAACGGGACATTCCCGAAGCGAGCGGCCCGTGAGCCTCTCGTATCGATCACGATAATCCTCTTGCATCGTGGGCTCGGCAGAGCCTTCCTTTGGAGAAGCCATGCCGAGAAGTTGCCGGCAATGCTGCAACTTCTCCTTGCGGTGTCGATTGCCGAGGAACCCGTAGTAGCGAATGCGGTGGAACCCACTCGGCAGAACGTGGAGCAAAAATCGCCGGATGAACTCGTCTGCCGTGAGGGGCATGGTTTTCTGCTGATTGTTGTCGCGGTAGTCTCTCCATTTAAATTTCACTTGGCCATCTTCGATGTCGACGATCCGATGATTGGAAATGGCCACCCGGTGGGTGTAGCGGCCGACATAGTCCACCACTTGCTGTGGCCCGGCGAAAGGTGGCTTGGCGTAGACGACCCATTCCACGTCTCGCACCAAATCGAGATGACGGGTGAAAGCCTGCGGATCATGGAGTGCCTGAAGCGAAGTGAAGAACCGCAACTTGCCGGCGTCGAAGGCCTCCTGCAGATACTGCAGGAACAATCGCCGGAACAGCCGAGAGAGCACCTTTACTGGTAAGAAAAAGTTGGGGCGGCAGGAGATCCACCTGGCACCATCAAGTGAAATCCCGCCGCCTGGAACGACACAATGCACATGCGGATGGAAAAACAGGTTTTGTCCCCAACTGTGAAGTATGGCGAAAAAACCGATCTCGGCGCCCAGATGTTGGGGATCGGCAGCGATGGTCGACAAGGTCTCGGCAGTGGCTCGGAAGAGTATGCCGTAGACGAGATTTTTGTTCTGGTAAGCGATGGAAGCAACCGGTTCGGGAATGGTGAAGACGACATGAAAATAGTGCGTGTCGAGAACTTCGGAGGTTCGTTTTTCAACCCACTCTGCACGTGCGAGGGACTGACATTTTGGGCAATGACGATCCCCGCAGCTGTCGTAGCAGGGCCGCTCGTGATTGCAGCAGTCGCAGCGCTCGAGATGACCGCCGAGAGCTGCGGTTCGACACACCTCGATCGCGGTCATGACGCGCCGTTGAGCGGGGAATAGCGACGCAGCATGCTGCTCACGATAGGCTTCACCGTAGCGGCGGAAAATGTCCGCCACTTCCAGTTTCGGGCGATCCAAGGGGCCCGGCGGTTAGAGGTGTTGCGACGGAGTAGGCTGGACCTCCAGCGAAACAGGGCGAGGCAGCAAATCCAGTGGGCTCGCTGTCGAGCACACTTTGCTGGTCGCGATGTGCAGATATTTTGCGGTGGTCTCCAGGCTGCGATGGCCGAGCAAGAGTTGAATCTGGCGAATGTCGGTGCCCCATTCCAGCAAGTGACATGCAAAGGCATGCCGCATGGAATGCGGTGTGATCGGTTTAGGAATTTCGGAAATGCGGCGGGCTTTCCGACACATCGCCGCAACCGAAGTGGTGGTTATGTGTTGGTCCGGGGTGCCACCCGGAAAGAGCCAGTGCCCAGGCCTTTCGATTCGCCACCAGGCTCGCAGGATCTCTAACAGTTTCGGTGAGAGCATTACGTAACGATCTTTCAGTCCTTTCCCTTGCTCGACACGCAAGACCATGCGCTGGCTGTCGATCGCCGGGAGTGTGAGAGCAACGGCTTCGGAGATGCGCAAGCCGGCGGCGTAGCAGGTGGTTAAGACGGCGCGGTGCTTCCTCATTGCGACACAGTCAAGAAATCGAACGACTTCCTCTGGGCTGAGGATGATCGGCAGTTTTTTAGGCACCTTGGGAGCCGGGATCATGTCGGCCATACACCAGTTCTTTTTGAGGGTCACCCGATAGAGGAAGCGAAGCGCGGAGGTGGCAACGCTGATCGAAACTACCCCCAGCTTCCTTTCGTTGGTCAGATAGACCTGATAGGCACGAATCTGTTCCGGACCCAACAACTCTGGTGACTTGTTGAAGTAGTGGGCAAAGCCCAAGACTTCTCGGGTGTAGGAGGCTTGTGTTACAGGCGAAAAGTTTCGGACCTGCATATCCTCGATATATCGTTGTCGAAGCGACGTCATGGAAAGCTCCTTTGCAAGATGGAATGTGCTGCAGTGAGCAGCCGCTCCATGCTTTAACAAAGAGGACTTCCGTAGGGGGATATGTTCAACTGGAACAGCGACGAGTATGACCGGATAAGCCGACACAACTACAACGCCACCACTACCGCGCGAGCGGTTTAGTGCAAGGCGCTGTATCGAAAGCGCGCAATCCCACCGAGCTTCTGTGCGCACCTTGCTTACTCGCGCTTCCGATACAGCCCTAAGACTTATCAGGACTTGGGATTTACTTCGTTTCCATTCCAAACTTGAAAAATCCTCCGATTAGGTCGAGGATGTCAAGGTTGATCGCACCATCGGCCCGGCATCCGAGCGATCGACATTTCGGCCTCGCGTCTAACCCTTTAGGAGAAGATTCGCCATGTCGCATCATTTCGATACGCCTACCGCAAAAGAAGACCCCCGCATCAACATCTGCGACTTCTACTTGTTTCGCGGCCGCCCGGGTACAACGGTCATGGCTTTGACCGTGAATCCGAACGCCGGCGTCGGCGCGCCAGACACCTTCCGCGACGAATGTCTCTACGCCTTTCGCTTCGACACGGATCGCGATCTTCGCGAAGACGTCGCCTTGAAGGTCGAGTTCGGCACGCCCGCCCCCGCCGATGGCGGCGAGCACCGGCACGTTCAGACCTTCGCGGTCCGGCGCGCCACCGGAGCGGACGCTTTGAAGGGTGTCGCGGGCGAACTCATCATTTCCGGAAATACGGGACGCGTCGTGGAAGCGGATCAGGGCTGCCTGGCGTACGCGGGCCTCGCGCCCGATCTGTTCGCCACCAATGGCGCCGGTTTCGGTGCCTTCAGAAAAGCTCTGTGGTCCGAAAACCGGTTTGCCCCGGAAGCGGTCCAGAATGGCAAGAACTTCTTCGCCGGCAACAATATCAGCGCCATCGTCCTGGAGGTCCCCAGCAGCCTGATCGGCCGGGGTGTGGTGCACGCTTGGGCCACCGCGTCGCTCTACGGGCACGCGCCGGAGGTGCAGGTATCGCGTTGGGGCCTGCCGATGATCACCCACATGCTGCTCTCCGATCCTTCGCTGCACGACGCATCGGAAAACTACAACCGCGCGGTCCCGGCGGACGAAGTGGCGCTGTTCTCCAAACCGATCCGCGACTTCGTGGAAAAAGTCACCGCGCTCGCCCACTCAGCGGCCGACCCATCCGCCTACGCTACGCAACTCCTCGCGCGCCTCTGCCCATCGGTCCTGCCGTATGAACTGGACACGCCCGCCTCATTCAGCTTTGCCGCCTTCAACGGTCGCGGCCTCGGCGACGACGTGATGGACGTGATTCTCACGCTGGCCACGAACACGGCCCTCGGCGATGGGGTGGCGCCCGATATGCGGCTGATGCGCCCGGATTTTCCCTATTTCGGCGAGCCGCATCCTACGGCCGCGAGTTCCGCAAAGCAGTGAGCGCACGGAGGCACAGCGGCGGCCTGCGATTGGATTGATTTGCTCGCCGGCAGCTCGGAGCTAATCCCCGTCGTCTCCGTCACGCGCGCTGTCCTGTCAACCGTGATCATCAAGCCAAACGGACTGAGTACTTGATTAACGCGCTTAACAATCCGTTCGTGTTTTGCGGCGATATCCTCGACGTGATCTTTCATATTGTTTGTATCCTTCCACCTATGGTAATCATCGCATTTGCGAGTCCTACAAAGAGGAGGGATTATGAAGCTCACAGGGAAGAAGGTTCTTATTACCGGCGGGAACAGTGGCATCGGTCTAGCCACAGCCCGACTTTTCGTCGCGGAGGGCGCGCAGGTCGCCATCACCGGACGCGACCAGAAGACGCTCGATGCAGCGATCGCCGAACTTGGCTCGAGCGCGCGTGGCTACCGCGCTGACGTCACCATTGCGGAGGATCGCAAGCGGCTCTTCGCAGCCCTGGCCACAGATTTCGGGAAGCTCGACATTGTCTTCGCCAATGCCGGCATCTCCGGCCCGACTCCTACGGGCTCAACCGACGAGGCCATTTTTGAGAACGTGATCCACACCAACCTTAATGCCGCTTTCTTTACGGTGAATTCAGCGGTGCCTCTGCTGAACGACAACGGCAGCATCATCTTTAGTGGGTCGGTACATAACTACCTCGGCCAGCCTGGCGTAGCCGCGTATGCAGCCACAAAGGGTGGTCTGGTCTCGATGGCGCGTTGCATCGCCGCGGACCTTGCACCGCGCAACATTCGCGTGAACGTCGTCGCACCAGGCGCGATCAAGACTCCCATTTGGAAGCGCGGGCCCCGCGCCTCTGCTACGGAAGAAGACTCCGCCAAGTTGGCGAAGTTCTTCTCTTCTGCGGTTCCGCAGGGCCGTTGGGGCGAGCCGGAAGAAGTTGCCAAAGCCGTGCTCTTCCTCGCGTCGGACGATTCCTCGTACGTCAACGCGGTCGAGCTGATTGTGGATGGCGGAGCCACGGGTGCCCCGTTTGGAGCTCCCATTATTCAGGAGGCATTTGCGCCGCCCGGCTTGGCGAAGGCTCGCGCGGAAGGAAATCCGCACTGAAGTGGGTGGCGGACAACCCGGAAGTAATCGCCTACGTCCTTCCATGAGAAGGCCGGTGAGTGTCAACTCTTTTCTTTCATTTTGTCTCTTTTTTCTTTCTTCTTCTTTGTTTCTTCTTTTGCATATTGTTCTCATTCAGCCAAGCCGCCTCTGTCGCCACCCTTCCATCCGCACTCTTTGTTGAGCGATTGTCGCCCGGTGCAAGTTGGGTGTTCTTGATTCAGTAGGTGCTGCTATCTGGTAATCGACCTCTGTTCCCCCTTTTGGAGGAAACTGGGCCAGGACCTAGTCGCAGTCACCTGATCTCGGCGGTCGAGCTCGGCTGTTTGAATACCATCTCTCTTCCTTCGTTCTTTGCTCCTTTTTCTCTCTTCCTGCCTTTCCCAGCTTTTCACAGACAATCTCGCGTCAGGATCGCCTAGGAGCGACGATCGTCAACTCCGTCGACCCCTAGCATCCTCTGTTTTGTGGAGATCTCTTCACTCTAGGCCGCTGTGCGCATCGCTTTGTGGCTATTGCGTAGTGGTTCGTACACCTCTCCACTTACCCACAACCGATGGAGCAGTACCGCCAACTTTCTCGCCACCGCAACCACCGCTCGTTTCTTGGCATTGTTTCCTCCGCGCTCCGCGAGCTTCAGCCCCCATCTCCGCAGATCACTGTCTTGTCCAAATGGCCCCAGAATGTAATGTGCTGCCTGCACCATCATCGTTCTCAGATATCGGTCTCCTGCTTTTGTGATCTTCTTCTGTGGCTCGCTCTGCCCGGAGTTCCTGCGTCCCGGCCGCAACCCCAGAAAACAACCGACCTCGCGACTCTTTGGGAAACGGTGGGGGTCTTCTATTGTCAGGACATACGTCAGCGCGATCTGCGTTCCTACTCCCTTCACTTGCTTGAGCAGTTCGACTTGCGGGTAACTCTCCTTGGCGATTTTCTCCATGCGGACCTCGTATTCCTTGATGCGCTCGTTCAGCGATTCGATTTCTTTGAGCAACGGCTCCAGCACATCGCGCAACTCCGCGTTCAATCCCGCGGCCAGTTCCCGGCTTACCTGCTGCGTGCCGCACTTGGGCAACCGCTGGCCATAAGACTTCACCAACCCGCGTGCTGTGTTCACCAAGGCCGTTCGAGCGCTCACCAGTTCGGCCCGCGCACGGATCACCGTCAGGTGGATTTGCGCTTGCGCACTGCGGTGCCGCACTGGCCCCAACAGCTCGGGATCGATTCGCGCCAGCCGTGCCAGTGTCCGCGCATCGTGTCGATCATCTTTTCGATCGCTCTTGGTGATCAATTCCACCTTTTGTGCGTGCGCCACGAGCACTTCGTAGCCCAGTTCCGTTAACAGCCGGCTGATCCAAGGCGAATGTGTTCCTGTCTCCATGGCGATGAGACTCCGCGGTATCCTTTCAAATGTCTGCTTCATCGCTTCCGCTGTCGTCGCCACTTTTTGTTCCAGAATGATTTCGCCTGCTTCATCCAAAACACAGTAGAACGACCAGCAATCGCCGAGGTCCATACCAATCGTGAGCTTGTGCCCTTTGAAAATCACGTTTCCATTTACCCGAACAGTGCTAGTCTTTTTCATAGCCGGTCTCCTTTTCTATTGCGCCTCGAGCGCGTCGAACATTGGGAGCGTATCGCATCCCGCGGAGACCGGCCTTCTCATCCCATCTGGTAAACGACATTCCCCTCAATGTGAAGTACTACTTTACTTTTCCGAGTTCGCGACATTACCGGCCAATCTCTGCCCGTTTTCATGGCGTCTAGGATGATGGACGTTTTGTGGAGTGACCTGCACATGACGCGCCAGAGCAGATCTTCAAAGAGCGGCGATTCTTTTTATCGACCTTTCCGCACCGCCTGAACTCAAAAGATCTTAGCCGGAAGCGGAGATCCTTCCTCATGAAACAAAAATCCGACTGAAAAAGAATAACACTTCTCGGAAAAACCTCTTTTAAAAAAGAGATTAAAAATATTGGCCGGTAATAATCGACAAATCGGGAGTTGGGGCACCACCGCGATGATGAATGATGAGATTCGATATAGAATAGGCAGCAATGACCGCTATGGACTCAAACATCGCACGCACAATCGTAGGCAGCGCAATCCTTGTTCTGTGCTATGGCATTTCGCTCTGGCGTATCTTTAGGCAGAATCGCGGTGACAGGTTTATTGAAACTTCCAGCATGACCATCATGGTGTTCGTATTGACGATGGCTGCGATAAAGATTCACTCACCAGATTGGATTTTGCAGTTTATGCAATTGTTGGTTGGCGTGCTTACTTTTGCGTCGGTATTCTTTGGTTTGCAACAAGTATTCCGCGCTCTTGGCCACCGCAAGGCACACTAACTCCTGAGAAACGGCATTCCCGGACAAGTGGCTCATAGTACCCACAGTTTGAGGACTTATCGAGAGTTAAGCTTGTGGCAGGCTGGTATTGAACATGTCGAACAACACCTTCCATGAACCGTCCGCCTGTTTTTTCCACACGGTTAGATATTTCCCTTTGTCCGCCATAGCTTTGCCTGATGCGTCCTTGTAACTCCAGTCGTAAGTGCCACTCGTATAGCCAAGCTCGCCCGAATGAGCGACACCGACTTTTTCTGGATGCCACACCAGTTTGAAGTCTGGAATCGCAAATGCGCTCGCCGTCAATTTCGCAATGGCATTCTTTCTCGTCGCAGCCGGGCTATTGGGCCACAGCAGGGAACCTTGTTCGTCACAGAACGCCACCGATTTGTCGACGTCTTTTTCGATATAGGTTTTCAGCCACGCGGCGTCGGCAGCCAAGACGGCACTTTCTGCCTTTCCTTTTGTCTGGCAAAGTGCTGTGCATGCACTGACGATCAGGAAAACTAATCCCGTAATAACAGTCCGCTGCCGTGATCTCATTTTGATTCCTCCTCTGGTGACCGCATCCCCGTTAAATACGCCGGAGCCTACCACAGTGACGGAAAGGTCCTGTGTAACGGCGAAACCGGACAAATGAATGCTAGCCGCCCTGTTTTGGCGCTCGCCAATTTACCAACACAGTTGGCTTTCAACAGATTGTTTGCAAGAAAGAGAAGCCGCGATTTCAGGGCTCAGGAGATGTTGTTCCTTCCACTGTCGTACTAATTGTTCGGCTTCGCGAATCTGGGGCGCAGTCAAATGCCTTTTTGCTTCCTCTACATTTTCGTCTGGGCCACTCAAGCTAAACCAGAGATAGGCCTGCACGTAGTCCTGGGGAACCCCGCGCCCTTGCATGTAAAGAAGGCCGAGGTGGTATCGTCCATGTCCTGCCCCGCCTAAATTTGGTGAGTGGTCAGCGGACTTACGATACCATTTAGAAGCAAGCTCATAATTCTGGTCCACGCCGTCACCATCCTCGTATTTTTGGCCGAGGATAAATTGGGCGTCTGGTTGACCGCTTTCCGCCGCTTTGCGATACCATTTCAGAGATTCGTTGGCATCCGTGGTTCCGAACCAGTTCTGTTCATACGCGACGCCCAACCAGAGCTGGGATTCTGCGTCGCCATGTTCCGCCGCTTTTAACAACCAGCGCTCACCTAGCGGAGGGTCCAGGTGCGAGAACATTAATCCGTACTCCCGCTGTGCGCTCAAATAGCCCTGTTCGGCTGACTTCAAAAACCATTTCGAGGCCTGGTCGGAATCCTTCGCCAGTATGTGCCCTTGCTGGTACGAGCGGCCGACCCAATACTGCGCTTCCGCGTTGCCAGATTGCGCCTCACTCAATAGTTTATTCACGTCCGCGTTGGTCAAAGATTGCAGGTGGGCATGTTCAACCAAGATTGCTTGCTGCGGGTCCGGGCCTGATTGCGCGAAAGCAGTGGCAAACGCGATGGGCAAAGGCAAAAGCAGCCCTAGCAGGAGGCGATAGTGCATGCGCCCCTCCCTAGTAACCGAGTCTACACCCGCCGGTTTTAGTGTCAACGCGGGAACGGTCGTAGCGCCTGATAAACGCTAGTACGCCAAACGCTGAGCCGCGAACTGTTTCCGTGTGCCTCGCAGTACGCCCCGCTTGAGGAGCGCCAATCTTTCCAGCCGCGCATTGTCACGGTCCATATCCCGTTTCGCTTTGTCCGCTCTCGCCTTCATTTGTTTGTACACGCCACGGTCCATCTGTTTCTGGAATTCCGCCATGATGGCTTCGTTTTGCTTCTGTTCCCGTGCCACCGTGTCAGCCCACCACTTTTCAGTCTTCTCAATCTCTTCAGCAAGCGCGGCCTTCCGCAGCCCCTCGTCAATTTCCAGGGCCGCTGCAACCGCACGTTGCGTTGCTGCCGTGAGCCATCCGCGCTGCTCAATTAGCTCAATACGCTTCACTTCAGCAAGGGCAAGGGCTATCTGCTGCTTGCTGTACTCGAGCGCCCGCTCCTGCCAGGTGGGTTCCCAATGCACGCCGTCAGCCTGAACTGTCTCAGGCACGCACGGCGGAAGTTTGAAATTGACTCGAGTTTTCGTCTTGACCCGCATTTGATTTCTCGTCACGCTGTGATGACCTTTCTCCACGCCTAAGCCCGCCCCAGCAGCGCAAACGCGCACGCCCGAGTAGTTTGTCGGCTAAGACAAATTCAGTTCCAGGTTTCACAAGTTCGTCGGCCAAGGTGTTTTCGACTATGTGCTGTGATTTCGGTTCTCTTGGGTTTCATATCTAAGAGACAGCGAACGGCGACGAAGCCCGAAGGGCTGTATCCAATATTTGTTTTTTCTTAGATTGGCTCCAAAACCCAACCCAATACTATGTGCTGGTTCCAGACAGGACTAAATCCTGTCTGTAGACAGCATTTCACCCTGTCTGTAGACAGCATTTCATGCTCAAAAATCCTGTCCTGAGCCAGCAATTTCTACCAGTGATTTTGGTTCGCTTGATTCTTGTTTTCCTGTCTGTAGACCGGATTTTGACTCTTTCGCCCGCGCCTTGAGGTGATTGTAGACGGTCCAGAAGCTCTTCATCGGCGATGTGCCTTCCCACGCGCCGCGCGCCCGCCGTGCCTTAGCGGCGAGGACTTCATTCCTGAAGAGACTGAGAATCTCTTCATCGCTGCCGTACTTCCGAATCGAGAGTATGTGATTTTCGTAGACCTTAAACTTGCCTTCAGCAATCGCGTACAGTTTTCCGACCAAAGGGTCGGCCTCGTGCTCCCACTGCATCACGGCCCGCTCGACGCAAGCATTCTTGTGTGTTTCTCCCCACTCGTTGTGCTTGACCAGCCAAAGTTTTCTGCGGTCATTCACGTCGGGCTTGAGCCAGCCCTCTCTCACGAGCTGCTTAAACACACGCCGCACCGTCTCGTAGTCTGCGTCAAAGTAATCGGCGACCTTCTGGATTGAACTGAAGAAGCACGTCTCGCCCCATCCGGTCAGTCCCGCGATGAAGTAGTAGACGGCAAGATACATGACGCTTTTGCGATAGTGCCAGGCGAACGAACAATTGAAGGCTTTATGCTTGGGATTGGACTTCTTCCAGGTTGGCACGGCTGCTCTTTTCCCTGGAGTACAACGAAGCCGCAGTGACCGCCTCTGTCCGTGGAGCAAGCACGGTTTAGCAGTATGGACTTCGTTGCATCTTCCAGTTCGCAGCGTCGCCGCTGGGTTGCTTTATGTTTCAAGAGCTAGCAACTCGCTCCTATTTACTGCGGCACGGTGTTACCCGTGTCAGGTATCGTTGACGATCAATGTAGCTAAACGGTGTTATGAGCACCGTTGCCGTACAAATAATCAGTGAGACGCAACGGTGTGGACAACCGGAGAGTTGACGTACAGGTAGGAAATTATTTGAGGAAATGGGTCAGTGCGTTAGAAGTCGTCAAAAAACGATGAGAGGCCTGCTACGGCCTTTTGGTTCTTTCCGATCACCGAAGCCTTCTCTACAGCCTTCTCTACAGCCTTCTCTACAGCCTTCTCTACAGCGTACTTTTCTACCTTTCCCGCGGCCTTGCCGTTCTCTGCTCGCATTTCGCAATTGATGGATTTCCGCATCTTTTTCTTTGCCGCGATCGCCTTGAAATCGTCGTTGTCGTAACCCGGTTCGTATCCGTAGGGGAAATTCGGCAGCGCATCAAACAACGCGGCGTCATATTCCGTCACTACCACTTGTTCGACTTCAGCCGTCGACGGCAAGTGGAAAAGGTTCGTCCTGTGTGTCACCTCATCCACCCATCCCACAAGAGCGAGATATTTGTCACCACCGTCCCATGTGTTGCAGGAGCACGCAATTGGCATCTGCTTGAATTCGCTTTCATACTGCAACTTACGGATCCAGCCAAGGATCGCTTTTTGGATCATCGCTGCCCTTATTCTGCTTGAAACCGATGCGCGTTGCTTTCCCATCAGTAGTTTGGCCCTTGTCGTACCATGCTCGAGGCGCAAACTTGATGGGGTGGGCCACGAGTGAGCAGCGCTGCCGCATTAAGTGCGCCCAGAAGTCCGTGAAGTACACTTGCCAACAGAAGACTGTTCCAACGCGAATGCCTAGTTCCGGAATTTCAATCACTCTGCAGGCGCGTTCATAATTTGTTTCCGGAGTGATGCCAGACGCACCCTTTAGGACTACGCTGTCCTGTTCAGGTAACGCGATTTTTGAATGGTAGCCAAGTAACTCGCCCTTCCTGCTGTAGTACAAGAAGTCCTCGGTCACCACATCTCTACGCTTCACGCTCGCGCCAATGCCGATGCACGTGTCGTGCTTGCGTGCAAGACCACCGATATTGTCGGTCAGCCAGCCTTCGGTAACAAGAACATCATCGGTCTTGATCCCTTTCAGACGGCATATCTCGCGCGTGGATCCACCTCCGAAGAGCTCCTGCGAGCTGATGAGGATGGATC
Source organism: Candidatus Acidiferrales bacterium (assembly GCA_963795535.1). Classification (GTDB taxonomy): domain Bacteria; phylum Acidobacteriota; class Terriglobia; order Acidiferrales; family UBA7541; genus Acidiferrum. Next base: position 1,346,998 of record CAWCIG010000012.1, read on the forward strand.
GAAGGCGCTGCGAGCCGGAGTGGAACGTGTTTTCGGGGATCAAGTGGAAGTGCAGCGTTGTCAGATTCACAAGCGGCGAAATGTGAAGGAGTATCTGCCGGAGAACTGCCAGAAAGACTACGATCGGCGGATGCGCAATGCGTACGCGATGAACAACTACGCGGAGGCTAAAGAGGCGTTGCAGAAAATCTTCCGGCAACTGGAGCGCATCAATCCAACTGCTGCCCGGAGCCTGGAGGAAGGGCTGGAAGAAACGCTGACGGTCCATCGCTTGGGTATAGGAGGGGTGTTGCGGCGGAAACTGGCCACCACCAACCCGATCGAATCGTGCCTGTCGACGGTGCAGCGGGTGGCGCGAAACGTAAAGCGTTGGCGCGAAGGAGATCAACCGCTGCGCTGGACCGCCACCGGACTTTTGGAAGCAGAGAAGAAGTTTCGACGCATCAAAGGCTATCAAGAAATTCTGTTGCTGAAGGAACGCCTGAATCCGTCGCGCATTCAGCAGAAGGAGGCCCGGACCGTAGAAGTCGCTTGTGAACCTCGATGATCGTGTCCCCTTCGATCACTGTCATGTGCCGCGGTCGTGATTGGCCTGGCCCTCCGCTTCGCTCCGGGCCAGGCCAACAAGCAAAACAGGGGATGCTATAGGTCGAGCGAGATGGGAATCGCCGCTCCTAGGGCATCCTGGCGCGGAATGTTTTCGAAGAAAACAGAAATCGGCACAAGAAAGGAAAAAGGGGCAGTTTGACCGAACCGTAGAAGTCGCTTGAACTTCGCTGCAGGTAGGCTTACAGTGCCGAACATCGAGAGTCGCTGCAATCAACTAAAACTCGGACATCCTCCGCTCGACTGCAAATGAGGATGTTTCACCGCAACTGAGAGTTCGTAACTCTAACAAAACATGAACAGCGATGAGCAAGGACAGGGTTGGTTAAATTAGCAAACCGCCGCCTCTCGGCAGCACGCTTCAAGTCTTCAGCTTTGGCAGGTGTCATGCCAGTGTCATGCGAATTGTGATGAATGGCGGCAAATGACGGCAAAAACTGAAAAGAGAAGGTGAATCTGAGTTAACCCCATTTGATCAGAACTTGCTGATTCCCCTCGATTTGTCTCGGCTCCGGCAAATTGTGATTAAGTTGGTCTCAAGGCTGTTAACCGAAGGGTTGCTAGTTCGAATCTAGCCCGGGGAGCCATTCTTCCTCTTGAAACAGAATCACTTACAGAACATTTGACAACAACTCTGTGTGGGTGCAATAGGGTGCAACTTCGAACTTTTGGATTGGAAGTTCAAAGCCGATCCCTACTTGTTCGGCGACTCTTTTGCGAAACGCCACATCCTCCTTCAACTTGCTATATATGTCTGTGACGCTCTTGTTTGCATGGCCTACCCAGAAACGAATCAAGTCTTCTGGCGCGTGCTGCTTTCTCAGCCACGTCGTGCGGAACCGCCGAAACGCGTGAGCACCCGATTTCGGTTGTCCCAATCGTTTGAGAAGCGGATGCAAGGAAAGCCTCAAGACGTTCGACTGTAGTAGCGGGAGGCCATTCTTCGAGCGAAACAAAAAGCCTGAAGTCCGGTCCCCTATGAACCTCTTGAGAAACGCAGCGATGGCCGGATGGAGATCGACGTCCCGAACCGCGTTCTCGGTCTTCAGAAACGGTTGAACGCGTCCACTCCATACTTTCTGTCGGATGTGCAAGGTAGAGAAGTCGTCCGAGATGTGCTTGTCAATTTCAAGTCCAAACGCTTCTCCGAATCGCAATCCGGAGGCGCCGAGGAGAATGTAGAGCATTTGTTCTCGGCCCTCAGAACCAGCTGCTATTGCTTTCATGGTCTCACCGGAGTGGGTGGGCTGCCGTTGGTTCTTCACCTCAGGTAGGTCGATGAACTCATGGTTCCACGTCCTTGGATAGATTTGTTCCCCATCCTCATTGACGGCGGACCCCACAACCATCTTGACCAGCTGAATCACATTGTTGACCATCTTGGGCGACATGCCCGATCTCGTCATGTTTGCCACCAGACCCCTTACGACCAGGTTGTTGACTGACGAGAGAGGCAAATCACCGAGATTTGGGTGGAGCCATTTGTTTAAATAGCTCGTGAACCCAAGCGCGGTCGCCGGTTTGATAGGCTTCCGTTTGCGAATCTGTGCGTGATTCATCCACCACTCCGCTTGCACGCGGAACGTGACACCATGGTTAAACGCTTCGATTTTATTGAAGTGTTCCTCTGTGTCAGCGCCGCTCGCGGCAATGATTTCCCTCCTTTTCTTAAGACGCTCCGGCTTCGTCAGAGAACCAGGACCAGAGACAGGGCAAATCGGCCTGCTCAGATAAGCTCTTTTCTCTTGTCCCGGCAGATCCATCCGAAACCTCACGTGATACCAACCACGCTTCACTTCTTCATAGCCATCTTGACCAGAACGACGGGCCATTGATTTTCTCCTTGGCCGTCTATCTGGTGTCGCTGATGCGCAAGATACCATGCCCGCCGTTGCCGCGAAACTAGTAACGTCAGCGTCCAGTACGTTCGCGTTATTTGAACGGAGCTCAGCCATTAAAGCCTTCAGCGACCGGGCTCCTCGTCGGTGCGCTGAGCTTCCACAATTCCGGACGAGGCAGGGTCCTGTCGTTGGCCCCTTAGTTGCGCTTGCGCTTTCGTGACGGTTCGGTGTGCGTAATAGATCGGATCGGTTTTGTCTTCCGCGCGGTAGTCGGCAATGCGCTGGATGACGACTTCGGGATCGTCTCCACGGGCGAGTGAGCGTTTGGCGAAGGCCCAATCGCGCTCGGATTGACTTTTATGTTCTCGAGTCACGGTCCGCCTCCCTTCTTGGGTGTAGCCGAGGTCTCGTTGTGTTTCAGGTGAGTTTTCGTCAATGGTAAAGTCGCGGAGGGTGTAGATCGCATCGCTTTCCTGGCGCGCTTGGACGATGAATTCCTCAGGAAGTTTGCGGTTTGCGAGGCCCGGCAAGCGAAGCACCCTCGTCGAATCGGTCGCCGCCAGATCGCCGCCGAATTGATTCGCGAGGTTGTGCAGGAGGGACTCCGCTTGATCCTGACTGAACCCACTCACTTTCCACACGACCTGGTGCTTCCCCGGAGAGGTATCGAGAACGAAGTTTGGTGCCGGGACTTCCACTGAATTTCGAATCGCTTCGAGAGCCTCATCTCCCTTTCTGTCGAGGTCAAGATAGACGTGGCGGATATCCTTTATATTTGTCTTGGTCCGGCTGTAGGCGCCGTCCTTAATCGGATTCATTCCCATGAACACGTCATAGCCACGGGCATTCTGATTAGCGAGCCAGGCTTGAAACCCAGGGGTGGCTATTGCTTCGGCTTTGGCGATTGTTTGAACGGTGTGGCCAGTGGAGCGATTCCGGACGAGGATCGCAGCGTTATCCTCGGGTCCGAAAAGCTCCCGGACATACTCCGAGGCGGTTAGGGATCGTTGCGTGAATCTGGTGTCGGTGCTCATGCGTGATCCTGTTTGGCCAAGAACACCGTGCCGTAGTCGAAAAGGTCCGCATCCGGGTCGTAACTGTTGATCAGGAGAACTTCGGAGATGTATCTGCGTCCAGGCCGGCGCTCGACATGGACGACGACATTGAGCGAATCGGCGATGTTGGTCTTGATGGCCCGATAAGGGAGGTCCACGCCGCTTTGCAAAACACAACTTGTGAAGCGTGCGAGGCCTTGTTGGGCGGAGTTCGCATGGATGGTGGAAAGTGTTCCGGAGTGCCCGGTGTTCAGGAGCTGCAGGAGATCGAAAGCTTCGCCACCGCGAATCTCCCCGAGAACGATACGGTCCGGGCGGTGGCGGAGAGCGGCCTTTAAGAGATCGCGAATGGCCACCGCCGGAAGGCCGTTCTGCTCCCGGCGGGCTTCAAACCGGACGAGGTTTTCCTGGGCTAGTTGAATCTCTGCCGTGTCTTCGATCACGAGAATCCGGTCCTCTGGTGGTATGAACTTTCCGAGGATCGATAAGAGGGTGGTTTTACCTGTACCCGTCCCGCCGCTAATGAGGATGTTTCTGCGTGCGAGGACGTAGTCTTCGAGGTGGTTCGAGAGGGCGCGGTCGAGTGTCCCTTCCCTAATCAGATCCTCCATGTCAAAGTGGCGGGTGTTGAACTTGCGGATGGTCAGCGTCACCCCGCCAAGGCTGCACGGCGGGATGATTTCCGCGTGCTCCACCTCATGTAGGTAGTCCAGCAAGGTGGCTTCTTGCGCCGGCTGCTCGAAGTGGACTTCTTTTTTCACCCACGCCAGGTAGTTCAAGGTCCAGGCCTTCACACCGCTCGCCGGCCGCCGCCCATGCCGCAACAGGAACTTGCTCAAGCGATGTTTCGCCCGCAACTGGTCTTTCTTAGCTGCCTCCCGGGCTCGTACCAGATCTCGCAAGGCCTCATGGGCCGCATCTGGTACCCACACCGCCGTCAACTCTCCGGCCCGGTAATTTCGCGCCAGCTTCAGCGCATCGCGCCGATCGGTCTTCACCCGTTCGCCCGATTTCACCGGTACCAGCGTGGGTGCCACCACCTCGCACTTCGCTCCCAGGGCCGTCAACTGCCAGTACACGACATACCCCGTTGGGCCCGCTTCATAGCAGAAACGCAGCTGCTCCACTGGTCCCAGTTTCTTGACCAGCTTCCGAATCGACTCCTCCCGATTCGGAATGACTCCGAGCGATCTCACTTCCCCGTCCTGCTCGGCAACCGCCACCGCAATCGTTTCGGCATGGACATCCAAACCAACAAATTTTATGCTTTTCATCGACCGGCTCCTTCGCTTGTGGCTCTGTACTGCTTGTCTTCCGATTCGCAGCATAACCCACGCCTGCGAATCGGAGCCGGTCATTCCATTGTGACTAGCCGACCCGGTACTGATCGCTACCTGACTGGATTACTTCCGAGCATCTGCCGAGCATCTGCCCAGAATCGCCCGAGCCGCCCTTGATAGAGGTATAATCGCGCAGTTTCATGCCTCTGTTTTCTGGAACCCGACTCGGGCCCTATGAAGTTCTCTCCCTGCTTGGTGCTGGGGGAATGGGCGAAGTGTACCGTGCGCGCGACTCGCAGTTGGCTCGAGATGTTGCGATTAAGGTGTTGGCGAATCTTACGGCCGACCCGGAGCGACTGCACCGATTCGAGCAGGAAGCCCGAGCAGCGGCAGCGCTGAATCATCCGAACATTCTCGCCGTGTATCAGCTAGGCACTCACGATGGTGCTCCGTATTTGGTTTCGGAGTTGCTTGAAGGGGAGACCCTTCGGGACCAAATTAAGCGGAGCCGCCTTCCGGTGCGGCGAACGATCGACTATGGCGCGCAGATCGCACGAGGGCTCGCCGCCGCACACGAAAAAGGGATCGTTCACCGAGACCTAAAGCCGGAGAATTTGTTCGTTAGCCGAGACGGACGAGTGAAGATTCTAGACTTCGGCCTAGCAAAGCTCACACAACCTCGGGACAGCTCGGACTTTGGAGTGTCCACGCTGACCGAGGGAACCGAACCGGGGACGGTGTTAGGCACGGTGGGCTACATGTCACCGGAGCAGGTGCGCGGAGACCGCATCGATCATCGCACCGACATCTTCGCCTTCGGAGCCATCCTCTACGAAATGTTAGCGGGGAATCGAGCCTTTCAGAAGCCGACCTCGGCAGAGACAATGGCCGCGATTCTCAACGAGGATCCTGCCGCGATATCGGAAGTCATGCCGAGCGCTCCCCTGTCCTTGCAACGCGTCGTGCACCGTTGCCTGGAAAAGAAGCCAGAGGCCCGCTTTCAGTCCGCCTCGGACCTGGCCTTCGCCTTGGAGGCCGTGTCGGATTCGGGAGTCATTTCAGGGACCGGCAGTGCTCTCTTGCAGAATTCGCGAACGAGAAAGGGTTGGATTGTTGGGCTCGGCATCGTTTTGGTTGCAATAGCCCTTATCGCTTGGTGGATGAGACCTGCGTCTATGCCAGTGGTCGAGGAGGTAAGACAACTAACAAATGACGGCAACCTGAAGGCCACGTTTTCAACCATCGTTAGCGATGGCTCTCGGGTCTACTTCGACGAAATGGATTCCGGAAACCCGGTCAGCATGCAGGTTTCCGCAATCGGCGGACAAGCTACCCCAGCTCCTACAACCCTCAGAACCAATGGCGGGACTGCAGGTTTGACTCCGGACAACTCTGCTCTGATGGTATTTGGCAATCCAAGCGGCCTATGGCTTCTGCCACTTCCTGCCGGCGAACCACGACGCTTAGGAGATATCAGTGTCAACGACGCGGGGTTCTTTCCGGATGGACGCATCGTGTTCGTCAACGGCCCAACTTTGTATTTCGCCGATAAAGACGGGACCAATGGGCGCAAAATCGTGGATTTCGCAGGCACCGGCGGATGGCCTAGCGTTTCGCCGGATGGAAAACGTGTTCGCTTCACCATCCAGGGCGACGACCTGACCTCTTCCCTTTGGGAGATAGCTGCCAACGGAACCGGACTGCATCAACTGTTGAAAGGCTGGCACGATCCACCGAACGAGTGCTGTGGCAAGTGGACGCGTGACGGAAAATATTTCGTATTTCAGCACCTGAACGAAGGGCGTTGGGACCTCTGGGCTTTGCAAGAGCAAGGCGACTGGTTTCACCGGGCTACCCAGCTGCCTGTGCGTTTGACCAACGGACCTTTGTCCTATACCTTGCCGTGTCCCAGCCGCGATAGCGAGCAACTCTTCGCTGTGGGTTCGAAACGCCGCGGCGAACTGGTTCGGTACGATACCAAAACACAGCAGTATGTTCCCTGAATGCCCTGGTATCTCCCGATGGGAAGTGGGTCGTCTATTTGTTCTATCCGGATCACACGCTTTGGCGGAGCCGTCCAGATGGGACGGAGCGCATGCAACTTACGGATCCACCACTGGTCGTCCTTTATCCCAGCATTTCTCCGGACGGAAGCAAGATTGCATTTGGCGGTTTGCGACGCGCCGAACGCAACCTGAGCCTTTACATTGTCAACATGGAAGGCGGAGTCCCCGAGAAAATCACCGGAGCAGGAGCGATGGCCTGGTCACCGGACGGGAAGTCTATCGCGTTCACGGCGCCGGCACCGGGGAAACATCAGGCGGAAAAAGACTTCTTGCAGGACTATGTGGTGGATCTCCGAACCAAGAAGGTTTCGACGATTCCCGATTCCATAGGGCTGAGTCAGCCCTTTTGGCCGGAAGCCAACACTTTGCTTGCAATTAGGATGGGTGACGGGAAGGTAATGGCGTTTGATTTTCGGACGCAGAAATGGTCTGAATTTACGCACACAGGATTCGGCCTTTGGACTCCGTCTCCCGACGGTAAGTTTCTTTACAGTGACCGCGTAACGAATGATGCCAAGGGCCCCAAAGTCTTTCGATTGCGGATCGTTGATCGAAAAATCGAAACGGTCCTTGATCTCAAGGGGCTGCGTCGCGTAGAGGATGAACAATTCTCGGGCGTAAATGTTTCAACCTGGGTTGGTGTAACTCCAGACGGCTCCGTGCTCGTGACGCGTGATGTTGGCACACAAGAAATCTATGCACTCAGTGTCAAGTGGCCTTGAAGATGGTGCTGCTGGTCTGATCTCTTGACGTTTGCCACTGATCGCGGACGGATCACGGCAACCCGGAAGTTATCGGTTCGTCCGCCGGATTAGTACCGCGAAACGCGCATCTCGTCAGTGCTTGATTTCGTAACGAGATGCCGACTTCACAGGACTAATCCCGTCGTGGAAGGCGGATAGCTGCCGGTTATAATCGACAACACTCCAAGGAAATACTTAGAATCTGCCGTTGTGAGTGTAATGGCGATTTATGGCCAATCGGACGGTACAATATTCAGCATGAAACGGATCATCGCGGTGACGCTCACAGTCCTGGCAGTCCTTGGCTTATCCGGTTCATCAGCTCAGAAACAGTCGTTGGACGGGGCGTGGAAAAGCGAAGGATACGGCATGGTGTTCGACATTCAGGGAGCGACGCTAAAGTCTTTCGAGGTGACCGCTACGACTTGTGTGCCTGGAGATGCGGCCCAGCGTGAGGACACCAGCATCGATGGCCGCGAGGCCACATTCAAGACCACAGACGGGGATGTGTTCTTTATCCGCAGCGGTGGCACGGCTGATCACAGGCTCCTCCACAACGTCTCCTCGGTCTCCGACGTGCGCATCGACCGCATGGCGAAGCTGCCAGCGACCTGCGAGCATCCTACGCCGAACACGCCGCAGGGCAATTTCGAGGTCTTCACCCGCACCTGGGCCGAGAACTACATCCTGTTCGATCAGCAAAAAGCGGATTGGGACGCCACCGTTGCCGCCAATCGCGCCAAGATCACCGACAAGACCACGCCCGCGGAACTTTTCGACATTCTTGCGGGAATGATCGAGCCATTCCACAACCTCCACACCTATATCGACGCTCCCGATCTCAAGCGCGAATTCCACACGTACAGGCCGGGTACGGACCGTGTTGTCAAAGGCGACAGGCATGAATTCCGCACTAAGACCATGCCGGCGCTGCTAGCGATTACAGATCGCGCGTATCTCCAAACGCCGTTACGCAAGTGGTGCAACGACCAGGTTCAATACGCCCACATCAATGAGACCACGGGATATCTGCGTATCCTCTCCTTCTCCGGCTATTCCAAGGAGCGGGGGTTTGCAAACGGATTGACAGCGCTGCAGACCGCCCTCGACGAGATCTTTTCCGATCCGAAGCTGAAGGCGCTCGCTATCGACGTCCGCATCAATTTCGGCGGCGACGATCCGTACGGCCTAGAGATCGCTTCCCGGCTTGCCACGGCCGACTACCTGGCCTACACGAAGGTCGCCCGCGCCGACCCTGTCGATCGCAATAAATGGACTCCCGAAGATCCCAGCATGGTCCATCCCAGCACGCGGCCGGGCTTTCGCGGCCCGGTGGTGGAACTCATCGGGCCCCTGACCATCAGCGCGGGCGAAACCTTCACCCAAGCGTTGATGGGCCATTCGCCGCACATCGTGCGCATCGGCGAGAACACCCAGGGCGTTTTTTCCGACGTACTCGGTCGCCAGCTCCCCAACGGCTGGCGCTTCGGCCTGCCGAACGAGATATATCGCACCGCCGACGGCACGATCTTCGATCTAGTGGGGATTCCACCCGATATCGAAGTTCCTGTCTTTGCCGATGCCGACGTGTCCGCTGGAAAAGATCCGGCGATGGGCAGGGCGCTAGAGATACTCAGCCAGTAAATGACCTCTCGATAGAATCCTGCCAGTTTTTCAGAACAGGCGATCACACTCAAAACGGGGACTGGCAGTGCGATTTTGGGCGTATCACGGGCAATCCGGATTGCGACCTGAAAGCTGTTGGAATGATTGTCTGACAAGGAGGAAATCGATCAGACCGTGCGTCCCATCGCACGTAGCCTACGAGGTTGGAGCGGCGAGGCAACAGACCGTTCGAAGCCCTCGGACAATGGACCCACATTCGCAAGAGTGGCACCGAAACCGTGAGGCGACGATGCATCTGCCAGCATAAGGTGGAGAGGGGCTAGGCTTGGTAGCAGGGTCAGAATACACAAATGTTCGTAAGCGTCGTTAGCCCGAGAGAGCCTAACATGCTGCGCGGCTCTTGTTGCAGTGAGCACAGAGACTTCCGGGTCCTCTGTCATAGGTAAACAACACTGCCGGCGTATAGAACAGACCTAAGTGCGACCTGAAAGCTGCGGAAAATGATTGTCTGACGAGGAGGAATGGATCAGACCGTTCGTCCCATCGAACGTATCCTACGAGGTAAGGCGGGAAGGTAACGACTCGTCGAAAGCCCTCGGACAATGTACCCGCACTCGCAAGAGTGGCATCGGACCCGCAAGGCAAAGGTACACCTGCCAGCATCAAGGCGGTGATTGGGGCTAGGGTTGGTCGTATGGTGAGCATAGGCAAACTCTTTTAAGCGCCGTAAGTTCTGGGGAGCGGAAGATGCTTGCGCTCTTTTTGCAGTGGGTACGTGGGCTTTAGGTTCCCGCGTCATGAGCACACAACACTGCCGGCGTAGAGGGAGCACCTACGCGATCGTGTCATTGCCGCGGAACAGGGTAAGCCCGTATCGCTCCCCGTAAGGGGAAGAACCACCGCAAGGCGGATCGATAGCGATGGGGGTAGCGGAACTGAGACAAAGCGAATGCTGCCCTGTAATCGGGCAAATAGAGGTTGCGTTGTCTTTCTGGGACAACAACATCACCTCGCCGGAAACGGAGCCGACTTCTTGGTGGTGCTCAAACTCGAGAACGTTTGAAGAACCAATGAATGAAGCAAAGCAGTAAGCGTTCGGCCAGTACATCTGGACGAAGAGTGGGTCGATGTGGAAGATGGCCCGAAGTGGACACCTACGGAAGTGTCCACTTGGGGAATAAATGGACACTTCGGAGCGGGCAGTTGTTAAGAGAGAACCACAGAGACGACGGTGGCCGGCGGGAGAGAAGTGTCGGATCGTCGAACAGACTTTAAGGCCGGGCGCATCGGTTGCGAGAGGGCACTGGCGCACGGAGTAAACGCCAACCAGGTATTTACTTGGCGCCGGCAGTATCGCCAGGGTCTACTGAGTGAGAGGAACGCTGAGCCGGTTAAATTGCTGCCAGTGCATGTGAGTGAAGTGCAGGCAAGCAAAGTGAATCGATCGGACCGCCGGCAAGTCGCTGTACCCACAGCGGGCACGATCCAGGTGGAATTTCCCAAGGGACATGTTTGCATCTCAGGCAGTGTAGATGGAGAAGCACTGCGCATGGTGCTGGAGAACTTGCTCCGATGATCGGGCTGACAGCGGGGACGCGGATTTGGATCGTCGCAGGAGTGACGGACATGCGACGGGGATTTGTGGGGTTGAGCGGGATGGTGCAAACGGCGCTGAACGAAAATGCATTTTCGGGCCAAGTGTATATCTTCCGCGGGCGACGCGGTGATTTGATCAAAGTACTGTGGTTCGATGGCGATGGGCTATGTCTTTTTTCAAAAAGACTTGAGCGAGGAAAATTTCTGTGGCCGCAAGCGACGAGTGGGACGGTGTCACTAACGCCGGCACAGCTGTCCATGTTGTTGGAAGGGATCGATTGGCGGAGGCCGGTGCGCACACAGACGCCGCAGCTGGCGGTGTAAATAGCGGCGATGCAGAGTTGATAAAGAATTCATTTGCCAAGAATTTTAGTCGTGGCATACTGCGCGACGATGACACATCGCGCGGCCCTTCCTGATCTCGATTCGCTAAACCCCGAAGCATTGAAGGCGTTGATCGTCGCACAACACGAACAACTTCTTTCCAAAGAAGAGCAACTTGCCTCCCGAGACGAAGAGATCGACCGGCTGAAACTGCTGATCGCCAAGCTGCGGCGCATGAAGTTCGGGTGCAAGTCGGAGAAGCTGGACCGGCAGATTGAGCAGTTGGAGTTGCGGCTGGATGAATTGGAGACCAGTCGCGCGCAGCAGCAGGCTGCTTCGGCAACCCCGCTGGCCGCGTCGGACGTGAATCGAGCGGCGAAACATGCGCGAAAGCCGTTGCCGGCGCACCTGCCGCGAGAGACGCACAAGGTTTTGCCGAAACAGGAAGCTTGCCCCGACTGCGGCGGTGTATTAAAGCCTTTCGGAGAAGATGTTTCCGAGATGCTGGAGTGGGTGCCGGAGCATTTCAAAGTGATCCGGCAGGTTCGGCCGAAACTGAGCTGTGCAGGTTGCGACAAGATGGTACAAGCGGAAGCAGCGAGCCGTCCGATCGTGCGTGGAATGGCGGGCCCAGGACTTCTCGCCCATGTATTGATTTCGAAATATTGTGACCACTTGCCCTTGTACCGACAATCGGAGATTTATGCGAGGGACGGAGTGGAGTTGGATCGCTCGACCATGGCGGAGTGGGTCGGGGGATGCAGCCGGTTGCTGGAACCCTTGGTAGAGGCGTTGCGGCGTCACGTGATGAGTGCCGGGAAGTTGCACGCCGACGATACCCCGGTGCCGGTGCTGGCACCGGGCAAGGGTAAAACAAAAACGGGGCGACTGTGGACCTATGTGCGGGATGACCGGCCCTGGGGAGATCAGAGCCCGCCCGCCGTGTGGTTCGCCTACACGCCGGATCGCAAAGGCGAACATGTGAAAGCTCACTTGCGCGAGTTCACGGGCAAGCTGCAAGCAGATGGTTACGCGGGATACGATGCGGTTTATGAAGATGGCCGAGTGAAAGAAGTCGCATGCATGGCTCATGTTCGTAGGCCGTTCTACGATCTGTACGAGGCGCACAAGTCTGCGGTAGCGAAAGAAGCGCTCGAGCGGATCGCGGCCCTATATGTCATTGAGGAAGAGATCCGGGGCCGTTCCGCTGAGGAACGGCGAGAGGTCCGGAACGCGCGCAGCCGACCGTTGCTGGAATCGCTGAAGCAGTGGTTCGAAGAGACTTTGGGCAAGTTGTCGAGAAAATCCGATACCACCAAGGCCATTCGCTACGCACTGGGTCGGTGGGAGGCGCTAATGCGCTTCTGCGATGACGGCCACCTGGAAATCGACAATAATGCGGCGGAACGCTCGTTACGCACAGTTGTTTTGGGAAGGAAAAACTACTTGTTTCATGGATCAGATGCCGGAGGCGAACGCGCAGCAGCGATCTACGGCTTGGTAGGGACAGCAAAACTCAACGGCTTGAATCCCGAAACGTACTTGCGCGAGGTGCTCTCCCGCATCGCCGATCATCCTATCAACCGCATCGAGGAACTGTTGCCATGGAACCTCGCAGCGGAACTCGCCGGAAACTCAAGCCGCGCTGCATAGTCAACTACCTGACGTCAAGATGTACTGGCCGAGCGCTTACGCAAAGCAAATGACGACGGCGAGAGCTGTTGGTGCAGCTTCACACACGTCTGGTGGGTTTTCTCCATCGCCGTGCGAGTTGGCGGCAAGCCTGTATCGAGTAGGTCTTATTCGCACCTGAATGAGGCTGCGTCCCTGTTTCTTTTGGGGCGTTATTGAGTGCTCGAGCCGGATGAGGCGAAAGTCTCACGTCCGGTTCTTAGAGGGCTGGGCGGCCGCAAGACCGCCCGGCCACTCGACCCTATCGCGTCATTCCAACGGAACAGGGTAAATCCACATCGCTTCTCGCAAGAGGAAAGTGCATCGCAAGATGCACCGATAGCGGTGCGGATAACAGATGAGGGAGAAAGCGAATGCCACTCTGTAATGGAGCGGATATCGGTTGCGTCAGCTACATCGACAACATCACCGGACGTGAAAGCGGGCTGACTTCCCTTTATGGTGCTTCACACGAGAGAACTTGACTAATCGGCTCATGAGGCAAAGCAGATGACGACAGCGCAAGCTGTTGGTGCGGTCTCAGACGAAGCGGCGGAGTGGTATGCCATTAACTGGCAAACCGTTAGCCGCAACGTTCACCGACTCCAAGTGCGTATCGTGCAGGCAACGAAGGCCAGCAGATGGGGCAGGGTGCGAGCCCTGCAGCGTTTGCTAACCCACTCCTACAGCGGCAAAGTTCTCGCCGTTCGACGAGTGACGGAAAACAATGGCAAGAAAACCCCCGGCGTGGACCAAGAAATTTGGGACACACCAGAGAAGAAGACCCAGGCAGTACATGCACTGAAGCGTAGGGGTTATCAATCCCAGCCCCTACGACGTGTTTACATCCCGAAGTCGGACGGCAAAACGATGCGCCCGCTCGGAATTCCCACGATGAAGGATCGAGCGCAGCAAGCGCTGTATCTGCTCGCACTCGCCCCCGTTGTGGAAACCACCGCTGATAAAAACTCATATGGGTTTCGTCAGCAGCGGTCCTGCGCCGATGCGATGGTCCAGTGCTTTCTGGCACTGAGAAGCGCAAACACGCAGTGGATTCTAGAAGGCGACATCAAGTCCTGTTTCGACAAGATTTCACACGATTGGCTTTTGGCTCACGTCCTGCTGGACCGAGTCATTCTCCAAAAGTGGCTGAAATCCGGGTACATGGAAAAACACGTTCTTCACGAAACGACGGACGGGACTCCCCAGGGTGGAATTATCTCCCCCGCGCTCGCTAATTGCGCGCTGGACGGACTTGAACGACTCTTGCAGGAAAAGTTCCCTGCAGGAAAACGTCTCAAGTCCCTTGGAGGTGAGAAACCGTGTGTCAATCTCGTCCGTTACGCGGATGACTTCGTCATCACCAGTAAATCGAAAGAATTACTGGAAGGAGAAATCAAGCCCCTGGTCGAGCAGTTCCTGCAAGAACGAGGTCTTGAACTCTCTCCGACGAAGACAGTCATTACGCACGTGGAGCATGGCTTTGATTTCCTCGGACAAAACGTGCGCAGATATCCTAACGGGAAACTGCTCATCAAGCCTTCCAAGAAGAATGTTGGAACCTTCCTGGATGGCATCCGACGAATCATCAAAGCTGCGCATGGCGTGTCTGCCGCCGATTTGATCGATCAACTCAACCCGAAAATTCGCGGTTGGGCGAACTATCATCGGCACGTGGTGAGCAAACACACGTTTGGACACGTGGATCGCAACATCTTCTCTAGTCTGTGGCAATGGGCACGACGAAGGCACCCGAACAAAAGCTCGCGCTGGTTCAAACCGAAATACTTTGACCGGCGCGGGAATCGTGACTGGTCCTTCTTCGGTGAAACCTCCGATGACGAAGGGCGGCCGACTAAAGTCTGGCTGTACTACGCCAAGAGCACTCCCATCAAACGACACGTCAAGGTCAAAGGCGAAGCTAACCCGTACGATCCAACCTATGAAACCTACTTCGAAGAACGCGAAGGGGCTCACATGCTGGAAACGTTTCGGGGTACCCGCACTCTTCGCTATCTCTGGCATGAACAACGTGGACTCTGCACGCAGTGCAATACAAAGATCACCCGCATCACAGGCTGGCGCCTTCATTACTGCGTCCCCCGTGTGAAGGGTGGTTCCACTGGTGCCACGAACTGCGTTTTACTTCATCCCGAGTGCCATGACCGGGTTCATCGTCAGCGTCTTCCCGTTTCGAAACCGCGTCTCCTCTCAAGAGGCGTTCGAAGGGCTTGAGCTGGGTGAAGGGAAACTTTCACGCCCAGTTCTGAGAGGGCCGGGCGGCCGCAAGGCCGCCCGGCTACTCGGTAATTGATCGGCGCTGACTGCTGCGTTTCCGGATTACTTCCTGTTGACCGACAATTCGGCCCCAGCAAGATGCGCGCAGGTTGTTAAGTGTTCGAGGCGCTATCGGGCTTGATGTTTTGGTTGAGTCGCAGCATGTTGTTTGGGTCGTACTTTTTCTTGATCTCCACGAGGCGAGCATAGTTCGGCCCATAGCCCGAGCGGACCAGTTGGTCACTCGTATCGCCCAACTGGTTGACGTACACTCCATGCGCAAAGGGCTGTAAACTATCGCGCGTAGCCTGGACCCATCGCACCACTTCCGCCTTCACTGCGGGAGTGTTCCAAACACCCGCCATGTCTATTTCATAACCCGGCTGCCGGAGAGCAAATGCAGTATCGGTCATACCTACACGGCTAACAGCCCCACGCAACGGCACAATGATCACCTTGCATGTGGCTGGTGCGTCGTCAATCGCCGCCGTAATTGCCGCAATGGCAGCTCCGCTGAGTTCTCGAAGAAAGAGATTTGTTTGGAAGTGCGCAACCGGCGCTGCAAGAAATCCACCGGCCGCCTGAGCTTCTAGGTAGGACATGATCTTGACGCCGTCATCCTGCGGCTTGAAAGCGCGCAGCGGCCGGAGCAAGTCATTTCCCATCCGGGGATCACCGCAATAGCAGACATCAACATTGAGTCTTCGGCCCTGTTCGGATGGCAACAGTTGGGCAAACGCGTCCATTTCATCCGGGGCCCCAGCAAGAAACTTGACGAAAGCCTGCAGGAGATCTGGAATGCGTCCGGGCGGATAGGTGAGGGCTCCCGACAAAACCTGGTCGACCGGATGGAGCTGGTACTCCAGCGCGGTGACCACACCAAAGTTGCCTCCTCCCCCACGAATGGCCCAAAAAAGATCTGGATTGGATTTCGGGCTGGCTTCGACCTGTCTCCCGTCCACGGTCACCACTTGCGCCGATAGCAGGTTGTCGCATGCGGCGCCGTACTTCTCCATCAAACGACCTTCTCCCCCTCCGAGCGTAAAGCCGGCAATTCCGACGGTGGGGCAGCCACCTGAGGTTGTGGCTAGCCCGAAGTGCTGGGTAGCAGTGTCGAGGTCACGCACGAGAGCCCCAGCCTCTGCGCGGGCCACTCGTTTGCTGATGTCTACTTCGACTCGTTTCATCGCGGAGAGGTCGATTACGACGCCGCCATCGCACATCCCGAACCCGAGCCGGCTGTGGCCTCCGGCACGCACCGCCAGTGGCAAATTCTGGGCCTGGGCAAAATCGAGCGAGCGCGCGACATCGGAGGGACTACCACAGAGCACGATCACCGCGGGACGCCGATCGAACGCGCGGTTGAAGATTGAGCGCGCCGCGTCGTAATCGGCGGCTTCGGGCGTGATTACTTGACCGACAATTTGGGAAGCCAGCTTGCGGATCGTCTGCGGGTCCGGCGGAGCGCCATTCTGTTTATCCGCGTCGAAAAGCCGGTGCGATTCAGCTATCGCCCAAAACGGGCGTCCCCAGAGTGCTGCGGCAAACGCCATTTTCCGAGCGAAGTGTCTCCGGGTAATAAGCGCCATATTTTCGCTCCGGCATCTCTCGTCGCTGGAATCTCGTGGCGAATTCTCCAAACGAGACTCAGAGGGTACCACGTAGGGCACCAGCCCATCGTCCATGAAATCGATCCTTCCGGATAACGGGCAACTCTGACGTAACGACATTAGGTAAGGGTTGCCGACAATCCGCCAAGGGATTGCAAACTCTGGGGATTGAGAGTGTAATAGCGATGTTTCGCCAACTGTCAGATAACGTGTCCCGCAGGTAGAATCTCTCACTGAAAGGATCATGCGGGAAGCTGGACTGCTCCTCGTAAGAGTTTGCCTGCGAGCAGAAGCAGGATAAAGCCCGGCCAAAACGGAGCAGCAACAAATGCGAGCCACTTCGGATGAGGTCTACAAGCAGATTGACAACGCTCTGTACAACGAGCAGGGCGGCACCTGGTGGGATGAAAACCAGTGTCTGCACTTGCTCAAGTCGTCGGTCAATCCGGCCCGTGTTGGGTACTTCCGAAGACTCCTCGATCACGTGCTTAAGTTCGACTATCGCGGCGCGGCGGCGCTGGATGTAGGCTGTGGCGGCGGCATTCTTGCTGAGGAATTTGCTGCGATGGGCTTTCATGTGACAGGCATTGATCCCTCGGAGCAATCGCTGAACACGGCCAGACAACATGCCCGCTCCATGGGCTTGTCCCTCCAGTACCAGCAGGGGACTGGGGAATCCATCCCTTTTGCCGATAACGCGTATCCGGTTGTGTACTGTTGCGACGTACTGGAGCACGTGCGCGACTTGCCAAAAGTGATCGGCGAAATCTACCGAGTGATGAAACCGGGCGGCGTATTTTTTTTCGACACGCTGAACCGCACTTTCGTCAGTAAGCTGGTGGCGATCAAGATCTGGCAGGAATGGAAGAGCACGGCCTTCATGCCGCCCCGGCTTCACGAGTGGAGAATGTTTATTCGGCCGGAAGAATTAAGAGGATTGGTTGTGCAGGCCGGATTTGAGTTCAAAGAGTTTCGTGGCACGTCGCCGGACGTGAGCATTCCCAAAATGATCAGGCTGCTGCGAAAAAGAGCCCAAGGCAAAATCGGCTACAAGGAGCTTGGCCAGAGGTTCAAACTCGTAGAAAGCCACGACTTGAAAATTCTTTACATGGGATACGCCGTCAAGTCGTCGCAGTGATCCGCACAGTGGGATTTTCGACAGTCACTGGCGAAAACGGACGGTTACGTTCACAGTAACGGGCCGATTCTGGGCGAATGACGGGCAACCCTTCCGTAATCCGGTAAGGTAAGGGTTGCCGACGACTCGCCCAACCTTGCTTGTGGCCGTTTAGCGCCTTCGAACTAAAGGCCGAACGCTCCCAGCGGGCGAGTGCGGCTATGAAGTTCGTTATTTCTGGCAAAGGCCTTTGGGCTGCCAGTCAACGAAAGTGTTCCAGGATTTCGAGGAGTCGTGGACGACTAAGAAGAGCGCGTCGCGCTTCGCTGGGCCGATGATATTGAGCTTCATAGGAGTTTCGGCGGGCGCGGACATGGTTTGGCCAGCGCGGGCGCGCACCGTCCGATCTGGCAACTCGAGGCATTGTTCCCCGGTGAGCAGAAACCAAGTTTCGGGTCCGGAGTGCTTGTGCGTCATGACGTTGGCATCTGGGTCGAGGTTGGCTTGGGAGACGACGATCTCATAGCTCGGGCCACGAGGAATCGGCGGGAGCAGCTCCGTCTCCGCAACAAACGTTGCGTCCTTGGATCGGTCGCCTTTTGCCGCGAGAGTGAGAAGCCAGACTTTTCCTGCCGCTTCTAGCACGACACTCGCGGGAGTGGCGGCACGCTGTGCGGCATCAGTCGTGGAGAAATTTTCGAACCGCCAGACTAAGGGACCGGGCGGCAAAATGTCAAACGTCTTGTGTAAAAGGACAGCGCAATCCGTGTTGGGAGGCCGCTTTCCGGGCGTGGGTGAGTCGTTACATGCTACGGCGCCGGGCACGTGGGGATCCCCCGGATTCATTTGGGCAATAGCTGAGCTAGGCGCGATCGCAGCGAAACACAGGCCAAGAGGAAGAATGAGGCGTGGCATAATTCCACCTCCACAGTTCGGCCAATCATCCAGGATTCCAATTTTCGCATCCCGAAGCACAGCAGTATACATCGCAGGAGGTTGGCTGCCACATCAGTCCACAGGACTCCGTGCGTGCGTGCCGTTGCGCTGGCGTTTGCAACTCACGGCTTAGGCCTGCGAGGCACCGCGAGGTCGCAGGCCTCGAAACTCGACGTGTACAAATCCTGAGCATTCATGACAGGGAGTGACAGGGCTGTCGAGATGGGACCTTTGCCGATCGTGTCTGGATCACGAGCGACTCGGAAGCAACCAGTCCAACGAAGACGCCTTATCACATCTTGAATGCGCTCTGTGCGAGCCGTCGCTCGTGGCGCAAACGGCGCTTAGGGTTGGGAGAGGTCAAAGGGCACAAAGCTGTCCGCCTGCTTGGGATCGCCCTTCCCGGAGTAACGAGCCAAGACTGGATAGGGGAAGACCGGGCGTGTACGCTCCACAACGCCGTTGCTTAATCGCCCCGTGATCAGTTTTTCGGGTACCTGTCCCTTCTCCACCCAGTTTTCTAGTGCGGTCAGGGAGTCAAACTCCGTGAATCCCGGACCGCCGCCGCCATGATGAACTCCAGGTACGAGAAATAGCCGGAAGAAGTCTTCAGTCTGTCTGCGGCCGCCCATCGCCCTGACGACGCCCTCGTAGTAGCCAATCGAAGAAGTTGCCATGATGGCCCCATCGGCCCAGCCATGCCACATCAGGATCTTCCCGCCTCGCGCTTTCAAGGCGCTCAGATCGAATGACGATGCGTCGTAAATTCTCCGCGACCGAGCCAGGGTCGCGGGCCCGCGATCGAAGTCATATTTGAGGGCGTCCACATTGTCTCGTATTCTCTCGTCCGCTAAATACTTTTCATGCTGCACCGGCACCTGCAAGTTGGCAATGCGCGGCGTGTACCCAGCGCGCGGAGCCCCAAAATAGTTCCAACCCGCCCATTGCGTCTCGGTTCCGGGGATGTAAGGGTACGCGTAGAGCACCTCACCTTTGGAATTCGTGACGGGGGTCATTAAGCGCATCACGGCGGCGACTTGCCTTGGATTCAAGCAATCCGGACCGCTGCTTCCTTGAGAGCAGGCGATCATTTCCGGCTGCCACTTGCAGGAGGGCGGATCAGTGACCAGCCCTTCTTCCACACCGGCTTGAGCGCCACAGAGCTCCAACACTGACTTGTGGACTGCCTGGGCAGCTTCGGCGTTGAGCACCGACCCGCCATGCCCGTCACTGATGGCTTGTGCAAACCAGGCTCCGGCGAGCACGTCCCGTCCGGTTTGATCGTAAACGGGCGCGCTCGGCATCAATCCGTCGAAGTCTTCGGGAAACCTTTGCGCTTCCAGCAGAACCGCTTGGCCTCCCTTTGAGTTGCCCACCATGTAGGAATACTTGATGGGCATTCCGTAGTATCGGGTGGTGATTGCCTTGGTTATAAGCGTGACGACGTGATTGCTGCGCCAGCCATAATCCTCCTGTAATCCGGGTGCGTTTGCGGCCCAAACGCCATCGAACCCCAAAGCGCTCTCATGCCCTCCGTTTCCGGTGGCGGATGCATAGCCTCGGGCCAGACCTAGATTGGAAGCGTCCGTAAAAAGGGTGCCGCAGAAACCGCCGCACGCATAAAAGAAAAACTTCTGATTCCAATCGCGTGGCAGCGGCAGCTTCAGCACGAACTTGTTCTGCGGGGCAACGTAGCCGGTCACGTTGCAATACTCGCGAATGTGGGAGGCCCGCTCCGGGGTAAGGCTCCCATATCCGCTCTGAGTGAATATGAAGTGCTCCAGGCCCGTGGCGGGAACCTCGATGATGTGCGCCGATGTGATGACCGCCGGACCTCCCGGAATGGCTTCGAGATTGAGCTCGGCCAGCGCGTCGCACTTCTGCGTGTCTTGGGTCTGGGGTTCAACACGGGCATCCTGCGCGGCAAGCGCAGGGCCGCTGAACGCTAGAAAGGCAAGCCACCCCACGATGGACAAACTACAGGCGCGCCGTGGATGGGGTTTCTCTTCTAACGTTGCAAGCCAAGCCTTTAGATTGTGGACCTTCATCTGGTGCCTGCAGATTTGCTCTCACGCGTGCTGGTTGTCAAGATGCTTCTATTTCGGGGCCGAGCACGAGAAGTTCGCGCCGTCGTCAGTGCTTCCAGTTCCTTTGTACGTCGCAACTTGTGGATAAGGGCAGAGCGGCCGGGTCCGTTCCGTCTTTCCGTCCCGAATCCGCATCGCCACAATCTGTTCCGGCGCTTTTCCCGCTTCGACCCATTCCTTGATTGCTTGGATCGAATCAAAGGTGTTCGGGCCATCGCCTCCGCCGCAATGGTCCATCCCGGGAGCCATGAAGAGGCGGTAGAAGTCCCGTATGCTGGCCGGGCCTCCCATAAAATCGAGAACGCTGTTGTAGTAGTTGATGCTGCTAAGCGGAGAAATCGAAGGGTCACTCCAACCGTGGTACTGCAGCAGTTTTCCGCCACGGCGAAAGAAATCTCGCAGATTAGGATCGGTGGCCCTGGTTACGCCGTCATCGATACGGTCCGCCAATGCCACCGCGGAATCGAAATCGAACGTCATGTAATCCCACTTAGGATCCTGGAACACCGCATATCTGAGGTACGCGGTGGCGAGAGTTTTAGTGATGTCCGGTGGGTCCGCATACATCCGACCCACGTCGGAACTCCAGCCCACTTCACTGCCCGGAACCATCCCTGGAAAGATCTGCTCCCTGGTTCGCGGATTCACAGTGGGGCCGTAGAATGCCCGGACCACAGTTATTTGCGCAGCGGTCAGGCAGTCTGGACCGTCTTCACCCTTGCACTCGAGGATCTTCGGGTCGAAGTCACAAAGCAGCGGATCTTCCAAGAGTTCGTCCCTAACGCCGTCTCGAGCGTCGCAAGCTGCCAGTACTGCCTTGTGGATCAGCAGGAGCTTGGCAGGTGGCACCAACCCGCCGGGATTCCTACGGATTGCCTGAGCTTTCCAGACGCTCGCGGCCTGCATGTGTGTCAGGAAGATGGCAGGCGCTCCAGCGACAATTCCGTTGTAGTCGGCTGGAAACCGCTGGGCTTCCGCTAAGGCCTGCCTGCCTCCGGTCGAGCAGCCGTACCAATAGGAGAACTTTGGCGACCGGCCGTAGTAGGCCGTGACAATCAGCTTTGCGTTGACCGTCATTTCATGGACCGCACGGTAGCCGAAGTCGATAACCTTTTCCCGATGGCCGAGCGCGTAGCTCCCGTCTTGTCCCGAACTCTCATGCCCGGTATCGGTTGAGGCGGTCGCATAACCACGGGAGAGAGGTCCCGACATGTTTCCGTAGCTGATCGATCCGCCCATACCTCCGTTGCCGAGACCCATAAAGTTGCCGTTCCAATTGGAGGTGGGCATCCAAACTTCGAACTTGATTTCGGAGTCTTTGGAGGGCTTCGCAACTCCAACGACCCGGCAAAACTCTGGAAGATCCTTCGCTGCGACGAAGGTGATCCCTCCATGGGGACCAGCGTCTGGAAGAGCTGTCGGCAACCTAAGCGCCCCGGCAGCTACAGTCTGCGCCACTGTGATGGTGGTGTCCGGCAGGGAGAGTGAGGCGAGGCTTTCGCAGGTCGCTCCGGCGGAGGAGGCCTGCGAGCTCAGCATGTTCATCAAAATGGCAGCAAAAACCACACCGGCCAGTTTCACAGGTCCCCCTTTCAAGTTCTTGGGGAATCGCAACCAGGACGAGGACGAAGTTTAATACAAACAAGGTATGAAAGGAGGCACTCAAAAACGTTGGCGCCGGAATTGCCGCTCGTATTTCGGTCCGCGCCGCCCATCTTACTGAGACCGTTGCGGGCACTCAAAATAGAAATCATTTTCACAACGTCGCGAACGGGCGAAATGGGCGTACACTAGCCACTATTTTTGAAGTCAAAAAGGAGATTCGATTTACTTGACCATTTGCTTGACCTCGATACTCCGGAGACGAAGAGTGTGCTCGGTGCGGACACTCGCCGGTCGGTTGGCCACGCCAACTCTCACGGTCGTTGCTGCCGGACTGACGGTTGGCGCCGGACAAAGCGCGAATCGCGTCGCCGCCATCCACCAGCAGGTGGTGTTCGTGGACATGCACGCACATCCCAGCCGATTCCATCGCGCTAACGTTCCGCGCATCGAGCCCGACGAGCTCGCACGCTATCGCCGGGGGCTCATGGACGTCGTGGTCTGCAACATCAGCACGGACGCTGTGTTCAGTGGCGACTACGTCAAGCGCGACGGCACGGACGTTAAACGCGGCGAGCTTCCGCGGCCAAAACCGGGCGAACCGTTCGCGTTCACACTTGACCGGTTCGCCCGCATCACCAGAACGATCGACGACGGCGACGCCGTGCTCGCGACGAGCCCGCAGGCGGTGCTCGATGCGAAACGGCAAGGCAAGCTGGCGCTTTTGGCAGCGGTCGAGGGCGGCGACGGGCTTGAGGCTCAGGTAGAGAACCTGCGAGACCTCTATCGTCGTGGTCTGCGCTTGCTGCAGCTCGTGCACTTCCGCGCGAATGAGTTGGGACACATCCAGACGTATCCCTATTCACCGGGGGGCCTAACGCCATTCGGGCGCGAAGCGGTGCATGAAGCCAATCGCCTCGGCATCATCATTGATCTGGCGCACGCCAACACTGAGACGATCATGGATGCGCTCAAGGAGTCGTCACAGCCCGTGCTCTTCAGCCACACGGGCGTGAAGGCGCTGCACGACGGCGATCGATACCTGACCGACGATGAGATAGTGGCCATCGCTTCGAAGGGCGGCGTCATCGGGCTCTGGCCGAACGGTGATTCGAATCCCACTATGGACGACCTGGTCCGAAACATCGACTATGTCAAGAAGCTCGTCGGGATCGATCACGTCGGCATCGGCAGCGATCTGCGCGGAATGTCTAGCTACACCTCAGGGTTCGGGGAGGACGCGAACTTCCAAGCGATTGCGGAGGCGTTACTCGCGCACGGCTTCAGCGATGGTGAGACCGGCAAGGTGATGGGCGGCAACTTCTTCAGGGTCTGGCAGCAGGTCAGCGCCGCAGCGCAACACTGATATGGAATGACCTGTCAACTACAAAGAATTGTTTTTCTTTCTTTTTCTTTCTTTTTTTTCCTCCCCTAGAAGGCAGCGCAAGTCGCGGTCGAGGCGGCTATTGCGACGGTTGATCACTCTGATATTCGCGGGTCGAAACCGCATAATCGTGATCCGTCGGGAGCTGCCTCGGACTAGCAACGCGGGTTCGGTCCACAGACCTACCGCATAGTGTTTTCGAGGATTCTCCTTTCCATGCGCCTCTCGACCGCTACCCACGCTGCCTCCTGGAGAATTCTTGCAGAAAAAACTCATCTCATGCCGCCCGTCGTTCGGTCTCCTGCTGCGCCGCTTCTACCTTTATCCCAATGGCCCAGATAAAACCCAATAGCTCGCGTCCGATCGCGGTCACCACCTTCCCCTTTTCCTTGCCCCGTGCCATTAACTTCCGATAGCGCGTATGCAACCGATGCTGCGCTTTCCAGGCGATCTCTCGGACTTCTTCGCTGACCAACTCTTGCCGCTTGCGTAAAGTTCCTCCTACGTTTGGTCGGTGGCGGTACGCCCAGGCGGCCTCCACGACCACGCGTCGTAAGTGCGCATTCCCCGTCTTGGTGATGCCCCCTCGCCAGCTACTTTCTCCACTGGAATGTTCGCTCGCTACGATCCCGCCGTAGCCCATCAACTGCCGCGCCCGCGTGAATCGCGATACTTCGCCCAGTTCCGCCACGATCGTCACCGCCGCTACTTGAGCGATGCCACGCAAGGCTTGCAAGGCCTCTATTACCGCGCGCATCTTCGCTGGTGTCGACTTCACCGCTTCTTCGATCGCCTGGTCCAGCCGCGTGATGCGGGTTTCCGCGTGCTCCACCTCATGTAGGTAGTCCAGCAAGGTGGCTTCTTGCGCCGGCTGCTCGAAGTGGACTTCTTTTTTCACCCACGCCAGGTAGTTCAAGGTCCAGGCCTTCACACCGCTCGCCGGCCGCCGCCCATGCCGCAACAGGAACTTGCTCAAGCGATGTTTCGCCCGCAACTGGTCTTTCTTAGCTGCCTCCCGGGCTCGTACCAGATCTCGCAAGGCCTCATGGGCCGCATCTGGTACCCACACCGCCGTCAACTCTCCGGCCCGGTAATTTCGCGCCAGCTTCAGCGCATCGCGCCGATCGGTCTTCACCCGTTCGCCCGATTTCACCGGTACCAGCGTGGGTGCCACCACCTCGCACTTCGCTCCCAGGGCCGTCAACTGCCAGTACACGACATACCCCGTTGGGCCCGCTTCATAGCAGAAACGCAGCTGCTCCACTGGTCCCAGTTTCTTGACCAGCTTCCGAATCGACTCCTCCCGATTCGGAATGACTCCGAGCGATCTCACTTCCCCGTCCTGCTCGGCAACCGCCACCGCAATCGTTTCGGCATGGACATCCAAACCAACAAATTTTATGCTTTTCATCGACCGGCTCCTTCGCTTGTGGCTCTGTACTGCTTGTCTTCCGATTCGCAGCATAACCCACGCCTGCGAATCGGAGCCGGTCATTCCATTGTGACTAACGAGAGATCGCAGGCGTCAGAAATCCTCGAATCTGTCTGAGAAGGACTCCAGGGGCGTAGACGTATCTCGGACAGACGTCCGCTTGTTAAAGTGTCCCCTGGCTCGCTGATTGACGTGAAGTCAATCGCTGATGCGGGCTGCCGCTTTCACCAAGAACCCCGGCAATCAGTCCATCAATGACCGAACTTTTCATCAGGTGAGGGATCGATCGGTCGACCAAGATCGATACTCGGAAAGATTTACAGGCGCTCCGAAAACTGCTCGTTCAACTTGTAGACTCGATTGGCACTTTCCGCCGGTTCCGAACGGATGACGAGCTATGCGGAAGTAATTCGAGGAGACTCGATTTGCACCATTACTTCCGGCTAACGATTCGGGAGTCACAAGCGCGACCACAGCTTTATCCCGCTGTCGCGCCCCATCGCCGCAATCGTTGTTAGGAACTCCCGTGTGTAAGAACCGCTTGCGTGGCTTCCTCATCGCAGCACTCCTGCTGGCAACGGCCTGGTGACCGTGTCTTGAGCGGCGCTGACCCACCACCGTGCACTGTTGCGGGTAAACACGCGAAGTCCTGTGATGGTAATCGTTTTGTCGTCCCGCCCTTCGCCCAACAGCTGCCACTGGACTTCGAGAACCGCAATGTCCGGACCAAGCGGGGTACTGGTAAGGATGCTCGTGCGCGACGTGGTGCCTTTGAACTGATGTGCTAGAACATCCGCGATGTGTTTTTCGATATTGTCCCGTCCTCTGAAGCGACGGGCAGACGTATCCACAAGATCTGCATGGTCCTCGAACAGGCTCGCAACAGCTTTGGCATCATTCTGGTCCCAATAGTTGTCGGCTTCGACGAGCAGTTTTCGCACATCGGAAGGCGTCTGGTTTGGATCGGGCGCTGTGGGCAAAGGACTCGGGACAAGAACGGCTGTGCCGGGCAAGGTAGACCGATCAACGGCGGAGCCATTCTGGGCAGCAACGATGAGCCAGCGTCCATCACGTTTGCTGACCACCATGGTCATCAAATAGGAGCGAGGCTGTGGATCACGAGGGTCCCCCGTGATCGTCCAACTCACGTGCACCAGAGCAATGTCCGGCCTGAGGAGCCGCATGCTGTCGGGCTTGATGTCTGCATGGCTGCTCTTGAAGATCCCCGCTTTGGCATGCCTGTCCTCAATGTCTTTTCTGCCGATCCAAAGAGCACCATTCACATTGACGAAGGTGGCGTCTTCAGTGAATTGAGACGCGAATGCATGCGCGTCTTTCAGGTTCCAGGCAGCCATCAAACTGGAGACTGCATCTTCGGGGCCGGATTGGGCGCTGGCGCCAGTGACCACAAATTTACCGAGGAACGCGACTGACAAGATTATGCAAGCAGGAAACCGATTCATGTCCCCTCCAGCAGTGTGCGATACGCATGGAGATGAGAAGGCCTCCCAAGCCATTCGGCTTCGAGACCACCAAGCACTGAGTGCCGCGCTGAGACCCCTCAAGGTCAACGCCGAACGCTGGCGTTTCTCAATTATTCGAGAGTTTTTCCGGCCTGACGTTCGGATTGAGTCGCAGCACATTCGTGGGGTCGTACTTCTTTTTGATCTCCACCAAGCGAGCATAGTTCGGCCCGTACGCCGCCCTAACAAGCTCGCCGCTCGTGTCGCTCAATTTGTTAGCGTTCAGCCCGTGCGAAAAGGGTTGCAGATTGTCGCCAAGAGCGTTTACCCATTGCACCACACTCGTCTTCTCTTCCGAAGCGCTCCAATAACTCGACACCTCCACTTCATAACCCCGCTCCCTCAAGGGAAACGCCATGTCGCTAGCACGTACGCGCGTCATGGCCCCGTGGTACTGCCCAATCATCACCCTGAACCTCTGCGGCGCATCTTGGGTTGCGGTTGTAATCGCCGCGACAGCGGCCGCGGTGAGTTCGGGAAGGAACAGGTTCGTCACGAAATACGCAGAGGGCTTCGGGGACACCGGGAACGCGCTTGCCTGAGCCTCCAGATAGGACATGACCTTGACTGTGTCCTCCTGCGGTTTGAGCGGCGCTCGCAACGGTTTGAGCAGGTCATTCCCGAGGGTTGCTTGGCCGCAATAGCCGACTAGCATCCGAATTCTCGGTCCCTGTTCCGAGGGCAATATCATGGCCGTGGTCGCCATTTCGTCGGGCGCTGTCCCCGTGAACTTGGCGTAGGCCTGTAGCAACTCTGGAATTCGCCCGGCCGGATAAATCAGCGCTCCTACCAAAATCTCGCTGACCGGATGGAGTCGGTATTCGAGCGCCGTCGCCACCCCGAAGTTTCCGCCTCCACCGCGAATCGCCCAGAAAAGGTCTGGGTTGGAGTTCTGGCTAGCCTCCAGCTGCCTGCCGTCCACCGTCACCATGTGCGCTGATAGCACGTTGTCGCATGCGGCGCCATACTTCGACATTAAGAACCCCAGCCCCCCGCCGAGCGTCAACCCGGCAATTCCAACAGTCGGGCAGGTACCCATTGTCGTGGCTAAGCCGAAGTGTTGAGTGGCTTGATCCACATCGCGCACCAGAGAACCAGCCTCGGCACGGGCTACACTTTTGTCGGCGTCAACCTCGACTCGCTTCATTCCCGAGAGATCGATCACCAAGCCGCCGTCGCAAACTCCGAATCCGGCGGCGCTATGGCCTCCGCCTCGCACTGCCAGGGGCAGACTCTGGCTCTGGCCAAAATCAAGAGCTCGCGTGACGTCCGACGCGCCCGCACAGCGCACGATCAGCGCCGGGTGCCGATCGTATGCGCGATTGCCGACCAAGCGCGATGATTCATAATCGGGCGCCTCTGGCGTGATCACGTGACCGGTAATCTGGGAAGCCAGCTTCCGGATTGCTGCCGCATCGATGGGAGCCGCATTCTGTTCGCGTTCTCCGAAGATCCGCCGCCCTCCACCGAGGAACTTCATCGGACGCCCGTAAAGCGCCGCTGCGGCGAACGCCGTCCGCTGGACGAATCGTCTTCGAGTGACTAGCGCCATATTCACCTCGATCAGTTTCCGCCGCCAAGCTCACTTGGGGGGGCGCGCATGCAACATCCATGTCGGCCAGCTACAATTTTTAGTTCTAGACCTCGGACAATAGCTTGTGCCGATTCCTGGGCAAAACCTACGCCATACGACTCCCGCTGTCAATTTCATCTCACCCTCGCCGTCTCGTTGTCGTCAGGAATGCCAACGGTTTCCTTCCGAATCACGGATAACTCTGACGTGACGTTATTATAATAGGTAAGGGTTGCCGACAATCCGGGAACTACTCCATTTAATGTACGCAAGCGCGTTAGGACGTAGCCGCCCGGCGGCGGACGCTACGCATGAACGAGCGGGGCAGTGATTGCCAAGCGGTTTTGATATAAGTGTGGGTCACGATTGGGGAGGAGGTGGTCCCGTGACCCCGCCGGCGCCGTGGCCACCGCAAATGACACCATGACTACCTATTCCGGTTGATTGACTTGCGAGTCCGGGCATAATCAAAATGGTCAGCGTGCAATTTCCGGTTCAGAGAGGTGTTATGAAACGAACGATTCAATTCTCATTTCGCTGTTAGAGTGAGAGACCGATGCGTCGCATTAGATCGCGGTAGCGTGGATCGGAATGTAGGCTGTCGAAGATCGGCTGCGGCAATTCCTGAATTCGCATCGTGCGTTCCTGATAGGCCTTCTCCAACCAGTGGAAGGCAGAGTTTCGATCGCCAAGCCCTGTGTAGACGACAGCAAAGTCCAACGGAGAGACGTACTTCTTGTCGGATAGTGTCGTTAGCTCGTCGAGGATGCTCGACGCCTTCGTCCGCTCGCCGGCCAATGCATAAGCACGGCCCAATAGCGCTAGGTAGGGCGCCCCACCTCCCGAAAAACTTACTGCTTTCTGAAGTTCTGCGATGGCCTCGGGAAGCTCGCGCCTTTGTTCATGGGGGAGCGCCAGAAACCAGTGGCCTTCGGGGTGATAAGGATCGAGTTCAACACCTTTCTGACATGCCTTCAGCGCTTCGTCGTACCTACGTGCACGGTAAAGAATGAATCCAAGGAAGGCGTTACTGTCAACCGAGATCGGGTCAAGCTCGCGCGCCCGCGTGGCCTCAGCGATGGCGTCCGGGTGCCGTCCCATCTTGGACAAATAATCCGCGTACCACATGTGCCCGATGGCGTAGCTCGGGTTCAGATTGAGAGCGCGCTTGTATTCCGCTTCCGCACCGGGCCAATCCCAGTCATAACCCTTCTTGACGTCCGCTAATGAAATGTGAGCTTCCGCGACCGTCTCGTTCAGGTCAAGAGCCCTCATGGCAGCCGCTTTCGCCTTTGGGTAAACCTCTCGCGCAGGACGGATTCCGAAGATTCCAAGCGCACAGTAGGAGAGGGAGAGGCCTGCATACCCCTGGGCATAGGCGGGTTCAAGTTCAATCGCTTCGCTGAGGTATTGGATGCTTTTGTGCAATCCCTCCTCTGTCCACTTATTCCGGAAAAAGCTTCCTTTAAAATAAGCCTCATGTGCTTGGGGATTGATCGAACGGATATGCGCGAGGCTCGCGTGTTCTTTGGAAGTCAGCTTGACCTGAATCTGATCGGCAATCGCCTGCGCCACTTCGCCCTGCAATGTTAGAACATCACCCAGAGCGCGCTCGTACTTCTCGGACCAAAGATGCCGGTCGTCGCAAGCCTGGACTAGTTTGGCCGTGATCCGCACCGTTTGGCCAGAGCGCACAATTGTACCTTCCACTACGGCGTCCACTCCCAGTTCCCTCGCAATCAGCGGCAGGGGCTTGCGGGTGCCTTTGTACTGCATGATGGAGGCGCGGGAGATCACCCGCAAGGAGGTGATCTTCGCGAGTTCCGTGATCAACTCGTCGGTCATCCCATCGGCGAAGTACTCCTGCGCTGAATCATTGGAGAGGTTCTCAAGCGGCAGCACCGCAAGGGACTCGATCAAACGTGCACGCGGATGCGAGCCCTGCGGCGAGCGCACACTGCGACTCGCTGGCTGCGTCTCAACCGGCACGATGAAACGATATCCACGCTGCGGGAGGGTCTCGATAAACCGGGGGTTATTGGAGTCGTCCCCTAATGCATCGCGAAGCCTGCTGATGGCTCTATTTAGGCCGCGGTCGAAGTCTACGAATGTGTCTGCCGGCCAAAGTCTTTTTTGTAATTGCTCTCGTGTAACTACTTTGCCGGCACGTTCCAGCAACATCATCAGAACCTGAAACGGCTGCTCCTGCAGCTTGATCTTGAGACCAGACCTTCGGAGTTCACCAGATTGAGAATCAACCTCAAAGATTCCAAAACGGATTAGCGGTGACACATGCTCGACATCGTCCATATCGGATTCCCCGCGAACGAAATATAGCATCGGGTTCTTTGCTGATCAAAGACAACTCATTCCCGGATCTGGCTTCGCAATCTACTGATTCTCAGCGGGATATCAAGAGACAAATTCATTACAAGGAGAGAATCTCCCGGCCATTTAACGCTCCGGCCCCAAACTTCATAGTTCGCCTCAGACCTAAAGGAGGTCTCCTATGATGAAGAAGCAAAGTTTTAGAATTTCCTTGATCGTGAGTCCATTGCTGCTTTTTTGCGGTGTGCTGTTCTCGAACTGCCCGGCCTGGGCCCAGTCCGAGGACAAAACATGTTCGAATAAGACGCTTAGCGGCGATTATGGATTCGTCATCGAAGGCGTGGCCAGCCTCGGATCACAAATCGGTGTGCTCCGTGGCGTAGCGATGACTCACTTTGACGGCGAAGGCCATCTGAGTCAGGTAGACCACGTTGTTGTTAATGGAACTCCGCCTCCGATGGAGTGGAACCCCGGCAGTGGCACCTATGCCATCAATCCGGATTGCACGGGAACAGCTACGATCAACTTCAATGGCGGTAGGTCCTCTGTACAACTGAGCTTGGTAGTGGTCAGAAAAGGTACGGAAATCCATACAGTAGTTAACAATCCTGGGACGGGAGGGTTCTATGGCATCAGCTTCGGCATCAAACGCGACTAGCCGCGTTGTGATGCACATGTGTCCTTAGCGTGGACGAGGCCGCAAGTCTCGGCACCTAATTTCAAGCGTAGAGCGTGGAGTCTCCGTCGGCACCCATTAGCCTGACGTGGACAAGCCGGACGCATCGGCGATTCGCGGCCTGAGGTTCGGTCTAAGACATGAATACCTTTGGCTTCTTGCCGTCGCAGTCAATTTCAATGATGGTCGAGGTCAAGATGATGTCGCATGCGGCGGTCACCGGTAAGCGCCGGGACCATATCTTCTACACCGGTCTGGCGGTCCTGGCCGCCGCAATCGTGTTCGCCGGCTTCGCCCGAACCTACTATCTGAAAGACCTTTTCGGAAAGCCGCCCCTCCCGCCGCTCCTTCATTTGCACGGAGCCCTGTTCACCTCTTGGCTTGTGCTCCTGCTTAGTCAGGTCACGCTGGTAGCCGCAAGGCGGACCGAAATTCATCGGCGGCTCGGTGTTGCAGGGGGAGTTCTAGCAGCACTTATGATCGTGGTCGGCACAATTACCGCGACCCACGCGGCAAAACGTGGAGTGACCCCACCAGGCGGACCTCCTCCGCTTGTCTTCCTTGTCATCCCACTGAGCGACATTCTGATGTTTTCGATCCTGATTGCGGCCGGCTTTTATTATCGTCGTCAGAGCGAGACCCACAAGAGATTGATGCTTCTGGCGACGCTCGCCATTCTCGCTCCTGCCATCGCTCGACTGCCTTTCGCCTTCATCCCGGCAAATGGGCCGCTGGCATTCTTCGGTCTGACCGACTTGGTGCTTCTGGCTTGCATCCTCTACGACATCGTTTCCCGTCAGCGCTTGCATCCTGCCTACTTGTGGGGCGGATTGCTCCTGGTCGCGTCGCAACCTCTGCGCCTCGCCGTCGGAGGCACGTCGGCCTGGCTCGCCTTCGCACACTGGCTGACGCGTTGAACGGGCCAGGCTGCGCGGATGAACCCTACCGGGTCTCAATCATTTGCACTCAGAGCGGGACCAATAGGGTGTTTTTCGAGCCACGAGGAATTCGCATCTCGATCCGCCCCTGGATCAATGCTAGGAAACGCCCACCGAAAGAAGTGCGAGAAAGCGATTACTCGCGAGATGTCGGCTTGTCTCCGCACTTGCTATCGATTCTGATCGGATTACGGGCAACCCGGATTGCGACCTGAAAGCTATTGGAATGATTGTCTGACAAGGAGGAAATCGATCAGACCGTGCGTCCCATCGCACGTAGCCTACGAGGTTGGAGCGGCGAGGCAACAGACCGTTCGAAGCCCTCGGACAATGGACCCACATTCGCAAGAGTGGCACCGAAACCGTGAGGCGACGATGCATCTGCCAGCATAAGGTGGAGAGGGGCTAGGCTTGGTAGCAGGGTCAGAATACACAAATGTTCGTAAGCGTCGTTAGCCCGAGAGAGCCTAACATGCTGCGCGGCTCTTGTTGCAGTGAGCACAGAGACTTCCGGGTCCTCTGTCATAGGTAAACAACACTGCCGGCGTATAGAACAGACCTAAGTGCGACCTGAAAGCTGCGGAAAATGATTGTCTGACGAGGAGGAATGGATCAGACCGTTCGTCCCATCGAACGTATCCTACGAGGTAAGGCGGGAAGGTAACGACTCGTCGAAAGCCCTCGGACAATGTACCCGCACTCGCAAGAGTGGCATCGGACCCGCAAGGCAAAGGTGCACCTGCCAGCATCAAGGCGGTGATTGGGGCTAGGGTTGGTCGTATGGTGAGCATAGGCAAACTCTTTTAAGCGCCGTAAGTTCTGGGGAGCGGAAGATGCTTGCGCTCTTTTTGCAGTGGGTACGTGGGCTTTAGGTTCCCGCGTCATGAGCACACAACACTGCCGGCGTAGAGGGAGCACCTACGCGATCGTGTCATTGCCGCGGAACAGGGTAAGCCCGTATCGCTCCCCGTAAGGGGAAGAACCACCGCAAGGCGGATCGATAGCGATGGGGGTAGCGGAACTGAGACAAAGCGAATGCTGCCCTGTAATCGGGCAAATAGAGGTTGCGTTGTCTTTCTGGGACAACAACATCACCTCGCCGGAAACGGAGCCGACTTCTTGGTGGTGCTCAAACTCGAGAACGTTTGAAGAACCAATGAATGAAGCAAAGCAAATGACGACGGCGAGAGCTGTTGGTGCAGCTTCACACACGTCTGGTGGGTTTTCTCCATCGCCGTGCGAGTTGGCGGCAAGCCTGTATCGAGTAGGTCTTATTCGCACCTGAATGAGGCTGCGTCCCTGTTTCTTTTGGGGCGTTATTGAGTGCTCGAGCCGGATGAGGCGAAAGTCTCACGTCCGGTTCTTAGAGGGCTGGGCGGCCGCAAGACCGCCCGGCCACTCGACCCTATCGCGTCATTCCAACGGAACAGGGTAAATCCACATCGCTTCTCGCAAGAGGAAAGTGCATCGCAAGATGCACCGATAGCGGTGCGGATAACAGATGAGGGAGAAAGCGAATGCCACTCTGCAATGGAGCGGATATCGGTTGCGTCAGCTACATCGACAACATCACCGGACGTGAAAGCGGGCTGACTTCCCTTTATGGTGCTTCACACGAGAGAACTTGACTAATCGGCTCATGAGGCAAAGCAGATGACGACAGCGCAAGCTGTTGGTGCGGTCTCAGACGAAGCGGCGGAGTGGTATGCCATTAACTGGCAAACCGTTAGCCGCAACGTTCACCGACTCCAAGTGCGTATCGTGCAGGCAACGAAGGCCAGCAGATGGGGCAGGGTGCGAGCCCTGCAGCGTTTGCTAACCCACTCCTACAGCGGCAAAGTTCTCGCCGTTCGACGAGTGACGGAAAACAATGGCAAGAAAACCCCCGGCGTGGACCAAGAAATTTGGGACACACCAGAGAAGAAGACCCAGGCAGTACATGCACTGAAGCGTAGGGGTTATCAATCCCAGCCCCTACGACGTGTTTACATCCCGAAGTCGGACGGCAAAACGATGCGCCCGCTCGGAATTCCCACGATGAAGGATCGAGCGCAGCAAGCGCTGTATCTGCTCGCACTCGCCCCCGTTGTGGAAACCACCGCTGATAAAAACTCATATGGGTTTCGTCAGCAGCGGTCCTGCGCCGATGCGATGGTCCAGTGCTTTCTGGCACTGAGAAGCGCAAACACGCAGTGGATTCTAGAAGGCGACATCAAGTCCTGTTTCGACAAGATTTCACACGATTGGCTTTTGGCTCACGTCCTGCTGGACCGAGTCATTCTCCAAAAGTGGCTGAAATCCGGGTACATGGAAAAACACGTTCTTCACGAAACGACGGACGGGACTCCCCAGGGTGGAATTATCTCCCCCGCGCTCGCTAATTGCGCGCTGGACGGACTTGAACGACTCTTGCAGGAAAAGTTCCCTGCAGGAAAACGTCTCAAGTCCCTTGGAGGTGAGAAACCGTGTGTCAATCTCGTCCGTTACGCGGATGACTTCGTCATCACCAGTAAATCGAAAGAATTACTGGAAGGAGAAATCAAGCCCCTGGTCGAGCAGTTCCTGCAAGAACGAGGTCTTGAACTCTCTCCGACGAAGACAGTCATTACGCACGTGGAGCATGGCTTTGATTTCCTCGGACAAAACGTGCGCAGATATCCTAACGGGAAACTGCTCATCAAGCCTTCCAAGAAGAATGTTGGAACCTTCCTGGATGGCATCCGACGAATCATCAAAGCTGCGCATGGCGTGTCTGCCGCCGATTTGATCGATCAACTCAACCCGAAAATTCGCGGTTGGGCGAACTATCATCGGCACGTGGTGAGCAAACACACGTTTGGACACGTGGATCGCAACATCTTCTCTAGTCTGTGGCAATGGGCACGACGAAGGCACCCGAACAAAAGCTCGCGCTGGTTCAAACCGAAATACTTTGACCGGCGCGGGAATCGTGACTGGTCCTTCTTCGGTGAAACCTCCGATGACGAAGGGCGGCCGACTAAAGTCTGGCTGTACTACGCCAAGAGCACTCCCATCAAACGACACGTCAAGGTCAAAGGCGAAGCTAACCCGTACGATCCAACCTATGAAACCTACTTCGAAGAACGCGAAGGGGCTCACATGCTGGAAACGTTTCGGGGTACCCGCACTCTTCGCTATCTCTGGCATGAACAACGTGGACTCTGCACGCAGTGCAATACAAAGATCACCCGCATCACAGGCTGGCGCCTTCATTACTGCGTCCCCCGTGTGAAGGGTGGTTCCACTGGTGCCACGAACTGCGTTTTACTTCATCCCGAGTGCCATGACCGGGTTCATCGTCAGCGTCTTCCCGTTTCGAAACCGCGTCTCCTCTCAAGAGGCGTTCGAAGGGCTTGAGCTGGGTGAAGGGAAACTTTCACGCCCAGTTCTGAGAGGGCCGGGCGGCCGCAAGGCCGCCCGGCTACTCGGTAATAATCCCAAGGTAAGGGTTGCCGACAAACCGTGAGGGGGATTCGCTTACTGGCCACCAAGGGCGTCTTGTCGTTATCTGTAAGCGCCCTCGGTTGTGGCAATGAAAGTCACTCGAAACACGTTGTCCGAGGTCGCCCCAACGCTGGCGAAGCAGATTCCCCGATTTGTTGGAAACGTTAGTAGTTAAGCTGGGCTCAGGGGCTCATTGGGCCGAAACCACGTTGGCGTGGCGCGCGATAGCACACCACGAATTCCCATCCTTCTTCCAGATATTCGTGAACCGTCGCTGGACCGTCTTTCCGGCCAGGGGGGCATCGCCGATCGGTTGGACGGTCTCCGCGCCCATGATGATCGCGAAATTGCCGTCGATGCGGATGAATTCGATCTTCCGCTCGAACGAGGAGTAAACAGCTGATTTCTGAACCCTGGCCAGGACATCGTGCCGACCGATCACCACGTTGTTCGCTGGCGAATTGACCGTCAGCTGTTCACACCACAGGTGTTCGAGCGGGGCGTAGTTCCGGTCCAGAACTGCTTTTCGCTCCTGGTCGTCGAGCGATCGGACAGTTTCCTCGTCGCTGGGGGCACCGCCTAATGCTGAAGTTGCTCTATCCGAGCCGATAGGACCAAGGAACAGCAGTAGCAATACGAAGGTCGCTCCTTTTTTCATTTCACACCTCCTCCGAGGACATTCCTCGGGTTTAACTATACAGCCGTCGAGATTCTGAAAGTCCGTCCAGCGGCTGGAGGCTAATTTCCAGAGTCCGGAGACAGGTGGGAAGGAAACAGACGCCGAAGGAGATTCGGGAATTGATTTTCCAGATGGTTGCTGAGAACCCAACCTGGGGAGCACCGCGGATCCATGGGGAACTCCGCATGCTCGGTTTTGATCTTTCCGA
This sequence comes from Candidatus Acidiferrales bacterium, assembly GCA_963795535.1. Taxonomy (GTDB): domain Bacteria; phylum Acidobacteriota; class Terriglobia; order Acidiferrales; family UBA7541; genus Acidiferrum. The sequence goes on from CAWCIG010000012.1 coordinate 1,383,641, forward strand.
GAGAACCATCTCCCGTTGGATGAAGCGGGCGCCCAGAGGTCCTGACCAGGCCAAGCGCTGGCTGGCCTTCCTTCGCAACCATCGGGAAGCGATTGCCGCCATGGATTTCTTCACGGTGCCAACGATCACGTTCGGCGTGCTCTACTGCTTCTTCATCATCAGCCACGATCGTCGACGCATCCTACACGTCAACGTCACGAAGCATCCGACGAGCGCTTGGATCATCCAACAGCTGCGCGAGGCATTTCCATTTGAAGCGTCTCGCAAATACCTGATCTTTGATCGTGATCAGAAGTTCGGATTCGAAGTGATCGCAGCGGTGAAAGCCACGAGGATTATTCCCAAGCGAACTTCCTTCCGCAGTCCTTGGCAGAATGGCATCGCGGAGCGCTGGGTGGGAAGCTGCAGAAGAGACCTACTGGACCACATGGTTGCACTGAATGAACGCCATCTGAAGCGATTGCTCTCGGAATATGTTCGTTACCATCATGAGGACCGCACGCATCTCGGACTTGAGAAGGGGACACCTGAGGGCAGAATTCGTTCCGAAGCTTCGGGTCGGGTCCTTTCACAGGAGCGACTCGGAGGGCTGCACCATCGTTACAATCGAGCGGCATAGTTCGGATCGACTTTCGGCCGGTCCTTTATATATGTATATGTGCGCGCTCCACGCGCACCGGGCTCGCCCTCTTAGGGTCTTCTTGCTGTACCGAGTCGATAATCGTATTCACACCTACTCCACCAGAACCGCCCCGTTTCGGGCCTCGGCTGAAGTTTTGGCGAACTACAAGGGAATGATGTGGTCGAAATGCAACCCTGAAGTCGTTCCACACTTCGCACAACGACCGCGATCGCGCTTCCATACTTCTAACTTTACCCAGCTAGGTATGAGCCGATCGTCCTCCTGTGCAATTGGGACGAGTTTTTGATGATCGTGATCGTCGACGCTAGTGACTCTGAGCTTGAACTTGAAAACCTTACGGTCGCCCGATCGCTCGGTCCAGCAGTCGATCAACTCGAACAAACCGTTGTACACCCAAATGCCAGAACGTATTTTTTCGTAGACCCGGACCCTCTCGGGTGGCGCTTTCCCTTCTTTGTATTTCCATGCAGCTTCAGCAAAAAATCCATTCTGGGTCAAGGAGCCGCCCGGATTGCGTTCCGGCTGATCGACTTGTTTTGGGTGCGGACCGTTCACAGTTTTGGCAACATCGTGTCCTTCGTAAATCAACACGCGGCCCTCATCTTCTACCCTATCGGCGTATGGAGCCCCCGGACGGACGCTCATCAGAATAGTGCTCTCCGCCTGTCGTAAGCGGAAGTTCATACCTCGCTGCAGATTCACACCAGTTGCCGAACACATCTCCATGTAGGAAATGACTTCGCCGGGTTGGAATCCGAGAGGCAAGACGAATAGATTATACGATCTACTAATCCTCGTATCGCAAGGCGGCGAGTTGGGCCGAGAGATGCACCGTGGTTGAAAATCGGCTGAGATGGGTCTGGAACCTAACATAACGGTGCCACGGCCAGTGTTTGGTCTGCCCAAAATCGTATGATTTACGGCTATTAGCTTCACCGGCCAGAACCGTCTCATTGCAAATTGATTACAGGATTTTCGCTGGTTTCTGGGCAGACGGTAAACAATCGGCAGGCGGGATCAGTAGAGCCCGATTACGAGCTGGCGCTACGAAACCTTCCACAAGCGGACTTCGGGACAGCGCGGGTAGTTTGAATACACCGAAATTTACCCAGCATTCTGGATAGCTCAACACTGATATGGAATGACCTGTCAACTACAAAGAATTGTTTTTCTTTCTTTTTCTTTCTTTTTTTTCCTCCCCTAGAAGGCAGCGCAAGTCGCGGTCGAGGCGGCTATTGCGACGGTTGATCACTCTGATATTCGCGGGTCGAAACCGCATAATCGTGATCCGTCGGGAGCTGCCTCGGACTAGCAACGCGGGTTCGGTCCACAGACCTACCGCATAGTGTTTTCGAGGATTCTCCTTTCCATGCGCCTCTCGACCGCTACCCACGCTGCCTCCTGGAGAATTCTTGCAGAAAAAACTCATCTCATGCCGCCCGTCGTTCGGTCTCCTGCTGCGCCGCTTCTACCTTTATCCCAATGGCCCAGATAAAACCCAATAGCTCGCGTCCGATCGCGGTCACCACCTTCCCCTTTTCCTTGCCCCGTGCCATTAACTTCCGATAGCGCGTATGCAACCGATGCTGCGCTTTCCAGGCGATCTCTCGGACTTCTTCGCTGACCAACTCTTGCCGCTTGCGTAAAGTTCCTCCTACGTTTGGTCGGTGGCGGTACGCCCAGGCGGCCTCCACGACCACGCGTCGTAAGTGCGCATTCCCCGTCTTGGTGATGCCCCCTCGCCAGCTACTTTCTCCACTGGAATGTTCGCTCGCTACGATCCCGCCGTAGCCCATCAACTGCCGCGCCCGCGTGAATCGCGATACTTCGCCCAGTTCCGCCACGATCGTCACCGCCGCTACTTGAGCGATGCCACGCAAGGCTTGCAAGGCCTCTATTACCGCGCGCATCTTCGCTGGTGTCGACTTCACCGCTTCTTCGATCGCCTGGTCCAGCCGCGTGATGCGGGTTTCCGCGTGCTCCACCTCATGTAGGTAGTCCAGCAAGGTGGCTTCTTGCGCCGGCTGCTCGAAGTGGACTTCTTTTTTCACCCACGCCAGGTAGTTCAAGGTCCAGGCCTTCACACCGCTCGCCGGCCGCCGCCCATGCCGCAACAGGAACTTGCTCAAGCGATGTTTCGCCCGCAACTGGTCTTTCTTAGCTGCCTCCCGGGCTCGTACCAGATCTCGCAAGGCCTCATGGGCCGCATCTGGTACCCACACCGCCGTCAACTCTCCGGCCCGGTAATTTCGCGCCAGCTTCAGCGCATCGCGCCGATCGGTCTTCACCCGTTCGCCCGATTTCACCGGTACCAGCGTGGGTGCCACCACCTCGCACTTCGCTCCCAGGGCCGTCAACTGCCAGTACACGACATACCCCGTTGGGCCCGCTTCATAGCAGAAACGCAGCTGCTCCACTGGTCCCAGTTTCTTGACCAGCTTCCGAATCGACTCCTCCCGATTCGGAATGACTCCGAGCGATCTCACTTCCCCGTCCTGCTCGGCAACCGCCACCGCAATCGTTTCGGCATGGACATCCAAACCAACAAATTTTATGCTTTTCATCGACCGGCTCCTTCGCTTGCGGCTCTGTACTGCTTGTCTTCCGATTCGCAGCATAACCCACGCCTGCGAATCGGAGCCGGTCATTCCATTGTGACTAGCCGACTTCCGAGTACTAATCCGAGCGTCTTGTGCTGTCCGTTGCTGGTGCAGGTTTCCGGGGCGCAGTTCAGCTGGCTAGAACGCCTGCGTGTCACGCAAGAGGTCGCGGGTTCAAATTCCGTCGCTCCCGCCAAATTCCGCAAGAGTTGTGACTGTTTCTGGCAGGAGAATGAAATTGGTCGGGTCAACCTGCTTTTGTTCACGAGTGGCCTCACGCACCGCGCAACCGAGTCCGCCAAAGTGATACTGTGGGCTTAGTATCTGACTGGCGGCTGAGCAGACGTGGTTAACAGCACGAAGCCGCCCGCGCAATAGGCTGCAGAGGTGGCGTGAACCAAAGAGAGGTGGCCTGGACATGGCTGAGATACTCCCCGCGATCTTTTTTGGTCACGGCAATCCGATGAATGCCCTCCTCGACAATGGCTACACAAAAGCATGGAGCCGCATAGGACAGACAACACCCAAACCCAAAGCCATTCTCTCTATCTCGGCCCACTGGTTTGTTTCAGAAACCGGAGTAACCATCGCCACTTCGCCGAGAACCATTCACGATTTCGGCGGGTTTCCGCGAGAATTGTTTCAGGTGCAATATCCTGCACCTGGTGACCCCAAACTCGCCCGTCGAGTGCAAAAATTGCTCGCGCCGCTGCAGGTCAAGCTCGACAACTCCTGGGGGCTCGATCATGGCACCTGGTCAGTACTTCGCCACGTCTATCCCGATGCTGACATTCCCGTCGTCCAACTAAGCATCGACGAAAATAAACCAGCATCATTCCATTTTGAGATTGGCAAGAAGCTCGCGCCCCTGCGCGAAGAGGGCATACTCATCATCGGCAGCGGCAACTTAGTCCACAATCTCCATGCGTATGCTTGGGGTCAGCACATGCCTGTTCCTTACGATTGGGCTGTTCGCTTTGAACGCGATGCAAAGGAGATGATGGTAGCCGGGGAATACAAACCGCTTATTGATTATGAGAATCTGGGACCTGAGGCTTTGCTTTCGATTCCCACACCGGATCATTACTTGCCTATGCTGTATGTCATTGCGACCAGGCAGCAACGCGAACTCATCACTTTCCCCATTGAAGGTGTCGACGGCGGATCAATATCGATGCTAACCGTACAGGTCGGTTAGCCCGGTGGTTCTGCCGCGCTTTTACGGTTGGGTATTGAAAGCAAGCACCCACAAATCGTCATGTGTAGCTAACGGGCCAGGAATACTCACATAACTCCAATCTGTTTTAGCAATCCGACCAAGTCATAAAAGAGTTTCTCTTCGATGATCTCGCCGTCCTGCCAGTGTGCGACGGTGCAGAACTCGATATGAAACTTCTTGTTGGTTGGCGCGATCAACTTGCCGTCGGAACCCTTCATCGGTCCCCGCATCGTACCTGTAAAATCCGCAACAGTGCAGGTCCATTCGCCCTGAGCAATCTCCACTTTATAGGGATGATTAATCAGATGATTGTCGGGGAACGTCTTGAAAAATTCGATGGACTCCGCTTTGTGATTGTCGCGCCCTCTTGTCGGCTCAGCCTGACCGGGCCAAAATACGGTGGTGTCCTTGGAATGCCGCTTTTCAAACGTATCCCAGTCCTGTGCGTTCCACGAATCGTCGAGTGTCCGCATGAGTTCAATATTGTTCTGTGCCATCGGATCCTCCGACATTACACGCCAGCAGTGGTTCACCTAAACAAGTGCTAGCCATCACCCCGCCGGGGCTTATTCTATACCTCGGCTGGCCTTTCAGCTTAGGCCACTAAAAGTTGGATAGAAGGCCTGGTGCCTTCATCCAAACTTATGGCGCGTGGATCAAGAATTCCAAATCATGATGTGCGATACCGCAGCACAACGATATGCAACCTAGATAAAGTGCAGTAGACGGTGAAAAAATATGGCACAACCCGTGTTGGTGACAGCTGCGACTTCTGGAATGGGAAAGAAAAACAATGAAATGAGCAGAAGTATTCGTCGATGCATTTGCATGGCCGTATTCTTATGCATAACCTCGATGGTGGCTCTAGCGATGCAACTGATCGCCCAGGTTGTATCGCCTGCAAATATGCCCGCTATTGGCACGGTCGATGAGCGCTTCCAGTCCTACAACATTGAAATGGTGGAGGTCATCGGCGGGAGATTTTGGAAACCATACGGGAGCAACGCGAGCGAAAGTAAAGCGCAAGAGCCCGCCCCCCAGGCGGGTTTCACCCCGGCAGGCATAGACCCGAACCTCTATCGTTATCGAGCGCCCATCGATCTTTCAAATCCGCGATTGCGAAAACTGGCAGGGGCGTTAAGCCCTGCGTATGTGCGAGTCAGCGGTACGTGGGCCAACAGCGTCTATTTTCAGGATTCGGAAAATGCTGCGCCAGCGAATGCGCCATCGGGGTTCAGCGGAGTCTTAACGCGAGCGGAATGGAAGGGCGTCATCGATTTTTCTCGTGCAGTGAATGCCGAAATCGTGACATCGGTGACTACGGGGCCAGGATCGCGTGATGCTCAAGGCGTATGGACCTCGGACCAGGCGCGGCAATTGTTCGAATACACCAAGTCCGCTGGAGGGCGAATCGCTGCAAGCGAATTCATGAACGAGCCGACATATGCAGCGATGGGCGGCGCACCGAAAGGTTACGATGCCGCAAGCTTTGGCCGCGACGTTGCTGTCTTCCGTACGTTCCTTCAGAAAACTACGCCCGACACACTATTTCTCGGCCCAGGTTCAGTGGGCGAGGGACCGTTCGCAATGCCAATGGGTGGTGGAGTACTTAAATCCGAAGACCTGCTCCACGCAGCCGGTCCCGTATTCGACGTTTTCTCGTACCATCTGTATGCAGCTGCTTCGGAGCGATGCGCAAGCATGGGCGCGTCATCACAAACAACCGTAGCAGCGGCACTTTCTCAAGATTGGCTCTCGCGACCGGAAAAGATTGGCGCATTCTACGCGAACCTTCGAGACAGGTTCGAACCGGGCAAATCACTCTGGATTACGGAAACCGCCGATGCAGCCTGCGGAGGAAACTCATGGGCATCGACTTTTCTAGACACCTTCCGATATCTTGTTCAACATGCGTCCCTCGCCCAGCGTGGCGTGAAAGTAAGTATGCACAACACACTGGCATCAAGCGACTACGGCCTGTTAGACGAGAATACTTTCGCACCACGTCCTAATTACTGGGCCGCTTTGCTTTGGCGACACCTCATGGGTGCGATGGTTCTCGATCCCCACACATCGCCAATCCCGAATGTGTACGTCTATGCCCACTGCCTTCGGAACCATCCCGGCGGCGTCACGCTTCTGGTCATCAACGCCGACCGACAGCAAGTCCATGAAATTACATTGCCGTCTGAAGCAGAACGCTACACGCTGACTGCCAAGCAACTTCAAGGCACAACCGTCCAGCTTAATGGGAAGACTCTTGAACTGAACAGAGATGGCGACCTGCCACAATTCCTGGGTCAGTCAACTCGCGCAGGTCACGTCAGTTTCGCACCAACTAGTATTACATTTCTGGAAATCGCCAATGCGGACAACAGCAATTGCCAGTAATCCCGCAGGTGGCGACCTGACGGCAGGAGACTAATTTCATGAGCTCGAACAAGCTGACAGAAATCCTTGCAAGTCTCGCCAGATTGCTTCCAGAACTGGAGGCCGTCTATAAGGACATACATGCCCATCCGGAATTGTCGATGCAGGAGACCCGAACGGCTGGCATTGCTGCGAATCATCTGAAGGCTCTGGGATTTGAGGTCACTAGCGGGGTCGGCAAAACTGGCGTTGTAGGTATTTTGCACAACGGCGATGGGCCAACTGTCATGCTACGCGCAGACATGGATGCTCTACCCATCAAAGAAGCGACTGGCCTTCCCTACGCGAGCACCGTCACGGGGACTGACCCCACCGGCAAGACAGTACCCATAGCTCACTCGTGTGGGCACGATATGCACGTTGCCTGCTTGATTGGCGCAACAAATCTTTTTGCAAAGAGCCGCGACCCCTGGAAAGGGACGCTGATGGCGGTCTTTCAGCCGGGCGAGGAGACCGCGCAAGGTGCTAAGGCAATGATTGATGATGGAATGTTCAAACGATTTCCAAAACCGGATGTTGTGCTAGGGCAGCACGTCATGAGCTTGCCGTCCGGGAACATCGATTGGCGTGCGGGCATTGTCACTTCTTCGGCCGATAGCCTGCAGATTCGCATGTTCGGGCGCGGCGCGCACGGCTCGATGCCCGAGTCCAGCATCGACCCCGTAGTTATGGCCGCCGCGACCGTAATGCGGCTGCAAACGATCGTCTCCCGGGAGGTCGCGCCCACGGATTCCGCGGTGGTGACAATCGGGTCGCTACAGGCCGGCACGAAAGAGAACATTATTCCGGACGAGGCATTGATCAAATTGAATGTGCGCACATTTGACGAGGGTGTGCGCAAGCGTGTGCTCGCGGCGATTGAACGCATTGCGAACGCTGAGGCAGCGGCATCAGGAGCGCCAAGACCGCCAGAGATCACGCCACTCGATCAGTATTCGTCAGTAAGGAATGATGCCAACGCGACAAAGAAACTCGTCGATGCATTTCTCGAGAACTTCCCTGCCGGTTCCATCGAACAGACAAAGCCCACCATGGCAAGCGAGGACTTCGGCTGCTTTGGAGCTGGGTGGGATGTTCCGGCAGTGTACTGGTTCTTCGGCGGAGATGATCCAGCGGTGTACGCCAAGGCAAAGAAAGAGGGAAAACTCAGCTCGCTTCCAACTAACCATAACCCCGCCTTTGCACCAATCATTCATCCAACTCTGGAGACAGGGGTCAAGGCCCTCGTTGTTGCGGCGCACGCATGGCTGGCCTCGTGAACAGCGCGCTGATCCACGGGTATCAACTAACGGGTCCTTTTCTGGATGCTGTGGATCTGCTTGGCACGTTCGTTTTCGCACTCAGCGGTGCGGCAGCGGGTGTCAAAAGCCGGTTCGATCTGTTCGGTCTGATGGCACTCTCGTTCGCGGCCGGTAATGCCGGCGGGATCACACGAGATGTGCTGATTGGCGCGGTGCCACCAGCGGCCATTAGCGACTGGCGCTATCTAGGGATCTCTCTTCTGGCAGGATTGGTGACGTTCTTCTGGTTTCCCGACATCGATAAACGTCGCAGACTGGTGTTGTTATTCGACGGCGCGGGACTCGGCCTGTTTGCTGTCGCCGGCACACAAAAGGCACTCATCGCGGGACTCAATCCGGTGATGGCGATTTTTATGGGAGTGCTAACCGGGATTGGTGGTGGCATATTGCGCGATGTGCTTGTGAACCAAACGCCGACGGTGCTTCAGGCGGATATTTATGCTGTTGCTGCGCTAGCCGCTGGCGTCGTAGTAGTGATCGGATATGTTTTGCATTACCCGGCTTTTCTGATGATGACCGTGGGCGCACTCCTTTGCTTCTGGCTGCGGGTTATGGCGATATATCGAGGGTGGCATTTACCCGCCGCACGGTGGCAGAATCAGTCGGATTGATTCATTCTCTTGCTACGTAGTTCCAGGAATTGACAGGTGACTTTAACCTGGCATCTTCGGCCGCTACTCCTGTCTACTCAAGTTGGACTGCTTTCTGCGCCAGGCAAACTGTCATGGCAGCGGTCTAACAGGTTCTGTGAATTAGTACCGCTAAACGCGCATCTCGTCCGTGCTGCATTTCCTGACGACATGCCGACATATCAATACCAATCCGGGCTCGATGAGTGACATAGTGATCTCCAAATGCTTGCGTGCTCACTATCTATATGAAGCCTTCAGAGCGGGGCTCGCCGAAGTTCAACATCCCCAGACTATGTTGAGAGCAGATTTCTTAGAGGATTGGCCCTGAAGTGCTTTGAACTTCGCGTAGGCGGCCATTACCCAGGCCCAGGACCCGGCTCAAGCGCCGGCGAGAGAAAGTTATAGCTTCTGCTTGCCGATGGCCTTCAGGCGCGGCAGGAGCACCAAGTCGGCCGCTTCCTCGGCATCCCTGAGAAGCGTCTTGCGCGGCGTGCCTATCTGCGCACGCATGGTCAGGCCACGAGCAAAATCCGTGACTTGGATCGCGCGCACGGCTACCGGAAAGTCAGGCGGGATGTCTCCCGCACTGATCCCGTCCCGGAAACGGCGCTCCACCAGCGCCGCGCCGCCCGCGACCGTGCTCTGCAGGAACCGCTGAACCTCAGCGTCGTTCACAAGCGGCGCGACGCACACCAGAAGGCAGCCCCGGGCGGACCCTTTCTCGGTCGCACTTTCGACGGCGTACCTCAGAAAGCCCGCGATCGAGTCGCGAAGACTCTGTGGCGAGAGGAGTGCCTTCGCGGCTGATGCGCCCTTCCGTTCTGCGTACGCCCTAAGGACGCGCAAGAATATCGCCCGCTTGTCCCCAAAGACGGCATACAGGCTCGGCCGTCCCACACCCATCCCGGCGACGAGATCGTCAATCGTCACTCCGTCGTAGCCTTTCGACCAGAACACCTGAGTCGCCTTTTCCAGCGCCCCCGTCTCGTCGAAGCTGCGCGGTCGACCCCGCGGCCTAGCGGTATTTTGAATCATTTGGTTCAAAACTCATTGACAATGGCCATCGTACCAATATATAACCGAACAGTTCGAAATTAGCAAGTCGTTCCCGGCCTCGCGGGGCCTCACGACTCGACCTTCACCCTTCACCACGGAGACGCCCATGGAACATTCGATCGCGCTCGTCACCGGCACCACCTCCGGGCTCGGTTATGCGGCAGCCCGCACTCTTGCCGGAGAGGGCTGGCGCGAGATCATCGTCACCGGGCGCAGCCTGGCCCGGGTCCAGGAAACGGCCGCTCAACTCGCGGCTGAGACCAAGACACAGGTTTTCACGCCGCTGGAGCTGGATCTGGACACGCCGTCCAGCGTTCAGTCCGCGCTCGCCGAGCTCGTCAAGCGAGGTCGGCCGGTCGATTTCCTGCTGCTCAATGCAGGGATGGTCGGAGGTAAGAAGCGCGTGCTCACTGCGGCGGGCGTCGAGGCTTCTCAGGCCCCGCTCATCGGCCATCATCAACTGACTGTCGGGTTGCTCCGCGCCAACCTGCTGAGCCCCAACGCGCGGATTGTTATCTCCGGCGCGGAACCTGCCCGAGGGGACGTGCCCCTGTTCAGCTTCACCGACGTGGCGGCCTTCGCGGCCAAACACCACCAGGGTGACCGAACCGCCGCTGTTGAAGCCCTGCTGCGCAACGGGCCGAACGTGAAGTACGTGCCCAACCGGGCGTATGCCGACGCGAAGCTCATCATCGCTTGGTGGGTCGCGGCGCTGGCGCGCCGGCTACCCTCCGGCATGGCCGTATACGCCGTGTCGCCCGGTAGCGCGCCCGACACCAAGGCGGTGCGTAACGCTGGCCCGGCCTTGAAGTGGCTGATGATTCCGCTGGTGAAGCTCATCCCCGGCATGACCCAGACTCCTGAGACCGCCGCCCGTCGGTACCTCCAGGCATCGGAGTTCGGAACCGACGTCTCAGGGCAATTCTTCGCCTCGGCGCCGAAGAAGCTCACGGGCCCAATTGAGGCGATGCGTCACCCACACTTTCACGATCGCGCCAACCAGGAAGCCGCGTGGCAGGCCGTCGTCAAGGTCTCCGGCGTCGACTTGTCTTACCCAGCATCCTTGAGTCGCGGTGTCCTGAAGGAGCGCCCGGTCGCGGCTGAACTGATCCCGGTAACCCGAATCAGCAGGCGATTGCGGAGCTACATGATCGTCCACGGGGTCTTACGGTATTTTGAAATAAATAGTTCAAAAATCCCTTGACCGCAGCCTCCGCGCCTGATTATCATACCAAACAGTTCAAAATCAGCAAAGCAACCCTAACCTCGCGAGGAGAATACATATGGAACGGTACCAAGATAAAAAGGTGGTGATTATCGGCGGCACGAGCGGCATGGGCCTCGCGACGGCGAAGATGCTCCTCGATGGGGGTGCGCGTGTTCTGGTGACGGGTCGCTCGAAGGCCGGACTGGAATCGGCGCAGAAAGAGCTTGGAAAGGACGCCCTCGTGGTTTCGAGCGACGCGCGGTCGTTGACGGAAATCGACGCCCTCGCCTCTCGGGTGAAGGCCGAGTTCGACACCTTCGACCTGCTCTTCGTCAACGCCGGGTTCAGCTGCCGAGCGTCTCTCGAGAACATGACCGAGGCCATCTACGACGAGATGTTCAACCTGAACGCCAAGGGTCCGTATTTCGCGGTGCAGAAGCTCGCGCCGTTGATGAACCGGGGTGGCGCTGTCGTCTTCACGACCTCCGTCGCAAACGTCAAGGGAATGCCCGGGGTAGCCCCATACGGAGCCGCCGAGGCTGCGCTCCGGTCGTTCGCTCGGATGCTCGCTGTTGAGCTTCTGCCTCGCGAGATTCGCGTTAACGCGGTGACGCCCGGCCCCATCAACACGCCGATCTTGGGCAAGATGTTCCCCGAGAAAGACGTGGCTGCCGAGGTCACTAGGAAGATGAGCGACATCAATCCGATGAGGCGCTGGGGGACGTCGGAGGAAGTCGCGAAGGCCGTCCTCTTCCTCGCGTTCGACGCGACCTACACGACCGGCGCCGAGCTTCCAGTAGACGGAGGATGGTCTCAACTCTAAGGTGTGGACCATCCGGGAGGGTACCATTGCGCACTTGATGCAATAGCGAACGCAGTGGCGGCGGCTCGGTCGTCGCCACTGCGCGCTCCGCCCAAGAGGAAACATCGTATTCGGCGCGACCTTCACGACCGGCGCGGAACTCCCACGGGAGGGCACAGCATGAGCCACACCTCAGAGGATTACTGCCGCTCCTGTACAGCAACCGATGAGTATCGGCGCGGAGATGCAGGCCGGTAAAAGGAGGACTAAGAAGATGCACAACCTAGTAGTGAGCTCTTTGGCGGTTGCTTATCTCGCAGCGAATACATACGCCATCGTGAAGGTAGGAGTGTTTGAGTTAGCCCGTTCGCGCAAGCATCTCCTACTCTATGGCGTTCCCTTCATATTGTGGGGCTCTGTCATTCTGATGGGATGCAAGCTCGTGGAGATTATGCACCGATTCGATGAATGGGCGGCCTGATGGCCCATTGAGAGCAATGCACTCATTGACCTTGGGTTGTGCTTCGTTTTCAGGATTGGTCCCCATAAACGCTAGTGTTGAACAAATCGATCAACTCGGATGATGTCCTTGAGATCGTTTGGTCGGCCGCGAGACTTCCCAGAAACGGGCTCGAGGAAGTGGAGAATGGTACGCAAGATTGTGAGCGATACGTGAAGTGCAGGTGCTATGGATTGGGAGGAACCGGAATTCCCAGAGCGGCGCATCGGGCGATATGAGCTTGCTTCCAACGGTCGGGAAGCCAAGCGTCGAGGTCACTGGCTGGCCAGGTCGAGAGATTCACCAGCAGTTGCATGAAATAGAGATGCGGGTCCATGTCATGTCGGCGGCAACTGCTGGTCAAGCTGGCTAGGATCGCTGCGGTTCGCCCGCCACGAGGGTTGCCAACGAATAAAGAGTTTTTGCGATTGAGCACGAGCCGCTTCATCTCCCGTTCGCTAACATTATTATCTATGGGCACGGCGCCATCGGTCATGAACACGGTCAGTGCGTCCCACTGGCTGAGCGTGTAGTTCACGGCGTCGGCCATGGGATGCTTCGGTAGCAACTGTTCTTTCCAGATCAGCAGCTTGCGATGCAGCTCTGCCAGTATCGGGACCGATTGCTTCTGTCGCAACACTAGTCGCTCGGCCACGGGAAGGTCTTTGGCCTGTTGTTCCACCGTAAACAGCGCGTCCATCAAAGCGACAGCCTCGCGCGCGATCTCCGCCGCCGATTTCTCCGCATCTACGAACTTGCGTCTGGCATGGCTCCAACAACCTGCGCGCGTGATGGCATTGCCGGCCACCACCCCGTTGTAGCCCCCATAAGCGTCTGCCAGCAAAACCTCCGTGTAGTCTTTCAGAAATTCCTTCGGGCCTTCTCGACTGCGGTTCAGGGTGAAGTCGAACACGTTATACGGATTCGCTTCGTCACCCACATACACCCACATGCGTGCCGACTGCGTTTGGCCTGGGCTCAACATCGGCAACACGGTATCGTCGGTAGCCACCACATGGGACTTCCTTACCCGCTCAGCCATCCGCTGGTACAGCGGCTCGACCACATCCGCGACATCCCCGCACCACACCGACTGCGTGGCTCGTGAAATCTCGAACCCTTGTCGCTCGAAAATATCTTCCAGCCGATAGAGTGGTAGGTAATCTGCAAATTTACTGGTCACGATAAAAGCCAGAAGCCCTGGCCCAGCAAAGCCCTTCTCGATGGCGGTGTCTGCTTTGGCGGCCACCGCGATCTGCGGATTTTCGCCCCGACCCTCACAACTGGCGCATGCATACTTCTTGCGTACATGCTCGAGCCGTTCGAAGTGTCCCGGAATGTATTCGATCTGCCAGCTCTTCTCGCTGCCGATCTCTTTGCGCTCCACACCGCAACTTGGGCAGGGCCGCTCTTCTGCGCTCAGCTCGTATACGTGTGTCTGGACCGGAAGGTTCTCGAAGTTCGCCAGGGCCCGTCGCCCCTTGCGGCGCTTCACCCGCCGTAACTCTGGTTCCGGTTCTGCTTGCCGAAGATCTTCCAAGTTGATGGGCTTTTGTTCCAAGGCCTCGGCAAATTCCAGCAGCATCTGGGCCAGCTGATTCATGCTCAGACGGTCCGCCCGCGGCCCGTAGGTCGCCTTCTTGTAGCGTTCCAGCTCCATCTGCAGTCGCAGTTTCTCCAGATACAGTTCGTCGGCACGCTTGCGCTGCTCTTCGGCTTTCCTAAGATATTCTTCGGCGCGCTTCTCCTGGCGCTCGCGTTCCTGCCACAGCGAATGCAGCATGGCCTTCAGTGCTTCTTTATCGTCGGGCAAGTTGGTCAAGAAGTTCTCGTTGGTGGGCACATCTACTTATACGTAGCAGAGCAAACTTTGTTGCGCACACGGCGATTATTTTATGCGTTATTTTTATTTTTTTCTTGGGCTAGCTTTTTTCTTCGCTGTTTCACACGGCGCGTTCATAGCGTCGCACGCGCTTCAGCTTCGAAACATCGATCCCATCCAGAATCATCGCCAGCTCGCTGGCACGCAACTCCACCGATCGCGCGCCCTGCTCGACTCGCGGCAGCTTGAAAACCCCAAGTTCCAGCCGCTTGTACCACAGTACGAAGCCGTCTCGGTCCCACACTAGAATCTTCAATCGATCGCCGCGCCGCGAACGGAACACAAACAGATGGCCGCTTTGCGGGTTCTCTCCAATGACCGCTCGCACACGTTCCGCCAGGCGATCGAATCCGCAGCGCATGTCCGTCGCTTCGCTGGTCATCCAGATCCGCGTTTCCTGCGCGCGATCCATCGCCTGCAAACTCGGCAGCCCGATCACCCCGCTGCCTCCACCACCGCCAGCAACGCCCGCACATGTTCAGCATCGAATCCGGGCCGCACCATTAGGCTTCGCCCATTCCTCAGTCGGATTTCAACGCTCGAATCGCCCGGCGTACTCGGAGCATGCCCCGTCACTTGCACTTCCAGAAACTTTGTTGGCGTGTCTTTCTCCAGCCGCTTCTTCCACAAGAAAAAGTACGGCCGGCACAAACCGTGCTCACGACAAAACGCTTTCACACTCTGGCCGCTACCCGCCTGCTCGGAAACCAGCCTTCGCCACTTCATCCCGGCCTTCTTTGAGCGCTTGGTCATGTCGCAACATTGCAATGCGACACGAATCTTTACAAGATGGGGTTCGCTTAGCGCTCACGGCAAGATTGGAAGGGCAACTCAGAAGCATGAGATATTTTAGCTGCCCAAAAACCTCCGTATCTCCCCGCTTGTAACTCACTCATTCTAGGAGATCGAAATTCACCAATCTACGCAGCCCAAAAACACATGATTGTGGGCAAGTGTCGCGAACGATTTTAAGTAACGCACTGCCACCAGACTTGTTACAACGCCGTTTGGCGGTATTAATCCGACGGACGAATCGATAACTTCCGGATTGCCTTCGCTCGGGGCGCAATTCTACGACGGATGGGTAGAGCGGGGCGGCTGTTGCGAGTCACTTCGACGAATAGCCGACCTTCCGACGAAGTGTTGTGATCCGAATTCCGTAGCTCCAACTAGACGTTCCTTTGTGAGTTACAACGGTGTTTGAAACCGTTGCAGTGCGCTCTCGCCAAATAGCTAGGGACACCCACCCGTACTAATAGCGCGTTTTTCGGCTACTTGGGTTACTTCCCATTGCCATTTCGCACTGGGCCTAGGTCAGTCTAAACAGACAGGTGCGTGCCGAGGCTTTAGGGCGGAACGATATGGTTCGCGGTTCATGGATGCGCAACGCCAACGACCGCTACGGCCGATTCGGTCCAGGCTGTGCCGTCGCGTGTCAAGCGATGCGCAGCCTCGTCCCAATGAAGCCGGGTGACCGAACCGCCGCCCTTCTCATACGAATAAGTAGTTCCGTCATCTGAGAACAGCGTGAAGTCTGCGTCAGCCCCAGGATAGACATGCACCGATGCAATCGCTTGCGGCTGCTGTGCGCTATGAACTGCGACACCCAGCGGCACGATGGAGCCAGCTCGAACAAACAGCGGAATGGTGTCTATTGGCGCGGCAACAGTGATCGACTGGCCGCCCTTTACCCGTTCGTTGGTCCAAAAGTTATACCAATCCGAACCTGCAGGTAGGTACATCTTGCGGCTTGTGGCGCCCTGCTCGGTCACCGGCGCCACCAGGAAGGCCGGTCCGAACATGTATTCGTCCGGAATATCTGCTACGTTCGGGTCATCCGGAAAGTCCATGAAGAGTGCGCGCATGAACGGAGCGCCGGTCTGGTAGGTACCATAGGCGAGTGAATAAATGTACGGGAGCAGTT
Source organism: Candidatus Acidiferrales bacterium (assembly GCA_963795535.1). Taxonomy (GTDB): domain Bacteria; phylum Acidobacteriota; class Terriglobia; order Acidiferrales; family UBA7541; genus Acidiferrum. The sequence goes on from CAWCIG010000012.1 coordinate 1,399,836, forward strand.
CATAGCGCAGGCGCAGATACTTCTCAAGAATGGGCTCCGCCTGCTTGCCATACGACCAGACCTCGTTGTGCTTTCTTTCGCCGTGTGCCCGCATCACTGGCTGAAAGGCACCCCACTCGAACCAGCGCACGAACAATTCAGGATAGTCTTCATACCTATCCACGGTTTCGCTAACGTCCGAGGAATCGACGAGAGGTTTGTGTGCAGAGCGATAGTTGACTGACACGTTAGGTGAAAAAAAGCCGGCAATATCCGTATCCCAGTAAGGCATACCACTAGCAGTAAAGTTCAAGCCGGCGGGAATAGAACGTCTCAGCATGTCCCAGGTCGAAACAACGTCGCTCGACCAAAACACCGTGCCGTTGCGTTGCGCGCCTAGGTAGGCAGCGCGGGCTAGGATCATCACACGGCGGCCATCTCCGAAGTCGCGGCGGAATCCTTCGTAAACTGAAGCGGTATGGAACAGCGGGTACACGTTGTAATACCGGGCTCCTGACCCGATTGAGAACAAATCTTTCGCCGGATCGATATCCGGTTCCGTCTCATCGAGCCAAATGTAGTCGAATCCGTACGGTTTCACATAACGATCCCGTATCGATTCCCACCACCACTTCGCCGCCGCCGCATTCGTGGTATCAAGGTTCGGTCCGATTTCCTTCGTGAAGCCGCCTGGATCCGGAGTTCCATCGGCAGTGTGAATGAGCCAGCCGTTCTGAAGCAGCATGTCGTAAAACTGCGTGCCAGCAGAAAAGTGAGGCCAGACGCTCAAGAGAGTGTTGATACCCATCGAATGAAGTTGCCGGTTCATGGCGGCTGGATCGGGCCAGCGGGTCCGATCAAGGTCCAACTCGCCTTGCTTGGTCATGTTCAGGAAGTCCACCACCAACACATCCAGAGGCAGATTTCGATCGCGATACGCCTTCGCGACGTCAAGGAGTTGTTCCTGCGTCGGATAGATGGCCTTGCTTTGTATGTAGCCGTAAACCGCCCGCGGCAACATGTGGGTGATGCCGGTCAGTTGGCGGTAGCCCTGGTAGACGTCGTCAGTTTGGTCACCCGTGATCACGAAAAAAGAGACCCGGTCGCCAATTTCGGAGGACCAAACGTTTTGCTGGTTAAAGCCGAGATCGATGGTGGTTTTCGATGGATTGTCCCAGATAAGACCATAGCCGCGGCTGGAGACGAGGAAGGGAACGCAAACGTTCTCTCCGCCCATCGCCCCATAATCATGCCAGCATTTGACTTGATGGTCGCGCAAATCGAGGAGACCTTGTTGCTGTTGGCCAAGGCCATAGTAATGCTCGTCGGTGGGCGAGTCGAAGGTCGCAGAAATATGGTAGCCGGCATCAGACGCTTCCATCGCGGCGTTGTTGGATGATGCGTTCGGAACCATAGACCATCGGAGCATCTTCAGCAGCGGTTTGCCTGCAATGTTCGCTATAAAGATTTCGTCGTTGTACGTTCCCCGGCCCCAGTCTCCATAGAAGTAGCGGTTTCTCAGGGACTGGTTCAATTCGTCGAGCGGCATTGCTTTTGGTGCGGGCAGATTTTTCGGTGCAATACGGACCAGCATTCGCGCCGAACGAACAACGTCGTATCCGGCTGAGTCTTGCTCGTGCGTCCAACCAGCCATGGAACGCGTGCCGACGATGCCATAGCCAGGCAGGCCAAGAGCCGCAGATTTCTCCGAACTAAGAGTCACCCGCAGAACATTTGGGCCGAAACTCTCCAGTACGATGGTTCGATTATCTCGTTCGAAGACGAATCTATTGCCTTGATCTGATGTGTCGGCACAAAGGAGCGGGGCCAAGACCAACAGTAGAGCCATCGCGGCCTGGGCCAGCACAACCGCATGGAGCGGTTGAATTCGATCATGTTCGGAGGAATCCTGCATCGGATCGCACCCGAAACGCCAGTTGGAAGTGGTGGAATTCCTTAAACATCGTATGAAGATCACGTTCAAAAAGTCAACGAACAGGACATGAACGAGTGTACTATGGCCCCCAAGCGTTAACGTTAACGAGAAGCTGAAAGCCTGCGGATCAGTGGACGCAGTTCTTTCCTCAAGGAGAGCTGCATGAAGCGACTCGGGATCTTGCTGTTCTTGTTTGTGACTTATTGTTGCGCACAAAACCCGGACAGTTATCAACCCTCGGAGACAAATGTCTGGGGATCAGAATATCCCCGCGTCGACAGCACGGGAAGAGTGCAGATCCGTATCAAAGCTCCCGACGCTACAAAGGTGAAGCTGAATTTCTGGAGCGGACCGAAAGTCGACATGGTCAAACAGCCCGACGGATTCTGGACCGTCACCACGGCTCCCTTGGTCCCCGGGTTCCACTACTACACACTAAACATCGATGGCGCAGAAGTCAGCGATCCTAATACTCATGCGTTCTTTGGTGGCGGTAAGCCCGCAAGTGGTGTAGAAGTGCCGGAGCCCGGGTCTACTTATTATTCAATTCAGGATGTGCCGCATGGGCAGGTTCGTGAGGTGTGGTACACCTCGAAGGTGACCGGTAGCTGGCGGCATGCATTGGTCTACCTGCCACCTAAATATGACGAGGAGGCCAAAGTACGCTATCCGGTGCTCTACCTACAGCACGGCGCCGGCGAAGATGAGACCGGATGGACAAAACAGGGTCGTGCAAATTTCATTCTCGACAATCTGATCGCCGCTGGAAGCTGCAAACCAATGATCCTGGTGATGGCCTACGGCTATGCTGGCCGCGCCGGTCAACCTGCGCCCGATTTCACGGGAAAACCCTTTGGGTCACCCGAAATGCTGAAGGCCATGAAGGACATGGCCGCTGCGTTTGAAGATGATGTCACGCGGGCGCTGATCCCGTATATCGATTCCAACTTTAGGACACTTTCCGATCGCGATCATCGCGCCATGGCTGGCCTTTCCATGGGGGGAATGCAAACTTTCCAAATCACACTCGATCATCTGGATCTCTTTTCCTACATCGGAGGATTCAGCGGGGCCGGCGGTATGCTTGTGCTTGGAGACCGCAAACTCGATCCCAAAACCGACTACAACGGCGTATTTGCGAATCCCGCCACCTTTGCCAAAAAAGTCCATTTGCTGTGGCTCGGCGTCGGCACAGCCGAGCCGGAGCGCATGCGCGCCGGCCTGCAGAGGTTGCACACCTCGCTGCTCGAAGCGAACATTCAACATGTTTTCTACGAATCATCCGGCACCGACCACGAGTGGCAAACCTGGCGCCGCGATCTCAAGGATTTTGCACCAAGGCTCTTTCAGCAAACCAGCCAATGAACAATGCAGCCGTTTTGTGCAGGTTGGAAGATGGAAGAGCGTCAACTCCAGAGGCCTACTCCGAACATGCGTAAACCTAACTGTAAGGCACTTGTCGAAGTCGCGGTTCTCTTGAGCGCAAGCTGCGCGTACGCGCAAAATTCCGCCCCCCCGGCCTACCTCAACCCTTCGCTGCCACCTGAACAGCGCGCCGCGGACCTGGTGCACCGCATGACCGTAGAGGAAAAGGTCAGCCAATTGACCAACCAATCGCGCGCCATCGAGCGCTTGCACATCCCCGCCTACAACTGGTGGAGTGAAGCGCTGCACGGTGTTGCCTCCAGCGGCACCACGGAGTTTCCCGAGCCGGTTGGCCTGGCGTCTACGTTTGACACAGACGCCATCCATCGCATGGCCATCGCCATCGGCATTGAAGCACGCATCAAGCGCGCACAGTTTGAGCGCGCCGGCCACAGCCGCGCCCAGGAGGGCTTGGACTTCTGGGCACCGAACATCAACATCTTTCGCGACCCTCGCTGGGGACGCGGCCAGGAAACCTTCGGTGAGGATCCATTCCTGAGCGCGCGCCTGGGCGTGGCCTACGTCACCGGAATGCAGGGCGATGATCCGAAATACTATCGCGCCATTTCTACGCCCAAGCACTACGCCGTCCACAGCGGGCCCGAGCCGACGCGCCACACCGCCGACGTCAAAGTCAGCAAGCACGACGAACTGGACACCTATTTGCCCGCTTTTCGGGCCACGGTCACCGAAGGCAAGGCTGGCTCGGTCATGTGCGCCTACAACAGCGTCAACGGGCAGCCTGCGTGCGTCAACGAGTTTCTGCTCCAGGACCAGTTGCGGGGCAAATGGAATTTCCAGGGCTACGTGGTCTCTGACTGCGCCGCCATCGTCAACATCTTTCGCGATCACCACTTCGCCAAGACGCAACCGGAAGCTTCCGCCCTGGCCATCCAGCGCGGCATGGATAACGAATGCCTGAACTACGCGGACATCAAAGACGATCGCGACTACAAGCCCTACCTCGACGCTTACAACAAGGGCTTTCTGAAGGAGAGCGACATCGACACGGCCTTGATTCGACTGTTCACAGCACGTATGAAGCTTGGCATGTTCGATCCCCCGGAGATGGTTCCGTATGCAAAGATCGACGAAAAGGAGCTCGACAGTCCCGCGCACCGCGAACTGGCCCGTGCGCTTGCCAACGAGTCCATGGTTCTGCTCAAGAACGACGGCACTCTGCCGCTCAAGAAAAGCGGAATCAAGATCGCTGTCGTAAGCCCAGTCGCCGACCAGACCCGCTATCTGCTCGGCAACTACAACGGCAGGCCCACGCACATGGTTTCCGTGCTGGACGGAATCAAAACGGAATTTCCCGACGCACAAGTCACGTTTGTGCCTGGAACGCAATTCTTGCGTAATGAAGGCGATGTCATTCCAGGGTCGTTTCTCGCCACTTTGGAAGGCCGCCCAGGGCTCACCGTGGAATTTTCTACCGGAGAAATGTGGGGGCCGCAACGAACGGTCCTGACGGAACGGCCGGTGAACAACCTGGATTTGAAGGCGGAGGATATCCCCCAGGAAGCCGCAGGTAAATATCCGTTGCGCATCGAGTGGAGCGGCTTCCTCACCCCAACCGAAACCGGTGACTACACCGTCGGCGTGCGTCTGCAAGGCGGGTTCGCGCGAGTCGAGGTCGATGGCAAACCACTGGCCCGCGGCTGGGTCGATGCCGATGAAGCGCCACAGGTGCGAGCCGGACACATTCACCTCGAGCAGGGGAAGAAGGTCTACCTCAAAGTTGGTTACGGGCAAGGCAGCGCCGGGCCATTGATGGCGCAGTTGATTTGGTCGAAATATGATCCGCGGCCCAGTCCCGAAGCCATTCAAGCGGCGAAGGGCGCTGATGTCGTCGTCGCTGTTCTGGGCATCACCAGCGAATTGGAGGGCGAAGAGATGCCGGTCAGCGAGGAAGGATTTAAGGGTGGAGATCGCACCAGCATCGATCTTCCCAAGCCCGAGGAGGACTTGCTCGAAGCGGTCGCGGCCGTTGGCAAACCCGTGGTCCTCGTGCTGACCAATGGCAGCGCGCTCGCAGTGAACTGGGCCAACAAACACGTCAATGCCATTCTCGAATCCTGGTATCCGGGCGAGGAGGGCGGCACCGCCATTGCGCAAACGCTCTCCGGCGCGAACAATCCGGCGGGCCGACTCCCTGTCACCTTCTACACAGGAATCGACCAGTTGCCGCCGTTCGAAGACTACGCCATGAAGGGCCGCACTTACCGCTACTTCGAAGGCAAGCCGCTCTACCCCTTTGGCTATGGCCTAAGCTACACCACATTTTCCTATCGCGGGCTTCGCCTCCCGAAAAAGGCAATCAACGCGGGCGATCCGCTCATCGCGGAAGTCACGGTTACCAACACCGGCAAGCGTGAGGGCGACGAGGTCGTGCAGCTCTATCTCAGCTTCCCGAATCTGCCGGGAGCGCCGCTGCGTGCTCTGCGCGGATTCACGCGCGTGCGGCTGAAGCCCGGCGAGTCGCAGAATGTGCGCTTCGAACTGAAAGACCGTGATCTGAGCATGGTCACCGAAGCTGGCGATCCGATCATCGCCGAAGGCAAATATTCGTTGTCGATCGGGGGCGGCCAGCCAAATACTGGCGCTCCTACTGTGCTTGGAGCGTTTCAGATCAAGGAAGCGAGAACTTTACCGGAATAGGAACAGGAGGCACGATAGCGTGCGTTCGAAACCCGAGAATCTCACTTACGCAAAGCAACTCATCCTACTCGCAGTGCTTCTGTTCTCCAGTTCTGCTTTTCCACAAACTCAGCCGGTTCACGCCACCATCGACTGTGCATCGCCAAAACTCAGAGCGCCTTTGAAATGAATAACATAAAGAGAGGGCATGTAACATTGTTGCATGCCCTGTGGGGATTTCTTCACCGTCCCAACACTCACCTTCGGTGTTCTGTACTGCTTTTTCGTCATCGGCCACGACCGACGCAAGATCCTGCACTTCAATGTGACGCAAAATCCCAACGCACTTTGGGTTGTGCGGCAATTGCGAGAAGCATGGGCCTACAAAGAGCCGCACAGATTCTTGCTCTTCGACCGTGACACCAAGTTTGGTGCCGAGCTGGTTTCGGCTGTGAGGGACATGGGAAGCGAGCCATCTCGCACGGCCTTTCGCAGTCCGTGGCAGAAGGTGTTGCGGAGCGCTGGGTGGGAAGTTGCCGACGTGACTTGCTGAACCACGTGATCGTCCTGAATGATCGGCATCTCAAGCGGCTGATGTCTTCCTACCTGCTCTAGTATCACGAGGACCGGACGCATCTTGGGCTCGCAAAGGACACGCCGATGGGTCGTCCTACAGAAATTCGCTCTGAGCGTGAAAGCAAGATTCAATCCTTTCCGAGACTCGGCGGGCTGCACCATCGTTATGCGCTGGCAGCGTAGACTCAAGAGCTAATCTTCTGGAGACGAAACTCATTTTCTTGCAATCCGGCCAAGGCACAGGTGCACGTTCTCTGCGAACATTTTTCGCCGGTCGACGAATCAACCTGCAATTCCAAACCGAAGAGCTTCCGTCAAGTAGGAAGAAACCCTTTTAATGTAGGGCACAACGATTTGGCGAACTACAACGTCGAACATTGGGAGCGTATCGCGAGAAGGGGGATGAAACGGAGCCTGCCGGAGTTGTTCAGTCGCTTGTGAAAAGGTAAATCTGACCGTTTTCATCGCGCCGGACGTAAAATATCTAGCTGACGTAGGTAGTCGTAGCAGTTGGAGGGTTACAATGCCGAGGAAAATCGACCCGCAACAAACGAGGCGAGTGCCTAGCCTGAATAATTCGCGAATTTAGAGACACAAAAAGCCTCCCTCATGGTAAAAAGCTGTTGTCTACGCAGTCTTTACACCAATCCGGAGGCTTTCGTGCCTGAGCATACCACGACACAGTGTGTTCTCTTTCCGGGAATTTTTAAGCGACCTGTAATTGCCAAGTTCGATCAATCGCAAGGCAGCTCCGATGGGGGAGCAGTGTTGCTCAAAGCCGCGGACCGAGAGTTAGGTCTAATAACGGCGTTGGCAGCTTGTCTGAAAGATGACCGCCAAGAGGGTAAAGTCCGTCACGAAATCGATGAGCTGCTTACCCAGCGGATTATGGCCATCGCCTGTGGCTACGAAGATGCCAACGATACCGCCCGACTGGCGTGCGGCCCGGTGCACAAATTACTGGTCGGTCGGGATCCCGTGGAAGGGGAAGATTTGGCTTCGCAATCGACCCTTTCGCGGTTTGAAAATAGCGTGGATCGTAAAGAGTTGTTTCGCATGGCGGAAGCCCTGGCGGACACGGTGATCGAACGCCATCGCAAGCGGCTGTGCGGTCGGGCTCGGCTGATCACCCTGGATCTGGATCCGACCGACGATCCTACGCATGGTGCGCAGCAATTGACGTTTTTCAATTGGCATTACGACACCTACTGCTACCTACCGATGGTAGGTTTTCTGACCTTCAACCACGAGGTAGAGCAGTATCTGGTCACCGCGGTGTTGCGTCCGGGGAACGCGCCGGGCTCGGCGGGAGCAGTGGGCCTGCTGCGCCGTTTGATCGAGCGGCTGACGGAAGCTTTTCCGAAGGCCAAGATCCGGGTGCGCTTGGATGGAGGTTTCGCAGCGCCGGAAGTTCTGGATTTTTTGGACTGCGAGCCGAAAGTGGAATACCTCGTCAATTTCGCAAGTAATGCGGTGTTGAAGCGTAAAGCCGAGTCGGCCATGAAATGCGTCCGTCGTGATTCGAAGATCTCCGAGCAGACCGAGCATGTCTACGCTGAATGTCAGTACCGGACGCGCAAGAGTTGGCCGTGGGAACGTCGCGTCATTTATAAAGCGGAGGTGGTGCGGGCGAAGGGCAAGAAACCCAAGGACAATCCGCGCTTCGTGGTAACCAACATGAAGCAGAGTCCACAGTGGCTCTACGAGGAGGTCTATTGTCAACGAGGGGACCTCGAAAACCGCATTAAGCTGCGACCTGGAAAGCTGCTGGACATGATTGTTTGACAAAGGAGGAATCGATCAAACCGTGCATCCCATTGCACGTAGCCTATGAGGTTGGAGCGGCGAGGCAACAGACCGTTCGAAGCCCTCGGACAATGTACCCACACTCGCGAGAGTGGCACCAGAACCGTGAGGAGACGGTGTATCTGCAAGCATAGTGCGGAGATGGGGCTAGGCTCTGGTAGCATGGCCAGAATACACAAACACTCGTAAGCGTCGTTAGATTTAAGGAGCCTAATATGCTGCGCGGCTCTTCTTGCAGTGAGTACGGCGGCTTTTGATTCCGCCGTCATGGGTAACAAACACTGCCGGCGTACAGAGTGGGCCTAAACTATCGTGTCATTCCAGTGGAACAGGATAAATCCATACCGCTCCCCTGTAACAAGGGGGCAGTACATCGCAAGATGGACTGACGGTGGTGCGGACAGCAGTCAGGGAGAAAGCGAAGGCTGCTCTGTAATGGAGTAGATACCGGTTGCGTCAGTCGCATCGACCACATCACCGGACGCGAAAGCGGGCCCACTTCCCTGAGGTGCTTCACGCGAGAGAACGAGGCAAATCGGCAAATGAGACAAAGCAGATGACGATGGCGACAGCCGTTGGTGCAGTCTCAAGCGAAGCAGCGGAATGGTATGCCATTGACTGGCAGGCCATCCACCGTAACGTTCGCCGACTCCAAGTGCGTATCGCGCAGGCAACGAAGGTCGGCCGATGGGGCAAGGTGCGAGCCTTGCAACGGCTGCTGACTCACTCGTATAGCGGCGAAGTTCTCGCCGTTCGACGAGTGACGGAAAACGATGGCAAGAAAACCCCGGGTGTGGACCAAGAAATTTGGGACACACCAGAAAAGAAGATACAGGCAGTACATGCATTTCGGCGCAGAGGCTATCAACCTCAGCCTCTCCGACGTGTTTACATATTGAAATCGGACAAGAAAACGATGCGCCCTCTGGGAATTCCCACCATGAAAGATCGAAGCCACCAGGCACTGCATCTACTGGCGCTCGATCCCGTGCTGGAAACTACTGCTGACCATAACTCCTATGGGTTTCGTCAGCAGCGGTCCTGTGCCGATGCGATCGAACAGTGTTTCAATACGCTGTCTCACGCACCGAACACGCAGTGGATTCTAGAGGGTGACATCAAGTCCTGTTTCGACCGAATTTCACACGATTGGCTTTTGGCTCATGTCCCCATGGACCGAGTCATTCTCCGAAAGTGGTTAAAAGCCGGATATATGGAAAAACACGTCCTTCACGAAACGACGGATGGGACCCCGCAAGGCGGAATTATTTCCCCAGCGCTCTCGAATTGTGCGTTGGATGGGCTGGAGCAACTCTTGCGGGAAAAGTTCCCGACAAAGAAACGGCTCCCGTCTCTCGGAGGTAAATATCCCGCTGTGAATCTCATCCGTTATGCCGACGATTTTGTCATCACCGGTAGAACGGAAGAACTACTGGAAGGAGAAATCAAGCCCCTCGTCGAGCAATTTCTGTACGAACGAGGGCTGGAGCTCTCTCCTGCGAAGACAGTCATCACGCATGTGGAGAAAGGCTTTGATTTTCTCGGACAAACGGTGCGCAAGTATCCCAATGGGAAATTGCTCATCAAGCCTTCCAGAAAGAACATTAAGACTTTTCTGGATAGCATTCGCGAACACATCAAAGCCGCGTTGGGCATGTCCGCCGCCGACTTGATCCATTGGCTCAACCCCAAAATACGAGGTTGGTCCAACTATCATCGGCACGTAGTGAGTAAACGCATCTTTTCACGCGTAGACAACGCTATCTTCATTCGTCTATGGCAATGGGCCCGGCGAAGACACCCGAAAAAATCTCCCAGCTGGCTCAAACGGAAATACTTTGAGCAGAGTGGAGGTAGAAACTGGGCCTTCTTCGGGGAGTGGTGTGACGACGAGGGTAATCCACACAAAGTGAGATTACTGCTCGCCAGCAGCACGCCCATTCAAAGGCACGTCAAGATCAAGAGCAACGCTAATCCCTATGATCCGGCCCATGAGACTTACTTCGAGAAACGCGAAGGGGACTATATGGCGGGATCGTTTCGGGGTACGCGGACTCTTCGCTTTCTCTGGAAGTTCCAACGCGGGATCTGCCCCGTATGTAACACCAAAATCACCCGGATCACGGGCTGGCGCATTCACTATTGCATCCCTCGTGTGATGGGTGGTTCCACGGCTGCAGAAAACCGCGTCCTGCTCCATCCAGAGTGCCACGACAGGGTTCACCGCCAACATTTTTCCGTATCGAAACCGCGTCTCCCTGAAAGAGGCATTGGAAGGGCTTGAGCCGGATGAGGCGAAAGTCTCACGTCCGGTTCTGAGAGGGCCGGGTCCCAGCAATGGGGCCTGGCTACTCGGTGAACTGCATTACGGAATGGAAATCGGACGCACCAGTTGCACGAGCTTCTGGGCCAATCAGTTGCGTGTCTCGATGACCGCGGCAGCCTACGTGTTGATGCAGGAACTACGCTCCGGCCTGGCTGGCACCGCTTCTGCGCGTGCACAAGTCTCCACGTTGCGGGAGCGCTTCCTGAAACTCGGAGCCCAAGTGGTTGCGTCGGTGCGCCGGATCGTGCTGCACTTGCCGCGGTCGTTTCCTTATCTCCATAGCTTCCATCGCCTCGCTTTGAACTTGGGCGCGCGCAGTGGCTAGTCGACCAGCGGAACGTCGCAGGAAATTTTTACTCGTCACGCGATGATACTGGTGTCATCTTTTCAGCAAAAATTGTGCCTCGCGACTTACCTAAATGCTTCAGAATCAAGCTTCCGGTTTCCCAGAAAGTTTGGCTTGGTCAAGTACGGTCTTACGACCGAAAAAAACAGAAAATCAATCAAGAAATCACTCTTCGTGAATAAAGCAGGCTAGTCAGAGGCCACAGCGTAGACCTTATCGGCAGCAATCCACTCTCCGTTAATGCGAATTTCCGCTTCCGCATCCTCAGATGGACTTACAAACGCTTCGACTCGAAGCTCGTCATTCTCACCGAACACTCCCACCAGCGGGGCCTCGCCTTCACTCGCATACAGATCGCTCGTGGTATCTAGCAACTCGCCGTCAACATACAGGCGTGCACCGTCAGTCGAGGTCTTTACGACGCGAATCTGGTGTTTTGCATAGGCGACGTTCCATTGGTTTGCTGCCATGCGCTGCCTCCGAGTCGGAAAGTAGCACAGCGATCAGCGATGCTTACTAACCAGATTTTCGGGGCTGCGGATAATCCATGCCGGGACCTACGGCAGACCCTAACTATGGAAGGCTGGCGAGAACCCAAATTCATTATTCCTACGTTAATCAGCAGGCACTCCTTGCGATGACAGTATGCAGGAGGTGAATGGTGGCGAAAGTCCGCTCAGACACCCGATCTCGCTCGCTCCGCTGTCGAAGCCGTCAGTCAGTGGCGTTATGCCCCCACACTCCTCAATGGTGAACCCATCGAAGTCGACGCCAGCATCATGGTGAATTTCTCGCTGTTACCTTGAAGCGTGGAACTCATATCAATGTCGCAGGGCCTATTCCTAGGGGGGCACCGGGGGTGCAGGTGTGGGTGCAACTAAAGGAGGAAAAATGGCTCCGATTTTCTTGTAAGCGACACCAGATAGGGCACTTAGATTTTTAATCATTTCGGCTGTTAACCGAAGGGTTGCTAGTTCGAATCTAGCCCGGGGAGCCAACCTTCTCAATCAGTTAGCAAGTTGCCGCAATGGGCGTGCTTCGACGAGCACCAGGCGAGGAGATATGGAGGTGCGGAGCGTGATTCAGCAGATCGCTGTCGAGCACCGACGTCGCTACGGGTATCGACGGATCAGCGCCGAGTTGCGGCGGCGTGGGATGCTGGTGAATCACAAACGTGTGTTGCGGATCATACGGGAAGATAACCTGCTGGCCGTGCAGCCGCGGGCGTTCGCGGTGACGACGGATTCCGATCACGAGTTCGAGGTCTACCTGAACCTGGCCAGTCGCATGAAACTGACGGGGAGGAATCAGCTCTGGATAGCGGATATCACCTATATCCGTTTGAAGAAGGAGTTTGTTTACCTGGCGGTAGTTCTGGACGCGTTCTCACGCAAGGTGGTGGGATGGGCTCTGGATCGCACGCTGGCGGCCCGTTTGCCGATCGCAGCTCTGGAGCAGGCCCTCACTCAGCGACAGCCGCCGCCGGGTCTGGTGCATCATTCCGACCGTGGCGTGCAGTACGCGTGCGGAGACTACGCCCAGATCTTGCAACAGCACCAGATGATTCCAGCATGAGCCGACCGGCGAACCCCTATGACAACGCCAGTTGCGAAAGCTTTATGAAGACTCTCAACGGGAGGAGATTTATGCGAACGACTACCGAGACTTAGAACATGCTGGGTAACATCGAAGTCTTCATCGAACAGTACTACAATCGGTGCGTTTACATTCGGCACTGGGCTATCGACCGCCGGAGGAGTTTGAGCAGGAAGCGAGTCCAGCGATCAATTCTGCTGGAGCGACGATGAGTTTTTTCAGGCATGGGGAGATCTATCAGTCCGATGAGGAGAAACAATAGCGGGGAGCGACCCAAGAGCGCCCCCGACTCATCGTTCCGATAGCTCAGCTGGTTATCCTCGGCGAGCTGCTCTCCAGCAGAGCTCGCCTCCTTCACCAGCCGAACGCCATCCTGAAAGAGAAAAAGTTTGAGAAGGAAAAACCATGGAACTGCATGTGTGCCAATTCAACTGCGATTGTGCCCAGTTTTGTGCCACCTCTTGAACTCCCGCAGCTTTCAGTGCGTTGACAGCATGTCGCTGCGCGCTCTGCCCGATGTGCCCATAGCGTCTCGACATACGAACGGTTGTGGATGGACTCCATCCCATGATTGTCGCCACAACGGAAAATGGCACACCTGCTTCAAGCATGCGAGTGCAACCAGTGTGCCTCAGGTCGTGGAATCTGCAAGTGACACCCGCGCGAGTTTTTGCTGATTCCCACGCTTCCTTCCAGCGTCCAATGGGCTTTGTTGGATCACTTTCATATATGACGGTCGCGCCGTCTCCTGCCGCTCCATAACGTTCCGTGGGGAAAACGAAATGATTTGGTTCACGCAGAGGAAAAAGGCTTGCCCAAAAGCCCAAGATAGCAACAGCCCGGTCATTAAGCGGTAGAAGGCGTCCGGTACCAGCTTCGGTCTTACTGTCGCCTACGGTGAGCGTGCAAGAATTGAGATGAACTTGCCCCCACTTTAGAAGGCGTATCTCCGAGTAACGCATACAAGTATTGAGGGCAATCAGGACGGCTGGAAAAAGCGACCGGGAACGGCTTGCGCGGCACGCTTCCAATAGTGCTGTTTCCTCTTCCCGGCTGATGGCGCGTCCCACGTCCTCGCGCGCCCGAAGCATTCGAACGTCAGGCTGAATTAAAGCCCAAACACGATTCTTCCGCATGATCGCTCGCAGCGTTCCTACTTCGAGATTGACCGTTTTGGACGCTGCTCCCTGTTCTAAGCGCTCCGCTTGATAGCGTGAGATGTCGTCGGCGCCAACGTCGTAGAGAAGCATTTTCCCGAAATAGGGATTTAGGTGTTTCAGGTTTGACCGTTCTATGATTACGCTTCGAGGCGACAGGTGAGCGATCTTGGTTTTTAGCCAAGATTCGGCCGCTGCTGAAAAAAGTTGTGCCGTCCTTGGTCGCGAGATGCGATTGAAGGACTCCTCCAGCTCTCTACGCCGCGAGCGCTCCGCATCCTTCGCAACCGTTTTACTCTCGCTCTTCGAGGATTCACGGACCAGCTGTCCTGCAAATCGAAATTTATACCACCACACATCCCCACGCTTGTAGACGCTCACTTCACGGCTCCCTTCTTCGACAACCTCCGGCCACGTTTTTTGGAGGCTCGACGTCCAGCACCCGTTTCTCTCCAGTACCTTAGACCTCGGCTACGCTTATTTGTGACGCTACAGTCGAATGAACAGAATGACTGAGCACTTTTGTCTGCGATGAAGTATCTCTTGCAATTTCGACAGACCCTTGCTCGCCAACTCTCTAGAAGTAGGGTAAAGACAGCTTTTTGAAATTCATTTGCCGCGACATATTCTAGGCGGCTCTTGCCCCATTCAGGCAGCACGTAACCTGTGGCTTTGAGATATGCCTCGCGATACTTACTCTTCAAATTCCGCCAGCCTTGCTCGAATGCTCGATCGGGCATGACCGCATCGATGTACTGCCCGGGTTCATAACGCGTGAAATCACTTTCTAAGCCCAAAAGGTAATTTAGATACTTGCCGTCGAGCCAAGTGTTTTCATTTGGCCTGAAATCTCCAACCCAGACTCTTCGCAAATAGTCCCTGAACGCTTTGTACAGCGATTGGCCTGCCGGATCCCACTCTATGGGTTGGTCCAGACCTTTCTCTCCAACGGGTCCATAGACTTTTATTGGCCAGAACGACCTGGCAGCAACCGCCAGTTGTGCATATTCCTCAGAGGAATCCCCTACATTCACAAATCTCTCCAGTCCCTCAAATAGTCGTGCCTTCTCGTCTTCATCTGCTCGACGATTCGGCTGATGGATTGAGAGAGTACCGTATTCTTCCTTTACACCACTTGTTGCCATGAACTAAGCTCCATTACAGATATGCTCGACTATACGAATAGCAATGTGTCGAGCCGTTGTCAATGGCTAATTACTACGGTGGAGGATACATGGAAGGGAAATTGTTAAGAGTAGTTGAAGCAGCAACGGCGTTAGGGTTAAAGCCCGCTACGATTCGGGCGTGGATCCTAAGGAGAAAGCTGCCTTACGTTCGGTGCGGCCGAGCGGTTCGTGTCCCTGAACGGGCAATTGAGGAATTTATCTCCCGAAATACAGTTCCAGCAAAGGTCGGCCAGTAATGACTTCGCAATTCAACATGGAAATGCTTCTGCGTAAGGCGAGTTTCCGCATCCGTGGGAAGCGCGCTGATTGTCAGCGTTGTACGGGAGGGTCGCGCCTCACGGTGAGTTTCACTGACGAACTTGCGTATTGCCACCGCTGCCACTGGAAAGCAAATTCCTTCACTCTGTCGAAGGAACAAGGGCTACTTGACGGGGACAGCGCGGCAGTGGAGATCTTCCGGACGGAGCAGCGTCAGCGGTGCATCTTCCGGAGGGAGATTGCAGCATTGGAGCAATGGGTGGACTCCAGTTACTGGCGTGTCGCGGACAAATACCGCCTTCTCAGCCAAGCAGCGCAGAAGGCTAAGACCTTATTGCAGGAGAACCCGAGCGACGAAACGGCATGGGAGGCTCTCGCGAATTTTTACCATCGGGAATCGCAGTTAGCTGCAGCAATGGATTACTTAACCTTTGCAAAGGCTAGCCAATGGCTTGAATTGGATGCACGCCCTTCCGAATTATTTGTGGCATGGAGGGAAAATGTCGCTGCCTAGCATACAGGTGGATGAGATTTGGGAGCACTTGAAAGCAACTGAGGCTGAGTCCACCACGGGTGTAGATCAATCAGCAACTGCGGGAGTTGGCGGTACATCATCCCAAGTACACCCAAAGCTTCCGGAAGAAGCACTTTATGGCCTAACTGGCGAAGTCGTGCGAGCGATTGAACCTCACAGTGAGGCGGATTCTGCCTCCCTTCTACTTCAACTCCTCGTAGGTTTTGGCTCTCTGGTTGGGCGCAGTGCTTACACCGCAGTTGAAGCCGACAGGCATGGATGCAATCTTTTTGCTTGCGTGGTGGGACAGAGCTCAAAGGGCCGCAAAGGCACTTCCTGGGGACATATCCGTAGATTGCTTTCAAGGGTCGACCCCGCTTGGGCCGATTCGCGCATTAGAAGCGGACTCAGCAGCGGCGAAGGGATCATATGGGCTGTACGTGATCCCATTGAGAAACGAACTGGCAAGAAGGTTGGCGAAGAAGTGACTTACGAAACGTCAATTGACGACTGCGGAGAGAGTGACAAGCGACTGCTGGCGATCGAGAGCGAATTTGCCTCAGTTCTAAAGACAATGGATCGGACCGGATCCACACTGAGCCCAATCCTTAGGCAAGCTTGGGACAGCGGCGACCTTCGAGTTATGACGAAGAACGCACCAGCCCAGGCGTCAGCATCTCACATTTCAATCATAGGTCACATAACCGAGGAGGAGTTACGGAGAAACTTGACTTCCACGGAGGCCGCGAACGGCTTTGCGAACCGCTTTCTGTGGGTGCTGTCTAGGCGTAGCAAGTGTCTGCCGGAGGGTGGAGACCTTCAAGTGGAAGATCTCGACCCCTTTGTCCGGAGGCTCAAGGACGTGGCCGCCGCGGCGCCATACATGACAGAGCTAAAGAGAAACAGCGAAGCCAAAGACTTATGGGCTCGAGTGTACGAACAATTGTCTGAAGGCAGGCCCGGACTAATTGGCAGCGTTACTAATCGTGCCGAGGCTCAGGTCTTGAGACTGAGCTTGCTGTACGCGGTCTTGGATTGCAGTGATGTCATTCGTGTTCCGCATCTGGTGGCCGCCTTAGCAGTTTGGCAATACTGCGAGTGGTCTGCAATCTCCATCTTCGGTGACAGTCTGGGATATGAAGTCGCAGATAGGATACTCGCGAATCTGCGCTCGAATCCCGGGGGCCTGACGCTAACAGAAATCAGTGCCCTATTCGGTCGGAACAAGAATGAACGGGCGACACGGGATGCACTTTCTCTATTGCAGAGCCGGCGTTTGGCCTACAGCGAGAAGATCCCGACGTCCGGGCGTTCTGTTGAGCGTTGGTTCGCACGGTTTGGTACGAATTAAACGAACGAAGCCCAGGATCAAGGGCATCTTTCGTTTATTTCGTGTATGGAGGCGGTGAAAATGAGTTATCTCGAAATTGCGCTAGCGTACCTCGAGCAAAAAAGACAGGCGACGGCGGAACCGGGGGCCGCCGCGGAGACCCGTGCTAGTTCTTCGTGCGGATCGCCTGACTGTGCCGGTTGCTACGACGTCGGGGATGGGAAGAAAATCCATCCGCCCAAGTGTGGGCACGGATACTCAGATTGGCTCAAGCGCTGGGAGCCAAGAGGTCGGACACAGTAAAAGGTCTTTAATGGTGGCGCAAGTGGAAATGCAGGTGTCAATCGAGGAGAAGTCTAAATTTTATCATGCGGAGAGGAATATGAGAGGTCGAAAGAAAAAGCAGGAATCCCGCGCCCAAGAGATCCGCGCGAGGCTCCTAGTGTGGAAGCAGAGCCCGGAATCGTTGCGGCCATCAATGCGGGCATTGGCGCGCGAACTCAGTACGTCACACCAATTGGTACGGCATTACCTTGATGGACTAGAAGAATGGGAATTCAAAGAGCGTTACCAAAGGGCGAAGGAGAAGGCACAGAAAAAAGCGGCGGAGATTCGCGCACGCGCGGAGGCCGAAGGCCGGGAGATGACGATGCGCGAATGCCTCGACGCCATGGTAACTCCCAGAATGCACGACCAGATCGAACGCATAAGGCAAGATGCCAGACGCGGGCCGTTGCATCCGGGACAGTTCAAAATTCTGAAACTGTTGGCCAAGCGGGGATTCCCGGGAGCACAAGAGGTCCTGCAGAAGTGCGCTTTGGCAGGCCTGAAGAAAAGAAAGCGTTTTGCGGCAATCGTGAAGGACACTCCTCGCCACGAGGGCGAACCGTTTGGTGCTTGGGTGCGGAGAATATGGGATGAGTGCGACAAATACGACACCACAATCCCCACGGTGGTCACGGAAGAGCTTTTAGAAAGGTACGCGCGAGGCAATGCGAAAAGTGGGAACGATAATTTGCCACCGATTCCCTCGAAAAACGCTAAGTCCTTTAGATCCGACAAGGGGGACACTGGCAACTCCGCTAACCTAGAGGGAAGGAGGAACGATGCCGTCGTATGAAGCCTCCATCCGAAACCTGGTGAAAGCGGTCAATAGTAACCTAGAGGGAAGGAGGAACGATGCCGTCGTATGAAGCCTCCATCCGAAACCTGGTGAAAGCGGTCAATAGTCCGAACTGGCGCCGCCCACGGCCTTGAATCCGTTCCTGAAGCGCCTGCGCATTGGTTGCCGGGTTATCCCAAGGTAAATAAGTTTCGCCTCAAGAAAAACAACATATAGCTTGGGGAGTTTCCGAATGGCGAGACCAGAGAGTTTGGACGTGCCACTTGCGCACGTGACCCTGCATCGCTCCGAATCGAATGTGAGCAAGTAGCGCTCCGGGCGAACGATTCTTATCCAAAACCTCGTTCAGTCCATCTTCTCATTCTTGCTTGCCTCAGGAGCTCACGAAGGAACTGCGAAAAAGAAGGCGTGGTGCGACCGCCACGCCGGCGAAAACGCATCATTCTCGATGAGTAAGCGGTTATGCGCGGTGATGTTGAGCGTCCCATTCTCTCGCTTATTGAATTTTTGAGGGATCCGCGTCGCCGAACCCACCGATGGTTCCTGGGTATGTCCGGTTCCAAATGCGGATGCTCGACTCCCAAATGGATATTCCAATGTTCTCGCGCATGAGCCGCGTTGGTAAACGCCGGAGCGCTCCGGCACGAACCTTGAAGCTCACTCCCCATGGCACCCCTTCGCCCGCGAGTGCAATGACCTTCCCATCACATTTGATCGTGAACACGGAGCCGTCGAAGCTAAATAGGACATCGGCATCATCGGGCTGGATGACCGCGTGGTCTGCCAGGGTCTTTAGTGCCAATCGCAGCCAATCTCGATCGACCGTGCATTGTGGACGGGCCTCCCATTCCGCCATCGACTTTACCCATGGCAGCAGGCCCTGATGGTTTCTGCCTTCTTCGATCCAAGCGAGATTCTGAATTTTTCGGAACTCGGAGTGCTGATCGAGATGCCAAACGATCCATGCGGCCACCAAGTGCGGTGTTTCAACGTAGCGTGGCATATCGAATTGGATGTAGGCAAAGCTGCGTGATGTTGCTAGCACACCTGTTATCAGCACAATTTCTGACAGCAACTTGCGATACGCTCCCGCTTGGAGCTTGACGATTCCGAAATTGGTGGATAACCCCGGACCATCATCGGATATGACCGTGGTATCAGTTTGAAAACCCAGGCTACGGAGCACGTCCATAGTGCGAATCGTGCCCGTTGTAGGAACTGTGACTTCCAGGGCCATCGGCATCTTCCGCGATCACTCAGCTTTCGCTGTTCTATCTGGCATCCAGCAAACCTCGGCTACTAGCCGGTCAAATAGTCGCGACTGCTTCCGAGCGCGATCGACCCAGCTTCCCACGAGGACCACGACCAGAGTTAAAGGAATAATTGCAGCCACGCTCAGTGCTATACCGACGACCCATCCGAATGAAACAGCCAGCGAGATTAGCAATCCCCTATACAAGGCTATGGTCGCCGCGAAGGCGAGAACTACTAGCCAGACGGCACCAACCGCCCACAATAGCCGGCCGAAGATTCGTCGAGCGCAGACTCGACCCGCGATCGCCATGAGAATTGGCACCAGAACCCACCACCAATCGTGGCAAAACTGATATGCCCACCAACCATGGGCTACTCGAATGTGTACATGTGCAACAGCGTCGTCCAGCACAAAAGCGATTCCGTAGATCAAACCAATTAGGGCAATCGGCGCTGTGACGAGCTCTATGGGGGCTTTGAGCTTTGCCCAAACCGCTTGGTAGGAGAACTCCATTGCGGGTCGCACCTGGAGGGTGAGGTCTATGTCGGCTATAGCCGATTTATCGTCTAAAGCCTACAGCCATAATTGCAGGCGTGTCCAGCGACATTTGTGTTCAGCTTGGCAAACGGATACGCACCCTGCGCAAACGACAGGGGTGGACACAGGTCTATATGGCGGAACATGTTGGTATGGACCGAAGCTTTATCTCTGACCTCGAAAATGGCCGCAAGGAAATCTGTATTCGCAACCTCGAACTGCTTGCCACCGCCTTTGGAATGACAATTTCTAAATTGATGTCACGGCTTTAATCTGAGACTCCCCAAACCCGTTCGAAATACGGCTGCGGGTCGTTTTTAGCCCACCTCGGATAATCCCTTGGGCCAAATCGTACGGAAACGCCGATGTTCGCCACAGGCAGGCGTTTCGGAAGATTATCGACTGACAGACGTTGAAAGCCTGATTCCAAGCGTCTCTTTGCCATTCCTTGACGTTTATCCGTAGGCATCCTATTTTCGCATTCACAAGAACTGCTTGGATTTTGAATGTTCTTGTGTAAATATGTATACAAGATGAAAATCGCACCCAAAGGCCCCCTCGCCTCCCGTTTGCGTCAGCGAAAGTTTGTACTGCTGCGCCAGTTCCCCATCCCCGATGACCTCCTTCCCGGTTCCGTGGTCTTGAACTACACCCGTTGTGGCAAGCCCACTTGCCACTGTGCCAAAGGCAAAGGCCATGAGTCGTGGTCGCTGGTGTTCATGGCCGATGGAAAAAGGTGCGCCCAACGCATCCCCAAAGAATGGCTCGCGGAAGTCCAAAAGCAGGTCGATGCCGGCCGTAAATTTCAGGATGCCGTGCGCGAAGTGCTCGCTGCCAACGCGCAACTGTTGGCGCTTGCCCGTAAACAACGTCAGCGATGAAAGGCCCCACCCCACGGCGCCTGTGGAACTACGTCACGCGGTGCTTGGGTTTGCGATCGTATTTCCGATCGCCCGGAGATGGTCGATCTCAACCACAGATTCCCGCCAAAGCTTTGCTCTGGTCTCTGCTGATCGGCCAGGTGCTGCGCACCTCGGCTTTCCTTGCCGTGGAAAGGTTAGTGCGTTCCTCGGCACGTCGTGCTCTGGTGGTGAGCAAGTCGTTTGGTGATGACACTCTTGGCTACTTCACCGAACGTTTAGATCCCAGGTTCACACGCACCGCCTTGGCGCAGATACTGCGGCGGGCCAAGCGCAACAAGGCTTTCGAAACCAGTGCGGGCATCGGTCTGGCGGTGGATGGAACCACCGTCGGATGGTGCGCGAACTCGGGTTGTTCGCTCTGTCGTCCCCACCGGAATGCGAGCGATGAGATCGCCGGCTATCAGCACCAGGTGGTCTTTGCCAGTGTGGTGGGGACCGGGCTATCGCTGCCTTTTGATGTCGAGCCTTATGGACCCGGGGATAGCGAATACGCCGCCGGACAGCGTCTGTTGCGTCGAGCCGTCGAACTGCTGGGCCCTCGCTTCGCTGCTTATGTCGTCGTGGACGGGGGATTCGCCACGGCTCCTTTTCTCCATACCGCCGGCGGTTTAGGCCTGCCGATTGTGGCACGTCTCAAGGCCAACTTGCCCGAACTGTTGACAGCAGCGCAAAAGCGATTTCGTTCCCAGCCCCCCAAACTCACCTTTCCTCACGGCGCTGATCGTATCGAACTTTGGGATGCCGAAGACTTCGATCCCTGGGGGAACCTGCGTTGGGAAACCGTGCGCGTCATGTTCTACCGGCAGCAGAAACCGGACGGCGAGGTCATCGAAGCGTTCTGGCTAACCGATTCCCCGATCGCAGAAGTCAGCAGTCGAGTTCTGTATCACCGGGCCAAGAGCCGGTGGGAGATCGAGAATCAAGGGTTTAATGATGCCAAAAATCGCCACGACCTCGAACATATCTGCCATCATCACCCCAACAGCTTGTTGATCACTTGGCTGCTCGCTTGCTTGGCGCTGACCATCGAGCGGCTGTACCGCTTGCGGTATCTGCGCCGCGGCACCCATCCCCCGCGTGCCGCCGCAGATTTCGTTCATCTGCTTTGGCTCAGCTTGTCCCGACGTGTACCTGCCGATACCAGCTGACTCAAAAATTTCGCTGCGGCCTACCTCACCGCTGTCCTTACTTTTGCAATCTCGCTCCTCCGTCAGGGCGCTCCGCCCGCGGATCTTCTTCTCTCGAAAATAGCTGCGTTTGGCTCGCCACCGCAGAACATCTCCCAGGCCCACCAAATCTAGCTCGCATTGCCGGCGTCCCTCCAAAGTTACGAAGTGCTTGCGCCACAGGGGCCCCTATTGACATATATATGCCTATATGGTATTATATGGTCATGAAGCGTACGGCTCTCTTTCTAAAGCCTGAACAGGTCGAGAAGCTGCAGGCGCTGTCCGACAAGACCGGTGCTCCTGTGGCCGAATTGATCCGTAGGGCTATCGACATGTATTTGAGGCAGAGGGCAAAGGAATTGAAGTGAGCGGGACGTCGAGGTGTTTGCGCACCACAACGCCCCTAACCAAACGACCTACATAGGAGGCCGAAATGGCTGCAAGAATAGTACGACAAGATGTCTCTATCCCCGTTAAGGTCCAGGCCGCAATCTACGCTCGAGTCTCCACGATCAACGCCGGCCAGGATCCCACCATGCAGACCCGGGAGCTGGAGGAATACTGCGAGCGTCGAGGTTGGGAGGTTCATGACACTTACGTCGACAACGGCTACTCTGGCAAGAAAGACTCTCGGCCGAATTTAAACCGGATGATGCAGGACGCCCACGAACGGCGATTCGATGTAATCGTCGTGTGGCGTTTTGACCGTTTTGCTCGGTCAGTCTCTCATCTCCTCCGGGCTCTGGAGACGTTCAACTCACTTGGCGTTCAGTTCGTTTCTCTTTCTGAACAAGTCGATACAAGCACTCCTACCGGCAAAATGGTGTTTACAGTGCTGGGCGCGGTGGCCGAACTGGAACGCAACTTGATTGTCGAACGAGTGAGAGCCGGCTTGCGACATGCTCGATCGAAGGGGAAACATCTTGGACGCCCCAGGAAGGCGATCGATCCTGGTGGGGTAAGATTAATGCGCGCTAAAGGCTTATCCTGGCGGACCATTGCACGACAACTCGGCGTTTCAGTTGGAACTGTATTCTCAGCGGCGAAGACATTATGACGTATTCCGACGAGCAAATCACTAACCCTCGGTCGATGTCTGGGTCAGATTAGGCTCCGTTTCACGTGTCTTCGGGCACGTTCGCAGCGGTTACCCTTGCTTTGGCTGTGGCGCTGGCGGCGACGCTACGGAGTATTTCAGTTCCCGTCAGGAGCGACGGATGTAGACTCACGAAGGACAAGAGCCGTCCTGAGCTCGTACTCCGCGCCCCTGATCGAAGGTTCTTTCCGTCCGACTTCGGATATTAGCGAATTAAAAGCCATACTTGCCAACTCCGACTGAGACATCTGGACAGTAGTCAGAGGCGGAAGGCTGAATTGCGCTAGCCTGATGTCGTCGAACCCGATCACTGACAGATCTTTGGGAATCTGAATTTTGAGCTCGTAGCTCCTCCGCATTACCCCCAATGCGGTCAGGTCGTTGGAGCAGAGAATTGCAGTCGGTTTCTTCGCTCGCGATAAAAGGGCAGCGCAAGCCTGATGTCCACCCTCAAGTGTGTGGTCTCCCTCAACGATCAAACGCGGGTCGGGATGCAACCCAATCTCTTTCATCGATTGCAAAAAAGCTTGCTGTCGAGCTTCCGCAGACCTTAATTTCTTGGGGCCACTAATGAACGCTATTTTTTTGTGGCGTAAAGCTGCAAGGTGTTGGACCGCCTCACGGATTCCACTTAGATAGTCAATGCGGATGTTGCTTACTCGAGGGCGTGCTGGACCGACATCGACGAAGACCAGCGGGACCTCGCGCAATTTCAAATCTTCGAACAAAACCTCCTCCATGCCAAACGTCATAATCGCGACTCCGTCGACCCGGCGTTCGATCATTCGGCGAACAGAGCTTTTCATGTGTTCCGGATCGTTCCTTGTAGACGCCAGAAGAATTTCGTAATGATGTTGAACGGCATGGGCCTCGAAAACCTCCACAATTTCCGGAAAAAAGGGGTTCGTCAGTTCAGACACAATCAAACCGAAAATGCGGCTACGTCCCGACACAAGAGCCCGGGCCTGCGTGTTTGGGTAATACCCCAACTCATGAATAGCCTTCCAGACACGCCTGGCCAGGGTAGGACTCACATTGGAAACCCGGTTCACGGTGCGCGAGACAGTGGCTATCGAAACGTTAGCGCGCTTCGCAACCTCGCGGATATCCATTGTTGCTGTGCCCCTTGTAACCACGTAACAAAAACCGTTTCAACTCACATTGTCAGCTGAGCTATCACTTACCTGTGAAGCGTTAGCTCTAGCAAGCACGAACACCAGGGTTACTACAATCCGTTTTTTCTCCTGGCCAACACCGAAAGTTACGATTCCATTAATAAAGCTGATTGGAAACTCCTCCTGGCGAAGGCTACGGCGCTGTTGGACTTGGCGCAGCACCAGCTTCAACCAACTTGTAACGATTGTGTTCCCGCTCCTCTTTTGTGGTTTCCGCACGAAGTTCCGCAAGGCGCTTGAGCAAATCGGGAATTTCCTTTGTTTCGCCGGCCTTACGCAGGGCTTGGATCAAGCGGTACAAGGCCGTCTGATCCTTCGGATCGGCTTTCAATGCTTCGCGGCATTGGTCGATCGCCGCATGGGTTTGGCCACCCTGCAAGTATAGTTTGGCCAGTACGTCCCGGGCTGCGGAGAGTGTGGGCTGCAAGGCAACGGCTTTTTTTGCCGAGCGGAGCGCAATTTGAAAGTTCTCGCTACCGGGTTCCTGGCCCATTTTGGTGAGAATATCTGCCTGAAGATACAGCAGGTCAGGGTCATTCGGTTTCGTGGCCAGTTTGGATCGCACTGTTGCGAGTGCGCGATCCAGATCGTTGGCTTCTGACTGTTCCAGGCCGCGCGCGACGGAACTGATTCCCTGATTCGGCGCAAGTTCATCTGCTCTATCAAAGTCGTTTTCCGCTTCTTCGTACTTTGCAAGTTGTACCAACAGGACGCCTCGCGCCATGTATAAGGGGGCGGACTTGGGTTCAGCTTTCAGTCCGACGTTCACCATGTCGATTCCGACTTCGTAAGAGCGATGGTCCATCGACAAGGCGGCAAAATCTATGTACAAATCCACGTTGTGCGGATCCCTGACAATTGCCTGACGGAGGGTGGTCACGGCTAAAGGAGTATTCCCGTCCGCTTCGTAGGCGGAGGCGGCAAGTTCCAATGTTTCGACGTCGGGTCGGTCCTTCTGCAGCAGCGGAGCTAATGTAGTCAAGGCTTCCTTGGGCTGCTCGCTCATGAGTTGAATGGTGGCCAATTGGCGGCGCGTATCGCTATCCTCCGGATTTAGCTCGACCGCTTTACGGTAGACCAACATCGCGTCATTGGGTCGGTTCAGCTTTAGTAGACATGTACAGTACTCTTCCCTCGTGGCTGGTTGGGACTCTAAAAGTGGGGCGCTGGCGGCGAAATATTCTACTGCCTGCGCGCAGTCGCCCCGTTTGTAGGCAAGAACGGCCAGCATGCCTTCACTTGTTGGGTCGTGAGGCCGCAGTTTGAGTAGATGCTTTAAAAGCGGGACCGCCTCCTGGCTGCCTGCCTCGTATTCAAGTTGCGCCGCGCCTTCAAGCGCAGGGAGAAATTCGGGGGAGATCTTTAGTGCTTTTTGATAAGCCGAGCGAGCCTCTTTTTTATTTTCTTTCCCAGAAAGTGCCAACGCCTGCATCGTCCACAGTTTTGCGTTCTGGGGAGATTCCTTAATTGCTGGTTGGAGCAACATCAAGGCTTGGTCAAAATCATGGGCCGCCAGAGCCGAAGCAATAGCCGCGGTCCGCTCCCGCTCCGTTTGGCCGGATGCGGATTGAGAGAGCACCGCAAAAATCGTCAGCAGCGGCAATACGCTACAAATGCGCATGTGCTTCATTATCGCGCCACGCTTGAGGCTTGAAAACAGAGAAAACGATTGCTTGAATTCGTCGGTGAGCGTTACAATCCGCAACCGATATGGACCGAGCCGTGAGTAAACTTTTACTTGCATTGCTTTTCGCAGTCTCCATTACCTTAGTGATTCCATCAAGCGCGCGCAATGATGCATCGCCTCGTCAGCGGTACCCCACCGAAGACATGGGTGCCGATTCTCTCCCCGCCCGGAAGAAAGCTCAACTCGAGGCCGCGAAGCAGTTTAAGGTTTTCCACGACTTTCAATTCAGCGACCGGCTGAATGAGAGCGGAATCACTTTCGTGCACCACGCCGTGGACGACGCGACCAAGCACATGCGTATGGGACATTACGATCATGGAAGTGCGGTTGCCATAGCCGACGTGGATGGGGATGGGCTCTACGACATACTTTTCTTGAACCAGGTCGGGGGCAATGAACTCTGGAAAAACCTCGGGGGGGGCAGGTTCAAGAACATGACGGAGGAAGCAGGAATCGCTTTAGCAGGCCGGGTCAGCGTCGCGGCAGCATTTGCCGACATCGATAATGACGGCGACCAGGATCTGTTCATTACGACGGTGAGAGGAGGAAACGCATTATTCGAAAATGACGGTCATGGACGGTTTCGGGATATCACGAAGGAATCGGGTGTCGACCTGGTAGCGCATTCTTCAGGCGCGTTTTTTTTTGACTATGACAATGACGGCCTGGTTGATTTGTTGGTCTGCAACGTCGGCAAGTACACAACCGATGAAAAGGGGCCGGATGGCGAATACGTCGGAATTCAAAACGCATTTTCAGGACATCTTTATGCCGATCGCTACGAATATCCCGTTCTTTACAAAAACATGGGACACGATCGCTTCAAGGATGTGACGGCAGAGGTCGGATTGAAACCGCACGGGTGGTGCGGTGAGGCGAGTTTCGCCGATCTGAACGGAGATGGCTGGCCGGACATATTTTTCCTGAACATGCAGGGACACAGCCACTATTACGAAAACGTAGGCGGTAAGAAGTTTGTGGAGAAAACGGAAGCGTATTTTCCAAAGACCTCTTGGGGCGCGATGGGGATTAAGTTCTTTGACTATGACAATGATGGACGCATGGACTTATTCATCGTGGATATGCATTCCGATATGAGCGATGAGCCTGGCCCAGAAAATGAGAAGCTAAAATCGAAAGTTACCTGGGACGAGAACTATATCCAGGGTAAGAAAGACGAATTTATCTTTGGGAATGCCCTCTATCACAACCTTGGAAACGGCAAATTCGAGGAAATCTCCGATCGCCTGGGACTGGAAACCTATTGGCCATGGGGACCAAGCGTCGGGGACCTGAACGCGGATGGCTGGGAAGACGTGTTCATTCCGTCAGGCATGAGCTATCCCTATCGTTACGGAATAAACTCGCTTTTACTGAACGACCACGGCCAGAAGTTCCTGGATTCGGAATTCGTTCTTGGAATCGAGCCCCGCAAGAAGCTGTATACGCCTTGGTTCGAAATCGACTGCTCGGATCCCCGGGAAATCCAGGCCCAGCTGAATCTTAATAGTAAGGTTTGTGTCGGCCAAAGCGGAAAGTCGGTCATCATGTCGCCCCGGTCCAGCCGGTCAGCGGTCATTTTCGACCTTGATAACGACGGCGATCTGGATATCGTCGTGAACGACTTTAATTCCCAACCACAGCTACTGGTGAGCGACCTGGCGCAGAAGGCAAAGATTCATTGGCTCAAGATTGTCCTCAACGGGACCAGTTCGAATCGCAATGGGCTCGGCGCCGTCGTGCGTGTCTATGCAGGCGGGCGAACCTATTTCAGATACAACGACGGAAAATCCGGCTATCTCGCGCAAAGTGTCCTGCCCCTTTACTTTGGGCTGGGTGCCGCAACTAAGGTCGATCGCGCGGAGGTTGACTGGCCTTCAGGCCGCAAGCAGGTGGTGATCACGGGTTTGCAGGAAAACCAGACGTTGTCGATCTCGGAGCCGAAGTAGTCGTCCGTCTGGCTATGTCCATTTGTCGCCAGCTTCGAGATGCTCTAAAAGGCGAATAATTCGAGAAAGCGATTTCTAAAGATCTGCGCTTCTGGATAGTCGGGACCGAGCGGTTTGCCAGCGGCAAGGGTACTCACTCCAGCCCTCCTCGACCAAACATCGAGATATTTCCAATTAGACTGTGGAATTATTGACTTTTCCGCTTGACAGAATCCAAAAAACAAGAGTAGCCTCAACAAACAAAGCGAGTAAACGTTTTCTCTAGTACTTAAAGAACGCGTTTAATTCGCAAGTTTGGGGTGACCCACAATCCGCCTTCGCACAAGGAGGTCGCGTGCTCAAGTCCTCGGGTCGCGTAATATTTGTGCTTCTGGTCGTGTGCTTCTCGGCAAGCCATTGCCTCGCGCAATACAGCAGTAGCGTTCAGGGTGTTGTTACAGATGCAAGCGGAGCCGTGGTCGCAGGCGCCTCGGTCGAGCTGCGTAATTTGGACACTGGAATCATGGTGGCGACAACTACAAGCAATTCCGGTAACTACAGTTTTGCCAGCTTGGCGCCGGGCCGTTATGTCATCAAGGCCCAGGCGAAGGGACTTCAGACGACGGAAGTGTCAGTGACACTCGATACAGCTCAGAACTTGGGCGCGAACATTACCCTACCCGTCGCTTCGGTAAACGCAACCGTGAGCGTAATATCGGAGCAAGGCCCGCCCATCGACGTCGACGATAGCCGCGTTCAAGCAACCTTGAATGCACAGACCACTCAAGAACTTCCGGAATTGAACCGAAATCTGTGGGACGTGCTTAGTGTTACCCCGGGAGTGGTCGGTACAGGCACACGCGGCGCAGGCGCTTCTCCCGGCGGAAGCGCGGATAACTTCGGTACGCAAACCCCCCAAATCAGCGCAAACGGCAGAAGTTACACAGGCAATGTTGTTTTTGTAGATGGGATGAATGTGACCAGCCCGGTTCAGAATGGCAACCTGATTTTGTCACCCGTGCCCGATGCCGTTCAACAGGTAACGATGCAGGCGAACACCTGGGACGGAGAGAATTATCTCGGTAGTTCGGTCCTCGTTCAGGTCACGACCAAGTCTGGAACGAACCAGTTCCACGGCACTGGCAGCTTGCTTTACACGAATCAAGACCTTAGCGCGAACCCGGACTACTTTTCTCCCGTTCAGTTCCAGCGCAAGGATGTGTCCGCCGCCGTTGGCGGACCCGTCATCAAAAACAAGCTCTTCTTCTTTGCCGACGTGGAAGCATTGTGGTCAAAAATACCCAGTTCTACGAGTTCAGCGGGCTCCGGGCCCACTTCTACGTACTGGGAAACTTCTGCGTTTGACAATTGGGCGTCCACAAATTTTCCCAATACAACCGGAACACAGGCCCTTGCCCTCTACCCGGCTTCAAAGTATTTGGTACCGAATGGCGTCACGGAATCAGCGGCGCAGTATTTCTATCCCAAAACGGGGACCTGCCCTGCAGGCCAAACGACAATCCCAATTCCAGGTTCGACCGCTACCATCCCGTGCGGCCTTGCGGTATTAAACTACGGCAGTTTTTCAGCGGCCCCACCCTACAATGCAACGCAGTATAACTTCCGCGGCGACTGGTACCCCACAACTAAAGACCGCTTTTATTTGAGCTATTACAACGACTCTTTTAACATCGGGGAGCCTGCAGCTCGCGTCGGGCTAAGTGCCCAAGACATCATGCGCAACCGATATGCGCAGATAGACTATACGCGCACTCTCAGTTCTACCATGCTCGTAGAGGGTGGCTTCGCTTTTGCCAGCGTCGGCGGCGCGAACGGGCAGGATGCTGATTTGAAAGTTCCAATCATCAACATCAATGACGGCACTCAGGGCTTTAATGTCGGCGGCGGTTGGGGGCCCGGAGAGTACCGTGGGCCGAATTACAACTGGCGCGGTGTATTGACCTGGATCCATGGTGCGCATACCTTCAAATTCGGGTACAACGGTGACCATGCCATCGAACATGGGGACTTCACGCCAGTCAACGTTCGGCCAACACTCTCCTTTAACACGTTGTTCGATCTAGTCCAGGATAACATCTATCAATACACCTTCAACGCTTACAACCCCTTAATCCCTGGACCGGGGGGCGCAGGGAAGGTGGTTTTTGGCGGCCAGACCAATCCGTTTGGATTCTTCGCCCAAGATAACTGGAAAGTGAAATCCAATCTTTCGCTCTCTCTCGCCCTGCGGTTTGACGATTTTACAAACGCTACCGCATGGGGAAACAGTGGTTTCCAGTTCAACAGTCTTATTTTGGGATCAGGTTCAACTCTTGCTGAGCAGGTTGCAAGCGCGAAGGTTGCCACAGTCCCCGGCGGAGTGTTTTCCGGCAGCCAGTGCTGCTACTGGAGCCCACGGATCGGATTTGCGTGGGACCCCTCGAAGACGGGCAAATGGAGCATCCGGGGGGGAGTTGGCGTCTACCGGGATTGGGTAACCCTTGGCCAGAGCGTTGATGAAATGCGCACGAATCCTCCTGGCCTCGTCGGCGCAACCTTCACGAATACTGTGACCTACAATGGGGTCACTACTCCTCTTGGTAACTATTTCGCGCTCGCAAACTCGGGCACCTATCCCTACAACTTTCCTCTTCCCCCTATTCCAGGAGGCACGCTGAACGCTGCAGGTGGCATCACGGGCGTACAGTCTAACGTGTGGTCACTGGCGAGGAATCTAGTTCCGCCTCTTGCCGTCAACTACGTGGTTGGAGTGGAGCACCAGATTCCGTGGAAACTCGTGGTTGGGGCGAACTACTCTGGATCGCGTTCCTTTGATGGGTTAACAGGTTCAGACGTAAACAGCTTCCCCGGCGGCTATTCGGATGGCACCATCACCCGGTTGAATCCGAATTTTGGCGTCGTGAATTACGTCACGAACAACAATCGGGCTACCTACAATGCGATGATCCTTTCCATTCGAGGGAATCCGACAAACCACCTGAATTTCCAGGCATCCTATACCCTTTCTCACACGATGGATTTCCCGGAAGCAAATACTCGATTTGACCAGGATGCTGGCTTGAACGTCCCTAACCCATACGCCTACTTCACTTATTGGGGAGATGCAAATTGGGACGTTCGGAACCGATTTTCGCTTTCGGAAACTTATACTTTGCCCGGCTTCTCTAGCGGTTTTGCCAAGGTGCTGACCTCTGGGTGGTCTTTGAGTAGCGTTATTGTGGCCCAGTCGGGCACTCCCTTCTGGGTCGTTAACACCAACTCCCCAACCGCCCCAGTAAACCCGGGCGACTACAACCTCGACGGCACCGATTATGACATTCCTAACAAACCGAGTTTTGGCTGCAGCGCTTCTAACAGCCGTTCGGCCTTCAGGAGCGGCTTGTTTACTGCGTCCGATTTTCCGGCTCCTACCCCACTGACAGAAGGTGACTTGCCACGCAACTGCTATCGCAATCCTGGCCTGTTCGAGGTGGACGCGAGCGTGGCCAAGAACACTCACCTTCCATGGTTGGGCGAAGCCGGCAATCTTCAGTTGCGCTTCGACTTCGTGAATCTTTTCAATCGCGCGAACCTCGGACCCGTCGACGGAAACATGGCGGATCTGACTTTCGGGAGAGTAACCTCCGCACTGCCTGCAAGGCAGATTCAACTTATCGCACGCATATCCTTTTAGTTGTAAGCGCTCGGCCAGTACATCTTGACGTCAGGTAGTTGACTATGCAGCGCGGCTTGAGTTTCCGGCGAGTTCCGCTGCGAGGTTCCATGGCAACAGTTCCTCGATGCGGTTGATAGGATGATCGGCGATGCGGGAGAGCACCTCGCGCAAGTACGTTTCGGGATTCAAGCCGTTGAGTTTTGCTGTCCCTACCAAGCCGTAGATCGCTGCTGCGCGTTCGCCTCCGGCATCCGATCCATGAAACAAGTAGTTTTTCCTTCCCAAAACAACTGTGCGTAACGAGCGTTCCGCCGCATTATTGTCGATTTCCAGGTGGCCGTCATCGCAGAAGCGCATTAGCGCCTCCCACCGACCCAGTGCGTAGCGAATGGCCTTGGTGGTATCGGATTTTCTCGACAACTTGCCCAAAGTCTCTTCGAACCACTGCTTCAGCGATTCCAGCAACGGTCGGCTGCGCGCGTTCCGGACCTCTCGCCGTTCCTCAGCGGAACGGCCCCGGATCTCTTCCTCAATGACATATAGGGCCGCGATCCGCTCGAGCGCTTCTTTCGCTACCGCAGACTTGTGCGCCTCGTACAGATCGTAGAACGGCCTACGAACATGAGCCATGCATGCGACTTCTTTCACTCGGCCATCTTCATAAACCGCATCGTATCCCGCGTAACCATCTGCTTGCAGCTTGCCCGTGAACTCGCGCAAGTGAGCTTTCACATGTTCGCCTTTGCGATCCGGCGTGTAGGCGAACCACACGGCGGGCGGGCTCTGATCTCCCCAGGGCCGGTCATCCCGCACATAGGTCCACAGTCGCCCCGTTTTTGTTTTACCCTTGCCCGGTGCCAGCACCGGCACCGGGGTATCGTCGGCGTGCAACTTCCCGGCACTCATCACGTGACGCCGCAACGCCTCTACCAAGGGTTCCAGCAACCGGCTGCATCCCCCGACCCACTCCGCCATGGTCGAGCGATCCAACTCCACTCCGTCCCTCGCATAAATCTCCGATTGTCGGTACAAGGGCAAGTGGTCACAATATTTCGAAATCAATACATGGGCGAGAAGTCCTGGGCCCGCCATTCCGCGCACGATCGGACGGCTCGCTGCTTCCGCTTGTACCATCTTGTCGCAACCTGCACAGCTCAGTTTCGGCCGAACCTGCCGGATCACTTTGAAATGCTCCGGCACCCACTCCAGCATCTCGGAAACATCTTCTCCGAAAGGCTTTAATACACCGCCGCAGTCGGGGCAAGCTTCCTGTTTCGGCAAAACCTTGTGCGTCTCTCGCGGCAGGTGCGCCGGCAACGGCTTTCGCGCATGTTTCGCCGCTCGATTCACGTCCGACGCGGCCAGCGGGGTTGCCGAAGCAGCCTGCTGCTGCGCGCGACTGGTCTCCAATTCATCCAGCCGCAACTCCAACTGCTCAATCTGCCGGTCCAGCTTCTCCGACTTGCACCCGAACTTCATGCGCCGCAGCTTGGCGATCAGCAGTTTCAGCCGGTCGATCTCTTCGTCTCGGGAGGCAAGTTGCTCTTCTTTGGAAAGAAGTTGTTCGTGTTGTGCGACGATCAACGCCTTCAATGCTTCGGGGTTTAGCGAATCGAGATCAGGAAGTTCAGCGGAAGCGCATCGAGGCGGCTTGCGTAGATATGTGGCGGCCGTTCACTAACAGCATTGAACAATGGGCCCCGAATTGCCGCATCATCTACGACAAGTTCCACATTCTGCAGCATGCCAACAAAGCCATCGATGAAGTGCGCCGAGCGGAGTTCTTCCGCAAAGGCGGGCGCATGCGCGGTGTCGTGAAGGGCAAGCGCTGGCTGCTGCTGACGCGCTGGATGAATCTGGACAGCCAAAAACGACAGCAGTTAAACGAGTTGTTCGCCCTCAATCGGCGGGTGATGAAAGCCTACCTTCTAAAGGAAAGCTTTGAGCGGTTATGGACCTACCGCTATGAGGGAGCCATGCTGCGCTATCTGCAAAGTTGGATCGATCAACTGCGCTGGCAACGGTTGGAACCTTTTCAAAAACTCGCTTTCATGCTGCTGGATCATCTCGACGGCATTCTAAACTACTGCCGCACCAAAGTACCTTTCGGAGTGGTGGAAGCCATCAACGGCAACATCAAAACTCTGCTTAGAAGGGGCCGTGGCTACAAGAATCCCGGCTATCTATTGCTCAAGGCACAACGCATGGCGGTCACCAAGACCGAATTCATCGTTCTTCAGAAAGCAGCCTAAAATGCGGGTCTCTCCGAATTCTCGTTCAGAACCATCAATTGTTCTCCCGACAGGGCACGCCAGTCTTTTACGCGTTCGATCTGCTATGGCTCAATCACGAAGATTTGCGAAATCACCTGCTTATCGAACGAAAAGAACGTTTACGGGAATTAATCGAGAGAAACAAGCCGGAACGAATCATCTACGCTCAGCACGTCGAGGGAGATGGGAAACTTTTCTTCGAAGAAGTTTGCAGCAACGATTTGGAAGGAATTATTGCGAAGCGCAAGCACGGCATCTATAAAAGCAACGGCATTGGCTGGCGCAAAATAAAGAATCCGAAGTATCTGCAGGCGGAAGGTAGTGTCAGAAATAATACTTGAATTCAATGTTGACGGCGGTATTCTGCCCCCTATGACGAGGGGCAGTCGATATCGATTCCAACCATGTCTGTGTGGGCATGGTGCGTCAATTCATCGTCCGATACGCACACCG
The DNA here is from genome assembly GCA_963795535.1 of Candidatus Acidiferrales bacterium. Taxonomy (GTDB): domain Bacteria; phylum Acidobacteriota; class Terriglobia; order Acidiferrales; family UBA7541; genus Acidiferrum. The sequence continues at coordinate 1,434,207 of CAWCIG010000012.1, forward strand.
AAAAAACTTGAAAAGCCGATGTCATCGTGTCGTCTTCCAGGCTGTAAGTGCAGCAACTACACACCAGTGAATCTTAAATGAATGGAAGAGTTGCCAGCCCTCCTGGGTTCGAGCTTCGCCTGGAAATTGAAACACATTGCTGACCCGGAGTTCGGTCAGGCGGCCCCAACGCTGTTCGCCTTTTCCGCGTCGAGGCCTGTGTCCGTGGATAGATATGTCAATTGTGTCGGCGCCGCAAACCGAGTGCCGGAAGACTCTACAATTTCAGCTATCTTTAATATCACGTCCTGGCGAATGGCAGTGAACCCCGCCCAGTCGCTGGTCTTAACGTAAGCCCACAACTCTAACTCGAAGGCGGCTCCGGCGAAATTCGCTACTCGAAGTCTCGATCCCGTATCGATAGTAGGCTGTTGATCCAGCATGTTCTGCACGCGATCGAGCACAAATCGTAACTGTTCGACTTGGGTCTCAATCCGCAGTGAAAAGTGCTGATTGATCAGGCATTTTCGGCGAGGCCCAAAATTCTCGAACTGCATTTGGGCTAGCGCTCCATTCGGAACCACCAGCAAACTCTGATCGAGTGTCCGTACCTTGACAGAGCGCAGCCCAATATCCTCGACTGTTCCAAGTTGATTGCCGATTTTGCAAAAGTTACCAACGTGCACTGCTTTGTCCATCAGCAACGAGATCCCGCCGATGAGGTTCTCAAGCGATTTTTGTGCGCCGAGTGCTATAGCCAATCCCCCGATACCGAGGCCAGCGAGCGTGGTCTTTACGTTTATCCCAAATAGGGCCAGCGCGGCGACGAAGGCGATGATCAGCATTACGATGCGGGTAAGTCGCTGCATCAAGACCAGGATCGACTCCCCGCCTCTGTTTTGCGTTTGGCTTCGGTTTACGGCCCGGTCGAAACTTCGGTCAGCGATCCCGCTCACAAGCCACGCGAAAGATACTGCCAGAAGGGCTGCCATGAATCGTATGTAATACACGCGATATAAAAGGGGCGGATCAAGTAGGTAGACGAAGACACATTGCATCAAAATCGCCATGATGCACCTGAGCGGCATGCCAAGTGGTGTCTGCCAGACTGTTCTGATCGGAAGTTTTCGGAGTTTGTACCAGACTCTCCTCGGCGTACTAAGGAGAAAAGTGAGCAGCCAAGCCAGCAACCACGAAATCGGGATCGAGAGCAGCCACCCGAGCCATTGCGCGAGTGACATCCCAAGCACCCGCCGACTGGTCAGGGCGGCAGGCACGATTCGATCAGCTAGCGTCGGCCCTTCGCGTTCCATTTGGGCATAAAGTTGAGGAATCTTCGCTACGGTCTCTTCCGAAACTAGCCAAATTTTCCCTGAAGCTGGATCGTCCACCCGCACCAGGATTACGTCCGTTGTCGTGCCACCTACAACCAAAACTCCAGTTCGTACCTGACCGAGCGGAAGTCCAGCTTCAACCGTCCCGTCGGGCTCGTCACTCAATACAGCGATATCGCCTCTGTACTTTGAGTGCAATGCCTGAAGTTCCTTGGCCCGCTGTACCAAGTTCGTGTCTTGACCCGGTGTCGGCTGCAGGTAACGAGCGGCGTTTGCGAAGTCTTGGCGTTCTGCGTACTTCAGAAAGCCCATCACTGCCCTACGAGGAGTCTCACGTCCGAGCGGATCGACCTTGGCCGAGGGCTCCGCTTTGGCTGGCGGAGATGTCGGAATCTGGGCTGGCGAATACGCAGCCGAGCCCAGGTAGATGAAGATAGCCAAAGCTATTTCGAGAGTGCAGGTCCACGCAAACGACTTGCGCATCCGTGGCCGATTGTCTTTTGGCAGAAGCATCTATTTTCTACTTAGCGAAAACTACTAACCGTGAGTCCGCGCGCAGTACATAAGCACCTCGGGCGCCAACACGCTCCGCTGCTTGGCCCCTGGGGCTCGCTACGCAGTTCCTGCCGTCTTCGCAAAGGCGCCTGATTTCCCCGCGTCCAGAAACCTCTGCGCATCGAGACGACCGAACAGCTCGATTAGCTTCGCGACCACGCCGGTCCATCCGGTCTGGTGGCTGGCCCCCAGGCCCGCGCCGTTATCGCCATGGAAGTACTCGTAAAACAGAATGTAATCCTTCCACTGGGGATCGGTCTGGAATTTCTCCGAGCCTCCGTAAACCGGCCGCCGTCCCGATTTATCCCGTAGGAAAATCCGTTCAAGCCGATTGGCAATTTCCCGAGCTACCTCGAATAGGTTCATCAACTTCCCCGAGCCGGTCGGGCACTCAATTTTGAAGTTGTCGCCGTAGTAGAGATAGAACGACAACAAGGCGCGAATCAACACTGCGTTCACTGGCATCCAAATGGGCCCACGCCAGTTAGAGTTTCCACCGAACATGCCGGTGTCAGATTCCGCAGGAAGATAATTCACTCTGTATTCCTGGCCTTCCACATGTACGACATAAGGATGCTCGTTATGGTAGCGGGAAAGCGCACGGATCCCGTAAGGGCTGAGGAATTCGTTCTCGTCCAGCACGCGCGTCAAAATCCGACGCAACCTGTCCTCATTCACCAGCGCAGCGATACCACGTTCGGCATACCCGAAATGGCCGGGCCCGGTCGCATGAATGCTGTTGCGCAGTTCGGGCATACGTTGCAAGCGTTCCCTCAAAGTCGCCAGCACTCTTGGAACCCTTTCGCGCTGCCATGGCTCGATGACGGTCGTGGCGCAGAGGGGTAACAGACCCACCATTGAGCGGACCTTGAGCCTCCGCGCGCTACCGTCGGGAAGCCGCAAGACGTCGTAGTAGAAACCATCCTCCTCGTCCCACATGCCATCTGGCCCCGTCTGATTCATGGCGTGGGCGATCCACAGGAAATGGTCGCCCAACTTGATGGCCATGTCTTCGTAAGAGTTGTCATGGGCCGCCAACTCCACGGCGATCTCCAACATGTTCTGGGCGAACATGGAGACCCACGCGGTGCCGTCAGCCTGCTCAAGGCTGCCACCAGTCGGCAGCGGCGCACTGCGGTCGAAGACGCCGATGTTGTCCAACCCGAGAAACCCTCCTTCAAAGAGGTTCTTGCCATAGCGGTCTTTGCGGTTCACCCACCAACTGAAGTTCAGCATCAATTTGGCAAACGAGCGTTTCAGGAACTCAAGGTCGCCTTGCCCCTTAAGAGCCTGTTCCGTGCGGTATAAAAAGATCGTCGCCCAGGCGTGCACCGGCGGATTGACGTCGCTGAAGTTCCACTCGTAGGCCGGAATCTGGCCGGTTGGATGAAGAAAGAACTCCTGAAGCATCAGATCGAGCTGTTCTTTGGCGAATTCAGGATCGACCGTGGAGAGTGCAATGGTGTGGAACGCCAAATCCCAGGCGGCAAACCACGGATACTCCCACTTGTCAGGCATGGAGATGATGTGCTCGTTCACCATGTGGAACCACTCGCTGTTTCGCATGAGACGTCCGCCGGGCTTCATTGCATCGACACCATGCTCCCCGAGCCATTTGTCTACGTCGAAGAAGAAAAACTGTTTGCTCCAAAGCATCCCGGCCAGCGCCTGGCGCATGACCAGGGCCTCATCTTTGCTAACGCGTTCCGGTGTAATGGCTCGGTAGAACTCATCTGCCTGAGCCTGACGGGTTTGCATGATTTCGGCAAAGCTCTTGAAAGAATCGCCCATAGCCGCAGGCGCTAGATCGCTTAGCCGCAAACGGATGGTGGCTGTCTTTCCTGCGGCCACATTCAACTGATAATGTGCCGCAGATTTAGTTCCCGTTTTTCCGGGGTTGACGGCGTTGCGATTTTCTTGAACCACGTAGTTGTTGATCCCATCTTTCACGTACGGACTGGCATTGTCCGTGCCAAAAATCCGTTTATTGTTGGTCTCATTCTCCGTGAATAGCAGCGGGACATCTCCCTCGCAGTACAGGTAGCGTTCCCCAAGGCCGGGGTGTGACGCGGCAATTGTCTGAGTTCCTTTCTGGCCGGACACATGTTTCAAGAATGGCTTTTGTGTACCTGGCCACCAAGTCCAGGTATTGCGGAACCATAATGTCGGCAGGACATGTAAAGTAGCTGGCTCAGGCCCGCGATTACTAATACTGATCTGAATGAGGAGGTCCTCCGGGGACTGCTTGGCGTACTCTACAAAAACATCGAAGTAGCGATCGCCGTTGAAGACACCCGTATCTAGCAGCTCGTACTCCATGTCACCACGATTACGCCGTTTGTTCGTCTCGATCAAATTGCCATAGGGATATTCCGCCTGGGGATACTTGTACAGGTACTTCATGTACGAGTGAGTCGGCGTGCTGTCGAGGTAGAAGTAATACTCTTTGACATCCTCGCCGTGGTTGCTTTCGCTGTTGGTCAACCCGAACAAGCGCTCCTTAAGTATCGGATCCTTGCCGTTCCACAGACCCACGCTGAAGCAGAGCAGCTGTTTCTCATCGCTGATGCCGGCAAGACCATCCTCGCCCCAGTGATAGGCGCGGGAGCGGGCCTGGTCATGAGTGAAGTAGTCCCAGGCATTACCATCCTGGCTGTAGTCCTCGCGAACCGTGCCCCACTGACGCTCGCTGAGGTAGGGACCCCACTTTCTCCACGGGGCCTTCGTTGTTCGGGCTTCTTCGAGTCTGGTGAGTTCTTGGGCTTGGCTCATGCTATTCGTGCCTTTCGCTGTCGGCGTAAGCATAGGGAGTGTTTGGTGAATCGGGTACTATCAAAAGTAACGGGCTTCAACGTGAATTAAAAAGTCCTCTCTAATGCATTATCGGAAAAATCGCTGGCGCCCCGAAGAGAGGCGCCAGCTTCCTTGACTTTCCGCTCGACATATAATTTAACTAGTCATCCCCTTTTTTCTCTTCCATTGCCTTCAGGATGCCATCAAGGTTGTACGTCTCAGCAGCTTGCAGTGGTGGGAACTCTTTGAAGGTAGAGAGTTCCTTCATCCAGAGCAACTGGCCGAGCGGCAGCATGTTCCAGTCGTATAGATATGCGGTGGATGGTGAGCCAAGTGTACCGCCCAAGGACATGGCCGATTTTGAGTCTGAGAAGCTTACCGTCTGCTCGAAGGGATCACGCTTGACGTTTCCCACAAGGGTCCAGTGATAGCTTACGAGCGGCAGGAACCAGCCGACCGCTCCTCCAGGTGCCATCGTGTAATACATCTTCCAGTTCTTGTAGCGCACCGCGGACGGCGTCGCGCCCGAGTAGTAGAAGAACACCTCTCGCGCCGACTTCTCCGACGTGCCTTCAAGATAGGCGCGCTGGTCGAAGCCGTCGAGCATGGTCTTGACGATGCCGGGGTACTTGCCGGCCTGGATCTGCTTGTTCAGTTCGTCGCCCTTGGGACCGCCCGCGATGTCTACCAGCGTGGGGAGCCAGTCGAGGGCCGCGAACATCTGGTTCTTGATTGTCCCCGGCTTGATGTGCCCTGGCCAGCGCACGACCAACGGAGAGCGGTACCCACCTTCCCAAGCCTCACCCTTCTGACCTTTGAAGGGTGTGATGCCGCCATCAGGATAACTAACCGTCTCGGCGCCGTTGTCGGTGGTAAAGATCAGGATGGTGTTGTCCAGTTGGCCCATGTCCTCGAGCTTCTTGATCACGTAGCCGATGTTATCGTCGAGCTGCTTCATGCCGGCTTCATTCTGGCCCCAGTCCTTCCCGCCTGCCTCACCAATCATGGCTTCATACTTCGGCGGCAGCATTGTTGTGACGTGCATGCGGGCCGGGTTGTACCAGACGAAGAAAGGCTTGTTGGTTTTCTTGGGGTCATTGCGGTCGAGGAAGTCGATGACCTTGGCGGAAATCTCCTCGTCCACGGTGCGCGAGCGATCCAGCGTCAGCGGGCCCTCGTCCTTGCACGTCTGGTTCTTCTCCGTGCCATCGGAGGAATGGCACCAGATGACCGGTCGCGGGGGCGTCAAGCAATTAGCGGTTCTCGGGTCTACTGCTCCCGGAGGGTCGGAGAGTCCGGGTACGGGCGTGTTGATGCATGGCGGAGCAATCCCCTGCACCGAGACACTGCTGTTGATGTCAGGGAAGCTCACCTGCTGCATCGCATCCAGGTGGTACAGGTAGCCCCAATACTCCTGAAAACCATGAGCGGTTGGCAGAGAAGCGGTGTGATCACCGAGATGGTTTTTGCCAAACTCGCCGGTAGTATAGCCAAGATCACGCAAGAATACGGCCATCGCCGGCGTGCCGGGTCGCAGATAGGAAGGACTGCCGGGCAGTTGCGGCGGGATCATTCCCGTGCGCAGCGGATACATACCGGTGAAGAAGGCATTGCGCCCAGAGGTGCAACTCTGCATAGCGAGATAGTCCATGAAGATTGCGCCTTCGTTCCCGATGCGGTCGATGTTGGGCGTTTCCCCGACCATCAGACCGCGATGGTAGATGCTCGGCTGCATCCAGCCGATGTCGTCGCCCATGATAACTACAATGTTAGGTTTCTTGTCCTGAGCAGAAGCACCTGGTGATGCTGCGAGCCCCAGTATCGCAAGTAGCGTGGCAAAACCGAGAGCCGCTTTTCCGATAGGCTTCATGAACGCCCTCCTTTTTCCATTGTCTTGGTTAGCCGAGAGTTCCAAGCGATGATCAGTATGTTGGCGAGGCAGACGGTTGATTCGATGTTGGACTTCTCTTGCTTACACAACGAACAAACTGCTCTTCATTGCGACTGGGGTCTATTGGCAAAAGTAACAGTATTGCCTCTTCGTTGCGACCGGAAAACGCGTCATTCCTGTTCCAACTTCTGAACACCGTCTCCAGGCTCGCCGTGCCGATTTCTGGTCTAAGCTCCTCGTCATTCGGCAGTTCATCCCGATATCGTCGTGAAGTAATGGACGCAGTAATCGGAGAAGTCCCTGGTCTTCGCATCACGCGGGCTTGAACCGCGTGCTAACATCCATCCTCCCAACGTTGCACGGATGAAATAACGGGAATCTCAAAACATACAGAAGGAGAGGGGAGGTTAGATGAACACTCAAGATTCTCAGAAAACCAGCCTTAAGCAGAAGGCTGGACATGAGTTTAAGGAAATTAGCATCGTCTTTGTGTATCTGGCTGTTTTCTTTTGTGCCCTTTCGACCTACGGCATGCTCTTGCTCGATAAGTTTGAAATATCATATTTCACCTATGGAGCAGCGCTGCTCAACGCCTTTGTAATTACGAAAGTCATTCTCATAGGAGAAGCCGCACACCTAGGGAAGGAACTGGAAGCCAAGCCGCTGTTTTATTCAGCAATCTATAAAGCCTTTGTGTATGGCCTACTGGTCTTCGTCTTTCATCTTGTCGAAGAAATAATTAAGCGGCTTATTCATCACCAAGATATTGTGGGTGCATTCAAAGAGATACGCTTGGATGACCTGCTAGCCCGCAGTGTAGTTATTTTCTGCACATTCATTCCGTTCTTTGCGTTCAGAGAATTGGGGCGGGTTCTGGGTAAGGACCAATTTCGAGCGCTGATTTTCAGTACCAGAACCCTCCCGAAATCCGATCCATCAAGGAGCGTTTGAACAGGAATGGTCCCGAACGGGATTACTTACCCTATTAGGTGAACAGCCACCGACTTAAACGTTTTTTGCGCGAACGCCTTTGGATCACGACCCGCTGCACTCGCAATTTAGTTTAGGTCATCGTCTTTATAGTATTTTGTGCCAGTGGCGCTGATGTCAACGGCTAATCCTTTTTCCGTCAATTGATACATCCAGACTCCGTCCGAGACTGACACCGCTCCACTCATCGCGCCACCCTTGTCTCCGTTTTTGGCTGCCACGGTGGATTGTCCACCGAATTGCCAGCCGGAGTTGACGAAGCTATTCAAGGCCTTCTCGTTGTCAAACACAAAGATGACGCGGAATTTATCCACGCCCATTCCAAGTCCGCCTTGAATCTCAAGCATCTTCATGAAGGTCTCATGCTTGGTCCTGTTGTTCACTGCTAGCCCTTTTCCATTGCCAGAGCCTGCGAAGAGAATCTTCACGCCCAAGTCACTGAATACCGCGTAACCAGCCCCATGTTTGACTGCTAATTTGGACTTTGGCTCGGCCTTATAAAGTTGTTGAAGGGTGTCTTGGACCATACTCCGAATCTGCTTCTGCTGCTTCTCTGTATCTGCGGCAGCGTTTACTGCCAACCCCAGCACACAGCCTAGGCCAAGAAGAACTGCGACTCTTTTCAGTGTTGCAATTTTCAAAGTCTTGCCCCTTTCCCGCCAAAACCGATTTCTTTACAGACTGGACCAATGGAACCCATGCAGGCACGTAATCATAAGGGTTGGCTATTCCTTGTAGACTAACGGAGGTCCGCTGACCTTATGCGCCTTAAGGGCGACCGATACCTCGACGCGGTCGGCGATCTTGATGAAGGGAATGCTGCCGTTCACCCCGTAGTCTTTGCGGTCAAAGGCCATTGTCCCTTTAACGCTGCCTTCGCCTGTGCCTTTGCCGGCAAGTATAAGGTTCAGCGTCTCGGGTTTGGACACACCGCGAATAGTGAAGGTCCCCTGAACATCAAAGGTGGTGGGACCGGTCTGCACAACCTTGGTGGAGTGAAACGTGATGTACGGATCAACCTTGGAGTCGAAGAAGTCTTTGCTCTTCAATTTGTCGTCTTTCATGCCGCTTCCGGTATTCACGGAGTCGGCATAAATTTTGATGTCGAGTAGTCCTGATGTGACGTCGGCGGACGGAAAGGTCAGCGTGGCCTCCCACTTGTTGAATTTACCGTCGATAGCCACCGAGGCCTTCACGAAGAACTTAACGTCGCTTTCTTCCGGGGTGATGGTGAACACTGGACCTTGTGCCTGGGCTAGTGAAGGTAACAGGGCTACCGATAACAAACAGAGGACAGCTAATCGCATGGAATCCCTCCTCAAACATGAACGGCCCGACAGCAATGCAGTCACGCATACTGTCACTCATGGTTACCGGTTGCTATTGTCCAAAATACCAAGGTTGCCTTAAAGCGCTTGATGCCAGCCATCGCCTGGGTCGTATTCCGTCAAACCTGCGGCTAGTTCAGTGGTCTTTTCACCCAAGTCTTTTTGGTAGACGACACCGTCTTTGCCAACGATAAACGTCATGATGCCAGAATTCCTGTATCCCGCCGGATAGGCCACCGCGGCAAACCCACCGGTCATCTTTCCGTTTGTGATGAAGTCCTTGGTGCCGCCCTTGGCTTTGTCTCCTTGCTTCGTCAGGAACCGGAAGTAGTAGCCATTGAACGGTTGTGGCTTATCGCCCGCGTTGGTGTAACCGGCGGCTTTGGCAAAGTCACGAACATCCTCGAAGGGGCTCGGGGGTTGACCGGCTGGGACTGGCCAGTACAATCCGTTCTGCTTGCCTTCATCGCTGATGAATTTCTGAGCGTATTGCTTCCCCTTGTCGCCGTCGTGAGTCTGGCTAAAATATTGATTCTGTGCATCGGCAATAGCTTGGCAGGCAGCAATCGCGGTTAATTCATCCTTGCCGATTCTGCGTGCAAGAATCTCATCCCTGCCCGCTGCCGTGTCGAAATACCATTGGCCTGAAGAATTCTGCCCGAGAGGAATGGGAAAAGAATAATTGTCAGCCCCTATGTAGAGAATCTCTCCACCCACCCGGATCTCCCGCCAACGATGCATTTGATCATAAGACGCGACGAAGCCCTGCAATGCGTCCTTATCCTTCACCGCATCTCCAGAGAACAGGACACCCTGGGATTCTGGCCCGAAGATCTGAAGCAAGGCAGTTTGGTCGCCAGCCTTGGCTGCTTCAAAGAATGCTGCGCCCGCGTCGGCCGGAGACGAGAACGTTGTTTGAACAGCTTTAGGGCTCTCCGGCTTGTTACACGAGCTGAGTGTTGTCATCAACACGAAAAGCGAGAAAAACGCCACGAGAAGCCGAGCCAGTTTTCCTTGATACGAGATCACGCATGACATACGCACTCCTCCAAATCCGCGTTACCATCCTTGTTCACCCTCAGTTCAATGCTAACTAGCGGCGAAAACCGCCGCCCCCGGATCCGCCCCCTCCAAACCGGCCACCACTGAATCCGCTCGAGTGCATGCTTCCCCAGCCGCGACTGCTGTCTGCCTTCGAGGACCAGCCATTGGAGCCTCCGGAGTGTCCACTCGAGCCGCTGAAAGCGTTTGAGTGTTCACTGCTCCCACTGTCATGTTGTGCCCAGGAGTTCGACGCCGAAGAATGATCATTGAAAGAATTTTGAGAACCCTGTTTGTTGACGTTCATCGTGTTTCCGCTAACGTTCTTGTTGTAGCTGTTGCTGCTGTTTTTGTAATTGTTGTTGTAATTCGAGTGGTTATAGTTGTTGTTGTAATTGTTATGATTGTAGGAGTTGTTGTAGCCATTACTCCCGTGGTAGCCGCCGTTGTAGTAGCCGCCGTGCCAGGCCGAATTGCCGTAGTAGGCTCCGCCGTGGTACACCACCGCGGTGCCATGCCAGCCACAGTTCCAACTGCTGTATCCCCAACTACAACATCCATGGCTCATCATCGCTCCGACGGCGATCCCGGCTCCGAATCCAATTAGGCCCGCCGCCACGACATCGCCCGTGGTGTACACCGGAGCCACATATTCGGGCACGACATAAGGCGTACCGTAAACAATGGTCGGGTTGTACTCCGGAACGTAAACAATCTGCGGATTGGTTGGTTGAATCACAATCACCTGCGGCGACTGTTGGACCACGGTGACCTGCGAGCTGGACTTCAGGTTGCCTTTTGCTTTTGCTTCCGCACGCAAGGTCTGGATTGCCGTCATCACGTCCGACTGTTGATTGTGATAGGCCTCTCCCAGCGAAGAAGTCCAAGTTAGGTTTTTGGCCATGTTGTCAAGGACCGACGCAAATTCCGTGAGTGCCTTAACGCTGGCATCCCACGTTTGTTTATCAACGGCCTGCATCAGTGCGCTTCCGGTGAGACTCTTGTTCTGGCCCACCCAGTAACTCGCAATGGCAACCTCATCCGGAAATGTCGCTGCTGTCAGGATCTGGGCCACCAACGAATCCGGATATAGCGCGATAGGCGCCACCAATGCCTGGAGCTCGGCCGCGCTCTGAGGCGCTGCTTCTGTGGGAGTCCCAGTATCCTGTGCCGGAGCTGCCCCCTGACTCTGGTAGCCATACAGGAGCTGCGATGAGGTGGAGACCAGCACCAAGCTAAGCACTAGCGACAAAAGCTTCTTTGGATTCTTAGAGTTCATAGGATTGCTCCAAATCGATCACAGTTTCAGGGTTGCACTGCGGCAACCGGTTGGAATTGGATGAACGGCCGGGCGGCCCTTGGTGTGCCACCCACTCGTGGTTGCAGCTGCGGTTAGTCGCCTGAACCCGGGATAGCCTTCGGTAGCTTTCTGATAGACCAGTTCATAAATACCTCCATCCTTATTCCTGTCCAATGGCAAGAACAGCAGCAGTCGAGTTCACTGCTGAAGTGCTAGCCTAATTTCACTAGTGCGGGATTGTGGGGGCGGCTGGCAACGAATGGTATTGTCAAAAGTACCGGGGTGGATGAGAAGGCCCGGAAACGCTCACAGGTAGAAGGGGGTGAACCCTGTTCCCGGGCCTGCTTCTTCTGAGTTGCACCATGCTGAACTGAGGTCCGGTTCTTTGGGAACCGTCAAAAGTGACAGGCGTGAAAAGTTAAAACATATCGCCGATTGTAAAAATTCCTGCCCGATTGTCATTTCTGACAATTCTCAGTTCGCCTGCCCTCGCATAACCTTCCGCAATCTGGAACGAACGGATCCGGGAAAATGATGAGCGCCCCCCACCCCGAACCTTTCCGGGTCTTCACTGCCTTAAAGAAAAAAGCTGGGGAGAACATTAAATCTTCAGGAGATATCAGATGAAAATCAGAATCGCGTAATTCTCGGGATCGTTCTGCTGTTTGGAACAATGGCATTTGCACTGGATGAGACGCGCTTTGGCAACGACTTTACGCATGGCAACAACAACCAGAGCAACTTCCGGTACCAGGCGGGAGTTCAGTTCCGCTTTTGACAAACTAGATTGCCGCTAAGCCGCCCATCACTAAGGTAGGGTGCCTGCTCGCTACCGTGCCCTAAATGACAAGTTAGCGCAAATGAAGGAAGAGGTTACATGTACAAGAAAAGAGGTTCCCGACTCTCAGCGGCAGGTTCCGCGTCCAAGAAAAAAAGAGAGTATGTACTGGAAGATGTGTTCTGGGTTCCCATCAGCAATTGCAGTTCCGGGCGCTCTACTCGCCATTTTGTCCCTGAACTTCACTCGGAAAAAGACAGCACCGAAACATCAAACCCGGACAATCTAGCAAACACCAATGGGAAACGTCTGCGGGGGCATGATTCATTTTGACGGCGGGCAGGAATACAAACTATGTCCTTCTGACGAATTCAGGAGAATTCGCACCGGAAATGTCGAATCGAATATTTGTGATTCTAGGGTACGAGAAACTGAGGCAGATACAGCCGCTATTCTGCGTCGTGGTAGTTTGTTTTTCTTGGGCGGTTTCTTCAGCAAAAGCGCAAGATCTTCAATTTCTTCCAGAAGTGGACACATATCTCAAGCTGGATCCCAATTTTCGGGCCTACCTTGAGGCCAAAGATGACCGAGATGGTGGCGACCCGACGCAATTCACATTTGGCCCTAGCATCGAGCTTTATTTGAAGCCGTTGATCAAGCTCAAAAACGTGACGGCGTTTGATCTTGATGACTCGAAATCAAGAGCATTGGTTCTGGAAGCCGGATACCGGTATATTACTGCACCTAACGCTGCGCCCGAAGATCGGGAACTCGCGGCCGCTACGTTTAATTTTCCGATGGCGGCTGGCTTTCATATTTCGGATAGAAATCGCATTGAACTTGATTGGAAAAATGGCGTTTTCACATGGCGCTATCGAAATAAATTGACTCTTCAACGTACTTTTGCAATCCGCTCGTATCACTTCATTCCGTACGTTGCCGCTGAGCCGTTCTACGAAAGTCAGTACAACAAATGGAGCTCAACCGACCTCTACGTCGGCAGTTTATTTCCGGTGGATAAACATTTTGAATTTAATCTTTATTACGAGCACGAAAACGATACCTATAAGAAACCGAACCGGCAGCAGAACTATGTTGGTTTAGCGCTTTATCTTTATTTTTCCGCCCCAGGGCAATCGCGTTCAAATTGAAGGCGCTGGGACGAGAAACGGGAGACGAACACGCGACCCGCTAGCGCATTATGCATCGCCGGAATTAGGTCGGCGAGCATAGAAATTTTCAAAACGTAGCCCAGCCCCCCCGCGCCAAGACAACTCGCCAAAACATCTGAGTCTTCTCCTGTGGTCAGAAATACAACTTTCGTCTGGCTGGCGCGGCATTTGAGTTCCTTCGCCACCTCAATCCCGCCCATACCTGGCATTGAGATGTCCAAGACGGCAAGATCGGGTTCCAGCTTCAAAATTCTGTCGAGAGCGGCCTGTCCGTCCGAAACCAAATCCATGACATTGAAGGACTCCTCTAGTAACGCGCCGACCGCATTTAATATGGGAGCACAATCGTCTGCCACTAACCCTTGTCTGAGTCATCGGCACGATTCGGTACCCTCTAGGAAATAAGGCACAACAAAGTACTCGAATCGTTCAGCGGAATCCATACGAGGTTCCCTGTAGGTATGAGCCAAGATCAGACCTGTAAGCCGTAACGCGGAGCTACGACCCTTCCACTCTCGTCACCCGCCCTGCCACTACCATTGCCGCAAAATCCTAGCCCCCACAACTTGTCGCCCGTCTTAGCGAATTCGAAAAGGCAACTCGGGCACTCTACATGCATCCCTTCCGTCTCCTCGAATTTCTCCACTCAAGCAGCGATTCAATTCCACGGCGGGGATCTAGTTCTGGCTCAGAAGATACAGGTCGGCGTGGCCGCTGGAGTGCGCATAGACGATGGTGGAAAGGTCCCTGGAAAAATCGTAGGCAGCATGGAGTGCGTAGTATTGGGGAAACGCAAACGGGACCTTCAACGTGACCTGGGGCGCCCCGATGGTCTTACCGTCTCTCCAAGGCTGACGGAAAATCGTGGCCCCGCCGCGAGAAACGACTGCATACATGAAGGACTTGCCGTCGCGAGCAATAGTCGCATAGATCGTCTCTACGCCAGGAAGCAAGCGAGTGCATTTTCTATCGGACGTGGACACCTCGTAGATTCCGCTCTTTTCTCCACGCGGTATGACGCAAATGAGGTACTGTCCACCAGGGTCAGCATCGGATACCATGCCGCAGCCATCCACGAACTTCTCCGGATTCGACCCGTCCGTGTCCACTCTCCAAACGGTCAGTATCGGACTTCCGTTCTGCGTGCCAGATACGTAAACGGTTTGCTGATCAGGGCTCAATACCGAATACCAGACCTCACTCACCGACAGGAGCTGACGAAGGCCGCTGCCATCGGCCCCGACGATGTAAGCTTTGGCCCCTGCACCGGCTTTCGAGTCTTGAAAAGACAGGTGAAAATTGTCCGGCGCCCAAGTCCCCGTTCCCAGAAATTCTCCAGTGACGAGTCTCACTTTATTACCCCCGTCAATGTCCGACACCCAGAGTTCGGTCCTGCGCGGCGCGAGCAGCGTGATGTACATCACGCGTTTTCCATCCGGCGAGATGATGGGCTGAGTTGAGTCCTCCGACACGATTTCCACCGATTCCTTTGTATGAACGTGGTACACGGTCAGGGACCCGGAGGATTTGCCATTCACATAATAAATCCCTTTTCCCCCTGGGTCTGGCATAGGCCAGGAGTCCGGTCCCGTTCCGAAAGTAATTTGCCTCAAACTCCGGTCCTTCAAGGTGTACTCCCAGATGTTCGTCAGCCCGTTTACTGTACGGCTGAACAGCACTGCATTCCCTGTTTCGGCCCACACAACGTGATAATCCCTGGACACCGATACCTCGCCTAAATCAACCGCCTTATGGCTGGTTACGTTTATTTTGTAAAAACGGGATTTGGGTTCCAAGTTCGGCAGAACACCAACAGCGAGCAGGTCGTTGCCGCCAGGAAATAGCAGCTGCGGGATGAAGAACAGGCCAGTACCCTCGGGGTTGAACACTAACTCTTCGTTCAGCCCGGACTTTTCCGCACGAAAAATCCCGGCCTTCTCAGACTTCATATAATAAATGAATGCGCCATCCGCCGAGGGAACCGCATAGTTGCCAGACACCACACGGTGGGGAGCCCCACCGAGCGTAGGCACCGCCCAAATCTCGTTGGCGCCGAGGGTTTTCCCGTAATAGATTTCTTTCCCGTCGGGCGAAAATGTATTCACAACCTTCTCGCCTTCATCATGCGTAAGTTGGAGGGGCTCGCCACCAGAAGTGAGCATCAGAAACACTTGCGCGATGCCGCCTATCGGGGAGACAAACGCCACGGAGTGGCCGTCGGGAGATAGCTTCGCGTCGCTCATCGGTTTGTTCCACTGGCTTATTTGCGTTATTTGTGCTGGGACGTTCTGGCGGGGCCAAAAATGATATGCCGCAAAGGCTGCTGCCAGGAGTGCGGCGCAAACGGTCAAAGTAGCATATCGGTTTCGCGAAAAACCCGTTGACGGCTGAACCATCGCTACCGATCGAGTTGTAGGCTCTGCCGCGAGTTCTTGAACCGCCCCGCTGCCCGACGACAAAGCTCGACCCGAATCCGTATCCCGCCGCAAGCGCATCAGGTCGGCGCGTATGTCCGAGGCGTGCTGATAACGCATACCGCGGTCTTTCTCCAATGCCTTGGCAATGATTTCCCCTAGCTTTGTGGGGAGTCCCGGTTTC
Source organism: Candidatus Acidiferrales bacterium (assembly GCA_963795535.1). Classification (GTDB taxonomy): domain Bacteria; phylum Acidobacteriota; class Terriglobia; order Acidiferrales; family UBA7541; genus Acidiferrum. The sequence goes on from CAWCIG010000012.1 coordinate 1,449,966, forward strand.
ATCTTTCCCACGGGGGGCGGCACTCGGTTCAGAATCGCTTCATGAATTATGGCGGGTGTCTTGCCTGAGAAAGCCATCCAACCCGTTGCCATCTCATACAGAACCGCTCCGAAAGAGAACAAATCCGTGCGTGTATCCAGTTCTTCGCCACGAGCTTGCTCCGGTGACATGTACGCCACCGTGCCCAGCGTGGTGCCCGGACTGGTTAGGTCAGTGTTAACGACATTGTCCAACGTGGTCTCGCCAATTTCTCCGGCAATGGCAACTCTTCGGCCTGACTGTGAGGCAACTTTAGCCAACCCGAAGTCCAGAATCTTGGTATTTCCACGCACGGTTACGAACAGATTCGCGGGCTTGATGTCTCGGTGAATGATGCCTTGGGCGTGGGCGGCTTCTAGTCCGTCGGCAATGTCTATGGCGATGGATAGAATCCGTTCCATATCCAAAGTACGGGCGGCTATCAGGTATTTCAAAGTCGCGCCGTCCAAATACTCCATGGCGATGAATGGCTCTCCCTCATGTTCGCCGATCTCATAGATTGTGCAGATAGCAGGGTGATTCAGAGTCGAAGCGGCCTGCGCCTCCCGCCGAAGTCGTTCCAGCATCTCAGGGTCCTTCGCTAAATGACCGGGCAGGAACTTCAGGGCGGCAAAGCGATGCAACTTAGTGTCCTCCGCTTTGTACACCACGCCCATACCACCTCCGCCGAGTTCTTCTAGCACGAGATAATGGGAAACATGTCCTCCAATCAGTTTTGCTCCATGACGGGTGCTCGCCGGCTCAAGCGCGACCAGTTTGCCCATCACTTCAAGCGCCGGTGATTCAATGAAATGCTTGGCTTTGTCCTCGTGAGCCAGCAGTGACTCCACTTCGCGTCGGAGCACTTCGTCGCCGCTACAAGAGTCTTCGATGAACTTTGCGCGGCTGTCTTTGTCGAGCTCCAAGGCACCGTTACACACCTCTTCGACTCGACGCCAGAGTTCAGGATCCATGCGGATTCCCCTCGCTCAACTCTCGCACCAGCCAAATTTTCGCCAACCGCCAATCCCGCACCACGGTTTCGACCGAAACCTTCAATACTTCCGCTGTTTCTTTTATACTCAATCCGCCAAAGAATCTGAGTTCGACAACCTTGCTTTTCCTTGAATCTACACTCGCCAGTTCCTTCAAAGCGTCATCCAGGGCCAATAGGTTCTTATCAGGTTCGCTGCCTACCGTCGGCGCATCGTCCAACGACAACGGAAGCACCCCACCACCCCTCTTCTGGTAACCCCGGGAGCGCGCAAAATCAATCAGAATGCGTCGCATCAATTGCGCGGACATTGCAAAGAAATGTGCCCGATCCTGCCAATTCATTTGCGCGCAGTCCACCAGGCGCAAGTAGGCCTCATTCACAAGTTCAGTCGTTTGTAAGGGGTGACCGGGTCTTTGCCCCGCCATGCACCGCTGCGCCACTCGATGCAATTCCCGATACACCATAGGGGCGAGCTTCTCCAGCGCCTTTTCGTCTCCTGCAGTCCACTTCTTAAGCAGCTGGGTGACGTCGTGGTTCGTGCGTAGTGCCATCCAAAGTGCCTTGGTTTCAATACACTATACTCTGAACCGACAAAATCCTAGCCTACGTTCTGCAGTTGCCGCCGAGGCCCCATCCCTTTTTGTTTATTTTTTATCAGTAGTGTCCCAACGTTATGCGAACAAAATCAATTGGTTATCGGAAACCGGTTGAATTTCGTCACTCATCGTTTGTGCAAGTAGTTGATCCAACGGGATTTTCTCGAACATGGTCAGGCTGAGAATCTGTAAGATTTCATACAGGCTGGCCGAGAGATGCAATCGCTTTTTGACGATGGCGACCAGAACGTAGGTGGAGACGGCGATCCAGATTTGTGACCTGACCGCGTTCTCCGAAGTTCCGAAGAAAGCTTTGATTCGCAGATGCTGCTTGATCCATTTGAAGAAGAGCTCTACTTGCCAGCGGCAGCGGTATAGTTCGGTGATCGTAAATGCTGGCAAGACGAAGTTGTTGGTCAGAAAGATGAGGGTCTTGGCGGTTTCGGGGTCCTTGAAGCGGATGCGGCGCAGTGGCGCCTCGAAGCCTTGGTGCGAGTAGAAGCCAGTAAGGACGACACTTTGGTCACAGATCAACCCCGTCGTGCGATCAACCGGATGCGAGTAGCGGCGTTGGACCTTGAGGTTCGACTTGCCGCGGGTCACGAAGAAGCTGCCGGCTTCGTGGAAGCGATAGAGGCGCTCGAAGTCGAGGAAACCACGATCCATGATGTAGAAGGCGCCGGGCTCGGGCAGCAGTTGGTCGAGGATGTTGACCTCATGCACCTTGCCATCACTGATGTGAATGAAGGTGGGGATGTTGCCGCGCAGATCGAGCAGCGTATGCAGCTTGATGGCTGCCTTGGCCGTGCGGAACACCGCCCACGGAAATACCGACAGACACAGATCGATCGTCGTGGTGTCGAGCGCATAGACGGTTTCTTGCAGATCGACGCCGAAGGACTCTTGCGCATACAACGGCCGGGCGATGCCGATCAGGCTCTGCGCAAAATCGGCATAGATGCGCCAGTCGCGCACCGCGTTGGCATTGGCCAGCGTATTACGGGCCACCGCCGAACGAATCCCGAGATGATAGAGCTTGGAACTTTGTGCGCGCAGACATACTTCGATGTCTCGAAGACTCTCCCGAAACGTCAACTGAGCGAAGGCCATGCATAGGAATTGATCCAGGCACGAGAAGGACTTCACTTTGAACGCGCCTCGATAGCGGGTGACGCAACGACGGAAGGTGGTCAATGGAAGATGCTGCATCAGCTGCGCAAACACCAGCTTGCCTCGGTTCATCGCTGCCCCCACGAAGTTATGCTTCGCAGGGTCGCAGAACCCGCGTTACGAGTTCAAATCGAGACCAAGAGAATTTGCCGGTTATGCTTTCCTCATCAATAATTTACGGAAGCCAAGAGGCAAAACGTTGGGACACTACTGATTTTTTATACCTTCTTATTCGGTTGGTTGCCATTCTGACCCGCATTTCTCGTCTTACTAGATAGAAGCCTTTTGGGGGGATGAGAAACTATATGAATCAAGAATATCGACACCGATTGCACTCTTCGCCGCCCTGGAACGAACGAGCTGGTGATGTGGAAGCCTCCATAAATTATCGTCCACTCGAGGCGACCGCTCGTCGTCGCACAGAAGGACTGAAGATGTTGGATACGGTTCTGCGCGAGACCTACGAAAGCGAAGAACGATTCAGTCTACTTGCCAACGCAGCCCCAGCACTTATCTGGATGTCAGATACCGACAAGCTCTGCACCTACGTCAATAAGTCTTGGTTGAAGTTCACTGGTCGATCCATAGACTCCGAGCTAGGGAGCGGCTGGACAGAGGTGGTTCACCCCGAGGACTTGCGGAGACGCGAGGATACGTACACCCAGGCATTTGATTGCCGGGAGGAGTTCAGAATGGAGTATCGTCTCCGGAGGTATGACGGAGAATATCGATGGATTCTCGACATTGGAGTGCCGAGGTTTGATAAGGACCGCTCTTTTGTTGGTTACATCGGGATCGGTGTTGATGTTACCGAGCGCAAACTGGCGGAGATGGCTCTGACCAGCGTGAGTGGCAAGTTGATCGAGGCCCAAGAGCAGGAACGTACTCGGATCGCCAGAGAGCTGCACGACGATTTCAACCAGCGCTTAGCGATACTCAGTATTGGCCTCGATCAGCTATGGAAAACGCTTCCTGAGTCAGACACTAAAGGTCGCGCTAAAGTCCAAGAGATCCTGACAGGAACCAAGGAATTGTCATCTGATCTCCATGCTCTCGCTTATCGACTGCACTCGAGCAGGCTGGAGCACGTTGGCCTAGCGTCGGCAATCGCCGGCCATTGCAAGGAAATAAGCGAGAAGTACAAAATTGAAGTTCAATTCAATGAGGGCGACCTTCACTTCGCGATCCCGAAAGATGTTGCGTTGTGTCTATTTCGCGTCACGCAAGAAGCGCTTGGCAACGTCGTTAAACATAGTCAGGCGAAGAGCGTGCGCGTTGAACTCTCAGCGAGCGCGAGTGGTGTGAGTCTTCGGATCAGTGATGATGGCAAGGGATTCGACACTCACCGTACCAACCAGGGCGTTGGAATTGGATTGATCGGGATGCACGAGAGAATTCGACTTGTGGCTGGAAGGCTCTCGATAAGGTCGGGACCCATGCACGGAACAGTGATTTTAGCTGAGGTGCCCCTGTGTGCAGGAACGAATAGGCGACCGTAACGCCGGTAGCCCAAGTAGCCCAACTGAGGGACTGAAAATCGCCGGATTCCCCGGTAAGCGACACCAAACAAGGCATTTAGATTTTGCATTCCTCGGCTGTTAACCGAAGGGTTGCTAGTTCGAATCTAGCCCGGGGAGCCAACTCTTTCAATCAGTTAGCAAGTTGTCGCACTTGACGTGTTTGGGAATGTGCCCAAAGCGCTTGCCTGATTAATGTCGTGTCGCGCTATTTCAAGCTCGTCAGGAACTCATCGAGCACAATGTTGAACTTGTCGGCGTCATCGACAAAAAGCGCGTGCCCGGCGTCGTCAAAAAGTTCAAGTTTCGCGCCGGGAATGCTCTTCTGCATCTCCTGAAATTGCGGCAGCAAAGCCTTGTTCGCGCCCACGATCAGCGTCGGCTTGTTGATTCTAGCGAGTGCCGGCCGATTATCGGTTGTAAACGTTGCGAGCCCTATGGCGACCGCTGAATCCGTGGGCGTGGCCAGCGAGCCTTTGATTAGTTTCTGCAGATATTCTTCGCTCTGCGGCTTGCGAAACATCGAACGCACGAAGCCGTCGGTCACCTGCGCGCGATTCGCCTGCATTCCTTTGAGGAACTCGATGCTGCCCTTAATGTACTCAGGTGTGAGATCGAGAGCGGCGACGCCGTCCACCAGGGCAATTCCCGCCAAAGCGCTCGTGCCGAACTGATCCACGTACGCCGCGATCTCGGGAACGCCCATCGACCCGCCGACCAGCACGACCGGCGCAAGGTGCAATTGGTCGATGACGGCCTTGATGTCCCGGGCGTGTGCCGCGGGGTAATCGCCCTCGCCCGTCTTCGACGATTCGCCCTGCGACCGAAGATCCATCGCCCCGACACGATAGTTAGCGGAGAAATGCGCAATCTGGTTCTCCCAAATCCATGCGGGGATCGTGAAGCCCGGCACAAATAAAATGGAAGGAGGCTCGTGCGCTCCGGTGGCGGAGCCATTGCCCTCCGTCACCGTGACGCCAGGAGGTGGGTTGCCGGCTCCCGCGTTTCCGGCCTGCATTTTCGAGCGGCCGGCCTCGATGTAGTGAATCTTGGCCCCGTCCCAGGATGTAACGAAACCGCTCTCCGCATGCGGAATCTTGTCCTTCGCCGGCACAGGCGACGCCGCAGCCGAGCTCGCGAAGCCCCAAAGCAAACCACAGAGCCAAGCGAAGGCAATTGGCTTCGAGCTTCTCCGTGCTCTTTTTAACATTTTCGCCTGAGCCTCGGTTGATCTTGGGTTTAATCCGGGATTTCCATTTTGAATTCCAAGCCGACCGATAACATACACCCATCCGTGAGTCCATTACAACGGAGCGATCATAGGGTCCGATGGTCAAACTCCACTTGGACGGTTAGTCGGGTTACCGGTAACTTGGTTCCCAGTACTTGACTTTACCGATTTCGCCGTTAGAACGTAGCCACCCGGCGGCGGACGCTTCGCGTGGGATGAACGGAGCAGTGGTTGCTTGTTGGTTGAGATAAGTTTGGGTCACAAGGAGGTCCCTGTGACCCATCTTCGTAAATTGATGCTGGAGGAACTCCAGCGCCTTAACTACTCTGAAGAAACTATACGCAGTTACATCCACTCCGTCGAAGATTTTTCTCGACGGTTCAACTGTCCGCCGGACCGCTTGGGTACTCGGCACATTCGTGAATACCAGGCCGAGCTATTTCAAAAACGGAAGTTGTCATCGGGCACGGTTACGATCCGTCTGGCGGCCTTGCGGTTCTTCTACACCAAGACGCTAAGAAGGGCGTGGAGCGTCGCCGACACTCCTTATCCAAAAAGGAGCCATCGCCTGCCAACGATCCTCAGCCAGGAAGAAGTCGCTCAGCTCATTGATGCGGCTTGCCCTTCTTTCCATCGGACGATACTGATGACGCTCTATGCCACCGGCGCGCGATGTTCCGAGCTGACGCATTTGAAGGTCAGCGATGTCGATGACCAGCGCATGGTGATTCACATCCACAGTGGCAAGGGACGCAAAGATCGCGATGTCATGCTCAGTCCCAAGCTACTCGAAGAACTCCACACCCATTGGCAGCGCTTGCAGGGAAAACCCAGCGTGTGGCTCTTTCACGGCAACCATCGCCACAACAGTGATCTGCCGATCGATACGAAAACCGTTTGGCACGCGTGCTATAACGCCGCCAAGAGAGCGGGACTCGAGAAAAGCGTCCATCCTCACACGCTTCGCCACTGTTTTGCTACACATCTGCTCGAGGCTGGTGCCGATCTCCGAACCATTCAGATCCTGTTAGGCCATGGAGATCTGAAAGAGACCACCCTCTACCTGCATCTCTCCCAACGTCACTTGAACACTGCCGCCAGTCCGTTGGACTTACTGAAGCTCAAAGACCGCTCACCGCAGGAGCAGTAGATGAGCCGGCCCCCTCTCGAGGTGGCCGATCTCATCCGCGCTGCGGGGGAAGCATTCATCGAACGAAACCGCCACTGGATGCGCTGGAAGCATGTCAAAGTGCTGCGCGCCATTGCGCGGTGTCGCACTGCCGCTCTCGGCGGTCATCTCGATGAATGCACCCGCTGTGGACATCGTGCCATCTCGTTCAACAGCTGTCGTGATCGCCACTGCCCGAAGTGTCAGATCGCTGCCCGGGATCGCTGGATCGCTGCGCGTCAGCGAGAACTTCTTCCCACACGCTACGCGCACGTGGTCTTCACACTCCCCCGCCGGTTGGCGCCACTGGTCCTGCAGAACAAGAAGCTCCTCTACGATCTCTTGTTCCGTACCAGTGCAGAAACTCTTCTGGAAGTCGCCCGCAACCCGCTACGCCTGGGCGCTGAAATTGGATTCTTCAGTGTGCTGCACACCTGGAGTCAAAAACTCGAACTTCACCCGCATGTTCATTGTGTCGTTCCCGCCGGCGGCCTTTCGCCCGATCACACCCGCTGGGTTCGTTCACGAAAAAACTACTTTCTTCCCAAGAAGGTGCTGCGCAAAATCTTTCGCGGCAAGTTCGTCGATGCACTCAAACAGGCCTTTCAGAATGGTCAGCTCAACTTCCAGGGAGACCTTCAGCTCCTCGCTCAGCCCAAGATCTTTGCCGCCTGGCTACGGCCTCTGTTCCAACAACACTGGGTGGTGTACTTGAAACGCCCCTTCGGTGGCCCCGAATATGTACTGCAATATCTCGGCCGCTACACCCATCGCGTGGCTATCTCCAATCATCGTCTGATCTCGTTTACCGATGGCCACGTCACCTTTCGCTGGCGTGATTCGGCCCACCACAACGAACAGAAACTCATGGCCCTATCGCTCGACGAGTTCTTGCGACGCTTCCTACTGCATATCCTTCCCCAAGGCTTCGTGCGCATCCGCAACTTCGGCTTCCTGGCCAACCGCCGGCGTGCCACGCTCCTACCGCTTTGCTTTCACCTTCTCGGCTCGGCTCAACAGCCGCAAACTGAACAAAACCTCTCCTCCACCGATGCCCCGTCCGATCTTTGGTACTGCCCCAAGTGTGCTGGTCCGATGAAGGTTATCGAGCGGCTTACCGCTGCCGAAATCCAACTGCGCTCTCCACCCATGGTCACCGCTGCAGCATGAAACCGCTCTCCTCAATGCGTGTTCTTTGCGTGCCACGGCGCGGTTCGCACCTCTCCGCCTTGCCATCGGATTGCTCTCTTCTCTCCGCTTCTTCAACCGTTTTTTTCATCATTCTTTTCTGCCATAACCAGCTTCCACACGCCAGGTGTTACGCGGTGCACCCTGGCGCTGGGCCGGCGCGAACCTCGACGCCGCACCTTCCCATCATTGAATTTGCATAACACCCGCGCCCGCCGCAAACCGGCCGGCCACGTTCAAACGGATTAATCGAACGCGCCCGGAGCATCCCGGCTAAAATCTACGTTTCGGTGAAAACGCGCGTCCGATTAATCACTAGCGTTAATCATGACTTGGCCCGCAAGCTGCCCTATTCGTTGACTTGCCTCCTGCCCCCAACCTAACATGAGCTGCAATGTCAGGAACCGACGCCCTAATCGGCCAAACCATCTCTCACTACCGCATCATCGAGAGACTCGGCGGCGGTGGGATGGGAGTGGTGTACAAAGCCGAGGACATCAAACTCAATCGCTTTGTCGCGCTGAAGTTTCTTCCGGATACTGTCGCTCGAGACATGCAGGTGCTGGCTCGTTTTCAACGCGAGGCCAAAGCCGCCTCTGCATTAAACCATGCAAACATTTGCACCATCCACGAAATTGATGAAGTGAACGGGCAGGCATTCATCGTCATGGAGTATCTCGACGGTACAACGCTGAAGCATCGAATCGAAGACGGACCGGTCCCGTTGGAGCAAGTGCTGAACTGGGGAACTGAAATTGCTGAGGCACTCGAAGCGGCACACGCCGAGGGCATCGTCCACCGGGACATCAAGCCAGGGAATATTTTTATCAGCGGACGGGGACACGCCAAGATTCTCGATTTTGGGCTGGCAAAATTGACTCTCAGCGGCGGTGGGATGAGTGATTCGCCCACGCTTACGGCAGCGACGGAAGCGTTGCTTACTAGTCCTGGCGCAACCGTGGGCACTCTTGCCTATATGTCGCCGGAGCAGGCGCGTGGGGAAGATCTGGATCCACGGACCGACCTGTTCTCTTTTGGCGCGGTACTTTACGAAATGGCAACGGGCCACATGGCGTTTCCGGGGAATAGTGCTGCGGTCATTCATGATGCGATTCTGAACCGAACACCAGAACCTGTGACAAAAGTGAAGCCCGAGTTGCCGGCTGAACTGGAGCGCATCATCGGCAAGGCGCTTGAGAAAGTGCGCGACAAACGCTTTGCCTCCGCCGCGGAGATACGCGACAAGTTGCAAAACCTGCGCCAACAGCGTTTGATCGATTCAAGCGGGACCGTATCGATCGGGCAAGTTGTCCGCAAACCGTCCTTTATTTTTGCTGCTCTTTTGCTGCTGACGATCGCGGGTGTCTCCGCGAGTCTCATCTACCGTCACTATGCTCGCATCCGCTGGGTACACGACGTTGCCGTCCCCGAGTTGCAGAAAATGGCATTGGACAGAAATGGCGTGGCTTTCTACAAGCTGGCGGAAGAAGCGCATCGCTATAGTCCCGGCGACCCTGCCCTGAAACAAGTAGAAACGCAGAATCTGTGGCCTTTTCGTGTCTTGACGACACCGCCCGGGGCGGACATCTTTTTCCGAAGCTACCGCGACAATCAGGGGGACTGGGAACGGCTTGGGAAGACCCCGATGGAACAACTGCGGTTGATTGATGCGCAATACGCAATGAAGCTTGCAAAAGACGGATATGAACCGGTCGAACTCACCAGCCAGTACACCGCCGAGAATATCATTCTCGATCCCATCGGCTCACTTCCGAAAGACATGGTGCACATCCCACCAGGGAAGGTAAGTGTCGCCGGAATTCCACCCGTTCAGTTGGATGATTTCCTGATCGATAAGTATGAGGTCACCAACCTCCAATTTAAGAAATTTATCGATGCGGGAGGCTACCGCGAACCCAAATATTGGAAATTTCCATTCACGAAAGATGGACACTCACTGGGTTTTGAACAGGCTATTGCGTTGTTCGTTGATAAAACAGATCGCCCTGCACCTTCGACCTGGGATCTCGGGAATTATCCACCTGGGCAGGAAAATTATCCGGTCAGCGGTGTGAGCTGGTACGAAGCTGCGGCGTACGCCGAATATGTCGGTAAGAGCCTACCCACGGTCCTCCATTGGTACCAGGCCGCCAGTATGAGTGATCATTCCGACATTCTAGAGGCCAGTAATTTTTCGGGGAAAGGTCCGGCTGCAGTCGGCAGCTATGCAGGTCTCGGGCCGTATGGCACATACGACATGGCGGGCAATGTAAAGGAATGGTGCTTCAATTCGGACGGCAGCCGCCGATATATTCTGGGAGGGGCTTCCACCGAGCCCAAATACATGTATCAGGAACCCGACGCACGGCAGCCTCTCGATCGTTCCGCAACGAACGGCTTTCGCCTCGCAAAATACCTCAAGCGAGGGCCGCTCCCGGAAGCGCAGACCTCGCAAGTCAGCTTTCAGAGTATCGACTACCGGAACGCTAAGCCAATGCCGGATTCTGTTTTCCGCATCTATCTAGGACTTTATTCCTATGACCGCACGCCGCTGGACGCAAAAATAGAATCAGTCGACGATAGTTCTCCCTATTGGCGTCGAGAGCGCATCTCTTTCAAAGCGGCTTACAATAACGAGCGTGTAATCGCTTTTCTGTATCTTCCGAAAAACGCCTCGCCTCCGTATCAGACAGTTGTGCATTTCCCGGGGTCGGAGGCTCTCGATTTTCACACCTACACCGACTTGAATTTGTTTAACCTGGACTTTCTGATGAAAAGCGGCCGTGCCGTGCTCTTTCCCATGTACAAGGGAACCTACGAGAGGATCACCCACCACACCACCCCGGGCTCGAGTGAAGAGCGGGACGAAACGATTCAGCGATCCAAAGACTTGCGGCGATCGCTCGACTACCTCGAGACTCGCTCGGATATCGACCACGAGCGCCTCGCATTCTACGGTTTTAGTTGGGGCGGCATCGAGGGCCCGATTACCCTAGCCCTCGAATCCAGGTTCAAAACCGCGGTCCTGGCCGATGGAGGTTGCAGTACGGATAAGACTTTAGCGGAAGACGATCCCATGAACTTCGCATCGCACATAACGATCCCGGTTTTGATGATCAATGGGCGATACGACTTCGGGATTCCTTTCGAAACTTGCCAGCAGCCCTTTTTCCGCCTTCTGGGCACGCCGTCGACGGACAAGCGCCGAGTCGTCCTTGAATCCGGCCATGGACTCCCCTTCACACCTTGGTTCAAGGAGACGCTCGATTGGCTCGACCACTATCTCGGGCGTGTAAAATAATTCGCGGATCCGAGTTCCATTCCACTCCATCGTTTCACGTTTCACTATCCCATATGCTCATAGATTCTTGGATGATTGAGATTCCTGCTGATCGTTGTGTAGAAGGCTTAAACGAAAATTCTTGACTTCGTGATCCAGGTTGATAAATCGCTTTGTCATCTCTTCGACCTGGCAACGCCGGGCTAAGTCCTTCCATGAGAAGGCCGGTGAGTGTCAAGTCTTTTCTTTCATTTTGTCTCTTTTTTTCTTTCTTCTTCTTCTTTGTTTCTTCTTTTTCCAAATTGTTCCCATTCAGCCAAGCCGCCTCTGTCGCCACCCTTCCATCCGCACTCTTTGTTGAGCGATTGTCGCTCGGTGCAAGGTGGGTGTACTTGATTCAGTAGGTGCTGCTACCTGATTTTCGACCTCTGTTCCCCCTTTTGAAGGAAACGGGGCCAGGACTTAGTCGCAGTCACCTGATCTCGGCGGTCAAGCTCGGCTGTTTGGATACTCTCTTTTTTCTTTGCTCCTTCTTCTTTCTTCCTGCCTTTTCTACTTTTCACAGAGAAATTTTGAACCAGGATCCCTTAGGAACGACGATCGCGAACTCCGTCGACCCCTAGCATCCCTGTTTGTGAGGAGTTCTTCCCTCTAGGCCGCGGTGCGCATCGCTTTCTGGCTATTGCGCAGTGGTTCGTACACCTCCCCACTCACCCACAAACGATGCAGCAGTACCGCCAGCTTTCTCGCCACCGCAACAACGGCTCGCTTCTTTGCATTTTTCCCTCCTCGCGCCGCAAGTTTTAGCCCCCAACGCCGTAGATCACTGTCTGCTCCAAAGGGCCCCAGGATGTAGTGCGCCCCCTGCACCAGCATGGTCCGCAAATACCGGTCTCCTTCTTTACTGATGCGCATCTGCGGCTGGCTCTCACCAGAGTCCCTGCGCCCAGGGCACAACCCGAGAAAACAGCCAACCTCGCGACTCTTCGGGAAGCGACGCGGATCGTCCAGCGTCAGCACATATGTCAGCGCGATCTGCGTTCCTACTCCCTTCACCTGTTTGAGCAGTTCGACGTGTGGGTAGCTTTCCTTGGCGATTTTCTCCATCCGCACCTCGTATTCCTGGATGCGCTCGTTCAGTGATTCGACTTCATTGAGCAGCGGTTCCAGAACCTCGCGCAACTCGGCGTGCAATCCCGCGGATAGCTCCCGGCTCACCTGCTGTGTGCCACACTTGGGCAGTCGCTGCCCATAAGACTTCACCAACCCGCGTGCGGCGTTCACCAAGGCCGTTCGAGCACTTACCAGTTCGGCCCGCGCACGGATCACCGTCAGGTGGATTTGCGCTTGCGCGCTGCGATGCCGCACCGGCCCCAACAGCTCCGGATCGATTCGCGCCAGCCGTGCCAGTGTCCGCGCATCGTGTCGATCGTCTTTTCGATTGCTCTTGGTGATCAATTGCACCTTTTGCGCGTGCGCCACGATTACTTTGTATCCCAGCTCCGCTAACAGCCGGCTGACCCACGGGGAATGTGTTCCGGTCTCCAGGGCGATGAGACTCGGCGGTATCTTCGAAAATGTCTGCTTCATCGCTTCCGGTGTCATCGCCACTTTCTGTTCCAGAATGATGTTCCCCGCTTCATCCAAAATGCAGTAGCACGACCAGCGATCTCCCAGATCCATACCGATCGTCAGCTTCTGCTTCTTCAAAATTTCGTTCCTAAATGTCTGCTCAATGCTAATCTTCTTCATAGCCGGTCTCCTTTCCATTGCGCCTTGAGCGCGTCTTTCATTGGGAGCATATCGCATCCCGTTGGAGACCGGCCTTCTCATCCCATCTGGTTTGATTGCATAACAATGTCGACTCCTCGACCCGAGTACACTGTGGTTATTCGACGACCGCAGGCTCGGGAGAAAGGAGCCGAACATGATGATTGTAGGTGTAGATTACCACCCGAGCTTTCAGACGATTGCATTTTTAAGTGAAGAGACTGGTGAGTGTGGTGAACAGGAACTGAAGCACAGCGATGGTGAAGCAGAGCGATTTTATCGGGACCTGCAGAAGAGAGGAATCCGCGTGCGTGTAGGAATGGAGGCTACCGGATATTCACGCTGGTTCGAGCGACTATTGGCAGAGCTAGGGTTCGAGGTATGGATGGGCGATCCCGCGGAGATCAAGGCCAAGCGAGTGAAGAAGCAGAAGTTTGACCGCGAGGATGCCCGACTCCTGCTGAGACTCATGCGGGAAAATAACTTTCCGCGAATCTGGGTACCGGGTCCGGAGAATCGAGATCTACGACAACTGCTGTGGCACCGGCATCGGCTGGTGCAGATGCGCACGCGGATCATGAATCAATTGCACGCGCTGGCGATGAACGAGGGTTATCGCTGGAAGAAAAAACTATTCAGCGAACAAGGACGAGCACTGTTAGAGAAACTGCCGCTAGCTCCTTGGGCCAGTCGACGCCGGCAAGAGCTGTTGGAGTTGCTGGACCGCCTGAATCCGACGATTGAGGAACTAACCGCAGCGGCCGAGCGGGAAGCCAGGAAGCGCCCCGAAGTGTTGCGACTGATGACGCATCCTGGCGTGGGGCCGCTCACGGCTCTGGCCTATGTGTTGATCATCGGGACTCCGACGCGTTTTCAACGCGGCAAGCAAATCGGCACGTACGTAGGGATGATTCCGTGTGAGGACTCCAGCGCTGGAAAACAACGATTGGGGCACATCAGCAAGCAAGGCAATTCCTTGTTGCGCTTCTTATTGGTGGAGGCGGCTCAAGCAGCTTCGCGTATCCATCCTGCCTGGAGACGTCGTTACGTTCACCTAGCGATGCGTCGGCACAAAAGCATGCCAAGGTCGCAATGGGAAGACGCATGGCGGTTCGTTTGTATTGGATGTGGCGGAAGGGCTGTGACTATTCGCCATCATTAGAGTTCTGTTCGTACGCGGGACAGCTCGGTATGCGACATGGTGTGAAGTAGAACACCGTCGATTTGATTGGGCATCCCGCTCCCTGAAAAGGGAGTTTGAACAAGTAATCATGGTCGAAGTACGGATCGAAGAGATGTTTGGGTCGGACTGAAGCCGACCGAAAGATTACGCGCGAGCCGTGGTCGTCGATGCAGAGTTTAACGGAACAACTAAGACCACTCTTCGGAGTGAACGGAGTTGTGTGTCCGAAAAAAGAAAAGAGAGAACAAAAGACTCCCTCGAATCCATCCGATGCGCCTCCGCATCGCCAAGCCCTTCAACGACCCGGCAGGAAAATCTGGCGCAGGGGACGAATGGAATCCGTTAGTCGAGACCTGACGCAACGTCAAACTAGTTCTGACTCTTTTATGGGAAACTCACCGATCTGATCCAGGCTGTAAATCCCCTCTTTGGGGCAGTTTCTGCAGCGTTTAAGGAATACCCTTGAACGCAATTGTTCAACTTGGTGTCGTCGTGCTTGATCGCCATCTCTCGTTTGATAAATGGTGATGTTAACCGGATGGGCCTGTCGCAATACCTGCAGACAACTGCTCGAAAGACCGCATGGACGTGGGCGACGTTCATGGTCAACTCCTACAGATGAATTACCAGGGCACGAAGCATAACCGAGCGGGATCGACATGTCGAGCACCGTCGTTCGGGCCTTGCCCGATGGACGGAAAGATCAAGAATCCGAAGTATTCGCAGACGGAAGGGCGGCACGAAATGATGACGAGGGCGAAATAGCAGGAGCACTGGTACCCACTTGCGACGCCTAGTAACTCTCGCCCGTTGGTCTTCTAGTCTAAGGAGTGCTGTTCGAGGGAGCCTTCTTTTTGGCTTGCTCAGCGAGGCGAGCGATGACGGCATCCTTAAAATTCTGAAAAAGAACTAGAGTGGTGCATCAAGTCCATCCTTGAGATTTTGTTGCCAGATTGGGCCGTTTAGTTTACCGTCCGTACTCCGCCAGTAGACCCAGAACATATCTTCATCTGGGCCAGCTGCGATTCCCTCGCGACCACCTCCGCCAGTAGCGGAGGGTGACGGAGCGTCGGGAGTGGTGCGGCCAGTTTGAACGTGGACACCGTTGTACGAACGTGTAGCGCGTCCCGTTCGAACGAAGATGACGAGGTCAGCTTGATTTGGATGAACGGCGAGCTTGTAAAGTCCCCAGTTCTGGAGGGCATCGACGACGTTGTTCACTGCATCGCGGTCTTCTGGACTCACACTTGTGTCGTAGATGGTGCCCTCACCTTTTGCGAGATAAGGCTCGACGAAGACGAATTGGGCGGTCGTCAGCATTGCTGGGGCGTCCGATTTCTTGGACGGCTTAGCCGATTGTCCGCTGGATAGGGAAATGAATGTTAGCAGGGCGAGGCTTGGAACGATAACATACCGCATGTTTCCTCCACGAAAAACAGAGGCTAGCTGGAAGCATGGATGCAGAAACATGACGCCACGTTTGTCCGAAGTCAAGGGCGAAAAAGACGGCTGACCTGATGAACGCTTACCGACAGAATTGGGTCTCGCTGGCACTCCAAGTTGCACGCCACCGCCGCCGCCTCCTGCCGGCTGGCCTGCCGGTAAAGCTTATTTTGGCGCTCCGGGTACTACGGGCGGTCCCGCATACAACAATTCCGGTCTCCTCTACTACACGGACGATTCCGGGAATTCGGTTTATAACGGCGGGACGCTTCAGGTGATCCAGAGGTTTGGAAAGGTTTTTAACTTGGACGCGAATTACACTTTTTCGCACACGCTCGATGACGGGACGTTTACCACATTCGTCAGCACCCCGCAGGATCTCTACGCTCGAGCGCTAGAGCGCGCGAATTCGAACCAGGACGTGCGCCAGCGATTCATAATGAACTTTACAGCGACCGCGCCCGCGCCCAGTGAGATTTTCCTCCGCAACTTCGCGCTGAGCAGCATCGTCACACTGCAGACGGGACGGCCCTTCACCATGTTCGTGGGATTCGACTCCAATGGCGACACGAATCCCGTCACCGACCGCGTTGGAGACCTGGGCAGGAACACTTACTACGGCGACCATCTCTATTCATGGGATCTGCGCATCTCTCGGTATTTCATGACTCGGGAACGCTACAGGCTCGACCTAATGGTCGACGCGTTCAACCTGCTCAACCGGCCGAACGTCGATGAGGTGACTTCGGTGTACGGCGTCGCGGCCATATGCGGAGGCACCGCAACTCCAAAGAACTACAAGGATGCAGCCACACTGGAGACCCAGGCCCAAGCCATCGCTTTCGCCAACGGGGGACCACCGACTTGTCTGAACCTGGCGCCTGTACCGAGCCCACCGGCCCCGAATGGCCTCTTCGGCACGCCGAGAACCATGCTCAATCCGCGGCAGTTCCAGTTCGAGGCAAAGCTCTCGTTTTAGTTTTCGAGCCGATGCGGGTCGCCGACTAACCCAAGCTAAAGTAACTGGGCGTACCCGTCGGAAAAGGGCACAGTCATCTCGCGAGATTGAGATTGCGTCGGCTAGTGATTACCGATGGAGAGAGGTGGCGATTGCTGCTTCAACCTTCGTCACGGCTCAGCAGATGCGACAAGGGAAATGTGGGATACCCCTGACGACTCGCAGAGACTTTCTCGGTAAAGCCCTGCTGTCTACAGAATACCGGCTGATCACCAGACGTTCAGAAAACCCTAAAGCGCAGCGGCTTGGAAGTGATTGATATTTCGGGGCGAGTCAGACCGGTTTCTAGTGTTCGGAATTTATGAATTTTTCGAATGCCCGTGGTCTACCCGCCGCGCTCACGTCCCAGTGCATGCTTTAAACCGGTTAGAACGTTGAGAAGGTGAACTTATTCGAGAAGCATTTGCAATACGCACCTCGAAGTCTGGCGTTACGGGAACAGTTCCGCCGACGCGAGAGAATTTAAATATTCAGCGTTGTCGCCATTGATGCCTCCTGTTATTAGGACCGTGTCATTCACCAACAGAATTGCCGCGTGCTCTGACCGTTCGATCTGCATATTTCCGGCGGGCGTGAATGTTCCGTTCGTGGGATCGAACATTTCTGCTGTGGATAGGTAGTGGATCTCGGCTACTGTTCCCAACTCGTCGATTCCGCCTGTCACTAGGACTTTGCCGTTCGCCAGCATCGTTGCCGTATGAAGTTCACGTGCTGTACCCATGCTCCCTGTGGGCGCGAAGGTGCCGGTTGCAGGATCGAAAAGTTCCGCAGTCGCTGTGATGCCATCTGAACTTGCGCCTCCCGTGATAAGAACAGCACCGCTCTTCAGCAAGGTCGCTCGGTGGGATGTGCGAGCCACAGTCATGTTTCCCGTCACCGTAAACGTACCAGTCAGAGGATCGTACAACTCCGCTGTCGCGGTGGCGCCTGAACTCTCCCCTCCCGCCAAGAGCACTTTGCCGTCGCTCAAAAGTGTTGCCGTGTGAAAAAATCGCGAGACAGTAATGTTTCCAACCGCCGTGAACTCCCCTGTAGTCGGGTCGAAGAGTTCCGCCGCCGAGGGGGCAGTTCCATTGTCACCAACTCCTCCCGCCAGGAGTACTTTGCCGTTTGTCAGCAGTGTTGCCGTGTGGGAACTCCGCGCATACACCATGTTTCCGGTGGGTGTGAAAACGCCCGTGGAGACATCGAAAATTTCCGCGGTTCCGTATGTCGTTCCATATCGATCGTCCCCACCCGTAACGAGGACTCTCCCATCCCCGAGCAATGTTGCTGTTTGAAACACTCGGGCGACGCTCATCCCTCCAGCCGCCGTGAACTCCCCCGTGCTCGGATCGAATACTTCGGCGGACGCGAGTGCATTCAATCGGAAACAGATTGTCTCCAGGGGGCAAAACCGAAGCGCAGCCCAGTGCATTCCGCCCACCACGAGCACCCTTCCATCGTTCAGCAGCGTCGCTGTGTGGCCCTCTCGAGCGTTCAACATGCTGCCCGTTGGCGTGAAGCCGGAAGCTGGCGTCAGGACGTGAATCGATCTGGAAGTACCAGTGATCGAAGCGGCGGCTATATCGGTCGCCGTTATGGTTTGGTTACCGTCAGTCTTTAATATGCCCGAGAAGGTCCCCGTTCCGTCCGTCAAGGTTGAGTTCGCGGGAAGCGCTGCCTGGCCGTCGGTACTCGTGAAGCTGACTGTCCCCGTGTAGCCAGCGAGAGTGTTGCCCAAACTATCGAGCGCGGTGACTGTGAAATTGAAGGCAGTCCCGGCGGTGGCGGTGGCTGGAACAGTGACGGAGAAGTGAGAGGCTGTGGCGCCGCTAACAGTAATCGAGTTCGAACTGCCAGTGATCGATGCCGTGGCCGTGTCGGTTACGGAGATGGTTTGCCCGCCGGGAGTCTTCATTGTGGCCGAGAAGGTTTCCGTCCCGTTGGTCAGCGTAGAGTTTGCGGGCAGCGTAGCCTGGACATCCGTGCTCGTGAAATGCACGGTGCCGGCATAGCTGGTAACCACATTGTTTGAAGCGTCCAGAGCGTTCACTGTGAGAGTGAAGAAAGTGCCAGCAGTGTCGTTAGCTGGGGCGACGACAGAGAAGTGTGTGGCTGGGGGCCCGAACACATTGATCGAGTTTGAAGTGCCTTTAATCGTGACTGTGCTCGTGTCGGTCGCGGTGATGGTTTGGCTGCCCGCGGTCTTCAGCGTAACCGTGAAGCTCCCAGTCCCATTCGTTAGCGTCGTGTTGGCTGGCAGCACAGCCTGGGCGTCTGAGCTTGAGAAATGCACGGTTCCGGCGTAACTGCTGACTTCGCCGTTCGACGCATCAAGCGCGGTGACGGTGATGTTGAAAGCCGTTCCAGCGGTTGGCGTGGAACTGGCCGAGGTGACTGAAAAATGAGTGGCCACAGGAGGCGGTGGCGTCGTGGAAGCCCCGCCACTGCCGCACCCGTTGAGAAGACAGAAACACCAAATTGAGGTTAAGAGTAAGAGCAACTTTATCACGGCGTCTCCTCGCACGATTCAAAGATTTTTCGCCTACGCTACTGCGGTGAAGATTGCGGCGTTCCGAAGCTCCGAACGGACGTGCACACAAATCGTGCCTGCATTCGATCTGGAGTCACAATTTCACTAGGTTCGCGAAGTCGTTTCTATGGCACCCCAGACGTAATGCCCGTTAAGAACACTTCCTGCGGACTCTGAGTGGCAGTGTCAGAAACGGAAAGCGAGCCAGTGAACGTCTTCTTCTTCGGTTGTGTCCTATTGGCAGGTCCGTCAAAGCTAACCGTAATCGCGCAAGTTTGTTCTGGTCTGAGAGTACTGGGGCAACTGTTCGTCTGGGAAAAGTACAACCCGCTAATATTGATGCCCAAAACGCTCAAGGTCGACGCCCCCGAGTTGGTAAGAATCGCCTTTTGGGGAGGCGTACAACCCCCGCCGACTAGGCGCGCCGCACAGACGAAAGTCATGCTGCTAGGGGTGAGCGTCGTTGTCGAATTTGCCGGGTTCACCTTCGTTGCATTTGCTGCGGGAGTCAGTGGGCTCCGCGAGGAGTAAGGAGATGCCAAACTGCTCGCGTCCACCAAGTTATAATCGCAGTTCTCAACATCTGCATGATTCTCGTCACACGGAATTAAAATGTAAGCATGGCCACAAATGTCCACGTCTTGCGGCGTGCATTCGGTTGGTACTCCAAATCCTGCAACTTCTCCTCGATCATTGATCGCCACTGCAAATGTAAGTTGCAGGCTAGAACCGGGAGGAATCAGACTGTTCAAATCGACCATGGGCCCATCGTGCTCCCACAAAAACGCGTGTTCCCCGGTGGGGACTAAGCAAAGGTCACGATTCTCCGATGTGCCAACGACCTGACCATGATCGTTGACGTAATAGGCGTTTGCGCAAGAATCACCGGGCAGCGTACCGAGATCATGCACGACGCCCTTCGTCCACAGAACAGCGTTGTGGTTTTGGGGTGAGGGACCTGGTAGATCCGCCTTACCGGCGACATCGCCTTCGTCGTTTATCCAGTTTGTGACTCCGCTGGCTCCTCCAAGCGTATCTAGGTCCTGCATACCCCGGCTTTTCGTCCAGATATAAGGATGAGACTTAAGATCGCCAGCAAGGTTTGAACTCCCTACGATGTCCCCTCGATCGTTAATAGCAGTGGTGGTGCCTAATGTGCCTCCCAAGGTACCAAGATCCCGCATCGTACCGTTCTCCCAAAGGAATGGATCGATGGTGGGAAATCCAGTGACCGGATTCGGCGCAGAGTTTGTATAAGATTGCCCGGCGATCTGGCCGCGCTCGTTAACAAGGTAAGCGAATGCCCCTGAGCCACCTAAGGTACCCAGATCCTGCATTGCTCCCTTCTCCCACAGAAACGCCCGCGTCTGCGTCGGGAAGAACCCCGGACCCGCCAGGGAAAAGGAATCCGGGATCGTGTTGAGGGCGAATCCAACTACCTGGCCACGACTGTTGGCACTGGAGGCAAAGCTTTCATAGCCGCCTTCCGGCAGAGTTCCCAGATCGATGATCCCGCCATTTTGCCAAAGCACCGCGCGATTCTCTGGGAAACCGGAAAACAGGGGATCGATCTCGCCATTCTGAGAATTCCCAGTGATCAGACCGTTCGCCGTGATCCACAAGGCTTGGCTGCTGGCGCCACCCGGAAGAACACCCAGGTCGGTCAGGACGCCGTTCTTCGAGCGAAATGCGTGCGCGACGAAACAGTCTGGGCTAAAGCAAAACGGAGGATAGGGATCACCTGTCGACGTATCCACCCAACCCACGGCGATACCGTGATTGCTCAGGACGCCGTTATATCCGTTCGAGAAGTAGCTCGCTGGACCACCGAACGTTCCCAGATCTATGAGCTGGTAATGATGGTGCTTGGCCTTTTGTTCTTTCTCTTCTTCCCGTTCCTGCGCCGTCAGCTGAATCGGCAACGCCAGTGCAGCGAACAAACTAAGCATGGTGATGAACGTAGTTAGTTTCTTTTTCACAATTTTCTCCCTCGATTTCCTCTGTCCTTGCAGGTCAGTGGGCGAGGTGGCCGAAGGCCTCAATCCCGAGGGTCGCAGGCAACGCGCTCGTTGAGGATGTTCTCTGCAATCCTCCCTACTGGTACATGCGCGAATCAGAACGGAAATCGATCATGGCCAGCAACATTATTTTGCAGCGGACGCCGAGCGAAGCTGAGTCTGAGGGGGAGGTGTATAATCCGGTTATAATTTAGGCCAGGTACCTACCGATCAGGCAATTATGTCGAATACCCATGGGGTTACGCTGTTGCTGGCGGAGTGGGCGAAGGGTAACAAGCAGGCCCTGGATGACCTCACGCCACTCGTATACCGGGAGCTCCGCAAACTTGCTGCCAGCTACCTGCGGAAAGAACGGCAGGGTCACACACTTCAGCCAACCGCGCTTGTCCATGACGCCTACCTCAGACTTGTGGATCAAAGCAACCAAAGCTGGCAGAATCGGTCGCATTTCTACGGAGTCGCTGCGCGCCTGATGCGCCAAATCCTGGTGGACCACGCGCGACGGAAGCAAGCGGGCAAACGCGGGGGTCTCAAAGTGTCATTGGATGAGGCAGTGAGCTTCCAGCAAGAGCGAAGCCGAGCCCTCGTGGCCCTCGACAGTGGTCTCAATGCCCTTGAGAAGATGGATCCGCGAAAATGCAAGGCCGTTGAGCTGCGCTATTTCGGCGGGCTTTCCATGGAAGAGATTGCGCAGGCACTAGATGTTTCGGCAGTAACGGTTCGGCGCGACCTGCGGATGGCAGAAGCCTGGCTGCACAACGAAATGCAAGGGGGAACGGTGTCGCGTGACTCCTGAGCGCTGGGTACAGATCGAGGAGTTGTTTCACCACGCCTCTGAGTGCGACTTCGAAGACCGTGATGCTTTCCTCGATGAAGCATGTCGGGATGACCTCGAACTACGTCGAGAAGTAGAAGCGCTGCTGGCGAGCGAGGAGCATGCCAGCGACCAGTTGCACGCAGCCGTGCGCGAGCAGCTCGAAACCGTTGTGTTTCCTCTGGTCGGTGAAACCATTTCTCATTATCGAATTCTGGATGGAGTTGCCGGTGGCGGCATGGGCCTGGTGTACCGAGCGGAAGACACCAAGCTGGGGCGTCGGGTGGCACTCAAGTTCCTGCCCGAAGGTTCCGCAAAGGATGGTGAGGCGCTTGGGCGATTCGAGCGCGAAGCCCGTGCGGCTTCCGCTCTCGAGCATCCCAACATCTGCCCCATCTACGAATTTGGAGAGCACCAAGGCCAACCTTTCCTGGTGATGCAGTTGCTTGAAGGCCAGACCCTTCGGGATATGCTATCTGCCGCGAGCACGGGAAAACCACCGCTTGCTCTCAGTAATCTGCTTGATCTCGCAATGCAAATCACGGCAGGACTTGAGGCGGCGCACCAGAAGGGTATCATCCATCGCGACATCAAACCGGCGAATCTGTTTGTCACCACTCAAGGGCAGGCCAAAATCCTGGATTTTGGTTTGGCAAAACTGGCTTCCCTTGCAACTGCCCCCAGAGACCTACAGGTTCTGTCCCGTAGCGATGATGACGAAGGTGCGCAAATAGCTACGGAGAGGATTGCGCCAATGGCAACTCCCGTTGCGTTCCTCAGCCTAACCGGCGTGGCGATGGGGACGGCGGGGTACATGTCGCCAGAGCAGGTTCGCGGGGAAAAATTGGATGCGCGCACGGATCTATTCTCCTTCGGCTTGGTTCTGTACGAGATGGCCACAGGGCACCGCGCATTCAAGGGTGACACCGGGCCATCGCTCCAGAAAGCCATTCTTAATGAATCCCCTGTCTCCGCACGCGCATTGAATCCGAAGATTCCCCCGAAGCTCGAAAAGATTATTGGCAAAGCACTCATAAAAGACCGCGAAGCGCGCTATCGGTCCGCGGCGGACCTGCACGCCGACCTGGATGCGCTGAGACGAGAATTAGAGAGCAAGCTTTCTGTTGGCTGGCGGGCGATAGCTGCGGGAGCGG
Source organism: Candidatus Acidiferrales bacterium (assembly GCA_963795535.1). Lineage (GTDB taxonomy): Bacteria > Acidobacteriota > Terriglobia > Acidiferrales > UBA7541 > Acidiferrum. The sequence continues at coordinate 1,473,046 of CAWCIG010000012.1, forward strand.
CCGCAGTACTCCTGATCACGAGCACGGTTTTCTGGTTTACGCGCCGCCAACCGTCTTTCTCTCGCTCAGTCTCTGATCTGAAGCTCCAGCAACTCACCATCAATTCTTCAGAGAACGCCGTGAGCGGCGGGGCAATCTCGCCCGATGGTAAATACATCGCCTACGCCGACGCAAAAGGGATGAATGTCAAACTCGTAGGATCCGAGGAAGCATTACTGTTTCCTGAACCTGCGGCCATTAAGAATGAAAAGGTCGTGTGGGAGATCGTCGCGGCATGGTTTCCAGACAGCAAACGATTTCTTGCCAACGCTCACCCGGTGAGCGAGAGCCAAAGTGCGTGGTCATCCCATACGAGCAGTGTCTGGGTGTTCTCGGTTCTTGGAGGACTGCCACGTAAACTTCGCGACAATGCCTCGGTTTGGTCGGTCTCTCCCGATGGCACTTCCATTTCGTTCGGAACAAATAAAGGTGTGCGTGGAGAGCGAGAACTCTGGCTAATGGGACCAAACGGAGAGCAGGCGCACAAGTTGTACGAGGTGGACACAAAAAGCGCGATTTGCTGCCTCTATTTTTTCCCGGATGGACGAATAGTTTCATACGTAATCACGGATGAATCTGGGGGCACCCTCGTTGGCCGCGATCTAAAGGGCGGACCTGTGACAACTCTCCTGCCACAGACTGAAATGAGTAAAATGGGCGACTTTTCCTGGTTGCCGGATGAACGACTGATCTACGCTGACCCTTGCAACGGCCTGGCGATGCGCTTCGACACGCCTTGCAACTACTCGGTCATGCGTCTTGACGCGCACTCCGGCAATGTGATCGAGAAACCGAGGCGTCTCACCAACTGGTCCGGAATCTGGATGACCAATACGAGCACGACGGCCGATGGGAAGCACGTCGCATTCTTGGAATCGTCGGGCCGTGGCGGTAGCTATATGGCCGATCTCGAAGCGGGTGGGACACGCCTCGTCAACTCACGGCGTTTCACGTTGAACGAGGGAGGCGAAGACGCCATCGACGATTGGACCGCCGACAGCAAGACCGTCATCGTCCTTGAAAATCGTGGTGATCACTATGCACTTTATAAGCAGCCTCTGAACGCTGACACGCAAGAACCCTTAGTCGCTCGAGCTGAGGGTGGCCTTATTGAAATTGCCGTCTTGAGCCCCGATCAGAAGTGGGTCATTCTCCAGGTCTATCCGATTCCTCCAGTTCCTGGTCCGATAGAACCAAAACAAATTTGGCGAGCGCCCACGACCGGGGGATCGCCAGAGTATCTGTTCACAGTGCCTACCGGGAGCGCATTTTCCTGTGCCAGATTCCCGTCCAATTTGTGTGCACTTGCTGAGCCTACCGAAGACCGCAAACAGTTTATCGTGACGGTCCTTGACCCTAACACTGGTCGACGAGGCCCTGAGCTGCTGCGATTTGAACGGTATCAAAACCCGAACGAGGACGCTGGACCCCTTGGCTTTGCCATCTCTCCCAATGGTGACCGCCTCGCTACCAGTGCAGGTCCTGAAGGCCCGATCCGAATTCTCTCGTTCCGTGGCCGGCCGACTCAGATCGTTCGAGTGAAGAATCTGAATAATATGGAGTCCTTGGATTGGTCAGCGGACGAGAAAGGATTGTTTCTCTCCAGTGGCATCGTGGGCAATCGCGAAATCCTACACGTGGATCTAAAGGGCAACGCCAAACCCTTGTGGAAATGTGGTGGCGACAGATGTTTTGTAACTCCATCTCCCGATGGGCGTCATTTGTCGATTTATGATTGGAAGGTGAGTGCAAACATGTGGATGATGCAAAACTTCTGACAATCGGACTCCTATTCGTTCACATCATCTGAACTGCATGATTCGGGATTCAAAACTGCAATTCGGCCTCCAGCTGAATCATTCGATGCGCCGCATCGCCTCCGGGACCAGCACCCACGATGCTGTGGGAGGTTCTCTAGAACAGAGCAACGGAGAATTGCTCCGGAAAAACTGTGCCCCATTTTGTGCCCACCCTAGATCAAAAACGATCTCAAGTGGTAGCAATAGTGCAGGGAAGTGAGTCCACTGTAATGGCTCGGAAAACGAACACCATAGCAAATCGTCGCACCCAGTGTGAAAGATGAACGCCGCAACTGTTGACCGAAGGGTTGCTAGTTCGAATCTAGCCCGGGGAGCCAATCCTTTCTTTTTCAATCATTTGCGTTTCTTCAAACGACGAATTTTAGCGAATTAGCATTCGGTTGTAAGCCGAAGGGTGTCTGCTCCAACCCTGATGGCAACGTTAGCGGATCTTTCCTAGACTCAGTAAAAATACGCATCCTTGATTCCTCCTGCAACCGCTCGCTGGCTGCAATGGGTGCAGCAGCATCGCTGATTCTATGGCGACCTCAAACATTCAATGCATCGGTGAGGGTATAGCCCAGCGCGGCATAGCCTGCCAACCTTTTCTTGTACATTCGAACCAGCATTGGCACCAGCACATCCGCGTAATCGTAAACTTGGACTTCCTTTTTGTTCTCATGCAGTCGGTGGAGACGACCCACATACTGCTGGAGGGTTCCTCTCCAGGAAACCGGCATCGCAAGTAGAAGTGTGTCGAGGCGCGCATCGTCAAAACCTTCACCAAGGTAGCTTCCGGTTGCAAGAATTACGCGCGACTCGTCGAAAGGCACGACAGCCAGGGACTCAGTCAGTTTCGTTCTCTGCTTTGCGCCCAGCCCGCCTTTCAAGATGAAGACGTGCGAACATACCCCTTGCAACTGTCCGGCCAAGTAATCGAGATGATCCGTGCGGCTCGTCAGAACGAGCGGCGACCGTCCAGCCGATAAAACACTCTGAAGATCCCGTATAATCAACTCGTTTCTGTGTTGGTTTCCAACGAGCGCGGCGTAAAGTTCCTGAATTGTGATTTCGTTTTCTGTCTGTTCCCAAGCAAAGTTGGTAAAACGTGGGATAACCTTGTGTTCGAGGAGCGACGTCTGTGCTGCTTTTTTCGCCGTGAGGTGGAACCGCATGGGACCACATTGCATGTAAATGATCGGATGATGCCCGTCCCTTCGGATCGGCGTTGCCGTCAAGCCCAACACATGCTTTGCTTTTACTTGGCGAAGGACTCGTTCAAAAGTGACGGCGGACAAATGATGGCACTCGTCTACGATGACCTGGCCGTAGTCGGCGACGAAATCTTCGACATCTCCTTTGCGCTGCAAACTCTGGATCACAGCGACATCAATTACGCCGGTTCGCTTGATCTTTCCTCCTCCAATTTGACCGATGCTTCCAATTGGCATATCCAGGAAGGCAGACAATCGCTCACGCCACTGGTCCATTAGCTGGCGCCTGTGCACCAGGATCAATGTGTTGACCGCCCTCCTGGCAATCAGGCAAGCACTAACGACGGTCTTTCCAAATGCTGTTGGGGCGCTGAGTACGCCTTGGTCATAGTGAAGCACCTCGTTGATAGCTTCCTTTTGTTCAGGGCGCAGCTCGGCGTTGAAGGAAACTCTAATTTCCTGACCCATAGTTCGTTCATCCTGTAGCTCGACGTTCACCCCTTGGAGTTTGAACACGGCAAGCACCTCGTCGACACACCCTCTCGGAAGGCCAATGTGCTCTGAGAAGTCTTCGCTGCAGGATATGACGCGAGGCTTGCCGTAGGTCGAGAGTCGCATGGCCTGGGCTCGGTAAAATTCGGGATTCTGAAAGGCAGCGATGCGAATTAATCGATCCAGCATGGGGGACCGCAGATCTTTCTTTTCGATGTAGACAAGATTACCCACAACCACACGGACTGTAGATGGCAACGGATCTGCAATTGGTTCGTCTTTCCGCTTGTGAGATGGGCTCCACAGCCAGGGAGCCTCGCCCTTTCCTTCTTCGGGAACACTAAGATGCACTCCAATCGTGTTTCCACTCGGCGCTATTTCCTGAATCATGCGCGCCAATCTATCCGTTGGTACTTTTTGAACCGACTCTAAGAATTTCCATTGATCGACGTAGGGATGGAAGAGTTCATCCAAGAATACGCTGTTGCCTTGCTCTCGGGCTGGCTTTTGAAGCGGCAGAGCTATCAAATTCCCAAAGCCGCCCTTTGGCAGCGTGTCTTGGCTAGGGAAAAGACGATCATAAGAATCCAGTCCGATCTCGTGGCGGCTTTCCATCGTCCGGGTCAACAAGGCACAACCAAGCTGTCTGGCGTTGGCAGCGAGCACTGGATGGTTGAAGAAAAGCCAAACGTGCGCACCGTTTCCTGATCGCGAGCGCTCCACGGTTACGGGGACCTGAAACCGCCGACATGTGAAAGCAAAAGCTGCGGCGTCTGCCATCCAAGACTTCTTGTCGAAATCCACGGCGAGAAACCAACAGGTTTCGTCGGGAAGCAGAGGGTAGACGCCGATGGTCTGCATCCCAGTGAGGTGATCGCGGATTGCGCTATCGGTGAGCGGTTGAAGCGTTCGTGTCGTCCGTGAAACTTTCTTTCGTTCTTCCGGTCTCGTGAATCGCGCGCCAGTCCATGACACCAGCCGGAGAATAGCCGGACTTGCCACTCTTTCCTTCCCAGCGTACTGCGTAAACGTCTTCTCGACCGCGAAACAGGCTTCGAAAAAGAGCAACTTTTCTCTCTGGGGTCAAACCTTTAATAGCGCGACTGTTAGGAGTCTCTACTGGACAGACTTCTGGCGGAGAGTCTCTCTGGACCGTCGAATCCGGGATCCCGAGCATTGCTCGGAGGTGCGCATTCTCCGCTCGAAGGCGCTCAGTTTCTTTTCGCGCGGATTTCAGTTGCTCCTCAGAACTGTTTTTGTCCAGCATTAATCCGGCACCTAGCCCTGCAAACTTCTATATCTAAGCTATGACGGGTGGGGCGGACAAGCAGCACGCCACAATGTAGCGCACCACCGTCCAATTTCCATAACAAGGCCGTGATTTGGTGTTTCGCGCATCTCGGCTTGACAACGCAATATTGCTGGCAATATCCTATTGTTGCATGAGGGCATATGTCTTGGACACAGATGTACTGGTGGCGGCCTTCCGTAGCGATGCTGGCGCATCGCGCCAAGTGCTCGAGGCGGCGCGAGCTCACCGATTCGAATTGCTTTTGTCTGTGCCCTTGATGCTGGAATACGAATCAGTTCTGACTCGCCCACAACACCTTGCTGCCTGCGGGGCGAGCAGAGAAGATGTATCTGCTGTGCTCGACGAACTGGCCTTGGTCGGGAAGAGAGTCGAATTAATGATTCGCATACGGCCAATGCTACCAGATCCGAACGACGAGATGGTTCTGGAAACGGCCATCAATGGTCGTGCGGATGCCATCATCACTTTCAACGAGCGGGATTTTAGACCTGCGGCGGCGCGTTTTCGATGTTCGGTGGTTCGGCCCGGGGAAATCGTTCGAGGACTGGTAGAGGAAGCCGAATAATGCCAAACGAAGGAGCGAATTCATGAGACGAAGCAATTTTGCTTTGCGTGTACCGCCCACGCTGTTGGCCGAAGCGCGCAAGGCCGCCGAATCGGAAGGCGTGGCTCTCAACCAACTGATCACGCTCGCACTCGCGGAAAAGGTTTCTGCTATGCGCACGGAAGAGTACTTTGAGGAACGTGCACAACGTGCCGATCCGGCAAGAGTCAGACGGATTCTAGCTCGCGTGGGCAAGGGAAATCCTCCTGTCGAAGGCGATGAACTCCCGCTGGAGTTTCCTGCTGGGAAGCTAAGGAAAAAGAAGTAACAGGAGACATCATGGCGCTCGGAAGTAAGTCCGTTTGGAACAACTTCGGAGCATTTGAGGGAGAAGATTGGCTCCCCAATAACCCTAAGCGACTGCTAAACAACGACTTATGGATTTGAAATCGAACCTGTTAACCGAAGGGTTGCTAGTTCGAATCTACCGGGGAGCCAACTTAATCTTCAATCCCTCAATCAGTTAAGCGACTTTCTTCAACTTCGATTTTTTCTGTTTTGGTAGCCAAGGGCCCAACTGAACTTTCTACGCTCGGCAGCTTGAACCCCAAACCAGCGTTCTCTGCAACTTCCCTGCGCCATTCAACGTCTTCCTTCAACTGCTCCGCATATCTGTCGGTCACATCTCGGTTGGCATGACCGAGCCAAAGTTTCTGCAAATCCCACGTCACTCGGTTCTTTCGCAGGTGTGCGGTTCGGAAACGGCGGAAAGCGTGAAATCCTTTCCCTCGCTCGAACTTCAATTCCCTGCCAATTTTCCCTAGTCCGTCCCGCAGGACGTTGCGCTGCGTTAGCGGCCGACCCGACTCCGATTTCCCCCTCTTAATTCTGCACATACCAAAAAAGGTGGAACAGTTCTCCCCTTGACATTCTACTTGAGGGAACTTAGGATTCCTCTAGAATGTCTACCCGAGAACAAAAAGAACGCATTGAACTCCTGCAGGGAACCCTGGACCTCTTGATCCTCCGGACGCTGCAGCTTGGCCCGGCCCACGGCCAAGCCATTGCCAAGGCCATCGAATTCAAATCCGACGACGTCCTGCAAGTCGAGCAAGGCTCGCTTTATCCCGCGCTCCATCGATTGATCAAGCGCGGATGGATCTCCGCGGAAGAGGGCACATCGGAAAACAACCGTAAGGCAAAGTTCTATAAGTTAACGCCGAAAGGAAAAAAGCAATTGGCACTCGAAACCAGCAAGTGGGACAAGCTTGCTGGAGCCATCGCGCGCATCCTGCGGCCGACAGAGGAGCGCGAATGAACAAACACGGAAAGAGACTGCTGGAAGACCTGGATCAGGAGATCCGCGAGCACATCGAACTGGAGACGCAGGATAACATCAGCCGTGGCATGTCGCCGGACGAGGCGCGTTATGCGGCAATGCGGAAATTCGGAAATGTGACTCGCGTGAAGGAGGACGCGAGAGGGGTTTGGATACCCATTTGGATCGAGCAGTTTCTGCAAGACATCCGCTACGCCTTCCGTCTGTTGCACAAATCCCGCGCCTACACCATTGTTGCCATCCTTACGATCGCCCTTGGAATCGGCGCCACCACGGCAATCTTCAGCATTTTTTATGCGACGCTGCTCGCGCCATTTCCGTATCCGAAGTCAGACCAATTGGTGGTCGTGTGGTCGACGGGGAACGGCCACAAGCGCCAGGTTTCCACCGGAGATTTTCTGGATTGGCAGCGAGACAGCCAGGTGTTTCAGATCCTGGGCGCCGTCAGGGGCGATGAATTCAACTTATCCTCCAGTGCGAGGCCGGAGCAGATTGAGGGCAGCTACCTCACCCCGGGTTTTCTGGATCAGTTGATCGGCGACAAGCCCTTCATGGGTCGCTATGTTTTGCCCGAGGAAGCAGTCCCCGGAAAAGATCACGTCGTCATCATCACCCACAAGCTCTGGCAGCGCTATTTCGCCGGCGATCCCAACATCCTTAATAAACAAGTTCATTTAAACGGCCAACCCTACACAGTGATCGGCGTGCAGCCGCCAGGTCAGCCGGATCGTTTGGGGAGGCAGTTGGTGGTGCCCCTGGCGTTCACGCCGGAACAAATGAATCACGACGTCTGGTGGCTGGTGGTTCTGGGCAGACTGAAGCCCGGAGTGACCCTCGCGCAGGCCAACGCGGACCTCGACCGAATTGCGCGGCACGATGCGGAGTTATATCCAGAGGACAAAGGCTGGGGCGTCTCCGTCGAGCCGCTGAAAAACGATTTCCTCGACCGCGACTTTCAGACCGGGCTCAAACTCTTGATGGGCGCGGTGGGATTTTTGCTTTTGATTGCCTGCGCCAATGTGGCAAATCTTCTTTTGGCGCGCGGAACCACGCGCCAAAGAGAAGTCGCAGTCCGCACTTCCATCGGCGCATCTCGAAAACAAATTTTCCGCCAGTTCCTGATAGAGAGTCTCGTCCTCGCAGGCCTAGGCGGGATCCTGGGCGTCGGCCTGGCTTGGGGGCTGATGAAGGTCATTCTCGCGGCTATGCCGCCGTACATGCTGCTTTCGGAAGCGGACGTGAAGATGAGCACGCCGGTTCTGCTGTTCACCGTGACGGCCACGATGCTCTCGGGAGTTCTGTTTGGCTGCGCACCGGCGTGGCAAGCGTCGCGTTTGAATCTGAACGAAGCGCTAAAAGAAGGCGGCGGGCCTGCACGTGGCAGCGGCAGGCAAGGCCTGCGGCGCGCCTTCGTCATCGCGGAGTTTGCCCTGGCGCTCAGCCTGTTGGCCGGAGGCGGACTGGCGATTCACAGCTTCTGGAACGTTGAGCATGTGAACCTCGGCTTCCGCAGCGATCATTTGTTCGCCTTCGATCTGCCCGTGAACCACGGAAAGCTGAACGGCGCAGTGGAGGTCAACAGCTTTTATCGCCAGGTTCTGGGAGGGATTAACGCTTTGCCGGGAGTCACGCACGCCGCTGTTTCCGAAGGAATGCCCTTGCGTGGCGTCCGATTTGGCATGCCCTTCCAGATCGCTAGAAAAGAAATGGACGATATGTCGCGCCGGCCAGTCACCGGGTTCAACATGGTGACCCCGGAGTATTTCAAAGTGTTTGAAATTCAAATGCTGCAAGGACGCAGCCTGAACTACCAGGATGAAGCCGGCGGACTCCGAGTGGCGGTCGTGGATGAAAGGTTCGCGAAGCAGTTCTTGAGTGGCATGGACCCGCTGTCGCAACGGATCGTGATGAATGAGATCGTCCCGGGGACCATGAAGTTCGGGCCGCCCGTGGAGTGGCAGATTGTTGGGGTGTACCGCAGCATGCAAAACGGAAGACCAGATGCGGGAAATTTCCCGGAAATGAATGTTCCGTTCTGGCAGAGTCCATGGCCGCAGGCTCTCATCACGGTTCGCTCTAGCGTCGAGCCTGCCGTATTGACCAAGAGCATTGGTGACGTTGTGCAATCCATTGACCCGAATTTGCCGCTGAGCAATATGGAGACGATGGATCAGTCGCTGGAGCGAATGGCCTATGGGCCACGCTTCCTGGCGTTTTTGTTTGGAGGATTTGCCGGCATCGGAATGCTGCTGGCGGCGGTGGGAATTTATGGCGTGATGTCGTTTGCTGTAGTCCAACGAACGCATGAAATTGGCGTGCGCATGGCGCTCGGCGCAAGCCGCAGCGGCGTGTTGAGAATGATTCTGAAGGATGGCATGGTGCTGGCCCTGGCTGGATTCCTCTTGGGGATGTTGGGCGCCTTCGGCGTGGGGAAAGTGATGCATGGGATTTTGTTTGACGTTGCGGCGTTCGACTACTCAGCGTTTGGAGCGGTGGCTGGCTCGCTTTTGCTGGCGGGAATGATGGCGTGCGTTGTGCCGGCACACCGCGCCACGCTGGTGGATCCGATAAAGGCGTTGCGACAAGAGTGAGAGGCAAGCGAACGATGCGAATGGGGGAGAATTATCGCAAGGAGCCTAAGGCTCCGCCGGATGGGGGAAGAATCGGGCGCTCTGGTGCATCGCGAAAACGACGCGTTGCCGATGGCGAGACGTCGTCAGTGAACGAACATAACTCACCAAAGCCCAACGTAGGAAGGCCCACCCCGTGGAAGGATGCGAGCTTGCGGAATTAGGTCCTAGCTCTCGGAAAGGTGGGGGCTAGTACCCATTGTCCAGCTCATGCCACCACGGATGCTAGAATCAGCCGTGCTCCCTCGAATCCATCCCATGCGCCTCCGCATCGCCAAAGCGTTCAACGACCCCGACTACATTTTCGAACTTAAGCACGACGGATTCCGTGCGCTCGCTTATGTCGAAGAGGGGAAATGCAAACTTGTCAGCCGCAACAGCAACTTGTTCAAATCTTTCGAATCATTGAAGGCATCATTGGGCAAGCTCCGAGTTCAAAACGCGATTTTGGATGGTGAGATTATTTGTATCGACGGACATGGCATCAGCCAATTCAACCAGCTTTTCCCCCGACAAGGGACGCCTGTGTTCTATGCGTTCGATTTGCTATGGCTCAATCACGAAGATTTACGGAACGTGCCGCTGATAGAACGGAAGGAACGTTTACGGGAATTGATCGACCGGAACAAGCCGGAACGAATCATTTACGCTAAACACGTCGAACGAGAGGGTAAGCTGTTGTTTGAAACTTTCATATGGGCAGAATTGATTGGTTTGACGGCCCCCGGCGAGAGATTCGGATTGGCTTGATGTCCAGATTTCCGCAATGACGCCGCCGCCGAACGCACCGGCAGAGAAAGCGAGCTGAGATCGTAAATACTGGTCTGTGCGGTTAGGTGGCGGAAGCGGCGTGCGCGTGACCATATCCGACGGCGGGAACTCCCGATAGTCTACTCCCTCGCTGCCGGTTTCCGGCTACAAATCTGTTGATTCTCAGGGAATTGGTCGGGACGGTCATGCCGCCTCAAGAATCGACAATGATGTCCTCGGAACCTGTATTTGTGTATTTGGTTTCGATCTCAGATCTTTGGGCGCAAATGATCGATTCTCGGGCTTGTCGCGCTGCAGAGCGACCAACGCCGGTTACAAAAACCAATGAGCCGCGGACGATGCCCGTTATCACTGCGATTTCCCTTTGCTTGACAGCTGCATGGGTTCGTTGAAAGGAAGGTCAACCGTCATAGGGCTGTGATCAGCAATCGGTTCCGTCGGAGCGTTGTTAAGGCTAACTAGGGTTCGGGCGAAGTGCGGGGCAAAGAGATAGGATCCTTTGGTGTCGCGAGGTGAATCGATATTGGCTTTCACGAAGAACCAATCGAGCTTGAATTTCGCGAGCTTTACGCTCCCCCAAATGAGTTCGGCCACGAAGGTCGGTGTGAATCCTGCGCCTTGCCTCTGATTGGAGTCCGCCAACGTACCCGCAGTTCCATTGACAGTGCGTTCAGGAATACCCCGAAAATCGATAGCCTTGCCGTCGGCGAATCGGAATTTCTCCACCGAGCTAAAGAAGGCACGCTCGAGATTGGGCGAAGCTCCGGGGATGTTTGCGGAAGTTGGATCAATCCGGTACTGAACACCGGAAAGCTTCATTGCTGTTTTGGCCCCGGTGTAAAGGATACCGACTCCGGTGGTCCACTGAACGCCTTTGGTGGTCCAGAAATCCAGACTGCCATACCGCTTGTACAACATGTTTTCAATGCTGGTCGGTGTCGAATCTGTTCCCGTAGAATTCATATCGCCACCGATGATCACTGGATCAGCGGTCTCGCGTACTTGGTTGAGCAACTCTCCCATCTGTTGGCGTCGGATCTTCGGTTTGGCACGATTTTCCAGATGCGTGCTGGCAATGGTGACGCGATGACCCGGCGCCTCGGGCACGTCAAGGTCGACGTAAAGTGTGGTTCGCCCCCCCCGCCGCACTTCGCGCAGTAGATCTTCACCAATTAATACGGCGGCCTTGCGTTTTCCTTTCTCCAATGGCCGAATCTTGCCCTCTTTGAACCAATCGTAGCCGATCGTGAAGGGCACCAAGCGCGCGCTTCGAATTGGGTAACGAGAGAGCACGGCATTTCCGTGCATGGATCGCAGCCTATCTTTGTCGACGGCAAACACTTCCTCTAGTTGCTTCTGTTCGTCCTTAGTTTCGCCATCATCAAATGTGTCGATGCCCAGTTGTTTCGGATCGATCTCCAGAAACTCCACTCCGTAAGCCCAGTTCATGTCTAGGGCCTTACCCAACTCGCGAACTACTTCGCGATATTTTGTGCGCTTCACTCCCCAATCGACTTCATTGAGGATCCACACATCGGCAGACTTCAGAATCTCGATTTCCCCCGGGATTTTTTCCAGATCTACCGTTCGAACTCTCTTTTTGTTCTCTTTTGCCTCTTTCCGCTCGGCCTGCACTTTCGCCATGAACGCGTCTTTGTCCTTCAGAAACAGTTCGATGTCATCGAGCTCCAAACCTCGCTCGATGTTCCACAAAGCCACTCGCAGGGAAGGCCCCAGCCCGGGAACTTCCAGCGGCCGTGCCCTTGCTCCGCTCCAATAAGCTTCATTGTTGACGAAAGGAGTAGTGGTGATGAGCCGAAGTTTTTCTGCGAGCGCCGCAGGCATCTCCTCATCCAGGCTGAGCTGAACCAACTCGTCATAAGAAAAGAGCTTGGGCTCCGAATCTCGCACATACTCCTGTGCGGGTAATGCGGTGGCGCAAATCGAACCGACAGTAATCGCAATCAGAAGACCAGTGAATCTCACGTAGCGAGCGGTTTTCATCGTTGCACAATATTCCATTTTGGCCGACGAGTATATGGTATAGGGACGCGACTAACTGGCGACGGGCAGCGATACGGGTTGCTGAAGTCGGAATTCGAGCAAAGTTTCGCTGGGAATTTGCAGCTGCTCGCCTTTCTTGGCACCCGCAACCGCGGTTCCAGTGGCGGCACCGGCGGCTGCTCCGATGCCTGCTCCTTTTCCACCCCCTGCAATACCTCCAATGAGAGCGCCCAGCCCCGCACCACCTACGACTTTCTTCGCCGTATTCCCGCCTTCTCCCTTACCCTTCACCTCATACGTGCTGGTGAGCAGCGGATACGCGGTGCCGTTGATGACGATATCGGTCAACTCCAAGGTTAGCTCAGAGCTTCCGGACATCCGGCCGGCGGACGAAGCTTGAGCGAGACGCCCATATAACTTCGTGCCTCGGGGCGCAACGACGGTGTCTTCGGCCTGAAGGTTGGTTTCGAGGGTAGCGGTGAAGCGGTATCCTGTCGTTTGCTTGGTTGAGTCGATGGAGTCCACCATTCGAATCAAGATTCGCGTTCCCGCCGGAACCGTGATTCTTTTTTTAGTTTGTGCTGCAGTATTAGCTGTGGGATGGTTCGCGAAGTCTGGGCGGGAACTCTCTCCCGAAACCCGAGGGACAATCGCGATTCCCACGAGACAGATAGTTGTCCAAACAAATGTTTTGCGCATGTCCATATCCTTTTTCTCCTAAAGCTATGAGCCCTGGCCAACGACGGGCAGCGAGGAAGCGATTTGCAAATCAATGATCAATAATAATTGGTGCTCGATCATGGCGAAACGTGCCGCCGTCACTGCCCCTAAAGCTTGCTTGACCTTGTCGTAGGTTTGCGCAAGTAACTCTGCGCGTTGCTTTTGGTAAGCAATCGATTTTTGGATCAACTCGTCCGCTTTTGCATCGGTCATCAGGTCATAGTTTTTCGCATAGTCCTTGATCGTTTGGACGCGCTGATCGTTCAGCTTCGTTAGTTGCGCGTCATACTCGCTGTAAATCGGCCAGAATTTGGCCGCGTCCTGCGCACTTAGCAGCATGACCGCTCCCATCATCTCGGCCTTCTGTTGCCGCACGTCAGTTCGCAGTAGATCAATGTAAGCTTGCACATTCTTCTGCTCATCGCTTTGGAGAGACGCCGCAGCTTCGGCCTTTTGAGTCTTCGTTTGGGCCCAGCTAGGAAGGGCGGCGAACCCTGCCAAAAAGAAGAGCGCCACCAGGAAAAAGCGATTCAGAATTTTCATATGTTTTCATCCTTTCGAATTTGCTCAAGCGGGAACTAGAGTCGTTTGGCAAGACGTCACTTGCCCGCGGGCACCCAAACGTTGTCCGGAGCTGCGATCTCGGAGTTCGAAACCTCCGTTTGAATATTGACGCGTTGTAGACCTGCTTTCTTCTTCGGGATGGCAAGGAAGACGAGATAATACTGATTGTTAAGCGTCTGCTGGAATCGTTCCAAGTACGGTTTAAAGCTAACGGGATTAGATGTGCCGAGCGAATAGCATTCGCCACCCGTTTCTTCGGAAATTTTCGAAAGTCCGCCGAGTCCTAGTTGTAGGTCCCAAGAACTTCTGCCGGCTCGTCCGACTCCGACTGCGTATAAGGAGTAAAGAATGACGTTGTAGCGCTGGCTGATCTCGCTCGCTGAACTGGCGTCCACGCTCATGGTCGGGAGGCTGTGATAGACCGGTCCGTAGTTTGGTCCAGGACGAGAGGCCGCGGGCTTTTCGCCACGGAGGCGATCGATTCCGTCGGAAAGCATCAGAACCTCTCGCCGCACTTTCTGCTGCGGCCAGCCTTTCACCAGGCTGATGAGCGAAAGATATGGGCTGTCCATGGTGGAAATGGCACCGCGCGGTAGGCGGACGGCCTTGACGGCGAGCTCATGATCCGCTGTGAAGTTTTGAACGATATTGACAGTCGCGTTCGACATGTAACCAATACCGATGACGGTCGAAGGGGGCTGGGCCTTGATGAACTCCTTTATGTCATTGAGATTGCCCCCAATGATGGGATCAAGGGTGTCGTCAATCAAAATCATTAATTGAAGGGCCGCGTTATCTCCCTGCGCGGGGATCAACTGAGTCACCTGGAGAAACGTTTTACCTTGCTTCACCTTCACTTCGTCCTGCCGCAGACGCGGGACTTCACTATCGCTCCGAACGACCATGTCCGTGATGACTACATGGACTTGGACTGTGCTCGAAGCCGCCTTTTCTTGTGCACTCAGAATCTGACCGCAAACTCCAAAGACACACACCGTAACGAGAAGGGCCACAAGGATCTTGGTTCTCATTTTGCCTTTCCGACGAGCTAATGCTGCACCGAATTCGATTAAATAAGCGATGGACGGAACGGCCTTGCCGCCAACGTCCCAGAAAAGCTGGTGAACGCAGGCTCGAGAGCTGTTCGTCATGATCCGCTTCATGACTCTTTCCTCCGGTGACTGCATTTCAGTGACATGTCTACCCACCGTAAGCACCTGCACCTACTGCAAGCTTCCACGCCGCACCCCACGCAGAGAGAACGCATTAAGGGCAACGGACCAGAACCATCGCAAGCCAGCTTCCAAAGCGGAAAAAGATCTGCCGAACGGGAAGTGCTTCTATTCCAAGAACATGTTGCGGAATCCGCGTGTACTAAAGAAAGACGAAACGGTACGCTCTTGGAGTAACTACACTCTATTGGAGCCTGCGTCAGGCCGACAGTGAGCAGAGAGCGAATAACGCACCGAGATGTCCATGGCGAATTGCTAATTTGGGCCACAATCCGCGCTTTTCTTTTTCTTGATAACATGCTGCATGCGCAATCTCGTCCTCCTATTCGTCCATGTCGTCACCGTCCTTATTCGTCTGGTTCGTCCCGGAGGCGTGCGGGCCGTTCTCGCCGAATCCGTTCTGCTCAGGCATCAGTTGCTGATTCTGAATCGTTCCCGAGACCGAGCGCCGAATCTCCGCACCTCGGACCGGCTTATCGCCGGATGGTGCGCGATACTTGTGCTGCCGAGACGATTGGTACGATCCGCAATCGTGGTGAAACCATCGTCGCTTCTCAACTTTCATCGCGCTATGGTCCATCGAAAATACCGGCTTCTGTTTTCCGCAAAACGCGGAACGAGGCCGGGACCGAAAGGCCCAAGCTCGGATCTGATTCGTGCCGTTGTTGAAATGAAACAGCGCAATCCACGTTGGGGATGCCCACGCATTGCCGAGCAGATTGCCTTGGCCTTCGGTATCGACATCAACAAGGACGTCGTTCGCCGAATTCTCGCAGCCCATTACCAACCGCCTGCAGATCGTAGCGGTCCTTCGTGGCTCACCTTCTTAGGCCACGCGAAGGACAGCCTTCACAGCATCGACCTATTCCGATGTGAATCGGTGGCGTTGCGGACGTACTGGGTGCTGGTGGTCATGGATCAATACACGCGCCGTATCATCGGATTCGGCGTTCACCGCGGCATCGTGGATGGGCTCGGATTATGTCGGATGTTCAATCGAGCGATTCGATGGCAAACGGTTCCGAAATATCTGAGTTCGGATCATGATCCGCTGTATCGATTTCATCAATGGCAGGCGAATCTTCGGGTGCTCGGCGTCACTGAGATCAAAACTGTGCCTTACGTGCCAATGCCACATCCGTTCGTTGAGCGACTTATTGGAACCATTCGTCGGGAGTACTTAGACGTCGCGCTGTTCTGGACAGCTGTAGATTTAGAATCGAAGCTATCGGAGTTCAGGGACTATTACAATTTGCATCGAAGTCACGCCGGTCTCGCCGGCAAAACACCGGAAGAACCTCCTGAGGTCAACGTCTGCGCGACCTTGAAATCGTATCGTTGGCGTGGCCATTGTCGTGGGCTCTTTCACACGCCAATCGCGGCTTAAGCAGGAATTCGCCACGGACAGGTATTAGGGCGTGGAGTGACGTGTTGCAATCGCTGGATGCAGCAGAAGATCGCTTATTACAGTTTGCGGGAATCGGGTAACCCCTGAGGCGCTTGAATTCCGCGGCGCCTGTACCGATTGACATTTAACGCGATACAGTATACTATTAAATTGTGATCCAGTCGTTCCGTTGCGCTGATACTGGGCGGCTATTTCATCGAGAGCCTGTCCGCCGCTTCAAGCCTATCGAGCGCCAGGCGCTTAGGAAGCTAGACATGCTGGATGCAGCGCAAGATATCCGGACGCTCTCAACACTGCCAGGAAACCGATTAGAGCGTCTGAGAGGGGACCGCAAAGGGCAATACAGCATTCGCGTCAATGACCAATGGCGCGTCTGTTTTGAATGGCGCGATGGGCATGCCTACGAAGTTGAGATCGTGGACTACCACTAGGGGACAGCAGGATGACGAAGAAACTTAAGCCGGTACATCCAGGAGAAATTCTTCGAGAGGAATTTATGGCTCCTCTCGGACTGAGTATGAACAGAGTTGCTATGGATTTGCGCGTTCCTGTGACGCGGATCGCCGATATCGTCAACGAGAAACGCGGGATTTCTGCCGACACAGCTCTGCGTTTCGCGCGCTACTTCAACAACAGTCCGACGTTCTGGATGAATCTCCAAACGCGCTATGACCTAGAAGTTGCCGAGGATGAGATTGCTGGTAAGGTTGAACGCGATGTGCGCCCTCTGGAATCAGCGCCAGCAAGGTAGTTCAAAGGCGAAGGATGAACCGCCGGCGAAAGGTGACACGCAGCACGCTTTAGGCCTCATTGTGAAGGGCAGGGAACTGGGAACTTGGTAACATCTGTGGAAACAACTGAGCCTAAAACCGCCCATATCCGCTATTCCCGAAACTAGGAAACCGCTTGAAACATTGAGTATTTGGCGTGTCAGTGGCGAATTACTAAAATCAGGCGGCAATCGGGGTTTGGTATAAGCCTCGACAATGCTTCTGCCATCGATAACAGCTGAGATCTGCTAATGAGCGATCGGCGTTGACGCTCGTTACTGGCGGGTGCCCTTTGTGTGCGGCGTGCGTTCGATGCTCATTATAATAATGTTGGAAATCGAGTAGCTTCGCCTCCAGATCGGTCGTGGTCCAGAATAACGTGCGGTCCACGCATTCTCGGCGTAAGGTGCCGATGAGCCGCTCTACAAACGGATGGGATAAAGGCACATAGGGCACCGTCTTGATTTCCGTCACTTCGAGCACTCGGAGGTTGGCCTGCCACTGATGGAATCGATACAAGGCATCGTTGTCGCTGCTGAGATAGTTCGGCATTGCTTGCCCTCGAATCGCTCGCTTGAACATCCGGCACAGGGCCGCCCCATCAACGATGCCGCCCTGAACACCAAAACCAACAATGCGACGCGTGAATTGATCCATCACGAGGAGAAGCCAGTGCGTTCGCAACGTTGCGGATTCACATCGGAACAAATCGCAGCTCCACAAGCTGTCCTTCATGTGGCCGAGGAACGTGAGCCAGGATGGGCCTCCCGAATCCGATTCCGGCCGGTAATGAACGCTCAGGATACGGCGAACAACATCCTTGTCGATTTTAGCGCCGAAAGCCCACGTGATCTGCTGGGCGATTCGGGGACAACCCCAGTTGAGATTACGTCGCTTCAGTTCAACAACTGCGTCGATGAGTTCTTTATTCGGTCCTTTCGGGCCAGGCTGACGCCTGCGTTTGGGCGAAAATAATATGCGGTACTTTCGGTTCGCCAGCACGTGGTGGAGATGCAGCAGAGTGGAAGGCTTCAGGACGATAGCGGAACGCAGAACGCGTGCTGGGTTCATGAGAAGTGTGCACAAACCGGCGATGATGCGTTCTGCGGCGCTCAGGTTGGGAGCACGCTCGCGGCCGCGATTGAGGATCTGTAGTTGATGTTTGACGAGCACCGACTCGGCAACGACGGAACGGAGGCCTCCCGGCCGTGCTAGCCGGACGACGGTCACGATCAAATGAACGAAAAGGATGACGACATCGCGCATCCTGGCATGGTATCAAAACCCGAAAGAACACCTGATTTTGGCCCAATTCAGGAATGCGCCATGCTCAAGTTTACAATTTCCGATGTTTTGATCTCTTTGAAGTATTGAGAAGCGTAGCCGGAAAAATGTCGGCTCTCATCAAATGAGAAATTTGTTGTATCGCCCGGCTGGCAATACTCTACTGCTCTCGTCGAGGTAGGCGCGTAGCATGGGGAAAAATGGGTCTTTGGTTCGATTCGTGGTAGGTTCGCTAAAACATTAGTGTAAGCAAAGGTATGATGAACTTGAAAAGTGGTACCGAAACCCTGATTACGGCGTTTTTTGCCAGACCTTAGTGCGACAAATCAGCTAACGGACCACGAGTTAGTGCATTTCGCGAATAAAGACTGGATGCATCTTTCAATTCCCAAGTTTAGATGCTGCGAGCAGAGGTATAGAATCCATGCCTTCCTCCGGGGCTCCTCGCAACGGCCCGTGGGGAAGAACATGGAGGGGTGTAATGAAAAGTCAGAAGATGCGTCTTCTTATGAAGCTTATTGTTCCTGTTGTCGCTGTTTTTTGGAGTTTTTCAGTCGCTTGCCCATCGGCGATGGCTCAGAATTCGAGCAACAGTGCCGAAATTGAAAGCCTGAAGTTAATTGTCGATCAGCAACAGAAAGCGCTGGAGCAACAACAAGCGCAAATCCAGGCGCTGCAGTCCGCCTTGACGGAACAAAAGAAGATGCTCGTGAGCCTGGTGCAGGGAGCGACGAGCAGTGACACGGCGAATCCTTCCACATATCCCAAGGCGGACAACCACCTGCAAGCGCAAAATGAACCTTCCCCCGTTCCAAGTGAACAGCAGCCGCTTACTCCCCAGCAGACGCAAGTCGAGGAAGAGTTGCAGCGTGGTCCGGAAATTGCCGACGTGACGCCAACCACACCGGCCCTCCAGTTGGGCCCTGCGAAGATTCGTTTAATCGGCTACCCAGCACTGACCTCGGTGTGGAGATCGAGCAACAACGGCGGCAACGTGGCCACCAACTTCAACAACATTCCGTACGACAACACGGTTCCAGGCACCACCAGCGAATTCCGTCTATCGCCGCAGAGCACACGCCTGGCGTTGCGCGTGGACGCCGACCTGAAATCCAGAAAATTCGCTGGATATTTCGAAATGGATTTTGTCGGTGCTCCCGTCGGCGGGAATCTTGTGACGCAATCCGGTTATCCGTTTCGGATTCGTCAGGCTTGGTTGGACTGGCGCAACGGAAAGTGGGAGATGACCGGAGGCCAGTTGTGGTCGCTGATGACACCGAATAAGGAAGATATTCTTCCGTGGCCCGGTGATATTGCCGCTCCCCAGGTGATTGATCTCAACTTTGTCGCTGGGTTTGTGGTTGGGCGCTATCCGCAATTCCGGCTCGTTTATCGGTCATCTGAGAAGATGGCGTTCGGTTTTTCGGTCGAGAACCCTGAACAGCAGGTGTCAAATAGTGTGGTATTCCCCACCGCGCTGAGTAGCACGCTCACGACACAATACAACAACGGCGGCAGCGGACTGAATGTCCCGAACATGACTCCGGATTTCGTCCTGAAGGGCTCGTTCGACAACAAGGTCATGGGCGGTCGCGCAATTCACTTCGATGTCGGCACAGTGATGCGAACTTTTCGTAGTTGGGACGGGACCAGCGCTTCGGGAAAAAGTTATGCCTTTGGTTGGGGCGTCAGTGCCAACTTCAACGTTGAGGTCAAAAGGGGCGTGCGCTGGGTGTTGGACGGTTTTGCCAGTGACGGTGCGGGTCGCTATATCGGCGGCTTGGCTCCCGACGTAATCGTCAGGGGCGATGGCAGCATTTCACCAATCCATTCGTATTCGTGGGTCAGCGGTTTCGAGCTTGCACCAAATAAAGCTACGGGGCTGTACTTCTACTACAGCGGCCTGTACGCGCAGAAGAACGCTACCTTAAACAGCGACGGCACCTGCTGTGTGGGATTCGGTTTTCCAGGTGCCAGCAACGCTGCCGACCGATTGATCGAGGAGGCCACCGGCGGCTACTCACGAGTGCTCTGGAAATACGAAAACCTAGGGTCGGTGCAGTGGGGGCTGCAATACGCGCATGTTTGGGTCTATCCTTGGGTGGCTGGCAATGGTCCAAACTCAGCCAACGCTAACATGGTGTTCAGCCAATTGCGCTATAACTTGCCCTAAAAGGCGAACAAACGGAGGAAAACATGAAGGCGAGGTCCGACAAGTCAGTAGATAAAGCGGCTCTGGATCGACGAAGTTTTCTCAGCGTGGCCCTTGGCACGTGTGCTATCCCTCCACTGGCCCCGTTATCTTTGCAGCTCGCGACAAGCCTAGCTGACTCGCTAACAAAAGAACAACGCGACAGCATGACTCCATCGCAGGTGATTGACGAGTTGAAGAAAGGAAATGAGAGCTTCAGAGCCGGGAAAATGGCCCTCGAGATTATTTGGCAGAGAAGCGATCGAGTGCGGCAGGACAATACCCGGCGGCTTCCCCGCCTGCAGTTCCGCCAGCACTTCATCGGAAACTGCTCCCGAGGTAATAAGTTTTCCATTGAGAGTGGTGATTTCGTAGTTCTTGGTGGCAACCTGGCTGCGATCCCGTTTAATCGCGGGAATGACGTCTTTACGGAGGATGCCTGGTGGAACATTCCAGTAAGGACGGAGTACGAGGTACGTCATATCGCGCCAGAAGACGGGCGTTTCCGAACGCATGGTCCCGACGACGACGCGCGTTTCGAGAGCAATTCTTTTGTTTTCGTCGAGAGCACGCAAGCGAAAGTCGGGGATGTTGACGATGATCGGCGGCGCGGAGTATTCGGTCGGTAGCCACCGCCAGCGCTCAAGTGTGAGCTGCAACTGCCTGACGCGGTCCGTTAATGGCACATTTAGTTGGTTCACAGCCGCGGGGCCGAGACGGCCGTCGGCGTCGGGACCATGACGGCGCTGAAAACGCTTCACGGCTTCGGCCAGAGTGCCATCATAGAGTGGAGAATCAGTGGGCCGAGCAGTATCGGTTGGAAGATCGCCGAGAAGCTGCAGAATACGCACCAGACGTGCCGCATCTGGGTAGCTCTGTCCGGGATCGACAGGTTTCGCGGGAACCGGGAGTTGCTCACCGTCGTCAGCCCGAGCAAGTTCCGTGTAGCGCACTAACGCCGCCGGATCGGCGGCCGAACCTTGCATCGCGTGCAAGCGGCTATCCCACCGGGACGCGTCGTAGTCTTCTGGCTCGAGGCCTTTTTTCCAAGCATTTCGCAAAAGCTCGATCATGGCCAAGGCTTGGGAAGAGGGCGAGCTCCCCTTAACCCACGCCGGGGTATAGTTGACCGGCTCGTAGAACTTCTGGAGTGACGGCTGATAGTCGCGAAAATTCGGCCATCGCATTTTGTCAAGAGTTCCCGCAGAGACGAGGCTCTGAATTCGCGAAGGTGTCTGCGGGAAAGCAACAGAACACAATGCGATGGCGCGCAGCAGTCTGCGACAGATAGGCTCCGAACTACCAGTGAGGCTAGGGAGACGGATTAGGCACTAACCAACAAACTCCACCATTCCGTTCGCGAGGTTGTACATTGCTCCGGTGATCTCGATGGACCCTTTCTTTTCGAGGTCCGCCAATACCGGGCTTCGCCGCCGAACATTTTCAACTGCTAACGTGACGTTGGTTCGGGCCACAGCGTCGACGTAAGCCGGATTCTTACTGGACTTCTCTCCTTGAAACTTTGTAGCTGGAATGGCAGGTTTGATCCTCGCCAATAATCCGGTGAGATTTCCTAATACCACGTCATCGATTGCGCCCTTCACCGCACCGCACGCCGTATGTCCCAAGACCAAAACTAGCTTCGCGCCAGCGACAGCACATGCAAACTCCATACTGCCCAGCAGATCATCGTTCACCACGTTGCCGGCAAGGCGTCCGTTAAAGGTGTCGCCGATGCCAACATCGAAAATAATTTCAGCAGGCACTCGTGAGTCCAAGCATCCAAGGATCACCACCGCAGGATACTGACCGGCGGCACTCGAGCGTTTCTCCGCTACATAATCTCGAGGAGCCATCTTACCGGTTCGAAAGCGTTCATTTCCCTTTTTCAGCTCCTCGATGACCTGCGTCGGTGTCATGCGGTCACGTTCTTCTTTGGTCAGAGAACCTTTTGCGGGAGACAGCTGCAAAGGAAATCGGAGAACGGTAGTGAGAGCGCAGGCACCCATGGCAGTTCCGAGAAAACTGCGGCGGCCGAAAGTACGGAACGTCTCACAGTTATTAGTAGTTGTCCATTTCATGGTTTCTGTCCCCCGTGATAGGAATCCCAATGTCTTGTTCAAGTGCGCGTCTGAGCCCGATTAACGATGAGTCAACCAAATGCCTTCCCGAGCGAAAACACAGTCGTACCGCCACTCACGCAAGCCGGGTTCCAGAAACGGACAGATCAGTCGAGCGAGAAGTGCCTGTGCCGCAAGGAGATGCGGAAAGGGGTGTCCTGCAGTACGAAAATAAAAGGTAGGGTTTTGGAGTAACTACAATTTATTGGAGTTTCCTCAGACCTGGCTTCGCGAAAGAGTTCTCACGACCTCGCGATTTAAATGGACCATAGTTTCGAAGTCACTGCAAAAGATTATCGGTTGCCAAACCTCCAAGTCACACCAGAGCTGGTGCCGTAGTCAGCGCTGGAAAACCCCCGAGGAGGATGATTGTCCCAGTTGCCGTAAAATGTGAAGTTCCATTCGAACTTCCGCCATAGCCTGACGTAATATGAGGTGTTGAGGTTGAAGTGCACGCGACCGGGGTCGGAGAGAGCGGGGAGGACCATTGCATTGACACTAAGGTTAGTTCGATCGAAATAGAAGAGATTTAGCTGTGTGGATACCAGAGCGGAGGTGACGTGTTGGGTCGAGGAGGGCAACAAGTTCTGCTGATAATTAATCTGCTGCCAGGCGAACCCTCCCATCACAGAAATTGAGGCACGATTGTTGTTTTTGAGGTAACGGCCGATGCCGCCGCCAAAGGTAGATTGCAGCGTAATGCCTTGTTGAGTGCTCTGCAGGAAATCTGTGAGCCCGCTGTAGTACCAATTGTTCCAGCGCAACAAGCGCAGAGCCGAAAGCTCGATGTCATTGCGGGTCGAAACCGAGGTGCCGTTGCTTGAAGATAGGTTCGAACTGTAAGTCGCAGAAGCCGACCAGCGCTCGCGGGGGTAGTTCAGGTCTGCGTTGAGATTGTACTGTGTGGACTGATTTCCCCTGTTGTAGATCGAGCCGAGCCCGATTTGACCGTTGAAGCGCTGCGAGAAAGTTTCTGCTGTTTGCTCCATCTGCGTGATTTGGCTCTGGTCTAACTCTACCTTCTTCGAAGGAGGTTCCAAGACGTCGATCTTAACGGGGCGGGCGTTGGAAGACGATACCGTCGACAGTGTTCCGGAGTAGACCGAGCCGTCCCGAGTTTTGACGAGGAAGAGCTGTTTGCTCTCCACGTGATCGACCTTGGACCAATTGACGGAGATGCTGCCGAGAACATAGTCGAGCTTGATGTACAGGATGTCGGAATCGAGGCGCTTGATTTCGCAAGTTAAGCGGTCACCGTTGCGCATGACCAGCACATCGGTTTTCTCGCGCGCCAAAAGCTGGGAAGACAGCACTAGCAGAGAACATAGGAAGAAGATTTTCGAGTTCACGAGTTCCCCCCAAGAAGTCATCTATGTCGAAGGCATCATTCTGGCAAAAAGAAATACTTAGACGCTGGGGCTAATCCCTACCGTCTGAGAGCAAAATATGCCATCCACATGCGTTGCTTTCGTGGCAAATGTTTGCCGCTACGAACGCAAACAGCTAGCAGCCCTCATTCCAATTCCTTCCCTCTAAGTTCGCCGACTGCGGTTCTTCGTCAATAGTGAAGATCGAGGATTAGCCCGACCTGGTTTAGGTGCTGATTGGGGCGCGTACCGGTAATGTTCTGGTGAACGTAATAGGGATTGAACTCCAAATGCTTCCCCGCGGGCAACAGGCAACCAGCGTAGAGGGCAGTGGCGCTCAATTTTTGGTATCGGCTCTGGTAATACGCTTCAGCGCTCACGTATGGCGCAGGATGGTAGGAACCCCAGGTGAACCTGCGTTCTAAACTCACTCGATTGCGATAGCGCCAGGAGAACTGACCGTTCTCCCAATCCAGATCGGCACGGTTCCCGTCGGTCATTAGGATATTCGCAACGAGCGGGAGACGCGGCGTGACAGCCACAATCATGCGGTCAACAGAGGGTTTATCCGGTGAAGGAACATATCGGAAGCCGATGGACAACTCGAGCGGGCGCGACTTGGCATCGTCCTGGTCGAAAGCAGCGATGCGTTTCAGCCGGACGAGCGGCTTCAGGAAGAAATCGAAGCTGGGCCCAAGTTCCGCCTGTGTAGGGTTGCCAGCTTCTCTGGTCTCCTTAGCTTGAAAATCGAATCGGATGTCGGACTGAATTTTGGTGTAGAAGTCTATTTCAGGTAAGAACTGAAGTGTCTGCGCGTCGGCTGCTTTGCAAGACAGCATGAAGAAAATAAGCATGAGGACGGCTACCCTCGGCCATCTGTCCGGCGGGCGAATCATACTGCCGGAATGCGACGAAGGTTTGATGATGGTTAGCGTAGAGTATTTCCGTCTGGAAATGCTCATGGTTTATAACGGCTGATAATTGTTGTTCTGGATCGCTATGGTCAATTGCTTGCCAACGCCATAGATCGTTTCCGCGGAGAAGTGGTTCTGTCCAATGAGAAGGCGGCTGAACTGCACGGTGACGTCCAACGAGGTCTTCTGGGACCTACCGTCTGGGTCGTAAGGAACTTGGAAGCGTTCTTGTTTCTTCTGTTTGCCCTTGAGGCTGATGGCGGCTTGCTCGACCCAAATGTGTTGGGACAGCGCTTGCTTGTTTTTCGTCGCCGGCTCTTTTATCTCCGCAACACGTAGCTGTATTTCGGGATTTTGCGTCGTGCGGATCGGAGCGAAGCCTATCCCGGCGGCAAAGGCGCACAGGGCAGGAAGCGCGGTCCGGAACGTTCGATTTTGCGTAACTGTCATTGATCTCCTTCTTCATGCCTCGATCTAAAGCTTGCTATTTTTGTTTCGGCGGATAGTTCTTCAAGAGCATCTGCACAGCTTTGTTCACGTTTTTCT
Source organism: Candidatus Acidiferrales bacterium (assembly GCA_963795535.1). Classification (GTDB taxonomy): domain Bacteria; phylum Acidobacteriota; class Terriglobia; order Acidiferrales; family UBA7541; genus Acidiferrum. The sequence continues at coordinate 1,498,306 of CAWCIG010000012.1, forward strand.
GTTTTCCTTCCTGATTGGAGCTGGGGTCGATCGTTTTGGTGGCATTTCCGGTCCAAACCAACTGCTTGCTGGACGGGTCATACATGTCGAGGACGAGCGTTCCGATGTTGACCGTGGAACTACGGTCCGACGCCATGCCCCCCTAACGCATCTCGCCGCCCGTGTCGTATGCGTTCCACTGCTTCTCCCGGTCGACAACGATCTGAAAGGCAGCGTAGAGATCGGCCTTGTCGGTATCCGTTTTGGTCAATCCTTTCGAGGCCAATTGAGAATCGATAGCTTGCTGGATTTAGGTGTCCACAATCTGGTTGGGTTGAGCACCGCCCTCGATGCTGACCCATTTTGCAGGTGTGATATTTCACGTCCTGTGAGGCCAGTGTTCCCGCCGCAAGGCAAAACATTGCCTCGGCCATCACCAACAGGCGACCCCCTCGTCGTATTCGCATTTCTACCTCCCTATGCTTCGCTTCGTCCATTCATCTCGGCCTGTGTTCCTGCTGGGGGCATGAATCCGTCGTTTAGCGTTGATCGATCCCTCTCAGCAGTTACCCTTAAGGGGATCACGTAACGGAAGACTAGTTATCTATATACCGCCCAAGGTCGGATGGGAGCAGGTGTTGCAAACTCTTTTCCACAAGGAGTCCCGAGGTTCGAACGGAAGAAAGTGCTTTATTTGCCTGAGATGTAGCGTACGAAACCGGTTCAACAGCCCGTTCATGAACGCTTAATTTCGGAGTAATTCCAACCTATTGGAGATTTGCGCTTGACGTGCCTATCGCCGCGGTTCCTGAAGGACCTTGCAAAACGCATGGGTTGTAATGTCGAAGGCTGTCTGCAGCTACGATGCGCGGGGTTCCAGAAATATTCCTGGCCCGGTCATGTCCGGAGCTTCGTAACGTAATCGAACACAACCTGATTCTAAACAGCGGCCCCGTTCTTCACGCCGAACTCCCGAATGCTCTGCAGGATAAGAAAAACGTATTTGCGACGGCTGGATGAAGTCGACACAGAGTACCTTCGCAACGTGTTGCAATCGACGCATTGGAGGGTAAGAGGGCAAGGGGGTGCGGCGGAAGTACTCGGCCTGAAACCGACCACCTTCGAAGCGAAAATGAAAAAACTGGGCATTCATCGACGGGATTGGCCTCCGGTGATTGGAGAAACTACAAAGTTTTGTTCCCTGATGACGCTCCGCTAGTCCATTCATTGGTCCTAAATTGCGGAATGCGTGCATTTCTTCGTTAGATCAACCCTTTCTCAGTGATCTTCTTCGGCCTTTGTTTTGCTGTAGGTGCACAACAATGCTGGGAGCGCGATGCGTCGCTCTGCCCGCAGCTTTGCGCGCATTTGCCAGTTCGCAAAGGCTTCCGCCATTGCGTTCTCTACGGTAGTCAAATTTCGTGGCTTTGAACTGGTCGAAGACTCACGCACCTCACCATCTTAAACACGAGTCAGGTTTCAGCTGGAGCAGGCAGAGAGGACGAAGGTCGGGACATGTGCAGGTTAGGCGGGCGGTCCTTCTTGCTCTCCTTGACGTTCCGTGCTGCTGAGGAACGATGAGCGCTCGGCCTTGTCCTCTCTGACGACCTATCAAAATGTGCTCAGCACTAAGACCAAAAACAGAAAGGAGAACCTATCATGAAGGGAATCGCATTGTTTCTTGGGGTCGCTGTTTGGTGATCCGGCCTAGGGCCTACCGTAAAATTCCGCGCTGCGGCTGAGCACGTCGAACCATTTTGGAGACCATGTTCTGTGGAGAATACAGCAACTTGTACGGCAATCTCTACAGACCGCACCATCTATGGCCGGAGTGTCGCTAGCAAGTCCCCGAGCAACCATGCTTTTGATTTCCTCATTGGCTGACATTTCCGTAGGCGAGCTCATATCGCAGTTGGACTTGCTCATCCCTTTTGGAAACGGCCTTCAGGCACGGCAGCGATAATCAGAGCAACTTTCGCTGCCAGGTGTCCAGTTTCGGTTGTAGCAGCGGACCGGCAGGCCAGTCACGTGCATAGACAAGTTGTAGGGGCGATCTATCTAGCCTCTCTCCCGAAACTTACAGAAAGGGCAATTCCATGAGTGCGGCACGAAGAATTCACAGCAGAGAAACCCAACCGAATGGTTCGACAGCTATGGTTTCAAGATTCATTATGGTGTTGTTAGTTGCAGCCGCAACCATTTCGGCATTAAGGGTTTACGTTGTCACAGAATTGCTTGTGGTTTGGGCCGCTTTCGCTGTGATGTTCTTAGCTGTTACAGGGTCTTTGATTCTTCTTGTTCTTATTCAGGAATGTGGCAGATGGAGTGTTCGCAAATTCAAAAAAAGTCGGGTAGACAAGGTCTTATTACTGGGCGACGCTAACAACACGTAAGTTGGTTACCACACTGGGCAACAAAATATCGAGTATTCGTACTCGTACTTTAGGAAAAAGAGAATAAACTCTATGTAGGCATGATAGAGCTGGCCTGCAGACAGCGTGGCTCGAGTAGCGCCGTAGCAGGCTGGCCGGCGCGACCACTCCAGGCGGAGATATAGGGACGGAATCCGCCGGTCGTTAGCTGAACGCGGCCAGCAAGGCGGGATTCCAAGTCCTTCATCAGCCCATAAAGCGTTTTCTGGCATTCCAATTGCCTACGACGAATGGTGCATATATCTCAACGACCAGAACCACCGGTCTTCTCATTGCGGGATTTTCCAGATTTACTTCTCTGCAGCATCCGTTTGAAGTCTGGCGCGAATTCTCCTAGCCAGTTGGCGCACACACCAAAGACCACTTGCGTGGCCACGCCTTGGTAGCCCTTGGCGAGCAGATTCGGATTGTCGGGCACCCAGGTCCCCGCAATAACCCCAGCGCCGAATGCTCCGGCATACATTCCAAGTTGGGGGCGCAGATGCTGCTCCGTTCGGTCATAGGTTACGAAGTTCCGCACAAACGCATGCCGCGTTCGTGCCCAAAAGCCGGTGCACTGACACCGATTGTAGCGGGGCTCGTACCCGAGCAGACCATTGCCCAATGCTGCCAAGGCGTTTTGTGTAACGAATTGTCCGTACCGTGAGGCCGTCCTTTTGGCATAGCCGCCGAACCCGTCGCCCCATTCTGGCGGACTATTCGAGGCCTGATCGGATAAGGAAAAAAATGCCGTCTTAAGATACACACCGGGCGTAGTAAAGCTCTGGCGCAAAAAGAGTTGAAAACGCTGGTGATTAGAAAGGGATTGTAAGAGTACGTCCTTCGGGACGTAAGCGCCATAAAGCCAATTTACCTGCAATTGCTCATTTGGCTTTGCCTCTGGGTACGGCTCTCCCTGAGTTTGTGCAAGGCTCCTCGTCACCAGAAGAATTACACCAAACGCGCTTGCGAGCAATAATTTCGACTGCCACACGGCAAATCCCCGGTTTCTTTTTAGGTTCATCTAAAACTCCATGCGGCCGTCTAGACTCAGCTGACTGCTTGACTGCCAACTCCTTCGCCCGCCTGTCCAAGTTCAATCCCATGGGCTAAGTAAGCTCTCGGCCGTGATCGGTCTGTTGCTCGATTGCCAACGCAAGAGCTCTTAACCGGGCCGCACGGCCCAACCGAGCATCAGCAATCCGCTCGCGGCGATCCAACTGCCTGCCACGCGTACCGCGATCCTGGCCCATTGCTGTCGCAGCGGTACAACAAATGACGCCGCAATCGCCACAAGAACAAAAACCGCAAGTACGAGACCTAGGAGAACAAGTACCGGATCATTAGGGCGTCCCATTCCCGCTCCATTGAGGTACCCGTGAAAGAGCCCGATCAGGCTGGCCAACACGGTGATTGCCGGTATCGGCACTCTTACATCAGCTACCAGTAAGCCGCCCAGCAGCAAAAAAGAAACGAACGTCAGAGCCGCACCATGAGCGGCGCTGGTCGCCAAACCCAGCAGGCCTCCCATGAACCACGCTGAAGGCAGAACGAATAATACGCTTCGCCCATGGGCGGCCCCGCGCTGTCCCGCAAATAGGGCGAGCGCCAACACGGGGAGAATATCCTCGGGGCTAAGCAGGAAATGCATCAGCCCGTCATAAACAGGTCCTAAGCCTGTGGAGTTGAGATGAGCCTCGGCCCGGGCGGGGAACAGGCTCAGCACGGTCAAAATGCCGAGAAGCATCGGCCAACGGAATCTAATTTTTGCTAATCCGCTCACGCGAAAACTCTCCAGAGAAAGAAGACTCCAACCAAGGCAATCGCTGCACCTGTCGCGCGGATGGCCCGCTGACCCCAGCCCCATCGGTGCACAACGCCAATCGTGATACCCACTCCGTGCAGGCACCCCGTGGCCACCACAAAGCCGATGCTGTACAGCAAACCACTTTGTCCCGCCGGGAGTTCGCTTCCGTGGGCGTACCCGTGGAAAACCGCGAAGAAGCCTACTAACGCGGCGGCCAGTGCCAAGGGCGGGCGCAGTTCCATTAACACCGCGGCTCCCAACAAAATGGCCGATGCGGCGATTCCGAATTCAACCCCTGGCAAAGGCACGCCAACTAGACCGAGCATGCCACCCATCGCCATCACTACAGGAAACGCCACCGGGAGCATCCAGATCGCCGGTGCACCCAGCTGTGCGCCCCAAAGCCCGACAGCAATCATGGCCACAATGTGATCGAGACCCGAGATTGGGTGCTTCAGACCGCTGAGAAAGCCGATGGCCTCACCCTGGTTCACGTGAGCTTCAGCCGCCTGAGCCAGGAGTAACAAGGCGGGCAGCAGCGTCGCCCAACGTCTCCATACTGCCGCTTCATAATTAGGATTCATTGTGTCACTCCTAAAAGGATCAGCACCCGTTGTAAGGTCCAAAACGCCCCAAGCGATCCCACGGTGTACCCTGGAACGAGTTCAACCCAAACCGGCCAGCGAATTTCGAGAATCCGAAAAGCCCGCTCGAGCAGCAAAACCAGAAGGACGAAGGAAAGTTGCCCTAGTTCCACGCCCACGTTGAAGCTGACTAGCGCCAGAAGCAACTCTGTACGTGGCAGGCCGGTACTGGTGAGTGCGCTGGCGAACCCGAAACCGTGCAGTAATCCGAAAGCGAAAGCCACCACCCACGGATGGCGAATGGTGAAACTCGACTGACCTCGCCAGGAGCGCACAATTTCCGGACCGAGGAACAGAATACTGAGGGCAATCGCCGCGTTCAGCGGGACAAGCGGGGCATTGGCGTAACCAAACGTGGCGAGCGCGAGCGTAAAGCTATGGGCGATCGTAAAGGCAGTCACGGTCTTCAACAGCATCCAGCGATCTTTCACGATCAAGAGCAATCCCAACAGGAAAAGAAGATGGTCTGCCCCCAAAGAAATATGGCGAATGCCGTGCAAAATATAATCAGCGACAGCCATCCGACGCGTCTCGCGAGAGGGGATCTCCACCCAAGAGCGCGAAGAATGTACGATGGTCGTGAAGACGCGCCCGTCGAGTAATGCGACGTGCACGACAACATCAGTGATGGTGCTTTCCAAGCCCGGAAAATCGATACGTTTATTCGTGATGCCGTCCGGCACCATCACCCATCGGCGTTCGATCCGGGAATCTGTCAGGTCTTCGCTCGTCGGCGGCTTCAGATCCTTTGCATCGGAAGGCAGTTGCAACATGATGGGCAAGCGCATACCGGCGCTCGCAGGCGTTCGCCAGAGCAGTTCATATCGATCGGGCGCCGTCTCCTTAACTTCCAGATAGGCGGGCCGCGTTTCATGAGCGCGAACTCGCGGCGGATGAGTCACCACGAAGGCGAACACGAACATTAGGACGCTCGGAAGCACCAACCAATGCCTGTCTCGGCTCACCGTGATTCCTCCGTGGAAGGGTTCATTCGTGCCGATGACGGCTCCGCAGGAAGGTCTGGTAATGAGACCTGATATTTCGCTCGCATTTTCTCGTACGCCTTCTGCCACTGCTGCGCTTTTTGGTCGGCAAGCCATGCCGACTTTACGTCGGACTCGATTTCTTCGAAGTTGGGGACACGGCCGGGCGTAATCGATTCGATCCAGACCAGGTGCCAGCCATACCCAGATTCGATTGGGCCTTGCCAAGAGCCGGGTTTCAGCTGAAAGATTGCGTGGCTGAAGCCGGTTCCAAACTCCTTCGCCAATTGTTCTGCCGAACGTTCTCTATAGTAGTTCTGGAACATGAATGGATCGGCCAGACCAGTCGCCGTTTTCGAATCTTCCGGCTGGCCGGTGATCTTCGCCAGCACCTTCTGAGCGGCCTGTCGTCCTTTTGCACCCCGGCGGTCGGGAGAAAAATAAAGATGACCAAACGTGATGCTTGCCGGCGACGAGAAGCGCTGATTATTTTTTCCGTACCAAACCTTAAGTTCCGCAGTTTTCGGTTCGTAGGCCGCAGAAACATCCTCAGACAGGAACTGCATCTTCTGCGCCAGGCGGCGTCTGACAATGACGTCGTCTTTTTCCAAGCCGAGTTGTAACGCCTCACGGTACAGAATTTCCTCGCGGATTCTCTGGTCGACAAGGCCGCGCATCTCCTCTTGCGACGGCTGACGTTCCCATTGCGCCGCAAAGGTGTTGTGAAGTTGTCGAAGGTCGTCCGTCGTGAGCGCGATGTCGTACTTGGCGCCTTGGTCTAAGCGATGATTTTGGGCTCCGGAGGCGAAAAACAGGGCTACCCCGATCAGCAAGAACTGTACGAGTGGCTCCCGCAACCACACAGTCGCCGGGCCCCGTGCTTTGTCCCAATCATTGGCGTTCGGCATTTCGTTACTTCGCTTCCTCGACCTCGTAATTCGCGTAGCCGAACTCATTGCTGCGCGCGGCGAAATACCTGTTGCCGAGCTTGTAGACGGTCATTGCGAAAGGCGTCATCTCAAGGGTCGTAACGATGCGACCGCCACTGATTTCGTACTCCGTGGGCGAGCCGAGTTCCCCACTGTGCTCCACGTCCCAAACCTCTCCCGCGGCGGGTTGCTTTCCATTGAAGCTGGTAATCAGGCGGCGACCGTCTTTTCCGTAAAGGATTTCGAACCGGTCGCCAGTAACGCGATTGCGCACTCTAAATGTCTTGCCCACCACCAAGTCCTTCAGCTGTGAGTTATCCAGAGCGGTCGCACCTTTGCTTTGAAGCTCGGCAACCGTCATACCCTTCTCACTCTTGCGCGCCTCGTCTTCCGTTGGCGAATACCAAATGGGAGAGGTCCAGGCGCGTTCCTGGACCGTGGCCGGAGCAAAGTTTGGTGGCGGCACGCCTAATTTCTTGGCGTCGTACGTGCTCCATCGCGGTGTGGGAATCTGCAGAACCCGGGCGTAGTAGAACGCATGCAGGCTCGGATCAAAGTCGGGGTCTCGCCATACCATCTTCAGTTCCACGTCACCGATGGTATTCGTATACGTGGCGCCCTTCACATCCACGGTGTTGCCCACGGGAGGGACTTTGCCGGTAACGGGGTCGGGCTTGCGATTGCCCGACCAGGCCACGTCATAAATTTTTTCAAAGATCTGGCCGGTCTTCGTCCAGCCTTTGATAATTTGAATACGGTCGAGGTTGGCGTCGTCGGGATCTTTGACCGCCCATACGATGAACGTTGGTTCTTTTCCCGCTTTTGGCGGAAGATCGCCGCCCATCGGAACGCCCTTGGCATACCCAGTTTTGACCCAGTCTTTTTCGTTCAGTACAGCGGGACGGAAATCCCAGCCACCGAAGAGCCGGATCTTGATGCGCACACCGCTGGTGCCGAAGGTTTCCTTGCGCTGCATGGCCGCGAAGATCGATTCCCGCGTGTTCTCTTCTGCCCAAACTCCACCGAGACCAGCAGTGCTGAGCTGGCCCAAATTCGCGCCAATCTCTTTTTTTCCGCTCAAGCGGGCCTCGGGTGTGGCATCCAGGAGGCCGTGGCCACCGAAATAATCGGATTGGCTGTATCCAGCTGCCGTGTTGTGGGAGTCGCTCGCGCCCACGACGCCCATCTTGTAGGGATTGGTCCCGAGAGTTTGTTGCATGGCCAGGCCGTTCTGCCAAGCCTCGCGGATGTAGCTGCCGTGGATTTTTGGAGTGCGTTCCACCCCGCCCAGAAGAGCCTCCAGCAATTCATAGCCGGCAAACTCGTCAGTGGGGGAAAGCAGGGGATGGGTCTCGGATGTGCCCTTGAGCTGGTGGATCTCCGTCAGAGGCTCGTTGTTCACGCGATCCTGTGCCCACGCGGCGTCGATTGGTCGTCCTTTGCTGTCCACCTCTAGGGGAAACATAATCCCGTCGCTCAGGTTGGCGTTGTGCGAGATCGCCAGCAACTCATTACCCGCCTTGCGCTGGATATCCATCCAATTCCAGAGGTCTTCCGGATGATCCGAGTCCAGAGATGTAAAGGGTACGTCCGGCACTTTCTTGGAATCTTTGAAGATGATGTTTCGGTGCATGTTGCGATTGTCAGGCGTCGAAGTCCATTCATACGCCGCAAAGGTCGTAAACTTTCCTGGCTGATAGTACTTGTCTGCAATGGTGACAAACTGCTTCCAGACGCTACCCGCCACTTCAGGGCTGATTAGCTCTTGGATTGGCTCGTTTTTAAGAAGCGAACCACCTAGGAACATGTACACACGCTGGATGTCCTCTTTGCTTCGGACCTTCAATTTTTCTGCGATGGGCAGCTTGCTAATCGGCGAATTGGGGTCGTTTGCCAGAGGGACGGTGCCCGCATATTCAGCATGGTCCGTCACCGCCATGAAGTCGAGCGGACGCGTGATCTTGATTTTGTAACCCGCAGGATGGTCGATGGCTTCGCCCATGGCAAACTTGTAGGCATCTTCCGGTCCCGCTTTTGTGTTGCCGAAAACGTAAGCATCAAACGACCAGCTCGTATGAATGTGAGTTTCGCCAAAATAGACTTCCCGCTCGGGATTGCGATCGACTCTGGCGGGCAACGCTGAAGACGGAACGGCTTGGATATGGGGATTGTTCTCAGCTTGGCGTTTTGCATCAGCGCCTCGAACTTCTGAACGCACGATTACCCCCAACACTGCAGCCAGAGTGATGGCGAGAATTCCAGAGAAAACGAGTCGGTATCTCCAGTATCTAAGCTCTCCGATCGGGACATTGAACTTCGTAACATCAAATCTAGGCATTCTCGTGACCTCCAAACCAATAGTTCTACCAACGACCAGACCCATACCTAATCACCTGGAACTCGCCAAGCGACGCAGAATTGTGGCTCGACAGAGTGCACGAGGCAGGCCAAAGAGCTTTTGATTGGGCGCTGAATCAACTACTGGGAAAGAAAGGGATTCCGTCCGCACGGAGCACAAACAACAGACGTACGGGTTTTCCTGAGAGACCCAGTATTGTAGTTTCCACAACTATTTGGAGCATTAGGCCTCCGCCGTCGTGGCAAGACGTTCTTACCCGCCAAGCTTTTGGTAGTCTGAATTTGTGGTTGTAACCACTAGCTGCTTCCCGGTTGCGTTTAGAATTGTCTGCTGGACATAGTTAGTGCCGTCGGGGAGGCTGCCCATCTGCACCCGCAATGTCACCGCATCTTTCTCCTGACCCATGTAGGTATTGATGTTCAGTGCGGTGATTTTTTTTGCAGCAGTGTCAAACGTCAGGGTCATCTTGTCGCCAGACTGGGCATAATCTGTGAAGACTAGGTTCACCGCGCCTGGCACAGGGTTCAAGGCGAGCTTGCCTGCCTGGTAAGCTGCCTGCATTTTCTGGGGATTGGGCGGCACGTACATGCTAAGGACAGCCTTCACGTCTTGCATGTAATCTTTCATTTCCTCTTTTTTCTTCGCGATGATTTTTTGCTTCATCCTGCCGCCGCTTGGCTCCTCCGGAGGAGGACCGATCGGAGTTTTCTGAACTTGTCCATCGGGGCCGTACAGGCAACTATTCTTGGTCGGAGGCTTGGCGTCACCCTTCAAAGTGAGTTGCGTTGTTTCGATCCATTGATACTGCCGGAGCTTCTGCTGGTTCTCCGCCATGGACTGTTTTACAGCGCCAAGCTTTTCCTGAAGCTCAGGATTCTGGGGAAGTACCGGCATAACAGCTACAAGAACCACTGCGCCAATGATCATCATGCATTTCGTGTGGGAAATCATTCGAGTCCTCCTTGGTCTAAGTCAACTTTCGAGAAAACGTTCTCCAGTTTTGAGCCAGTTACCTTGTGGTGAAGTTTCATCGAATGTCTAGTCTACTTCTTTGGCTGCTGCAAGAGTCCTTTGTCTGGTAAGAAACTCAAAGCAAAACTGGCGCTAGTTGCGGCGTCCAAGGCGGCTGGATTGATCTTGCTGAAATCTCTGGCTCTCTCTTGTGCCTCTTTGTCTATTTTGAGCTTCCTGCTGCAGACTCGGCACTGGATTGCTGCCTGCGTACTGATTGTTAGAGGTTTGCTGGCGCAATAACTGGTTACTCTGCGCACGTTGCTGCACTCCAGCACTCTGTGGAGTGCCGGTTTGGGGGCTAGTTGGACTCTTTTGCTGGGAATTCTGCGGCCGGGACTGGGTTTGAGCGGTGGAAGGAGTTACCTGACTGTTTGCTGGGCGCTGGTAAGTCTGAGCACTCTGTGGAGTGCCGGTTTGAGGGCTGGTTGGACTCTTTTGCTGGGAATTCTGCGGCCGGGACTGGGTTTGAGCTGTGGAAGGAGTTACCTGACTGTTTGGCGGGCGCTGCTGGTAATTCTGGGCACTCTGTGGAGTGCCAGTTTGAGCGGTCGCGAGACTCTTTTCCTGGGAATTCTGCGCGCGCGGCTGAGCGGAAGCGCTCGGAGACGTTGTAGCATTCCAGTTTCCGTTATCGTATTTCTCCCAGCCGTTCCCCGCATTCCGGTAAACGTTGCCGTCTCGACCGGCGTACAAGTCTCCGCTTGAAGACTTGCCAACTGCAGCACTACCGTATGCATTGGAAGCCCCGACTGCTTTTCCACCCTGCGAGCCTTGGACGGCTCCAGCGGTTCCTTGTGCAGTCGAGTAGTGCTGCGCGTAAGCAGATTTATTTCCGTTCGAGACGTATGATTGACCCCATTGCGCCGTTGGACTGGAACCTTGCTGAGTTGCCGCGTATGTTCCGGTGTAAGGATTGTAAGCCTGACCTGCGCTGCGACTGCCGTAATAGGTGGAACCGGTGACGGTTCGCGTGGAAGTTCCTGTGTACGGGTTATACGCCGCCGTTCGCGTTGCTGATCCGTTAGGGCCGTATGCCGTTTGTGCCCAGCCATACGCACCTGTCGTGGTGTTGTAATATGGCGTAGCATACGTAGGAGGGCGTGGGTAGTAAGCAGGCGGCGGGTAGCCATAGCCGTACCGCGGCGGATAGTAGACGTAGGGTGGGTAGTAGTATCCCGTGCCGTTGGCGACAATGGCTCCGACAGCGGCGCCCAGCACGAAAGCTCCCAAATAGCCCGCGGTATAACTAGACTCGACGTTTCCACTGGAAGTTGTTGTTTGTGTTACATACGTTACATTATAAACGGCTGAACTCGGGGGAATCGTATAAATAACCTGGGGAACAGAAGGCGCAGTTTGCCAAGGGCCTTTGGGAGTGCTGGACAAGAACCACACGCCCTGCAAGCATAGGTAATACACATCGCCAACTTTGATTACCTTGTCAGGCGTGTTTGCCGCATACGATAAGGAGGTTCCTTCAATGGGTTTGAATTGCGGCTCTCCACTGTAGGTTACTTTTGCTTGCGCTGCAGCGGCAACGGGGTCCACAACCATGGTGGTGGGAACCTGCGCTAGCAGAACAGCGTCTTTGGCTTCCCCGGTTCCTGGAACTGACGCAAGAACATCGCCCACCGGGCTGTCCGCAGGAATGTTGGCGAAGTCTTTGGGAAGAGTGGATGCCGCAAAGATCCATGGCCCGCTAAGACTGCTGGCCGCGAACCATCGTCCTGCCGTGAGGTAGTAGTAATGTTTTGTCGGCGCGTAGAGAAAAACATAGGTCGAGGCATTTTCGGCATACTTCAGCTGAGTTCCTGCGATTTGCACAAACTTCGGCTGTCCATCGAAGACAATTACCTCAGCGGGTCCTTCGCTGTAGAACACCTTGGGAATGATAGCGTTGGGGTCCACGGCCGCCGGAGGAATCACATCTTTCAAATCTTGAAACTGGGGTTGTCCAGGGAGTGTGGCCATCTCTTTGGGCAGCGTTGCGGCCGCAGACCAAGGTCCGCGGAGGTCATTAGAACGCAACCACTGCTGCCCTACGAGGAGAAAATAGGCAGGTTGCGATTTGTCGAAGAACAATGGCCAGTGCGTGTTCAACACGTATTCCATCTTGGTGTTCTCCAGGGAAATGCGGACGGGCTGCCCATCTACCTCGAGAAGAATCGCCGGTCGATAACTGAAGAAAAGCGGCGGCGGTTCATTTTTCAGCGGCAACTCGGAAGGGGCCTTGTTTTCTGGAACGGAAGCAATCAAGCGATACAGCGAAATGTAGACGTTCGGCGGGAGAAACGTCCGAACCAGTTGGGCCATCTTGGCGGCGGTCTGCGGATCCAATGATGGAAAGTTGATGTTCACAATGTTCAAGTCTGTCATCAACACTATCTTCTTGTCGTTATCGATCTCCGTATTCGAATGCAGAGTGGCAACGCCAACGGCTTCTTGGCCGCCCGCGGGAGTGAGAGAAAATGCCATCCGCCAGTTGAGTTCGCGAAAGTTCTGCCAATCGTCGACCTGTGGTTGATACAAAACAAGAGTGTTGCCCTGATTGGTGATTTCCCGAGGCCAACTGAAATCTTCATCCAGCGTCGCATCGACCGGCTGTTTGGTTTCCGTCGTTGCCCCCTCTTTACCTGCGCGGCATCCAGCGGACTGGGAACTCAAAGCGAACATCAGGGCGAGGGTCACGGTTTTTTTCACGTTCGTTTTCTCCGTGCGAGACTCGCACCGTTGACGAGACATCTGCTGCTGGGAACGACTCTCGAATCTCGCTTTATATATCGACCGGGCACCGCTTGGCGGTGGAAAAGCTGCTGTACGTGGCGCAGATCATACGCTTGCTCCCAAGTTGGCGACGAATTTGATGGCGGTGATGCTCGGCAAAAACACGTACGCGGCGGCTTTGGTCGTAACGAAACTTGAGAGACCTTTTATCTCTGTCGGCGGGCTCCCATTTGCCTGGGGTATTATGAAAACACTTTCCGCTGGGTCCTGCGTGCCAATCAGTGGGTCTTTCGAGTTTGGGTTAAGCCTGACGGCCCCAACGAACTCGCTATCATTCACCCAACGTCGCAGCACGAACTCATATTGGTTTTCGATGTTCGCGTTAATGAAATAAAAAAGAATGCCCCGCTCTATGCCATCATACGGTTTCGTTGGATCATAGATAGGCCCGTAGGGGAGACCACGGCGAATAATCCGGTGAGAATTATTGCTGCCGCCGGGTTGCCCTTGGCCTGCGACTGGTTGCCCTCGTGGATTGACGCGGCGTATATGTGCGCCCACGGGGCAGCGGATCCCCTTTGGATCTCCCGAACCATCCGCACTTACATACTCGAAATTGTTCATCTGTTCGGGTGAAATCCCTCCCGCTGGGCTATCCGTGTCCGGTGACAAGGCCAGAGGAACGCCGTTGCGCCATCGTCCGCACATTTTTGCGGCGAGCAATTCCGGATCTATTTTGTCTTTGTTCGACTGCAGGAAATTTTCAAAGCCAACGACGTCGGTCTCAACTTTTTTAAAAACCGCAAAGCTACCGTTTAGGCCAAGTTCTCGCGGCTCCGGCACCACGTAGTTCCCGGCCTCTTCCCGCAGGACGAAGAGCCATGGCTCGCAGGCCTGCTGGTGATCCGGGTGATATTTTTCCGGGCCGCCGCGAATGGTGGTCATGCTGATGCCGTCGGTATATCCAAAGTGAAGTTTCGCCGTAAACACGGGTTGGCCATTTTGCATTTCCACTAACGCCATCCCGTCTTGGCGCCACATTTCTCGAAAGGCGCTTCCCTCGGCAAACCAGGCGCACAACTTGTCGCTGTAGCTGTTCATCGCTTCCGGGCTGATCGCGTGAAGGGTCAAAAGCACGTGATCCTGCCCTTTTCCAAAATCGCCAACCCAGTTCTGAGGTGAACTTGCCCCGGTATCGCCGACCAACTCCGCGCGATGCGCGGCTCCTTCGACGAATGCGCCAAATGACTTGAAAGAAAGCGCGGGGACGCGTTCCTTTATCTCCAGCGCAACCAACCCGGGCCACGTGACGCCGAGGTTGAGGCAATAGTCAGGCTTGCGACGCGGGGTCCCCGTGGGGTTGTCTCCCGGTCCGGGCGCGAAGGCCACGTGCCAGTCCTCGGCCGTGGTGATTTGCGGCGCGTCGGATTCGTCGCCGCTTACGAGCCGTCCCAGTTGCCTGCGAGCTTGTGCAGGATTTTCTATCGTCAACAAGAAATGCCGCAGCATCGGCATTCTGTAACCGCGGAGAATGAACCCCTGAATATCCGCAAGGTCGAGCGGCGCCATTTCCGTGGCCCCCGAATCGCCACCTGTCCGCCGACCAAGCATCCGGCGAAGAAGACTCGTGCCCTGCTTCGCTGAGGCTGCTTGTATTTTGTTCTCCTTTGTCAACGCGTACCTCCCGTTGCTATTCAGCGTTGGCCGATTCCTTCTGAAGTCATACTGCCTGATCGAATACCTCGTTCGGACTGGACGGTTCTCTTTGCGGTTGCTGGTTGATCTGCCGCCGTAGTTCGGCCGATCGCCGGTAGACCTCACGCCGTACGGTCATGATCTCACCCATGGGAATGTGGTCGTCCCGCGTTCTCCAGGGTGAAATCGAGATCCGGTCAGCGATGTCCAGATTGACGGGTGATGAAATATCCTGCTTCGGAATATGAATGGTGGCAATCTTCGTAAATGGGGAAAGCTTTTCGGACCATTCGATCGAGGTATTTTCAATGGGCATTTGCGAGGGATCGGCACACAACTGTACTTGCAGTTCGAAAATGTAATCGTGCTCGCCGATATCGGCCATGAGCGAGTCCCGCACTGCTTCCGGGTTAGTCAGGGGATCCAGGTCGCGGATTCTTACCTGCGCAGCGGCAGATGACTCCGGAGTTATTCTCAACTTGGCAATATACTCGCCGTGGCGCACCGCACCCATGGTCCAGTAACTCGCAAGTAGAGGGTTCCGCCATGGCGTCTTCCCTAACGAGATGACTACCAAGAACTCATCCCAAAGCCACTCGTCAGGCGGCAACGTTCCTCCACGCGTAAGGAAATCGTGGAGCCAGGTCTTCGCGGTTCGACGATCCATAAGGGCTCCGGGTAGGGCATCGAACAAACGCTCAAGGACGACATAGTCCTTCGCCTTGTTAGCGAAGAATACTGGAGCGTTGATCATCGCGTAGTCGAAGTTGCTGACACCCACCTCGTTCTCGATTATGGAGTGCCCGGGAACATTGAAAAATTTTAAACCCACGCCGAACATCGGACCAAGCATGGCATCCGGCGCTAGATGGCCGAGGCCGTTCGAAAAGCGGATCACAGTCTCGTAGGTGGCCGGAACTGCGTAGATGCCCTGCGCATACTCAGGGGCCAAGCCAGT
Source organism: Candidatus Acidiferrales bacterium (assembly GCA_963795535.1). Lineage (GTDB taxonomy): Bacteria > Acidobacteriota > Terriglobia > Acidiferrales > UBA7541 > Acidiferrum. Next base: position 1,513,809 of record CAWCIG010000012.1, read on the forward strand.
TTCGATCTTGACGGAAGCCCGGACGATGCCATAGCTTTTCGCGTGGGCAAAGCGCACGGCCCGTCCCTGCTTCTCTTTCTCATAGGAGGCTTTGACCGTCTGCTCAACTGAATTCACGATCTTTGCAAGGTCTGAGGCATAAGCGGCTTCTGGAATCTGCGGAATGTCTTTGTAGCGTATCGGCGCCATTTGCACCTTCCTGACTCTTTAAAGAGGTTTACCGTTGCCGTTCTCCGGTTTTGAACGTCTGTAGTTTTTCGTCGAACTCTTTCTGCAAATTGTCGCTCAAATTGGCGGATGCACACTCCCTTACGGTGTTGGCACCACTTTGTAAATCACCCCATTCGCGCTGTAGGAAGGGCTGAACCAGGTGTTTCCGCACAAATAGTAGGTCCCACCGCTCGATACATGCGGGCTGACGCACCCGGCAGGTAGCGCCGCATAAACTCCGCCCATCTGATAGGTGCCGTTGACGGTGCCTGCAGGAGGGGCACTCGCTTGGGTAGCAGCGACATTAGCATTTGCAGCGGCAGCATTGGCGTTCGCTGCCGCTGCATTCGCATTCGCAGCCGCAGCGTTGGCGTTCGCTGTGCTCGCGTTGGCAGCGCCCGCAGAGTAGCCGGCATTGTAGGCGCTCGAGCTTTCCGAACTGGCCTTCGAAGAGGCTGCGGCGGCTCCAACGACCACGCCGACTACAGCGCCTGCGGCTGCGGCCCCCGCGGTCGACCCCGAGCTGCAGTTGTAACACCCTGTCCCGTAGTAGGCGACAGTCGTAGGCGGATGGTACGCGTAGTACGTAGAGGGCGGGTGGTAGGCATAGGCTGTCGAGCCTGACGAGTTTGTAGCAACGGTGCCGTATCCAGCGTAATGTGTCGCGGTGCCGTAGCTGTTAGTGGCAGTCGTTGTTCCGGACCCTTGCGCATGATACGCGGAGCCATTTGCGTTAGAAGCACTGGTCCCCTGCCCCGCGGTATGCGTCGCGGTGCCGTAACCGTTGGTGGCAGTTGTTTTTCCAGATCCTTGCGCATGATAAGCAGAGCCACCATATGCGTTGGAGGCAGAGGTTCCCTGTCCCGCAGTGTGAGTCGCGCTGCCACCGTAAGCGTTGGTACGCGTGGTAGTATTCCCGCTGTGGGTGGTTGTACCACCGCCGTAGCGGTTCGCATGCGCTTGCGCCAGGGCCGTCCCGCAGAAGCATAGTGTGGATATCAGAGTTGCTAAACTAATGATCAACTTTTTCATCGCGATGCTCTTTCTTCCTTCACGGTTGCTTTTTGGGTGAATTCGCCCTAGCCGAAGGCATTGTGCCCGCCGCGGCCTGCGTCTTAATGTCAGCGAACGGAATGTGTTTCGCGGTGGCGGCGGCATTCGGGGGCGCAAAGGCATCCGGAGGCACAGCAGCGTCGAGTTGCCAGTTGGAGAACTCCACCTCGCTGCGCAAATGTTCTGGATCGTCCAGAAAAATTGCCCGGACCATCCGCGGCAGCTTGTCCTCGGATCCAATCCACAACTGGATGAACACACCGCTGTCGATGTATGCCACCATGTCCGTCGTTGTTCCCGCGACCACGCGGGATTGGCCGACGTGATAGGCAAGCGTCAGCCCTTCCGACATATCCTTATAGGGATCGGCAACCACCAAATCAGTGAATGTGAAAAAGACCCCGGCGGAGTGGTAGACGGCTTCCAACATAGCGTCAATCGTAGGCGGCGCATCGCTCACGGCGAGTAGGTTTTCGCTCGGTGCGAAGGCCGTCACGGTTTTGCCGTTGTAGTAGAACTCCGAAGCGGGACCGTCACCCGAAATGATCACACGCATCCGGTCAGGCCTCTGCAGAGTAACGTCTGTTTTCTTTGCATAGGCGAGGGGAGGTCCTTGGCGGCTCGGGGACTCGAACATTTGTACTGCTGTGAACGATAGAGTATGCGCACCAGACAAGCGGCTGCTCACGGCTTTTAGCAGTTCAACTGCCTGGGGCTCCAGGTCCGGTTTGGGCGGAGCAGCTGGAGGCTTCTTGGTTTGAGTCGGGGTTTTCTTTTGGGGCGGCGACGTAGTTTGGGCGCTCGCGGCTGCCGTCATTAGCGAAAGCACGAACAACAAAACCTGTAATGTTTCTGCAAAGATCTTCAGTCGGGTTTTCATGACATGCCTCAAACGATTGTTTAAATTCTCGGTTCCGATCCCTTCATGGAATCATCCCGCATTCGAACATCCTGTTCGCAATCGGCGCCGCGACTTTGTTGATGAATAGGGTGCGCATCTGCGGATTGCTCTTAAGAAATGCGATGGCTTTTTGTTCTTCAGCGCTCGGCGGAGCCTTTTCGCTTTTCTTCACCCACAACTGCTCGCATGTAGATGTTTGGTATTTCTGGACCACCTTTTCGGCGACCTTGTCTAGGATCGGGTGTTGCTCTTGCGCTCTGGCGTGGCTGGAACGAACTAGCATAAGCGCCAAAACGAGTACGGCGAAAAGCGAAAGTGGCACGATCGAACTGTTGCAATGATTAGCCATGCTTTCCTCCTGAAGCAAAATTTAGACCGGTCGACTGGATATCCGCAACGATGCAGGTCAGCTGCCGGCTCCCCAGTGGCAAAATATGTCATCTGGCTGGGATTTCCGATTTTGACGTCTGTCTTCGCCGGTGCTGCTTTCGTCTTGTTCTCCTTTGTCAACGCGCAGCTCCTGTATTGGTTCGTGCCCGCGTGACACAACCGCTATCGAGCGGTGGCCGATCGTGACTTGTGATCGGCCAGCAGGGCCCGAATGTCTTGAACCGAGAGGCCTGGATAGGCGGTATAAAACCCGATAGCGGGATAATTGTTTTGCACTGCCCACTGAAGGAACGCCTGAGCGTTCTTTGCTACTGGGGTCGGCGGCGCGCCAACGATATTTGGAAAGAGAGCATCGAAAACGAACGAGTTCTTATCTGCAAAGTCCTGAATGTACTTCTCGACTGAACCGTCGTAGACCGTGAAGAAGCCTAAGTGGTTGTTCTCAAAAGGGACAAAATGGGCGACATGCAGCGTCCCAATCGAATCCGACGCTTCATGACCTTTCTCCCCTACCAATGCCTTCGCGACCAGCTTTAAGACAAAGCCTTGCAGACCTGACTTGAAGGAGAGGTATGTCAGCAAGGTGTGCTGCTGGTTATGGCCCGTAAAGCCCGCCGCACGAGCGGCAGCCTTGATGTCCTGAACCGAAGTGTCCTCGTCAGCGAAATATGTATCCAGAGGTTCGCGGACATGATGTCTCAGCCATTTGATGACACTCTTATGGTTACTAGCCGCTGCCGTGGCCGGTGGGTTTTCCACGTGTTTAAAGATGGCGTCAAGTAAGGGACCAGCACCCTGTACTAGTCGCTCAATATGATCGTCGACTTCGCCGTCAATGTCCGAAAGGAAGAGTAACTTCTCGTCTCCCTTGATCATGAAACGGGAGAAATGCACAGTACCGAGGTTATCCTGCGTTTTTGCGAAATCGGGCATCAACGGGGGCAACTCCTCGCTTAGCGCTTTCGCGCTAGCAGGCGACTTAATCGGGAAATCAAGGACGAGATGACTTCGGCTCATATAGGGTTCTCCTTACAGATCGGAATCGTCAGGGAGAGCGTCGCCGCTGGCCACCCTGACGTGCATTCAATTCTGTGCAAACCTCCTTCCAAACGAACTGCAAGCTCCGAGTTGTGGAAGTGCTTTATTTGCCTGAGATGTGGCGTACGAAACCGGTTCAACAGCCCGTTCATGAACGCTTAATTTCGGAGTAATTCCAACCTATTGGAGATCCGCGCTTGACGTGCCTATCGCCGCGGTTCCTGAAGGACCTTGCAAAACGCATGGGTTGTAATGTCGAAGGCTGTCTGCAGCTACGATGCGCGAGTTCCAGAAATATTCCTGGCCCGGTCATGTCCGGGAGCTTCGCAACGTAATCGAACACAACCTGATTCTAAACAGCGGCCCCGTTCTTCACGCCGAACTCCCGAATGCTCTGCAGGATAAGAAAAACGTATTTGCGACGGCTGGATGAAGTCGACACAGAGTACCTTCGCAACGTGTTGCAATCGACGCATTGGAGGGTAAGAGGGCAAGGGGGTGCGGCGGAAGTACTCGGCCTGAAACCGACCACCTTCGAAGCGAAAATGAAAAAACTGGGCATTCATCGACGGGATTAGCGGCTCAAAAAGAGCGGCATTGGATTGCAGCGCTTTAGAGTTCATCCAATCTTCTAGAGCCGATCCCGCTTACGGGTCCCAGAGAACGAATTTATTCCTTCCGAGTTTAGCGCAATCCTGTCGTCATCATCATCTTCGGTCTTCCACTTGCAATTGCAGCACGACAATTCTGCCGCAACGTGGACGGACCAAAACGACAGAGACCTTGGCGAAGCGGTCGTCGATACCGATTCGATTTCTGTGATTACGTTCTATCGCCGCGTCAGACTTCAAGTTGCAAACAATTGGCAGAGAAGAAAAAGCAGCCTCCTACCGCCCAAAAAGAGCAAATGGAACAGAAGGCCATCGAAGCGCTGAAGAAGGATCCCAAATGCGAAAGTGGACCGGATCGCCGGCCCTGTAGTCAATTCTTCTCGCCTACCTGGAAGCCGATAATGACTGCCCTCAGCTCACGTACTGCGAGCACCAAGCTAAGAGCTAGTTGTAGCGAGACGGTTGGCGAAGGGTACGGCGCGAGTGCTTCTGAAACGGCCAGCTTCACAAGCCCGAATGGAAAAACTGGGCTTTTATCGGTATGAATCGCGCCTCCAACGATTGGAGAAACTCCAAATTATGACCCCTGATAAGGCTCGGGGATTTCTCTGTCCCATCTGTTTGACCGGGGAAAGGCGTTCATTTCTTCTTGTTAGCTCGATTATTTCCTAGTGACCCTCTTCGGCCTTCGTCTTGCATTAGCTGCTCCACAATTGTGCATAGCAGAGTGCGCCTTCCCGCCCGACAGCGCATCGGCCCATGGGTAGACTGCTCCCGTTCAACGGGAGAAATATGATCATCGAATTAATGCGCATTTCGGTTCCACGCGGAAGAAGAGAGGAATTCGCGAATACCCTAGTATCGCTCGTGGGTCCGATTGCGGCGCAACCCGGATGTTTAGGCTGTCGCGTGTTTCAGACGTGGCCACAGCGGGAAGGAATATTGATCGAAGCACGGTGGGATAGTCAGGAATACCTGGTTCGCTATTTGCAGTCGCAGAGCTACAAGCGCCTCTTACTCTTGGCGGAGCTCGGTGCCGCTCCTCCCTGCGTGGAGTTTTTTACCGTTGTGCAATTTCGCGGGTTGGACCAGGTTGAAAGCGCCCGCACTTCATTAGGTTGAACCACCCGGGTTCCAGCCGAAGAGGCTGGGCGGTCAGGGAGGATGAAAAAAGGGAAGGTGCTGGCTGGGAATTGGGCGGCCTGGCTTGCATCTCGGGTCCTTTCGCTGTTTGAGGGGACGCTAAGACACCCGGTTTTTGTCCTCTCTGTCTAGATGTATCAAAAAATGTCCAGCTCCGGAAAGGAAGAATTGATGTTAGAGCGTATCGTTTTACTTGTTGTTTTTCTGCTTTGCGTCGCCACCTCCCCTGTCCAGGCGCAACAGAAGGGCCAGTATATGCCTGGCCAGTATGGATTGAACGCAGGAGTCTTGCCGGATCCCGGATTTACCTATGCAAATCTCGACCTCAACTACGACACGAGCACGTTGAATAACAGCGGCGGTAGCGCCGTGACGCCCAAACCCAAACTGAATCTCTGGGTGATCGAAAACATTTATTACTATGTCGTAGATACTAAGTTTCTCGGGGGCAATATCGGATTCATGGCAATGATCCCGACACTTGCCAACGGTTCCCTCACTCTGGAACAAGTCAACACCAGTGGCAGCACTTATGGGCTCGCAGATAGCTGGTTTCAGCCCTTTACGCTAGGGTGGCATTTGAAGCGTGCGGACATCCAAGTCGGGGACGCGTTCATAGTCCCCACTGGCCGTTATTCTCCCGGTGCTGCCAACAATATAGGTTCCGGCTACTTTGGCAATCACCTGACCACTGGCACTACGGTCTACCTCACTAAAAACAAAGGCACTAGCGTGAATTTCTTCACGGATTGGGAAGTACACGGCCAAAAACAAGGCCTCAACGGCACCTATAAAACCCCTGGACAAGCTTTCACGGATGAATGGGGTCTCGGTCAAGCGCTCCCCTTGAGCAAAGATATGAGCAAGTTGATTCAGCTCGGTGTTATCGGCTATGACCAGTGGCAGGTTACGGATAATAGTGGGAACGTTTCGACGACGCTTCCAAATGGCGCAATTGTGATCGCGCCGGCAAGCTTGCTTCCGCGGTATTCGTCCCACGCTGTAGGCGGCCAAGCAAATTTCATCATGCCGCCAAAACATCTTCTCCTTTTTTTCAAGTACGAACACGAGTATTCGGCTTATGCGACCACGCTCGGCAACACCATTGCTTTTGGCGGTTCTTGGACTCTAAGGATACCTAGGCCTTGACACCACCGTACATTCGCCCATCAGGAGGTGATGGAGTGAGGTCAGCAGGGGGAAGCTCAACGCGAGCAAGAGGGAGCCCCGAAAAAGACCGGGTCTCGCCACCCGATGATTTTCAGTGCAGGAAAAAGGAGAGATCAAAGTATGAATAATAAGCGAATGAGAATCATAGTTGGACTTCTGACAGCCTGCCTTGTCGCACTGCTCTCCGCAAGTGCACAGGGCGAAAAAACCAAGGTTAAAGGGCTGATCACCGCTCGCACGGGCGACACGATCATCCTCAAGACCACCGACGGAAGTAGTATCACCGTCACTCTGGATGACGACACCAAGGTGCAACAACCGAAAGGGCTTGGAGTGCGCAAAAAACAGATGTCTGCTGCCGTGCTAATCCCGGGCCTCAAGATTTCGGTTGACGGCACAAGCCAGGACGCCACGCACGTGCTTGCAAAATCAATCACTTTCGATAAAGACGATCTACAAACGGCCGAGATGATCCAAGCTGGTTTGAATCCGACCGAGCAGAAGGTCGCGGCCAATCAGCAAAACATCGCTGAAAACAAACAGAGCATTGGTGCCAACCAGCAGAATATTGAAGCAAACAAGCAGGCCACCGCTGCGAACAAAGCGAGTATTGACGCCAACGCCGTGGAGGCCAGCAAGCGGTTTTCAGAATTGAGCGAATATGACACCAAGGATCAGCTGGATGTCCGCTTTGCAAGCGGTAGAGCCACGATTTCTCCAGCCGATCAAGAGGCATTAAAGAAGTTAGCCCACAATGCCGTCGGTCTGACGGGCTACATCATTCAGGTAAAGGGCTTCGCCGATTCAAGCGGCAACGCGGCAATGAACCAGAACCTCAGCATGGAACGCGCACAAAACGTAATTGCCTTTTTGCTTCAGAACTGTAACATACCGGTTCGACACATTATAGCGCCAGGAGCCATGGGCGAGGCCGCTCCAGTGGCATCCAACGAGACCGCACAAGGACGCGCAGAAAATCGTCGCGTCGAAGTAAGAGTTCTTGTCAACAAAGGACTGGCAGGAAACTGATACTGCTTCTTGCTCAGGATGAATCTGCGTGGCGGGATCGACACGCTGCGAGCACTGGTGATGAGGATGCAACACGTTTTGTCCGAAAACAAGAATTGCCTTAAATCAGAAATTAGTCACAAGAAGGTATCCGATCGGCAACGCAACGTTTGAAGAGGTGTGAATATGAAGCCCAACAGCAAGAACGTAGCATTCCCAACTCGTAACAGCAATCTATTGAAGCTCTGTGTGTGCGCTGGCCTAATGACGCTACTCAGCTTTGGAATCTTATCAACGGTACAAGCCACACAAGACCAAAGCGGCGTTCCCATTTTTAAATTTACCCCTGAGGGAAGCGTCGTGAATTTCAATGTCTCGGCGTCGGTCCCTATAGTCGGTAAGTTCGAGAAGTGGGATGCCAGCCTTACATTCACCTCCAGAGAACTCTCGACGGGTGTCTTGGACATCAAAATCGATGCCGCCAGTGTGGACACGGGAAGTGGCATGAAAGACGGCAAGCTGAGAAGCAAAGATTTCTTTGACGCGAAGGACGATCCTTACATCACTTTCCACTCCGTCAAGATTGAGCAGACCGGCCCAGACAGCTTCGATGTCTCGGGTACCTTTACGATACGGGGAGTCTCCAAACCCGAGAAGTTGACATTCACGTCGACCGGCAAGGGGACGGGAACCGGTGAGCTAAAAGGCACTATGGCCTTCGACCGGAAAGACTACGGAATGAATAGCGGTATCCCGTTCATAAAAATTGCGGACCGTGTCGAGGTGAGTGTCGACATCAAAGGCAAGAGAGTCAGCGGCCCTCCGCCGAGCTTCAAAGAGTAAGTAAGTTTTTGTCGGCCCGATCCACTGATACTGCCGTAGCTTTTGCTAATTCTCTGCCATGGACTGCTTTACAGCGCCAAGCTTTTGCTAAAGTTCAGGGTACAGTGGGTGTGCCGGGACAGCAGCTACAAGAGCAAGTTCGCAAAGGCCCGTATAGCGTTTGACGTTCCAATTCATTCTCCTGCACTGAGTCGGACTCTCCGCAAATAGTCATCCGGTTTGGGCCAGTTGACTTCTGGAGCTCCAATGTATCGATGGCATGGGAGTCGGGTCCTCGAGATCGGCGGAGTTTCAGGCATACAAGATGACCACCATTCGCCTCATCGTTTCCCCAGCCGCCTCCGCTGTGCCGCAGCCGGAGTTTCGCCGCCATTCATATTCCGAGGCAGGATATTTGATCGCAAGTCAATCTGAACATCGCTGACCGGATCTCGATTTCGCCCTGGAGAAACCGCGACTACATGACTCCTGTTATCGAAAGGACTCAGAAAAAATTTAGCGAGCCTTTCGATAGCCGCGGGGGTAAAGTTGGTCGAGAATAACGGAAAGTTGGATAGCCGAGTCTTTGTTAGGAACATGCCAGTTGCCGCGGGGAGCAAATCGAGTCGTTTATGTGGCCTGCGGGTCGGCGTACAGGTGTGCCTCGGGGCTCTTGGGATTCTGTTGTGTGGAGTCTTTAGTTCCGTTGCTACGGCACAACCGGGGGTGAAGAATGTTCTAGTGTTATATGGTTTTTTTTCTATCGATAATCAGTACTCGGATGTTATCGAATCTTCGATACGAGCTCATTTTCCGGGGCAAGTCACCTTCTATGTCGCACTCATGGATAGTCCTGAAGGGGATGCGAAGTCTTATCAGGAAAGCTTAGCGGAAACTTTGCGCCACCAGTTCGCTGAGATAAAGCTGGATCTTATCATAGCAATTTATGCCCCTGGGCTTCGATTCGCGGTGCAATATCGCGACAGGATATTTCCGGGTGTGCCCATCGTCTTTACACAAATCACTGCCGGCGAGTTAGACGGCCAGATGAAGGGAGGAGGAGTGACGGGTGTGACAGTTCCTGTGGATTTTCGACGCACGATCGACCTTGCTCTCCATCTACATCCTGACACGAAAGCGGTCGCGGTGATAACGGAACGGCAGTGGTTGGCAGCCGCACACTCCGAGCTTCTTCGTTATCAAGACAAGGTGAGGGAAATCGACCTTGTGGGATCTCCTGACAGTCAGCTAGTCGAGAAAGTAGCGGCGCTTCCTCCTCATACGGTGGTCCTATTTCTGCTTGGGCCAAGTGCTTCAAAGTTGTCACCCGTCACAAACTGGGATGTGCTCCGCTTGGCCTCACTGCGTCTGCCAACCTATTCGCCCTGGCAATCTCTCTGTTTGAATCGCGGCGGAATTGGCGGAGCATACCCTGACTTTTCAAAAGAGCATCGGTGGACCGCGGAGGTAGCCACCCGAGTGCTATTGGGTGAAGGAGCAGAGAACATTCCCGTTGTCAATGACACCAATGTGCAGGTTGAGGTCGATTGGCGCGAAATCCGCCGATGGCACATTCCGCAGTCGGCTCTACCGCCTGGCACTCTGGTTTTGTATCGAGAACCCACACTTTGGGAGCGCGGCTGGCAGTATTTCTTAGCAGGGGTAGCGGTGATTGTCGTTCAGGCTTTGTTGATTTTTGCATTGCTCTGGCAACGAGCAAGAAAACGAAAGGCCGAGGCCGTCCTTCGCGAGAGCGAGAGACGCTTCCGAGTGATGGCGGATACCACGCCCTCGCTTATCTGGATGTGCGACGAAAAGGGAAAGATCACCTACCTGAATGAACACAGACGCTTGTTTACAGGTTCAAACGCAAATGATGGGCATAGTGACAGCTGGATGGGTTACGTTCATCCGGACGATTTGAACAACGTGAGGGATGCTCTTTCTAAGGCCTTGAACAATCATCAGGCCTTTTCAAAGGAATACCGGCTTCGCCGTGCGGATGGAGTGTACCGATGGGTATTCGACGTTGCGGCCCCCAGGTCTGATGGAGATGGATCTTTTGCCGGGTTTATTGGCTCGGCAGTAGACATCACCGATCAGAAAGTGGCGCGGGAAGCACTCGAAAAGATAAGTGGCCAATTGATTGCAGCTCAAGAGAAAGAAAGAAGTCACCTAGCAAGGGAGTTGCACGACGACATTTGCCAGCGGCTTGCCATGCTTTCGCTAAGGATCGAGAAGGTAACCAAAGGTTGGGGCCAAGGACACGTGCCGGTAGCCGATCAACTGGATAAAATCTGGCAACAATGTTCCTCCCTTACGTCTGATGTCCAAGCGTTGTCTCACGAACTACACCCCTCGATTCTTGACAATCTAGGCCTTGGGACCGCGGTCGAGAGCTTATGCCGAGAAGTTTCCGAGCAAAACGATGCCGGGGTCGAGTTTGTCGCAAGCAATGTACCAAATTCTTTGCCTCGTGAAGTATCGCTCTCGCTCTTTCGGGTGGTTCAGGAGGCCCTACACAATGCAGTAAAGTACAGCGGTCAAAAGCACTTTGAGGTACGCGTACAAGGAAAGGACGGAGAAATCGAACTCGAGGTCAGTGATTGGGGCTTAGGGTTTGACGCGACAAGCATAAAGAACGGCGGCGGAGGATTGGGGCTGGTAAGCATGGCTGAAAGAATTCACCAGGTGAATGGAACCTTCCATATCGATTCTCAACCAAATGCGGGGACGCGAATTCGAGCATGCGTGCCACTTGCCACAGGGTTGAAGGACACCGGCCTGAAAATTGATGCAACGCAGTGATTCCGCTGTGGGCCGACATGTGATGTTCTGCGAGCGGCATTCCTTCGGCGAAAGGATGGGAGAGAATGTGCGGCTCTCGACCACTTCTCATGCATTTTCTGGAGCTAGGTCCATTGGAGGCGCTTCCCGCCGTCGAATCCCTAGCTTCTTCATTCTGGCTTCCAATGTCGTCGGTTTCAGGCCCAGTACTTCCGCAGCCCCTCCCGACCCCCTGACCCTCCAGTGGGTGGATTGCAGCACCTTGCGTAGATACTCGGTGTCGACTTCATCCAGTCGTCGCAGTTCTGGCGCCTCCTCCCTGGGGATATTCGGGACCTCGGCACGAAAAATAGGGCCATTGTTCAGGATCAAGTTCCGCTCGATGACATTGCGAAGCTCGCGGATATTCCCGGGCCAAGAGTATTTCTGGAACTCTCGCATCGTTGCGGTGTGAAAACCTTCGACATTATAGCCCATGCGTTTTGCGAGGTCCTGGAGGAGATGCGAAGCGATGAGTGGTATATCTTCGCGGCGCTCTCGTAGCGGTGGTACGATGATCGGAAAGACATTCAGACGATAGAACAGATCTTCACGGAATTTTCCTTGTCTCATCAAAGTGTTTAAGTCGCGGTTGGTCGCCGCAACCACGCGCACATCAACTCGGATTGTCTTCGCGCTACCCAACCGTTCGAATTCCCCCTCCTGAAGAACACGCAGCAGCTTGGGTTGCAGTTCCTGGGGAAGCTCAGCAATCTCATCCAGAAAAATAGTGGATTGATCGGCATGTTCGAACCGGCCGATCTCCCTGGCCAGTGCGCCCGTGTAGGCGCCTTTTTCGCGTCCGAACAGCTCGCTTTCGATCAACGTAGCAGGCAGCGCAGCGCAATTGATCTTGACCATCGGATTCTGTTTGCGCCGGCTCAACTCATGGATAGTTCGGGCAACGAGTTCCTTCCCCGTGCCCGTTTCCCCGAGAATCAGAACGGCGGCATCCGTCTTGGCAACTTGCTCAACCCTCTTCAGAACGCTGCGGATCGCGTTCGTATTACCGACAATCGCACCGTGAGGATACTCGAGCGTTAGCTCTTCGCGCAGATACGTGTTTTCCCGCTCCAGTTTGCCCTTCAGCTCCTGAATCTGCGCAGTGGCCTTCCGCAGTTCTTTATCCGCTTGTTTGCGAGCCATGGCATTGGCGAAAACGCAGGCGATGTCCTTCACACGGCGAATCAGCCAATCATCCCACTTCTGGTATTGGCGGAAGCTGCCGATTCCCAAACCTCCGTTGACTACGCCTCCGATTTGGTAGGGCACAACCAATGAGGATTTTTGCCCAACTGCCTCCATATACACGCGCTCTCGACCCGCTTCCGGAGGTAAGTCTGCGGGTTGTTCAGCCACGCATGTCTCCCCGTTCCGAATACGCGATGCAAGCCAAGGGAAACAGACCTCCAGACGATGCTCGGACAATGCAAAACCCGGCCGGGCCCAGGCGTGGCTGATCACAATGTCGCCCGTGACGGAATCGATCTGCCCGAGGTACGCATGATCGTTGCCCAGCGTTTCGACGAGTACCCGCAAACCCGAGGTGATTTCTTGGTCCAGGCGATGGGCCGGCACACTAATAAACTTAGCAGTTAATTCGCTCAGCACCCGCTCAGGTTTCAGATGCTGTCCTAGCTCTTCTATTGCTGCCTCGCGCTCACTGGTATCTTGAATCACACAGTAGGACAGCGTCCCAAGTTCGGTGACAACAGGGTTCAAACTGATGTGCACTGGAAATTCCCGGCCGTTCTTATGCAAGCCGAACAGCTTAATTCCGCGCTCTATGGCGCTGTTTTCAGTTGTCTGCTCGTAGGTGTGGCGATAGTGTTGGTAGGCCTCGCGCCAGCGTTGCGGAATCAACTTTTCGACGAGTTCGCCAACCAATTCCTGGCGGGTGTAGCCGAACTGCCGTTCAGTTTCGGCATTCACCTCCAGAATGCGTCCCGCGGCGTCAGTGGTCACCACGGCATCGGGGGCAAACTCGAAAAGCCTTCCGTGCATTTGGGCAGGGTGGTTCATCTTGGCAAACTTGGCTATGGCATGTTGAACAGAGGAACCCATGGGATCCTTCCTAAGAGATTTGCACTCGGTTTCGAACTGTTGGAGGCGGAAAGCGGCGACGCATTACTTTGCATCTTTGGCGGCTGCGGGCGCCAACCAATAGCCAGCAATACGTCGCTATAATCATCTCTTTTCCTTGTGTGCAACCCTGACCTGTGTAAGGGTCGAGTCAAGCATTCCTTCGGCGCCTGTATGGAAGCTTTTTTGCATGATTGCCGCCGTGAAACCACTGGCGCTTGTGACAGGTGCAGGAGATTCTATAGACACACGCATCCGCTCTGGTGTTTCTTGCTGACACCCCGCCGGTATTCGGAATAACGGAAGAGCCAAGATTTGGATCTGTTGACCGATGAGGAGCAGGGCCGTCGCGTGGCCTCGGGTTTGCAGGCGCTGCCGCCTTCGAGAACTTCAGACCTGTCATTCTTGACAGTATCCGCCGAGGCTCCTCTGGCTAAACATACGTGGCTGGACGGTCCACTTATCCTAGTGAAGGATTGGTCGATTTACTGTGCGTTCCGTAGTGGTGGGGGCGACGCATCGAACTGGAGGTAATGTCGCGCCGAGGGTACCTCTCTTTCCATGGAATATCCTTTGTTTCTTGTCGCGGAAGATGGAAAAGTTATCGGCGCTGTCGTTACCGTTTGAGATATGACGGACCGTAGGGCGGGTGAAGTCTTTTTGAAGGGGAATGAAGAACAAAGGCAGGCTACTTTCTTGCAGAAACCGCTTTGGAGCTGACAAAGGCCTGTAAGTATGCGGAGAGACCGAGCTGGTGAACAGCACAATTCATATCGACTGGAAATCCGATGTCGGAACCCGCATATATATGTGGGGGCGGTTGACCAGCGACTCGAAGATCCTGTCCACCGCAGCAAATTGATCTTAAGGCGATAGAAATGGCACGCGTAAGAATCCTGTTGGCAGATGATCACACGCTCTTCTGTAACCTTCTGCGTGAGTTATTGGAGCCTGAGTATGAGGTTGTAGGCAGCGTCAGTGATGGGCGAGAACTACTGACAGCAGCCGAGACACTCCGACCCGACGTGGTACTCGTTGATATAAGTATGCCATCGCTGAACGGATTGGACGCCGGAAAGCGATTAAAAGAAGCTCATCCCAAAGTGAAGCTAATCTACCTCACCATGAACAACAGTGTCGAATATGCTCGTGAAGCGCTGCAGGCTGGGGCCTCGGCATTCGTGCTGAAGAATTCGCAATTCTCTAATCTTCTTGAAGTGATTCGCGGCGCATTGCGTGGAGTTCGTTATGTTGCTCCTGAAATTCGCGAAGCGATGAGCGAAATCTTCATCCGAGACCCAAAAGCGGTGGACCGACCGCAGCACCTTACCGACCGGCAGCGGGAAGTGCTTCAACTGCTTGCGGAAGGGCGTTCTTTGCTTGAGATCGCCACGTTGTTGCAGATTTCCTACCGAACTGTGCGATTCCACAAGGTACGCATTATGGAAGAACTGGGCATGTCCAAGAATGCCGAACTCGTGAAATACGCGATGAAGCATGGGTTGACATCCGCTTCCTAGCCTAGTCAGGTAACCACATTTGCGACTATTAGATTTCCTACCCCTGTCATTTTGGACAGATGGCAAAGTCTTTGCTCGAGCATTAGATTGAGCAATTATGATGCGTTTCCCGCGTTTCATTGAGGAATTGCCGTTGCACACAATTAGCCTATTACTTGCGGATGACAATCGGGACATGCTCACAGACTTACGGGACGAATTGAGCAGGGAATTCTTGATAGCGGGGATGGTCGACAATGGAGAAGAAGCGATTCAGGAGGTTTTTCGCCTCAATCCCAATATCCTGGTGCTCGATATCACCATGCCGGGACTGAACGGTATTCAAGTTGCCTGTCATCTTCGAGATTCTCACGCCAAGACTAAAGTTCTGTTTCTTACGATTAACGAGCAGCCTGAATACATTGTTGCGGCGTTTTCCGCAGGAGCACGTGGATACGTGAGCAAGCGTCGCTTGGCTACCGACCTGGCAACGGCCATTCGTGAGGTCTTTGCCGGCCAGACGTTTGTTTCCCCCTCGCTGCGAAAGTAGAAAGGGACAACCTGACAGAGGGTCGACGGTCATCGTGACGGACCTTGCAGGATTCCGAAGGTACGTTTTCACACCGTCGATTTGCGACGTACGATGGCCATGCTGCTACGAGCGGGCTCGTTCGGGCGATGGTTTTGTCGACTTTGACTCGGCTTTTACATCGCGCCCCGAATGGACGAGTTTTTCGATCGCTATCCCGACATTTCGGTGGAACTGTTGAATTTCGACGGGCCTGGGAATCTGATCGAAGAAGGGATTGATGTCGCGATCCATCGCGGTGACCTGTCGGATTCGAGCCTGATCAAAAAAAATAGCTGAGACATCGCTGGTTCTGGTGGCTACACCGGGATATCTCGAGAAACATGGAATTCCGAAGCACCCGAAACAGTTAAAACAACATCGCTCGGTAGCGTACACCATCGATGGAACACCCGCGAGTCCACGCGCACCTGGAGATCGGATGCATGCACGATGGAAATGTCCTCCCGTCGCCCACCCAGCAAGATCCGTGCTGCCATTTCCGCTACCAACGCTTTCGTTTGGCCAGTCTTCGTGTGCTCCACCCACGCACCGATAACTCAGGCGGAGCGAAGGCCAATGGGAATAGGTCGGCAGGCGTTGTGCGACCGCGGTCTCGATTCTTCATCAGACACCCCAACCGTCTCAACCATTGAGAATTTCTCTCGATCAAAAAGGAACGTTACACCCCGCTGTGACGCTCGCCCGAGATTCACATCAGAAGTTTAATACCAAACCGGAAGTACCGTTCTGCAATGAGTCGGCTCCCAGGGTTGGTCGATGTGATCAACCCGAAATCCGGGTCAGTTACCCCGCTGTCCGGATTGCTAAAGTTCGGATGATTGGTCAGATTGAACACCTGTACGCGAAACTGCCCCCTCAACCGCTCCCGGATTGCAAACTCGCGGAAGAGCGCAAAATCAAGATTCCCGTATCCCGGCCCGCGAAGAGCATCAAAGGCGGATGTGCCAAAGCGCGCAGTTGTTACGGGAGCGAACGCGGAAGTATCAAAATACGGCGAAGCCAGACCGTGCGCACCGTAGATGGCCACATGTGGTTTGACTTGGTCAGCAAGCTGCGGACTTCCGGGCGCATTCAGGGAGATGCCCGGAGCAGTAACCGTGAACGGTGTCCCCGAATAGAGGGAAAGAACTCCGCTGACCTGCCACCCGCCCACGATGGCCGCGGCCACGCCATTGGTCAAATATCGGTGGTTTTTCCCAAATGGCAGTTGATAGACCGCGCTGAGTTCGAAGTTGTTCGTGCGATCGTCGGGCATCAATGCGTAATTCCGATAATAGTACTGAGGGATGGGAATCTCCGGCTGATTATCCCCATTTTCGTCGCAACAAAGACCCATCCACTTGGACCAGGTATAACTTGAAAAGAACGTCAGTCCATTGCTGAATCGTTTCTGGAGTTGCGCTTGCATCGCTTTGTAATTCATGTGCTCAAACGGCTCCACGATTGTTTCAGCGGCAGTAATTCCGAACGAATAGAGCTGCTGACTTTCTGTCCCGCCTCCCGGCTGACCGTAATTGATGTCGTAGCGCGTATGCTGGTGAATCGTGAGCGTCCCCACATATCCAACCTGCGCAAGGAGATTCCAGCCCAATTCTCGCTGGACCGTAAGGTTGTAGGATTCCGTATATCCACGGACGAAATGTTTGGGGGAAGAAACGATACTTACATCCGACGGTAAAGGGATGGTGCCGGTGCTGACGTTTGGATTTTGAAAGGCTGGAAAGCCCTGCGTCAACGTAGTCGAAGCCGCATAGCTATTCAAAGCCGGCAGGAATTGTTGGAGCAACAGGGGGTAGTTATACAGGCCATCCCGATACATATTGATCTGCTCCGGAGCGAGGGAATAGCCGGCACGAATTACTATATTTGACCTAGCTCGGTAGGCGATGCCCACGCGGGGAGCGAAAAGGGTTTTTTGAACTGAGATCCCACAATTCTCCGCGATCGCTCCTTCTCCACAGATGTTGTATACGTTGGTTGCGGGGTCGTAGTATTCCACGCCGCGATTTGCCCGATGCGGCACGGGAAAATAATCCCAACCAGTTCCGGCATAAAAAGTCAGTTTCGGGTTGACCTGATATGTGTCCGACACATACGGAGCAAATATCCACGACCGTAGCGTAACCCAGTCGGGGACATTCAAGATATCGTTCGTCGCATTTTGTGGCAATCCCAGAAGAAAGTCCGCCCAGGAATTGAACTCACTCGTGGGTGGACTTCCATTCGCGCAGCGGGGACTTGCTGTCGAGGGACAGTAGAGCGAGGTGAGGCCGCCTGTGAAGTTGAATTGCGTCGGGCCGACCTCCTTATGATTCATGTGCTGCTGGTTGACGTCGATACCGAAACGGATGCTGTGGTTTCCCTTGATCCAGGTCGCGTTACCGGTGTACTCGAAGACCGGATCGTCATAGACAAGAGAAGGGTACCCATAGCCGAATCCGTTCAGCGACCCGGTTGTAAAATTAAACTGCGGCACGCCACCCGCCGTTGGAAGAGGTCCCAGGTTGGTGTTGGGAATTCCGAGAACATCCGCGGCATAGCGCGTATTGGACAAGGGCGCAAGCAGATTCTGGGCGGCATGAGTGAGCCCAAATACGGCGTCCACTACGAAATTCCGGCTGGCCACATACGTGGCCATCGCAGAGAGGGCATAGATATTTCCAAACTGGTCGGTGTTGTAGCCACCTCCCGGGCCTAAAACGTTTCCAAATGCAGGTGCCTGATACTGCTTGTAGGGATAGTCACTGAAACGACCGGAAATCCTGAGCTTCTCCGTTGCGTTCCAATCGATTTTGGTGTCGATCTTTTGCAGGTTATAGGACAAAGGGGTGTTGATATACAGGTTGTTAGCGAAAACTCCGTTCGGAACGCCGCTGGGCAGATTCGCTATGAGCTTTTGCGCGATCGGACTGATTCGATTTGCGGGAATGATGTAATCGCCTGCCGCGTTTTGTGGAAACGGAGTTCTGCCGCTGCCATCCGGGTTTCCGGTGGTCGGGTCGAAAATCGGAGTCGGCGAGGCCAGAATACCTTGGGCCATATCAGGGGTCGGCAGGGTATAGAAGCTTCCGGCAGCCTCCCGCAAAAAGTCACCCTCGTAGCTGCCAAAGAAAAAGAGCTTATCCTTTAGAATGGGACCGCCGAATGTACCTCCTGCATCGTTATCGATGTACTTTGGCTTTTCGCTTCCAGCCGGCAGAAAGAAAGGTTTCGCCTTCAGCGCATTGTTTTCGTTGTACCAATACGCGGACCCGTGGAAGGAATTGCTTCCGCTGCGAATCTGCACACGAATCCCACCTCCGTTCATAGCCCCCTGGTCGGCCAAAGGACTAGCGGTTACCACGTTCACGGTTTCGATGGCTTCCGTGGATGGGACCGCTGTGGAGTAGAACTGCACCCACGGGTTGGTGGCACTCACACCGTCGATGCTAACGTTTGTACCGCTGGCGCTGGTGCCACTGACGTTGATTTCCATAGAGCGAGCCGGATTGTTGGTGCCGCCGGCACTGGCTTTCGGCGGGCTCACGCCTGGTAACAAGCCAATTAGCCCCTCGTAGGTAAACGTCGGTTGTGGTAATTGCTTTAGGTCGTCGGAGGTCACGTCACCGCGAACGTCTGTGCGATCGGTCTGCAGCTCCAGGGCGTTCGACGACACGTTGATGGTCAGCGATTGCTTGCCAACAGTAAGCTTCGCGTCAAGGCGAAGGGTCGTGTTTATCGTTAGATCGATACCCCGAGCTTCGAATGAATCGAATCCTGTCTTTGAAATAAATACCACGTACATGCCGGCTGGGACTGTCGAGAGGGTGTAGACTCCACTGTCGTTGGTGACTGTTATTCGTGACTCAAGTGTCTCAGTTTGCGTTGCTTTGACCACGGCATCGGGTATCGCTCTGCCCGATGGGTCGCTGACTGTGCCGACGATCGAAGCATACAAGGTTTGCGCTTTCACTTCGGTTGGTGAGACCAGAACAATTGCGGCCACCAGAATAGGAATGAGGGCTGTCGCTAAAGCAAACAGCAGATGAAGACACACTGCTCGGTCGTCGCTGGGATAGGGCGAGCGATTCCGCATAATGTCTTTCCTCCCGTGGACGGTCGGATTTGTGACGGAATAACTTGCGGCCTGCGCAAGGATCTACGGCATGGAACGATCGACTCACTGCCATATCATCTTGATTCTTCGCTTGAAGAGAGGCACGGAGTCCCTTTCTCGGCTGGATCCAATACCTCACCGATCAAGGCACCCGGGGAAGCGGTTTGTGGAATGGCAAGGCTGACGTCGCCAATCGCACTCATCCCCAGCGATGCTAAGACAACACGGCCATCCTGATAGCAGGTTGGGCGTAGCTGATTGCGCATCACGGTCCAAGTTTCCGGGCGGAGCAGGATCGATTGGAACAAGGAGGCGCCAGTTTGTTTCAATGTCGTCGCAGAATCAAGTTAAATACCGTGGCAATTTTCAGCTCCTTCGTAAACTCAGGGAATGGGGTGACAGGGCAAACAGGTACCAGAACCAAGGAAACGCCAAGCTTCGGTCAACGAGCGTTGGATCATGAAGCGCCGCGCTGCGGCGCAGGTGGTCATAAGGGGAGGGACACTCGCGGGTGAACTGCCCGCTGCCATCGATCCAAACCTGCTGCTCGATGCTCTGTATGGAGGACTCTACTATCGGCTGCGCCAATGCTCGTAAATCTCCACGTAGCACTTCTGGCAGGATGGCGAGCCGACGTAGTGCGCCTCCTTTGTCGTGGCCGTTTGCTGCACCCGCTCTTCGAACGAAGCCAACAAGACCACTCTCCGGAAAACATGGAGAAGTGCGTTGAAAAAGGATCTGACACGGCCGACATTGTCAGAGATGTCCGGTTTCCGCTTAATCAAGGCCCAATAACCAAGCAAATTCGGTTCCTCAACCCCCAACTAGGGGTTCACCCAGTTGTTCAAAGATTGAACCCAACATACGTTGTAGTCGGCCTGCCTATCTTCGACAGGGGCGGCAAGCTAGAGCACATTTATCGAGGCGGCCGGGGGAAGAGCGGTGGGCGGAAGGGTTCACACAGCAACAACATTAAGGAGCATCATCGTGAACAATAAGACGGCAATGATGTTGGTTTTCGCGGGAGTTTGTTTTCTGTGTGGATCGCCCGTTACTGCGCGGCCGGCAACCGGACAGGCGCCGGCGGCGTCAAGCAGGAGCGGGCAGGAGGCGAGTGATCAAGATATAGAACTATTGCGGAAGGATATTCGGTCGCGGAAAAAGCAGCTTATCGCTGCGAATCTCAGTCTTACAGACACGGAGGCAACGAAATTTTGGCCGGTTTACGGTCAATACCAGGCTGAGTATACGAAGATCGGCGATGCAAAGTTGGCGCTGATCAAGGAGTACGCCCAGAACTGGGGTACAGTCACGGACGAGCAGGCGCTCGACTATCTAAAGCGATCCGAGGAAATTAGCGAGTCCGTGATCCAGCTGCGAAATAAATATGTACCACTCGTGAATCAAGTATTACCGGGGAAAAAGACGGCAACATTCTTCCAGCTGGAACGCCGAATCGAATTGTTGATAGATGTACAGGTGGCATCAGAGATTCCACTGGTGCAGCGCCAAGGGCAGTAAAAGATGGAAGGTCTAAGTCGCAGGGAGTCACAACCATGGCAGAACATTCAATCGATAGGGAGAAGGTTCGCCACGATCTGAAAATCGCCCGGACCAAGCTGTTCGAGCGATTTTTAAAGCATCCTACAGATACCCGCCTAGCATTGGCAGTCAAGATTATTGACAATCAGATTGCGAACTGCAGTGAGTGGATTCGCACTAAGGAGAAGAGTGCGGAAAAAGAGTTCACAAAACTTTTGCATTAACCGATTCCTAAAGGAGGTCCGCGTCACATCGTACGCAAGAACAATCGTTCAGGCGAACGGAGCAGAACCTTGCCGCGACGCCTTACTAAGTGCTCCCGCTCGGAATTACCGTGACGTATTTGGAAGGGTGTCAGGCTGCGGAAGCTCCCGGTCCAAGCCACAGAAACACAAGCTTCCGGCCTTCTTCCGTAACGGAGATAAATCTGACAAGACCTTTCGTCAGCAAGTCAAGGGAGCTGCCACATTGAATAGTCCGGCGTATTTTGAAATCCAAGCTGACGACCCTGAACGAGCTATTGGTTTTTACACAGCCGTCTTCGGATGGGGTTTTACGAAAGTGACAGGCCTGCCGATCAACTACTGGCTGATTCAGGCTGAAGACATGCGCGGGGGACTCCTGAAGCGTCCCACAATTGCGCCGCCCCCTCGGAGCGGCACGAACGCATACGTGTGCTCAATGCAAGTGGCAGACTTCGATGGAACGGCAAAAGCAATATTGAAAAATGGCGGCCAAGTCGCACTCGAGAAGTTTGCCGTTCCTGGCACCTGCTGGCAGGGCTACTTTCTTGATCTCGAGGGCAATACGTTTGGACTATTTCAGGTCGACGAAAACGCCAAATAGAACCTTGACTCACTGAAGAAACACGACACGATAAATCAAGACCAGTACCCAAGTTGGTGCGATGGGCGTCGTGACGTGTGGCGGATGGCAAAAGAGCCAAACTGGGCGCCCTGTTCGGCATCCGCTACTGGCATGCCTCACACAAATGACAAGGCGCTTCCTCTGAGCGATGCGGGCGTTCAATCCGTTAAAGCGAAAATGACCGAAACCATGTTGGCACCCAAATTCGGTTATCGAAAGTTTCATCCACATAAAATCGAGCGGCATAATTACGCGGTTGTAGCGCACCACAACCCCAAGTCGGCAACAGCTTCTCGCAGTCCGCGAATTGGCTCGACGCCGTCGCCGGCAGAAGGACTCAAGTAGCTCTTAGCCCGAAAGCGTTTATCGCGGTGGTGGGTGACGCGGGTGGCGGCTCTGCGCGATCGGACTATCAGGCCGCAGGGTTTCTTGGTTACAAGATTAGCCGCAACTGCGTTTTGCTGGGCGGGCACCCCTACCTCAGCGTAGACTACAGACCGAATAGAAAAGCGCAGTTCGTGTACGACGTCAACATGCCTGGCTTGATGTTCGGTGTCACGATTAACGTTAAGTAGATGTAGCTTGGCCGATTCGCTCGAAATCACGCGAATGCGGCTGGGCGGGTACCGCTACCTCAGCGTGAACTACAGACCGAAAGCTATCCGGAGAGTGGGCATGAGCAACGAAGTTGTGGAGTTTAAATCCTGGTTGGACGCTTAGGGCCGGGCGTGGGAGAGCCGTAGTCCAGAAGCCGCGTCGACGCTGTTCGCGGAAAACAGCACCTACCGAGTCACGCCATTTCTCGAACCCATGTGCGGGAGAAAAGCCATTTTCGACTATTGGTCAGAGGTGGCCCGAACCGAAGAAAACATTAAATTCGGGTACGAGATTTTGGGTTGCGAATGCTGAGCTCAATATCGCCGGATGGTCGGCATCATTTATTATTGTCCTACCGGGGTTTCAAACCCGCTTGATGGAATCTTCTTGATTTCTCTTGATGAGAAAGGACGCTGCAAATCGTTGCAGGAGTGGTGGCACAAACAGCAAAAATGGGCGTGAGTTCCTCCCAGTACGACATGTACGATTGATACCGCAGCGTTAATCAGTTTGCGAGAAACCCCTGCTATCATCAATTCCGATGCTGACTCGCAGTCGATTCAAGTTGTGCTCACTATGTGTGCCAGTTATTCTCGGACTCGTCTTCGGGTCATGCTGCGCCCCTAGTTGTGCCGGTTACGCCGTCCTGACGCACGAAGCGATTATCGACGCAGCGTGGAAGGAGAGCATCGTGCCAGTGCTCTTGAAGCGGTTCCCCAACGCGACACCGGAGGAACTGCTCAAGGCGCATGCGTATGCGTACGGGGGCGCAATTATCCAGGACATGGGCTACTATCCTTTCGGAAACGCGTTCTTCAGTGATCTAACGCACTATGTCCGGAGTGGGGATTTTGTTCTTGCGTTGATTGAAGAATCCAGAGATCTGAACGAATACGCCTTCGCGCTCGGTGCACTCGCACACTATGCTGCTGACGCTTCCGGTCATCCAATCGCGACCAATCGTGCAGTTGCTATGATGTATCCCAAACTGGCGAGGAAATACGGACCGGTCGTTACCTATGAGGATCAGCCCTCCGCGCACGCGAAGGTGGAGTTTGGCTTCGATGTGGACCAGGTAGCCGAGGGAAACTACGCGCCCAAGGCCTATCACGACTTTATCGGTTTTGAAGTTTCCGAGCCGGTTTTGGAAAGAGCGTTCGCAAGAACATACTCAGTCGAGATGGCGAGCGTTTTTGTTAGGGTGGATCTGGCTATCGGCAGCTATCGCCACGCTGTTTCCACCGTTATTCCTCGTACGACAAAAGTAGCATGGCATCTCAAGAGGCGAGAGATCCAAAACGGTGACCCCAGTGAGACCAAGACAAAATTCATCTACAACATTTCAAACTCTGGGTACCGCAAGGAGTGGGGCGGCGATTACCAGAAGCCGGGCTTCTTCGCGCGCTTCAAGGCGTTCCTTTCGCGCCTAGTGCCCAAAATCGGCCCGTTCAGCACCCTCGCCTTTCATCCACCCACACCTGCTGTGGAACAGATATATATGCACAGTTTCAACGAGAGTCTGGACCATTATCGATTGTTGCTCCTTGCGCAAGGGGAAGGCAGACTGCTATTGCCCAACGACAACCTCGACACCGGTGGACTAACCGGGCCGGCTGTCTACCGACTCACAGATGAAACCTATGCAAACTTGCTGGGCATGACGAGCGGAAAGCCTATTTCGGACGCGTTGCGTCGGGACATTCTCGCCTATTACGCGAACCTCGAGAGAGGGTTCGCAACCAAGAAAGATCCGGAGGCTTGGCAAAAAGTACTCAGTGAATTGGATAGGTTGAAGGGCATGCCGACGGCCGTTAATTAGGAGTTGGCCAGTTACAAAGCGATAACAGGCAATTCACAGGTTTCTGTTACTGTGGTCACTGAATACGTTACAGCTCGGTTCGAGGATAATGCGATAATGCCGATAATGCTGGGTTTTGTCCGCCTACAAACCTGATTGACTGGTCGTCATGCAACCAGTCAGACCCAGTGGATCTGAGTTGTACCTCTAGGAACGCCCGCGAAGAAACGCTTCAAAATGCAGGATAGCGAAAGAAGGGAGCTCCAACGTGTTACAGGTTAGTGGCATTTCCCTTCATGTAGAAGACCACGGCAGCGGTAAGCCGGTGCTCTTGCTACATGGCTGGCCAGACTCTTCGAATCTTTGGCGCAACCAGATTCCATTCCTTGCCGCGAACGGCTTCCGCGTCATCGCGCCGGACCTGCGTGGCTTCGGGCGCTCCGATCGTCCGGAGGGAGTGACCGCGTATTCCCTGCAGAATGCGGTCGCGGATGTGATCGGCATTCTCGACGCGATCGGTATCGACGCGGCCGACGTTGTGGCTCACGACTGGGGAGCAGCGGTAGCATGGCTTACGGCTACTGCTCACCCGAATCGCGTTCGCAAACTTGTCGTTCTTTCGGTGGCGCATCCACTTGCGCCGCGTTCGCTGCGTCAGCGGGAGATGGGTTGGTACCAGCTGTTTTTCCAATTCGAAGGAATTGCCGAGGCGTGGCTGCAGCATGACAACTGGGCGCTGTTCCGCGAAATGCTCCGCGGCAATGGTGATGTCAACCGCTACATCTCGGACCTGTCACGGCCAGCCGCTTTGACGGCATCGCTGAACTGGTACCGCGCAAACCTCGCTCCGCGCCTCCCGGAGTCGCCTCCCAAGCTGCCGCCCGTAGAGGCTCCAACGCTTGGCATCTGGTCTTCAAACGATCACTACCTCGACGGTGAACGCATGAAGATGTCGGGACAGTTTGTGAAAGGACCCTGGCGCTACGAGCAGATCGACAACGCCATCCACTGGATTCCATTCGACGCGCCCGACCGGCTGAACTAGCTCCTCCTGGAGTGGCTAGGCTGACACCAGCTCAGCATCCGGAACCCCGATGAAAGACACTTCGTGTCCGCGCGAACGCGAAGGAGGAGAGATACTTTGTCCAGTCGGGCGTTAGGAGTTGATGATGCCGGAACCCCCATACAAAGTCTTTGAAGCCCTGAACCCATTCTTCGAGGTCGTTCTAAAAGCCCTAAACGGACTAGTTGATGGCAAACATTATTTCGAAACGTTTGCCGAGGACGCGGTGTTCGAGTCCCGCTACCACTTCCCGGGTTGGCCTGTGACGATTCGAGGACGAGCTAATCTGATGGCTAGCCTCTCCGGATATGGCAAGTCGCTCCAGCTTCACTCCGGCGACACACTGGCTATGCACCGCTGCGAAGATAGTCGCGTTGTGATATTCGAATACGAAGTCCATGGAAGGATTCTCTCCAGCGGCGCACCCTACGACAACAGGCTCATCTCGATCATTACGATTGAGAACAGAAAGATCGAAAACTAACCCCCAAGTGGACTAAAAAATCCAGGGCCGGCCAAATGGCGGTGGATTCGATTCAAAGGCTCGTGCTCACAAGTGTCTGATAGCTGCTTACATATGATAGTGACTTAAGTCGCCGCACTTCTATATAATGCCGCCCAATATGGCGAACGAACAGATCCTGTACACGGTGGCCGACCGCATAGCTACGATTACGCTGAATCGGCCGGATAAACTCAATGCCTGGACCGCGACCATGGAACGCGAGGTCCGCTCCGCCGTGGAACGCGCGGAAGCAGACGACGCCGTGCGGGTCATCGTTCTAACAGGTGCGGGCCGGGGATTCTGCGCGGGTGCGGATATGTCCCTTCTTGGCGCGGTCGCCAAGCAAGGCGTGACCGATCAGGTGAGAGAGCGAGCGCTGGACAAAGCGGATGTGGCACAGCAAGAACATATCCGCGCGGACTTCCAGAAAAAGTATTCATATTTCCTCGCCACAAAGAAACCGGTGATCGCGGCGATCAACGGTCCGGTAGTGGGTCTTGGGCTCGTTATCGCTCTGTATTGTGATCTGCGCTTTGCATCCGATGCGGCACGCTTCAGTACCGTTTTTGCGCGCCGCGGGTTGATCGCGGAATATGGCATGGCGTGGATGCTTCCCCGTATTGTCGGTCATTCCAACGCGCTCGATCTGTTATTCTCAGGGCGAACCATCGATGCCGCCGAAGCCACGCGCATGGGATTGGCCAATCGCGTGCTTCCGCAGGAAGAATTTATCAACCAGGTCAATGATTACGCGCGCGACTTGGCCTCGAACGTAAGTCCCCGCTCGCTCGCGGTGATCAAGCGCCAGGTTTATGAATCCATGTTCCAGTCGCTTCAAGAAGCATTTGATGCTTCCGAACGGGAGATGCTCGCCAGTCTGGATTCTTTAGATTTCAAGGAGGGCGTGGCTTATTACCTCGAGAAGCGCTCCCCCGCCTTCGTCGGCAGATAAACCGAAATGGATTTCGAATTCAGTGCGCGGACGAAAGACCTGCAGCGGCGTTTGCAGGCGTTCATGGACGAACATGTCTATCCGAACGAACGCCGCTATGAGGAAGAGGTCCAGAAGAATCGGTGGTCGCCGGCAAAAGTCATTGAAGAGTTGAAAGGGAAGGCTCGCGCAGCCGGCCTCTGGAACCTCTTCTTGCCAGATGATGCCGGTGGGGCTGGTCTGACGAACCTCGAGTACGCTCCGCTGTGCGAAATCATGGGCCGCAGTCCAATGGCGCCGGAAATATTCAATTGCTCGGCTCCGGATACCGGCAACATAGAAGTGCTGGCCCGCTACGGAACGCCGGAACAAAAGGAGCGCTGGCTAAAACCGCTGCTCGCCGGCGAAATCCGGTCGTGCTTTGCGATGACCGAGCCCGCGGTTGCTTCCTCCGATGCCACCAACATTCAGGCAAGCATCGTACGGGAGGGGAGCGAGTACGTCCTGAACGGACGGAAATGGTGGACTTCCGGAGCAGGCGATCCGCGCTGCAAGGTCGCCATTTTTATGGGCAAGACCGATCCGGGAGCTCCCGCGCACCGCAAACAATCCATGGTGCTCGTGCCCATGGACGCACCCGGTGTGAAGATCGACCGAATGCTGCAGGTCTTCGGCTACGACCACGCGCCCCACGGTCACGGTGAGGTTACCTTCACCAACGTCCGGATCCCGATTTCGAATTTGCTGCTGGGAGAAGGACGCGGTTTTGAGATAGCTCAGGGCCGGCTTGGCCCGGGGCGAATTCATCACTGCATGCGCTGCATCGGCGTAGCGGAGCGCGCTCTGGAAACCATGTGCGAGCGGGTACAAAGCCGCGTGGCGTTCGGCAAGAAACTGGCCGAACAAGGAAGCATCCGCTCGGAGATCGCGCTATCGCGAATGGAAATCGAACAGGCGCGCTTGCTCACCCTGAAAGCTGCGCACATGATGGATACAGTCGGCAACAGGGCGGCGCGCACCGAAATCGCCATGATCAAAGTCGTCGCACCGCGAACTGCCTTGAACGTGCTGGATCGCGCTATTCAAGCGCACGGAGGCGCGGGGGTTTCCCAGGACACCTTTCTCGCGGCCGCATGGGCGAATGTGCGCACGCTGCGACTTGCCGACGGCCCGGACGAAGTGCATCTGGAATCGATCGCGAAATGGGAGCTTCAAAAGCTGGAAAAGTCCAAAGTCGTGTCGGTCGCGCCCTGATGCCAAGGCGTCCCTAAGGAGGCCGGCTCGTTGCCAACTTGCGTCATAGAAAACCCGCTCTGCTTGAAAGAATTTATAGGGAAAGAAATCGCGCTAACACCTTGGCTGGAACTGACCCAAGAGCGCATCCAGGGCTTTGCCGAAACGACCGGAGACGAACAATGGATCCACGTCGATCCGGAGCGCGCAAAATTAGAATCACCATATGGCACAACGATTGCGCACGGATTTTTAGTCCTCTCCCTCACGAGTTATTTCCTAAAACAAGCGCTTGAGATCCGCCACGGCGTGCGCCTGGCCATCAATTACGGATTGAATCGTGTTCGCTTCCCTGCCCCGGTGCCCGCCAACTCCAAGATTCGTGCCCGCGTAACCTTGTTGAACCTGAAAGAGCTCCCGGACAGCATCGAAGCAATCTATTCCGTTTCCATGGAAACCGACGGAGCGGCTAAGCCGGGCTGCGTGGCGGAATGGATTCTGCGCTACTACTCGTGAGCGTTGGCTCGCCACGGGATCGTACTAAACAGAATCTGCACGACAAACCTCTAGCGATGACCTTAAAAGCGCTTTAACAACTCCCGGCATCTGCGCAAACCGGGGATCGCGCGTCAGCCCATGATGGTAGCGGTAATAAATCTGCTGCACGATGACCGCGACTTTAAAACGCGCAAACGCCAGGTAGAAAGGCATGTGCGAAACGTCGCGTCCGGTTGCCCGGGCGTAACGTTCGACCAGCCCATCGCGGCTAAGGCTGCCCGCATAGGTCGTCGGCCCCCAGCGCAGCTGCTGTAGCTTTTCCGGATCGCTCGGATCCACCCAGTAGGCAAGAGCCGTGCCCAAGTCGGTCAATGGATCGCCGATCGTGCTCATTTCCCAATCAAGGACGCCGATAATCTCCGTGGGTTTCTCCGGATCCAGCACGATGTTGTCGTATTTATAGTCATTGTGGATGAGAGTGGACGTGCCGACTGGAGGCATGTGCTGTTGCATCCAGGTAGCAATCGGCTCGACTTCGGGGAAATCGTGTGTTTTGGAGCCGGCGTAGCGCTCGATCCATCCGGAGACCTGGCGTTGCAGGTAGCCTTCCGGTTTCCCTATTTCTGCCAGGCCGATGGCCGAGTAGTCCAAAGCATGTAACCGCGCGATGTTCTCCACGAAAGCTTCACTGAGTTTGCAAGCAGTGCCAGCGGAAAATTCCAAGCCCTGCGGAGGATCTTTGCGAATAATAATTCCACGCAGGCGCTCCATGAGATAAAAGGGTGCGCCGATGATGGTGTCATCTTCGCAATAAAGCAACACAGCGGGCGCGAGAGGATAAGCACTGTGCAGCCTCGAGAGCACGCGAAATTCGCGGCTCATATCGTGAGCCGATTTCACCTTGGTGCCAAAGGGCGGGCGGCGTAAAACCATTTCGCGCTCGCCCAGCACGACGGAGTAAGTCAGATTCGAATGCCCGCTGGGGAATTGTTGAAGGGCTATACCATCCCCTTCGCCCGGAAAGCGAGCGCGCAGGAATGGTTCAAGCTTGCTTAAATCCAGTTCTTCGCCGGCGCGCACATGCGACGGCGTATCGAGAAGTTCTCTCTTTCGTGAACTGGTTCCGGATTCCACAGAATCTAGGCCGCGGCCCCATGCTCCGTTTGAAAGTCACCAATCGTCTTTTGCTGTGTAATCAGTTGTTTCAGCAGCGGCGCAGGTTCCCAGGGCGCGCCAAACTGTCGGTGAAACTCGCACACGCGATCATATACCTTGTCGAGTCCTACGCGGTCGGCGTACCACATCGGTCCTCCCCGGTAAGATGGGAAACCATATCCATAAAGATAGATGATGTCGATATCCGTGGCGCGCAGCGCATAACCCTGTTCAAGAATACGCGCTCCTTCGTTCACCAACGCGTAGATGCAGCGATCCACGATCTCTTCGGCAGAAACGTCGCGTTGCGCAATGCCTGCCTGTGCAGCCCATTCGCGGATCAGCGCTCCGACCGTAGGATCGGCACTTGGACGCCGCTGTCCGTCGTACTTATACCAACCGGCGCCAGTCTTCTGTCCGAATCGACCGAGTTCACAAAGCCTGTCTTCCGCGAAAGGCTGACGCACGCCCGGAGTTTGCAGGTGCTGATGTTCCTTCCGAATGCGCCACCCGACGTCCAGGCCAGCGAGGTCGCCGGTCGCCAGCGGCCCCATGGCCATACCGAAATCGACCATAGCTTGATCGACCGCCTCAATCGGAGCTCCTTCTTCGACGAGAAATTGCGCTTCGCGGCGATACGGCCCAAACATGCGGTTGCCCACGAACCCCATGCAATTCCCCACCAGGACGCCAACCTTGCCAAGTTTCTTGGAAAGCTGCATGCACGTCGCAATAACCTCTTTCGAGGTTGTGCGGCCGCGAACAATCTCCAGAAGACGCATCACGTTCGCCGGACTGAAAAAATGCGTGCCGATGACAAATTCCGGGCGCGATGTTGCAGAGGCAATTTCGTCAATGCTCAACGTCGACGTGTTGCTGGCCAGGATGGTGCCGGGCTTGCACACCCGGTCCAGTTCCGCGAACACTTGTTTCTTCAGTTCCATGCCTTCGAAGACCGCCTCAACCGCCATGTCCACATCAGCAAAACCGTCAAATCGCAGGGTTGGCCGAATAAGCGCCAGCCGTTCACCCGCAGCCTTTTGTGTGAGCCGGCCTTTGCTGACGGAATTGTCGTAAGTCTTTCGTATGTTGGCGAGTCCGCGGTCCAGCGCTGGTTGATCCACCTCTTTCAGCAAAACGGGAATCCCGGCGTTGGCAAAAACCATGGCGATTCCCCCGCCCATGGTTCCCGCTCCCACCACAGCCACGCTTCCAATAGGCCAAACAGCGGTTTCCTTCGGCAGGTCCGGTATCTTGGCTACTTCGCGCTCGCCAAAGAACACATGAATGAGGGCCTTTGACTGCTCAGAGAACAAACATTCTGTGAATCGCTTTTGCTCGTACTCGCAACCTTCCGCAAAGGACATTTTCGTGGCAGCCTCTACGGCATCAATCGCCGCCAGCGGTGCGATCATGTTGCGCTGCTTCAGGCGGGCATTTTGTCGCGCAGCTTCAAAGATTGTTCCGTTCTCCTCGGAGCTTCCCAGCCTTTCGTTGCGAGCGCGAGTTTTCGGCGCTGGCTTCTCTGCAATCTCTCGTGCAAACGCCACCGCGCCCGCACGCAAATCGCCTTCTATAAGCCGGTCCACAATGCCAGATCGCAATGCGTCTGCGGCTTTGATCGAGTTGCCTTCCGCGCACATCTCCACGGCTTTCGCCACGCCGGCAAGTCGCGGCAGGCGCTGCGTCCCACCTGCGCCAGGAATGATCCCCAACTTCACCTCCGGCTGGCCCACTTGAGCTGTCGGGCTCGCCACACGATAGTGGGCCGCCATTGCCAATTCGAGTCCACCACCGAACGCTGAGCCATGAATGGCCGCGACGATCGGCTTGGGGCAATCCTCTAATTTCAAGAGCAATCTTCCGAGCCCCGAGCCTGCCCTCTGCCCTGAGGTAATTTTCCCAAACTCCTTAATGTCTGCTCCCGCAACAAACGTCTTCCCGGCCCCCATCAGCACTGTGGCTTTCGTCTGGTTGTCTTGGACGAGGTTCTCGATGGCTTCAGCGATTCCTTCCGGCACGCCAGGGCCCAAGGCATTTACCGGCGGATTATTAATAAGGATGACGGCGATCTCGCCGTCTCTACTGACTTCCACCGAATTGTTGCTCACCGTAATCCCCCGTTGTTTTGGAAAGTCGAAGACGCCCTCGTTCAAGCGCTCATACCTGCGACCGAAGCGGTGTCGATCGCCAGGCACGCGAGCCGTTCGCGATGAAAGGTCGCGTCGCCAAACGCGGTCTCAGACGCTTTCGCGCGCCGGTAATAAAGATGCAAATCGTTCTCCCAGGTGAAGCCCATTCCCCCGTGAATCTGGATTCCGCGATTTCCCACCGTGCGACCGGCATCACTGGCGTAAATCTTCGCGATGGAAACTGCTGCGGCTGCGTCCGGCACATTCTCTTGCAAGGCCCACGCCGCATAGTACGCAGCGGACCGCGAGCTCTCCGTCTCCAGATACATATCCGCGCATTGATGCTGCACTGCCTGGAACGAACCGATCACCTTGCCGAACTGCTTGCGCGTTTTGGCGTACTCGACAGTCACGTCTAGGGTGCGTTGCATGCCGCCAACCATCTCGGCAACGAGAGCAGTAGTCGCAACATCGATTGCGGGCATCGCTGCAGCCAAATCACCAAGCCTTTCCGCGGGAGTATCGTGAAGCTGAATGGTGTACAGCTTTCGGGTCAGATCCATGCTGGTCATCGGCGAAATCCTGACGCCCGGCGCTTCTTTTTCCACCAGAAACACGCCGTTGCATGCGAGCACCAAAATCCAGTCAGCGATCGAAGCATCGGATACAAATAGCTTTTCGCCACTGAGTTCCCCGCCCACCGCCGACATCTTTATATCCTTTAGATCCCAACTCGCCGAGTTCTCAAGAATCGCCACTGTTGCGCGCGCCTCGCCACGGCAAATCGGCCTAAGGCGTCTTCTCTTTTGTTCGGCAGTGGCCACAGCATCGATGACCGAACCGCTGAGCACGACGGTCGAAAAGAACGGCCCAGGCAAAAGCGCTCGCCCGGCCTCCTCCATAAGGAGAATCAATTCGACTTTACCAAGGCTAACGCCGCCATATTCCTCAGGAAAAGTAATTCCGGTATAGCCTAGTTCGGCCAATTTTCGCCATAGTGTGACGTCATATGCCGTATCGGTTTCCATCAAACGCCGCACTTCGCTCATCGGACATTCGCCGGCAAAAAAGCTGCGCGCGCTGTCCCGTAAAATCTCCTGGCTTTCATTCAGACGAAATTCCATTGTTTCTCCCTAGTAGCTTCTTGGCAATCCGAGCACGAAATGCCCGATGATGTTGCGCTGCACTTCCGAAGTGCCGGCCTCGATGGTGTTCCCACGCGTGCGCAGGTACCCGTACGACCACACACCCTTGTCGATAGCCTGCGGATCCGTTGCGAGTAGCTGGCCATAAGGCCCCATAATCTCCTGGGCAAGCTGTTGCACGCGCTGGTTCAATTCGCTCCAGAAGATCTTCTGAATAGAGCCCTCGGGGCCTGGTACACCCGTCGCCGTGATGCGGCTGAAAGCACGGAGTTGATTGAGGCGCATAATTTCGATTTCCGCGAAGCATTGCGCTAGTTTCTGCCGGATCAAGGGATCGTCCGCTGCAGTCCGGCCGTTCCGGGGCGTAACGCGTGCGATTTGGATGAGTCGGCTGATATTGCGCCTGAAAATCAGGTGGAGGCGGGCTCCATAAGAACCGCGCTCGTACATCAGCGTGCTTACAGCCACGTTCCAACCGTCGTTCACTTTGCCAAGCACGTTCTCGACGGGCACGCGAACATCGCGGAAGAACAGCTCGTTGAACTCACTCTCGCCGGTCATCTGGCGCAACGGGCGAACCTCGACGCCTGCCGATTTCATGTTGACAAGAAAAACGGTCAGCCCCTTGTGTTTCGCGGCTTCGCGATCCGTGCGTACCACCAGTTCGCACCAGTCGCACACCCAGCCGTAACTGGTCCAGACTTTCTGCCCGTTAACAATATAATGATCATCGTCCAAGCGCCCCTCGGTCTGCACGGAGGCGAGGTCGGAACCTGCATTCGGCTCAGAGAAACCCTGGCACCAAATCTCTTCCGCACTTAGAATTTTGGGGATGAATCGCTTTTTCTGCGCGTCTGTCCCGTAAGCGATGATCGTAGGTCCAATCAATCCAAGGCCCAAGGCGTTCGCCATCGGCGGAGCTTCGACTCGCGCCATCTCTTCCCAGAAAATCGCTTGTTGCATCAAACTGGCGCTACGCCCGCCGTATTCCTTGGGCCACGAAACCGCGGCCCAACCACCTTCATGAAGTTTCCGCTGCCAAGTCCTCAGATAAGGAAAGGATTCTTCCAATGGTTTTTCGCGCCAACTATTCCAATCCTTTGGAACGTTGGCCACAAGCCAGGCTCGAAACTCGTCTCGGAAGGTTGATTCCTCGCGGGTAAGATTCAAATCCATTCCCTGTGCTGCTCCTTTGCTGGAAACTGCCAGTTACCTCGTCTGCGAGGCGCTGTTCGCATCGGTCGGCCAATACTTCTTGCGCAAATCTCGTTTCAGCACTTTTCCTGTACCGGTTTTCGGCAAGCTCTCCACGAATTCAACAGCACGTGGGCACTTGTAATGCGCGAGGCGCGTACGGCAATGCTCGATCAGCTCCATCGCGCCCGCTTGCACGCCCTCTTTCAAAACGACCAAGGCAATGGGCACTTCTCCCCATTTCTCGTCGGGCACCGGCAAAACCGCGGCTTCCAACACTGCAGGGTGCGATAGCAGCGCCTTCTCGACTTCCAGCGAGGAGACGTTTTCCCCACCAGTGACAATCACGTCTTTCTTTCGATCAACGATGAGGATATAACCCTGCTCGTCCCATACGGCCATGTCCCCGGTGTGGAACCAGCCACCGCGCATCACCTCGGCGGTAGCTGCAGGCTGTCCCCAGTAACCCTCCATGACCCCGTCGCTGCGCGTGATGATTTCGCCGATCGCATGACCATCTTTCGGTACGTCCTGGTCATTGGAGTCGACTACGCGAAGCTCCACGCCCGGCATCGCGTAGCCCGTCATCGCCTGCCGCGTGAAGCGCTCCTCACCTTCCCAGGAATATCCGGCTTTCATCAGCGAGACCGATAAAACTGGCGCAGTTTCCGTCAAGCCGTATCCCGAGAAGCAACTGCAGCCGAGTTTTTCTTCAACCTCCCGCACCAATGTGGGCGAAGACGCCGCGCCGCCGATGTTGATCCGCCGCAGGCTGCGCAAGTCGTACTTGGTTCTTTCCGGGCAATTCACCAGAGCTGTAGCCATGGCCGGCACGAGACTGAAGTAGTTCACGCGCTCCGCCTCAATCAGCCGAAAAACCTCCAGCGGATCGAAGCGCTGAATCATCACGTGCTTGCCGCCAAGCAGCGTCAGAAAATGTGCCACGCCCCACCCATTGGCGTGAAACAGTGGGATGGTATGAAGTTCCACCGCATCCCTCTGAACGTCGAGCAAGCCGAGGCCGGTATTGTAAGCATGCAAATAGACATTTCGGTGGGTCAGCATGACGCCCTTTGGTTCGGCGCTGGTTCCACTCGTGTAAAAGAGTTCGGCGACCGAGTTCTCATCAACGGTCATGACGTCACTGCGATGTGCGGGGGCGTCGGCGAGCAGCGCCTCGTAGTGGGGCCCGTTCTCCCAGTCTTCTTCCTTCACGCCATCGAGCATGTAGAGAGCCGTCACGTTCAAGATATGCGGGCGGAGCGATTCCACAATCTCGAGAAAACGCCTCTGATAGAACAGTACGCGAACTCCGGAATCATTCAGCACATATGCCAGTTCCTGAGGAGCCAGCCGGATATTCAGGGGCAGCAACACTGCGCCCGCTTCCACAACGCCGTAGTACCCCTCCAGAAGCCGGTGACAGTTGGCGGTGAGAAAGGCGACGCGGTCGCCAGGCTGCACGCCTGCTTTTCGCAAAGCTCCAGCAAGCCTGCCAACACGCTCGGCGAACTGTGCGTAGGAGAACCTCTCCTCTCCGCAGGCGATCGCGATCCTCTGCGGGTACTGTTGTTCCGCGTAACGCAGGAAACGGATTGGCGTCAGTGGAATGTTCATTGCTGGCCCCTAAGCTGTTTGGCCTCCATCAACCACCAGCACGTGTCCGGTGACATAACGGGAGGCATCGGAGGCCAAAAAGACCGCCGCTCCCTTCAAATCGTCATCACTTCCAAAGCGCCCCGCCGGAACCCTTTTCAGCAGTGCTTCACTGTTCTTCTCAATGACGACAGCAGACATGTGCGTGGGGAACCAGCCCGGCGCGATGGCGTTAACTTGAATGTTGTGCGGCGCCCATTTGCGGGCTAGATCCTTGGTAAAAGCGATCACGCCTCCCTTGCTCGCGTGATAACCGATGGCCTGCAGCTCGGGGGACGCCCCGCGCAGGCCCGCCACCGAGGCCATGTTAATAATCTTCCCCTTGCACTGTGGCACCATGTGCCTGCCGACAGCTTGTGAAAACAAAAACGTGGCCGTCAAATTCGTCTCGATCACTTTGTTCCAATGTTCCAGGCGCATTTCCTCCACTGGAGCACCCCACGATGTACCCGCATTGTTAATCAGGATGTCGATCCTCCGAAATTGCCCAATCGTCGCTTCTACAACCGCACAGATCTGCTGGATTTCTGACATCGCAGCCAAGCGCCAGCGTTTGCACTCCGGTCTGCCTCAACTCCTCGGCCGCCTGCTCGCAGCGCTCTTTCTTCCGGGCGCAGAGCACCACGTTCGCTCCCATTTCGGCCAGGCCCTGGGCCATTTGCCGCCCCAACCCTACCGAGCCTCCCGTCACAATGGCCACGCGGCCTGTAAGGTCAAAAAGTTGCTTCGCATTCACAAGTTAACTCTGCAAGCCATGCTCAAGACCACGCGCTCCTCAGCGAACATCAAGCGATGCTCCTTCGTCGCACCGACGGCCAAACTCACACTCTTCCGTTTCGCCATCGAACGGGCGAAGATATGCGCTAGGCTTGAAGTCCACAAAGGCCGGTAAAGTCGGCACGATCGCCCCTTGCGTAGTCGCGAAAATGTTGAAAGCTGGTCCCGTTGAGAGTGCCGCCGTGTTCAAAGTCGAAGCGTCTACATCTGGCCATCCCCCTGTTTCCAGCCGCGCCAGTAGTGTTTGTACAGCGGCAATGGTTTCCGCCGGCGTGAAAGCACAATGCCCGGCGCGTGCCACGAAAGTGCGGCGCAGAAATTCACCGTTTCCTTCTTTGCGCACCACTTGCTTGTAAGCACTCTCGTTTTGAACGACGACGAGTCCGTCCCCCGTGGTGTGCAGCGTGAGCACCGGAATGTGAATGTCGCCGTTATAAATAATGTTCCGCTCGAGATAAGCCGTAGCCTGAGGATCGGCGCTGATCCGTGCCGTTTCGTTCAGCATCTTCAGGTCGGCTTCCAGGTCCAGACCAGCCCGTTCGTAAAGTGCCCGCACCTCGGCGGCATCGGCGGAGCGCTCAAACTGCCGGCGGTAATCCACATGCGTATTCCAGGACCCATTGCCCTGTGCCCGCGCTTCCAGTTCCGCCCGGAACGCAAAAACAAAAGGAAAGTCCACATTCTGCGCCCAGAGAAACTGATTCAGCTCCTGGTCTGCAAAATCGGTTGCCGGAGGCTCGGGAGAAAGCGGAGTGAACCAACCGGGCCCGTCGTCGAGCGCGGAAACCAGAGACAGACGTGCCCTACCCTGCTCTGTCGTTTGTGCGGCCAGTAGCACTCCTTCTGCGAGTTCAAGGTTGGCAGCCGGATCAACGATGTTCACAATCTGCAGCCCGGAGCCGGAAGGGAACAAAGTTTTGAAGGCGAATGCGGAGTCGAGCGCCGTGTTCCATGTGGCGACAGCTCCCGAAAGCACGCCGCACATCGGCAATGCGGCATCGAAGCGGTGCGGATACCGTTCGATCAATCCCGCGGTGATCATGCCGCCTAACGAGTGTCCCCACGCAATGGTCCGCTTCGGAGTTCCAATGACCTTTTCAAAAATATCAAGCACCGCGATCTGATCCGGCAAAGCTTGCTCCACGGCCCATCCCGTCGTCGCATAAGAAGAACCGGCCAGCGCGAATCCGCTCGAAAGCATGAAAATCCGCGTGGCCGGATCGCCAACATCCGTTGCGGGATTAGCGCTGCCGGGAACCACGTAGCCGTGGCTGTAGAGGAACAAAACGCCATTCCAGTTGGAGGGCACTTCGATCAAATAAGTAGCGCCGTCTGCCAGTGTTCCCGTTTTCATGGTCACTCCAGACTGCGCCCAAGTGCCGCCGCAAAAGAAAAGGGCAACCGCAGCCACTATCGCGAACAACGTGACGTATCTCTTTTCTCCCCGCATGTCCTTTCTCCTTGCTTTGTGAGCTTCCGCAACGAACCCCTGGACAACCTTCAGCCAATACTCCGGGTGACAAATACGGCCCACTCGCCAACGCGAATTAGCGGGAATCTGTTTGTTCGGGCCTAGAAAGTGAGACGCACACCCAATTGGATTTCGCGATTCGGAAACGCCGCGGTGAATCCAAGGGGTTGGCTTGGCCCGAGGTTCGCTGTTCCATGCACATTGAAGGGCGGACCAAAAGCCGCACCGACAATATTGTTTATGCTCGCGTAGTTCGTGTGATTGGCGAGGTTAAAGCTTTCCGCCGTGAACAGCAGGTTCGCATTCTCGCCCAGTTTGAACGCGCGGCTGAGACGCAGGTCAAGGTTCGCGTAGCTCGGACCGATTCCCGTGTTGCGTCCGGTGCCCGGCGGACGGTCGTTCGTGAAATGACCATCGCCGTTAATGTCCGCACCGGCCAGAAGATTGAACGGATGACCACTGTTGTAGCTGAAGATCGGGGCCAATTGGAAACCGCCGAAGACCTTCGACTTGTCCCAGGGACTCTCAAAGACTCCGGCAATCACGACCTTGTTGCGCTGATCAAAATCTGACAAGGAATAATCGCAGCGCAGGCAGGTGGCATTGAACGGCGAATAGTCGCTGTTAAAGTCGGTCGCTTCGTCGGTTGCACGGCTGTAGGTGTAATTCGCCAGAATCATGAAGTGGTTGGAGAAATTCTTCTTGAGTTCAAAAAGGCCGCCCTGATACAGCGCGGAAGCGGCGGAGCTGTAAACGTTATTCTGCAGAATGACGTGCGTGGGATCGGCGAAGCATAGCCCGGGATTCGCAACGCAAGCAGGAGCTCCCCAGTCCTGGAAAGGCAGTCCGTTTGTCGGCAGGTTGTTGGCGCCCAGCCCCGGCGGACCGCATGCGGCAACCCCAGCCGTCGGACAGATCGGAGCGCCCGGAAGCAGGTTGGAATCGAGAGCTACTGGCAAATGCGTGGTGTGGACATAGATGTAGTTGGCCGAAACGGTCACCCCAGCACCGAAAGAGCGCTCAATTCCAACCGAGACTTGCTGCGCCATGGGACTCTTGTAGCCCGGCTGGGCGGCGAACAAAACCGTGCCCGGAGGCAGGGGCCCGGTATTGGCAATCTGGAGCCCGAACTGTTGCAGCATTGCCGGTGTGATGCATGCATATTGGCCCACAGCCGGCGTTCCGCAGCCGATGATGCTGTTTTTGGTCGGGTCGCTGGTCAAACCCTCGAAGAACAGAGTTTGAAATATCACCGGTGAGGTGACTGCCGGGTTAAGCGGGTCACCGAGGATCGAAACCAGTGAGTTGGCAATCCGCCGCGTGCCGTTCACATTTCCGAGGGTAGACACTACATTGGGAATCTGGGCGTATATCTGTGAATAAAATATTCCGTAGCCGCCGCGGATGACCGTCTTCTGATCATTGAACGGATCCCAGGCAAAGGAGAATCGTGGGGCGAAATTTGTCTTGGGCGTGTGCAACGGTCCGTACTGAGTATCCAGTTCGTACCGCAAGCCGTAGTTCAACGTTAAATTGGGGCGGATGGTCCAGGTATCTTGCCCGTAGAGCGCCGTGAAAGGACGCGACTCTTTGTAGCTGGGATTCCCGAACCCTTGTTCATAGAACGCTGGCAGCCCCAGACTCCAGGCTTGTAACGTGCTGAGGCTGCCGGGCGCCTGGGTCGCCGGTAGACCGCACGCCGCAGGCGCTTCGAGACAAAGACTGACGAGTGCCCCCGGCAACTCGAGGAATTCAAACCGTCCGGGGAAGAAGGTCTGCGAACTGGTGTTATTGCCTCGGATCAGCTCGGCGAAGCCCATCCTTATAGTATGGTGACCGCGGGTGAGCGACAGATTGTCCGCGAATTCGTAGCGCCGCGCTGTTGTGAAACTCGGCAAGAAGATTTGCCTACCGAAAAACCCGAAACCCTCAACGTCCAGGCCTGGACCGCCAGGATCGTTGGTGTTCACGTTGAATTGATACCAATTCCACTGGAAACCCGCTTCGTTCTGCGTGTTGGGGTTGAACAGGTGGAACCAACTGATCTGCGCCGTGCTGTCCCACGCCAACTCCGAAGTTCCTCGCGAAAATCCCGTCAGCGCCTGCACGTCCGGGTTTTTCTCCGTGAGGTGCGCATAGCTGTAGCGCACAAAAGCCTGGTCGCTGTTGCTGAAGCGGTGATCGAGCCGAGCGGAAAACAGGCTTTCATCCGTGGGGAACGGGAATAAGCCTCCGTTGACCTCAAATTGATTCACGATGTAAGGGTCGAGGGCGCGTTGAGCATTGCCGACGAAAGGATTGGCGCCCGGATTTGGATTGACTGTCAAGATGCTGTTTAAGGCAAAGGCGCACGCCGCGGCGGGGAGAACAAGCGGGTTCATCAACGGATTCGCGGGATTTGTAGTGATGCACGGAACACGCTTCGTACCTTCTGCGTTCAGTCCCGCGATAATCGATTGCTGCGCTGTGTTCGGCGCAAAAATATTGCTATTCGTGAGCAGTGGCACGGCGTCTTGCGCGTCGGATCGCAAACCTTCATAAGCAAGGAACAAGAAGGTTTGGTCCTTCTTAATGGGGAAACCGACACTGCCTCCGAATTGCTGGCGGTTCAGGGAATTCTTCACTGGCTCGCCTGTCGCCGAAAGAGAAAACGGCTCGCCGGGCTGCAGAGCTTGACTGATGGCGAAAACATTTCGGGCGTCCAAGGCATCGTTTCGGAAAAACCCGAAAAGACTGCCATGCAGTTGGTTCGTGCCGGATTTCGAGACGATGTTGATGGTTGCACCGCTCGCTCCACCGAGCTCCGACATGTAGTTACTACGGTTGATCTGGAATTCCTGGACGGCGTCCTGGCCTATCGTCAGGCGCACCCCACCCGCATCATCGTTGGCTTCGCCTCCATCCACGGTGACGCTGTTGCCACGGCCATTGCTGCCGTAAAACGACAGGCCGCTCTGTGGTGTCTGTTTGGGGCGGAAATCTGCGTTGTCGGCGATAGTGTTGGAATTGCTGACCCCCGGCGCAAGCAAGGTGAACGTCAGATAGTCGCGGCGATCAATCGGCAGATCGGCGATGTAATCCTGAGTGAGCGTATTGGCTTGACTGCCCCTCTCCGTCTCGACCGGCGGCGGCGCGGAGCTCACTTCAACGATTGAGGTTGTTCCCGCCAACTTCAGACGGAAATCCAAAACCAGCGTTTGTCCGACGTTCAGCACCACATCCTTGACCACTTCGGACTGAAAACCGGTGTGCTCCACGGTAACTTTGTAGGTAGCTGGAGCGAGCCCGGAAACACGGTAAGAACCTTGATCGTCGGTTTGCACACTTCGTTGTACTGCCCTGGCCTCATCAACCACCGTTACCTTGGCGTTGGGTACGCTCCTTCCAGCAGGGTCAGTAATCGTTCCGGTCAGGTCTGCCGAGGTGCCCACACCTTGAGCGTTAGCTGCTGGACTTCCGAGAAATGAACTGAGGGTGAGTAACAGCGCGGCTGTAACTAAGGCCACCTTCATGTTTCCTCCTGTCATCCTGGATACAGGTACACCGGTCCCCGGCCACAGCTCCGGCTTCCGCCTGGGGTGCAGCCGACTCCTTCAGGAGAGCACCTAGGACGCGCTCGAACTCAGAATCGTTTACTCGCTTCGAACCCTTCCTTCCCCTGCTTCAAGCATTCAAGATTGTGATAGTCGGTATCACATTATAGGAACTAACGTCAACACGAAATTTGTCCCGGGAATTAGCTCCCTGTTCAGCGGATTGCAGGAGCACAATTCCTTTGTCGCCTGGTGGGATTTTACGGGGCAAGAAGGTTGCTGATACGCCGAAACTGCAGCGTGATCAATGTGCGGTAGCGTACAGGATGATCGTTTCAGGAAAAGACAACGGCCGTGCGTCCGGATACTTCTCCCCGGCGCAATTGATCGAGCATTTCGTTGATATTGCTTAGAGGATGCGGCGTAACGTGGCAACGTAATTTCCCTGCGGCGGCCAGCGCCAGCACTTCCCGCAACTCCTGGCGTGTTCCGACGGCGCTGGCTTGAATGCGCACTTCCCGGGCGGCCATCAGAATGGCCGGAAACGAAAGGTTTTCCGAAGGCAAACCAACAACCAGCAACGTTCCCGTAGGACGCAAACAGCCGAACGCCATGTCGTAAGCGGCTTTTGCCGCTGAAGTCACCAGTGCAACGTGTGCGCCACCTTTACTTTGCAATTCTTTAACCACATTCGCCGACGCGGCATTCAGGCCGCTGGCGGCGCCCAACGATTTCGCAAGCTCCACCTTCTCTTCTGAGACGTCGACTGCGGTAACCTCAGCTCCCAGTTCCCTGCCAAGCTGCACGGCGAAATGCCCCAGTCCCCCAATTCCAAAAATGGCGAGCCTCTGCCCAACAAGCATTCGCGCTTGCCGCAAGGCTCGGTATACCGTCACACCGGCACAAAACAGAGGTGCCGCCTCAGTCGCGGAAAGTCCGTCCGGAATTCTTACTGCGTGGCTCGCCGGGACCTTCACAAACTCCGCAAAACCCCCATCTACGGTTACGCCGGTAATCTTCTGCTTCGCGCAGAGATTTTCGTTGCCCTCGCGACAGAAATCACACGCGCCGCAGGTCCAGTAAATCCACGGAACGCCGACTCGGTCGCCGATCTGGAAGTCAAAAACTCTTTCGCCCTTCTCCACCACGCGGCCGGCAATCTCGTGGCCGAGAATCAATGGCTTCTTCGTAATTCCTTTGAACTGCGGCCAGTCCCCGTCGGCCACGTGAAGATCCGAATGACAAACGCCGCAGGCTTCCACTTGCACGAGCACATCGTCTGCATCCAAAACCGGCCGCAGGACATCTTCGAGTGACAGGGGCCTCTTGAACTCGCGCAGGACAGCGGCCTTCATTCTTAGCCTCGGTAGCAAACGTGAGCAATGAACGGAGTGGATCGCGGAGCTTTATGTCTTACGCCTCTGCCGCTTGCAGGAAGAAGTCCACGGCGCTGCGAACCCGTTCCCTGAGACTGTGCGGCCCGCTCAAATCGACGGCCCAACCTCGCACAATGGTCCTATACAACCCTTCCATGAACTGCGCCAGGTGCGACAACGGGAACTTCTTGCTGACTTCACCACGGCTCTGCCCTTCTTTAAGGATTTCAGTTAACAGAGCGCACGCAACCTCTTCGGCGCGTCGCATCTCCGGAGAACGCACCGGATCCATGGCGCCGGAGAGCACCACCGCTCTCCACAGCGGCCGGTCCGATTCCACCTCACGGGCCATGCCCTCGTACATCCGTGTTAAACGCTCCGCGGTACTCGCGTTGCTTGAGAGTTCCGTTTCCAGGCGTTCCTTCATGCAGTGGAAACCTCGCCGCCCGACTTCGCGAAGAACCGCATCTTTACTGGGGAAATAACGAAAAAACGTGGGCTGGCTGATTTCCAGAATCTGCACAATGTCTTCAATGCGCGTGCGTTCGTATCCCCGCTTGCGGAACAGCCGAATCGAGGTATCGATAATCTGTTGGCGAAGCCGCGCCTTCTTGCGTTCGCGAAGCCCCAACTTCTCACCGGCCTCGCCTCTCACCTTCCGGGATTGACGTACGTGGGCGCGCGGAACCGTCCCTCCGCGGACAGCCCACGTCTTTCGAACATTTTTCACGGGCATGACGGAAACATCTCCTCGACGGACGTAGGACCGACCAGCGCAAAAACTAAAATGCAAGAGTTACTCTAACATGATAGAAACTCAGGTCAAGACGCCGTAATGTAAAATTGCCTGCTTTTCGGGCAGATTCGCCCGGCGTCAGTCGATTCCCGCCGCTTGCAGCCGAACTCGATGCCCATTCAACGTGCTGATTAGTGAAGCGGGAAAGAAAATCTTGCCGATCAGCAGAGATTTAATAGGCGAGACTCAAATCGGGAATCCGGGTTTTAACGGTGGGAGTAACGAAGGGAAGATCGATCAGTGCCTATCCGGCGGTTGGACCCGAAGCGACCATAGCGGGATGCGAGTACCTAAGCATTCCGATGACGGATGCTCATGTGGACGGGAACCTGGTAACGGCTCCCGCTTGGCCTGCGCATCCGGTTTGGCTCGCGAAGTATCTGCAAGTGCTTGAGCGCAGCGTTGACCGGCCGCAAGAACGAGGGTTTATTGGCCGACAGATGGCGGCACCGGATTTCGATCCTGAGACTGACGTTGGTGCCAGTAAGGATAAGGTACAGCCGATTTGCTGGCCTCATCCAGTTTCGCCACTTGCTCCGGCGTCAACCGCCACCCCTCCGCTCCCATGTTCTGCATCAGTTGTTCTTCATTGCGCGCCCCAATGGCTCGTGGGCCAGGACAATCGATGCATGGCGTCGGCCGCTTTCCTTGGTCGTATGAACTGGCCGATGACCCTCGCGGCTTACTGGCACTAGTGTTGGTGTAATTAAGGACGGTAAGCTGACGGCGCTTTACGTGTTCATCGACTCGCCTTCGCAAAAGTAAGTTCGCTCGCGGGTTCCCAGAAGACGACAAATTGAACCGCCGAAAGGAAACGGTAGACGCGCATCTCGTCAGTGCTTGATTTCCTGACGAGATGCCGACTTCACAGGATTGATGGTCTGCCTGGGGCACTCAACACCGATCTAACCGGGTCTGCTAACGCACTTCCTGGAAAACGATCGTGTAGCCGTCAGGGTCTTCTATGCTGAAGAGCTTAAGCCCGTATGGTGCCACTTTCGGACGCTCAGCCTTCAAACCTCGGTCCGTCAGTTCCTGATATGCAAGCTCTACATCGGAGCAACCGATGTAAAACACAGCGTCCTTGGACCCCTTCTCTGGAGGCCGCATCGGGCGTTCATTCGAGTCATATTGAGTGTTCAGCA
The DNA here is from genome assembly GCA_963795535.1 of Candidatus Acidiferrales bacterium. Classification (GTDB taxonomy): domain Bacteria; phylum Acidobacteriota; class Terriglobia; order Acidiferrales; family UBA7541; genus Acidiferrum. The sequence goes on from CAWCIG010000012.1 coordinate 1,558,664, forward strand.
TGATCTCGGCTCCCCCAAACCGCAGCCACATCCAATGAGAAAACCGGCCCTCCGCCGTCTCGACCTCAGGTGAGGCTGCGACTACAGTGAACCCGAGCACGTCTCGGTAGAAGGCAAGTGCCCTTGGCATATCGAAAACGCCGATCAGCGGGGTCAATCCCAGCGGAGAGAAGCCCATGTTTCCTCCAGGGCCTGATTTTACGGACATGGCAGAAGTGGAGCCTGGCTTATTTCTCTTCGATGCTACCAAGATGTAAGAAACTGTCTCACTGAAAGTTAGCGATAGGTTAGTAACGGCAAACGCGCTTGTGTCCGGCAGTTGCATGTCGGTTTGGGATTTTCCGAGGGCATCCAGAGATTTCGCGGTTCTGGCTTCACGCGCTGCCGATGCTTGATCTGTTTCCTTTGACGGCGACCAGGGACCAAGCATCTAATCATTGGCGCAGGTTCCGAAAAACGTTTTCTTCCAGGAGATGCAATGACTTCATCTATCGTCACGACCGAATATGTGAAGCTCACGATCAGTGACGGAACCCAGATGCAAGCCTATGTTCCCCGTCCCAAAGGTGAAGGCAAGTTTCCGGGGATCATGGTGTTTCAGGAAGCATTCGGCGTGAACGCGCACATGCGCGACGTGAGTGAGCGATTTGCGTCGAAGGGATATGTGGCGATCGCGCCGGAGTTGTATCACCGTACGGCCGCTCGCGGGTGGGAGGGGAATTATACAGACTTCCCCAGCGTGATGCCTCATATGCAGGCGATAAAAGAGGAGACTTTGAGCACGGACGTTCGCGCCACGTATGAGTGGCTAACGAGCGCCTCGCAGGTAGACAAGAACGCGACTGCATGCGTGGGCTACTGCATGGGTGGACGCGTCTCATTCCTTGCGAACGCGCTCGTCCCCGTGAAGGCAGCGATTTCTTACTATGGTGGAGGAATCGCACCCGGCCAACGCGGGCCGGGGCTACTTTCGCACGTGCCCGAAATGCATGGAGCGATGCTCCTCTGTTGGGGCGGACTGGACCAGCACATACCAAAGGCAGAAACGCTCGCAGTTGCCGACGCGCTCAAGAATGCGAAAAAGACATACGTCCACGTGGAATTCTCGGACGCAGATCATGGATTTTTCTGCGACGCGCGTCCCAGCTACAACCCACAGGCCGCGGCGGAATCATGGGCGCTGACGCATGCGTTTCTCGCTGACCATCTAGGAATCCACGCAGTGCCGTCCGTACTCTTCCATGTCGTTGAAAGTACTTCTAATCCGCTAACTGTCACGGCAGCGGTCTGACAGATTGTGAATCAGTACCGCTAAACGCCCTTGTGTCCATGGATGAGTCGTTCCGGGTCTCTGGGAACAGTATCCGAGCTCACCAAAGTGTTAGCCTTATTGCTTGATGGACCACCACACAGTCGCGGCTGTCAGCATTGCCGGTACATGCCTCGATGTGCTAGGTAGCCTCTACCTTGCGTACGACTTGTTGGGTGGACAACACGGTCCGTTGCGACTGCTTACCCGCGCCGTCACCTACTCCATTGTTTTTGGAATCGGGTACGGCCTCGGCCTTGGTCTCGTCTTTGGGCTGGCCTCCGGAATTGCGACCGGGATAACACTAACGATCGAATTCAACCGGGCAGCTCGTGGGCTCGATCATTACTCGTTGCCGTGGGAAGGAGTGTTTTCGGCGATCCGGGGATTTGGCTTCGGAGCAGGACTATATCAGATTTTGGGCTTGCGATTCGCAATCGCATTTGCCCTTCTCATCACGATCGGCCAAATATTCGCTTACTCTCGCGGCATGCGTCCTGCCATGGATTACGTAGCGGCTCGCCGTCCGCGGCTCACGCGTCGTCAGTTCTGGGGAACGGTGGTCCGTACTGTCGGCTACACAGCGAGCGCCCTTGTCTGTAGCGCCTTCGTCCATCACGTGGATCACGCCTGGGCGTTTGCGATTCGCGTGGGCTTGGTCACTGGGATCGTCACAGGTGTCGGGGCGACGGTCAATCCCTTCATCGAATTCTATGCTGACAATCTTCCGGAGAGACGCCTCGGCGCGTTCGGCATCGGGCTAATCTTTTGCGGATTTGCATTGCAGTCCCTACAGTATTGGCTGGCGCTGTTTGATGTTCACATAACCTAGGCAGGCGATGAACGTATGAGGGATCGAGGATTCCCGAAGCACTTTGACGGACGGCGTTTTTATAATCCGGATGCGCCTCAGGCGCGCGGGTTTCTTGATGTTCTTCGCTGGAAGTTGAGTAGTCGTCCGGAGCCATCGCCGGAATTCATCTCAGACGTTGAGCAGTCCACTCCGCCGCGGTGCCTGGAGAGTAACGAATTGCGAATCACACTAGTGAACCACTCGACTGTGCTCATTCAGCAACGCGCTTCCAACATTTTAACGGACCCAATTTGGTCGGAACGAGCCGGTCCGGTGTCCTGGTTAGGTCCAAAGCGCCGACGAAAACCAGGGTTGCCGATAGGTGATTTGCCCAACATTGACGCCGTGCTCATCAGCCACAATCATTATGACCACCTGGATTTACGGACTTTGCATCAGCTTGCCGATCGTGGACATTCTACGTTCATCGTTGCTGCCCACGGCGCTCGCCTGCTTCGTTCGGAAAAAATAGAACCCGTTTACGAACTGGATTGGGGAGAATCACTGACCACGTCAGGTATCAGCATCCACTGTGTCCCGGCTCTGCACTTCTCAGCTCGTGGGATCTTTGACCGCAACAAAACCCTTTGGTGCGGTTACGCAATCGAATTTCCGGAACAACTCGTGTATTTCGCGGGCGACACTGGTTTCGGAAGTCATTTTGCGCAAATTCGAGAAAAGTTCGGCCCTCCACAGCTTGCATTATTGCCCATCGGAGCATATGAACCGAGCTGGATTATGTCGCCGGTGCACATGACTCCCGAAGAGGCCGTTAGAGCTCACGAAATTCTCGGTGCGAAAACCAGCATCGCGATCCATCACGGAACCTTCCAGCTCGCAGATGACGGCATCGACACTCCACAGAAACAGCTTATGGCTTGTAGGCGAGACGATTCGTTTCTGATTCTCAAGAACGGTCAATTTGCCGAAATTCCATGATGATTGACAGGCACACGCTCGCGCCGATCGGGATATTGGCAGTTCACTTCGGTTCTCACGATATTGCGGCCGCCGGCGACGCGGTCCAGAAGTCCTTGTGGCAAGTTTACCCAGATAGGTAACGACAAACGCCCTTGTATCACGTGATCTGGCCAACTTCCTGGTGGGCTACACGGAACTTACAACCTTGGGCCGACCGGTTCATCTTGGGAATTACCCCATCGATTACGGCCCGGTACTTCTCCGCAGGCCCTTCAGATTCCATCCTGTGATGATCACTTGATGGACACCCTGCCCTCCGACGTACAGCAAGCGGTGGCTTCAGGTCGGTCTTGGCTGTGTCCAGATTCCGCCTTCGTGCCCGTTTGGACCTCTCCATACCTTCCGCTTTCTCCGGCCAGCGAGGCTACGAACCCCGCTTCTTAGATATGGCGCCCCTCATTTGAGCGCCAGAGGGACTTCAACCCTCTTGAACAACGCACTGCTCAGCACGCACTTCCTGTTTGCCGACCATCCGCTCACAACGTCCCTCAGCTTCTCACAAGGCCCCACACTCACGCTGAGCATGTCGAAAAATATGGCTGGAGTGGCGCGCCAATCACATCACGTGCTAGGCTTAGCCCCATTGCTGGCGGGAGCTAATTGTGCTGAGAAGAGCTTTGCTAGCGACGGTGTTGGTGTCCGCAACCACGCCGGTTCTGTGCGCGAAAGAGCGGATTCTTCTTTACCGGATTGGGCCCTCTCAGTCGACGCTATTCATCGCAAATGCGGACGGCTCCGACGAACGTCCGCTGCTGCCAAATTCCGGCTTCGATTACAACGCCTCTTTCTCGGCTGACGGGAAGTGGATCATCTTTACCTCTGAGCGCGGCGGCTCGGCCGACATCTACCGTGTACATCCGGATGGGTCAGGTCTCGAGCGGCTGACCGATGATCCGGCGTATGACGATCAAGGAGCGCTCTCGGCGGATGGAAAGCAGCTTGCCTTCGTGTCCTCACGCGGTAGTGGATCCGCTGACATCTGGGTGCTCGACCTACAGACAAAGAAGGTGCGAAACCTTACCCGCACCCCAGCCAATTTTCGGCCATCCTGGTCACCAGACGGGAAATGGATCGCGTTCTCATCGGACCGCAACACCCCTGTGCGGCGGGACGGCGAACGATTTGAGCAATCGCATGCTGTCAGCATTTATCTGATGCGGACTGACGGCACGGACGTGCGGAGGCTACCTTCGGTGGGCAAATTCGCAGGCTCACCGAAGTGGTCGCCAGATGGCGAGAGAATCGTTTTTTATGAGATGGATATTCAAGATACGTTTTACGCCCGGCTTTCCCCTGGGCGAGCGAGAGTCGGAAAACTGGTCGATTCGCAAATCGTTTCGGTGGATGTCGCAACCGGAACTCGCCAGGAGCACACGTCAGGTCCGGGGCTGAAAGTTTCACCTCAGTTTCTTAGCGCGAATAGAATCGGGTATGTCATGAAGGCCGGGTCACGGACGGGTCTATCCTTCACGACCGGGGATCAAGGGGCGAACGGACAGATGCGCAACCCCACTTGGTCACCTGATGGCAAACGGGTCGTATATCAAAAATGGTCGTCTGAATCATGGCGCCAAAACCAACCCTTGTTCAGTATCGATCCAGAATTTGATCTGGCCTTTTCGAATCCGTTTCCCGCATTTTCGCACGACGGAAAGAAACTTGCCGTTACCAAGAGCGTGAGTAATATTTCAGTGTCTGTGATGGATGCGGATGGAACGAACGCTAAGCTAACCTTTCGTGCAGACGAGGGCGCTGTGGCTCTGGCGCCGGAATGGTCTCCTAAGGATGATTGGATCGCTTTTGGGACAGGGTCCTACCTTCTCCCTCGCGGCAGGTCAGCCCGCGTAATGATGATGCGCCCGGATGGCTCGGAACTCCATGAGCTAATCAAGACTGCGGGAAACAACGGTTTTCCGAGTTGGTCCCCAGACGGCAAGCGGATCGTATTTCGCTTTTGGGGCGGGTCGGAGTTTGGTCTCCGAATCATCAATCTGGACGATGGATCCGTGACAAAGCTGACTACCGGATTTGACAATTTTCCTGCCTGGTCTCCAAGAGGCGATCTCATCGCCTTCACGCGCTTTGACGAAGACAGCTATGACATTTATACGATCCGGCCCGACGGGACCCATTTGACGAGGCTGACCACCGCGCCAGGGAATAATGCACACGAAATATGGTCTCCAGATGGAAAGCATATTCTCTTCAGTAGCGCCCGTTTAGGATTCAAAGATGAGGCACCGCTATACGACGACATTCCTCAGCCCTATGGCGAGCTCTTTGTGATGAACGCGGATGGCTCCGGTCAACGGCCGTTGACAGATAACCAGTGGGAAGACGCAACGCCCGCCTGGGCACCCCCATCCGTGCCCTAGTTGAATATATGCAACGAAGTTGATCAGCGCCGTCGAGGGTTCCGAGGCACGTTGGGCGTGACGACCATTCGCCCAGAACCTTTCTTTGTTGCAATAGAGGCTTCCCTGGCCGGTCGATTACCACCGAATCAAACGCTGCGCGATTACTCGCCCCTGTAAACTAAGAGGTAGTTTCCGAGCCAAGGACTAAATTAGAATCTCTAGTCCTTTTGGACACACGAAATGACGAGCGCAAGAGCCAAGGTGTTTTACGGCTGGTGGGTCGCCTTGATAGCAGCTCTCGGGCTGTTTTTGAACACCGCCACAATCATCGTTTTTCCTTTCGGCGTCTTTGCGAAGGCGATGGGTCAGGAATTTCATTCCGGACGCGCCAAGATTTCCCTGGCATTCACAATTCACAATCTGACTGCGGCATTTTTCGTCCCTTTTGCCGGCCAATTGGTCGATCGCTATGGCCCGCGAAGAGTGCTACTTCCATTCACGGTTCTTCTTGGTTTGATCCTGGTTTCCAGCAGATTTTTGTCTGAGGCAATATGGCAGCTGTATCTGTTTTATTTCGCCTTGGGTCTGGTCTCTGGTGGCGCGGGGGCGATGTCGTACACCCACCTGATCTCCGGCTGGTTTGACCGACAAAGGGGGCTGGCTCTCAGCGTCATGATGCTTGGGATGGGGGCGGGCGCGATTGTCATGCCATCAATAGCGCAGCGGTTGGTGGCAATGTTCGGTTGGCGTCTCTCCTACAGTATCTTCGGCTTGGCGGTTTTGCTTATCCCTTTACCGATGCTTGTAGCATTCCTCAAGGAGCGGCCCGAGAGTATGGGTCTCCTGCCAGATGGGGCCGCGGAAGGCCCGGTGTCAAGGCCAATCGTGGTGAACGCAAACGGGCTAACGCTACGCGAAGCCGCGAACACGTCGGCCTTCTGGATCATCGTGTGCGTCCTTTTTTTAATCACTGCCAGCGTGCATGCGTGTTTCATTCATTTGCCTGCGCTCCTAACCGACCGGGGAAGCTCAGCTCAGCTCGCAGCTTTCGCTAGCTCTCTCCTTGGAGTTGGATTGTTCGTCGGACGAGTCGGCTGTGGTTACTTGCTGGACCAGTTCTTCGCCCCTCGTGTCGCGGGGCTGCTCTTCTCTACGGTGGCCGCCGGGATTGCGCTTCTTGCCTTGGGCCACGCGATCTCATCTGTGTTAGTTGCGGCCTTTCTGGTGGGGCTCGGCATAGGAGCCGAGGTAGACATTATTGCGTACCTGACGAGTCGCTACTTTGGCCTTCGTTCGTACGGAGCAATTTTCGGGTCGATATGGGCCGTCTTCGGCGTGTCTGGGGGACTTGGAGCTTACCTCATGGGCTTCGGCTTCGACAAAACCGGATCTTATGTAGTGCCCCTAAGCGGATTCTTCTGCGCGGCCGTCCTGGCGGTGCTGCTGACTATGATGCTCGGGCCGTACCGGTATCGAGTAGGGCTTTCGTCGGACGCTACCCAGGAGTAGCGGATTGCGTCTTCCGATCAACCGTTCGGGCTGCTCAAGCAAGAGGTGGATCATGACTTCGTCGACCGAAACGCCCATGCGCTTGTTGAGCATGAGTCACGGTCTGATCATCCAACAGGCTTTGTATTGTGCGGCAAAGCTAGGAGTCGCCGACCTGCTAAAAGATGGTCCCCAGACTTCTTCGGAGCTGGCGCGTGACCTCAAAGTGAACGAGTCGGCTTTGTACCGTATCCTGCGCCTCCTGGCCAGTCAAAGCGTGTTCGACGAGACTTCTCCCCGCACATTCGCGAACACCGAGCTTTCCCAATTCCTGTGCTCCGGTGTGCCTGGTTCCGTCCGCTCCATTCTCATTTTCAGGGGAAGCGAATTGTTCTTCGCCCCTTTTGCAGAAATCCTGTACACCGTTCGCACCGGGGAGCCGGCGAGAACGAAGGTGTTCGGGATGGATGGCTGGGAATACCTGAAACAGCATCCCGAACAGGCCCGTATTTTTGACGATGCCATGACGGATATGTCCGCCATCGTGGGGCCCATGGTGGCCGTCGCTTATGACTTCGGGCGTTGGGGAAGCGTCATGGACGTTGGAGGCGGGAATGGCAGCCTGCTCGCATCTGTCCTCAAGGCGCATCCCGAAACGCGGGGTGTTCTAGCAGACGTTCCACATGTACTCGAACGCGCGCAGCAGCGCGGCATCCTCGCTGGCGAGTTGCAGGCGCGAAGCGCGATGCAGCCTTGCGATTTCTTCCGTGAAGTGCCTTCGGGCTGCAGGGCGTACATGATGAAAAACGTGATCCACGACTGGGACGACGAACACGCGGAAAAGATTCTGACCAACTGCCGCCGGGCAGTTCCCAAGGACGGAGCGCTCTTGCTTGTGGAATGGACGCTACACGAAGGGAACCTCCACGCTGCGGGAAAGCTACTTGATGTGATAATGCTGGTCATGACCGGCGGGAAAGAACGCACGGCCGAAGAATACAGTCAGCTACTAGCACGCTCAGGCTTCCGCCTCAATCAGGTGGTACTAACGTCGTCCGATATGAGTATCATCGAGGCCCTGCCGGAGTAGGTCCCCTAGAATTCGCTGTACCGTCCAAAGCCTTGTAGAGTGAACTTGTCCTGAGGCGATCTTCGATGCGTCGGGAATTCCGGACGGATCACGGGCAACCCTTCCCTTCCCTTACCGGATTATGGGTTGCCGACCAACCGGAGTTGCCAGTGTTTGCGCTACCACCCGTGAGCCCCAGGTCAGCTACCAGTCGATATCGCAACAGATGGAAAGAGCCACTAGCAGTCGAACTACCGGAGCGAGATGCCAATCGCTGCATTCTCGTCACGGGATGCAAGCCAGTATTCGTACTTCTCTGCGACGCTAAAGAGCTGCTGTATCTCCTCCGGAGTCGGCGGTGCGGGAGGTCTGTTCGGATCGGATGGCCGTGCGAGCTCGCGGAAGAAGTTGTAGAGTTCCTGCTTGCTCACGATGATTGAGGTTATCGGGCCAGGAGAAGTATTTCGGAGTGCGTGCCTGACATTTCCGGGGATAGAAACGACTTCGGTGGCATTCACTGTTTGCCAGCCCGCGGACGGACCCTCAGCCTGGAACACCTCAAGCGAACCATTCAGCACATAAAATATCTCTGGATCGGCGTGGCTATGGAGTGGAATAACGACTCCTGAGGGGACCGTTCCGCGCATCACAGTGATCTGGTCGTTGATTTGTTCGGGCGTGGAGAGAAACTGAAGCAAGACGCCGAGAACAATGAATGTCTGCTCCTCGGCTCTGCTGCTCGTACCCGTCTTTGTTTCAGATGTAATGTTCATTTAAGAAATCTCCCTATAGGGTTCAAGTAACTGCAAGTCAATGACACCGAAAAAATGAATGAGCGAAGGGTCAAATCCTTCGCTTCTGTATCCAATCGTTTGGGTCTTTGTAGCTTTGTAGGGTGAAAAGACATCTAAATCCAGTGATGGGTACCGAACTCCTTGTTCAGAGGATCGCCAACAAAATCTCGTTGGAACCGATACGTCAGATTTTCGAAAAACAGGTCTTAGCAAAGGTTCTTACTCCGGGCGAGTTTGAGTTAGGTCTTGGATCGCACAGTCTGTCGAAATACTGCTACGCGCGTGGAGAGATGATTCTCTGCCGGAGGAACACCGAGGAATGGGTGCGTTGGCACAGTCCGATTCAGATGCTGCTGATCACGGTGCCAGACCACACGTTCCATTCTGTCGCAGAGGAAATGGGTGGGAGAGCGCCGGAATTGAATGGAACACCGCTCCTTAAAGACGAGCGAATTCGCGCGTTGGTGGCGGCAGCTGAAGCAGAGCTTGCAAATGGATCTCCAGCCGGGAGAATCTACACGGATTCAATCGGGCGCGCTCTCGTAGCCGCGCTGATGCATTCGCAGGGAGTATTGCGGAGCCCGATGCGTCACTACCGTGGAGGTCTCTCCCCAGTGCAACTCCGCCGGGTGACCAGTTTTGTTCATGAAAACCTCCATGAAGACGTGAGCTTGATGCAGATGGCCGAGGAAGCAAAGCTGAGCCCGGCATACTTCTCTCAAATGTTCCATCAATCGACGGGAGTTGCTCCGCACCAATTTGTTTTGAGGGCACGGGTGGAGCGAGCCAAGGAGCTGCTGGTAAAAGAAGACGCACGCGTCCTCGATGTAGCCATTGCATGTGGATTCCAAACCCAACAGCACTTCGCAAGAGTGTTCCGGGCTCTCTGCAAGATGAGTCCCACGCAGTTTCGTCAAGCGAGACTCGCCTAATTCTTCACCGCCAACGAGCGGGTAACCTCGGGGCAGCAGAATTAGCTGACGGTAACGCTTTTCTGCTCGACGCGGAGTATACGCAGGCATGGAGGGCATTCTAGAGCGAGACTCCTGAGTCACGAGCGACTCTGACCTTACAGTCGCCGCACTACTCTGATCATTGACTGATGGCAGGGAGGCCATCGGTCATGAAGCAGAAACCAAGTTCCAGAAGGAGACGCAGTAGCACCAAATCCATCCTACGTTTGCCCGACCTGGAACACGCCAAGGCCGCGGTTTTGAACACCCTCAACTCAGCAGACGCAAAGCGAGGTTATCGTCACGCCATCGATGAATTCGTTGACTGGCTTGCTCTGGACCGCGCTTGGCCTTCAACAGGATCGTGGTCTTTAGGTATCGCTCTCATCTCGAATCCTGTCAACTCGCCCCGGGCACAATCAACCTACGTCTTGGCGCCGTACGTCGCCTCGCATACGAACCGGCCGACTGCGGTCTTCTGAGCGCCGATTTGGCTGCCGGTATTCGTCGCGTCAAAGGAGTGAAGAAGCTCGTCATTCGCCTCGGAAACTGGTTAACGGCAGAGCAAGGCAATGCACTTTGGCAAGCCCCTGATCGCCAGCGATTGAAAGGAAAACGTGACCGGGCCTTGCTCGCATTGCTACTCGCGTGTGGCTTGAGGAGGCATGAAACTGTGGCCTTGACATTGGATCATCTCCAGCAGCGCGAAGAGCATTGGGCCATTGTTGATCTGGATGGCAAGGGAGGCCACGTTCGAACGGTTCCGGTTCCCGATTGGGTGAGAAGCGAGTTGAAAAAGCGATAAACGGCGGCAATCCGGCCGTCGTGGGCAATGATGAAATCAGTCCCGGCGTAAACTGGCGGCTCACCAGGGCTGAGTAGCCTTCATCGCGCCCGCGAAGCGATCGATCTCGTCGCGGCCACGGTGGATGCCCCTGGGCTCGTAGAGCACGCAATCTTCGGTGAAGATCTCGTCGATGGCCACGCGCCGACGCGCGGGGCCTTTTTCACCGAAGACATCGTGAAGATTGCGGGTCGGCAAGATCGAGATGCTGTAGGACATGGCTTGTCTCCTCTCGGCATCGAGTGCGGCTTGCGATATCTCGACCCGGAACGGCTCTAGACAGAATCTCTCCGTCATTTAAAGATAGCTTCACATCTTGCCAGTTGCGAATTTGTGGCAGGTCCTAGTTTAGGTGATTGAAATCCAACAGAACCTTGCCACCACGCTCGTAGTGCTCGATTGCTTCTTTGATTTGGGAGGGTTTGTATGTTGTGGTGATTGGCAAACTTAATTTGCCGGAAGCGATTACTTTTGCCGCCTCAGTCAGTGCCGCTCGCATTTTGGGGAGATACTCTTCGTAATACATCCAAAAGCCGTGGATGTTCAGCCTTTTGCCGATGAGATCGCCTTGCAGCACGTGAATCGGCAAACCACTCAGCCACGCATAGCTGACGAGATGAGCCTCCGGAGAGAGCACGCTTGCCATCGTCGCCGTCGCTGGGCCACCTACGGCATCAAGGCCCAGAGATATTGGCATTCCGCCGGTCGCAATCTGAATTTGCTTTGATAGTTCCGACGATTCGACGCCAACGAAATCAACACCCAGCTTTTCAATTTCAGGGATAAGCTCGGACCGCCTCACAATACCTACGATATTGAGATCGCGCGATTTTGCAATCGCGATCAGGCATCGCGCGACCTGAGAATTTGCTGCGTTTAATACGATCCAGTCTTTCGGCTTTAGCTTTACAAATTGGTCCAAGAGAAGAACGGCAGTCGTGGGATTGATGTTTAACATCGAGGCCGTTTTGGCATCGACTGAAGGAGGAACGACAAAAAGACCTCCGGCTGGAGCCAGGACCTTTTCAGACCATGTGAATGTTCGAAACGGGATCGTAACGCGATCGCCTACCTTGACGCTGGTGACTCCCGGTCCGATCGCCTCCACAATTCCCGCACCTTCACCTCCAATGACAGAAGGAAGCTTCGGATTTAAGAAGTACACTCCGTTCGCCAAAAGAAGGTCGCTGTAGTCAATCGGCGTATACTCCATGCGCACTAGAGCCTCGCCCGCAGACGGGACGTTCGGTTCCGAAACCTCGACCATTTTTAAGTTCCGACCTGGATTACCGTAGGCTGTGAGATGAATGGCTTTCATTTATGACGTTCTCCCTGTTCCAACAAATTTCGCCCTGCGAGAGGGCCACCTGCTTGCTGAATCAGCCCTCCATTGCGGAGGTTTCCAAGATCAATGACTGAATAGCCAAAACTTTCGAGTAACGTTTCAACTCGCTTCTTCGCACCGTGATCGTCTGCCGAAATAAATGCGACTCGTTTCGCCCCGTTGACGATGGGATCCGCCTCCAAGTTAGGAACGATCATGGTGTTCAGCGCCTTAACCACTCGCGCTCCCGGGGCAAGTGCCGCAACGAACTGGCTAGTGGACAGGTTTCCAACATCGGCAGGCTTAAAATTTCCGGCCTTGCCGTGAAAAGGATTGGTCCCATCGATCAGAATCTGATTTTTCCATTCGGGGAGACTCGCAAGTGTCTCGGGCACGTTGTCCCAGGGCACAGCAAGAAGTACCACTTCGCAAGCCGCCGCCTCTTCCGTGGTGGCAGCCATTGCTCCAGGACCAAGTTGATTGATAATTTCTCGCAGGCTCTCGGGACCTCGGCTATTGCTAAGCTTTACCTTATGGCCTGCCTTCAATGCCCGTTTGGCGAACGCTTGTGCGAAATCTCCTGCTCCGATGGTTCCAATTTCCATAAACTGTTCTTCCTAAACTGGACTTTTCACAGATCCTCGCTTTTTGCTATTGTCACTTCTAAATTGGCATTTTAGGACAGTAACACTCTACTTGTAACTCCTCGCTTTTTTGACCATCTCAGAAAGCATTCGCTGGCCCAACCGGGCCTCAAACGCTCGCTGTGTATCCTCCAGCAGCTCTGCCATGGCCTGTTTGTGAGTGCAGCTCGTTCGGCACGTCTTTTCCTTTGGATACTGGTGAATCGAAAAAACAGGGGGCGCCTCTACTGCTTTGTAAATTTCCAACAGACTGATCTTATTTGCCGGCCGCGACAACGCCGAAAAGCCATTGCGGCCGCGAGCTGTCGTCACTAAACCCGCTTTCACAAGTTTGGACAACACACTCCGGACTTGCGATTCATGGGCCCGCACACTTGCGGTCAAATGCGCTGACGTCACCTGTTCACCATAATGGTCGCCAAGCGCTGTCATGATGTGAACACCGACTGAGAATTGGTTGTTAATTCTCGACATTCTCGACATATTGTTATAATAAATCGAACATTTTAGGGCAAGGGAAAAGTTGAGGAGACCTCTTTATTTGCAGCGAAAGAAGCGCCAAAAGTCCTTCTGCACAACGCAGCGCTTTGACGCTACAGCAGGTAGTCAACTGGATGGAACAGGAAGCGACGAGCAATATCGGCGGTAATGAGCTCACATTATCTCGGCAATTGAGTTGGAAGCCCATCCGGGCCGGACTGATCGTGTCTGGATGACGGACAACTCTTACCTAATTGGGTAAAGGAAGAGTTGCCGACCAACCGCCAAGAGTCGCTCGGTTACCGGAGAAGTACGTTGCAGTACGAACTTGTCCGTCTAGTACTTTTCGCTATCACTGCCGTCAGTTTCCTCGGCCCGTGGACTTAGACTTGGCGTGTTCGACTCGAACCGCTGAAACGCCGAGGACTTCGCCTGTCCAGCCACAGGCTCTACACGAGGCTTCAAGTAACCGCGTCTTCACGTCTTCGCTCAGGACGATGTCGGATAATACGCTGGCAAAGGCTTCGTGTCTGCCGCAGTTCAAGCAACGAAACGTTAGAATGTATCCGCAAGTATCCTCGCTCATTCAGCGCGCCTTATCGGAGTAGTCCATGGTTTGTCCACTTGCTTCTTAGGCCAGGTTCGAATTTCCCGCATCGCAGACAACACGTTTGACACACATAGACGGACCTTTTTGAGTTCCCGAAGTGACGAAAATGCCGCTCTGAAAACAAGTGGTCTCGACCGCATACCTTTCCAGACATTTTTCGGCTTTGACTGCTTCAGCCGGAAGCCTCTTCGATATTTCGAACATGAATTGTGTTATTTGCCACTTCAAGCACGCCGATCACGCGCACGTGCTTACCCTCATATTGCTTGGCCATTTTTTGATCGTCTAGCAGATAAGGGCCCCGCGAAGACTCGCCGTCCAACACATATCTCCCGTTATTACTGTAGATTTTCCCCGTGAAAAATTTCAGATCCTCGTCATTATTTCCTTGTGGAGGAGTTTGGATCTGCAAGGTTTGAGGCCGATCCGGTTGGTCCGGGGGAATTTGAGCAAGTACCAAGCCTACCAGCGGGAGAGTGCCGGTGAAAATCACGAAAGCACTTCTAGCAATATGTTTTCGAACCACGAGTCACCTCGATAAGTAGAAAGTGACGGGGACGACATGAATGACGCAATCGGTGAGCCAAACGAGTGATCTGCAAATGACGGATACGGTAAGACTTAACAATATGTATAAAACTATTCCGAGTATTTATTTCATGGAGTAGAACAATTCCTGGGTTACGTTACCTACAGAACCAGCGACAAACGGAATCTACAAAGACAACTGTACGGGGTGGCTCAAGATAAAGAATATGTCGTAGTCTTAGGCGAAAGAGCGGCACAGTTGACGACGAGGGCAAGCCTACGAGAGTTTGCCTGCTGGCGCATAATCTTGATCACTTCCGGCTGGGCGACGAAAACGGGCATTTGGAAATCGCTCCAGAACTGTGCTGGTGCCAAAGAAATGATCGCCGTGGCCGTGGGTGGCGTAGATTGTCATCAGATTCTTGCCGCTCGCCACAACCCAATTCGCCAGTGCTCGCGCCTGCTCGACGGTGACAGGGGTGTCGACCAGCACGGCGTCCCGCTCCCCGGAAATAAGGGTTGACGAAATCGGTGGCCACGGCCGCTGTGTTTCGGTCGGAGACAAATCGCTCGTGATGGCAGGTATGCTGGGCACCAAGAACACGTCCCATCTCAGAGATGTCTTTTGAGCTGTTGGTCCGGTTTTGGACGCACTGGTGTTGGATTGTCCCTGCGTTGAACGGGCTTGGTTAGCTCGGATTGGCCAAGTCGTGGGCGATACGAGAGCGATTCCGAAGGCATTCGATAGGAACTTACGTCTTGAAATCACTGTGGTCTCCTTTCGGTTAGATCTGAGCTCTGCCTCCGTCAATGAACAGTTCGATACCCGTGACGAAACTGGAGTCATCGGAAGCCAGAAACAAAGCGGCCTTGGCAACTTCCTCGGGTTCCCCCATGCGTCCCATCGGAATGGTGGACACAATCCGCGCAATCACGTCTGCAGATTGCCGATTCGCCAGAGGCGTATTGATCGGTCCCGGACTCACAACGTTTGAGCGGATACGACGGTCCTTCAGATCCGTAGTCCAGGTTCGCACGAGAGAGCGGATCGCAGCCTTACTCGCGGCGTACACGCCGAAGGCGGCCGTACCCTTAACACTGGCGACTGAGCCGTTGAGAATGATAGAGCCACCGTCCTTCAGCAGCGGTAAGGCCTTTTGCACGGTGAACAGGGTTCCCCTCACATTGATGTTGAATAGTTTGTCGAAATGCTCTTCCGTGACGGACCCAAAGGGGACAAATTCGCCCACGCCGGCGTTGGCGAAAACAATATCGATACGCCCCTTTACCTTAGAGACGGTCTCGTAAAGACGATCAAGATCAGCCAACCGAGCAACGTCTCCCTGAACTCCAGAAACGTTGGTGCCGATTGCCTTCACGGCCTCGTCGAGTTCCTTTTGGCGGCGGCCCGTGACGAAGACATAGGCACCCTCTTTGACGAAGAGTCTTGCTGTAGCTAATCCAATCCCTTCTGTTCCGCCGGTGATGACGGCAGTCTTGCCTTCGAGCTTTTTGGTCATTGTCTTTCTCTCGCGCCATTCATGAAAAAGAGCATCGTGACGGGCTTGGTGCCTTTGTTTCGCCATGCGTGGCGCGTACCGTTTTGCACGACCACGTCGCCGCGTCTTAAATGCAGAGTCTCGCCATCGTCCAACTCCAGCCAAATCTCTCCGTCGTGGATAACTGAGTAGTCAACCGTATTCGTTTTGTGCATCCCCGGGTCTTCTTTTTCGAAGTGATCAGCTAATCCTGGCAGACGAACCAAAGCTTCTTCTTGTGCGGCTTGGGCGTCGAAGGACGGATCCACGAAGACCGAACCGGGCGGAAAAGTCACGAAGTGCAGGCTTGTGCCCCCCGGCCCTGGAACGACGGAGTCGGGATAGCCGGCAAGCCTTTGCTCCTTGCTGAGATCTGGGGTCGCCGGGTTGACCCAGATGAGCGTGTGCTCGTAGCCGGTAACAGTCTTGAACTCATAGGCCAGCAACGCTTCATCGCTCTGAACGGCGGACTTTCCGTTTACATTTCCAGTGACGATGCGACGGTAAGTACTCGGTTTCTTTTCGCGCTTGGACAACTCTTTTTTCTTAGAGGCCGTTCCATTCATGACTAGATCTCCGCATAGGCAATTTTCAGAAGCTGCTTACAGAAATTCTCGCCGCCAAACAGGCGCAACGAGCGCCGCTAAGCTTAAGCCGCGGAACCCTTCCCGCGATATGCTGGCGTAAAGACATCCTGTACAAATTTTTCAAATGAAGTCGGTGCGCTGTTCTCCGGCGAACGCGGCTCCAGCGCAGCGAGGACTCCTGCGTTAATGGCCTGGAACATCTCGATGTACACCGCGGCTTTCTTCGGCGGCATGCCCATTTGCTCTAACGCCTGCTGCACCTGGTCGTACGGAAACTGCTCGTAACGCAGATCCGGTTTGCCAATCCCGCGCGCAATCACCGCGGTAGCTTCCGTCATCGACAGGTCGCGCTCCCCAAGCAGTTCGCGCGTTTGTTTGCCGGCAAAATCCAGGTCCAGGAGGCGCCGCACGGCGTAGTCGCCAACGTCCCGCGTCGCGATCATGGGCAGCTTCAGGTCGGGTAGCAGTGCATGTCCGAAGATTCCCATCCCCTGAATCATGCTGATCGCCGCCAGATTGTTCTCCATGAAATAGGCGGCGCGCAGGTGCAAAACGTTCAACTCGTTGATCGCGTTCAGTTTTTGTTCCGAAGAATGTAGCCCGGTGACTGGTCCAGTGCCTTCCGGAACATGCGCGCCGTAGCTGCTCAAGTGCACCGCGTAGCGCACGCCAGACTCCTCGACGGCCCGCGCGATCGCATCGCTCTCTCGCTCTTGGTCTTCCCGGGAGGTAATCGGCGGCAACATCAAGTATGCTGCACGCGCGCCTCTGAAGGCTTTGTTGAGGGCAACCGCATCGCTCACGTCGCCCATGAACGCCTCCGCGCCTTGACGCGCAAAGCGCTGCAGTCGTCCCGCGTCGCGACCTACGACGCGCACCTTCTTGCGCCTCGACAGCAGGGTGTTGGCGACGATCGAACCCGTGTTCCCAGTCGCCCCCAAGATCACATACGTGCCATCCGTTACGACAGCCCCCTTGTCTCTAAGACTGTTCATATTCGTTTCTCCTTTCCTTAGGCACACCCTTCGGCGCTCAAAACAACGGCCGCTAATATGTGCGAACACTGTGCACATATAGAAGCAAAAAAAATCACCGTTTCCCTTGACGGATTTCGCCTACTACATCAGTGAGGGTGATTCGATCGAGAGTATTCTCGAAGCTGTTCTGCGCTTTTTTTAGGACCGACGACATACACCCCTTAATGTTGGCGCTAATCGGGCATCTCTTCTCTACAGGATAGTTGTGAATCGCGAATGTCGGTGGTGCCGCGCTGGCCCGATAAATGTCCAAAAGCGTTATTTGTTGAGGAGAACGCGTAAGGGTGCTCGCGCCGTTCTTACCACGCGTCGTGACAATCAGGCCAGCTTTGGAGAGTTTCGAGAGCGATTTCCTCACGAAAGTAGGGTCCGCATTCACGCTTTCAGCGAGAACTGCCGAAGGGATTTCCTTGCCGCGGAAAAAACCAAGAGCCGCCATGATATGGGCTGCAACTGTGAACTGAACGCTGGTCGCGGGCATCGAAATCTCCTGGCAGTATATGTGATGTTGAATAGCACATTTTGGATACAAGCTTTCTTCAATCGACCGGCAAATGGGAAGCCGGCATTGTTGACGAGCATGGTGATGCCCGAATCAGCGCGCAGTAAGGCCTCCACCCTCGCGAGATCCGCCTTGTCGCTGAGGTCGGCCCAAAGCGGAGTGACCTTCCGTTCAGTTTCCTTCGTCAGGCGTGTTCCTTGAGGCGTACCTCGTTGTGGGCCATCAGGATAAGGTCATAGCCGCGCTTTACGAGACGGTCGGCATAGACGGCGCCGATGCCCGACGATGCGCCCGTGACTACGGCGACGCCTTTTTTCGGTAAGTTTGACATTGCTATTCTCCTTTTGCTTGAACGGCAGTTTTCATCAGCACTCCTTCCGATGTGCGACGAGACCGTTCGGTTTCCTTTGTTTTGTGCTACAGTGGTGTCTAGAGACCAGTCGGTCGCACCCATTGTGGAGATAGCACGGCAACGTGCGCATCAGCGAGGGTTTATGGCTCACGGAAAGACGAACGACGTTCCGGTGGCAAGGCTAATCGGGTTTGATGCAAAAGAAATTGCCGGTGGACGTGCGGTCGTCACGCTGGCAGCCGGGCGACAACACGCAAATCCCATGGGGACGCTCCACGGGGGTATTCTT
The DNA here is from genome assembly GCA_963795535.1 of Candidatus Acidiferrales bacterium. GTDB lineage: Bacteria > Acidobacteriota > Terriglobia > Acidiferrales > UBA7541 > Acidiferrum. Next base: position 1,577,203 of record CAWCIG010000012.1, read on the forward strand.
TGCGATATCGCCGACGCTGCAATGGGAATGGCGTTTGCAAGCACACTCGCGCCCGACGAATCCTTCACAACCATCGAACTAAAAATCAATTTCTTTCGCCCCGTCTGGGAGGCTCAACTGCGAGCTGAGGGCAAAGTCGTGCGACGCGGCAGCACTATTGGCTACATTGAGTGTGAAATTATGGATGAAGGCGGGCGCCTGATTGCGAAGGCGTCCTCAACTTGCATGGCCCTGAGAGGTGAGCGTGCCAGGGGACGCTGACTGACCTTCTTCCCCATCGTCTACTTAGGGGGGAGGCGCACTTCTGTTTCGAGATACCGGTCGAGATAGGCTTGCACGTCGCGCAGCGATTCCTCAGTTCGTTCAAGACGGTAGAGCATGATTGCACCTTCGAGGGCAGAAATGATGAGAGTCGCCACCTTCCTTGCGTCAGCCTTTGGACGGATTTCCCGCGCCTTGATTCCAGCAGTGATCACCGAGAAAATGTAGCTGCGCCAACCGCGCAACGCTTTCCGTGCGCGTTCGCGCAGAACAGAATTTCCGTCATCGGTATCGACTGCCGTGTTGAGCAACGGACACCCGCCGGGAATCGTTCCGCGCCGCTCCACAAAGTTCGAAACCAACTGCTTTAACCTGTCAACGCTGTTCGAAATGGTATCCAGGCCGCGGATGCGCGCGTCCAGCGTTTCTCGCCAAGCATAATCGAATGCTTCGGCTGCGAGTTGCTCTTTGCTGTCAAAGTGGCGGTAGATCCCGCCTTTTTCGAGGCCGGTCGCCTTCATTAGGTCGGACAGGGCCGCGCCGTCATAGCCCCGTTGATTGAAGATCGGCGCTGCCTTGCGAATGATTTCCTGCCGTGTCTCTTCGCCTTTGCGCATATTCCCACCGCCGCCAACTCCGTTGTGCGACCGATTGGTCGCCTTCTGCATCATACCAGATATTAGATGCGACCGTTCGGTCTCTTGCTGTATCAAAGGTAGCGGCGCAGATATGAGCACTGTTACAGCCTCCATTCCCACCCCGTATGCCCTTACCGACCGGAAGCCGATCAATCCATGGATCATCGCCGTCACCGTTACGCTCGCAACCTTCATGGAGCTTCTCGACACGGCCATAGCCAATGTCGCGTTGCCTCATATTGCCGGCGGCCTCGCCGTCAGCTATGACGAGAGCACGTGGGTCCTGACAAGCTATCTGGTATCGAACGCGGTGGTACTTCCGCTTTCTGCGTGGCTGAGCCGCGTCTTCGGGCGAAAGCGCTACTACATGCTTTGTGTCGTCCTCTTCACGTTGAGCTCACTGCTGTGTGGTTTCGCTCCCTCACTGGGCTTGCTCATCTTCTTTCGCGTCTTGCAGGGCGTGGGAGGCGGTGGCCTCGCCCCGGTCGAGCAGGCCATTCTCGTGGACACATTCCCTGCGCAGAAGCGGCCCGCGGCTTTCGCTCTCTACAGCATGGCCATCGTGACTGCCCCGGTGATCGGTCCGCCGCTCGGCGGTTGGATCACGGACAACTGGAGTTGGCGATGGATCTTCTTTATCAACATTCCCATCGGCATTGTGTCGCTGATCCTGACGAACCGCCTCGTTTCCGACCCTCCCGAGTTCACGCGTGAAGTCGAAGCTGCTCGTAAAGGCGGCAGGCTTCGGATTGATGGCCTCGGGATATTTCTCGTGGCCCTCGGCTTTGCGTGCTTGGAAGTAGTCCTCGACCGCGGGCAGACGGAGGATTGGTTCGAAAGCCGCTTCATTGTCGTGTTCTTTTCGATCGCGCTTGTTGCGCTGATTGCGGCCGTCTTTTGGGAGTGGAGCCATCCAGACCCGGTCGTGGAGATTCGACTACTCGCGGATCGCAACTTCGCTATCGCAAACGTTTATTATTTTCTCTTCGGCTTTGCTCTGTTTGGGTCGACGGTGTTAGTTCCCCAGATGCTCCAAAGCTTGTATGGCTACACCGCCACCGACGCAGGACTCGTTCTTGGACCGGGCGCTTTCGTCATCGTCGCCCTGGCTCCGCTGATCGTGAAAATCCTGCCGAAAGTTGGAATCAAACCGCTCATTTTCACAGGGTACATCATTTTTGCCATGGCCATGTGGCGGTTCGCCAGCCTCGACCTCGGCACGGACTACAAACATATAGCCCTCACCCGTGCGATCCAGGGCCTTGGGATCGCCCCGTTGTTTGTTCCCGTAAGCCAGCTGGCCTATTCCTTCTTACCAAAGAATAAGAACAATAAGGCTTCGAGCCTCACCAATCTCTTCCGGAATCAGGGCGGCAGCGTAGGCATCGCGTTTGTGACCACGGTTCTGGCCCGGCGTACGCAATATCACCGGTCGGTTCTGGTGGCACACACTTCTCCCTTGCAGCAGCGCTATCACGAAACACTCGACACACTGTGTCGTTACTTTCTCACGCATGGATTCACCATCCCGGATGCAGCGGTGCATGCAAATGCGCAACTGGCACGAATGGTGCAGCAGCAAGCGGCATTTCTCGGTTTTCTCGATTGTTTCTGGCTGCTGGGCTGCGCCTGCCTGATCGGGGCGCCTCTGGTTTTCCTGACACGCAAGTTCAGGTCAGCTGGTCCGGGCGCCGGACACTAAAGGCCGAACAGAAAGACCTGGAAGGAGGTTACAGAAATGATTTGGGTTGGTAGTTTCAGACCTCTCCAGTCTGCCCTCCGCGAACCTCGTTTCGATGGCGCTCCGCATGCCCATAGAGATCGGGCCACACTGGATGATCATGTGGCCGTTCGATCCGAAAACTACCGGACTGCCAACCACGCACAAGCCGACTGGAGCCTACATCATGTTCGCGGGCTCGCCTTACGCGCATCTTCATATCATGGGGCGTCCCTGAATACCACATAGGTCCCATTTCGCCCGGCCATGTATTCACTCCGGAAGCAGCTCGCACGCCAAGCGCGACACGTAGAGGAGATTAGCCATGAAGGCCGTACAGTTCGCTCACTTCGGTGAACGTGACATTTCTTTACTGGCAATCTGCCATAAAGGCTGACCGTTGATTCGTTGATTCGTCGATTCCTGTTTAATGAACTTTGCCAGAGCGCGCACGCAGGGGCCGATCCTCGACGAGTTCTTGCGACGCTTCCTACTGCATATCCTTCCCCAAGGCTTCGTGCGCATCCGCAACTTCGGCTTCCTGGCCAACCGCCGGCGTGCCACGCTCCTACCGCTTTGCTTTCACCTTCTCGGCTCGGCTCAACAGCCGCAAACTGAACAAAACCTCTCCTCCACCGATGCCCCGTCCGATCTTTGGTACTGCCCCAAGTGTGCTGGTCCGATGAAGGTTACTCGAGCGGCTTACCGCTGCCGAAATCCAACTGCGCTCTCCACCCACAGTCACCGCTGCAGCATGAAACCGCTCCCCTCAACGCGTGTTCTTTGCGTGCCACGGCGCGGTCCGCACCTCTCCGCCTTGCCATCGGATCGCTCTTTGCTCTCCGCTTCTTCAACCGTTTTTTTCATCATACTTTTCCGCCATCACCGCTTCCACACGCCAGGTGTTACGCGGTGCACCCTGGCGCTGGGCCGGCGCGAACCTCGACGCCGCACCTTCCCATCATTGAAATTTGCATAACACCCGCGCCCGCCGCAAACCGGCCGGCCATGTTCAAACGGATTAATCGAACGCGCCCGGAGCATCCCGGCTAAAATCTACGTTTCGGTGAAAACGCGCGTCCGATTAATCACTAGCGTTTCCCAGGACCGAACAGAGATTCCTTCTCGAAGGTCAGGGTCCAGCAGTAAAATACAGTGCCATGCGCATTCTCATGGGCTGTTTACTTGTGGCCGCTTCGCGCCCGCCTCTGATGCTGGAAAGCAGCCTACCAGGAGTGTTCGCCATGGGAGCCTGTAGAAACGCCCGCTTGATTCTCTCAGCTATCCCGGCCGGTAGGAACACCGACACGCAGGCGGCCTGCAACCATGTTCTCAGAGAGTCCAAATGCGGAGGAGAAACGCCGAGGTGACACTATGACAGAATCAGCGACGGTCTACGAATTGCGTATTTATCACGCGGTCCCCGGAAAATTGGACGAACTCGTGGCCCGCTTCCGAGACCATACGGATAAGCTCTTTGCGAATCATGGGATGAAGAGTGTTGCCTACTGGACGGCGCTGGACGAGCCGGTGAAAAGCAGCACGTTCTTTTACATTCTGGAGCATCCGAGCCGCGGGGCGGCGGCCGCGAACTGGAAAGCTTTTCAGGACGATCCGGAATGGAAGAGCGTGAAAGCCAAGTCTGAAGAGAACGGCAAACTGGTCGAGAAAATCGATTCCACCTATTTGACGCCGACCGATTTTCCCCGGCCGCTACGCATCTGTTAGATCCCGATTTGTTGCCCGGGCATGCTGGGATACGATGAACACATGCCAAAGGCAGTTGTTGCAATCGGCGGCGGAATCATTAGAACAAAGGGGACCGCTCCCATTGATCGAGAGATCATGCGCCTTTCGGGCAGGAGAAATCCCAAACTGCTTTTTATTCCAACCGCGAGTTCGGATTCCGAACGATATTGGAAGCACGTCCAGGAATATTTTGGCGCATTCCTAAAATGTAAAACCGATGCCCTGTTCCTTATCAAAGAACAACCTTCACAAGAACAGATCAGAAAGAAGATCCTATCGGCAGACATAATCTACGTCGGCGGCGGAAATACTCTGCTGATGATGCGCCTTTGGCGGCGTCTGGGCGTCGATAAACTTCTTAAATCGGCCTACGAGAACGGAACTGTCCTTTCTGGCATTAGCGCGGGGTCGATCTGTTGGTTTGATTCCGGACACTCCGATTCCATGTCTTTTTACAACCCACGAAAATGGAAATACATAAATGTAAGGGGTCTGGGGCTCATACAGGGAATACATTGTCCCCACTACAACAGTATGACCCGCGGAATCCCTCGCAGAAAAGACTTTCGAGACATGATTCGGAAGACCGGGGGCATCGGAATCGCGATTGAGAACAACTGCGCAATAGAGTTTATAGACGGCCGGTTCTACAAGGTAATCAGCTCCAAAAGCTACTCACGGGCGTACAAGGTCTATAAGACTGGTGGCGAGGTGATTGCTGAACAAATACGCCAGGAGAGACAACTCGCGCCCGTCGAGTGCCTCGAACAGCGATCCGGATCGCTGTCTGGCAAGTGTTAGTCGTAACCGGACAAATGCCATGTAGAGCCGGTTTCGTGTAGATTGCACTATGTCCCTATGTCCTGCGTTCCGGACATGTAATGGAGGACCTTATGGCAAGGGACATCATTCGCACGCCTAATGCCCCGTCATCGACGACATATAGCCAAGCGGTACGCGCAGCCGGATTTGTGTTCGTCTCCGGCACATGGGCTCCTCCCCGTTGGAGAACTTCTTAGTGTCCCAGAGCTAAGCGTAGGAGCTTGACTCCCAGCGATGCAGAAATTAGCAACAAGCCAAGGAGTCCGACCAGAGGCAGGTTGCTTGCTGTCTGCGGCAGCTTTTTCTGAGGACCCGCCGCTGTTTCCACAGCTGCAGGAGCAGGAGTGGGTTCTTCCTTAGCAATCAGTAGAGGGACATCTGGGGGTGGCGCCTGTGGGGCAGTTGGCATAGTCCCCGAAACATGCTTGTGCTGAGACACAACGATTTCCGGAACCTCGACGATCTTCGTGGCGGTGACAACCATTCCCTTTTTCAGGCCGAAGGCATCGACCTGCTGGCCGTCGATCGTAAATTTCTGGCCTTTGGGAATCTTGAAGGACTGATTCGTTCCGTCCTCCAGTGTGAGGATCACCGAGTTAGGCGGCGTGACGTGCCATACCTTCCCGGTAACCGTCTGGACGGTCGTGATGGTTTGAGGAGTGGATGAGACAATGATTGCTCGCGTGAGTTTCATGCCCGGCTTCAGGTCATGAATACCGAGTTGTTTATCATCCACGGTGACCTTGGCGCTTTCCGGCACGTTGGGGAAGTGGCGAATGGTGCCATCCTCCATCTTGACGACGAGGTCGTTGCCGTCCACAAGCACAACTTCCCCACGTTCCATCTGAACTTGCATAGTGGTGCGGCCTGCCGTCGTGGACTTTTCGGTTTGTATCTGCGCATTGGTAGACACCGCTAACGCGAAACAGAGTGTTCCAAACATCAAGACCGCTGCTGTTGTTGTTGTCCAACTGCTGTTTGACTTCATTTCTTCCTCCCTAATTGAATTACTGATGATTCGTCACCACCCGCCAGCACGTAATTCAGCCGAATCCGGGAATTCCAGATTTTCGCCTATGGTCACGGAAGCGCTATTGAAGCCAACCACCAGCGGAAGCACCAGCGTGCCAGCCCCTTTGGGTGTGCTAAAGATCTCCTCGGTCGGGATCGAAGTTCCTGTCCTGGAACGAACTGACGATCTTACGTTGAATCGTGCTGTCGGCCACATCGACGGGACCCCATATACGGGCGAAGAAGGGAACATCAGAATCGCCGTACACTTGTGCATTTTCTCGGGGGCTGGAAGACCTCCGGTTGGGCGACTCTTTTGATCTTTACACCGAACGGGAAATACCCGCTATATTGGTAGGCTGACTCCGACGCGAATACTACTAGGCAAATCCCTAGTTAATCAGACTTGGGGCAGCTGCTACTGATATACCGCTTGCCCTCAAAGACTGCTACCAAGGCCTTCGCCAATTCCTTCCCAGCATCCACCTTGATGACGTAACCGCTTGCACCAGTCTCCAAAACCCCGTCTGCAATTTCCCAAGAGGCATACGCGCTCACGAAAAGAATTTTGGAGTTCGGAGCGACCTTGCGGATTGTTTAGCAGCTTCGAGACCACTGAGCTTTGGGAGGTTGATGTCTAAGAGAATCAGGTCCGGCCTGAGTTCTTCTGCTTTCTGCACGGCTTCCAGGCCATCCGGGGCGCAATCGTGGAAACGAAACGACGCCAGGGTTCAAAATCGTCCACTACTAAGATACGGCCAATGGACTGCTTGCCTTCTCCTGTTTGCAGTTCAAGACCAACCTGACCCGCTTAGAGTCTTGAACCGATTGCTACAGTGAAAGCATCCCTTGCGGGATTGACTCTGTCGTTGCCTCCAGGCAGCACTGAGCTTGCTCAAACGCAATCACGGGAGGATGGAGATTTAAAAGGTCACATTATATGGTAAGAACAGCCGTGCAGGGGACAGGAGCAGAACCTTCCCGCGACGCTTTACTAAGACCCGGTCACGTTGCCACCGGCTAATCAGGCGATTCTTTACGCGGGATGGCTATTGCTTAAACACCACCGGAGGTCCGCTGACTCGTTTCCCTTTGAGATCGACGGTGACCTCGACACGGTCGGCAATTTTGACAAGCGGAATTCCTTTGTTCATCCCGTAGTCTTTACGGTCGAAGGCCATCGTCCCTTTAACCGCGCCCGTGCCTGTCCCCTTGCCGCTAATCGCAAACGTAAGCTTCTCCTGCTTGGTTACTCCTCGTATTGTGAAGTCGCCATCGAATACAACCGTATCGGGACCGGTTTGTTCAACCTTCGTTGAGTGAAACGTGATCAAAGGATTGTTGTCGACATCGAAGAAATCTTTGCTTTTCAGTTTGCCGTTCTTCATTCCACTTCCCGTATCCACTGTGGCAGCCTGAATCTTGATGTCCAAAACGGCAGTCGAAAGTTCCGGCGACGTGAATGTTATCGTGGCGTCCCACTTGTCGAACTTGCCGACTATAGCCACCGATGCCTCCACATCAAACTTCATCGCGCTTTCTACCCTCGTAAACTCGAACACAGGAGCCTGCGCAGGACTTACTCCCGGCAACACCACGGGTGCCAAGAGGAAAAGTATAGTTAATCTCATGCAGGGGAGTCTGACTCTGACCCGCCTCGTTGTCAATGATGGTAGTCACGAACCAGTCAATAGACGACCGTCTGCAGACAGCCCGACGACGTCGCTGGTAGCTAGGATTCGGGGATATTTTCTGGTGTGTATGGAAGGGTCCCGAATCCTATTGTGTCTTTTAGATCGGCGGGTTTGCACCGACCCCTCGCGAGTTACCTGTGCTTAAGCATCGAGACTTCATGCGCGCCGTAGCTGCTCAAGTGCACCGCGTAGCGCACGCCAGACTCCTCGACGGCCCGCGCGATCGCATCGCTCTCTCGCTCTTGGTCTTCCCGGGAGGTAATCGGCGGCAACATCAAGTATGCTGCACGCGCGCCTCTGAAGGCTTTGTTGAGGGCAACCGCATCGCTCACGTCGCCCATGAACGCCTCCGTGCCTTGACGCGCAAAGCGCTGCAGTCGTCCCGCGTCGCGACCTACGACGCGCACCTTCTTGCGCCTCGACAGCAGGGTGTTGGCGACGATCGAACCCGTGTTCCCAGTCGCTCCCAAGATCACATACGTGCCATCCGTTACGACAGCCCCCTTGTCTCTAAGACTGTTCATATTCGTTTCTCCTTTCCTTAGGCACACCCTTCGGCGCTCAAAACAACGGCCGCTAATATGTGCGAATACTGTGCACATATAGAAGCAAAAAAAATCACCGTTTCCCTTGACGGATTTCGCCTACTACATCGGCGAGGGTGATTCGATCGAGAGTATTCTCGAAGCTGTTCTGCGCTTTTTTTAGGACCGACGACATACACCCCTTAATGTTGGCGCTAATCGGGCATCTCTTCTTTACAGGATAGTTGTGAATCGCGAATGTCGGTGGTGCCGCGCTGGCCCGATAAATGTCCAAAAGCGTTATTTGTTGAGGAGAACGCGTAAGGGTGCTCGCGCCGTTCTTACCGCGCGTCGTGACGATCAGGCCAGCTTTGGAGAGTTTCGAGAGCGATTTCCTCACGAAAGTAGGGTCCGCATTCACGCTTTCAGCGAGAACTGCCGAAGGGATTTCCTTGCCGCGGAAAAAACCAAGAGCCGCCATGATATGGGCTGCAACTGTGAACTGAACGCTGGTCGCGGACATAGGCTTTCTCCTTGTATCATGTGTGATGTTTACCAGCACAATTGGGATACAAGCCTTTTGCAGCCGACCGGAGTGGTCGCGGGCTTTGCGCCTTAGTTCACGACATGAGCCCTTGCCGACAGCACGGAGACTGGATTGAGGATCGCCTTCGTTCAGTGCTTGGTCCTTGAAAGCATGAACCTCAGACAGCCCCGTGGATCGATTCACGGCGACACGGTAGGACTAAACAATTCGGACGGTTGCAGGGCGCCGCAATCACTCCCCAGGTGTTGACTCCAATGAAGAAGTGCAAGCCTTTGAGTTTTATCGGGTTCTATTTGACGCTCGAGTGACCAACTCGTCCAATCTCGAAAGCAAAAGCTTCAGGATGGGAGACTGGTTCGACTTTTTGTAACCGAGGACCAACTCGACGGTTGGCGGATCGCCTTTGAGAGGACGACTCGTTACCGACGAAGGGAGAAAGTTCTGCGCGTAGGCAGGTAACAGCCCTACGCCGCCTGTCGACGCTATTAAGGACATTCCCATGGCGAGGTGGTCCGCCTCATGAGCCGGCGTGATATCGATTCCGGAGCGTTTTAAGTACTTGTCGATGACCGCGCGCAGTACAGGAGCCGTGTTCGACACAATCACGAATGTCTCGCCCACTAGATCCTTCGGGCTGATGGCTTTGAGGGCTGCGAGACGGTGGTCACTCGGCAAAACCACCATCAGGGGCTCCTTGACGAGAACACGGTACGCCAGTTCTGGCAGACCTCTTTCCCGCCGAAGAAACGCGGCATCGATTTTTCCTTTCGATAGGCCGTCCGCAAGCAGCGGAGAATATTGGCTCGATACCATTACGTCGATGTTAGGCAGTTCGTCGCGTAAGATCCGCAAGGCTTCGGGCATCCACTTCAATTCGTGTCCGGTCAAAAATCCCATCGTGAAGCATGGCTTGCTGGGATGAGCGACCCGGCGGGCAGCTTCGCTTGCCGCGTCTACCTGCGATAGCACCAAGCGCGCGTGATCGAGAAAGGTTCGACCAGCGGGTGTCAGCTCGATCCCGCGAGCGCGGCGCATCAGGAGTTGGGCTCCGAGCTCGCTCTCAAGATCCCGAATCTGCCGACTCAGCGAAGGTTGTGACGTGTGCAGGTTTTGCTCTGCTGCCACCGTCAGGCTTCCGGCCTCCGCGACCGCAACGAAATAGCGAAGGTGTCGTAACTCCATTTTTAACTCCCATGCTTGTCAGGCATGGATGCCAGCTTAACAAAGTATGCTCAAACAGCGCTACAAACGCGCTGCCTCGCCATCCAATCGAATGTTCGGAGCTGCGGATCTTAAGTCATGCCGGACTTGCATGGGCTTCAGATCGAGGGAGGCGATGCTATGAGTTCACCTGTGGTTTTGATTACAGGCGCATTGACAGGAATCGGGCGGGCCACGGCCGTGGCCTTTGCCAAGGAGGGCGCGCGTGTGGTTTTGTCCGGTCGGCGCGACGAAGAGGGCGAGAAGCTCGTCGGTGAAATTCGGAAGTTGGGCGCGGAATCAGAATTCATCCGTGCGGATGTGCGCCATGAGGAAGAGGTGCGCAAGCTGATCGATAAGACCGTGGAGCGGTTTGGCCGCCTGGACGTGGCAGTTAACAATGCGGGTACGGAGGGTGTTCCCGGTCCGGTAACGGAGCAAACCGCTGAAAGCTACGCCGCCACTTTCGACACTAATGTCCTGGGCACACTACTGAGCATGAAGCATGAGCTGCGCGTGATGCTGGCTCAAGGAAGCGGCAGCATCGTGAATGTGTCATCTACCTACGGCCATACTGGTGCAGTCGGCGCTTCCGTTTATGCAGCGAGCAAGCATGCAGTTGAGGGCCTTACAAAGTCGGCAGCCCTTGAAGTGGCGGGTTCCGGCGTGCGTGTCAACGTAATTGCACCCGGTCCGATCGAGACTGGGATGCTGAATCGCTTCACTGGGACGGACGAAAGAAAGGCCAGTTTAGTATCGAGGGTGCCGCTCAAACGTGTAGGTCGACCCGAAGAGATTGCGCAAACCATCGCCTTTATCTCTTCCGACAAGGCGTCATTCATCACGGGTGCGTCCTACCTCGTCGACGGCGGTAAAACGGCGCAATAGCTCCCATCAAGGGGACGCCACTCTAGTGTGGACTTTGTGGCAGGGAAGTTTCGCTGAACCTGAGGGTTCAGCATGATTGAGCGTAAAGGAGAGGAACAATGTCAAAGAAATTAGAAGGAAAGATTGCACTCGTTACCGGCGGTTCGCGCGGCATTGGTGCTGCGATCGCCAAGCGTTTGGCTGCTGACGGAGCGAAGGTGGCCATCACCTACACGAAAGGCGCCGATGCAGCCGCGTCGGTCGTCAAGGAGATTGAACGCGCTGGCGGAAAAGCGATCGCGATTCAGGCGGACGCCGCCGATGCCGACGCGGTTAAAGCCGCGGTCGAAAAGGCGTTTGCAACCTTCGGCCGACTGGATGTGCTGGTGAACAACGCCGGCACGGCCATTCCGAAACCGTTCGAGGAGGCGACGCTGGAAGAGATGGATCGCGTGATTGCCATCAATGTCCGTGGCGTATTCGTCGCGACGCAGGCTGCGCTGAGGCACATGAAGAGCGGCGGTCGCGTCATCATGATCGGTTCGGCCGCGGGTGAGCGTGTCGCGGCGCCCGGGCTTGTGCCATACGCGGGCACGAAGGGGGCCGTCAAGATGTTCACTCAGGCGCTGGCCCGAGAGATCGGGAGCCGGGGCATCACGGTCAACAACGTGCAGCCTGGTCCGATCGACACGGAATTGAATCCCGCCTCGGGTGATTGGGCGGTGCCACAGAAGGCAGCCACAGCACTCGACCGTTATGGGAACGTCGATGAAATCGCCGCGATGGTGGCATTCGTCGCCGGACCGGAGTCCTCGTACATTACCGGCGCGAATCTTACCGTGGATGGCGGTATGAATGCCTGAACGCGCGCAGCCCAGGTTATGGGAGCGAGATCGATGAAAACGTCAGCCAAAAATAAGCCGTTCACCGCCCCTGCTCGCCAACATATCTATGACCCAGCGCGCAATCATCCGCAGTATTCGCAGGCGGAAGGGCGGCACGAGTTGATGACGAGGGCAAAATAAGCCCTACACTCTACAAGAGTATCCGCCTTGTAGAGTCGGGGGGAGCTAAACTACCCGCCGGATATCAGGCATCCATCTTTCAGGACGTTTTGGTTTCCTTAGTCTTACCACCAAAACCGCAACCAGGATTCCGGCTAGCCCCATTAAAAGAAGTGAGTTCATAAGACCGCCTTATTTCGCATTCAAGACAGACGATTTGATCGAATTCGTCTGTTCACTCCCACAGTACGCTGGCGCCCGACCGACGCTAACGGCTATTTCGAGTTGTGTTATGAGTTTGTAAACAGTGCTGCGAAGTTGAGTACTCGTAGCCAAACATGATAGGAGTTCGGGGCTTACCTCCGGCCTTTTGATTTATGTGGTCATGACTGCGGGAGCGGCGGTGGGTTCGACAGGGGCTTTGCGGCGGAGGATGGCAGCGGAGATTAGAGTAATGATAAGGCCGACGGGCAGGGGCTCCATGAAGGTGTAGGCCATGTTGACGAAGGGGTTTTGGTAGAGCTGCTGAGAGCGTTGTATGGCAGCGACCTGCGCGGCGGTGGTGCCGGGGTCAAGCCCGGAGGACTGGACCTTGTGAATCTGCGCGGCGAAGTAGCTGTCCATGAAGTGGGGCATGAAGTTGAAGTAGAGGACCTCCCACGTGGCGACGTAGCAGACGGTGGTGACGAGGGTGATCAGGATGCCGCAGGCGAAGGCACGGCCGAAGGAGATTTGGCCGGCGAGGGTGTTGTCGCGGTAGCTGCGGATGCCGAAGTAGATTAACAGGAATGACGCCACCATGATGGTGTAGCCGAGAGCCATGCTATGGCCGGAGCCGATCTTGTCGGCGAGGAGAAGCGAGCCGTCCATAAGGACGGAGATGATGAGGCCGGAGATGAGGCCGAAGGTGAGGACGGTTTTCTTCATGTGAGCTCCTGGTGCGAGTGAGGATAGAGTCATTATGCGGTGTAACGGGGCCGGATATCGTCATCCCTTCGGATGATTTTGCAGGAATGGGGCGGAAATCGTGCTTTCGGGTGACGCGGTCAAGGCAGGAGATTGTCAAAGGCGCGGGCACAGTATCTCGACGGTGTTTTCGGAAACGAAAAGCTGCGTGGCGATCTCGCGATTGCTAAAGCCGCGGGCGATCAGGGTGAGAATTTCGAGCTCGCGTGCCGTCATGCTGAGGGTCTGCTGGTGGGTCGTATTGGGAGCGAAGGGTTCGAGGGCGGGGGCTTCCGCGGGGACAAGCACTTCCCTCACCGACCCTGCATACGGTCTTAACGGATCCTTTTTACGGCGGGCTCTCCCGAAACGTCCCAATCTCGCTGCATGGCGCGTCGATCGTATGCACAGAAAACGCCCGGGTCAAAAGCCGGTCTGATTACTATGACGGACTCAGGTCGCGGGGCACCATTGGCTGCCCACTTCGAGGAATGGATCGAACGCTGAACGGCTGGCGATTTCAACTTTATCTCGCTACAAGACTGACTTGATTCATGACGCATGTATGTCTCGTCCTTGCGGTGGCTGACTTCCTTTATTCGTAGAGGCAGGATGAAAATGCAGACGACTCTGTTTGGGACTCTTACTTTAATCCGCAAATTCGTTCAGGCCCTTGGGTAGTGGGACCCTAAAAGGAGCCATGATCCCACGGCCGAGAAGTCGGGTTTTCGTGGAAATAGTCTTCGCTCCTCCTACGGAAAGGGTGCTCCTTAGGAGTACTTGGATGAAGTCCTATCAAGGTGTGGCGCGCTCATCAGAGAGTGGCGCACTTCCATCAATTGTGGCTACTGGAATCAACCGCCATGCAACGAAAACGCTCCCAATCGATAGCCCCGCGCAACAAAGTAGAACTACTCGGAATCCGGAAACAAAACCTTCGGCGATGGCGTGCCGGATCGCCTCAACTGTATGCGCATCCAAGCCTTCAGGTAGTTCAAGCCCGGCAAGCTCAGCTTCCCTCGAGCGGATATCCTCGACAATATTCTGCGGCAGCATAAGGTCTGTGAGATTTTGTTCTAAGTGTGAATCGAAATTGTTCACCATAACACTTCCAAATACGGCGATGGCGAGGACTCCCGCTACTCGGGCAACCGCATTATTGATTCCCGACGCGGTTCCCGCGTAGTGCTGCGCCACCGAGTTCATGACCACGGTAGTGAGTGGCGCGACAGTAATCGCCATTCCTAAGCCGAACACCAACGATGCAGGGAAATAGGTTTTCCAATAACTGCCTCCCGTATGCACAACAGCAAACAGAACGAAACCAGCCGCGACGATCAAAGGCCCGAGTACAAGCGGGATCCTGCCGCCATAGCGCTTTACCAGCCCCCCAGACCACCGCGACAAAAGGAACATCAGTAAAATCATCGGTAACATTGCGGCGCCCGCAGCAGTTGCCGAATATCCTTGCACCTGGATTAAATCCATTGGAAACAGAAAGAAGAAGATGCCAACTGTAGCGTAGAGAAACAGTGTGACAACGTTCGCGCCTAGAAATGAGGGAGACCTGAAAAGCGTGAGAGGCACCATTGGCGATAACGAACGAGCTTCAACCGCCAGAAAAATAGTGAGAAAGAGCAAGCCGCCCAGGGAGCTTGCCAACACCAGCGGATTTGTCCAGCCCAGTCTCGCGGATTCTAGAAATCCGGTTACTACTCCAGCCAGGCCCACGGTCGCCAGCAAAGCCCCTGACCAGTCAATCTGCTTAACCTGCGAACCTCGGCTTTCCGGCACGTGACGCGCGGAAATGCCGACCACGATAACTCCTAGCGGCACGTTCAGCAGGAAAGCCCAGCGCCAGGAGGCATATTGGATGAGCCATCCGCCGAGCACCGGGCCAAAAGCGGTGGTAATCGCCGTGAAGCCAGACCATGTACCAATCGCTTTGCCGCGGGAGTCTTCGTCGAAGCAGGCGCTAATGATTGCAAGGCTGCCGGGAACCAGCAATGCCGCGCCGATCCCTTGTACGCAGCGGGCGACGATCAGTTGGTGAATGCTGGAGGCGAGACCGCAAGCTATTGAGGCCGCCGCAAAGACTCCCACTCCGATGAGAAACATCCGTCGGCGCCCAAACAAGTCTCCAAGAGCACCGCCGGCGAGAATCAGCGCCGACAAGAAAATTCCATAGGATTCGACTACCCATTGCACATCGACAACGCTCGCGTGAAATGTCGCCTGTAATGTGGGTATCGCGATGTTAACGACCGTGCCGTCAATGAAAGCCATGCTTGATCCCAGGATGGTCGCCGCAAGGATCCAGGGTCCGGCTGTGGCTGTTCGTTGCACGCACATCCGGCCCGACGCCATCAGGGCCTCGTCACATGGTGTTTCACACACATAAGGATGCGTTGGCCCAACCGACCCGTTGCGAATTGGGATGGGTCGCAAGCTCTGGTCGCGAACGTCTTTCTCCAATGACAGGATATGCCATCTGGACAGGCTCCATCGCGTGATGCTCGCTCATAGCCGGAATGAATGGAACGGTATAACATGCTCACTTCTACGGAAAGGACGTTTTTCGTCCAATTGATGGCCGCTAGATGCCTATGCCTTTCCGCGAACCTGCTACCGACACCCTAAACAAGACGCCGCCAGATAAGTGGCCTGATCTTCTGTGTTCGGGGGCTAAGCAGCGAGTCTAGCGCTGTAATGGCAGCGAATCGCGACAAAACGCGGACGAAAGGTGAAACGCGCAGTCGATCTTGCCGGAAGGTCCATTCGGCCTGCATCTCTGCCACGCCCTCACGTGGACTTCAATTTCTCTTCAACATAAAGCGAGAGCTCGATCATGCGCTCCGCCACTTGTTCGACTGGCAGACCTGCAAAGTTCTTGAGCACCAATTCCTTGACATAGAGCCGCCCAAGGTAGCGCAGCTGCAGCGCGCGATTACGGGTGGCAAAAACGAAATCGCGATGCCCGTTATTCACGACAATCAGGTTGCGCTCCGCGTCGTATCGCGAGCGCCACAGTTCCCCGGCCGCCCTTTCGAAGGTGTAGCCCGGTAAACCGCGGGCATTGACGACAGTCGGGCCGATAGCCACAAGGCTGTCGGTGACGGTGATCAGTGCCTCCGCGCTGCATTGCGTGTCGCGCTGTGAGGCGATGACGGACAAACGTACAAGAACGGGCGACGAGGGGGCCTCGAAGCTCACTTCCTGATCGGACCTGGACAGGAGGGTGCCACCCCCTTCGACGATCTCCCAAGCAAATGTCAAGTCCTGCTCGACCCGCCGGCGCGAGCGGTCCCGGGGTACCGCGCGAAGACGTCGGGTTTGGCCCACTGCCAATGTGCTTGACATTGGTGAAATCACGACGGAGTGCAAAGGCCCAGCAAAGTCGAAGAATTGGCGCTGGCTTGATCCGACTACACTGGGTTCCGGAATGCCACCCTCTTCCTCCGGACCCGATGCCTCCACATCTCGCTCCGGGGAAGCGCCGGCAGCGGTCGATTGCGGCGAGCGTGACTGGATGTCAAACCAGTCGTATTCCTCGCGCGGCAAAACCAGCATGGCTTCGCGAAATGCACGTTGAATCGCGCGAAGGGACTCCCGGTTTGCCTGCTCTTCCTCGGCCCGGCGCTGTGCGTCGATAAGCCCATTGAGGTGTGTTTCCAGCGGTACTAAAGCTTTCACGAGGGCGCCATAGCGTTCATCGTGGACGATTCCGGAACGTGTGCCGGGAGTCAGGTCAAGAAAGGGCACGTCGATCAGGCCCTGCAGGTAACGGGAATTCCACGGCGTGCGCTCCAGACCGG
This sequence comes from Candidatus Acidiferrales bacterium, assembly GCA_963795535.1. GTDB lineage: Bacteria > Acidobacteriota > Terriglobia > Acidiferrales > UBA7541 > Acidiferrum. Next base: position 1,594,000 of record CAWCIG010000012.1, read on the forward strand.
GCAGCGTTCCGATATCCGCTATCACCCGCGTGCCTCCTCGAGTAAGGGCGACAAAGCAGTCGTCAGCGGGTTCCGCAAGATACAATTCGGCGTACGCCTCGCCGAATGGAGAACGAACCGCCGGCAGCTGGTGCAGCAAGCGGCCTTCGAACTGTCTTGGCTCGACCTGATACTGTCTGCGCGCAAGTTTGTCGATCACCGTTACACGAACCTGCGTATCCCGAATACGATCGCGCAGCTCTGCTGCCAGATACCATTGGATCTTCTCGCCGCTCAATCCGCGGATGCCCTCTAGCAACGGGCTGATCTTAAGTTCGGTGCCTCGTTCGGCAAAAAGTACCCGTCGAAGCTTCACCATATAACGCGGATCCCCCCTGCTCATAACCATCTGATAGACGCGCTGATCGTCGCCGCTAGACGTCATCGCGAGCGTGTCGCCCACGGTCCAGAAGCTCAAAAGACCGATTCCAAATTCCCCTTGTAAGCCGCCTCCAGCGCCGTCTGCCTTAAGTTGTCGCTTGACCGAGTCACAGATATGGGTCGCGACGTACTTGAAGTCAGGCAGTCCGTTCGGATCATGCGGGATTCCGTCACCATCGTCCTTGACCGTCAGAAAGTAATTGCCTTGCTCGCGGCCTCGCGTGATGGTGATGGTTTTGGCATGCGCGTCGATGCTGTTTTCCACCAATTCCGCGATGGCCTTGAGCGGATTGCTTTGCGAGAGTGCGATGATACGGATAGCATTCCAATCATCGCCGATCCGCAATTTGCCGCTCTCTGATTTCTTCGACTTGGTTGAGCTAGTATTCGCCATCGTGATAAGGAACTCCACGGTTGACTGTAAGGCAGGTAGGGCCAATGCAGCCTGCCACCGATGACTTACTATATCGAGGGCTTCCTTTGCCGGGCAAGATTCGATCTGCCGAAGCCACCCAATTAACTAAAGGAGGATAAGTTGCAGTTCATTCCCCCAAGGGGTGACCGGTAGGAGCCTCGAGACACGAGCGATTTACGAGTTAGTTAATGACGAGGGCGAAATAAGAGCAGCGTCGTGTCGCTAAGTCTTCTCCCGGTTCTTGATCTTCCACAACGTGAGGTCCCAAGCACCGTAGATACCTGCAAACAGCAGGAGCGCTGTCGCGCCTGCGATGGCATAGGGTGCTAAGGATCAGATAAAGCGCACCACCAGTCCTCCTTCGATCCGAGCGCTGTTCGAGTGAACATCGACAGTCTACGCGGCTCGTTGCGAGGCCGACCTCGTTATGACATCAACCGGAAACGATGGGGAGTTTAGTGATTGCATAACAATGTCGGTAGGATCGAGATGTTCTCGCTTCACCGAGAACCAGCCGCCGCCCGCGAGGAAACGTTTTTGTCAGCCTGTTTCTCCGAACCCCTGTTGATTTCGATCGACCCTCTAAAGTCCGCGCCGTCTTCGATCAAAATCTGTGCTGTCGTCAAATTCCCATTCACCGAGCCGCCCTTCTTAATCTCGATCCTTCCGGTAGCATGCACGTCCCCCTTCACATAGCCGTACACAACCACGTCGCGTGCCCTAATGTCAGCCGTGAGTTTCGCCGTGGTTCCAACCGTCAGCTTTCGTCCATCAAGCTGGATCAGTCCTTCAATCGCGCCGTCTATCAGCAGATCCTCGGTGCCTGAGATGTCGCCTTTCACACGCAGGCTTGACCCTAGCCACCCATTTGCGCGGTCACTCGTCTTATCCGATGGGCGCATCGCATCTGTACTCTTCACGTTTGTCACCGAGTCTTTCGGTTCTGGAGCCGCAGTTATCGGCGCAACATGGTTCTTCTTACCCCACATCGGACCCTCCTAGTTACAGTACATCCCGTGCAGATTTTCCGACGAAGTGCATCAAACTCGATCCCTTCGACTCGCTTACAGAAATTCCCTGTAAGTGTTGGCCGACTAGACAGAATCGATGCCCCATAGGGAGCCCATGTTAGGTTGGGGGCAGGAGGCAAGTCAATGGAGACAGGAAGACGACAGGAAGGCGGAGCTCTGGCGCTGGTAGGAAACGTTATCGCGACGCCCCAAGATAGCAGGGCGATGAATCCCTGTCAGCCCACCGGTATTTTACTGCATCACAGTGGAATGACACCAAAATCCCAGCGGCAAAAGGTGGTTATTCCCCAAAGGCAAGACTCAAGAGCTCGGACCGGAATGGTGGAAGCCCATGTCGGACAACGAGGTCGACACCTTCGTCGGAGGACGGGACTAGGTGCGGTTGCTCCTGGACATGGTCGTTCTGATCCTTCACACCTGAGTCGCCACAACGGCTCACGCGACGCGCAACCACTCTTTTGCAAAATGAGAGCGCAACTTACGAAACCGTGCTCTAGTGAATTTGCGATGCCTCTGTCGGTCTTAGCGCCGCGGCTCCGAAATTCACGCTGAATCGTTTGCACCAGATGGACACTGCACGATATTTAGCCAAGTCCAAGTCGCCATTAAGTGTGTAGTTCTGGTCCCCGATGTTGCCCTTGATGACTCCTAGATCGATGAAGCCGGCCTTTCGCACTGTCGCTACGTCCTTTGCATCGTCGGCGGCAACGATATAGACGTGTACATCAGGACCGTTTGAGGTGCTAAAGCCCGTAAAGCGCAGCACACGAGTGCCATCTCCCATCTGGTAGATCGTCGCGGTACCTGCCGTTGGGTGCAAAATGCTGTAGAACTGTCCCGTGACAAGGGGCTGCGGCGACGAGCCGGCTTGTGCGGTTGGCAAGGGTTCGTCAACACGTCGATTGACCACAAGCCTCTCTGGCCGAAATGCATACCCGCCGACCAAAATCGCGACCGCGGCAATCGGAATTGCAACTTTTATCCACGTTTTCATTTCCGTACCTCCTTGAGTTCAAGCCTATGGGCTGGCCCCTTTCGAAATGTGCGGCACCAAGAAAATCTGCGATTGTTCTCCTAGGCAGAGAGAAACTGTTTGACGAGAACAGCGGTGTCTTTGGGATTCTCTTCCGGGAAAAAGTGGCCGCCCTTCATCGCCTGACCTTCCGCGCGCGGAGACCATTGCCGCCAAATTCCCAGCGGACCTCCGTCTTTTGCGTAAAAAGTGTCGAGCGGGCCACCCTCGGCCCACAGATGCAGCATCGGACATTCAATTCGCTTGGACGCTTCCTTGTCCGCACGATCGTGTTCAATGTCGATCGTTGCCGCGGCTCGGTACTCCTCGCAGATTCCGTGAACGCGAGCCGGATCGCGATAGTTGGAAACGTATTCTTCAAGAATTTCCGTTCCGAAGGAACCGTGTCCGAAGGGATTATCGAAGACGGCCTTCGGCGCGCCGAGCAAATAGCTTTCCGGGAGAGGGGACTTTTGCGATAGCAAAATCCAGGGCCAGTAGGTCTGCGCGAAACGCGCGTCCGAGCGGTTCCACGCTTCGAGAATCGGAATCACGTCGAATACGGCGAGACGCTCAACGTTCTTGGGATGATCCAAAGCCATCCGATAGGAAACTCGCCCTCCGCGGTCGTGGCCGATCAGCGTGAAGCTCGGAAAGCCGAGCTTGTCCATCACCTCAACCAGTTCATTTGCCATGGCGCGCTTTGAATAAGGAACGTGGTCGTCCGTTGAAGCGCGTATTCCGCTGCGGCCGTAGGCGCGCAGGTCTACGCAAATCACGGTGTGGTTCTCGGCAAGCTTCGGCGCAAGGAATCGCCACATCAGACTAGTACGCGGGAAGCCATGCACGAGTAAAATGGCCGGTCCCTTTCCATAGCGACGCAGGAATATCGTGTTGCCCGAAACCTCGACCTGGGAAGTCTCGAAAGAAGTTTGATCAGCCAAGTTCGCTCCAGCTTGTGCCGTGTTTTGCGCCTGCGCAAACTCGCTCACAATGCCCTCCAACAGGGCACCTAGAGATGCGCCGGCGAGCCCACCAAGAAAACTGACTCTCGCCAGTCACGATGGCAACGGATTTGATTTCCATGAGACGAGCTCCTTGAAATATTCAGCTGGGCTAGACTCCCGAAGTCCGTTCCGCGTTGTCGGGCTTTCGGCTTTCGCACTGGCTCAGCAAAGGCGCTATTGCGAAAGAGTCTTTCGCGCAGCTTCCAGAATTATCTCGACCACGACTGCCGGCTCTGAATACATAGGCGTGTGGTCCACACGATGTGACCGAACCGTGGCGTGCATGCGATCCGCCATGAACTGCTCAGTTTTCGGATTGATCATGCGATCTTCTTCTGCGACCAAATACCAGGACGGTTTTGACTTCCATAGCGGCACGGGTGCCGGCTCTTGAATGCACTGAACCCCAAGGGGCCGTTGCACGGCAGCCGCGATCTTTGCTTGATCGGCCGACGCCTTGTGAGCAACCGCTCGCTGAAACCCGTCTTCCGGCATCCATATAAAGCCATGGGAGTCAGGAACCATCTTGGGCGCTTCTGGACTCTTCGCGTCGCGATAGAACACCTCGGCTACGGTCTCGCCCTCATCCGGCGCGAGCGCCGCGATGTACACTAGAGACTTGACTCGGTCCTCCCGAACCGCCGCGATCACCGCGCCGGAGTAGGCGTGCCCGACCAGGACCACCAGGCCACTGGTCCGTTCCAATGCCCAACTCAAAGCGCTAGCGTCGTTGCTTAAAGACGTGAGCGGGATCGGTGCGCACATCACTTTAAGACCGTGCCGCTCCAGAGGGAGAATAATGTTGCTCCAACAAGATCCGTCGGCCCACGCCGCGTGCACCAAAACGATTGCCGAGTTCTCAGGAAATTCCCTGTCCTTGGCAGCCTGCCCAGGCACACTTGCTCGTGCGGCGTCCTGCGCTCGCCCAAATCCCGTGAAAGATCCCTCGAGCGCAACACCCAGAGATGCAGCTGTGAGCGCACCGAGAAATCTACGACGTTCCATATCTTTTCCTCGTTCCAATCGCCTTTCGCCGGCAAACGGAGAGACAATGACACCTCTCATTGACTTCTCAACAACTGACTTGTCCTGAGGCAAGGAACTCATCGTGTGACCGTACGTTCTCCGCTCTGGCGCCTCACACCATTCGTCTCAAGGAAGTCCTTCATCGCTGATGCGATTTCAACGACGTGGGTCTCGATCGCGAAATGTCCGGTATCGAGGAACTGAACCTTCGCGCCGGGTATATCTTTCCGGAACGCTTCCGCTCCGGCAGGAATAAAAAAAGGATCGTTCTTGCCCCAGATAGCAAGTAAAGGCGGTTTCGATTTACGAAAATATTCCTGGAATTTCGGATAGAGCCTTACGTTCGACGCATAATCCAGAAACAAGTCGAGCTGGATCTCTTTATTCCCCGCGCGTTCGAGCAGAGCTGTATCCAGCGTGTAAGACTCGGGCGGAACACTTTCTGGATTCGCTACTCCGTGGGTGTACTGCCAGCGCGTTCCTCCCGCGGTCAAAACACTCTGGCGAATTATGTCCCTGTTCTCTGCCGTGGATGAGGCCCAGTACTTTCGGATCGGGCCCCAGGCATCACCAAGGCCTTCTTCGTATGCGTTGCCATTCTGCGAGACAATCGCTGTCACCCGTTCGGGGTGGGCCATCGCCAAGCGGAAGCCGGTCGGCGCGCCATAGTCGAACACGTAGATTGCGTAGCGGTCGATCTTGATTGCCTGCGTGAAGGCCTCGATCGTGCGAGCCAATTGATCGAACGAGTACACATATTTTCGTTCCGTCGGGACCTCGGTGAATCCAAAGCCCGGAAGGTCCGGGGCGATTACCCGGTAATCGATGGCCAGGCGCGGAATGAGTTCGCGAAACATGAAAGATGAGGTCGGGAATCCATGCAGCAACAGAACGACTGGCGCATTTGCTTCGCCTGCAGCGCGGTAGAACACCTGTACGCCGTCGGCATCGACCTTCTGGATAGATGTTAGAGGCACACTGAATTGGGCAGCGCCTGCGCTTGGCGCTGCGCGCTTTGTAGCTGCTCGTGACGTCGTGTCACTCATAAAGTTCCCTCCTCGCTTCATTGTCTCTAGGGCAGGTGCGATACCAAAGACCTTCGGTTCCCTCCAAGCGAGATCATTCAATGCAAATCATTGTGGAGGTTGAACTTTGCAGGCAAAGAACTCGGCGAATCGCGAACCGTGCCTGACAAACCTCTGACGGATGTTTGCCGGTGACGGGTACCCGTCGGATCGACTGCCACTGGTGGGTCGTTTGTTACAACGACTTGGAAAACTCAGTCGTCCCTAGCTGCGGCGCCAACGCTGCGTTTCTGTGGGACTGCAGCAGGCCGGCGAATACGAAGTTTCTTCATCCTATAGGCCAACGACGTTCGCTTCATCCCCAAACGTTCGGCCGCGCCACTCTGTCCCCCTATTACCCAGTTGCTCGCTTCGAGCACACGAAGAATATGATCTCGCTCGACCTCGGCGAGACCGTTGATAGGAACATTGGATCCCTTGTGAGGCTGGAACGGCTCCAACTCAGACACTGGCGCGCGCAATATCGACTGCGGCGAGAGAATTACCGCGCGTTCCATAAAGTTCTGCAATTCACGAATGTTTCCGGGCCATGAGTATCGCGCCAAGGCATCCATCGTATCGGCAGGGATTACGTCGATTCGTTTGTTCATGCGTTGAGCGTACAGTGCTGTGAAATGCCGCACCAATCTCGGAATATCCTCTGTGCGTTGTCGCAGCGCCGGGACCTGGATCGGAAATACCTTCAGCCGATAGTAAAGGTCCTCGCGAAACGCCCCTTGTTTCACCATCGCAGGCAAATCCCGATGCGTGGCTGCGATCAGCCGTACGTCAACCTTATGGGTACGGTTGCTGCCGAGCCTCTCGAATTCCTGCTCCTGCAAGACACGCAGCAGCTTCGCCTGAAGTTCCAGAGGTATATCGCCAACCTCGTCAAGAAACAGCGTGCCTTTGTCGGCGAGCTCGAACCGTCCTGTTTTTTGGGCGATGGCTCCGGTAAATGCTCCTTTTTCGTGTCCGAACAGCTCACTCTCGAGGAGTCCAAGGGGGATTGCCGCGCAATTCAGTTTCACGAATCCCTTCTCGCTGCGACCGCCCAGCTTATGTATCGCACGCGCAACGAGTTCTTTGCCGGTTCCCGTCTCTCCCAGGATCAGCACGCTGGAATCCGTAGGGGCCACTACAGAAACCAGGCTTAACGCGGTCTTCAACGCCGGGCTTTGTCCGACGATCTCGCCAAACTCAGCGCGAATTTCCTCTTCCAGATAGCGCCTTTGTTTCCTCTCCTTGTCCCTGTCCTTCAAGGCCGTTTCGTAATCCAGCGCATTTTCAACCGCAATGGCTACCTGACGGGACACTTGTTCGAGAAATTCCACGTCCTCTTTCTCGAATGCCCTTTCCGAGCGCTTGAGAGCGCTCAACACACCGAGCACTCCGCTCCTGCCAATGAGCGGGAGATCGCAACCCGACTTCAGACCTTCCGTCCTGATCCGTTCGTAGAAAAGCCGGCCCACGTCATTACTGAAACTTTCGGGGTCATCGCGTAACTCTTCCAAGCTGTTAAAGTGCTGGCTCTTGCCGGTGCGAAAAGTCTTGCCGCAGATCGAACCATGGATCGGTATGATCGCTCCGTCACAAATGGCCCCTTGCGACTCCGGGTTGTAGAGGATCGTTAGCCGCAATTCTCGACTGTCTGCATCGGGCAAAAGCAACGAGCAAAAATCCGATCGCGTAACTTTCAACAGGTTCGTAGAAAGCACTGTCACCAACCGGCGAAGGTCCAGCTTGGAGGTCATGCTGTTGGTAATTTCAAGAAGCAAGCGGAGCCTGTCGCGCTCTCGCCGCAGCTCCTCTTCGTTCATGTGTCGCTCAATTGCGATCCCGGTGATGTGGCTGGCATTCTCAATCAACTGCAGGTCGTTGGCGCCGGGGCTGCGTGATTCGCGATAATTGATCGAAAAAGTGCCGAGGACTTTCCCTTCGCTCGTGAACAACGGACGGGACCAAACAGAACGAATTCCATAAGGCAACATGCGCTCACGATAATCGTCCCAAATAGGATCGGTCAGGATGTCGGTCACATACACCGACTCTCTTCGATAAACCGCTGTGCCGCAGGATGCCCCTTTTGCACAAACAGCCATGGTCCCAACGCGAGCGCTAAATCCAGGAAGACTGGGAGCCGCCGCACAATGGAGCTCCCTTCCGTCTTCGTCCGGAAGCCAAATCGTGCAACACATGCCTTCGGCTTGCGATTCAACCAACTGAGCAATGTTCGTTAGAACTTCGGACAAAGGAGAACCTGCAAAAATCAATTTTTGCAGGTTGAGCACAGACTCGGTCGAAAACGACCCCGACTCGTCCTTCGCCGGTGCGCCCAGCGACAAGACTTCTGCGCCAGACTGTACTCTCTCCATGAATTGCCCCTTCCCCGAACGATTAGATTCGACTACTCCATCCTTGGTTCCAATACGGAGGGAACCCCCTGGAGTGCCAACTTTAGGCTGGGTCACACAGTACTTTAAGCCGGAATCGGCGGACCCGCCAGAGCGTAGCCAACCGCGCCAGGGCGGTTGTCGAGTCCTTTCATTGGTCGTTTCCAGGTCAGTAGCCGGAACGCGCGTTGCTTGCGTAACGGTTCCTAGAGACCGTTGTCGTTGCGAGACTGGATCTGGAGTGCACCAAAGATAGCGGTCGAAAATACCTCTACCCTTTCGTCGTAGATTGCGCATCAAAGTTTGGGCCCATGATCAGTGGCTGCTATCGTTTTTGGCGTCTTACTCTGGTCTGGCATGACTTTAACAACTGCCAACAGATCCGGGCGCTTGGCGACCTTCCTTACCGTGAGATTCTCGTTTACCTTGCCGCGGCCATCGCGATTTTTGGGGCGCGGCGATGCGGAGGATGTTAATCTTTAGGGCGCCCGAGTGCCCGTCCGGTGCAAACACCCACTCTTGTGGCATGCCGACTGTTTTGGGCGTCCTTGAAGCTGTGGCTCTTCGAGCAAGCGGAGACGGCGTGTCGTGCGAGGCTAAAGCCGAAGTACAGCATTGCGTGTATTCGCCTGCAAGGTCGCAACCGGCAAACTTCTCCTGCATCTGAATGGGGGTAGTTTTTCCATCTTGTGCGTCATTGGGGTCTTTATGCTTGCTGTTCCGAAAAAAGCGTCTAGCCTTCAGATTCTGGTCGATCGCCTGGCTGAAGCGAGAAATACCACGGATAAATTGTTTGCGTGTGTACGCGCGGATTCGCTTTACGAGCGTCCGATACCCGAGCGACATCGCATCGCATTTTATATTGGTCACCTGGAAGCGTTTGATCTGAATCTATTTCGCTCGCAAGTGCCAGCCTTAAGGCCTTTTGCGCTCGAATTCGACAAGCTCTTTGCTTTTGGTATCGACCCCGTCAATGGGGGATTGCCGAAAGACCGGCCTGAGGATTGGCCCCGTCTATCGCAAATCGACGGCTACAAGCGAGAGGTACGCCATTTACTGGATGGGGCGATGCAAGCGGGAGATTTCCCGAGCTGCGACCCTTTGGCTATCCATTCTGCCGCGACGCTGCTCAACGTAGCCATCGAGCATCGATTGATGCACGCCGAAACACTGGCCTATATGTTTCATCAATTGCCATTTGAGCGAAAGCGGCTTCAACCACAAGCGTCGCCGAGCGAAGGAGCGTTTACAGCGGAACTGCTTCAGATTCCGGAAGGTAGCGCCACACTAGGTTTGGAGCGACGGGACGCGCAGGCGTTCGGTTGGGACAATGAATTTGAAGCCTACGAAACGGAAGTTCCCGTTTTCCGGATCGACAAGTACATGGTGACGAATGCTGAGTTCCTCGATTTCCTTCGATCTGGCGGTTACGAGAATCGCCAGTTTTGGTCGGACGAGAATTGGCATTGGAGGCAGGAACGAAACATTCAGCATCCTGTGTTCTGGATTCGGGCCAACGGCGATTGGCGCTACCGCGGCATGTTCGAAGAGCTGTCGCTTCCGCTCGATTGGCCGGTGTATGTCAGTTGGGCAGAAGCAGGCGCATATGCGAAGTGGGCGGGCAAGTCGTTGCCGACCGAGGCCCAGTGGCATCGCGCTGCTTACGGTACGCCACAAGGGAACGAACTTGAATATCCTTGGGGAGATGAGGCGCCCTTCCCCGGCCTCGGAAATTTTGATTTTTCACGGTGGGATCCCGCGCCGGTCAGTTCTTTCCCATTGAACAGAAGCGCGTTTGGAGTTCAAGGCCAACTCGGAAATGGTTGGGAATGGACCGAATCGTTGTTTGAACCCTTCGCGGGCTTTCAACCTTTTCCTTTTTACCCCGGGTACTCGGCTGACTTCTTTGATGGCGAACATTACGTAATGAAAGGTGGCTCGGCTCGAACGGCGGCCTCGATGCTGAGACGTTCGTTTCGAAACTGGTTTCAGCCGCGCTATCAATATGCGTACGCAGGCTTCCGCTGCGTTTCAAACGAAAGCGAAAAGGCGGACTGACCCATGGCGATCGAACTGATCAAGAGCACCGCGCAAGACGAATTCGCCAAAGAGGTGTGCACTGGCCTGACCAAATCGCCGCAGAAGGAACTACCTTCCAAGTACCTGTACGATGCCGTGGGCTCGGCACTGTTTGAGGTGATTTCCGTGCTTCCGCAGTACGGCGTGACCCGGTCGGAGGAGCGCATTCTGGGCCGGCACGCAACGGAAATTGTGTCTGAACTTCCCGCGCCGGCGATTGTGGCGGAATTGGGAAGCGGCGCCGGAAAGAAGACCCGTTTGATTCTTGAGGCGCTGAGTCGCAAACAGCCAATCTCGTACTATCCAATCGAACTTTCTTCGACGGCCTTGGCAATGTGCCAGCGCGAATTGAGCGATATCAACTCCATTAGCATCGTCGGCTTCGAGAGGGAGTATCTCGACGGTTTGCTCGAAGTGGCAGCCAGGCGGGAAGCGGGCCAGCACCTCATGGTGCTCTTCCTCGGGAGCACCATTGGCAATTTCGACGGAACCGCAGGTGTGGAATTTCTCAGACGTTTACGAGCAGTTTTGAGAGGAGGCGATTCCCTCCTGCTCGGCAGCGATCTTCGAAAGCCGATAGCGACGTTGATCGCGGCGTATGATGACCCGCTCGGCGTAACTGCAGCTTTTAACCGAAATCTGCTAGTCCGAATCAATCGCGAATTGGATGCGGACTTCGACATCGAACAGTTTGAACATCTAGTGATTTTCGACGACCAGAACCACAACATAGAAATGCACCTGCAGGCTCGCACGGATCAAACGGTGACCATTGCAAAAGCTGGCCTTAGCTTCCGCATTCTGCGGGGTGAAACCATCTGGACGGAAACCAGCCACAAATATTCTCGGAGCGAGTTGATCGACATCGCGCAGCGAACCGGATTCCGCTGGCAAGGGCAGTGGATCGATGACCAGTGGGCCTTCGCCGACAATTTGTGGATCGCTTGCTAGCTATCTTCTAGGATTCCATTTTCTCGGACATGCAAGCACCACAATGCAATGAAGGTGGCTGAACCGTGGAATTCGACGCCATCGTAATTGGTTCTGGACAGCGGGTTCTCCCCTGGCTTTCGCATTGGCACGGCACGGTTGGAAGGTCTCTTTGATCGAGCGAAACCGCCTGGGCGGCACATGCATAAACACCGGCTGCACGCCTACGAGGATTTTGGTTCATCGCGCGGAAGTTGCTCACTAGGCGAGAAGCGGTGCCTGTTGGGGACTCTCGACCAGTGAAGTTAGCGTGGACCTCCCGAAAATCATTGCGCAGAAAGATGCGCTTCTTCCAGAGTGGTCAACAAAAAAGCATCGATCAACCTCCGAACTTACGCCTGCATCGAGGGGGTCCCCGGCTACGGAGAATCACTACAATCCCTTCGACGAACGAAACTCGCGCACAACAGCCGCTGGATCCCGATGCAGTACGTCCACCTCATAGTTCATCTTGCCAATGTCGGACCCCGAGATTTTGCCGCCAAGTTCACCGATGGCGGCGCGTAGCTGGGGAAAGCGTTCGAGCGTGGATTTCCGGATGATAGGGACAGCATCGTAGCGCGGAAAATAGTGGCGGTCATCTTGCAGCGCGACGAGGTTGAGAGCGTCGATGAGGCCGTCGGTCGAATTTCCGGCCACGAGATCGACCTGACGATCCACAAGAGCACGGTAAATTAGTCCAAGATCCATGACCCGAGGCGTCTCCGTGAAATGAAGATTGTAGAAATCCGTCCAGCCGCGGAATCCGTCGGGACGCTCGAGAAATTCATAGCCAACGCCCACGCGCCACCGGGGCGCATAGCGAACGATGTCCGAGATGGTGCGCAAATGAAGATCCTTCGCGTCCTGTGCTCGAATCACCATCGCAAACGTGTTTTCGAAACCAAGCGGCTCGGTGACTTCAAGATTGAAGCGCTGAGCGTAGAGTTGCTTCACTCGCTGATAGGCCGGGTTCGAAAGGGTGTTGTCGGCAGCAGCGCTGGAACCGTCCGCTGGCTCGTTCAATACCGCTGTTAGAGCGGTCCCCGTGTATTCGACGTAAAGATCGATTTGTCCCGCGAGTAGCGCTTTGTGTACCAGAAGCGTGCCTCCCAGATTCGTTTTGCGCTCAACCGGAATTCCTGTGCGCGCTTCGATGTGCTGCGCCAGGAGTTCCGCGAGAATTACCTGCTCCGTGAAAAACTTTGAGCCGATCACGATCCCAGACCGCTGCGGCTTCTTGCAGGCGGGAACCAGACAAACCATGCTCAGTACAAAAAGGAGGCAGACATCGCGTAGGAGTGTCCGATACATGTTTGGCCGCACGGTTTATTGGCGGGGGACCGGAGTCTAACACAAGCCTGTGGCGGCCTTCGATCAGGTGACGCGCAAGCGGCGCTCCAGCAATCCCAGTAGAAGATCCGCCAAGATGGCCAGTAGCGCAGCAGGAATAGCCCCTGCGAGAAGGAGTTCGTCGCTGACAAGAGCCACCCCCCGGAAGATAAAGGTGCCAAGGCCACCGGCGCCGATGGCCGCAGCGATCGTGGCAACACCAATGGTGATGATCGTGGCAGTGCGAATGCCTGCAAGAATGAACGCAAGAGCCAGCGGAAAGCGCACCCGGAGAAGAATTTGCGCGCTGGTCATGCCCATGGCTTCGGCCGACTCCAACACTGCGGGGTCGATACTGGTCAGGCCGACGTACGTATTGCGGAGAATCGGAAGCAGCGCGTAAAGAGCCAGGGCGACGATCGCAGTTCGCTTGCCGATTCCTCCGATGAACGGGATCGGAATCAGGAAACCGAATAGCGCAAGGCTCGGGACCGTTTGCAGGATGCTAGCAAGGCCGAGCGCGATGGTGCGCAAAAATTTCCGGTGTACCAGCGACAGGCCTAGCGGCACGCCGATGAGTATCGCCATGGCCATGGCGATCACTACCAGCTGAAGATGCTCGAGGGTAGCGGCGAAGATTTCACCGCGGTGCCCGACGAAAAAGGTCCACAAGCTCATTCTGACGCTCCCGGGCTGACGGCCAGCGAAGCAGCAAAGGCGCGGACTTCTGGATGCTCGATTTGCATGAAAGTCTGCGGTGATCCCCTAGCGACAACGTGGCCGGCCTCAAGAAGAACGATTCGTGAAGCAAGAAACAAGGCTTCGCGCAGATCATGCGTGACGAACACGATCGTTTTACCCAACCGCCGGGCCAAAGCCCGGAATTCACGCTGCATCTCGGCGCGCGTAACTGGGTCAAGAGCCCCGAAAGGCTCGTCCATCAGGAGTATCGCAGGGTCCGCGGCGAGCGCGCGAGCCACGCCCACGCGCTGACGCTGGCCCCCGGAGAGTTCGCGGGGACGCCGTTTCGCAAACTCCCGAGGGTCCAATCCAACCAGCTGCAACAGTTCCTCTACGCGAGCCACGATGCGCGCGCTTTCCCATTTTTCGAGTGTGGGAACCAGGCCGACGTTTTCTGCGACGGTGAAGTGTGGGAACAGCCCGGCGTCTTGAATCACGTAACCAATGCTTCGCCGGAGCTGGATGAGATTCCAATCTGTGGTTCGGCGCTGCTGAACCAGAACTTCTCCTCGCGTCGGAGCCAGCATTCCGTTGATCAGCTTCAACAGCGTGGTCTTACCACTGCCGCTGCGGCCAAGCAGGACCATCGTCTCCCCACGAGGAACCGCTAGCGAGACGCCGGAAATGATTTCTCCGCTCGCGCTGGCATGGATAGAGAAAAAGACCTCGCGGAACTCGATCAGGTTCTCAGCAGCAATGAGTGTTTCCGTATTCATCGGATGAAGAGCACAAGAATGTGTGAGAACTATCTTAATGGAACTCGCCACTGCGTGGCACCTAGCGATGCTTGAGAGGTCAGTCCTCCGTAACCGTCACCTTACACGCGGTGCAGCTTGGCTAGGCTCTGTCATTGGCATGGAGAGGATATTGGGCTGTTGAGGGTGGAACGGGACGTATAGCCCAATAATCCTTACCCGTTTTGGTCGGATGGGCATCGAAGTCCAGATGCGGTAAATTGTTCTTTGGCGAAAGGGAGTGCCACCTGTTTCGCCTCCGAGGGAAAATGTCTTCTCCGCCAATTCCCAGCGCGCTCGACGCTCGAACCCAAACTTTTCCCGTGTTGACAGAGGCGCAAATCAACCGCGTTCGTTCGAGTAGCAAGCCGCGGCAGGCCAAGAAAGGCGAAATCCTGTTCGAGCCCGGCGATACAAGTGTGCCGTTTTTCGTGCTGCTTTCCGGGGGGATGGAAATCGTACAGCCGGACCTGGCGGGCGAGCACCTGATCGCAACCCACGGTCCCGGCGAGTTTACGGGAGAGATGACGATGATCTCCGGGCGGCGGTGCCTGGTCCTGGGCCGCGTGACCGAAGCGGGGGAATTATTGGAACTGAGTGGGGATGGCTTGCGATCACTGGTGGTCAAAGATGCAGAGCTCAGCGAGATTTTCATGCGAGCGTTTATCCTGCGCCGTTTGGCCCTGATCAGTCACGGGTACGGCAACCTTATCCTACTTGGTTCGCGGCACTCGGCCAACACGTTGCGTCTGCGCGAGTTTCTTACGCGCAATGGGCATCCTCATACGTATGTCGATCTGGATACGGACAAGAGTTCGCAGGAACTTCTGGACCGTTTTTCGCTGAAGTTGGATGAAATACCCGTGGTGATATGCCAGGCGCGTGCCGTGCTACGGAATCCCTCGATTCAGGAACTGGCTGATTGCGTGGGGTTAAACAGTGCCATCGATGAAACGCAGGTGCGCGATTTGATCATTGTCGGTGCCGGACCTTCCGGACTGGCTGCAGGGGTCTATGCCGCTTCCGAGGGCTTGAATGTACTGCTGATTGAGACGGCTTCACCCGGAGGGCAAGCCGGATCCAGCTCCAAGATCGAGAACTACCTGGGCTTTCCGATGGGAGTTTCTGGTCAAGAGCTTGCGGCTCGCGCGATCGCTCAGGCGGAGAAATTTGGAGCGAAGATGATGGTGGCGCGCAGCGTTGCGCAGCTGGAGTGCGGAAAACGCCCGTACAGAATTCGGCTGGACAACGGCGACAAGCTCGCGGCGCGCGCGATCGTGATCGCCACAGGGGCACAGTACAACAAACCGCATCTCGCGAATCTGGAAAAGTTTGAGGGCCAAGGCATCTACTACGGTGCGACCTTCATGGAGTCGCAGCTGTGCGAACAAGAAGAGGTTGTCTTAGTGGGAGGAGGCAATTCCGCCGGACAAGCGGCGGTTTTCCTGTCGGAGACGGCCCGCAAGGTGTACATGCTGGTACGCTCGAGTGAGTTGTCCAGCACGATGTCACGCTACTTGATCCAGCGAATCGAAGCAAACCCCGCCATCGAACTGCATTTCAAAACGGAAATCGTTGGCCTCGAAGGTGGGACGCACCTCGAGCGGATTACCTGGCGTGACAAAGCTAGCGGCGAGACTTCGACCCATGAAATTCGCCATTTATTCATCATGGCGGGAGCTTCGCCGCGAACCGATTGGCTGCGGGGTTGCGTCGACCTCGATGAGAAGGGATTTATCCTCACCGGACGGGATTTGGAGACAGGGACATCGAGCTGGACACAGGCCCGACCTCCACACATGCTGGAAACGAGCCTTCCGGGAGTCTTTGCCGTCGGCGACGTTCGTTCGGGGAATGTGAAGCGCGTGGCTTCCGCCGTGGGCGAAGGGGCGATTGCCATCCACCTAGTCCATCGCGCCCTAACCGAGCTTTAGGAGGAATGTATATGAAACAGTGCACGCACCTCGATCATATTAAACACGTCAAACCGCCCGAGCGGGTATGCGGCGAGTGCGTCAAACTGGGAGATACTTGGGTTCACCTGAGACAATGCATGATCTGCGGCCAGGTGGGCTGCTGCGATTCCTCGAAGAACAAGCACGCGACAAAGCACTTCCATGCTGTGAAACACCCGATCATGAAATCGATCGAGCCCGGCGAAAGCTGGGGCTGGTGTTATGTAGATGAGATCGAGCTTGATTTCGCCTGAGGGCCGTCAGGATCGCCGCTAAATGGCGAAATGTGGAGCAGCCCTCGATGACTTAGCCGTCCTTCGGAACCTTCACACGCCGGCGTTCGCTCTATGCACGCTTCAGGTTTAATTCCCGGAACTCGCGGAGCGTCGCTCGCCGGAGGCGGCTGCATCTGCGCCCACTTTAAACACAATCTTGCCGTCGACGTGATTCGGGCTGTCGTGCCAGGCCTTCGCAACTTCACTGAGCTGGTAGACCTTTCCGACATACGGTTTGATCTCGCCCGCGTCCACCAACTGCGCAACCTTCCTCAGGCCGGCTGAATTTACTTCCGTGACGAGCATGCTCGCTTTTACTCCACGTTTCGCGGCTTCTTCCTCCGATGGTGGCTGCGTGATCGCAACCAGCACTCCTCCCGGCTTCAGCACGCCGAACGAACGTTGCTGCACATCGCCACCCACGGTGTCCAGCACGGCATCGACGCCGTGAACGCTCTTCTCAAACGGGCCCGCCGCATAGTCGATCACCTGGTTCGCACCATACCCTTTCACGCGGTTGAGACTGGGTGCAGACGTGGCAGCGATCACGATCACGCCACGGTGGTGCGCTATCTGCACAGCAACGCCGCCGACGGCTCCCCCTGCGCCGTGAATAAGAACCGTTTGTCCTTTCTGAACACCGGAACGATCGAGCATCTGCAAGGCCGTCTGCGCTACCAGGGCCAACGACGCCGACTCGATATGGTTCAGTGTCTTTGGCTTCGGCGCAACTTTGTCTGCGTCGATGGCAATGTACTCGGCATAGGCCCCGCCTGGCATCGAGTAACCGAACACTTCGTCACCCCGCTGGAAGCCGTGAACATTTTCTCCAATAGAATCCACAACACCGGAGAAGTCGCCGCCAGGAACAAATGGGAATTGCAGCCGGAAGACCTGCCGCATGTTTCCGGAAGTTCGTTTTGGATCGATGGGATTGAACGATGTCGCCAGAACGCGGACGACAACTTGTCCCTTGCCAGCCTTTGGCTGCGCCACATCCACTATTACTAATTACTCTTCATTTCCGTACTGATTGATCTGAATCGCTTTCATAACTGCTCCTTATTACTCGACGGAATCGACACATCAAAACTTCTCCAAATTGCTGGCGGCTCCTGTTGCCGCCACGCGTGATCCATTGGATTGGCACCGATTCGCAGAGGTACGGCCTATTTTGTAGAAAAGGCCATGACATCTGAGCACATCTGATCCTCCAAGAAATGACAGCGCTTTATCCGCAGGAACTTTCCTTCTCGGCTAAAAGTGGCCATTCGCTTGACCGGATCGCTTCCGCCAGTTGTTTACGAGCTCGAAAAAGCCTGGCTCGAACGGTGCTTTGTGGAATGGACAGTGCCTTTCCAGCTTCTTCCGTCGAGTATTCCCAAAGGCTGCAGAGCGTAACCGCGGACCGCAGCGGTGCGCTTAGACGAGCAACCTCTCTTTGGAGAGCCTGAACGGATTCCTGTTTGACAAACACTTGCTCCGGATTAAGTCCGGGACTGGGCAGGAGGTCGAGTTCTTCGCTCTCCTGTTGACGCGAGACCCGGGCGTCGGAAAACTTTCGTGAGCTGCGCTTCTTGCGCAGAAGATCGATGGCTTCGTTGACCAGGATTCGCGACAGCCAGCTACGGAACGCGCCGGCGTTGTTGACCTGTTGAAGATTGCCGAGAGCCCGAATCAAACTGTTCTGCACAACATCCTCGGCATCTTCCCGGCCCCCGAGGACGTGGCAGGCGAGCCCATGGAGAAACGTGTAATAGCGCGAAAAAAGAGTGTTCAAGGCTTCCTGGTCTCCCTGTAACGCCTTGGCGATGAGAACACTTTCGTCGAGCTGCAAATCAGATAAGCACGTCATTGTGGCGCATCCCCCTTGCGAGTTCTGGAGCCCTGATTGCCGACGTCACCAGTTTGTCGGCTGCCCTTGCTTCAGCTGCAAAACCTGGATTCCTGTTCCGGACAGTTTCTCCTGAAGCTGTTCTGGGTGGCCGGTAAGTACGGGGAAAGTCCCATAGTGCATCGGAATGATTTGTTTCACGTTCAGCATGCGCCCGGCGTAAGCGGCCTCTTCCGGACCCATGGTGAAGTGGTCGCCAACGGGCAAGAACGCCAGCTCAGGTCGATAAATTTCCCCGTATAGCTTCATTTCGGCGAAAATGGCCGTGTCTCCCGCAAAGTACGCGCGGCGGCCATCCTCGAACGTCAAAATAAATCCGGCGGCTTCACCTCCGTAGAGAGTGTTGTCGCCATCCTTGATCGAAGAGCTGTGCAATGCGTGCGTCATTGTAAGTTTTACAAAACCCAGATCAACTGCGCCGCCCTTGTTCATGGCGACGGTGTTCTTGACGCCCTTGGATCCGGCCCAACTAGCGATTTCGAAGATCGCAACAACCTTGGAATCGAACTTGTTCGCAAGTGGAACCAGGTCTGCCATGTGATCGAAGTGCGCGTGAGAGACGGCAATAGCATCCGCCCGTTTGATTTCGTGCCCCGCCGGATAAGCCGGATTCCCCGTAATCCACGGATCCAGAAGCAAAACTTCTCCCGCTTCGAATTCAATCTCAAAAGCAGAGTGCCCCAGCCAGGTAATCTTGATCATTTTTCGTTCCTCTATGTTTCTCTGCAATGAATATCGCGAACGGCCCTGCGAGGTCGCCCTTGGTCAGGGGCTGGAAAGCGCTGCCCAGCCTCTTTTGCGATTTTCCAGTACCCGGCGTATTCTTTCGGGCAAAAGATCGCTTCGACGGTAATCTCCATTCAACTTCGATGCGCCGAACTTCAAACCTGGTTCTCGTTTTTACCCCTTTCGTTCCGCCAAGACCACGGAGATTACTTCAAACCGTCCCGGGCCTCCACTTCCGGATCGGGGCTCTTTCCCAGTTCCATAGTAACAACCGTCTTCACAAGGATCATCCCAAAATAGAAAGCACCAAAGACAAGTGAGATGGTTCGGGGGAAGGATCGCAGCAGATTGGACAGAAGGTGATCCGCACGCGGGCTGGCGCGATGCTTTCGATAAAATACGAGAGCACCGGCCAACCGCGTGCAGGGTCATTGGACAGAGCAGGACCAGCGATTTGAAGCTTACGGCTTAGGCGATAAGACGAGCACCTGCATAGAACCGTTTTCGCTTGTGGGGACAAAAAGATTGCCGGTCTTGGGGTCGTAGCCCATGGTCTTGGCGCCGGACTTAGTGGTGATTTCCTGGGCCACGGAATATTTGTCCGGAGAATCCTGGTGAAAGACGAAGACTTTGCCGTCGCCCGTGGAGAAATAGACCAGGCGGGTCTTGGCGTCAAATGCTCCCGCATCCACGTGATCGCCGATGGGAGCGGTGAAGACGATTTTCCCAGTATCCGAATTGAGCGCGGCGAAGTGTTTGCTCCGGCATCCGACAAAGAGACGCCTATTTTCAATATCCATGGCAAGGCTGGTGGGTGTGCCGCAGGGAGCAAGCGGCCAATGGTCTTTTACTTTCAAGGTGTGCACGTCGATGTGTAAGGTTTCGTTTTGTTCTTCGAGGTTTACGTAAAGGTTGCCCTTACCGTCGGAAACCGCAAACTCCGGCCCGCCACCCAGTGGAATTGTACCGACCACATTGCCGGTGGCGGCATCCAGTACACTAATGTTTTGGCTATCGCCGTTCATCACATAAATCCGCTTTGTGAGCGGCTCATAGATGATGGCGTCGGGCTTCTTTCCAACCTTGATTTCGCCGAGCGGCTTGAGTGTCTGCAAGTCAAACGCGATCACCGCGTCGGCCTTTCCCGCTGAGATATAGCCGCGTCCGGCATCACGAGCGATGGCAATGCCGTGGACACCCGGCGTATTGGGAATGGTGCCGACAACCGCAAACGAATCGGCATCGAGAACGTCCACTTGCGTGGAATGGGATACATAGACGCGACGGGCGGCGGCATCAACCGTGACGTAGTCCCAACCACCCGCGCCCGGCACGGAAACTTTTTTCAGCGGCTGATAGTTGATTGCTGCAAAAACCGCAGCAGCAAAAACTGAAAAAGCGCAACAAAGAAGTACCAGAGGCTTCTTCACATTTCCTCCTAACGCGGCAACCTTGATAACAGATCAAACTTAAACCGAACCTAAATCCTTGCCGAAAAATCCTTTCATCTGTGCGGTCCAGAAGAACGGCCGGCATGCGCGCTGGAATCCAGCTGCATACCGGCCGTGGGGTGTTGTAAACTTTCCGCTCGTGCCGATGCGAAGGCTACTTCTCGTGCGTCGGCGACCAGCGCATGCCAAACGCAAACGTTGGTCCGTAATATTCACGCTGGACCATGTACTGTGGCTGACCATTGTAGAAGCCGAAAACCTCGTTGTTGAGGTTGAGCCCGTAAGCCATCACGGTGAAACCGTACTTCAATCGGTAGCTACCCTGGGCGTCGAGCTGAAAGTGGGGATAAAGATAGTTGTCGCCGAGCGGGCCGCGCAATCCACCTGGTGTCGGCGTTGAGCCACCGGTGCCGTCCTGATACTGGTAGGAGTAAATGCTCGCGGCGTTGTAGGTCATGCCAACGCGAATGGCAAGGCGTCCGTGATCAAAGGTCGGACTGATGTTCCAGGTATTCGGTGCCTGCCGCAAGAGTCTCGGACTATCCGATCGTCCCGGCAAACCGCTCGCGGCGGAGTCGGTCCAGCTGTAGTTTGCGGAAAGCCCCAAGGCTCCAAAAATCCCCGGCAAGGAAGTGAAATGCTGCAGATAGGCGAATTCCACACCAGCCAGCCAGCCGCTACCCGCGTTAATAGGTTGAGAAACCATCCATTCGCCAACAGGGTAGTGACTGTCATTTGGAACGGGGGTGTAGTTTTGCTTCAACTCCGACTGCGTGACGATGGGATTGTAGAGTTGTTTGTAGAAGAAGCCGCCCTGAATAATGCCGACAGAGTTCAGATAATGTTCCACAAGTACGTCGTAGTTGTTGGCTGTTTCCGCTTTCAGATTGGGGTTGCCAAAAGAAGCGGACATAGGCGTCTGATTGAGCGTCACGCTCAGCGCTTGAGCGATGTCCTGGGGATCGGGACGAGAAAGCGCGCGACTGTAGACCACGCGTAAATCCGTGTCGTGACCAAAGTCATAGCGTACCGAAGCGCTCGGGAGAACGTTCAGATACGATCCATTCATGGTGGTATTGCCGATGAACGCGTTATTTTGGTCAAAAGCCGGGGTCGAGGTAAACAGATTCGTGCCCTCGATGCGCACTCCAGCCACCACCCGGACCTTACTGAAATCAATTGTGTCCATCACATAGCCGGCGGAGACTTTCTCAACCAGATCAAAATTGCCAGGGTTCACTCCGACAGTGGTGGGGTCCAGAGTAAAAGCGGACGGATTTGCGTTCAGGTAATTGATCAGCTTGGACCAATCGGTTGTCTGGCCGAACTTGTAGTTTCCGGAGTAGTAGTTGTTATCGGTAAAGCGTCCGAGAAATTGAGTCATCGGCAGCGAGCCGTTCGGCGTATAGGTCGGTGTGTAGGAGTCATCGAACTTATGGGCATTGCGGAATTTTCCGCCGATCTCGATAGTGGAGAGATGCGATCCGATGTGATAGCGCTTGCCTATCGCTCCGGTGAACTGCAAGTTTAACTGCGGCGACTTTCCGAACGACGTGTTGATGTCTTCCAGGTCGTAGTTGGTCGGTGAATAAGCTTCCGTAAAGCAAATGGGCGTCCACTGTGGAATGTATTGCCTCGTGGTAAGGGTTGGACTGAACTGGCAGGAACTGCCGTTGGGATAGAGGCTGTTGTAAGTGGCGTTTGTGGCGAAATCGACGCCGTCGTCACCTCCTGAGTGAATTTGCTCGGAGCGGGATACCGAAACATCCCAGGAAATCCAAGTGGTGGCCAGAACATGCTTGCCGCCAAGGAGCAGGCTGCCGATATTGAAGATGGGCACACGATTAGACTCGCTGTAATGCGGGGAGCCCGCACCGCAGGTTTCATTGCCGGTGCTGTCGATGCTGCAACCGTTGGAATTCAAAAGTTGGATTCCGTTTGGATATTGTGGAGGGTTGTAGAGTGGCGTGTTGTCGGTCAGCGTATAAGCCCACTTGTCGCCAAAGTCGCGGAAGCTGGAGTAAATGCCACGAACGTAAATGTCCGAGCCTTCGCCTAATTTGTAATCCGCACTGCCCGTAAGGCCCCACCGGCTGCGCTTGTATTGATATTCGCGGATGTCTTGGGTGTCGAAATAACGAGTTGCGGAACCATCTGGAAAAGTTGCAACGTCCGGAACGGGCTCGATGTCATTGATACCGCGACCGTTCCAGTCGTAGGAACCACCGACAAGCACCCCCCAGCGCTTGTCCTCGCCGAAGCGATTGCCGATTGTTCCGCCAGTTTCCACCAGATTGCGGTTGCCCATGATCGGCGTAGTACCGCCGCTGCCGAAGACATCAATCGTCGGACGCTCGCTGGCAGTTTTGGTTACGATGTTGACGGAACCTCCAATCCCATCACCATCCATATTCGCCTGAAGGGTTTTGTTGACTTCAACAGACTCCACAAGATCCGCGGGCATCGCGTCAAACTTAATTTCACGGACACCGGGTTCTGGCGAAGGGACGTTGACACCGTCAATCGTCGCATTCGTAAGACGCGGCTCAAGGCTGCGCACCTGAATATACTTGCCCTCGCCTTCGTCACGCTCGAGGGTGACGCTGGGCAACCGGCCCACGGCGTCGGCAATATTCGCATTGGGCAATGACATGATGACTTCGCTCGACATGACCTGGAGAACGTTGTCGGCGGTCTTTTCGCGGTTAATCGCTGCTGCTTCACCCGAGACGCCTTCGGCGGTCACCAGAATCTGTTGGCTTTGTGAGGCGACGCCCATTTTTACATCGGCGGTCGTGGTCTGGCCTGCCTTAATATCTACAGTCATTGTGAAGGTGGCAAACCCCAAGTAGTTCACCGCGATGGTGTAACTGCCCGGAGCAAGATTGTTGATGAAATATCCGCCTTGTTGATTGCTCGCAACAGCTATTCCGCCAGGCTGAAGTGAAATTTGCGCTCCTTGCAGGATGCCACCGGAAGGGTCGGAAATGTGTCCGGTCACAGAGCCTTTCTCGTTTTGGGCCAAGGCGATTTGGGCAGAAAATATAAGAACGATCGCAAAGACGATCGTTGACAAACGGGTGAAACCCTTCATAACAATGCTACCTCCGAGGGCGAGGACAAAGTTGTGTCCCCTGAAATTGGCCAGTTGCCTTTAACGTTCGCCACCGTACCGTCGCAAGAAACATCCACGGAATTCGGGGTGACACTCGAAAACTTGCTGGCTCCGCACGACGAGCTGAATTGTCTGATTCGATTTACTTCTTGCAGACTCTTCCCGAGCTTTGCGAACGGCGTCTGCTGTTGGAATTATTAAACCCCGTGGCGCTTAAACGCATATGAACACCGATGAAGAAGTATTTGAAAAAGGGCTGAAAGATCTTTCATCTGAAAATTCTTTCAGGAAAGAGCGGATTGAGAATCAAGGACTTCCCGCGCGCCGTCCAGGACCGGCGAGCTTGCCGGCAGAAGCGGCAGAACAACGCGGAAGATGGAGCCAGCCCCCAGCTGACTCTGCACTTCGATACGGCCGTTGTGAATCTCCGCGATCCATCGCGCGATGGACAATCCCAATCCAGACCCGGGGACTTCGCGCGAGCGTGCCTGATCGGCGCGGTAGAAACGATCGAAAATGCGGGCAACATCGTCCGCGGCAATGCCCACCCCTGTGTCCTCCACTTCAATGACAACTTCTTCTTGAAGCGCAAACGAACGGATCTGGACAGTTCCTCCCGCCGGAGTGTACTTGAGCGCGTTGTCAAGAATGGCGAGCAAAAGACTCTCCAGTGCCGCGGGATCGCCACGCAAGAGCAGCGGGCCAGCGGCAATGTGAGACGTAAAGGAGAGCCCGGCGGAGTTTGCGAGAATCGAGATCTGGCGGGAGATTTTCTGGAGCAAGGAAGTTACATCTAGCGCCACAAAATGCAGATAAGCTGCGCCAGCGTCGGCGCGGGCCAGAGTCAGGAGCGCCTCTACGAGCTGGGTAGTCTCTTCGGACACGCAGAGAATACGGCTAAGCGATTCGCGATATTCCGATTCCGTGCGCGTGCGTCGCAACGCCAGTTCCGCGTGAGTGCGAATAAGCGAGAGCGGCGTGCGCAAGTCATGCGAGGCATTGGCGGTAAATTGGCGGATACGTTTGACCGAGGATTCGATGCGCTCGAGCATGGCGTTCAAGGTCACCGTCAGGCGCTGGAGTTCGTCCGCGGCTTTGGGCACTTCGAGCCGTTGCGACAGGTTTTGCAGGCCAATTTGCTCCGCGGATTGGATGATGCGATTCACGGGAGCTAGCGCCCTCCCGCTAAGCCAATAGCCCAGAAGAGAAGCAAGCACCACCAACAGCGGTAAGAAGCGCCTCTCCGTCAGGCGGAACCGGTCCAAGGCCTGGTCAAAAGGTTCCGTCGGCACGGCGGCGCTCACATGAAACAGGTTGCCATCCACGAAAACATTTTTCTGCGCAATACGATACTGCTGGCTATCCAGATTGCTGGTCAGCAAAGAGACGCCGGCTGCCGGCGGCGCGGGAAGGGGCGATTGCGGGAGCAGGAAGCGCGGCGAGCGGAAGATCCACGAGCCATCCGCGGCGGAGACTTGGAAAATGGCACCATTGGCCCACAACTCGGAAAGTTCCGTCAACTCTTTTTGAATTTTAGGGGTTCCCTTTGAAGCGGAAAGTGTGAGTACCCTCTGAACAATTTCCAGGTCGCTCCGTGAAGCGTCGTTGACGGTAATGGCAATGCCGCGGCGAAACCCAAAATCGCAAATCCAGAAGAAGGCCACAAAGGACGCGGCCAGAACCACCAGATACAAGAGGGTCAGACGAGCGCGAATGGTAAGCTTCACAGAGGGTTCACCGCACCGGCCGAATATCCGAAACCTCGATGGGTGTGGATTAACCTGCTTTGGTAGCCCTGGTCCATTTTCTTGCGAAGCAAACGCACAAAAGCGTCCAACGTGTTTTCTGAAACTTCGCGGCCGCGCCCCCATATGCTGGCCAGTATTTCCGGACGGGAAACCACGCGCCCGGCGTTGCGCACCAGGAGTTCCAAAAGGCGGTATTCAGTGTTCGAAAGATGAATTTCCTGCCCCTTGCGGAAGGCCCGTAAGGACACGACATCCAGCACAAGGTCTTCGAGCTCTAGAACATTTTTTCGGCGAATGTCTCGTCGTCGCGCCAAGGCACGAATGCGCGCCAGCAATTCCAGGAATGAGAAAGGTTTCGTCAGGTAATCGTCCGCCCCTGCGTTCAAGCCACTGATAATGTCGGGAACGGAGTCGCGCGCAGTCAACATCAAAACGGGCGTATCCTGTTCGCGGTGCCGAAGCCGTCGCGCCACTTCGAGGCCGTTCATCTGCGGAAGCATCACGTCGAGCAGAATGACGTCGAATGGAGTGTCCGCGGACTTCTCGAGCGCTGTGCGCCCATCGCGCGCCAGGCTGATCTCAAATTGTTCCTCGCGAAGACCCTTGGCGAGAAGCTGGGCCATTTCCGGCTCGTCTTCAACGATCAGCACATGCATGGTGGGATACCTTAGGCTGATCGTAATTTGCATCATGTGAATGCTTCGTGAATCCGGGATTACAAACAGGTGTCGAAGAGGTTGACTGCGGAATCGGTAACTTCTGAGATTTTCGAGGTTAGACAGGGTGAGTTGCAGGGAGGATGGCGGTAAAGACCGTGCCGGTAGCGTCCGAGCGAGTGAGCACAAGCTGCCCCTGGTGAGCTTCGACGATCCAGCGGGCAATGGACAAGCCCAGGCCGGCGCCACCTGTCTCCCCCTCAGAGCGGGAGCGCGCCTTGTCTGCGCGAAAGAAACGCTCAAAGATGCGTGGCTGCAGTTCTGCGGAAATGCCGAGCCCATTATCGGAAACGGTCACCGTGTAGCGGCCGGAATCGCGCCGGCAGGCGAGCGTGACCGTAGTTCCTGAGGGGGAATATTTAATGGCGTTGTCCAGGAGATTGAGCAGCATGCGGCCCAGCAATGCCTCGTCGGCGCAAATGGGCAAATCCGGTTCGATTGCCGATATCAGAGTGATATTTTTCGAACTAGCCAGGGAACGCGTGCGCACCAGCGCTCCCAATGCCAGTTCGTCGAGATAACAGTTGTGGAGCGTCAAGGGATACTGGCCGGCGTCGGCACGCGCGAGAGTGAAAAGATCTTCGATGATGTGCGCCAGGCGCTGGGATTCTTCGCGGAGTATCGCGAGGGTTTCGCGGTATTCCCCGGGAGTGCGTTCGGGCTGCGAAAGCGTGACCTCTGTTTCGCCACGGAGGATCGCCACTGGAGTACGAAGTTCGTGCGATGCATCCGCCATGAATCGCCGTTGTTGTTCAAACGACGCCTCGAGCCTCTCGAGCAGCTGATTGAAAGTCTGTGCTAGTTGCCCCAATTCATCGCGTTCATTCGCCACCACCAAACGACGGTGCAGGTTGGCCGCTCCCATGCCGCGAGCTTGGGAAGCCATCGCGGAAATCGGCGAAAGGCTTTTGCGAGCCAGAAAATAGCCACCCAGACTGGCGAATAACAGCGCGATTGGGATCGCCAACAAAAACGTATTGCGAATATCCTCCAGCATTTCTTTCTGTGCGTGAAGCGATTGCAAAACCACCAGCGCGTAGGTGTGTCCACCCACGCTAAGCGGCCAGACTAATCCGCGAAAACCATTTCTCCCGCCGCGTAGGCTGTGCGGCTCCCGCGGCGCTGAGCCTGTCAGCGATCGGAAGAAGCCGGGAGAAAGGAAATCTGGAGGGGGAGATTCCGTGGGATTGGCGCCCGAGGATAAGTCGAACGAACTTTGTTGCACGTTCCCTGAGCCATCCAGAAGAACAAAAAAGGTTCCTCGAAAACGGTGTTCCAGTATGGCTTCGCGTGCCGCGTTGTCTACGGATTCCGAGCCGGTCGAGTTCCCCAATTCCGCCTGAAACGTGGTGATAAAGGCCTCGGAGAGTTGCGTGAGGTCGCTGTCTGTGCGCTTGGAGATATTATGCCAATACAAAAAGTAAGTGATTCCCGCCAGGCCAACGAGCGCGAAAGCCAGCACAAGGCTGTACCACATCGTAAGCCGCGACCGAACGGAGTCAAACATGCGGCTTTCTCGAATTTCGTGACGGAGGATTCTCTGCCTTGCGGTCGGTGGCCAGCTCTGTTTCCGATGGCCCGCTGAGGATGTAGCCGCTGCCACGACGCGTTTGCAACAGCGGTTTGCCGTCATCCTCGCCGAGTTTACGCCGCAAGCGGTTTACGTAAACCTCGATAAGATTCGAGAAAGGATCGAAGGACTCGTCCCAGACGTGTTCGGCAATCTCCGACCGTCCGACGACGCGATTGGCATTGCGTGCCAGAAATTCCAGAAGTGCATATTCTTTGGCAGTCAACGAAATGGAGCGATTCCCGCGCTTGGCTGTCTGCGAAGCTGTATCGAGCTCGAGATCACCCACAAGAATCTGCGAAGGGCGCAAATCCCTCGGGCGTCGCAACAATGCACGGAGGCGTGCGAGCAATTCGCCAAATTCGAAAGGCTTCGTCAGGTAGTCGTCAGCGCCCGAATCGAGTCCACGAATACGGTCATCCACCGCGTCGCGGGCGGTAAGCATCAAGATGGGCATACGCTTGCCGAGCGATCGGATGCCGCGGCACGTCGCGAAACCGTCCTTGCCGGGAATCATCACGTCCAGAACAATTACATCGTAATCGTTAATTTCTACCTGATAGAGAGCATCGTCGCCATTGGCAACGACGTCGACGGCATATGCCTGTTCCTGCAGGCCACGCGCCACAAAGTGCGCAATCCGCGAATCATCCTCGACAAGCAGCAGCCTCATGCCCGTATCATACGGCAATTTGTTTGTGATCCGCCAAGCGCGCGGTTCAGTCTGCAGCCGCGGGCACGGCGACGGGTGCAGTAATATTGATGGAGTCCGGCGCGCTCCAAACCGCTTTTCCGTCCTTGATCTCAACCTTGTGCATGGTTACCGTAAGGCGATTGTGGTCCACCTCCGCGAGTAAATAGTGGTAGTTGACGCCCGAGTCTTTGTAAAGATCGTCAGCCCGGCGCTGGATCGGATACGCGTGCGCGCCTCCGCCGCCTGTCACGAAATACGTGATTCCGCCGTGTTCGTGACGCTCGTAGTTATGTACGTGCCCGTTGAACACCACAAAGCGCGCGCGGCTGTGCTGCTGGCGCGCTTCGAGAAATTTTGCCAGCGCTTGTTCGGAAGAGCGAGCCGAGTGGCCTCCTCCAAAAGCTTTTTCATCAGAAGAGCTGGTATACGGAGGATGGTGAAACACAAAGAAAACGAAATCCGTGGACGCAGGAAAGCTATCGAGCTGGGCATGCAGCCAGTCACCTTGCGGACCGGATAACTCATCCAACGCGCTATCAAGCACAATCATCAACGTGTTTTCGATATGCACGGAGTAATAGCGGCTTTGCTTCAGCTCGGGAAAACGCGCAAAGTAGTTTTCCAGGGCGCTTTGCACATTGCCTTTCAAGTCATGATTGCCGATCGCCGGGAATATGGTGATTTTGTGCTCGCGCCAAAGTTCCGTCTCCGAGTCCCACACTTTCCAATCGTTGCCATCCACGCCGTCATAGACGATGTCGCCTCCGATCGAAACAAACGCCGGATTTTCTTTATCGATGGCCGCGACAAGAGCATGGCGAATAGCCGGATTCGCCGGCTCTGTATCCGATGGATCGTGGAATCGCGTATCGCCGAAAGCCGCGAACCGGAAAGCCGCCGGTACCTTCAGTTCCAGCTGCACGTGGTTTTCTGAAAATGCAGATTTGTCCTGCTTGTTTTGGCCTGAACAAGAAACGGTCAGCGCGGCCGTAGCTAGAAGCGAAAATAACAGTTTTTGGGTTGAGAGGAGCATGTCTTTTCCAGACTATCGCGACATTCCCGTCCGCGGGTTAATGAACTTTCAGATTAGAAAGTGGCCGGCTTGATTTTCTCTCACAGGATCACGGATTGCTGCCCGGATTATTGGGACTACTGGGATTGCTTGTCTGCGCCGGTTGGTTCGGCGCCTCAATCTCCGATTTCGTAACTTTTTGTGAAACCTGCGCTGGAGTCGGCAGCTGCGAAGTATCCCAACCTCCCCCCAACGCCTCGATCAGCTGAACAGAAGCGGTCATCGACTGGGTGTGAAGTGAGGCCAGTTGTTGCTGGTCGGAAAGCAGCGTGGTCTGCGCCACCAAAACGTTGAGATACTGATCCACTCCCGTTTCATAGCGCGCGAGAGCCAACTCCAGATACTTCTGCGCCGACTGTACGGCGACCTGCTGCTGTTCAATTTCTCTCGACAAGATGCGCTCAGCCGCCAGATTGTCTTCCACTTGTTGAAACGCCGTCAGCACCGTCTGGCGATAGCCGGCGACGTTCGCGTTATAAAGAGCCACGAATTGGAGGACCGTGGCGCGGCGAAGTCCGGCATCAAAAATTGTTTCCGACACAGACGGCCCGACCGACCAGAAACGGCTGGGCCAAGTCAGAAGATCACCTATTGTCGAGCTTTCGAAGCCTCCTTGGGCGCTGAGAGTCAGACTCGGATAATAGGCCGCCGTGGCGATTCCGATTTGCGCGTTTGCCGCGGCCATGTTGCGCTCGGAAGCCGCTATATCTGGCCTCCGTTCGAGCAATTGCGACGGCACTCCCACCGGGACCGGCGGGGCTGTTGCACTCAAGGGCTTCACGGGCACCGCAAAGCTGGACGGCGTCGTTCCGATCAAGACCGCAATGGCGTGTTCGTACTGAGCTCGGGCAATTCCAAGATTGGTGGCTGCGGCTTCGGCATTTTGCAGCGCGTTTTCCGCCTCAACGAGAGAGATAAGGTCATCCACACCGGTCTCATAGCGGTCGCGGGAGAGTTGCACGGTTTTCTTGTCCGCCTCAATCGTATCGTCATAGAGTTTCTGCAAGGCATCCTGGCCGCGCAGCTCGAAGAAAAATACGGCAAGGCTGGCCTGCTCTGTCAGCTTCTCGTTTTCGAGGTCGGCCGCGCTAAGTTGCGCGCTGTATTGGTATTCGCGAATGGTATTCCGGATTTTGCCCCACAGGTCCGGTTCCCAAGAGATATTGGCGGGAAGCGTGAAAAGGTTGACGGTTCCACCGGAAGTTGTGCCGGTTGTACCGATCGTTTTCCCCAGGTTTGAGGAGCCCCGAGTGCGCTCGTAGGAAGGTGTCGTCCCGATCGTGGGATAGAGTTGCGAACGGGCCTGCGCAATCAATGTGCGCGCCTCCATGAAATTCTCAAACGACTGCTTGATGTTCTGGTTGTTTACGTTGAGCTGCTCTTCAAGCGCGTTCAACTCCGGATCGTTGTAAATCTCCCACCATTTGCCGTGCAGAACCGCGTCCTGGGGTTGCGCCACTTTCCATGTGCCGGATTCGGGCGATTGCGTGGGCACTTCCTTGTAAGCGGGTGGAGGCGCTTGCACGGTCGCCGCAGGAGGGTGGTATTTCGGGCCAACGACGCAGCCAGCCAGCAGTAACGCGGCGATCGCCGGGCCCAGGATGAGTTGTCTTCGATTGTTGTTCATGGTGTTTTTCATCTCAATCACTCGCCGTGGACGGGGCCGTGGCATCGCCCGCATGAAACGTATCTCGTTCTTTGCCCATCATGCGAAGCCGCAGACGATCGAGCATCAGATAAACTACTGGCGTCGTGTACAGAGTGAGCAGTTGGCTCATGACGAGCCCTCCAACAATGGAGATGCCAAGCGGGCGGCGCAATTCCGAACCAGTGCCCGTCCCAAACGCCAACGGCAGAGCGCCGAACAGTGCGGCCATCGTGGTCATCAGAATCGGGCGGAAGCGCAGCATGCACGCTTCGAAGATGGCGTCTTTGGTACTCTTACCGCCTTCGCGCTCCGCCTGCAGCGCAAAATCAATCATCATGATGGCGTTCTTCTTGACGATACCGATTAGCAGAACAATCCCGATGATCGAGATGACGTTCAGATCTTCCTTGAAGAGCATCAGAGCCAGCATGGCGCCGACGCTGGCAGACGGCAAAGTGGAAATAATCGTGAGCGGATGCACCAGGCTTTCGTACAAGATGCCAAGGACAATGTAGACGGCCAGGAGCGCCGTCAAGACCAGGATGGGTTCCGTGCTCAGGGACTGCTGGTAAGCCAGCAGCGTGCCTGCGAAAAAACCACGGACCGTCGTCGGCACACCCATGCGCGCCTTCAGCTGTTCGATCGCCAGAGTGGCGTCGCTCAAGGACACACCCGGCGCCAAATTGAACGAAATCGTGACAGAAGGAAACAAGCTGGTGTGATTGATCGCCAGGGGAATGGTGTTGGCCTGATCCGTCGACACCGTGCCGAGGGGAACGTTGCCAACGGCGGTCACGCTGCTGCTGCCGTTTGGATGAAAGTAGACGTTCTTCAATCCCTCGGGCGTCTGCGAATATTGTGGATCGACTTCCAAAACAACGTAGTACTGGTTCAACTGCGTGTAAATGATGGAAACCTCGGCTTGGCCGAAGGAGTTGTAGATTTCGCCGTCCAGCGACGTCGCGGTCTGGCCCAATTGGGCCGCGGTCACTCGATTATAGTGCAGCAAAACGTCCAAGCCGCCGTTCTGCTGGTCGGTATTCACGTCCTGCAAACCAGGA
Organism: Candidatus Acidiferrales bacterium; assembly: GCA_963795535.1. Taxonomy (GTDB): domain Bacteria; phylum Acidobacteriota; class Terriglobia; order Acidiferrales; family UBA7541; genus Acidiferrum. The sequence goes on from CAWCIG010000012.1 coordinate 1,626,148, forward strand.
AGATGCTTCATCTCCGCCAGAAGTTTTGGACCCCAGGTCTGGAGATCCGCGACCGTGTCGGACTGAATGGTGTATTGGTAAAGCGCGTTGGAACTGCGCCCACCGATACGCAAGTCTTGCGAGGCCTGCATAAACGCTGAAGCAGCCAGCAGCTTGTTCAATTTTGGTCGCAGCCGGTTAATGATTTGCGGGGCACCAATTTTCCGTTGATCCAGTGGCTTCAGCGCTATGAAAATAAACCCGGTATTTGTCGCGCCCTGGCCACCGGTGAACACGATCACGTTTTGAACCGCGGGATCATTCTGAACCACCGCCGTAATCTTTTGGATGGAATCATTCATCGAGGCAAAGGAAGCGTCCTGAGGTCCCTGCACGCCTCCCACAAGCACGCCCGTATCCTGCTGCGGGAAAAAGCCCTTGGGAATTTTATAGACGATGACGACATTCAGAGCGATCGTGAGAATAAGAACGGTAAATGTCAGAAGCGAGTTGTCCAGCACCCACTCCAGTGTATGCCGGTATAAATTGAGGATCCTTTCGAACATTCTCTCCGTCGCCATGTACAGACGGCCGTGCTTCTCCGTGTGTTGGTTCTTCAGCAGGTAAGCGCACATCATTGGAGTTGTGCTAAGGGAAATGACCATCGATACGACGATGGCTGTGGACAAGGTAATGGCAAACTCGCGGAACAATCTCCCGACAATTCCTCCCATCAACAACAACGGAATGAACACCGCGATCAGGGATATGCTGATGGAAAAGACGGTGAAACCAATTTCCTGGGCGCCTTTGAGAGCCGCCGCAAAAGGGTCCATGCCCGCTTCGAGGTGCCGCGTTATGTTTTCCATCACCACAATTGCGTCGTCCACCACGAAACCTGTGGCGATGGTCAGGGCCATCAACGAAAGATTGTCCAGGCTGTACCCGCACAGATACATCACCGCGAATGTGCCGATGAGAGATACGGGGACAGCAACTGCGGGAATCAGTGTTGCGCGGCCATTGCGCAGGAAAACAAACACCACAATGATCACGAGGATGATCGAAAACGTCAGAGTGCGTTCAACATCGCTCACGGACGCGCGAATCGTCGTGGTGCGGTCCAGCATTATGGTTGTTTTTATGCCCTGAGGGACCGAGGCCTCGATGGAAGGTAACTCCGAGCGGATCCGGTCGACGGTATCAATAATGTTGGCGCCAGGCTGGCGAAAGATAATAACCACGACAGCGCGCTTGCCGTTTAAGTAGCCGGCCACGCGAATGTTCTGAACGGAATCGACTACATCCGCGACATCGGAAAGATGGACGGCGGCGCCTTTGTTATAGCCCACGATAATCGGTTTGTAATCTTCGGCACGGGAAATCTGGTCATTTGCCACGATGTCGGCCGTGGTATTTCCGTCGGTGATCTGGCCCTTGGCAAGATCGGAATTTTGCAGACTAAGTACCGACTGCAAGTTCGCCATCGTCAGGCCCATGCTGTAAAGCTTTGTGGGATTTACCTCTACGCGGACCGACGGCAATGCGCCGCCCCCGACCGAAACCTGGCCAACACCCGAAATCTGCGACAGCTTTTGCTCCATGACCGTGGAGGCTTCGTCATAAAGCTTATCCGGCCCGTACTTTTCCGACGTCAGCCCCAGAATCATGATCGGGGCGTCGGCGGGATTCACCTTGCGATAGGTCGGATTTGAAGGAAGATTTGACGGCAAATACGTGCGCGCCGCGTTGATGGCAGCTTCCACGTCTCGGGCTGCTCCATCAATGTTGCGGCTGAGGTCGAACTGAATGGTGATCGCCGTTGCGCCCAGGCTGCTGGCTGAAGTCATCTCCGTAACACCAGAGATGTGGCCGAATTGCCGCTCCAATGGAGTAGCAACCGAAGAGGCCATAATCTCGGCGCTGGCTCCGGGCAAGCTCGCACCCACGGAAATTGTGGGAAAGTCTACTTGTGGCAGCGGGGACACCGGGAGCACCTTGAACGCAATCGCTCCAGCGATGGCGATCGCCACCGTCAACAGCGTCGTTGCAACCGGCCGATGGATGAATGGCCTGGAGACGTTCATAACTGCCCCGAAGGTTGTGGCTCCCCGCCTTGACTTACTTTCTTCTTGGAATTTCCGGAGAATCGATGCGCCAGATTGTCAAAGAAAATATAGATGACCGGCGTGGTATAGAGCGTCAGCACTTGGCTCACCAGGAGCCCGCCAACCATCGCGATTCCGAGCGGCCTGCGCAACTCCGAACCAAAGCCGCTGCCGAACGCCAGAGGCAAACCGCCGAGTAACGCCGCCATCGTGGTCATCATGATGGGGCGGAAGCGCAGCAGGCACGCCTCATAAATCGCATCCTTCGCTTCTTTCCCTTGATTGCGCTCCGCATCCAAGGCGAAGTCCACCATCATGATTCCGTTTTTCTTCACGATACCGATCAGGAGCACGAGACCGATGATGGCTACGACGCTCAAGTCCTGGTGGAACAAAATCAATGCCAGGAACGCGCCGACGCCGGCCGAGGGCAGCGTGGAAAGAATTGTGATGGGATGGATAAAGCTTTCATACAACACGCCAAGAACAATGTAGACGGTCACAAGCGCCGCAAGAATCAGCAAAGGCATGTTGGAGAGCGAATTTCTAAAGGAGGCAGCTGTGCCCTGAAAATCCGCCTGCACGCTCTTTGGCATCTTCAAATCTTTCTGGACTTTGGTCACCGCCGAAATCGCACCACCCAGCGCGGCGTTGGGCGCCAGGTTGAAAGAAACCGTAATCGCCGGAAATTGACCTTGGTGTGCGATGGAAAGCGCCTCGGTCTCCGTGCCGAAGTGCGAAATCGCGCCAAGCGGAACAGCATTGCTTGTCTGCGAGCTTGTGGTTCCGGCAGACGAGGCGCCCTTGCTGGATGTTGTTGTCGACGTGTTGGGCGTTAGGGCACTGACTGGAGCAGATAGGGCATTGGAGGTGGGCGTGTACAGGGCCGAAGTCGTGAGAGCATTCGACCCAGCGGATGTGGAGCCGTTACCCGAGGAACTCGCGGCTGCGCCACTCGTCCCGGCCGCCGAGTTCGCTTGAATGTACAGTTTGTTGAGCTTGTTGGGATCCAGCTGAAACTGCGGCTGGGTCTCCAGGATCACGTGGTATTGATTCAACTGCGTGTACATCGTGTTGATCTGTCGCTGGCCAAAGGCGTCGTAAAGCGTATTGTCAATCGTGGTCGGTGCGATGCCCAGGCGCGAAGCTGTTGGTCGGTCGATGGTCAGGGAAACGGCCAGTCCGCCCGGTTGCTGGTCGGTGGCCACATCTTCGAGCTCTGGCAACTGTTTCAGTTTATCTACGAATTTATTCGCCCATAAGCTCAGTTCGTTCGCATCCGGATCTTCCAACGTGTACTGATATTGCGTGCGGCTGATGCGATCATCCACCGTGATGTTTTGCACTGGCTGCATGAAAAGCTGGATACCCTGCACATTAACCAGCTTCGACTGCAACCTTCGAATTACGTCGGAAGCGCTCATATTCCGGTCTTCGAGCGGTTTCAGGTTGATGGACAGCCGGCCGCTGTTTGTGGTCGTGTTCAGTCCATCGGCGCCGATGAAAGACGACAGGCTCTCGACCGCGGGGTCTTGCAGAATGATGTCAGCCAGTTCCTGCTGCTTTTCGGCCATGGCCTTGGAGCCGATGGTCGGCGTCGCCTGCGAAATGCCTTGAATGATCCCCGTGTCCTGAACGGGGAAAAATCCTTTAGGAATGATGATGTAAAGAAAGATCGTTAAAGCCAGTGTGGCGACAGCAACCAGCAGCGTGACATTTGCGTAGTTAAGCACGACCTTCAGCGTGCGCCCGTAGAAATTGATCATCCCGTTGAATACGCGCTCGGAAGCCTGATAGAACTTCCCCTGTTTTTCGGCAGGATTGTGCCTCAGGATGCGAGACGCCATCATCGGTGTCAGCGTCAGCGAAACAATCGCCGAGATCACGATCGTCACCGCCAAAGTCACCGCAAACTCACGGAACAGCCGCCCAACGACGTCTCCCATGAACAGCAGCGGAATCAACACGGCAATCAGCGAAACCGTTAAGGACACGATCGTGAACCCAATCTGCTCCGCGCCCTTCAACGCCGCCTGCATCGGCGGTTCGCCCTCCTCGATGTACCGAGAAATATTTTCGACCATGACGATAGCGTCATCGACCACGAACCCGGTCGAAATCGTCAGCGCCATCAGCGACAGATTGTCCAGGCTGTAGCCCAGGGCATACATCGCGGCAAACGTACCAATCAGCGATAACGGAACAGCGACGCTCGGGATGATCGTTGCATACAGGTTGCGCAGGAACAGAAACATCACCATGACCACCAGCGCAACCGTCAGCATCAGCTCAAATTCGACGTCGGAAACGGAAGCTTGAATCGGTGTGGTCAGGTCCGTCAGGGTAGTGACGTCAATTCCCGTAGGAAGATTGCTCTGCAGTTGCGGCAGGAGGGCCTTGATGCGCTTCACCACGCTAATCGTGTTTGCGCCTGGTTGCCGTTGCACGTTAAGAATGACCGCCGGCGTTTTGTCCATCCACGCGGCTTGATTGTTGTTCTCTACGCCGTCCACGATAGTCGCAACATCGGTCAACATCACCGGCGCCCCGTTCCGGTAAGCGACCACCACATTCCGGTAATCCTTACTGGTCACCAGCTGATCGTTCGCATCGATCTGGTAGTCCTGCCGGTCTCCGTCGAAGTTTCCCTTGGCGGCGTTCACGCTGGCCTGCGTCACGGCGGTGCGCAGGTCTTCGAGATTGATGCCATAAGAAGAGAGCGCAGCCGGGTTAGCTTGTATGCGAACCGCCGGTTTCTGCCCGCCGCTGATGGTGACCAGGCCGACTCCGCTTAGCTGGGAGATTTTCGGCGAAAGCCTGGTATCTACGTAGTCCTCGACCTGCGAAAGCGGTATGGATTTCGAAGTGATCGCCAGCGTAAGGACAGGAGCATCGGCCGGATTTGTCTTGTTATAAATCGGAGGCGCCGGAAGGTTGGCGGGCAAATAGGTTTGCGCCGCGTTGATGGCGGACTGAACTTCCTCTTCGGCGATGTCAATATTCAGGCTGAGCGCGAACTGCAGCACAATCACCGAATTTCCGCCCGCGCTGGTAGAGGTCATCTGACTTAGGCCCTGGAGTTGGCCAAACTGCCGTTCCAGCGGCGCCGTAACCGTGGTGGCCACCACCAGCGGACTCGCCCCGGGATAAAACGTCAGTACCTGAATCGTTGGGTAATCCACCTGTGGCAATGCGGAAACCGGCAACTGCGTGTAGCAAACGATCCCCACCAGCAGGATTGCGGCCATCAGCAGTGACGTCGCAACGGGTCTTTCAATAAAAGGAGTAGACGGACTCAAGGAGAAGTGCTCCCGGCGCTATTTGCGGGAGGCGGGCTCGCGGGAACTGAGATCGTGGAGTTATCTTGCAATTTATCGAAGCTGCTGTTGGCCACCACGTCCCCCGGATTAATCCCGCTGGTCACCTGCGTCGTGGTTCCGTCCGTCACGCCGGTCTGAATCGTCGTCATATGGGCAACGTTGTTCTGTATCTTGAAGACGAACGCGGTTTTGCCGTTGTGTTGAATTGCCGAAGTCGGAATTAGCGTGGCCCCCTGAATCATATTCACGAGCAGCTTGATGTTGACGAATTCATTGGGAAAAAGCGCCGCGTCCTTGTTTTCGAATGAGGCGCGGGCCTTCACGGTTCCTGTTGTCGTATCGATCTGATTATCGAGTGTAAGAAATTTTCCACTCGCGATTTTCTTGGTACTCGCGCGGTCGAACGCATCCACGGTCAGCTTGAGGTTCTGATGAAGCCGTTGCTGGACTTCGCCCAAATTGTCCTCAGCGATGGTAAAGATCACGGTAATTGGCTGGATCTCGGCAATCACTGCCAGCGTCAAGGTGCCTGTGGACTGCACTACGTTACCGGGATCCACCAGCCGCAGACCGACCTTCCCGTCAAACGGAGCGGTAATATGGCAAAAGCCAAGTTGCACCTGGTCGTACTGCACTAGGCCTTGGTCAAGCTTGACCGTGCCCTCGTCCTGCAAAACGATTTTTTCCTGATCGTCCAGAGTTTGTTTCGGGATGGCCTTGCGCGCCCACGCATCGTGGTAGCGTTCCAGATCCATTTTCGCTTGCGCCAACAGGCCTTCGTCCCGGTCGAGCGTGCCTTGCGCCTGCAGCAACGTCGCTTGATAGGGCCGAGGGTCGATGTCAATTAATGGATCACCCTTGCGGACAATCTGCCCTTCCCGGTAATGCACCGCGGTGACAATTCCATTTACCTGGCTGGTGATCGACGAAGTGTAAACCGGCGTGACCGTGCCGATGGAATCGAGATAATTGCCGATGTCGCCCTTCTTGGCGGTAGCCACCGTGGCCGTAACAGGTCCGAAGCCCCCTCGCGGCGATTTCGATGCGGTCTGTGTGGTGTCATGGTGGTGCAGCACGAGATAGAAACCAACCCCGAACACTAGCAGCAACACGAGCCAAACTATGACTCGGACACCTTGGTGCTTACTGGGAGTTTGAACAGGATGTTGATTTTCCGGCCCGGTGGCCGCGTGAGCGTTTTCAGTCGGCAAGTGGATTTTTCCTCGGCATAACTGTAAAGCCGGACCCGGAGCGCACGAATGTCCGTATATTATGGACGGATTGTAACCCTAATTTGGATACATCCCCGGTTGCGATCTTTCGTCGCTACAGTCAACCCGGCTTGTCCGGACAATTATAGTGCTTGTCCGGCCTTTGAAAACCAGCATATGCAACGCTCGACAAGAACGTCTTGCCGCTCAAACAGATTCAGTTTTTCTTGTTTTCCAGCCTAGAAGTGTAGTACCACGCCGCCCACGACTTGAACGCTGTTCTGATTTTGGCTGAAGTAGTTGGTGTACAGCCAATCGGCTTCGCCGCGAAGCGACAGCCGAGAGTGAACGCGAAAGTCAACGCCAAGCCCCGCTTGCGCCAGTAATCCGGTTCGGCCTCCTGCCGCTGTCTGAGGCTGCAAGTGGCTTCCTCCGATTAGCGCGTGTCCAAAGGGCTCCCAGCGCGCTCGCCTGCCCCCGATCCGGAATCCACCTGCTCCTGCAAACATCTTGGGCGTTGAGTTCGGGAAAACACTCGGCCCGAACGCCGTCACAACCTCCCCTTCGACCGCAAACCAGGTGCTGGTGAAATACGTCAGCGTCGTATTTAGCCCGAACATGTTTGCGTTAAACTGGCTGGACTGAAAACGCAAATATTCGAAGCCCACTCCCAACTGCCACCGGTAATCGTCCCGGTCTCCAAAAAATACGTATTTCGGGGTTGGTTCCGCAGCCGGTTCGGCCGGGATTGGCGTTGCCGCAGGCGCTGCGTATGCTCCGCCGGCCGCACTGGACGATGTCACAATCGCCGGGCTGCTTGTCGTATACAAAGTCACCTGCGACGCGGAAGTATCGCTGAAATTAGCCGCGGTATTCGTTCGCCCTGGCACAGGGCCGTCATCCTGCGCGCTCACCCCATAGGCCGTTCCCAACACCAGCAGCACTCCCAACCATGCCTTCTTCATACACTTCGTCTACCTCTCTAGTCAGCGCAGTTGCGGCTCGCTGACCGTTTTTCTCAGGGTAACGAATCTTAACCCGTCTGAAGGAAATTTGTTCCCCAATAAAATGCCGAGGCGGCTAACGGCTCAGACAGGACACGCCATACTATATCGCATTTTGGCCTTACGGGAGCAGTATCTGAAGTATAGTTAGGTTCGGCTGTTTCCAAAAACTTCTCTCAATCGCGCCCTAAGGTGAACTCCATGAAAGCGTGTAGGAACGGTTCGCTTGCTATCCTTGTTTCCGCCTTTGTCGTCGCCGGCGTCGCGCTCCAAGCCCGGGCTCACCGCCCCGGCGGGCCGGCGGGATATCAACTCCTCAAAACTGTTCCGTTACCGGGAGACGGATTTTGGGATTACGTCGGTGTCGACAGCGACGCTCGGCGGATCTACGTTTCTCACGCGACAAAAGTCCTTGTCCTCGATGCCGATTCCTTTGCGGTGGTTGGGGAGATCCCCGACACTCAGGGCGTTCACGGAATTGCCATCGCCTCTGAGCTCGGCCGCGGATTCACCAGCAACGGGCGCGCTGGCACCGCCACTATCTTCGATCTGAAGACCCTCAAAACCATCGGGACCGTCACCACCGGCGAGAATCCCGACGCCATCGCCTACGACGCTGCTACCAAGCGTGTCTTCACTTTCAATGGCGCCAGCAAGGACGCTACCGCCTTCGCGGCCGTCGATGGCGCCGTTGCCGGCACGATTCCTTTGGGTGGAAAACCGGAATTCGCGGCGGTTGACGGTACGGGCAAAATCTTCGTCAACATCGAGGACACTTCGGAGCTGGTGGAAATCGACGCTCAAGCTTTGAAGATTCTGCACCGCTGGCCTTTGGCGCCCTGCGAATCTCCCTCCGGCCTTTCCATGGACAGGAAAAATCGCCGGTTGTTTGCAGGGTGCGAAAACAAAATGATGGCGGTTGTGGATGCCGATTCGGGCAAAGTGGTCGCTAGTCCGGCGATCGGCGAAGGCGTGGACGCCACCGCCTACGATCCCGGAACGGGTTTTGCCCTTTCCTCCAACGGCGAAGGCACGCTTACCATCATTCAACGAGATAGCGCCGGCAATTATTCTGTCCTCGACAATGTTCCGACAAAAAAAAGCGCGCGTACGATGGGACTGGATCTGAAGACTCACAACGTCGTGCTGCCGGCAGCGGAGTTCCTGCCTCCCAAAGAAGGTGAGCGTCGCGGAGCAATGAAGCCCGGCAGCTTCGTTCTGTTGGTTGTTGCTCGATAGGCCGAAGATCGGAACAGCGGTTACTTCGCGATGGAGTAATTGTGCATTCCGGCGCCAAAAGAAACGCTGGCGCTTGCCGCTTGCGGAATCCACCAGCCCTTGCGGATCCAATTATGGCTGCTGCGCAGCATGCGGTGGCCGACATAATCCATAAGTAACGGGGTGACTTGAGTGGTTGCGTAAATGGCGCCGGAGTTCGCAAACGGACGCTGTAGCGGGTCGCCCTCAACGCCGTAACCTCCACCGATCGCTCTGCGCGTCGTCCAGGCGTCAAACGCGGCGGTTCCGTGGCTCGCAAACATCAGTCCGTACCAAATCTTTCTATCTCGTGGGCTTTCGTAGGAGTCCGCAGTCGCAGGCTTCACCGGGCTGCTGATGGCCGGAAGAAGCGCGGGCGTAGCCGTTTCTGCCCCCGAGGCTTCGAAGTCGGTCTTGGCATTTGAAGAGACTGCCGTCTTCGGTAAAGGAGCATCTGGCTTGGTCGACTCGACTTCTCCTGACCCGACCGCGAAAGGACTCGCCGTTGTCTTTATCTCAGCGGCGGAAGTTGCCGCAGCAGTTGCAGAAGTCCGGGGAGCGTCGCCAGAAATCGTATTGCAGCACATCAGAACCAGCGCGGTGAGAATCAAGGACCACCTCATTGATTGCAGGCCGGGAGGAAGGGGTGCCGGGTTAACTGCAACTGTCTGTACTTTACTGTACCACCGGACAGGGTGTCACTGGCCCTTTGGTCATGGTCCTTGTAGTACTCATTAACGCCCCTCCGTAGAACCCCGCTTTGAGCCTTTCGTACTATCTGCGGACGGCCCCTGCCTCTCCCCTCCCAAGAACCTGCTATAATCCCGCGCGAAAGCTATCTCCTCCTAGCAGAGGCAAAATGCCCGCTTCCGATTCCTCGGCGCAACGCGCACGCCAGCCACAACCCGGCACTAAACCCCCGCAATTCATTGTTATCGAAGGACCTTTGCGGGTCGGCAAGACCACCCTGGCCCGCATCCTGGCCGAACGCCTCCACGCCCGCCGCATTTATGACTGCGAAGACAACCCGTTTCTCGGCGATTTCTATGCGGAAAAGCCCGGTTCGGCCTTTCACGCTCAACTGTATTTCCTAATGGAGCGCCAGAAGCGCATCCGGGAAGCCCTTTCTGGCGATACTCCCGGACCGGTCATTTCCGATTACTTGATGGAAAAAGATCGCATCTTCGCCAACCTCAACCTCGACGATGCCGAACTGAAGCTCTATGAGCGCTATTACGAAGCCCTTACTGTTGCGCTCCCGGAACCTGATCTTGTTATCTATCTGCAGGCCAAGCCGGAAGTGCTTCGCGCACGCATCGCCAAGAAAAAAGCGCCCGAGGAAAAGCAGATCTCGCCCGATTACATCGAGGAAGTCTCTCGCGCCTACGAACATTTTTTCTTTCGTTATGAGCGTGCCGACCTGTTGGTCATCGACACTTCCGAAATCGATTTCGTCGAACGCAGCGAAGATCTGCAGCAACTTCTCCGCCGCCTTCAGGAACCTGTCAAAGGCACGCAGTATTTCCTGCCACTCGGCGCCACGGACTGATTTTTCCGCGACTTCGAACCACGAAATATTTCCTTTCTCGTTCCATCTGGACTAAAGTGCCTCACGGATTTATTCCTTCCCTTCAGGAGACCATTCATGGATCGTTGGACTCGGCGGAAATTTTTTGCGACCACGCTGGCCGGTAGTGCATTTGCTGGCACGGCGAATCTTTTTGGCGAATCCTTGCCTCTCGCCCCTGCTCCCGCGGGTAAACATCCGCTCATCATTTCTTCCGCGAACGGTGTGCACGCGCTTGGCAAAGGCATGGACATTCTCAAAAGCGGCGGGGACACGCTCGACGCCGTCGTCGCTGCGGTCACCGTGGTCGAAGACGATCCCAACGACGATTCCGTCGGTTACGGCGGCCTGCCGAATGAAGAAGGTGTAGTCGAACTAGACGCCAGCGTCATGCACGGCCCCACCCGTCGCGCGGGAAGTGTCGGCTCTGTGCAGCGCATCAAGAACGTCTCTCGCCTTGCAAAAACGGTGATGGAGCGCACGAATCACGTGATGATCGTGGGCGATGGAGCGCGCCGCTTTGCTGTGGACGAAGGCTTCGAGGAAATAAATCTTCTCACGGAACATTCCCGTAGAATCTGGCTGGCCTGGAAAGCGCGCACTAGCTTCAACTGGCGCCCCGGCATCGACAGTCCGGAATGGAAAGCCAGCGTCGCCCAGATTTTCGACAATAATCAGGAAGAGATGGCGTACGCGATGCGCGTGATCAAATATCCTCCCACCGGTACGATCAATTGCCTCTCTGTAAACGAAAAGGGTGATGTCAGCGGCACCACCACTACCTCCGGTCTTGCGTGGAAAATTCCGGGCCGCGTGGGAGATTCTCCCATTATCGGCGCCGGGCTTTTCGTGGATGGCGATGTCGGCGGCGCCGGGTCCACGGGAAAGGGCGAGGAGAACATCAAAATTGCCGGCGGACACACGATCGTCGAAATGATGCGTAAAGGCATGAAGCCGTCCGATGCCTGCCTGGAAGCGCTTGGCCGCGTCGTCCGCAATTACAATGGCGACAAGCAAAAACTGGGCACCTTCCACCTGTATTACTACGCGCTGAACAAAGATGGCGAGTATGCGAGCGCTTCGCTTTGGAAGAATGGCTACCAGGGGGCGAAAGGCGCGCAATATGCGGTGCATGACGGCACTGAGGCTCACCTCGAACCCTGCAAAACCTTTTTTGACGAGGTCGGCCACGAGGAGGATTGAGCTGCTCGCGCCTTTTCTGGCATATCCTATGGGTTTATGGACCGGGTCAACCTACTGATCGTTGGCGGCGGTGTCGTCGGCTGCGCCATCGCCGAAGCTTTATCTCGCCGCTGGCAAGATATCTTCCTGGTCGAGCAATTCCCGAAATTCGGCATGTCTACGAGCACGCGCAACAGCGGCGTCATTCATTCCGGCATCTACTATCCGACCAATTCCTTTAAGGCTCGCCACTGTGTGGAAGGAAATCGCCTGACAAAGGAATTTTGTGCCAAGCACGGCGTTCCCCACCGCACCACCGGAAAACTCGTCGTCGCAAAATCCAGGGAGGAAGAGCCGCAACTCCTAGCTCTGCTTAAGAAGGGCCAGGAAAACGGCGTCGAAGGACTGCAAATAATTGATGCGGAAGAAATCCGTGATCGAGAACCTCATGTGCGCGGGTATTGCGCTTTGGATGTGCCCTCGACGGGCATTTGCTCCGCCGAGGAACTGGTCCATGCTTACGCTCGCATCGCCGAGAGGCAAGGTGCCAGCCTTCTGACTTACGCCAAAGTCGAATCGTTCGAGCCGCACGAGGATCTGGTGCGAGTCGCTCTCTGCATCGGCGATCGAGAACAATCGGAAACCGAATCTGTCGAAGCCCGTTGCGTGATCAACGCCGCCGGCCTTTATTCGGATGAAGTCGCCCGGCTATTGGGACCGCGGCCGTGGACTATTCATCCCGTGCGCGGCGAATATTGCGAAATTCGCGGCCCGCACGCCGAACTGATTCGTAATCTTGTTTATCCCTTGCCCCATGCCGACGGACTCTCGCTCGGCTTGCACTTCACGAAAACTCTCTGGGGCACATTGCTTCTGGGGCCAACGGCGAAATATGTCGACGCCAAGGACAATTACGAACGCTGCCGTATGACCATTCCGGAATTTGCCGCGGACGTCAAACAAATGGTTCCCGAAATTGAGGAAAACGACCTCCAACTTGCTTACACCGGCATACGCCCAAAGCTGGTTCCTCCGACAGGGCAAGGCATCGCGGATTTTGTCATTGAACCTGACCGCGAGTTCCCTCAGGTCATCCAACTGGTAGGCATCGACTCTCCGGGCCTGACCGCCGCTCCCGCCATCGCACAACACGTCGCTTCGCTGGTGGAAACGATCCTGAACTGAAACTACTCCACCACCACGCGCACAAACTTCTTCTTCCCCGCGCGCAACAAGAACCCCGTCGGCTTGCTCAAATCGATCTCTCTGCGCGGATCCTCCACACAAACGCCGTCGATTTCCACGCCGCGTTGCTTGATCAGTCGCTCCGCCTCGCTCTTTGACGGCGCCAGGTTCAGTTCGACTAGCAGCGCCGCCAGTTTCTTCGCCGCTCCACGCGCAATCTTCTGCTCCGGAGCTTCCTCCGGCGCCTGCCGGTCACGGAACACGCGCTGAAAATTCTCCGCAGCTTTCCGTCCTGCCTCGGGCCCTTGGAAATCCCTCACCACCTCTTCCGCCAGCTTCATCTTGGCATCCATCGGATGCAGCTTCCCGTTCTGCACTTCCTTCTTTAACTCTGCAATTTCCTGCGGCGTACGGTCCGTCACCAATTCGTAGTAGGACCACATCAGGTTGTCGGGAATCGACATCAACTTTCCGAACATGTCTCCCGGCACTTCTGTTATCCCTACGTAATTACCTAGGCTCTTGGACATCTTCCGCTCGCCATCGAGCCCCACGAGGATCGGCATCGTCATCACCACCTGCGGCGATAGCCCGTATTCCCGCTGGATTTCCCGGTGCACCAGAATATTGAATTTTTGCTCTGTCGCTCCCAACTCCACGTCCGACTGCAACATGACCGCGTCATACGCCGTCAGCAGCGGGTACAGCAGTTCGTGCACGGCAATCGGCAAATTTTTCTCCAGCCGCGAACGAAAGTCTTCCCGCTCCAACATGCGCGCCAGGCGATAATGTCCGCACAGGCGCACAACCTCAAAGCTAGTCATTTTCCCCAGCCATTCACTGTTGTAGCGGACTTCTGTCTTTTCTTTATCGAGAATCTTGTAGACCTGCGCCAGGTACGTCTTCGCGTTCACCTCCACCTGCTCGCGGCTGAGCGGTGGACGCGTTTCCGATTGCCCCGTGGGATCGCCGATCATCGCGGAAAAATCTCCAATCAGGAAAATGGCCGTGTGGCCCATATCCTGAAAGTGCTTCAGCTTGCGCAAGACCACAGTGTGCCCCAGATGGATATCCGGCGCCGTCGGATCCACTCCCAGGTACACGCGGAGTGGTTTGCCGGTTTTCACCGAGTTCGCGAGCTTCTGCTTCAGTTCCTCCTCGGGGATCACTTCGGCCACGCCCTTCTTCAGGTAAGCCAGTTGCTCTTCAACGCTTTTGAAAGTTGTCATCGCCCTTACGTTTCCGTGCGGAGCACACGCCGCCCCGCGATCCGCCATTTGCCTTCTAGGATGAGTTTCACCGCTTCGCTGTAGATGCGATGTTCTTCCTGCAAAATCCGCTGGGCCAAGGTCTGTTCGTCGTCGTTGTCCAGCACCGGCACGACCGCTTGCTGAATAATCGGCCCAGCATCCAGGTTTTCGTCCACAAAATGCACCGTACAGCCTGCGAATTTCACGCCATGCTCCAGGGCTTGTTTCTGTGATTCCAGGCCCGGAAACGAGGGCAAGAGCGAAGGATGAATATTCAGAATCTTCTGCGGGAATGCTGCGACAAAATACGGCGACAGCAGCCTCATATATCCCGCGAGGCAGATCAGATCCACTTTGTGTTCTTGCAGCACCGCTACCACCTGTCGGTCGTAGGCTTCCCGCTGCAGCCCCCTCGACGGAATCATCCGCGTTCGGATGTTTCGTGCTTCTGCGCGTTTCAACCCCAACGCGTCCGGCTGATTGCTGATCACGATCGCAATCTCGGCTCTGGGAATTCTGCCCTCGGCTACGCTGTCGGCCATCGCTTCAAAATTCGAGCCACGGCCGCTCAACAGCACTGCAATTCGCTTCGTCATAAACAAAAAACGTTAGCACACCTGTCTACCGCGTCCAAATGATCGCAACCCTCGCAACCCTCGCAGAATCGATGCACATTGCTTCCAAGGCCAGGGTCCGGTGCCGGAAACGGCGCAAAGGTTCTTTACCCGTGAGGGAGTGCCCGAGACCTGTTCTTTATTTGCCCTTCTTACCAGTTGTCAGGAACTAGTACCCCCTCTATTCTTGCACTGCAGATTGGTAACGAGCGGCCGGTCCAACCCTTCCCCAGCTCCGACACCGCTCCCAAAAAAACTATAACGAGGAATCTCCGCCCATGAGTAAAAAGGTGCTGGTGTGTCTGGCTGTGGTGTTTTTTCTCGCAGGCTCCGCAAGATTTGCAGTTCCGGCTCAGGTTGAACTCGGTGTTTCCCCCAGTTCGCTTTTCTTCGGCAATGTAACGCTCGATACCGGGTCTGCCGGGCAGACTTTTGTGGTCACGAACGAAAGTTCTCACTCCCGTGAGATACTCAGTGTGACCAGCACTCTCCCGCAGTTTGTCGTCACCGGGCCCGCGTTGCCCCTGACGCTAGCTGGTCATGGCACGGCCTCGTTTCAGGTGGTGTTTCTGCCGACGGTCGTCGAGACTTATAGTGGCGACATCGTGGTCAGTATGAAGTCCTCGAGAGGCGAAACGTATAAGATTTCCGTGCCTGTGAACGGCACCGGTAAAGCGTCAACTCCGAGCCTCACGTATCTACTCTCCGGCAGCACCGGAAGCCTGACCTTCGCCAATGCCCTGGTCGGAACTTCCTCATCGCAATCCGTATCCCTTACAAATAGCGGAACCGGTTCGGTCACTATTTCGCAGGCAACGGTATCCGGCACCGGATTCACCATGAGTGGATTCTCGGGCGCTGAGACTCTCGCCCCGGGCACAAGCACCACAATTGCCGTGGCTTTTGGCCCAACCGCCGCAGGCACCGTGACTGGCGCTCTTTCTGTCCTCAGCAACGCTTCCAATTCTCCCACGACAATTGCCTTGTCCGGAACTGGCGTTCAACCCCAGATGTCGGTGACTCCATCCAGCGTCAGTTTCTCTGGCGTTTCCGTCGGCGCGACCAACACGCAATCGGTCACCATCAAGAACACCGGAACCGCCGCGCTCACCGTTTCGCAAGCAACTTTGGCGGGCTCCACCTTCACCCTCTCCGGACTGGCAACACCGCTCTCGCTCGCCCCCGGGGCTTCGTCGGCTTTTACTGTTGATTTCACGCCCGCTTCGGCCAGCACTTTTTACGCAAATCTCTCGCTCATGAACAATTCGCCTTCTTCTCCGATGGTCGTTGCCTTGGCGGGTACAAGCGTCGCTTCCGTTCTTCAGCTTTCCGCTTCTCCTACATCCGTGACTTTCGGCAGCACCACCGAGAGCACCAGCAGCACTCAAACCGTGACTCTGACGAACACCGGCAACAGCAGCGTCACGGTCTCGAATATCGCTATCAGCGGCTCGGGATTTTCCTCATCCGGGATTACTCTTCCCCTGACTCTTGCCGCGAATCAGTCGGCCGCGTTCAATGTCGTCTTTGATCCCGCAAGCGCCGGCACTCTTTCCGGCACCGCAACAGTCACCAGCAATGCTTCCAATTCTCCCTTGGTCATCACTCTATCCGGCACCGGCGCGGCTCCCGCAAGCCATTCTGTAGCTTTGAACTGGACTCCAGGCTCTTCTGCTGCTATTGCTTTCAATCTTTATCGCGGATCCACATCCGGCGGCCCCTACACGAAGATGAATTCGTCACCCCTTTCGAACACTGCCTACACAGATGCTGGCGTCGGCGCGGGACAAACCTACTATTACGTCGCAACCGACTTGAATTCAGCGGGGGAAGAAAGCGCGTATTCCAACCAGGTGACCGCGGCCATTCCCTGAGTTTGTTTGGAGCGCGGATCTCGATCAACAAATTGACCAAAAGCCCGGCAGAATCTGCTGTCGGGCTTTCCTGACGCCTATATCGTGTCCGGGCTCCCAATGGATTCCCTGGCTATTGAAGTGCGGACCGTATTCTGCTCGCATCCTTGGATATGATTTATCAGCCAGGTCTTCAGGAAATTCATCACCCCAAGCGAAAGCGTACCGGTTGCTCCGCTCTTGTACTTCGCCTGAACCTCGAGCACCTGCTCGATCGATACCTGGTGCTCTTTCTCGTGGGCCATGGCATCTGGATAGTTCGTCTGCGAGGAGAATTTCTCTTCGCGAATGAAGAGTATCTTCCTAGAGTCAACCAGGCCGGCGAGAATCTTCCGGTGCAAGACTGGTGCCAGTTGAAGCGTGCGTAATTATCGCTTTCGCTAAGGAATCGCAGGGTGTCGGAAATGAAACAGCAGACGAGGTCTGTTCACTTCTCAAAAGGAAAGCGTCCTATTGGAACTTCCAGCCGAGCTGTTCGGCTTACAGATTCAGCGCGCCAGAATACACCAGCCTCGCTTTTCCGGTATCTCCGCGCTCGATTCGCCCGATCCGGAAAAATTTCTCACGCCGCCGTTTCAAATCCGCTTCGGCGTTCTTCACGTGTTCCGCGGGCACGATCACGATCATCCCGATGCCCATGTTGAACGATTGCAACAATTCGTCCGTTTCAATTTCTCCCAACTTCGCCAGGTATTTGAAAATCGAAGGGATCGGCCATGCGTCCAGATCGATGATGGCTTTGACGCCGCTCGGCAGCACCCGCGGCAAATTTCCCGGAATGCCTCCCCCCGTTATATGCGCCATCGCGGAAACCCAGCCCTTCGCCAACAGATTTTTCACCGCCGGCGCGTAGCAAACGTGCGGCTTCAGCAACTCCGCACCAATCTTGTTTCCCACTTCCGCCACATACGTGTCGGGCTTCAGCTTCGCCACTTCGAACGCCAATTTTCGCGCCAGCGAATATCCGTTCGTGTGCAGGCCCGCCGACGGTAGTCCGAGCAGCGTGTCTCCGGGCTTCACCGCTTTTCCTGTCAGGATTTTCTTTCTTTCCACCGCGCCCACAATAAATCCCGCCAGGTCGTATTCGCCTGGCGGATAAAAACCCGGCATCTCGGCGGTCTCGCCGCCGATCAGCGCGCATGCCGCTTTCCTGCACGCCCGGCTCATGCCGTCCACCAATTGTTCGACGACGTTTGCCTCCAGCTTGCCCATCGCTAAATAGTCCAGGAAGAACAGCGGCTCTGCCCCCTGCACCAGAATGTCGTTCACGCAGTGATTCACCAGGTCGCCACCGACGGTCGAATGCACGCCCATCGCCATGGCTATTTTCAGTTTTGTGCCAACGCCGTCGGCACTCGATACCAAGACCGGTTCGTTCCAGCGCTTTCCGTCCAATGCAAACAGCCCACCGAATCCGCCAATGCCGCCGAGAACCGCGGGTGAAAATGTTTTGCTGGCCAGGTGCCGGATGCGCTGCTTCGCGTCGTCAGCGACAGCGATATTCACTCCTGCGTCGGCGTATTTCATCTTTAGCTGCCTCTATGATCTGTTTCTTTCGCGCTTACGACGAGTGTGCAACTTGCTCGCTTGTGTCCCCTTGGACTGGAGAGGCCACAAGGACGGACGATTCGTCACAAGTCACACGGGGGGCGGTCATGTTCGTTTCTTTCGCAGCCCCGCTTCTGGGTGTGTCAGGGCAGCCTACAGCTTAAAACACATGGAACAGTCTTCGCCACCGCACAGTTCCAGGATGGATGAGTGCATTCAGGTACGCCTCGAATCTCGCTCCAATATCTCCGTTCCACGCATCTCTCGGCGCGTCCAGAGACATATAGATGATCACAGGCGTTCCCAGAATGTCTTTTCGAGGCACGCAACCCCAGAATCGGCTGTCGTAGGAGTTGCCGCGGTTGTCTCCCATCGCGAAATAGCAATTATCCGGCACGCGATACGGAAACTTCGTGACTTCATAACCTATAGGAGCTTGACCGGCGGGCGCGGGCTCGCTCGGTCCCGTTGTGTAGTTCTCCTGCAGCTTCTGTCCGTTGATCCACACGGCTCCATCGCGAACATCGACCACGTCACCAGGCAAGCCGATCACGCGTTTCACATAATCTGGCTGCGTTGGATCGAAGGGGGGCTTGAAAATAATGATTTGTTGCCGCTTCGGATTTCTCCACAGTGGTACGTGAATATTCGTAAAAGGAATGCCGGCGTCGTAGCCGATTCGGCTCATAATCAGGTGGTCGCCAATCAGCAGCGTATTTTCCATTGAACCTGATGGAATCACCCGCGCTTGCCCCAGGGTTCCATTGATCAACAGAAATGCCAGGATCACCCAGAACCAGGCGATGACTTCGCTCTTGACGCGCACGCTCAAGGGCACCGCTACTTCTTCCTTCTTTACTTTTGTATTTATGGCGTCAGCTTTCACGATTCACCTTGACCAGTCACAAGACCACGAAGCATTGTTCCGCTTCGTGCACGGCGGCAGCGCTCAAAACGTTTCAAATAATCTTTTCCAACGGACTCTGCTCGGATGAACCAGGGCTTCTGCGTAGGCGAGAAAGCGGTCGCCGATATTGCCGTTCCAGGCGTCCTCGGGGGCATCGACGGACATATAGATTGTTACGGGGGTCCCGATAATGTCTTCGCGTGGCACGCAACCCCAGAAGCGGCTGTCATAGGAGTTGCCGCGATTGTCGCCCATCACGAAATACTGGTCCTTCGGAATCGTCATGGGCAAGCCGTGAAAACGCGCCAGCCATTCATATCGCTCTGGGACTTCCGTTGGCCCGGTGGTGTAGTTTTCTTCCAGTTTCTTGCCATTAATCCACACATCGCCGTCGTGGATATCCAGCGCATCGCCCGGCAGGCCAATCACCCGCTTGATTAAATCTGGCTTGTTGTGGCCGTAAGGTGGTCGAAAAATCACCATTTGCTGCCGGTGTGGATTCTTCCACAAAGACACATGCCAATTGGTAAATGGCACTCCGGCGTCGTAGCCAATCCGGCTCATGATCAGGTGATCGCCCACAAGCAATGTGTTCTCCATCGATCCCGACGGAATCACCCTCGCCTGCCCCAGCGTTCCGTTGACCAGTAGAAACACCAGCACCACCCAGAACCACGCAATCGCTTCCTGCTTTACTCGCGCGTCCAGTGGGAATTTGGCGTCTCCCCCGGCTTTTTTCTTTGCTGGCTTCTTTGCGCTATCCTTCACGTTCCACCGTGACTTCTTCTTTGAATTTCGGCGTGATCTCTTCTTTCACTTCCAGCTGCACCAGGTCGGTCGGATACACGCCCGTATAACACGACGTGCAAAACTGCCCCTTATTGTCGTCTACCGCCTGCCGCAATCCTCCAAGCGACAAATAGCCCAGCGAGTCCGCTCCCAGGTACTTACAAATCTGCTCCGGCGAGTTCGACGAGGCGATCAATTCTTCCTTCGTCGGTGTATCCACGCCGTAATAACAGGGCGAAATCGTTGGCGGGCAACTGATCCGCATATGCACTTCCTTCGCGCCCGCTTCACGCATCAACCGCACCAACTTCCGGCTGGTCGTTCCCCGCACAATCGAATCATCTACCAATACGACGCGTTTCCGGGCCACTAAGTTCCGTACTGGGTTCAGTTTCAGCTTGACCCCAAAGTTCCGAATGGCCTGCGACGGCTCGATAAACGTTCGCCCGATGTAATGGTTGCGGATCAGTCCCATGCGGAAGGGAATCCCGGATTCCAGTGAGAATCCAATAGCCGCTGGCACCCCGGAGTCCGGAATCGGGACGATCATGTCCGCTTCAACAGGATGTTCCCGCGCCAGCAAACGCCCCAACATCTCCCTCGATTCATTTACAGAACGGCCGAACACTGTGCTATCCGGCCTGGAAAAATACACATGCTCAAAAATGCAGAACTGGTGCGGCTTGGCCGCGCTGAAGCGAATCGACTCGATCCCTGACCGCGAAATCCGCAGCATCTCTCCCGGTTCCACATCGCGCACATACTCCGCATTCATCAAATCGAAAGCGCACGTCTCGGAAGCCACGGCCCAGGCTTCGCTTCCGCCTACAGTCGGGATTTTCCCCAGCGCCAGCGGCCGGAATCCCCGCGGATCTCTCACCGCATACAATTCTTCCGGTGTCAGCACCAGCAAAGAATACGCGCCTTCCACCTGGTTCAGCGCGTCGCCCAGCGCTGCCGAAAAATTCCTCGCTTGCGATCGCGCGATCAGATGCACGATTACTTCCGTGTCGCTGTTGGTCTGAAAGATCGATCCGCGATGTTCCAGACGCCGCCGGTGCTCCAGCGCGTTTGTCAGGTTGCCGTTGTGAGCTACGGCGATTTTACCCTTGTTGCAATCAATCATGATCGGCTGGGCATTCAGCAGCGCCTTCTCCCCGGCCGTGGAGTACCGCGTGTGCCCGATGGCGCTCGACCCCGGCAATTTCGCCAGCACGCTCGGCTGAAAAATCTCTTCCACTTCACCCATCGCCCGGTGCAGGTTCAGGTCGCTTCCGGTGCTTGCCACGATTCCGGCCGATTCCTGCCCGCGATGCTGCAGCGCATACAACCCCAGATAGGTCAAGTTCGCCGCTTCCGGGTGTCCGAACACGCCGAACACGCCGCATTCGTCGTGAAATCGATCGTCCGCGTATGCCAGTTTGTTGGTCATTGGATCTTTAAGTTGCTTTCCAGCGAATGCGCCCAGGCCTCACGCAACGCGGGCACTGGCGCAGACACCACCGCGTGTCCTTTATATTCGATGCGCAAGGTATTGTCGTTGGTCACTTTCCCGATTTCGTGCGCGCCCACACCATATTGTCTCGCAGTATTCCGAACAGCGGCAAGCTTTTCGGGGGCAACCGATACCACCACGCGCGCCCCGCGCTCTCCGAACAGCGCATACTCCGCCGCCACGTCCTCCGGCACTGCTACACTTGCGCCGACTCCATCCCCCGCAAAGCAAGATTCTGCCAGTGTAACCGTTACACCTCCATCGCTGACGTCGTGCGCCGAATGCAGCGATTCTTGTCCCGCCAAGGCTACCATGCAATCAATCACCCATTTTTCCGCGCCGAGTTCGATTGCCGGCGGCTCGCCGGAGACAATTCCACCAATGCTCTTTGCGTACTCCGAAGACGAAAACTCGCGCCGTTTGCCCCCCCGAGGTGGCGCCTGCGGCCCCGCTTTGGAAGAATTGGATCCGTCGAGAAGCACGATAAGGTCGCCGTCATTCCGGAATGCCACCTTCAGAACTTTCGAGGCATCCTCAAGAATTCCCAATATCCCGATCACTGGCGTCGGATAAATCGATTTCCCCAACGTCTCGTTGTAGAAACTCACGTTCCCACCGGTAATTGGCGTTCCGAGCGCCATGCACGCTTCGCTCACCCCATCAATCGCCTGAGAAAACTGCCACATCACTTCCGGCTTTTCCGGACTGCCGAAATTCAGGCAATTTGTCGCTGCGACCGGTCGTGCGCCGCTGGTCGCCACGTTCCGCGCCGCTTCGGCCACCGCGTGCATCGCGCCTACCTTTGGATTCAGTTGGCACCACCGGCCGTTTCCGTCCGTCGCCAAAGCCAGCGCGCGCTTGGTTTCCTTGATCCGCACCACAGCCGCATCGCTCGCGCCCGGCCCCGCCAGCGTGTTCGTGCGCACCATGCTGTCGTACTGCTCGGTGATCCACTTCTTTGACGCAATCGTCGGCGTCGCCAGCAATTTCGAGAAATTCGCGGTCAGGTCCGTACCTTCCGCCGCGAATGCAAACCAGTCTTGCTCTGTTTCCTTCCGCGGCGAGGGTTCGGCTATCGGTCGGTTGTACACAGGCCCTTCTTCCGCCAATGGATGCGCCGGAATCTGCGCCGCCAATTGCCCGTGATCTTTCACCACCAGCAAGCCGCCGCCGGTCACGTCGCCCACAACCGTCGCGTCCAAACCCCACTTCTTGAACACCGCCAGCACTTCCTGCTCGCGGCCCTTTTCGGCCACCAGCAGCATGCGCTCCTGTGACTCGCTTAACATGATTTCATACGGCGTCATGCCCGTTTCGCGTTGCGGTACTTTCGCCAGATCGATCTCAATTCCGGTCCCGCCGCGCGAAGCCATCTCGCACGTTGAACACGTCAGCCCTGCAGCACCCATGTCCTGAATCGCCACCACCCCACCGGTCTTCATCGCTTCCAGGCAAGCTTCCAGCAACAGTTTCTCCATGAACGGGTCGCCTACCTGCACGTTCGGCCGCTTCTGTTGCGATTCTTCCGTGAATTCCGCCGAGGCTAGCAGTGACGCGCCATGAATACCATCGCGCCCGGTTTTCGCTCCCACATAAATCACGGGATTGCCGATGCCCTTCGCCTTCGCCAGAAAAATCTCTTCCTTGCGCGCAATTCCGAGCGCCAGCGCGTTTACCAATGGATTTTGCGCATAACAACGTTCGAAGGCCACTTCTCCGCCCACCGTCGGCACACCAAAACAATTTCCATAACTTCCTACGCCACGCACCACGCCGTCGAGAATCCGCCGGTTCTTTGCCGCCTCTTCCTCACTTGTGCTCTTTGAAGGCATAATCTCGCCGAACCTCAGCGAATCCAGCACGGCAATCGGCCGCGCTCCCATCGTGAAAATATCCCGCAAAATTCCGCCGACCCCCGTCGTTGCACCCTGAAAAGGTTCCACGTAACTCGGATGGTTGTGCGATTCAATCTTGAACGCCGCCACCAACCCGTCGCCAATGTCCACCACCCCGGCGTTCTCGCCCGGCCCCTGTACCACCAGCTTTCCGCGCGTCGGCAATCGTTTCAGATGCACTTTGCTCGATTTATACGAGCAGTGCTCGCTCCACATCACGCTGAAAATTCCCAGCTCCGTGATGTTCGGGTCGCGTCCCAGAATTTTCTGGATTCGCGCGTACTCCTCGCGCGTCACTCCATGCTCCGCCGCAATCTCCGGCGTAACCTTGATTTCCGTTTGTACCGTAGCCATTCGTTTTGTGCCTTCTTGCTTTCAAAAAAATGTAGGGGCACGACAAATCGTGCCCCTACGAAAATTCCGTTTCAGTCCCCTGAAAGTTCACGCCGAAGCCTTCGCCGTGCCGACCAGCGCCTCAATCATCGATCTGAAAATCACCTGCCCGTCATTCGAATCCAGCACTTGCTCCACCGCACGTTCTGGATGCGGCATCAGCCCCGCCACATTCCTGGCGCGATTGCAGATTCCCGCAATATTCGCCGTCGATCCGTTCGGATTCCCCGCTTCATCATCTTTTCCACCCGGAGTTGTATAACGGAACAGCACCTGATGATTCCTCTCGAGGTCCTTCAACGTCGCTTCATCGCAGGTGTAATTCCCGTCGCTGTGCGCAATCGGAATCGTCAGAATTTGCCCCGCTTGTGCCGCGCAAGTGAACGGGCTATTTGTCTCTTCCACGCGAATGTGCACGTGCTTGCAGATAAATCGGAGCCCGGAGTTCCGTATCATCGCTCCCGGCAGCAAGCCTGCTTCCAGCAAAATCTGAAAGCCGTTGCAGATACCCAGCACCAGTCCGCCGCTATTTGCAAACTTCTCCACCGATTTCATCACCGGCGAAAATCGCGCAATCGCCCCCGTGCGCAGGTAATCTCCGTAGGAAAATCCGCCAGGCAGGATGATCGCGTCGCACTGGTGCAAATCCTCGGATTGATGCCAGATGAATTCCACCGGCTTCTCCAAAACATGCCCAATGGCATGAAACGCGTCATGGTCGCAGTTCGACCCGGGGAAGACTACGACTCCAAATTTCATGATTCACCTCCGGGTTTCCTTCGGGGAACGATAATTTTATCACACCCGCCGATGGACAGAGGAAGGACCAAGGACGGAAACAGGTTGCTCGCCAGGAACTACCGGCGTTTTTTGGAATGTCTCGCAGGCTTTTCCGCAGCCGCCAATTCTCGCCGCCTCTTGCTCGCCCAGCCCTTCTTGTTTGTTTGCCGGCCGCGCGCAATTCCCAGCGCATCGGTCGGCACATTTTCCGTGATGGTCGATCCTGCCGCCACGTAAGCACCGTCCCCCACCTTCACCGGAGCCACAAACGCCGAATCGCTCCCGATAAAAACCTTGTTCCCGATCGTTGTCGGATGTTTATGAAATCCGTCGTAATTGCAGGTGATCGTTCCCGCTCCAATATTTGTTTTGCTACCGATACGCGCGTCTCCGAGGTAGGTCAGGTGCATCGCCTTGGTGCCTTCACCAACCACGCTTTTCTTCAACTCTACAAAATTCCCGATCCGCGATCCGCTCTTCAAGTGCGTTTCCATGCGCATGCGCGCAAACGGCCCCACCACCACATCGGAGTCCAACCGGCTCGCGCTGATTACGCAGTGCGCTTCCACCACCACTTCATCGCCCAATACCGAATCGTGTACCACGCTCCCGGTCTTCACGACGCAGCGTTCCCCGATCTTGGTCTTCCCCATCAGTTGCACACAAGGCTCAATGACCGTATCTTCGCCCACCACCACGTCCGGATCGACCAGCACCGTCTCCGGCAGTTGAATCGTCACACCGTCGCGCATCAGCGCCTCACGCTTCCAATCGCGAAACGTGCGATCCACGCCCGCCAGGTCAGCGCGCGTGTTGCAGCCCAGCATCTCCCGAGAATCCCCCGCGATCTCCGCCAACACGGTTTCGCCTTTTGCGTTCAGCACACCAATCGCGTCTGTCAGATAAATCTCGCGGTGCTTGTTGTTCGGCTTTACTTCGGCCAGCGCCGGCCAAAGCTTCGCGGTCGTGAAGCTGTACATGCTGGAATTAATTTCATTCAGCTCGCGCTGCTCTTCGGTCAGTTGCGACTCCTCGATGATCGCCGCAACGTTATCTCCGCCCTTCCGCAAAATCCGTCCGTATCCTGTTGGATCCGCCAGCACCGCGGTCAAAATCGTCGCCGCCGCTTGCCCCTTCTTATGCTTCTGAATCAGCGCGCGCAGCGTTTCCGCGCGCACCAGCGGCGCATCCCCCGGCAGCACCACAACGTATTTCGCGTTGCCAATTGCTCGTCTCGATACCAGCAGCGCGTGCCCCGTGCCGTTCTGCGGTTGCTGTAAAACCGTCTCTGCCCCCAGCGGCTCGACCACGGCCTGCACTTTCTCTGCCTGGTGTCCCACGACCACTATAATTTTCTTGGGTCCAACTCCTACACATGCACGCACTACGTGCTCCACCAGCGGCCGTCCGCCTGCGGCGTGCAGGACTTTCGCCAAGCTTGATTTCAGCCGCGTTCCCTTACCTGCCGCTAAAACCAGGATCGCCACATCTTTGTTCTTTGCCATGACGAGAGCATTGTCCCGTGCTCGGCCGCGTTTGACAATCCGTCTCTTCATCCCTGCCCTTCGCCAAGCTAGACGAACGCCCAAATCTGGCTCCCATTCGCTGGGGATATGCTTTCCATTACCCGGGCGGTGCACCTGACGATCTCGGCCAAGTAACCAGCTTCGCCATTTCGGCGCAGCCAGTCGGGTCTGGGGGCACCGGACTCCCTTCATTCTTTGTCGATCAGACCGGCATCATGCGCACAGAGCAGTTCGGGTCCGGCTTACGCCGATAGCCCTCCGCTGCAATAACCGCTATTATATGTTTGAGTTCTGGTGGCTGATTTGAAGCCTTGTCCCTATTGCGGCTCCCCACTCGAGAACGCGGCTGATAAATGTCAGGATTGCGGTCGCTGGCTGGACCCAAGCCTCGATTCCACCCGGAACGCAGATTCGCCCCCGATCGTTCTTCCTCCACGCTCCAGGAGCGGCCTTGCCATTGGCAGTCTCGTCTGCGCCATCTTCGCGCTCGGGCCCGGCTCCATTGCCGCCGTCATCCTCGGTTATCTTGCCCTTCGCCAGATTCGACGGGACCCGCTTCGCATTAACGGCAAACGCATGGCTATCGCCGGCCTCATCCTCGGATGGTTGGGAATTCTGGGAACTACGGTGGCGCTTCTGTTAGGAATTTATTTCTGGAAATCTCTGGATGGAACCTCGAAAAAACCGCACGTACGCCAGGCACATCTTATCTCTACTGCGCTCAGTTCTTCTTCCTCGTCGATTCAATCCGCCGCTCTTGCCGCCAACAGTCTTGCTCGAATTCCCGGCGCGGCGTGCTCCTGCGTGGTGATTTCCCAGCACGACGGATCGGCCAGCAGCCGGCTCACCAGCTGCGTATGCAGAGCGTGCCCCGCCTTGCGAGCTTCCACCCTTCCGAGCAGCGGCAATCCCACCAGTGCCAGATCTCCGATCAGGTCCAGCGCTTTATGCCGTCCAAATTCATCCGCATAACGCAGCGGCCCGTTTAACATTCCGTCCTTTGTCAGCACAATCGCGTTTTCTAGCGATCCCCCCCGAATCAGCCCCATCGCCCGTAGCGGCTCTATGTCGCTCTCAAAACAAAAAGTGCGCGCTCTCGCCAGCACTCTCCGGAAGCTGGCCGCGTTCACCACCATTTCTACTTCCTGCTGCCCCACCAGCGGGTGCGGAAAATCCACATAGCAACGCACCGCAAATTCTTCCGCGGGATAGATTCCGATTCGCCTGCCGTCTTCCACCACTTCGACCGGCCTCAGCAATTTCAGGTAGCGTCGCTTTCTCCGCAGCCTGCGCACGCCTGCCGCATCCAGCATCTGCATGAACGGCTCCGCTGACCCGTCGAGGATCGGCAACTCGATCGCGTCAATATCCACAAACACGTTGTCGATGCCACAGGAATAAATGGCTGCCAGCAGGTGCTCTGTCGTGGAGAGCAAAACTCCTTGCTTCATCAGGCTCGTGGCATAACTCACGCGGGCGACATTGTGTCCGTGGGCTTCAATAGGGAATAGATCAAGATCAGTGCGGCGGAAAACAATTCCGGTGTCGACAGGTGCGGGAACAAGTCGCACGGTGCTCTGGACTCCGGTGTGGAGGCCGACGCCGTGGGTTCCGACTTCGCGTTGGATCGTCGTCTGAAACATGGGCGGAATACTACCTCAAGCATAGCATAATGTTTGCAAATAATGCGCTTGCTTGTCTTGTGTTTTCAGTAAGTTATGGAAAATAAGCCACATAAACGCGGGAATGGTGTGGCTCTTATACAACAAATTAGACCTTTACCATCCGTCCTCACCTTTCCGCCTGAAATCTGCATGCAATTTTCCGCCGCTATCCAACTCTTCCTTGGCCCATCCCATCGGAGTGTTATACTGCTGTTTTGGCATTTTCCAAGGTGGTGCCGGATGAATCGTATCGCTCGCTACGGAATTTTAATCCTCTCGGTTCTCATCGTCGGCTGGGTAGGGGTGGGGCATGTTCTCGGCCGCACCGCCAATGACAAAGCCTACAAGTCTCTTCAGGTCTACAGCGAGGTCCTGCAAAAAATCCAGCAGGACTATGTCGACGACCCCAACATGCACCTGGTCACCGCTGGCTCTCTGCATGGCCTGCTAGAGTCGCTTGACTCGGAGTCTAGCTACTTGACCCCCCGCGAATACACTGAATACAAAGAAAAGACAGCGAACCCGGGCACCGGCGAGTCCGGCATGAATCTCAGCAAGCGCTCCGGCTACATCGTGGTCACTTCGGTTCTGCCGGACAGCCCGGCGGAGAAGGCCGGACTGCATAGCGGCGATTTTCTGGAATCCATCGCTGGTTTCACCACGCGCGAAATGTCGGTCGGTCAGGCCAAGAATCTTCTGGCGGGCCAGCCCGGCAGCGCCGCGAAAGTTGGCGTCATCCGCCGCGGGCGCACCGATCCGGAAGAGGTCGACATAGTGCGCCAAAAACTAGCCACGCCGAAGGCCATCATTCAGAAAGTAGACAACGATACGCTGGCGTTTCGCTTCCCCACCCTTGATGCCGGCATCGCCGATGAAGTCCGTGCGCACCTGCAAGAAGCCCAGAAGCAGGGCATCTCGCACATCATTCTCGATGTTCGCGATTGCGGCCGCGGCCAGGACTCGGAAGCCATCACGATCGCGCGCCTTTTCATTGCCTCCGGAACCCTCACAACCCTAAAGGGTCAAACCGTGCCGGAGCAGGTTTTCGCGGCCGATCCTGCCAAAGTTGTTTGGAAGGGCCCCGTATCTGTTCTTACCGACGTGACTACAACCGGTTCGGCCGAAGTGCTGGCCTCCGCGTTCGCCAATACCAAGCGCGGCAACATCGTCGGCGAACGTACGTTTGGCCTGGGTTCCGAGCAGAAGCTGATTCCTCTCGAGGATGGCGCGGCCATCATTCTGACGGTTGCCAATTATTACAATGCTGACGGCAAATCCATCCTCGAGGAAGGCGTAGCTCCGACGGAGGTCGTGCGTGCCGCGTCTGCGCTCAATGACGATGGTGACGACGGCGACGATTCGTCCTCCACCGCTGGCCCACAGAAAGAACCTGCGCCGGGACCGAAGCCTCTTTCTGCCGATGATCCGGTTCTGCGCAAAGCCCTGGACCTGTTTAAGACTCCCGCGACCGCCAAGAAAGCTGCTTAATTTAATTCGTGAATTCCCGGTTCCCCGGTAGCGGACGGAAGTCCCTGTTTGGATTGTGCGTGATTCTGGCAGGCTTCTGCTTTGCGCTTGCAGGTTGCGGCAAAATCAAATCCGCTGTTCAATCGCTTATTCACACGAACCGTTCTGCCAAACCGCATCCCAACCCGCATCCCCCCGCTCACCCTGTCGTTTCTGGCCCTCGCCTCGCCATTATTCTGGACGATGTTGGCAGTGATTCCAGCGCCGTCGACACCATCTTTGCTCTGCACTACCCCTTGACGCTATCCATTCTTCCGAATCACCCGCATTCTTCCGAGATTGCGCAGAAAGCTCATCGACACGGTTATCAGGTAATGCTCCATTTGCCCATGGAGTCCGTCGCCAATGAAACGCCGGAAAGTCAGGAGCTCCGCCCCGGCATGTCCTCGTCTGAAATCTCGAACACTTTGACTTCCATGCTGCAAAGCGTCCCCTACGCCGCCGGTGTCAATAATCACCAAGGCTCGCTCGCAACTTCCAATGCTCACCTGATGAACGAGCTCATGCCGCTACTCCGCGCCCATCAACTCTTCTTCATCGACAGCCGCACCACCGCGGCCACCGTTGCCTACGACTCCGCGCAGGCTGCCCATGTACCCTGCGCTTTCCGCAACGTGCCCTTCCTCGATGATGTTCAGGATGTTGGCGCGATCCACCGCCAATTGGAAATAGCCGCGAGGGATGCTCAGGAAAAGGGTCATGCGATTGCCATAGGCCATCCGCATCCGGCAACCTTGCGCGCCCTCGCCGATTTTCTGCCCCAGGCGGAAGCTCACGGCATTCATCTGGTCCACGCTTCCGATCTGGTGCACTAAATTAATTCTGCAAAATCGACCGCTGTGCCATCGGCTCACCGTGCTTGGCCGGGAAAAGCCACATCACCACCAAGAAAACAAAATACGCTGCCCTCCGGCCCCATCGTTCCTCCCGCCAACCATTTCGGCCCGTCTTGCAGCACTGCATTTGAAAGGTGTGCATGATCGCCCCGCTGTTCGGCACCGAATAGAGAAATGTTTCGCCCCAATCAAACATTTCACTCGCCGGCAGTCCGTATTCCCCGGCCGGCCTCCGCTCGATCCGCGACATGACGATCGCGCCGCCAAATACCAGCGCGAAACCAATCAGTTCTTCCCACAACAGGATCCATCCGGTCATCCTGCCGCCCAGATGCGGACGGAACATCATTTGCGCTGCTGTCGCGATAACCGCGCCACCGCCTACAACAATCACCAGATAAATAAGCAACCGCCATCCCGCTCTTGCCGATCAGAAAGTTCGTGTTATGCTGCGGTGGGTCCGCCGCCGGTAAATTCTCGCCGTGTTCGTTCTCCATCGTCGCTCCTTCAAGCCAGCCACCTCGCCATAACCATCCGCGAGACCCTACGCTTTGATCGGTTCATGGGTCTTCAAATTTCTTTCAGCCCATCCCTTGCAGCCCGGCGCCATTCTGCTATAACCACCTCGGAGATCGCCACCGGTTATATGCCTACGTCGCAACCTTCTCACCATCTCGTCGCGGGCCGACTCGCTCTCGATTTCGCCAATCTCTCTCCCACCGCCCATGACCTCTCCTGGGGCGAGTTTGTTTCCTTTCTTGTGGATGCACGACTCATTTCGGACGATAGGGCTGCGCGGCTCCGGCCATTTCTTTCCACCGAACCTCACGCTGTCGATGCTGTTCTCCTCCGCATCCTGCGACTCCGCGAATCGCTCCGCGCCATTTTCGCATCAATTGTGGATGGTAATTCCTTCCCCTCCTCCTGGGTTGAACCCGTCAACGAAGTCCTCCGCGTGACCGAGGGCCACGATGAACTTGTCTCCCAAGAAGGATCCTGGTCTCTTCAGTTTGTCGGCCGGGAAGGCGGCCTGGACTGGCTTCTCGCTGCGATTGCTCGTTCCGCCGCGGAACTCCTGGTCGAAGGTTCCCGAGCGCCCATTCGCCGCTGCGCCAACCCCTTGTGCCGGCTTTTCTTCTACGATGCCTCTCGTACGCGCCGTCGCCGTTGGTGCTCGATGGCTGTGTGTGGCAATCGTCACAAAGTCGCCGCCTTCCTGAGTCGTCGCTCTCCTCGCCGCCGCGAATAGCCATGTTGCTCTCGGGAAGCTAGCCACGTAGAATTTCGCCCGTCGATCGCGTCTCACTGAGCCGCCAAGGCCCATTGCTTCTTTCGCTTCCCTCTGTTCTTCGCCGTTGAGCCAGGTCCTCCGCAGTCGTATCCTGTAATGGCACGCCATTGCTGACCCTGAACCGTCTCGCGGCGTTTCCGAACGGCTAGTTCCCGGCATGGCGACATGCGGGAGGCTATGATGTCGCCTAAGATTATTTTGCGCTCGCTTGTGCTGCTTGTTGCGGCCTTCTGTTTATTTTCCCTTCGCCTTGCCGCGCAAGACGACGCGCCCTCCGTTGCGGACGCGGCACGCAGGGCCCGCCAGCAGAAACAGGACGCCGCCAAACCCGCCCACGTGATTGATAACGACGTGATTCCTCCCTCTCCATCCGCTGCCGGTTCGAGCGCCTCGTCCGATTCGAATGCCGCAGGCCCGGCTGGCAACACTTCGGCGTCTCCCGCGGCCGCTAAACCAGAGGCTAACCCAGCCGACGAAGCCAAGAAAAAAGAAGAAACGGAAGCTCTGAAAAAAGAGATTGCGGACAAGAAGGAAAAAATCAATTTCCAGCAGCGAGAGATTGCGCTCGCCCAGGATAGTTACTATTCCAATCCGGACCACGAGCACGACACATCCGGCAAGGATAAGCTCAACTCCATGCAAGCCGATCTTACCCACGCGCAGTCAGAACTCGCTGATCTTCAGGCCAAACTGGCCGCGGCGGAACCACCTGCTGACGAAAAACCAGCAGAACCCGCCAAGCCTCAACCGTAAAAACTTCCAACAATCAGGGCTGAAATTTTCCACAACCTTTCAAACAATTCCCCGCACCCGTACTTGTTTCCCGTTGACTCCCGTTCACACTAGCGCAACAATTCTTCTGTTCGTCCGGTTCGCTCATTCATTCATCGCTTGGCTGCTAGGGGGCTCACATCCGCTCAGGAGCAGGCAGCCACTGGGGGAGAGCGCTATGTCCCTGATGCCGGGCTCCACAGTGCAATGTGTCAATCCAGAATGTGAAGAGAGGGGCCGTTGGCTTCGTGCCGACATTGTCCGCTCCGAGAGTTGTCCGACGTGTGGCGAATCCCTTCGCCACGTTCCGCCGCCGCTCGCTCCACGACCGCATTTTCGACCGCGCCCACTTGCGAGTCGCCCGTCCCTCCGCCCCCGCTGACCGCCCTTCCCAGCCACACCACGCTCCAGTCGTGGTGTCCGCGTGCGGTGTCATACCCTCGTCACGGCGCTTTCTACCGGGGAGTTGTTTGCAACGTCGAGTTGTCGATGTCGACCCGCAATTCGGCAATCCGTTTCTTGTATGCTCCTTCCAGGCAATCGACCCACATCTTATAGACCCCGCAACTCTTGTCTCTTTCCCTTAACCACTCCCGCTGCTCTTCCACGGCCTGCTTGCGTTCTCGATCGTTCAATCTGGCCAAATAGGCCTTGTAACGTTCCGCCAGCTCCACGTCGAGATCGGCAAGCGACTCCACATAGCAAATCGCCAGAGCGGTTCCTTCTCCTTGCTGTTTCGCCTTAGTGCAGTCATAACTGGTCTTGTACTCCGGCGCGGCTTCCACACTGACAATTTCGAACATGTCCTTTGCGGGGTTCCATTTGAATTTCACGATCAGCGGGTCATCGCGTTCGGAAGTGTCGTGATAAACCTCCACAAGCACGCCATCGCCGATGCGGAATTCCGAGTTCGAATTGCCGAACAGAACGGTGTTCGGAAATTTCGTTTCCTCTATCTTCAGCTCTTTGATTTCTCCGTCGCCATCGCGCGTCAAAACCGCGTGGACGTCCGGCCCTGCCGTTCCCGTCATGCACGTTGACGCCACCACCACAGCCTGGTCATACCCAAGCCCGAGTAAGTCGGCCTGTTCCACGGTTGAAAAGTAAATCTGATCCGGCGGGCAGTCATTCTCCTTCGCGAGGTAAACTTTCAAATCGTCCTCGTCGATTTTGTCGGACTGCTTGTGCGCGTTTTGCGGCCCAACCGCCAGGAATAGCGAAAATAAGAAGAAGTGCAACAGGCTCATCGTAAAATCCTCGCCTAGGCCAATCTTACTTCCACCTCCCGTCGCACAGCCGTCAGGAATTTCCTCATGTTCCCAATGGATTCTTGCCTAAACAGAAAGAAAGGGCAGAAAGCCTTAGCTTCCTGCCCATTGCCGTCTAATTTACCGCCGGACTTAGGTCTCTACGAGGCCTTTTTCCAGGATCTCTTCGTCACTCAGCCACAGATCGGGGATGTTCGCCGATCCCAGCCGCAGAATATCTTCCAGCGCGCCCCGCACCTCGCGCAGTCGGAAGTCCACGCCGATCTTTTCGAGCAGATCGATCAGCGCCTGCGCTCCCTCGGCCAGCATCGCTTTCGGCCGCACACCGGTCTTGTCCAGCCGGTGGTAGGTCACGATATAGAAGGCGCTTAAGGCGGCCCCGTGGCGCACGATATGCAGAAAGCCTCGTGCCTTCGGTTGATTTGATGCCAGTTTTGCGGCTAGTGCAGATCCACTTGGGAGTGCGCTCATCGCGTTATCTCCTCAGCCTTCCGCTTCAGCTGCATCCGCTTGTGCTCCCGCAATTCTCGCACTTGTAGCACGCGCCGTTCGGCACCATCAGCATTCCGCACTCCGAACACGTCGGCGCTCCTTCATGCGCATCACGCGGCGATGT
Source organism: Candidatus Acidiferrales bacterium (assembly GCA_963795535.1). Classification (GTDB taxonomy): domain Bacteria; phylum Acidobacteriota; class Terriglobia; order Acidiferrales; family UBA7541; genus Acidiferrum. Next base: position 1,660,044 of record CAWCIG010000012.1, read on the forward strand.
GCTTACCGGCTCGGCCGCCCGCGGCGCAACGTACGCTACATGCGCCACGTGCGTCGGCAGTGCCGCGCCGTTTGCCAGAGCCCCCGCAATCACCGTTCCTTCCGCCGGAGGCATGCCGTTCAGCTTCAGGTAGTCCGCGGAGATAAACCGCCCGCCCAGCCAGCGCGCAATGTAATCCAGCACCGATGTGGCGAAGCGAATGTTTGGATTCGCGGAAATTCCGCTGGGTTCAAACCGCGTGTTCAGCAGCTTGTCCACGAAAACCTTCAGCGGCACGCCGTATTGCAGGCCTAGCGAAATGGTCAACGCCAATCCGTCCATCACTCCTGAAAGTGTCGACCCTTCCTTGGACATCTTGATGAAGATTTCGCCGGCACGACCGTCGGGATACATGCCAACGGTGAGGTAGCCCTCGTGCCCGCCAACGCTGAACTTATGCGTCACGGAGTCGCGTTCCACCGGCATCTTTTCTCGCTGCGCCCGTGGGAACAGTTCCCGTTGTTCTGGCTGCGCCACCGCTTCCGCCTTCTTCTCTTCCTTCTTGTTATTTCCCGCGGCGTTCAACGGTTGCGAACGCTTCGAATTGTCGCGGTAGATGGCCACGGCCTTCAGCCCCATCTTCCACGAATCAATATACGCGTCCATGATGTCTTCAATCGTCGATTCTTCCGGCATGTTGATCGTCTTGCTGATCGCGCCGGAAAGAAATGGCTGCGCTGCCGCCATCATATTCACGTGGCCGCGCCATGCAATCGATCGCCCGCCTGCCGTCGCCAGAGAGCAATCGAATACCGGCACGTGTTCCGGCTTCAGGAAGGGCGCGCCGTCAATCCGGCCGTTCTTATCGATGTAAGTCACGATTTCGCTGGTTTGTTCGGGCGTGTACCCGAGCTTCATCAGTGCTTGTGGAACGGTGTTGTTCACGATCTTGATCACGCCGCCGCCCACCAGCTTCTTCATCTTCACTAACGCCAGGTCTGGCTCGATCCCGGTCGTGTCGCAGTCCATCATGAAGCCGATCGTGCCCGTTGGTGCGAGCACGGTCACCTGCGAATTCTTGAATCCATGGTTTTCGCCGAGTTCGAGCGCCGCATCCCAGGCGCTCTGCGCGCCCATGTACAGTCCGCTTTGCACATTCTCCGGCTTGATTCCCCGCATCGCTTGCCGGTGCATCCGGATCACATCGAGCATCGGCTCCCGGTTCTCTTCATAACCAGGGAACGGTCCCAGTCGCTCCGCCACACGCGCGGACTGCGCGTACGCTTCGCCGCACATCAGCGCTGTCACAGCTCCTGCCACATCGCGTCCTTCGGCGGAGTCGTAGGGCAACGCCATCGACATCAGCAGCGCGCCGAGGTTCGCGTATCCGAGCCCCAGCGGCCGGAAATTGTGCGAATTCTCCGCGATCTTCGGTGTCGGGTAACTGGCGTTATCGACCAGGATTTCCTGCGCCGTGATCGTTACGTCCACCGCGTGCCGGAACGATTCCACATCAAACTGTCCGTTCGGCTCCAGATACTTCATTAGGTTCAACGAAGCCAGGTTGCACGCCGTGTCGTCCAGGAACATATACTCGCTGCACGGATTGCTGGCATTGATCCGCGCCGTGTTCTTGCAAGTGTGCCAGCGATTCACCGTCGTGTCGTATTGCATCCCGGGATCACCGCACTGCCAGGTCGATTCCGCAACTTTGTGAAGCAGCTCGCGCGCGCTCAGTTTTTCGTTAGGCTGCCCGTCGATAACGTTCTTCGTCCACCAATCCCTGTTGTCTTCCACGGCGCGCATGAAATCGTCGGTCACGCGCACGGAGTGGTTGGCGTTCTGGAAGAAAATCGAGCTGTACGCTTCCCCATCGATTGACGATTCGTAGCCCTGCTGAATGAGCACGTGCGCCTTGCGCTCTTCCTTCATCTTGCATTCGATGAATTCCACGATGTCCGGATGGTCAATGTTCAAGATCACCATTTTTGCCGCGCGCCGCGTTTTCCCACCACTCTTGATCACGCCCGCGAACGCGTCAAATCCCTTCATAAAGCTTACCGGGCCCGACGCAATTCCTCCTCCCGATAGCGTCTCCTTGCTTCCGCGCAGCGACGAGAAGTTCGTCCCCGTTCCAGAACCCCACTTAAACAGCATTCCTTCTGTTCGTGTCAGCCCCATGATCGATTCCATGCTGTCGTGCACGGAATTGATGAAGCACGCCGAGCATTGCGGCTTCGCCTGCACCCCGACGTTAAACCATACCGGCGAATTGAAGCTCATCTTCTGTTCGACGAGCAGGTGAGTCAGCTCATCCTGAAACGCATCGCGTGAAGCCTGGTCCGCGAAATAGCCGCCTTCTTCGCCCCAACGCACAATCGTGTTCACCACGCGGCTGATCAATTGCCGTACCGAACCTTCGCGCTCCGGCGAACCGGGCTTCCCGTGGAAGTATTTGCTGGTCACGATATTTGTCGCCGTCTGTGACCAGCTCTTCGGCACCTCGACGCCTTCCTGCTTGAAGATCGTCACGCCCTTTTCATTCCCGATCAGGGCTGTCCGCTTTTCCCATTCCACCCTATCGAACGGCGATTCTCTGCCATCCGTAAAATATCTTTCGAATACCAGGCCGCCGAACGCTCCAGCGCTCGTCGTCCCTTTTCCCACTGCTTTTCCATTCAACGCCGGTTTCACCGTGGCCATCCTTAATTCCTCCCCGCTGCAGGTTCCCATGGTTCAATGCGGAGAACCCTTATATTTTACTCCGCTGCTTCGCCGAGTGCAGGACTTGCGACCTGCAAATCTTCGATTCCGGGATCCGACCAGGCCGTCTGCTCGCCAAAAAACCAAAAAAAACAAACGCACTGCCCTAGGCCGGCGATTTCGCACGGCTGAACAGCTGCTCTCCGCGTTTACTCAAAACTGCTGCGCGGAGCCTTCACTTCGCGCTCGTTTTTTTGGTGATCACGGGCTGGTTACGTGGGCAACGTCGGTCCAAGCAAATCCCCGACTCGGACCGTCTGGCGCTTCCACGTCCCCCTAATCTGGATTCGCAGTATCCAGCGGTGTGAAGGTGGTGTCAAGAGAAAATCGCAAAATCTAGCTAACTTTTTCCGCACGCGCCCATATCTTGTGGTGCCGTTGCGCCAAATTCCTTTCTGCTTTCCCCTTTTTCTTTTCTTCTCTTCCTTCTAAACTCTTTCTTGACAGTTCTCTATGCGAATTTCTTATATTTTCCTGGTTCTCTCTTTTTCTTTTCTTTCTCCGGCCTTTCCTTCCGTTCCGTTTGGGCAATCCTCCCTTCTTCCTTCCTCTTCTTCTCCTGTTGTGGCTCAAAGAATCTCCGTGCACGGCGTGCCGAACGCCGGAAAAGTTTCTGATTCGCTTTTTCGTGGCGCGCAACCGGATCTTTCCAATCTCAACGAATTAAAAAAACTTGGCGTCACCACTATCGTCGATCTGCGCAGCGAATCGCGTCACACACGCGATCTCGAGCAATTACAGGCCGAATCTCTCGGCATTCATTTCGTTTCTATTCCCGTCGACGGTTTTTCTCCACCCACTTCCGAGCAGCTTGCGGAATTTTTCAGCGTTCTTCGTCAGGCTCCTCTCCAGAAAGTTTTTGTTCATTGCCGGTTCGGAGAAGACCGCACCGGAGTCTTCGTCGCCGCGTATCGCATCGCGTTCGATCGCTGGACATCCGATCAGGCCTTAACGGAAATGCTGTATTTTGGCTTCAATCGTCACTGGCATCCCGCTATGGTCAACTATGTGCGGTCTCTTCCCGACCGCGTTCAGTCCGATCCAACATTGAAATCCGCTCTCGGAAACTAGCTGTTCCCCGTCGCGGGCGGTCGTTAGCGTCCTCTCAGGTCCTTGTGCTCCAGTACTTTCGTACCTCTTGAACGTGACTCCTGCTTCATTCTCCGCGGCATCCCTTCTCGATATTCTTCCTTCCAGCAACGGTCCCTGGGATCGATGCGCTGAGGAGTCTCTACACGTGCAAGTAGGCCGCTATCAGATCCACGAAACATTGGGCGTCGGCGCCCACAGCCGCGTCGTTCGCGGTCACGATCCGCTCATTGATCGTTCCGTCGCCATCAAGCTTTTCTCCCCCGCACTTGCCCGTGGCGACGCCCGCCATCGCTTTCTTCGCGAAGCCCGCGTCGTTGGCAAGCTTTCTCATCCTTGCGTCATCGCCGTTCACGACATGGGCATTGAAGAATCTACGCAGACTCCGTACATGGTTATGGAGTTGGTCGAAGGCCAGTCTCTGGAAAAAATTATCGCGAAAGGCTGCCTGCCGTTTCCATCCGCGTGCGAATATGCCGCTCACGTCGCCACTGCCCTTGCGGTTGCCCATCGTCGCGCGGTTATTCATGGCGACATAAAACCCGCCAATATTTTGATCACCAACGAAAATCGCGTGAAGCTCACGGACTTTGGCATGGCCCGCCTGGCCAGCCATCAAGTCGATTCTTCCGTTCACGGTACTCCCGCCTATTGGTGCCCGGAGCAGATTCTCGGTCGCGCCCAGGATGCGCGTTCCGATCTGTTCTCTCTCGGCGTCGTCCTTCACGAGATGCTAACCGGTTTAAATCCTTTTGCAGGTGACTCAATTCCAGCCGTCTGCAATCAGGTCCTGTCCACCACGCCCCTGCCGCCTTCGCGCTCTACACCCTCTGTCCCCGCAATTCTGGATGACATCGTCGCTTCCTGCCAGGCCAAGGAGCCTCAGATGCGCATGCCCTCCGCCGATACGCTGGCAGAGCAACTGTTCCCTCTCGCTCGCCGTAACTCTCCTCCCATCCAAGCGGTTACCAGCCCCGAACCATCGTTTCGTTCGCGCGCCGCCCGCCTCCTTCGCTCCGCCTGACGTCCGGTCGGATTTCGCGCCAACCGCTTCAAACTTTTGCCCCGGTCATCTCGTCTATACCGGCTGGAGGCATTCGTCATGACTTCTCGCCGGGCACTCACCGTTTCTGCCATGGTTATCTGGGCCGCTGTCGCTGTGACCGCCGCTCCCCGCGCCCTCTCCCATCGCCATTCCCCAACAATTTCATCCCGCATGGACTTCCCCGCGGAAACGTGCGCCGATCTTCACATCCGTTTCGATCGCCGCGACACCGTCCTGCAATCCGAAGATCGCACCATTACCAAAGCCGAAGCTCCCACGCTTCGGGTCCACGCGGAATCCAACGGAGGTGTATATGTCGTTGGCGGGGACAAAGACGCCTATGCGGTCACCCTCTGCAAGGCCGCCGAGGCCGGTTCGGACGCCAGCTCGCTCCTTTCACAGATTCACCTATCCTTTCAGAATGGCGATCTTCGCATTTCTGCCCCGAATTCCAACGACCGCTGGGCTGCTCACCTCCTGATCCACACCCCCAAATCCTCGGCGCTGGACGTTCAAGTAAATAACGGCCCCGTGATCCTCTACCACGTGGACGGCAATCTTCGGGTGCGCGCCGAAAATGGTCCCGTCACCGTGACAGGCTGCACGGGCGAGCTCGACCTTGCTTCCGAGAATGGGCCGTTGACGTTGGAAGAGAACAGCGGCAAGCAGACAGTTCGCTCCGAGAACGGGCCACTCACCCTTGCTTTATCCGGCAGTTCCTGGGAAGGCTCGGGACTCGACGCGCACAGCACCAATGGCCCCGTCACTCTTAAGGTCCCGTCGGGCTACACGTCCGGCGTGGTGCTCGAGTCGGAAGGCTACGGTCCGTTCCAGTGCAACGCCAACGTCTGCTCGGAAGGCCGCAAGACCTGGGACGACGACCACAAGCGCGTCGAATTTGGATCGGGCCCCACGATCGTTCGCCTATCGACTGTGAACGGTCCTGTTTCGGTTCACTAGCTGCCTAAGAGATTAACATTGACATCCTCCCCTCCCTGAAGGGCCCCTGAAGGGAGGGGATTCCTACTGGCTCACCCGCTAGGCGGGGATACCTTCGGTGGGTTCCTGACACGACGGGCTTACATCACCCGAAGGTTGCGAACAGGCTAGCGAGGCGAGACCCGCCTCTCTGATATTCACAGCACTGACAAAGTCCGCATTGGCCGAGAATCCGCATCCGACGCAAGCAAACTTCGCTTGTGTCTTGCGGTTCTCTGCTGATACCTGTCCGCACTCGGGGCACTTGCGACTCGTGTTCTGTGCTGGCACAGGGACAAGCAAACCACCTTGCCACTGCGTCTTGTATTCCAGTTGACGGCGCAACTCGAACGGACTGGCGTCCAAGATTGAACGGTTCAGCCCAGACTTTTGTGCCATCTTCTTTGCCGCTGACTTGCTCATGTTCTTGACTTGCAGGTCTTCGATACAAACAACGACGTGGTTTTTGCTGATGCTGTTCGAGACCTTGTGTACGAAATCCTTCCTGATATTGGCGACTTTCGTATGCAACTTGGTGATACAGGCTTTCGCTTTGTGCCAGTTTTTCGAGAACTTTTTCTTGCGAGCCATGCGGCGTTGCCACTTCGCTACTTTCGGCAGGAACTTCTTCAACGGCTGACATTGGTCTACGACTTCGCCATCCGACAAGGTTACGAAGTTGACGATTCCCCAGTCCATGCCAACTGCTGACGTTGATGGGTGCTGCGGCGTTTCGATTTCTCGCTCGGTTTGAATTGACACCAACTACTTGCCACACGACTCACTTACGGTGACGTTGCTAGCTTCGCCCAGAATGTCCTGCGATTTGCGGTAGCGCATCCAACCAAGTTTCGGCAGTTTGATGCGTCCGTTCTGATTGTCCGCCTCGAAGCCTTGAGGGATACGAAAACTCTCTCGCTGACCCTTCTTTTTGAACTTGGGGAAGTCGGCACGCTTTTGAAAGAAGTTTGTGTAGGCTCGCTCAAGATTTTTGAGGGATTGCTGCAATGCTTGCGCGGGTACGTTGGACAAAAACTCGTGCTCCATTTTCCAGTTGGGCAGCAAGGCACACAGACCCGCATAGCCCAAACGCTTTTCTTTCTTTTCGTAGCGTTCGATATTAAGAGCGAGGGCTTTGTTGTAACGAAGCGGCAGGACCCAGCGAACTGTCGGGAGGTTGCGAAGTTGTTCGCCGTTCGGCATTAACTCGAACTGGAATGCTTGCAGTCTCAACACAACCCCACTATAGTCTTGGTCTATGCTGCTGTCCAACGATATTCGTCGCGGCAGGCATTGCGTTTCCGCATTGCATGTCCATTTGGTCTTCGTCACAAAGTATCGCAGAAACGTATTTGACGGAGACGCCATCCAACGGCTCAAAGTTATCTTCGAGAAAGTATGCACCGACTTCGAGGCGCGACTGGTCGACATGAACGGCGAAGCCGAACACGTTCACCTGCTCATTAACTATCCACCGAAGCACTCGGTGTCGAGCATGGTCAACAGTCTCAAAGGTGTTTCCAGTCGGTTGCTTCGCATTGAGCGTCCTGATATTGAGAAACGCTATTGGAAGGATGTCCTGTGGTCGCCGTCTTACTTTGCCGCCAGTTGCGGCGGGGCACCGCTGGGCATCATTAAGCAATACGTCGAGCAACAAAAGACTCCGCTCTAAAGGGCCTTATATCCCCGCCCCGAAGGACGCGGCTTTACGGCCCCACTGGTAAGTCCTTCTCAAATCTGGTGCTTGGCGCTGGTACCAGCTGCGAGGAATTGCGCGTGCGGGTCCGACAATTCTCTTGCCGCCGCGCACTCTTTTGGGACACAATTTCCTCTGCGCTGGGCTTTGCGCACTTGGTCCCCCGTGCAATCCCCTGGACCGGTGTCCTAGGGATCGCCCGGCGTTTTCTTATGTCAACTTTTCTCTTGATAGTTGTTGCAGCTGCCGTCGGTGCCTTGGTGCTCGGACTTGTTCTGAAGGTGCGCCTGCGCGATCAAGAGGTGTGGGAAGAGCTCGTCGATCCAAGAACCTCTTCCAACCCTCTTGACGGCGAATCTTCGCGGAATCCTGATGCGCGCGAGCGCTATGATATTGACGTGGACGAATTAGAAGAAAATCATGCTTTTCAGGATGAAGAAGAAATGACTACGAACCCAATCTCGCAGTCTCATCGTTCTGCAGAAAATCCTGAGCTTCGCCGCAGCTCGCGCATCGAGCGGCCGATTTCGCTCGTCGTTCTTGGGACCAACCGCCGCGGCGAAATTTTCCAGGAAAGAACATCCGCGGTCTCCATCAATCTTCACGGCTGCCGCTATTCCTCTCGTCACGAGTACGCGCCCGAAGGTTGGGTGACTCTTCAGGTCACGGGAACCGATGGAGCCAACTCGCGCCCCGTGCGCGCTCGCGTTCGCTCGGTCTTCACTGCTCAAACGTCCCGCGAACTGTGCCAGGTCGGCGTCGAACTGGAAACTCCCGGAAATATTTGGGGCCTCCACGCTGTGCCCGATGACTGGCAACGCCTCCTCGGAAGCAACCACTCTGCCTCCCGCAGCTCCCCGGCAGTGGCACCTGCCCACGATTCTGCGGCCGGTCCTGCTTCGTTCCACGACCGCCAGTCTGGTTCCAACGACCGGAAAGCGGAAGTAACCGTGTTTCCCGGACCGCCCGCTACGCCAGCTGCCATTTCGGATGAAACTGCCGAAAAAGAGGGTTCTCCGACCAAGGCTGAACGCGTTGTCATCACTGCCGAACAACTCCTTCAGGCGCTGCAAGGGAAGCTCCAGCTTGCCGCCGAAAAGGCTGTTCAAGTCGCTCTCTCGTCGCAACTCGACGACGCCGTTAAGGCTGCACTGGGCCGCATCGAAGACGGCTGGAAAGACAACGTCCGCCAGACCGAACAATTTTCGGCCGCGCGTATGGCCGAAGCCCATACCCTTTGGGAAAAGCAACTCCACTCCTATCGCGATCGCGCCGAAGACGTTGCTCGCCGCATTGAGGCGTTGACCGCGCTCTCTCAGCAAGCTCTTGCCGATTCTCAAAAATTCGTGGAACGTTTTGCCAATGAAACCGCTCCTCAACTGCAGGCCCAGTTGAACGACTCCATCTCCCGCGCTCATTCAGATTTCCAAGCACAAGCTGCCGAGCTTTCTTCTCGCCATCTCGCCGGACTCAACGAAGATGCCAAGCGCGCCACTGGCGACGCCCGTTCGAAGATCGAAAGCGCCCTCGAACAAGCTCGTTCCTTCACGCTTCCGGCCGCTTCCCCTGCCGTCGATGCCGTTACTCAGGATCGCCTGGAAGCGCAGCTAAGTTCTTTTCGGACCGAAGTTCTTGATCGCTTCGAAGCGCGTCTGGCTGAACTGCACTCGGGGTTCATTCAGCAACACGAAGTCGCAGAGAATCGCACCAACGATCTCGCGCGCCAGCTCGAAGGACTCAACGACGAATCCCGCCAGGCTCGTTCGCAAAACGAACAAAGTCTCACCGAAGTTCGCTCTCTATTGACCAATGCCAGCCAGGGAGTTCCTCAAGAGCAGCTCCATTCGTTCCACGCGGAAGTCCTGGATCGCCTCGAAGCGCGGCTCGCCGAGCTTCACGCTGGATTCACGCAGCAGACCGATGCCACTCGCCATCGCACAAACGATTTGGCGCGCCAACTCGAAGGACTTGCCCTTGAATCTCGCCAGGCTCGTTCGCAAAACGAGCAAAATCTCGCCGAAGTTCGTTCTCTGGTCTCCCATGCCAGCCAAGGCGTTCCCCAGGAGCAACTCACCTCCACGCTCGATTCTTCCCGCGACCAGATTTTCAGCCATCTCGAATGGCGTCTCGGTGAGGTTTCCGCTCATTACGAGAGACTGGTCGCCCAGGCTCAAGCTCGCGCAGACCAGCTCTCCCAGCAACTCGAAGAGCTTTCGGCGGTAACCCGGAATCGCCTGGACGAAGCTCGTCAGCTTGCCGAACGCCCCCCTCGCGAGCTCAGCCGCCAGGATCTTGCTTCCATCGAGCAATCCGTCGGTCATGCCGCCAAGGAGTTCGAAACGGTCGCCGCCCGCGTTTCCGACCGCCAACTCATTCGCCTGATGGAGCAGAAGCAGGTTGTCTCACAGGAAGTCACGCTGGAGCTCGAAGCCCGCGCCAGCGAAGCTCGCGCGCTCCTGCAGAAAGCCTCCAACAGCACCATCGATGACTTCCGTCGCCGCGTCGAAGCCCAGGCCAACCACGTTCTCGCCGAAGCCACCGAGCGCACCAGTTCCTCGCTCGCCTCTCTGGATGCGGAGAATCGCGCGGCAGTCGAAGCGCGTCGCCGCACCCTGGAGGCGGATGTCGCTCGGGCCGCCGAACAATCCACCGCGGAATTCCGTTCCGGCATCAAGGCGTTTCTCTATTCCTGCCTCGTCGCAGCCGTCAGTGCCGTCGATGAGCATGCCCAAACAACCCTGGCCGGCCTTTCCAAGGAACCCGGCAACACCCAACGCGCACTGGAAGCCTTTTCGAAAGAAAATCCCGCTCCGGATGACACGCAGTTTCCACCTAAAGCGGCGACCCCCTAGAATCGCTCACACTCTGTCATTTTTGTGGATGCGCTGCTAGCCCAGGCATTCGTCCCTACGCTTATTGCTATTGAGTAAATAAAACTCCGCAGGCAACAGCGATCCAAAACTTCGCATCCTTGCTGTTAAGTCCCCTAACTTGTCAGCCGAGAATTCCCATGGCCCGCGTCTCTGTCTTGCTGCCACTGCTCCTCTGCGCTTCGCCCATGATTCTAGCGCAACAGAATTCAACCCTGCAGTCGAAGCCCAAGCCGATCGCGCCGCCCGCCGCCACACCGCAAACGGAACCAGGCGCATCCGCTTCCGACTCATCCGAAAAACTTCCGGTGCGCCGCGTTGTCCTCTACAAAAACGGTGTCGGCTATTTTGAGCACCTCGGACGCGTCGCCGGCAGCCAGGATGTCCACATTGATTTCACCAGCGCCCAACTCAACGACGTTCTGAAATCCCTCACCGTGCTCGATCTTTCGGGCGGTCGCATCACTGGCGTTGACTACAACTCCGAAGCCCCGCTGGCACGCCGCCTCGCCACCTTGCGTCTCGCGCTCGGCGAAAAGCCCACGCAATCCGAATTTCTCGGTGCCCTCCGCGGCGCCCGCATTGAGGTCCGCAGTGGCGCTGGCGCTTCCATCATCGGCAAACTTCTCAGCGTCGAACGCAAAACCCGTTCCAGCACCAACTTTACGGTCGAGACCGACGAAATCTCTTTAATCACCGATTCCGGCGAAGTCCGCTCCGTTGACCTCAATCCCGCCACCTCCATCCGTATTCTGGACCACGATCTCCAGGTCGAAGTCGGCCGCTATCTCGGCCTCGTCGCCGCCGCTCGCGATCAGGACGTGCGCCGCATGACCATTTCCACCACCGGTTCCGGCGACCGTAACCTCTACGTCAGCTACATCAGCGAAGTGCCCATCTGGAAAACCACGTATCGCATCGTTCTTCCCGCCAAGCCCGATAAGAAACCGCTCCTTCAAGGTTGGGCTATCATCGACAACACCGTCGGCGAAGATTGGAACAATGTCGAACTTTCTCTTGTAGCTGGTGCTCCCCACTCCTTCATCCAGCAACTGTCTGAGCCTTACTACGGCCGCCGACCCGTCGTCGCGATGCCGGAAAATGTTCAGCTCGCACCGCAGACTCACGCGGCCACGCTCGTCGGCGGCAACGGCCGTTTGTCCGGCCAAGTCACGGATCCGAGTGGCGCCGTTGTTGCGAGCACGAACGTTCGCCTCCTCGACGAAAACGGCGCAGTCATCGCCACCACTTCTTCCGACAGCAACGGTAATTACTCCTTTTCGCCGCTGCCAGCCGGCGCTTACAATGTCGAGTTCCAATCTCCTGGCTTCAAGAAAAATGTGGTTTCCCAACTCAACATCAGCCCCGGCGAAAATCAAATCAATAGCCAAATGCAGTTGGGGTCAAGCGCCGAGACGGTTATGGTTACCGGTGACGCAGTCGGCACATTGAACACGGAGTCTGTCGACGCAGCAGCAATTTCCTCGCCCGGCGTCGCCAATCGCGCACACATTAGTTTCGGCTCGGGCGGTGGGATGGGTGCCGCTGCCGCTGGCGGCACCGGCGGCGGACGCGTTTTTACGGAGACCTCTGCCCCGGCAAAGTCCTACATCGAATCCGCCCGCGAGATGAGTAGCGCTGCTGCGTCCGGCCAGGACCTTGGCGATCTGTTCGAATACAAGCTCAAAGACCACGTCACACTCAAGAAAAATCAGTCCGCTCTCGTTCCCATCGCCCAAACTGACATTACGGCCGAAAAAGTTTCCCTCTGGAGCAGCACGGCGTATTCCGGCCGGCCCCTCCGCGCCCTGTGGCTCAACAACACCAGCACGCTGACCCTCGATGGCGGAAGTTTCAGTGTTCTCGAGAACGAAGTCTTCGCTGGCGAAGGCCTCACCGATCCCATCAAACCCGGCGAGCGCCGTCTTCTCTCCTACGCCACCGATCTTGCCCTACTTGTGGAAATGCAGAAATCCAGCAAGCCCCAGCCTATTACCCGCGTGAAGATCGCCAAGGGTGTGATGACCCAAACCAGCGAACTCCGCGAGAGCACCCTTTATACCGTGCGCAATCAGGACGAGTCTCCACGCGTCCTCGTCATCGAACAGCCCGCCCGTTTCGATGCCTCGCTTGCCAAAGGCTCCAAAGAACCTGAAGAGCGCGCTCCCGGCGTCTATCGCTTCAAGCTCGACGTCCCTGCAAAATCCACCGCTTCGCTACCTGTTGAAGAAGTTCGAGTCCTGCAAAGCAATTTTCAGCTCGCCGATCTCGATGACGCGCAAATTGCCGTCTTCTCCAAAAACGGCAGTATCACACCGGACATGGCGCAAGTTCTGCAGAAAATTGCCGCCCAAAAAGCGATTGTCGGCAAACTCGAACAGGATATGGAGGATCGCCAGAAAGATATCGACCGCATTGTCGCCGATCAGGCCCGGCTCCGCGAAAACATGAAAGCATTGAAAGGTAACTCTGAGGAAAAAGCGCTTCTCCAGCGCTACACCAGCGAACTCGACCAGCAGGAAACTCAACTCGATTCCCTGCGCAAAAATATCCAGTCCACGGAAGCGCAGCGAGACAAAGCCAATGACGAACTCGAAGACATGATCGCCAACATCCAGCTCGAATCGACCTTTTAACACCCGTAGCGGCACATCAGTGTTGTGTCGTTTTCTTGGCTAGTTCACTAGACGAAAAAAAAAACGGCACATGTGTGCCGCTTTTCTTGCCTGTTAATTATTTGGGCCTACTCGTATCTCAGAGCTTCTACTGGGTCCAGTCTCGCCGCTTTCACCGCCGGCCAAACTCCGAAGATCAGCCCAATGCTCACGCTCACCGCAATCCCTGTTGCCGCTGCCCAGAACGGCACCACTCCCGGCCAATCGAGCAGCCAGCGAACCAGGAACACCAGGATGAAAACCAGCACAAGCGCCAGCAATCCGCCGGCTCCTGTCAGCGTCATCGCCTCCAGCAAAAACTGCCAGGTGATGTCTTTCCGCTTCGCTCCAATCGCTTTTCGCACACCGATCTCCCGCGTCCGTTCCGTCACACTCACCAGCATGATGTTCATGACGCCCACGCCGCCAATCAACAATCCAATCGAACTCAGCACGATCATCGACAGGTACACCATCATCATGATGCTGTGAAACTCCTGCACCTCTTGCTCCGCCGTATCGATCGAGAAATTGTCCTTTCCGCCGTATGGCACATTCCTTCGCCGCTCGAGCACGTCACGGATCTGGTCCACGGCGTCAGCCAGCTTGCCCGGATATGCCTGTGCCCGCATGTCGACTTCGTCGGCCGTCGGATAGGTTTTCTGAAACGTATTAAAAGGGATCAGCACGCGCCGGTCTTCATCGCCCATGCCGAATCCGCCTTTCGGCTTCTCCACCACGCCGATCACTTGGAAGTTCGATCCGTCGATCATCACTTCTTTGCCAATCGGATGGCCTTCAGGAAACAAAACTGGTGCCACATTTTCGCCCAGCATCACTACTTTTTCTTTATGCAGGTCGTCCCCTTCGCTGATGAATCGTCCTTCCACGGTCGATGCATTCGCATACACCAGTCCGAAGTTTGCTTGAACGCCGCGAAAATCGATGGCGGACACGGAGCCCGATTTGGTTCTCACCGTGTGCACGTGATCCCATTCCGTCTGCAGGAAGGTCGTGACACTTTTCACTGCCGGGCAACTCGCCTGAATGGCCTTGGCATCATCGAGCGTCAGCGGCTTACGCTGCCGCTCTTCGAGAGGCGCTGGTCCCCCGTGCCGTCCCTGGTCCCACTTGGTGATGAATGCGGTGTCCGCGCCGAACTGGTTGATGTTTTCCTGAATCTTCTGATCGAACCCAGTCAGCAGCGCCGCCACCAGCATGATCACGCTTACGCCTAGCACCACTCCAAACACCGTGAGCGCGCTGCGCATCTTGTGCGCTCGCAGCGTGTCCATCGCCTGCTTCAAATTTTCGCCGTACGCCTGTGCCATAGTTCGCCGTTACCCGTCTGCTCGCAACGCTTCAATCGGATCCAGTTTCGCCGCGCGCATCGCCGGAAAAATTCCAAAAAACAATCCCACGCCCGTAGCCAGGCACAGCGACAGGACGACTGCCGTCAAAGGCGTCTCCATGGGGAACGAAAATATGGCCTTCACCAGAAAAACAATGAAGTACGCGCTCAGTATCCCGATAAATCCACCAGTAGCCGCGAGCACCGCCGACTCTGTCACGAACTGCAGCAAAATGTGTTTCTTCCGCGCACCCAGCGCTCGCCGCAAACCAATCTCACGCGTGCGTTCCGTCACGCTCGCCAGCATGATATTCATAATCACGATCCCGCCCACCACCAGGAAGATACTCACGAGTGCCATGGCGACCACGGCCAGGTTGCCGGTCAGGTCGTGCCAAAGTTGCATTATCGAATCCGAACCCAGAATTGCGAAATTGTCTGGGGCATCATAGGGCAAGTGCCGCCACGCCCGGAATAGCATTCGCGCTTCGTCTTCGCTTGCTTGCATCATTTCCTGGCTGGGCGCTTGCACGAAAATCGTGATCCAGTCGTTATTTGTATGCCAACCCTTTCGAAAGGTGTTCATCGGCATAATCATGTAATTGTCTTGCGATTGGCCAAAAGCGCTTCCGAGCGGAGCTGCCACGCCGATCACTTCATAGCTGTGTGTCTGCACCTTGATGGTCTTGCCGATTGGATCTCCGTTCGGAAAAAATTTCGCTACCAGGTCGGGTCCAATGAACACCACATCCTGACGGTGCTCGTCGTCCGACTGTGTTATGAACCGTCCTTGCGCCACTTCCAGGTTGCGTATGTCGGCAAAATTCGCGGTCGTCCCCATCATTTGCGTATTTTCCATGATGGCGTTGCCGACTTTCGTCTGCACGTTGTGGTCTTCCTCCGCGGCAACGGCCCGCGCCACTTTCATGCCATCGCGCAGCCGTGCATAGTCCTCCATATCAATCATCGGTCGTTTTTGCGCTTTGATAAACGCGTCCTGGCTGGTGATGATTCCAAATCGGTCGACGATGAACACGTTGGCGCCAAGGTTAGCCACCCGGGTTGCTACATAGAGGTTCAGCCCGGCGATCACGCTCATAACCACGACAAGCGTCAGCACCGCCAGAATCACTCCGAGCAACGTCAGGAAGCTTCTTAACTTGTGTGCGCGCAGGGCATCGAGCGACAGCTTCAGCGTCTCGAGGAACGTGCGCCAGCCGCGACGGTATCGCTCGATCCGCGTTAGCGAATCTCCCGCCGGCCTAACCAGCTGCGTCGCCCTGAACCCCTCTAAAGGGACCACTCCCATGCTGTTGTCACCTGTTGAAAATACGTACCTACGCCCCGGTTTGTTTCGAATTCACCGATCTTCTCTTTGCTTTAGACGTGCTCCGGGCTGCGATTGTTCTTGCCTTCGGCAGGTTTACTTCGATTTAGAAGGTGATTGCCCGCCTAAGAGATGTCTGCCAACTAGGACCACATCCTCAGGCAGAAAGTGTTTTGCGCCTCGAAAGAACTCAAACGCGTACCGCAAATCTTGCCAACCCTATTATATCGAATAGTTTGAGCCGAACAACGGCTAAGCCGTGCCGCTGTGTTTTTCTATTCGTACCTTAGCGCTTCGACAGGATCAAGCTTCGCGGCCTTCGTTGCCGGCCAAACCCCAAAAATCAGCCCCACACTCACGCTTACCGCCACCCCTGTGGCCGCCGCCCACACCGGCACCACCCCAGGCCAGTTCAGCTTCCATCGGATCAGCCATACCAGCCCATTCACCAGCACCAGCGCCAACACTCCGCCGAGCCCCGTCAGCGTCATCGCTTCCAACAAGAATTGCCACGTAATGTCACTGCTTTTCGCGCCAATCGCCTTGCGCACTCCGATTTCCCTCGTCCGTTCTGTCACACTCACCAGCATGATGTTCATTACGCCGATTCCGCCCACCAGCAATCCCACCGAGCTGAGCACCACCATCGCCAGCGCCACTTTGTCCACAATCTGGTGAAATTCCGCCACTTGTTCTTGCGCCGTCGAGATGGAGAAATTATCCTTCCCTCCAAATGGCACGTTCCTTCGACGTTCCATCACTTCGCGAATCTGGTCCAGGGCTTGCGGCAGCATTCCTGGATACGCTTCCGCGCGGATGCTCACCTCGTCTGCCGCAGGATAAATCTTCATGAATGTCTTGTAGGGAATCAGAACGCGCCGGTCTTCTTCGTCCGCCCCGAATCCTCCTTTTGGTTTCTCGAGCACCCCAATCACCTGGAACTCCGCGCCATCGATCATCACGTCTTTGCCAATCACATGCCCATTGGGAAAAAGCACTGGCGCAACATTTTCTCCAATCACCGCAACTTTTTCCCGGTGCAGATCGTCGCCGTCGCTGATGAATCGGCCTTCCTTCATCGTCGCATTCGCGTACACCAATCCGAAGGCCGCCTGCACCCCCCGAAAATCGATCGCCGTCACTTCGCCCCCGCTGGTGCGAATCGTGTGCGTCGTATCCCAGTGTGGTTCCACCCAGGCACTCGCGCTCACTACGGCGGAGCAGCGCTCTTCGATCGCTACCGCATCGTCCATCGTCAGCGGCTTCCGGAGCCGCTCCTCGAGCGCCGGTGGCCCGTTGCGGCTCTGGTCCCACTTGCTGAGGAACGCGGTGTTCGCACCCACTTGATTGATTTCTTCCTCGACCTTGTGGTTGAAGCCGGTGATCAGCGCGGACACCAGCATGATCACGCCCACGCCCAGGACCACGCCAAAGACTGTCAGTGCGCTTCGCATCTTGTGCGTGCGCAGCGTATCGAGCGCCTGCTTCAGATTTTCTCCGTACGCTTTTGCCATCTGGCTTTACCCGTCAGCCCTCAATGCTTCGATCGGATCCAGCTTCGCTGCCCTCATCGCCGGGAAAATCCCGAAAAACAGGCCCACCGAAGTCGCCAGAATAAGCGACAGAATCACGGCGCCGATCGGCATGTCCATAGGAAACGAAAACGCGTACTTCACGAAAAACACAATCGCCATGGCCGTGAAAATGCCGATGAGGCCTCCCGTCGCCGCCAAGAGCGCGGATTCCGTCACAAACTGCAGCAAAATGTGATGTTTTCGCGCCCCCAGCGATCGGCGCAATCCAATCTCTCTGGTCCTTTCCGTCACGCTTGCCAGCATGATGTTCATAATCACGATCCCGCCCACCACCAGAAACACACTCACCAGCGCCATCGCAACAAACGCCAGATTTCCCGTCAACTGGTGCCACACTGCCATAATCGAATCGGAACCCAGAATCGCAAAGTTGTCGGTGCCGTTGTACGGAATATGCCTCCAGGCGCGGAATAGCATCCGCGCTTCTTCTTCCGCCGATTGCATGGACTCCGCATTCGGCGCTTGAACAAACACTGCCAGAGAATCATTCGCCTTGTGCCAGCCCTTCAGGTATGTTCCGAGCGGCAATAACAGGTAATTATCCTTCGATCGCCCCAACGCACTGCCGATCCTGCCACCAACTCCGACAACTTCGTAGGTGTGCGTGTCCGCCCGCACCGTCTTCCCGATTGGATCCACGTTCGGAAAAAATTTCTCCGCCAGGTCCGCCCCGATGAACGCTACCTCCGAGCGGTGCTCCTCGTCGGCCGACGTGATAAACCTCCCTTCCGCAATGACCAGGTTCTCGATCTCCGCGTAGTTCGAGGTAACGCCAATCACCTGCGTGTTTTCCATGATGGCGTTACCGCTTCGTGTCTGGGAGTTTTGCCTGTCGTATCCAGCCACTTGCTTCGCTAATTGGCTGGTGTTCCGGAAGCGCTCAAATTCTTCAACGGTGATCAGTGGTCGTTTTTGCGCTTGGACCCAGGCATCCTCGCTCGTGATAATTCCGAACCGGTCGATGATGAAGACGTTCGCGCCAAGGTCCGCCACTTTGTCTGCGACATATTTGTTCAGCCCGGCAATCACGCTCATCACGGAAACGAGCGTGGCCACGGCCAGAATCACTCCCAGCAGCGTGAGAAAGCTGCGCAATTTGTGCGCGCGCAAGGAATCCATCGCCAATTTCAGCGTTTCGACAAACGTAATCCAAGCGCCGCGGGTCGTCACCGCCGACTTGGTTGCCTCACGCCCCAAACTGGGCGCACTCGCCATGTTTTCAATTGGGGTAGATCCCAAGCTTGTTTGACCTCAGGGCAATTGTATTGTTCCTGACAATACACTTATTTTCGGCCTTGGCAAGGTGACCCTGGGACTCGTTTTGCTTTCGGACCCTTCGTATGCTTTCATGGTGTTTCGCAGTGTGCTGCCGCCCACCCTTGTCGAAGGCCCTAAGGGTCCGCATAAAGATGGACCATACAGTTTAGTTTTCTATGGGTTAGATGATCGCAGCGAACTCATCCTCGTTCCTCCGCGGCGCTCTTCGATTGGCGGGAGTTTTGGCTTGCCTCATTTTCCTCGCTTCCCTCTCGACCGCCCAGGAATCTTCAAACCCGACTGGCACTTCGACCACGTCCGACCTGTTTAATCGTGTGATCTCCAACCAGAAAAAGGCGGAAGCCTTCCTGGACGAATACGAGCGCACCCAGCGCATCGAAAAAAGAGCCACAGGTGCGGATCCCGACCCTGCCACTACCTGTTATAGGCTCTTTCCGGGCGGCCCAGCCGTAGACAAGTTGCCACTTTCCCCGGACGGAAAGCCTGCCGACTCCGATAGCTATCGCAACGACCTTGAAAAACTCGAGAAATACCTGACTTGGGCGGCCGAAGACGGCTCCTCGCAAAAAGACGCTTACGCAAGGGCTCAGCACAAGCGCAAAGAGCGCTTTGACTTGATGGATGCCACCCACCAGGCCTTTGTTTTCACACTGGAAGGCAAGGAAATGCGCGGCGATCACACCCTGCTTCGCTACCGCATGACGCCGAAGCCGGCATATAAGCCCACCAGCCGCAACACGGTGATCTTTACCAGGGTGCGTGGTACGATCTGGATCGACGAACAATCCTCCGAGTTGGCCAAAATCGAAGGTTCCGTCACCGAAGATTTTTCCGTCGCCCTCTTTCTCGCCAAGGTCTACAAGGGCAGCCATTTCATGCAGGAACGCTACGAAATCGCTCCCGGGGTCTGGGAACCTACCTTTGAGCAGTATGATTTTGACGGCCGGAAATTCATGGTGCCGTTCTCCATTCACGAACGTACCTTCTACACCGATTACAAACATGTGGGGCCGCCCAAAGAATCCGTAGTGGTCGTACGTGCTGAATTGAGCAATCTCCAGGCCGACCCGCCTCCGCACTGAAACTTCTTCCGCTATACTGGGTTAAAGTACTGGTACCACCCAGCCGGTCTGGAGGTTCTCATGCTCGGTCGGCTCCTCACCACGTTTTCCCTTATCGCTACCCTTTCGCTTCCGGTTTTGGCACGACCTCAGGACGCTCCGACAGATGTCGCGCCTGCAGCGCCCCCCGCGGCCGCGCCCACTGCGCCTGCCCCGAGAAAGGTTTGGACCAACGAAGATCTCGCCGGAACAAAAGGGGGCATTTCCGTCGTCGGCGACAAGCGCAACAAGAACTATCACATGGGTTCGAACGCGCCCGCCGACCCTGCCACCATTGCTCGCATCAAGAAAAGCCTGGATAAGCTCCAGATTCAGCTCGACGATGTGACCAACAAATTGAAATCCTACAAACAATTTCAGGATGGTGAGCCGGTTTCCACCGGGGAACGCGACACCTCCAAAGGCTACAGCCGCACTCCCGTCGACCAGCAAATGAATCAGCTTCTGAATAAGAAAAAAGACCTGGAATCCCAGATTGGGGATTTGCTCGACGAGGCCCGCAAAAAGGGGATCGATCCGGGCCAATTACGTTAACGAAATAGGAGAAACACATGAAATTCCTCGCGGCCTTCCTTGGCTCGTTCCTGCTCCTTGCGGCCCTGTCGGCTCGAGCTCAATCGCCCGACGACGTCGCCAAGCCCGCGGACTCCCCCGCCAAGGCTCCAGCCAGCGCGACACCGGAGAAGAAGCCGAAAAAAGTCTGGACCAATGACGAGATCGGCTCCGTAAAAGGCACCGTCTCCGTCGTCGGCGATAACAAATCTTCCTCTTCTTCCTCGTCGAGTTCGGCAGATTCGCATCTCGTCTCTACCACCAACGGAAGTTCGGCTGACGCCCGCCGGAAACAGATCGCGGACTATCGAGACCGCATCAAGGATTACCAGGACCAGATCGACGCCATTGATAAACGGATCTCACAGCTCAAAGACTTCAAAGCCGAAAACAGCACTCCCACCGGCGGCATCAATCCAACCCAGGGCTACAACATGGTTCCCGTCGAGGATCAGGTAAAGCAACTCGACGATCAGAAAAAACGATTGCAAGCTAAATTGGACGACACCGAAAGCGAAGCTCGTAAAAACGGAATCGAACCCGGTGATCTGCGCTAGCCATTCCATCGCAACATTTCGCTATCTTTCCTCACACACGAGAGTACAATCCGCGCATTAGGCTGTGGTGGCCTCGCGATGTACGGAGGTGGTCGATGGGTCGGATCGACTTCTTCCTGGGTGTGTTTTTGCTTTCTCTCTGTCTTCCTGCACGTGCCCCAGGATTCGTGTTTCCTTCAGTTTTAGAACGCTCCACGTTTGCTTTGACTGGTACAGTCTTTACCGATGGCACCAACCAACGCATTCCTTCCGCGAATCTTATTCTATGTGACGATGGGGGAACTCCCCTTCAGGAATCTTCCGCAAGTGATTCCGGCGAGTTTTCCTTTCAGGGCCTTCATCCTGGCCATTACATTCTGAAGGTTCAAGCCTCGGGCTTTCAGGATGCGGAACTGCACGTCGATTTGAGCTTCACCTCGGATCGCGGGCTTTTCGTCTCGCTC
Organism: Candidatus Acidiferrales bacterium; assembly: GCA_963795535.1. GTDB lineage: Bacteria > Acidobacteriota > Terriglobia > Acidiferrales > UBA7541 > Acidiferrum. Next base: position 1,681,342 of record CAWCIG010000012.1, read on the forward strand.
AAACCAACTCGCAACATTTCCCCTCCTTCGTCCGAGGCCTCCACAATTTCAGCTCACGAATTGGTCATGCCCGAAGCGGCGCGCAATCTCTTCGCCTCTGGAAAAACAAAGCTGTACAGGCAAAAAAATCCCCAAGGCGCCCTTCACGATTTTCAATCGGCAACGGCGCAAGCCCCCGCTTTCTACGAAGCTTTCTACCAGTCCGGAATGGCTTACCTCGCCCTGCAAAATCCCGCCGAAGCCGAAATACAATTTCGCAAATCGCTGGATCTCAGCCAGAAGAAATATGCGGATGCCAACATCGCTCTCGCGACAATCCTCATCCATCGCAATGAGGTCCGCGAAGGCGAACCGCTGCTCCGCGAGGGTTTGGCCTCAAATCCTCATTCCTGGCCCGGGCAATTTGAATTGGGAGAATTGGAGCTTTCGCGCGGACACCTCGAACCCGCGCTTGCCGCCGCGCAAACGGCTGCGCAGCTGGCGCCACAGCAAGCGGTCGTTTACCGCCTTCTGGCGGTGATTCACCTGCGCCAGAAAAACTATCTCGCGTTGATCACCGCGCTCGATTCATATATTGAACTGGATCCAAACAGCCCGGCGGGATTGCGCGCAAAAGAGCTCCGCGCCCAGGCGGAAAAACAAATGGCCGACTCGCCCGATGCGGCGGTTGCCGTTAAATAAAAATCTCGCGTGAACAGCGTAGCCGCTCAGTGTGGGCCGTAAGGGTCTTTATCGTCCGATGCGTCGTACACGTACTGCACGTTCACCGGGTGGTTCCCCTTGCTATCGGTCACGTGCACCGTTTCAATAAGCTGCTTCCCGTCCGAGGAAAGCTCGTATGTTCGGCTTACCTTGCCGCCGTGTGCTGCCTTTTCGTCCGTCACCAGTTTCTTGTCGTCCCACCGCGCCGACACCTGCTTGTCATCCGGATCCTTGTCCTTTTCCAATTTGCGCCCATCCGTGTAAAAAGACGTCCGGTGCTCGCGATCATCGGCCAGAATTACTTCCGGATCATTATCAAATTTCTGGGATATTTTCATCTCGTGCGGCGGATTCACCAGATCGCCCATGGTGTCGGAAATGTCTCCGCCTTGTGGACGCGGGCCTCCGTATGGGCCGCCGCCCATGCCCGGGAACGGTCCGCTCATACGCGGTCCGCCGTAGCCACCGCCGCCGTTACCTCGATTGGAGTTATCCGCTTGCTTGGACTGCTGCAGTTTCGCGCGCCCGTCGTCGCTCTCCTCTTTATTGAATTTCCAGAAGCCCATGATGCTTTTCCGCGGTTGCACTTCAGGCGCCTTCGCGGGTGGCGGCGCCACAGGCGCGTTGGGTTCCGGAGGTGGCGGCGTCAGCGGGCCCGGAGGCGCCTGCGCGCAAAGCAGCCCGCAAAACATCAGGCATGCTCCGCTCATCATCAAAATTTTGTTCATTTGCTTCATGGTCTGCTACCTTCCTGCGCCTTGCCCGCCACGAACCCGGCCCTGAAGGGTATTCCCGCGCTTCAACCGGAAAGTTCCCAGCCGGCAGCCCTTCTTACTCTGATTCTCTGGGCGGCTCAAAAGGCTGCTTCGCCGCTCAGGGCATTATCGGTTGTTCCGCCTCAGTTGCAAGTGCCATACTCGCCCAATGCTGAGTCTCGAAGAATGCCGCCTTTTTTACTCAGAGGAAATACGGCTTTCGGGCAATATTCAGTCTGCCTCGGTTATCCAGGCATTCGCTCGTGTTCCCAGGGAAGAGTTTCTGGGGCCTGGCCCTTGGGAAATCGCCTCTCCTGATCTGGGAGGAATGTCGCTTCCGAGCAACCCGCAAGTCTCCTACATTCAACTGGAAGATCCTCGCCAGCTCTACCATAACGTGCTCATTGTCCTCGATAAAGAAGCCGGCATCAATAATGGCCTCCCCAGTGCCCTGGCCCGCTGGATTGAAGCGCTCGACCTCCGTCCTGGCCATCGCGTTTACCACCTCGGCTGCGGCGTTGGGTATTACACAGCTATCCTCGCGGAAATCGTTGGACCAGGCGGAACTGTAATTGCCACCGAAATCCAGCCAGAACTCGCCGAGCGCGCGTGCCAGAATTTGTTTCGTTATCCAAATGTCAGCGTTGTCCAGGGCGACGGTGCAACCTACGATCCTGGCCCTTGCGACGCCATGTTCATCAATGCAGGCGCAACACATCCGCTTCCTCTTTGGCTGAACCAGTTGCGCGCCGGTGGCCGGTTGGTTTTGCCACTCACGATGGCGATGAGTCCCAAGGCCGGCGCGGGCGTCATGGCGAAAATCGTTCGTCAGGGCGATCGTTTTGCCGCCAGCGGCGTCACATCCGTCGCCATCTATTCCTGCACCTCGGCTCGCGACCCTAAACTCGAACCCTTGTTGAAAGCTGCCATGATGAAAGGAGCGTTGCTGAAGATAAAATCCCTGCGCCGCGATTCCCACGAACCTTCCGACACCTGTGTAGTGCACGGCCCCGATCTATGCCTTAGCAGCGAAGCGCTGTGATAGCCGCCCCACATAACCAACTCACACGCCCGCGCGCATGTCATCCTGAGGAGCGGCTTTGGCGGCGAAGGATCTCAACGCAAAGTCCAAGCTCAGCCACAGCCGGGGCCGCTTATGCCAGCCAACCATCCAGGTCCCGCGCCCGCTCAAGCAGCGCCAGCGCGCCCAACTCCCGAAACCGCTTCGCGCGTTGCCGGTAATCCCCTTCTTTCTTCGGCAGAATCGCCATGAACGGCACGCGCGCGCTCTTCGCCGCCAGCGCATCGTCGATATTATCGCCCAGGTACAGCGCCGTCTTCGGATCGCGCCCCGCAAGAATGATTCGCAGCCCTTCCGGGCTTGGCTTCTTCTTCGCGTCGTCCATCGTGATAATCGTCCGAAACGATCGCGCCGCCGGCCACTTCTCAAACGTCCAGGTAAACTCCTGCCGCGTTCTTCCCGTGAACAGATTCAGTTCCCGCCGTTTCGCCCACCGCTCAATCAATTTCGGCGTCACCAGCAGTTTTTCCTTCGCCACGTTTCCTGGTTTCCTATCCACCCCCCAATAAAACGGCGAAAACGCCAGCCTCGCTTCATCATACGTCGTTGGCACTCCCAGTGCCGTGGCCCACCGCGACACCATCATCCAATCATCATTGTTCCCCGGCATCCGCTTCCATTCGTGAAATTCTGCCCAGGTCGGCCGCTTTCCCGTCAGCTTCTGAATCGTTTGCAATCCCGAGCGCCAGTACGTCTCACGCACGTCTACCAGCACGCCATCCACGTCAAAAATCAATATCTTCGGATCCAGCTTTTTCGCGTCAAGACTTTTCCTGCTCGTTTTCGCCACTCTCGATATCCTTCCCTTTTTCCTTCAGTGTACCGCGTTCCTTGTCGCTTACCCCCCACTCCATCCACGAGCAGACTGTCATCCTGAGGCTATCCGGCAAGGATAGCCTCAGGATCTCAACGGATCCGCCCTCTCCAGATCTCAATTTGCTGAAGTCTTTTCTGCTTCGAGGAAACACGAAGCCACTACGAAATGTTGGCTGGATTCTACGGCGCCATTTGCTCTGAAGACATCTGCGGGCCCGCTTTTGTGAAATGAAACTCAATCACCCAATCGCTCGGCACGGTGCGTCCATTCACTTCCGGCGGCGTAAACACCCACTGCCGCGCTGCTTTTAACGAAAGATCAGAAAAATATCGGCTGGGCCCGCCGTTTTCCAGCGTTGCATCAGACACATTGCCGACCGCGTCCACATGCACTTTCACTCCCACGCGAACGGTTCCTGAAATTGTTGCCAGTGCTTTCGCGGAGGCCGCTGGCGCCACCTGATCCAACACTTCACCTTTGCTCACGGTAGCGCTGGCATCGGTCGAGCTGATCTCCGCAGGAGATTTCGAATTGGCCAGCGGGGAGGCTGTCGGATCGGTCGCTGCGGGTTGCGGCCGGGCCGCGGTTGGTGCCGGGGGTGGCGGCACAGACTTCACCGGTGGCGGAACATTTGCCACACTCGAATTCGCTGCACTCGCCGGCTGCTGCGTCGCGTTCGCAGGTCCAGACGGAACGACCGAACTCGCCTGCGGCGACGCACGATGGCGCAGCGCGAATGGCAACAGGATCAGCGCGATCAGCACCAGCGCTCCTGAGAACACCGGTATCACATAGTTCGGTAGCACCACCGTTTCCCGTCGTTCGACTCCTTCTTCTCTCATTTGAGGACGCGGCATCGCCGGTCTCATTGCTGGTTCCGGCGGCAGCTTAGCCAACGGCACTGCCCGTTCTTGAGATAACGGCACATCCACCGCAGTCACCACGGGCGCCGCGACAGGCGAAGCCGGCGTAGCCATAGCGCCGGCCGATGCGGACGCCACCGCGCCACTGGCGCTCGCTGCACCTGCGCCCACCGCCACGGCCTTCGCTGTAGCCGCCGTTGGATTCAGCTTCTCCGCAATGTCCGCGCTGCTCCAGCGCAATCTCGGTCTTCGCCGCAATGTGTTTCGCGTAATCTCCAGAAACGGTTCGCGAATAATCGGCGGGATAATTGGATCGGCTTGTTCGTTAAATGGCAGAACCGCCGGTTGCTGGGTGAACGCCTCAACCAGCGTCACGCCCAGAGACCAAACATCCGCCGCCGGCATGCTGGGCGAGTCCGGCAATTCCGGCGCATCATACGCACTGCGCTCCCGCCGCATTTCCCGCACTTCCCCCGCCGGATAAATCGTGTCGCTCGAAACTTTCAGCGACTCGCCCATCGCCAGCACGTTTGAAGGCTTGATGTGTCCGTGCACCAGATCTTTCCCGTGCAGGTACACCAGCACATCCACCACAGAATTCAACATCTCGCTGGTTTCTTCCGCCATCAGCGCGCGATGCGGCAGAACTTGTGCCAAATTCTCCTCGGCATACTCCATGGCCACATACATCAGCTCCATATCCTCGATCTTGCAAATGCCGCCGCCGTAGATTCGAAGCAGATTGGCATGGGTTAGCTGCGCCGCGGCACTCCAGGCCGCAAGTTGCTGCTCTCGTCCGGTAAAATCAGCAGAAATAAACTTCACGGCAACCTGGCGCGGCTCCGGATCGCGAAATTCCGCAAGGAACACCACACTGTGATCCGTGCTGCCGACGTGCTTCAACAGTTGATATTTATGATCGACGACCTGGCCTTCCCATTTTTTCCACGTTTCGCTCATCGCGCACCTCTTACTTCAAATTGATGGGCCTGTGGCGGAACAGCACACCTGTCCGCGGGGCACACTCTCACCGTGATCTCTGACAGGCGTCTGCGGGGCTGGCCGAACAGATGAAATTCACAGGCGCCTGGGGCCGGGCGCTTGTCGCCCTCATTCTCCCACGATTTCCCAAACCCGCGTACATTTTGATGTTAATCCTTTGGCCTCTCGAAGTACCACTCCTCAAGTCCAGTCGCCGGACGAGCAACCATTCCGGGAATGACGCAGTCTCACTGTTCATCAGCATTTCCTTTGTTCTCATTCCGTTGTGTCGTGAAACAATTAATTGCTCGGCGATTCTCTATCGCATGCGAGGAGGAATTGTGTCTGCAATAAACGTTTTCCGCGTCGCCGCTGTCAGCCTGGCGTGCCTGGTGGGAACCATCGCCCTTCGACCGCAAAGTGCCACGACCCCCGCTTCCGCTCGAACAATCGGCGTAGTCAACATCCAGGGCGCAATCGATTCAACCGCCGAAGGCAAACAGGCCGCTGCCGATCTTCAAGCACAGTTCGCGCCACGGGAGCAGGAACTGGAATCACTCAATAAGCAGGTCGACGATCTGCAGCAGCGCTTGAGCAGCGCATCGCTTACCGATGCCGAAAGGGGTCGCTTGACCGCTCAGGGAACCCGGCTTGCGCAGCGTCTTGAGCGCAAGAACACGGAGTATCAGGAAGACTTAAACGCCGCGCGCGGAGAGATCGTAAACCAAATCGGCCGCAAGATGATCGATACCCTCAACCGCTACGCGCAAGACGGCAGCTTCACGGTCATCCTCGATTCGTCTTCCCAAAATTCTCCAATTTTATTTGCTGCAAAGACCGCCGATATCACGCCTGAGGTCATTCGCCTCTACAATGAGGCGCATCCGGCAAAAACCGCTCCGTCGGCAAAGCCGTCGGCTCCCAAACCACAGTAACCCATTGGCATTGGCTTGTTTGGTTTTGCGGTCAATCCATTTACATCCTATAATTCGCCCAACACATGCCCCTCACGTCCGGTACAAAAATTGGCCCTTACGAAATTGCTTCTCGAGGTGCTCCGGCCTGGAATGAATTTTTGTCTGTCGTATAGGGCACGGCCATGAGCGTGCCCATCGAGATGCGCGCTCCTTACACTGCCTTATGATGTGGCTTCCGATGGCCAGCATTTCGTAGCCTTCCAAATTTCCCGGTGGCCTGTCTGCCATTTCTCCCGAGCCCACTGTGGTCCTCAACTGGCTCGATGACGTCCGACGCGCCGTCTCCTCCGGTCAATCCGGCAACGCAAGGTAGAATCGCCCGCATCGCTGGCGACCGACCCTTTCGCCTTGCTACACTTCTTTCATCACTCGTACTTGCGCTCCGAAGGAAGCTTGCATGCCCTCATTCGCCGGTGTCGACTTCATCGATTTTGATTCCCAACTCAATGACGAAGAGAAACTGGTTCGCCAGACCGCGCGCCAGTTCGTCGACAACGAAGTTCTTCCTGTCATCGAAAAGTACTGCCGCGAGGCCACCTTCCCCATGCACCTGGTTGGGCAGCTTGGTGAACTCGGATTTTTCGGCGCCAATCTGGAAGGCTACGGCTGTGCCGGCATGTCCAACGTCGCCTACGGCCTGGTTACTCAGGAACTCGAGCGCGGAGATTCCGGCCTGCGCAGCTTCGTCTCTGTGCAGGGCGCGTTGGTGATGTACCCGATCTACTCGTTTGGCAGCGACGATCAAAAGAATAAATGGCTGCCTCGTCTGCGCGCCGGCGAAGCCATCGGCTGCTTCGGCCTCACCGAGCCGCAGTTTGGCTCCAATCCGGGGGGTATGCTCACCCGCGCCGTGAAAAAGGGAAGCCATTACGTTCTCAACGGCGAAAAAATGTGGATCACCAACGGTTCGCTCGCCGACGTCGCCCTAGTTTGGGCCAAATGCGAAGACGAAAAAATTCGCGGCTTCCTCGTGGAAAAAGGCACGCCGGGTTTCAAAGCCTGGGACGTCCACGGAAAATGGTCCCTGCGCGCTTCGGTAACATCCGGCCTGGCCTTCACCGATTGTCAGATCCCCGAACAAAATCTTCTGCCCGGCACCACAGGTTTGCGTGGCCCACTGAGCTGCCTGAATCAAGCCCGCTACGGAATTGGCTGGGGCGCTATCGGCGCCGCCATGGCCTGCTATGACACGGCGCTGCAATATGCCAAAAGCCGCAAGCAATTCGCCAACAAGCCCATCGCGTCTCATCAACTCGTCCAGGAAAAACTCGCTTGGATGATCACCGAAATTGTGAAAGCCCAATTACTCGCTCTCCACGTAGGGCGGCGTAAAGATGCGGGCAAGGCCGATCCCAGCCACATCTCCATGCTGAAAATGAATAATGTCTCTGTTGCCCTTGAAACCGCGCGTAAGTCTCGCGATATTCTCGGCGCCAACGGCATCGTCGATGACTACTGCATCATGCGCCACATGAACAATCTCGAAAGCGTCTACACCTACGAGGGCACTAACGACATCCACAAACTAATCATCGGCGAAAAAATTACCGGCATCTCTGCCTTCATGTGAAACCGCTTTTGTGGGAGCGCCTTTTGCGACGAAGGATCTCAACTCCAACTACAAGCAAGGCCATGACCTCCATGACCTGCTTCGTCCACAGCCTGATGTGCGTGCTCTTCCTTTGCCTTTCCGTCGCCGCTCAAACCAAGCCACCCGAACCACGCAAAACCAAAATCCGTTGCATCACCGCCTTTGTGCGCCTCGATCGCGCCAGCTATCAATTGCAGATCGCTGAAGCCGTAAAATTCCTCAAAATCGCCCAAACCACCTTCGAATCCCGAGACTTCACGGTGCAAACTCTGCGCATCGCCACGCAACCATTCCCCGAATACACTCAAGGCCTTTCGCACGATGAAGCCCTGCAATTCTTTAAAGATCTCGACGGCCTGGCGCAAATGCAAAATGTCGTCATCTCCATCGGTCCCGCTTATCTTTCCGGCGAGGATGGCGACCTGCAAGCCGATCTCCTCGCGGACATCTTGAAAAATTCCAAATCCCTCTATGGCTCGGCGAACGTCACAACAAACGCCGGCGTCAACTGGCCCGCGATTCGCGCCGCCGCGCGTGTCATGAAAAAACTCTCCGACAGCACCTTGCACGGCGATGGCAATTTTCATTTCGCCGCTCTCGCCAGCGTTCCCCAAGCCACACCTTTTTTCCCTGCCGCTTACCTCACCGGTCTCGGACACCAGTTTGCCATCGGCCTGGAATCCGCGAACGAAGTCGCCGCCGCAGTCCGCGATGCCCCGGACGCGCCCACGGCCAATCGCCGCCTGATCGATCTCTTCTTCCAACTCGCTTCCAATGTTGAAAATGTTGCCTTGCGCATCGACAGCGAACGTGGCTGGACCTATCTCGGCCTCGATCTTTCTCCCGCCACCTCCCCGGACGCGTCCATCGTCACCGCCATCGAAAATATTTCCCATCAGCCTCTAGGTTCAAACGGCACACTCTCCGCTGTAGGCGTGATCACCTCGGCCATAAAGGAAATCGGTCTGCGCAAGACAGGCTTTTCCGGCGTGATGTTGCCCGTCCTTGAAGATCCCGTGCTCGCGCAACGCTGGAGTGCCGGCCTCGTCTCGCTCGATTCTCTGTTAAGTTATTCCTCCGTATGCGGCACAGGCCTCGACACCGTGCCTCTCCCTGGAACTGTCACCGAAGAACAACTCACCCGCATCATCGGCGATGTCGCCACTCTCTCCGTCAAATGGAACAAGCCTCTCACCGCCAGATTGCTACCCGTCCCCGGTAAAGCCGCGGGCCAACAAACCGAGTTCTCCGATCCGCATCTCCTCGACGCCACAATTCAGCCGATCTCCGGTCCCGAACCCCACTAGCTATTTTCCCCTAGGCGACACTCTTCCGTCCGCGGTCTCGACTATAAGCACAACTTTGCCCTAACATAAGCGTCGCCGGAGGGCACCCATGGAAGAACGTCTCAGCTTGGAATTTTTGCGAGTAGTGGAAAACGCGGCAATCGCGTCCGCGCGCACCATGGGCTTTGGTGACCGGCCCAAAGCCGACGAAGTCGCCGTCGAAGCCATGCGCAAAACCATGGATCAAGTTGAAATGGACGGCACCATCGTCATCGGCGAAGGCGAGCGCGACGAAGCTCCTATGCTCTACATCGGCGAAAAAGTCGGCCTCGCCACCCACGCGCCCAAAGCGCTTTTTCCGCAGGTCGATATCGCGGTGGATCCGCTCGAAGGCACCAACCTCTGCGCCACTGGAGCGCCCAATGCCATCACCGTCCTCGCCGCCAGCGAACGCGGCGGCCTTCTCCACGCGCCCGATCTCTACATGGAAAAGATCGTCGTCGGCCCGTCTTGCAAAGGCGCCGTGGATCTGGACGCTTCCGTCGCGGACAATCTGAAATCCGTAGCCAAGCGTCTCGATCGTGACGTCGATGATCTGGTGGTCATGGTTCTCGATCGCCCCCGCCATGAAAAATTAATCGCGGAAATCCGCGCGGTCGGTGCCCGCATCCGGCTGATTGGCGACGGCGATCTCTCCGCCGGGATTTCCGCCGCTGTAGTCGGCACTGGCGTCCACATGGTGATGGGAACGGGTGGCGCGCCTGAAGGCGTTCTCACTGCCGCGGCGCTGCGTTGCCTCAACGGTCAAATCCTGGCACGTCTCGTCATCAGCAAGCCCGAGCACCAGGAGCGACTGGAAAAAATGGGCGTCAAAGATCCCCATCGCATTTATTCCACCGAAGATCTCGCGCCCGGCAAGAAAATCATTTTCGCCTGCACCGGCGTCACCGACGGCAATCTACTCAAGGGTGTGCGCTTCTTTGGCGAAGGCGTCCGAACCTCCTCAATGCTTCTCACCCTCGACGAGCGCCAGGTCCGCTTCGTCGAATCCGTCCACCTCGAAAAGCGCCCCGACATCAAAGTCCGCTTCAACTAGTAGCGCCGCGCCTTCAGGCCGGCATCTTGGGCTTCCCTGGAACGTGGCACGCCACGCCGTCGAATCCAACGGGAGGGCACGACTCAGTCGTGCTGCAAACCCGTCGAATACGAGGAGCTTTAACTCCTTAAGGGCACTCCGGCGAACGCCAAATCTTTTCTTCTCCCACACACCACGAGAACAGTAGCCCCGATTCTGGCCACCCGGCCAGTAGTTCGAATCGGTCAACCCCCGTAACCTTCTTCAACCAGTCCCACCGCATTCCAGGCTTCCTGTCGCGCATGCAAATGCACCGGCCGGGTGTATCTGTGCGCCGTTTGCGACAGAGAACGGGAGAATCGCCGTGAAGCGCTCCGTGTTGCTTCTGCTGTCCGCCTTGGTCGTCCTCTTGGGGGGATGCGCCGAAGCGTTTTTCCCGAACGGTGGCGCGGGTTATTCTGTCAACGTCACGCCCGCGAGCGCCACGCTTCCCGGACTCACCAACCAGCAATTCGTGGCAACGGCGAACGATGGCTCAAGACCCATCTTGAATTGGACGGTCAATGGCATCGCCGGCGGCAATTCCACCATCGGCACCATTTCCGCCGCCGGACTCTATACCGCTCCCGAATTTCCTCCCGCTCCCAACACCATTACCGTCAGCGCCACCGATACCGTAGACACTTCGAAAACCGGTAGCAGCGCCGTCACGTTGAACAATCCGATCCCGCAGCTCAATAGCGTGTCCCCTCTGGTCATTCCTGTCGGTCCGTTCACTCTTTCCTTAACCGGCCTGCATTTCGCTCCGGGCGCCATCGCTTTTCTCGGCAGCACCGCTCTCACCACCACCGTGGTTTCTTCCACGCAACTTACCGCCACCGGCACCGCCACCAGTGCCCAGGTCGGCAACGTCAATATTACCGTGCAAAATCCCGCTCCCGGCCCCATCGCTTCCAGCGCCATCACTGCTCAAGTCAAAGGCAGCCTCATCAACGTCCAGGTGACTCCTCCGACCGGCCTGATCCGCGCTGGCACTCAGCAAGTTTTCGCCGCCACCGTTACCGGCACCTCAACTACCGGCGTGACTTGGTCCGTGAACGGGGTCCCGGGCGGCAACGACACAGTGGGCACCATCGTGGGTAACGGTAATTACCTGGCCCCCACCGTCATTCCAAATCCCAACGCCATCACCGTTACCGCCACCAGCGTCGCGGACTCCACCGCATCAGGAAACGCCGCCGTCACTCTCGGCAATCCCGTCCCCATCCTCACGAGCGTCACGCCTACGGAAATGGTTGTCGGCATAAGCTTTCAGCTCACCATCACCGGTTCCGGTTTCATGCAGGGCTCGGTCGTGAATTTTGGCACGCAGCAACTCGCCACCACGTTCATCTCTCCCACAGAATTGACCGCCACAGGCACCGCCACCGCCGCCCAGGTCGGCAACATCGCCATCACGGTCAGCAATCCCAATCCCGTTTCCGCCACTTCTGCGGCCATCATGGCTCAAGTCGTCGCCACTTCGGATATCGTCGTTGTCGTCACTCCGAAAACCGTATCGATTGGTGCCGGAAACACCGCGCAATTCCTGGCCACGGTTACTGGCACCACAGACCTCCAGGTCACTTGGGCTGTGAATAACATTCCTTATGGAAATGCCACCCTTGGCAGCATCGACGGCAACGGCAATTACGTCGCTCCCAACAATATAGTCGGCTTGGGCAGCGTCACTATCACCGCCACCAGCGTCGTGGACACGACCAAATCCGGCAGTGCCGTCGTCACGCTGACAAATCCTGTTCCCGCTCTTTCTGCCATCACACCCGGCACGCTGGCACCCGGCGCTTTTCAGATCACGCTCTACGGCACCGGCTTCGTCAGCACCTCCACCGCTACGTTCGGCGGCCAGCCGTTGCAGGTCACATACGTCACCGACGAAATGATCACCGCCATCGGCACCGCCACCACCTCGCAAGCCGGTCAAGTCTCCGTTATCGTCACAAATCCCGTCCCGGGCGGTGGCACCTCGAGCGGCCTGTCAGTCACGCTCACGACTTCCGGCTCGCCTGTCACTTCCGAGGCCGCCGTGCGCTTTCTCGAGCAAGGTTCCTTCGGTCCGGACATGGAAAACGTCGACCAGATTCAACAACTCGGTTTTGACACCTATATACAGAATCAGTTCTCTTCTTACATCACTCCCTATCCCGCTCCCCGGCCGAATGACAGCATCAGCAACGTCCAGCAATCTTTCTTCCTCAATGCGATTGCCGGCGGTGATCAACTACGCGAGCGCGTGGCCCTGGCGTTGAACGAATTGTGGGCGGTCGGTGCGGACACCATCAGCGATCCATTGGGCTACACCAATTACATGCGCACTTTGGACAACGATGCGCTCACCAACTATCTCAACGTCATGGCCGACGTGACGCTCACTCCGGCCATGGGCAACTATCTCAACATGGTCAACAACAATGCTCCACCTCCTGGTCAGCATGCCAACGAAAATTTCGCTCGAGAAATCATGCAGCTCTTCACGCTCGGCCTGAATCAGCTGAATCCGGATGGCACGCCCATGCTCGACGCCTCCGGCAATCCCATCCCCACGTATACGCAAAACGATGTGATGAATCTGGGCCGTGCCTTCACCGGCTGGACCTTCCCTACCCAGCCGGGTATGTCACAACAAAATAACAATCCTCCCTACTACGGCGGTCCCATGATCCCCATAAACGCCGAACACGACACCGGCGCGAAAACCATCTTGGGTCAATCCATCCCCGCTGGACAGAGTGCCCAGCAGGACCTGACCGCCGCACTCGGCATCATTTTCAATCATCCGAACATCGGCCCATTCGTCGCCACGCAACTCATCGAAAAACTTGTCACCAGCAACCCCAGCCCCGCTTATGTTCAGCGCGTCGCGCAGGCCTTCAACACCGGCACGTTCAATTCCTATGGGTCCGGTAAGCGCGGCGACATGCAGGCCACCATCGCCGCCATTCTTCTCGATCCCGAAGCGCGCCGTGGTGACGTCGCCGCCACCGTTGTGGCCACCGACGGCAAGCTCCGCGAACCGGTCGTCATGATCGCCAGCGTTTCGCGTGCCTTCCACGTGAAGACCGATGGAGCCGGCCTTTCCTACGAGGGCGATCAGATGTCTCAAAATATTTTTTACCCGCCCACCGTTTTCAATTTCTTCCCGCCGGTCAATCCGGTTCCGGGCACCACGCTCAACGGTCCGGAATTCGGCATCTTCAATACCAACACCAGCCTTGCCCGCGACAATGTCATCAACGACGCTGTCTACGGCGCCATGGGCTCGAACACCAAGCTTGATTTCTCTCCGGTCATTAACGCCGGAACTCCCGACCAGATGATCGCGTGGCTCGATACCATCTTCCTGCACAGCACCACTCCCGATCAGATGAAACAGATCATCCTTACCTCGGTCGGCGCCGATGATCCGGGCGACACTCAGGGCCAGGCGCAAACAGCGATTTATCTATACCTGACCTCTTCGATGTATCAGGTTCAGCATTAATGGAACAGGAGCGAGAAATGTCCTTTCACACACGTAGAGATTTGTTGAGGTTGGCTTGCTGTTCCGCCGCGGGCGCCACTCTTATCGGCGGCCTCAGTAAATTCGGCTTGATGAGCGCGTTCGCGCAAGGCGCCACGGACTACAAAGCGCTGGTGTGCATTTTCATGTTCGGCGGGAATGATTCGAACAACGTGCTCGTGCCCATCGATTCTCGCTACGCCGCCTACCAGAGCGCGCGCTCCGTCCTCGCGGTTCCTCAGGGACAACTTCTTCCCTTGCAATCCGGCGGGCAGGCCAACTACGGCTTGCATCCCAACATGCCGGAGATGCAGGGCTACTTCAACAATCAGAAAAATCTCGCTCTCGTCGCCAACGTGGGCACTCTCGTTCAGCCCACTACGCAAGCCGCCTATCAAGCCTCTCTGAATTTGCCGCAAAATCTTTATTCCCACTCCGACCAGCAAAACCAGTGGCAGAGCGCGCAACTCACCGGCGTTCCCATGTCCGGATGGGCCGGCAAAATTGCGGACTCGGTCCAAAGCAGTTACAACAGTGGCGCGCTGTTTCCTCCCATCCTTTCCATCAGTGGTAACGCCATTTTCTGCACCGGTATCACCTCGCAGCCCTTTACGATGAACCCCGGCCAGACCCCGGGTTTGCAGGGATTCGATCCCTCCGCAGCCTCACAAGCAAGATACGCCGCCACGCAGCAGTTGCTCAGTTTCGATAGCGGCTTGAATCTGGTTCAGGCAGCCAGTTCGGTCACCGGACAGGCTTTGCAATATGCCCAGGTTCTTTCGCAGGCGCTCCAAAATATTCCTCCCCTACAAACGCAATTTCCAAATAATTATCTGGCACAGCAGCTGCAACAGGTCGCGCAAGTTATCTCCGCTCGTGGCTCTCTCGGCGTCAACCGGCAGATTTTCTTCTGCTCCTACGGCGGATTTGACACGCACAGCGACCAGCTCACGCAGCAAGTTCAGCTTCTGTCCACCGTCAGCCAGAGCATGTCCGCTTTCTATCAAGCCACACAGGAACTCGGCGTCTCCAATTCCGTCACCTCTTTTACATTGTCGGAATTCAGCCGCACTTTTCAACCCGGCTCAAACGGCGGCTCAGACCACGCCTGGGGCAGCCATCATCTCGTCCTCGGCGGCGCCGTCCAGGGCAACGCCATCTACGGAACTTTCCCCACTCTCGCACTTGGCGGTCCCAACGACGCGGACCAGAACGGCCGCTGGATTCCCACGACAGCTCTCGACCAGTACGCCGCCACCCTCGCCACATGGTTCGGCGTCAGCGCCGCCAATCTGCCCTCAGTCTTCCCCAATCTTGCTAATTTCCCAACCAGCAATCTAGGCTTCATGGGCTGACGCCAATGCTGAGCACTCCTCGTCATTTCGCTACCCAGCAAACGCGACGTGTCATTCTGAGGGGCGCCTTTTGCAAGGAAGGATCTCAACGCACAAATTCTGCAATCCCCATCCGCCGACACCCGAACCCCGGCGAAAAGTTTGCCTGAGAGAGAGCGCAGTAAAAGGAAAAAGGGCGCCCAAACCACAGGGCGCCTTTTTCCTTCACTTTCGTTGATTTACTTGCCCGCGCCAGCAATCGCCACCAACACGCGGTCATCCACCTCGACCGCCGCCGTGAACATCGTCGCGCTTTTTCCGTCCGGCAACGCCACTTGTTTCGCAGAGCCCGCGAGTGCTGGTCCCGCCGCATTCACCGTCCCTGGAGGCACGTCCCCGGGCTGCAGCGAAATTCGCGTAGACTGCGGCGTGCAATTCGCGGTTGCCAAACAAGTGTCGCGCACAAATACCTGCCGCAATCCGCTGTTCGGCGCCGCGCTCCCTGCTTGGCTCGCGGTTACCGCCAAAAACGCCACATAGCGCCCAGAGGTGCTCAGCGAAGGCAGAATTCCCTCGGTCCCCGCCAGTTTTCCTTCCGCGTCCGTCGATACCAACATCGTCGCGGGCGTGCATGCCTCGCCCGTTCCCGCGCAAGTGTCCCGCAAATAGACTTGCCGCCCGAGCGGCGCGTTTTCGATCAGGTTTGTCGCCGCGGAGCTGAACACAATATAGCGCCCGTCTGCAGTCATAACGGCATTGTGGCTCGCCGCATTTCCCGCCGAACCGTCCGCGGCGCTCGAGATCGTCCGTGTCGTCTGCGCGCACGCGTTCCTCGCTCCCACGCATGTGTCGCTCAACAAGATTTGCCAGCTGCCGTTTTGCGAGCCGGTATAAGTCACGTATCGCGCGTCCCGGCTGATCGCTGGAGCTTCCTCCGCAACCAGTCCGGTTCCGTTCGAAGAATTTGCGGCGCTACTACCCGGCAAAACCGAAATACGCAATGCTTTCGGTGTGCAATTGCTGGCTCCCAGGCAAGTGTCGCGCACAAAAACCTGGCGCAGCCCGTTGCTCGGATTGGGCGCAAAGTTTGCACTCACGCCGCTCGCCGAACTTGCGATTGCACTCGGCGTTTCCGCAACGAACGCCACATATCTGCCGGTCGCGCTGATCGAAGGGAACACTGCGGCCAAACCCGTCAGCCTGCCGGTTTCGTCGATGGACACCAGCTTCGTGCTCGCCTTGCAGGATCCATTCGCGCCGTTGCACGTATCCCGCACATAGATTTGTACTCCCGCCGGCGCGCCTTCCGCCAGATTGCTCGCCGCCGAACTGAACGTCACATATCGTCCGTCCGGTGTCATCGCCACGCTGTGGCTATCTGCATTCCCGGCGGTTCCATCGACCGCCACCGATACCGTGCTGGTGCTGGCGACGCATTCCTTCGCCGCGCCCAGGCACGTATCCCTCAGCAAAATTTGTTTCGTTCCATTTTCCGCCGAAGCATAAGCCACATATCGTCCATCTTGGCTGATGGCCGGTTTTTCCGCCGTTGTCGTCGTAGTCCCAGGTGGAACATTCGCGGGACATGTGTTCGTCCCCGGAGTTCCTGTTATCGTAAATGTCTGCGTCGTGACCGGCTGTCCGGTTGGCGGATTGTTGGTGTCTCCGCCCCCAAGGTCGGGACAGTTCAACAAACAGATCGCGCTCGGAGGGTTCAGCACGTTGATTTGCGCTGTACCCGTCGCGCACAGCAACGTCCCCGGAATCGTCGCCTTTAACTGCGTCGGACTGATGCTGTTCACAGTGACGGCAGTCTCTTGTCCATATGTCGCGTCGCCCGTGAAGGTCACCGACGACCCTCCGTTCTGCGATGTCGGAATGAAACCCACGGCCGGTGGAGTCGAAGTTCCGTTCAGAGTGATCGGTATTCCCGCGCATGTCTTCGAAGTGGAATCGCAATACGCGGCCGATGTCGGCGTAATGGAGGTAAGCACAGGATAAGGATTCGGATTCCCGTAGATCGTGAACGTCAACGCATTGGAAATTCCGTTATATCCAGTACCTTGCCCGGTTGGCTGGTAAGTGTCGATCGCCACCGTTCCTGGATTCGAGACATACTTATAAGGAACCTGCGCCGAAAGGTTAGTAGTATCGATGAAGGTAGTGGAAAGATTCGTGCCATTCCATCGTACGATCGGGGTCGGTACTCCGGTGGCATTGCTGAATGGATTCGTCGCGCTTGCGATCACATACAGCGTGAAGCATGGATTGTTCTGGCCGTTGGCTGTGCCAGGGCATTGAATAATCGTGCCCGACGTTGGTGGCCCTTGCGCAGGCATCCCCGAGGGTGAAAGATTCGTCAGCGTCGCGCCAGTATCGTACTGCACGGAATTGTTGTAATCGTTGCAGCCGGCGAGCACGCCCACTGCGCAGAGGATGACAGCCATTGCTGTCCAGAACCGCTTCATTGATTCTCCTTCATTTGCACACAATCACTATGCGCCCTGTCCAACCATGGATCTCCCCACAAAGGAAGACGGCGCATTGAATATAGGGTTGAGATGCAAGGAATCGCGCCCGCGTTGATCCGTACTCTGCGGAATACCCCAACCGCAGGCGCCCAAACCCACCACTTATTATCCCCTATGCCGGGGACTCCGGCAAAGCGCTCCAGTCCGTCCCGCTAGACTCGGAACTTACCGGCAGTCCCAACCGCCCCACTCACTTAACTTGCAAGGACGCCAGCGATTGTTGCGCCAGCTGCTTCATCTTGGCCCTGCATTCCACCTCCGGAACCTCGTTGGCGGCTGCATCCGCCACCCGGTAACAGGTTTCCGCAACCTGCCTCCGTCCAAGCTTGGCGTTCAGATCGCCTTCCATCAGCTGAAACAGCGGGTTCCCCGGATATTTTGCCGCCAACGGACCGATCACTCCCAGCGCTTCCTCGTACTTCTGATCGTAATTCAGCAGATTCATCGCCAGATAAAACCGCGCCAGCGACGCGCTCATCTGCCCTTCCTGCATCCCTCGCTCCAATTGCCGGATTCCTTCCGCCTTCGTGCCACCCGGAATTCCCATCAGGAAGCGCAAGGCCTTCGCCAGCGTGGAAAGTGTATCCACATAATAGTTATAAAGTCCCAGGCCCGTATAAGCGTCATAAAGAGTCGGATCCAGCTCCAGCGCCGCCTGGAAATTTGCCCGTGCGCGAACTCCCGCATGCGCGGCGGCCCGGTATTCCCCGCGCATTGCCAATAGTCGCGCCGATAACGCGTCGGCCATCGCTTGGTACAAGTGCATTTCGCCGCTGCTGTTCTGCCGGAGCTTTGCCTGCGCCAGCGTATAAGCCTTTGCCGTCAACTCAAGATACTGTTGATCGCTTGCCGTCTTTTCGTGGTGCCGCGCCATCGTCATTCCGTATTTGAACTCGGCCGAATCGCACCAAATCCTCCACCACTCGGCTTCCGCCTCCAGCAAATAGCCCAGCGGATCGTCCGGCGCCTGCTCCTCGAGTTTGTGGATTTCCGGCAGTGCCAGATCGCGCCGGCCGGAGTAGATATGGTCCAGTATCGAACCCGTGATGGCTGGAAGAGTCAGTTCGCCGGGCGGCTCGGAAAGTCCGAAGCCCGGCAGCGGTAACAACAACACCACAACCATCGCCAGCGATCGGAAGTTTAGCGACATGGAATCGTGCGGATGGACCTGCTCTTTAATCCTTCCGTGGCACGAGTTTAAGCTGTTCCGCCAAAGACGCCAAATGAAATGGTTTCTGCAGCAACGCCGCTCCCCTCGGCACCTGAGCGGCCGCCAGGTTCATTGCGTATCCCGATTTATAAATCACGTGCACGGCCGGCCGGAGCTCGTGCACCTCGTGCGCAAGTTCCGTTCCCCGCAGTCCCGGCATGACCCCATCCGTAAGCAATACATCAATCGCGCCCGCGTTGCACCTCGCCAGCTCCAACGCGTCAAGCGCGCTTTGCGATTCCGGTACCCGATGGCCCTCGGAGATACTCCGCAATTGCCGCGCGCCGCGATGGCTCGTCATCGGCCAATAAGATCGTCAACCGTTTTGTCGAATCATCCGCTTGCGCGCCAGGCCATACACCGTGGGCAATCCTAGCCTCGTACGCGCTCCTCAGGTCGCATTTTCCCCGCGCTGCGTTCTTTTGTTGGCCATCGCAAATCTTGTTATTCTCCCAGCGCATGGGAAATCCTGACCCACTCGGCAGTTCTGCTTCACCACAACCTCAATTGGAGCGCGGCCTCGGCCTGAAGGAAGCCGTCGCGCTCAACATGATCGAAATCGTCGGCATCGGCCCCTTCGTCGTCAGCTCTCTCGTCATCAAAGCCATGGGCGGCCCGCAAGCTCTCCTCGCATGGCTCGCCGGTGCTCTTCTCGCCACCCTGGACGGCTTCGTTTGGGCGGAACTCGGCGCTGCCATGCCCAAAGCAGGCGGCACCTATGTTTTCCTGCGCGAAGCCTACGGGCCGCAAAAGTGGGGCCGTCTCATGTCGTTTCTCTTCGTTTGGCAAACGCTAATTCAGGCACCGCTCTCTGTCGCCTCCGCCGCCATCGGCTTCTCCGATTACGCCAAATTCATTTATCCTTTCAATTGGTGGCAGGCGAAGGCCATTTCCGGCGGCCTCGTGATTCTCCTGGTGATCCTTCTCTATCGCCGCATCACCACCATCGGCAAAATCTCAGTCCTGCTGTGGGTTGGCGTTGTTGGCACCATGCTCTGGCTCATCTGGGGCGGTGCCCGCCATTTTGACGCGAAGCTCGCCTTCGATTTTCCTCCCGGCGCGTTCCATCTTTCTTCCATCTGGTTCGCGGGGCTCGGCGCCGCTATGGTCAGCACCATCTACAGCTATTTCGGTTACTACAACATTTGCCACCTGGGTGGAGAAATTCGCGATCCGGAAAAAAATATTCCCCGAGGCATTTTTCTTTCCATCCTTGGCATAACCGTACTCTATCTCGCCATGCAAACCAGCGTTCTTGGTGTGATTCCGTGGCGCGAAGCGCAAAATTCCCCATTCCTCGCCAGTTTGTTCGTCGATCGTTTATACGGCCATGGCGCCGCTCGTTTCGCCACGGTTATGGTCCTCTGGATCGCCATGGCTAGCGTCTTTTCTGTGCTTCTTGGCTATTCGCGCGTTCCCTATTCCGCCGCCCTCGACGGCAACTTCCTCAGCTTCTTCGCTCGTGTCCATCCCACCAAACATTTTCCGCACATTTCCCTGCTCTTCCTCGGCGCTCTCTCCTTCGCGTTTAGTCTCACGCTGAAACTAAAAACCGTGATTGCCGCGATCCTCGCCATGCGGTTGCTGGTCCAGTTCATTGGACAGGCCGTGGGCGTCATCCTCCTCCACAAACGTTGGCCGCCGGAAAAGCTGCCGTTTAAAATGTGGCTCTTTCCTGTTCCCGCTGTTCTCACTATGCTCGCCTGGGCCTGGCTCTTCTGGAATACCGGTCCGGTCCGAAAATGGGGCCTGCTCGAAATCGCCCTCGGCGTGATTGCGTTTTTGGTTTGGACCCGCGAAATGCGACAATGGCCATTCGCTCTGCCGCCCGATCGACGCTCAGACTGACCTTGGAGTGCGGCGGCTCGCCGCTTTTGCGATTGCGATACCGCTGCGGGTTGCTAATCCGCAGATAACTTCGAACGGCACCTTCGGAGGCCACGTGGGAATCTCGCGGTTCGTCATAGCCTTATCCATTCTCGCCAGTTTCGTTCCCTCTCGCGCCAACGCCCAATTCCCTCCGGCTCCCGGCACTGGTCCTGGCCTTCCCGAAACCGTCGAAGCCATCGACAGCGCTCGCGTCACCACGCGCATCCTTTATATAACCGCGCACCCCGACGATGAATCCGCCGCCATCCTAACCTATCTCGCTCGCGGCCTTCACGCCGACGTCGCGCTTCTCTCCCTGACTCGCGGCGAAGGCGGACAAAATGCTCTCGGCCCTGAACAAGCCCCGCAACTTGGCTTGATCCGCACTCAGGAACTTCTCGCAGCCACGCGAGGCTATGGCGTCAAACTTTATTTCACGCGCGCTCGTGACTTCGGCTTCTCCAAAACTCCCGAAGAAACCGAAAAAATCTGGGATGGCCAGGTACTCGAAGACATGGTTCGCGTCATCCGCGCCTTCCGACCGGACATCGTCATCAATCACTGGGGCGGCGTTCACACCGGCCACGGCCACCATCAGGCTTCCGGTATGCTCACTCCCAAAGCCGTGGAACTCGCCGGCGACCCCTCCTACAATCCCAGCGATCCCACCGGTAAAAAACCCATTCCCCTCGACGAAGCTCCCTGGACACCGCCTTCACCCGCTCCCGTTGCGGGTAAATCGGAACGCTCCATTCTTATCCTCGACCTCGATCGCAGCGATTCTCCTAAGGGCTACATCCTCCCTTTGCAGGACATCGATCCGCTCTACGGGAAAAGCTACCGAGACATCGGCCTGGACGCTTTTGTGAATCACCATACCCAAGGCATCGCCGGCTTTCTGAACTCGCCATTTCTTCGCCGGCCCATTGCGCTGGTCCCGGAAAACGGCGGCTCTCTCAATCCGGCACAACTCGCCGAGCCTCTCACCGCGCTGTATCCGGGATGTAAAGCATTTGCCAACGCCTATGATTTGCTCGCGCAAGCCCGCGAATCCGTGCTGCAGGAAAATTTCTCCGCCGCAACCCACCAACTGGCCGATGCCGCAAATGATTTCCACGACTGGACCGGCACATGTGGTTACGTCGGCGCGACGAACAACTCAAGGCAAGCTCAGTTTCTTGCCGACGTTGGCCGAAGCCGGGCACGTGTCGAACACGCCCTCGCCATGGCTGCCGGCCTCCATCTCACCGCCGAAGCCGACGCCGGCAATCTCGCGCCCGGCAACAGCTTTCATATCGCGGCTCATTCGAATTGCCGCAAGCAAGTAGACTGCACCTTCAAATCCATTACGCTCAACGTGCCGTCTGTCTGGCAACAGACCGCCATTGAAGGGGACCTTACAAAGGGATACCGATTCACGATCCTGCTGGCGCCAAAGCTTCCCGCCGCGGCGTCGCTCACATACCCGGAGGCTCTCCGCCAAGATAGCTTCGCCGGCCTGCTTCCTGAGCCTCCTCCTCTTCTCACCGCTCGTCAGGAAATTACCATCGCCGGATACCCGATGGCCTTCACCGAACCAGTCACCTACATTCAAGCCACGTCAACAAACGTTGTCCGCGTTCCGCTGCGCATCGTCCCCGACTACACCCTCTCGGTCGATCCGTCGCAATTCGTCGCCGTCCTCAACGCCCCTCACAAACCGTTCGACGTCTTCCTCCGCGTTCACTGTTACTCGGAGAAACCCGCCAAAGTTTCTGTCGGCCTCGATGTTCCCGACGGCATCACGGCCAGCGCCCCGGTCGATCTCAACTTCACTGGCATCGGCGATCAATACGCCAAAATCTCCGTCACTCCTCCCGCAAAACTCGAAGCCGGCAATTTCACCATCACCGCCTACGCCGAGCTCGCCGGCGAAAAATTTTCCACTTCCCTGGAGCCTCTTCCCTCCATGCCCACAATTCTTTGGAGTGCGCCTGCGCAAACGATCGTCCACGCGTTCGACATCAATGTCCCGCCGAATCTTCATGTCGGCTACATCTCTGCCGAAGGCGAACCCATTCCCGACGCCCTTCGCCGTCTCGGCATCAACGTCGAGATGCTGGACACCGCCGCTCTCGAATTCGGCGATCTCTCTCATTACGATGCCATCGTCGTCGGCGTCCGTGCCTACGAACTACGTCCAGAACTTGCCGGCGCCAACCAGCGTCTTCTCGATTACGTTTCCGGCGGCCGCACACTCGTTGTCCAGTACAATCGCGATTCGGTCTGGGACAAACTTCTCCCCGCTCCTTACCCCGCCAAAATCGGCACGCCCACTCCGCGCATCACCGACGAAAACGCCACCGTCAAATTCCTCCATCCCGAAGATCCGCTGCTCAACAAGCCCAACAAAATCACTGACGCCGATTTTCAAAACTGGGTTCAGGAACGCGGCCTCTATTATTGGAGCGATTTCGATTCCCGCTACACTGCGCTCCTCTCGATGCACGATCCCGGCGAAAAGGATCTGACCGGCGGCCTCGTCTACACCAAATTGGGCAAAGGCACCTACATCTACACCGGCCTCGCCTTCTTCCGCGAACTCCCCGACGGAGTCCCCGGCGCCTACCGTCTCTTCGTCAATCTCCTCTGCGCCTCTAAACCAAATTAATTCCCCCTATTCCCTGAGTTCCCTAGTTTGAGCGCCTTTTGCCAAGGGTGGTGTTGGTTTTCTGCTCACCGCAACTCACGACACCCACTAGACCAACTAGGCACATCGTCCTGCTGAATCCTTCACACTGCGCTATCCTCGTTCTGTCCTTAACGTCTTACACAGTTGCGCTCCCATTCTCTGAGGGAGAGTCCGAGCGCAGAAATTTCCGCAGGAGCACATCAAGCATGAATAGCAAGATCGCAGGGAACAGCAGTCGGCCGGCCCGACGCAGTGTCGGTATCCTCTTTCTTCTCGCGATTTGTCTGGCCTCCGCCGGCTCCGCCAACGCGCAAAAGAACAAGAAAAATCAGGATACTTCGCAGCCCCTTCCCCCTCCCAGCGTTGCCGCTTCCGCACCGGACGAAACCAAAATCGATTACGTTATCGGGGAGTTCCTGGGCGCATGGCAGCTCGGCGACATCGAAAAAATGCACAAGAATATCGCCGATGATGTTTCCGTTGTCGCCGGAACTTGGACTCCTCCAGCCATCGGTTGGCCGAACTACCTGGCGGCCTATCAGGCCCAGCGCGCCCGCATGCAGCAGGTCCGCATGGACCGCAGCAACACATTGATTCGCATCGCGCCTTCGCGCGAATTTGCCTGGGCTTGCTACCAATGGGATTTCAGCGCCACCGTGGATGGCACACCCATGGCCGCCGAGGGTCAGACCACACTCGTATTAGAGAAGAAGAATGATGCTTGGGTGATCGTGCACAACCACACTTCGCTTGTTCAGGCTTCGCAATCCAACGCACCAGCGAATCCCGCGCCGTCCACACCCGCTCCCGCGAAGCCCTGATGTGGAGAACCCCCGAGCCCTTACGGCTCTAGAAATTCTTCAAGCCGTGATAGACGAATATCCCGGCAATCAGCAACAGCAGTAGGCCCGACGTGATCCCGCTTGTCAGGATCGGGCGCGAGAGTCCGTTGATCTTCGTGATCAACTCGCGCTGTTCCCTGGCCATATGCTCTTGAGCGGAATCGATAAAAATCTGATCGTCTTCGTGGCTGGATAGCAGGCTTCTCCAGGCGATCAGTAGAAGGAATATTGCTGTTACAACTCCCCAGGCAATCAACAAGTAAAGCAGCGGTCCCTCGAGTATTTGTCCAGGTTCCATAGCAACCTCCCGTTGGACTCGGTCCCATCCCAGGTACCTGCTCTCCGGCGGCAGGCAAGTTCTTTCGGGCGGAGTATAGCACCATGCGTTAAGAATACTAGGGGGTAGCGTCACCCAAGCACTACCCCCCTAACCCTCTGCGGCGGCGGGTAGTTAGGTCCCCCGGCGTCGACCCCGGCTCGATCCCCTAAACCAATATTTTTCCATTCTTCGTATTCTATTTTGCGTTCTTCGCGTCCACTGCCCTCGGCGCAAGATACCCACGTCGCGCCGCCACTTTCGATCCGTCCTTATCTACCTTCACTTTCAACGGATGATACGATCCGTCTGCCTTCACTTTCTGCAGCGACAGTTCCAGCAGGTACACATACTCCGGCACAACCGTCAGCTCCTGCAGTCCACCTTGCAAGTCATTGCTGTTGTGAAAATACGTCCCGCCGGTCCCGTCCGCCAGTTCCGCCATTACGTCTTCGTTCAGCACTGCAGAGTAGCCGCGGTATTGCGCCTCCGTTCGCTCCGCCCGGCTTGTTCCTCTGCCTTGATCACTGGCTTCCATCGTCGCGGTAAACAGCCCTCGCGCATCGACGGCGTTGATGGTCACACTGGATTGCGCCGCCATGTTCAGAATCTGCGATTTCTCCATCATGGCATCCGGCGTCATGGTCAGAAAACCCGGCGAGATGATCACCAGCGTTCTCTGCCCCGGCATCGTTCCCATCTTCCCAACGAGTCCTCGGATAAACCCCAGCGTCATGCGCACATCCCGGTCGCCAACCTGCAACGATTCCGATGCCGCGTTGTCTACGAGTCCCTGTGCAACATTTTTTGTGCATTCACAACAACCCATGGTGTTTTCTATCGCCGTATCGAGAGCCATAAAATCGTGTTTGTTCAGAATCCGATCCGCCTCGTAATAACCGATGTCCGGGCAGACTCTTCCTATCCGGCGCGTAAGAGTCTGCGCCTTCAAGTTCATAATTGCGTCCTGCAACTTCTCGCGGTCATTGGTCAGGCCGCTGCTGGTTCCGGACAGAGACACCACCGCGGCCATATCCGTATTCGTTAGCGACGACCCTGCAACCATCTTCGTCGCCGCCTTTTGCAGCGCCATCAAATCCCCGGAGCTCAAGTGCAGATCGTCGAACAGGTACACGATGAATCGATCCGGCGCATTTTGCGCGCGGAGCGCCGTCGCGGCCGTCGGCTGCGCGGGACCCCGGTTGGCTGGGAGCGCTTCAGCCGCATTAGCTCCGCTTCCCTCAACGCTTGCCCGTTTCTGAATCGTGAATCCAGAGATCGCGAGTTGTTTGTTCTTGTCGAAAACCTGAAAATCTTCCTGCTTCAAATTTCCTACCGACCGCCCCTCCGCATCGCGCACCACCACAGGCACCAGCACCGCATTCACGGCGACAACGATTTTCCCAGGTACCGCCTGTGCCGGAGCGTCAGCGGTTTGTTGCCCCAACAAGATCCCCGCCATGGCGAAGACACCGCAGAGCGCGGCCACGACACCCGGACGTTTCCGCTTCAGTTTCATATTAATTTCGTCATTCTATCCCCGAATGCTCATTTCGGCCGTTCGAATCTGCTGCCTGCCCTGGACACCAGTCCGGACACGTTTCCGCGAGTCCAAGCGACATGCACACTCGCCTGCAATGTTCGGTACGCGGTAGTTTGCTTGGAGTTTGATCTTCGCGGCGGGGCAAAAAAATTGAGGGCGCATGAACCTTGCGATTCTTGCGCCCTCTTTCAATTGTGCCGTAAAGTTTTTATGCTTCCCGGCTCAATCTGGCGTGACTCTATTCTTCCCATTTCGTCTTGGCAAGAGGTCTCCCGATCTTTCCCTGTGCATATCTGTGAATGTCTGTGCAAAACACTTCACTGCAAACTTCCCAATCCAGACTGGCACAGTCAAGTTCTAGGCTTATCGGCTCTAGGCTTATCGGCCGATTGCTCCACTAGCGTTCGTTGACTTACCGAATCTCGCAACCTAAGATTGCCACCATGCCCGATTCTCCGTCTTTGGTCGGACAAACAATTTCACACTACCGAATCCTTGAAAAACTTGGTGGCGGAGGCATGGGCGTCGTCTATAAAGCGGAAGACACGGATCTCCGCCGTTTTGTCGCGCTCAAATTTCTGCCCGACGAAGTCGCGCGCGATCCCGAAGCTTTGACCCGTTTCCAGCGTGAAGCGCAAGCGGCCTCCGCCCTGAACCATCCGAACATCTGCACCATTTATGAAGTCGGCATGGAGAGCAGCCGCCCCTACCTCGCGATGGAATACCTCGACGGCGTAACTCTCAAACAGGGGATCGCTGGCCAGCCGCTGCAGTCAGATCTTCTTCTTTCTCTCTCCACGGAGATTGCCTACGCCCTCGACGCCGCCCACACCGAAGGCATCATCCATCGCGATATCAAATCCGCCAACATCTTCATCACCAAGCGCGGCCACGCCAAGATTCTGGATTTCGGCTTGGCCAAAGTTACTCCCGCGGATCGTTCTCAAGTGCGGCTCGAATCCGGCGACACTTTGACCAGCGTCCTGCTTGAGCCATACAACCTCACCAGTCCCGGCTCTACTCTCGGCACCGTCGCCTACATGTCTCCCGAGCAAGTCCGCGCCAAAGCGCTCGATGCGCGCACTGACCTTTTCTCGTTCGGCACGGTGCTCTACGAGATGGCCACCGGCACACTGCCTTTTCGCGGAGAAAGCCTCGGCGTCATTCTCTCCGCAATTCTCAATGACCCTCCCGTTCCCGCATCCCAGTTAAATTCCAATGTGCCCTTCGAACTCGAACGCATCATTAACAAGGCCCTGGAGAAAGACCGCAACCTACGCTACCAGAGTGCCGCCGAGATGCGGGCCGACCTGCAGCGCATGAGCCGCGATGTAGACTCCGGACGATTTCCCGCGGTCACCGGCGCCTCCGGCATTTCCGCCGCTAACATGTCACGCCAGCAGCAGCCAGACTCCCGAATGATCAATGCCGCGAATCAGCCTCCAGCCAATACAACGTCACACCGCTGGTCGTGGATCGCCGTCGCTGCCGTCGCAGGCGTCCTCACTCTCGGCCTTCTCGCGCGCTGGCTGATGTCTCCACTTCCTCCGCTCAAAGTTTCAGATTCCGCCCAGATTACCAACGATGGCCGCGCGAAGCTTCTCGAAGGCACCGACGGTGCGCGACTGTACCTGCAGTATGAGTCCTCAATCGTCGCGGATTCCTCTTCGATCGGCCAGGTCTCTAGCACAGGCGGTGAAGTAGTCCCCATCTCCGCCCCTTCGATCAGCATGCACATCCTCAGCGTCTCCCCCGACGGTTCTTCGCTCCTCGTCTCCGACGAACCCGGCACCGCCTTCGATGGTCCGCTTTGGGCTTTGCCCGTACTCGGAGGCTTGCCCCGCCGTTTGGGTGACACCGTCGGCCACGCCGGCGCTTGGTCTCCCGATGGCCAGCACCTGATCTACGCCAGGGGCAACGATCTCTTCTTGGCCAGGAGCGACGGCTCGGAATCGCACCTTTTGGTCGCCATGGCTGATTGGCCTTCTTCTCCCAAATGGTCGACCGATGGCTCCGTCCTTCGCCTCACTCTTCGTGATTCAGGAACGAACGCCACTTCTCTATGGGAGCTTTCCGCCGACGGCAAAAACGTTCACTCGTTGCTCCCCGGCTGGCAAAACCCGCCCTCGGAATGCTGTGGCGCGTGGACTCCCGGAGGGAAACATTTCGTGTTCTCTTCGCAAGGCAGCATCTGGGAGTTACAGGAAAAAACCAGTTTGCTGCTCAAGAAAACTTTTGCGCCTGTGCGGCTGACCTCGGGACCGCTCGCCCTCTTTTCTCCATTGCCCAACAAGGATGGGAAGAAACTTTTCGTTGTGGGCAGGAGGCCCCGTGGCGAACTTGTTCGCTTCGATTCCAAATCCGCCGGGTTCGTTCCCTTCCTATCCGGCATCTCCGCCGAACACGTCAGTTTCTCCAAAGATGGCCAGTGGGTCGCCTACGTCACCTTTCCCGAAGGCACATTGTGGCGCAGCAAGATCGATGGCACCGCGCGCCTCCAGCTTACCTACCCACCTTTATATGCTTCCATGCCGCGCTGGTCCCCGGATGGGAAGCAGATCGCCTTTTTCTCCACCACCTCAGGCAAGCCTGCAAAAATCTATGTTGTTTCACCGGATGGTGGTGACGTCCACGAATTACTACCCGAGGACAATCACGCCGAGGCCGATCCTTACTATTCCCCCGACGGTTCTTCTCTTGTCTTTGGTGGCCTCTATGGTTCGGCCATCACTGGAATTCGCATTGTGGATCTCAAAACCCACCAAGTCTCCACCGTCCCGGGCTCGGAACAACTCTTTTCTCCCCGTTGGTCTCCTGACGGCAGGTACATCGTCGCCATCCGTTCCGATTCCCAAAGCCTACTCATTTACGATCGTTCGAAGCAGAAGTGGTCCTCCGTCTTTCAGGAACGAAATGTCAGTTTTCCCGATTGGTCCAAAGACGGCCAATTCATTTATTTCCTCAGTTGGCCGGAAAATCCTTCCCTCATGCGCCTCCGCCTGAGCAATTCTTTCGTCGAACGCGTAGCAAGCCTCAAAGAGTTTCGCCCCACAGGCTATTGGGACGATTGGATGAGCCTTGATCCCAACGATTCTCCCCTCCTGCTGCGCGACACCGGCCTCCAGGACATCTACGCCTTCGACACCGAAGCCCCATAACCATAGTGAGAATCTCCTCGCTTTCGTTGACAAACCACGACTCCGGTTTGGCGAGAAGGCCCAAGACGATCTGCTTTCCTGATAATCGTATCGTTTGATGGACACGAAGCAACCGTCCGATTTCACAAACATCGGCATGGTCAGGTTTGGTTAAACAACAATCTCGAAACCTACGTAGAGGAAGGACTTGACCGCCGGGTGACTTTCCCCACACCCGACCGCCGCGACGTGTGCAATAGTGAACAGGATCTCGATTCTCTCCATGTACTAATGGAAAGGCAATTTACAGGTGAGAAAACCGCGGTTGAATCATCATCCAAGGCTAACCTGCTGTGACTTCCTAATGTGTCCGCGCACTTCCCTCCGCACGAGCTGCACGCCCCCCATGGGCCCCACCGAGCCTCGCACTGTGGCTTCCTTTCTGCCTCGGAAGCGTGCGTTGAGAAAGATCCCGTGCCCCCGTCTCGGTGCTGTTCTCGCCGGCGCGTCACTTCTCCTTTGTCTGGTTCCTGTGAGTGCACCCGCTCAGCAACAAACTGCCGGGCTAGGGGTTAACCGCAGCTCCCTTCCAGAGGCACCTCCAGCCAATACAGTCGTTTCGGACGAGTTAGCGAGCGTCGCAGGCACGGTGCTGGACCTAAGCGGAGCCACCGTCCCCAGCGCGAACGTCAGCTTGATGCATAAGGATGGAACACAAGTGCACACGATGGTGTCTGAGGCGAATGGTGATTTTAATTTTATAAAGATTCTTCCCGGTTCCTACCTCGTCATCGTCAACGCTAAGGGTTTTGCGCTCTTTACATCTGCGGAGTTTGTCGTCACGGCGTCGCAACCTTATGAGGTTCCTGTCATCTCATTATCTGTCGCGACGGCTAGCATAGAGGTGACCGTCCGTCCCACCGACCTGATCGCAGCTGAGCAGATAAAAGCTCAAGAGAAGCAGCGTCTGATCGGCGTCATCCCAAACTTCTATACAAGTTATGTTCATGATGCCGCCCCGCTCACTTGGAAACAGAAGTTCTCGCTCGCTGTACGAGGCACATTCGATCCGGTTACATTTATCGGCGTCGGATTCGCTGCCGGCATCGAGCAGGCGAATAACTCCTATCCCGGGTACGGGCAAGGTGCCGCGGGATACAGCAAGCGTTATGCCGCAAAATTTGTAGACGGACGGACCAGTGACTTGCTGACTCATGCGGTATTCCCCTCGCTATTTCACCAGGATCCCCGCTATTACTACCAGGGCTCCGGCACCTTTAAGTCCCGCCTTGCCCATGCAGTCAGCTCCGCATTTGTCACACGCAGCGATAATGGGCGTAACCAGCCGAACTACTCGTATTTGCTCGGCAACGTGTGCTCAGCAGCATTGTCCAATCTGTACTATCCAGAAGCGAATCGGGGAGCGCACTTGGTCTTTACGAATGCCGCGGTTGGCCTCGCGGGACGAGTGAGTGGGAATTTAATCCGTGAATTCCTCTCGAAGCGCTTGACGACGAACGTGGCGGCCGACCGAAGACCACCAACATTCTAGATATGTACCATTCCTCATGAATTCGGATATACGGCCCTAGGTTTTGATAACGCACAAACCGTCCACGCGGGTACTGGGAGGAATTGCTCCGGTTTGCCGACAAATCAGCGATCGCGCAGAAGCATGTTTTGTTCGGGCCTCGTCCTTAATTTGGAGGCGACAACTGCAGTGTCCGTTTTGTCAGAGGAGGCCCTATTAGTACAACAAATTTTGGCGACCAAGAAACGTGCGTGTATTAAAACGCCAGGGAATTATTTTCCGATTTGGGCTATTTTCAGGCTGTTCTATACCCCCCGTCATTACTGACAGTAGACAACAGTCCATCCGTGCTTTAGAGAAGTTGCTGAGAAAGGGTGTCTACACGCGGTTAGGGTAGCGCAACTCAAGAAGCAAACAGAAGCACCAAGGACGTAAAGCCAGTAACGACCGTGGTTTCGACGAAAAAGATATTGCCTTTTTACCTCGAAGGGATAGCTTGGGTAGGCCTGTGTGCGCTGCTTTGCGGCTTTCCGTGTCGCGCCCAGCAGACCCCGATCGTCGACACAGCGAAAAGGGCTTTACCTGACTCAGCAAGCACCGAGGCTTCCACCCCTAGACAGCAAACCGAGCAGCAACCTTCCGGAAGCATCACTGGAAAAGTTGTCGATCAATCCGGAGCCACCATCTCCGGAGTCCTGGTGAGGCTGAAGCGAGAAGGCCAAACTTCGGACACAGAAACTTTCTCCGACGCCGATGGACAATTCTACTTTTCAAATGTTGCTCCGGGACCATTTCAGCTCACAATCACGTCTGAGGGCCTCGCCTCGCAGGAGTTCTCCGGAACCCTGAACCCTGGAGCGGCCTACGATACCCCGCTGATCATGTTGACGATTGCCACCCAAGTGACCGAGGTACACGTCGGACTTACGCTGGATGAACTTGCGGACGTGCAGATCAAGGAGCAAGAGAAACAACGCGTGCTCGGCTTCATTCCGAATTTCTACGTCAGCTACGTCCCCAATGCAGCTCCTCTCGCGCCCAAACACAAGTTCGAGCTTGCCTGGAGGTCGGCTATCGACCCGGTCACACTTGCCGGGGTTGGCGTGTTAGCTGGTGTTGATCAGGCGGCAGATCGTTGGGGTGCCTATGGACAAGGTGCGCAAGGCTATGCGAAACGCTACGGGGCCACTTACGTGAATATTTTTTCTGGGACGTTTATCGGAGGCGCCGTGCTCCCTTCGCTTCTGAAGCAGGATCCGCGTTATTTCTACAAAGGGAGAGGCAGCAAGGCATCGCGGATTCTTTATGCGATGGGCAACTCCGTTTTCTGCAAAGGAGATAACGGAAAATGGCAGCCCAATTATTCAAATGTCCTTGGAAGTTTCGCCGCCGCAGGAATCGCGAGTCTTTACTACCCCGCTAACGATCGCCGCGGATCGAGCTTCGTACTCTCAACAGCGCTGATCAGACTTGGCGAAACGTCTCTCGTCGGTGTCCTTCAAGAGTTCGTTCTCCCAAAGTTGACACCAAACCGCTCAGCGCGCGTTCAGGGGCAGCCTTAAAGCACTTAGCGTCCCAGAGTCCCGTCAAATAGGCAGTTTCGCACGGAGTAAGTCTCCACCCGCGCAACACCAAAAAAAGCTTGGTGCGTGAGAGCATCCCTTTTACTTCGAACAGACCTTGCGGTCAAATGTCAATTCCGATTGAAAATTCCCCTTTGTACCGGTTGAAAATTCCCCACCCCTGAACTTGATAGACGCCTGGGCTGGTTCGTACCATCTTCGTTGACTTCAATGTGATCAATGGATCGTGCTTGACGTCAAAGAAATCTTTGCTCTTCAGCTTGTCGTCCTTGAAGCCACTTCCTGTATTCACCCTGGCTGCCTGAGTCTTAATGTCCAAGACGGCTGTTGAGGCTTCAGGAGACGTAAACGTTAGGGTGGCGTCCCACTTGTCGAAATGACCTTCTATATCCACTGAGATCCACTGATGACTTCACGTAGAACTTAATCGTGCTCTGTTCAGGCATAATCACGCAAACAAGAGCCTGCGCTCGGCTCAGTGGCGCGAGCATAGTGGACGCTAAGAGGCAGAGTATAGCTAATCGCATGGAATCGCTCCCAAAAACCGTCTGATAGTACCGCTTACTCTAATGCGATTCCTATCGTCATAAATGACAAGCTAGATCGCAAAGGAAATGACACGGGCCTCGCTGGAAAAACCGGCTCATTGAAATTCCGCGAAGTTATAGAATGATCCTAGTCTGCCTTTGCAACTAGAGATAAATCATGGCATCACCAGAGCCTTCCAAGAATAGCGTGATGAGTATTCTGAAGAGTGAGCAGGTAAATCGACGCCTACTCTTGATCTCAGCGATCATTGTGGCAATGCTCACAGCGGTTGGGATTTGGCTAGCGTTCTCGCTGTTGCGTCCGACACCTCCGCGCTGGGTAGCTATGTCTGTAGATCCTCAGGGAAGTTTCGATGCCGAGGTCGGGAAACGATACCGAGAGCTATTCGCCCGAGATGGGATCGATTTAAGACTGGTGCCATCAGCTGGGGCTGTCGACAGTATCGCTCGACTGCACGATGCAAAGTCAGATATCAGCATCGCCATTATTCCCGGCGGCATCACCAACCGGGAGGAGTCCCCACGGCTGGTCTCGCTCGGAACATTGTTTTACGAACCGCTCTGGCTATTCTCCCACAATCAACATCTCGAAACGCACGAGCAACTCCGGAACCTCCGCATTTCCATTGGCCCCGAGGGCAGCGCCAGCCATAAGCTGGCTCTCGAGTTCCTCGGGAGCGTGGGCGTGTTCGAGCAGAAGTCCGCGACATTCCTCTCTCTCACGCCGCAAGAATCTTCTGCGCAGCTCCTGAATGGCGACATTGACGCAGCGGTTCTCATGGGCGCTTGGGAAACTCCCACTGTGCGCCAACTTCTCGTAGCCAAAAATATAGACTTGGTGCCTGTTCGCAGGGCCGATGCCTTCGTCGCCTTGTACCCGTTCCTGAACAAGCTGGTCTTACCTGCCGGCGTAGCGGACCTGGAGGGGAACCGGCCGCCAACGGATGTGGTGCTGATCGCCCCTAAGGCCAGCTTGGTCGTGCGCGACGACCTTCATCCAGCCATCCAATACCTTCTGCTGGAAGCGGCATCAAAGATTCATTTTGGACCCGGCATATTCCACAAGGAGGGCCAGTTCCCTGCTCCCGAAGCAATCGACCTGCCGCTCAGCACTTATGCGCGTCAGTTCTACAAGACGGGATCTCCGTTCCTCCAGCGAAATCTGCCGTTCTGGTTGGGGGTGCTGGTCCAACAAGTTCTTGTACTGCTCCTCCCGGTGGTGGGGGTGCTCTATCCCTTGCTCCGAGTCTCACCAAGAATATTTATGTCGATGCAGAGCCGCCGGGTGTACGGGCTCTATTCTGAACTGAGGCTTCTCGAAAGAGAGTTGGCTTCTGCGGGGTCGACCGAAGATCATATGGATTTCATCAAGCGATTGGACCAACTGGAAGATCGAGCCAGCGACTTGTGGGTGCCACCGTCTCTAAGGCCGCACCTTTTTAACCTGCGGTTGCATATCCGCTTGGTGCGGGAAGAGGCCAAGAAGTGAACAACACCCGAGTAGCGGGCTGCCTCTTGTCGGAGGACCACGGAGGGGCAACCCCGCCGCTTACTCCTTCTGATAAACGCCATCAATCGTCCCTGGGTACTATGAGGTTCTCGGGTAACTCGTGCCGGGCACTGTCGCTAGTGCGACTGACCTTCGACAAACGTGTACGAAACTCAATCCAGTCGCGCTAAGTTTCAATGCTTGGCAAGCGCGACGTATTTGTCGTGCGCGGCCTTCTGGGCTGCTGAGTCGGGCAGTGCGAATGCATGTGTGACGATTTCGCGATTCACGAGAAATCGGGGCGTTTTACAGGTTGCCGTTTCTGCGACACCAAGAGCGGCAGGTGTCAAATCACTGACCATGACGGCGGTGTTGTCACAAGTGATGATTCCCCCGGTGTTTGCCGCAAAAGTGACACCGCTAAAATCCAGACTCGAATTGACGAGGGCGAGCAGAGCGGGTCCGAAATTATGCGCAATGGTGCCGTTGCGGATGAATGCCTCGGAGTTTCCATCGACACGGATACCGGCGCTGGTTGAATCGGCGTTGCTGCCATTATTCTGAATCTGGTTTGCGCCGGAGAGCCAGGCCTGGCTATTACCATAGAGGTCGACTCCCGCACTGGTGTGACCGGTAATCTCGACGTCGGACAGAGTAACCTGGCTGCCGAAACCGGCGGTAACACCTACCGGGCCATTGGCACGAATGGTGGTTTGCGGGGTAAAGATGGAAATCCGCGAGCGCTCGCGCGCGGTAACTCCCCCGGATTTATTTCCTTGTATTAGGTTGGGCCCGTAGTAGGCGGCGAACTCCATCTTTGACCCCGCGATGAGGTCAACGCCAGATATCCCGTTGTTGGTGAAGGTAGTATTGCCCAAAACCCCACAAGTGGATTGCTCACACTCTATTCCGTCGAGTGCGTTGTTGCTGACGTCGACCGGTCCAGCCCAGTTATTAAACCACACCAGCGAACCGACATTGGCCCAAACCCCGCTGCTTGCATTGTTATTGAAGGCGCCGCCGACGCCGATGATTTGCACGTCGGACATATTTTGCACGCGCAAGCCATTCAGGGTATTTCCGTTGGCGGTACAAGCCTCAAGAAGCACGCCTGTGCTGTCGCTGACCGTAATGCCATCGATCGACGAATTGGTTACCTGCAACCCATACAGATAAACATTTTGCGAGTTGCTAATCGAAAGGGCGCCATTGAGAGTGGCGGTCTGTCCCGGCAGCGCTCCCAGATTCAGGCCAACCATTCCAAATACATTGACAGTCTCGGTGCAAGTTCCCGTGACCAAGATAGTAGAACCAACGGTAGCTGCCTGCTGCAACGCGGCGTTGATGGTCGGATATTCATTCGGATTGCTACCCGAGCAGTCAACAAAGAGTTGCGCCCGTGAGCCAATCGGAAAGAGTAGAAGCGCCAGAAGAATGAATAGTGTCGGGCGATAGCAGATACTTAGGAATTTGTAGGCGGGCATAGTTATTCCTTTCAAATAAGCCGATAGATCACCGTTGGGCGACACTATTACAGCCTCTCTCGGTCAAAGTCAACGAACCCGCAAGACCAGACTGGCCTACTCCCGCATTCGCGTTGGCCAACTCCCGATCCTTCATAGATGGGTACTGGGAGGAACTTTTGTGGAGTCGAGGTGTGACGCGGCGGTTTAGGTGCGGCCTATCTGTTGCCGGCCCGTTCGTTGGCCGGTGCCTCAATAGCGGGGGGCCCGGCGGGTGGCCGGGGCAAAGCGGAAAGGAACTTGGCTCGGCGGCGCGATTCTTGCATGCTTTTGTCGAGCAACACGCAACGGAAGTAAGCCGTTTAGGCAGTGTTTCCGCATTGCATGTCCACTTGGTCTTCGTCACAAAGTATCGCAGAAACGTATTTGACGGAGACGCCATCCAACGGCTCAAAGTTATCTTCGATAAAGTATGCACCGACTTCGAGGCGCGACTGGTCGACATGAACGGCGAAGCCGAACACGTTCACCTGCTCATTAACTATCCACCGAAGCACTCGGTGTCGAGCATGGTCAACAGTCTCAAAGGTGTTTCCAGTCGGTTGCTTCGCATTGAGCGTCCTGATATTGAGAAACGCTATTGGAAGGATGTCCTGTGGTCGCCGTCTTACTTTGCCGCCAGTTGCGGCGGGGCACCGCTGGGCATCATTAAGCAATACGTCGAGCAACAAAAGACTCCGCTCTAAAGGGCCTTATATCCCCGCCCCGAAGGACGCGGCTTTACGGCCCCGCTGGTAAAGAAGGAGACCGTTACTTGAGGACCAGGCTGGTGCAAGGGGCGCACTACATCCTGGGACCCTTTGATGAGGCGGCTAAAACTTGCAGCGCGAGGAGGGAAAAGTGCAAAGAAACGAGCGGTTATTGCGGTGGCGAGAAAGCTGGCGGTCCTGCTGCATCGGTTGTGGGTGAGTGGGGAGGTATACGAACCACTGCGCAACAGTCAGAAAGCGATGCGCACCGTGGCCTAAAGTAAAGAACTCCTCACAAAACAGGGGATGCTAGGGGTCGCCGGAGTTCGCGATCGTCGCTCCTAAGCGATCCTGGTTCGAAATTTCTCTGTGGAAAAGTAGAAAAGGCAGGAAGAAAGAAGAAAGAGCAAAGGAAAAAAAGCAAGACAGATGGTATCCAAACAGCCGAGCTCGACCGCCGAGGTCCGGTGACTGCGACCAAGTCCTGGACCAACTTCCCTCCTAGAACGGGGAGTAGAGGGGTCATCGGAGGTGCCGTCGGAATCGTGGCCGCATGGTCTCGCGCGACTCTCCCAGCAACGGTCTCAGCCGTATTCCGCTTTTTAATCGCCGTCCTAATTTTCGTCTATCTAAACTCCTCCCGCGTCCGCGCGGCCTTTCACCCATTGTCCTAAGCCGGACCGTTGCGGGGATTGCTCGGCCTAAGTCCCAGAAGCGGACTTCGGGACAACTGATTGGAAATGACCCCAACTTGCGGATAGTCCATCCGTCCGCAATCGGTGGCAAGCTCCAAATGAAGCTTCTTCTTGCAAGGAACCTTTCCAGGTGCTTGGGGAGATCTTGCTTGTGCGATTAAGGTCCATTACCTTGTGGTAAGCCGGGTTGCCAACCTCCAGATCACTGGTATGCCACTTTCCGATACCTGATTCCCCCAACGCTCGTTTGAACCGTCGCATGATCCGCTGCGCTTTGGTCTTGAGCGTTGTCCCCTTTCGCCCAGATTATGAGACCCCCTTTTGGTTAAATGGACATCGAATCTCAGAGTCCGTGAATTTTCACACAGGGTATGTAAGGCACTACGGTGCCGTTCAGGATCAACATGAGTGGAAAAAGCTCGCGGGTCACACAGACAGACCAACGGACCAACTTCCAGGGAAGACAGGTAAGCAACAAAGTGCTGTTGGCAATGCCGAATGACGAATACAAGTTGATGCGTCCTGACTTGACGTATACCGACCTGCCGTCTCATCTCAGCCTTCATGAACCGGCACAAAAAATCGAATTCGTCTATTTCCCAAACCGCGGAATGGTTTCTCAAGTTGTAGTGACCAAAGACGGTCGAACCGTGGAAGTGGGTGTAGTGGGGAGCGAGGGGTACGTCGGGGCAGGATTGGCAGCCGGCTTGAGCAGAAGTTCCGTGCGCGAAATCATCCAAATCGCCGGCGACGGCTTTCGAATGATGGGTAATGCCCTGCAACGCATTCTGCGGTCGGCTCCACAGTTACAGGTGATTTTAAACAGGAATACGGGGCTCCAAGGGATGCAAGTCGCGCAGACCGCCGCATGTAATCGGTTGCACGATATTTAGCAGCGCCTCTCGAGGTGGTTGCTGATGACACAGGATCGGGTACATTCCGGGGTGCTTCCGATAACCCACGATTTCATTGCGACCATGATGGGTACCGACCGTTCCACCGTGAGCCTGGCAGCGGCTGTATTGCAAAAAAAGGGAATTATAGATTACGTCCGAGGCGCAGTGAAGATCGTGAACCGCCGGAAACTCGAAAAATCCGCGTGCGAGTGCTACGCCGTTATTCAACAGTTTGAAGACGAACTCGGATTGAGATAGTAGTTTTGACAGTGTTGGATACCCAACAGACAGTAACCTCCCACCATCGCTAATGTAGAGAACCTGTGTACCCACACAGGTTTTGATGTGTGTTCAGCAGCCGGTGACGCGCGCAGAACCTCGCTCAACTCAATGAAGCGACCGGTTCTTGTCGTCGCAGTGCCGTCGAAGACCGCTGCTACAAGAACGTAACCACACCAAATCGCGAGGAGGCCATGGGGCCGATGCGTCGCAAACTAGTATGGGTCGAAAGACCGCGTTTTCAGGGCTGGGCTTGCTCCGAATGCGCCTGGATTTTTAACGCTTCATGGCCGCTCGTTGGCAACACGATTGACGAGATGAAGACAAAGTTCGGTGAGGAACGCGACAAGGAATTCACCTCTCATGTATGTGCCGAGCACCCGAGAACCAAAGATCCTCATTAGCCAAATCACTCATCAGTGGGTGTTTCGAGTCTTTCGAGGAGCGAGGGAAGCTATCTGGCGAGAGCCCTAGCCAAAAGAGATCTGTTAATGAGCATCCCACCGTTCGCGTCGAGACGGCCACGGTATTTGATGAAGCCACGCAGTCTAAACTTATTCATGAAAAAATTGACACGCGGCCGTGTAGTGCCGATCATCGTCGCCAGGGTACCTTGCGATATCCCGCTAAATCGTTGCAGCTTGCGCCGATTCCCGTTGCCCGAGAGCAGAAGAAGAGCCCGGGCGAGACGCCTCTCACTGCACTGAGAAATCTGGTCGATTAAATCATCTTCGAGCCGAATATTGCGCGAAAGCAGGTAAGACAGGAAGCAGTAGGACAGCACATGATCGGCGTGGAGTGCTCGGATCATTTCGTTTCTTTCAATGACTTGCACAGCCGTCGGTGCAATCGCGGTGGCGGTTCGAATGCGAATATTCTGACTTCCAAGGCAGGCTTCACCAAGAAATTCACCTGCCCCCAGAATGGCGACAACGGCTTCCTCGTGCGTCTTGGAGGCCACGGAGAGTTTCACGCGGCCTTTTTGAATGTACATGAGCGTCTCGGCAACATCGCCTTGAGAGAAAATCGTTCCGCCTGTTGCGAAGCTTTCATTCAGTGTGGCCACTCCGCCCAGATCGAATGAAATTTTGGGTAGTGCCTCTATGCTAGACCTCATGGGTTGATCGGACCTCCGATTCTGCTCGGATCTTGCAGTCCGTGTTTCTGCGGCCTCAATCGCGGAAAGCTTCCGGTCCACATGTGGTTCTGACCGCAAGGCACCTGAATGCAACACACAACGCCGCCCTGCAGCGACACCGCACGTGCGGCAAGGAACAGCAGACAACTGTTTCGTGCTCAGTTCACTCTTTTTCACTCGAAAATAGTCCGATAACCCGCTGCCGTAAAACTATCCCATTTGGGACACTTTGGTGTTAGCCGGTCACGCGGTGAATCTCGATTGGCTCTGCTTCTGGCAAATGCGTTACCCGGCAATCAGGAAACTATCCAGAAACGCTTTACCGCATGCGCGTTCTCGCCGAGGAGTGGACGGGGGCGAGGAGCTGTTGCTACCGGGTGGAACGAACCAGTTCCCGGGCGGGTATACCCCCGCTGTGGACCACCGCCTTTCCACGGCGCACCCGATTTCGCGACTAACCGGGCCAGTAGAAAATTCGTCGTAAGTGTTGAGACGTGGATTTTGTCCTGTTGCCCTCGCGTCGGAACTTCGGAGGAACGTGCAATGAAGATGGTAGCTGGCGGATTGTGCGTGCTCCTTTCCGCACTGACAACGCACGGACACGCCCTCAAGTCCGCATCGTCGTGCGAGAGCTTGTCATCCCTAGCGCTCCCGAACACTTCGATTACCCTCGCTCAGGTGGTGCCGGCTGGAGCATTCACTCTGGCTGGAACGGGCCCTGCGACGCCACAGTTGAGCCAGTTGCCGACCTTTTGCCGTGTGGAAGCCACGCTCACTCCCTCGTCGGACTCTGACATCAAGATTGAGGTCTGGCTGCCGATTGCTGATTGGAACGGAAAGTTCCAGGCCGTCGGCAACGGCGGCTGGGCGGGAACCATTAGCTACGGCTGGCTCGCCTCGGCGCTCCAGGAGGGTTACGCAACGGCATCGACGGACACTGGACACGCAGACGCGAATGCATCATTCGCGATCGGACATCGGGAAAAAGTCATCGATTTCGCCTATCGTGCCGTCCACGAGATGGCGGTGAAATCGAAAGCCATCATTGCGACGTTCTACGGTCGCGCGCCACGGTTCTCGTACTTCACGGGTTGCTCCACTGGGGGGCGACAGGGCCTGATGGAGGCTCAGCGCTACCCGGAAGACTTCGATGGGATTATCGCAGGCGCTCCCGCGAATGATCAGACGCAGCTTAGTGCCTGGCGGATTGCAGCGGAAGCGAAGATCCTCAAAAGCCCGGCGAGTGTTGTCCCTCTCGCCAAACTCGCCCTCCTCAATCGCGCCGTGCTCGCCGCATGCGACGCGATCGACGGAGTGACTGACGGCCTGCTGACGGACCCACGCCAATGCCCGTTCGATCCTGCAACACTTTTGTGCCGCGGTCCCGACCGGGACGATTGCCTGACGGCGCAGCAGCTTGAGGCGGTGAAGATGGGGTACGCCCCGGCAAGGCGGACGACGGGGGAATTGATTTTCCCCGGATTAGTGCCTGGCGGCGAAACAGGTTGGACCATGTTGACAGGCGCCGAGCCTGAACCTGGATCGATCGACGTGGGTATGTTCAGGTTCGTCGCCCACGAAGACCCGGCATGGGATTGGCGCACGTTCGACCTGGACCGCGATACCTCCCTGATCGACAAGAAAGCCGGATTCATCGACGCCGTGAATCCGGATCTTTCCGCCTTTCGGGCTCGTGGTGGAAAACTTCTCATCTATCATGGCTGGAACGATGGCGGATCCGGCGGGGCGATCTCTCCGCTGAACACTGTCAATTATTATGCAAGTATATTGGCAAGAATGGGATCGCCGCAGCAGGATTGGCTGCGGCTGTTCATGGTACCCGGTATGGCGCATTGCGGAGGTGGGCCGGGACCCGCCCAAGTGAATTGGACGGCCGCGCTAGAGCGTTGGCGCGAGTCCGGAATCGCACCCGATCGATTGATTGCGTCGCGTGTTAGTGACAACCATGTGAACATGACACGGCCAATCTGTTCCTATCCAGCAGTCGCGAAGTACAACGGCGTGGGCAGCACGAACGACGCGGCAAACTTCGCGTGCAAGGCGCCTTGATCTCTTTTTTGAGCCGCCTGAATACCGTTTGCAGCCACTGAGAAGTGCGAGAGCACCGCATAAATGCTTGACTCTCATACCTGAGTTCTCCCGACGAATCTGCACCTATAGATTAGACACCACATTTGAGCGAATCGAACGAGAGACGAGACGAGGTCCCGATAAACGGCATTGCCGTAGAAGTAGGTATTAGGAGTGATTTGGAGGCGGCGCATCTGGCCGAAGCGCAGCGATGAGACACCTGACGGCTACAAACCATGCTCCGAGGCAGATAGGCCAAACAATTGAAGACCCAATCAAGGCCTCTCTGAACTCTACACGCGGATTGCGAAAATCCTCCAAAACCGGAATCCCGAAGCCAGCACTGGCAAAGAACGCAACGATGGTCGAGACGACAGCCGCGCCCCACAATGCAATTCTCCGTACCGGCTGCCGAGTCTTCTTGGAGGAAACCTGATAACCAAATATCGCGGTGGTACCAGAGCGAACACATTCGCTAGCAAAATCAAAAGTGGCGCTTGGTCCTCGAATGTGGTGCCCATTGCAATCCACTCTACTCTCAGTGGCCAACACTGAAAACGATGGAGTGAATCGAAGGTGCTTGATTAACGGCGAAATCGCCGAAGTACGTACTTACCCCAACCTTTCCGATTTCGCGACCCGGGACCTTGCCTCCGAGTATCCTATGAAGGAACAAACTTGAGAATTGGTAACCAGGTAGATCAAGCCGGCCGTTCTGAGGCTACTAGGTTGAAACTTAGATTTCGGGGTGTGCGCCAGATTTCTTCTAGCATTGCTGTAATTGCGCTTGGGGCAATCATTGCCATGGCCGCGCAATGTCAGGAGAGTTTATGCTTGCATCGGACCTTGCCGATCACTCTTAGCCGTGCGGATGGAACTCTGGCTGCCCAGCTGCGAGCCGTTGACCTGCAACCAGAATCCAAGGCGGGGCCGTTGAAGATCGTCACCTTGACACCAGACGACAGACCTCACCGGATAGTGCTTATTGTAGACTCAAGTTCCAGCATGGCTTCAGTCTGGCGCAAGGCTCTGTTTCTGCCTTTTACGCTTGCCAAAACAGACTTGCCAAACACCACGATGGCATTAGTAGTTTTCGATGAAAAAGTTCGTGAGACTTTGGATTTCTCTACTCCCCAAAGCAAAATCGTGGAACAAATCGACCAGCTTGGTGCTTCGGGGCACTCGAAGACCGCAATTTACGACGCGATATTACAGGCGCTACAGCTCCTTGGTCGGCCAAGCTCCGCTGACAGCCTCTATATCGTGACTGACGGTTTCGACACGGCTAGTCACACGAGATTTGAGTGTCTTATGCCGCCCGTGTCATCAAGTGGCGTTCGCCTATTTGTATCGTTTGTGCTCGCGGGACGAGGAAACCGCAATACGACGCCCGAGGAATTAAACAGTCAGCAGAACTTGGCTGACCTTG
Source organism: Candidatus Acidiferrales bacterium (assembly GCA_963795535.1). GTDB lineage: Bacteria > Acidobacteriota > Terriglobia > Acidiferrales > UBA7541 > Acidiferrum. The sequence goes on from CAWCIG010000012.1 coordinate 1,724,373, forward strand.
CAAGAATCACTGGCGGGGAATCCAACTCGCCGTATCCACCAGAAGGCTCTCTGCAAACAGCTAATGCCGATCAGACTTCCCGTAAGATGCAACCGTTCTTCTTGAAAATGGCACACAATTACCGAATGGAGATCGAACTGCCTGCGCCTACGAAAAAGCCAACCAAGTGGGAGCTGAAACTTTCTGATGAGGGTAGGGATCGCTTTGGAAAAGCAGAGCTGAACTATCCGAGACAATTAGCTCCATGCCAGCCTTGAATCGCGGCTCCAAAGGTTACAGCAGTGCTTTCTGTTCTGAGTTGCTTTTCAGTGACGATGGCTCACTGAATGACGGGTTTACTGGAAAGCCCCTAATTTACTCGACCGTATAAAGGGACGCCTCAAGTGCCGCGCCCTGACGAGAATCGAGCGGGTTGTAAAAGACATGGACGGGCATCTCCTCGTAGAGCCGGTTGGAGAAGTCCGCTGTCCGATTCTGAAAGCCGTGGCCGCGGCAGTCCCGGTAACAATACACAATTTGACGGCCAGCTCGCGTGTCGGATCGACTTACAACCGTGCCTTGCAAGAGTTCACCGTTCATGAACAGTCGCCTCTCCCGAATGCGATTGCTGAAAAACGAAACACACGACCAAAGGCCTAAGGCCCACACGGACAAGAATGTGGAGCTCCACATTCTTGTCCGAGGGGATATTTAGTTAATTATATTACATGGGCTTGTTTTCTTTGACTCTCTCCTCCGTGACCGGAAGGAGCAAGCATTTGTGCCCGGATAGAACGACGTAATCGGACATGAGGGTTTTAGTACGAAGATGGCCTCTCCCTGAACTTTGCTAATTTAATGGATCTAAATCAACGTCTCGCTCATCCAATGATTCGAAGCGATGAGCACTCAGTCGAGGTGGCGCAACTCAAGCGGCAAAACAGAAGCGCCAAGGAAGTAAAGCTAGGAACGACCGTGGTTTCGACGAAAAAGATATTGCCTTTTTACCTCGAAGGGATAGCTTGGGTAGGCCTGTGTGCGCTGCTTTGCGGCTTTCCGTGTCGCGCCCAGCAGACCCCGATCGTCGACACAGCGAAAAGGGCTTTACCTGACTCAGCAAGCACCGAGGCTTCCACCCCTAGACAGCAAACCGAGCAGCAACCTTCCGGAAGCATCACTGGAAAAGTTGTCGATCAATCCGGAGCCACCATCTCCGGAGTCCTGGTGAGGCTGAAGCGAGAAGGCCAAACTTCGGACACAGAAACTTTCTCCGACGCCGATGGACAATTCTACTTTTCAAATGTTGCTCCGGGACCATTTCAGCTCACAATCACGTCTGAGGGCCTCGCCTCGCAGGAGTTCTCCGGAACCCTGAACCCTGGAGCGGCCTACGATACCCCGCTGATCATGTTGACGATTGCCACCCAAGTGACCGAGGTACACGTCGGACTTACGCTGGATGAACTTGCGGACGTGCAGATCAAGGAGCAAGAGAAACAACGCGTGCTCGGCTTCATTCCGAATTTCTACGTCAGCTACGTCCCCAATGCAGCTCCTCTCGCGCCCAAACACAAGTTCGAGCTTGCCTGGAGGTCGGCTATCGACCCGGTCACACTTGCCGGGGTTGGCGTGTTAGCTGGTGTTGATCAGGCGGCAGATCGTTGGGGTGCCTATGGACAAGGTGCGCAAGGCTATGCGAAACGCTACGGGGCCACTTACGTGAATATTTTTTCTGGGACGTTTATCGGAGGCGCCGTGCTCCCTTCGCTTCTGAAGCAGGATCCGCGTTATTTCTACAAAGGGAGAGGCAGCAAGGCATCGCGGATTCTTTATGCGATGGGCAACTCCGTTTTCTGCAAAGGAGATAACGGAAAATGGCAGCCCAATTATTCAAATGTCCTTGGAAGTTTCGCCGCCGCAGGAATCGCGAGTCTTTACTACCCCGCCAACGATCGCCGCGGATCGAGCTTCGTACTCTCAACAGCGCTGATCAGACTTGGCGAAACGTCTCTCGTCGGTGTCCTTCAAGAGTTCGTTCTCCCAAAGTTGACACCAAACCGCTCAGCGCGCGTTCAGGGGCAGCCTTAAAGCACTTAGCGTCCCAGAGTCCCGTCAAATAGGCAGTTTGCCCGTCACGGGCAAACCCAGATATCTCTTGAGGGAAAGCAAGAGGCGCCCTGCGTGCCTTTTCGTTGGGACGGTTCCTGCCAGGCAGCCGGCTACCGGCTAGCGCCGAAGATCGCGACGACCTTTTGGCCATGTAAGCTTTCTTTTTAGTTCCTCATAGGCGTTGAACGCGATCGGACAAATCGCGACATTATCAATCACGCCCATGAGTCGGAACGTAAAATGTGGTTTCTCCAAGTGAGGAAACGACCTGCAAACCTCCGGTCTAGTGTCGTAAATCGAACACAGCTTTCCGTCCAGCATCGGGCATGGCGGATTGACCATACCTTCGGACATGAATTGTTTCTCGAATTCTTTTATCGATTGCCCGAGACTTTCTGCAATGGTGTGAAGCTCACTTTTATTGAATTCCACTTGCAGTGATCGGCAACAATTTGCGCATTGTGTACAGTCGATAAGGGCGAAGTATTTCTGGCTCAGTGCTTGGACAATGCCATCAATATCATCTGGAGCATTCTGTTTTAGCCACGAGCGGAATTCCCAGTTTTGTTCGTCGTGCTCCTGCGAAAGGCTTTGGATTCTTGATAGGTCGGTCTCAATTTCAGGACTGTTGAGTTCCGCCCGCTTTGGCGGTTTCATTTCGGCGTCGCTAGGCATGGTTCCCTCGCTCCCCACGACTACTCGAGAGATGGTATCCGGATTGGTCTCCAGGGAGTAAATTTTTCAAACATCCGTACTAGCCAGAACCTTTCCGATTTTGTCTCCATGGCGATGAGACCCCGCGGTATCCTTTCAAATGTCTGCTTCATCGCTTCCGCTGTCGTCGCCACTTTTTGTTCGAGAATGATTTTGCCTGGTTCATCCAAAACACAGTAGAACGACCAGTGATCGCCGAGGTCCATACCAATCGTGAGCTTGTGCCCTTTGAAAATCACGTTTCTATTTACCCGAACAGCGCTAGTCTTTTCATAGCCGGTCTCCTTTTCTATTGCGCCTCGAGCGCGTCGAACATTGGGAGCGTATCGCATCCCGCGGAGACCGGCCTTCTCATGCCATCTGTCCTTTAGGGCCGCAGCAGCTAACTTCGCGGTACTAATCCCGCCGTGCAACGGCGGCCGCCTGCAGCTTTTCCTTTGAATCGAAATGAGCATAGAAAGCGCCGTGCGTCAAGCCGGCGGCCTTCATCACTTCGGCCACGCTTACGTTCTCAAATCCTCGTTCACATTCCGTTCATGTTCTTCGACGGGATAGCGCATATTTTTTCTTGCACCCTCCATCTATGATGGTCATCCTATGTTGATCATCAAAAAGGAGGCAGTATGAAGCTCACAGGCAAGAAGGCTCTTATTACCGGCGGCAACAGCGGCATCGGTCTTGCCACAGCCCGACTTTTCATTGCGGAGGGCGCGCAGGTCGCCATTACTGGTCGTGACCAGAAGACGCTCGATGAAGCGATCGCCGAACTTGGATCGAGCGCGCGTGGCTACAGCGTTGACGTTACCATTGCGGAAGATCGCAAGCGGCTCTTCGCAGCCCTGGCCAAAGATTTCGGGAAGCTCGACATCGTCTTCGCCAATGCCGGCATCTCCGGCCGGACTCCTACCGGCTCGACCGACGAGGCCATTTTTGAGAACGTGATCCACACCAACCTTAGTGCCGCTTTCTTTACGGTGAATTCAGCAGCCCCTCTGCTGAACGACAACGGCAGCATCATCTTTAGTGGGTCGGTACATAACTATCTCGGCCAACCTGGCGTCGCCGCATATGCAGCCACCAAGGGTGGTCTCGTCTCGATGGCGCGTTCCATCGCCGCCGACCTTGCGCCGCGCAACATTCGCGTGAATGTCGTCGCACCAGGCGCGATCAAAACTCCCATTTGGAAGCGCGGGCCCCGCGCCTCTGCTTCCGCAGAAGATTCCGCTAAGTTGGAGAAGTTCTTCTCTTCTGCGGTTCCGCAGGGCCGTTGGGGCGAGCCGGAAGAAGTTGCCAAAGCCGTGCTCTTCCTCGCGTCGGACGATTCCTCGTATGTCAATGCGGTCGAACTGATGGTGGATGGCGGAGCCACGGGCGCCCCGTTTGGAGCTCCCATTATTCAGGATGTATTTAGGCCGCTTGGTAGCGAGGTGAAGTTGGCAAGAGCTCATGCGGATTGAACCGCTATTTTGGAACGTCTTGCGGAGTCGATAACGGGCAACCCGGATTGCGACCTGAAAGCTGTTGGAATGATTGTCTGACAAGGAGGAAATCGATCAGACCGTGCGTCCCATCGCACGTAGCCTACGAGGTTGGAGCGGCGAGGCAACAGACCGTTCGAAGCCCTCGGACAATGGACCCACATTCGCAAGAGTGGCACCGAAACCGTGAGGCGACGATGCATCTGCCAGCATAAGGTGGAGAGGGGCTAGGCTTGGTAGCAGGGTCAGAATACACAAATGTTCGTAAGCGTCGTTAGCCCGAGAGAGCCTAACATGCTGCGCGGCTCTTGTTGCAGTGAGCACAGAGACTTCCGGGTCCTCTGTCATAGGTAAACAACACTGCCGGCGTATAGAACAGACCTAAGTGCGACCTGAAAGCTGCGGAAAATGATTGTCTGACGAGGAGGAATGGATCAGACCGTTCGTCCCATCGAACGTATCCTACGAGGTAAGGCGGGAAGGTAACGACTCGTCGAAAGCCCTCGGACAATGTACCCGCACTCGCAAGAGTGGCATCGGACCCGCAAGGCAAAGGTGCACCTGCCAGCATCAAGGCGGTGATTGGGGCTAGGGTTGGTCGTATGGTGAGCATAGGCAAACTCTTTTAAGCGCCGTAAGTTCTGGGGAGCGGAAGATGCTTGCGCTCTTTTTGCAGTGGGTACGTGGGCTTTAGGTTCCCGCGTCATGAGCACACAACACTGCCGGCGTAGAGGGAGCACCTACGCGATCGTGTCATTGCCGCGGAACAGGGTAAGCCCGTATCGCTCCCCGTAAGGGGAAGAACCACCGCAAGGCGGATCGATAGCGATGGGGGTAGCGGAACTGAGACAAAGCGAATGCTGCCCTGTAATCGGGCAAATAGAGGTTGCGTTGTCTTTCTGGGACAACAACATCACCTCGCCGGAAACGGAGCCGACTTCTTGGTGGTGCTCAAACTCGAGAACGTTTGAAGAACCAATGAATGAAGCAAAGCAAATGACGACGGCGAGAGCTGTTGGTGCAGCTTCACACACGTCTGGTGGGTTTTCTCCATCGCCGTGCGAGTTGGCGGCAAGCCTGTATCGAGTAGGTCTTATTCGCACCTGAATGAGGCTGCGTCCCTGTTTCTTTTGGGGCGTTATTGAGTGCTCGAGCCGGATGAGGCGAAAGTCTCACGTCCGGTTCTTAGAGGGCTGGGCGGCCGCAAGACCGCCCGGCCACTCGACCCTATCGCGTCATTCCAACGGAACAGGGTAAATCCACATCGCTTCTCGCAAGAGGAAAGTGCATCGCAAGATGCACCGATAGCGGTGCGGATAACAGATGAGGGAGAAAGCGAATGCCACTCTGTAATGGAGCGGATATCGGTTGCGTCAGCTACATCGACAACATCACCGGACGTGAAAGCGGGCTGACTTCCCTTTATGGTGCTTCACACGAGAGAACTTGACTAATCGGCTCATGAGGCAAAGCAGATGACGACAGCGCAAGCTGTTGGTGCGGTCTCAGACGAAGCGGCGGAGTGGTATGCCATTAACTGGCAAACCGTTAGCCGCAACGTTCACCGACTCCAAGTGCGTATCGTGCAGGCAACGAAGGCCAGCAGATGGGGCAGGGTGCGAGCCCTGCAGCGTTTGCTAACCCACTCCTACAGCGGCAAAGTTCTCGCCGTTCGACGAGTGACGGAAAACAATGGCAAGAAAACCCCCGGCGTGGACCAAGAAATTTGGGACACACCAGAGAAGAAGACCCAGGCAGTACATGCACTGAAGCGTAGGGGTTATCAATCCCAGCCCCTACGACGTGTTTACATCCCGAAGTCGGACGGCAAAACGATGCGCCCGCTCGGAATTCCCACGATGAAGGATCGAGCGCAGCAAGCGCTGTATCTGCTCGCACTCGCCCCCGTTGTGGAAACCACCGCTGATAAAAACTCATATGGGTTTCGTCAGCAGCGGTCCTGCGCCGATGCGATGGTCCAGTGCTTTCTGGCACTGAGAAGCGCAAACACGCAGTGGATTCTAGAAGGCGACATCAAGTCCTGTTTCGACAAGATTTCACACGATTGGCTTTTGGCTCACGTCCTGCTGGACCGAGTCATTCTCCAAAAGTGGCTGAAATCCGGGTACATGGAAAAACACGTTCTTCACGAAACGACGGACGGGACTCCCCAGGGTGGAATTATCTCCCCCGCGCTCGCTAATTGCGCGCTGGACGGACTTGAACGACTCTTGCAGGAAAAGTTCCCTGCAGGAAAACGTCTCAAGTCCCTTGGAGGTGAGAAACCGTGTGTCAATCTCGTCCGTTACGCGGATGACTTCGTCATCACCAGTAAATCGAAAGAATTACTGGAAGGAGAAATCAAGCCCCTGGTCGAGCAGTTCCTGCAAGAACGAGGTCTTGAACTCTCTCCGACGAAGACAGTCATTACGCACGTGGAGCATGGCTTTGATTTCCTCGGACAAAACGTGCGCAGATATCCTAACGGGAAACTGCTCATCAAGCCTTCCAAGAAGAATGTTGGAACCTTCCTGGATGGCATCCGACGAATCATCAAAGCTGCGCATGGCGTGTCTGCCGCCGATTTGATCGATCAACTCAACCCGAAAATTCGCGGTTGGGCGAACTATCATCGGCACGTGGTGAGCAAACACACGTTTGGACACGTGGATCGCAACATCTTCTCTAGTCTGTGGCAATGGGCACGACGAAGGCACCCGAACAAAAGCTCGCGCTGGTTCAAACCGAAATACTTTGACCGGCGCGGGAATCGTGACTGGTCCTTCTTCGGTGAAACCTCCGATGACGAAGGGCGGCCGACTAAAGTCTGGCTGTACTACGCCAAGAGCACTCCCATCAAACGACACGTCAAGGTCAAAGGCGAAGCTAACCCGTACGATCCAACCTATGAAACCTACTTCGAAGAACGCGAAGGGGCTCACATGCTGGAAACGTTTCGGGGTACCCGCACTCTTCGCTATCTCTGGCATGAACAACGTGGACTCTGCACGCAGTGCAATACAAAGATCACCCGCATCACAGGCTGGCGCCTTCATTACTGCGTCCCCCGTGTGAAGGGTGGTTCCACTGGTGCCACGAACTGCGTTTTACTTCATCCCGAGTGCCATGACCGGGTTCATCGTCAGCGTCTTCCCGTTTCGAAACCGCGTCTCCTCTCAAGAGGCGTTCGAAGGGCTTGAGCTGGGTGAAGGGAAACTTTCACGCCCAGTTCTGAGAGGGCCGGGCGGCCGCAAGGCCGCCCGGCTACTCGGTAGTGATCCGTGATTCCAGTACCGACAAATGTCCTTGTATTGACCGATCTGGCCAACTCTGGATTGTCGGCGGCACGGAAGTGATCCTGCAATCGCGTTCGAGAAGTAATCGAAGTGAACCGCCGCGGCACTTGGACGTTCAAACGCGGAAACTGGACAAGTGGAATCCCGGCCAAAACCACTTCTCCGACGATGTGACTACACAGGAGCTAGCGACCAGATTGAAAAACGGACAGGACGTTGGGGCCTCTTCGACAGAGCGCCAACCCTCACTAATGATGATCTTTCTCGTGTTCGGGTGGCCCTTTCGGGTTGTCGCGCTCCATCTCCACGCGTTCTTCCATCGTCAGTTGCGGCAAATGCCGAATGAAGAGTACCAGTTTCCAGTCGTCCTGCGATCCATGGCTGCCGCCAAAGGCCGGCATGCCAGTGAAGCGGATTCCGTTTTCGACGATCCAGAATAGTTCGCCGTCGGAAAGCTTTTGCGTTTCCGCCAAGCGCAAATCCGGCGGCTTCGGGTATAACCTTTGCCGTACGGGGTATCGCCGCTGCCGTCGTTCCCGTGAGACGGTGCGCAGTGATCCGCGAAGTGCGCCATCGCTTCCTGAAGATTCTGAACGGACGGCGTGACGGGGTTGTGCTCGTTGCGGGCATTCGCCGGAATCGCCAGGTGGCGGGCGTTTCGCGCCAGCATCGCTTCCATCGCGGTCGGTGTGGTACGTGCGCTCAAGCCGTTGTGCAGCATCGAAACGCCAGCGCCAATCGCCAGCCCCGCGGCCAGCACCAGTAGGAGAAGAATCAGATTCCAGCGTTTCATGATCGACGTATGCTAGCCGACAGGTATTGACGACCGCAACAGATTTTGACGCGCTGCGCTCGCCTGCCGTTTGAAGTGGTGCGAAAGCTGAAGGGACGTGTGCATATCGTCTTCGCACATGCCGGCGTCGTAGATCCCGCTCCACTCGCAGGATCGACGCCCGAGCAGTTTGACAGGGACTTCGGCCTGAATGCTCGCGGGACGCATTTCACGGTGCAGAAAGTGCTTCCGCTGCTGACCGACAAAGGGTCGATCATCCTCTCCGGATCGGCGGCATGGCAGATGGGAATTCCGGGCTGGCATCGACCTACCCGTGGATGGTGGCACCGCCTCCAGGTAAGCCGCCACGTGCCCAATTCCGATTGATTGGACACCCGAGACCTACAGTTCGTCTCGTGTGCCGTGAGAACAAGTTACCCTCAAGAATGCTCAGCACACGCTGAGACACTGGAGATTCTTTATGAAGTACGCCATTATTGGTTCCGGCGAGATCTTATCGGGCCCTATCAGCAAATCGGAAATCCTCATGAAGGATTCTGCATGCGAGCGTACTCTTCGGCTTCACTTTTTCAGGCCCAGCGCCCGGCACGTGAGTTCCAATCGTCTCCAGATTCCAGACAATAGACTTGGACCTGAGTGGTAGTATTTGTCTCTTGAATGGCTCACTTGCCCCGAGTTCCGGACCTAAACGCGCAGCGTGCTGCGATGAAAAAACTGGGATTTCTAGTCGGGAAATGGAATGGAGAGGCGCGTCTCCTGCGTGGCCCCGGTGAATGGATGGATTTGCATCAGAGCGAGGAAGCACAGTACAAGCTCGATGGCTTGATACTGGTAATCGAAGGAGTCGGGCGGACAAAATCTGATGGGCATTCTGTTCTACAGGCTCTCGGGGTAATCTCCTTCGACGACGAAACTGCAGCTTATCGCATACGTGCCTTCAACGAAGGTCGTTTTCTGGAAAGCGAGGTGAAACTGCTGGACCAGGATAAGGCGATAAGTTGGAGCTTTGCCTTGAGCCAGATCACAACCAAATCCGTGCTACGGATAAATGAGAGCGGCGGTGGACGGAAGTCACCGAAATCAAGATTGGCTCGGAACCTGCGAAGACACTGTTGGAATTTACGGTCCGGCGATCTAGGAGCTGAATGGGGACAGACTGAAAGAAAGAAGAGAGCAAAAGTGTGCCTTGACATCGACCGGCCTTCTCATGGAAGGAGTTGACCCATACGCTTTGTTGGACTGCGGAGCGAAGTAGTACAGTTCTTGATTATGCGTGGGCTCTTCATTCTCGACCACGTGCTACGCGATCTCCGATATTCGATCCGCCGTATCCGCAAGGACCTTCGGTCTACGTTTGTGGCGGTGTTTGCGCTGGCGCTGGGAATTGGCGCGAGCACCGCGGTGTTCAGCGTTTTCTACAATTTGATGTTCAACGCGGTTGCAGCGCGGGATGCGCAGCGGTTGGTGGTTCCAGCCGTGCAGAACGCGGAGACACCTGGATTTGCCAACCAGCTGTGGATCAGTTGGGCCGACCTGAAATACCTGCACGAACACAATCAATTCTTTGAAAACGTTGTCGGCTCGCACAGCGGCATGGCGCGGGTGCAGTACGGAACCCGCAGCTATCAATTTGAAAATGGCCACGTGTCGCCGGATGCGTTCGAGTTTTACGGAGTGCCGCCTCTCCTTGGCCGAGGCATGGTTGACACCGATGGCAAGCCGGACGCGCCACCCGTTTTTTTAATGAGTTTCCCCACTTGGAAGGGACAATTCGGCGCTGATCGCGGGATAATCGGAAAGACCTTCGTCATTGAGGGTAATCCGACCACGCTCGTCGGAGTAATGCCCGAGCGTTTCCACGGATTCGGAGCGACGCAGGAAATCTGGACGCCGGTAGGCGAGGCACAAGCTGCGTCGGAGACCGAAAAGCGAATTCATGTGAACGTGCTCGCGCGCGTAAAGCGCGGACACAGCTTTTCGGCGGCATCGGCGGAGCTGGATCTGCTGACCCACCGGCTCGCCGCGCAGCAGCCCGACAATGACGACTATCCAAAGAAGTTCACGGCGCGGGTAGTGGCGGCAAACGACTTTTTGATAGGCCCTTCAGGAGTCGCTACCGTTTTCAACACGAAAATCGATTTGAAAGGTATTCTCTACAACCTGCTGGCCTCCGTTCTCGTTTTGCTTTTGATCGCCTGCGGCAACGTAGCGAATTTGCTGCTGGCGCGCGCGACTGTGCGGGAGAAAGAGCTAGCCGTGCGCTCCGCCCTGGGGGCCTCACGTTGGCAATTGATGCGCCCGCTTCTGCTGGAGAGTCTGGTTTTGGCGTTGGGCGCGTGCGTAACAGGATGCCTGCTGGCACGGATAGTCGTGAAAGCCGTGGATGCCGCGATTCGTCAGAAAGCCTGGCAACGCATGAGCGGCGAAGCGGTCATCGGGCTAAACATGCCGGTCCTGCTTTTTGCCGCGGGCATTACTTTGCTGACTACCCTGATCTGCGGATTAGCGCCTGCGTTGCGCTCCACTCGCCATGACCTGCAACCGCAGCTCGTGGGAAACGGAACATGCGGCGATGGCGGATTCCGCCACGGGAAGTTGCGTGCAACGCTCGTCATAGGCCAGGTCGCTCTTTCCATCGTGCTGTTGACTGGAGCAGGACTGATGATCCGAAGTCTGTACCGGCTGACGCATGTGGAGCTCGGTTTCAATGCCAAAAATATTCTGGTAGCCGGGTTCGCGCCGAGTCGAAGCGGAGCTCAGCTTCCGGATCGCGCGTTGATAGTCACTCCAGAAGGCCGCGCGCGTTTTCAAAGAGCTCTGGAAAAGATTCGAGAAGTGCCGGGTGTCGCTAGCGTCGCGGTGAACAATAATTTTCCTGGTTACGGTCCCTCGGAAGGACCCAGAGTGGGGGTGCCGGGTGCCACGCAAGAAGTGGAAGCTGGACTCGATGAATGCGACGATAACTGTCTGAGCACGCTTGAGATGCGACTGCTCAGCGGCCGGTGGCTTTCGCACGACGAAGTGCAAACGAGACAGCTTTCGGCGGTCATCAACGAAACCATGGCACGCGCTTTGTTCGGCGACACGAATCCGGTTGGCCAAAAGTTTGACGTGCGAGGTTTCAAACAGCGATTCAAATACTCTAGCGCTGATCTCCCTGACAACGCCGTCTTCGACATTGTCGGCGTCGTGCGCGACACAAAGAATGCGGGCCCGCAGAGTCCTGTAGTGCCGATGGCGTTCATCCCGCCGATTATCACGGGCGATTTCCTCGTCCAGATACGCACGATGGTGGCACCGCGTTCGCTGATGCACGCGGTCCAGGAGGCGGTGTGGTCGGTGGATCGTGGAGAAGTATTTTGGGTGTTTGGCCCGTTGTCGGATTTTTATGACCAGCAAACCTATGCACTGCCGGAATTTGGCGTGAGCTTGTCGGGGCCATTGGCGGGGATTGCGTTGCTTCTGGTGGTGATCGGCGTGTTCAGCGTGATGGCGTATACGGTGTCGCTGCAAACACAGGAGATTGGCGTGCGCATGGCGTTGGGGGCGCAGCAGCGGGAGATTTTGCAGATGGTGCTGCTGCGCGGCGTTGCGTTGATTGTCGCCGGGATTGCGATTGGTCTGGCGGCGAGTTATGGATTGACACGATTTTGGGCCAGTCAGATTTGGGGAGTTTCAGCAGCCGACCCTTGGGCGTTCGGAGCGGTGGTCGTGTTAGTGGCAGGAATGGGATCGGTGGCGTGCTACTTACCAGCGAGGCGGGCGACTCGCGTAGACCCGCTGGTCGCGCTGAGATACGAATAGGTCCCGGTAACGCCGAAACTGGAGAAGTGGGCCCGGTGCAACATGTCCGGCGCGCAACTCTACTCCAGCGCAGGGTTGTGCAATGGTGGTACTTCAGAAGGCGCATTGGCTGCCAGCTTAGCGATCTGCTCGGCGATGTTATTTCTGTACTGTGGAGGCGCATCTTCGAGCGCGGTGCGATACCAGGTTAGGGCTGCCGGAACGTCTTGGCGTTTCAGGGCAAAGTTGGCGAGTTCGATGCGTACTGTGTAAGAGTGTGGCTCGAGTTCAATTACGCGGCGGAGCAGCGCTTCCGCCTTCACGGGGTCGGGCGAACCCAGGTACGTCAATTGGTATGCGCGCCAATGCATGGCACCGGCAACATATCCGGGAAGATGGTAGGTGCCGTGATAGATCATGAGATTTCCGAACCGGGCGGCGGGAGTGGCTTCGCGCAGAGCAGCCAGATCATAGCGGTGGTGCGGGCTCAGGTTGGTCGCCTCCATAAAAAACCACCCACTAACCTCAGCACTGATGGGCTTGTCAAAATCAAATTCCACGGTCGGGATGGAGGCGCTTTTGAGCACCACGTCGGAGACCCAGTAACCGACGTGCGCGTCGCGATCCGTCACGTGTGATTTGTAGAAGGCGATCAATTCGGTGGAGCGCTGGCCGATATCCACACTCTCGTTGTTGAAATACTTCCAGGCGTTGCCAGAGCCGCCAGCCAGAAGATTGTGATACTCCCATATGCGCCGCTGGGGAAGAGACGAGACACAGACGGCCAGGAGCGTGGCAATCGCGAGCATCCATACTAGGCGAGAACGGCCAAGAAACATTCGCTCGAGTGCGACGCCACTAAATAGTGCGGCAATGGGAATCAAGAAAAGCAGGTGGCGCACTCCTGCGTACGGAACTCCTTCCAGGCATACGAAACCAAGAAAGAAAAGGCCAGCAGCGAGGAATGCAAGGAGGGGCCAGCGCAAAGCAGGCGGGAACTTTCCGAGCAGCAACCACAGAACTCCGGCCATCGTAATGGCCACGGTTCCAAGCGGCATTTTGATCACCACAAGGGCCAGTGGAACCCAATGCGGCGGACGCGTCTCATAAATGTGCCCAAACACGTGCACCTCTCCGGTGCGCCCTTCGAGGCCTGCGCGCATTGTGTCGGCCAGGCCCCAGATGTACGGACGTGGTGCAAGGTGGAATCGCGAAAGGAATGTCAGCGCGGCACGGGAATGCAGATTTTGCAGATCGGAAATTTTCAGTTCCAAGGTGCGATTGAATTGCTGGGGGGCCATGCCGCTTTCGGTGTAGCGAAATCCGTAAATGCCCCACAAAACCGTTCCAGCGAGGATTGTGGATGCCGCAAGGAGAGAGGCGGTGCGCTTCCATGGCAAGTGGTTGGCGGCGGAGTAAAGAAGATAGAGCACACAACCGCCGGCAATCGGTAAGGCAATGAGAGGGGCGGAATGTTTGGTGGCCAGCAGCAGACCGCACGACAGGCCGAGCCAGAGCGCATCGGACCAACGGCCATCGCGGAGAACCAGTGCCCCGAGGGCAACCGAAATGGTGCCGAAAAGAGCGAGCGGCAGATCGGTCATCACCACTGGCATGTGCGCAGCAACGGTTGGATCGAGAAGGAGAATGCCCAGCGTCAGAAGGGAGATGGCGGGGTTAAAAAGCCTGCGCAGGAAGAGGGCAAGAATCACAAATAAAATGGAATGGAACGCGTACATGGTGAGGCGGGCGCGACGTTGTATCCATTGTGCGTTGCTGTTGATGTACACCGCGGTTTCGGCGTACTCGCGCTCTTGATCTTTGCCTTCGAGATGTGGAGGCGGAGAAAGGTGGAGAATGGAAGGCGTGGCGGCAGAGCCGGCGACGAGTTTCACAAGTGGCGGATGTTCGGGGTTTACGCGAAAATCGTGAAAGCGGAGATAGGAAGCGCCAGCAGCGATGTGATATGCCTCGTCGAAGGTGAAACCGTCCAGTGCGGTGGCCCACATCGAACGGGAAACGCCGCACCCGATGATGAACAGGACCAAGGCGATGAAATACCCTTGCATTGACGCGCCGGTTGAACGCGCCCGCGGAAGAGTTGGCGAGGAGATGGGTTCGACCAACGACATTTGGGGCATGCTGACATCGGTCAATTGGAGACGTCAAGCGCAGAATCGAGGCATCGCGAAGGCAATCAAGTGGGTTTTGTCGGTGACCCAACAAACCAGATGGGATGAGAAGGCCGGTCTCCAACGGGATGCGATATGCTCCCAATGAAAGACGCGCTCAAGGCGCAATGGAAAGGAGACCGGCTATGAAGAAGATTAGCATTGAGCAGACATTTAGGAACGAAATTTTGAAGAAGCAGAAGCTGACGATCGGTATGGATCTGGGAGATCGCTGGTCGTGCTACTGCATTTTGGATGAAGCGGGGAACATCATTCTGGAACAGAAAGTGGCGATGACACCGGAAGCGATGAAGCAGACATTTTCGAAGATACCGCCGAGTCTCATCGCCCTGGAGACCGGAACACATTCCCCGTGGGTCAGCCGGCTGTTAGCGGAGCTGGGATACAAAGTAATCGTGGCGCACGCGCAAAAGGTGCAATTGATCACCAAGAGCAATCGAAAAGACGATCGACACGATGCGCGGACACTGGCACGGCTGGCGCGAATCGATCCGGAGCTGTTGGGGCCGGTGCGGCATCGCAGCGCGCAAGCGCAAATCCACCTGACGGTGATCCGTGCGCGGGCCGAACTGGTAAGTGCTCGAACGGCCTTGGTGAACGCCGCACGCGGGTTGGTGAAGTCTTATGGGCAGCGACTGCCCAAGTGTGGCACACAGCAGGTGAGCCGGGAGCTATCCGCGGGATTGCACGCCGAGTTGCGCGAGGTTCTGGAACCGCTGCTCAATGAAGTCGAATCACTGAACGAGCGCATCCAGGAATACGAGGTGCGGATGGAGAAAATCGCCAAGGAAAGCTACCCACACGTCGAACTGCTCAAACAGGTGAAGGGAGTAGGAACGCAGATCGCGCTGACATATGTGCTGACGCTGGACGATCCGCGTCGCTTCCCGAAGAGTCGCGAGGTTGGCTGTTTTCTCGGGTTGTGCCCTGGGCGCAGGGACTCTGGTGAGAGCCAGCCGCAGATGCGCATCAGTAAAGAAGGAGACCGGTATTTGCGGACCATGCTGGTGCAGGGGGCGCACTACATCCTGGGGCCCTTTGGAGCAGACAGTGATCTACGGCGTTGGGGGCTAAAACTTGCGGCGCGAGGAGGGAAAAATGCAAAGAAGCGAGCCGTTGTTGCGGTGGCGAGAAAGCTGGCGGTACTGCTGCATCGTTTGTGGGTGAGTGGGGAGGTGTACGAACCACTGCGCAATAGCCAGAAAGCGATGCGCACCGCGGCCTAGAGGGAAGAACTCCTCACAAACAGGGATGCTAGGGGTCGACGGAGTTCGCGATCGTCGTTCCTAAGGGATCCTGGTTCAAAATTTCTCTGTGAAAAGTAGAAAAGGCAGGAAGAAAGAAGAAGGAGCAAAGAAAAAAGAGAGTATCCAAACAGCCGAGCTTGACCGCCGAGATCAGGTGACTGCGACTAAGTCCTGGCCCCGTTTCCTTCAAAAGGGGGAACAGAGGTCGAAAATCAGGTAGCAGCACCTACTGAATCAAGTACACCCACCTTGCACCGAGCGACAATCGCTCAACAAAGAGTGCGGATGGAAGGGTGGCGACAGAGGCGGCTTGGCTGAATGGGAACAATTTGGAAAAAGAAGAAACAAAGAAGAAGAAGAAAGAAAAAAAGAGACAAAATGAAAGAAAAGACTTGACACTCACCGGCCTTCTCATGGAAGGACTTGTCCTCAGATCTCCGGGTAGCCCCCTTGCAACCCCTTTAAACGTGAACATAATCGCATAAACAGTCGTGATGAAATGTCTCAAAAGAGCCAAACGAAGCGGCCCACATCCCCGGATTCCATAGCATCGTGCCCTCGAACATAATCGTTGGCGGTTTTGCATACTGAGCCGAGACAGTCGAGTGAACAAACACAACCACGCACAAAATGAGGAACGCCGCCAGCCAAATTATGCCTAGAAACATCCCGCGAAAGTTTTGTCTGATAGACGTGGGCGCTTCTTCATTAACTCTGAATATTAACTCTCGATAAGAGTTGGACGTTAAGTCCTTCCAAATGGGTCCTAGCCTCCTCTGTCCGGTTAGCCGACATGTTCACGGATTGGACGAGATGACTCACTTGACCGCGACTAGTTTCTGCGTTGGATGAAGCTCTGATGCCTGCGACGAATATTGTGACGGCCGGAATTCAATCGTGAGGTCCTCTTGAGCTTGGATCGGCCTTTTATCCAAAAGAGTGGGCTTGTAACGCCATCGGCGAATGGCTCGTATTGTGGCAGGCAGCAGGGAGTTCGAGCCACTCAAGAACTTTACGTCCCGCACTTGGCCAAGTGGTCCGATCGTAGCACGGACCCTTATTGCCTCAGCTTCGCCATATCGATCTCTCGGCTTTGGATAACGGGGCAAAACGAAGGAGACAAGCTGGCCAGCTTCTAATCGAGAGGGTTTATCAGCGTCGATAGGGGGGAGTTCAGGAAGAAGGAGAACCGAAAGCTGCGAGGTTATCGCCAAGGAAGACGTAGCGGCGACCGCTTTTTCCGGGAAACTCACCCGGAACGGTCGGCTTCCACGGATTGGGACATTGACAAGGATCGTGGGAGGTCTTGGAAGGTGCGGCGCTGTACTTGCTGTACCGGTTGACCCGTATGGGGCGGAATGTCTCGGCGCACTGCTCCTCGGCACAACAGCCTTAAGTGAAGGTGCTGCATTGGACATCGCTCGAGGCGACGCATTACTTACAATCGGCCCGATCGCTCCAGCCTGCTCAGAAGTGACTTCGGGCTTTGCGGCTACCTTAGATTCTATTGTCTTGGCACCGGCGTCGAGCTTGCTTGCTCGCGTGGACTCATTGGAACTTGCCGGCAGAGGAGTAGGAGTTTGCGAAGCCGATTCGTCCGCTTGCTCAGGCGGTGTCGGCGACTTGGCATGCATGGCGCTCGTTGCGTTCGACGCTCCGAGCAGTCGCCTTACGAGCGAGCCTCGTGTCAGTCCAATGGTGAGAGCGGCCACCGTGAATAAAAAAAGTAATGTAAATGCCGTGACCTGAAATGCGGATATTTCAAGCCCGCGCAAACGCGAGGACGAACCCCCAGTGCTATCCTCGGACGATCTGTCCATTCGAGCCTCCGCCCCATAATCGCTCAGAGCAGGAGAAGGATGGTCTTCCAGGTAAGGCTGCTCAACGAGAGACGCAGAATCCTCATCCAGAATCTCAGGGGCTTCGATCTCAAATCCTTGAGACGCAGTGTGTTTAACCCGATCTGTCAAAAAGGATGGTTCTTGCTCCGGCGAAACATTTTTGATCGACAGGGCAGAGGGCTCGTCTGCACAAACCTCTGTGGCTTCCTGATCCCGCACAAACGGGATGTTGTCCCTAAGGACATGCGCAGACTCGCGAAAACTGACTTCGGGGGAAAAGTCGCCGTGGTCAATCGCTGGTTCGGCTTCCGGCGTAGTTCTTTCCGCTTGTACTGTAGGGGCAGTGCCAAGCTTCGCCTTATTTCTTTTTGCGAACTCAATCAGCGTCGCAAACCTGCCGCCTGCCGTCGAAAGAGCGTCAAAAACATATGCAACGTTCTTGGCGTTGAATTGAAGTTGCCGCGCCGTAAGAGACAGCCGGAGGCTGTCGTCAATTTCGGCTCGCTGGCGCTCCGAGAGATATTCCCGTAGTTCAAAATAGCGTGCACCGCTCTCGGTATTCTCTCTCCAATCATGAATGGCCTGAAGGCGGCGATTCGTGTCCTTCTCCAACTCCTGTTCCGCCTGTTCCGAACGCTCGACAAACATTTGCGCTTCGCCATTGGGCAATGCCATGGCGATTTCTCTCAACCCGCCGCGCAGTTCCTGAACCATGTTGGACGGAAAGGATGTTTTTCGGCACACCCACTCTCCGCGCAGCTTGTCGAAATCAATTCTGGCGCGATACGCAGCGTTTTCATACTTGAATACCGGCAGCGGCTTGAGCGGTGGCCACGTACCGGCTAGGATGGATTTCATCTCGGACTGCTGCCGTCCAGAGGCGAGTCCAGCAATATTGGCCTTACCGAAACTCATGATTCCGCCCAAGAAACTTCAGCCGTCGCACGACTCCCTGCCGGTGGCGGCCAGCCTGTGCTGTAAGCCCCAACACCATCCGAAGAAATTAGTTTCTCTTTTCCAGCGAAATTTCCATCGTAGAGGATCGGTTTCTTGCTTACCGGCCAACGAACCACAAAGACGGATGCATCTTTGCCAATGGTGCCTAGGATGCAGCCAGTCCCGGTAGATTCATACAACCTCTTTTCCTTGACCTGCTTACACGGAAGGTGACATGGGGTTGTCAGCAATACAACCAGACCTAGTAGGATTCCGTGTGGCTGTTCGGAATGACGCTATGGAATTGCGGTCGGCGCAAGTACTAGGTCCGGTTTCGTGACTTACCAGTGCCAAGTTGGGATTAAACGTAGGTTTGGCATAAAATTTAGCGGAATGGGATGTTTCGGCTGGATTGTCGTTTTGTCTATTTTTGTTTTTCTTCGCCAACCACTACGCCGGCACCGAAAGAAAAGGTAGTCGTCGTTGATCGCCCCACCGTCGTGGCTTTTTTCCCGCTTGTGAGCCAAACCGTCTCCCTTGTTTCATAAACACCACCTTGAAAACAGCTTTACTACCAGATGGTGTTGCATCGACCGCCTGAGCCCGCACGACTTACCGGGCACAATCGATCTGTCCACTCGAGGGCTACCGACTATGTGCTGCACCCATGTTGACTCGCGTTTGGGTACCACCTAACATGCTGAGCGAGTCTTAATCCCACGCAATCGCACCCGGCAAGAGACTGATGATGATTACCAGCGCGAAACTCTCGTCTGGCTCTATTGGTGTTCGCACGTTCTTCGCAAGGCAGCTGATGTTGGTTATGGTCGCAGCCGCGTTGTTTGCGATTCTGTGGGTCGCGAATGTACGCGGTCCGGGCATGGGCTTACTTCCGATCATTCTCTACTCTCTCTTCATCGGCAATTTGACGACGCCGATAATGAATCGTCTCGCGCCGCGGTCTTCACGTCTCCGCTTTCCGTGGGACTGGGCCGCGTACCTGATATTTTTGTTCTTTACGGCGGTTGCGATCGCGGCGTTGACGGTGGCGATCATAATGCCCGTCTATCGAATTCCCATCAGCTCCTATTTCTCGCAACTGTGGAGCGCCGGTAGGCTCGTAGTCGTGGTTGTTCTGGTCGTCGGGACCATCCGCCATTTGCATGAGGAATCGCGAGTGCACCTAGAGGGCAAGAATCTTGAACTTCAACGTGCTGTCGAAATTGGGAATACGCGATCGAAACCGCAAGAGCAAGAGCTGGCCAAGGCGAGAGAGATTCAGGAAGGGCTCTTACCCAAGAAGATCCCCCAGGTAAAGGGACTGGGTGTGGCAGGAGCGTGGCAGCCTGCAAGCACCGTTGGCGGAGATTATTTTGATGTGCTGAAGTTCGGCGAAAAAAAGATCGGGGTCTGCATCGGTGATGTGGTTGGCAAGGGGATTAGCGCCGCGTTGTTGATGGCCAACCTGCAGGCCAGCTTTCGGGCCTTCGCTTCGGAAGAGGTTTCGCCTGGCGCTCTCGTGAAGAAGTTGAACGAGGTAATCTCGAGCAACATCGCTCCAGATAAATTCGTTACCTTCTGGTACTGCACGATCGATACAAACGAAAACAGGCTGACTTACGCCAGCGCCGGTCATTGGCCGCCCATTCTGTTCCACCAATCGGGTGGGGGAATCGCCTTGAGCGGAGTAGGAGGAACCCCGCTGGGAATCCTTCCGGACTGGAATTACGAAGAGGAAGCTTTTCCGCTGTCCTCCGGAGACCGCCTGGTGCTTTCTACCGATGGTCTAACCGAAGCAACGAATTTGGATGAACAGGAATTTGGAGAAGGAAGATTGCTTGAACTCTGCAGTAACAAAATCGCATTGAGCGCCTCCGAACTGCTGCCCGCAATCCGTAAGGAGGTGGTCAGCTTCTGTTCAGGATGACTTCACTCTGGTCGTTGTCGCAGTGAAATAAGCCGCTAGATGAATTGAAACGGAAAGGGCAAGCGCGGATAGCGATGACAAGCATTCATAGCGGAATTTACCCGGAGTTGGATTCAGTCCTGCAACGATTCGTCGCCAGCGTACAGGATGCACTGGGGAGTAACTTTCTCGGTGCCTATCTCGTCGGCTCGCTCGCAATCGGAGACTTTGACCTCGACAGTGACTTGGATTTCCTGATCCTCACCAACGGCGAGTTAAGCGATCCGGAATTGGAATCGTTACGAACAACCCATGTCAACATCCATGCCCTCGGATGCTACCCGGCCGAGCATCTGGAAGGTTCTTATCTGAGTACGAATTTGCTGAATCGGGCTGATCTCGTTGGCGTGGAACCGCTATGGTATGTAGACAATGGAAGCACATCGTTGGAGCGTTCAATTCACGACAATCATTGGCACGTTCGCTGGATTCTTCGTGAACGGGGCATCACCATCATTGGGCCGGACCCGAAAAATCTCATGCACCCAATACCGGCGGGGGCCTTGAGCAGCGAGGCTGTGACTTCGCTTCGAAAGCTGAAGAATCTTTTGGTCGCTGAGATCGACCAGCCACTCGGATGGTTCAACATGCGCTTCGGTCAGTCCTTCGCGGTGCTCACTTCTTGCCGCATGCTTCACACCTGGCAAACCGGCACAGTGCAATCGAAGCTCTCTGCTGTGAGATGGGCTGAGCAATCCCTTGATCCCACGTGGCGAGAGCTGATCCGTAAAGCATGGACAGAACGCATCGGTGTCCGCTTTGGTGAAAAGGTCCGTCAACCTGCGGAGACGAACCTTGTGGACGAAACAGTAAGATTCCTGGCGTATGCGCACAGCCTCGCTGAGGCTTCCCAGGGCCACCCTCGCTCCTGATTAACGCCATCAATCGCTGAACTAGGTACCGGAACGAACTTTGGGATGGGAAGGCACTTGGGCTATTTTCGAGCAATCTTAAATCTAAAAGAACAGTCCGCGGATTGGCGTTCGTTGACTTCGCGTAGTGCAAAATCTACCATTTCTTGCGATGCCGGATGCTTCACTTATCGGACAAACTGTTTCGCACTACCGCATTGTGGAAAAACTGGGCGGCGGCGGAATGGGTCTCGTTTATAAGGCCGAAGATACGGAGCTGCGGCGGTTTGTTGCGCTGAAATTTCTGCCGGATGACGTTGCGCGCGATCCGTTGGCGCTGACGCGATTTCAGCGGGAGGCTCAGGCGGCATCTGCGCTGAATCATCCCAATATCTGCACAATTTATGAAGTGGGTGTGGAAAACCAACGGCCCTTCCTGGTGATGGAGTATCTCGACGGCGAGACGCTGAAGCACCGAATTGCGGGGCGGGCGCTGGAACTGGAACCGCTGCTTTCTGTTTCCATGGAGATTGCGGACGCGCTGGACGCGGCGCATGCGCTCGGGATCATTCACCGCGACATCAAGCCAGCAAACATTTTTATTACGAAGCGCGGCCACGCGAAAGTTCTCGATTTCGGGTTGGCGAAGTTGACAGCGCCTGCGCGAGGAGCGTCGGGATCGAGTTCGGGTCCGGGATCAGGTTCGCAGTTTACGGCATCAGAGAACACGGTTACGGGGAGCACGGGCGACTACGATCTGACTAGTCCGGGGTCGACGCTGGGGACGGCGGCGTATATGTCGCCCGAGCAGGTGCGTGCGAAAGAATTGGATGCGCGAACGGATTTGTTTTCGTTTGGCGCAGCGCTGTACGAAATGGCGACAGGAACACTTCCCTTTCGCGGGGAAAGTCCGGGAGTGATTTTTGAAGCGATTTTGAATCGCACGCCTGTGCCTGTGGTGCGCCTGAATCCGGATTTGCCGGCCGAGCTGGAGCGGATCATCAACAAGGGGCTTGAGAAAGATCGAACGCTGCGGTACCAGCATGCCTCTGAGATGCATGCGGATTTGAAGCGGCTGCAGCGGGATGCGAGTTCGGGACATATTTCAGGTGCGGGATCTTCGGCTTACGCGGCCGGGGGGGCCAGTTCCATAGCTGGCGCGCCAACGATTCGTGGCAAAGGCATGCTGATCGGAATTGCCACGGTGATTTTGGCGACTGTTGTTGGGGGATATTTTTTCGAGAGGAATAAACACAGGGATGCTGGTGCGTCAACATCTTCAGCAGGAACTTCGACTGCGCCGTTGACGTCTGCGACAGCGGGTAATCCGCGGCGGGCGATTGCAGTGTTGGGATTCAAGAATTTGTCGGAGAAGCCGGAGTATTCGTGGCTGTCAACGGCGCTTGCGGAAATGATGACGACCGAACTGGGTGAGGGAGACGAATTGCGCACGATTCCAGGCGAGAGCGTGGCGCACATGAAGCTGAACCTAGCGATTCCGGATGCCGACAGCTTCGGCAAAGACACACTGAACCGGATACGGAAAAATCTTGGAAGCGATGATGTGGTTGTAGGTTCGTACTTGCCGCTGGGGAATGGGCAGATCCGGCTAGATTTGCGGCTGCAGGATACGGCGGAGGGCGAGACAGTAGCGACGGTTTCGGAAAAAGGAAAAGAATCTGAGATTGACGACCTGGTGGAGCGCGCGGGTAGCGAGTTGCGCGCGAAGCTGGGAATTGGAACGCTGAGCGGATCGCAGTCGGTGGTGGTGAAGGCAACGATGCCGTCAAATGCGGAGGCGGCGCGGTTGTATTCGGAAGGATTACAGAAGTTGCGGATGTTTGATGCGCTGGCGGCGCGGGATTCGCTGCAGAAGGCGGTAGCGCTCGATCCGAATCACGCGCCGACGCGGTCGGCGCTGGCCGAAGCGTGGTCCACGCTTGGCTATGACGACAAGGCGAAAGAACAGGCTCGGCGGGCGTTGGAGTTTTCCGCTAAGTTTTCGTCGGAAGAGCGACTGCTGATTGAAGGGCGCGCGCACGAACTTTTGCGCGAGGGGCCGAAGGCGGTGGAGAGTTACCGCACGCTGTCTCAACTTTTCCCTGATCGTGTCGATTACGGATTACTTTTGTTGCGCGCGCAGCTTTCTGGAGGGCAAAACGAGGATGCAGCTGCGACACTGGGGAATTTGCGGAGGCTTCCGGCGACGGAAGTAGAGGCGGCACGGTTGGACTTGATTGAAGCAAACCTTGGCGGATTGAGAGGAGACTTCAAGCGCGAACAGGTGTTCGCGGAGAAGGCGGTGGCCGGGGGAAGAGCCATTGGCGCGAAACTGCTGGAGGCGGAGGCGCTACTGATGGAGGCGAATGCGCGCGAACGGATGGGACAAAGCGATCAGGCGATTCCGCTGATCAAGCAGGCGCGGGAACTGTATATGTCGGCAGGATACCGCGAAGGAGCGGCGCGAACTCTCCTGATCAATGGGGATATTTTGTTTGATCAGGGGCATTTCGAAGAGGCGAAGGAACTTTTCAATGATGCATTGTTGGTGTTTCAGGAAACGGGATCCCACGGAAGAATTCGCGCTAGCTATGAACGATTGGGAAATGTCGCGTACAGCCAGGGGAAATTAGTGGAGGCGAAGGAATATTACGAGAAGACGATGCGACTGGATGAGGAAGTACACAACGTGCGGGGGCTCTCCAGCGATTATGGAAATCTCGCGAATGCGCTGGATGGTTTAGGTGATTTGAAGGGATCGCTGAAGCTGCAGCGGCAATCGCTGGCTGCGTTTAATGAAGTAGGCGATAAGCGCGGGGCGTCGGAGACTCTGAACAATTTGGGAAATTTGTACATCGAGATTGGCGACTTTGATGAGGCGCGGAAGCAGTACGACCAAGCGCTCTCCATCGCGAAGGAAAATTCTTATCGTAGGGGTGAGCCGTTTCCGATTTCCGGGATTGGCGACACGTTGCTGGCGAAGGGTGACACGGCGGGGGCTGGGAAGAAGTATACGGAAGCATTGGCGCTTTGCGAAGAGATGAAGGACGAGGATTTTGGAGCACAGGTGCGGACGGCGATGTCGTTTGTGGCTTTGTTGGAGAAACGCTTCGGGGAAGGAGAGGGGCTGTCTCGGCAGGCTGCGACGGTGTTCGATAAGAATAATTCGCCGGGGAATGCGGCATGGGCACATGCGATTCTGGCGAGGAATCTTTTGGGCGCGGGCAAGTTGGATGAAGCGCGGGCGGAGGCTACGAAAGCTGTGACGCTTGCGCAGCAGACATTGGGCAAGACCCCGCGCTTTGAGGCCGTGCTAGCGGACGCGAGGGTGAACGCGAAGGCCGGGTTGGCGCCAGAGGCCCGGAAGGAACTTGAAGCGGTGCTGGCAGAGGCGCGCAAGTATGGGTATCTGTCGTACGAATTGCAGACGCGGCTAGCGCTTTGTGAAGTGGAGTTGGCGGCAGGCGATGCTACGGCACATGCGAGGTTGAGCACCTTGGAGACTGAGGCTAAGGCGCATGGGCTACTTCTTGTGGCGAATCAGGCTCGCATGTTGGATCAGGAAAAATAGGTCGAACCTACTCGGAATGGAATGATTTTTTTATATCGAGACGCCTAGCGTGGATGTGAAGGCGTCTGGAGGACTCCGTAGCTCGGAGGGGTCAGGCCCTGATTAACGCGGACAAGTGGATTTTAGTACGAATGTGTCCGATTAGCCGTGCCAACTAAGCATAATGCGCGCAGGAGGAGGATTTTGCCCAGCCAAGCGGATATTTTTGCGGGGCAGGCACATATCCTTCATATCGACAATCAATGTTATGCCAGGATTTCCTGACGGAGTTCAAGCCTGCCACAGAAGCGAAGTGGAACGAGAAATCAATCGACCCGACAATTTATGGCTTTCAGTTCCAACCAAGAACGCGCAGGAATAAAGGCTTGTCTGATGAGATGGTTATCGAATATGAATGAGTTCTGAGAGTTCGGTTTCCCACGATTTCAGAGCATTCCGGCGCGAAATATACGGAACGGACATCGCGACCCTGAATGTTTATGGTTCTTGTGGTCAAACCACCCCGTGAATCGGTCGGGGTATATTCGTACAAGACAGAGGCAAGACTTGTGCCTGTGTACATTCATCGATTTGTAGTCTGCACGTCAGACCTCAACAGCAGTTTAGCTCTGTCCGTCGTCGTCAACGCCACCGATGCGGTGGTTATGGAAACTCGGTAAGGGAATACCTGGAAAAGGAATTTCTCTGAGATTGCGGAAGAATCGATTGCGATGCTGATCGGACCCTTAGTTAGTCTAAGGTTTTTCTCACCAATGTCCGTGGTTAACGGCAATCGCAGCAGTGGGTATTGGTCCGGACGCAGGAGTTGCGCCGAGTCTGCGGCGAGCGAATCCTAGGGCGAAGTAATTTGCAGGCCTATCGTCCCGGCAAGCCGTCAGGCTTCGAGGTCAAGCGAATTCTCAGTAAAGGGATCTCTGGATCACGGAATACACAATCCAGTACCAGGGCCGACAGGCATATACGGTGAGTATCATGGATGGAGTTCCGAAACGGCAAGGTTGTCCGGGGATCCCTTCGAGGCGCCAGTGTGGCGGAGGCTGCCTTCCGTTGGGAGGATGGTCGGCCTGTGAAGGACAAGCAGGCGCGTAGAACTTCGCCCTCGTCTCGGCCATAGGAGCATCCGTCGATTCGTCCTTCTTTTACGCGAGGGTGAAAGGTGAACTCGAACGAGATGTTCGTGAGATCGGCTTCAGGTCGCTTACCATCTTGCGGCCTAGCATCATCGAGGGAGAGCGCGACGAGGTTCGTCTCGCCGAAAGCGTCGTGCTGAAGCTTTCGCATTTCCTCGCGCCGGTGCTTCCGAAACGATTCTGTGTCAATCCCGCTCCGAAAAATTGCCGCAGTCCTCGTCGATGCGGTCGTGACTGCGGAGCCGGGCTGCCACTTTAGGTACTCAGACAGTCTTGGTTGACAGCTGGTCCGATCGGGGAAAGAAAGTTCTTAGAGACAGAGGGAGAATAAAGATGAGTCAGACGACTGAATCGAAAAACAAAGCAATTGTTCTTGAAGCTTTCGACAGGCTCTTCAATAAGCGTGACTACGAAGCAGCTGAGCGTTATTGGTCGCCCAACTACATCCAACATAGCGCCCATATCCCACCTGGTCGCGACGGATTGTTTAATCTCATTAAGAGCCTACCGCCGACGCTTAGGTATGAGTCAGGAACGGTGGTGGCCGAAGGGGACTTTGTCATCTTGCACGGGCGATTTTCGGACTTCGGACTGCCCGCGAACTGGGTTGTGGCGGACATAGTTCGAATGAAGGATGGGATTCTCGTGGAGCACTGGGATGTGATTCAAGACGAGGCCACGCGCGAGTCATCCAAGAGCGGCCGTCCCATGTTCGGCGACAAGTTTGGAGGTTAAACGTGGAGCATTGTGGGTCGTCTGCACCCGACCAATTGATAGGATATCACGAGTGAGGGATAAGAGATGAAAATCGACCTATTTCTCTTGCGGTTGGCTGCGATAGAGAGTTCTTCGTTGTTATGATCAGCAAAGAAGAAGTCCAGGCATCTTTTGAGCAGTTTCTACAGGCGCTAAAGTCCGGTGACACGTCGGCAGTCCAGCAATTGTACGCGGACGACTATCTTCTTGTGCGCCCTAACGGCGACACGCTTACGAAAGAACAGATACTCGCTGATCTGCGCCAACACTCCATGAGGTTCACTTCATTCGAAGTAAGCAACGTCCTCATCCGGATCAAAGGATCTGTTGGCATTCTCACGGCCGATGTTCGCAGCGTAGCTGTCAAAGATGGCGTCGAACTTAGAGCGCACGCCATGCAGATCGCAATCCTGTCGAAGGAAAACAAGCGGATTACGATTTCTCATTTTCAATCGACGACGGTGGCTGATCGCCAGGCATAGCTGCGATGCGTTGCGAAGCCAACAGCCTCAAAATGAGAACATCGTGTTCGAGGTTTCTTTCAGAAGGCACCGGTGCGGACGAAGAACGGAAGAAAGTCATCAAGAAGTTTCAAAGATGGTTCCGATTTCCTGCGAACGATTGCTCCGTACCAGCAAGTGACGAGCAGTGACGCCAGCTTTTGGGGATCTTGTGTAGTTGGTGTTCCGCTTTCCATCTGAGCGAGTGAGATCAAGTCGCTTACATCAGTGATCCAGATGTTTGTGCCACGAGCGATACGTTGCGTAAGGGCGACGGGTATTGCCGGTGCCTCCGCCGCAAGTGTCGCCAGGAGTTGAAGCGGGGCCACTTCAACCATCGGCGGTTCTATGGCCAGGAAGCTGCAGTGTTTTTTTAGTTGATGGCTCGCACTATGGCCCGTTGATCGAGAAAGCGATTCCTGAAGAGCCTCGAATTGGCGATCTACAAGTCTCGATGCGAGGTCTTCTTTGCTCTTGAAGTAATTATAGAAAGTGCCTTTAGGCGCGTTTATGGCAGACGCGATCCGGTAAATGCTCGCTTGGACGTAGCCGACATCCTGAAATAATTTGCCCCCAGAAAGCAGCAGCATTTCGCGGGGATCGTGCTCTCGACGGGAAATCTCGCCCTGAATCGGAGACATTGGTCGAATGTGGCTAGCTTACCGGTCCGCGGCTTGTCGAAATGGACCGAATTTGAAGATTCGTGCCAAAAGTTTCGATCCCTTTCTTAGGACTTTTTGTAAGATGCGCAGGAAGGGTAGTATTCTCCAATCCTCCAGTAAGGTGACCGGTCGTCTCCCGGTAAGGGTTGCCGTGAAGAAAACACAGACCGTGCAGAATCGGCATTCCACACAATCGCCTGAAGCTTGGTCCGAGGCTCCGTTTGCGACTCACATTAAATTGGACCGCCGCTCCACAATCCCCTCGACGTTTCGAACTCCAGGGACTTTTACGGTTACGCGCCTTGAGTCGTCAGATGGACTGCCTGATCGCATCACGAAGCTATCGAGTGTGCCAGCACTCCTCGTTTCGATCTCTCTGAAATCTTTACCACTACATAGCTACCAAGTGTGGGTGGCAGACAAAGTCATGCCCACGACGAGCGTTCGGCCATTTCGGAGTAACGTCATCGATTTCGACTCCGAACCATGTTGCTGGGCCGGTAAGGCCTTCGACTACGTTCACTATACAGTGCCGCGCTTCGAGCTCGACGACATCGCAGCTGATCTTGGCTTTGGCCGTGTGCGCAGTTATAGGTTATCGCTTGTTGAAGACGATTTGGTCTTAGCCCAAATCACCAGGAGCATTCTGCCCTTTATTGGGCGCCGCGACGGTCCCTCGCTGCTTGCGCTCGACCAGTTCAGCCTGATTTTGGGAGCCCATCTGCTTCAACGGTATGGTGTACTGCAAAAAATCGGCAAGGTTTCCAAAGGTGGACTTGCTCCTTGGCAAAAGCGGCGCGCGGAGGAATTGCTGCGGGAAAATTTGGATGGCCGGATACGGCTAGCGGACGTCGCACGAGAGTGCTCACTCTCCGTAAGTCACTTTGCTCGTTCATTCAAAGCAACCTTCGGCATGGCACCTCACAAGTGGTTGATTGGGTGTCGCATTGATCTCGGCAAAGAACTGCTTAGGCAAACGACCGCGCCAGTTGGGGAGATTGCAATTCAGTCTGGCTTTCGCGATCCGACCGCCTTCACGCGCACCTTCCGCCAAGTCACCGGAATCAGCCCGGGACAATGGCGCCGCTACATCTCCTCCAGAGCTACCGAACCTAAGACCCCGTAGGAATTGATGCAACCGCCCGGAGCTTGTCGAAAAAGACTGAAATTGTCGTTTCCTGCCTAAACTCTCGATCTCCTTTCGAAGAATGCGCAGAAACAGGTGCTACTCTTCGACCCTCAACTCAATAAGATGACCGTTCGTCTTACGTCGGAGATTTCCGTGAATCAAACTCACGTCCGCGAACTGAATGGCAATTCCACACACGCGCAGGAAGCTCACGCGAGCGCCTACGGCGCGCAGATGGCCAAGTATTTCACCATGAACCAACCTCCCACCGTCGCCCTCGATTCCGTGGTTTCCGTCGTCCGCCCCCAGCTGGCGATTACCCGGCTCATCGCACGAAGCGGCATCCCGGAACGCACCGCCTCCATCCCATCGGAAAAGGCCTACGTCGTTTCCGTTCATCTGAATCATGCAAACTCCGGCGAATGGGAACTTTGGACCGATGGCAAGTACACAAAGACTGGAGCATGGCCGGTCGGCGGAGTCGCCATGTGCGACTTGGAATCAAATTCAAGCATTCGAAACCCGGGCCCGATCGACTGGGTCCACTACCATGTTCCGCGTGCAACCTTGGACTCCCTCACAGACGATGCCGGAATGGCTAGAGTTAAGCGGCTCCAGTGCGTTTATGGAACCTCCGACCCGACCCTCCATCACCTAACGCAACTGATCCTGCCGTGCCTAAATAGGCCGGAGATGTTCTCTCAGTTGTTCATGGATTCTTTCGCCTTGATGGTTTGTTCGCACCTTATCGGCCGCTATGGTCAGATTCGTGAAACCATTCCGCAATTCAAAGGCGGTCTGTCGCCTTGGCAAAAGCGCCGCGTTTTGGAATTGTTCGAGGAGCACTCGGACGGCGGGTTAAAACTGGCAACACTCGCCGATGAATGTAGGCTTTCCGTCAGCCATTTTGCGCGATCCTTCAGGAGGTCGTTTGGAACCTCCGCACATCGTTACCTGATCTTGCGCCGCGTTGAAATCGCGAAGGTTCTTTTGTCGGAAAAGAACAACTCGTTGGTAGAGATTGCCGCGGAGACTGGGTTTTCTGATCAAGCCGCGCTTACACGGACGTTTGCAAACGTCGTCGGTGCAACTCCTGCAAAATGGAGACGAGAACACTCGCGCCGTAGGGTTTTTGTCTAAGTACTCAGCCGCGAATCCCTTCGATCACACGAATAGATGCCATCCCCAAGTCAACTGGGCCAGTGAAGTGTTACGCGGAATATTCCTCTAGACGCAATAGGTCATGGATTTGACATTCGGTTACAGCCTTCGCGTAGAACTAAAGCCGCAAATAGCCTTTTCGTTCGCCTTCACTCCCGTTTGAAGCAGGAATCGACAAAAATGGTCCGTGTTTTCAATAGCGTCGTGGTCGTTCGTGATTATGGTCGATCGCAGTTCGAGGCGTTGGCAGTGAGATATACGACCCGCGCGCAAGACAAGAGCGATTAGCTGCGAAGGCGTTCAACCTCGAGAGTCAATTCCCAAGTTGATTCTTTACCGCAAAGGAGAATGAATATGAAACAGCCTATTAAGAACGTCGTTTTGGTACATGGTGCTTTCGCCGACGGTTCCGGATGGGAAGCCGTCGCTAAGATTCTCAAGAATGATGGGTACAAGGTGTCAGTACCACAGCCCCCCGAGACTTCCTACGCCGAGGACCAAAAGTGCACGAAGGCCGCAATAGACGCCACGGGCGGCCCCGTGGTTCTGGTTGGCCACAGCTATGGCGGGTCCATCATCACCGAAGCTGGCAATCATCCAAATGTTGCGGCGCTTGTTTATATTGCGGCGTTTGCACTGGATGAAGGCGAGAGCTGCGCGTCGATCGAACAGGCTCTGCCGCAAGCATCCAAGGCGTTCAAACCGGACAGCAACAACAACTGGTGGATAGACGAAGAGCATTTCGCGGCAGACTTCGCAGCGGACATTCCACCAGAGAAGGCGGCGTTCATGGCGATATCGCAGGTGCCGATCTCCACCGACTCGTTCACTCACGCGGTTAAGAACCCCGCATGGAAGAACAAGCCCACCTGGTACATGGTGGCCACCGAAGACCGGTCGATCAACCCGGACCAGGAGCGCATGATGGCGAAGCGCGCCAAGGCCAAAACGGTCGAGGTGAAGGCAAGCCACGTGGCCTACATGTCTCACCCGAAGGAAACAGCCAAGCTCATCGAAGAGGCTGCCACCTCCGCGCACGTCACTGAGTAGCCACGCTTTTCAGGCTGTGTGGACACAGCTGCCTCAGGAGGGGTGAAATGAAGGATCACATCAGCGTAAACGGACAGGACGGCAGGTTCACTGCCTATATTGCAAGACCGGCGACCTCGCCCGCTCCGGCTATTGTCGTTCTGCAGGAACTGTTCGGGGTGAATGCCGACATCCGCAAGACCTGCGATGAATTGGCGGAACAAGGCTTCATCGCCGTCGCGCCCGACTTATTCTGGCGTCAGGAGCCTGGGGTCGACCTCAGCGTTACCTCCGAGGCCGATTGGCAACACGGTCTCCGTCTTTACCAGGCCTATGACCGGGACGCCGGCGTCCGGGACGTCAAGAACACCGTCAACGCCGCGGCCGAGCTGCCG
The DNA here is from genome assembly GCA_963795535.1 of Candidatus Acidiferrales bacterium. GTDB lineage: Bacteria > Acidobacteriota > Terriglobia > Acidiferrales > UBA7541 > Acidiferrum. The sequence goes on from CAWCIG010000012.1 coordinate 1,755,891, forward strand.
GGGAGCACCGGCAAGGTTGCCGTCCTCGGCTATTGCCTCGGTGCACTGATGGTCTTCCTCACCGCCGCTCGCTCCGACGTCGACGCTGCAGTCGCTTATCACGGCGGTGATACTGAGAAATATCTGGGAGAGGTGGATGGCCTTCACGCACCCTTACTGATGCATCTGGGCGAGGAAGATGAATTCATTCCCAAGCCTGCACAAGCTGAAATCAAGGCGGCACTTGCCAGGAAGCCGAACGCAACGGTCTGCAGCTATCCGGGTCAACGTCACGCATTCTCTCGGCATGGCGGCGCGCACTATAATGCCCCAGCAGCAGCACTCGCCCATGAGCGGACATACGAATTTCTAAATCACAAATTGCGGAAAACTTCGATAGCCAGCACTTAGCGCGTTTACGCGCTTCGTGCTCAGCTTGCTGCGCTCCACCCGCCGCGCAAGCTTTACCAGCATTACTATGCGTCAAGGGAAGCCAACGATAATCTGCACCATCCCCCACAGGGCCTGCACCAGGAATACGCTCTGCTTGATGGCGTCGGTCATCGGCTGCAGCAGGAGCAGCCGGATCCAGTCTGCAGCGCGCTGGTGAGCTTTCTGCGCAACAATACGGAACGTTCGCAACGGCCTTAGTGACATTCTCTCAGTTCCTAGCAGTGGCTGTAATTTCGCGGTAATGTCTTTCAGCTTTCATGTGGATGTCTTGCGTCTAAGACTTCGGCGAGGAACTCAAGCATTACTCGCCAGGATCGTGCTTCGGATTGCGGATGGAGCCCGGCCTCTGGACTCGGGTGATCGACAACGCCTTCGCCTGTGAAGCTATGTCTTGCTGACCCGTAGATATCCAATTCCCAATTAGCTTCGGCGGAGCGCATTTCGTCTCGAAAGAGGGCCAACTGTTCGAAGGAAACCAGGGGGTCGGCATCCCCTTGGAAGACGAGAATCTTGGGGAGAATCGGTTTTGCTTCTGCGGGGATTGGCGCGGTCAGGATTCCGTGCAATGAGACTACGCCACGTAACGGGGCACCCGCACGCGCGAGTTCGAGCACTCCGCAACCACCAATGCAATAGCCGATGGCGGCGACGCGGTCTTGACCACATTCCGGCCGGTGCTGGAATGCATCGAGTGCGGCGAAAAGACGGCGCCGGAACCGCATGCGGTCCTTCAGAAATGGCCCAACCACCTCGAGCGGAGATTGCGGCGGGCCGGGACGAACGCCTACGCCCAATAGATCGACGACGAACGCAGCGTACCCAAGCTCGGCCAAGCGATCCGCCCGGTGGCAGATGGAGTCATTGACGTTTAGCCAGGACGGAACGACGAGTACACCGGGAAACCCGTGTGCATGGACAGGCGCCGCAAGGTAGCCCTCAAGTTTCTCGTTCTGGTCACGATACGCGACGCGTGTTCCCATCACGAGACAAATTCTCCAGGCCTTCGTTTAGGACTCGTACCCTCGAGGAACTTGTGGACGGACGTTACGGCCGTCGCGCCGTCGCCGATCGCGAAGGCGACGCGCTTCGGGCTGCCACTGCGGCAGTCGCCTGCGGCGAACACGCCTGGCAGGCTGGTCTCGACAGTGCAAGGTGGCCTGGGTTCCTTCCAAACGGGGAGAACTGCAACCTCCTGGCCGGTAAGCACAAAGCCCTGTTCATTTCGCGCAATGGAGGAAGGGAGGAAGTCGGTTCTTGGCTTTGCTCCGATGAAAACGAACAAACCGGAAGTAAGTTCTTCTTTTGTTTCCCCATTCGCTTCGCGTACGCGAACGCCGCGGATGTGATCGACGCCCTCGATTCCAACGACTTCGGTGTTGTAACGGATTCGAACTCTCCGGTTGGCCAAAATTCTTTCCGACAGATAGGAGGACATCTTTCCCAGATCCGGGCCACGCACGAGCAAAGAAACTTCGTCCGCGGTTTGGGAGAGAAACATGGCGGCTTGGCCGGCAGAGTTACCGCCTCCAACTACATGGGCTGCGGAACTTCGGCAGAGTCGCTCCTCGATGTTGGTCGCACTGTAATACACGCCGGCGCCCTGCAAGGTACGGAGACCCTCGACGTCCAGGAGTCCGTAGGACACCCCGGCAGCGACGATCACCGATTTGCCCAGCACATAATCACCTTCGATGGTTCTTACTCGGTAGAGCCCGTTGCTGCGTCGCTCCAAATTGGAAACCCTGCTCGGCGCATGGAAGTCGGCTCCGAACTTCAGGGCCTGAAGATAGATCAGATGCGCGAGATCGCGGCCATTGATGCCATCCGGGAAACCGGCGTAATTCTCAATCCGGGACGTCGAACTCGCCTGTCCCCCGGGCCCCAAACCATCCAGAACGAGGGAAGACAGGCCTTCCGAAGCCGCATAAACAGCAGCTCCCAGACCCGCCGGGCCGGCGCCGAGAATCAGAACGTCATAAACCGAATTCTGCAGCTGGCGGCGAAGACGAAGGTGGTCTGCCAACTGGGCGCGGGTGGGAGCTTCAAAGAGCACCCGGCTGCCGTGAGCCACCACCGGATATGACTGAACATCTTCGCGGATCTGCTCGAGTTTGACTCTGTTGTCGTCGAGAGATGTATCCAACCATTCGTGAGGCACGCTGTTGCGGAACAGCAGCTCCACGGCTTCGAGCGTTGCTTTGTCGTCTTTCCGTCCGTAGATGCTCAAGCCGCGAAATTTGGATTTGAGGAGCAATTCCCGCCGACGCTGGTACGATTTCCAAAACTTTTCGCCCAACTGAGGTTTTCCGGTGAACAAATCGCGCAGCTGCTTCGGTGTGAGTCGAATTGCTTCAACGCCCGTTTCGGCTTCGACCGAGACGATCGAGGGTCGACGTGTGAACAGATCGATATCGCCGCTGAAATAGCCAGCACCGTACCGAACGAATACCACGCGTTCGCCCGTCGACACATCGACGGCTCGCACGGTGCCCGAAAGAATTACGTAGCTGTTGAACGGGTAATCTCCAGCGGACACGAGTGGATCATTTTCGGTGATGGCGCATTGTTCCCCGAAAGGCGCAACCTCCTCGAGTTCGGTTGGATTGAGATGGGGATAGGCCACCGTGTCCGAGAGCGGGTCGAAACCAAGTCCAAAAAAATCACCCGACGGAGCGACGCGTGGGAACTGTGAGTGAGAACTCGACATTGGCGATCTGAACCTGATGCGCCGTTGAAATCTCTGGACGGCCGCTTAAGTGAGCACGACGATTTTTCCACCCGCTTTGTTCTCCTCCATGCAGCGATGCGCTTCGACGATTTCATCGAGATGAAACGTTTTGCCAACCTGGACGCGTAGTGTGCCCGCTGCAACCTGCTCAACCAGATCCTCAAGAGGCATCCGCATGAAGTCTTCCGATTCGCCCGCATACGTTGTCAGGCTGACCGCGGTGGGTATTGCTTCCATTGGAGCGAAATTCTCGAAGGACCACTTGTTGCCGACGATTCCGGTCATGCAAACGATGCCGCGCTGTTTGGCGCAGCGCAGCGAATCCTTTAGTGTCGTCGTGCCGACCAGTTCGAGCACTTTGTCGACACCGTTCGCGCAGACTTCCATGACCTGTTCTGCGATGGAGCCGGTATCGATGAACACCTGGTCGACACCACTCGAGCGCAGCAGGTTTTCGCGCTCCGGGTTTCGCGTGGTCGCCGCGACAAAGGCACCGTGCTTCTTGCCGATGGCGGCAGCCGCCAACCCAACGGAAGTCGTGCCGCCTCGGATCAGCAGACGCTCTCCTTTTTCGAGGCGTAGCGACTTAAACAGCGAACCCCACGCCGTCTGCAGCATTTCGGGGATGGCTCCGAACGTTTCCCATGGGAGCTCGGTCTTGATGACCTGCACCTGTTTCGTGGGCACGCAAGCATATTCGGCATAGCCTCCGTCGAATTCCCGCCCTAGTCCGCCCATCACGGTCGCGACGATATCGCCCTCGCGAAACTCGCCTCCGGGCGCTGACTCGACGACACCGACAGCCTCGATACCCAGCACGCGTGGAAACTTGACGCCGGGCGAATGGCCCTGCCGGGTAAACAACTCGGACCGGTTGAGCCCGAATGCCTTCACACAAATCAGAACTTCGCCGCTCTTCGCTGCGGGAATCGGAATGCTTTCAATCTTGAGAACCTCGGGCCCACCTGCTTCGTGAATCACAGCGGCTTTCATCGTGGCCATCGTTCGCCCTCTTAGCCTTTATGCGCGTGCCGGGTTGGTTGTCGAAAAACAGTAGCGCGCGATCTTCCAGGCCCCGTCAATTTTCTGAAACAGGAAAAGCTCCTGATTGGCCTCCGGGCCGCCCGCGCCCGTCGCATGAACCTTCACAGTCCCAGCCGAATTGGTGCGCGCAAAAACCCAGTTCGGAGCCACCTCGACAACCTCGGCTACGTTGAACTTGACGCTCAGCTGGATAGTTTTGAATACCGCGTCATAGGCCCTGCGGACCGCGGCGGCACCGACGCTGGAAGGGCTGTTCTGCGGCATAAACACTCCGTCGGATGCATAGAGCTTCAACACCGCATCGGTGTCCGATTGATTCAACGCGTCTTGATACTTGCCAAGCACTCCGGCAACGGCCTGCTCATTCGCATTCATGATTCCGGTCCTTTGGGACGGCATCTTCACGCGGAATCTAGCCGGGTCACGTCCGTTTCGTCTAGCGGGCGAAACAGCAAATGTATTTTCCGAATTTGGGATAATCTTTGCGGAACCGCGCATCCGAGTGGTCGTACTATAGTGGTGAAATCTCCTGCGAGTTCAGCGTTAGGTGATCGGAGGTGTGCATCTCCTGATGACGGACCTGAATTCCCTCATGATTTTCGCCAAAGTCGTTGAGGCGAAAAGCTTTTCGGAAGCGGCGCGCCTCTTGAAAATGCCGACCTCCACCGTCAGCCGTCGCGTGGCCGACCTCGAGGACCAACTCGGGGTACGCTTGCTCGAACGTTCGACGCGGAGCTTGCGGTTGACCGATGTCGGGTCCGAACTTCTCGAACACGCTCGCCACACCGTAGAACTCAACGAAGCGGTGGACAACATCGCTTCAAATCACCTGTCGAACGTCTCCGGCGAACTGCGACTTTCTGCGCCGCCCAGCATTTCCGATTCCTTACTTGCGCCGCTGATCGGCGCATTCCAGGTGTCGTATCCGAAGGTCCGCGTACAGGTATTCATCACGGACCGGATTGTCGATCAGATTGCCGAAGGCGTGGACCTGGCGTTCAAGGTCGGGGAACAGCTCAAAGATTCGTCGCTCGTCGCGCGCAGAGTCCTGACCTACCGTCACCAACTCGTGGCGAGCCCAAGCTATCTGGCAAAGTGCAAGGGGCCTCAAAAACCGCAAGACTTACTGGAACATCGGCTACTGGCCTTCTCGTTTTGGACTCCGACGAAAACGTGGAACTTCGTTCACACCAACGGTAAGAAAAAGGAAACGCTGGTGTTCCAACCTTTTCTTGCAATGAACGACTACGCGGGCCTGGCGACTGCGCTGCTGGCAGGTGCCGGCATCGGTGACCTTCCCCCGCTGGTGCAACCTGATTTGTTGCGCGACGGACGGCTCGTTGAGGTGATGCGGAAATGGCACTTCACCGTCTTTAACCTCTGGGCGGTGCATGTGGGTAATCGTTACCTGACACGGCCTGTGCGCGTGTTCAAAGAATTCGCGGCCCAAATGGCGCCAACGCTCTTCCCCTCACTTCCGTCCTGAGGGCTGATCCGCCGCCCGGTTGCTGATCCCTCATTCCTTATCGTCCCACCGGACGTAGATGAGAGCAGCACGCACATGGCTGGGGAGCCAGACATCGACACCGGCGAGGCGATTGATCCAACGAGGCTCAAGGTCAGCAACAGAATCGCGCGTCACCTTATCCAACAGAGCCTTGAATATCAGGAACTCGTTGTCAGGACCGATCGTCTTGGCAATCTCGGTATCGAAGGCCCTTTCATCGAGGCCGTTGTGAATCCGCTTCACGGTCTGGTACACGTCGTTCGTGTATTCCTTAGAGATCTCCACATCCTTCCGAGTTCCGGTATCCGTGAGATGGCCGCCGATAAAGTAGTCGAATTGGTAGGCGAGGATTTCGTCGAACATCTTCAAATATTGGTGGAAGTTGGTCGACAAGTCGAAGTCCTGAAAGGGTACATATCCCGAGGTCACCGAGTCTACCGCCATCAAGAATTTCGCCTCCGGGACATAGATGAAAAGATCGCCTTCGTTGGAGTGGTAGCTATGCCGCGTGAGTTCCACGGTCTTGCCGCCAAGCTTGATCGTCTCGGAGGTTTTGAACGTTTCTGTTGGAATCAAGCGATTCGGGTCGTTCATTTCCTTCAAGAAGTCGCTGACGGTATCGAGAGCGATGATTTGCAAACCCGGCATGTTCTTGAACGCTACGGAGCCACCAATATGGTCTTTGTGAATGTGGGAATAGACCAGCATCTTGATCGGCTTGTTTGTGACTTTAGCGACGGCTTCCGGAATATGCTTGCCATAACTGGCTGGCGCATCGAAAACGATGACCCCTGCATCGGTCACCAGGAACGCCGATTGCCAACCGTTGTCAGAAAGCGCGTAGACTCCGTGCCCGAAATCCCTCATCCCGTATCCGACAGCAGCATCGATGTTCCAGTATTTCGCCCTCACCGCAGGCAGGACAGGAACGTGTTCGCGCAACGCTTCCGGTGAATCGGTTCCAGTTAAGGAAGAAGGTTGTTTGGGGGCAGCCTGCGACTCCTGGCCGAAGGAGACTTGACTATTCAGCGCGACCGCGAACAGGAACGGAAGTACCAGCATTCTCATTTCTGGTTCTCCTGGTATGACGCAGAGGGCACACTATGGAAACGGGCCGGCTCGCACTAGATGGCAAAGCCGGAAATTAGATTTCCATATTCGGAATAATTTCGATGAGAGTGCCGAAGCGAGGGGCAGAGGATGCAGAACTATAAATTCCTGAACTACATCGTTCTTTGGAACGTCTTCTTCGCCATCATTTGCATTCCAACGGCTGGCAACCTGATTGACGTCATGAGAATTCCTCTGTCGATTTCCATCTACTACTTTCCATTTGTCTATATTTGTGCCGATATCCTGACCGAAGTCTACGGGTATGCAATCGCGCGGCGTGTCTTGTGGTGCTGCATCTTCGCACAGCTTTTGGCGATTGCAATTTTCGAATTTGTGATTTTCTATCCGCCCTCCGCGATTATGACCAACAATCAATCCTTCATAGATGTGCTATCCGCAGGCCCTCGCTTGGTTCTGTTTGGCACTCTTGCGATGTTCGCGGGCGACATCGCGAACAATTATGTTCTGGCAAAAATGAAGGTGTGGACTGACGGACACTATATATCGGTGCGTTTCCTGACCTCGACGCTCTGCGGGCAAACGGTAAATACCGCCATCTTCTACATTTTTGGTCTGTGGGGGATGATTCCGATACACCTGTTAACAAAAAGCATCGTCGTTGCAGGCCTTGCAAAAGTCATTGTGGAAATGCTCTTGCTGCCGGTAACAGTTAAAATATCTTTGTGGCTCAAAAGAATCGAGAACGTCGATTACTTCGACAGAGCAACGAATTTCAATCCATTAAAATTCTGAAGGGAAGCGCGTTCGTCGGTACGAATCGCGAAAACACGGCCAACTTTTGGCTTGCCCGCGAGTCGGCAAGTGAGCTCAGTTAACGGCATAAGTCGCAGCAGAAAGCCGATCTTCCGTATTGCCGCGAACTCCTGTGTGCTATCGCTTCGGGCCGTAGATTGTTCTAACCATTCGCGGAACATGGCATTAAGCGTCTTATGTTGAGATTTGGGCAACAGCCGTGTTTGTTAAACGCTACAAAGTGTGCAATACGGAACAGAACCGCGAATCCTTCTGTGCTTCACTAAAAAAGTAGACCCCCCCGGCTCGACATCGCTGTCAAAACTGCAAAAACAACAAGGAGAAACGAGCATGTATTTAGTCATGGGCATTACTGGAAAAGTTGGGGGCGCCACCGCGCGGCATCTGCTGAAGCGAGGCAAACAAGTGCGAGCACTTGTGCGCAATCGCGAGAAAGCGGCGACGTGGGCAGACCAACACGTGGAGTTGGTGGATGGAGACTGGAACGATGCGACAGCCATAGCGGCGGCGCTCAAAGGTGTTGAGGGCGCGTTTGTTATGTTGCCTTCTGTATGGGCACCCTCGGCTGATTACAAAGAAGCAAAGGATGTGATAGCGAACTATGTTGAGGCGCTGACCAAGGTAGTGCCGCCGCGGGTGGTAGCACTTTCGTCGATGGGCGCGAATAAAACAAGCGGGCTGGGGATGATCACGGCCTTATCGCTTTTTGAGCAAGGTTTGCGCAGCCTGCCATCTCCGGTCGTATTTGTGCGCGCAGGCGGCTTTTTCGAAAACTTTCTTTTCGGCTTACAGGCCGCCCAAGGCGGAACACTACCGGTCTTCTACAATCCTACAAACCGGAAATCAACAATGGTCGCGACAAACGACATCGGCGCAGAGGTAGCAAAGCTTCTGACCGGGCCGGCGTGGTCAGGGCATCGCGTTATCGAGCTCGGTTCGATGGTAAGCACGGATGAAGTGGCGGAACAATTGGGTGAAGTCCTAAAACGCGACGTAAGAGCCTTTGCCGTCCCGCGTGCAGGGTGGGCGGAAGCGTTCGAGCAGTTCGGCGTCCCGAACGGCCACACTGGACCTGCCGAAGAAATGTTTGAGAGCGTGAACGCGGGATGGATGGACCTCGGAGTCACGGGTACGGAGCACGTAGCGGGTGCAACATCCGCACGCGATGTATTCGCGGCCGCTCAGCAGGCCGTGAAGGCGAAAGGCCATTCCGTTTGAACGGCTGGGATGCTGTCGTCAGCTCGTTGGGCACCGGCCACGCGGCTTCGTGTTCGACCGGTTGTTCCTGCCTTTGCTGAGAAAAGTCAATGAGACGATTCGGGAAATGGTTTCTCATCGCACTAGGTTCGTTGGTCGTTCTGTTGGCCATCGTCATCACGTTGACCATCGGGTGGAGTCCGTTTTTCGGCCCCAAAGCGCGTGCTCTCACGAACCGTACATTCGAGCGTACGCCGCAACGGCTCGAGAGAGGCCGCTATATCGCGACGGGCTTGAGTAGCTGCGTCTATTGTCACAGCCCGCATGACTGGGCCAGCCCGGGCACACCCATGGTGGCTGGCAAAGAAGCTTCCGGGGAGGTGCTCCCCTACGCCGGTCTGCCCGGACGCATCGTGGCCCCGAACCTTACGCCCGATCCGGAAACCGGAGTGGGCGGTTGGACCGATGATCAACTAGCCCGCGCCATACGCGAAGGCGTCGGCCACGATGGCCGCGCTCTTTTTCCCATCATGCCCTACCAACACTACCGCAATATGTCAGATGAAGATTTGGCATCCGTTGTGGTCTACCTGCGGTCCCTACCTGCTGTCCACAACCAGCTTCCGGCCACCGAAATCATTTTCCCCGTAGAGTACCTGATCCGCAGCGCTCCCGAGCCGATTGCCGACGTTGTCTCCTCTGACCAGCTCCGATACGGAACCTACCTTGCCGAACAGGCCGGTTGTGTCGACTGCCATACTCCTCAAGTGCGGGGACAAAACGTTTCGGGTATGGACTTTGCCGGAGGCTTTCCCTTCACGGGCCCCTGGGGCACTGTCGCCAGTTCGAATATCACGCCCGATCCATCCGGAATCCCATATTACGACGAGGCTCTTTTCTTGGACGTGATGCGCACCGGACAGGTTAAGGGCCGCAAGCTGAGCCCGATCATGCCCGTGATGGTTTATAAGAATCTAACCGATGACGACCTCCAGGCGATCTTCGCCTTCCTTCGTACAACAAAGCCTGTGAAGCATCGCGTTGACAATTCCGAGCCGCCAACCGGATGCAAGCTCTGCAAACAGAAACACGGCGGCGGTAGCGAGAACAAGTAGTGCCACAACGTCAAGGTTCTCGGCATGCTGCTCTTCCGCGTGAGTGCCAGAAACAGAGTACCTGGAGCGACGGGACTCGAAACCGCGGCCCCCTGCGTGACAGGCAGGAAAAAAGGTTCGGATTAGTAATGAGAAGTCAGCTGGAGTGGGGCGATTACTAGTATGGAGCTATTAAAGGTCTCGGGCTCACTTGGTCTGAAACGCGCCATCCGTGGAAGCGCCCAGATTCAGCTGCTGGGCTTTTGCTGGCCTTTGGACTGCAAATGGGGATGTTTCACTGCAACTGAGAGTTTGTAACTCTAACAAAATACATGAACAGCGATGAGCATGGACAGGGTTGGTTAAATTGGCAAACCGCCGACACTGCAACTGAGGTGACCTCAAATCACCTCACAACGGTTGAGTGCTCAAGTCGGCCGTTTGCAACTCACAAGACGTGCGGCTTGGAAAACCGCCGCGGCAACTTCGACAAATAGCCGACTTTTCGACCAAGTGTGTCTGGACATCGCCTGCTGAAGATGACCACGGTCACTCTCAACAACGAAGCTTCAGCTATTCAGGAATACAGCTTCGCGTAGATTCCAAGCCTTCTCATTCGATATATGAGTGTAGTTCGGCTGATGCCCAATCGGCTTGCAGCGCCATCCGTACCGCCTACGCGGCCCTTGCACGCTCTAAGCGCCTGTATGATTTCCTCGCGCTGCTTCCTTTCGTACTCCTCAGCGCCGCCGTTGATATCAGGTCCTGAGCTGAATGCTTTGCGAGTCGCTCGTTTCTTGTTCACGACGGTATCCAACGCCATCTCGGTTTCCGTCTTTTGCAATTCTGTCAGCGGCACCTCGAGTGCCCTGCCGCGCGTCAGGATGACTGCGCGTTCAATGAAATTCTCCAATTCACGGATATTCCCAGGCCATTCCCAAGCCGTGAGTCCCTTCATCACTGCAGAAGGTACCGATTCAATTTGCTTCTGCATTTGTTTTGCGAACTTCTGCACGAAATAACTAACGAGTAGAGGAATATCTTCCTTGCGCTCCCTTAGGGAGGGTATCCGAATCGGAAAGACATTCAACCGATAGAACAGGTCACTGCGAAACTCGCGGTCCGCAACCATTTTCTCCAGGTTGCGGTTCGTTGCGGCGACCAGACGCACATTCACTTTGCGCGTCTGCGTGCTTCCCAGGCGTTCAAATTCGCGCTCCTGCAGAGCGCGTAGAAGTTTCGGCTGAATTTCAATTGGGATGTCGCCTACTTCGTCCAGGAAGAGCGTGCCCTGGTCGGCTAGATCCAATCGCCCGATTTTTTGCGTAATGGCTCCGGTGAACGCGCCCTTTTCGTGCCCAAACAATTCGCTCTCCAGCAGGCCCGTGGGGATTGCGGCACAATTAAGTTTCACAAAGGTACGGTCTTTACGTCGGCCGCGGTCGTGAATTGCGCGCGCAATGAGCTCCTTACCCGTTCCGGTTTCACCCAGCAGCAGAACGGTGGAATCGCTCGAAGCGACGGTGTCCACCAATTCCAGAACATGCTTTAGCGGCGCGCTTTTCCCAATGATTCGCTCGAAGCCACTTTCACTGCGAATTTCCTCTTCCAGGTAGAGTTTTTCCTGTGCGAGCTTGTCTTTGAGTTCGGAAATTTCCTGGTAGGCCAGTGCGTTTTCAATTGCGATTGCGATCTGTCCTGACGCCCGGCTCAGGAAATCAACATCTTCTGGCACAAAAGGAGTCTCCGTCGTGCGGGAAGGACATAAAATCCCGAGGACCCGATCGCGATTTACAAGTGGAATAATACACTTGGTTTTTAGGCCTTCCGCGGCCGCGATCTCCGTTGCTCCGGACACGCAATTGTCGTAGTCCCGACTGTCAAGGACTACGGGTTTCAAAGTGTCCATTGCTTTTTTGGTGGCAGCGCTCGGCGCCACGAGCAGATCTTCTTTGATGAGCCCCTTGCCGTGTGGAAAATCTACGGCGAATACCCTAATTTGACCCGATGCTCGGTCGGGCAGCGAAACGGTTACCAAATCAGCTTGTATAACTTCGCGGATATTCGCTGCAATCGCGCGTAAGACCTCTCGGAGGTTGAGGCTCGACGTGATTCTGCCCGTCAGATTCAGTAGCAACTGGAGCCGGTCGTTCTGACGCTGCAGCTCTTCACTGATGCTGAGTATCGCTTCGTAACGGTTTGTCGAGGTCGCCGCAGGTATAGGAGTGCGGATTAACGCTCCGTCACGGTTTACATCGTTCGCCACGGGTATAGGAGTGACTATGCCCATCACTTCTGTTGGATGCCGCACGGACCTAGATAGCTACAGTCGCTACCGGATCTCCGCTAGGATTAGCGTGATGTCGTCACGAAGAGGCCCGGCGCTGTACGAGTTGACGCCCTCAATGATAGCTTCGTGCATATCGTGAAGTGACGCGGTAGCCGCCTTGCGGACGATTTTCTCCAAGCCTTCGACGCCTAGCATTTCGTCGTTCCCATTCCAGACGTCAGTCAGTCCATCGGAATAAAGCATCAGTCGATCTCCAGCGGATACATTGAATTCCTCGATAGCCTCCTGCGGCACAGCCTCTTCTAGTCGGCCCAGAACAGTGCTGAGGGACTCGACTCGGCGAACGTCGCCGCAAGGCGAAACTAGGAGCGCCGGAGGATGCCCCCCAGCGGCATAGACGAGCTGGCGTCCACTGAAATCCAGTCGTGCAGCACCCATCGTGAAAGTAAAGCCATCGACCTTGATGTCTTCGATCACAAAGCGATTCAGAGTCCGCAGCATTTCGTCGGGCTCCATCCCGTGCCGCAATAACGAAACGGTCTCCGTATAAATACGGTTGGCCAGCAGTGCGGAGCTGATGCCGTGACCAGAAATGTCGCAAACGAGCAAATCCAGGTGCGTGCCGTCGGACGGAATCACCAAGCCGAAATCCCCGCCAATCGTGCACACAGGTTTGTAGAACGTTTCGACGGCCACACGTCCCCAGTGAAGGGGCTGTGGCGCTAGGCTCTCCTGCACCCGAGAAGCGATGGCCAGCTCGCGGTCAATTTCGTCAGCGCGATTCTTGAGTTGCGCATTTGCCTCACGAAGATTCTGTTCAGCCTTCTTTTGCTGGGAGATGTCGGTACATGTGAAGACCAAGAAAGGGCTTCCATCAGGAGCCTCGAGCTCACGGGCGCTAATGATGACTGGTACTCGTGTTCCGTCGGCGTGGGGGACGAAGAATTCGTATCGGTCGTAGCCACCACCCTTTATTCGAGCCCTTCTCTCCAACGTGAACTCGTATTCTCTTCCGGAATAGAAGGCATCTGCGGCCTTTCCAATGAGTGCCGCGCGCGGAGCGCCAAGAAGTCGCTCCATGCACTGGTTGACAAAGAGAACGTGTCCGGTGTCGTCCGTAATCCCAACGCCCTCGTTGAGGACTTCGAGGATGCCCTCCATTGGTTTGAGCCATTCTGGTTTGGCGATGATCACCAGCCACCCCTAGGAACAAACGCTTGTCGCTGCGTACGGTTTGTTAGCCGCCACCGAGAGCTTCGCAGAGCCTAAATACAGAAATAGTTCAACAGTCTTAGCTGCCCGCAATCTTCAATAACTCATTGGCGTGTAATTTTGCCCATTGCCTCAGCGACAAGGGCTCGCGTCCCAGAATTTTCTCTGTATCGTCTTTTATACTTCCAACGTACGCCATTCTTCCGTCCTCGACGTAGCGGAAGAATTCGAGCCCTCCCTTTGCATACGCCGGTTCGAATATTGAACCGGGCTGTTCCGCATCGCTCTGAAAATCGTCGGCAGTACGAACTGCCGCTGTGAACTTACGACCTGTAGCCTCAGCTAGAGTTTCGGCCACCTGCGTCGCAGTGAGTACGTCCGCTGAAAACCAATAGTCCTTTCCACTGTGCTTTGTCGGTCCTTCCATCAGAATTCGGGCTGCGGATTCTGCTACATCTTCCAAAGCGGTATACCCAAGAGCTTTGGAAGTGTAATAACTGTACCGGCCACCTTTGATCGCGGCATACCCTAGCAAATTCTGCATGAACATGTTGGGGTGCAGATTCGTCCATGCGACGCCGCTGGCTTGAAGATAGATTTCGATCATCTGATGCCAAGCGAAAACCGTAGCGTAGGTGTCACGATCTGTCGTGAATGCACCCAGGTGCACGATATGCTTTACACCGTTACGTCTGGCCGCATCGATCAGGGATTTGCTTTGCACAAGCATGTCCACCGTATAGCCAGTTACAAGAAAAATCCCAGTGACGTCTTTCAACGCTTGATTGAAAGTTCGTGGATCATCGAGATCGATAAAGCGCGACGCTCCAAATTGATCTGCGAGCTCTTCCAGATTCGCTTTTCTTCGGGATCCTACCAAAAAGTTTGCCTTGCTCCTTTTCAAATGTTTTGCGACGAGTTTTCCTAATTGTCCTGTTACACCCAACACCAGCAGGTTGCTTGACCTATTCATTTTGAAACTCCTTTTACCCTCTCTTGAGATTTACTGTTGCCAGCCACCGCCCAGCGATTGATAGAGCTGGACAAGCGCAAGCCGTTCATTCAGCTGCGCGTCGACCAGATTCAGCTCTGCCGAGAAATAGTTCGTATCGTTCGTCAAGACTTGCAGGTAACTCCCACCACCATTCCGATAGAGGATCAAGGAGAGCCGGTCTGACCTTTCCGCAGCTTGGACGAGCAGTTCCTGTTGTTCGCGGAACTGGCGATCTTTTTGAGACGCGATGAGTGCATTCGAAACTTGCTCAAGCGCGCTCTGCACCGTCTGCTCATAAGCGAGCACTGTTTCCTGATGTTGTGCTCGCGAGAGTTTTAATTGCGACCGGAGCGCTCCACCTTCGAAGATGGGCTGCGCCACACTCAGGGCACCCAGCCAGGCCTCGGAGGGTGCGCTGATGAACCGACTCAACTGGTTGCTTTCTAGCCCCCCCGTCCCGGTGAGCGCGATGCAGGGAAAGAAGGCGGCCTTAGCCACGCCGATCTGCGCGTTGGCCGCCATCATGTTAGCTTCGGCCTCGAGGACATCCGGGCGGCGCTCGAGCAATTCCGAGGGCAGGCCGGCTGGGACGCTATCCGGCACGGGCTGCTCTGTGAGCGCGCGGCCGCGGGGTATTGAGCCAGGGTTTTCACCGAGCAGGATGCTGAGAAGGTTTTCCTGCTGTTGTATCTGCCGCTCGAGGTCGGGAATGCTTTCCGAGGCGGTATATACGAGTTGTTCTGACTGGCTCACGTCCAGGTCGGAAGCTGAGCCATGGGTCTCGAGCACCTGAGTCAATTGCAGCGATTGCTGTCGCGACCCCAAGGTACGCTTGGCAATCTCAAGTTCAGCGTCCAGCGCCCGAAGCTGGAAGTAGGCCGTCGCGACGTTCGCAACCAGTGACGAGATCACTGCCTGCTGTCCCCACTCCGAGGCGAGCATTTGAGCGCGAGCTGCTTCGGTTTGGCGGCGATACTTTCCCCAAAAGTCCAGATTCCAGATAACCGAGAGGTTGATCTGACCAGCGTTGACCTCGTAGGCCGGAAACAGATTCGAAACCTTGGCGTTTTGCTGGCTGAAGACGCCTGCCCCGACGCTTGCCGACGGAAACTGATTGGCGCGGACTATGCCAAGCTGAGCTTGTGCCTGAAGCACGCGAGTGGCAGCGATACGAACATTATAGTTCTGCTGAAGTGCGGTGTGAATGAGCTGTGTCAGCACTGGGTCTTGATACACGTCCCACCACTTTTCGTTGCCGAGCGGCGCCACTGTGGCAGGTTGGGCAGGCATGACGCCGCGATAGTCCGTGGGCACGTTCACTGTCGGCCGCTTGTAGTTCGGTCCGACCGTGCAGCCAGAGAGCAAAACTGCAAACGCTAACAACAGAAGCTTTCTCATGTTAGTCGGCCTCCCCAGAAGCTTCGGGCGACGTCAGCCGCGGAGTCCCGAGCTTCGCGGCACCGGAGACTCGCTCGACCACATAGAAGATTGCCGGAACAAAGAACCTGCCGATAAACGTCTCCGCTAACATGCCTCCGATCACGGTCGTACCGATAATCTGGCGCGCGATGGCGCCCGCTCCGGATGCTGTCCAGAGTGGCACGCACCCGACAATGAACGCGAGCGCGGTCATCATGAGGGGCCGGAACCGAAGCCTCGCTCCGTCCAGGGCGGCCTCGACCAGAGGCCTGCCGCGTTCGTATTCCTCTTTGGCGAACGCGACGATCAGAATTGAATTCTTGGCACCCAGACCGATGAGCATCACTAGACCAATCTGGGTGTATACGTCGTTCTCCATCTGAACCATGTACGGCGGCAGAAACCAGCCGAGCACAACGCGGCGCAGCCACAGCGCGGCGAGGGCCCCGAACACCGCGACGGGCGTGCTCAGGAGCACGCTCCATGGAAGCGACCAACTCTCATACAGCGCAGCTAAGACCAAGAATACGAAGAGCAGCGAGAGGCCAAAGATGGCCCATGCGGGAACCCCCTGGCGGGCTTTCTGCTCCTGATAGGACATGCCTTGGTAGTCGAAGCCCATTTCGTGGGGCATGGTTTGTTTAAAGACCTCTTCCAGTGCCCCGGTCGCCTGCTCAGAGCTATAACCGGGCGCGGCGCTGCCGATGATCGCCGCCGACCTATATTCGTTGTAGCGCAGGGTGAATTCCGGGCCATAACGAGTCTCGAAGCTTGCGAGCGCGGAAAGCGGCACATTCTGACCCAGAGTGTTTCGCACATAGAACTGCCCAAGGTCTTGCGTATTCGACCGGTAAGGCGCTTCGGCCTCGACATAAACCTGCCACGTACGGCCGAACTCATTAAAATAGTTAACGAACAGGCCGCCCATAAATGCCTGAATGGTCTGGTACACATCGTTGATCGCAACCCCCTGTTTAAGCACTTTGTCGCGGTCAACATTGATGTACTCCTGTGGCACGCTCGGGATAAATGTTGAAGTGACGAAGCCGATTTCAGGGCGCTTGCGCGCGGCTGCCAGGAATTTGCTCAGATTGTCGCTAAGAAACTGGACATCCTTCCCGGAGCGATCTTCCAGGACGAACTGAAATCCGCCGGACGTGCCAACGCCGGGAACCGCAGGCGGCGAAAAACCAAAAACGGTTCCGACCGGCAACCGGCTGAGTTCCTGGTTCAGTCGATTCTTTATTTCCTGATACTGTTCCGCTCTGCTCTTGCGCTCGCCCCAGGGTTTCAACGTAACGAAGAAGAAACTGTTGTAGCTAGTGTGAGCGAAGCTGAGAAGGTTGAAGCCGACTACCGTTGTCGTGTATTGAACTCCCGGCGTGTTTGCTAGAACAGCCTCTACCTGTTTCGCAGCCGCGCTTGTGCGTTCCATCGACGCCGCGATGGGGAGTTGCATGCTGACGTAGATATAGCCTTGGTCTTCATCCGGCATAAAGCTGGAGGGCAGCCGGCTGCCAAAGAAAAACGCGCCCAGGCCAAAGCCTGCCAGCAGCACCAGCACGAGCGCGCCCTTGTGAATTACCGCGAGCGACCAGCGGACAAAACCATTCGTACTGCGGTCCCAATAGCGATTGAAGACGTCAAAGAATTTCCCGAGAGGTCCGCGGCGCTTGTAAGTTCCTTCCTCTGGTTTTGGCCGCAGCAACAGACTCGCGAGCGCCGGGCTGAGTGTGAGCGCATTGAACGCGGAGAGCATCACGGAAATGGCGATGGTCAGAGCGAATTGTTGATAAAGTCTCCCGGTGATGCCCGGAATGAACGCCGTAGGGACGAACACAGAAGCCAGCACCAGGGCAATCCCCACAACTGGTCCGGAGAGCTCTTTCATCGCCTTCATTGCCGCGTCCTTCGGAGCCAGTCCCTCCTCGATATGACGCTGCACGCCTTCGACAACCACAATCGCGTCGTCGACCACCAGCCCGATTGCCAGGACCAGACCCAACATTGATAGTGTGTTGATGGAGAAGCCGAATAGCGGGAACAGGGCAAACGTGCCGACGAGCGAAACAGGCACAGCCAGCATAGGGATCAAGGTAGCCCGCCAGTCTTGCAAGAAGAGGTACACCACAAAAATGACCAGCAGAATCGCAATCACCAGCGTTTCGACAACGTCCCGCATGCCTTCCGTGACCGGAAGAGTCTGGTCGAGCGAGATCGCATAGTCGACATCTTCGGGAAAGCGCTCCTTCATCCGGCTCATGAGTTTGCGGACGCCCTCCGCGGTCTGAAGGGCGTTAGATCCGGGAAGCTGGTAAATCGCAATGACGGCGCTGGGCTTGCCATTCAGCCGGCTGATCGTGCTGTAATCCTGCTGGCCCAGTTCGACTCGCGCAAGGTCTTTCACGCGCACGATCCCGCCATTCGGAGCTTCGCGAACAACGATGCTGCCGAATTCTTCCGGAGATGTCAGACGGCCCTGCGCCAGCAGCGCATAGGTGTATTGCTGATTGCGGGCAGCCGGCTCGCCACCTATCTGGCCAGCCGGATTTACCTTGCTCTGAGCCTGGATGGCGTTAGTAATGTCCGTTACGGTGATGCCCAGTTTCGCTAGTTGATCGGGTTTTATCCAAAGCCGCATCGCATACTGGCCGGCCCCGAAGACCTCCGACCGACCCACGCCATAGGAGCGGCCGATGGGATCGTTGAGATTGATGTACGCATAGTTAGACAGAAACGCCGCGTCGCGGGTGCCGTGGGGCGAGTACAAGCCCACCAGCAGGAAAGGAGCGGTGGCCGACTTTCGCAACGTGATCCCATAGCTGGTCACCTCGGGAGGAAGCTGACCGTTTGCCAGCTGCTGACGCGACTGCGTAAGAATGAGATCCATGTTGGGATCAGTCTTGAGATCAAAATCGACGAGCAGAGAGGTTTGCGAACCATTGGTGGTGTTTACGGAATACATGTATTCCATATTGTCGACGCCGGTTACTTGCTGTTCGATCGGAGTCGCTACGGACTGCTCCAGAGTCTTCGCGTCGGCACCAGGGTAGTTCGCTTGGAGCCAGATTTCCGGCGGGGCAATGTTCGGAAACTGTGCGATTGGCAAAAGCGCAATCGTGATCCCGCCAATGATGACGGTGACGATTGCGATCACAATCGCGACTATGGGGCGTCGGATGAAAAAGTTCGCCATGGCTTAACGCTCCTCCGTTTCCGAGTACGGTGTGGGATTCACCAGCTCACCTTGTTTTGTCTTCTCCGCCCCGACCGCCACGACGCGTTCTCCCGGCTTCAATCCGGACGTGATCACCCAAAGCGTGTCAACTCTCGGACCAACCGCCACGGTCCGGAGTTGCGCCCGGTTATCGGCGCCGACGACCGTTACTTGATAGGTTCCTTGCTGTTGATTCACCGCCGCCTGAGGCACCAGCAGCGCCCCAGTGATGTTTCCGGTCGGCGCCTGAATGCGTGCGTACTGGCCGGGTCGCAATAGGTTTTTGGAATTGCGGAACTCGCCAACGATTTGAATGGTTCCCGTCTGCGTGTTTACTTGGCGATCCGCGAAGACGATTCTGCCGGGATGCGGGTATGTACTGCCGTCGGCTAAAGTCAACTGCAAGGGGATTCGTGAAGCGTGCGTGATAAAGTCCACGCTCTCCGGACCGCCCCCATCCGCCATGCGCAGGTATTCCTGTTCGCTAATGGGGAAGTAAACTTTGATCGGACTTACCTGCGAGACCGCGGTGAGGACCGTAGTCGGTCCCACCAGGTTGCCCACCTGGACCGTATTGATGCCGGCGATCCCATCGACCAAAGAAACGACTCTGGTGTAGCCCAAGTTGAGCTCAGCTTGCTCGACCGCCGCCTGGCTGGCCTCAACTGCTGCCTTCGCACCACGGAGCGACTGGGTGTCGGTATCCAGCTGACTCTGGGGAATCGCGTGAGCTTCCGCTTCGGGAATGTCACGCTTCACGTTGAGCTCGGCGTTGGCCATCTGCGCCTCGGCCTGGGCCAATTGCCCTTTGGCTTGATCGAGCACCGCCTGAAAGGGGCGCGGGTCAATCTCGAAGAGCACTTGACCCTTTTTGACGAGTGCGCCCTCGTGATAATCCTGGCGAACCAAGTAACCGCTCACTTGCGGCGAAATCTGTGCGTTGACGTAGCCTTCGAGCGTTCCTACCCACTCACCCTGAACCGGCACGTCCTTCTGGATGACCGGCGTCACTTCGACTTTGGGTGCCGGAGGGGCGGGCGCGGAAGCTACCTTGCGTTCGCAGCCGGCGCCCAGCACCGTCACGAACACAAGCACCATCAGAAACCCGAGCAAATTCCAACTGTGGCGTTTTCGTCGTACGTTCAGTTGCTCAATAATGTGTTTGGTATAGGTCCCGCTGGAAGTGAACTTCGCTCCTTCTTTGGCCAGTAAGCGCAAGAGCTGCTCGCCACACTTGTCGATGAATGTGACTTCGTTGAGATCCACGATGCAATCACGTCGCGCATCCGTTCGGTGGCTCTTCTTCCAGCACGTCCTGAACTCTTGTACCCAGGGGTCGGTAAGCAGGCCATGCAGAATCCATCTTTCTTCGGCGGGTGTTTCACTGAAACTGATTTTCAACATGCGACTTTCCTCGGTGCTTGTTTGTGAAAAAAGTCTTTGCGATCGCAAGGACGATTCTGTTGATATGCAAGTCATTTCTTCTTCGGCCTTCCATCGTTGCTCTCGTTGTACTTTTCTTGGAGCTCGCGTTCCGCCTGCAGCCAGTCGTCCAGGTCGCACCCATGAATTCCGCCACGCTCGATGTGAATCTCAAACGCTCGCTCGCGAATTTCTGCCAAAGATGGCTTATCGTTGCGACTTTCTTCCGCGACGTCTGACCGAAGAATGCTTCTTGACGTGGTCTGAGCATTCGCAATCGGGTCTTGCAATTTCATAGTTTTGTCTCCTTCCAACGGAATTCTTCGATCACCTGGCAGAACCGAACGACGATACTGGCGGAGGGCGGAGCTGAGCGCGTTATCGCACCGGACTGGAGAGTTGCCAATCCAAAGTCAGCTCGGTCAAATACCAACCTGACCTCAACTCCGGCCCTCCAGAGAAAACGGGTGGTACTTCAGCGCTTTGCCTAGCTCTTTTCTCGCGTGGAACAAGCGACCCTTAATGGCGGCGACCGAGAGCCCCATCCGCCGGGCTGTCTCCTGAGTTGATAACTCGCCCAGTTCCCGCAACTCGACGGCTCTTCGCATTCCCGGCCTCAGGTGCCTTATCGCCGCAGACACAATCCGTGCTACCTCTTTCTGCCCATAGGTGGCTTCCGGGTCTGGGCTTACATCAGCTACGTCGGGGCCAGGCGTGATTCCGTGGTCGCCACGCGAATCATCGGCCGGCACCTCGTACAGTGCGCGTCGCCTGCGCAGCGACATCAGGGCTTCGTTGATGGCAATACGCGTTAACCATGTAGAGAAGGAGGATTTCCCTTCGAACTTCTGCAAGTGGACGAATGCTTTCTGGAAAGTTTCCTGGACAATGTCTTCGGCATCTTCCCGAACTCGTGTGTAACGGAACGCGAGTGCAAAAATCCTTCGCTGGTGACGCTTCGCGAGACTTTCAAAAGCCAGTTCATCTCCTTTCTTGGCGGCGGCCACGAGTTCCTCGTCCGCAGCGCCATCACAGGAGGAAGCAACGGCTCGTTTAGCAATCTCGTTGCAAAGTTGACGCAGCATGATGCTTCACCATTCCAATGGGCCCACGCTCTTGAACCTGTGCGTTTGCCCTTGCTCAAACTAAGGGCAACCCACAGTCCAAATCCTGGACTGCGTAAGTCGTTGATTCTTGGTGGAACATCAGCTTGGAAGTCGAAGAAGTCGGAAAAGTCGAAAGTGTCCAGACTGACAGTCGAATTTGCCGTCAAGTTCAGGAGAGCCCATTCGCGAATTGCGAGGCAGTCAGAGAGTACTGCTGATCCAGTGGCTCACAGATCTATGAACCGGTGAAAAAGAAAGGCGAGGTCACACGAACCACTTTGGCATGTTGCTCCGGCAATGAGATGCCCCTCCAGCCGGGGAGATCGGAGGGTTTGATCCTTTTTTCCTCGGGCTTCTCGGCGGGAACCACCCCCGGATCCGAGCTGTCAATCAATTTGTGTAGCTTCTCCGCTACTTTGGTGGGGTCGCATTCCTTATGCTGGCTGTCGCCTTTGCAAGAAAAGCCATCCTTACCAAACAGGGTTAGGTGACCACCGCAGCAAGGGCATTTTACGGAGTCCCAGCGATCGCCATCCTTTAAGCATTTCTGCCTGATTTGGGCGTGAGAAATTCTATCGGTAGTAGTTTTTATCATGGTCATGGGGTCTCTCCCCCTTAGCGACATTGGACTAGCTCAGTTTTGAGAGTGCGAATTTCTCAGCTCAATTTCAATGCTACCGAAAGTCTCGGTGCGCTCGGCATCGTCCAGCATTTGTTGAAGCCTTTTGATTAACTGTTCTCTGTTCATGCTAAAATCGCCTTAGTGCCCAAGTGGCGGAACTGGCAGACGCGCCAGCTTCAGGAGCTGGTGGCCTCACGGTCGTGGAGGTTCGAGTCCTCTCTTGGGCACCATCTAATCCCGACGCATAGTTTGCATTTCAATCTTCCGGCGCGCGCATCGTCCAACTCTTACCGTTGCCGCCCACAGATCCGTCCGGTTGATTGGCATGGATACCTACGCATGCCATGCCTGCCGCAAGGCATCGCCCTCGAGCGCGCACGCTGTCATCGCCACGATCGGCAGGTGCGCCCGTCCGCTTTTCCTTCTCCCGGATCGCCCGCGTCGCCTCAAAACCATCCCTGTTGGGCAACTGCACATCCATCCGAATCAAATCAAACCCGCTTCCTATCTCCAACGAACCCTTCCACCACTCACGGTTCAACGTTGCAGACTAGCTCCAACTGTTTCTGATGCGCGCGCAAACTCAGCGCCTGCATCGTTTCTCCCACTCTTTCGCGAAGATCCAACGGAATCACTTCCAACTCCAACTTTCCCGCCTCGATCTTAGAGAAGGCCAGAATCATTCGTGATACTCAAAAAACACTGCTGCGCAACTTGCACCAGACCAAGATGTTCCCGCTGCTCCGTCGTCAGCTCCGTGCCCAGCACCAGTTCCGTCATTCCAGTAATTCCATCTAGTGATCACCTCGAAGAAGCAGTTCTCACGGTATAACCGTTCCCCCACCCCTCGTTTCCGAGGTTATAATCACGCAACATATGTCCGTCGCTCCAGGCACAAAACTCGGCCCTTACGAAATTCTTTCGCCACTCGGCGCCGGCGGCATGGGCGAAGTTTACCGCGCTCGAGACAGCCGCCTCGACCGCCTCGTCGCGATCAAAGTTTTGCCGGAACATCTTTCCCAGGATCCCCATCTTCGCCATCGCCTCGAGAACGAAGCTCGTGCTGTCTCCAAGCTCTCTCATCCCAATATCTGCACCTTGCACGACATCGGCCATCACTGCGGCATAGATTTCCTGGTCCTCGAATTCATCGAAGGACAAACCCTGCGTCAACTCCTTGCCTTCGGCGCTCCTCCGGTCAGCAAGGTCATCTCCATCGCTGTGCAAATTGCCGATGGCCTCGCCAAGGCCCATGAAAGCGGCGTTATCCATCGGGACCTAAAACCGGAGAACATTATTGTTTCCCCGCAAGCCGTCAAAATCCTCGATTTCGGACTGGCCAAGCTTCATTTGGTCAGCCAGGAGACCGACGACGCAAGCTTAATCACTTCCGAGGAAACGCAATCCGGCGTCATAGCGGGTACTCTGCGCTACATGTCGCCGGAACAAGCCAACGGCCGTACTGTCGATTTTCGCTCTGATCAGTTTTCCTTCGGTCTCGTGCTATACGAAATGATCACCGGAAAGCACGCCTTCCGGAAAATGGCGCAGGCGCAAACTCTTTTAGCCATCAGCCAGGAAGATCCCAAGCCCATCGCCTCGCTGAATTCGCAGGCGCCACCACCTCTGTGCTGGGTCGTTGAACGCTGCCTCGCGAAAGAGCCCGAGAAGCGGTACTTCTCCACGCGAGACTTGCTGCGCGACCTCACTGCCATCCAGGATCGCCTGGCGGATCTGCAGTCTAGGCGCCAGGAAGCCCGCCCCAGCAATCTACCCGTCTCCACCACCGCCTTCGTTGGCCGCTCCAGGGAGCTTGCGGCAGTGCAACAACTCCTGCTCCGTCCGGATGTCCGCCTCGTCACCATCACCGGCCCGGGCGGAATCGGCAAATCCCGCCTTGCCATCGAGGTCGCTCGGGACGCCGCCGTGCACTTCGCCTCTGGTGCCTATTTCGTTCCACTCGCAGCGGTCACCGATTCCAGTTTGATTATTCTCGCCATTGCACAGACTCTTGGCCTTCGTGAGTCCTCCGGTCAATCGCCGTTTGACACTCTAAAGGAATACTTGCGCGGCGCGTCCGCCTCGCCAATCCTCCTCCTGATTGACAATTTCGAACACGTCCTGGAGTCAGCTCCCATTCTGACCGAGCTTCTCGCCCTCGCGCCCAGCCTTAAACTTCTGGTGACCAGTCGCGCCGCGCTCCACGTCTCGAATGAACATGAGTTCCCAGTTCCCCCACTCGCGCTGCCCGATTCGAAATCGCGTCCTTCCCCGAGCGAACTCTCAAACTTCTCCGCGATTTCTCTTTTCCTGCAACGCGCCGCGGCCGTCAAACCGGATTTCACGCTCACCGAAGAAAACGCCCCGGTTGTCGCGGAGATCTGCGCGCGCTTGGACGGCCTTCCCCTCGCCATCGAACTTGCCGCCGCTCGCGTCAAGCTCCTTTCCGTTACTGCCATGCGCACAAGGCTGGCCAGTCGGCTGCAGTTGCTGACTGGCGGTGCGCGAGATTTGCCCGCCAGGCAACAGACTCTTCGACAAACTATCGATTGGAGTTACGATCTGCTCACCGAATCGGAACAGAAGCTTTTCCGTCGGCTCTCCGTTTTTCTCGGCGGCTGCACGCTCGAAGCTGTCGAGTCCGTGTGCGACGCGAAGCAGGATCTGGGCTTGGATGTGCTAGATGGCATGTCTTCCATGGTGGACAAAAGTCTCGTTCGCCAGGCTGAGCAAGCCGATGGCGAGCCTCGCTTCTTCATGCTCGAAACAATTCGCGAGTATGCCTTTGTCAAAATGGCATCCTGCGGTGAAGAACCGCTGGCCAGGCGCGCCCACGCCGCTTACTGTCTAGTGCTCGCGGAAGAAGAGGCAGGCAAAGACGCGGCCACAAATCAAACCGCCTGGTTGGATCAGTTCGAAATCGAAAATGACAATTTTCGTGTCGCTCTAGACTGGCTCACAGAAACCGGCCAAGCCGAATGGGGACTGCGCCTGGGTGTCGCTCTGTTCCGGTTCTGGGAGATGCGAGAACATCTCACCGAAGGCCGCGATCGTCTCGGCAAGCTCCTCAAACTTCCGGCCGCATCGGCGCCTAGCAACCCTCGTCTCCGCGCCCTCTTCGCTGCCGGAGTTCTCGCCAGCGTCCAGGGAGACTTCGTCTCCTCCGACGCTCTTGTTCTTGAAAGTTTGGCGATCGCCCGTCAATTGGAAGATAACCACAGCATCGCTGTCGCCTTGAACGCATTGGCCGTCAATTCGCGAGACCTCGGAAACTTGCCCGCAGCTCGTTCGCTTTTCGAAGAAAGCCTCGCGGTCTGGAGAAACTTGCACGATCTTGGGGCCGTTGCGCGCGCGCTTTCCAATCTAGCCAGCATCGTTTCGCTGCAGTCTGACTTTTCCTACGCTAGCGTCCTCTATCAGGAATCTCTCTCCCTCTTTCGCGAACTCGGAGATCACACCGGCTTCGCCTGGGCCCTCAATCATCAGGGCGACGTGGCTCGCGACCAGGGCGACTCTGTGGCCGCGCGCTCCCTTTATGAACAAAGTTTGGCTGCCTTTCGCCAACTCGACGATCGCTGGGGTATTGCTGGCTCTCTCGCAGACTTGGGAAACCTCGCCAGAGAGCAACAGAATTATAAGGCCGCCGATTGCCTCTACGGTGAGAGCCTGCGTATCTTTCGCAGCCTGGAACACAAGCGCGGCATTGCCCGGCTCTTGGAATCCTTCGCTTGCTCTGCCGCGGCACAATTGCAATCGGAGCGCTCCTTGCGCCTCGCCGGTGCAGCCGCCGCTCTTCGGCAAAGCATCGGCACTCCTCTTGTGCCTGCCGAACAAGCTAAATTGGAAAAAAGTCTCGATGCGGTCCGCCACGCGTTGCCCCTCGCTGCCGGCAGAACCGCCTGGCTTGAGGGATGGGTCATGCCCATCGAACAAGCCATCGAAGAGGTACTTCGCGCTTTGCCTGACAAATAACTCGAAAGCCGCCCCACATTCGCCGTCCTGCAATCGCTGTTATCCTGAGGAACATCGTTTGCGACGAAGGATCGCAACCTTAAATCTTCCAAAGTGGCATCCGAGGAGGTCCTTCAGCCGACTAACGATTCTTTTGGTTCTCCTCCCTGCTCCCGTTTACTCGGCGCTCGTTGGATCAATAAGCCGCCGCACGGCGGACACCCGGTTCGCCGGCAGGCCCACGCGTCTCGCATGTTCTCGAATCATTGCTTCGTCGGGAGCAAGATACACGCAGTAAACCTTGTCTCCGGTTACATAACTTTGCAGCCATTGGATCTCCGGACCCATCGCTCTCAGAACCTCCACGGATTTTCGCGAGATTTCCTTTATCTGCGCATCCGTCAGATTCCCCGCTCCCGGCACTTCCCGCTCGATCACAAATTTGGGCATATTGCACCCTCCGTCATTCCGTCGCAAAAATGCTAGCAAGCCCGCGGCCTTGCTACAATACTGCATTGCTGCACCCCTCTCGGCGCTCCCGCATTTGCGGGCACCATATTCGGAGGCCGTCGTGGATCTCAAGTCCGTTCAGAAACCTTTTAAAGACCAATATCGCAGCGATCCCTCCGCTTCCCGGATCACTCTCAAAGCCAAAGGCGGCCAAACCGAGACGCCCATAGCCTGCTCCGTTGCGATCGGGCGCGCCATCTACAACGCGCAGGCGCACACCGGGGTCGGCGGCTCGGGCACCGCGGCTTGTTCCGGCGATCTCCTGCTGGGCGCTTTGTCCGCGTGCGCACAGCTCACTTGCCAGATGGTTGCCGCCGCCATGAGCATACCCACAGAACGCATTGAAGTCACCGTCGAGGGAGATTTGGATCTTCGCGGCACATTGGGCATATCGAAGGACGTGCCCGTAGGCTTCGAGCGTATCCGTCTCCGCTTTGACATTGACGCCCCCAAGGCAACCCCGGAGCAGTTGAGCGCGTTGCGGGAAAAGACGGAACAATATTGCGTGGTCATGCAAACCCTTGTTCAACCCCCGCCGATCCAAACGGATTGGGGCACAGTCCGCTAGGCTGCTTGCAGCTCAGGGCCAGTCCTCCAGCCCAGCGGCCTTTGACCAAGCCACCATGCGCACCTTCGTTCAAATCGCTGATGCCGTCGGTGCCACCACCAAGAAACTCGAAAAACTCCGACTGATCAGCGAATTCCTGCGATCTCTGCCGACCGCGGATGCCGCGCTCGCCGCCCGCTTTTTCTCCGCGCACGTCTTTCCCAAAAATGATGCGCGCACCCTGGGCGTTGGCGGCGCAAATCTCTCGCGGGTCATCGCTGAATCCGCTGGCAAAGCGGGCGAAAGCCTCGGTGCCGCCTATCGAAAGCACGGGGACCTTGGCGACATGGCCGAAGAACTCTTGCGAAACACAAATCCTGACGGCGATTTATCCCTCGCGGCGGTGGATCGCCTTTTCGAAAATCTTGCTGCCGTTCGCGGACCAGCGCAGAAATCCGAACTCCTCGCGTCCGCCTTCCAACGCGCCAGTGCCGGCGATGTGAAATACATCGTGAAAATCATCACCGGTGATTTGCGTATCGGATCGAAAGAAACCCTCGTGGAAGAAGCCATTGCCAAGGCATTCGATCAGCCGCTCGCAGCGGTGCGCCGCGCAAACATGCTCACCGGCGACATTGGCGAAACCCTGACCTTAGCTGCTGAAAATCAATTGACCCGCGCTACCATGCGTTTATTCAATCCCTTGGGATTTATGCTGGCCGCCCCGGTGGAAACGCCTGCCGATCTTTTTGACGAAGTCGAATCTGCCGTCGATGTCCCCTCACTACTGGTGGAAGAAAAATACGATGGCATTCGAGCACAAGTGCACAAAGACAAGTCCGGTAAAGTCCGCCTTTTTTCGCGAACATTCGATGAAATCACTGAATTTCCCGAACTCCTCGAGCCCATCGGCAAATTGCCGGGAGAATTCATCCTGGACGGAGAAATTCTCGCCTGGCGCGACTCCCGCCCATTGCCCTTCACCGAATTACAAAAACGCCTCGGCCGCAAGAACCTGGACATGTTCATTCAAAACGATATTCCCGTGAAATATGTTGCCTTCGACTTGCTCTATTGCAACGGCGATTTGCTCCTCGACGAGCCGGTAACAAAACGCAAAGCGCTCCTCGACGAGTTTTGTTCGCATGCCTCCGCAGCCGTACGCGTCACCACGCCCACTGCGTGCAACACTGCCGACGCCGTGCGGGTCGCCTTCCGTAATGCGCTAGCCGCCGGCCACGAAGGTATCGTCGCCAAGGTCGCCGATTCTCCCTACTCGCCGGGCCGCCGCGGCGGCTTCTGGTTCAAGCTGAAAGAACCCTTTGCCACGCTGGATGTCGTCGTCACCGCTGTCGAATACGGGAACGGAAGACGCCACAAAGTTCTTTCGGATTACACCTTCGCCGTCCGCGACGGAGATACGCTCCTGAATATAGGCAAAGCTTATTCCGGCCTCACGGATGCGGAAATCAGCGAGTACACCGATTTTTTCCTGCGCCACACCATCGAAGATCATGGCCATGTTCGAACCGTCGAACCGCTCGTCGTCCTGGAAGTTGCCTTCAACAACATCCAGCAATCCTCCCGTCACAACAGCGGTTACGCTCTTCGCTTCCCAAGAATCGTCCGCATCCGCACCGATAAAGTCCCGTCAGACATCGACACCTTGGAAACGGTTGCCAAGTTGTTCATCAGCCAAACTCCCAACGCCGACTGATCTCTGCGTGCGCCTCGATGAGCGCCTTCTGCGAAGGGTGGGTCTTGAGTTTTCCGCATTCGTAGGCGCTCTCCTGTCAATCACAATACTCACCTTCTGAATCAACGCCTCCGAATATTTTCTTCTCTCAGCGCATTTGCTGTAAAATTCCGGCTCATACGTCACAATTCCGGTGACCTCATCCGCGTCTGAAGGAGCACTATGTCTTCTTATCTCTCCGATATGTCTCGCAGGTCGTTTCTCGGCGCTTCCGCCGGCGCTCTCCTCACAAGCGCTCTTCCCTCAGCCGCCCTTTCCGCCGCATCTTCTTCGCCGCGCCGCATCATTCTGGATACAGACCCTGGCGTCGATGACGCCATGGCCATCTTCCTCGCCCTCCGTTCCCCCGAACTAAAGGTCGAAGCCATCACATCCGTCTGCGGGAACGTTCCTCTCTCATTCACTCTTCCCAACGCGTTGCGCCTCGTTGAAATTGCCGGACGCACCGATGTGCCCGTCGCCGCCGGAGCAGACACGCCTCTCCTGCGCCGCCTCGTCACCGCCAGTTACGTCCACGGGAATAACGGCCTGGCTGGCGTGGATTTTCCCGAGCCAAAAATAAAACCCGTCGCCGGGCCCGCGGCCGAACTCATTCGCCGCATCGTGCGCTCCAGTCCAGGTGAAATCACCATCGTCGCTGTCGGCCCTCTCACCAATATCGCCAGCGTTCTCAAGTCCGATCCGGCTCTTGCTCCGCAAATCAAGGAAATCGTCATGATGGGCGGCTCTCTGAGCGGCGGCAACGTCACGCCTTCCGCCGAATTCAATTTCTATGTCGACCCGGAAGCTGCGCGCATCGTCTTTGATTCCGGCGTTCCACTCACCATGGTCGGCCTCGATGTCACTCGCAAAGTTCTCTTCGGCGAACCGCAACTAAAGCAACTCGAAGCCGCGCAAAATCCGGTCTGCCAGGCTGCCTCGAAAATCATGCGCTCCACTCTGGAACGCATGCACAAAGGACGCGACGTTACTGTAGTCGCCATGCACGACCCGCTCACTGTCGCGCACCTTATCGATCCTTCGATGCTCACGCTCAAGGATTACTATGTGCAGATCGAAACTACCGGAGAATTTACCGCAGGCGAATCGGTCGGTTACGAATACGCCCCCGCTCGCACTTCGCCCCCGATGAGCACCGGTGGCCCTGCTCCCGAATCGCGGCCCGCGGAATTTAAGCCCAACTGCAAAGTCGCCGTCGGCGTCGACCCGGATAAATTTTTTCGCCTTTTCATCCCTCGACTCAGCGCGTCTGCGTGAGGCAACCATCCATGAGCCGCTTCTTCACTTTCGTCGCCCTTATCTTCTTCGCCGCGTTAGCCGTTTCTTGCGCTCGCCAGTTTGCGCCCGATTCCACAGCGTGGCATCTCACTCCGCAATCGGAAGCTCTCGTGACCGATCCGGTCCTCCGCGCACAGATTTTCCGCGGACTCTCCGCCGCGGAAAATGCTGGAACCGATCCGTCCATCTCCCACTTCAAAGTTCGCGCCGCCACTGTGGTCACGAAAGACGGCCAGGAACATATCGTCCTGGGCGGCAATACCGAATATGCCGTCCCCGAAGCCATCCATGGCGAATCCTCGTTAATCAATCACGTCACGGCACTCTATGGAGCAGAAACCACACGTCACGGCCTGCGTTTCGTCGCATTCTTCTCTCAGCGCTGCGGCCTGAGCGGAAGTTGCGGAGATTGTCGCGACTATCAGAAAGCCACAACCGACTATTCTCGTTTGCTCATCGTCTGCGGCCAATCTTCCGATCACACCGTTCGCGTCACCCGCTTCAGTGATCAACTCGTCGACGAAGACCAGTTCCCCGCCGCTTCTCCTTCGTCGCTCTCCATCACCCAGGCGGAACTGGCTCGCCTCCTCGACGCCGCGGAAGACGCCCGTCTCGGTGGCGTCACGCTCTTCACCACCGACCGCCACACCGCTGCCGCCGCACTCTCCTACTCCGGCAAACTGTATCGCGCCGCCGGTGCCGACGATGCCGCGTTCCACTATCGCTATCCCGTCGGCGGAGTCCTTCAACAAGCCGCCACCGAACGCGACTATTTCCTTCGTGCCATCCTCGTCGTCGGAGAGAACGGTCACTGGCCGGTCATCAACTATCGCGATCGCCAGTACGGTTACGAATCCAGTAGCTTCAATCGCGAAGCCGACAAGCCCCCGATCGCGCTCATCCTCTCTGACGGCAAAGGCAATTATCGTGCCACCACCTTCGAATCCGCCCTGCCGAACGCCTTCAGCACCGCCAACTTCATGCCCCAAGCCCTCAAAGATTTCCTACGCACCCACCAACCCCCAGCCACCAAATAACCTTCCTTCAATCAAATCCTAATTCCGAAACTCCCCAAACCCGATCCTCACCTGCATCGTATTAATCCCTGGATTCGGATTCGTCATCCCCGCGTTTGAAATATGCTGAAACCGCACTTCCGCGCTGAAATTGCGTTTCTTTCCCAAAAAGTGTGCTCCAATCCCGCCGCTGGTCGTGAAATTGATCTGCGACGTTCCCTCCGGCACCTTCGTATTCGTGAACAACGCCCCGCCTTCAATCTGAAAATACGGTTTCACCTTCTTCGCCGAATCAAAAATCCATTTGAACGCGAAAGGGTCCACGCTCCCGCCATAAGCCGTGTTCGTCTTCTGAGCGATCACCCACACCGGCACCACGTCCACCGCGTACTCCAGTTGCCCCTTCAGGATTCCCGGCCCGTGTGGCGCCGTCAGTATCAATCCATACCGCAATCCCAAATTCCACAGGCCGTCGCCAGACTGGCTTCCATTGATCCCGTGTCCACCACCAGTCCAAATCTGCAATTCCCGCGACGAATTTTCCGGACTGGCCTGCGCCCAAATCCGCGGCACATCCAGCAAGCAAATCGCCACCAGCACGAAAATTCCAACAAGCGTCCTCTTCGCCATTAGTCCCCCAAACCCAAACTCAGCACATTATCCGAATCCCTCGGCACTCACAATCGCTACGCAGCGCCGTGCCTTCAGGCCGGCTTCCCGGAGACTTCCCGTCCTGCCCACATCGCCCCCGCGGCAATCGCCGTCAACAACAACACCATCGGATCGATCGGATGCCGGTACCGCAGCGAAGTGTGCGTCACATAATACAAAACAGGAAAAACCAGCGGAAACGCGGCCACTGGCACTGTGTACACACTCCTCCGCAGAAAAAGCACAACCACTCCCGCCAACGCGCCCACCGCACTCGCAAAATTCCCCAACAGTATCCCGCGGATCAACCACGAATCCGTCCCTACAAACGTCCTCAACGGATCAGCCACGCCCATCCAGAAATCTACAAATCGCCAGACGATCAACTGCATCTCCACTCGCGGATGCTTCTCCATAAACTTCAGCGCCTTTCGCGTCTCCTCCTGCATAAACATCGTTTCCCCCATCCTCAAATAGCGCAGGGTCTCCATATCCTGCGTGATGATCGCCGGCGATCCCCAATGCCGCTCGTCGTAATTCTCATTATTCCCGATATACAGCTCATACCCGAAGTTAGACCGAAACGGAATGAATCGGTGGAACACTACAAAGTTCCGCACCGTCCACGGAATACAACAAATCAACGCAACCGCGGCCGTCATCACGGGTCTCGTCAGCCGAATGCGCCCGTCTCGATAGCCGCGATAAGCCAGCCACCCCAACAAAAACGGAAACACCGCACCCACACTCGGGTTGGTCATCAGCTCCACACCCCACAGAAGCCCGTACCCGATCCAGTCGCGCCATCTTGCGGATTCCGCCAGCTCCAGCGTCGCCCACAAAAGCGTAGCAGCCAGCAACGCCGCCAGCGATGTATCCCAGATCCACTCAAACGGGATCAGGATCGCATTCGGAAACAGCGCCCACAGCCACGCGCCTCCACTGCCCGCGTCAATCCCCGCAATCCGTTTCGCCGCATAGAAAATCGGCACGCAGGTGGTCGAAGAAAAAATAATATTCAGAAATATCACCGCCAGAAAAGATCCGCGCGTGTACACCCCAAAAACCTTGAATATTCCCGCCACGATCAACGGGTATACCGGTGTCAGCCATGCCGTCGGCCCGCTATCCCTCTGAAACGGAGACGAAAATCCTTTTCCTGTCGCCACGGAATACGCAATATGACCTGTCTCCGTCTGAAACGGGATCGTCCGCACCACTGCCTTCGGTATTTTCGCCGCCTGATTCCACGCAAACGCCGCACGTACTCCAAACCCGACCACCACAATCACCACAAGCGACGTAGCCACCTTCCGAATTATCTGCAACATAACGTTTTTGAAGTGCGGGAACACCTTCCCGCTTTTACACTCGTGTCCACATTCACCCGCCCCCCTACACGTTCGCCTAGCCCGCGCTACAGACTAGTCCGTATTCGTTCCTCCCCGGGCCGCTGCTAACGTTCAGCAGCCCCAGGTGATGGAGATCGTCTGATGAACCGTTCGCGACGTTCGAAATCGATATCTGCCTGCATACCTTCGTTGAGTCCGTTCTGTTTTGCAGCCACAATCGCCATTTCTGTCTTGGCCGCAGGGTGCGCCGAACATGATTCCCGCATCTACGATCCATACTACAGCGACTATCGCGTCTGGAATAACGACGAAGTGGGCTGCTACCAGCGGTGGGCGGTTGAAACTCATCGCGATCCCAATCGCGATTTCCGCAAGATTCCCGCCGCCGAGCAGAAAGAATACTGGACCTGGCGCCACAATAATTCGGGCAATGAACATCACTGAAGGAGCCATCTCTCGGCGACGCGTGCACACACGCGCTGCTGTCGCTCTGAGATGAATGGAAGATCCATTGACCAGCACGCACCGCAAGCAACCGTGTAAAACCTGTGGCCATGGTAAATCCATTCACCACACCACACGTGTCACCGTCGGGAATAAACAGGTGATTCGCAGCCATTGCAATCATCCCGGCTGCCTCTGCCGCGATTATGTTCCCGGAAAAAAGGCTGAGTTTCGGGACTCATGCTGTTAGCGAAATAGAAATTTCATCGCGGAGCGGAGTGCCGCCGTTTGCGCCAAGATACTGAACGCGCTCGCAAGCGGCCTCAAACAATTTTAAAAACGATCCGCTTCAGTTGGCCTTGGCCATCTGCGTCTTGATCAGGCCCACAATCGCCATCACGATCGCTCCGCCGACGCCGCCGCAACCCACGCTGGACCGTTTTGCTTTTTATTTTTCCACCCAAATGCTGGTGTTTTGTCTGGGCGACATTCAACAAAACGATTGAGTAACCTGAAACCTATCCAATGTCTCGTAATCGCGCAAGACTCTATTACACTCGTTCTCCGTACGTGTATAGAAATCCCCTCTTTTGTCGCAAACTTCGCCTCTGCGCGGTCAACAACCTAAGATCCTGAGGAGCGCCTTGTGCGATGAAAGAACTCAACCCACGAATCACCACAACTCCCCCCGCAAACTCGCCGGAAAAACCCAAAGCTGGGACGGAAAGCAATAGAATGGGATCTGAACGAGCGAATTGAGTCTGAAGGAAAACGCAGCAGAAAAATAGAGAAGGGAGGCAGGCCAGATCTGACTGCCTCGTACCATTGATAAGTCCTAACTTACTGATAATACTAGGTAATAGAACCAATGAAACTCCCACAATTCGAGAAGTAGGACCCATTGCGGACCCAGTTGTTTCTGGTGTATCCCGATCCGCGAGTAGAGCTTCAATCTTTCTGTTAGTCGCGGCACGGTGGTAGCCGGCTTCGGGACTCCCTGCCTGCCCCCGCCCAAAATCGGCTGCAAAACAGCGAATGGTTCTCCACCGTCGAGCGCGTACGGGATTTTCATTTCGTGAGGTTAGGAGCCAGGATTTACGATCTTCGCGCGGAAGGGTGTCTACCTTGCCCCGGAAACCGTCATTGCCATGAAACCCGGGGCCAGCGCCAACGAAGACGTTCCCGGGTCCAGTGGGTTTACGGCGCGCCAGCGACCTTACTGTCCACTTCTGTACAGACCTGAGGGGATTTTCTTAGTAACGTTATTCCGGTTAGGTGTAGGAGGTAGAATCGGTGAAAAACTGGAAACTCGCGCTACTAGCCATTGCTGCAATACTAGGGTTGACAATACTTTCCACGACCAACGCTATCTCCGTCATCGCCGAAGTGTTCTGTGTCGCATCTGTTGTGGCCTTCGTAGCAGCTGCGCTCTTTGGTTTGGCCGCCAAATTTAGCGCGTAGGGGCACCCCTGTATTTATTCACAAAACTCTCGTCATCAACTCGTGCCGCCCTCCCGCCTGCGAATACGATTGTCAATCATGATCATTAATTTGATCCAGTAGAGTGCCAAAGACCACTCCCATGGTTACTTCAACGGGTCCCGGTAGTGGAATACTATTCCTGATCCGGGACGCGTCAAGAAAAAGAGGGGTTGAAAGGAAATGGTAAGCAGGCAATGGTAACTGGCCGGGAACGTGAGCGTTTTAAGCCCCATCAACCGTTGACAGGGCCTAGACCGGGATGGGCGGCTACCCCGGCCTGTCCTATATGAAAATATGCCGATTATCGTATAGTTGCAAGCCCGGAGAATATCATGTGCCGAATATCCAATCTGATTCCTCGTCATCAACTCATGCTATAAATCCGGGATGTCCAAACCCGTTGTGCAGTGGCTACTGTTCAAGTACATCGATGGCAAAATCACTTTCTTGTCGAGGCCATTCAAAACGAAACGACTCGCGGAGAAAGCGCGCTCGAAATATCCGGAGCGAGAGCGGAAGAAGATTGGGGTCGGCGTAATTCGGATCCACACTTAGGTAGGAGACGCGCTCGGACAAAGGCCCGACTGCCACCAGGCCCTTGGACCACGGTACCGGGTCCAACTTCACGGATCTGGTGAACTACTCTCAAAATAGCGATTCCCAATGAAAGCTTTTGTCTCGACTGTCGCTCTGGCGAATCTCGCCGTTACGGCCGCGCACCTCTTTCTGGCAGGAAAGCTCAATTCCGCATTGACGGTCGCGGGTTCGGTGCGCATCGGTGTCTTGGCCGGCGCGCTCACGCTGGTGGGAGTGGGACTTTTATGGACGCGGCTAAAGAGGATCGGGTCGTTCGTCTTGATTGCTGGGGTTCGCGAATGGGCTGGTGATCGGCAGCCTCGAACACTTTGTCGTCGCCGGCCCGAACAACGTGTTCGACGCCGGGCACAGCGGCTGCGTAATTCCGTTTGACGTCAGCGTGGCGCTTCTTGTGGCCCTGCAGATTGCGGGCCTGTGGAGTGCCGGACGCATTCTCGTAGCACGCTCGGAATGAGCGGCGCGAGGCGACGACTTCATGCTACTTCGGTTCGCGTGCTAGTGCCTGATTGCGTCGGGTAATCGAAAGGTGGTTACTAGTCCTCTCTATCTTGCCTTCGTCATCAACCCGTGCCGCCCTTCCGCCTGCGAATACCTCGGGTTTTTCGGCACATGCCTCTCGCATAGGTTTTGCGGACAGTCTCCAATGAGGTGAATGAAGAGGCACACGCTCTCAGGGTTTCACGTAACTCATTCGGATCGAGTGCTACCCTCTCGAACAAGATTGGCACACCCGAGCAAGGGGATGCGCAAGAGAGGTTGATATGGATGATCTCGCGAATATAGGTGGTTGGACCGCGAATTGGGCATGGGGCCTGCCACTTATCGTATTCACTGTCATCCTTCACGCTTACAGCCTAGGCCTGTTAAACGCAAGGGTTACCGCTAGGATGAATGATAAGGAACGAATGCTCCGGGGAATCCCCCTACCTGTCTCGAGTTATCTTATCGGGGGAACAGCGCTTCTGTTGACCGTGTTGCACGGGTTTGAGGGTCTTATCTGGGCGATAGCTTACCGCCTCCTCGGTGCATCCTTGGATAACAAATCTGCGATGCTTTACTCACTCAATGCCATAACGAGTTACGGGCACGAGGAACTCCATCTGGCACCACATTGGAAAATGATGGGCGCTCTGGAAGCTTTGAATGGTTGGATTCTATTTGGTCTCACCACAGCGTTTCTTTTTACAGTAGTTCAACGAGCGTGGTTGCATTCGAGCGTGGAGCAAACTCACGCCCTTGTGTCCGACCCAACGAGAAGCGGCGTTTGAAACTATTTCGCCCTCGTCATCATATCGTGCGTCCCTTCCGCCTGCGAATATTCCTCCTCAGTGCCAATCACTTTTCAGGAGCGGTGATTATATTTTTGCATCCGTAGAGTGTGGTTGTGCCAGACGTTGGGCACACCATCTGCTCGCACCAGGTGTTCCACGTGTTAACGAAACTACGCGAGTTCCAACAATCGGACCTTGCACGCCCGGACCTACAGGCTCCACAATCCCCACGCCTTCAGCGCCCGGGCTGGCTGGCAAATCCGGCTGATAGCCATAGTGCCCTCGCACCATGTGCAGATCCGATGGGTTGATCGGCCTCAGCAGCACTCGGACGAGCGCTTCGCCAGGGCCAATTGAGGAGTAGGGAGCTCTGCCAGTTTCACTACGCTCTTCGGTTCACCGGTCTCGCGAAAGATCAATGCTTCATCAATACCTCCTGGATCTTTAGGCGACGGCTGATTCCCGGTTCGGATGTTCTACGACTTCGAGAAACAAAACTGCAAACACGAAACGGGAATCTCGAACGCTCATTGGTGGAGATATGCTGTCACGGCTGGATTCAAACGCTAGGTCCTGATGAACGGCTCGAAGAAGAGTTGAAAAAGTCGTGGACCCAATTGGACCCAGTAGCCCAACCTGACCGCCGAAAAACATCAAATAGACGCAGAAAATAGAGAAGGGAGGCAGGCCAGGTCTTCCCGCCTCCCCTTTATTCCTCTTTCGAGGAATCCGACTAGCCTGACGGAGGGCGGCTAATCGGTCGTGTGTTGGCCTGTCTATGAAACTCCCGCGAGCCGAAAATGGTTACAAGAATTTTAAGAAAATGCATACAATGGCTCACGCACCCTGTCGCTCACGGAAAGGCCTCTCGAAGATGCCTCGCGCCTCCCAGCTCAGCCTCGATAACATCCTGCGTTTTCTACAACTTAGAAACGACTCCGTCTCCCTCGATGATCTTTCCCGTTCCCTGCGCTTAAAAAAAAATGACCGCCG
This sequence comes from Candidatus Acidiferrales bacterium, assembly GCA_963795535.1. GTDB lineage: Bacteria > Acidobacteriota > Terriglobia > Acidiferrales > UBA7541 > Acidiferrum. The sequence goes on from CAWCIG010000012.1 coordinate 1,793,910, forward strand.
CCCGCTCCTTCATATGCTCGAAAAATTAAAAAACCGCGGCCTCGTCGAGGAGCTGTCTCACGGCCGTTTCCTTCTCCGTCAAACGCGCAAGCCTTCCGCTTCTTCGGGCAATCAAAAACGGGCCACAGGCGAACCTGTCGACAAATTCTCGCAACATAAAGCAACTTCCCGCGACGAAATCAAAGGACGCCTCGTTCTTCACCAGGATGGTTACGGCTTCGTCGTCCCCGATGTCGCGCTTCCCAACGTCGATGGCGACATTTTCATTCCACGCGATTACGTGGAAGACGCCATGCACGGCGATACCGTCATTGCCAGAATTGCCCGACTGAGTGGTCTCCCCGGTGCTCGTCGTGCCGAAGGTCGCATCGTCCGCATTGTTGGTCGCGCTCATCCCACAGTTGTGGGCCTGTTCCGCTACACCGCCCAAGGCTGTATCGTCACGCCATACGACACACGCGTCCAGCACGACATCGAGTTAATTCCCGGCGAAGAACTCTCTCCCGCTCTCCGCGAGCAACTTCAACTCCCGAAAAAAGAACAACCCGGCCGCGGTAAACGCCTGCCACATATTCCCAAATTGGACGGCGCCGTCGTCAATGCCGAGCTTTTGCATTATGGTCGCGGCGGCACAGCTCCCGCCGGCCGGGTAATTGAAATCGTTGGCCGTCCTGGCGATCTCGGTGTGGACACGGAAATCATCATCCGCAAGCATCACTTGCCCCACGCCTTTCCCGCCGAGGTCCTTCAGGAAAGTGAGCGCATGGCCCATCCGGTCAGTGACACCGACCGCCAAGGCCGCGAAGATTTTCGCGAACTTCCCATCGTCACCATCGACGGCGAAACGGCGCGCGATTTCGACGATGCCGTTTACGTGGAGCGTCGCGACGATGGCGGCTGGCTGCTGCAAGTTCACATTGCCGACGTGGCCCACTACGTAACTCCCGAATCTCCTCTCGATCGCGAAGCCCGGCTCCGCGGCAATTCCGTTTACTTCATCGATCGCGCCGTTCCCATGCTTCCCGAAGCTCTTTCGAACGGCATGTGCTCACTCAATCCTCGCGAGGAGCGACTCGTCATGAGCGCCATCATGCACTTTGATTCCGCCGGACGCCCGCTCACTGCCGTCATGGTTCCCGGGGTGATCCGTTCCACCGAGCGCATGACCTACACCAATGTCAACAAGGTGCTCAATGGCGATGCCGAAACGAGCGAGCGTTACGCTCACATGCACCACCATTTCCGCGCCATGAAAGGTCTCGCTCAACTCCTGAACTCCCGCCGCGGCGAAAATGGCTCGATCGATTTCGATCTCCCCGAGCCCGTTATCGAATTCGACGCGCAGCAAAACATGATTAACATCGGCCGCAGCGAGCGCAATATTGCCCATCGCATCATTGAAGAGTTCATGCTCGCCGCCAACCGCGCCGTCGCACATTATCTGCTCGAACGCGGCCTTCCTGCCCTCCACCGCGTCCACGAGAAACCGGATGCCCGCAAAGTCCTGGAGTTTGAAGAACTCGCTCGCGCTTTCGGCTATTCACTCGGCGTCGAAAATCTCTATCAACGCGAAGTCGCTGTTCGCCATGGCAAAGTCCCTTCGCCCGCAAAAGCCGGCAAGCCCGAATCGCGCGGCCAGGGTCGTGAACGCCAGCAGCGCATCGCTCTCCCCGGCGCGGACATCAACATCACTCCGCGCCACTATCAGAAATTGGTCGCCAAGCTTTCCGGCCATCCCGAAGAGCGCATCCTCTCCTACTTAATGCTGCGCTCCCTCAAGCAAGCCCGCTACTCCGCGGAATCTCTGGGTCATTTCGCTCTTGGCTTCGATGAGTACACGCATTTTACCTCGCCCATTCGCCGCTATCCCGATCTGGTCGTTCATCGCATCCTCAAATGGGCACTCGCCAATCCTCAGGCAAAAGCGGCCACGCACATCAAGCCTGCCGTCGGCGTCGAAGCCACTCTTTATTCCCACCAGCATTTGGAGGAAATCGCCGCCGAAACTTCGGAAACCGAGCGCCGTGCGGCCACCGCCGAGCGCGAGCTCATTGCCTGGAAGACCGCGCAGTTCATGGAGCAGCACCTGGGCGACGAATACGATGCCCTCATCATCTCCGTGCAGAAATACGGATGCTTCGTCGAACTCTTCGACGTCTTTGTCGAAGGCCTGGTCCCCATCAATGCCTTTGAAGAAGTTGCCGGCACCCGCTGCCTTTATCGCGAACGCGACCACACCATCGTCGCCGTGCCCAGCAACGACAATCGCCGGGGCGGCGGCAGCCGTCGTAAGCAACCACAATCGCTTGTCTGGAAACTAGGTGATCGCATCCGTGTCCGCGCTGAACGCATCGACCCCATGCGCCGCCGCGTCGAATTCGCCCTTCTCCCGAGCTCCACCCAAAAGCCATAACCGCGGACTTCCCAACCGCCAGCCCACCGGTCCGTGGTTCCCGTGTGCCTTCATTCATACCACACGCATTCAATTTTCATGTTGCAACAGCAACATACATATGTTGCAATAACAACATGGAGGCATCCCCCATGACCACCCACTCTCTCGACGCCATCTTCCAACGTCGCGCCATCAAATCTTTCGACCCTGTCCAGATCCACCCCGAACTTCGCCGGCAAATCCTCGACGCTGCTCGCCGCGCTCCCTCCAGCTTCAACATGCAGCCCTATCGCCTCTACTGGATCGAGTCTCCTTCGCAACGCGACATCGCCGCCCGCTTGTGCATGGCTCAAAATCCAGCCGTCACCGCTTCAGCCCTGGTCGCTGCCGTCGCCGACATCGGCTCCTTGCAATCCACTACCCAACTTCAATTGGACTGGATGCGGCAGACTGGTTTTCCGGAAGGCAAACTCCGTGACTATGAACGCACCTCGAAAATCGGCCGCATCATTTTCATGCCCGGCCCGTTCGGAGTCTTCGGCGCTTTCAAGTGGCTGCTATTCCGTATGCTTCATCCCTGGAAAACCATCGGCATGCCTCCCGTGACGCGCCACGATCTCTTCAAATGGGCGACGAAAAGCACTTCACTCGCTTGCGAAAACCTGATGATCGCCGCCGAAGCCCTCGGACTCAACACTTGTCCCATGGAAGGCTTCGACACCCTCCGCCTCTCCAAATTTCTCGGACTTTCGGCGCGCGCTCATGAGATTGTGATGGTCATCGCCATTGGCAAGAAATCGCCTGCGCATGTGGACCAACCACAATGGCGACGCCCCCTCGAAGCCACGGTCACCATCCTATGATTCCCGCCAAACCCATTCCCGAGAATATTCTGCGAGATTCCGTGCTGAACCACATCGCCGCCGCTTACTTCTCCGTAGGCAAGCAGCTCGAGCGCAAAACCCGCTGCTCGTCCACGCGAGGATTCATTCTTTCGACGCTTCGCGGCGGCGCTTCTCTTAACAAAAATCAAATCGCGACGCTTCTGGGCTTCGATCGCACCGTCGTTCACCGGGCCATCAAATCCTTAGTCCAGGAAGGACTCGTCGCAGAGAAAAAAACGCCATCCGGCAGGGCCATCCTCGTCTCCCTCACCGCAAAAGGAAATAGATACCGCGAACAGCTAATCCACGCCCGCAGCTCCGCCGACGAAAAAGTTCGTCAAGCCTTAACCCCCGACGACCGCTCCACTCTGATCCGCCTGCTAAAACAAATCGCCGAACTTTCCCTAACGTAGTCGCCGATCTCAGAGATCGGCTGTACCGGCACGATAACATCCCACTTCTCGCGACGCTTCACAGCGCCTTTGCTGCGGGCGCCGCTTCCGACCAATGCGCATTCCGAAATTGCCACTTTCCGTTTCGCCGTTCCACTACGCCAGTAAAGTAGCCGTTTTCTCTCACCGTATGTCCTTGCGGATCCAGTTGAACTTCTCGGTACGAGGTGGCCACGACGGCCAAATCCGCCGTGAGAGGATCGACGCGCAAATCGTCTCCCCATTTCAGGTCAATATGTGGAATGGCGCGCGCCACGCCTGGAAGCGCTTGTGCCGCAGCTTCGCCGGTGGGAAACACGAGTTTCCCACTGACCGCCATGAAGAAGTTCGCGCCGCCTTCAAACTCTTCGCTCCATACGGTTGGGCCTCCTTGCGTCACCGCTTGCGCGACGCTTGCCATAAATCCACGTACACTTTGTTCCATAGCGCTTCGATCGGCTGGCGTCAGTCTTTCCACGTCCGGGGTGGTAACGACGCGCGACTGACATCCGGCCACGGCAATCATCGGGATCAGTAGAATCCAATATCGTAGATGCATGTTGCACCTCGAAACGAGTCATCTTGGCCGAACTGACGAGAGGAAGCTTAATCCCAATTACGCGTAACAACCAAGACGTGTCGCGGCTGCGCCGATTTCTGAAAACTTCCCCAAAACACACGTGTGGCGACCAGGACCGCATCCGGGTCGCCACTATCACATGTTCTATCTCTTACTGACTGGCCTCAACTCTGTTGGGCGGCAACTCGCACGCAGAGCAATTGGCCGCCGTCCACCGCCTGATAATCCACCGCCACCATCGTTCCGACCTTCACTTGCCCTTGCACCTGCGTATTTTTGTCCACCACGAACTTCATGGTCTGCTTGCTCTCGCCGGCGCCAGTGTCAACGGTGAACGAATGTCCGTTGTCTGCAATATCGGTCACTTTGCCGGTGACCGACTTCGCCGCCTGCTGAGACTGTTGTCCCTGCTGCGCTTGCTGCCCCTCAATCAATGCGGGCGTGCCCATCAGCAACAGACCGCCCAAAGATGCCGTAGCCAAAACCTTATGAAACATGGAAAAACCCTCCTGGAGAATTGGCCGGTCGAGCGTTGTAGTTGCATGATTCCTTCCATCGTTGCTAAGGATTCTCCTGTACGCGGCTATATTGCTCTCCGGTCGCCACTTACTCACTTCGGCCACTTTTGGCGGCGCACTTCGTCCTTATTCCCAGCGCACTTTTTCCACGCACCTTGTCATTCTTTCTCTTAATTTCCAAAAGCCACCTTTTCAGGCTTTCTGGCTTCTGATTGTTCATCTCACTGGCAAGGTAGAATGAAGCATGACCTGGAAACGAGAAGCTTGCGCTTTGGCGATAGCCTTTCTCAGTTGTTCCGCTTCGCAATCTCCGACGACTCAGAATCCTGGCGCGCAAAATGGACCTTCGACAGCGACACAGCGGGCGCAAGAGAAAATCCGCGTGCAGTCGAACCTTGTCGTTCTTTCGGTTACCGTGAAAGATGGGAACGACAATCTTGTTTCGGGATTGCGGCAGGACGATTTTCGCGTCTACGACGACGATGTGGAACAAAAAATTCTTACCTTCGCCGATGAAGGTCTTCCTCTTTCTCTTGTAATCCTGGTCGACAACGATATGAAGTGGAAAGAAGGAAGCGAGATGACCAAGAGCCTGCAAACCATTGCGGCCGGCTTGAGCGAAACTGACGAGGCCATGGTCTGCCGTTATGACATGCTTTTTTATCCCGGAGACAAGTTCACGCATGTCTCCGGGGATTTGCTTGCGGATTTACGATCCGCACAAGCCGCGGCCAAGCCTTCGCCGCAATACATTCCGCAGCCTATGGTCACGGGCACAAGCTCCACGTCTGGACCTCCCGTGCAGGCGGCTCCGGTTTACTCCAGCTCTCGCCCGAGCAAGGCGATCGACGATGCGCTCTATTCCGCCGCGGACCTGCTGCGCGATCGCCCGAGAGACCGCCGCCGTGTGATCCTGATCGTTTCCGACGGCCAGAACGAACCGAAACTGAATCACAACACGCCGAAAGTTGTGCTGGAAGAGTTGCTCCAGCAGAATATTTCGGTTTACGCCCTGGCAGTTGGCTCCGAAGGCAATCGCAAATTTTCCGGCTTGACCAACTATGCCACCCAAACCGGCGGCGACATTTTTTATGCCACGAAAAGCGCCGAAATGCAGAATCTGTATCCGCGCATTACGGAGCAGGCGCGCCACGATTACATCATCGCGTACGCGCCCGCCGGCAATAACTCCTCCTCCAATTACCACAACTTGCGCGTCACCATCGATGATCCGAGCCTGATCGCCTCGACCCGCATCGGATATTACACGGGGCCGCCGGAGACGCCGAAGCAATAAGGGTTTCTAATGCGTTCGGAGTCCTCATGGGCTGAAGCCCGGCTGTTGCCGGTTTTTTACTGTCGGAGCTGAAGCGGCAAGCTCGGCGCGCTCTTCTTCGGTCAGGCTCAGCGCCGTTTCCAGCAATTCCAGGGAGCGTTGCGTCATGCGGCGATTATACGGCCCGGAGCGATGGAGGGAGGATGAGGTTTTTGGGTGGATGGCGCGGGGCGCCGGGGTGATCTGGTATCCTATGTAGCGGTCCTTTCCTCGGCTTTTCCGCCCGGACGCACCGCAAATTTTACCGAGAGGTTTTCCCAACGTGAGCACCAGTGCCCCTGCACGACCTGTGACGCGCGCATTTAACTTCAACGCCGGACCGGCCGCTTTGCCGCTCCCGGTGCTGGAGCGCATCCGCGAAGAACTGCTGGATTATCGCGGAACCGGCATGTCCGTGATGGAAATGTCTCATCGTTCGCCGGAGTTTGAGGCCATCAACAACGGCGCGGAGCAGAATCTGCGCAAGCTGCTGACGATTCCGGAAGACTACGCAGTGATTTTCGTGCAAGGCGGCGGGAGCATGCAATTTTCCAGCGTGCCGCAAAACCTGGCGCTGCCGGGGAAGCCGATTGACGTGCTGCACACCGGCGCGTGGACCGCGAAAGCCATCGGCGAATTGAAGAAAGGCTTCCTGCATCACATTGCTGCCAGCACGGAAGCGGAGAAATTCACGCGCGTGCCGCGGGCCGACGAAACTAAATTGTCCGGGGACGCTTCGTACACCTATTTCTGCACGAATAATACGATTGAAGGCACGCAGTATCATTCGTTGCCGGTGAGCGCGGCGCCGCTGGTTGCGGATATGTCTTCGGACGTCGCCTCGCGGCCGATTGACGTCAGTAAATTCGGGCTGATTTTTGCCGGGGCGCAGAAAAACCTGGGGCCGAGCGGCGTGACGCTGGTGATCGTGCGCAAAGACCTGGCGGAGCGCGCGGACAAAAACCTGCCGACGATTTTGCAGTACCGCACGCATATCAAGGAGAAGTCGCTGTATCACACGCCGCCGACGTTTGCGGTGTATATCCTTGGGCTGGTGACGGAATGGATCGCGGCGGAAGGCGGGCTTACGGGGATTCAAAAGCGCAATGAGGCGAAGGCGAAGCTGCTGTATGACACGATCGATCGGAGCAACGGATTTTACCGCTGTCCGGTGGAAAAAACGTCGCGCTCGCTGATGAATGTGGTGTTTCGTATTAGGGGCGGAGACGAAGCGATCGAAAAGGATTTTGCGAAGGGCGCGGCGGAGGCGAATCTGGTGGGCACGCCGGGGCACCGGTCCGTGGGCGGGATGCGCATTTCGCTCTACAACGCCGTGGGGCAAGACGCGGTGGAGGCGTTGCTGGCGTACATGCGGGAGTTTCAGCGCACCCGTGGATGAGGGCTGGGCGGTGGCGCGCGGGCTGGCGTTGGTGGTCCGTAGCGACGTGAAAATTTCGGGCACGCTGGCGAGAGAGTCCGCTGTACACTAGGCTCGCCATGAATCTGAATCCTAACGCGCTTGCGCTGTTCACTCACTTTTTGGGATTGGTTGGACTTTTCGTTGGCTACGGCCTGGAATGGGCCGCCACTGCTTTGCTTCGGCGTTCGGCGAGTTCGGAGCAGGCTCGCTCCTGGTTGCGCATCTACAAACTTTCGTTGCCCGTTTCCGGGCCCGGCTTGTTGCTGCTGATTATCAGCGGCGGATATATGGCGTCGCTGACCGGCGCGATGAAGCAGGGCTGGATTTCGGCGTCGTTATTGGCGATTGTGCTGGCGCTGGGAATTGGATTTGTGCTGGTCCTGCCGCGGGTGAAACGGATTCGCGCGGCGCTGCCGGAAGGAAATGTGGCGCTGCCGCAGTCGATCCTGGCGCGGGTGCAGGACCCCATGATTGTGACGCTGATCCGCGCGCGGTTCATGCTAGCGCTGGGGATTGTTTACCTGATGACGGCCAAGCCGGAGGCGCTTTCCACTTCACTGTTTATTTTGCTTGGCGCGATTGTGATTGGGCTGTTGTGCGCGGCTATGGCGTGGAGTACGCGGCCTAAGGCGGCATGAGCTTTGTCGATTCGCAACGCGAATTTTCAGGAGCCGATATAGAGTTGAAACGGCGCCCAGTAAAACGGCTTGCGGAAGACGGTATTTGCGTTTGCTTTAAGGACGAGCAGTTTCGCGTCGCGCAACGCTGCGGCGGGATCTTCGCCGCGGTCCAAACCTGCGTACAATGCATCCATCAACAGCGCCGTGGAAGATGCGTCGCTAACCTCCCACAGCGAAGCGATCACATTGTGCGCGCCCGCTCGCAAAAACGCCCAGGACAATCCGACCAAACCTTCGCCGGCGTAAGCGCGCGTTCCCGCTCCGTTGCACGCGGAAATGGTTACGAGCTGCGCTTTCAGCGGATGCGCGACAATGTCTCGCGCGTAGAGTTTGTAGGAATCGCCGTCGCGGCTGAGAATGACGGCGGATTCCAGAGGGCGCGTCTGGCTGGCGATTCCATGCGTAACGAAATGCAGATAGCTGTAACGGTCGGGATTGCTGTGGAAATAGGCCGATGCGGTGGCCTTTTTTCCCTGCAGCACAGTGCATTGCGGATCGGGAAAATGGCTGGAGACTTTTTGTATCTCCACGGGCGCTTGAACCAGAGCGGGAAAGCTGGGATCCGCTGAATCGGGATTTCCGACGAGGAGCAGGTTTTTCTGTCGTGTCGCCGCGTTTTGAATCGCGCCGGATAAGAGCGTGAGGGAACCGGCTTCGGAGAGAATTACGTCTTCGATCCAGAAATGCGGATTCGGTTCGGGAACGATCAGCGTTTCAAAGTTCAGGGCATTGAGATTTTCCGCGGGCAAAAGGATTACGCGGGAATTTTTGGGAATAAACTGGCGCGCGGGGGCGACGAGCATGTCATAGAGTTGCCGGGCGTTGGTGCTGTTTTCCGCCAACACGTCTTGTCCATTTACGACGGATTGACGATAGGCTTTGACCGCACCATCGATTTCAGATTTAGGGGACAGAGGAAACCAGTAAAGTTTTTTGGACGTGATGAGCCACAGGTGGGATCGCTTTTCGCCCGACCAGTAAAACAAGAGCGTGGCATTCAGGCGGCGCGCGATCTGCTGCGGTTGGAAATTCCGCGACGAGAAAGAAAAACTGGTGGGGCGCGCCCCTAAACCTTCCGCCAATGTCCTGGCGCGGCTCAACTCGGCAACCTGCAGGGCGTCCTGCAAGCGCTGGTGAGCAATCAGGAATTCGATGTAATCGTCATAAAACGAAAGCGCGGTGGAAAGAAAGGGCATTCGCAATTCTTCGTCGTGCACCGATGAGCGAACCACGTCAACGGTTTCCAGGGAATGCCGAAACTCACTTTCCGCCTGCGCATCTAGCCCCTGGTCCATATAAATCTTCGCCAGTTGCGCTTCCGCCCGCCATTTTTGCGAAGAATCGGCTGCGGAATTGGAAATTACACGCTCAAGGGATTGCTGCGCTCTGGCATAATCGTGTTTTGCTTCCTCGATGCGGCTACCGACCAGCAGCAGTTCAGGAGCATCGGCAGGATTACTGTCTCCCTGTTTAATCTGAATCGCTTCGTTGTAGTAGTTTTCAGCCGCGTCAACCTTGCCGGTTTCCAAATTGATCTCGGAGAGGTCGGTGAGATACTCGGTGATGATGGACTTATCATCGCTACTGCGCGCGAGGTCCAGGGCCTGGCTCAGCACGGTTTCCGCGGGCTGATAATCCTGCTGTTCGTAATAGACATTCGAAATGCCTGCGAGCCAGTAGATTTGATCGGCCACGATACCCATTTGCTTGGATAGTTCTTCCGCCCTCTGATAGTTGGACAGGGCGTTTTCGTAATCGCCGAGCTTTCTGTAACACCAAGCCAAGTTCCCGGAGACTTGGGCTTCAGAATAGCGCGCGCCGATGGACTCGGCGAGACGCAAAGCCTCGCGATCCGCGTCAATAGATTCGTCGTAGCGCTCTTGTCTGGTGAGGGTTACGCCAAGGCCGCTGAGGGCCGCGGTTTCATAAAACGGATCTTTCGCCTGACGCGCGCGGGCCAAGGAGTCTCGATAGGCGATCTCCGCTTCCTCGTAGTTGCTGGCAAGAAAACAGACTGTGCCTTTCCTTAAGGCGACCTCACCTAAAAGCTCTGGATGGTTTTGTTCGGCGGACGCGTAAGCTTCGGCAATGTACTGAGCAGCTTCGGTAAAGTGATCGGCATAGGCCGCATCGATCGCCAGCACGAGCTTGCGACGGACGGCAAAATCGGTCGCCCCGAAGGAAGTGGGAAGATCCCGCTTCAACAGTGCCTGAGATTCAGCCGTGTCCCCTTGCTGTTCGAGCACTTGCGCCTTGAGAACGACGAAGCGCCAATGCCATTCCGTTTCTGGAGATGGATAGAGCTTCAGCGCGTCGTCGGCTTCCTTGCGAACGGAGAGCAGATTGCCGTGCTTCAGCGTCATCGAACATTGATCGTACAGAGCTTGAGGATCGCTGTTATGACGGCAAGCCGAAGCGCTCAGGATTAGAGTGAGAAAAAAGCAGACTCCTATGGTCCGCCGGGAGGACGGCCGTTGCTGTTGGCCTGGCCAGCGGTTACGCCGCCGTTGCTCGGGGAGCCCAGATCGACGCGAAGCATCGTCAAAGTCTTGCACCCGTGCTGAAACACAACTTCGCCCAAAAAGATTTTGCCAAATTCCGGAACGGCCAAAACGTGGCCATGGTGTCCGTGGCTGGTGATGCCGGGACACTTGGCAGGTTTGACTTCCTTTACGATGGAGCAGCAAATTATTCCGTGGGGTTCAACCCTTGCCGGCAAGGTAACCGGGGCGAAGGGGTCCTCTGCCATTTTCCTGAATTCCTGATTAGTTTCAAACTCTTTCCTTGTGGCTTCGAAGGTGTCCAGTTTCAAGGCCCATTCGTGATCCAGGTCGACATTGATCTTGCATCCGGCGATGCAAAGGTTTTCAAACTTACTGCCAATCAGAACGATGCGGGGTTCCTGGCTGCCGGGCTCGTAACTGGAAGCCAGGCGCGCCACAATGCGGTCCGCGGTTACCACGTCGAGGATATTCAGCCCTTCCAACACGGCCTGCGACAAGGTAGTGTGAATGACTTTGTCGCCTTTTATTTTCTCGCTACCGGAAACCAGGGAATAACCCGCTTTGAAGGAGACCATAGTGTCGAATCGAAAGTTCTCCACGCGGGCGCTGCCATGACCGCCGGTGGTTGGCAAAGTCGTTCCGGCCTGCACCTCAATGAGGTGATTCAGCGGACGCGTGATATGACCACTTAACGCAAGGGCACTGGCGTGATAGAGAAAGGACGTGCGTTCAGATGCAGCCATTGGGGACGCTCCAGGACTACAGATTTGACTGCGCGATCTTGGTTCTATTCTGGACGAAATTCAACAGAAAAAGAGAGGCGTTGAACTTCGTTGGCTTTCTGGTCCGAATTTGGGTTCTCGTTTTCACCTACAAAAACGAGTTCATAATTCCCTGGATGAATTTTATCGCCTGGGACTGCCAAATGAAGTTCCTTGTTGGCCGCGCTGCCTGGTACGCCGAAACTCAGAATGGTGTTTCCCGACGGGCCGAGCAGCATCCCTTTATAACTCTGGAAAGATTGCTGGGGTGTGAAATCGAAATCCAGTGCAAAGCTCTGGTTGGGACTCACTGTGACCTTGGGGCTGCCTTCGCCCCGGGTGGCGCCTTGTACGCGAAACGACGACTCGTACACCTGGGCGACACTCTGGCTCGCCGCGCGCTCTTTCAAGCTAGGAATCGTGACGACGGCCTGAAAAACGATGACGGCCGCGAGGGCGGCCATGGCCGGCAGTGCCACCGCCGGGCGTAACCAGTGGAACCAACTTCGGCGCTCGGTTTTGCCTTCGCGAGGTGCGGGCTGCGCGACCGCTGCCTCATTCAAGATCATTCGGCTTGCCGCCATAAAGGTATGCAGTGCCGTGACATCGGCAGCGCATGTGGGGCAATCGAAATAATGCTCTTCGAACTGGTCGCGCAGTTCAGGGGAGAGTTCCCCGAGCATGTACCTCTCGACGGCTTGTAGCCGCACTACTTCTGTGTGGTCCATATTCCCTGTCCTTAAGATAGTGCAGGCCAGATGGATTTCGTTTCATCCAAATCCCGAACCCCTCGTACGGGTGTGGGCAGCCTCGTCGCGTTCGAAACCGGCACGGAAGCGTTCTTTAGCGCGGTGGAGCAGGACCCGCAAGTAGCCCCGGTCAACGCCGTACTCCTGGCAGACTTCGTCTTTATCCTTTTCTTCTAAGAAGATAGCGGCAAGCAGGTCGCGGTCTCGCTGGTGCATGTCCGCCAGGATTTCGCGGACCTTTTTCTTGGTCTCTTCGGAAATCAGGGCACGCTCCAGATCGACGAGCTTGTCTGGAAGCTCCAGGTGATCGGGCTGAAGTGGCTGATTCTTCTGCCAATCGCGCTGATGCTCCCGTAACACATTCTTGCAAATGGAGTTAACGAAGGCCCCAAAGCGGTCGGGTTCGCGAATTCCGCCATCGCGCCGCAACTTGGCGATTACACGGGTGAGCGTTTCCTGGCGCACATCATCGATACGCTCGGGGGTGAGGAAGCGGGCACGAAGCATGATCCCGAGAATCCGTCCAAAATAAGACACAAAATGCTGTTCGGTGGACGGATCCCCGTCCCGGAGGCGGTCGACGTAAAGTGCGTCAAAAGCAAAAAGTTCCAATATGGCCCTCTGACCTTGTTGGCGGGAGTATAGCTTTGGGCCCGCGCCAGAGGCAATGAAACAATCCGGTTCCGGGTTGAAACGAATTGCGAGGTTGCCACACTACATTGCAAGTGGGACCCAGTTCGATCGGGCTCCAAAACGCCTGGGTGCCCGTCACCGACCCCCAGGTGTCTCAGGGCGCGTTTGGCCTCTGACCTGACATAAGCGCGCCCTTCCTTTCCCCTGGAAAGGAAACGAAGTTGACCTGTTATGGAGGATTCGTGGCTACCCAAGTTCATATCGGAAATCTTCAATCTATCATTTGCGCCAGCATGGCATTGAATCACACTAAATATGGAGGAATGTCTAGGACCGCCACTTTAGATGAGCCCGAAGAAGGGCCGCTACCGGTAGATTCCAGAGCGAAAACCGCAGCGCCGCAACTTTTCGCGCACATGGTGGAATTTGTGGCTCTGCCCGGGCAAACGGAAAACCTGCAGACGAAAATTCCACTGGCCATCCGCCACACGAGCGGCGAATCTGACGGCTTCTCCGGATGCATCGTATTGTTCTCGGAATATGAGGCGCGACTGGTGACGGTGATTACGCTGTGGACGGAAGAAAGCCGGGGCAGCCAATCGAATGGAACCGTGAACCGGCTAAAGAGATTGCTTGAGCCTTATGTCGATCGCTGGATGCGCGCGCGAAGTTTCGTAACCCTGGTTTCCGCACCCTGACATCCCCGGGGCACCCCTGGCCAGGCCGCAGAGCAAACCTGCCAACGAACTCCACCGTTGTTTGATGAAATCACCAAGAAATAAAAGTTGTCGTACCCGGGACCAAGGGGGTTGGGATGATGGACGAGATAGCAGTAAAGACGGATTGCAAAGCGGGCGGCTGCGCAAATTCGGCGGTTATCGCTCTTTCCGGACGGGAATTCTGCCTAAATCATTTTGTCGAAAATTGTTACGAACAGCTGGATATGTTGGAACCCAAGCTTCGCCGGCGGGCACTGGAGGCAGGTGAAGTGCGGGCCGCGAAAGACTTTCTGGAGGAGTGTTCGAACCGGACCTTGGCGATCTGCCTGCGCACGGAACAACTGACCAACGTGGAGCGTTCACGGCTGCTCGATATTTTATTGTCGTGCGGAGATCTGCAACTGATGTTGCGGGGGGCTCACTTGGGAAATTCCGGTTTTGCGGCGCGCAGTTCGCTGGGAAACGTGTCGTAAGAACGCGGAAAAGATTCCTCAGGGGCTGAAGCCCAATTTTCTTGGCCCCAAAATGTCCGAGCTGAAGCTCCGGCCCTTCTTTGTCAGTTGCGGTGAGTGCGGGCGGCATGGAATTCGGACAGTAGCGCGCGGGCTGCGGCGAAGGGAGTGATTTTTCCGGCGCGGACTTGCTCTTCGATTTTTGGAAGCCTAGATGCGATTTCGGGATCGCGTAGGAACGATACTTCCAGCGCACTGTTAATCATCTGGCGCATGGCAGCCAGCGATTGTTCGCGGCGAAGTTCGTCGCGCAAACCTTTTTCCAACTGAAATTTTTCATGCTTTAGGATGCATTCCCACACTTCGGGGATGCCGCCGCCGGTCTGCGCGCTGCAAAGCAAAACTGGGGGACTCCAACCACCGGCGCCGGGAGCGAACAGATGCAGAGCGCTTTCGTAGTCGGCCTTGGCCATTTGCGCGCGTTCTAGCTGTGAACCGTCGGCTTTATTGATAGCGATCGCGTCTACGAGCTCCAGGATGCCGCGCTTGATGCCCTGAAGTTCGTCGCCCGCGCCTGGTAAGAGCAGCAGCAAAACAAAATCCGTCATGGAACGCACGGCAATTTCGGATTGGCCGACGCCCACGGTTTCGATCCAGATATTGTTGAATCCTGCGGCTTCGCAGACGAGCATGGTTTCGCGGGTTCTGCCGGCTACGCCGCCGAGGGCGCCGCGCGACGGTGACGGGCGTATGAAGGCGTTTGGCTCCATCGCCAGCTTTTCCATGCGTGTTTTGTCGCCGAGGATGCTGCCGCCAGTTACCGGACTGGAGGGATCGATGCTGAGCACGGCCAACTTTTCTCCGCGTTCGCGAAGAATGTGCATGCCCATTTTGTCGAGGAACGTGCTTTTGCCAACGCCGGGCACGCCGGTGACGCCGATGCGGCGAGACTTTCCCGTGTGAGGGAGGAGCGCATCTAGAATTTTGGCGGAAAGTTCGGTGTCGGAAGGGAGATCGCTCTCGATTACGGTGATGGTGCGCGCGAGCGTCGAGCGATCTCCCGCCAGCACGCCGGAAACGTATTGTTCAGCCGCCAGACGGCGTGTGCGCAATGATTACCCCTGCAATGCGTGCAGGACTTCCTGCGCGGAGAGCGGAATGCGTGTTCCCGGCCCGAAGACTCCACCGGCGCCCGCTTCGCGAAGGGCCTGGAAATCCTGGGGAGGAATCACGCCGCCCACGACCACCAGAATATCCGGACGGCCGAGTCTCTTCAATTCCCGAATGACTTCCGGGACAAGCGTCATGTGGCCACCGGCGAGCGTGGAGACGCCGAGAACGTGAACGTCGTTTTCCACGGCCATGCGCGCTACCTCTTCCGGAGTTTGGAATAGCGGGCCGAGATCGACGTCGAAACCCAAATCCGCGAAAGCAGTGGCGATTACTTTTGCGCCGCGATCGTGGCCGTCTTGCCCCATCTTGGCGACGAGGATGCGCGGACGGCGGCCCTCGGTTTTCGAAAAAGATTCCACCAGGTTGCGCGCTTTGATAAATTCGGGATCCTGGCGGCTTTCGGAGGAATACACGCCGGAAATCGTGTGATTCACTGCCTGGTAGCGGCCAAAAACCTTTTCGAGCGCGGTGGAAATTTCGCCGAGGGTGGCGCGCTTGCGGGCGGCATCGACGGCGAGTTCGAGGAGATTGCCTTCGCCGGTGCGGGCGCAATCAGTGAGAGCGGCCAGGGCCACTTCAACAGCTTGGATGCTGCGGTGGGCCTTTACGTTTTGCAGGCGCGCGAGCTGGTTCTCGCGGACGGCCGCGTTGTCTACGACCAGGACGTCGATGGGTTTGTCGTCGGCAACGATATATTTATTTACGCCGACGATGGTTTCGCGCCCGGAATCGATGCGGGCCTGGCGCCGGGCGGCGGCTTCTTCGATGCGCATCTTCGGCAAACCGGATTCGATGGCGCGCGTCATGCCGCCGAGCTTCTCCACTTCCTGAATGAGCGTCCAGGCTTTAGCGGCAAGAGCGGCAGTGAGAGATTCGACGTAATAGCTTCCGCCCCAGGGATCGACAACGTGAGTGACGCCGGTTTCTTCCTGCAAATAAATTTGCGTGTTGCGGGCGATGCGAGCGGAGAAATCGGTGGGGAGCGCAAGAGCTTCGTCGAGCGCATTGGTGTGCAGGGATTGCGTCCCGCCCATAGACGCGGCCATGGCTTCGATAGTGGTTCGCATCACGTTGTTGAAGACGTCCTGGGCCGTGAGGCTCCAACCGGAAGTTTGGGAGTGCGTGCGGAGGGCCATCGATTTCGGATTTTTGGGGTTAAATTGTTTGACGATTCTTGCCCACAAAAGGCGCGCCGCGCGCATCTTGGCAATTTCCATGAAGTGGTTCATACCGATGGCCCAGAAAAAACTGAGGCGCGGAGCAAATTCGTCGATGTCGAGACCGGCGTGCAGACCGGTGCGCAGATACTCCAGGCCGTCGGCCAGCGTGTACGCCAATTCGATGTCGGCGGTGGCGCCCGCCTCCTGCATGTGATAGCCGGAAATCGAAATGCAATTGAACTTCGGCATGTTGGCGGCGCAGTAGCGGAAAATGTCGCCGACCAGGCGCATCGAATGGCCCGGGGGATAGATGTATGTGTTGCGGACCATGAATTCCTTAAGGATATCGTTCTGGATGGTGCCGGTGAGTTTTTGCGTGGGAACGCCCTGCTCTTCGGCGGCGACGATGTAGAAGGCCATGATCGGAACGACGGCGCCGTTCATGGTCATGGAGACCGACATCTGGTCGAGAGGAATTTTGTCGAAGAGAATTTTCATGTCTTCGACGCTGTCGATGGCGACTCCGGCTTTTCCGACGTCGCCGGTGACACGCGGGTGGTCGGAATCATAACCGCGGTGCGTGGCGAGGTCGAAAGCGACGCTGAGTCCCTTTTGGCCGGCGGCTAGATTGCGGCGGTAGAAAGCGTTGGAATCTTCGGCGGTGGAAAAGCCGGCGTACTGGCGGACTGTCCACGGACGCAAAGCGTACATGGAGGCATATGGGCCGCGGAGGAATGGAGGAAAACCGGCGGGGTAGTCGAGATGTTCGATGGTGGCGAGATCATCGGCGGTGTATAGAGGCTTGACCTCGATGCCTTCGGGGGTCATCCAGTTCTCGCGCATCATGCAAGCGCCTCTAGCCATTGCGCGAGGAATTTCACGGCGTCCATGCCGAGGTAGGCGAAGTCTTTCACGCCGGCGCCACGCAGCGCTTCGATTTGTTCCTTGGGATTTCCGGCGACGAGGACCGGGGATTTGCTTTGCCGGCAAATTTCCTGCGCAAAGGCCAGATATTCTGGATCGGAGCTGCAGAGAACGACCAGGTCGGAGGGTTCGAGCGTTTCTGAAGTTTTCACTTCGAATCCGGCGCATCCGAAAAGATTCAGGCAAAAGTTGGCGCGCGCCATCCTCATCTTCACGTTGCCGCGTTGCAGCAGAAGGACGCGTGGGCGTTTGCTGAATTTTTCCACGCGTCGGCGAATCGCTTCGAAGGGCTCGGCCATGCGCCAGGGGCTCGGTGGGAGAGCGGCGTCCGGCGGAAGAGTTTCGTTGACATCGGGATAATTGTTTACTCCCACCAGCGTGCGCTTTCGCTGGGCTACGGCTTTTTCTTTTGCTGCGCGGGCGGCGGCGATTGCGGCATCGCCGCCTTGCAGCCCGGATTCGTAGATTTTCCAGGCTTCGCTGGCAATCGATGCGGTCAGGGATTCGATGTAGTAGGAGCCACCGCCGGGATCGGAAACTTCTTCGAAGTGGGATTCCTCGCGGAGGATGCGGCCGAGGCTGCGAGCAAGATGCTCGGGAAACCGGGCGCTTTCGATCACCAGAAAATCGCAGCCGCCGAATATCGCGCTCATGGCTTCCGTGGTGCAGCGCATCAGGTTCGCGGCAGGATCGTACAAGCTTTTGTCGGCGAGGGACGTTCTCGACCAGAGGATCACGGGATCGGAAGAGAGGCGAGCCCAGAGCTGGCGGGCTGCACGCAGCTTGGCGATTTCGAAGAAATAATTTGTGCCGACGGAGAATACGAATATGTTTCGTTTGCCTTGGGATTCCGCGAGCCCGTAGCCGAGTTCCTGAACCGCGGTGGCTCCCTGTTCGTGCAGCAGGTCGCCGCGCACGGCGTCTTTGGGAATGTCCGACCCCGCCGCAATCTGCCAGGTTCCCGTGAAGCGGGCCTGTCCCGCTGTGGCCGGCAGGTCTTCGGCGCGATAGAACGGGCCAACGGTGATACCTTCGTCGGTGCGCCAGAGAAGCTTTTTGTCGTAATCGGCGCCCTTCAGATCCGCGCGGATGGCCGTTTCCCATTCGGCCGTCGGTACTCGGGGGAATTCATCCCACATTACTTGGCACCCTCCTGGACGACTTCGATGAGGTAGCCGAGCACGGCCGCATCGGTGGTTTTTGGGTGCACGAAAAACACCGTTGTGCCACGCGACCCGGGGCGCGGAGCAGCATCGATAATGTGGAATCCATTCTCCTTCAAATAGTGAAACGCTTTGTGAACGTCCGCGACGCGCAGCGCGATATGGGCAAATCCACCGCGGCCGCCATTCTTTTCGATTTGTTTGGCGACGGGAGAATCGGGCGAGAGCGGCTCCAGCAATTGAATCAAGTTGGGGCCGTCGCCGATACGAAGCAGCACCTCGCGCACCAGATCGTTGCCGTGCACATCCTCGCGATGCAATTCGGAAAAGCCCATGAGCTTGTAGGTATCGACCTGATTTTCCAGGTCGCCTTGTTTCACGGCGATGGCGACATGATCGTAAAACAAAAATCCAGGAAGCTGAGTGTCCATGCGTTGGGTATCTATGCCCATGTCAACACCACCTGACCGCTTTTGACGCTGTCGCCCACGCTGACTTTTACTTCGCCGACTTTGCCTCCCACCGGAGCGGTGATCTCTGTTTCCATTTTCATGGATTCGAGCACAAATAGAAGATCACCAGGGATAATCGTTTGCCCGGGGCGCACGTTCGATTTCACGGCAATACCGGCAACGGGACTGCGACACACATTGTCCTCGTCCGCAGCAGCATCGGCGGCTGCTGGAGCGGAGGCTGTAGGATTGGCAGCGACAACTGCCGCACCGCTTTGCGCCAGAAACGCCGGGAGCGTGGGAGCCGGCTCCGGCGCGACTTCGACATCCACCTCGTAGACTTTTCCATCTACAGTGACCTTCAGCTTCATGCCTCACCTGGTTTCGACACTAGCTTCTGACCCTAGCTTTCGACATTTCGCCTTCGATACGTCAACGAATGCCGCGAACGTATTCAATTCCGTGCGAAGCCTGAACGGTGGCACGGCCCTGCATCGCCCACGGAGTTTCGCCGGTCAAGCGAATTTGCCGGATCGAAGCGCGCTTGCCAAGGAAAGCGGCCACTGCCGCCGAAATGGCCAGAATAATTTCCGGCGAAATCTCCTTCGAGACTGGGACCGCAACTGTGACTCCGTTCGACCCTGCTTTTGCGGCCGCAAGCAGCGATTCCAATTTATCGACGCGTTGCCGAAGCTCCTGAAGCTCTGATTCTAACTCCTTGATGTCGTGTTGTTTCGACATAAGCCGCCAGCCTCAAAGCGGAATCAAGCCGTGTTTTTTCGGCGGGCGCAGTTCCCGCTTGGTGTGCAGGAATTCGAGAGCCTGCGCGAGAACCCTGCGCGTCAACGCCGGCTCGATAATGTCGTCGACCAAGCGGCGCCCGGCGGCCACATACGGCGTGGAAAACGCATCGCGATATCTCTCGATCATTTCCTTGCGCTTCGCCGCTTTGTCTTCGGCCGAATCTATTTCCTTCTTGAAGACAATCTCGGCGGCTCCTTCGGCGCCCATAACCGCGACTTCAGCCGTCGGCCAGGCATAGACGCGGTCCGCACCCATGTCCCGGCCGCACATGGCGAGATATGCGCCACCAAAGGATTTGCGCAGAATGACGGTCACCTTTGGCACCGTAGCGGCGGAATACGCAAAAATCATTTTCGCGCCGTGGCGGATGATGCCGCCGTATTCCTGATCGATTCCCGGCAGGAATCCGGGAACGTCGACGAAGGTGACCAGGGGAATATTGAAGGCGTTGCAAAAGCGAATGAATCTTGATGCTTTGTCCGAAGCGTTGATATCGAGCACACCAGCCATGGCCGCGGGTTGGTTGGCGACGATTCCCATCGTCCGTCCGATGATGCGCGCAAAACCCGCGACAATATTCGTGGCGTAACCCGACTGCACTTCCAGGAAGTCTCCGGCATCGATTACGTTTGCGATCACTTCGCGGACGTCGTAGGGCTGTTTGCCATCCACGGGAACAATGCTGTCGAGGCGCGCATTCGGATCCACGTTGCCGTCGTTGGGAAGTTCCGGCGGATCTTCCGCGTTGTTGGAGGGCAGAAAGCTCAGCAATTTCTTGCAGAGCAGAAGAGCGTGGCGATCGTCTTCCGCGATGAAATGGATTACGCCGGACTTCGCCATGTGCGCGTCGGGGCCGCCTAACGATTCCGCGGTTACGTTTTCGCCGGTGACCTGCTTGATGACGTTCGGGCCAGTGATGAACATCTGCGCCTTGCGCGTCTGAATGATGAAATCCGTGAGGGCCGGCGAATACGCCGCACCACCGGCGCATGGGCCGCAGATCACCGAAACTTGCGGGACCGCGCCGCTCAGCCTGACGTTCTGATAAAACACCCTTCCGTAACCTGACAGCGAATCGATGCCTTCCTGAACGCGAGCGCCCCCCGAATCGTTGATGAAGACGAAAGGAGTGCCGGTCTTCATGGCCTGCTGCATGGTTTCGGCAACTTTCAGGGAGTGAACTTCGCCGGCAGAACCGCCCGCGACCGTGAAATCCTGGCTGGCGAGATGAACGCGGCGGCCGAGGACCGTGCCCGCGCCGGTTACGACGCCGTCGGCGGGGAAACTTTTCTCAGCCATGCCGAACAGAGTGGCGCGATGTTCGGCAAACATGCCGGATTCCTGAAAGCTGTTTGGGTCACATAGATCGGCGATGCGTTCACGCGCAGTGAGTTTGCCGCCCTGGTGCTGCTTGTCGATGCGTTCTTTGCCGCCGCCGAGTTCGAGCTCGGCGCGACGGGTTCGCAGCTGCTCAACGCGCTGGTCCATCGTTCCGGCAGATGGGGTTTTCGTGGTTTTGGAGGGCATGTTGTCAGGCGATATTTTGACAGGTTCCGCTTTCATAGATCCGGTCCTCTATGCCGGAGAAACAGTGACGAGATGCTTTCTGCCGTCCAACTGAACTTCGTACTTGATGGTTTCGCGAACGGGGCTGCCCGGGCCGCAGGCTGGGGAACTGGCCGCCGCCGCCCCAGCCTTCCTAGGATCTTTCGCCACGCTTTTCGGGCCTTGCGCGCGCTCGGCAAAAAATTTCGGCGCCACTTTCGGAAACATGGCGCAGGTCAGGATATCCTCATCGGAACCATCGCAGCCGTCCAGAGCAATTGCGGTTGTGCGGAGGTGGTCCCATTCGGGTTTCAGCAGATCGGCGGGCCGCATCATGATGGGAGATTTTTTTGCCTGCTTTTCGCAGCGCGCCATGACTTCAGGATCGCGCTCGCCGAGCGTGGAACCATAGTAACCGAGCATCAGGTCCGCAAACTCCGCAGTGATGACTTTGTAGCAACCCATTAGAACGTTGAAGACGGCTTGTGTTCCCACGATCTGGCTCGAAGGAGTTACGAGCGGTGGATAGCCCGCGGTTTTGCGCACCTCTGGAACTTCGAGGAGCACTTCCCGGACCTTGTCCGCCGCGCCCTGCTGCTTCAGCTGGCTTTCCATGTTGGAGATCATGCCGCCGGGAATCTGGCTGTCGAAGATTTCGGTGTCGACGCCGGTAATGTTGGAAAGGAATTCCGTGTAGCGCGGGCGGACGGTGGCGAAGTGATCGCGAATTTTCAGCAGGCGTGCCATGTCGAGCTTTGTGGTGTAGCCGGTGCCGTCCAACATTTGTACGAGGCTTTCGGTGGGATTGTGGCCTGGGCCGAGGCTGAGGGAGCTAATCGCGGTGTCGACCACATCGGCGCCCGCTTCGATGGCTTTCATCAGAGAAACCAGGGTGACTCCGGTGGTGGCGTGCACGTGCACATGGACGCGCACGGACTGTCCCAATTCGTCCTTGATTGCCTTCACAATATCGTAGGCCGGCTGGGGCTTCAGAAGGGCGGCCATATCCTTGATGCAAAGCGAATCGCAACCGAGGTCCATCAACTGTTTCGCTTGTTCAACGTAGCCTTCGACGGTGTGCAACGGACTGACCGTGTAGCAGATAGTTCCTTGCGCGTGCTTGCCCGCTTTTTTAACGGCGGCGATAGCGCGCTTTACGTTGCGGACATCGTTCAACGCGTCAAACACGCGGAAGACGTCCATGCCGTTGTCCGCGGCGCGCGCTACGCAGCGGTCCACGACCGTGTCTTCATAATGACGATAGCCAAGGAGATTCTGGCCGCGCAAAAGCATTTGCAGGCGGCTGTTCGGCAGCAATTTGCGGAAGGCACGCAGGCGTTCCCAGGGATCTTCGTTGAGAAAACGGATGCATGCATCGAAGGTCGCGCCGCCCCAACATTCCACACTCCAGAAGCCAGCTTTATCAATGTCTCCACAGACGGGGAGCATGTCTTCCAACGCCATTCGTGTGGCCAGGAGGCTTTGATGGGCATCTCTGAGGATGAGCTCGGTGACTTCGATGGTTCGCGGCATGGCACCAACCCTTATCATTGCAGCACGAGCCGGGTGGGAAGCTGGGGCGGCTGCCCGTGATAGAAGCTGCCTTAGTTTAGCACTGCGAGGATTTACGATGCGTGACGCAGAACACAAAGACGGCACAGTCTCAATCGTGCAACATGGTAAGTTCCTGACGGGCCGTGGCATAGGCTTTGTTGCGGTACAGGAACCCGACGATGCCGGATTCGGCACACGGTAATTCCCAACTCCGCAAAGCTGTGCTGAGATGAAAGTATGACCGATCCGAGATTGAGCGACCGCCGGCGTACCCGGCGAGTACGGATGAAGCAGCCGCTGCGAGTGCGTCCTTCGAATGCGAAAGACGGGACATTTGAGGAAACTGGAATGACCACAAATGTTTCGCAGGACGGATTGTACTTTGTCACAAAGCGCGAGGAGTATCGCGAAGGTATGCGTTTGTTCGTGACCATGCCGTACCATGGGCCGGATAACGCGCAGAATTACGAATACCTGGCTCAGATAGCGCGCGTCGACGACCTTGGGGGGAATGGAAAAGGCATTGCAGTGCGATTTTTGTCGTCGACGAAGATGAAGGGGTAGAAGATTGTCCTCCGGGGCTAAAGCCCAGATCTTCCTTGCTCAAAAATGTCGGAGCTGTAGCTCCGACCCCCTAGGAAGAGAAGCTAAAGGCGACGGAGTAATCCAAGAGCTAGCGGCCACAAGGTCGGCCACGACGAAGGCACGCCGCGATAGTTGAAAGCAGAAAAGTCAGCGCACCCGAAGGTTACTGCGCGTAGAAGGCGCTCATGGTGCGATAAAACGCCCAGACATCGGCTTTCGAGGACATTTCGAAGGGGGCGTGCATCGACAGAAGCGTGACGCCCAGATCGATTACTTGCATATCTTCACGCGACATGAATAATCCGATGGTCCCGCCACCGCCTTCGTCCACTTTGTAGGTGTGCGTCTGCCAGGGAATGTTGTTGCGATCCATCAGGCCGCGGATCTGGGCAGTGAACTCCGAAGGCGCGTTGAAACCGGGCCGGTAGAGTTTGATGGCGACGCCATAGCCTACGCGCGCGGCATTGGTACGCTCGCTGGTGTTGGGGAAAATGGGATTGATGCCGTCGTTGGTGTCCGCGGAAATCACCATGGAATTGTGCAGAGCGCGGCGGAGGTCCAGATCGTTGTAGGATTTGCCGCGCTGGGCTCCGACCAATTGCGCGAAGGCGGAGTTCAGAAATTCGGAGCTCGCGCCGGTGTTGTTGACGGAACCGACTTCTTCGAAGTTCGACAGGTAAGCCATCGCGGTGTAGCGCGGAGTGCCTTTCATATCCAGGATCGCGCGGACGGCACAGAATGAGGAAAGGCGATCGTCTTGTCCATAGGCGCCGATCAGCCCGTGATCGAGGCCGACGTCCATGGGCGCGACCGACGGCACCAGCGACAATTCTGAACTGACAAGATCTTCTTCCTTAATTTTATATTTGTCCATGAGCAGCTTGGTGACTTCGGTAGTCGCGGAAGTGTTGTCTCCCGCAAGGCTGCCGAAAACCGGTTCAAGTTCTTCACCTTTAAACACTTCGGTATATTTGCGATCGCGCAGTTCGACATCGGAGTGCGGCGCAGCGTCGGGGATGACGAAGACGGGTTCACCGGGCTGCAAACCAATGGAGACGTCGATGGCGCGGCCGTCGGTGGTATCAATGCGGCCGATGAGCGCGAGCGGACGATTGGCCCACTGATATTTTTTGATTCCGCCGTAGTAGATGGTTTTGAAAAGCGCGAACTCTCCGGCGGAGAGGATGGGGCGGCCTTTGAGCTCGATGTGCGGGCTGTCGTGGTGCGTGCCGACGACGTGCGAGCCATCGGTGATCGGGTCCGAGCCGATGACGGCGAGGATCAAGCTGCGATCGCGGTTCGGAATGAGGAGGCGGGCGCCGGGCTTAACCTGTTCGCGCTTGGTGAATTCGACGAAGCCGCCGGCTTGTGCGCGCTTGATCACTTCGCGCGTGGAGGTGGAGGCGGAGCGGGCTACGTTCAAGTAGGATTTGTAATCTTCGGAAAAATCCTGCGCTTCGGTGCGCTCCGCCGGTGACAAGAGCACCCACGCTGATTTCTTTTTCGCCCAGACGTCGCTATTGTCCTGGGCGAGCGCCGTGGGCAAGGAGCTGAAGATGAGGAGCAGCGATCCGGCAAACGCGTAGTGCAACCGATGGGGCATGAGAGGGTTCCTTCCGGTACGGAGTGATAAAAAAACTCAGCGGTAAGATTACTCCATCTATATCGGGCTGCGAAACGGGAATCGTGAATTGGATCGGTGGTTCTTGTTCAGATGTGCGGCAGGATTTTCGGAATCATTTTTTCAGGCGTAGCGGATGAGGGCCATGAAACCAAAGTCCATGTGCAGTTGTTGATGGCAATGGAAGAGAGTGGCTCCGGGATTGTTGGCTACGAATTCGGCTTCGACGATTTTACGCCGTGGAACAATCACCACGTCCTTCACTACGCCCGCTGTGTTTTTGCCTGCAAAATTTCGCAGCTCGAAGGAGTGGCGGTGAAGATGGACCGGGTGGTCGTCATCGCTTTGATTATCGAAGCGCAGGCGATAGCGACGATTTTCGCGGACCACGATGGGATCGGTCTTCGGATATTCCTTGCCGTTGATAGTCCAATGGTCGACCCAGTTGTTGCCGGCAAATTTTCTACGGAAAACCAGCGGGATAACTTCAGCTTGTTCCGTTGGCGTTGGCGCATTGTTCGAAGAAGGATGGGAAGCCGCAGCGAAGATCGTGTAATCCCACGCGGTTTCGGCGGGAGCGACCCAGCGCGGAGCTTCGTTGCGATTTACGTACTCGATGACGGTGCCCAGACCCTGATTTCGGATTTGATCGTTGCGTTCGCCAAGGATCCATACGCCCGGGGAATTCATGGTGACAACGGCATCGACGCGTTCGGCGGGCCCGAGCGTAACAGTATCGACCGCACGCGGCGTGGGCACGGGATTGCCATCGAGGCTGATCACTTCGAACTTGTGACCGGCGAGAGAGAGTTGATGCGTGAGGGTGGCGTTGGCATTGAGGATGCGGAACAACACTTTCTGCCCTTCGCGCACTTTGATTGGTTCACCGGAGCCGAGCGCACGGTCATTGATGGAAAAGTGTTCGTAAGCGGCTTCCATAGTTCCTTCTCCTGCGGTGTTGCTCAGATATGGTTTCCAGCCGTGGAGACAGAGCATTTTTTCCGCGTCGTAGCGCGCAGGATCGTTTTTTGGTTCGATGTAGAGTATTCCGAACTGGCCAGTGAAGGTGGAGCGGTTCAGGTTGCGACCGGCGGAAACGTGCGTGTGGTACCAGCGTGTGCCCGAGGGACGAACGACAAAAGAGTAACGCGCAGAATTTTTCGGAGGAATGAGCGGCGTACCCTCTTCGACGGAGCCGTCCACGTCCGAGGGAATGAACAGGCCATGCCAATGAACGATTTCGGGATCCTTGGTGTCGTTGAAGATGTCGATGGTCACGCGCTGACCTTCGCGAAAACGCAGGAGGGGACCGGGAGCGGAGCCGTTGTAGCCGATGGTCCTGATGACTTGACGCGGGGCAATTTCCAGTTCGATGGGGGAAATGCGCAGAGTCGCGTCGGGTTTGACGTCATCTCGTGGGAGAAGCGGCCCTGTGAAATTCGGCAATACCGTCAGACCAGCCCCGCTTCCCAGCAGTCCTAAGAATTCGCGGCGAAACATGGTCCTATTCTGCCACGTTCGAAACTTGCGCGTGGCAGTTGCGAGCTCCTGAGCTTGCCGTGCTAACGGCTGCAAGCTCAGAAGTTGCGGTCGACGAACGCGTTGCGTTTTTACCAGAGCAGCTTTAGCCCCAACTGGACTTGCCGGGACGTTGTGGCCGTCGAAGTGATCACACCCGCGGTCGGCGAAGGAGCGCCAGTGGCGGCCGCGTAGACCACAGGGTTGGGCGTGTTCAAGTTTGTGTGATTGAACAGATTGAAAAATTCCGCGCGAAATTGCAGATTGACGCGCTCGGAAATGGCGAAGCGCTTCGCTAGCGACAGATCGGTTTCAACCAACGACGGCCCGCCTAGAATGTTGCGGCCTACGTTTCCGTGGGTTCCCGGAAGCGGTTGGATGAACGCCAGGGGATTGAAATATTCGTTGGGCCCGCCAAGCATGACGTTGCCGGAGAACTTAGGATTCCAGGAAGGCCGCACGGGATTCCGCGTGTCGCCATCGTTCGACGGGTTGTAGGAAAGTTGCGGCGTGAAGGGCAATCCGGACTGGGCGGTGACGATGGTGCTGACCTGCCAGTTGGCAAGCAGCAAATTCTGCCAGGCGGATGAAAGTTCTTTCGTGCGTCCATAGGGAAGATCGTAGGTTGCTTGCACGACCCCCGCATTGCGCACGTCGAAAGATGCGCGGCCGTAATCGGCGTTGGGGTTCAGCGGATTGGACAAAAACGCGGGTGAGTTTGTGGCCACGCTGGTGTTCATATTGTCGCCGTCGTCGAGCGACTTCGAATAGGTGTACACGCCGCGGAATTGCAGGCCGTTTGCCCAATGGTGATTTAAATCGACCTCGAGGCCGTTGTAGGAGCTGATGCCTTCGGAAAACCAGTGCGTGGTGTTCCACACAGCGTTGTTCGCCAAGGCCGCCCCGGAAGGATAGTAGAGCGTGCCTTCGGGATATCCCGTGGGGCAAGGAGCGGCAGGGCAAATCGTCGGCGTGGGAAGGTTCGCGTCGAGGGAAAGCAGCTCGTGATATCCATGCGATCCGATGTAGCTGACGCCGAGCGTGGTGTTCGACCACAGTTGGCGTTCGATCTTCAGGCTCCACGATTCCACCGTTGGCGTTTGCAGGTTTGGTTGCACACCGCTAGGGATAATTCTTACGCCCGAATAGGTGGCATCGGGCGAGATGGAGGAAAACGGAATGCTTTTTACGGCATACACAGTGTTGTAGGGGCCGTTCTGATCGAGGCGATAGCTCAAATTGTCCAACAGCGCATAGTAAGTGCCATATCCGGCGTGTATGACTGTTTTCTTTGAACCCCACGGCGACCAGGCGATGGCCGCGCGCGGTGACGGCAAGAATTTGGCATTGTTGACGGCGAGCGCTGAACCACCGACGACGGGCTGCGTCTGGATCACACCGGCTGCGTTAAACGCGTAGTTGGAGGCGCGCCCTTGCGCTTCGTTCCAGCCGTTGGTGGATTCGGACCGGAAGCCGAGGCGAATTTCCAGATTGGGTTTGATCTTGATGGCGTCCTCGACGAATGCCGCGCCTTCCGTGGAACGCCAGGACAGCGGCGTGTAGGAAGGCGCGTACGTGTATGTGCTGACCGTGCCCTGTAGAAACGTTTGCAGGTTGGTGAAGGAAATCTGGCCGTACTGATCCTGCACCAGCGAATCGTTTGTTTGAATGCGTTGCAGCCAGCCGCCGAAGCTGAAGGTGTGACGGCCGACGGTATAGGTGACCTGATCCGTGACGGTATAGAGATTGCGCACCGCGCGCAGATTGCTGCCGGCGTTGGTGCCTCCGTTGGTGATCTGCGAAGCACCATTGAGAGTTGTGCCGCCTCCGACAACCACGGCGCCGACCGGCAGGTCGTCATGGACCCAGCCGGGCAAATCCACCGTGGTGCCGCTATTGAAGTAGAAAGCGCCGCGTGAAAAGCCGAAGGTCGCTTTGTTGACGAGACGGGAGGAGAAAACGTGCGTCTCGCTTAGGCTCGCGACCTGGCCGCGCAGCGTGACATCGTCAAAGCTGACCGGATTGGATGTGGGAGAATGCGCCTGACTGTCGTCGATGGTGTAGATTCCGGCTGCGGAATCTTTGTTGGAAAAAATGTGATCGAGCCGCGCGGTACCGAAATCTTCGCGAATGTTCTGGATCGGGCTGGTGTACGCGGTGGCGATGCCGCTTGCCGCGCCAGTGGATGTGAGGATTTCGGGTCCATTTGCGACTGGCCACAGGGCGAGCAACGGCTGAATACTGGGAACAGCGGCGGCGCGCGACTTGTCGTCCGGCACGAGCGTGACGTCACTCACGCCGAGCGTTTGGCGATAGCCCTCGTAGTTGCCAAAGATAAACGTTTTGTCGGGTTGAATGGGGCCGCCCAGTGAACCACCGAACTCGTTTCGCTGGAAATCCGGAATGTTCGCAGGATCGAAGAAATTGCGTGCGTCCATGGCGCTGTTACGCACGAATTCGTAGAGCGAACCGTGAAGCTGATTCGTACCGCTGGCTGTGACAATGCTGACCTGCGCGCCGGGCCTTTTGCCGTATTCGGCGCCGTAGGTGTCTTTGACGACGGCGAACTCGCGCACGGCATCGACGCCAAGAAGTTGGCCGCTCACGCCGCCTGGAGTGTTGTTGATTTCGGAGGCTCCGGTATATTCGACGTCGTTCAATAGATAAAGATTTTCCTGGGGCCGACGGCCAGAAACGGAAAACATGTTTCCGGTGACCGAGTTGGAAGTGCCGGTACCGCCCGCGCGCTGCGAAGTGTAATTGACGGTGCCGGGATTCAGAGTGAGCAACTGATCATAGCTTCGACCATTCAACGGAAGATCCTTCACCTGACGTTCACCGACCAGGCCGGAGGTGTCATCGGTGGTTGCAGCAAGTACGTCGGGTTCAGAGGTAACCTCGACGGTTTGGCGCACGTCGCCAACTTGCAGAGTCAGCTCGAGCTCTTGCCGCTGGCCGACGACGAGCACGATTCCGGTTTGTCGACCGGTGCGAAATCCGGCCTTGTCGGCGGAGACTTCGTAGTTGCCGACGGGCAATGATGCGGCGTGAAAGCGGCCGACCTGATCTGTCTGGAGATCGCGCTGTACGCCAGTTTCCAGATTTTTGATGTGCACCGTCGCGCTCTCGATGCCCGCGCCGGAAGCATCCCGAATCACTCCGGAGATAGACGCATCATCCTGTGCCCGCAGCGATGGAGCCCCCTGAAGCCAGGCGAATATCAAGACGGCGGCGCAGAAGAGAATTTTGTAGAGCTGGGGAGTTGCATTTTTGAGGGCGATCATTTCCTTTTTCCTTACACTTTGAGATTCTTGGGCACTTCAGTGCCCCAAGTTGTCTTGCACGTGAATTGAAAAACAGAGATTTTGGGGTTTACTGCAAGGAATCGAGGTCAACAACAACAGAAGCAAAACGAGGAACCGAATCCAGCGGAGGGCACGGATTTCACGAAAGCCGAAATCGTAATTTGCAGGAATGGCTTCACGGGCGCACCGTTCCTACGGCCTGGGTAGCAACGTGCACGGTGTTTGTGGCGTTTTTTGTACTGAGAGCGCGCGCGCCGGACCACACCAATTGAAGCCCCGCGCAGATCGCAATGAGGGCAACCACCGTTTTCAAGTTTTTCGCCGGCACTTTGGGGGCAAGCACGCAGCCAAGAATCACTCCGGGAACTCCGCCGAGGAGAAGTTGGACCAACACATGCGTGCTGATCGAGCCGAAGGACCAATGAATGGCGCTGCCGATCGCCGCCAGGACAAGACCGAACGTGAGATCGGTGCCGACAACCTGCGCGGGAGTCATCTCCGAATAATTCAGGAGCAACACGGTACCCAAAGCCCCGGCGCCCGCGGACGAAAATCCCGACTCCAGGCCGATCGGAAACGCCAGCCAGGGCAGCCAAAGCGGATTTTTTCTTGCGAAACCGGGTACCTGCGCGCGGGGAATGAAGGTGACGCTGGAAGAAAGCGCCAGCAAAATTCCGACGCCGATAATGACCAGCGGGTTGCTGCCTTGTTTGGCGACGCTCCGCAAAGCAAGTGCGCCGAGCAACAGGCCAGGCACCGCGCCCCAGAGCAAGAGGCGGAAATAACGCGAATGGACCTGGCGCGAAGCCAGATAAAATGGCGCGGCAATCAGGCGCAACACGCCGGAAAAGACGAATGTGGTTCCGACCGCTTCCGCGGCAGGGAGTCCGACGATCAGCAGCAGAGCCGGCACAGTGAAGCTGCCACCGCCAATTCCGGTGAGCCCTACCGAGAGCGCAATGACGAAGCCGAGAATGAAATGCGTCATTGCGAGCGCTCCGAAAATGTGTGAATCCCGCATTCGAGTTTTCGCCCGCCCCAACGGCCGGAGCGCGGATTGTTCGGATCTTCAGGAACCGCCGTGCAGGGTTCGCAGCCGATGCTCGAGTAGCCCTGGTCGTAGTGCGGCAAATATTTCAATTTGTGCGCGCCTGTGTATTCCCACACCTGGCCCCAGGTCCAATCGGCGAGTGGACTTACTTTCGTGAGCGCTTTGCCTGCAGGCAGGCGGTGCAGCTCGGCCTTCTTCAAATTTTTGCGCGTGACGGATTGTTCGCGGCGCAGGCCGGTGAACCAGATCTCGAATGGCTCGAGGGACTGCAGCAACGGATCGACTTTGCGCAGTTGGCAGCATTTTGTGGGATCTTCGCGATACAGAATGCCGAATGCGGATTCCTGCGCTTGGACGGTCTGTTTCGGAATTACGTTGACGAGGTTGAGGTTCCAATCGCTGGTGAGTTCATCGCGAAATTCGTAGGTCTGTTGAAAGTGATAGCCGGTCTCCAAAAAGAGCACAGGAATATCCGGCAGGCGCTTCCGAAGCAGGTGAAGCACAACGATGTCTTCGGCCTGGAAACTGCATGTAAAACAAACGCGCTGGTCCGCACGCTCGTTCAGGATGAGATCGACGACCTCTTCGGCGGGGTATGTCTCCAGGTTGTCCCAATTTGCTGACGGAATCATTTCAGTCTGCCTTCCCTTCGCGTGGCTCGCGAATTACGCGGAGCGTTTCGGCGATTTTCACGGCGCGGCGGACGTCGTTCGGGCCGTCGGTCGGAGGCTGGGCGGCAGGAAGATCGAAATGAAATTTGCCGGCGATGCTGTCCAAGAACGCGCGATCGCGCGGGCGCATGCTGGTCTCTTGCCAGGAGATAATCACCAGGCCAAGCGACCATAGCGTGTTGAAGAGAATCCGGCGGGAATGCGTGGGCACTTCGGTGAAATTGACAAGGACGGTTGCGAAGCCGCGGTCGACCAGAACGCGTTCCAATTCCTCGGCGCGCTCGCGTTCACCTTCGAGAGAGAAAATGGCGGGGCGATACCCGTGGTGTTGGACGCGATGTTCGAGCGTGACCTTGCCTTCTTGACCTACGCCCGAGATGCCGGTGCATTTGCCAGGGCTATCTGTCTCGAACGACAGATCTTCGCGGATCATGACCGCGCCGACCGTGGAGTTCGTCAGCGGATCGATCAGGATCA
The DNA here is from genome assembly GCA_963795535.1 of Candidatus Acidiferrales bacterium. GTDB lineage: Bacteria > Acidobacteriota > Terriglobia > Acidiferrales > UBA7541 > Acidiferrum. The sequence goes on from CAWCIG010000012.1 coordinate 1,825,954, forward strand.
AGCTGCCGGTGGTGCGATTGCGCGCGTAGGAGTCGAAGAAGAGCAACTGGCTGGCTTCGAACTCCACGGCGGCGATTTCGTTCATTTCGAGATGGCTTGCGGGATGCTCTTCGAAGGTGTTGATGTTCACGCGAAAGCGGATGTGCGTGGCCTTCGCTTTCACATGCCTGCCAGCGTGTTTGGCCAGATAAAGGCGATTCAATTCGAGCGGCGTCGCGTGCAGCCATACGACCATCGCTAGAAAGCGCCTGGATGCAGAGGGTTGCGCATCTGGCGACACCAGAATGTCGCCGCGGCTCAAATCGATTTCGTCGGCCAACTTCACTACAACCGATTGCGGCGCGCGCGCGGATTCGAGATCGCCTTCAAAGCTGACGATCGATTCGACTTTGGTGCGTTGTGCGGAGGGCAGCGCAAGAACCGCATCGCCGGAGCGAACGACGCCGCTGGCGACTCGACCCGCGAAACCACGAAAGTTTGCGTCGGGACGAATTACGGATTGGATCGGAAAACGAAGAGCGGCCATTTCCTTGGCGGGCTGAATGACAACGGTTTCGAGATGCTCGAGGAGCGTGGGGCCGGAGTACCACGAAGTGTTGCTGCTGCGCGCGACAAGATTGTCTCCTTCGAGGGCGCTAATGGGGATCGACTGGACGTCAGAAATACCGAGGCGCGCGGCGAGAACGGAAAAATCATTTTGCAAACGAGAGAAAACATCCTCGCTGTAATCGACAAGGTCCATTTTGTTGATGGCTGCGACCACGTGCGAGATCCCGAGGAGCGAGGCAATGTAGGCGTGGCGGCGCGTTTGCGGAAGCAAGCCCTTCGAAGCGTCCACGAGAATGACCGCGAGATCGGCGGTAGACGCGCCGGTGGCCATATTCCGGGTGTACTGCTCGTGGCCCGGCGTGTCCGCAATGATGAATTTCCTTCGCGGCGTACTGAAGTAGCGGTAGGCGACATCGATGGTGATGCCCTGTTCGCGTTCGGCGCGCAGGCCGTCGGTGAGCAACGAAAAATCGATGGCCCTGCCGGAACGGTTGATGCGGCTTTTCTTAACGGAGGCGAGTTGATCTTCGTAAACGGCTTTGCAATCGTGCAGCAACCTGCCGATCAGGGTGGACTTGCCGTCATCGACGCTGCCAGCGGTGGTGAAGCGCAGCAATTCTTTGTTCAGTTCCTGGTCGAGGAACTTGTCGAGGTCGTCGCGGATTTCGAGTTCGCTGGCCGCCGGCATCAGAAGTAGCCCTCGCGTTTTTTGATTTCCATCGAACCTTCCTCGTCATGGTCGATGGCGCGGTTCTCTCGCTCGGAGCGGCGGAAGGAAATCATCTCCGCGATAATTTTAGGAACAGTGTCCGCGTCGGAGCGGATCGCGCCCGTACAGGGCACGCAACCGAGAGAGCGCATGCGGCAATTCACGGGCTGAGTTTTTTCGCCGCGCAGGAGCTGATCCTTGGAGTAAATCAGCACGAGCGAACCGCCGCGCTCGACGACTTCGCGAGGCTTGGCGTAATACAGGGGAACGATGGGAATTTTTTCGGCGTGGATGTACAGCCAGACGTCCAGCTCCGTCCAATTGGAGAGGGGAAAAACGCGAATGCTCTCGCCTTTGTCGATTTTGGAGTTGAAGACGTTCCAGAGCTCGGGGCGCTGGTTCTTGGGATCCCACTGTCCGTGCGCATCGCGGAAGGAATAGATGCGTTCTTTGGCGCGGGATTTTTCTTCGTCGCGGCGCGCGCCGCCGAAAGCCGCCGTGAAACCGCCGGCTTCGAGCGCATCAAGCAGGGAACGGGTCTTCAGCAAGCCGCAGCATTTTTGCGTACCGAGTGCGAATGGGTTTGCTCCGGCCTGCAGAGCTTCGCGGTTCTGATGAACGATCAACTCCGCGCCGAGTTCCTTGGTGTAGCGGTCGCGAAATTCGATCATCTCCGGAAATTTGTAGCTGGTGTCCACGTGCAATAGAGGAAAGGGGATCTTGCCGGGGAAAAAAGCCTTTTGCGCTAGCCGTAACATCACAGAGGAGTCTTTTCCGATGGAATAAAGCATCACCGGGCGCGCAAATTCTGCGGCCGCTTCGCGCAGGATGTAGATGCTCTCAGCTTCCAGCGCTCGCAAATGATTCCATCTGGAGCGCAAACGGAAGGATTCCGGCGGCTCGGCTGGCCGCTCCTGCTGTTCCAGTTCTATTGCTGCGTCTGCCATCTTGCGGTTCCCTTTTGGAATTGGCCAAGTAAAAATCGGCCCGAAAACAAAAAACCCACCAGCTCGGCGATTCCGGCGGTGGGGTTGATTTCTTACAGCTCGAGTTCAGGAATTTCCTAGATCACGAGCCTCCCGGCGCCAGACGACACCATGCGACAACACAGACAACACGCCTGTGGGGCGCAGCTCTGATTGAGGATTCGTGACATGGGCATGACTATAGCGGGCGAAGGCGCTGAGGGCAATCACCTTGTCGAATCATTTTTCTGATAGTGTTCAACACTTTTTTGAGTTGATCGCAGCGGGCGCGCTGGAATGGGCATAGAATGTGTGGCGTTATGGCTAACTTATGGCGCAGTTTGATTTTTGCTTTGATGGGGTTGCTTGCGGCTTCGTTGGGAACGGCGCAGGTGGCCCCGTTGTTGGCCAATATTGGCGGGCGCACCACCACGAGCCTGGATGGCCAATGGCAGGTAATTGTGGACCCCTACGACGTGGGTTACGTGGACTATCGCGCGCAACCTCTGGCCGGGAAAAATGCGTTTTATAAAAACTACAAACCGCAATCGAAGTCGGAGCTTGTCGAATATGACTTCGACACCTCTGGCCACTTGAACGTGCCGGGAGATTGGAACACGCAACGGGAGTCGTTGCTATTTTATGAGGGAAGCGTGTGGTACAAACGGTCGTTCAATTATGCCAAGACGCCGAAGACGCGCGTGTTCGTGCATTTTGGCGCGGCCAATTATCTTGCCAACGTGTATTTGAACGGCGAAGGACTTGGGGAGCACGAAGGAGGATTCACTCCTTTTGATTTTGAAATCACGGACCACTTGAAGGCCGAGGGAAATTTCCTGGTGGTGCGGGTCAACGACACGCGAGGGAAAGATGAAGTGCCGACGGTGAACACGGATTGGTGGAACTATGGCGGACTGACGCGCCCGGTGACGCTGGTGGAAGTGCCGGAAACATTTATTCAAGACTATTCGGTGCAGCTGGAGAAGGGATCGGCGAAGGAGATCAAGGGCTGGGTGCAACTGAACGGGCCGCAGGTTCAGCAGAAGGTCACCATACGCATTCCGGAAGTGGGGCTGGGCAAAACGTTTCAGACCGATTCCAATGGCCGGGCGGAATTTTCGTTTCCCGCGGATTTGACTCTTTGGGCGCCAGAGAATCCAAAGCTTTATGCGGTTGAGATTTCGAGCGAGACAGATCGGGTGCGGGATCACATCGGATTTCGCTCCATAAGCGTCAGCGGGACCGACATTCTGCTGAACGGCAAGCCAATTTTCCTGCGGGGCATCAGCGTCCATGAAGAATCCCCATTCCACGCGAGCCGGGCGTGGAGCGAGGACGATGCGCGCACGCTGTTGGGCTGGGCGAAGGAGTTGGGCTGCAACTTTGTGCGCCTGGTGCACTACCCGCATAACGAGGCGATGCTGCGCATGGCCGATCAGATGGGGATTCTGGTGTGGGAAGAAGTGCCGGTTTACTGGACGATCCAGTGGGAAAATCCGGAAACGCTGCGCAACGCAGAAAACCAGTTAGGCGAGCTGATCACCCGGGATCACAATCGCGCGGCACTGATCATTTATTCCGTGGCGAATGAGACGCCCATCGGCGAGCCGCGCGACCGGTTTCTGAGCCAATTGATTCAGGAGGCTCGCACCAACGATCCCACACGACTGGTTTCCGCCGCTCTGCAGGCGACGGAAAGCCAAGAGGGAGGGCGGCTGTCCATTCGCATCAACGATCCGATTGCGAAGGACCTGGACGTGATGGGCAACAACGAATACATCGGCTGGTACAGCCACACGATTGCCGATCTGGACGTGACGGACTTCGCGTCTGCGTACAACAAGCCGCTGATCATGAGCGAATTTGGCGGCGATGCGCAATTCGGGAATCATGGCGACGCGGAGACGCGGTGGACGGAAGAATATCAGGAGAGCCTGTACGAGCATCAGATCGCGATGCTGAAGCGCATTTCGTTCCTGCGAGGAACGACGCCATGGGTGCTAAAAGATTTTCGTAGCCCGCGGCGCACGCTTCCCGGGATTGAGGATTATTTCAACCGCAAAGGTTTGGTGTCCGACCGTGGCGAGAAGAAGAGAGCGTTCTTTGTGCTGCTTGGATTTTACCGGGAATTGCAGAATGCCAAGAAACCGCAGCCTTGAGGATGTACCTCGCTGCGATGAATTTCCCGTCGAATGCGACAGAATCAGGCGTTATGCTGTCAAATGGCGGCAGAACAAAGCTTGCTGTCGGCCTGAGGAAAACATGTTTACAAGACGTGAGTTTCTAGATGCGGTGGCGGTGAGCACGGCTGGGCTTGCGGTGGGGAATACGGTGGGTACTTCGGCGAAGAGTTACAGCCAGATCCTCGGCTCGAACGAGCGCCTGAATTTTGCGGTGATTGGCCTGAACGGGCGCGGTTATGCGCATCTTGCGGCGCTGAAGACCAACAAGAGCGCGGCGCGCGTTGCTTACGTGTGCGATGTGGACAGCAACATTCTGGCGAAATTCTGCGATGCCGCGAAGCACGAAATGGACGAAACGCCGGTGGCGGAAAAGGACTTTCGCAAGATCCTCGACCAAAAAAATGTCGACGCCATAACGATTGCCACGCCGGACCACTGGCATACTCCGATGGCGATCCTGGGATTGCAGGCGGGCAAGCACGTATACGTGGAAAAGCCGTGCAGCCACAATCCGGCAGAAGGCGTGATGCTCGTTGAAGCCCAGCAGAAGTATGGAAAGCTGGTGCAGATGGGCAATCAGCAGCGCTCTTCACCGTACACGAAAGAGATCGTGGAAAAAATTCATGAAGGGCGGATCGGGAGGGCTTATTACGCGAAGGCGTGGTACAGCAACGTGAGGAAATCCATTGGCACCGGCAAGGAAGCGCCTGTGCCGGCCCAACTGGATTGGGACTTATGGCAGGGGCCAGCGCCGCGGCGCCCGTACAGGGATAACATCCAGCCGTACAACTGGCATTGGTTCCGGATTTACGGGACCGGCGAGACACTGAACAACGGTACGCATGAAGTGGATGTGTGCCGCTGGGCGCTGGGCGTGGATTTTCCGAGGCGAGTGACTTCTTCGGGAGGCAGGTACCACTTCAAAGACGATTGGCAATTTTACGACACGCTGGTCACCAGCTTCGAATACGAAGACAAATTGCTTTCCTGGGAAGGCAAGTGCTGCCAGGGAATGAAATTCTATGGGCGCGATCGCGGCTCGGCCATCATGGGAACCACGGGCACGGTGGTGATGGATCGCGACGGTTATGAGATTTTTGATCTCAAAGGAAAAAAGACCGACGAATTCAAGGTTGGTGACAGCACCACTTCTTCTTCCGACACAATCGGCCGCGATTCTATGACCGACGCGCACTTTGCGAATTTCATCGCCGCTATCGGCAAAGGCGAGAAGCTAAACGCTCCCGTGTCCGAGGGCAATGTGGCGGTGACGATGTTGCAGCTTTCCAATATCGCGTGGGAAGTGAACCGCGAGTTGCATCTGGACACACAAAACGGACGAATCGAGAACGACGCGGAAGCCATGAAACTGTGGGATCGCGAGTACGAAAAGGGCTGGGCACCGCACGTCTAGCGTGATAGCGGGCGACTCAGGGACTTTATATCGAGCGGTGTGAATGGATCGAGGTGAATTGGCCCTCAGCGGCTAGAGCCGCACGGATTTTGCGGCAGTAACGGCATGGTTGAAGCCATGCCCTAACGACAAACGCGAGTATTCACACAGCCTCCGGAGCTCTGCCCCCTAACCTAGTCTTTATGAGATGTGTTTTAAGGCTGGGGCTGGCTGACCAAAAACGAGGTTGTGGCGTCTAACAAATAGGGTGCACGGGCGGTCGAAGCGGCGTTTTCGCGGTGGTGCCACAACCCTTTTCTTTGCTGTATTTTGGCTCTACAATAATAATCGAAGCATTATGCCGTATGCGACCCAGCAGCGATGTGAGCAAATTGGAAAGCGGCCAATCCAGAGCAGCCAGAAGCAAGTTGGCGCCCACCTGCGAAACATTTGGCCTTAGATGGTCGTATTACAGATAGCCGCAAGTGCATAAATGACTTCCGATGTCCCCCGCGCGGGTGGTCCGTAGCGGAATGGCGAAAGGATTAGCATGAAGACGTGGCATAAGGTCGCAATCGGTGTTGGCGTTGCCGCGGCCATAGGGGTCGTTGTCTGGGTAAGCATTAACCAGGCGAATAAGGGCGTGGTTACGGTACAGACCGCCAAGGTGGTCAAGCTGGATTCGTTGGTTTCCCAGGTGACGGCCTCGGGCGAGATCAAGCCGACAACATACACGAACATTATGGCTCAGGGATTCGGGCGCATCACGGATATCCTGGTAAAAGAAGGTGACCACATCCAGAAGGGCGAAAGAATGCTTCTTCAGGACAACGTGCAAGCCAACGCGGACGTGCAGGCGCAGGACGCGGCCATCAATTCCAGCGAATCGGGCGTGGAAGCAGCGGATGCCAGCTACAAGGCAACCCAGGCGGATTTAGCGATGCAGGAAGCGAATCTGGAGAAGGCTAAGCTCGATTACGACCGTGGTGTCGGACTGTACAAGGATGGCTTGGTTGCGAAGCAGGACTTCGACCAGCGCAAGACTACCTATGATGCGGCCGTGGCTACCGTGGCCGCTTCCAGGGCGCGCATGCTGGCGCAAAAGGCGCAACTCGGCCAGATGCGGTCGCAGCTTGTTCAGGGCAAAGCTGTGCTGGTACACACGAAGGACGTTCTGTCCAAAACGACGTATGTTTCCCCGATTAACGGAATCGTGAGCTATTTGCCCGTGCGCATGGGGGAATATGTGGTGCCAGGCATCCAGAACGCAACCGGAAGCTTTCTGATGACACTTTCCGACATGTCCACAGTGACTTCGGAAGTGAAAGTGGATGAGACCGACATCGTCAACGTGAAGATCGGGCAAGATGCGGACGTGACCATCGACGCCGTGCCCGGCAAAATTTTTAAGGGCAAAGTGACCCAAATCGGGTCACAGGCCGTGCTGCGCACTTCCGGCTTGGCCACAACGCAATCGACCACGAGCAATCAGGAAGCCAAGGACTTTAAGGTAGTGGTGACACTGGAAACTCCGCCCGATAATTTGCGGCCGGGCTTGTCCACGACCGCGAAGATCAAGACCTCGGAGCGGAAAGACGTAATCGGCATTCCCATCCAGGCGCTTGCGGTGCGCTCTCGCAAAGATCTGGAAGACGCGGCAAAGAACGCAAAGAAAGATGGAAATGTGACGCTAGCCGCGCCGCCGCCGCCAGCCGCAGGCGATCCAAAGAAGGACGAGGTGCAAGGCGTTTTTGTGGTGAACGGAAGGAAGGCGTTGTTCCGCCCGGTCGAGACCGGGATTTCCGGCGTCACCAACATTGAAATCACCAAGGGGTTGCAGCCGGGTGACGAGATTGTTGTGGGCAGCTACAAAGCCCTGCGAACGCTGAAGCCCGAAGCCGCCGTCAAAGTGGACAACACCGCGCCGAAGAAAATGGACGATTCGCAACAATAAGAGAATCGGGATACAGGGAGAGAACATGCCCACTGAGACGACAACGCCGGAGTCCTATCGCCAGGATCTGGTCGATTCGGGGGTCGCGATTCGCACGGAAGGCTTGACCAAAGTGTATGAGATGGGTGCTGAGCAGGTCCACGCGCTGCAAGGCGTTGACCTCGAGATCCGCAAGGGCGAATACGTGGCGATCATGGGGCCTTCGGGATCGGGAAAATCCACGCTGATGAACCTGATCGGCTGCCTGGATTCGCCAAGTTCCGGACGTTACTGGCTGGCGGGGCGGCTGGTGAGCGATCTGGACGACGACGAACTGGCGTATATCCGCAATCGCGAAATTGGATTCGTATTTCAGACGTTCAACCTGCTGCCGCGCGCGACGGCACTGCACAATGTGGAATTGCCGCTGATTTATAACGGCACGCCTGCCGAGGAACGCGTGGAAAAAGCCAAGCAGGCTTTGCAGCGCGTGGACCTTACCGCGCGCATGAATCACAAACCCAATGAGCTATCGGGCGGGCAGCGGCAGCGCGTCGCGATTGCCCGCGCACTCGTGAATGATCCGTCGATCGTGCTGGCTGACGAGCCCACGGGCAACCTGGACTCAAAAACCGGCGAAGAAATCATGAACCTGTTTGAAAATCTTCACAGGCAGGGAAACACGATCATCCTGGTGACACACGAAATGGACATTGCGCAACACGCGCACCGCGTGATTTTTATTCGCGATGGAAAAATTGCGTCGGATGAAAAAGTGGTGAAGAAGCAACAGTCTGTCGCGGATTAAGGCGTCGCTCCTACCCTGGTCGATCCGGAAAAGCAGCAATTCCTTCTTCGTTCACACCGTTTGGTGCGCTGTGACGACGCCGGTTTAGTAGCGCGCAGCGGCTGGGTGCGAGATATCTTCATCCACGAAAGATTCGACGCGGGCCAGGTAGGTGTTGGAGAGGCGGTCGTGCCAGGTCAACCCATCCTCGTCCCACAGGACCCACAGGAAACCCAGAAAACACGTTCCGGCGGATAGAAGGTAGCCGACAGCGCGCAACATGTGTTGCCGGGGCGTTGGCGTATCGCCGGTGAAGCTGGCCACCTGGATGCCCGAAACCATCATGCCCGGGGTGCTGCCGCCGAAAACGGTGAACAAGCCGAAGTATTGAAGGTAAACGAACGCGAAGGTGAAGAAGCACACCGTTGCGCTGAGTTTGCTCAAGGTGAAATGGCCGCCGAGAGATCCAAAGAGCGCGAGAAAGCCGCCGTACGCGAACGCCAGGCACGCTATGTCGATCAACAGGGCGTGGCGCCGGTCGTCCAGGGAGGCTGCGGGATATAAACCGTTGGGCGGCGGCTGGAGCTGTTCGGTTGCCGGTTCTTGCAGCGGTTCAAGCACGGGCGTTTCCGATTGCGGGGGAACGGAGACGTCGATGAGTAGCCGTGGATCGGAAAGCTCGGGTCTTTGGGCGACACGGCCGATGGCGATGGTGAAGGCGAAGTCATCTGCGGCGGGCGGATGGTCGTGCTCCACGTTCTCCACGTTCTCCAAGGTCTCGACATTCTCCACATGGTCTCGGCCCACGTAGTCGTCGACGAGGTGATCTTCCACTTCGGTGGCGATATTGTCGAAAGGGCTGCGAACGTGATCGTCGAAGGGCAAAGCGGTTTGCGCGTCACTAGGAGAGGATTTGCGCCGCCGAGCACGATACGCCTGCAAACGCTGGTTCAGTTCACCGCGCCATTGTTCGTGCGTGCGGGGGCTCAGTGCCAGGTTGCCCTGCGATCGTGAAGAGGCGCGCTCTTCCGGAAGTGGAATCACTTCCGTGGAGTCACAAAATTTACACCGATGCTCGCCAAAGGCGAGCACCGAGCCACACTGCGAGCATATTGTATTCACCGGGTTTTTGCGCTGCGGACGCTCTCACTCCGGTGAGGAGGAGCAATTTCAGACTACCACCATGGCGGGAACGAAGGAATAAGGGAAATCCTGGAAGGAAGCGTAAGCGTAAATGATGACGGGGAAGCGGCTAGAATTCGCCTTGCTGGGCAAGGATTTCGCGGCTGAACGCGATGCGGCGGTCCAGCAGCACTATGGCGAAATTAGCGCAGCCCGCGCGCTCCTGCTCCGTCCAGGTGCGTACGGAAGGCACAATGCGCGCTACGGTCTGCTCCAGCAGGTCAAGAATCTCGTAATAGGTTTCGACGGCGTGAAGACCGGTGCGATCGTCCGGGCGTTCTGGGCACAATTGCAGGAGTTGCATCACGCGAGCGAAGTCCCGGCCGGAGGCAGAGGCGGGAATTCCCGTGACGTCACGCACCTCTTTGGAGAGCGGGTGGCGCGACGAAGAAGCCATCAGCGAACGGCAGTAGGAAACAAAGAACATCAGCAATGTGGCGAGGGAGAAAACGAAAATGAGCGCGGCCATCATCGGGGCACCGCCACCAACTGCGCAGGCACAAGGCGGCTTTCATCCGAGTGTCGCCACATGGTCAACGTCCAGGCGAGAGGTAGGAAGCAACCGATGGCGGGCGCGAGGAATACCAAAAAGGAATGTCTGCTGGCCAAGCTACCCAGCGCATAACTCGCGGCATACGCACTGAAGTAAACACCAAGGGAGAGCACAAACTGCACGATGCGCGTACGTGTCTCCCGCAGCTTCAGGAGCGCTCCCCACAAGACGTACGTCAGCACCAAGCCAACGAAGTAGAGGTTTTGCGAAAGCTCGTAAGCAAAAATCGTCGCTAGGCGGTCGGCGGACTGGGCGACGACCGCATAGGAAAACAGCGCAGTGCCCAACAGCAGAAGAACCGCTGCTAGGCGCAGATGTTTCCCGAATTGCAGCTCACCAAAAACGTGCGAGTACAGGCTTATTAAAGCCACATACAGCGCGAGGGTGAGTAGCGCATCGGTATAGAAATAGGCGTAGCAATACTCAGTCGAGCGCAAGCCAAACGTGCTGAGGATAAAGTAGCGCGTTACGCTGGAGCCGATCGTGAGCAGAAAATACAGGTTCAAAAAGAAATAGCGCAGGAACGAGCGGCGTGCGATCGAACACACCACAAACGCCAGCTCAAAGGCCGTCCCCAACAGCAAGATAATTGAACCTATGGAGCCAGGCAATCAGCCTCTTTTCACCTGGCGCTCCGGCATTGCCGGACGAACCAGATTACGGTCTCTGCGGCGTCGGCGGTGGGAACGGATCAGGTCCGTTCGCTACCACCACTCCGTTCGAATGATTGTTGCTCAGGGCGGTCTTCAAGCCCATGGAGCAGACAAGAATACCCAAAGCAAGAGCTAGCGCTCCCAGTTTCCTTGACATGGTGCCTCCGAGGAGATGAACGTTCGGAGACACTCTATCCTCAATACGGATAGTGTCAAGTGGGACACACTACGGCCCTGTTAAGAAAACGTTAATGCGCGCAGCCAGCCACTTTCGCCAAACTTTCGCTTGTCGTGCAGCCAGATGACCTCCAGCGCGAGCAGCTTAGCGGCCCAGGACGCCTGACAACAACAGTACAGAAGTCCCATCAAATTGGTACGAAAGTACTACCAAAACCGTGCGGAACATTTTGATTTGAACTTCGGCTTTCATCACCATTTCGCGACGAAGTGCAAGTTGGGTATGCTTGACACTGCCGCTGGTTCGTTCGTACGATGGAAAATTGCGTTATGCCGGCGTAGCTCAGTGGTAGAGCGAGGGTCTCATAATCCCTAGGCCGTGGGTTCGATTCCCCCCGCCGGCACCATTCCAAGCTTGTGAAAACACAGTCAGTTAATTTGCTCCCTTCGGCCGTGTACCTCTGGTGTACCCTTCGTTTGCATGAGGGCTATGGGATCTTCCCCCCAGGCACGCTGCAAATCCGCGATTAACTGTTCCTGCCGCGATCGTGTCCATGGCGCATAATGCCGCTCCGTTACCCGAATGCTTTGGTGTCCCAGAAGCACAGAGACGCGCTCAAGAGGGACGCCAGTAAGTAGTAACTCGACCGCGAAGGTGTCGCGAAAACGGTGGGCATGGCCGCCACTAACTCCGGCCAACGAGAACAGTGTTTGCAAACTCTGCTGCCATACGCCCACGGCGGTGTGAAGCTTTGATTCACCACTCCAAAAGAAAAAGCGTTCACTGTTCTTCGGCGCTGCTTCTATATCGCGCACTACAAAATCAGGCAGAACGCATTGCACTGGTACGCCCGTCTTCTGCGTGTAGAGAAATAGCTTGTTTCCCTTTAGGCGGTCAGGTCCGCATTGAACTGCATCACCGATTCGCATTCCTGAGTAGCGAAGAAGAAGCACAAAGGCGCGTAAGCGCTGAGCATTTCTCACGCCTGCACGTTTTGCATACTTGTCCAGCGCAGCTAATATATCCAACATCTCCTCGTGGGTAAACGGAAGGGTCGGGCAGTTCGGGACTTTCGGTGATTTCATATAAGTGGCCGGATTTGTGTCGATCCACTTTCTCCTCTCGCAGAATCGTAAGAACGCCTTTAAACGTTCGAGCTTTTTTAGACTCGATAGAGGGCTCTCCTTTCACTCAGAACGAAATTGGTCAAATATCGGAAGGCCAAGTTCCTTCAGATATCGAACTCCTTTTCTTTTGGCGAAATCCTCTATCCGGCAAAAGAGAAGCTTGTACTTATAGATTGTGCAATCACTCAGCGCTCGAGATCTCACATCGACAAGAAAGTTCTCGCAGGCTTGGCCCACAGTAATTGGCTCAGTTTTGTTCTGGGGTTGAGCTTGTAGCGATTCCCATTCTCGTATCGTCTCTTGTGCTTTTTGCCAGTCGCACGTACCCAGGGATTGCCGTATCTCTTCCCCATTCAAGTGTCCATCCACCCAAATCGGACAGCGACAGCGGCGATACTTCCGGCCTTCGTGCCGGTGCTCGCAATCCTTTCGGTGCCTGCGGCAAATGGTCAACATAATTTTTGTATACTATATGGTTAACTACTTTACAAGTGAACAACGTTTATGCACCCGTTCGACGACGGATTGTGGGATCCGTAGCGTGGTATATGGGCGGCGGCGTGTTTTCCCTTTCGCCGCGCGGCTTAGGTGCAAAACCCCTGGCTCGTTCCGGAAAAGGCGACGGACGGCATCTTCGCTCAGGTTCCACATTACGGCCACTTCCGCGACTGTAAAATGACGCTCGAAGGTTGCTGAAAAGGCTTCGGCAATGAGGATGCCCTCTCTTATCTCACCTAAATGGCTCGTAGATTTCATGGCTTGCGCTAACCCAGTCTCAGGGCTAACGGGGAAATCGGATTCGATTTTCGAGCCAAGCGCGAGTACTTTTCTGCATGAGCACTCGAATATCAGGAATCGTTGCTTTTGATGCAGGTTCAAAATATGTTTTGCGCAGATATGACCACTCTGAAGGCGAGAATTCCTTTGAGGCGTTCTGCAGTCCTACTTCTTGGACTAGGGATCGGAGTCGCTCCGCTGCCAGACGCTGCTTAAGCTTAAGATGGCTTCGCAACGGAAGAAGATTCAAGAAGGTAACATTTTTAAGGAGATCAATATCGCCATAGCGACGGATATCGGCAAATTCTCTGATCGGCACGCCCTTCCCGCGAAACTGAACCTCAAGCCGAGTGAGTTGATCGTCTCCTCTAAAAATCTCAGCTACAGGATCGCCATCCAATCGGAGGCGCTTTAATTTGTCGTAAATCAAAATGGCGCGGTCTCGAGTGAAGTGAGGATAAAACGAGACACCTCCGCGCGAACGGCAGAATCTGGAACTTTGAACGCCCGATACGCGGCAACAGGCAGCAAGATCCCGGGGACTCACGTCCAACAGGTCCACGGCCCAGTCCAGTCGACAGATTGTTGGGCCCAGTATGTCGCCACAGATGTCTTTGACAATCTGCTCTACGCGACTGAGCCCCAGAGTGGCCACCCGAACGAACTCAAGTTTATTTGTGCCGTTAAATGATCCGCCCCAGTAAAGCCGGACTGGCAGCGCGTGTTTTGCCTTTATTAAATTTATGTAGTGTGAATACTTGCCTTTCGGATGGCCCTTTGTTTTGGCAGCACATTCGAACGTCGATGTCACATTCTGCGAGAGCAAAATCAGTTTGTCGGCCGGCATAAGTCTCCTTCACGACGATAGTTCCGAGGAAAATCAACATTGTCGTGTTAGGAGAAGTTTGAGAGATATATTGGGGATGGGACAGTGGGACTTGGTACCAAGCCAGAGAAGGAGACATTCCCTCCTAGCCGGAGAGCTCTCATTAATCTCTGGGCGGATGAAGGCACAGGGATAACATTCCTGGACTCAGCCTCCCTCGACTCTGACGCAAACGTATTGTAGGTGCTTTGGTGTGTTGTGATTTGAACGATGCCGAGTCTAACCCGCGATTGATCAGTGGAATCGCGCACATTAGCTAAGGAAATCGACTTCTTGACTTTCCACTAGCTGCACTCAATAAATGGCATTAGTCCGCTTGGGTTGGTACTAACCCCCTCTCGTGTGGCGTTTCTCCTTCTGGAAGACTTTACAAATCAGGATGGCTTGGCGACAGCGACTGGATAGTGTATGCAAGAAGATGGCGCCGTTCGAGAACATGGACTCAGCAGAGCTGGCTCGGCTGGCCCTCGAAAATCTGAATGTGGATTTCCCGGGACGAAAAGAATGGGAAGATCAGCTCTTCGAGCAAAAGAAAATGATCTTGAATCTAGTGCAAGATGCTGAGCGAGCTTTCCAGGAATATCAAGAAACGCGTGACACCATGATGCAAGTCAAGGAACTAACGAAGGGAGAGGAAGACAAATATGAACAGGCCCGGAAAAGACTTGAACAAGCAATTGATCGATCCCGGGCAGAGGCCAATAAGTTGGACGGCCTCCTCAATGACGGGAGGAAGCGTGCGGCCGCATGGAAAGGGAGATGACATAGCGAGCAAAACATAGCCAAAGGGGCGCTATTGTGGGCTTTTGCACTGATCGTTGCTACACACCAACGGTCAGCGGGACGGAGTAGACCAAAGAAGCAGAACTAACAAAAACGGCGTCACCATCTGCAGCAGGTCTGCAGTCATTTTTGTGACCAAATTTCGCCGAGAATTCGCAATTTGCGGAGTTCCCGGCTCTGCAACAGTTAGCCGTCTTCTGTCGATAAATGAGGGCTCCACGACCCAAACTTGGGACGCCCGTGCATTATCCAAAATTCTCCGGTACCGATGGATATCGAATGGCACCGGCGATGTCTGCTCATCAGCAAGTTATGGATGTGCGGAGTACTCTGCCCTTACCGTCCCAACAGTAAGATATTGGTCATTTTCGGAGAAAGGTGCTTCTTCAGTCCCTCGCGGGTGACCAGTTCACCGTCGGGCTTTTCCATCGCCGGGAGATTCTAGAAATGGGTGGCCGCTTTCCCCAGATCCTTCGCCGCCTCGCTCCAGAACTCGCGCGTGTCCGGATCAAGGTTCGGGGTCTTGCGCGCCAACTCCACGGCTCGATTGAAATGGAGTTCCGCGTCCGCTTTGTTGCCTCGTCCGTGCTCGGCCAAAGCGAGGAGGAAGAAATCGCCGGGGTCCGCTTGTTTGTTAAATTTAGCCGACTTGTTCAGCGTCTCGACCGCTTCCTCCCAGAGCTTGTTGCGTATCAGCGCAAGTCCCAGCGTGTTGTATTCCGGCCCCGCGTTGTCTCCCGCCAGCTTCAAAGATTTCCGCGAAAGGTCCAGCGCCTCCCGCGGACGCCGCAATCCCGCATCCGGCGCCGTAAGCAAAAACCACGCGAGCCTGTTGAATGCCGTCGCGCTCTCTGGGCGCATTTCGCACGCTTTGCTATACACGCCCTCGGCCTTCGCGTAGTCCCCCATCGCCGTGTAATCCTTCGCCAGCGCGTTCATCGAGTGTGCTGTGAGTGGATGCTTTGGCCCCAACACCTTCGCGCGGCCTTCCGCCGTCTTTTCATCCAGCGCCGCCGCCTGTTCGTACTTGTGGTCCTGGCGGTAATCCATCGCCAAACTGCTCATGGTCCACAGCGTATCCGGATTTTCCAGGCCCAGCACTTTCTTCTGCAGCTCCAGCGTCTGCAAGTCCAGTGATTGCGCTTCCGCCGTGTGACCCTGCGCGCGAAGATCGTCCGCCAGATTGTGCATCGAGCGCAGCGTGTTCGGATGCTCCGGTCCGAGCACACGCTTCTGAATCTCCAGCACCTGCCGGTCGCTGGCTTCCGCCTCCGCGAATTTCTTCTGCGCCCGATAGTCCCATCCGAGATTGACCATTGCATCCAGCGTGTCCGGATGCTCTGGGCCCAGCACGCGGCTGCGGCTCTCGACCAGTTGTTTGTTCAGTGATATCGCTTCCGTGTATTTTCCTTCTTCTGCGTAGGTCGCCGCCAGATTGTTCATCGCGTTCAGCGTGGCCGGATGGTCCGGCCCATAGAGCCGCTGTCGGACCTCCATCGCCTGTTTGTTCAGCTTCTCAGACTCTGCAAACTTCGTCAGCTCGTACTCCATGATGGCCAGAAAATACAGTGCGTCGGCGGTCTGTTTCGATTCCGTGCCATTCACGCGCTCGCTGATCTCCATCGCCTGTTTTCCCAGCGCCTCTCCGTCCGCGTACTTCGCTACTTCGTCGTCGATTGAAACCAGCCGGTTCATGGTGTCGATCGTCAGGGGATGTTCTGGGCCCAGTGCCCGCCGGCTCAGCTCCAGCGCCAGCTTCGCCAGTGCTTCCGCTTCCGGGTACTTTCCCTCAGCCTCTTCCGCATCCGCCAGGAGTAGCATGGTCTCGATGGTCTTCTGGTTTTCGGCGCCGAACACTTTCTTGTCCAGCTCCAGCGCCCGCTCCAGTTGCTTGCGTCCCTCCGTATACAGCCCGAGGTCTGTGTACGTGGAACCGATCGTCTTGCGGATCGCCGCTTCCACTTCCGGCTGCTTGTCGAACTTCCCGCCGATGTTCTGCGCCGCGCGGTCCAGCGCTGTGCGCACTTTCATGTCCGGATCGGGCTTTGCCTGGCTGTAGGCGCTCGCTTGCGCGAGCAGGTCGTTTTGGAGAAAGTCGTTTACCGCTCGGGCAATTTCCGTCTGCTGTTGCGCGTTGTGTTCCGCGCGGCGCGCCCGGATCGCTTCGCGCGTACTCACCACCACGCCTCCCACCAGCACCACGAACACGGCGGCCACGCCGGTCACCAGCGTCTTGTGCCGCCGCGCGAATTTCTGCAGCTGGTAACTCGCGCTCGCGGGTTTGGCCTGGATGGGCTGGTCGTCCAGATACCGCCGGATATCCGCTGCCAAGTCCGCCGCCGAGGCGTAGCGCCGCGTCTTGTCCTTCTCCAGCGCTTTTGCGGCAATTGTTTCCACGTCCCCACGATAGACGCGATTCACGCTGCTTAGCGGGTTCGGGTCCACTTCCTGGATCGTGCGCGTCGCTTCGTGGAGTTGCCGCGGCAGATCGTAGGGCAGCTTTCCGGAAAGAAGTTCGTAAAGGATCACGCCCAGCGCGTAGACGTCGCTGCGCGTGTCCAAGGCCAGTGGGTCGGCTAAGACTTGCTCCGGGCTCATGTATTGCAGTGTCCCCAACAATTGCCCGACGTCGGTCTGGCGGGTGACTTCCGTATCGGAATCGGTGGCGCGTGCCAGCCCGAAATCCAGAATCTTCGGCTGCCCCGTCTCGTCCACCAGGATGTTGCCGGGCTTTAGGTCCCTGTGGATGATGCCGCGCTGGTGCGCGTGCTGCACCGCTTCGCAGATCTGGATCATCAAAGCCAGCCGCTCGCGCATCGGCAGTTTGTGCTTCGCGGCGTAAATCGTCAGCGGCTCGCCGCGGATCAGCTCCATGGCGAAAAAGGGCAGCAGACCCATAGGAGTCTCCGCGCTGCCAGCTTCGTAAATCTGCGCGATGCCCGGATGGTGCAGTCGCCCCAGCGCTTGCGATTCCCGCTCGAAGCGTTGCAGGAGTTGCGGGCTGGCCCAGGCCGCCTTGATCACCTTCAGAGCCACGCTGCGCCGCGGCTGGTCCTGCTCCGCTTCGTAGACCGTGCCCATGCCGCCTTCGCCCAGCACGCGCAGGATGCGGTAGCGCCCGATCTTTTGAGGTACTCCCGGCGGCTGCGCATCTTCGGGAACGTACTTGCCCGAAGTGACCGTGTTTAGCGGATCAATGGAGTTTTGCGGACGATTCTTGTCGCTCGGATCCTCGACCAAAGGAGCGAACCTCCTAGCTAATTGTCGCGAACGATTGACGTGTGATTGTTGGGTCTTCTTCGTTCCGCTCTCATGCTCTTCGCGATGGATCAATTCCTGTCATACGAATACGCCAAATCCTCTCGGATTGCGCGTTCTCACTCCTCCCGACACGTACATCGACGGATCGTATGTTTCGCAAGATGATCCCGGATCATACTCTTCGTCTGCCCTCGACACAATAAGTTGCCATCCAGCAGGGCGTGAGCAGGAATAATGAGTTTCGGGTGGCTAGGTCCCGATAAACGTGAGCGCTTACCGGAGAAGTATCAAACAAAAAATTCCAAGCCCAAATCGATGGTTGAGCACTTCCGAGAGGGGTCTATCTCTTTTGCTTGTTCCTTGGAAACCTGTCCGGCCGCCATTCGAGCAAATCTCCCGGCGTGCATTTCAGTGCGTAACAAAGCTTATTTAAAACATCAGCGCTGTAGCCCTTGCTTCGGCCGTGGAAAAGCGCATGAAGAGTTGGATAAGTAATGCCGGTCTTCTGCTGTAGTTTGTAGCGCGTCCAGCCCTTACGTTTGAGAACTTCCTTTAGCCTGCAGACGATCATGGTTTGCACCCTAGACTAAACTCCGCACTCGGTCAAGGCCTCTATTATATATACTGTCGTTTACATATATACTAGTCTAGGTATAATAGTCAATAGGCAGTGCACGTTGCCCCCTTAAGGGGTAAAGGGCTATGCGCAGCCGATCGCCCTGCCTCGTGCCCCGTAGGGCCCTTGGCGGTCGTTTTAAGCAGGGGTTTAAACCCCGTAAAGCCCAAACTTGGTAGGCCCGTGCATATCCAAAATTCTCCGGTACCGATGGATCTAGCACCCGCAAGGTGCTTGGTAACGTT
Organism: Candidatus Acidiferrales bacterium; assembly: GCA_963795535.1. Lineage (GTDB taxonomy): Bacteria > Acidobacteriota > Terriglobia > Acidiferrales > UBA7541 > Acidiferrum. The sequence continues at coordinate 1,844,734 of CAWCIG010000012.1, forward strand.
CGTTAGGTCTTGATCTCGTTGCCTCTGTTTATTGCTGTTTCCGCGGCCGGGAAATCCGATGCGGCAGATGCTCTTCTTTCCAGCTGCAAGCCCACTGCATCGTTCCTCGGGTCGGCGACTACTTCACGCAAAGAGAGATATGGAACAGTTTGTTTGGCACATCAAGGACAGTCAAGCGTCGCTGTACAGTTATCGAATAAACTCGAACGACCTCATTACAAAATAAATGGTCTCGGCCTCGTGGTTCGTCCGACTCGCAAAGGTTTTGTCTAGGTTCTTGGCGTTTTCGGCTCTAGCGAGTTGGTTCGGATTCATCGGGTTGTTATGTCACTATGACGCAGTTCGTCCCATTGTCCCACTGCCCAATGAGAAATCATCAAGGTCTATCCGTCAAATTCCGTCAAATAATCATGGTCTGAGCAAGATGAACACCAACTGAATTTATTGCAAGGCGCAGCTTTCTGGCTTTTCGTGGTCGCTGTAGTGCTCGACTAATGTCCACCGAGAACAGTTAACCCCGAGTCAAATTCATGGGTACTTGTTGGCCGCCTGCTGCTGGATATGCAGTCCAGCCTCTTGGCTCGCATCGCTGCGCCAACTCCGGCAAGACAAGGCCGGTCCCGAGAATAAATCCGACGCTTGATTCTGGTTCATAGATGTGCAGAAAAAGTTGCAATGTTCATCTGATCGCGTGCTGTCACCTCGATGGACAATTCAGTCGCCAACGGAATGTCTTTCGCTGGAACTTCAAGGAAATAATCCCATATAGGTCCGTGAAGTGGATGTTCTACTTTGATAGGAACGACTGGCCTGAATTGCGATTGAGAATCTCCAATCTTCCAGTTCGTTCCAAATGAGAGCGTGCCTGCGAGGCCAATCTCGAGGCGATGCCGTCGGTTGTGCGGACGCCTCCGAAGAGAATCTGCGTGAACAGCGTAACTTTGCCGCGCCGGAAATTCACTCTAGGCCCAAAGAGATAGGTGAACCCTGCTCCGGCGAATGCTCCGTTCCCGCTGCTGGTCGCCAAAAAGCCGCCCAGGTCTCCTACCGCACCGAGCCAGCGGTTGACGTTGTACTCGAGCTGGCCACCCCCACCGTTACCGTTGTAGTTTGCCGAGGATGCGATGCCCGGGGCATTGGCATTTACATTAAAGCGCGTGTAGTAGTACCCCCCATATGCCTCAAGCTTCGGGAGTTCCTCCTGCGCCCAAAGTGGTCCAGCACTAACGGCCGCAAACAACAACACAACCGCGAGAAAGTTCCTCATTTCAACGCGCCTCATTGGCGTTAAAAAATCGACGAACGCTGGCTTGTTTCAAGCCCGGATGCGTGGAATGGTCAGTAAGAAGCTGTGCTCGATTAATTCGTTGCCTTATCGTTACGCTGAAACTACGCGGAGACAGTCCCGGATGAATTTTGAGAACGTTGCGGGCCCCCGCAACCATGGGCGATTAGGAGAAAGAACCTCTAAGCGTTCTTCTTTTTATTAAGAAGCAAATCTTCCCGAATTCCCCTCTCTCGCCGTAATACGCCAACCCATTGCACAGTTCTGCACAAACACACGCAATGCCAGGTCAGGATTTATTCCGCTTGCCGCGATTTGCTGTAACATATCGCTGACCGCTTTCAGCGTTCGAAGTGTGCCGACGATTTTATGACAAGTTCGAGGAGCTCTTTGTGTTTTCCTTCGTTTCCCGTGTTTCGCGAAGGACCTTTCTTGGGACTTCGATAGCAGCGACTGCTGCAGCCGCGATGCCGACATTTCCGTTTGTAAGCGTTGCCGCTGCTCGACCGCGCCGCATCATCATCGACGCCGACACGGGCGTTGACGATGCAATCGCCATTCTTCTGGCATTGCGGTCGCCGGAACTAAAAGTGGAGGCTTTTACGGCGGTTTCGGGCAACGTGCCGCTGGCGCTAACGCTGCCCAACACACTTCGAATGGTGGAGGTCGCGGGTCGTACGGACATTCCCGTGGCGGCAGGCGCGGCAACGCCCCTTGTTCGCAGCCTTATAACGGCGAGCTACGTTCACGGCAACAATGGATTGGGTGGGGCCGATTTTCCTGAACCGAAGCTGAAGCCCGTGGCGGAACCTGCTTCCGAAGTGATTCGACGCTTGGTTCACGACAATCCAGAGGAGATCACGATTGTGGCTATCGGCCCGCTAACGAACGTTGCACTGGCTCTCAAATCGGACGCAACTGTCGGCAAAAAGATAAAAGAGATTCTGATGATGGGTGGCTCGCTGAGTCATGGGAACGTAACACCCTCCGCGGAATTTAATTTTTATGTCGATCCGGAGGCAGCGCGTGTCGTGTTCGATTCCGGAGTGCCGCTGACAATGGTGGGACTGGACGTTACCGAACGAGTACGCATTGGTAAGGAGCAGATTGCGGTATTGGAGGCCGCACAGAATTCGGTAAGCCAGGCCGCGGCGAAAATTCTTCGCTCCACGATTGAACACATCGGGCACGGTCGAGGCATTGTGCAAGGAAAAATGGCGATGCACGATCCGCTCACGGTTGCGCATCTGCTCGATCCTTCGATTCTGACGTTGAAGGAGTACTACGTGCAGATCGAGACTACGGGCGAGTTTAGTGCGGGCGAATCCGTCGGGTACGAAGCCGCGCCCGTACGGCTCTCTCCTCCGATGGATACGGGCCTGGCGACGGATCCGCCCCGAATCGACTTCAAGGCCAATACACAGGTCGCGGTCGATGTCGATTCGGAGAAATTCTTCAAGCTGCTGCTGTCGCGATTGACGACTACGAACTAAATTGCTGTCGACTCACGCTTTGGTCTATTTGAGTTTAAAGAGCGCGCTACGGCGTTTTCAACGTCGGTGGCCAATCCGTCCGCGAATTTGGGTTCGAAATTCCGACGCTCGAATCATGGACTGTGCGACCCAGCGAAGCGGAGGCCACCTCAGTTGAGAAAAGGGATGCAGACGCACTCCTCCGCTTTATAGACCACGCCCATACCACCGCCACCAGGAATAACGCGCTAAACGGAAAAGTGGGTAGTGGTCCGCAAGGCTCGCCAACTTCACGTCGATGGCTGGACTGTGAAGCGTTCATCTCTTTTGTTTGGTCCTTGGAAACCGATCAATCCAGCAAATCTCCCGCCGCACATTTCAGCGCATAGCAAAGCTTATTTAGAACCTCGGCGCTGTAGCCCTTGCTTCGCCCGTGAAAGAGCGCATGAAGAGTTGGATAGGTAATGCCGGTCTTCTGCTGAAGCTTGTATCGCGTCCAACCCTTACGTTTGAGAACTTCCTTTAGCCTGCAGACGATCATGGTTGCACCCTAGACTAAACTCGGCACTTGGTAAAGACTTCTATTTATACATACCATAATTTACATATAGACTAGTCTAGGTATAATAGTCAATAGGCAGTGCACCGGGTAATGGCTACGCGCAACCGATCGCCCCGCCTCGCGCCCCGTAAGGCCCCTGGCAGGTGTTTTAAACGGGGTTTAAACCCCGTAAAGCCCAAACTTGGGACGCCCGTGCATATCCAATATTTTCCGGTACCGATGGATCGGGCACTGGCGACACCTTCTCATGATTAAGTTAGGGATGTCCGGAGTACTAGTGGCCACTTTTTCCGGTCAGGCGACAATCCGTCCGGAGCTAAAATGTCTCGAAGTAGCGAAGAATTCCCCGACGTACTCACGGGCGACAGGTAACAATTGGAGCATCACGTGGAAGTTTATGATGACGACCTGAAGGAGTTTGAGTCCAACGGCGGCCGATCGTTGCCGGAGCCGCGTGACGAAGGGTATGTCGAAAACGAAGGGGCTCGGATCCGATATTCCACCTACGGATCGGGTCTGCCAGTGATCCTATTGCATGGCTCGGGCATAGTGGCAACTGGGGTTACCAAGTTCCAGGAGTCGTAGAAGCAGGTTATCTTGCTGTCCTGATCGATAGCCGCGGCCACGGTCGCCGTACGCGCGACTGTCGAGCGTATACGTATGAGTTGATGGCATCCGACGTTTTGGCCGTCATGGAAACATTGCATCTGGAAAAGGCATGTGTAGTGGGATGGAGCGACGGCGCGTGCACCGCTCTGATCCTTGCGGCAAGAGCTCCCTCCCGCACTGCCGGCGTGTTCTTTTTCGGTTGCAACATGGACCCAAGCGGCGCAAAGCCATTTGAAGCCACTCCAACACTTGACCGATGCTTCGGTCGACATGCGAAGGACTATGCCCAGCTATCGGCCACACCGGAGCACTTCAAAAACTTTGTCGAAGCCGTCACGCTGATGCAACAGACGCAACCTAACTACTCCGCGCACGATCTCGCGAAAATCAACGTCCCGGTCGTGATCGTACAAAGTGAGCGGGATGAGTTCATTAAACGCGAACATGCCGAATATCTCGCTCGAAGCATTCCTAACGCGGAGTTGGTTATTTTAAACGGCGTTAGCCATTTCGCTCCACTACAGAGGCCCGCGCAATTCAACGCCGTAATGCTCGCCTTTATCGGCAAGACTCTAAAGTGATTTTCATGAGCTTTCGCGGGCCGCAGGCCCTAAATGACAAGTTACCGGTTTCGCGACTCTCCAGGAGTTGGTAATCTTCCTAACTGCTGCGCCCCTTATTTCACGCTACGGCTTGCTTGAATTGGCGTTGCCGAGGAATGTGGGGGGGATCTTCAGAACTGTGGTCTAATCTTGCCTCCCAAGGTCATAGAGCAAATCTGGGGAGATTTGGCAATGTCCATATTGAATGTTCGAAACCTCGCTGTCTCCGTTGCCCTGGTCATGAGTTTTATCCAAGCCGCCTCCGTCGCTGACATTCTTATCGGGGATGCAAAATCACAACCGGAAAGTTTGACCGTAGCACCAGGCGGAGTGCTGATTGTCGGAAGCGCGAGTTCGCCGTTCGTTTATAAGGTGCGTTCGGGTTCAACCACGGCGGAGAAGTTTATAGATGTCAGCACAGAAGGTCCGGGCACGTTTTTCCTCGGCATGTTGGGGGACTCCTCCACCAATACATTGTGGACATGCCAACTGACGCCAGTGCCAAACACCGCTCCCCCCCAACGGCATACCGCGCTGCGAAGCTTCGATCTCACGACTGGCGCGCCGAAGATCCGCTGGAACCTGCCAGGAGACAGCAATGTCTGCAACGATTTCACGATTGGTCCGGATAAGGCGCTCTATATTACGGACACCATCCCTGGCAGAATCTTTAGGCTCCCGGCTGGCGCCTCGACAGCGGAGCTTTATCTAGAACATCCGACGCTCAGGGGCGTCGATGGCATTACCTTCCTCGATGGCGTGCTCTATGTGAACAACGTGATCTTCAACAAGCTTTATCGCATTCCAGTCGATGCCACAGGTAAACCGGGAATACCGGTCGATATCTGGATCGACCAGCCGATAAAAGGGCCGGACGGCATGCGCGCAGCGAGCGGTAAGCTCATCCTCGCAGAGAATGCCAGCGGCAAAATCTCTGTTCTCACCGTACATGGCGACAAGGCAAGTGTTACCGTACTCAAGGATGGACTCGACACACCAACCGGAGTCGAACCTGCAGGCGATACAATCTGGATTGCGGAGCGTGGCGCGGGTAAGGCTGTGTCTATCCCGATGCCTAAATAGTTCTGACACATGACGAACGGTGCCGACTAAAACCGATGAGAAAATCCACTTGATTTCATAACAATGTTGACTCCTCGACCCGAGTAGACTTTGGTTGCATGACGACCAAGGCTCGGGAGAAAGGAGCCAACATGATCGTTATAGGAGTAGATTTTCACCCGAGCTTTCAGCAAATCGCTTTTATGGATCAGGAAACTGGTGAGTGCGGAGATCGGCGATTGAATCACAGCGATGGAGAAGCCGAGCGGTTCGGTGAACTGATCGGTGTCGTGGGGGTCGCGTACAAGCTTCCGCAAAATAGCCCCGCCTGGAACTGTTGGTCTGGTGCTAATCCCGAAACATCGACGAGATTATTTGGGCCGCCGCCAGCTGGCCCGTTCGGGCAGGCTTCCCCTCCGAAACACGGTCCCGGACCCGCAACAAGGCCGCTGTCGTAGCGCCAGTTGAATCCGAGCCAGGGTCCGCGCTTCCACGGCTAATATTGCAAATGGGTGGTCTGGTTGAAGTGCTCGTCATGGTCGATGCGAAATACAGACGGTCCTCCGGGTGTGGGTGGCGTTGCTCCTATGCCGCTGACCTGTGGAGTGAAGAATCGCGCGGCCACGCTAGACATAACCACATACGCCGTAAAGCCGTGGTAATTCGGAACTGTGGCGCGAATGGCGTAACCGGGAATTTTCGAACTGGCCCATTCGATCGGATAGGTAATTGGAGTGTTGCCGAGCACGCTGAAGTCGAACGCTTTATGCGTATACTTCCAGATGTACTCGCCATCGACGACCAAATATTTTCCGAAGGCCTGCTCCACTTTGCCCCGCAGTTCGGTGGGTCATCAGAAGAGCGCGGCGGCAAGACTGTACGAGGAGACGCGGCACACGCTGGTCCGGAGGATCGTAGAGGGAACGCTAGTGTACTGTCCCATAAATAAGTGGCAATAGTATTGCTGGGAATTTAGGCATCTCCAGTGCAGAATGGGGGGTGTCTATGGCAATGGGACGACCGAAAGCGGCCTTGGTTTTAACTCCGGAACAGCGCGAACAGCTGGAAAGCTTGGCGAGTTCACGATCCCTTCCGGCGGGATTAGTGACCCGGGCCAAGATTATCTTGTTGAGTGCTTCCGGCAAGACGAACCTGCACATTGCGCGCCAGTTCAGACTGACCAACGCCACCGTCGGCAAATGGCGGCGGCGATTCCTGAAGCACGATGTGGCCGGTTTACATGATGAGTTGCGCCCGGGGCGCCCACGCCCGATTAACGACGAGCGCGTGGCGCACCTGGTGCGCAAGACCCTGGAAACAAAACCAAAAGGCGGTACGCACTGGAGCATCCGACAAATCGCCGCGGAGACGCGGCTGTCGAAATCGACGGTACACCGTATCTGGCAAGCTTTTGGATTGCAGCCCCACCGTCAGAAACATTTCAAGCTCTCGACGGATCCATTTTTTGTAGAAAAAGTACGGGATATTGTAGGGCTGTACTTGAATCCTCCGGAAAATGCAGTAGTTTTGTGTGTGGATGAAAAGAGTCAGATTCAAGCGCTCGAACGCACCCAGCCGCTCTTGCCGATGGGACTTGGCTATGTCGAGGGTGTGACCCACGACTACCGACGGCATGGCACCACCACCCTGTTTGCCGCGCTGGACACGGCCAAGGGCAAAGTGCTGACGCAATGCCGACAGCGTCACCGACATCAGGAATATCTGGACTTCCTCAGAGAGATCGAGAAAAACGTGCCGGAATGCTTGGAGGTGCACATCATCGTGGACAACTATGCCACGCATAAACATCCGCGCGTAAAACGCTGGTTCGCCGCACGGCCACGATTTCACGTGCACTTCACGCCGACCTATGCCTCCTGGTTGAATCAAGTGGAGATTTGGTTCAACCGCATTACGCAGCAGGCCATTCGTCGCGGCACGTTTCGCAGCGTCAAGGAACTGGTCGAGAAAATCGATCAATATGTGCGAGCTTCCAACACTCACGCGCAGCCTTTCGTGTGGACCGCCACAGCGGATTCGATCTTTGCTAAAGTCCAGCGACTATGTGAACGTATTTCCGGGACGGCACACTAGTTCACGCTGACGAAACTCCGATAGTAACGCAGAGCAAACGAGGTTACGTCTGGGTGTTCTGCAATTTTGGCGATGTCGTCTACTTTTACAGCGAGAACCGCGAGGCTGAGACAATGCAGACGCTCCTGAAGGGGTTCAAAGGAGTCCTGGTCTCTGACTTCTATCCAGCATACGACTCGATGGACTGCCCGCAGCAAAAGTGCTTAATTCATCTCATGCGCGATCTGAACGATGACATGTTGAAGAGTCCGTACGACGATGAACTGCGGCAGTTCGGCGACTTGCTCAAGCAGATTGTGGATACCATTGATCGCCATGGGCTGAAGAAATACTTCCTCAATAAGCATCTTTGTGACGTGGAGCGGTTTTACAAGTGGCTTTTCAGCGGGCAGTGGCAAAGCGAAGTGGCCGCGAAGTGCAAGCAGCGCTTTGAGAAGAATCGGAAGAAGCTCTTCACTTTCCTTGGCTATGATGGCGTGCCGTGGAACAACAACAATGCGGAACATGCAATGAAGGCATTTGCCGCGCTTCGGGACGTAATTGAAGGGACAACAACGGCCTCCGGGATTGAAGAGTATCTCGTTCTTCTGAGTGTTTCTGAAACGTGCAGATATAAAGATCTTGACGTGTTGGAGTTCTTTCTTTCTAGGGAAAAGGATATCGATGCCTTTCTAAGAAACCGCGGGCATACTAGAGCGCAGCCCAGTCGGTCCAATGAGAGGCCAACACAAGACCGCATCGTACAAACGGCACTTGAGATATTGGCCACTCATCCTGCCGGCCTCGGATTCGCATCGCTTGTCGAGAGACTTCATGGGTTGCTGCCAAACGAGTCAGAAAACACCATCAGGATTTATACTGAAAAATTGTCCGCCTGGCGACCGCACGAAGTATACAAGCCAGCGAGAGGGATCTTTCGACTCGCTCGGTTTCGTGAAACCGAAGCTACTGATGTTGAAACGAATAGGACTGCTACATAGCGATTGGTGATGAAGTTTGTTCTTTGCGGGAAGAGCATTGCGGTCAGCCGTTTTTCGATCAGAAATGAGGCCTCCACCTTTTCGCTTAGTTGGTACCTGCAAATCCGGAATTTTTCTCAATCCGAGGATTCAGTATTGCCCGGCTGGTGCGCATTGCCACGACGCGTGATCCGCCAGTGAAAGCAGATATTGCTCGAACAGTGTCGAAGGGCCGGATCTCGGACAGTTCCACTCGAGGTCGCTCCTCTTCTGATCAACTCGAACCCCGTTTGTGGCTAACACACGAGTTGTCGACGATCCAATCACACGAACTGGACGAAGCCGCCAGGACCACCGCTATTCTTCCCGCAACGCTGCCATTGGATCGACCCGAGTGGTCCGCCATGCCGGAACCACCGTCGCGACGAACGCTACAACCGCCAACAGGGTAGGCACTGCGACGAACGTACTTGCATCTCTCGTACTTACCTCGAACAACATGCTGGACATTACTTGGCTTAATAACGCCGCGCCGGCGATGCCTGCCACAATTCCGATGACCGCCATTTCCATTCCTTGTCGCACCACCAACTTGATGATGTCGGCAGGAAGCGCGCCCAATGCCATCAATACGCCAATATCGTGCGTGCTCTGCGTCACAAGGTAGGACATCACACCGTAGAGGCCCATGGCCGCGAGTAACATCGCGAATGCCGCGAATGCGCCCAGCATCGTGCTCGAAAAGCGTTGGCGCGCCAGCGAATCGTAGAGCCGCTCCTGCATGGTGCGGATTCCGTAAACCGCTACGGACGGATCAACCGCATGAATTTCTCCGACAATTGCGGAGGTCAGTCCAGCCGCATCGGTGGATGTGCGCGCCACCAGGAACATGCCATTTGAGGCATCCTGCTCCTGCGGAAAATACGTCGCGATCTTGCCGTCCGTCTCAAGCCCATATTGTTTCACCGTTCCCACAACGCCGACAATCGCGATCGGTCTTTGAGGATTGAACCACAGGTGCTTGCCGACGGCATCGCCATTGGGCCAAAAGCGCTGCGCGAATCTGTCGTCGATGATGACCACTCTGGGCATGTCGGCGGTGTCATGCTCCGAGAAAAATCGGCCTTTGATCAGGGGGATTTCCATAGCCCGAAAATAGTCCGTGCTCGCGTTGCGCAGGTCTACTTGCAACTCCTGCCCTGGGGACGGTGTGAAACCTTCCACATTGATGCCTCCCCAACCCACCGATCCGGTTAGCGGCAGCACCGAAACCACGCCTTCGGCCGTGACCCCTGGCAAATGTTTAATCCGGTCTTCAATTTCGCGATAGAAGGCAGCGACCGGTTTGTCGTCGTGGTACTTCGGGCCGGCGGCGGCAACCTGCATGGTCAGCACGCGGTCTGTCGTGAAGCCAGGGCTGACGCTCTGCAGCCGGACAAAGCTGCGAATCAGCAGTCCCGCTCCGATCAACAGCATGAGAGAAAACGCCAATTCCGAAACCACCAGCAAGCTGCGCAAACGATGGCGCCGCAGATATAGACCGCCTTCGCTCTGCCCACTGCGCCCGCCGGCCTTCAGCGAGGAATTCGGATCCAACTTGATCGCGCGCCAAACCGGCGCTAAGCCGAACAGGATGCCGGTGAGGAGCGAAACGCCGAACGTGAATGATAGAACGGCTCCGCTGATGCCGACGTCCTCCAGGCGCGGAATGTTTCCTGGATTCATCGTGCGCACCACCGACAAGCTCACGCGCGCGACCAATAGCCCTGCGGCTCCGCCAAGCACCGCCAGGAAAATGCTTTCCGTAAGCAATTGCCGCGCCAACCGCTGCCAACTCGCGCCCATTGCCGTTCGAATGGCCACTTCCTTCTCTCGCGCCGCCGAACGCGTCAGCAAAAGATTCGCAACGTTGGCGCAGGCGATCAGCAAAACCAGTGCTACCGATCCCAACAGCACGAGGAGCGCCCGGCGAACGTCTCCCACAACCTGCGCTTGCAATCCCACTACCTGCATGCCGAAGGTGGCATCGCGTTTGTCTTTCTCGCGGATGCGGCTGGCAATCACGTCAATATCGGCCTGGGCTTGTTGGACGGAAACGCCCGGCTTCAGCTTCACAATGATGTTGTAGTTTTCGTCGCGCCTGTTTTGCGCGGCGTCAGCTCCCAATGGCAGCGGCAGAAACACGTCTACCTTGTCCATCGGTCCCTCCGATGGCATCACTTCGGCGTTCATCAGGAACCCGCGCTGCAGTACGCCGGCGACCGCGTAGGGGTTGCCATTGAGCGTGATGCTCTTGCCAACGATTTCGGGATCGGAGTTGAACTGGCGTTTCCACAACCTGTCGCTCAGAAGAACCACCGGTGGTTTGCCGGGTTTGTCTTCGTCCGGTAACAGCAACCGCCCCAGCAAAACTTTTGCGCCGAACATTTTTAACAAGCTGGATTGCATTCGCATTCCGTCGACCAGTTCCGCTTGCTCGCGGCCAGTCAGCGTGTACGGGCGGCTTTGCGCGAGCGCCATCTGTTCGAAGGAATGGTTCTCATTCTGGACGTCAACGTATTGGCCGGGCGACGGCCAGTCACGGAAAATGCCGATTGCCGGCGAATGCAGCCACAAGGCCGCCAGCCGGTCCGGCTGTGAATAGGGCAAGGGACGCAGCAAGAGCGCGTCCACCACGCTGAAGATCGCCGAGTTAGCACCGATTCCAATGGCTAGCGACGCCACAATCACTAGCGTCGACAACACGTTCTTGCGAACCATGCGCCAGGCGTAGAGCAGATCTTGCAACCAGGTGTTCATCACCCCTCCCCCATATCGAACAACGATAATATGATGCACCTGGATTCCGTGCTATGAAGGATTTCGCTGGAGTTCAATCGCGAACTCCTCGATACTGCCTGCCACTGGTTTGCTTGAATACTGCCCAGTCATGATGTGGGAAATCACATTGTCGACAGTTACATTAATTCAATGTCTGGCGCTGGAGTGCCACCAAAGTCGCCTTGTTAAGACTCCCGTGTACCCGCTGTGTACCCCAATTCCGCAATTTGAGCGTTTTTAGCGTTTGTGGCGTTACCTAAAATGAGTAACTTACGTGCTTACAATACCCGCCCTTGGTTCGATTCCCCCCGCCGGCACCATTCAAACAAAAGGTACTTAGCTAAGATTCTGCCTGCTCCTTAACCGCCACGGCGTAACCACATCTGGAGCTTTTAATGTTTTTAGCGGATGTTTAGTTAACTAGACCATTATGCGTTCGCTTGACACCACCGAACATTGCCGGTCTCGAGCCCACGCCCGTTCGAGATCCGCCTCTAATTGAAGTTGCCGGTCGCGAACCCACGGACTGTAATGTTTCTGCGTTATCTTGACGCTGCTGTGCCCAAGGAGGATCGAAACTTCCTCCATTGGGACCCCCGCCAACAGCAGCTCCACGGAGAATGTATCTCTAAAACGGTGGGCATAACCGTTTGAAACCTTCGCTAGCCTGAAGAGATTTTTTAGACTTCGTTGCCAAATACCAATCGCTGTATGCAAGGTCGAGTTTCCGGTCCAGAAATAATATTTCTCGCTGAGTCGCGGCACAGTTTTCAATGCTTCGGAAACAAAACTTGGAAGAACGCATGGCACCGGAACTCCTGTCTTTTGTGTGTAAAGGTAAATTCTGTTCCCTGCCACTCCCGAGATTAAGGTGATAAGGAGGTTCCCGCGGCTACCCGTCATTCCCACCAGCGAGGAATGGCCAACCAAAGCAGTGTTAGTTAAGGTCTACCGCTACTTCAAGCGTCAGATCCATTTCACCCAAAGCTGGCAAGCAGTTGTCGTGACGGCTGTGGGCGATGGGAACCTATCTTTATAGTCGATTTCCCTGTTACGGCCATCTGGCTTAACTCGCCGACAACGCATTCCGGCAAGTCCAAGCTCTTGAATGTCCTGTGGACTGTTGTATTAAATCAACCGAACCGCAACTCGAACCGACGCCGGCAGTCCTATTTCGTTTTCCTTCTGCGATAGGTGGAACACTGTTGCTAGACGAAGTGGACAATCTTGAGCCCCAGAAAAAGTCTGACGTTATAGCAATTCTGAATTCCTATAACAGCAACGGCGTAGTCTACAGGTCAGTTCCTGGCAAGAAAAAGGACTATACGCTCGCGAAGTTTCCTACGTACTGCCCCAAAGCCATTGCTGGAATAAATAATTCGCAAACGACTCTTCAGGACCGTTGCATTAAAATTTATCTGCACCGAAAAAAGCAATCTGAAAAAGTTGATCGATTTATGCCAGGCATGTTTGAGAGCCAAGAGCACTTACGCAATCAAATTGAAGCCTGGACCGATCGGGACGGACTGCGAATAATTGGGCGTACCAACATCTCGACTTGCTCGGGGTACCCGATGTGATCGATGACCGAGGCAAAGATATCCTCGAACCGTTGTTTGCTATTGCAAGTGTGTTGCCCAAGTGGGTAAAGCGTCGCCTAATTGAAGCAACAGACAGCATCGCTAGCGAGCGAAATGTCGAGGAAGGAGAGTCGAACGCAATCATTCTCGCACTCGAGATCTTGCACGAACACTTTCCGCAGAGTTTGGACGTTTGGCGCCTGCGGACCGAGGAAGCCCTCAAGTTTTTTTCCGAGGAAATACCTAGTATAGAGAGAACGTCTCAGGCCCAGGCTTTACTTCGGCGACTAGGCTTCCGGTCGAAAAGAATACGGGTGGGAAAAAACGTGCTGAGGGGGTACGAGATTTCCCGCCGGAAGCTCGAAAAACTGCGCGAGCGATATGCGGTCAAAACACAAGACGCGTAGCGGAAGTAGCGGGCGTAGCGCTTATGTGCCGCATATAGAGCCATATAAAAACGAAACGCGCGGTATCCGACGGCGCCGGCGGTGGCAAAGGACGCAGCTTAGGCTGCCCGCTACAGGCGCTACGAGCGCTACCAACACTCGACAACCGAATTGCTCGCTACTGACGAGAGGTTTACGGGCGGGGTTCTATGGTTCTAACTAGTTCGCTCCTGCGGGTACAAAGCTCAATTCGCCGCGATTTATTCGATTGTGGCGAAGGGGTTGAAACCGGCGGTCTTGAAAAATAAAATCGCCGATTCGCTATCTTGCAGAAAATTCAACTAAATCCCTTTGCCAGCCGCAAGATAGCGCCACTTTCTGTTTTCCGTACTTGCTTCATTTTTGCCTGTTTTGTGCCACCTTTAGTGACAATTTGGTGACACTTTTCTCTCCAAGCCCGACACGCACTTTGTCACACGCTTAAGTCGGGAATGATCTCCGACGACCCATCCAAGTCTTCGAAAAGTAGCCATGAGATTTCGGTTCAAGACGACAATCCAATGGGAGACGCGACGTGACAAAGTCGACTGGTCAGAGCAAATTCTGAAATCAAAGCAGTTTACCTTAGTGGTCGAAAGTCAGCTCTATACGGCAGGCTCCCTTGTGAGTTTTGATGCGTACACGATCGGCAAACCGCCGAATCATAAAGGTCGATAGAAGTGCGACCCCCTCAGGGGTGCCCAGGCTTTCAAATGAAGGAAGGGATTCCGCGAGCTGTATTGGGACTCCTTCATATTCTAAATCCGCAGCCAGCTTGAATTCGTCGAACTCTATGCTGACTTGCACTCGTTCGAGTCCGGGATTGAACGCTAACGCGCTGTTTACTGTCTCATGGACGGCCTGCACCGCGGATATGACGACTTCCAGGCGCATTCCCCAAGCGGCGCCGTGTTCTTCCATCATGGAACGGATTTTCTCCATGTCGTCGCCAGGCACCACCTCTAAGCTAACTCGTCTTGCTATTCCCAAACGGAACAGCAAGCTGAGAGAGACCACCAAGACCGTCGCAAGCGCGGTAGATGAGCTAAAGAGGGGGTGCAGCACTTCCGGTATACGTCGGTAAAGTTCCGGCGCGATATCCACGCTCAAACCAAAGAGTAGGGAAATGCCCACTGCAAAGATGCGCCGGGAGTCCAACATGCGCGAGGTCAAAAGTTGCATGCCTCCCAGCACGATGAAACATGCCGAATAAATCAGAATGGCCCCAACGACAGGAGCTGGCATTACCGCCAAAACGGCCGCGAGCTTGGGGAAAAACGCTAGAGCGGCAATCATGATTCCTGTCGGAATCGCAAGGCTGCGGCTCGTCGTTCCGGTTGCCAGAGAAAGTCCGATGCAGCTGGAGACTGTGGTCTGAGCTACCCCACCGGAGAGACCTGAGAAAAACGTCCCTAGACCACTCGCGAGTAGCCCACCACTGGCCGACTTCATGTCCGTTCGCTTCCAATCCGCGTCGTTAATTTTTTGACAAAGCGTTAAATCTCCGACCATCTTCAATCCGGCGGTGAGAGAAGCGATCAAGAATGGGACGAGAAGAGAAAATCGGAAACTCAATCCGGAAACTACTCGATGAGGAAAATTAATCCACGGCTCGTTCAGCTCACTCACAAATTGCGCCCACGGCAGGACACCCGAACCAAGTGCCAGAATGTATCCAGCCGACAGACCTAACAACATGGGTAAAGCATGCAGCTTTCCTTTATTCCAGACCGTCGCGCCCACCATCACAATCAGGGTTACAGCTCCGACCACGAACGCGCGCAACTCCGGAACAGTTCCAGGTCCGCTGTAGCCGACAAACCTCGGACATCCCAAGCGGATTAATTGGAGTCCCGCCATGGCCACCATTAGCCCGGTTACTTCGGGGGGAAACAAAACCCTGGCCCGGTCCAAAACCCGGGACATTAAACTCAGCAGAATTCCTGCCACAGCAACCATGCCGAAAAGCAGCGGATATCCTCCTGCTTGCACAGCAAGGATTGAAGGGGGCAAGAAGATCAAACTACTGGTAAGCGGGGAAAAATAGCCACTTCCAAGGGCGCCGCGAGTGGACTGCAAAATGGTAGCGAGTCCGCCTGCAATCATGGAGATTCGAATGATGGACTCCGCCTGCGCCTCTGTTCCCCCGATCGAATTCACGATCACCACAACGTAAAGCCATCCCACGGACAGGAGAAATAAATGTTGGAACGAAACACCCAGTCCCACCAATAACGGCGGTCTCTCATCCACGTCGTAAAGAAGACTGGAGGGCCTTTTGCGAACTATGTCGGCGCCACTGTTATTCCCACTCGGCGGAAGGAATGCTGCATGCAGTTGGCGGATGGCAAACAAACGAACGTTTCGGAGTCCTTGTGAAGGCATTCTCTGGTCTCAGTGTGGGAAGCAACGCAATCCAGATTTCCGTCAGGTAACGAAACCGTGAATTACAGTCGGGGCGGTGCTGCAAGACTGTGAATTTCTGAAGTCTTGCCCTTTGAACCTCTCAAACTAACGAAACAACCACGTTCCAGCGTTTGCCAAGTCACGATGCGCTTCGCCTCTTCGGATTATTCCAGAGCAGGACCTCACTGGGGACTGGACTCCTTCACTTTAGCCAGCGGAATCTGCGAAAACAATTGCAGATCGATGATCATGTTTAGCCGCCGATCCAATTGAAAAAAAGTTGCCGCCTTCTTTCCTGGCAGCACCTGGTTCACCGCCGGCACATACTTCACCCGCAACGCCTGCACCTCCGCATCCACCTCCAGCCAGTGCCGCACATAAATCACCGCGTCCTGGTCCGTCATCGTTGACCACATATGCGCGTACTGCTTCAACAAGTCATATTTCTGGTTGTTCACTTCCTGCAAGTCTTTCACGTAATGGTTGTAGATGGGCCAGAACTTTTGCGCCTCCGTATCGGAAAGAGACATATTCTGCCCGATGACCTGCATTTTCTTTGCTCGTAAATCTTGTCGCAGTAAAACGATGTCCTCGTCCGTAATCGACGGGTTGATGATGTTCGGCACGGTAACTTGCTGCCCCGAGTCTACTTCCCGCGCCATTCTCGACCCCGTCGAAGCCCATCCGAACAAGGCTGTCGTCATCATCATTCCCGCAACGAACGCCCCAGCCAATCCAGCCTTTCCCTTCAGTTTGTTCTTCATACTCTTTCTCCTTACCCAGGACTCCACCTCTCCGTCGGCCGCCCAAATCTCCTCGCACAAGATACCTCATTGAGGCCAGTTCATGACACATTTCCTTGCCTTCTGTCCGGGACTGCCTCCTCGCATCAAAGCAGGGTCAAGATGGGAATAGATTCAAATTGATCAGTGAAAGACCGGTTGAAACCGGTGAACTTGAGAAATAAAATCGCCGTTTCGCTACCTCGTACAAAATCCAACTAAATCCCTTTGCCAGCCGCAAGATAGCGAGAATTTCTGTTTTCTGGGTTTGCTTTGTTTCTGCTCGTTTGGCGCCAGTTTTAGTGACAATTTGGTGACACCCTACGCTGAAAATCGAGAAGCACCCGTGACCGTCAGAATCGCAGAACAGTTTCGCGCTCGGGTTATTGCTGCAGCAACGGAGTGTATGGTGAGACAGGCGCTCGGTCAGAGCGCGAGTGAAGACCAAGTGTCTTCCCTTCGAGACCAGACTTCTGGCACTCTTCGCTTGTCAAGTTTCTACCCAGCATCCATCGCAAGAAAGACGGTAAAGATCACCGCTACTTCAGCATTGTAGAAAACCGTCGCATCGCGCCCGACAAAACGGTGCAGCGAACCGTTCTCTATCTCGGAGAGATCAACGATCAACAACAAGCGGCATGGCGCAAGACGTTGTCGGTGTTTGATGAACAGGAGCAAGAGTATGCAAACTTGAGTTTGTTTCCCGATGACCGCGAGATTCCCGCCGATGCGATCGACA
The DNA here is from genome assembly GCA_963795535.1 of Candidatus Acidiferrales bacterium. GTDB lineage: Bacteria > Acidobacteriota > Terriglobia > Acidiferrales > UBA7541 > Acidiferrum. The sequence continues at coordinate 1,862,131 of CAWCIG010000012.1, forward strand.
GTCTGCAAGTTAAACTGAGCGGTCTCGAACTTCGGTGCCCTCGCCTGTTCGGCAGTTGCTGGTTGGGGTGCGCGTTGTGGCGCCAACTGGGCCTGGATGAGTTTTGGGACTCTCGCCTTGCCGGAACACGGGAAGAAGTTCCTTGGGAAAAAGTATTGCAGCTACTGGTAGTGAGCCAGCTGCTGGATCCGGGCAGCGAGTTTCGTGTACATCACCAGTGGTATCTGACCACCGCCATGAATGCGCTGCTCGGGACAGATTTCTCCGTGGCGGAGAAAAACCGCTTGTATCGCTGCTTGGATCGCGTGCTGGAGCACAAGCGAGATCTCTTTCTGTGGCTGCGACAGAAGTGGGCCGATCTGCTTCAAGCGGAGTTCGAAGTGCTGCTCTACGACCTGACGAGCACGTACTTTGAAGGTGCAATGGAAGAGAACCCCAAGGCCAAGTACGGTCACAGTCGCGATAAACGGACCGACTGTTTGCAGTTGGTGATTGCGCTGGTGATCACCACCGATGGTTTTCCCTTGGCCTACGAAGTCCTGGACGGCAATACCAGTGATCGCACCACTCTGCGCGATTTTCTCGACAAGATTGAGAAGACCTACGGGAAAGCAAAACGCATGTGGGTGATCTGAAAAGCGAACTTTGCATCCGCCCGATCCGCCATCAACGGGAGCATCGAGCCGACGCGCACATTCTGATCGCCTTTCTCGCCTACTGCTTACAAGTGACGCTGAAGCAGCGTCTGTTGCTGCACGCACCAGGGTTAACGCCTACGGCGGTGTTGGAGAAGTTGGCGGAAATCGACGGTCGATCAACGATGGTTGATTCTGCCACGCTACACGCAACCTTCTACAGACACCAAGATACTCATCGAGAAGTTGAAATTGCAGTTGCCGAGCCAGCCGCCACCGCGCCTGGTGGGACAGAAACAGGGCTACGAAATCGAGGTGCCAACCGTAAGATAGGAGGCTGTTTTGTGATGAAGACCTTTCCCTAACCTCGACTGATTCCAAAGTACTTAACCAGAGCAGATGTGCCCAAGTGGGAAAGTTCGGCTAGCTTGTCCTCGGACGTCCACATTTCCGTTTCAATCGACGAAGCGGCGCCACAGGATTCGCAATTGATGCTGCCCGCAGCTTCAGCCCGAACCAACGCCCTCTCGAAGTGACAGACACGACCCAACCATGGTCTTCGATCCAAGGATAGCCTTCGATTCCCGGTCCCCTTACATCCAGTTGGTACGAACCATCAGGCTGACCGTCGAAGTGGACGCGACCACTCGAGCCCGTGATAGCGGTTTTAACGCTTCTTCGGCTATCTAGAGCGGTCAGGTTCACGCTCACGTTAGGAATCCCCTTTCGATTCTCCCCTGTGATGTCAACCTCCACGGCCTTCGCCGCTGTGAGTTGCTGCGACGAAGAGTCCGGCGGCGGGACATCCTGCGCAGCAACAGGGATCAACCGGATTGCCATCGCCAACACGACTCCCGCTGCTCGAATCCTGGCTGACATATCCATTCGCCCAATATACTCGATTCAAGTCCCGGTAAACGCTAGTGATTAATCGGACGCGCGTTTTCACCGAAACGTAGATTTTAGCCGGGATGCTCCGGGCGCGTTCGATTAATCCGTTTGAACGTGGCCGGCCGGTTTGCGGCGGGCGCGGGTGTTATGCAAATTCAATGATGGGAAGGTGCGGCGTCGAGGTTCGCGCCGGCCCAGCGCCAGGGTGCACCGCGTAACACCTGGCGTGTGGAAGCTGGTTATGGCAGAAAAGAATGATGAAAAAAACGGTTGAAGAAGCGGAGAGAAGAGAGCAATCCGATGGCAAGGCGGAGAGGTGCGAACCGCGCCGTGGCACGCAAAGAACACGCATTGAGGAGAGCGGTTTCATGCTGCAGCGGTGACCATGGGTGGAGAGCGCAGTTGGATTTCGGCAGCGGTAAGCCGCTCGATAACCTTCATCGGACCAGCACACTTGGGGCAGTACCAAAGATCGGACGGGGCATCGGTGGAGGAGAGGTTTTGTTCAGTTTGCGGCTGTTGAGCCGAGCCGAGAAGGTGAAAGCAAAGCGGTAGGAGCGTGGCACGCCGGCGGTTGGCCAGGAAGCCGAAGTTGCGGATGCGCACGAAGCCTTGGGGAAGGATATGCAGTAGGAAGCGTCGCAAGAACTCGTCGAGCGATAGGGCCATGAGTTTCTGTTCGTTGTGGTGGGCCGAATCACGCCAGCGAAAGGTGACGTGGCCATCGGTAAACGAGATCAGACGATGATTGGAGATAGCCACGCGATGGGTGTAGCGGCCGAGATATTGCAGTACATATTCGGGGCCACCGAAGGGGCGTTTCAAGTACACCACCCAGTGTTGTTGGAACAGAGGCCGTAGCCAGGCGGCAAAGATCTTGGGCTGAGCGAGGAGCTGAAGGTCTCCCTGGAAGTTGAGCTGACCATTCTGAAAGGCCTGTTTGAGTGCATCGACGAACTTGCCGCGAAAGATTTTGCGCAGCACCTTCTTGGGAAGAAAGTAGTTTTTTCGTGAACGAACCCAGCGGGTGTGATCGGGCGAAAGGCCGCCGGCGGGAACGACACAATGAACATGCGGGTGAAGTTCGAGTTTTTGACTCCAGGTGTGCAGCACACTGAAGAATCCAATTTCAGCGCCCAGGCGTAGCGGGTTGCGGGCGACTTCCAGAAGAGTTTCTGCACTGGTACGGAACAAGAGATCGTAGAGGAGCTTCTTGTTCTGCAGGACCAGTGGCGCCAACCGGCGGGGGAGTGTGAAGACCACGTGCGCGTAGCGTGTGGGAAGAAGTTCTCGCTGACGCGCAGCGATCCAGCGATCCCGGGCAGCGATCTGACACTTCGGGCAGTGGCGATCACGACAGCTGTTGAACGAGATGGCACGATGTCCACAGCGGGTGCATTCATCGAGATGACCGCCGAGAGCGGCAGTGCGACACCGCGCAATGGCGCGCAGCACTTTGACATGCTTCCAGCGCATCCAGTGGCGGTTTCGTTCGATGAATGCTTCCCCCGCAGCGCGGATGAGATCGGCCACCTCGAGAGGGGGCCGGCTCATCTACTGCTCCTGCGGTGAGCGGTCTTTGAGCTTCAGTAAGTCCAACGGACTGGCGGCAGTGTTCAAGTGACGTTGGGAGAGATGCAGGTAGAGGGTGGTCTCTTTCAGATCTCCATGGCCTAACAGGATCTGAATGGTTCGGAGATCGGCACCAGCCTCGAGCAGATGTGTAGCAAAACAGTGGCGAAGCGTGTGAGGATGGACGCTTTTCTCGAGTCCCGCTCTCTTGGCGGCGTTATAGCACGCGTGCCAAACGGTTTTCGTATCGATCGGCAGATCACTGTTGTGGCGATGGTTGCCGTGAAAGAGCCACACGCTGGGTTTTCCCTGCAAGCGCTGCCAATGGGTGTGGAGTTCTTCGAGTAGCTTGGGACTGAGCATGACATCGCGATCTTTGCGTCCCTTGCCACTGTGGATGTGAATCACCATGCGCTGGTCATCGACATCGCTGACCTTCAAATGCGTCAGCTCGGAACATCGCGCGCCGGTGGCATAGAGCGTCATCAGTATCGTCCGATGGAAAGAAGGGCAAGCCGCATCAATGAGCTGAGCGACTTCTTCCTGGCTGAGGATCGTTGGCAGGCGATGGCTCCTTTTTGGATAAGGAGTGTCGGCGACGCTCCACGCCCTTCTTAGCGTCTTGGTGTAGAAGAACCGCAAGGCCGCCAGACGGATCGTAACCGTGCCCGATGACAACTTCCGTTTTTGAAATAGCTCGGCCTGGTATTCACGAATGTGCCGAGTACCCAAGCGGTCCGGCGGACAGTTGAACCGTCGAGAAAAATCTTCGACGGAGTGGATGTAACTGCGTATAGTTTCTTCAGAGTAGTTAAGGCGCTGGAGTTCCTCCAGCATCAATTTACGAAGATGGGTCACAGGGACCTCCTTGTGACCCAAACTTATCTCAACCAACAAGCAACCACTGCTCCGTTCATCCCACGCGAAGCGTCCGCCGCCGGGTGGCTACGTTCAAACGGAGAAATCGCCCAAATACGTACTTCGGCCTTCCTTCGGGTTGGGCCGGTTCTATGAGGAACACGCGAGTCTCCGGAACGAACCCTATGCCCTCTCGGACAATCGAAGAAAGCCATAGGCCAAGAGCCTCCGATAGGACCATGCATTGCCACTCTTCGAGTGGACAATCGTCCGGCTTGTAGTCTCAGAAAAGATGGGCGCCGTCACAACAGCGAAATGGGCACCACTGAAGAAAGGAAGCAAAGCCTACGTCCAATCAGTTGGGCTGAATGCCGAGAAAAAAAGATCGGCATTGAGCCGAAGGGGAGCACTTTTTTCTTGACATTCCCTTTAATAGGACTTTACCGGTTTTGCGGACTTAAAGCGTACTTCGTGCCGACCTGAGCGCTTGGCGTCCGGCAAGGCCGCGAGATGCGAGCGCCACGAATATGTACGCTCCTGCCAACGCGCCAAAACCCTTCCAGATATCAGTCCAATCGCGCGCACCAGCGATTAACTTCGAGAGATGACCTGCGGCGAGGTAGACATGTATGCCTCCGAGGAACAGAGCCGTGAGCGGATGCAGTACAAACGCGGGCAAAGGAAGAGCAGGTATGCCGATGGCGGATTTCATTTAAACAGCTCCACGGAAGCGAACGGCTCAGCAGACCACGGCCGGAAGCGATTAATGGTGAACTTCGTTGGTTGTCCGGGCTTCACTTCCACGTGCAAGTAGTTGTAATCCTCTTTGGGAGCTTCGCCATTCCAATAGCGGTCTAGCGGATAGCCATCGGGGACCTTGATGTGCGTCCTGCCGGGAAGAATCGGGTCTTGTTCCGCGCCTCCGCCGCCGAGTACGAAGTACTTCACACCGTCCACTTCGTAAGCCTCGGTCGTGTGCACGTGTCCGTTGAAGACCACGATGTCCAAGTCCTTCGCATACGCGGCAATTGTCTTGTGAGGATTTTGCGCTTCGGGGATAGGTCCCATGCCCGAACGGCAGAAGGTGGGGTTGTGGAAAGTGATGAAGACTTTCTTGGTCCCGGCAGCCTTGGCCTCATCCAGCCACACTTGTAATTGCTTCATCTGTTCTTCATAGGTGGGCCGGGTGCCAGTCCAGCCGGTGGGATCGCGATAGTCGTACTTGCCGGTCCAAAGGAAGATAAAGCGTGCGCCCCCAAAATCAAATTTGTAGGTCAATTGCTTGTCCGAGACTCCAAACTTCTTCAAATAGGGAAACGAGGCCAGCAAGCCTTCCACATCAGTGTCGTCCCACACTTCGTGATTACCCACGGCGGGAAAAACACGCCCATCCAGACCAGCGGCCTTTAACTCTTTGTCGGGATGCGGCAATTGCTTCAACACGTCTTCATTAACCAATTTCCAGTAGGGATTCTCAGACGGTTTGCCACCCTGCCTGCCCCACCAAACCAGATCACCCGTGCTCAGCAGAAATTTGGCGTTGTCTTTCTTGATGTCATTCACCACCTCGCGCGCGACCCAGTCTCCGCCATCCAGCCGGAACATGGTGCGGCTCACTCCGGGCAATAGCTTTACGTCCTCTACTGACGCCTCCGTGACCCAGCCTTTGTCGACCCTGAGCGTGGTTACTTCGCTTGCGGTCATAAAGGGCATGACGATCTGTATCAACTCGTGATTCGATGGGTCGTAGGTGAGTTTCACGTATTTATCAACCATTTCTTGTGAAACGTTTGCAGGAAGCACCAGTTCAAACATGTCCACCATGAGTTGGCGAGCTTCCGCTTCCTGTTCCTGCTTGTACGGCAGGTACATCATCGAGCGCGAGTCGCCGTAGACGTCAAAAGAAAATCCGGAAGCGGGACCGTGGGTGGACTGTTGTGCGGTCGCCGTGAAAGGCTGAAAAACCAGCACAGCAATCAACAGCTCCAAGATTGAGAAAACTTTCATCATGCCTCTCTCCTTTTGATTGTTTCCGCGCGCGAGAATGATGCTGTGCCAGATGCGCTCATATGCGAGCGCGAATCTATTATGGTTGGGGCGGTGCGTAAATTGTTAAAAGTGACAGTGCGAAACGGCGAATCGCCTGAGCTTCGCGACACAGTCCAGATGCCGCCGGGCGGCTGCGTTCAAAACGGCATAACCACCGAAGTGGATTTGGCGTCGGGTCACAGATTGGACCAGTAATGTTGAAAAATACCGGCCAAACTGTTTGATCCCAGGGCGCTTACGCGCGAATCAAGGTGCAAACATGATTTGGCCGGTAATTTTTGGACAAGGCAATTGGACGCGCCAGTCGCACACACGACAACTCGTGCGAGCAGCTATTGATGAGATCGGAGACCTCGAACATGAAGCCTAATGAACCCAGCCGCACAGCCCTGAAAATCGCCCGACAACGAGCTGCTCATCAAGTGCTCGATCATGGCTCAATCCTCAATGACCCATTTGCCATGAAGATTCTGCGTGAAGACGAAAAGGACGTACTTCAATTTGCGAACGAACACCCCTTGGCTAGCATCGGACGTCTGTTCACCAGCGCGCGAAGCCGGATTGCGGAAGATGCTTTGTCAAAAGCTGTCGAAGGGGGGATTCGGCAGATCGTCATCCTTGGCGCCGGACTCGACACTTTCGCCCTCCGGAATCCCCATGCCGCACGACAGATCCGTATCTATGAGGTGGACCACCCCGCGACGCAGGCATGGAAACGCCAGCGCTTGGCTGAAGCTCAAATCGCACTTCCGCCATGGCTTGTTCTCGTGCCAGTCGATTTCGAGCGGGACGATGTGGGAGAGAAGCTCGTCGCCGGAGGCTTTCAGCAGAGCTCGCCTGCGTTTTTCACTTGGCTCGGGGTTGTGCCATATCTGACACAGCACGCTATCGGCCGCACTCTGGACTACATGTCGTCGATCCAGAACTCGGAGGTGGTGTTCGACTACATGGAACCTCCCGAGGCATTCTCAGAAGAGCTAAGGCAAGTAGAAAAGGAGCGGACCGAACAGCTTGAGAAAATTGGTGAACGTTCGGTCAGCCGTTTCGAGCCGGCTGGCATTGCAGCGATTCTTCGCTCGCACGGATTTTGTGCCATCGAAGACATCACTTGCCAGGAGATCGCGTTCAGGTTCGGCCGCGCCGTTCAAGGACTCGCGCCCGGACACGCTGGCCTTCATGTTGTCCACGCTAAGCACTAATTGAGCGCGGTCATCTATTTCTACCTGAGGGGCGTTATGCTGAACAAAAGGTTTAAGAGGTATTTTCAGTACGTCGCCAACGATATGAGCGGCAAATGCGAATACGTTGGTCCGGGAGAACAGAATAGAACTAAAGTGCCAGCGGTCAACTCCTGGTGAATCATGACGTGCAACCCTACATTTGCGAATGAAAGAGGAGCCCAAGAGACCGGTCTCCTTGTACTCAACGCTCCCCGAACCTTTCCGGTAATGCCGTGAGGAATTCGATTTGTTGTTGGCGATTTCTTCGCTCGTAGTACTCTGCGCCTTTGTCGACATACTGTTGGCCGTACTTCAGCATTCGATAGACCAATCGGGCAAGCCGATGAGCCATGGCGGTGATGGCTTTTGGGGCGCCGAGTTTGCTGCGCAAGCGTCGGTACTGCGCGCCGAGGTACGTCTGGCTTCGCAGTAAGGTCGAGGCCCCCAGCCGCAGTGCGTTGGCCGCGCGGTTGAGTACATGACGGGTTCCTTGTGCGATCACTTTATCTCCACTGATGCGGTTGTCTGGACAGAGTCCCAGCCACGAAGCGAAGTGCGCCTCGGTTTTCCATCGGCTCATGTCCAGTCCCACTTCACTAATGACCGTTTGTGCGACTATCACATCGACGCCATCGATGCGCGTCAGATCGACTCCGGCGATGCGCTGCAGTTCATCGGCGAGATGGAAGTGCGGATTGTTCTTGTTTTGTTTCTTCTTCTTTTTCATGCGCAGCGCTTCCTTCACCGGTGGCAGGACGGTATCGGCAAAACCAGCTAGGTGCTTCTGTAATTCTTTATCGCACTCGATCACCCGCCGCTGGTAGGTGTCATACATCTCGAGTTCCTGTTGCAGCACAAAGATGAGCTCTGGGCGCCAGTTGCCTTCTAGGCTTTTGGCAATTTCGCCGCGGCTGGCCTGAATCCGCGGGTGACTGAGTTCCGCGAGTTTTCGCGGGTCGCGTTCTCCGGCCACGATGGCCCGCACAATCAGCTGTCCGGTCAGCCCGCTCAGGTCGCTGATCACATTCGCGAGCTGAGTGTTCATTTGCGTCAGCGCTTTCTGCATGCGTTGCACACAGGTCGCCGCGCCCGTGACGTGTTGTAACCGCTGTCGCCAGTAGGTACGCAGGGTCCGGATCTTGGAAGGTGGTTGGAACGAGTTGTTCAACAATCCGTAGGTGTGTAGCTTCAACAGCCACTGGCTTTCCTGCACATCGCTCTTCCGTCCTGGCAGATTCTTGGTGTGCCGTGCGTTAACCAAATAGACTTCGAACCCACGTTCGTCCAAAACGTCGTATAGGGGATCCAATACACCCCGGTCGACTGCAGGGCCACGGCCTTCACACCACAACTGTGCAACCAGTCGGCTAATCGGGACTCAGCCTCGCATCAGGGTGTAATCCCCTGACTAGAGTCGGTGTCTCAATTCGCATCAGCGGTTGATGTGGGTTATGACTGCGGGAATCCGAACATCAACCACGACTGATTTGCTACCCAATGCGGGTATAGCTCCGTCATCTGATCGAACAGCTCCTGGTCGGACTTCGCGGTTTTCTGCACCCGATCGAAGTCCTGCAGGTAACGCTTGGTGTCTTGGATCGCCGAGGGAGAGTCGGGCGCGCCAGGCTTCTTGTGACCGGCGACAACAATCGCCGGGTTCAGCGCCGCCAACCGGTCTAGCGCCGCGATCCAATTTTTTCGGCTCTCTGGGGTGGTGTCGCCGACATACATGCGGCATTGGTTGTACACAACGTCGCCAGCGACGATCAGGCCGATCGATGGAACGTATAGAGACGTGGTATCGGCACTATCGGTGTGGCCCTGCTCGATGATGCGCAACTCGTGGCCCTCGAGTGTGAACGTGTCGTGCTCGTAGGGCTGAGGGGCGACCAACTTGGTGGGTACTTGCCCAGGAAAGCACCGGCGGGCTAACCGCTCCACTGGGGGAGCGAAAGACATCTGAATGGCTTTCAGCGCCTTGGGCGTTGCGATCGCCCGAGCTCCCGGGAAACGGTCGAGCAGAATGCCCAGACCGTAGAAGTGGTCGAAATGGGCGTGCGTTATATAGATCGTCTCCAAGTTGCGGTTGTGCAGAGCAACCCAATCCGCGAGCGCCTCGGCCTCAGCCACTGTCATCATCGCGTCTACCAACACCGCGTCGTGCTCGCCGAAAATCAAAGTCGACGTGATCGGGTCAAAGCCGAGCGCTTCGCCGAAGGGCTTGGGCCGCTCGCCGACCATAGCCTTTCCCGGGGCGGTAAAAATGTTCACACCAAGCGTGGTCTCTTTCGGTCGCTTTGTGCCATCCATCTGGGACTCCTTTCGATATCAGAGCGAGTGACTGTTCGAGGCAGAGATTGGCAGAAGCGCGACGACGAGGCGCAGAGCCGGCATCCTATCTGCTCCAAGGGCTAACCGTACTTGAGGGTGGTGCTTTGTCCGATCTCGATAATATAACCGTCAGGATCGCGGATGTAGCAGCGAATCTCGCCGTACTTGGGGATCGGTTCCGTGAGGAACTCGGCTCCCCGACTTTTCCACAATTCATAGCACGCTTGAATATCGGCAACGCGGAAATTCATAAAGCTGTTGATGTGATTCGGGTCGGGAACGCTGAGCGTTACCGTCGGCTTATCCGGGGTCGGCCCGCCCCCCACGTTCAGAATCATCCAGATATTCGCAAGCTGAAGGTACGGAGGGGCGTTGCCGTCACCCATGGTCAGAATGCGAGCGCCGAATACTTTTTCATAGTAGCGAGCCGATCGTTCGACGTCGGCGACGGTGAGAAAATACGCGATGCTGATCCCCTCTTGCGGGGGCATCTCATAGCTCTTCTGTTCTACTTGTACGTTGCTCATTGACGACCTCTCGACTTCGTCTGAAATAATGCAGGCATAAAGTCGCCGGGATAATACAACAGAAACGCAGTCGTGTCTGCAAAGTCTGATTAACGCCGAAGTACGTACTAGCCCGAACATGGTCGGTTTCTGGACTTTTCAGGACCGGGAGCTGTGCGCGTGTTGGCGAAAAGTTCCATCCGTTACACCGGCAACAGCGGCATCTATCCGACTTACCTTTGCAACCGACAACGTCGCGAAGGACGGGCGACCCAAGATTGCATGAGCTTTCGTTGTGATCTGCTCGACGACGCCGTTTCGGAAGAAGTGTTGAAAGCGCTGCGGCCAGCCGAGCTCCAACTCGCACTCGCCGCTCTGCAGGAACTCGAAGCGCGCGATCAAGGCATTCTGCGTCAATGGCAGATGCGGCTCGAGCGCGCCGAATACGAAGTTGCTCTCGCCGAACGGCGTTATCAGGAAGTAGATCCGTCGAATCGCTTAGTCGCCAACACGCTGGAACGTCGCTGGAATGAAGCCTTGCTTCATCTGCAGGATCCCCGATTCGCCTTCACCCTTTCCCAGGCCATCTCCAGGTTCTTCCGCTTGTACGCTTTGTCGATTAATAACCACAGTGTACTCGGCTCGAGGAGCCGACATTGTTATGCAATCAAATCGGGACCTAATTGGCAGGAGAGCGGATGCCACACGGTGTTAATGCTTGCGTCTACAAACTCATTCGATATACTTGTCTGCATTATGATGAGAATTAAGATTTTATCCTTAAGGCTCCTATGCCTCTGCGTCCCCAGACTCTGTCCCGCCCAGCAGTTGATTACAGCTATCCAGTTGTCAGTAGACGAGACCGCTAGGGCCAAGCAGGTTACGGAAGAATTTAAAAATGCACAAGCTCGCTTGGACAAGGCGAGCGCAGCTTGGGCCGGATTTCGCAAAGGCTTTCAGGCAGAGCACCCGGACTCGCGGAACTTGAGATTCTCGTCCGACATCCGAATTGCTTTTGCACTCAGCGACGAGGAAGTTGCGCCTGGCGTAAAGCAAGCCACGTCGGTTGAGCTTGAGCTCGAGGAACGTCGAAAACTGGAAGCCTTGGCAGCCGAACTGACGGAGAGCAAAAGGTCTTTAAAGCAGGCTCAAACGCACTGGAACGATTTCCAAAATGAACTCGTGGCAGACCACATTTCCCAAACTCCCGGAGTAGCACGGATAGGAGTGACTCTCTCTGACGGTAAGACGGTGGGGGTTGCGCGAGAATGGCTAAATGGAATTGCATTAACGCCGGACTTTCGATTTGCTGTTCAGCGACAGTTTGGATGATTCGACCTGAAGTTCTCGTGCTCGAAAAAATCATAGAAAAACAGGTGCTTTGGCAACCGTTGCGATAGTGTCCAACCAATGAGAACGAGACCCAGCATGAAGGACATTAAGCCGTGAGGCTTATTCTCCAGCTCTCGCTTGCAACTCTTTTGGCCTTGATGGCTTTGCCTCTATGTGGACAGGACCTGTCGCCGCGAGCATACGTCATCACGCCGGTAGGGTTTAATGCAGTTACGCTGACCTGGTCGTATTTCAACGGAGGAGTAAACTTCAACGGTGCTGTCCCCATCACAGGCGCGACAGGAATTTACAACATCTCCAGTTTCACCTACTACCATTCCTTTAGCTTCTTCGGCAGATCCGCCAATATAGCCGCTTCGCTTCCTTACGCAGTCGGTAATTTTCAGGGGAAGTTACAGCAAGAGCAGCGTTCGGTGTATCGCTCCGGCTTGGTGGATTTCGGCGCCCGTTTTTCCGTGAACCTAGTAGGAGCCCCTGCGATGCCCGCCGAGAAGTTCGCCAAGTGGAAGCAGAGGGTTCTTCTCGGCGTGAGTCTAAAGATCATCGCTCCAACGGGGCAATATGATCCAGCAAAGCTAGTTAATTGGGGAATCAATCGCTGGGCTTTTAAGCCGGAGCTCGGTTATTCGGAGCAATGGGGAAACTGGCTAGTCGACGCCTACGCCGGTGCATGGTTTTATACCACCAACCCAGCTTCTTACGCCGTTCCGCTGCCCAGACCACAATCAGAGCAACCTATCGGCGCTCTGGAAGGCCATCTGAGCCGCAACTTCAAGTACGGGACGTGGGCTTCTTTGGACGCCAATTTCTGGTGGGGCGGTGTCACGAGCCTAAGCGGCCTACAGAATCTGGCAACCAAACAGACGGGCTCACGTATCGGCGCGACGGCTGCGTGGCGCTTCTCCAAACACCAGTCGCTGAAGATCAGCTACAGCAATGGCACCTACATCCGTTTCGGCGGCAACTACCAGGTTGTGCAAGCGGCTTGGCAGTGCTCTTGGCTTGGCTGGCCGAAGATCAGGTAGCACACGAATGGGCACGGTTGCCGTATCAAGCACAGCCGTTCGTACCAGATGGGATGAGAAGGCCGGTCTCCGCGGGATGCGATACGCTCCCAATGTTCGACGCGCTCGAGGCGCAATAGAAAAGGAGACCGGCTATGAAAAAGACTAGCACTGTTCGGGTAAATGGAAACGTGATTTTCAAAGGGCACAAGCTCACGATTGGTATGGACCTCGGCGATTGCTGGTCGTTCTACTGTGTTTTGGATGAAGCAGGCGAAATCATTCTGGAACAAAAAGTGGCGACGACAGCGGAAGCGATGAAGCAGACATTTGAAAGGATACCGCGGAGTCTCATCGCCATGGAGACAGGAACACATTCGCCTTGGATCAGCCGGCTGTTAACGGAACTGGGCTACGAAGTGCTCGTGGCGCACGCACAAAAGGTGGAATTGATCACCAAGAGCGATCGAAAAGATGATCGACACGATGCGCGGACACTGGCACGGCTGGCGCGAATCGATCCCGAGCTGTTGGGGCCAGTGCGGCACCGCAGTGCGCAAGCGCAAATCCACCTGACGGTGATCCGTGCGCGGGCCGAACTGGTGAGCGCTCGAACGGCCTTGGTGAACACAGCACGCGGGTTGGTGAAGTCTTATGGCCAGCGGTTGCCCAAGTGCGGCACGCAGCAGGTAAGCCGGGAACTGGCCGCGGGATTGAACGCGGAGTTGCGCGATGTGCTGGAGCCGTTGCTCAAAGAAATCGAATCGCTGAACGAGCGCATCAAGGAATACGAGGTCCGCATGGAGAAAATCGCCAAGGAGAGTTACCCGCAAGTCGAACTGCTCAAGCAAGTGAAGGGAGTAGGAACGCAGATCGCGCTGACGTATGTCCTGACAATAGAAGACCCCCACCGTTTCCCAAAGAGTCGCGAGGTCGGTTGTTTTCTGGGGTTGCGGCCGGGACGCAGGAACTCCGGGCAGAGCGAGCCACAGAAGAAGATCACAAAAGCAGGAGACCGATATCTGAGAACGATGATGGTGCAGGCAGCACATTACATTCTGGGGCCATTTGGACAAGACAGTGATCTGCGGAGATGGGGGCTGAAGCTCGCGGAGCGCGGAGGAAACAATGCCAAGAAACGAGCGGTGGTTGCGGTGGCGAGAAAGTTGGCGGTACTGCTCCATCGGTTGTGGGTAAGTGGAGAGGTGTACGAACCACTACGCAATAGCCACAAAGCGATGCGCACAGCGGCCTAGAGTGAAGAGATCTCCACAAAACAGAGGATGCTAGGGGTCGACGGAGTTGACGATCGTCGCTCCTAGGCGATCCTGACGCGAGATTGTCTGTGAAAAGCTGGGAAAGGCAGGAAGAGAGAAAAAGGAGCAAAGAACGAAGGAAGAGAGATGGTATTCAAACAGCCGAGCTCGACCGCCGAGATCAGGTGACTGCGACTAGGTCCTGGCCCAGTTTCCTCCAAAAGGGGGAACAGAGGTCGATTACCAGATAGCAGCACCTACTGAATCAAGAACACCCAACTTGCACCGGGCGACAATCGCTCAACAAAGAGTGCGGATGGAAGGGTGGCGACAGAGGCGGCTTGGCTGAATGAGAACAATATGCAAAAGAAGAAACAAAGAAGAAGAAAGAAAAAAGAGACAAAATGAAAGAAAAGAGTTGACACTCACCGGCCTTCTCATGGAAGGACCTAACCGAACTTTCCCACTTGGGCACATCTGCTCTGGTTAAGTACTTTGGAATCAGTCGAGGCTAGGGAAAGGTCTTCACCACAAAACAGCCTCCTATCTTACGGTTGGCAACTCGATTTCGTAGCCCTCAGCGCCTTCCCACTGCACCCATCGCTTAAGACTGCTCCCGGCATTCGTCGATGGACGCCTGGTTTGCATCTGCCCTTCGCGCATCTCATAGTCAGATTCGGTTGTCCCGTTCTGTGCCGGGCCGACGACTCCTCGATGCGCCGCCTTGGAGTGGGGGTTCGACTGCGCCCCAGGGGCTCTCGCTCCGATCCGGGTTCTTCTGCCCCGGGCCATCAATGCTTATTCAGCCCCATGCGACCCACTCGTGAGCACATCGCGATTTCGCCGACAATGCGACTTATAGGCGATGCCTTCGCTGTGCGGGAGCGCCTAAGCGACCCACGAGTGGTTCCGAGGTTTCACTGCACGTTCCTTCCTGGCATGCCGCCCTCTATGTCCCCGGGAAGATCAGAAATCGTGTTTCTCCAGTCTGACGATTCCGACATGGCCTTCGCCAAGATCTGAGCGGCTCGGCTCTTCCGGTTTTCCTGCCATCCACTTCAAGCAGGGCTCGTTTTCGGGGGCTTATTGGTTCACCATTGCTGCGGCCTGTCAGGTTGCTCGCCCCCCTTGACGGATCTGACCGGGTGTTATCCCAGCCACGAGGGCTTTTACATCCAGGCTTTCAATGAGTCAGTCACCTTTCTCACTGCTGGATATCACCACGACAGACTCTGGACTTATCTGTCGGTGGGACTCTCACCCACTAGAACGGCAGCTAGCTTCGCTGCACCAGATCCGTACGAGCGGCATTACCGCATACGGCTCCCACCTTGGAGGATTGGCGAGCGATGCTGCTACTCGCACACCGCTCAATCCGTGGGACACTCCATCCCCGCACTGTGTCGGGTTGGTGTTGGATGGAACGACGAACACCCAGTGGAAGCGATGGTAGCCCAGAGAGTGTATGGTTTGGCCCTGGGATACGAGGATCTGAACGATCTGATCCGGATTCCGATAATCCGTGAAGCAGGCGGCAAACTGGCGCAGGACCCCAATGCGCTTCTCGACCTCCCGTAAAAGCAGACCACCGCCGTCACTGCTGATCGCTCCGCCGTCGAACTGTGCCCGAATCTCGCGTTGTTTTTGAGGATGAAATCCGAAGACAAACTAGTTACACTCTGTACTCATAAAGGCTGTCGCTCCTTCTTGGCGGAATCTTTCTAGACAAAGAGTTATGCCACGAAGTGACAGCCTTTTTCCATTTATTATGAGAAATTCCGGCTAGCGATACGTTCCAAGTAGCCGTCACTCTCAATGGTGTTCTTCACCTTCGCGACTTTTCGGAACCAAAGATTCGAGGGGAGGAATTGAGAACGACTTGGTCAAGAAATGCTCGGGCGGTTGGGTCCCGTCCTGAATTGCCTTTGCGAGAATCTCCATCGCTTGTCCCGCAAGCGGCGGAATGTGAATCGTCGCCGCGAGCCATTTTTCGCGTACCCAGACTTGACCCGTCGCTGCCTGACCATCACATCCGGTGAATGGCAAGCTCAGCCATCGTAAGCGTTCTGGTTCATTGGCGATCTCCTGGAAAGCTTTACGAGCGCCCATCGCCATCGAATCATCCTGCGCACCGACGAGCTTAATTGGCGAGCTTTGCGAAGTCGCCAGTTTCAGCCAGGACCGCACCGACCGGCCGGCACTTTCCTCTGTCCAGTTTGCCTTAAGCATCGCCAACTGAATGTTCGACGGTTTCGTCTCCAGCATCCCCAATTCACGCTCCTGCGCCGCAAGACTCTGCGAAGGTCCTTTGATGTAAAGAACAGAACCGCCTACGGGCAGTAACGCTGCGAATTGCCTACCTTGAATGCGTCCAATCTCGAAGTGATCGGAACTGACAACAAAAATGGGGGCGGTTGCCTTACTGCGGAGGTCCGACAAGTAATCCGGCCTCTTGTTCAGGACTGCCCAGCCGATTCCGGCGGCGCAAGCGGCTCGGGCTACCTGAGGCATGGCCGTGCTCCCAACCGGTTCCACCACAATCGCATCGGGTCGAGACTCTGCCCGGTGTTGGATTGCCGTCAGAAGTTGCGTGCTCTGATTCACTGCGTCGTTATCGGCAAAGACGATTTCGACATCGCTCCCCAGTTTGCGTGCCGTATCTTCTGCGGATTGGCCTTGTGCAACCTGGAAATCGTTCTCGCGGGTGTGCAGGGATACCAGAAATCGAAGCTTCTTCATCATTTTGCGATTTTACTCCTGCCCAACTCCACGACTTCGGCTAGCAGAAGCGGCCTGCCAGAATGCCGTGTTTCAGAGTGTGACCGTCGAGAAACTCCATCGCAATAAAAGGCTGACCGTTATGTTCACTGATTTCATATATGGCGCAAATATTGGGATGGTTTAGGGCTGAGGCAGACCGCGCCTCACGGTCGAAGCGGCTCAAAGCTTCTGAGTCTTCCGCAACACGTTCATGCAGGCACTTCAAGGCAATGAAGCGGTGGAGTTTGGTGTCCTCGGCTTTGTACACAACACCCATACCGCCGCCGCCGAGTTTCTCGATTATGCGGTAGTGCGAGACGGTCTGCCCGATGAGCGAATCGCTGTCCGTCATTGGTCGCCATATTAGGTTGCGATGGAAGGGCAAGTCAATGAAGAGGAATTCATGGCGGGAGTAACGCGCCAATCGGAAAGTGGGTAATAGCACGCGAGGATAGCGAACTTCACGCCGATGGCTGGACTTTGAAGCGTTCATCTCGTTCGATTGGTTCTTGGAAAACGATCCGGTTGCCACTCCACCGTCGGCCCCATTTTGGCGGAATGAGGTCTCGAGGTGCGCCCGATGATGGTCAAAATATTGACTCGGTTTTGTGAGAATGACGAAAAAGAGTTTCAGGCCAGTTACAGTCGGGTCTCGCTATGGGCAAGGCGTCACGAAGAGTGCATTGGTTAACTATGTCGCTCCAGTAGTGTCCCAACGTTATGCGAACAAAATCAATTGGTTATCGGAAACCGGTTGAATTTCGTCACTCATCGTTTGTGCAAGTAGTTGATCCAACGGGATTTTCTCGAACATGGTCAGGCTGAGAATCTGTAAGATTTCATACAGGCTGGCCGAGAGATGCAATCGCTTTTTGACGATGGCGACCAGAACGTAGGTGGAGACGGCGATCCAGATTTGTGACCTGACCGCGTTCTCCGAAGTTCCGAAGAAAGCTTTGATTCGCAGATGCTGCTTGATCCATTTGAAGAAGAGCTCTACTTGCCAGCGGCAGCGGTATAGTTCGGTGATCGTAAATGCTGGCAAGACGAAGTTGTTGGTCAGAAAGATGAGGGTCTTGGCGGTTTCGGGGTCCTTGAAGCGGATGCGGCGCAGTGGCGCCTCGAAGCCTTGGTGCGAGTAGAAGCCAGTAAGGACGACACTTTGGTCACAGATCAACCCCGTCGTGCGATCAACCGGATGCGAGTAGCGGCGTTGGACCTTGAGGTTCGACTTGCCGCGGGTCACGAAGAAGCTGCCGGCTTCGTGGAAGCGATAGAGGCGCTCGAAGTCGAGGAAACCACGATCCATGATGTAGAAGGCGCCGGGCTCGGGCAGCAGTTGGTCGAGGATGTTGACCTCATGCACCTTGCCATCACTGATGTGAATGAAGGTGGGGATGTTGCCGCGCAGATCGAGCAGCGTATGCAGCTTGATGGCTGCCTTGGCCGTGCGGAACACCGCCCACGGAAATACCGACAGACACAGATCGATCGTCGTGGTGTCGAGCGCATAGACGGTTTCTTGCAGATCGACGCCGAAGGACTCTTGCGCATACAACGGCCGGGCGATGCCGATCAGGCTCTGCGCAAAATCGGCATAGATGCGCCAGTCGCGCACCGCGTTGGCATTGGCCAGCGTATTACGGGCCACCGCCGAACGAATCCCGAGATGATAGAGCTTGGAACTTTGTGCGCGCAGACATACTTCGATGTCTCGAAGACTCTCCCGAAACGTCAACTGAGCGAAGGCCATGCATAGGAATTGATCCAGGCACGAGAAGGACTTCACTTTGAACGCGCCTCGATAGCGGGTGACGCAACGACGGAAGGTGGTCAATGGAAGATGCTGCATCAGCTGCGCAAACACCAGCTTGCCTCGGTTCATCGCTGCCCCCACGAAGTTATGCTTCGCAGGGTCGCAGAACCCGCGTTACGAGTTCAAATCGAGACCAAGAGAATTTGCCGGTTATGCTTTCCTCATCAATAATTTACGGAAGCCAAGAGGCAAAACGTTGGGACACTACTGATGTCGCTCCAGAACTCACTGCGCTTGAAGAAGAACTCAATCTTATAAACAGGTCTAGCAAGTCTCCGAACCTCTAAACGGCACCAATTGAAATGAGGCGATCCCCACCGCCCCTACCGACCTCGCTGCATACCCTCCTCAAGTTGCCCTCGTGCCGGTTTCTCGCGGCTTCGTTCACGAGAATGTTGTGTTCAGCCGTTTTAGGATAGAAAATGAGGGCTCCACCTTTTCGCTTAGAGGGTGGCTAAAAATTCAGTTTTTTTCAGGTTCCAAGACTTTGGTACTGCGAACGAGTTTCACCCTGGCCCGTGTACCCGCCGTGTAGTATACGCATTCACGCGCTTGAACCAACTGTATGTACCCCGCTTTGAGTGCCTAACGCGTTTCAAAAAGCAGTTACCGGCTAGAACTAAGCTGCGCCGCCCATAGATCGGCCACAGTCGACTTGTGGGATGATAGGCGTATGAAACAGGAGAAAGCCATAGAGTCATCCCGAAATCTTCGCGGTGCTTATAACATCAAGGGAGTATCCGGAGAATATTTTGCCGCCGCAGAACTTTCAAGACGAGGCTGGATAGCGGTGCTTACGTTGAAGAACACCCCGAATATAGATCTCATCGAACCCCAGATGGGAGCCGGACGGTTAACATCCAAGTCAAGGCTTAGTTTGATCGGACGTTTCCACTTGCCGTCAGCTGCTCCAGCCACCGGCGTGCCGTGGCCGCTTCCGGCCGGTTCGCGTGATCCCTCAGGAATTCGCGGAGTACCTTCGCCGCATCCTCTTGTCGCCCTACCGCCGTCAGCGCTTGCGCCACCAGCAGCGAAATCTCGGGAGCATTCCCATTCGATTTTTCCAGTGACTCCTGCGATTGTTTCAAGGCCTCGTCATATTGCTGAAGCTGGTAATACGATTTCGCGAGCGCCCAGCGTGTTTCCCACGTACCCGCCGGATCCAATTGCAGAGATTTCGTGAGTGGGATGACGGCTGCGCCATAACTTCCTTGATCGCACAGAGCCATCCCCAGCGCTGCGAAGGCACGCGCGGAATTCGGATCGATCTGCGTGGCTTTTTCGAGCACTGTCTGTGCCTGCTCCCAGTGACGCTGCTTCAGGCTGAGCACCCCTTGAACGTACAGCACGTCAGGATTTCCGGGCGCCAGCTTGATCGCCTCGCCCACGTACTTCTCCGCTTCTTCCAGTTTGTTTTCCCGTAAAGCCCGCAGCCCTTTTTCCAGTGCCTCCTTTGCCTTCGGCGCGAGCAGAGGCCTGCCGGGCACTTCTGTGGGATTCTCCCCTGTCGAAGATCGGCGAAGGTCGACATCCACCTGTGTTCTTCCTGTGACGTCGACGGTCACGTCCTTTCGCGCCTCCGCGCATCCTGACGCCGATACGGCTACAGTAAAGTTGCCGAGTCTGTTCACCACAAACTCGGCCACCCCTCGCGTCGTATCTCGTTGGCCGCTTGGAGTTACTCCCCGGAATAGTTTCACCACCGCCAACGACGAGAAGAGCCCTCCCGTAGCATCGTGTATGACCACAGTGATCACGGACCCGTTGCCTAAGTACTCCCTCTCTTGACTTCCCACGTCCTGCCCGAATGCAAAGCAGGCAAACGCCAAACACAGCACCATGCAGATAAAGAGCCGGCTATAGAACCTGTCGGGGCACTTCTTCGCACGTGTTTGACCAGGGCCTTGTACCCTTCGTTGGGAATCGCGCATAACCACTCTCGACGAATTGGCGCGAGCCTAGCCCTCGGCGCCAGTTTCGTCAAGCGCAACGTCGCTTCCTCCCGTCGGCCAGGCGCTGGACTGACGGGATAGGGAGATAGGATCAAAACCAGACTTTATTGGCACAATTTTGGTGCGAGGAGGGCGGCTTCGCGCTCTCGCACCCGCGTCCGTTTGTGAAATCCGCCGCCCGCGACCTTCCAATGAGTGACGCAGGGTGTAGCAATTTCCCCAGCGCGCAATACCCCAGCACATAACTGACCTTTATAATGGCAACTCTTGCATAAACGTTTAGTTCTGTTCTGCAGATCAGACGGTCCGAGCACAGCCAGTTGACAATTCCTTGCCTACTGCGGCCCGATGTTGCTCAGCCGTTTTATTAACCAAAATGAGGACTCCCCCTTTTGGCTTAGCGGGCGCTTTGTAAATCCCAGACCGGTTCCAATAGGGTTACATTCAAAGTTCAACTGCTATATCCAGAACTATTGGTGTGCCTAAGTTGCGGCGGAGCGGAATTTACTATTCCTAGAAATAAATTAACCCTACTGGCTGAGAGTCACGCCGCTTAGGGGGATCCCTAGTTACGAGCCAGCCACGCGCCGTCGTAAATTGCCCGTATCGGGGAGGTGCGACATGAATTGCCCGAAGCGAACTGCATTTTGGTGCATGACAATGTTGGCGGTGGTCAGCCTTACCACCGTGGCACAAGCTCAAACAAATCCGTTTACAAAGGCGCAGGTGGGCGACCGCATCCGTAAAGTGGAAGACGGCGTGGACCAATTCCAAAAGTATCTCGAAAACCGTGGACAAGACGCCAAGAACCGCGCCGACTCGGCACAAAGCAGCGGAGCGACAACACGTCGCCAGCGTTCGGATTCAACGAACACGGACGCTCGGACAAACCAAGCCAAGCAAACAAAAGACGATCTCGCAAGTGCCATGGACGATTTGAATCGCACGACAAACCGCCTTCGGCGCAAGTTCGACCCCACGTCGAATTATCTCGAAACAAAGGCACAAATGGAGCAGGTCATGGACAGCGCTCGCCGCGCCAATCAGGTGATGACCAAGGGGAATTACGGTAGTCAGGCAGAAAAATACTGGGCCGCTTTGCGCGCGAATATCAATGACCTCGCGCGATGCTACAACTTGACTCCGATGGGCACCTAGCTTAGCAGCTAGGAATTTCCCTAGTAGCGCGGCATTCAGCCGGGCACCTATCTTTAACAAGCATGCGTTTTGAACATGCACGGTTTGCCACCCTGCAAGAGGAACGATTGCATCCAAACGCCTGCAGGGGTGAACCTTGATTCTTCCGCGGGTTCTATTGGCCGACGACCACGCAGGTCTGATTGAAGCCGAGTTTGCGCTACTGTCTGCCCATTTTGATGTCGTAGGGACAGCAGCGGATGGTGCAGCGTTGGTCGAGGAAGCACGGAGCCTCCGTCCTGACGTCATTGTAACTGATATCAGCCGTCCGATTTTGAACGGAATTGAAGCTGTGCGCAAAATCCGAGAGTCTGGATCCAGAGCCCAATTTGTTTTCCTGACGGCACTTCGGGAAAAAGAATTCGTGGAGGCATGCATGGAAGCTGGAGCATCGGGATACGTGCAAAAGAACCGCATGAATCAAGATCTGATGCCCGCGATGCAAGCGGCGCTCGCCGGTCAGTCATATGTCTCGAAATTGGGGTCTACCCGGTAACATTCTCAACGGTTTGAGGGGGCGGTGGCCCCCTCAGATTCTCTCCACGCTCGGGTCTGAGTAGCGAGATAACTCCCCTGGCATTCGTCGTTTTCGACAGGGTCGTGTCTGATGTGTAAAAAGCCTGCTTCTGAGGACCGTGCAGTGTATTATGTGGGCCTCAAGTGTTCACTGTTATACGGGTTGCGAGTGTGGGTGTGTACGACCGTGTTTGCGCTGAGTTCGATCAAAGTGGTCCTTTCTAGCTCCCTTCGGATACTTCTTCGCGTGGTCCTTCGGTCGCCACCCACGGGCCGCCACAGCCGGGATCCGGGCGTCTGGAGCAGTCGATGAGCCTCGGCGAGGTCATCAGCGAAGAGCACACGGATGTTTAAGAAAACACGCGGATGTGTAATCGGACTCCACAAGGTCGAATCGATTCTCGTGTTTTTTAATCCTGTTGGATCTGGACGTAGAGAATCAATCCCGCAAGACCCTGGCGGGATCGGTGCGGGTGGCGCGCCATGCCGGCACGAAGCATGCTGCCAGAGCGGCGACGGTCATCACGACGAGTGCCAACCCGAACGCCAGCGGATCGCGCGGGCTGACGTTGTATAAGAGATTTCCAAGTAATCGAGTCAATCCAAGTGCCGCCGCAGCGCCCAGCAACACGCCGCCCGCGGTCAAAGCCAAACCGCGAGACAACACCAGCCGCAAAAGATTGGATGCACTCGCGCCAAGCGCCATGCGCAGCCCCAACTCGCGCCTGCTTCGCGACACCGCATACGACATCACGCCATACAGCCCGATGACAGTGAGCAGCAGCGCCAGTCCACCCAAGACCCCGACTGAAGTTACCGCCACCAATTGTGGCGATGTTGAACGATCTACCTGCTCTTGGAGCGTTATCACCTCATACAGGGCAAGATTCCCATCCAGCGCATGCACCTCACGCGTCAGAGCTGTCGCCATGCTGCCCGGACTCAGCGCCGTTCGGATATACAACCCGGCAGTGCGTGAAAAATTCTGGCGCAGAGGCACATAGAAAAAAGGTTTCGGCGTTTCGCGAACACTTTCGTACTTGGAGTCTTTTGTCACGGCGACTACCCGCATCCATCGTCCCTTGACCTGGAGGCGCTCGCCGATTGGATTCTTGCCGCGCCAATACCGCGCCGCCATCGTTTCATTCACCACAGCGACCGGAGCAGATTTTTCGTCGTCCGCGCGCGTGAATTCGCGGCCAGATACCAGTGGAATGCCCATGGTCGAGAAATAGTTCGGCCCTACTTCGTTGTACTGCACCGTGGGCTGCTCTTCAGGCGGCGATTGATAGTCATCCGCGGCAATCGGCGCTGAAGAATAGCTTCCATAGCTCAGCGGCGTCATCCGGGCGAACACTGCCGACTCCACGCCAGGCAAGGCTTTCACACGCTCCAGAAGTTCGTCCTGGAAAGTCTGGGCCCGCTGCGCATCGTATCCCATGGACACCAAATTGACGGCAGTACACAGCACATCATGCGTGGAAAAACCCGGGCTGAAATTGCGGATTCTCTGCAGGCTCTGCAGCAGCAGCCCCGCCCCTACCAGCAGCACGAAACTCAGCGACACTTGAACCACGACCAAGCCCGAGCGGACCCACGCTCTTCCACCGCCCCCAACGACCCCCGCGGCATCGGATTTCAGCGCGCCTGCAAGATCGATCTTGCTGGTCTGCATCGCGGGAACCAGCCCGAGCAGAAGCGTCGTGATCAGGCAGACTGCGGCGCTCAGCGCCAGAACGCGCCAATCGATCTCGCCGGGCAGGTGCATCGCCACACCACCGCGCGCGGGGAAGAGCAATACCAACGCGTGACGGCACCACTGCGCCACGAGGAGTCCCCCGGCTGCGCCAAAAGCCGACAGGATCAGTCCTTCCGTGAAAAGTTGTTTCAACAACCGACCACGTCCTGCACCAATGGCGAGCCGAACGGTCATCTCATTCCGGCGTGTGAACGACCTCACCAGCAGCAAATTGCCGACGTTCGCGCACGCGATGAGCAGGACAAAAACAACGACGACAAGCATTATTCCGAGTGAGGGAAGCAAAGTACGTGCATTGTTGAAGGGCGTTTGCCATAACGGCCACAACTTAATGCCGCGGCCGCGGTTGGTTGCCGGATGGTCATTTTCCAGCCTCTTGGCCACGGCGGAAATCTCTTGCTGCGCCTGCGAGAGAGTCACACCAGGTTTGAGCCGCACGTAAGCTTCAATCCAGCGCGCCCCGCGGTCCTCCAGTTTGTAGCCTTCAGCTTCAAAAATCTCCTCCATTGATGCGGGAACCCAGAACTGCATCGCCCAGCCCACGAAGGTCCCATAAAACCCTTCGGGCGCGACGCCGACGATTGTGTGCATCACACCATTGAGGCGCTGCGTTTTCCCGATAATTTGTGGATCGCCCTTGAATCGCCCTTTCCATAGCTGGTAGCTGATCACCGTCACAGGGTGCGCATTTCGTCCGGAGTCTTCGCCGGTCTCGAATCCGCGCCCAAGAATCGGGTGGACCCCGATGGCATCAAAATAATTCGCGGATACGATGCTCCCCGTCGTAACCTCGGCCCGGTCACCAATGCTCAGGCTAGTGCCCGTGATTTTGGTCACAATAAAGGAGTCAACCAGCGTGCAACTTCTCTGCAAATCCAGGAGATCCGGCCAGGAAGTCAGATCCGGCTCTCCAAGGGCCGTTCCGGTGAGTGCAAAGAGCTGCTCTTGATGAACCACCGCCGGGTAGGGACGGAACAGGATCCCCTCGATCCAGCTGAAGACGGAAGCGTTCGCGCCTATACCCAAGGTCAGGCAGAGAATGGCCAGAAGAGAAAAACCCGGACTGCGCCGGAGCATCCGGAAGCCGAAGCGGAGGTCTTGCCAAGCCGTCTCGATCATCGGTAGTCCCCTCTGGTCGCGGCACATTTCCTTGGTTCGCTCGACGCCGCCGAAGCTGCGAAGGGCTTCGCGGCGCGCTTCAGCAGCAGACATGCCCTTTCGCACGTTGAATTCGATGGCCATCCCCAGATGCGAACGTAACTCCTCATCCAGGTCGTCTTCGAGTCGCCGGCGGCGGAAGAGTGCGGCGAGACGCTGAACGAACGTGCGGAGAAGTTCACGCATAGGCTAGGTCGTCCTTAGCACCCGGTTGATCATGCCGGACATACGATCCCAGCTTTCCGCTTCTTCCACGAGTTGCCTGCGCCCGGACCGCGTCAAAGAGTAATACTTCGCCTTGCGATTATTCTCCGAAACACCCCACTTGGATGCGATCCAGCCGCGCTGCTCTAGCCGCAGAAGGGCGGGATAGAGGGTTCCCTGGTTCAATTGCAGGAGGTCTTCGGAGACCTGCTGGATGCGCAGGGCGATCCCGAAGCCGTGCATTGGGCCTATGGAATCGAGCGTCTTCAGTACGAGCAAATCCAGTGTTCCCTGGAGGACTTCGGATTTGGAAAATGACATATACTCCTTTAGACGTTCAACAGGAGAGGAAGAGTAGCACATTCCTATTGGGCGTCAACAGGAGTTTGGAGAACGCCTCAAGGTCTCTACGCCGGCGTGCTTACAGCGAGGCAGGAAGGCCGGCCGATCGGACGCTTGGCTCGATGTCGCCACCGTGTCCCAGAAAGGGGTTCTGGTCCGCCGCCGGGCGGCTAGATCCAAGCGGCAAAACTGTCCATCTGGGTACTGGACCGAACTTGCCGGTTTCGCGACGAGTGAATTGGCCCTCATTCCGGATGCAGCGATGCATATCGCTCGATGATATCGGTCACAGTATCAGGTTGATCCTCGACTAGGTAGTGCACGCTGCCGGGCCAGTTTCGACGTGAGTGCATCCGTTGGCACGGAGACCTTCTGCAATCTTTGGGACCAGCCGCGCAGATGGCGAGCCGTCGCCAGCACCCACGAACAACGGCACGTCAATTGGCCCGCGTTGCGCCTGATTGACTCGCTCATTGTCAGGAAACGCACGGTACATCTCGAACGCCGCGTGAAGCTGCGCAGGAGTAGAGTAAGCCTCTAGATAATGGGCCACGTCGCTCGGCGTGAATTTACCGAACTTGAAGAAATAACCGAGGAAGGCGGCTGGCCTGCCGGTGACAAGTTTTTCAGGAAGCCCCGGGACCTGCATAAACTGGATGTGCCAGACACTGGGATGGCCTTGGATTTCGCTCCACCCCTCGACTCCGGGAATTGGTGTATCGAGGATCATAGCCCCGCGCGTGACCTGCGGGTAGCGTCGAACGAACGCGTAAGCCACGTGCCACCGATGTCGTGGCCGACGATGTAGACATGCTCCAATTTGAGTGTCGATATGAGCTGATGAACGTCCTCCGCCATATCGGCGGCGTCATAGCCGCCCGCCGTGGCCGTTGAACCGCCTATGCCGCGCAAATCGACAGCGATGACCGTGAAGCGCTTGGCCAGCCGCGGCATGACCGCGTGATATTCGTACCAATCTTGCGGGAACCCATGGATTAGGATGACGACAGGCCCTTTGCCTCCTCGAACGTAGTGCAGCGTGATTCCATTATTAATAGCGCACGAGAATGGTCACTCATTCAGCGGGCATTTTCTGACGTAATTACTCGGGTTGAATTCCAAACGCCGGGTAAAGCTCAGCAGGTTTGTAAACCACGCCATTCTTGATAACCGTGTCTACTCGGCGAATGTCGCTGATTCGCTGGGTCGGGTCGCCATCCACTAGAATCATGTCGGCATATTTGCCGGGAGCGACAGAACCGAAATCTTTCTCCATGTGCATGACCTGAGCGGCCTCGATGGTGGCGATGCGAAGAACCTCGGGTGCAGGAACCCCGGCTTCGGCGTAAATCTCCAACTCACTATCCAGGGCATAGCCGTTGCTATTATCGGTCCCGGCGACAACTTGAATTCCATTGTCGTACAACTTTTTCACCATGCGAACCATGTTGGCGTAAGCGGCGCGGTACTGTTTGTCAGTGGCGGGATCGGATGCGTCAAGCGCTTGGCCCGCCGTGCGGGACGCGCGCTGCACCTGAACGGGCAGGCGATCAAAGATGGCAGCGTCGACCCGGCCAGGCTGGCCGGGCCGGTCAAGGTAGGTGCTTTCCCAAATGCCCATGGTGGGATCGATGACCGTGTGGTGCTGTTTGAGAAAGACAATAAAATCGTTGACCTGTTGAGAATTCAGATCCAAATCGCCACCTCGCTTGCCGGGCTCCGTGAAACGCGCGGGGGTACGCGTTTCCTCCACATCGGGCATGAAGTTGAGGAAGATGAAATTCATGTGCTGGATTTCGTCGGCCCCATCGCGGACGAATTGTTCGGCGATCATTCCGGAAGGTACGTGGCCGCTGACGCGCAAGCCGCGCTTGTGAGCCTCCTCCGCGATGATGGGCACGAGTTCAGGCTTCACAGAGCTATAGATTTTGATCTGGACGTAACCTAAATCCGCATAACGATTGACCCTCTGGCGGGCCTCCTCTGGAGTGGCCGCGAGAACCTTTATCGGGCCTTCAAACGGACCAGGGCCATCGATGAAGCCGGCCAACAGCACGCGGGGACCAATTTGTGTTCCGTCCTGAATCTGCTGGCGCAACTTCAGCAATGCTTCGATGGAGTTCCCGAGGTCACGGACGGTGGTAACGCCAGCAGCTATATCAAGAAACGCGTCTTCGCGGAAGAGATGGGCGTGCATGTCCCACAAACCCGGAAAAAGCATCTTGCCGCGGCCGTCAATGGCTTGAGATCCCCCCGGCGTTGGCCGACCGTCGTCTTGTTCAACGGAAGAGATGCGCTCACCGTGAATGGTGACGCGCTGATTCAGCAGAAGCCTACCCGTAGGTGAGTCAAACAGAGTGACGTTGCGAATCATCAGATCGCCAGGAGGCGTGTGACTGAGTTGTTTCGCCAGCTCCGAGGCACGCGTGGTTTCCGCTTGACGCTGCGACTCGCGCAATTGAGAAACAGAAGATTCATACCCGCTCATGACTACAGCGAACCAATCGCCAACTGACGCAAACAATTGTTGTTCTTCATCGAGCCAGAGATATTGAGGCGTGAAGCCGAGCCCGCTGATCTCGTAAAGTGTGGCGGTCCTCTTTCTTCCGGAGCCTTCGACAGGAAGGGACTGGAGTTTGCGAATGGCCGCTTGGCCGTTAGGAAGCAGGGCGAGCTTTCCCGCGCTTTCGGGCGCCAGAAGAGCGCGCGAGAGAATGGCTCCCGCTTCCGGGCCACCGTTTAGGTCGACAAAGAATTTGCCGGAGGCCTTGGACTGCTTTTCGTTCTCCGCCTGGTTCTTCCAAACGGCCTCACCGGCATTCATTGAGAACCGCTCCGCAACGGGGGTCTTCATGTAGTCGACGCCGTTGGATTCCTCGAAAACAATCAGACCACGCGAATCGAGACGATAGCTCGTATAAATCTTTGAACCACGGCCGCGATCATTGAATTGGAAGAATTCGTGAATCGTACCATCGGAAGACTTCCAAACTGCATCCTGGCCTGAGGGAGTCTTGTCCATAAGCACCATGCGCACGACCGCATCCTTAGGAATGTCGGTGGGAAGCTCAGGGAGCGGGGATTGTTGCTGAGCAAAAAGAACTGGCGAAAGAGAGAGAAAGGCGAACGCAGAGATGGAGATTCGCGGCACCGGAATCCTCCTTAGGTAATGGTGATCCACCGCAGTGGCTGAAATCGTTGGCCAGTATCGCGGAATAGCCTACATTGCGTGTCAACCTGGGATGAGCTTAAGAATCCAGGCAATGGTTACTTCTCACTCACGATCTCGCCGCGCATCCGTTAACTGCCCGCAGTGACTGACGAGAAGACGCAAGGCTCCGTGTTAGGACCTCGAGTTGTCCGGCCTTAGGTAACAACGGAGAGTTGGAATCAGTTCCACAATTCAACGTTTTCAGCCCGCCGCCCGCGCGACTTTGCTCGAGGACACGCGGGCGTGGATCGTCGTGCCAGATTGGAGTTGCGAGTCGATGGAAAGCTGCCCATCTATCAGCTTGATCCGCTCCGCCATGCTGATGAGGCCAAGCCCATGGGTTTTCATTGCCTTTTCGACGTCAAAACCAGATCCCGAATCGCGTATACTTAGGTCGATCGCGCCCGAATTGACGCGCAACTCCACCTCGAAGCGCCGCACACCACTGTGTTTCACCCCATTTTGCAAAGCCTCCTGTAAGATGCGGAAGAGGCAGAGTGAAATATCCTGCGAAAGCGAGCCTGGGACGTCATCATGAGCGAAGACAACCTCGACATTCTGCTGGTCAGAGAACTCTTTGCAGAATGTACTGATGGCAGTAGCAAGTCCCAGATATTCCAGTTTTGACGAATGCAGTTCGTGCGACAAAGAGTGGACATCGGCCGCTAGGTCCGAGGCCTGTTCCCGCAAGACGCGAACGCGACTGCGGACTTCGATAGGCAAGTCAGGACAGTTTTCCGCGAGCTGCTCTAAATCGATTGTCAACAGGGCCAGACGTTGACCTATGTCATCATGAAGCTCTCTGCTGATCCGGGTGCGTTCACGCTCTTGAGCTTCAATCAACCTGCCGTTGACGCCTGAGAGGGCTTCTTCGGCGAGCTTGAGATCCGTAATATCCATACATGCTCCGATGAAACCCGCGAATGAGCCATCTGGATTGAACCTCGGCGCCCCAATGTCGAGAACCCAGCGATATTCGCCGTCGTAGCGCCGGAGCCGATACTCCATCGTGAACTTCTCACGCGCTTCAAACGCCCGAACATAGGTGTCAAGGCAGCTCTGCAAGTCCTCAGAGTGAACGCCTTCCGCCCAGCCGTTCCCAAGTTCCAAGTCAATGCATCGCCCGGTGAAGTCCAGCCAACCCTTATTGAAAAAGGTGCACAACTTGTCCATCCCTGACATCCAGATCAACGCAGGAGCGGTATCTGCCACCAACCTGAACCGCGCTTCGGTCTCGCGGAGTGCGGCTTCCGCCTGCTTACGCTCGGTTACATCCGCCACCAGGCCTATGATGCGCAGACTCCTGCCTTTACCGTCGAAGAAGACGCGCCCGTTTGCCTCCAGCCAAATCACATTACCGTTCAGATGTAACAGCCGATAGTCAATTCGATAGTTAGGATTTTCAGGAGTAAGCCGAGTCTTTGGAGATAAATACGTCTCCCGGTCATCGGGGTGAATGTGGGCGACAAATTGCCGACCGCTATCCCGCGTTGGGTCGTCCATCCAATTCAGAATATCTCCGCACTGTCCGGTTCGCACGATCACATCGCTTGCCATGTCCCACTCGAACGCGTACATCCTTCCGGCTTGTACCGCTAGACGTAACCGCTCCTCGCTTTCTCGCAGTTTCTGCTCCGCTTGCTTGCGCACTTTGGATACCAGGCCAGAGATAGTCAATGAAGCGATCAAGAAGGTAGCGACCGCCACCGCATCAAGTGGATCGTCAATTCGAAAACGGAAACTGGGGGGAGCAAGGTATCCTAAGCACAGAGCCGCGATGATGGAGGTGACGATTGATGAAACAAAGCTCCCGAAGCGGGCTGCTAGCACGACGACAATCACATAAAGGAGACCGGACGTAGTGAGATTACAATGCAGTCGTCCGCAGATAATAGTAAGTGATGCCAGCGCCAGGCAGGCAACTAAGCATTCCGCGGCTGAGCGCCAAAATTTGTGCATTATCGTTATGCTTTACGAGGGTGCCACTCCCCAGCCGAATGTCCCATATTCCGCCAAAACCATGAGCCGTACAAGGTTGAACTAGGCGGCAGTTACGGTCGAGTGCCTACTAAGGTGGTTACGGAAAGGGTGTCCTCCAATTGCAGCGGTAAAACCATCCCACGCGAAATTGAACAGGTCGTTGCCCCTGAGCAGCCTTGAACTTGCTCCAGCGCAATTACGTGGGAAAGAGGACGGAACTGTAACGGCAACCGGAAACTCGAGTACTAGCGGGAGCTGTTTCGGTTAAACTACGGGCTGTTTCTCTCTCGGCCGCACGAAAAGATAGCCGACACCTTGGCACTGTGGGCAGTCTTTGTTGCGGTAATACCCGGTAGCCTCACAGTTTGAACAATCTTCCCAATCGCTACGTTTGAGGGCACTCCCATTAGTGCCGTTGCAGCGTTCTCCAGCGATGGTCTTACTACAACGACGATCTGCCACTCTACTGTTGTAACCCACGCCATCACATTGGGTGCAATGCGTAACCGGAAGTTCTCTCTTCAACATGTGCCTATAATACGTCCGCGTTTAGACATTAACCAGTGCCGGACGATGTTGGCGGGAGAATCCCAGTCGCGCAAACAATGTTCAACTCCTAGTCATCCGATACTTCCGGCGTTATTGATCTGCCAGAGCGGCTTCCGTAATCTTCTTTATTTGTTCCCACGATTTTGGGCCAACGATTCCACTGTTCAGTTTTTCAAACCTTTTCCTGCACTGATCGAGCTTCGGACCTTTGGTTTCGCTTCTCCCGATGGCTTAATCCGCTCGACCCAGAATTTCTTCCGTAATCTTTCTGGTCACTTCGTTCATATGGACTCTGCGAGGAGTTTGTCAGAAAAGAGCGAAGGGCCGCAACCTGCGCCCGAACCCAACTGTCGCATTCTGTTTCATCTGGTGAGGAGTTAGCCTGCCACTGCTGGGGCCGATTGCCGGTGGTAAGGCGATTTATCAACAGTTAGGTGGTGGCCTCTAGATGAGTCTAAAGTTTGGCAGCAGCTAACACTTTTCCGGCTAGGTCACGAGCTAGGTGCTTTTGCAAGACAATCCGTGTCTCGGGATTGGCGGCCAGATAACGGTCGAGCGGCTCAACCTCCCATCGCATGCACCGAACAGGCTCTACTACCACGGCATCTACATCGGCTGTGACGCCACTCAACAGAAGCGCTGAGCCCACAATGTGGCCCGCGCCGAACTCCCCGAAGACACGATCATCTCTCGTGACCCGCACTTTCCCGCGAACAATGACCGAGATTGCCTCAACACTTTTGCCACGCTCCAGCACTCGCTCACCAATTTCCACGGTTGTCCACGCTCCGATACTCAGAATCTGCAGGACTTTCCGAGACGGCAAATCCGGGAAGACGAGCCGGCGAATTTCCTCCTCTTCAGGCGTCAATTTAACTGGCCGTCGCTCGACAAAAAGACGCCAAGACTGGAACGAATTGATCGCGGCAAAGACGCTACTCCAAATGATTGGCTCCCACAGCGGTTCAGGCTGCAGGATGAAATACGGCAGCGCTATCAGCGAGGCCGCCACCGCAAACAACCTCAGCCAGAGAATGTCGCGAACGCTGTACGCTACCAACAGCAGGATGTTTGCGGCGTGCAGGAAATAGCTCGGGTTAAACAGACCCATGTTTGTAATCTCCCTCGGAGGCATGTCGGAACTTGTCCTGCTGGGGCTGGTGGAGAGGGCTGAGGCCGTACTACACGCTCATGCTGAACCTTGTCAGAGACTAATGGTCGGCTGGAATCTAGAATACTGTCAATACTTTATCAGCAAAATAAATATTGAGGGACTCTAGGGGAAACCCTAGTTGCGATTAGGGCTGCCTGGCCGCAGATTCGTGACCGAAGACGGGGGATCGAAAGGAACAAGACCTCGTTAGGCCTCTCGGGCTTGAGGATATTGCAAGGGAAAATGGGATGGTTGGTGTGTGTTGCACTCTTGCTGACGAGCGGCGTGCCGGTTTGGGGGCAGGGTGTGGCTACGGCGCCGAGTACTGCGTCGCAAACACAATCGGACGAGAGCGAGTTACAGGAAGAAGTTGGCGACCGCGACCTGACCTATTTGCGGACGCGCGCGGTATTCCAGTACGACTACAAAGAGCAGGTTGACGACGTGACGATTGATCGGACGCGTCTGAAATTGTTATATGCCTTCGGGCCCAACGAGAATATGGCGGTATCTGTATTGGTGCCGGTGATCTGGATGAACACGGCGACGCAGTCAGCGTTCGGGTCGGGAGATATGGAAATCACAGCGGGCTGGGTACCGTACGCGAATAACACATTCCGCACCGGAGGATTGGTGCAGGTGGTGCCGCAGACGTCGAGCGAGAACTTGATCGGAGGGGTGAGCACGAATCTGAAGGGCACGTGGGCTCTGGCGTGGGTGCTGTCCAGTCGCTCCGAGTTCACGGGGTTTTTCAGCTATAAACAGTCGGTGCATGTATCGAGGGGCGGGACGATCAAACAGTTTGAGCCCGATATGACGTTGAACATACGGGTAAAGAAGTCAACGTTGTTTGTTGAATCGGATTCGTATCTGGACTGCATCACGAATCAGTTCGCGCCGATGTTGAAGGGCGGAGTGAGCCGGGCGTTTGGAAAGAGGAAAGCGTGGGTGGCGACGGTATATGTGGAAGCGCCGTTGACGGAGTATGCGCGGCGGACACAAGAGATTGTGAATACGGGGATTGATGTGACGTGGTATCCGTTTGAGAAGAAGTAGAGGAACGCACGCCCCGGCGGCGTGAGAAACGAAAGAAAAGGCGGTCCGAGGCCGGGACTATTCAGGCAATCGTTGAAATATCGCAATCTCCGGCAGGGTTGGCGGTCCTGCATAACTTCTTGCAGGCAGTCCTTTAACCTCTCAACTCACAAGGAATGGAACAACGTTGCGGTCACCGTCAGTACAGGTTAGTCTACGGAGGCCGAGAAAAAGAGGATGGGAGTGCCAGAAGGACACGTTGATTCGGAACTTACTCTGGGCGTGACCGCACAAAGGGATCCCAGTCTGAGAGTGCTAGGCATGTCATCGTGGTCTATCAGCCCGCCCTGGAATTGCTTTGCGGTTCCGATAGAGACCGATTGGAGCGGGAAATTCGCCGCTTAGTGCTTCACGAATTAGCACACCATCTTAATGATGAGCAAGAAGTTCCGGATTGGAGACAAAGTGAAGGTTGTGGGCATGTCGCCTGTGACTTTCCCGCCGGGCGTAAAGGATGACCTCGGAACTGAAAAGTTATTCAAAAGCATGATCGGAAGGGTTTATACAGTTCAAGGATTCGACAAATACGGGAACGTCGAGCTTGAACCGAAACGGCTGAATACGGTTTGGGTCGATCCGGAACTTCTGAAACTCCGCACAAGGAAATCGAAAAAACGCAAACACAAGTGAAATTTGCCTTCGGGTGGACTCATGCACTCCTAAGTCTTGAAATACATGTCTGGCGAGGAAATAAGAAAGGGTCCTTTGAGGAGATCGCGGTCGAAATCTTTATTCTTAGTTCGGACGACCCAACCAGGAATACTGCCACGCTACGGAGACGTTCTGATAGTTTCCGCCGAAGACGATATATGTGCCGTTGCTATAGCTGACTTTGATTGATTGGTGTTTGCTGATCGGGAATGAGGCCGTGCCTCCAATGCGCGAACCGGTCTGCTTGGTCGCTAGGTTCCGTATGCCGCTCAGGCTAGTAATGCCGCCCGACCAGAAGTTCCCGTCCAGCGACACCCAGAAACGCGGCTTTACGTCGTAGCTCAGATGCCCCTCCAGAGCACCTATCGGCGCTTCATTCTGTGGTTTGGTGAGTGGGCCGTCGTAAAACGCGGAGTTTGTGGTGTAGAACCACACCCCGGCATAGCCATCGACCACCCAATGGCCCCAGCGTTCGGAATATCCGACTTCTGGTTTAAAAGCCCACCGATTGCTGCCCCAGTTGACCAGTTTTGTGCCGCTGTATTGCCCGGTGGGCGCAATCAGCTTCAGGCTCACGCCCAACAGCCTCTTTTGCTTCCACTTCGCAAATTCCTTCGGTTGCATTGCCGGGCCACCCATCAGGTTTACGGAAAAGCGAAAGCTGGTATCCAGTAGGCCTGAACGGTATATCGATCTGGATTGCTCGCCGAGGTCACCTTGAAAAGTTCCAACGCCGTAGGGCAGCGAGGCCGCGATGTTTGCGGAGCGTCCAAAGAAATTCAGCGAGTGGTAGTAGCTGAAGATCGATACGTAGTAGGTACCAGTGGCGTTGCTGACTGGTATTGTTCCATTGAAGTTCAGGCCTCCGTCATAGAAGGACCAGGTGATCGTAATCGCATTGGAATGCACTGCCGTTATTACGTAGGCTCTAGGTGCCAGGTCTTGCGCGGAAAGGGGCGCAGCGGCCGACGCGAGTGAAACTAGTAATGCCAGGATAGAACGAAGTCGCATGATCCACCAGGGAATGTAATCAAGCCGGACATGGCATCTTAGCCTAGACGGCGCACTGGCCTCATTGGAAAAGAAGCTGCTTCAGCTTGTTTTCGACCTGTCTGAAATCGAAGTCGACCAGTTGCCCGATTCTGACTTTGCACCCGCTCCGGTCGATGTAACGAATCTGCTCTATCAGGACAAATCCGGGTTCGCCCTGCGAGATGACACGAACCCATGTTGACGGAACCTCTTTGAACTTCGCTAAGTCAACATTGACACCATCTATGAGCGGCACAACGATTAAGCTGTTGGCCTGACTGTCGTCGAAATCGTTCAGGGTGTTCGATTCCTAGGAGGCAAACTCCGAGAGTCAGATGATGCGGACGTGCTGCTTGCCGTGGTCCATGTAGAAATGGATCGTGGGCGTGAGGATGAGCGAAAGAACGACGGAGCTGAGCAGGCCGCCGATCACAGCGATGGCGAGGGGCTTCAGCATTTCGGAGCCGGAGCCGAAGGCAAAGGCAAGCGGCAGCATTCCGGCGATGGTGGCGAGGGCAGTCATGGCGATAGGGCGCAGACGGCGACGTCCAGCCTGAATCAGCGATTCCTCTGGAGTGAATCCCAGCTTGCGGAAACGCTGGTCGGCATCGAGAAGCAGGATGCCGTTTTTGGCAACAATACCAATGACCATGATCATGCCCATAAAAGAAGCGATGTTGAACGTGGTCTGGGTCACAAGTAAGGCGAGAAATCCGCCAAAAGTGGAGAGCAATGCGGATACAAGGATGGCGATGGGCGCGGAGAAGGTCCGAAATTCGAACAGCAACACGATAAAGAGAAAGACAAGGGCCAGCAGAAACACCATCGACAAATCGTGGAAGGATTTTTGCTGCTCCTCATACAACCCGCCATATTCGACACGAATCGACGAAGGCAAATGCAGGCCGACGATTGTCTTTTTCACCGACTCCATCCCCGTGCCGAGATCGACGCCTTCAAAACGCCCGGTCACCTCCACCAGGCGTTGAAGATTTTCCCGGCGAATCTCGGTCTGGCCCGGTTCGCTGGTGACCGCGGCAAGGGAACCCAGAGTGGCGGTGTGACCTGTACTGCTAGTCAGCAGCGTGTTGCTCATGCGATCGAGCGAGGCGCGGTTTTTTTCCGGGAATCGCACGCGAATCGAGTACGCGCGGTCATTAATGACGACCGGAGTGGCCGCCGGTTCACCTTCGAGAACTGCGGAGGCGTCGGTGGCAATCTCTTCCGGAGTGAAACCCGAGCGAGCGGCGACGACTGGATCGACCTGGTAAGTAACGGCCGGGCCGCTCACGGTGTTTTCGATTCCATCCAGCACATCGACGACGTGCGGAATCTTCTGGATGGCGTCGGCAACGCGCGGAGCCGTCGAGTTCAATAACTTCGCGTCCGGCGAAAACAGCTTGATGACGACCGGTTCCGGCTGGCTGGTCAGGTCGCCGATCATGTCCTGAAGAACTTGCACAAACTCGACGTCGGCGGCCGGCTCGGTCTTTTTTATCTCGGCACGAATGTCCGAAATGATGTCGTCGATATCGCGCTTGCGATCCTTTCTGGGTTTGAGTTTCACCGTGAAATCGCCACGATTGGCTTCCGTGACCGCGGCAAGGCCCAACTGCAGACCGGTGCGACGGGATGTATTTACGACTTCCGGCTGGGAACGCACAATTTCTTCGATGTGCTGTAGAATGCGATCGGATTCCGCGAGTGAACTTCCCGGTGGCGTGTAGTAATCGAGGATAAAGCCGCCTTCGTCCATCGAGGGAAGAAGATCGGTACCCAGGGATTGGTAGCAGAAATAAGAGAGGACAAGAACGGCGGCCGAGCCGAGCGCCAAAAGCAAAGGGCGGTGAAGCAGCTGGCGCATGACGCGGGTATAAAAGGCAACGACCCGGCCAAAGAACCCAAAGTGAACTTCTTCTTCCACGGCCAACTGAGACTCGCTCACCGGCGTGTTGCTTTGTTCTCCGGCGGCAATGGCGTGGCGACGGCGCACGAAATATTGGCTCAGCGTCGGCGTCCAGGTAACGGCCAGCACCAGTGAACTCAGTAGGGAAACGGTCATCGTGATGGCGAGCGCGCGAAAAAAACTTCCGGTGACGCCGGTAGTAGAGATCAACGGCAGAAAAACGACGATAGGAGTGATCGTGGAGCCAATCAATGGCGCGGTGATCTCTCGCAGCGCGCTTTGAATCGCCTGGAAACGCGATTCGCCCGCGTCGCGATGCAACACGATGTTTTCGAGGACCACGATGGCATCGTCAATCACCAATCCGACTGCCGCCGCGAGACCGCCCAAGGTCATCAGGTTGAAGCTTTGCCCGGTGAGTTTGAGCACAATGAACGTAATCAGCAGCGTGACCGGAATGACCAACGCAGCGACAAACGAAGAGCCCCAATCGCGCAAAAAGATCACCAGGATTCCGGAAGAAAGAATGATGCCGACCAGGACGGCGTCTCGCACGCTGGCGACGGAGTCGCTGACAATCGTGGATTGATCGTAAAACGCTTCGAGATGTACGCCTGGTGGAAGCGACGAGCGCAATTCCGCAATTTGTTGATGGACTTCATTGGCGACCTGAAGGGTGTTGCTCTCCGGCTGACGGTTCACGCTAAGCAGGACCGCAGGTTTTCCATTGGCAGTCACAATCGTATACACAGGGGCTTCGGATGGTCCGACTTGGGCGATGTCACCAAGGCGAATGGGGACTCCGCTGGCGGGAGTCTTGACGACTATTTGCGCGATTTGTTCCGGCGAATGTACCTGGCCACTGACGAGGCCAAGCAGCAATTGGTGGTCGTGTTCCAGCAGGCCGGGAGAATCTACGAGATTGGTCCTGCGAATGGCATCGAGAATATCCGTGACGGTAATGCCGGCTGCCTCGAGCCGCGCCGGATCAGGCGTGACCTGAAATTCGGGAACACGGCCGCCCTGCACCAAGACGGAAGCGACACCGTCGAGCCGATTGATGCGCGGCTTCAGATCGTAGGTAGCGATTTCCCACAATTTGCTTTGCGGGATGCTATCGGAAGTCAGACTGTAGCCAATGATGGGAAACGACGCGAAGGTCAGGCGGTGCGTCTCTATTTTAACTGTGTTGGGAAGTTCGGTCTGCAGGCGAGCCATAACGCTGTCCACGCGCTGCAGCGTGAGAATCATGTCGGAACTCCAGTCGAAGAACAGATCGACTTCGGCCGACCCGCGGCTGGTGATGGAATAAACTTTGCGCAGGCCAGGAACACTGTTCACTGCTTCTTCAATCGGGCGCGTGATGGTGACCAGCATCTGATCGATGGGCATTACTCCGTTATCCACTCCGACGACGATTCGCGGAAAATCCGTGCTAGGAAACACGGCGATCGGAATGCTGAACGCTACATACGCGCCTACTAAGGCAAACGTGAGTGTGAGGAAGAGAATCGGCCGGGACAGCCTGCGGAACCAAGGCTGGTTGTTTTCCGATGGATTTTCGCCCGGAGCTGACTCCGAACCGTCGAGGTGGGGCTTCTGATCCATCTCGCGTTACTCCTTGCCCTTGGCCGGCGGGGCGGCCGTACTTTTTTCGGCAGGAGCGGATTCCGATTTCTTATCGTCGTCGGTGGAATCCTTTTCTCCTTCGGGAGCCGGAGTGGCTTCAATTGTGATCTTCGTATTGTCAGGCAATGCGTAGCCGCCCACGGTGATGACGGAACTTCCTTCCTTGATGCCGGACGCAATTTCCGTGAGTTCCTTGTTGCGAATGCCCAGTTTGACGTTGGCCTGGTGAGCCTTTCCGTCCGAACCGGCGAGCATCACATAGTCCACGCCTTCGGGAGACTTGAACACGGCTGCACTGGGCACGACGAGAGCATCCTTTGCACTTTTCGCGTTCACCTCAATCGAGACACTCATGCCGGGCTTCAGCGCGGGACCGGGCTTGATCGCCTCGATCCACAATTCGATGGTCGTGCTCCCCGGATCAAGCGCGGGGCTGATCAGCATAACGCGCCCTTTCACCGGTTCGTCCACGCCCGAAACTTCGATCTCGGCTTCGTCACCGACTTTCAGTTGCACAGCTTCGGATTGGGAGATATGCGCCTTGGCGATCAGCTTCGAAGTGTTCATCACTGTCAGGATGGGCTGATTCGCGGCGGCCAGTTCGCCTTCATAGAGAGGCCGGTCGGTCACCACGCCGTCGATGGGGCTGCGAATTTCCGAATAGCTCAGAAGAGCTTTGGCATTCAGGTATTTTCCTTTCGCCGCAGCTAGTTGGCCGGAGGCGGACTTCAGCGCTTGGTCTTTGCCAAGTCGATTGAGATCGACGAGCTGCTTTTGCGCCTGCTCGTTCTGGCTACGGGCTTGAGCCAATGCCACTTCTGCTGCATCCAGATCTCTCCGCGGCAGGGCGCCCTCGTCAAAGAGCTCCTTACGCGCGTCATACACTTTTTTCTGCGCGTCAAAAGCGGATTTTGCCGCGGCGGCGTCGAGTTCGGCTTTCTGGATTTGCTGCGGCAGGCTCGCTTCCGTCGTTGTTGCGTAGCCCGCTTCGGCTTGCTCGTATTCGCCTTTACTCTGTTGTTCCGCACTTGCAAGGTCGGCGTTTTCAAGTTCCGCCAGAAGCTGCCCCTGTTTTACGCGCGAACCCCGCTGCACATAGAACTTGCGAATTGTGGAAGTAATCTTCGGAGTGATGACCGCCTGCTGCAGCGAAGAGACCACCGCTTCGGCAGAGATGGTTTGTTCGATGGGACCGCGCTTGGCCGCCGCGACCTGCACGGCGACTAAAGGCTCCGGCTCTTTCTCCGTGGGGCCGCAACCCTCGAGCAGGGCAATTCCACACAGCGCCAAAGGCACGATGGAAAATTTGAACCACGGACGGTTCGCGAACAGATGTGTTCGGCATTTCATGGAGTTGGCATCACCCCCGTGAGCGTTTGAAGATTTGCCAGGGCCACGCGATAACGAAGCGCGCCGTCCTGGTAGTTGGCGCTAGCCGTGGCAAAAGTTGTCTGGGCGTCAACAACTTCGAGCACGGTGGCTTCTCCGTCCTTGTAGCGCAAAGTGGTTAGGCGCAGGCTGTCAGCCGCCAATTCCGAGGAGCGTTGAAGACCAGCCAGTTCGTTCAAAGCGGTTTCGGCTTCGGAATAAAGCGCACGCATTTCTGCAAGCAAATTGCGTTGCGTATAAGAGAGCTCGACTTTTGTTTGATCGCGCTGAAGCTCGGCTTGGCGAACGCGGCTTTGCGTTGCGCCCCAATTCCAGATGGGCAGAGTGAGCGAAGCGAATGCGGAAGAACCCAGATTCTCGGTCCTACCCACTTCGGGCGGCGGAAGAGGACCGTAGGTGGCGTAGTGCGTGGCATCGATACCGTACCAGTAGTCCAAGCCGATGGCCGGAAGGTATCCGGCGCGGGCAGCCACCACGTCTTGACCGGCAGCCTGGACCGCGGCGAGCGCGACGCGAATCTCCGGATTTTCGTGGGCAGCTTGGGCTTCAAATTCAGCGCGCAGCGGCAACGGGACGTTGGCGTGGAGGTCGTCGGCAAGTTCGAAACTGTCCGTGAAGTCGCGAAAAATCAGGACGGAAAGATCGAGCCTTGCGTTGGACAGTGCCAACTGCGCTTCCATGAATTGCCGGTGGCGGTCTTGCATTTGCAATTCGGCCTTGATCACATCCGAATGCGCCACTTCGCCGGCTTTTTCCAGCTCCTTGGTGAGTTCCAGAAATTTATCGCCTTCGCCGGCAGTGCGGCGGGCGGCGTCCAGCTTTTGTTCCGCGGCGGCGACCGCGAAATAATGTTGCGTTACGGTCGCCACCAAGCCGCGCGAAGCAATTTCTGCCTGGGCTTTGGCTATGGCGGCCTGTGCGGCGGCACGGCGATACGTCGCGAAGGTTGCAACATCCAGCTGTTCGTGCACATTGCCCTGGCTGACATATTCACGTGGTGCGTTGTTGGCGATGTAGCGAACACCGCCGAAACTGTTCGGCTGCGTATAGAGCAGGGACGTATTGAAGTTCACATTGGGCAACAGGGCGTCGCGGGATTGTGCGCGATCTTCCCGGGCGATGCCGGCCGCGGTGACTGCGGAATGATAATTTGGTTCGTTTTTGCGGGCCAAGGCGAGAGCGTCGTGTAATGTGATTCGTTGGGGCGTTCCCGCCGCAGCGGAGGGCGCGGTTTGCGACTGCGCCGTTTGGGTGGCGGAGGGCTGGGGCGCGGGAGTGTCCGGTTGCTGGCCCGCGAAGGCATCCACCGAGGCAGACAAGAGAGCCGCCAAGGTGAGAGATTGCGCGAAAATCAATTTTCTTTTCTTCACGTTCATCGACTCAAGTCAAAGACTCTCAACTTCTCAACGATCTGCGATTGGCTGCCGCGGGAGGCTTGCCCGGTTAACCTTCGAAAACCGGCAGCCGTTTTCTCTCCTCGTCAGGCTAGTGACACGGACATGAACGCAGGATAAATCGCGCACGGCGCCGGGCAGAGACTGCGCTGCACTGCCGGCCGGCAAAAACGCCTTTGCCAGCGGCGATTTATCTTCCGTTTATGTTCGAAGTGCC
This sequence comes from Candidatus Acidiferrales bacterium, assembly GCA_963795535.1. Lineage (GTDB taxonomy): Bacteria > Acidobacteriota > Terriglobia > Acidiferrales > UBA7541 > Acidiferrum. The sequence goes on from CAWCIG010000012.1 coordinate 1,903,716, forward strand.
ATGGTCTTGCTGGGCTCACCGCTTTTAGCGCCAGGAGGATTTAATGTTAAAGGGAAATGGATTCGCACGGATGGTATTGGGTTTTCTGGTGTGTTTTCTTTTGTCAACCCACCAGGCTGTCCCTCAATCCAATGCCTCCGGTTATCATCTTGTGAAAAAAGTGAGGTTGGGAGGTTCGGGTGGATGGGACTATCTCGAAGTCGATCCGGCAACGCACCGCTTGTTCATTACCCGCGGCACGCACGTGATCGTCGTCGATCCCGAACAAGGCAAGATCATCGGCGACATTCCGGACACGCAGGGCGCTCACGGTGTCGCGTTGGCGGATGAATTCAACAAGGGCTTCACCACCAACGGGCGGACCGGGGATTCCACGATGTTTGATCTCACCTCCTTGAAAACTCTTGGGAATATCAAAACCGACAAGGATTCGGACGCGATCATCTACGATCCTTTTTCCAAGCGCGTGTTTACCTTCAACGGTGACGCTAACACTGCCTCGGCCATCGAGGTCGCGTCCGGAAAACTCGTCGGCACGTTCCCGCTCGGGGGTGGTCCGGAGTTTGGCGCAACCGACGGCAAAGGAAAAATCTTTGTGAATCTGGAGGACAAGAGCTCGCTGGTCCGGTTCGACGCGAGGACGTTGAAGATTGAAAACACCTGGCCGCTCGCTCCGTGCGAGTCTCCGTCGGGCCTGGCGATCGATGCCGCTCACGAGATACTGATCGTGGGTTGCCACAACAAGCTCATGACGTTTGTCGACGGCAACTCCGGCAAGGTGCTTGGCACGGTTCCGATCGGCCAGGGCGTGGATGCCAACCGCTTCGATCCCGCCACCGGGTATGCCTTCGCTTCCTGCGGCGATGGCACGCTCACGATCGCGCACGAAGATTCGCCCACAAGATTTTCATTGGTCGAAATGATTCAGACGCAACGCGGCGCGCGTACCATGGCCGTAGATTACGGCACGCACGCTGTCTATCTTGTGACCGCGGATCTCGGTCCTGCTCCGGCGGCGACTAAAGATAATCCGCGCCCGCGGCCTGCGATCATCCCAGACACTTTTACGTTGCTCGTCTATAGTAAGTGACGCGGCCGTTGAGCGGGCTCTAGGCGCTGGCCGGCAGAATAGAGATTTTGTAGGGAGGAGGCATTCCGCGGAAGCGTGGCACCAAAGCCAAACGCAAAATTGCCGATAAGACATGGGGATTGAGTAGAAAGAGGCGTTTTACAGTTCTTTAGCGGCACAAATCACGGGCATACTTGTTCCGCAAGACACAGTAACGATCTCGCCGCAGGCCCAGTCGTGTGCAGTTCGGTGGCCCCCAGCATCGGATCTAACTTAGCCGTACGTGCGGTCTCGAACATTCCGCCAAGCTCTGTCTACACCGTGTCGGTCTAGGAGCAAGTCCAGCAGCTTGCGCGCCAAGGATTGTCCGCGAATCAAATCGCATCCAATCTCAACGTTTCCGTCAGCACGGTAGATCTTTACCTTGTGACCGCGTCTCCGGTTGGGGCCAGCAGTGCAGCTCCGGCACTAGCGGCGAGCAACCGAATCTTGTGCTAATCCCATCGCTTCCCTTGGCAATTCTTTTTGCAGCCATGATATCTTGTGGCTCGCATGATTTATGTTGCCGGGGGGGCGCCATTTTTACCAAGAACAAAGCGGTATGCTATTCGCTCGCCGTATCTCCGTGGATCGCAGCTTGCACCCGAATCACTCGAACCGGATTGCTCTTCATCGCGGCGCCTGTAGGAGCCTTGGCGCTCCTTGCCGGCTCAACGCGTGCGCAATCCCCGCCGTCTTCGCCACCTGCCGCTTCCCCCTCACCGGCCGCGGATAAGTCGCCGGGGTATGAAGTCATCGCCGAGCGCAATGTGGCGATGAAGACGCGCGACGGAGTCACACTCCGCGCTGATATCTACCGCCCTAAGTCGCCCGACAAGTTTCCGGTTATCCTGATGCGCACGCCGTACGACAAAAGCGTCGGATGGACTGTCGGGCCCGCTTACACGATTGTTCCGCGTGGCTACGTGTTGATAATTCAGGACGTGCGCGGCCGCTTTGCATCAGAGGGAGAGTGGTATCCGTTCCGGCATGAACAAACCGATGGCTACGACGCGGTTGAATGGGCCGCGGCGCTTCCCTACGCTGATGGCAAAGTAGGGATGATGGGCGCGTCTTACGTGGGCGCCACGCAATTGCTGGCGGCCATCGCACAACCGCCGCACCTTACTGCCATCGCGCCAAACATGACCGCAAGCAATTATCATGACGGCTGGACGTATCAAAGCGGCGCATTCGAACAATGGTTCGATCAGAATTGGACGACGCAACTGGCGCAAAATACGCTGCAGCGCGTGATCAGCGACAATGCAAACGCGCTTGTCGGCGCTCCCACGCTTCCGCTAACGAATTTTCCCGTTTTTAATTTTGGCCAGTTGCCGGCGGATGCACAACTCACTGCGTCGATCGCGCCCTACTATCTGGATTGGCTGGCGCATCCGGACTACGACGCGTACTGGAAACAGTGGTCGATCGAGGAGAATTATTCGAAGATCGCGATTCCCATGCTCAATGTCGGCGGATGGTATGACATATTCAATGCAGGCACATTGCGAAACTATATGGGCGCGAAGGTGCACGGATCGACGGAACCAGCGCGCACGCAGCAGCATTTGTTGATCGAAATTGGCGGTCACGCGGGTTTCGGCAGGCATATTGGCGATGTAGATTTCGGTCCGCATGCCGTCGAAAACGTGTATACGGACGTAATTCTAGATTGGTACGATTTTCTGTTCAAAGGAATCAAGAACGAGTTTGCCACCGACAAGCCCGTGAAGTTGTTCGTGATGGGCGTTAACGAATACCGCTTCGAAGACGACTGGCCGCCGCCGCAAGCGCAAACGACGAAATATTTTCTGCATTCGGGCGGCAAGGCAAATTCGCTGCGGGGCGATGGCTCTCTTTCGACGGCCGCTCCGGGTTCCGAGCCTGCCGACACGTACCTCTATGACCCGATGACCCCGACGCCCACGATGGGCGGCCCGTTGTGTTGCGACGCCAAGCATTTTGAGCCGGGCCCGCGCGATCAGCGTGCGGTTGAGAATCGCGATGATGTTCTCGTTTACTCTACCGGTCCGCTTGCCCACGACCTCGAAGTGACCGGTCCGGTCACGATGACGCTGTTCGTCAGATCCACCACCGTCGATACGGACTTCACCGGGAAGCTGGTGGACGTGGGGCCCGATGGTTTCGCGAAGGATCTTACGGAAGGCATTTTGCGGATGCGCTACCGGGATTCGCAGGAGCACGAGGGGCTGATGAATCCGGGGCAGATCTACGAAATCATCGTGGATCTTTGGGCGACCAGCAACGTTTTTCTGAAAGGCCACTCGCTGCGCCTGGAAATTTCCAGCAGCAATTTCCCGCGCTTCGATCGCAATTTGAACACTGGAGAGCCAATCAAGTACGCGCGAACTTCCGTCTCCGCCACGAATGCGATTCTCCACGATGCGCAGCATCCGTCGGCGTTGGTGTTGTCGATCATCCCGGCAAAATAGTTGCGGGGCACCAGAAGCTACTTCCGTAACGATCTAGGCGTTTGCCTTGAATTTCTTGAGTTCCGCCGCATCTTGACTCGCACTGGCTGACAACGGAACACGAACATGTATTCGCGTCCCGCGGGCGGGTTCCGATTCCACTAGAACCTGGCCGCCGATCAGCCTCAACCGTTCGCGCATGCTGATCAAGCCCAGGCCGCCTTTTCCGTGAGTGGACTCTGGGTTAAATCCTGTGCCGGAATCGGAGATGAGAAGATCGATCCAATCGCCCTGGCCCGAAAGTTCTACCTTGGCGTCCGAAGTTTTTCCATGTTTCACGACGTTTCGCAAAGCTTCTTGCACAATTCGAAACAGGCAAAGAGCCACGTCCATCGGGATCTGGCCTGGGACATTTTCGTGAACAAATTTGATGCACAATTCGTGCTGGCTGGTAACTTCCTTGCAATAACTGTCCGTCGCTGCCACCAGGCCCTGTAGGTCCAGCCTGGCCGGGTGAAGTTGATGAGACATGCTGTGAAGATCGCTGGATACTTCGGACGCTACGGCGGTAAGATTGTGTAGCTCGTTCCGCTCATTTGGGGTCAGCCCATGAATGCTCTGCTCGAATTGATCCAAGCCGATCTGGAGGAACGCCATTCGCTGGCTGATATCGTCATGCAACTCGCGGGCGATGCGGGCTCGTTCTTCTTCCTGGGCGTGGATCAAGCGGCCGCTCAGCTCGTGCAGCGACATTTCTGACATCTTGCGTTCGGTGATGTCGATGCACGAACCGATGTAACCCCAAAAAACACCATTTGAGCTAAATCGCGGCACACCATAGTCGACGATCCAGCGATATTCGCCGTCGTAGCGGCGTAGCCGGTACTCCATTTCGATCTTCGCGCGCGCATCGAACGCCGTCGTGTAAATGTCGATGCAACGATCCAGGTCGTCGGGGTGAACGCCGGAGGCCCATCCGTTTCCTAGTTCCAGCTCAATCGGACGGCCGGTGAAATCCAGCCAGCCTCGATTGAAAAAGGTGCACAGCTTGTTTGTCCCCGACATCCAGATCAGCGTGGGCGCCGTGTCTGCCATCAGGCGGAAGCGTTCTTCACTTTCGCGCAGAACCGATTCCTGCCGCCTGCGTTCCTCCACCAGGACCGCAAGAACCATGAAAGGCACGGCGGTAAACCACAGAAAAAGCTGCAACAAGAAAATCCTGTTGATCGGATCTGTTTGCGTGAAGGGTCCGCGGCCATGGAGCGCGCCCCAAATCGATAGAAAGGCCACGATGCTTGCCGCAGTGCCCGCGCCCATAGAGCCGAAACGGAGAGCGGCCCAAACGAGAAACGGCACGAGAGAATAAAGTAGCGTGGGCGTGGCATGCAGCGCATTTGTGCCGCGCGCTACGAACACGGCATAACTTAAGCCAATCAGCGCTGCGAAGAGTGCGCCTGCTTCCAAATGGCGCGCCCGGCGCGCGCTTAGCCAGGCGCGTCCCTCTCCAAACCAACCCAATATCGCGGGTGTGAGTGTTAGGAACGCCAGCCCTTCCGACAGGAAATTACTTCTCCAACTGATCCACCGGTCTCCATTCAAGGCGTTAATGCCAATGGAAGCTGTAACTGCGGGTCCGACGATAACGGTGAAGAACGAGTATTTCGCGAACGCTTTCAAACTGTCCAAGCGAGGCAAGCCGTTCATGAAATAACATAGGCCCCCGGCCGTGACCAGGATTTCGACAACATCGGTCAACATGAGCCAAGCGATCGCACCGAGCGGCACGCCGGCCTGCAAGTCATACAGGACGAATCCTGCGAGACCCGCTGGAATCAGAAATGGCCAGATTTTGCGCGGCGTGACCAACAGAAAGGCAACCAGCATCGCGCAACCCGGCCACAGTGGCCAAAGTGTCTGCGGAACACTGATAATTAAAATCCCCCCCACAACCGCGGCGAGGTAACACACCACGCCCACAATACCCGCCATGACAATCATACGAAGTCGGCTAGTAAGTTTGTCGGTATCTTTCATCGTCCGGTCATCTTAGGTTGCGGTATGGGGTAAGTCAACGAATCCGAATCCGAAGACCGTGGAAGCGGGCATTTCTACTTTGCGTTGACACGAATCCGAATCCGACACGCGACATGAATGTGACCGGTTTGGCGTTGACCGCGCTTTATGACTGCCCATTGCCTGCTAAATACAGGAAATTAGTCTCCTGAACTCCGTATATCTCCCAGCAGACCGTTGCTCGCAATCAGTTCAAGATCATCCGTTACTTTAAGGTCAAAGGAATGAAGTGTGGGCGCGCGAATAATCCCGAGCGGCAGACAAAGCGGCGCAGCTTGCGGTCGCTTGGCATGGCTGAACTTTTTTCTGGCGGATGTCCAGACGGGGCTTGGTCCGTTCATTGCAGCTTATCTTGCCTCGTCCGGATGGAACCCGGGCAAGGGGATACACGCCGACATTTAGCGGCTTGGTCACCGTGGCCACGCAGACGCCCGCGGGTGGGGTGGTGGATGCAGCAAAACTTAAGTCCGCTTGCGGTGGGGGGGTGTGAGTGTGCTCGTGGCTGGGGCGATTCTGTTGATGGCCAGCCCAACCGCGCTGTCGGTTTACGCAGCGCAATTATTGATCGGCGGAGCCGGGGCGTTTTTGATGCCTGCCGTGGCTGCGATCACGCTCGGCATTGTCGGCGCGAAGAGATTCGATTGCCAGTTTGGAAAAAACCAATCCTTCAACTCCGCGGGCAATGGGCTCACTGCGCTTTTGGTTGCGTATGGCAGCTACAAGCTGGGATATCGCGCGATTTTCGCGGTCGCGGCAGTGCTGGCCATACCCTGCGGTGTTGTCGGTTCTGTGCATCAACGGGACGGAGATCGATCACGCGCAAGCTCGAGGCGCAAGGGACGGGGGGAAGGAAGTAAAAGCTGAAGGCCTTTCGCACCTGGTGAAAGATCGCGTTCTGTTTTATTTCTCGATCGCGGTGTTCCTGTTCCACCTGGGCAACGCCGCCATGCTGCCGGAGCCTGGGGAAATGCTTCCGAAAGGAAGCCCGAAGGCCGCGGCGCCGTTTCTGTCCGCATGCATCATTGTTACGCAGGCGGTGATTGCGATTTCTGCGCCATGGATTGGCGCTCAGGCCGGAAAAAGTGGAAGGAAGTCACTTCTATCGGTTGGATTTGGCGTGCTTCCGATTCGAGGTATTCTCTACACGCTCACTCACGTTACCGTAGCACCGATGGCGATCCAGATTCTGGACGGACTGGAACGCGATTTTTAGTATCGTTTCGATTCTGGTGATCAAGGATCGCACGGAAACGGGGAGATTTAATCTGACCTCCGGCGCGCTGGCGACGACGGTGGGGATTGGTGCGGCACTGAGCACGACTATTGGCGGCATTCTGATCCAGCGCTTCAGCTACCATCTGTCGTTCCTCGGTCTTGCGTTCGTTGCCTTATTCGCGTTCGGCGTGGTCTGGTTTGCCGTGTCGGAAACGTTGCGCGACAAGCCTTTTGCAGGCGCGGCCAACGAGCCCGCATTCAAATCCATCCCACAAAGGAATTCCTGGCGTAATGGCAATGCGACGCGCGATGAGAAGCATGGATAATAAAATCGGCAGGAATTGGTAAATGTTCTCACCCGCGTTTGCGCATACTCTGTTGGCGCTGATTGTCGTCGTAAGCATCGTGCTGATGCTGATTCGTCCACGAAATATTCCCGAAGTGTACTGGATTGGCGGAGGGGTGTTGCTGCTGCTTGTGCTGCGCCTCGTGCCGTTGCCGCTGGCGGGCCGGGCGATCGCCAAAGGGACGGACGTCTACCTGTTTCTGACCGGCATGATGTTGCTTTCTGAACTTGCCAGGGAGCATGGCGTGTTCGATTGGCTTTCCTCAGCTGCCGTGCGCGGCGCAAAGGGTTCCTATTCGCGCTTGTTTCTTCTCGTCTATACAGTGGGCACCGCTGTCACAATTTTCATGTCCAACGACGCAACGGCAGTCGTGCTGACGCCCGCGATTTTGGCTGCGGTACGCAAAGCGAAAGTCGAACCGTTGCCCTATCTGTTTGTCTGCGCGTTTATCGCCAACGCTGCCTCGTTTGTGCTTCCCATTTCAAATCCGGCGAACCTGGTTGTCTTTCATAAAGACATGCCCGCGCTGGGACCTTGGCTGCTGTGGTTCGGGGTGCCGTCCATTTTCTCCACCGTCGCGACATTCGCGGTGCTGCGCTGGATTTTCCGTAAGGAACTGCGAGGCGCCATCCAGTTTCAGGTCGAAGACCACTCCATGAACCACCACGGAAAGCTGGTGCTGGGTGGCTTGGCAACGACGGCCGTGGTGTTGCTCGTCGCTTCGGCGCTGGATTGGGACTTAGGTTTGCCCACTTGCCTGACGGCTCTTCTCGTGACCCTGGTGGTCTCGTTGAGGGCGCGCAACAATCCGCTCCCGCTGTTTCGCGAGATCAGTTGGAGCACGCTCGCGCTGGTGGCCGGGCTGTTTTTAATGGTGGATGCGGTCGAAAGCGTCGGGACCATGGCATACACGAAGGCGTGGTTGCTGTGGGTCGAAAAGCTGACGCCATCGCTGGGCGCGTTACTCACCGCTTTCGCCGTGGGGATCGCCAATAATCTCGTGAACAATCTTCCCCTGGGCCTGATCGCGGGTAGCACGTTGCAAGCCGCGCACGCGAAGGGATTGCTTGCCAGCGCCGTGCTACTGGGAGTAGATCTCGGGCCAAATCTTTCGATCACCGGATCGCTGGCGACAATTTTGTGGCTGATCGCATTACGCCGCGAAAAGCTGGACGTAAGTTTCTGGAGCTTTGTGAAGATTGGCGCGGTCGCCATGCCTGTAGCTCTTTTGTTGGCGGTGTGCAGCGCGATCGTGGTCCAGTTCTCTCTTGGGGGGAATTGATTTCGTTTCGTTGCATCTTTTGCAAGGAGAGCGATATGAGCGCAAGTTGGATCATTCCTTTCATTATTCTGGGTGGTGGAGGTCTGCAGACATGTGGCGCGGCGATAAATGGTCAGCTGAACAGGTACGTGGTGAATCCGTGGCTGGCGTCCGCAGTGTCTGTCGCGGTGATCACGTTCTTTTTTTCGGCGCTGTTTTTCATGATGCCGCATCCGTTGCCGACGTCGAAGGACTTGGCGGCTATGCCCTGCTGGGCGGTGATTGGCGGGCTCGTCGGAGCAGTACAAGTGTACGCGGGGCTTACACTTGTAAACAGAGTGGGCGCTGGGCCATTCGTGGCGCTGACGGTGACGGCGGCTCTGATCATGTCTCTGGTCGTCGATCATTTCGGTTGGTTCCGCATGGCTCATCACCCGGTGAATGGCTGGCGAATATTGGGCGGCTTGCTGCTTGTGGGCGGCGTTTCTCTGATCGCCAAATTTTGAATCCTGGTCTGAGCGATGATGAAAACCAACTCGGGTGTTCGAGCAAGATTGGATCAGACGGAATGCCAGTTTCCTGGCGCGTCGATAAAGGAAGAATCCAGCTCTCGTACGGAAGGGCAGCCAAGCAGCCGCAATGTGCGTTCAAGATCAGCCTTCAAAATCTCCACCGCGCGCGTTACCCCTGCTTCTCCGGCGGCTCCAAGTCCGTAGCCGTAGGCGCGCCCGACGAGAACCGCGCGAGCTCCCAGGCAGAGCGCCTTGACGACGTCACTGCCGCGCCGCACGCCGCCATCCATCAACACTTCTACCTGTCCATTCACAGCCTTCACAACTTCCGGCAAGCACTTCAATGTTGCGGACACACAATCGAGCTGCCGCCCGCCGTGATTGGAGACTACAATCGCGTCGGCACCATGATCGATGGCGCGCCTCGCATCATCTCCGGTGAGCACACTTTTTGCGATGATCGGACCGCCCCACACTTCTCGAATCCAGCGAAAATCTGCCCAGGTAACAACGGAACGTCCGAGCGCCGCGCCGACATCCATCAATGCCCCTGGTCCTTGACCGGGCACAATTATATTCGGCAACGTTGGGACGCCTCCATCCACAAGGAAGCCGGCAAGCCACCCCGGACGCGCCAAAAATTGGCCAAGATGAGGCAGCTTGGCTAAGGCGCTTCCGCCGAGCAGTTCTTTCATTCCGTTCCGGAGATCGCGTTCACGCATGCCGGCAACCGCGGTGTCGATGGTTACGGCCAGCCCCGAAAAGCCAGCGGTTTTGGCGCGCCGGATCGACGCTTCCGCCGTCTCACGCCCGCCCACCAAATAAAGTTGATACCAAACGGGACCTTTGGAAGCGGCCTTCACCTTTTCCAGCGCATGCGCGGAGATTGTGGACAAAATGTAGGCGGTCCCGTTCTCTCCAGCGACTCGAGCCGCGGCAATTTCGCCAAGCGGATGCATCAATCGGCTGTAGCCCACCGGGGCAAGAATGAAGGGGAGCGATAAATCCAGGCCCAGGACGCGCGTGCGCATATCACATTCGGCGAAGGAGACGGCGTGGCGCGGGCGAAAGGTGACGTCGCCGAACACCTGGCTGTTCGCGCGCATCGTGATCTCGTCTTCCGCACCGCCATCCAGATAATCAAAGACGACCTTCGGCAAACGGCGCTTCGCCAAAGTGCGAAGATCCTGGATGTTGACGGCGCGCGAAAGCTTGCTCACAACGAAACGCCCCGTTTCCAGGGTATGAAATCGTCTTGCGCCAGCAACTCTGCCGCCGTGCGGACTTCGCCGCTGGCAATCTGAATCACGCGCTCCAGAATTTCGTCGCCCATTTGCTCGATGCTCTTTTGGCCAGCAATGATCCCGCCGGTATCGATGTCTATGATGTCCGGCATTTTTGCAGCCAGCGGCGAATTCGTGGAAATTTTCACTACAGGCGCGATGGGATTTCCCGTGGGAGTTCCCAAACCCGTGGTGAACAAAACAATGTTCGCTCCTGCGCCGACCTGCGCCGTGACGCACTCCACGTCATTTCCCGGAGTGCATTGCAGATTCAGTCCGGGCTCGCGGAGATATTCGGGATAATCGAGCACGGCGGTTACCGGCGAGGTGCCGCCCTTTTTCGCGGCGCCCGCAGACTTCATCGCGTCCGTAAGCAAACCATCGCGAATGTTGCCGGGCGACGGGTTCATGTCGAAGCCGGAGCCGACCGCCTTCGCGCGCGCGGAGTAGCTGCGCATGAGCTCTATGAACCGATCGGCAACTTGCGTCGAGACGCTGCGATTCACGAGTTCCTGCTCGACCCCGCAAAGCTCGGGGAATTCGCTCAAAATCGTCTTGCCGCCCAAAGCCACAACCAGATCGGAAACCTGTCCGATGGATGGATTCGCGGAAATACCGGAAAAGCCGTCGGAGCCGCCGCACTTGAGCCCCACAGAAAGGTTTCGCAATGGCGCCGGCGCTCGCCTGCACATGTCGGTTTCGATCAACCCCAGAAAGGTTTTTCGGATCGCTTCGGAGAGCATTGCGAATTCTTCGCCGCTGCGTTGCTGTTCGAAGATGTAAAGCGGCTTTGAGAAATTGGGGTCTCTTTTTCTGATTTCGTCGCGCAGCACCGCCACCTGGGCATTCTGGCAGCCCAGGCTGAGCACCGTGGCTCCGGCAACGTTCGGATGATAAATGTAGCCGGCGATCAGGGCGCAAAGATTATTGGAGTCTTCGCGCGTGCCACCGCAGCCGCCTTCATGAAGCAGAAACTTGATTCCGTCCACGTTGGCAAAAAGCCGCGGGCCTTCCGGCCATCTCGGTTTTGCGGCGGCCTCATAAGCGGGAATCTGCCCGGCTTGGCCGGATTGATAGAGTCGCGCAAGATCGGCAACCTGCTGACGATAGACCGGCGGCGGCGCAAATCCTAATTCCTGTTCGAACGCCTGCTTCAACACGCCGATGTTGCGGTTCTCGCAAAACACCAGGGGAACCACCAGCCAGTAATTCCGGGTACCCACCTGGCCATCGCCGCGATGATATCCGGCGAATGTGCGTTCTTCCCAGCGCGACACTTCCGGTCGATTCCACACGAAGTTTTCGTTTTTTTCGTTAAAGGGAGCAGCTTCATGATGGACGTTCCGCGTCGTCAAGACTTCGCCCAACGGAATCGGTTGCGTGGCTTTGCCCACCGTTACGCCATACATTTTCACGATGCCGCCCGCAGGTATCGCTTCAAGCGCGAGTTTATGCTTTGCGGGAACCGCGCTCGTGGTGACCACGGCGTGCCCCGGCAAGGAAATACGCGCGCCCGCCGGCAGATCCGCCAGGGCGACAGCCACGTTGTCTTCGGGATGCAGCCGCACCGCCTGCTCAGTTGCCAATTCCTTAACTCCTCTCGCGCAAAGTCGCGCCGCGCTTCAACGCTCGATGCGCGCGCCCGATCCCTTCATCAAGCGCGTCACTTCCGCCAGCGTTGCCATCGACGTGTCTCCGGGCGTGGTCATCGCCAGCGCTCCATGCGCCGCGCCGCACTCCACCGCCCACTGTGCGTCTTTGCCGGAAAGAAATCCATAGATCAGGCCGGAGGCAAAGGAATCACCGCCGCCCACACGATCCAGAATTTCCAGATCCTGTCTTTCTGTCGCCTGGAAAAATGTCCCGCCGTGATAGCAAATCGCGCCCCAGTCGTTGCGCGTGGCAGTTTTTGCTTTTCGCAGGGTGGTGGCTACTACCAGGAACGGATATTCCTTCACCACCGTTTCGATCATCTTCTTGAAACCATCCACCTCGAACGTGGTCAGGTCTTTACCCATTCCGGGCACATCGAATCCTAGAGCGGCGGAAAAATCCTCTTCGTTGCCAATCATCACATCCACAAACGGCGCGATTTTTCGATTTACTTCTTGCGCGCGCTTTTGTCCTCCGTTGGCTTTCCACAACGATTCGCGGTAATTCAAATCGTAAGAAACCACCACGCTGTGCTTCCGCGCAGCTTGCATCGCTTCAATCGCCACTTCCGGCGTGCTGCCGGAAAGAGCGCAGAAGATTCCCCCCGTGTGAAACCAGCGCACTCCTGATTCTGCAAAAATTTGTTCCCAATCGATTTCGCCGGGCTTGAGTTGCGAAATCGCGGTGTGCCCGCGGTCGGAACATCCCAGCGCCGGACGAACGCCGAAGCCTCGCTCCGTGAAATTAAGTCCGTTGCGCACCGCGCGCCCCACGCCATCGTACGGCACCCATTTCACCAGCGACTGATCCACGCCGCCTTGATAAATCAAATCCTGCAAAAGCTGGCCAATCGGATTATCCGCGAAAACAGTGACTACCGCCGTGTCCAAACCGAAGCAGCGCTTTAATCCGCGCGCCACATTGTATTCGCCGCCGCCTTCATACACCTCAAAACTGCGCGTCGTCCAGATGCGCTTTTCTCCGGGATCGAGCCGGAGCATCACTTCGCCGAGGCTCAGCAAATCCCATCGGCAATTTTCTTTCGGTCGGATTTTTAGGCTCATTGCAGAACTCCCGTTTTTCGAAACAACGCCATGTGACGCAAACTTATTTCTCCTTACACAAACTCAACTGGCTTCAGGTTCGGAACGATCGCCTGCATCACCGCCAGTGCAATCAAATACGCCGCACCCGCCATCAGAAATGGAACGAAGTAGCTCCCTGTCGCCTGCAGAATATGGCCAACGATTCTGGCGATCAGCATGCCACCCACGGCGCCGGCCGCGCCGCCAATTCCCACCACCGAACCCACCGCGCGGCTCGGAAACATGTCCGACGCGGTTGTGTACAGATTGGCCGAAAATCCCTGATGCGCCGCGGCGGCAAGCCCGATCAGTAGCGTTGGGGTCCACAGGCCTTGCGCGCGATACGCATACACAATCGGAATCACACACAGGGCGCAAATAAGCATCGCCACCTTGCGCGCCGTGTTCACTGAATAGCCGCGATCAATAAACCGCGATGACAACCAGCCCCCCGCAACGCTGCCTGCATCGGAAATCAGATAGATCACGACGACCGGCAATCCGATCTGCGTCAAATTTAACCCATGTTGCTCCTGAAAAAAGCCCGGCACCCAAAATAAGTAGAACCACCAGATGGGATCGGTCAGAAACTTTGCCAGCAGAAATGCCCATGTCTGGCGATATCCCAACAATCGGACCCACGGCACGGGAACCGCCGGCTTTTCGCGATCGCTGCGGATGCGTGCAAGCTCGTCGGGGGAACATCGCGGATGATCCTCCGGCTTTCTGTAGACCGCCATCCACAACAAGAACCACAAAAATCCGAGCGCGCCCGTAATCAGGAAAGCCCAGCGCCAGCCGAAGCGGATGGTGATCCACGGCACGAACAGTGGCGTGATGATCGCACCGACATTCGTTCCCGCGTTGAAAATTCCCGTGGCTAATGCTCGCTCCTTCCGTGGAAACCATTCCGTGACGGTCTTGATGCTGGCGGGAAACGCTCCCGCTTCTCCAAGACCCAAGGCGCCGCGCGCGATTTCGAAGCTGAAAAGTGAGCCGCACAAAGCATGCGCCATGGAGGCAACGCTCCAGAACAGCATCGCCAATCCGTATCCCATGCGCGTTCCCACGCGATCGATGAAGCGACCCACCACCAGCATGCCAACGGCGTAAGCCGCCTGAAACACAAACACCAGATTGCTGTAATCGATTTCGTTCCAGCCGAGGTCGTGCTGCAAAGTCACTTTCAGGACGCCCAATACCTGGCGATCCATGTAGTTTTTGCTGATGCCCAGGAAAAGCACCGCACAAATGACCCAGCGGAACTTGCCTGAAAAAATTGTGGTGCGGGTGCTCGAATGATTGTCAGGGGACACGGGAGCGCTTGGCCCTTTCGCTTCTTCGGCGATCCTGGATATTCACCGGATTCTGCATCAAGTCACAATTTGCGGCGCTATTGGTTGACGCCACTGGCCAGAAATCCTCCGTCCACCTGCACCAGCGTTCCGGTGACAAAGCTGGCCGCCTCGGAAGCCAGAAAAATGGCGCTGCCCACCAGTTCCTCCACTTTTCCGAAGCGACGCATGGGCGTACGCAGCAACAACTCCTGGCCTCTCGGCGTGCCGTCCAGCAGCTTCTCGTTGAGCGCGGTCCGGAATACACCAGGCATGATGGCATTCACACACACGCCATATCGCGCCCACTCGATCGCTGTGGTGCGCGTCAGCGCCGCGAGGCCCGATTTGCTTGCCGCGTAGGCCGCCACCTCGTGCATACCGACGAACGATGTCAGCGACGCAATGTGGATGATGCGCCCATACTTTCGTTCCACCATGTGCCGGCCAAAAATCTGGCTCACGCGATACGCGCCGGTCAGATTCGTATCCATAATGTCGTTCCATTCGCGCTCTTCAACTTCTAGAAACGGCGTGCGCTTCGTGCGTCCGGCGGCATAGACGAGTATGTCCACTTTGCCGAATTCTTCCACAGCAGCATTGAGCAATTTCTCGAGCGATGCGCGGTCCCGCACGTCCGAACACTGCCGCAATGAGCGCCGCCCGCGCGACTCCACTTCTTTCGCCGCGCCATCGACCAGATCCACGCGGCGTCCACTGGGAATCACGTCAGCTCCGGCATCGGCCAAGCCCAGGCCAATCGTCAGTCCAATTCCGGATGTTCCGCCAACGACCACGGCAACCCTTCCCTGTAAATCAAATTCCTTGTAAGCCATCGTTCCTCGATTCGCGTGGTTAGCGGAAGTGCATTTGATACAGCTTAGACGAATTTAATTCGTTCGCTCGCGAAAATTTACAACAATTCGAACAACCTTAAATTGACAGTTGGCCGCGGCTCCGTCAGCATAGCCAACTTGTGGAACTTCCCTCTCCCGCGATTTCCGCCATACCCGATTTGCTTCTCGTGAACCCCGTCGCCGGGGGCGGCCGCGCCGCAGCGGTTGTTCATGAATTGCGCGAATTTGCCCACCGGCGGGGCTGGGAGGTCGAGATCTGCATCACCGCGAGCGCCGAAGAGTTGGTCGCGAAGGCCCGGGAAGCAGCCGCAGCTGGCCGAAAACGCATTTTTGTCCTCGGAGGTGACGGAACGTTTCAATTATTCATGAACGCAGTGTCGGACTATCCAGAAATTATTTTGGGGGTGATTCCGGCGGGCGGAGGAAATGATCTCGCCGCAGCTTTAGGTTTGCCACCAGATCCCGTGGCCGCAGCAGCGCTTCTGGTGGATGGTGAAATTTGCGAACTGGACGTCGTCAAGGTGCGCACAGCGGACGGCCGCGAACGCCTTTACTCCGGCGGCGGGGGAGTGGGGCTGGATGCGGAAGCGGCGCGTTATGCGAACGGAGCTTACCGCAACGTGCGCGGACGTTTGCGCTACGTCCTGGCCGCACTTCGCGCTTTGTTTGGTTTTCACAGCGTTCGGGTGCGCATTGTCATCGGCTGTCCCGAAACAGAATCCGTTCAGGCTACTGTTCTGCTGGCTGGTGTGCTGAACACGCCGAGTTTTGGAGCAGGAATTGATCTTGCCCCCGGCGCGCGAATGGACGATGGAAAGCTGGACGTAGTATTAGTCGAGGATTTGGGCGTGTTCGAAATTCTCGCGTTGCTGCCGGCCTTCGCGTTGCGCGGCGACCTGAACACAAAACGCATGCGGCGGTTCAGCACAGCGTGCGTGAGAATTGAAACCGAAAGCCCCTGCTGGTTTCAGGGAGACGGCGAGCTTTTGGGGATGACTCCCGTCCAAATTTCCGTGGTACCGCGCGCGATCCGAATCCTGCGCCCGGCGCGAAAGATCGCGGGCTAATGGCTCTCGCTAAGAGGCGAGCGGCTGTCTTGAAGCTGAGTGGTTTTATTCTTCTTCTTGGAGTGACGCCGCAGGTAAGCCCCCAAATCAGGTGTGAACTCTTTTAATTGATTCCATCCGATGTTGTACCCCTGGTTGATGGCCCAACCGGAAAGAACGCCCTTAAGGCTACGATCCTGCTGCGGATAGTAAAGCATCGAAATGGAAGCTTGTCCCAGTTGGCCGAAGAGCTGTGGAACATTCAAGGTGCTCTTTCCGGCGTCGGTCCGGGAGATCACTACGCGCGAAGCAGCATATGCAATTCTCGACCAGGTCTTGCCGCGCCCCTTGCGGAAATAGCGCGGATCGTCGTGCAGCACGCTCGGAAGGACGCCGTAGATCAGCATGCTGCCGGTGAACTGGTCACCCTCTTGCGCACAATAGCGTTCGCCGAATGCTCCCCATCCCTGGCCATAGTGCGG
Source organism: Candidatus Acidiferrales bacterium (assembly GCA_963795535.1). GTDB lineage: Bacteria > Acidobacteriota > Terriglobia > Acidiferrales > UBA7541 > Acidiferrum. The sequence goes on from CAWCIG010000012.1 coordinate 1,920,407, forward strand.
AATACCGTTGGCGGCCTGGGAAATGGAAGCTTGAAGGACGTTGCCGAAGTGCGCGCTCAGGTCCCAAAACTGGTGCCAGGCAATGTTGTATTTCTCCTTCACGGTCAGCGGTCCCTGATTTTCCGGCTGATCGTTGGCGGTCATAAAGTTTGGAATGATCCAGAAGATGCGCTTGGGGACTTCATCCTTGGCTTCTTTATCCTGGGGATCTACGACCGGCGGCGTCCCGGAGTCGGTCGCCACCTTTGGTTGCGGACTATCGGGCTTCTCCTGGGCAAACGCAGACACAGACAGGAATATCAGCGTGAGCAAGCCAACTCGCCGCAAATACTGGAAAAGGCGCAAAATTATTCCGTCCTCCGTACGTCTCTCCTGAAATTGTCGCTGTGCCTTGAAAGCAGGACTGCTCGCAGGCAGACTTTTAGTGTACTTTAGGCACCCTCACAACCCCAAATTGCCATTTCGCTCTGGCGAATGAGTTATCGCAAGTTAAGCTTTCTTGCGATCGACCTTCAGATTCAAGGTAATTTCCTTGCGGCTGTCGAGGGCCGAAACCGTTCGCGTGGCCGACTTCTGGCCGTCGAACTCCGCAAAGACCTCATAGTCCATGTTCGGATCGAGACCCGTAAACCGGTAGTTCCCCTCGTCGTCGCTAAAATGGCTGATAACGGTATTCGTCCGCAAGTTCTTCAAAAAGACGACAGCATTCGGGATCGGCTTTTCATCCTTATCAGCTACAACCCCGCGGACGCTCCGGAGTTGCGTATCTTTTTTCGATCCCTGCGCAAATGCCACCGCGCTGACGGCTAAGAACAGCACCAGCAGCCACGAAATCCTGCGGTGCGATCTCACTGTTTCGCGCCCGCTTTGGCTTGGCCTTTGGGTTCCAACTTGATCGAAAGGCGTTGCTGCACGTCTACCTTGCTATCGACGTTCTCGATCTTGTCGTCGTATTTCTTGACATGAGTCACCACTTCATACTCGTACCCGGGTGGCACCCGTATCGCAAATTCACCGCGGGAGTTGGTGTAGGTCTGCTGAATCACTTTTTTCTCGCCACTGCGGTGCACGCGAACCTGAACGCCGGGAAAGGACAGCGCATTTTCGTTAAAGACCGTGCCAATAATCAGAAAACTGGGAATCGCGCGGTTTTTGGTCTTGCTCGAGGAACTGCCCGTTCCGGGGGTGGACTGGGGTGTGCTTGGAGTCGCCGCGGGAGGAGGCGGGGAAGGCTCCTGGGCCACGAGGGAACTGGGGAAATAGAGAATTGCCGCTAACAAGACTGGAGTTAATGTGGTCATCCTGCGGTGTGCACTTTGAAAGAGTTTCCCACTGCTCTGATGTTCCGCGGTTAGCCTGAGAATGCCTGCGGCCCGGCGGAGCTACTCGTCTTCGTCGTCCTCGTCGTCGTCATCCTCGTCCAGGAGGTCGCCGTCTTCGTCAAAATCTTCTTCGTCCTCTTCGTCTTCTTCCTCGACCTCATCGTCGTCATCTTCTTCGAGTTCATCGGAGATGGGATTCAGCGCCACGGGATGAGTCTGTGACACTTCCAGTTCGGTTTCGCACTCTGGGCAGCTCAAGATCTCGCCCTCCTCAACTTCGTCTTCGTCCACGTCAATCTCAGCGGAACATTCTGGGCAACGAAGCACGGTCCGTCCCTCCGATTTGGACTCTGGATGGCACGCACGCTGGGACCCCCGCGGGCAGACCATCCGGCGTATTATATACCGCGGCGAGGAAAGTCAACCCCAAGCATTCTCGCCAGGCGTCCAGTGTAACCCAACAACTTGGGTGAAAGAAAAAAGGAATGGCCAGAGAATACCCAGACAGGCCGGTGGTGGGAATCGGTGGTGTTGTGATTGAGGAAGGCCGGACGTTGTTGATACGCCGCGGGACGGAGCCCTTGCGCGGCCACTGGTCCATCCCGGGCGGAACCTTGGAAATAGGCGAATCCCTGCAGCAGGGGGTGGCCCGCGAGTTATTGGAGGAAACCGGGCTGGATGTGCGTGTCCTCGATGTGATTGAGGTTTTCGACCGGATCTTCCTGGCTGAAAAACCAGCTACCGGAAAGGCTCGCTCTGGCCCAAGGTTTCATTACGTGATCGTGGATTACCTTTGCGAGCGAATCTCCGGCGAAGCCCGTGCCGGCAGCGACGTAACCGATGTGGCGTTCGCACGGGAAGACGAGCTTGAACAGTTTCACCTGACGGAAACCGCTACACGCATCTTGCGCAAGGCTTTCGCCATGGATCGCGAACGGCGGAAAGCGCAACCGGCCTGATCGTCGCCGATTCTTATCTCGCCTTCGCTATCTCAATATTGCCGTTGGAATTCGTCAACGACAGCGTGCATCCGCCATTGCCGATTTTTCCGTTGAGCGAATCGCCGCCGATGGTTCCGGTAGCCGTTACCGGCAGATCGCTCGAGATGTGGCCGAACGATGTGCGGGCGCTCACGTCGTAACTCGCGTCCGGAGCCAAGCGCACCTGCATGGGCGCGAAGGAAGTCTTCAAGGAAATATTCCTGCACCCTGAAGAGCCCCTGGCTGCGGATACCGTCACGGTGCCGTTCTGATTGTCCACTGTAATGGAGCCGCCAACATCTTCCAGCGTTACGGAGCCGAAGCTGGTTCTCGCGGAAGCGTCGCCCTTCACGCCGCCTGCGCTCACCGGGCCATTGGAGTTCTCGATGGTCAGGTTGCCGTTCACGCGGCGAATGTCCACGGCGCCAAAGCTTGTCTTGGCATAGGCATCGCCTCCTACATCGGTCAAGGAAATCCGGCCATTGCCGGTGGTTGCGCGAACGCCCTTGGGCAATCCCGACGCCTCAATACCTCCGAATGAAGTATTGAAGCTGGCTTTGCCCTTGATATCCCGCACATTGATTCCGCCGTTCGAGTCGTCCACTTCCACGCCGCCGCCGATCTCTTCGAGCGCCACTTCCCCAAATGTCGTCTTCACGTAGACGTCGCCCGTGGTTCGCCGGCCGCTCACCCTTCCATTCGATGAAGTGCATCGCGCGTTTCCAGAGACATTCGCAAAGCTGATCTCTCCAAAGCTTGTGTTCAACTCCGCGCCGCCCGCCACGGTGTCCGCGTCAATCGCGCCGTTATTGTTATTTATGACTAGTTGCCCATGAATATTGCGTGCCGTCACTCCGCCAAATGAGTTGGCGATCCTTGCCGCGCCCGCATCGGTCAGCTCCACCGGGCCATTGCCGCCGGAGATGGTGACCGCGCCCGAAACATTGCTCACGTTAATGGAGGCAAATCGGTCCTTCACCTCCAGCGTGCCTTTTACGGAGGACACGGTAACCGCGCCATTGTTGTTGGTAATTGTGACGTTGCCATTGGTTCGTGTTGCCTCGACTTCACCGAACGAATCGGTCAGCTTTGTCGCTCCGCCATCGCGAAACTTCAGCTGGCCGTGGCTGTTCTCGAGGTCGGCCCAGCCCTGCACTCCCTGCACTTCCACGTTGCCGAAACTGTTTTTCAGCCACAGCTTGGCGTCGACCGGCACGGTTACGTCGTAGTCCACGGAAAAAGACGGTCCGCCGATGCGAACGACGAAGAACTTCGACTCGTCGCTCGGATAGATCGTCTGAATGCGGATTCCGTTGGAATCCTGCGTCACATCGATACGCACCTGATCGGCATAGCGGTCCGCTTCCGCTTGCGAATGCGCCTGCACCCGGATGTTGGCAGAGATTTTCACGTCACGGCCATTGTCACCGTGGAAGTGCACATCGCCATATTTGTTGGTCAGGCTCACGGTCTGACTTGCGCCGAGGGTCAACGTCTTCTGGAATTCCTTGGTTGCGGTGCTTTGCCCTAGGCTCTCGCCGACCAGAGGCAAGGCCGTCAGAAAGCCCGCCATCACAACCATTCCGAACTTTCCCACAAAAAATGACCTGGTCGCACAATTCATCGCTTGGTCTCCAAAACTTCCTGCAACGTTTCCTGCTTTTCCTGATACATGGCCAGCAGTTCGTAGCGCAAATGCGCATTCGAAGGGTTCCGTCCCGCCTCCATGCGCAGCTCGTCGATAGCGCTGTCCAGCACGATCAGTTTTTCCTTGTAGCTGGCCATCAGCGGCGTTGATGGCGAATCGAGCTCAGGCTTCGCTTCCGTTGCCAGCTTGTCGATGGCCTTCATGTAATCGCGTTCGGTCCGCTCCACTTCCGCCAGCGCGGAATTCTTCAGCAACCGACTTTGCCCGGTCCCCTGCTGGTCCCGATAGCGGACTACGTAGATCCCAGAAACCGCCAGTGCCAGAACCAAGGCAGCCGCCACTGCCGTCCGCCAGCCGAGGGAAACGTCGCTCCAGCGCGCCAGTTTTTCCCAAAGCCCGACTGCTTCCGGCGATTGCTTCTCTTCCCGGAGCGCAGTTTCGATCTTTGCCCACAATGCAGGACTTTCCCGGTAGTCGCGCAACTCTTCCGCTGCTGTGCTCAATGACTTCCACGCGCGAATCTCTTCGGCACACGCCGGACAGGACGCCGCATGCGCTTCCAGTGCCGCCCATTCTTCCGCGGAGCCATCCAGAAATGTACGTTCGCGATCCTGGCACGAAATCGTCATCGCGCACCTGCTTCCGCGCTGCGGGGAGGTTCCAGCATGACGCGCAGATTTTTCTTGGCCTGGAACAAAGTATTTTTGGAGGCAGTTTCGCTGATCTCCAGCATCGCGGCAATTTCCGCGTGGCGGAATCCTTCCACTTCATACAACAGAAACACGTCGCGTTGGTGGCGCGTCAAGGCGGCGAGCGCTCGTTCGAGCGCCATGCGCAACGATGGGTGCGCACCCGGAGCGCGGAGCTCCGGCCGTGGCAAAGATTCGCTCGCCTCATCCTGCGCCCGTTCTTTGCGACGCACCCGGCTGCGACGTACGTCATAGCAGGTGTTTACAAGGATTCGGAATGCCCAGGTGACAAACGAAGATTGCCCGCGAAAGCTTTTTATGCCTCGCTGGATTTTCAGAAAAGTATCCTGTACCGCGTCTTCCGCGTCTGACGGCGAGCCCAACAGGTTGCGGGCTAGGTTCCTCATCCTCGCGCCTTGCAGCTGATACAGCCGCTCGTACGCGTTCATATCCCCGGCCAAACATCCCGCCGCCAGGGCCGTGTCATCCGGAAGGGCGCTATCACCGCGGTTGTGTCCGGCTGCGATTCCCGATGGTTCCACCCGCCGCCCTCCCTCGCTTGCCGCAGATGGGATTCTATCCTCCCACTGCAGCGTAAGTCCCACAGTTCCCATCACTTTCTCCTGTGGTATAGACGCTGGCGGGCGGGCAAACGTCAGGGCGCGCCGAATCGCATGGTTCGACGGTAAGTTGCAGAAAAGGAGTTTGTTACGAGTTGGTTAGCTGGCATACTCCTGCTGCAGGGCGCCGCGGGTGCGCTCCCGCCTCACAAATTCCACCATCGCCTTGCGCAGGTCGACCGGCGTGAAATCGGGCCAACGCTTCTCGAGAAATACGAATTCCGCGAAGGCGCATTCCCACAGCAGGAAATCGGAGAGCCGCTGCTCCCCGCCGGTGCGGATCAGCAAGTCCACGTCCGTGGAGCCGCCTCGCTGCACTTCGGAAAGAACGTGGCTGAACGCTTCCGTGGAAAGATTCGTGGCTTTATAAAATTTGCTGGCGGCTTGAAACAAACAGTGGCGCGAGGAATAGTCCACGGCCAGGCGCAGATGGAGATTCTTTCCTTTGGCGGTGATGGCTTCGGATTCCAAGATGGCTTCGCGCAGCGTTGGATGAAAGCGGTCACGGCGGCCGATGATACTCAGCCGGATTCCTTCGTCCAGGCAGTGTTCGGTTTCCGTCTGCAGATAGTCTTTCAGGATTTTCAGAATTGCTTCGACTTCGGCGGGCGGACGAATCCAGTTCGAGGAAGAAAGAGTGAACAGCGTCAGCGTGTGAATACCGAGGTGCGGAGCGCTGCGGATGATACTGCGGGCCGCTTCCGCCCCGGCGCGGTGCCCGGCCGAACGCGGCAGACCTCGCGAGGTGGCCCAGCGGCCGTTCCCGTCGCAAATGATGGCGACGTGAATGGCAGGCGCGGTGGTGGTTTGACGTGCAGAAAGATGCTTCAAAAGGACAGCTGGCATGAACATGATCGTCGATTCTCCGCCGCTACGTCTTACAAGTACTTTATACTGCAAAGTGCAAAGACAAAAAAAATTACCGGTCGCGCGTCGCCCGGATCAGCGCCTCCATGTGATCCAGGTAGTGCTCCAGGGCGCGCCTGCCCGCCGCCGTCAGCCGGTATTCCGTCTTGGGCAAGCGTCCGTCAAACGATTTCGTGCACACAATGTAATCGGCTTCTTCGAGCTTGCGCGCGTGCACGCTGAGGTTTCCGTCGGTGGTTTTCAGCAGCGCTTTCAATTCATTGAAGGTCAGCGAACGGTTCACCGCCAGGGCGCTTACGATGCCCAAGCGGATGCGCTCATGAATCAACCGGTCCAGGTTCGAGGAAACCGGCTGCGGCGCAGTGGACTTCACTGCCGCTGGCCCCTCTTCGCGAGAGACCCTTTCTTGCCGCGCTGTCGATGACTTCGCCATATATCCTTTCGGCGTCGCTAGTGCCCGTCAGCCCCCATAACGTAAGGCAATCCGGATGCCAAACGCAATCTGGATCAAGCCAAAACCGGCTGCCATAAACAGATCGCCCCAGGTCGCGGGGGCAAACAGCGCCGCCCCGCCGAGCGTCATTAGGCACAAACCCATGATCGGTACCGCGCGCACGGAGAACGCACCTCCAGTGACAATGGCGGTGCCATACAAAAGCAGCCAGACGCCGGGCAACGCGGAGACCGCCCCAAATTGGAACAGGGCCAGGGTTAGTAGCCCGCCGACCACGATCGGGGGCGCAAAACTCAGCACAAACTTGCGGCCCGGCCCGGAAAACAACGAGGAATTGGCGCGGCGGGCTTTGGTCGCAGCGGCAGGCGCGGCTATCGCTACGGCGACAAAGGCTTCGGCCAGCCATACCGCTACCCACGCGCGTGGGGTGGCCTGACGGGCCGCCAGAAGCGCCGCCGCCAGGGCGGTGATCCCCATGGCCACGCCGCCCCAACCGGGCACCGCGGTGAATTCCGCTGCGGACTCCATGGTTTCGCGGATGTAGCGGAGGTGATCGGCCGCACGGGCATCGATGGGAATAGGATCTCGGCGAAGAGCGCGGTTGGAGCCCGGAGCTGGCATGAAAGGAAAAATACGCGAAGGAGGAAGCTGTGTCAAGTACTTTATGCGATAAAGTACAATCGCTAATGCCCTTTACGGTAGCGCCCCCGGATGGCGTTCCAGCGAATAATAAATACGTCCGCGAACATCTGCACGCTATCCCGCATCATGCTGACTTTGGTTGCCGGGGAATGCGCCCAGCGCACCGGCACTTCCCTGATGGAAAGCCCGTGGTGCCGCGCCAGGTACAGCAGTTCGGGGTCGAAGCCAAACCGCTCGATGGTCTGTTGCTCGAAAATGATGCGGCAGCGCGCTCGCCGGAATGCTTTAAAGCCGCATTGCGTGTCCACAAACGGCAGCCACAGGATCACGCGCACGATCCAGTTGAAGACAATTCCCGCAAATTCCCGGAAAAGGGACTCATGCACCTCAATCAGTTTGCGGTCCAGGGCGCGACTGCCGATGGCCACATCACAGGATTGCAACGCGGCAAAAAGTTTCTCCGCTTCCTCGATCGGCGCGGAAAGGTCCGCGTCCGTGAACAACACGAGGTCTCCCTGGGCTTCGAGCGAGCCGTGCCGCACGCTAAATCCCTTTCCGCGATTGCTTCCATTGGGTATCACGCGCAGGCCGGGGATGCGATCGCGCCAGGATCTGGCGACGGCGGCGGTGCGATCGGTCGACCCATCATCGACAACCAGCACTTCCGTGTTGGGCCGCTTATTGCGGATATAATCGGCGATTTTCTCAAGCGACGCGGGCAGCCGCTGCTCCTCATTGAACGAAGGAACAATGATGGAGAGTTCCGGGGCGGTGATCAATGGATTCCCCACTCCTTCCAGCCGTGGCGGCCAAGCAACGGCACGAAGCGGCATCGCTGGTGTTCTTCTGAGCTATATTGGGATCCGTGACGCCTGACAAGTAACAAGCGCTGCTGATCTTCGCCGCCGATCGGCACGATCATGCGGCCGGTTTTTTCATTCAATTGTTCCAGCAGCGGCTCGGGCAAGGTAGGGGCAGCCGCGGCCACAAGAATGGCATCATACGGCGCGAATTCCTTCAGCCCCAGAGTTCCGTCGCCACAATGAACGTGTACGTTCCTGAATCCCAGCCGCTCAAGGCGTTCCGACGCCGTGCGCGCCAGTTCTGGACGATACTCGATGCTGTAGACCTCGCAAGACAGCAGCGAGAGCACAGCGGCTTGATAACCGCAGCCAGTGCCGATTTCCAGAACCTTTTCAGAGCCGGTTAATCGCAATGCCACGGTCATCGCCGCGACGATATAGGGCTGCGAAATCGTCTGGCCGCCCCCAATCGCCAACGGCTCATCGGCATACGCCGACTGGCGGGACTGCTCCGGAACAAATTCGTGGCGGGGAACGGAGGTCATCGCGCGCAGCACCGCGGCGTCGTCGATGCCACGCTTGCGCAGTTGCGTTTCCACCATTTCGGCGCGCTGCTCTAGATAGGAGTCTTCCACCACAGTTCGCGTTCTTTCTTCCTTTGATCCACACCACAACTTGTCGCCACAGAGATTCAAGCTGGTCCCAAAGCTAGTCTATCCGAAGACGCCGCCAGATCCTGCACCTCCGAACAGTGACCGACCTTGCAAAACTGTACCCCAGAGCAGGCGCGCTGGCACTTACCGGTCCGTAAAATTATTGGTGAACTACGAAACTCGGACCTTCCCGATTTTCGCTCTTCTGCTTGGAGGCTGTGATGAAAGCGGCGTTAGCACTGATTGTGATTTATATCGGAATGTTTTTTGTAGCCATTCAGGGCGGGCCGCCGAGCTCCGTGCAAGCCGCGGCGCAGTCTCCCGGCGAAAAGCAGAATGGCACCAAGTCCGTCGCTGCTATTGATCCCATGAAAGACTCCGATATCCGCGCGTTGCTCGAACTCGTCGGGGCGCGCGACCAGGTTCAAGACTCCGTGCGGCAAACCGCCGAACAGTATCGCGAGAAGCTTCTCGCCACCGTGCCGAACAACGAAAAGGGCCAGGCCTTCGTGAACACCACGATTGACGAGTACGAAAAGCGCTACGACGTGGATCGCGTGACGGAGCAACTCGTCGCCCTTTACGATAAGCACTACACCGATGAAGAGATCAAAAGCCTATTGCAATTCTACGGATCACCGCTCGGCCAGAAAGTAGCGGCGGAAAGCCCCAAGATTTTCCGGGAGATTCAGGAAACCACGCGCACGGAAGCGGCCAAGGCGGTACGCGACGCGCTGCAGCAAGCGAAGCAGGAAAATCCGGGCGTGGGACAGAATGCACATCTGACCAATGGCAACCAGCGGCGGCCGCTCGCACAGCGCAGTACGCAGCCCCCGGATGCCGGCCAGCAGACCGCCCAGCAGCAAGATCAGCCGTAATCGGAACCACAATTGTTTGGTGCAAATTACGGGAAGCGCTTCTTGAATTTGATGTCGACGCCGAACGTGCCGTTCTGGTCGCGTAACCCCACAATGGAAATACTGCGCGTAACGATGTACTCCACCTGAATCACCTGCTGCTGCGTGGAAGTCACGTTTGATACATACGTGACTGTCAATTGGGGCGTTACTTGCTGCTCCACCGTGACGCGCGCCGCGGCGTTCTGCCCGGAACCGGCAGTCCCCAACGTGGTCAACCCGGGATCGACACGGAAGCGCGTAATTCCGAACAGCCGCTCCACACGCCCACCCAACTGGCTGGAAATGGCCTCTGAAAGCAGCGCCGACGCCCCCGCGGAACCCGGCTGGTTGACTCCGGCAGTACGCGACGTCACCTCCGTGCTTGTTTGTCCCATGGCCAGCAGCGTAATGATGTCGCTCGCCGGAAGTGGGGGATCGGAGCGGTAAGACAGGCTCATTTTGCTGGCCTGCCCACTGAAGTTCAGCGTGATTTCATACTGCTGGATGGTCGTGGTGGCTTCCACGTTGATGACCGGATCGAGCCGGAACGGATTCGCGAAATTCAGGTCACCACGGTTAACGAGATATTTGCTGTCGTGAAAATAAAGCTCTCCGGAAATTACGTGGATATGCCCGAGCAGAATCGGGTGTTCGGCGTTTCCGCGAACGCGCAGGCTGGCATCCGCTTCCAGATGCGCTCCCGGCCATTCCATCCGTGAATCGGGCGTGGACGTCGCCTCGATGTCGAATTGCAAATTCCGCAAAAAGCTGGAACCGCCCAGTCCCCCGGGACTCGAACTGGAACTCAGAATACCCGCAGACTCCAGCCCCTGGTTCAAGGTGACACGTTGAATCATTACTTTCCCGGTCAGCAATCCTCCGTCCATCGTGCCCGTCAGGCGCAGGGAACCGCCCATGAGCCAGCTCATTCCTTCAGGATAGCGGATACGCAGCCGGTCGGTCTTCGCGGAAATGTCGTAGCGAAGCGGCTTGTCCGAGTAATTCACGGTGCCGGTGAGCGAAATTTTCCCTCCGCCGGCTTCCCCGCTCACATTCTCGAAAAACAAACGGTTGGCATCGAAAACCAGATCTCCGGAAAGATTGCTCAACCCCGTAGGGAAATCTGATGAACGCGCGGCAACACGATTCAACGTCACGCGCCCGACGATCCTCGGCCTGTCCAGCGTACCGTCGAAAGCGGCGTTCATATCCGCATGCCCGGCCATGCTGACGTCGGGAATGTAGCCATTGAGAAGCCGTAGATCGACCGAACCATTCAGCTTAAGCGAAACGGAGCGCCGGCCCGTGAATTGAATGAATCCTGTAAGCGTCGCATTCGTATCCGTGCCTTTCAGCGCCGCGTTTTTGATCTGCAAACTGTCTCGCGTGGAAGTCAGCTGAATGGGCTCCGAATTTTCCAGTTGAACTCCGCCATAGGTCAGAAGCAGGCGCGAGAAATTCCCATCCACAACCAGGCTTTCCGGATGCTGCAGATCGCCCTTCATGCTGATGTCGCCGTCGGCCGTTCCGTGTCCGTTGAACTTTCCCAGATGCAGCGCGGAGACCAGGTACGGATCGAGATTCATGTTCTTGATGGAAACTTTGCCATCCATAGCGAACGGGGCCACAAGCCCCAGGGAAATATTTCCGCCGACGGCGCCTTCGTTCATCGCGGAGCTCAGCTTCAGTTCGGCTCTTTGCCCATCTGCGTTCAAATCGCCCTCAAAGCTGCCGATCACCTCGGATCCCACCTGGAGATCGACGACGCGGAAGTTGCCGTTTGCCTGGGGCTGGCGCACCGGTCCGCTCGATTTCAAGCGGAACGAAATTTGCCCCGCGAGAGGGAGATTGTTGGCTTTGACCCTGCGAAAATTTGCCAACGGCAGCGAAGCGCCGACAAGATCGGTGGTGAGAGTGTCGTCTGTAAATCGATAGGCCACATTGCCCGTGACGATTCCCGCGCCACTCGTCCCTTCCGTTCCTGGCGGGAAAAATCGCAATTCCGCATTGTTCAGGCGCACTTCGTCGGGCATCACGGTAAGCTGTCCGCGCAGGCGGTTGAATGGCACGGTATACGCTTCCGCATTGGCGACATCCATAATGCCCGTGAGTATTGGTTCCGCGCGCGTTCCCCGCCCATGAAATTGACCGGTGATATCCCCGGTGATCGGATAATTCATACCCGCGATTTGCATCAGCGCCGCCATCGGCACCTTTTCCAGATTCAGTTCGCTCGACCATTCATTTTCCGGACGAAATTCCCAGTCCGTCAGTTGCAACTGGCTGTCGATATCGGCCTGCATCAGCCCGCGCGCGGCGTGGCCTTGCGTGATGATCAGGTGATCCGGGGCATAGCTCAAATCCCCTTCGATCGAATCCATATTCACATCGGCGTAGCTGACTTTTTCTGCGTTAAAATGTCCCTGAAATTGAGGGCCGCCGGAACGCCCGGTAATTTTGCCATTCCACTGCAGCGAGCCGGCGATGCGAACCGCGGCTTCGGGTGTGCCAGGCTTGTCGCCGGCGATGGCGTGGATAAAGTCGTCCCAATCGAGCAGCGATCCAATGTCCAGCTTGGTGTCCAGCGCGGTGTTCTTCGGTGCGAGTACGCCGGTGAAGGAACCGCGCGCCGTGGGCGTTTCGAAATTCCCCTGGGAGATGTCCAGCGTGCTGGTTACATCGTGATAGTGCAGAGTCCAATCTCCGGTTAAGGGCTTGTGCCCTTCCATGAGCTCTTCGGGCGCATCCCAGTGCATGCGGGCGGCAATGTCGAAATCCAGGAAGTTCGCTTTCCATGTCTCAACGGTGGCCGCGGAAATCACGGAATCCCAATGTAATTGATCCACGGGAAATCCCGCGTGATCGATCGCGGGCATCACGCGGAAGAGGCGGACGTTCTGCACTTTGGTGTCCGCGCGAAACACTAATCCGTCGTAGCGCATGGTGATGCGCCCCTTCACGCTTCCACCGAGGGCGTAAGCGGCGAAGTCCGGCAGCACCACTTGTTTGGGCTCCAGTGTGTAGCTCGACCGGCTGCTGAGGTTGGCAGAATGGAAATCGCTGAATCCCAGCGTGATGTTGTCTCCAGCGAAGCTGCCTTTTCCTAGAAACGTGCCATTTACGATGGTGCCTTCTCCCCTTAGGTCAACGCGCCCGAGCGGCACTTCCGGTGTGCGGAACGTTTCGCGAAGGTCCAGCAGGTCCAGCCATGCGCGATATTTGTAGGTCCATTTCGGATGTACCAAATCCTGCGTGGACGCTTGCAAGTCCAGGTGCGATCGCGCGAGGTCGACGACCGCCTGATCTATCGAAAATCCATCGCGGTTCAGCGTGAATTTTGCGGATACGTTCGCGGGAACGGGCACGTCTCTCCGCCGTGCCAATTCGATGGATTGCCAATCGAGCGTTCCCAGATAAGCCGGCTGTTCTAGCGAACCGCCCGAGTTCACTGTCAGCTGCAGTGCGCCTCCCTCAACTTCGAAGAGCGATTTCACATCGTTGTAGAGAATCCAGCCGTCCTTGATGGCCACGTGGTGCACGTGCAGATCGAGCAGCTTTTGCAAAGCGGGCTCGTTCGACTTGCTGGCCGGCAGACTGGGCAGATTCGACGTGCCGTCTTTTTCCACGCGCACATGCAAGTGCGGCTGATCCAGCACGAGATCGTTCAACGCGACGCGCCGGCCCCAAAAGGAATCGATACGTAGGCCCACGTTGGCCTGCTCCACGCTGAAGAGCGGCTCGGTGCTCACTGGCTCCTTGCCGTGCATCACCAGGCCGTGGATCGTCACATTCAGCGAAAACCAGCCAACGGAAACGGTGCGGATTTCCACGCGAGTGCCGGTCAGCGACTGCGCGCGGTTGATCAAAATCCTCCGCAGCAGCGGATTTCCCAGCCCGCTCCCGAAGGCAATGATCGCCAGGGCGATCAGCAGTAGAGTCCATGTGCCCAGCACCCAAAGCAGGTGCTCGACCCACAGGATTTTCCGCCAGCGGGACTCTTTGTTCATTTTGCGTTCTCGTCCAATAGTATCTCGACGCGCACCCGCGCACGGCTCTCTTTCAGCCAGCGATTGGACTGTTCGTTAATGGCGCGCTGCACCAGGACTTCCTGGATGTAACCGCGTGCCGCGTCCAGGGTCGGCGGCGCCTGCCCCCGCGCTTCCGCTCTGGGTATAACTCTTGTTTTGTAAAAGTCTTCGATATCTTTTTCATCCACCTGGATGGAGGCGCGAAATCGCGAATCGAGATAATTGCTCAAGTACAGCTGCGATCTCTGCATGCGCATGATGTCTTCATCCGTCAGGCCAGCCTGTTTTCTCCGTTCCTCATATTCTTCCGGCGAGGAAAATAAGCGCTTGAGCCGGGCCACGCTCCTCTGGACATCCTCATCGGATGGTTGCGGGAACAACGCCGCCTTCGCTTCGCTGCGCACAATCCATTGATCGATCAGGCGATCGAGGATTTGCGAATCGTTCTCGGTCTTTTCGTCGACGAAATTCTGGTAGCGAGCGAGCTCGCGCACATCGCTCAGCAGAATAATGTCGTTATCCACGCGAGCCACGATACGATCGACAACTTCCTGCGTGCAGGCGAACGCCGCCAAAGCAAGAAAGCCGACGCTCGCAATCGCGATTTTTCTGCCAACGCGCATCAGAAACTCGATCCTAAATTGAAAAATATCTGAAACTTGGGCAGCCGCGTTGCCTGCTGGCACAACGCAACGTTATCTTTGCAGGGGATCACGAATTGCGGCTGATTCAATTCATATCCAAGATCGATGCGGATGGGGCCGATCGGCGTGGCATAGCGCAAGCCAAACCCGACCGTGTTGGAAAAATAATTCAGCTCGTTCGTGCAGTTGTACTCGCACAGAGTTGGGTTGAACCGGCCGGGCGGCAGTCCCGGATAGGCCGCCTTGAAAATCGGTTCGGGCGACGACCAGCGCAACGTGATGCGGTCCAGCCTGCTATAGACGTTCCCGCCGTCATAGAAAAACGCGCCGCCCAGGCTGGTGCCGACGATCGGAAGCTTCAAGGGAAAGCGTAGCTCCTGGTTCAGGATCAGCATGGCCTGGCCGCCGACGGGAAAGCCCGTGAGCGCATCGCGAGGACCGGCCTGGTTCAAAGCAAAACCTCGCAGCGAAGTTCCGCCGCCGGCAAACAAACGCTCCGGCAGGGGAATCAACTGGGGCGAGGGAGTTCCGGTTTGCGCGGGGAAACTCAGCGAGGTGGTGGAAGCATATGGCTGGAGAATACCCAGCCGGATGGAGCGCGCGAAACTCCAGTTGCGCGAAATCTTGTGATACGTGGAATTCTGCAGAAACAAGCGCAAGAAGCTGGCGCTGGAGCCGAGCGCCGTTCCCGCCACGCTAAAATCCGCGGTATTGAAGGAGCCTTTGCTGGCATCGGCCGGATTGTCTCGCGTATCGCGAAACCAGGACGCGCTGAATTCGGAGACCAGCGTGGGCTGGTAGAACAGCGGTACTTCTTCCTCTGGAACATTCAAATTGCTTAGCGTCACTTTGCGGAACGCATAGCGAAGCAGAAGCGACGATCGCGGGGTGAGCCGGTCCGTGATTTGTATGTTGCCTTCGTAGCGCGTTTGCGTGAATGTGTTGATGTCTTGCGACTTTTCGACGTAAGCGGTCACCTGCAAACTTAGGTTGTCTTTATTGAAAGTTTCCGGCGACGTGTAGGCTAGCAACGCTCGCCCTTGAATTGTGCTGCCGCGGATCTTCAAGCTCAGCGCGTCAGCCCGCCCGGTCAAATTCTCTTTTGAAATTTCAAAGATGCCCCGCGGAGCCGCTTCCACTTCGCCGCCGGTGGGATTAGTGGTACTGGCCAACCGCTGTACTTCGAAGCCGCCGCCGTAGGCAATGGTGTAACGTTTCGCTTCTTCCACCAGGACGACCACATCCTTATCCGGGTCCGTGCCGTTAGCATTTTGCGTATCGATGGTCACGCGATTGAAAATGCCAAGGTTGTAAAGCTTCTGCTGAGATTCCACCACATCGCCTTCGCGCAACGGCTCTCCCGCCACCACTCTTACCTGGCGCTTGATCACCCGTCGTCGCGTGTGCTTATAACCGCTCAAAAGCACCTGGTGAACGATGACCTGCTCGCCTTCCTGGATCATGTAGGTCAGTTTCACGGGCTCGGCGCGCTCAATGCCGTTCGCGCTCGTATCCACAGAAGATCCTTTGCCTTTTGCCGCATTCTCCGGTTTTTTGGCTCCCTCGTCTTCCGGTTCTTTCCCGGTATCGGGAATCGCGCTCCAGGTGAAGTTGGCATTCGGAAATCCCTTGCTGAAATAAAGCGCAAGGATATTGTCGCGATCGGAGGCGATGCTGACTTCGGAATAGGGCTGGCCCGGCAGGGAACCCAGGACGCCGCGGAGCTCCTCTTCGGAGATCGCTTTCATGCCCTCCAGCTTCAAATTGGAGACCAGCGTTTGCTTCCCTTCATTGATCTCGAACCGCACCACCAGTTCGCCGGACTTTTTCTTTTCTTCGGATGTCTTTGCCGTCACCGCAGCGGCCAGGAATCCATTCGCGGCGTACAGGTTCTTCATCGAAGCCACGTCAGAATCCAGCAGCCGCTGGCTGAAGCGGGGCCGTACAAACAGCGCGCTGGTGCTAATGGAAAGGCGGCTCAGCAACAGTTGCTTATTAAAGTAGTGATTTCCGTTGATCTCGATGCGCAGCCCCTTGTAGGGGATTCCGCGTTCCACCTTGTAGGTGATGATCTCCTCCTGCAGCTCCAAGTCGGAATTAGCGCTTTTCACCGCGTTCTCGGACAAGGTGTAGTCCACGGTCGCGTCGAAAAAACCTTCGCGCTCCAATTTCTCTCGTAAATTGCGCTTGCCTTCTTCGAGCAGGTCCGCGTCGACAGAAGCTTCCTGATAGATAGGGATCAGCTTTCGCAAATCGCGCCGGGAAAACTTCGCGCCCTGAATCGCCAGCCGCACCATCGGTCCGGCAAACACGTCAAGCGTCAGCGGGATGGAATTCGTGGCGGCATCATATTCGCCGCGCCGCAGCGACACGCGGTCGCTCAAGTGGCCCTTCTTCTCCAGGAATTTGCGGATTCGGCTTGCGGCAGACTGCCCGCGCGCGATTGTCAGTTGGGCGCCGGGCTTGAGCTTGAACAACTTGAGCAGCTCCGCGTCGCTATACTCCGTGTTGTTCTGTAATTCCACTTTGCTGAGGTGAACCCTTGGGCCCGGATCGACGTGGACAATCACGTCCATCTGATGCGTCTCCGGATATGGCTTTGGTTCAACTGTGACCTTCGCCTGGTACAGCCCCTCGTCCCGGAGAGTATCCTTCAATCGGGCGATCGCTTCCTCCAGATCGGTCGGGTGATACGTTTGCCCCAAGGACAATTGCATGGCCCCGATCGCCGATGCTTCCGTGGGCGGGGGCTTCAGACCCTCCATCACAATTTGGTTGAAGAAAAGATTTTCGCGAACCACGAAATCCAAGCGAATGCCGTTTGCCACAGGAGTTTCCACCGCTTTTATATCGGAATAGTCGCCCGTCTGGTACAGCGTCCGTATGCTGGCGGCAACCGCATCCACGGTGAGAGTTGGGCCCGGCTTGACCGCAATCCCTGGCGGATTCGTTTTCAACACTTTGCCGTTTTCTTCGACGACTCGCACTTCCTCGACGATCGCCGCCGCCTGCGTTTGGGCCTTTTCCCCTGCCGCTTCCTGGGCACACGCAAACGTCCCTCCCAAAACCGTCACCAGGAGCACTAGAACCCGCAACCTATTGACCCTCAGCAAGTTCATTCGTTTCATTAGTCAGACGAAGGGTAGCACACGGGCGTTGCTTCCTCGGATGCCATTAGCGCTATCATGAGAGGGATTCGTATGCTGGGACTATATTTTACGTGAATCACCCTCTGGACCAGAAATACTCAAGACAGATGCTGTTTCAGCCACTCGGCCCGGACGGCCAGGAGCGGCTGGTGGCCGCGAGTGCAGTCCTCGTAGGGTGTGGCGCCATCGGCGCGGCGGCCGCAAATCTGCTCGTTCGCGCGGGCCTCGGAAGGCTGCGCATCCTGGACCGGGATTTCGTGGAAGCTTCGAATCTGCAAAGGCAGTCTTTGTTCAACGAAGCCGATGCTCGCGAGGCCTTGCCGAAGTCCGTTGCAGCCGAGCGGGCTCTGCGCGCCATTAATTCCGACGTACAGGTAGAGGGAATCGTCGCGGATCTAACTTCCGGCAACGCCGAGGAGTTGCTGTCTGGCTTTCCGCTGATCCTGGACGGCACGGATAATTTCGAAACGCGATTTCTCGTCAACGATTTTGCGGTTAAGACGGGAACGCCCTGGATCTATACGGCTGCGGTCGCGAGCTACGGTCTATCGTTTACGATTCTTCCCGGCCAGACCGCGTGCCTTGCATGTTTGATGGACTCTTCGCTGGGCTCAGGTCTTGAAGACACCTGCGATACGATTGGGGTTCTTGGCCCCATCGTAAATCTGATCGCTTCTGTTGAAGTTGCCGAAGCCATGAAAATTCTCTCCGGCCGCGATTCCGCGCTGCACGGCCGCCTGTTTTCCTACGATGTTTGGACCGCGCGATTCCAATCCATCCATCCCGAGCGCAATCCGCAATGCAGCGTTTGCTCCCAGCAGCGGTTTTCTCACTTGTCTGGCGACGCGCAGCCGCATATCACCATGTGCGGGCGGGATTCCGTGCAGATTCACGAACGCAGCCGGTCGCTGGACTTGAAAGCTCTGCAAGATCGCCTGGCTTCGGCGGGCTCCGACGCTCGCCAAAACGGATTCCTCCTGCGTTTTCAGATTCCGCCTTATGAAATGACCGTGTTCAGCGATGGCCGCGCCATCCTGAAGGGCACGAAAGATCCCGCCGTGGCGCGCTCGCTGTACGCCAAATATATTGGTGCGTGATTGGACTCTTATTTTAGCGCAGTACTCCGCTGCGGCCCGGAGGGGTACGCATCGCGGCGCGGTCCAGATTTTCCCGCAGATTCATTAAGGTAAGAAACGTGCTCAGCACCCGCGCCTTCAGGTCATCGGTCAGGTGCAATCCGCTGGTGGCCACGCGCGCGAGCCGCTCGCCGTTTTCCGTGATAAATCTCATGATTTCGCGTTGCCGTTCGTGCGGCGTATTGCCCAGTGCCGTCTCCCGGCGCATCTCCGCGCAGCCTGCTTCGAGGGAAAGGGTGAAATGCAAGACACAAAGCTTGTGTTCGGCCAGGGCGAATGGCACGTCGTGCTTGCATCCGGCAATGTGGCAAAGTTCACTCATCGGCGAGAATCCGCTGATTCTTGATTGGTAGCATCCCCAAGGCCGAAAATCCAGCAATCATCCGCGCTTTGCACCCTATGATGCAGCGCCCCCACCTGTCCGATGGTGCAGATTGCGCTTAAGGCGCGATTCGCCGCCGCTCAAATGCCGGGCCTGCCGCGCGAACAATAGCCAATTTTTTCTGGCTCGGCGCGAGATTCCACGAATATTTCTTCCTTCGCGGCGCCGCTAGCGCTTCGACAAACAGCGCTTCGCCCAATGTTTTAGCGGCTATTTGTGGTGTCACGGTTTACGGATCGCGGCGAGGCATGATCGTGCCTCTTGAACGAACAGAAACTCTAGCGAAACATGAATTTTATTTGACGCACCGTATGAGGGGTTGTATAAATATACAGTCGAATGTATAATAGAACCGCATGAGCGCCACAAAAACATTCCGCCACGGACAAATTCTTCGCCTGGTTTCCGCCGAGCGCATCTCCAACCAGGAGGACCTGCGTCGCCGGCTGGCCCAGCAGCGCATGCGTGTCACTCAGGCAACGCTCTCCCGCGACCTGCAGGAGCTCAAACTGGTCAAGACCAGGGAGGGTTATCGCGCGCCTTCGGCCTTGCCGGAAGAATCCACGTCCGTGCCTCCACTGACCCGCGCTCTTCGAGAATTTCTGCTCGACATTCGCCCGGCGGAAAATCTGCTGGTGCTGAAAACTCCTCCGAGCGGCGCGCAACCTCTGGCTGCGGCCGTGGACGGCGCAAAATTTCCCGAAATCGCCGGCACCATCGCCGGAGACGACACCGTTCTGATCATTACTCCCAACAAAAAGAGCCGCGAATCCCTTCAGAGAGAAATCGAGTCGCACGTAAAATGAGGGATCCCCGGAATATTGCCGTCATTGGTGTCACTGGCTACACGGGTTTTGAGCTTGCCACGCTATTGCTCCGCCACCCTGTAATCGCCAGGCCCACCTTTTATGTGCGCGAAACCAACGGCTTCCAGTGCCTTTCGCAACTTTTCCCACAACTGCGGGCCCGCGGCGAAGCGCCTCTGCGCCCTCTTTCCATTGATGCCATCGCTTCCAGTGCCGCAGGCACCGCTTTTCTTGCCACGCCACATGAAGTTTCTGCGGAGATCGCGCCGAAGCTTCTCGATGCCGGCCTCCGCGTAATCGATCTCAGCGGCGCATTCCGGTTTGCCTCCGCCGAAACATTCACGTCGTGGTACAAGCTCCCCGCCCCACACTCCGCGCGGCTGTCGGAAGCCGTCTATGGCCTGCCGGAGTTGTATGCGGACCGCATTTCTGCGGCAAAACTGGTGGCCAATCCTGGATGCTATGCCACCAGCGTGATCCTTGCGCTGCGGCCTCTGACGGATGCGGGCTTCGTCGCGCCCTCGCAGTCGGTAATCTGCGACTGCAAGTCCGGCGCCACCGGAGCCGGCAAGGATCCACGCCGCGATTTGCACTTTGTGGAAGTCGACGAAAACTTCCGCGCGTACAATCTTTTCTCGCATCGCCACACGCCCGAAATTGTGGAACACACGAGCCTACCCGAATCGCACGTGGTTTTCACCACGCACCTGCTCCCCGTGGCGCGCGGCATTCTTTCGACCATCTACGTTTCGCTCGCCGAAAAACAAACTCCCGACAGCATTCAGAAACTTTACCGGGAATATTTTACGGACAAGTCCCTGGTGCGTGTGTGGCCCGCGGGCAAATTGCCGGAATTGCAGCACGTGGCCAACACCAACTTCTGCGACATCGGCTTCGCGCTGGACTCCGATGGCAAGCGCCTGATCGTGATTTCCTGCTTGGACAATCTTGGCAAAGGCGCCGCCGGGCAGGCCGTGCAAAATCTGAATCTTATGCTGGGCATCGAGGAGCAGACAGGGTTGCTATGAGAATCGTCATCAAATTTGCCGGGGCTTTGCTGGAAGATGTGGCGGCGATTCCGTCTCTGTCTCAGCAGGTCGCCGGGCTCGCGCGCCACGGCCATGAAATCCTGGTCATCCATGGCGGCGGCCGTCTGTTCACAGCCACGCTGAAGCGGCTCGGCATCGAGACTAAATTCGTTGCAGGCCTGCGTGTCACCGACCGTGAAACCCGCGACGTCGCGGTAATGGTTTTTGGCGGTCTTCTGAACAAGCGCCTTTCTGCCTCCATCACCGCCGCCGGCCAACCCGCTGTCGGAATCTCCGCCGCCGATGGAGCCTGTTTCTCGGCCGCTCCACTGGTTCACAACGACGTCGAGGGGCGCCTCGGTTTCGTAGGTTATCTGACCGGCGTAAAAACGCCTTTCCTCGAATCGCTCTGGCGCGAAAATCTGCTGCCGGTGGCAGCGTGCCTCGGACTAGGGGCCGACGGCGAGCTCTACAACATCAATGCCGATCACATGGCCGCGGCTTGCGCCGAGTTCATCGGCGCGGACCACCTGATCTATCTCACCGATGTCGCCGGCGTTCTCGACGGCGAAAATGTCATTTCCGCAATTTCCTGTGCGGAGGTCGAGCGTCTCGTCCAGGCGCGCGTGGTTTCGGGCGGGATGGTGCTCAAACTGGAAGCCGCCAAGCGCGCGTTGGAAGGCGGCGTGAGTGAAGTCCACATTGTGGGCGGCGATTCCGCGGCTGCCGTTCTGGATCCGCAGCTTTTCGCGGAATCTTCTAACAAGAATTCTTTCTCAGGTTTACCTGGTACACGAGTTTTGCGTGCATCATCATCCGCGGGACTCGCATCTCAAGCGTTTGTCTAGTTTTGTTTTATGGAGAATAAATAATGACCGCAACGTCCGTATCGCTCACCATCCCGATCGCCAAGGATCTTCTCACCGGCGCCGAATGGGGACCCGCAGAGACCCGCGACCTGCTGCATCGCACCGCGGACATCAAGGCGCGCCCGTCGCGCTATGCCTCCGTGCTTCGCAACAAGCACATCGCACTGATCTTTGAGAAGCCTTCGCTGCGCACGCGCGTTACCTTTGAAGTTGGCATTCAAAGTATGGGTGGCTTCGTGGTTTTTCTGGACCACACGCAGGCGCGGCTCGGCGAACGCGAATCCATTCCCGACGTGGCGCGGAACCTCGAGCAGTGGGTGCAAGGGATCGTCGCGCGCGTCTACGAGCAGCGCGTGCTGGAAGAAATGGCCGCCACTATCACGATTCCGGTCGTCAATGCACTGTCGGACAAGTTTCATCCCTGCCAGGCTCTGGCCGATTTCTTCACGCTCGAAGAAAAGTTTGGCTCGCTCAAAGGGTTCAAGCTTGCCTATGTGGGCGATGGCAACAACGTCAGCCATTCTCTCGTTTATCTGGCGGCTCGCCTCGGCGTGCACATTCGCATCGCGACTCCCGCGAATTACGCGCCGGATACGGATGTTCTGGCCGATGCCAGGCGCGTTGCCAAAGAAACACGCGCCAAAATCGAACTCTTCACCGATCCTCAGGAAGCCGTGAGCGGCTGCCAAGCTGTCTACACGGATTCGTGGACCAGCATGGGCTTTGAAGCCGAAGAAAAGGTCCGCCGCCAGGTGTTCAAGCCCTACCAGGTGAATCGCAAACTCATCGAACACGCAGCTCCGGGCGCCGTGTTCATGCATTGCCTTCCGGCGCATCGCGGCGCGGAAGTGACCGATGAAGTGCTCGACGCTCCCTATTCCGTGGTGCTGCAACAATCCGAAAATCGTATGTACGTGCAGAAGGCAATCCTGCACACGCTGTACACCTGAAATTTTGTAGTTTATCGAGGAGAGAAAACGAAGTGAAACAGCCCTTAGAGAAGCCGAAAAAAGTTGTTCTGGCCTATTCCGGTGGACTCGATACGTCCATCATCATTCCGTGGCTGCGTGAGACCTACGGCTGCGAAGTGATTGCCATGATTGGCGACGTTGGCCAGCAGGAAGATCTCGAAGCTGCCCGCAAAAAGGCTTTGGCCACGGGAGCGGTCTCCGCTCAAGTGGAAGATCTCCGCGAAGAATTCATTCGCGACTACATTTGGCCCACGCTGCGTGCCGGCGCGGTTTACGAGCACACCTATTTGCTGGGCACCTCGATGGCCCGACCGGTCATTGCCAAGCGCCAGGCGGAACTTGCGCTGCAGCTCGGCGCCGATGGCCTTTCCCATGGCTGTACGGGCAAAGGCAACGATCAGGTGCGCTTCGAATTGGCGTATAAGGCCGTCGCTCCAAATGTTCAGATCATTGCGCCTTGGCGCGAGTGGGACATCGATTCGCGCGAAGACGCCATCGCTTACGCCGAAAAGCACAATGTGCCCGTCGAGCAGAGCAAGAAGAATATTTACAGCCGCGACCGCAATATCTGGCACCTCAGCCACGAAGGCGGCGAACTCGAAGATCCCTCCAATGCTCCGAATGAAGCTATGTGGCAATGGATTGTTTCACCGGAGAAAGCGCCGGATAAACCCGAAGAGGTGGAGATCGGTTTCGAGGCTGGCAACCCGGTTTCGGTGAACGGCAAGAAACTCGGGCCCATCGACCTGCTCAACGCGCTCAACGATATCGCCGCGCGAAACGGTGTCGGCCGCACCGACCTGGTCGAAAATCGACTGGTGGGCATGAAGTCCCGCGGCGCGTATGAAACTCCCGGCGGAACGCTGCTGACGACCGCGCATCGCGAACTGGAGCGCCTGACCGTCGATCGCGAAACCGCTCACTTTGCCCAGGCCCTGTCAGTGCGCTACGCCGAGCTGGTCTACAACGGGTTGTGGTTCTCGGCCCTTCGCGAAGCGCTGGACGGGTTCTTCAATGTTGCCCAGCAGCGCGTCACCGGTTCCGTCGGCTTGAAGCTCTGGAAAGGCACGCTCAACGTCACCAAGCGCCTCTCGCCCTATTCGCTCTATCGGGCGGACCTCGCCAGCTTCACCATGGGCCGCTACAATCCAAAGGACGCCGAAGGCTTCATCAATCTGTTCGCGTTGCCGGTAACCGTGCGACCGAAACCCAAAGCCGAAAGCTCCAAAGCCCATGCAGGTCAAAGCGAAAATAACGTTGTCATCCCGAGGGACGCGTAGTCTGCGTCCCGGAGCATCTCAACCGATACAAAGCCCAGGTTCCGGAATGAAGCATCATAAATTGAACTTAAAACTTACGACTAAAAACTTTCATGACGACTGAACGCAAAGATGACCGGCTCTGGGGCGGCCGCTTCGACAAGGCGCCCGACGCGCTATTCGACGCGTTCCAGAACTCCTTCGCGTTCGATTGCCGGCTGCTGCCCTACGAAATCGCAGTTGATCGCGCCTGGGCCAAGGCCTTGCAGCGCGCCGGAATCTTGAATGAGTCCGAAGTGCAACAAACGGTCGCCGCTCTGGACAAAATTGCGCGGCGCGCCGAAACCGATCCTGTCTGGCTGGCCTCTTCCTCCGCCGAAGATGTGCACCATTTTGTGGAAAAAGCGTTAGTGGAGGAGCTCGGTCCGCTCGGATGGAAGTTGCACACCGGCCGTAGCCGCAACGAACTGGTCGCTACCGATTTTCGTCTGTTCGTCATCGACGCCGCTAGGGAAGTTCGCACCGCGTTGCTCGCCCTCATCCGCGCCTTCGCCGAGCAGGCAAAAGCCAATTTGAAGATTCCCATGGCGGGCATGACGCACATGCAGCATGCCCAGCCGATTCTGTTGGCGCATTTCCTGATGGCGCACGCGCAAGCCTTTTCTCGCGATTTTCTGCGCGTCGAAAACGCTGCCGTTTCCGCCCACGCCTGCCCCATGGGTTCGGGCGCTCTGGCCGGTTGTGCCTTTGCGATCGATCGCAATGCCTTGGCTCACGATCTCGGATTTTCCCGCATCACCGCCAACAGCCTCGACGCCGTTAGCGATCGCGATTTTGCTCTCGATTATCTTTACGCGCTTTCCGGCATCGCCACGCACCTTTCGCGACTGGCGGAAGATTTTGTGCTGTTCGCCTCCCAGGAATTTTCTTACGCGATCCTGCCCGACGAATATTCCACCGGCAGCAGCCTGATGCCGCAAAAGAAAAATCCCGATTCATGGGAACTTATACGCGGGAAAACAGGTCGCATCACGAGCGCCCTTTTCGCGTTGTTCACCACGCTAAAAGGGCTGCCCAGCAGCTACCAGCGCGACTTGCAAGAAGACAAGGAAGCGCTGTTTGCCGCGCACGACCAGATCAACGACATGCTAGCCGTGGCCACGGGCGCTCTTTCTCTCACAAAGTTTCGCGAACCGCGGATGCGCGCTGCCGCTTCCAACCCTTCCCTGCTGGCCACTGATGCCGCCGATTATCTGGTCCGTCGCGGCGTCCCGTTCCGGCAGGCTCACGATTTTATCGGGCAGGTTTTGCGCGAAGCCGAAAAACAGGAAAAGTCCTGGGTGCACCTTTCTCCCAGCGACTTTCGCAAAATCTCGCCTCAGTTCGGAGACGATTTTCTGCAGAGCCTATCCGTGGAGGGCGCCATCTCGTCCAAGTTGGTTCCCGGTGGCACCGCCGAAACTTCCGTTCTGGCTGCCATCGCGCAGCTGGAACAAAATCTCGCACAACAGGAGAAACATTCATGAGCGTCGGCTCCGTGGTATACATCGTCGAAACTGCTTCCTATCACGCGGAGGATCGGAGGTCCCTTCCGTGACGTTCGCGTTCGCCCCGCGGATCCCCCGCCTATGAAACAAGCCCCTTCCGAAGCGGCGCTGCCTCGAGGATTCCGATTCTCCGCCACCGCCTGCGGCCTGAAAAAAACCGGCGCTCTCGACCTGGCCCTGCTTTCCAGCGATGTGCCGGCGTCCGCCGCGGCCGTGTTCACGCAAAATCTTGTGGTTGCTGCTCCCGTGGTCGTTTCCAAGGCGCATTTGAAAGCTTCGAAGGGCCGCATGCGCGCGGTCATCGTGAATGCAGGTAACGCCAACTGCGCCACCGGTGCGGTTGGCTACGCGGCCTCAGTGAAAACTGTGGAGGAGACTGCACGCCATCTCCGTTGCAGGCCAGAGGAAGTCGCCGTGTGCTCCACGGGTGTCATTGGCGTGCCTCTTCCGGTGGAAAAGATTCTTCGCGCGCTTGCCGGTATTACGAAAAATCGCCGTCCCTCCGCACGCTCGTTTGCTGAATTCTCTTTAGCTATCTGCACCACCGACACTCGCCCGAAAACCGAGTCGGCCTCCTGCAAAATGGGGGGCAAGCGCATCCATCTGGTCGGCTGTTCCAAGGGCGCGGGCATGATTCACCCGAACATGGCCACCACCCTCGCCTTCGTCGCCACGGATGCAAGCATTTCTCCGTCTTTGCTGCAGAAGACGCTTCGCGATGTGACCACGCGCACCTTCAACGCCATCAGCATCGACGGCGACACGTCGACGAACGACACGCTTCTGGTGCTGGCCAATGGCGCTGCCGGTGCGCCCACCATCAAAGCAGGTTCTGCTGCGCACCGCGCTTTTGCAAAGGCGCTTGAGGAAGTCTGCCGCTCCCTGGCACTGCAGATCGTGGCGGATGGGGAAGGCGCCCAGCGCGTAATCGAAATCGAAGTGCGTGGCGCAAAATCGGAAAGCGCGGCACGCCGCATCGGACAAACCATCGCCACTTCTCCGCTCGTAAAGACTGCTTTCGCCGGCGGCGATCCCAACTGGGGCCGCATCTTCGCCGCTGCCGGTCGCGCCGGTGTGAAGTTCGATCCCGATCGTGTGGACATTCACATGGCGGGAATCCCAGTCCTTCGCCGGGGCGAGCCGCTGGACTTTAACGAGCGCGCGGCAAGCAATCGCTTGCTGGGAAAGAGCGTTCATATCGTAGTGAATCTGCACGCCGGCCGGGCCATGGCGCGTTACTGGACCTGCGATTTCACCGCCGAATATGTACGCATTAACGCCAGTTATCGCACGTAACCTGAAGGATCCTACAATGAAGACAGTAGCTGCGCCCGCAGAACTCTGTACCTTTGCGCATACGTCCTTTTTCGCTAACTCCGGCCGCTCCGGCGGTACAGTACCGGACCTTTTTTGTCCAGAATATTGGTTGCAAATCCTGTGATTTTTCGAGACCATTCACGGGACCACTGAGCCACCCCTGCCCGCTCCGGCACACCCCTCTCGGTTTGCCTCCTGGCGGCAAAGGTATCCTCAGTGCGCTCCGCAACTCGTTGTTTTAGGTTCCGGGCAGAAGGAGTTCGCAGGTGAAGAAGCTTTACGTCGGTAATCTTCCGTTCAATGCATCCGAAGAACAATTGCAAGAGTGGTTTGGACAGTTGGGAATTAGCCCATCGGCTATCAGCCTGATTCGTGATCGTTTCACAGGACAGTCGCGCGGGTTCGCGTTCATCGAAATCGCTAATGATGAAGAAGCGGATCGTGCCGTCACCAGTCTGAACGGTCAGAACTTTGGCGGCCGGAACCTTGTTGTCAACGAAGCGCGCCCGCAGACGGAACGCTCGGGTGGCGGCGGAGGTCGTGGCGGCGGTGGTGGCGGTTACGGCGGTGGACGCGGCGGGGATCGCGGCGGACGCGGCGGTGGCCGTGGTGGCGATCGCGGAGACCGCGGAGATCGCGGAAACCGCTGGTAACGCGCTACTATTCTTCCTCAGTTCACACGTTTTTGTGCTTCGGGACGGTTGCGCGTGCTCCCGAGGCGCGACTTTCCGCCCAAAACGTTAAGGTTCGCGTTAGGTGTGCCCCGTTTTTTGCTTCCGGAATTTTTCTAAGCTCACTCTGATTTTCACAGGCCGCTGAAATTTCACTGGCCATTGCCTCGCCTTTGCATGTACTATCCCGCCGAATTGAAGAGACCGAGCTATCCGCAGAGCGGCCCTCTCCCGACTCCCGGGCTCTTGGTTTCGGCACTTCGCTCCGAAACAAAAACAGTGACCGAAACATCCCACGAGTTGACGTGTTTGAAACACCAGGCGAAGAATTTCCTTCGCTCACTCTCGCCTGGAGACTATAAGAGGAACAGTTCGCACGCAGTTCCCCGCGCGGCGCACTGCACGGGATTCGGCTTTTGCCAGGTATCGAACCTTGTCAGGCTTTTGCCGCATCTAAGAAGGGCGAAGTAAACGAAAGATGCACACTTGGCACAAACGCGATTGGAAGCAGTTTTACGAACTGGCGCGCCGGCCGTGGCAGCGTCACCGTCCACCACGGCCCGTGTATCCGTCGGGGATGAACCGCGTGCAACCTGCCGCGGGTTTCAGCCTTTCAGAGCTGGATGACGCGGGGGTGGATTTGGATCTTGCCGAACGCCTAGGGCTGCCAGTCGATGCCGGGCGCATCGGCGCCTATGGTCCCAACGTCACCACCCTGCGCGATTTTGTTCGCAGTTCGCGCCAACCTCTCTGATTTTTCAGCCGCCTGCCAGCTCCGATTTTAACCTGGACCTTTATCGGTTGTTCGCTTCAGCCGTCTGCGCCAGATCTCGATCCAGCTGGTCCAGTTGATTTTCAAATCGCTCCATCTTCGCCTGTTCAGCTCGAAAGTCAGCTTCCTGCTCCGAGACCATTCCCGTCAATTCCTGCTGCTGGGCAACCCATGCGTCCACTTGCTCCCTCATCTTGGTTAAGGAGTCGTCCATTTGTTTCTCTGTTGGTCGTTCGCAACGCCGTCACGGTATTGCTCGAGACCTTTGATCTCGGTCGCTTGAAATTCTGCTTGGGCGTGCACTTGAGCGAGAGTGGTCTTCGTATTTTCCAATTTCTCCGAGGCGTGCTCGACGGCAGCCGTTTCCTCGTGCAGCCGGTAAATCACGATCTGGGCCCGTCGCGCTGCGAATGCCGCGGTTTGCAGGTCATGCCGAAGCTGCCGGATTTCGCAGAGCACGGCTTGCATCGTTTGCGGGTCGGGTTCTGATTTTTGACTGAATGGTACGGGAGAAAGCAACAAAAAACTCACGACAACAAGGGCAGGTCGAATCATGGGCCACCTTCTCTGCGGCTTTCTATTGGACGCCTGCGAACTCCAGAAGTGCCCGCAAAGCCGCTTTGCCCGCACCCGCCTTTCCACGTAAAATGGGGGTTGCAACGGACCCCATGGCCTCACCTTTTACTATCATCGCCAACGCCGTCGTTCCGCCTGGACCTGCACCGGATGCGCATCCTCGGCCTGATTGGCTGAAGGTCAAGTTTTTTGGCGGCGATCGTTATCAGAATCTGAAGCGCATTATGCGCACCCTGGATTTGCACACGGTGTGCGAATCTGCGCGCTGCCCAAACATGGGCGAATGCTGGGAACATGGCACCGCCACCTTCATGATCCTCGGGGACATTTGCACGCGCGCCTGCGGTTTCTGCGCGGTGCCTTCCGGCAAACCCGTCGGTCCGCCGGATGAAGAAGAACCGCTTCGTGTCGCCGAAGCCGCCGCCCGCATGGGGCTGCGCTATGCGGTGGTCACTAGCGTGAATCGGGACGATCAACCCGATGGCGGCGCCGGCATTTTTGCGCGGACTATCCAGGAAATTCGCCACCGAGTTCCTGGCTGCAAGGTGGAAGTTCTGATTCCCGATTTTCGCGGTGACTGGAACGCCCTGGAGACCGTTCTTGCGGTGAAGCCCGACATCCTGAATCACAATACGGAGACGGTTCCCCGGCTGTATCGCCAGGTACGCAAAGGCGCCCTCTACGAACGCTCTCTCGAATTGCTGCGCCGCGCCAAGCAAGCGCACCCGGACGTCCCCACAAAAACCGGCATGATGCTGGGGTTAGGTGAAGCAAAAAGCGAAGTCCTCACCACCATGCAGGATCTTGCGGCTCAAGGCACGGACATTCTCACCCTCGGGCAATACCTGCAGCCCACGCGCGAGCATCTGCCGGTAATTCGTTTTGTGCACCCGGATGAATTCGCGGAGTACAAACGGCTAGGCGAAAAAATGGGTTTTAAGCATGTGGAATCGGGCCCGCTCGTGCGTTCCTCTTATCACGCCTTCGACCAGGCCGAATCCGCCATCCGCTAGCTTGAGTTTTATTCTTCGAAGTTCCGCTATTTCTGCGCAACAACTGACCAGTCCGTGAACGGCACCGCTCTCCCGCCACGAACCACGGTCGGTATCACGTGGTCGAAGCCTTTGTGCGACCGCGCGGAGTAGCTTAATTTCAGCTGCGGTCCCAGTCCCACATCGACATCGTGCATTCCCTCGATCGCATGAATCAGACCCTCGCGCGTCAGATCCTTCCCAGCGCGCTTCAATCCCTCCGCCAGCGCCATCCCATCCACAAATCCTTCCAGGCTCACAAAATTAGGCCGCGCATTCGGTGAATATTTCTGCAGCGCCCTGCGGTACATCGCCACGGTTTTCAAATCCGTCAGATAATACGGCGGCACCACTTCAGTGATCACCATTCCTTCGGCATCCGCGCCGGCATCCTGGATCAGTTCGTTCGTTCCCACAACGACACGGTCAGAAAGAGTGGCTTCCAGCCTTTGCCGTGAGCTTGTTTCAAGATCGGTCCCACCGTATTCGATGGTCCCGCGACGACGACCGCATCGGGGTTGGCGGCCCGCACCTTATCGATTGCCTCTGCGCCCTGCGTCGATTGCCTCGGGTACGATGCAGTCGCAACGTCCTGCGAGCCATGGGCCTTGAGCGCCGCCTGCACTCCCTGCACTACAGCGCTCCCGAAAGCATCATCGGGATAAATTACACCAATTTTCCGGTAGTGCAGTGTGTCGAGAAGACCGTCGATCTGCTCCCTGGTTTCGTCAAAATAAGACGCGCGTACGTTGATGACCCATCGCCGCAGGGGCGTGTACAGCGTTTGCGCGCCAGTAAACAATCCGACCAGCGGAATCTCGTTGGAGTCTGCCAGCGGAACATATTTCGCGGCCGTAGGTGTGCCCACAAAAAAACCCATGGCAAACACCTTTTGCACCATCAGCTTGTCCCAACAGGCTTCGGCCTTTGCCGGATCGTAGCTGTCGTCAAAGGAATACAGCCGTAGCTTGCGGCCATTTATGCCGCCGGCTTCATTCAACACCTGGAAGTAGGTTTCCGCACCGATGACGGTTTCGCGGCCGAGAAATGCAGACGGACCTTCCAGCGCGGAGCAAGAGCCGATAGAGATTTCTTTATCCGTGACACCGGGCGTCTGCGCGTTCAATCCCGCCACACCAAGCAAAAACCAGAGAGACAAAAAGGCCCACCACCGATAAGCCTGGTTCGGCAGCTTGTTCATTTGCGGCCTCCTTTTCTGTCGGGAAATTCCGATAGGAACGCGGGCCCGTTGAACTCAGTTTAGCTGTGGGGTTGGTATTTCGAGGGAATCCTACGGGCGGCGACGCGAATCGGTCAGTCACCGCTTGAATTCATGATTTCGGGTAAGCGCGTGCCGGGGATGCGTTCAAACACACCCCTGCGCCATGTCTGGCGCTACTGAAGGGGTTTTGCTGCTTAACTTGAACTTCCGGGCGTGCTTTACTTCGCGGCGGCGACTGCGGCGGCGGCTTTCTTGGCGGCCTTCGCAGCGGTCGAGGCTTTGCGGCGGCGCTTGGTTTTAGGCGGAGTGGCGGGCGCCTCGCCGATCAGTTCAGCGGACAACATGCTGGTGACGAACAGCTTCGGTCCATGGTCATCGAAGTCAACGGCGGTGCGCTCGGGATCGGAAGCGGTTACGATTCCCAGGCCGAATAGGTCATGCTTGATGGTCTGTCCTTCCTGCATTACTTGCACAACTGCCTCCTTGGAACGTCTCGCGACTTGTCTCGTTTTACTTCGTGCTCTCATCTCTAACTGAGAGGTCCCCGACCCCTCGGGGACCTCCCGATTTCACAGGCTAGAGGCTTGTAACGTTCTCCGCCTGAAGGCCCTTCGGGCCCTTCTTAACTTCAAACTCCACCGCCTGACCTTCGTTCAGGGACTTGTAACCGTCCATCTGAATGGCGGAGAAATGGACGAAAACATCTTCTCCAGTCTGACGTTGGATGAACCCGTAACCCTTCGAAGCATTGAACCACTTGACTGTTCCTTGTTCCTTCACTGCTGAACCTCGAAATTGAATTGCTTTGCCTCTCTTGGCCCCATGGCCCAGTTATCCCAAGCCCCGGGAATGCCTCTAGCCCCGATAAAAAGGGGCTGCGAGTTTGTGTCTCACAGCCCCCTGAACGAGTCAAAAGGTAGTACAAGAGCAACAAACGCTATACCTAACACTATCACAGATAAGGGCTTATTGTCCATATCGGAGTAGACGCACCCACAGCTTCCCGTTTCTTGTATCCTATTTATTTTAAATGGATTAGTGCCGGGCGAGGTACTTTCTACACTCGCCGGGCCCGATGTTACTCGTCGAGTGATTCTGGTTGTAAACTCAGGTCTTCGCCGCCTTTTTCCTTCTTAACCCAATACTTTTTGACCCAAGCTTCCCAGCTTTTTCCCGCTGCGGTGTCTCTGCCGGTAAACGCGAGCGCGGCGATGTCCGAGTACGCAATTTTCACCCGTTGGTTGGAATCTCTTGGCAAAACTCGCACAAAGGAATCCGTTAGGGTTTTCCCCATAGCGCGATCGAAAATATAACCTTCGACCTTAGAGCCATCTTTGCGCGTTACCTGCACATCTCCGCGATAGTCGAACGCTTTCTCGAGGGCTTCGCGCAGTTCCTGTTCATTCGCGAGCGCGGGAACCCAGCCTTGCAACGTTTCGTGTGCCGTTCCTGGCGCAACCTCCAGTTCATCTGGATGCAGCACGTGCTCGGGACGATCGGCGTGGCGCGGCCCGGTCACGCGCGCGTCTCCTCAAGCTTCCCGCTCTTGTTTTCGATTTGTACCAGAGGATTGAAAGAGTGCACCGGCGCTACCGGTTCATTCAGCAATGCGATCGCGCCTTCATCCGTGTTGCGCGTAAAGAGTGTGGCTTTGGCCGCGGCCATCAATCCCTTGAAGGAGCTGAAGGTGTAATCCACGCCGGATGCTTCGTATCCGCTGTGGACCATGCAGTTCGCGCACTTGGGATTGCCGGATTCCGTGCCGTAATTCGCCCACTCTGTCGTCTCCATGAGCTCGCTGAACGTCTCCGCATATCCGTCCTGGAGCAAATAACACGGCTTTTGCCAGCCGAAGATCGAATACGTGGGCATTCCCCATGGGGTGCACTTGAAATCGCGCTTGCCCATCAAGAATTCCAAAAACAACATCGATTGGTTAAATTGCCACGACGCCTTTCGATTTGACAATATCGCGCGGAAAAGGCGCCGCGTCCGCGCCCGCCCCAAAAAGTGCTTCTGGTCCGGGGCTTTATCGTAGGAATAGCCGGGCGAAAGCATCATTCCTTCCACGCCCAGTTCCATCATCTCGTCGAAGAAAGCGCGCACGCTGTTTGGATCGGCGCCGTCAAACAGCGTGGTGTTGGTGGTGACGCGGAAGCCACGCTTCAGCGCTTCGCGAACGCCTTCCACTGCCAGTTCGTATCCACCTTCGCGGCAAACGGAAAAGTCGTGGTGATGTTTCTGGCCGTCCAGATGGACGGAAAATGTCAGGAATTTGCTGGGCTTGAACAGGTGCAGCTTTTCTTTCAGAAGCAGCGCGTTCGTACAGAGATAAATGTATTTCTTCCGCGCTACCAACCCTTCCACAATTTTCTCGATCTCGGAATGCATCAGCGGCTCGCCGCCCGGGATGGACACCATCGGCGTGCCGCACTCATCTACAGCCTTAAAGCACTCCTCCGGCGAAAGCTCACGCTTCAGCACATGCGCCGGATACTGGATTTTCCCGCAGCCCGCGCACGCCAGATTGCAGCGATACAGCGGTTCGAGCATCAGCACCAGCGGATACTGTTTACGGCCCTTGATCTTCTGTTTCAGGACGTAACTTGCAACCGTCCATGCTTGGGATACAGGTACAGGCATTCCTTCCCCTATGAGCCTTCACTTCAACTTTAGATGCGGGAACCCAGCCCCCGAATCTCTAGTGTACCTGAGAAGCAACACTTCCCGGAACCCTAAGATTTTAGCGGGCTTCGTCGCCACCCCTAATCCGATGCAGCGAAAGGTGCTTAGGTGGCACCCAGGTACTCGTTTTCGACATCAGGTGATTGACGAGGCCAATCCGCGCTGTCTCCTCCATCCGGCGTATGATTAGGACTTTCCCACGGAGAGATTTCTAGCTCATGGCGCGCGTTAATCTCCTAACTCTGTTCCGCCAGTTCCCCAAGCTAGGTGGCGACACGGCTGTTGTCGAGACGCGCGGGTATCGCCGGCGACGCGTTACCTATTCTGAGCTGCACGCACAAGCCATTTCCTTGAGCAATCTTCTTGCTGCGCAAGGCGTTAGTTCGGGCGATCGCGTTCTTCTCTGGGGCGCGAACTCGTCCGACTGGATGGCGAGCTTCTGGGCAATTCTGTTGCGCGGAGCTGTTGTCGTGCCCATGGATGCGGGCGCGAGCCGCCAGTTCGTGGAGCGCGTCGTTCGCGATGCGCAAGTGAAACTGATTCTTCGCGACTCTGCGCAACCCGACTTTGCACTTGGCCAACCTTCGCTTGTTTACGGCCTTCCGCCTGCTAGTTCCGCGGCAGCCAGCGCGACGGCGGAGCCATCGGTCGAACCCGCGCGAAGCGACGTGGCGGAGATCCTGTTTACTTCGGGCACCACCAGCGAGCCTCGCGGTGTTGTGCTTACCCACGGTAACTTCCTCGCGAACCTCGAACCGCTCGAGCAGAGCATCAACGAATATCGCAGTTACGAGCGCTGGGTTCATCCGTTGCGGTTTGTTTCCACGGTTCCGCTCAGCCACGTGTTTGGCCAGTTCATGACGCTTTTCATTCCTTCTTTTCTTGGTGCGGCCATCGTGTTCGAAAATTCGGCCTTGCCCACGGAAATACTTCGTTCGATCAAGCAGGAGCGTGCCACCATCGTCGTTGCCGTGCCGCGCATGCTGGATGCTCTGCGCAATGGACTCGAGCGGGAAATTGATTCGCGTGGCTGGCGGAAGTGGTTCAACTCCGCCTATGCCGCGGCGAAAGACGAGTGGTTTTGGTTTCGACCCTGGCGTTTTCGCCGCTTCCATTGGCTTCTCGGGTGGAAATTCTGGGCGTTCATCTCCGGCGGCGCTTCTCTTTCTTCAGACACCGAGGATTTTTTCAAACGCATCGGCTACGCCGTGGTGCAGGGTTATGGCATGACGGAAACTGCTTCGCTTATCAGTTTGAACGATCCATTTCACGCCACGGAAGGATCGGTCGGTAAAGTTCTTCCCGGGCGGGAATTCCGGCTCGGGCCGGACGGCGAAATCCTGGTGCGCGGCGAAAATGTTTCCGCGGGTTATTGGGAGAAGGGCGCTCTTTGTCCGGTGGGCCAGGGAAACGAAGGATGGCTGCATACGGGCGACCTGGGCGAGATGGATGCCGACGGCAATCTTCGCTTCCGCGGCCGTAAGAAAAACGTCATCGTGACGCCCGCGGGGTTGAATGTTTATCCCGAAGACCTGGAAGCAGCCCTGCGCCGGCAACCGGCGATCCGCGACGCGGTGGTCGTGCCAGTCCAGATCAGCGGCAACGCCGAGCCGTGCGCCGTGCTCGTTTTGCAAAACGCCGCCAGCCAAAACGGAGAGCCGCAATCCGCGGTCGATGCCGCGAACACCTCTCTTGCCGAATACCAGCGCATTCGCCGTTGGCTGCTTTGGCCCGAGCCCGATTTTCCCCGCACTCCGACCGGCAAGCCGCGCCTTTCCTTGATCGCCTCACGCGCCGCAACGATGCTGAACGCGAGTGGAAATGCCATCCCGAGCGAAGCGAGGGATCTGCTGTCTTCCTTCGCATCTTCAACCGCACTTCCCCCGGACATCGCTCTCAAAGATCTCGCCTCCCTCGACCGCATCGAACTACTTTCCTCGCTTGAACATCGTTATAACGTGGAACTCAATGAAACGCAGTTTGCCAACGCGAAATCCGTCGCCGAAATCCAGCAGCTTCTCTTGCAGCCCTCCGCCCAGCGCACGGATTTCGTTTATCCGGTCTGGGCGCAGCATGCTCCCGTGCGTCTATTTCGCCTGTTGATTTATTACGCGCTGAGTTGGCCTGCGACGCTTCTGCTCGCTCATCCGCGTGTTGTTGGGCGCGAAAATCTGGCAAGCCTCAAAGGTCCCGTTCTGATCGTCTGTAACCACTCCACCCGACGCGCCGACATTGGCTTGATTCTGTACGCCCTGCCCGCACGGTTTCGCGGTCGACTGGTCACCGCGATGGGCGGCGAAAATTTGCGTTCCTTTCGTCACCCGCCCGACGATTGGTTTTTTGCGAAGCGTTGGCTTTGGCAGATCGGCTATTTCCTGCTGGTCGCTCTGTTCAATGTTTTTCCACTGCCGCAGCTCTCCGGCTTTCGCGAAAGTTTTCGTTTCGCCGGAGAATCCGCCGACCGCGGCTACAGCGTGCTGGTGTTTCCCGAGGGCGTTATCAACGATCGCGACAGTCCCGGCTTGGTGGCTTTTCAGCCTGGTGTCGGTCTGCTGGCGCAAAATCTGAACCTGCCCATCATTCCCATGCGCATCGACGGCCTTTGGAAGATGAATCGCGAGCACCGCCGACTCGCGCATCTCGGCGAACTCACCGTCCAGCTCGGCGCGCCGGTCACCTTTCTTCCAGACACTCCGGCAGCCGAAATAGCCTCTCGCCTGCAATTCCTGGTGCAGTCGCTCTAAACGGGCACACTCTTCCCGCCAAACCAACATTGAACTAAGCTCCCTAACCTTACGTATCTGTTCTCGTCCATCCAAAGCGTGCTAAGGAGACTCTAATGCGTCGCACACTTCTGTTTGCCCTGCTCTGCGCCGGAATGCTTTTCACCGGCAACGCTAAATCGCAGGACGCCCAAAAGCCAGCGCCTGCCGCGGAAGGTCTGCTCTCCGGCCACTGGATCATCACCGCCGAATACCTCGGCACTCCCGTGAACCTCTCTGTGGAGTTCAAGCAGGACGGGAACAAGCTCACCGGGAATTTTGACGGCGACAAGCTCGAAGGCACGGTTACCAGCAACTCCGTCCATTTCCTGGCCAAGGACGATCAGGGGGGCTCCGAAGAAGGCACTGCCACGGTGCAAGGCGGCAGCATGTCCGGAACCATCATTTACATTGATGGCTCGAATCCCACTCACCCGACGAACACTCCGTTCACTGCAACGCTTGCCGGAAAGCCCCCCGCTCGTGCACCGCAAACCCACGAATTTACTCCTACCGTTTTCTATCGCGACTTTTCTCCCACCAACAAGCCTGTCCTCACGGTTAATCCTGGCGACACTATTCACACCACCACCGTGGATGCGGGTGGCACCGACGAAAAAGGGGTCCCACGTGTGATGGGCGGCAACCCGGAAACCGGCCCCTTCTACATTGAATCTGCTCAACCAGGAGACACCCTAGTCGTTCATCTGGTACGCTTGCGCCTGAATCGCGACTGGGCGATGAGCGACGACTTCATCGTAAGCCGCGCTGTCGACAGCGACCTGGCCGTCAAAATGAAGGACGGCGGCAAGACCATCCGCTGGCATCTGGACACGGAACACGGCGTGGCCACTCCCGAAAAGCCCGCCGAGCACTTGACACACTATTCCATTCCGCTGAAACCGATGATGGGCTGCATCGCCGTCGCGCCCGGGCTGACTCACGCGCCGCCGCCGACCGGTGATTCGGGTAACTGGGGCGGTAACATGGATTTCAACGAAATCGTCGAAGGCGCCGCGGTCTATCTTCCGGTAAGCGTTCCCGGCGCGCTTCTCTATGTCGGCGATGGGCATGCGGTCCAGGGTGACGGCGAGTTGAATGGCAATGCGCTCGAAACTTCCATGGATGTGACCTTGACCGTCGACGTGATTCCCGGCAAGCGCATCCCCGGCATCCGGGTCGAATCACCCACGCACGTCATGGCGATGGGACTGGGCGGTTCCTTGGAGGATGCCCTACGCGAAGCCACTTCAAACATGGTGGAACTGCTGACGACCGATTACAAACTCACTTCTTCGGAAGTGGCGCAGTTCCTCGGCACCGCGTCCGAATACAGAGTTAGCGAGCTCGCCGATCGCAACGCGGGCGTAGTTCTGAAAATCAACAAAGAGCGGCTGCAATCGTTGCCAACTCCAGCCAAATAACCCGGCGGCGTGCCGCTTACTTTCTCGAAGCAAAACCACTATTGTCGGGGTCGGCTTCTCCGCGTCTCGGTTCTGTTTGTGGCAAAATAGTAGGTCTGTGGATACGACCTATGGCTAACCGTGTAACATTGGCTCCCGAAAAAACCGTGAAGACCACGAAGAAGCTTCCCGCGCGCAATGGCGCCGAGCAAGCCGAACGCGAACGCATCTTTTATCTTTTCCGCCGCTGGGGCTTCTATGAAGCCACGCTGGACCCCCTCGGCTTCTTCGCCCCGGTCAAAGTGCCCGATCTCGAGGGCCTCTCCGGCGAATATGCCGAGGAAGCCCGCCGCTACTACTGCGGCACGATTGGCGTGGAATTCCTGCACATTCCCGAACTCGATCGCCGCAATTGGATCGCCGAGCGCATGGAAGGCCCGGAATCCGAGGTAGATCAGCAAAAGGTTCTAGAACGACTGGTCCGCGCCGACCTGTTCGAGCAAATCCTGCAGAGCCGTTACCTCGGCAGCAAGCGCTTTTCCCTCGAAGGCAACACCGCGCTGATCCCGCTGCTCGACTCCATGTTGAATACCGCTGGAGATTTCGGTGCCGTCGACTCCGTGATGGCCATGAGCCACCGCGGCCGCCTGAATGTGATGGCGCACGTTGCCTGCAAGCCCGTGCATGAGGTCGTTGCCGGTTTCGAAGATGTCGATCCCCGCAGCGTACTTGGCGCGGGCGACGTGAAATATCACGTCGGCGCGACTGGCGTATACACCACCGTATCCGGCCAGAAAATCAACATTCATCTCGTGTCGAATCCGAGTCACCTGGAGGCCGTCGACCCGGTCGCCATGGGCCGTACGCGCGCCAAGCAGACGCGCCACGGTGTTCACGGCGGAAACATCGATCGCTCGCCGGAAATCTTGAATAAGGTTTGGAGCATCGTGATGCACGGCGATGCGGCCTTTGCCGGGCAGGGCATCTGGGCGGAAACGCTGAACCTTGCCGATCTCGCCGCGTACACCGTCGGCGGTTCGATCCACGTGGTCGTCAACAACCTGATCGGGTTCACCACGCGCCCGGTACAAGAGCACTCCTCTTATTTCGCTTCGAGCATCGCGCGCCGCCAAAGCGTACCCATTTTCCACGTCAACGCAGAAGATTCAGATGCCGTGGTGCGCGTGGGGCGTCTTGCCGCGGAATATCGCGCCAAGTTTAATTCCGATGTGGTTGTGGATCTGATCGGCTACCGCAGACACGGCCACAGCGAAGTAGACGATCCCACCATCACGCAGCCGCGCCTATACGAGCGCATCAAGAATCACGCGCAGCTCTGGAAGATTTATGCGCAGCGCACCGGCATCGACGCCACGCCCATAGCCGAAGCCGTCAAAAAGGAATACGAGGAAGCGCAGCGCAAAGCCGCCAAGCTCACGAGAACTCCTCGTCTCCGCAAATTGCCGGATTACTGGGCGCCTTACAATTACGGGAAATACAATCCAGCTTTCGAAGTCGACACCGGGCTGACGCGCGAAAAAATTGCCGAAATCACCGCCGGATTGGTGCGCACTCCGCCGGGCTTCAACGTTCATCCAAAAATTGTGAAATTGCTGGAGCAACGTGCGGAAATGGGCCAGGGCAAGCGCCGTTTCGATTACGGATTCGCCGAGCTGCTTGCTTATGGCTCGCTCGTGCTCCAGGGCAATCCCGTGCGCCTCACCGGCCAGGATAGCCAACGCGGCACGTTCAACCAGCGCCATGCGGTTCTGGTCGACAACAAAACAGAAGAGGAATATCTACCCCTCGCGCATCTTTCGCCGGACCAGGCCTTCTGCGAAATCTATAATTCTTCGCTTTCAGAAGCAGCCTGCGTCGGCTTCGAATACGGATTTTCCCGCGATTATCCGGAAGGCCTTGTTTTATGGGAAGCGCAGTTCGGCGATTTCGTGAATGGCGCGCAGGTCATCCTGGATCAATTCATCAGCGCCAGCGAAGACAAGTGGGGCTTACCGACTGGCCTGGTTCTGCTGCTCCCTCACGGGTACGAGGGCCAGGGACCCGAACATTCCAGCGCGCGCATCGAACGATTCATGCAGCTTGCCGCTGAAGGCAACATGAACATCTGCCAGCCGTCGACGGCCGCGCAGTATTTCCATTTGCTGCGGCGCCAGGCTCGCCGGCTGTGGCGCAAGCCGCTGATCGTTTTCACGCCCAAGAGCATGTTGCGCCATCCAGACGCGTCGTCCTCGATTGAAGAGTTCGAGCGAGCTCGCTTCTTGACGCTGGTGCCGGACAATGAAGTTACCGACGCGCAAAGCATCCTGATTGCCAGTGGAAAAGTGGGTCACGAACTTCGCGCCGAACGGCGCCGCCTGAAAGATACTACCACCGCGATTTTCTTCCTCGACCAGCTTTATCCGCTGCCGAAGGACGAAATCGCCGCGGCCATCGCTGCGCATCCCAACGCCCGCGAAATCGTCTGGGTTCAGGAAGAGCCGGCCAACATGGGCGCACTCTTCTACGTACTGCCGCGTCTCGAGCGCATCGCTCAAGCAGCGAATCTGCGCGTTCGCTCCGTGAAGCGTTCCGCCAGCGCCAGCCCCGCCACCGGTTCCGCCAAGGCCCACGAACTGGAGCAAAAAACGCTCCTGACCCTGGCTTTCGCCACAACTCCCAACGCGTAAGTGGCTTTGCAGTGCGACGGCTCGCCGCCGCTTTTGCCAACTCAGCGAACACAGCACTCCATCCGGTTGGCAACCGTCTAAAGCATTGTTGTCATCCTGAGGAGCGCTTTTTTGCGACCCTGTTCCACTTTCAAAGCCATTGCGCCTCTGTGACACCTCTGCTAACCTCCCTCGCATCGCGCTCCTCGGAGGAAAACTTCATGGCATTTTGTAAAGCGTGTGGTCAAGAAATTGGTACGGCAACTTTTTGCCCAAAGTGCGGCGCCAATCAATCGGCGGCCGCGGTTCCCGTTGCGGCTCCCGTAGCTTCTCCAACCGAAGGACTCCAGGAAAATGTCGCCGGGCTACTCTGCTATCTTCTGTGGTGGGTGACGGGAATCATATTTCTTCTTATAGACAAACGGCCTTTCGTTAAGTTCCATGCCGCTCAATCGATTGTTGTTTTTGGCGGGCTCTCGATCATAAGGATTGCCATCCTCTTCCTGCACGGAATGGGCGGGCTAATTGGCTTTGGATTCTTTGGATTGATCGGTCTGTTGGTCTGGCTTCTGAGCGTCGTACTGTGGATCGTTCTGATGATCAAAGCGTATCAGCATCAAATGTTCCGGCTCCCCATTGCCGCGGACATTGCCGACGGCTTAATAAAGTGACGATGCTCGCTTCAGGCGTGCAAATGAAAATAGCCGTCTTGCTCGAATAGCTTCACCGGGACGGTGAACAGCTCGTTGAGATTTTCGCTGGTTAGCACTTTTTCTTTCGGCCCGTCCGCGAGTACCCTGCCTTTGCGCAGCAGCACCACGCGCTCGATTTCCGGGATTATCTCGGAAACGTGGTGCGTCACCAGCAATATACCCAACCCGCTTTGCGCCAGCTCCCTCATGGTGTCTCGCAGCCCGACTTGCCCGGCGATATCCAGCGCGTTTCCCGGCTCGTCGAACAACAGTGTCTGCGGCTCGTGAACCAGGGCCCGTGCAATCAACGTCCGTTTCGCCTCACCGGACGACATTTCTGCCACCGCCCTCTCCGCCAGGTGCGGGATTCCCAAGCGCTGCAACGCGGCCTCCGCGCGCGCGCGATGCTCCGGTTGCGGCGCGTGATGCGGAAAAATCCGCGTACTGCTGAAAAATCCGGACAGCACCACATCGAGCCCGGTAGCGTCGCTCATACACGCTGCCAGCAAATCGGGAGACACGATCCCGAGCAAATTTCGTAATTCCGAGACGTTCCAAAGACTTTGTCCCAGGATCGTCATCCACGCGTCTTCGCGAGCCAGCGGATAATTTTCCCGGGTGATCGTGCGGATGAGCGTGGATTTACCGCATCCATTCGGTCCGAGGATGCACACGTGTTCGCCCACCTCGATCCGCAAAGAGAGGCCATCCAGCGCTAGGTTTTCTCCGCGAACCACCGAAACGTTTTTCATTTCTAATAAGGGAGTGCTGTTCATCTTTTAGAGCTTATCGTGCACGGCGGGAGTCGCCAAATCCCCGGGAAATAAAAAAGGAGGCGAAAACACAAGATTTCCGCCTCCCGGGGTGGGGTAGGGTGTTGCTTACAAGTATCCAGCGGTGCCAGGTACTTCAAGGGCGGACCTGCAGCCCCCGTTGCCGGTTGCATTGCGCTGCCGTTTTCAGAGACGCACCGTAGAGACTTGCGTTCCCCGTCTTCTAACACCCCGCTATGGCCCTGTCAAATGAAATCCTTGTCAATCCGGTGCTTGCGGGTGCGTTTCCAGCTTCTCTTTCGGGGTGGCTGTCAAGAGTCTTTCGACCACATGGGGCCACATTACGAGATTTGCACAGATGTTTCATTTCGGCGCAAACCCAGCGCGCATCAACCCGCAATGAACATCAGCAAAGTTCACAGAGAAAAAAGGGGGAGAGAATAACCACCACTGCACAGCAATCCCATCGCCACTTACGCTGGGCGGCACAGCTTAGCTTCCGAAAATCTCGTTAATTTTTTCCGCCAGCTGAAAGTCCAGATTGCTGATGCCCTGGACGCTGTGCGTGTTCAGGTCGATCACCACTTTATTCCACACGTTGAACCATTCCGGGTGATGGTTCATCCACTCCGCCACCAAAGCCACTTGCGTCATTCGTCCAAACGCCGTAACAAAATCCTTGCATTCGAATTGTTTGTGCAGCTTCCCTTGGACCAGGGCCCAACCCTTCACCGTTTGCAGGTTCTTCTGTATGTCCGCATCGCTGAGTTTTTCCGCGCGCATGAAGTTCCTCCCCCCGCTTCGGCTGTAGCACCCATTATGCGTTGCGCGGCCAAATGCGGCAAGAAAAGCGTACGCGAACGATTGCCTGCGTTTCCGAATTCCAGTAGGCTTGATAGTTCGCTCCTAGCGAAATTCCGCGCTGTATGCTCTCTAAGCGAAATGGATCGGAGACAGCCGTGAAAAAGAAAATACGTGCCATTCAATATGGAATCGGGCCCATTGGTGGCTCGATCGTCAAACTGCTCAGGGAAAAGGAATCCGTGGACATCGTCGGCGCCATCGATTCCGATCCCGCGAAGATCGGAAAGGATCTGGCTGAAGTCGTCGGCGCGTCCGACGGGCCATGGGGAGTGAAAGTGTCGGGCGATTCCAAGGGAGTTCTGGATCAATCGGCCGACGTGGTGATGCACACGACTTCGTCTTCGCTACCTAAGGTGATGGACCAGTTGCTGGCCTGCCTAGATGTCGGCTCGTGCGTGGTTTCCACCTGCGAGGAACTTTCGTATCCCTATCGCATGCACCCGGAATTGGCCACGAAGCTGGATAAAGCCGCGAAGGAATCGGGCGTGGCGTTGGTGGGAACGGGCGTGAATCCGGGATTTGTGATGGACAAGCTGGCGATTACGCTGTCAGCCGTCTCTCAGCGCGTCGACCACGTGAAAGTGTTGCGCATCGTTGACGGTTCAAAGCGCCGACTACCGCTGCAGAAAAAGATTGGCGCGGGCATGACCGTCGAGGAATTTCGCGCCAAAGTGAA
This sequence comes from Candidatus Acidiferrales bacterium, assembly GCA_963795535.1. Lineage (GTDB taxonomy): Bacteria > Acidobacteriota > Terriglobia > Acidiferrales > UBA7541 > Acidiferrum. The sequence continues at coordinate 1,963,913 of CAWCIG010000012.1, forward strand.
AGAAGGAATTATCAAGCATGTCGGCTTGCCGGAATCGGTCGCCATGGTTGCGGACAGCCTGGGCCTGCGCGTCGATGAAATTACGGAGACCATTGAGCCTAAAGTGGCCGCCGACCGCGTCCAGACGGAATTTCTCACCGTGGAGGCCGGCCAGGCGGCGGGAGTTCATCAAATCGCACGCGGACTTTCGGAAGGCAAAGAGCTGATTTACATGGAGCTTCAGATGTACGTGGGCGCCAAAGATCCCGCGGACACGATTGAACTCACCGGACACCCAAACATCAGCCTGGTGATTCCCGGCGGTTCGCATGGCGATATCGCTACCGCGTCGGTGGCTGTAAATTCCATTCCTGCGATTCTGGAAGCGCAATCCGGTCTTCGCACTTCGCGTGATCTGGCGATCGGCTTTTTCCCGGCGAAGCCCCTGAAGTAATTTGGAGTGTGGCGGCTCGGCCGCCACTTCCTACTTCTTATAAAACCGCATGACCGCGGAATAATCCACATCCTCTCTCGCTTCGCCCTTCACAGAGTTATACACTTCCCGCACCGCCGCCGTCGTCGGCAGCGCCACACCCAGTTGGTTCGCAAGGTCCAGCGCCAATCCAAGATCCTTGTGCATCAGCCGCAACGGAAAGCTCGGCTTGAAGTCGCCCTTCAGCATCAGCGGCGCCTTCAGATCTAATAAGCCGGACCTCCCCATACTCGCTTGTAACACTTCCAGGAGCTGTTCGCCTGCCAGTCCCGCCCGCGTCACCAGACCGATGGCTTCCGCCACCGCGCCCACTTCCAGCGCCAGAATCGCATTCATCGCCAACTTGATGGTTTGCCCAGCTCCATTCGGCCCCAGGTGAAACCATTTCTTACCCATCACTGTCAGAATCGGCTCCACTTCTTTCAGCGTCTCCGCTTCTCCGCCGATCATGAACACTAAATTTCCTTCGCGCGCTCCCCAATCCCCTCCGGTCACGGGCGCGTCCAGGAAACGCACTCCGCGCTCCCGGCAGGCTGCAGAAATTTTCTTCACCAGGGTGGGTGACACAGTGCTCGAGTCAATATAAACGCCTCCGTTCTCGAGGCCGCCCAGGGCTCCGTCCTCCTTTCCTTCCTGTCCCCACAACACGGATTCCAGCGCTGGCGGGTCGCTGACGATACTGATCAGCACATCGGTCTTTTCTGCCACTTCGCGCGGCGTTTTTGCCAACACCGCGCCCGCTGCCACCAGCTCTTGCGCACGCGACGCCGTGCGATTCCAAACGGTCAGCGAATGGCCCGCCTTCAACAGATTCATTGCCATCGGCCGGCCCATCAGCCCAAGCCCGATAAATCCAATCTTTCGCGATACACCGGCAGTGCTCACAGACAACCCCCACGCACGGAATTTCTGTCCATTGGATCCTCAACGCGAAATAATTGTAGCTGATTCTTTACGAGCTAGAGTGGTTTTAGAGCAGTCAATCAGGGTCTTCGGGCGTTGTGGAAAAGGGATGGCTTACGAGCCGCCACTAGAAGCATCACCGGCTCCAGCCGCCGCCGATTTTCTCAGTGATTCGTCGTGACTTTCTTCCGTATCGGCACCGCACATCTCGGACTTCTCTGCACCCTCGGCAGGCAGTTCCGCTGCAATCCTGTAGATGTAGGGGTAGGGAATCTCCCAACGAAAATATTTTCGCGTGCCGTGCTGGTCCAGGTGCTGTTCGAGGAAGATGGACCTGCCGGAATCGGCCGAAAATGTTCCGGAGGCGGAGAGCAGCATTTCCCCGACACGATATCGAACCGTTACCCTGCAGCCCAGGAATTGCGAGTACTCTGCCACTGCAACGAGTTTCCGAGCGAGTCATCAGCCGGTCAATAGTACCGACGGTCTGTTACTGTGAAAGATGGCAATCCGCCAGCTGAAAGCTTAGTGCGCTCCCATGTGCGGCGGCCTCGGCTGCACCACCAGGTCCGCGAGGAAACACAGCACCATTGCCGACGCGATTCCGTATCCGAGAATCGCGGCCACCACAAGCAAAGCCCATCTGCCCTTTAGACTTAGGTCCCATACTGCCTGCGCCGCCACGAACGCGGCAACGAATCCGCAGGCGGCGCCCAACACCCTGGTGGTGCGCGACAGCTCGAGCGGCGTACCGCACGATGGGCAAGTCAGTTCATCCCCGCGCGTTAGTAGCAGACTGCGCGGCACTTTTGTAAAACAAAGCGGGCATGCGCGATTCCACATGGCTCGTCGTTCCTTTTTCCGTGCCCCTGACGCTACTCCTACCGGGCCAAATCTGCTAGCACCGCTTCCCCCGCCCGACGTCCACTGGCCATGGCGCCCTGGATCGAGGCGTTGTCGCGATGGTCGCCGCAAACATATACGCCCGGCCGAACGCGCACGGGACGCTGCGGCGGCTCGAGCGCGCCAGGAAATTGCTGCGGCTGCGCGTGCGTTAAATAATAGCCGCGCAGGAACTGCCACGTGCTGGCCACTTTCCCGAACCAGTTTTTCATCTGCGCGATGACGAAGCCGCTCAGTTGCACGTCCGTCAGCTTGTGCGTGCCTAGCACGGACGTCGACACCAGATGCTTGCCCATTGGGGCGTAGCTTGGCGCGACATTCGAAATCACAACAAAATTATTCACCGGTCCCGCTCCGTCGCCATTCAGGAACAGCAACGGCTCCGCCACCGGCGGTTCGTCCGCCGCATAGTAGAAGCACGTCACGCTTCGCGATGCCGGCTCCACTTCCCCGATCAGCCGCGCCGCGGACGGTCCATCGGCGGCAACCACGATCGCACGCGCCCGCACGACTTCGCCGCCGGCCAGTTTCAATTCGTTTTCGTGCAGTTCTTCCACACGCGTGTTCAGTTGCACGGCATCCGCCGGAAGCTTCTCCGCAAGTTGCGCGGGAATCGCCCCCATGCCGCGCGAAGGCACTGCCGCGTCTCCCTCCGACATCATCTTGAACACGAATTCGTACATGCGGCTGGAGGATTTGAGCGCGCCGTCCAGAAGAATGCCTCCGAGGAATGGCCGGAAGAAGCGGTGAATCATCGACTGCGAAAAATGAGCGGACTCCAGCGCTTCTTTCGTGGAGCGGTCCGGCCTGGCAAAAATTTCTTGGATGGAAGAATTGCGCAGCCTGCTTCGCAAGCGCGCTATGCGCAGCTTATCTCCGAGCGTGCCAAAATCCGACTGCAACGCCTCTTTCCATGCTCCGTGAGTGCGCCAGGGGTCGATGAGCTTGTTCATTTGCCCGGCGTACCACGAAATCGCTCCCGGCGCGAAGCTCTTCAATTCCAGCCGCGCGTAATCGAGCGCGCGTTTCGCTTCCGGATACGCCGTGAGCAGCACCTGGAATCCGCGATCGAGCAAATATCCGTCGGCTTCATCGGTGCGGACACGGCCGCCAATGCCGTCCGAAGCTTCGAGTATCTGAAAGCTGATTCCTTTTTCCTGCAACGCGCGCGCACAGCAGAGGCCCGCAAGGCCTCCGCCGACAATCAGAACATCTGGTTGAGTCGGCATTCGACAGGTTCCCCGGACAGTCGTTGGTGAACGTTCAAGCTTTGTGGTTCAACACATATCCTGCGGTACTTGGGCAATTTCGCGCAAGTCTCGACGCGTGCCGAACTTAGGGTGTCCCTTGTTGTTTTCTTGCGATCAGGATTTCTGCAGTGGTTCTGTGCCGCCACTCGAACATTCGTTGCAGCCGTCGCCGTGTGTACCAGCCGCCGAACAACTTTCCCAACCAGCCCAGCGGAAATTCATATTCAACGCGATCTTCCAACCAGCTTGTGCCTGCACTTTCAGGCTGGAATTCGTGCGTGTGCTCCCACCGCCGGAACGGCCCAGAGACCAATACATCCCGAAACATTTCGCCCGGCTCGCATGCCGTATGTTCGGAAACCCAATACTGTGAAAACGGGCCGACCGAAACGCGCAGCGTCGTGCGCGAGCCTCGCTGTTCGATGCTGCCTGTCCGCGCAATCACCTGGGCTTTCTCCCACGGGGGCGTCAAGCGCTCCAGCGCATCCGGTTCGGCGTGAAAACGGTAAACCACCTCGGCCGAATCCGGCATCTTGCTGCGAAATTGAAACCTCTCACTCATACGTAGTCGCGTCGTCATCAAAAACCGAAACGTTCCTGCTTCGAATCCGCCCCACTATACTTGCGTATATATATTCTTTCACCGATACCTTCCGCGCCGTATTCTGCGAACTCATGTACCGGATCTTTCCAAAAATCGGCCGCTCTGGCCACCACGGCCGGTCGTACCTTCCCAACGCCCAGAAAATTCCGCTGTACGAATTGGGATTTCTGCCGTCCACCGCGTATTTGTTGTTTCGCTGAATCATGGCCTGGCCGCTTCTTGCGGCGTCCGCGACCATTCCAGAATTTTCTTTCCCCACAGTATCCTTAAGTAGTTGTGCATGCTTCCTTCGCGGACCAATTGCGTCTCGGCGGCGTTCCACAGCGGATCATGCGTCTTGGCCGCTTCTAACTGTTCCAGGATGCCCAAAGTGCAGGTAAGGCGAGAATCCGCTGGCCACATCCATTTCCGGTTCATTCCTGTGCTCGGCATATAGTGCGAATTTGCTGCGCCACATGCCCCGTCGCTCGTAGCGGCAACAGCCCGTTGGAATCGACTTCCTCAAGCAAAATCTTCAGCTGTTTCGCGGCGCTCGCCACCATCCTCGGCAAAAAGTCGTCGGTCACGACCATGCAGGCGTCTTCTGCCAGCGCGCGAAGGAGTGCTTTGCCCGCGCCTTCTGCCGGCTCAACGTAAGCCAAATAGCGAAGTTGTACCGCAACCGCCGGCTCGCGATCATCCAGTACAAAACATAACTCGCGCTCGGCCGCACCGACGCCTCGTTGCCTTTGCTAATCCGAATCGCGGGGACCGATTTCACGCCAAGTTTGCTCCGTCCATGCCACAGCTTGACTTTTTTCCAGTCGGGATACAGTCTGCCATCGATCGACACATCCACCTAAAGCGAAAGGGCTTCATGCGGACACGAATCCTGTTGGTATTTCTCGTCAGTATAATTTTCGAGGCGCAGGTTTACGCGCAAGAACAAAAGCCCTCCACCAGAACTTATGTTCTGAAGGCCGCCGCCATGTTCGACGGCAAGAGCGACACGCTGATCACTCCTGGGCTCGTGGTTGTGTCCGGTGGCCGCATCATCGGCATCGGCACAAGCGCAACTGTCTCCGCGGGCGCGGAAATTATCGACTTGGGCGATGCCACGCTCCTTCCCGGCTTCATCGACGCCCACACGCATCTCAGCCTTCCTTTTTCGGACGATTACGACCGTGCCGAACTTGAGAGCCTGGAAAAGACCGTGGCCGAGCGCGCCCTAGACGCCAGCGTCAACGCGCGCGTTACGCTCATGGCTGGTTTCACCACCGTGCGCGACGTTGGCTCCACGGATTACATCGACGTCGGCCTTCGCAATGCCATCGCCCACGGAGACGTGCCCGGCCCTCGCATGCTCGTCAGTGTCCGCGCGCTCGGTTCCACCGGCGGTCACTGCGACGATCAGGACGGTTTTCGCGAAGGCATCTTCGGTCATGAGTCGGGCCCTCTCGACGGGGTCATCAACGGCCCGGATCAAGCTCGCTATGCCGTGCGGCTCAATCACAAATATGGCGCGGACGTTATTAAGGTCTGCGCTTCCGGCGGCGTTCTCTCTCCCACCGACGATGTCGACACGTCGCAACTCACGCAGGAGGAACTAAACGCACTGGTCGACGAAGCTCACGCGCTTCACCGCAAAACCGCCGCGCACGCGCACGGAGCGGAAGCTGCCAAGCGCGCCATTCGCGCCGGAATCGATTCGATCGAGCATGGTAGCTTCCTCGACGACGAAGACTTGGACATGATGAAGCAGCGAGGGACCTACCTTGTCCCCACGCTGATGGCCGCGCAGGGCCTTCAAGAAAAATTTGATCGCAACATTTATATGCCGCCTGCGATCGCCGCCAAGGCGCGCCTGGCGATTAACTCCATGCATTCGACATTTCAGCGCGCGTTGGCCAGAGGAGTAAAGATTGGGCTTGGCACGGACGCCGCTGTCTATCCGCACGGCCGCAACGCGGAAGAGTTTCACCAGATGGTTGACCTCGGCATGAAACCCACCGCCGCGCTGAAGGCCGGAACTTCCGTCGATGCTGACCTGCTCGGCCTGGCGGACAAGATTGGCACGCTCGAAGCCAACAAGTTCGCCGATATTGTCGCCGTTCCCGGCAATCCTCTCGAGAACATTCGCCTGACAGAACACGTCTTCTTCGTGATGAAAGAGGGCGTAATCTACAAAAACGCCAAACCCGCACTTACCTACTAATTGGCTGGAGGCACATCGATGAGCCAACTAACGCAAACGATCTCCGCCGCATTCGCTGGAGAATATCGCGCCCGGGCTGCCGATCTTCACAAATGGGTTGAACCGCTGTCGGAGGATCAGTTCTGGAGCAATCCTTTTTCCTACGGCAACAGCGTGGGCCACTTGGTGCTGCATCTCACCGGCAATCTCCGCTATTACATTGGCGCCAGAATCGCCGAGACTGGTTACATTCGAAACCGCGACCTGGAGTTTACGGACTCGCGCCATCCTTCAAAAACGGACGTGCTGCGCAAATTCGACGATACCATCGCCATGGTCATCGCCACCGTCGAGAAGCAGACCGAAACCGACTGGGCCACGCCGTACTCCGCCGAGCGCGAACCGGAAGCACATGACCGCTTCACGGCCGTGCTGCACTGTGCCACGCACCTGTACCATCACATCGGTCAGATTAATTTTTTGTCCAGGGAACTTACGAAATCCTGAAGCTCAGCTTTCCAGCTTGAAGCGCGTGGACGCCAGGCGGTACATGCGGCGCCACACCAGCCGGTTGATGAGCACAACGACTGTGGCCATGATCAACGTTGCCGCGAGCAGCACTTGAAAATGTCCGGAGTCGCTCGCTCGGCTGATGGTGCTGCCCAGTCCCGGTGCTTCCACGATTCTGCCTTGAAAATGAAAATATTCCGCGATGATGCTGGCGTTCCAGGCGCCGCCGGACGCGGTGACCAAGCCGGTCACAAGATAAGGAAAAATTCCCGGCAAGATCAGCCGCCGCCAGCGGTCCAGTTCGCTGAACCGGAACACCTTGGCCGCTTCTTTCAAATCCGTGGGTATCGCCATCGCGCCTGCTATCACGTTGAACAGGATGTACCACTGCGTGCCCAGCAGCATCAGCGCCATCGCCGCGATTTCCACCCCGCCCCGCATGCGGATCAGCACCAGCAATAGTACCGGGAATAATGCCGTCGCCGGGATAGACGCGGCCAATTGCACCAGCGGCTGCATCAAGCGCGCAAACCGCGGGCTGAACCCGATCGCCACGCCCACCGGAATCGTCCACAGCGCACCGATAATCAGCGCCAGGTTCACTCTCAGAAACGTTAGTCCGGCGCTGCGCAACAACTGAAAATATTCTTCGCGGTTCAATGAAGCCAGCGCGCCCACCGTCCGGTACATGGCGTAAACCATGAAGCCCACGCCGATCGCGGCAAACAGCCAGCCGATCCACCGCCGAGGCTGCTTCGATTGCGTGGAAGCAAAAGTGGCGGCCGCGCGCTTCGCTCCGGTCGCAAACTTCAGCGTCAGCCAGTCCACGATCGGATGCAGCAAACGCCGATAGCCGCGAATCAGAAACGATTCTTTCCGAATGAAATTCAGAATCGAATTCTGCGCGGTTTCGCCGCTCTCCACCTGCTCAAACTTGAATTTGTCTGCCCACGCAATCACCGGCCGCCAGATCAATTGATCCATCAGCACGATCACCGCGACCATCATCGCCAGGCCCCACAGCATTGCACGCGTGTTTCCGTTGCTGGCCGCGGTCTGCAAAAATGATCCCAATCCGGGCAACCGGAAATCCTTGTCGCCCAGCACGAACATTTCGCAGGCCATCAGGAAAAACCATCCGCCCGCCACGCTCATCATCGAATTCCACACCAACCCGATGGTGCTGAACGGCAGATCCAGCTGCATGAATCGCTGCCAGCGGCTGAAGCGGTAAATGATGGCCGCTTCCCGCAAGTCGCGGGGAATCGTTTTCAACGAAGAATAGAAACTGAACGCGATATTCCAAACTTGCCCCGTGAATATCAGGATGATGGATCCCAACTCCACGCCCAGCTGACGGTTGGGGAACAACGCCACCATGGCCAGCATCACCGCGGGAAGAAAACTCAGCACCGGAATCGATTGCAAAATGTCCAGCAACGGAATCAGCACGATTTCGGCGCGCTTCGATTTCGCCGCGGCATATCCGTACGCCAGCGCAAAGACCAGGCTGATGGCATAGGCGATGAGGATCCGCACCAGCGAATACAACGCGTATGCCCATAAACTTCGCGGATCCTGAGAGATTTCCGCTTCCACTTTTACCGGGCCGAGCCACGACCGCCCGATCGAATACACTGCGAAAATCACGCCGAAAACCGCGAAAAACACGGCAATATCGATCAAAAACGCGTACGCCCAGCGCGATCCGATCGGCCGTTTTGTCGCCGGCGGTATGGGTCCTGCTCGTTGAGACAAAGGGATGTCGGAGGGCACGGGATTTTCAGGTTTCCGTTAGCGTTAATTTCCCGCTAGCCGCGTCGTAATCAAAAATCACCGCGTAGCGACCCCACTGGATCGCGGTTTCCAGTTGCCGCCCCGCTTCGTCTTCGCTGAAGTGTTCGTCCAGCAAATCTTGGAAAAATTCCGCCGGCAGCGTGCGATCCGCCTTGGCCTTCAGCGATTGCTCCATCTGGCGCAACAGCGGGACGTTTGCCAGCACCGCTTTCCGGAAAATTGCCTTGCGCTCTTGAATGTCTCCTTGCGCGAACGCCTGTCCCACCGGCGTAATTAATGCATCCCCCTCTTCCAGCTTCAACATGCCGAGGAGCACCGCGGTATCGACGCTCGGCAGCAGCGAATCTACATCCAGGCTCAATTCGTCGGCCAACACATGCAAATCCGCGCGCCCACCCTGGTCCACCAGAATCTCCAGAAGTCCCGCCAGCCCGCCGGGCCTGGTGTGCGGCAACATAATCTGCGTTTTTCGGATAGTCCCTTCCGTTCCGGGCAATCCGGTCGGGGTATGTCCCGCGTGGTCCTGCCGCGTCAGCGCGCGGTAGATCAAATCCACCAGCTCCACAAAACGCGGGTCTTTGTGATCCCGCGGATGCGGCAGTTCCACGTTGAATTCCGCATGAATATGCGCCGGATTTCGTCCCAGCACGATGATCCGGTCCGCCAGGATCACCGCTTCTTCGATATTGTGCGTGACGATAAAAATCGCGCGCGTCGGAATTTTCTTGCCCTGCCAAAGCTCCATCAGCTCGCCGCGCAATGTTTCCGCTGTCAGCACATCCAGTGCGGAGAACGGTTCGTCCATGAACAGCACTTCCGGTTCTACCACCAGCGCTCGCGCCACCCCCACGCGTTGCTTCATCCCGCCGGAAAGCTCCTTTGGATATGCGGACTCAAATCCGTCTAGCCCCACCGCGTCGATAATCCGCAGCGCCCGCTTGTGCCGCTCAAATTCCGCAAGACCGCGCGCCTCAAGCGGCGCTTCCACGTTTTCGATCACCGTAAGCCACGGAAACAACGCAAAGCTCTGGAACACGATCGACACGTTCGGCGTTTCTTCCTTCACCGGCTGTCCGTGCCAGTACACCTCTCCGCCGGAGGCAGGCGAAAGCCCTGTCAGCATCCGCAGCATGGTGGATTTTCCGCAGCCCGACGGCCCCAGCAATGCAATAATCTGTCCGGGATAAATGGCGATATCGGTCGGAGAAATCACCTGGATACGGTTTCCATCCGGCTGCGGATAGAACTTCTCGAGCTTGCGTGCCTCGATGATGGGTTCGACTGCCGTTGTTGTGGTAGTTGCGCTCATGAGTGCCCGTATTATCGCTCAATTTTGAGCAGCAGAGAGCCTATTCCCCCACATTCGGCGTAATCGCGTTTCTCCGGTTACAATTCCGTGAATACTTGATGACTGATCTACGCACATCCGCTGCAAACGGCCGTTTACGGCGCTTGCCCCATTGGTTGTTGCCACTTGGACTCTCGCTCTTGCTCTCCGTTTTGATCGTGCTGCCGTTCTTCTGGCTCGGCACCGCTTCGGGCCATGATTTTGAGTTTCACGCCGCGTCCTGGCTCGACGTTGCCTGTCAGTGGAAGCAGGGGGTCCTGTTTCCCCGCTGGGCCAGCTCGATGAATCACGGATTCGGCGAGCCGCGCTATATTTTTTACCCGCCGCTCTCCTGGATTCTCGGTGCCGCGCTGACGCTTTTGCTTCCGGATGCTGCCGTGCCCATCCTTTATATCGTGCTGCTGCAAACCTTCGCCGGACTTTCTGCCTATTTTCTTCTGCGCAAGCTCGCCTCGCGCCACGCCGCCATTCTCGCTGGCGGATTCTACGCCATTAATGCCAATGCGTTGCTGATGACCTATATCCGCAGTGATTTCGCCGAACAACTCGCCTGTGCTTTTTTCCCATTACTGCTCTTCGAGGCCCTCCGCGCAGCTGACCTCCTCGATGACGTTCCTTCCGGGCGCCGTTCCATCGCGCTCTTCGCCATTCCGTTTGCCGCGGTTTGGCTTTGCAATGCGCCCGCCGGCGTGATCGCCAGTTATTCCATGGCTTTACTATTTGCGTGGGCCGCGCTTTCCCAGCGTTCGCGGGGACCGCTTCTCCGCGGTATTTCCGGGCTGGCCCTCGGCCTTGGCCTCACCGCGTTTTATCTTGTGCCTGCTGCTTACGAGCAGCGCTGGGTGAACATCGGGCAAGCCTTGTCGAGCGGCCTGCTTCCCTTCCAGAATTTCCTGTTCACTCGCATCGATGATCCAGAGCACACCTGGTTTAACTGGATCGCTTCGATTTGCGCTCTTTCGTTAATACTGCTCCTCGCGCTGACGGCTTTGGCCTCCGGTCGCTTCGCCGCCTCCTCTGGCAGGACGCGCAACCGCCCAGCATCTACAGCACTACTGCTGCTCGGAACCGCTGCCACGCTGCTCACCCTGCGTTTCACTCTGCCCTTCTGGACGTACCTTCCTAAATTGCGCTTCGTGCAATTTCCCTGGCGCTGGATGTCCATCATTGCGCTGATGGCCGCCTGCTTTCTCGCCTTTGCGATGGAAAAGCGCCGCGGCTGGCTTTGGTTTGCCGCGCTTTGCCTGCTTAGTGTGCCGCTTGCCAATTTTCAGATGCAGAACACTTGGTGGGATCCAGATGAGATGCCCACCATGCACGACGCTCTCGACAACGGCCCGGGTTTCGACGGCACCGACGAGTATGATCCGGTCGGCGACGATCATCTCGATCTGCCCGCCGATGCCCCTGAGGTAAAAATCCTTCCAGCCGACGCTGCGGATTCGGCGGCACCTAAAGCCAATTTCCAGATCGAGCGCTGGTCTCCCGAACAGAAACAAATTCGCGTCGACTCTCCCCGCGAGGCACGCGTAGCCCTGCGGCTACTGAATTACCCTGCCTGGCGCGTGCAGCGGAACGGCAAACCATTGACGCCCGATCGCATCGACGACCTCAACCAAATGGTCATTCCGGTCGGACCGGGCACCTCTGAAATTAAAGTGGAATTTATCCGCACCGGCGACCGCAAAGTGGGCAACGCGATCTCCGCCATCAGCGCAATACTGGCCCTCTTCTTACTGTGGGGAACGCCAAAGCAAATCCGCGAGCGCTCTTAACGTAGCGCTGGCCCTTATGCCAGCGACGCAGACTTACCGCCGGTCAATCGACGGATGCCGAATATCCAGCCCCTGCACAATGTAAATCACATCCTCGGCGATATTGGTCGCGTGATCCCCGATGCGCTCCAGATTCTTCGCCACTAGGATCAACTCAAATGCGGGGAAAACCAGGCTGGAGTCGCCCATCATGTAAGTCAAAAGCTCACGGAAAATCTGGTCACGGTAATGATCGACCTGATCGTCGGTGGCCATTACTTTTTGCGCCAGTTCCACATCGCGCCGAACCACGGCATTCAAGGCGCTGCGTACCTGTTCTTCCACCAGCTCGGTCATGCGCGGAAGATCGACGTAGGGCTTCACGCGTGGGTGCCGCAGAATCCGCAGCGCTCCCTGCGCCACGTTCACGGCCTGATCGCCAATTCGTTCCAGATCGTTGTTGATGCGCGAAACCGCCAGCACGAACCGCAGGTCTACCGCCATCAATTGGTGCAACGCCAGAAGCTGCACCACGCGGTCATCGATTTCCAGTTGCAGCTCGTTGATCGCATCTTCTTCGTCGAGCACGCGCTTCGCCAGCTGTTCATCTGAATCCAGCACCGCGTGGACCGCCTGGTGCACGGCGCGCTCCGCCAGGCTGCCCATCCAAAGCAGCCGTTCTTTCAGTTCGTTGAGATCCTTCTCAAAATGGCGTTCCATGCATGCCTTCCCATTCGCATCTTAGCTGCAGTCCCGGGGCCTTCAAACTAAATTCGTGTAATCGCTCATCCAAAGCGCCCGGTGATATAGGCTTCCGTCTTCGGATCGCCCGGGGTCGTGAACAATTGCGGCGTCGGGCTGAATTCGATCAGCTGGCCGGTCAGCAGAAACGCGGTAAAGTCGCTGACGCGAGCGGCCTGCTGCATGTTGTGAGTTACGATCGCGATGGTGGTCAGGTTTTTCAGATCCACCAGCAGTTCCTCGATTTTCGCGGTGCTGATCGGATCCAACGCTGAGCACGGCTCGTCGAGAAGCAGGACTTCCGGCTCCACGGCCAGAGCGCGTGCGATGCACAACCGCTGTTGTTGCCCTCCGGAGAGCTCGTACGCGGATTTGTGAAGGTGGTCCTTCACTTCCTCCCAAAGCGCCGCGTGACGCAAACTTTTCTCCACAACGTCGGCGATCGGCCCGTTGAATCCGTTGATCCGCGGTCCATAAGCCACGTTTTCAAAAATGGATTTGGGAAACGGGTTTGGCCGCTGAAACACCATGCCGACGCGACGGCGCAGGGCGGTGACGTCTTGCGCCAGAATATTCTGCTGATCCAGCAGGATCTCGCCTTCAAGCCTGGAGGTAGTCACCGTCTCGTGCATGCGGTTCAGCGTGCGCAAAAGCGTGGATTTCCCGCAACCGGAAGGTCCGATCAAGGCGGTCACGCGCTTGTCGGCGATCCCCATGTTGACATCGAACAAAATCTGTTTGCTGCCGTAATAAAAATTCACCTTGCTGATGGTCATCCGCATCGGCGCAGCCGCGGCCTGTTCTTTGGCGCCGGGAACTCCTGCTGTTGGTGTTATGTTCACGGAAGGCCCCGGTTTGGACGACGCTTGCATTCCTATCCCCTCGGTACCGCTATGCCCCGCGACAAAATCGTGCGCGCCAATATGTTGATGATCAGGATCAACCCGAGCAGGACTAACCCCGCTGCCCACGCCTGACGATGCCAGTCCTCGTACGGTGACTGCGCGTAAGTGTAGATCATCACCGGCAACGACGCCGTCGGTTGCCCCCAACCGTGGCTCCAATACAGGTTCCCCAATGCGGTGAATAGCAGCGGCGCCGTTTCCCCCGCCACCCGCGCTAGCGCCAGCAGTATCGCGGTAAGAATTCCGCGATAGGCCGCCGGCACGATGACCGTCTTTATGGTTTTCCATTTGCTTGCCCCCAATGCCATTGCGCCTTCGCGCAACATCCTTGGCACCGCTCCCAAAAACTCTTCCGTACTTCGCAGCGTGATCGGGATCATCATCAGTCCCAGCGCAAACGCGCCGGCCAACGTCGAAAAATGTTTGAACGGCAACACAGCGATGCTGTAGGCAAAAATTCCGATCACAATCGATGGCACGCCATTCAGCAAGTCCGCCGCATACCGTACCACGGATGCGACTCCAGCCCCGCTGAACTCCGCCAGATAGATTCCGCCAAGAAATCCGATGGGTACTCCGATGAGCGACGACGCCAACAACAGTTTCGCGCTTCCAACGATGGCGTTGGCCATTCCTCCGCCGGATTCTCCGACCGGCTTGGGAAGCTTCGTGAAAAAGGCCCAGTTAATGGACTTGCCCCCGTTGAATACCAGGTAGCCCAGAATCAGGAACAGAATCGCCACAGAAACAAACGCGCAAACTCCCGTCATGGTCAGCATGAAGTTGCTCAGAAATTTCCGCCAGCGGAGCCGCGCGCTCATTGGTTGCCCTTTCCGCTTCCTTTTTGCGTGGTCACCACGATCAGCAGCCGCGCCAGACCGTTGAGGACAAATGTCAGAAGGAACAGCACAAGTCCAAGTTCAATTAACGCCTGCAGATAAAGATCGCCCGTGGCTTCCGTGAATTCATTGGCGATGACCGCCGCGATCGAGTATCCGGGCGCGAACAGAGACGCGCTGATCTTCGGCGAGTTCCCGATGACCATCGTCACCGCCATCGTCTCTCCGAGTGCTCGCGCCAGTGCCAGAAAGATGGAACCCATGATGCCGGTCCTGGCGAACGGCACGACCACTTTCCACGTGGATTCCCAGCGCGTCGATCCGAGCGCCAACGCGGCTTCGCGCTGGTCGCGCGGCACGGACAACAACACTTCTCGCGAAACCGAAATGATGTAGGGAATCACCATGATCGCCAGCACGATTCCGGCAGTCAGAAAGCCCACTCCGTAGGAGGGACCTTTGAAGATCGGCAGATAGCCAAATGGCTTATTCAGGGCCGGATAGATCACCGTGCGCATCAGCGGCACCACGATGAATATCCCGAGAACGCCGTAAATAACGCTGGGAACGGCCGCCAGCAGATCGATAAAAAACTGTAACGTGTCTGAAATGCGTGGCGGGGCCAGTTCCGCCAGAAAAATGGAAGCGCCAATGCCAAGCGGGATGGCGATCAATAGTGCGACAGCCGAAGTTACCAGGGTGCCATAGATGAAGGGCAAGGCTCCGAACTCATCCATGACCGGGTCCCAGACCTGCGTTACAAAGAAGCCCAGACCAAACTTGTGGCGCGGCAGCGCCGAATTCATCCACAGCTCGTAAACCAGCAGAACCGTGATCAGCACCACCGACGCCGCGAACAGAAACGTGATCAGCCGCGCGATCTCATCGCCGTCTTTCAGCTTCGACAAAAACGAGCGCGAGCCCAATATCGGACCCGCGCTCGGCACCGTTGGATTTGCTGTCGCCACGTCTCTGTTCGATTTCTACTGAATCTTGCTGATCGCCTTCAATTCCTTCTCAACAACTTCCTTCGGCAGTTTCGCGTAGGAGAGTTGCTCGACTTGGACTTGCCCGTCGGTCAGCATCCATTTCAAGAATCCCTTGATCGCGTCTCTCTTTGCGGCATCCTGAATCTTCGAGGGAATCAACAGCCACGTGAAACTGGAAATCGGGTATGCCGTTTTGCCAGGGGCGTTCGTGATGCTCACCCGAAAATCGGCCGGCATATCTTTCGCTGCGCCCGAAGCCGCGGCCGTCACGCTGGCTAGATCCGCTTTGATGAAACTCCCCGACGAATTCTTGACCGTGCCGTAAGGAATGTTGTTTTGCACCGCATAGATCAGTTCCACATACCCGATCGAATCAGGCGTCTGCTTTACCAGGCCCGTCACACCTTCGTTGCCTTTTCCACCCAGACCCACGGGCCAATTCACGGACGTGGCCTTGCTCACCTTGCTCTTCCATTCGTCACTGACCTTTGACAAGTAATCGGTCCAGATGTAGCTCGTTCCGCTGCCGTCCGAGCGGTGGATCACGACTATGTCCTGTGCTGGCAGGTTTACTCCCTTGTTTACGCTGGCGATTGCCGGATCGTTCCATTTCGTGATCTTGCCCAAATAAATTCCAGCGAGGGCATCCGGCGTGAAATTTAACGCTGCGCTTGCTCCGGGTACGTTATAGGTCGGGACTACCGCGCCCAGAACGGTTGGAAAGTGCAGAATTTCCGCACTGCGCTTGCTCTCGTAGGCCTTGATTTGGTCGTCGGTCATCGGCCCGTCGGTCGCACCGAAATCCACGGTACCGTCGGTCATCTGTTTGATCCCCGCTCCAGACCCGACCGACTGGTAATTGAAATTAATATTTCCATTTTTCTGGTGGAACATATCAAACCACTTCGAATAAATCGGATTGGGAAATGTGGCACCCGCTCCATTAATCAGTAGACCACCCTGCGCCCAAGCCATTAGGCCGAACACAAGGACAGCGGAGAGCATTATCGCTGGGCGTTTCATTTCGGTTCTCTCCCTCGACTCTTGCAATTTATCGTAGAGCCCACAAGTCTGAAGGCCATAGGTTACAGAATTGTTACACCTGGACGCGAGTCTGTTAAAAATCGGAAATGTCTGGTCGCGTGATCTTAACATTTGCGTTTTCTTATACTTGAATCCCTTCCAAAAACAAGAGGGCGGCTCCGTAAGGAGCCGCCCTCAACCGTCCTTCTGCACCGCAGTGTTTTGCTTTTCCCGGGTAACAATCTGAAATCGTTTCGAAGAAGAGAGAGCCAATGAAAAAACTTGCGGCACTAACACTGTCGCTGTTTCTGACCATGAGAACGGCGCTTGCCGACTCACCTAGAGATTCACCGAAAGATACGCCGACATCCGACGCGCGGCCTGCCAAGTCTCCAACCGCTGCGAAAGCGGCTCCGGCCAACTCGTAGGAGGTAGATTCCGACTCTTACGTCTATATCACTTACATGTGAATACGCAGTAACAATAGCGCGCTCGGTTGAGCATATCCTTATTATTTTCAGCGTTTTATGCTGTTACAGCTTTTACCTTAACTTGCTGCAATTCTCTGCAATCTCCGATTTCTGTCGGGGCGCGTTGGTTTTTGGCTTTTTCTAAGCGGACTGGTATCGGCGATCTACTCGTCGCCAGTGTTGTTCGGGGGTGCCGGACTTATCGACGCAATCCCATCTCGTAGGCCAGCACGATCTGCGAAACGACGTAGCGGTAGTGGGCGTCGGTGTCCTGAATGTCCGCGTCGGTCTTTTGTAGCTCCGCCTGGCTGAACTCCACAATCGTCGCCAGACCGAGCTTGTAGCGCTCCTGCGCCAATTCGAGGGCCAGGTCAGCTTGCTCGCGGAGTTGCTGCGTGACCGACAATCGTTCGTAAGCGTTGTATGTATCCAACCAGCTGTTGCGCACATCGCGGGCAACATTGTTCTCGAAATCCTGCAGCCTTTTCTGTTGTGCTTGTGTGGCGAGGTCGGCGCTCTTTGCACGCGCGTTGAACAGAAATCCGTTGAACACCGGAATGATCACGTTCACACCCGCCGCCCCGTACCAACTCGAGATGTTGGGGTCGCGCACCGGAGCTCCTCCAACCACGCCCAACGCGGTCACCGTGGGCCACCACAAATCATGTTCGGCGCGGCCGAACTTTTCTGCCGCGGTTACTTCATCGCGTAGCGACCTCACCTCGGGCCGCAGATCGAGCGCCTGTTGAATCAGCGGAGCGGCGTCCTGCGCGGGCGGCGTAACCGGCACCGCCGGCTCGACGGGCGCAAAATCTTGGCGGTCCGAGTATCCAAGAATCGCCGAGAGGGTGGAAAGCGAGGCCTGATAATTGTCGCGCGCATCCAGCAACAGCAGCTTGGCGCGGGCAAGGTCCACCTTTGCAAACGCCAGATCGACGTCGGATTTAAGTTTCGCCGCCGTGAGCGCTTGTACCTGGTCGACTAGTAGCTGCCGCTCTTTTACGGTCTCTTCCGCCACAAGCAAGAGCGCTTTGGTTTCGAGCGCGTTATAAAACGACTGGTCCACCGCGAGGATAATCTGCTGTTTGGTGGCCAGGGCATTTTCATCCGCCGCTTTCGCCTGAAATTGGGAATTCGCCACCAGGTTAGACGTGCGCCCGAAATCGGTTATCAACTGGCTGACCTCGACTCCTCCCGCTGCCCTCGAATACATCCTTCCATCCGTCAAGTATCCCGCGGAAAGCCGGCTCCCCGGATCGGCGCCGATGCCTGACAAATTCAGGCTCACCTGCGGCATCAGCGCCGATCGCGTTTCGCGCACAGACTCGTGAGCCTGCAACGCCACCAGCTTTCCAACCGTAATTTGCGGGTTGGCGCGCAGGCCCGTCGCTTCGCCTTGCTCCAGGGTCAGTTCCTTGGCCGTGGAAGTTCCCGTTGTGCCGGGCGCCGGCACGGTTTGTTGCGCCGGCATCGCTTTCGCCTGCTCGGCCGCTCCTTGCGCTTTGCCCATTGCCGGCAAAGCGATTACGGCCAGCAAAACCGAGCCCAGTTTCATCAAGTGCTTCACGACGCCACCTCCGCCGTGTTTTGTTTTCTTCGGCTGTGGATCACGAGATATACCGCCGGCACCAGGAATACCGTAACAACCACGGAAACTCCGAGGCCCCCGATCACCGCGCGTGCCAGCGGCGCATACTGTTCGCTACCTTCCTCGATTCCCAGTGCCATCGGCAGCAATCCCAACAGTGTTGCCAGCGAAGTCATCAGAATCGGCCGCAAGCGCACCTTGCACGCTTCGATCGTCGCTTCTTTCAGACCCATTCCGCGATCGTGCAGGATGCCTGAAAATTCCACGATCAAAATACTGTTGGACACCACGATGCCGGTCATCATGATTACGCCCATCAGTGACATGATGTTCAGCGTCGTGTGCGTCATCGACAGGAACAGCACCACGCCCGCGAGTCCCGGGGGAATCGCCGTCAAAATAATGAAGGGATCGATGAACGACCGGAACTGCGCCATCAAGATCAGATAAACCAGGATCACCGAGAGCAAAAGACCAACGCCAAAACGGAAAAACGATTCGTGCATGCCCACCACCGCTCCATGCACGCTGACCAGCGCGTTTTTCGGCAGCTCCAGTTCGCCGATGAGTTTACTCACGTCCTTGCTGATTCCGCTCAGGTCCTCGCTTTTCGGCATCACGTACACGTCAATCACGCGCCGGATTTGATAGTGATCCACTTCCGTCGGCGTGTTGATAGGTTCTATCTTCGCTACCGATTGCAGCGGTGTGTATTGCTTGGAATTCTCGGCGCGCAGCGGGATATTTTTGAAATCGGACATGGTCATCGACTCGATTTGTTTATTGAAATATTGCACCGTGAGCATGTAATTGTTTCCCGTTTTCGGATCGATCCAGTAACTTGGCGCGATCATGCCGTCGGAGGTCAGCGCGGTGATGACGTTGTCCACCACGTTCTTTGGCGTCAATCCGAGCAGACTGGCCTGTTCGCGATCGATGTTCAGTTCCAATCCCGGATAATCGATATCCTGAGGAATCAAGACATCACTCACGAGCTTGGATGTCTTCAATTGCAACGCTAACCTGCGAGCGATCGCGTAACCCTGCGTCAGATCGTTGTCGCTCACCTGAATGTCGATGGGCGCTGGCAATCCCTGGTTCACCACGGAATCGACCAAACCTCCCGCTTGAAAATAAACGCTCAACTCCGGCAAATCGCTTGCCAGTTTTCGCCGCACTCTTTCCATATATTCGTAACTTCCCACTTTATGATCTTCCGTCAGGTTCACTTGCACAAACGCGGTGTGCATCGCGGAGTTGGGAGTGTAAACGGCCGAAAGATCGGGTGTGATCCCGATGTTCGACACAATCATGTGAAGATCGCCCTTCGCTATCACCGAACGGATGTCCGCCTCGACCTGTGCGATGTAATGGTCCGTCACTTCCAGACGCGTTCCCGAAGGCGCCTTCACGTTGATCACGAACTGGCCTGGATCGGTCCGCGGGAAATAAGCCTGGCCCACAAATGGGAAGAGCAGCGCAATCACAAGCGTGATAGCGCCGAGAATGAACAAGGCTGTTTTTCCCGGCTTCACGAGCGCGCGGTTCACTTGTTTTTCGTAGTAGTTCAGCAAGCGCTGAAAGATTTCGTTGAAGCGGCGAACAATGGCCGCCAGCCATCCATTTTGCTCGTGAGCCTCGGCGGGCCCTCCGTCTTCTTCGCCATGCCCATGTGCATGCGGCCCGAGGCGGATGAACTGCGCGCAATACAACGGCACCACCGTCATGGCAAAAATGTATGACGCGAAAATCGACAGCACCACGCCCAGCGCCAGGTCGGTGAACAAATATTTGCTAACTCCGTAGAAAAACGTCACCGGGAAAAACACAATCGAAGTAGTGGACGTCGCCGCCAGCACCGCCAGCGCCACTTCCATTCCTCCTTTTTCCGCTGCTTCCCGCGGCGCCACACCCTGCTCCATGAACCGGAATATGTTTTCCAGCACCACCACGGAGTCGTCAATCAATCGAGAAAACGCCAGCGCCAGGCCACCCAGCAGCATCGTGTTGATGGAGCCACCCATGGCGTTCATCACCAGGAAGCACGTCAGCGCCGACAGCGGAATCGATAACAAGACCGCAAACGTCGCCCTCGGGCTTCCAAGAAACAGCAGGATCATCAATCCCGTCAGCAACAGGCCGATCCCGCCTTCCTTCAAAAGGTTCTTCAGCGCCACTTTCACGAAGATCGACTGGTCGAAGACTACCGCCGTCTGTAACGTGTCCGGCACATCGACCAAATGCTTGATGATCTTTTTGACCCCGTTGACGATCTCAATCGTATTGCTTCCCCCGCCCTGCTTCAGAATCGGGATATACACGGATTTTTGACCGTCAATGCGCACGATGTTGGTCTGAATCGCTCCCGCATCTTCGGCCTTGCCAACGTCCGCAACGACGATGGAGCCCAGCCCAACGCTTTTCAGCGGAATCGAATTTAGATCGGTGGGATTGTCGACCTGGCTGTTGGCGTAGATGTTGTAATCCCGGTTGCCGATTCGTACGTCGCCGGCCGGCAGGATCAAGTTGGATTCGTTTATGGCCGTTACCACGTCCGTCAAGCTTAACTGGTGTGCTTCGAGCTTTACCGGATCCACAAACACCTGGATCTGCCGGTAAGTTCCGCCAAATGGCTGCGGCACGGAGGCTCCCGCAACGTTCGCCACTTGATTCCTCACCTGGAATTGCGCCAGATCCTTCAACTGCGTTTCATTCAGCCCTTGGCCCTTCAGCGTCAGCAGGCAAACCGGCAGGCTGGAAGCGTCAAATTTCAATACGACCGGCGGCAGCGTCCCCGGCGGCAGCCGCCTCAAGTCCGCCATCGCCAGATTTGCGATGTTGCTCAGCGCGGCGTTCGGATCGGTTCCCGGCTGGAAATAAATTTTGATCAGGCTCACGCCCGTCAGCGAGCGCGATTCAATGTGATCGATGTTGCTGCCTAACGTAAAAAATCTCTCGAAGGTGTTCGTGATGTCCGCCTCGATTTGCTGCGGCGGCATGCCCGCGTAAAACGTCGCCACCACCACCACCGGGATTTTCACTTCGGGGAACAAATCGACGGGCATGCGCACAACCGTGGTGACTCCCACGACGGCAACCACCAGGCACAACATGATGATGAAATAAGGATAAGCCAACGCGAACTTCGGCATTACTGTCCTCCCGCCGCGCTGGTGTCAATCAGTTTTGTCTGCACCTTCATTCCGCTGCGAAATTCATTTCGGCTGCCCACTACCACCTCGTCGCCCTCTTGCAATCCAGAGGTGAGTTCGATGCGTGTGCTCCCTTGCATGCCAAGGGTCACCTTGCGCTCCTCGAGCATGTTCTGCCCGCCGACGAGCAGGACCGTTCCTTCGCCGTTGTCTTTCATCTCCACCGCCTCCAACGGCACGGTGAGCACGTTCGCTTTCCCGGACTCCGGAACGATCGCCTCCACGTACATTCCCGGCATGAGTCTTCCGTCCACATTTTTAAAATCGATTTCCGTGTGCATCGTCCGCGTGTCTGGATTCAGCGCGTCCGCAAATCGCGCGACTTTGCCCACGTAATCCTTATTCAACGCTTGCACGTGCACCTTGATCGGATCGCCAAGACGAATCGTTGCCGCGATCGACTCTGGAATCGGCAGCACCAGTCTCAGTACGGAAATCTGCGCCAGGCGCACCACCGGTTCCGCTTGCTTGCTTTCGGAAGTTCCGGCAGCGATCAGCGATCCGGTATCCGCATAGCGCGTTGTGACGACGCCCGCGTAGGGAGCGGTGATTCGCGTGTACGCGGACAGCGCTTCATATTGCTTTTGCGTGGCTTGCGCTACTTGCAACGCCTGCTCAGCCGCACTCAGCGCCGCTTCCGCGCTGGAAACCTGCGCTGCTGTAGTCAAATCCTTGGCCTGCGCATCGTCGACTTCCTGTTGGGCCACCAGTCCTGCTTTCTCTTGCGATGCCTGGCTCAAACGCGCGTACATGGCATGGACCGCGCTGTGTGTCGACTTGGCTCCCTGCAAATCGCTTTGCGCCCGGCTTACTTCTTCCTTGGAGCGGCGAACCGCTGCATCCGCGCCGGCCAATTCCGCCTGCAGTTCGGGAACCTCGAGAATCGCCAGGGTTTGTCCGGCGGCCACGTGCGTACCCACGTCGACGTAAATTGCCTTGATGTAACCGGCAACTTTCGCGTGCACATCCACGTCCTGGAATGGCTTGAACGCTCCGGCGAGCGTCAGTGGAGATCCTAGTGTCCCGCGGGTGACTTTCACCACGGCTGCTACCGGCTCTCGGGCGCTGGCGGCACGGCTCCCGGTATCGGCTTCCGTTTGCTCGCGGTGGATGCCCAGCCAAGCTAGCAGGCCCACCAATACAACGGCCCCGGCAATCACGATCTTCGTTTTAGCAGTCATACTTTTTTCCTCATCCAGCCAGCGTAGACGACTACATTAGATTCGACGGACCTGCAAAAAAGCGGAACTGTCGCGAAAAAATCATTGGTCTCCGGCGTATTTCTGCCGGAAATTCTCAATTTTCGGGCCTGGAATGAGACTATGTTACGCCGCGGGAGGCGGACGGAACCAAACGCTTGCGATCAGTTCCACCGGTTGCGGCACTGTTGGGTCTTGCAGAACGGGGGTGGGCAATTCCTTCTTGTCTGCCGTCAATCGCTGGAAGGTTTCTTCCACGATTGCTTCGAGTTGCGCGTTATCTCCCTGCACCGGCGAGAAATGATCCAGCTCCGATGCCCCCACGGTCGCGCGATGGCGTGCCAATGCCTGGTAAGTGAGTCCGTCTGAGTGGCCGATCAGCGCCAGGAACGGATTGTAGAGAAGCAGCGCAATCAATAGCAGCGAGACACACAACTCCCCCAAGGCTTGCGGGCGTTCACGCGTGTCGATGCTGGGCACTCAGATTCTCCCCTTCCTACTCACATTAGTTTGACTCGTCTTTGCGGTCAAGTGGATGCCCGGAACGGGTTTCGTGTGAGGGAGGAGAGGGGACCGGTGCCAGGGGTGCGCCGGCCCCCAAGGTAGGACTTGGAGTGAAGACGAACGGGCCGAGTATCTCAGCCCGGAGTCACTTGAGAATGAAGGTCAGATGAATTCTTGGTGACCACTTCCGCGCTGCCTAAATCGTCTTGCCGCGCTTCGCCGCGCACGGTCAGGCCGCGGCCGTGGCGCACGTCCAGCCCGCGCACCCAGAAAATAATGTCTTCGGCAATGTTAGTGGCGTGGTCGGCGATGCGTTCGAGGTGACGCGTGGCCAGCACGAACTGCATTCCAGGAGTGACGAGCGCCGCATCGTGAGTCATGTTGTGAAGAAGTGTGTCAAAAATCTGGTCGCGGTATTGATCGACGATGTCGTCGCTTTCCAGAACCTGCGCGGCAAGCTCGGCGTTGCGGAAGATCAGCGCGCCTAAGCTCCGGCTGACCATTGAGCGCACCGCTTCCGTCATCGGCGCAAGTTGTTCTGGGATCCTTGCGTCTGGCGTTTCGCGCAGCGTGATGACGCGTTCGGCCAGGCTTACGGCGATATCTCCGATGCGTTCGAGGTCGTTGGTGATCTTCAGAGCCGCCACAATCAGACGAAGCTCATCGTCGCTGAATCCACAGCGGCGCAACAGCCGGATGGCGTGCTCGTCGATCATGATTTCCATCTCGTTGATGCGCGGCTCGAACAGAAATACCTCGCCGGGCAATCCTGCGGTGCGCGGGTTGTCGAAACCGGTGATGGCGTCTAGTGCGCGATTCATGGCGCTTTCCACGACGCGCGCCATCGAAACCAGGTAATTCACCAGCACATCGTAGAGAACCGCTTCGGTTAGTCCAGGAGCTGTGGCCATCGGCGAGCCTCCGCGCTGTGGCACACGTCTAGCGGCCGCGCGCGATTCCTACGATGCAACAGAATTGTTACTGAGCGTTAACGCGTAGGTAAATAAGTGAAGGAAATGGAATTAGGCCCCGGCGGCGGGATTGCCACGGTAGGCCCGCGAGATTCCACTGCCTGAGGTTCCGCGCGCTGAGGAGCGTTCTGGGTCGAAGATGGGGACAGCAAAATGAAATTTGGAGCCTACGCCCACTTCGCTTTCTACCCAGATGCGGCCGCCATGCGCTTCGACCAGATGTTTGGAGATGGATAGCCCGAGGCCCGTGCCGCCGGCTTCGCGCGAACGCGCCACATCCACGCGGTAAAAGCGCTCGAAGATTCGCGGCTGATCCGCTTGCGGGATGCCGATGCCGGTGTCTGCAACCGTGAAGATCACTTCATCGCCGCGGGTTTCCGCGCTTAGCAGGATTTTGCAGCCGGGTAGGGTGTACTGGATCGCGTTGTCCAGCAGGTTTTGCAGCACTTCCTGAAGGCGGCGATTGTCGGCGGCTACATCGGGCACGTGGCTGGGAAGGTTCAGCGAAAGTGTCAGGCCCTTTTCCGAAGCGCGGCGCTGCGCGGTTTCGTAACACGATTCGATCAACAGCGGAACGCTGACCGCGCGGATTTCCAGGTCCATCTGCTCGGCATCCATCTGGGAAAGCCGCAAAAGATCTTCGGTGAGCCGGGCCAACCGCCGGGAGTGTTCCAGAATGATGGCCAGAAAGCGCCCGCGGTTCTGCGGATCGTCGATGGCCCCGCCGATCAGAGTTTCCGCGAATCCCTGAATGGCCGTGAGCGGCGTGCGGAATTCGTGGGAAACATTGGCCACGAAATCGCGCCGCACGCGCTCAAGTTTTCGCAGATCGGTAATGTCGTGCAGCACGATCACCGCGCCGGAAGTTTCTCCCGCACGGACAGAAGCAACGGTCGCCGCAAAATAATGCTGGCGCAGCGTTCCGGTAACGATTTCCGCTTCCACGCGCGGTTCGCCTGCAAGCACGCGCCGCACGGCTCCAATCAATTCCGTCTGGCGGACCACTTCCAGCAACGAACTGCCCGCGACCGGCGGAACATCCAAACCTAAAATGGAGGCGAAGCCCGGATTCGCAAACACCAGCCGTTCTCCCGCATTCACGACGGCGACGCCTTCCACCATCGATCCCAAAATCGCCGCGGAGAGATTGCGCTCTTCGGTCAAAGTGCGGATCGTACGATCGAGCCGCGATGCGGTTTGGTTCAGCGAAGTTCCCAGCGCTTCCAGCGAATCCCCCGAACTGTCGGAAGCCAGTGGACGAAAATCACCTTCTGCAACACGGCGCGAAAATTCTCGTAGTCGTTCGATGCGGCCCGTGTATGACTGCGACATCAGCATCGCGACGGCGCCAGCAAGAAAGTAAATCAACAGGGACCACAACCACAGCCGGCGCCGGAAACTCCACAACTGGTCGCTGAATCCGTCCATCGGCAGAGCCAGTCGCACGACGATCGGACCGCCGCCAGGTAAATCTTCGCGCACCGCGTAATATAACAAGCGCGTCCCCACGGAAACGCTTTGCCGCGTGGCTCGGCCTTCGCCGGTTTTCAACGCCTCCACCACTTCGGGTCGATCGGCATGATTTTCCATCGTGGAGGTTTCAGATAGCGAGTCCGCCAGAACCCGGCCATCCGCAGCGATTACGGTGATGCGCACGCCGCTGGTGGCATTTGCGGCAACCCACGTATTCAGCGCGGCGGTTTGTTCTGGAGTTTGCGGAGCGGCGCTCAGGGGAACCGGGTGTAGGCCCATCAGCCGGGCCAGCCCTTTCAGTTGCTGGTAGCCTTCGGTTTCATAGCTGTTGCTGAGGGCGCGCTCGGCAAGGAAATCCACGGCGAGCAGCACGCTCAGCAACAGCGCGAGGAACGTCAGCGCCAGTTTCCCGAAGAATTTACGTTGCACGGGTCTCGAACAAGTATCCCGCACCGCGGACGGTTTTAAGGTGCAGTGGATTTTCCGGATCGGCTTCGATTTTTTCGCGCAAACGGCGCACATATACGTCTACACTGCGCGGCGTCACGAAACGGTCCGTGCCCCAGACCGCGTCGAGCAACTGGTCACGGGTGAAAACACGGTTAGGGCGCGATGCGAGGTAATAGAGCAAACGAAATTCTAGCGTGCTGAGCGGCACAGGCTTGCCGGCATGGCTGACGCGATAGGAAGCTGGATCGATGGCCAATTTCCCGATTTCGAGAATACGGGGTGCGTCCGCGGGAGGCTCCGCCCGCCGCAGCAACGCTTTGACACGCGCAATCAGTTCGCGAGGGCTGAAGGGTTTGGTGACGTAATCGTCAGCGCCCATCTCCAGGCCGACCACGCGGTCCGCTTCATCGCCACGCGCCGTCAGCATCAGTACCGGCAGGCGGTTCAGTGACTCTTCCTTGCGGATTTCGCGGCAAATCTCCAGGCCAGACATTTTCGGTAGCATCAGGTCCAGAAGCAGGAGATCCGGGGGAGTCTTTTTGATCGTGGCCAGGCCGCTGCTGCCATCAAACGCGGCGGCAACCTGAAAGCCTTCATTGGCAAGGTTATAGCGAACGAGTTCGACGATATCGCGATCGTCCTCGATGATCAGGATGCGCTTCATATACAGCTCTCGGGCTGGCGATCGCATCGGTAGAAGTCTACCGTAGCGCGCCGGATTGCGATAGACATGGTCAGGTTGTGTCACCTCTTGGCTCATAATGGAGTCGCAGGCATTGTGACAAGAGAGTGAATGGGAGTGGTGACGCGAATGTGACGGCGTTGTGAATGAGTTGTAAAAGAAGGGGAAGTGTGGCGGTGTGAATAGGTTGTAACAACGTACGGGATCCGGTGCACTTTTGAACCCACGATGAAGAAGAGCCCAAGCCTCGCGAGTCCCTGGCACACGGGGCGAAACCATATGGCCGTTGGAGAGCTTGGAGTTGCAAGCGTTTTTTTCGGAGCACATCCGGACCTTATGAGTGTAGTTACTAGTCGTTTAATACCTTTATAACAAAAAATA
This sequence comes from Candidatus Acidiferrales bacterium, assembly GCA_963795535.1. GTDB lineage: Bacteria > Acidobacteriota > Terriglobia > Acidiferrales > UBA7541 > Acidiferrum. The sequence goes on from CAWCIG010000012.1 coordinate 1,991,054, forward strand.
TTGCGTGTCCGGTCGGCGCGCCGACCCAAAATCGCGCGTACCCCCCTGCCGCGTCCAGGGTCTTGCTATACTTCGGACAATAAAGGAGTTAGCGGCTCTTGAACCGCGGGCAAGGCTTCCTCGTTTGACGCCGGCAAAGGATGCCCTCGACGAAATTGAGCGCCACCCCGCAACATCTCGTCTAAGTATAGGAAATGATTGGACTTAGCGCCCAGATGGGCCGAGTCCCGTGCTCCGACGCCTGCGGCTACACGCTTTATATAGGCTATATAATAAACATTCACACTTGCTTCACTTCGGACAGCCTCGGCTGATGGCCGTCAACGCGTTGTTTTCGGAGGTGAGGGTGCAGGAATAGTTCTCGCCTCGGGTGTCAAAGGAATTATAGGTTTGCCGGGATTGCGCGCCGGAGTTCCCGGTGATCTCGAAGGAGGAATTGAGGTCCAGCAAGTCCGTGGAGGTAACTTGGTTATCCACAAAGCTTGCAAAAAAGGGCGACCACAGATTTTTCTTGTACCCCTCGGAGACGTTCGAAAGCTGCGTCACCGATCCATCGGCGTTGAAAGTGTCCGTGTAATTGAATGTAAATGGATACGAGAAGGTCTCTTGCGTCTGGAAAGAAAGCGGGCCCTGGCGCGTGGTGGTGGTAGATTCCACGTTGGAAAGCTGGGAAACATCTTGTCCATAAACGGACGCGGTGATGTCGAAGGTTTGCAGATTCTTGAAATTCACGGACTGCGCTACTTCGGTTTCGATCCTGCCGTGCGAAGTATTCACAAATCCGGCGAGCTTGAAGCAACGCGCGGACGTGGTGGTAACGGTGCCGGTGATATCGCCGGATGCATCGATTTGCAGATTCTCGTCGATCACAGGATGGGGTACGGCACTGATGGTGTTCGCAGTGACTTCCCCGGTAACCTGCTTTGCTCCGTGATCCAGAAACAGCAGCAGCGTGCCGGTAACAGAAAAATAGCTGTTAGCGTTGAAGACGCTGATGGCGACGGTGTGCTGCTGGCCATTGCTGAGTAGGCCCGCAAACGGCGTCAGATCCACGCGATACGGAACAAAATTAAGCGTCTGCACGCCGGGAATCGGCACCCACAGCAACGGATCCAGTCCCCCCGTATAGATCCACGGGTAAACCGGCGCAATGCCCGCGGGCGTGCCATCAATACTGATTTCGGCCTCGCGAAACGCAGTGTTGCCGCAGTTTTCCAGTTCGGTGGCGACATCGTTGGGGACGCAGCTATACCAGAATTCGTCGCCGATCTGGCTTTGCGTGATGATGTCTAGATAAGCGCGCTCGATATTTTGCGGCAGCGTAAAGGTCGTCGCCAACTGATCGGTGCTGGTGTAGAGAAACGCCGGCTCGTTGAAACCGCCGCTGCCGTTGGACTGGGTCAGCGGGAGAACGGCGTCGGCGGGTTGCGCTTCGAGTTTCCCGTGCGCGCGATAGAACTCCAATTGCGCGCTGCCGGAAATGATTCCGGTATAGGTGCTATTGACGATGTTGCCGAGAATGATGTGCCCGCTCTGGGGGGTGGCGAAGAGTGCAGCATAGTCGGTCTCGTCACGCTCGATGTGCCAGGAGGGCGACACGGTCTGCCCTGGCTCGGCGGTGGTGCCGAAATAAATGTTCACGTAATTGAGATCGATGACGGCGGTACGGTCGAATTGCACGCCGGCAGTAACGTTAAAATCCGCGGTGAAAACGATTTTCTCGTACGGACCCGGGCAGTTGGCGGGAGGAGTGAATTGATACGAGAGAACGTTGAAATTCACGAATTGATAGCCGGTGAACAGTTGCACCACGCAGGGCTTTTCGTCCGGATGAGAGACAGGCGGATCGGCGGTGACGGTATTTTGCGATCCGATCGTTAGAGGAGGAGTCTGAGCCTGCGCAGAATTCGTGAACAAGAATAGGGACAGCAGCAATGCGAGTAGCGCGAAGCGGATCGGAAGGGGAAGGCGCATGGAAAATCTCCTTGGCAGTGGCGAAACCGGGGCGAAATTTTCGGTCAGGGACGCACCTTTTTTCGCACCGGATTGCAAGGGTGTCAAGGGAAAGTTGGGTTCTAAGAGCTTTGCTCCCCTTACCCACAGATGTTCCATCCAGGCGAGAGAAAGCGGGTCCCTCGCTCGCAGACTTCGCTCGGGATGACAGATTATTCGGGTTGGCGAGCTTGGGCGTTAACGCCCAGTCGGTTCGACCGGAAAAACAGAATCAATGACCCGGGCCAGGGAAGAATCAGGCCATACGGAACCAATCGCACACTTGTTTCGTCTAGGTATAAGAGAACAAAGATAGGATCCGACTCGCATGGGGGTAGGAATGAGTCCGAAACGACCGGAAGAGCACGACCTGTTTCCCGGGGCGCTCGAAATGATGGTGCTGCAGACGCTGAAGCGGCAGCCGCTGCACGGGTACGCGCTGGCGCAGCACATCAAACGCATGTCCAACGATCTGCTGCAGATTGAAGAAGGATCGCTGTATCCGGCGCTGCAACGGTTGCTGAAGGAAGAGCTGGTGAAGGCGGAATGGAGCGTGTCTGCCACCAAGCGCCGCATCCGGATTTACAACCTGACACCGGCGGGAGGAAGGCGTTTGGAGCGGCAGGTTTCGAGTTTCGAGCGGATGCTCGAGGGAATCCAGCGCGTGCTGGCGCCGGAGGAATCATGAACTGGCTGAAGCAGCTTTTCTCTCGCAACCGGCTGTACAACGATCTGGAGGCAGAAGTGGCGTTTCACCTGGAAGAGCGCGCGGACGAGCTAGTGGCTACAGGCATGCCGAACAAACAGGCGGAAGCGCAGGCGAAGCGGGAATTTGGCAATGTTGCGCTGCTGAAGGAGACAGCGCGCGAAGCCTGGGGATGGAAATGGCTGGATGACCTGCTGGTGGATTTGCGCTTCGGTGTGCGCATGCTGCGGAAGAATCCGGTATTGACGCTAGCGGCAGTGCTGACCTTGGCCCTGGGAATTGGCGCGAACACGGCGATTTTTACTTTGCTCTATGGGCTGGTGCTGCGGAGTGTGCCAGCGCCGAACGCAACACAGCTGGTCAGGGTGGGAATTGCGAGTAAAGCAGACCCGGACGATGAGGGCGGGTCGGTTATGACTTTGCACATGCTGGAGGCATTCCGAGCCGAGCAATCCGCATTTCGCGAGCTTTCGTCCTGGGACGACAGCGAAGTCCTGCTGCAAGACACGCAAGGGGTAATGCAGAGATACGCAGCGGGGATGGTGAGCGGGAATGCCTTTGGTTTGATCGGACTGCAACCCTACCGCGGCAGATTGATCGAGCCGTACGACGATGTGCCCGGAGGACCGAGCAGCGGGTGGCCGGTGGTGTTGAGCTACGGTTTCTGGAAGGACTATTACGGCGGCACGGAAGATATCATCGGAAAAAACATCACGATTTCCGACGTTCCGGTGACAGTGGTGGGCATTACGCCGCCGGACTTTCAGGGAGTGTGGCCCGGCACGCAAATGAAAATGTACTTCCCTCTGCATTTTGAGCCTGCGGCGCTAAAGATGCCGGAGTTGTTCGAAGAGAAGGGCGATAACCTGTTTGGTGTTTCGGTAATCGGCAGGCTGAAACCAGGGGTAGGCATAAGGCAGGCTAACGCGGAGTTAGGGCAATTGCAGAAAGGCTTGTTCAACCGGTTTATTCCACTGCGCTTACAGCAAGACCCCTTCTTTCAGAAGGCGTACTTGCAGGCCGAACCTGCGCGTACGGGTTTGCCGACCTATATCACGCACACTTACAAAAAGCCGCTGTACCTGATGCAAGGACTTGTGGGAATCGTGCTGTTGCTGTGTTGCGTGAATATTGGCGGACTGATGATGTCTCGGATAGCGGCGCGGCAGCAGGAGTTTGCGGTACGGACAGCCATGGGGGCGTCAGCAAAGCGGTTGGTGCTGCAATATCTGACGGAGAGTTTTGTGATCGCGCTTGCGGGAAGCGCGCTCGGAGCGGCGGCGGCGTGGTACGGAAGTGATTTGCTGCTGCGCTTCTTCCGCGATCCGATGATGGGCGAAGCGGTTTCGGTGCATCCAGACAAGGCGATGTTCTGGATGACACTGCTGTTTGCGGTGGCAACCACGTTATTGTGCGGGACGCTGCCGGCGTGGCGCGCGTCGCGAACCGACCCGGCGGCGCTGCTGAAATCGCGGAGCACGATGGGAGGGCGGAAACAAATCGCTGGACGGATGTTCGTGCCGGTGCAGGTCGGGCTGTCGCTGGTGCTGGTGATGCTGGCGTCGCTGCTGTCGGTGAGCGTGATCAAGCTGCGCGGCGAACAGACGGGATTCGATCTGGACCATGTGACGATCCAGACCTCGCGGATACACGTGCTGAAACTGAAAGGCGAAGCAAAGCTGAACTTGTACCAGCGGATGGTGGACCGGTTGATGGAAATGCCGGCGATCGATGCGGCCGCGGTCACTTCGCAGACCCCGATGACGGGAATAAAAATAACCGGCGATTTTCAGGCGGTCACGGAAGGGGCGAACCCGCCGGAAGACACACAGATGGCGTATAACGACGTGGGGCCGGGATATTTCCGAACAATGAAGACGCGGATACTGGCGGGACGGGAATTTGAAAGGACCGACCGGCAATTGAATGTGTGCATATTGAATGAGTCGGCGGCGGAGTTCTTTTTTCCGCACCAGCCAGCACTGGGAAGATATGTACGAAGCCGGGTGACGAATGATTTTCCCGACGAAGTGGCCTGCCAGGTGGTCGGGCTGGCGGAAGACGCGAAGTTTTACGACGTGCGGCAGGGACCGCCGCGGACAATTTATTTGCCGCTTTCGACCAAGCGCATCGACAATCTGGGGAACCTAGTGTTTCTGATTCATTCGCCGACGAAGGCGCAGGCGGTTTCCGCGTTTCGCGCGACGCTTTCCGAGATTGCGCCGACAGTTCCGCTGGTGATTTTCGTGACGATGCGGGAGCAAATGGATGCCGCGCTGGGGAGCCAGGAATTAATCACGCTGCTGGCGAACTTTTTTGGCGTAGTAGCACTGTTGCTCAGCGCGTTGGGATTGTACGGCTTATTATCCGCAAGCGTGACGCAAAGGCGCGGGGAGATTGGAGTGCGCGTGGCGCTAGGGGCGACGCCGGGACGAGTGTTGCGAATGATCCTGACGGAGGCGTTGGGATTGCTGGCCTGGGGAATGCTGTTGGGCGCCGTGGGCTTGTTCTTTGCGATTCGGTTTGTGATGACCATGCTCCATGATGTTTCGGCCTACGATCCAATGACCTTAGCCAGCGTGACCGGAACTCTGGTGATGGTGACGATCCTGGCGGCGCTGGTGCCGGCGGTGCGCGCTGCAAAGCTCGATCCGAATGAGACGCTGAGATCGGACTAGAGACGGCGGGTTCGCCCAAGAGCGTTGGCCGCCGGAAGAGTTGTCCAAAGAGCAAACGGTGGCAGTACCCGAAGCGCGAGGAATTTCCGTCATAACCTCAAGACTGCGCTGGAAGCAGGCTTTTCCGCGCAGACTGCCCAGCGGACCAGTAGACCGGCGCTGGCAAATGTCCTAATTTCGACTATAAATCCATAGAGTCGGCGTTTCGTGTTTGTTATCGCCTCGCATCGAGGCGGCGGCGCAAAGACAAACGCGGAGAGGCGAAAGGCCCATGAGTTGGCGGATGAACCTGGCATTGTTCGCGATGCTGGCGATTTTGGCCCCGACGATTTGCGCGCAGTCGCAGAAAATTTTGACGAATGCGGACATCGTGGAGATGACCAAGGAAGGGTTCGACTCCAATCTGATCGTCCAGGAGATTCAAGCAAACGACGCGGACTTCGACATTTCTCCGCAGGCGCTGATCAATCTGAAGAACGCAGGCGTAACGCAGTCGGTGATGCAGGCGATGCTGTTGGCGCAGACGGGCAAATCCTCGGCGTCGGTGGTGCCGGCTCACGCTCCTGTGCCGTCGCCCGATGGCCCTGCGGCAGATCCAACAAGACCGGTGTGCAACGCCAATTCAGGATGCCTGCTGCGCGATGGCACGGAGGTTACCCTGAAATTTGCAGCCGATATCAGCTCGAAGACGGCGCACGAAGGCGATCCTGTGGAATTTCTGCTCGACGGAGATTTGAAGGTAACAGAAACCGTGGTGGTGGCAAAGGGCGCGCACGCCGTGGCCACGGTTTCGGCGGCGAAAAAGGCTGGGATGATGGGAAAGCCGGGCGACCTGAGCGTGCAATTGCAATATTTGATCGCGGGCAGCAATCATGTGCGACTGCGAGGGACCAAGGGTAAGGAAGGCGAGAGCAAAACCGGCGCGACCGTGGCGCTAACTGTGCTGTTCGGGCCGATTGGATTGATTAAGCATGGAAAAGATGTGGACATACCGGCAGGCACGCCGTTGACGGCGTACATCGATCAAGATGTCTGGCTGCCGGCGGTGAAGTAGAGAAACTGCGTAGGAACCGACGCGGTAATATGTCCTAGCCTTAGGGCGGAGCCATTCTCTGGCACTGCAAACAGAAGCCAAAACGATGCTGGGCGTTTCAGTGATAGACAACGGGGCGATGAATGCGCTTGCTGTGGACCTACCAATTTGATCGTGTCGCGGGTGTCCTGCTTCTGGCGCTGACTTGCCTGGCAGCGGGCGGCTTCTCCATTGGAGCTGGAAAGGGCATCTCCGGCCAAGACACGGGGCAAGCATCGAAAGCAAAGCCAAAGACCAGCCCGTCCGCCAAGCCTAAAATCGTTCGGCGATCCGAATATGTGGGTGATCAAGCCTGCGCGCAGTGCCACCGGGATAAGTTTGATACCTACGAAAAAACCGCGCATAACCTGTCGTCGCAGATGGCCAATCAGACCACCATCGTCGGCATATTTACGCCGGGCGCGAACACGATGACCACGGCGAATCCGAACCTCTCCTTTGAGATGGGAAAAAAGGGCGAGGAATTTTTCCAAACTGCAATTTGGGCTTCCCCCGACGGTGGCGCACCGCGCACGCACACGGAGCGCCTGGACCTGGTGATCGGATCGGGAGGGAAAGGGCAAACCTATCTGTACTGGAGAGACAATCAACTTTTTCAACTGCCGGCAGGTTACTCGACGGTTTTACGCCGATGGATTACCAGCCCTGGTTACATCGATGGACAAGCCGATTTTGAACGCGCGATCATCCCGCGCTGTTTGGAGTGCCACGCGACGTACTTCGATTCGGTTATCCCGGATCCGGAAGTAAATATGTATGACACGAACAATTACGTGCTGGGGATTTCGTGCGAGCGGTGTCACGGTCCGGGCCGGGCACATGCCGCAAGCTACAAAGGAAAGACCAGTGTTGCAACCGGAGCCGAAATGATTGTCAATCCTGCGAAGCTTTCGGCGGCGCGGCAAGCGGATGTGTGCGCGCAGTGCCATGGTGGGCAAGGAGACCGCTTCCTGGCGCCAGCGTTTTCCTATGTGCCGGGGCAGCCGCTGGCGAACTACATCGACTTGGGCCCGATCGATTCGGCGAAGGATGTGGACGTGCACGGCAAGCAGGGGAAGCTGCTGATGAAGAGCCAGTGCTACCAAAAGTCCGCGAACATGAATTGCTCGACGTGCCACGATGTGCACAAGCAGAGGCCGGGGCTGGCGGCGATGTCACAACATTGTTTGAGCTGCCACAAAGTGGAAGAGTCGCCAACACACGCAAAGCTTGGGGAAGCCATCACGAACAACTGCATCGATTGCCACATGCCCAAGTTGGAATCGAAAGTGGTCTACCTGGATGTGGACGGGAAGAAAGTGCGTCCGCGGTTTCGCACGCACTGGATCAAGGTTTACTCCGAAGAAGAACGGCAATAGATTCATACGGGGTGGACGATGAAAAACTTTGTTCTGGGAATACTGTGCACAGTCCTGGTGCTGGCAATGGGAAGCTTGGCTTACCTGATGCTGGGGTATGCGGAGGTCCGTGGAGATTTGCCGCCGGCACGGCTGGAAACGGCGATTATGCAAAGGGCAATGCACGCGTCGGTACGTCGCGAATCGCCGGAAGTGGCGAATCCATTTCCGCCAACCGACGAGAACCTGATTGCGGGCGGCAAGATTTATCTGGATGGCTGCGCGGGATGCCATGGCACGCCGGGGAAGACCGAAGACAACGGAGACACACTTTTTCCGCCGGCGCCGCAACTGGCGAAGGTGGGCACGGCGTATACGGAAGCGCAAATATTCTGGGTGGCGAAACACGGGATCCGGCGCACCGGAATGTTTGCAAACGGAAAATGGGAAGGCGATGAAAAGTTATGGAAGGTGGCGGCCTTTGTAAAACGGATCCAGTCGCCGCCGGCAAATGTCAGCGCGGCACTGGCAGAGAACAAGGGCAACGGAAGCGCAGCAGGGTACTAGGTCCTGCGCACCGCACAAAAGATAAAAATGCGTGGCACCGCGAAATCGAGAGTAGAATGAGCGCGGTTCTGGCCAGGGATTGAACAAACACCGCCGACAACCGTACAGGGCGGTAAATTCAAAGACAAACGTTTTGTGGAGGTGCGCAATGGCGACAGCGAATTCAATGGAAGGATTGCGGAGTCCGGCGGGATTGGCGAAGAAAGTCACGGGCTGGTACATCGCGGCGGCGGTGCTGTTCATCGTGCTGGGAATCTTTGGGATTGTGGAGCCGGGCGTTGCAGGGCTCGGTGTGACCCTGCTGGTCGGTTGGCTGCTGGCGATCGGCGCGGTGTTCCATTTCATCGCGGCGTTCAAGGGCGGCGGCGCGAAGCAGGTGATTTTTCAAGTGCTGATCGGGATTGTGTATGCGATTGGCGCGTTCTATTTCCTGACGCATACGATCATGGCGACTTCCACGCTGACGCTGTTGCTGGCGGGAATTATTCTGGCGGAGGGCGTGATCGAGGTGATTTCGTATTTCCGGATGAAGGGTGAAGGCGCGTCGGGCTGGCTGCTGCTGAACGGGATTATCACACTGGCGCTGGGCGCGTTGATCTGGTTCCACTGGCCGTCGAGCACGGTTTGGGCCATCGGCACGCTCGTGGGAGTGAATCTGTTGATGACAGGAGTTACCCGGCTGATGTTCGGGCTCGCCGTGCGCAAGCTCGTCGGTTCCGTAGCGAAGTAAATAATTTTGACGAAACGGCCTGGCCTACTTGGCGCGCGTGTAGGTAAACGTGTTGACCATGGATTTGCCGTGGTCGTCGAACGTCCAGGTTTGCGTCAGATGATCCTTGTCCGGGATGGAAAGCACGAGCGCGGACATATGGCCTTCATCCTGAGTTTTGGTGCCGGAGACACGCACGAGCGTGAAATCGTATTTGCCGTTGGCGGGCGACGGCGCGGTTTGCATCGTGGGCTGCTTGCCCGCGGCGCAATAGTGCGTGACGATGATGCCGTCGCCATCGAGCGAGTACATCGTGATCATTTCGGTTTCCTTCGCCGGTTGTAGATGTTCCATGACCACGCTGCCATTGAAAACAACGCTGATCACTTTCACCGGCGTGCCGGAACTGTCTTTGTCCATCCATTCTCCGGAGAGGGATTTCAATTGATCGAAGGCGGGCGTGGTGCGCGCGGGCGGATGCATTTCCTGGGCACGAAGCCCTCGCCTTCGCGCAAACTTTCATCGCGCCCTCGAGCACGTAGAGCGTCATTTACCATTTTGCGGGTGACATGATTGGGGGTTTTTTCCATCCGGTCGCTCCCGATCATTTCTCAGGCAGTTTATCTTCGAGCTCGCTGGCTAATTTGTGTATTTCCGTTGTTTTGGAAAATGATTGCACCTCTTGCCTGGATGATTCCACGTTCACCCCCATGTGTTGACACAGTTTTTGCAACATCTGAAGAATGGTTGTGAGTTCCTGTTCAGAGAGCATGTTAACTTGAAGCCCCAGATGCGAGCGCCGGTCAGACTGGCGGGCCATTCGACTTTGACTGATTAGCACAAACACAGTCAAAAATACGCCTTCAGAAGAAACAATTAACGCCAGGACTCCGCAGGGAAACGGATCAAATGCCTTGAGTCCTGGGATCACGTGAAGATTTGCCAGAATCCATGCGGAAATCAGAATCAACTGAGTAATAGAAATCCCATATTGCCGACGAACTTTGTGACGATCTCACTGGCTCGCTCAGTGGTCGTCCGGCGGCTAAGGGCGTCATGCTCAAGCTTGGCGATTGCTTCAATGTTTTGTTGCGTAGGATTTGCAGAGCGTATGTTCGGCAATGGGTCATCCATGGGTTGGCTCCTAGGGATATTCCCCAAGGATATGGCATTGTCGACCGGCCTCAGCCATCTTTGTTGTTCACTTCATTCTCGCGCGGATATCAGCGAAGTAGTTGGCGCGCCACCCACTCCTGTTCGAGCCAACAAATGGGAAGAGAGGCCTTGGGAATGAGGACCGCATGCGCCATGGACTGGGTGAGATAAGCGAGAAACGCAGTGTGGTCACCCAAACGGTGGCTGACACCGTGGGAAACAAACATTTACGCCGAAGACAAACCGCAGGAATGCGTGAGCGATCCGCTGGTCGGCTTGCGATGTCCGGTCCATGTATGTGCACCTGCTCGGCATTTTAGCGGTGTCTCGTAGATGAGGTTACGAGCGGGAAGGATTCATCGCGCACAACACGCGCGACGCGGTTAAAAGAGTTGACCCCAAGACGCAACCTTCGCGGACTCAGAGTGCGTCACCCAGCAAGGGCGGCGGAAAGTGACGCGGCGCACCCAGAGGAGTTGCGGGATTTGGAAATTGGGGCGGGAAAGCGTTGACCGGGTGGGACGGGGTTCTTACCATAGAGAGATGCGCCAAAGGGCATCGCGGCGGGCGGCGGCATGGGCCGCTGGATTTGGAATGGTGGCGGTCGTGTGTCTGAGCTCGTGCGAGGACGCGACGAAAAAGCCGGTGCAGGCGAAGGCTCCCGCGCTGCGGGCGGTGCCGCAGGAGAAGGCGGAAGTGGCGGTAATTGCGGAATTGCCGCAACGGAAGCTGGCGCCGGCGGAAATGGTTTCCCTGCTGCCGGAACCGCCGGGTGGGATTCCCTATCTGATCGAACAGGTGAAGGCGAAGTTCGCTTCGGGCGAAGCCAATTACAAAGCGGGACACCTCGAAGCGGCGCGGCGGGATTTTGACGACGCGGTGGACTGGATGCTGGAAAGCGGGTACGACCCGAACAGCGATCCGCAGTTGCGCGAAACGTTTCACGAGATAACCGACAAGGTCTACAGCTACGAACTGCAGGCGTTCCGCGCGGGAGACGGCTTTACGGAAGCTCCCGCGGTGCCCGCGCCCATCGACGAAGTGGCGGAAATGACGTTCCCGGTGGACCCGAAGCTGAAGGAACGGGCCGAGGATGTGGCGAAAAACGTTTCGCACGACCTACCGCTGACGGTGAACGACGTGGTGGTTTCCTACCTGAACTTTTTCCAGACGCCGCGCGGGCGGGCGATCGTCGAGAACGGACTGCGGCGCAAGGGAAAATACCAGGACATGATCGCGCGGGTGTTGCGGCAGGAGGGCGTGCCGCAGGACCTGATCTATCTGGCGCAGGCGGAGAGTGCGTTTCAGCCTCTGGCGCTGTCGCGGGCGGGGGCGCGGGGCATGTGGCAGTTCGTGCAGTGGCGGGGCAACGAATACGGATTGAAGCGCAGCTGGTGGGTGGACGAGCGTTTGGATCCGGAAAAGGCCACGCGGGCGGCGGCCCAGCACCTGCGAGATTTGTACGGGCTGTACGGGGATTGGTACCTGGCCATGGCGGCATATAACTGCGGGCCGGGAAACGTGCAGAAAGGCATTGAGCGTACAGGCTACGCGGATTTCTGGGAACTTTATAAACGGAACGTGCTGCCGACAGAGACCAAGAACTACGTGCCGATCATTCTGGCGCTGACGCTGATCGCCAAGGACGCGGCGCATTACGGCATTTCCGTAGACTCCGACGAACCGGTGCCAATCGACACGGTGAAGCCCGGGAGGGCCATCGACCTGCGGCTGGTGGCCGAAACCATTGACGTGGACGTGGCCACGCTGCGCACGCTGAATCCTTCCCTGCTGCGCATGATTACGCCGGACGACCCCGACTTTGAGCTGCACCTGCCGGTGGGCACGTCGGAAAAGTTTTCGGCTGAGATTGCGGATATTCCGCCGGACAAGTGGGTGAGCTGGCGGCGGCACCGCGTGGAGGCGGGGGAGACGTTGACGTCGATCGCCAAGACCTACCGGGTGACGGCGGCGGCGATTGCGGATGCCAACGACCTGGAGCGTGGTGCGCAGCTAGAGGCCGGGGAAAAGCTGATCATCCCGGCAACGCGGCCGCTCGAGGAAACCAAACCGCGGCTGGTCCGTTACCGGGTGAGGAAGGGCGACACGCTGGGAGGAATCGCCGATCAGTTCAGTGTGACGTCCGAGCAGGTGCGCAAATGGAACGGGTTGAAAACGGGGAAAGTCAGCCGGGGAATGGTTTTACGGATTTACACGGTGGGAGGCGCGCCAGAAACGCGCACGGTGCACCACACGAAAAAAGCCAACCCGCAGAAGAAGCCCGTGGGGAGCGCGGTGGAAACGCAAAACTAGGGCGGAAAAGGCCAGGAAGCACTTCGCAAGAGATATTTTGGTGGGGGAACGAAGGAAATGCGCAGAACGCTTGACAAGCACGTTGGAGTGGGATAACAAAGCGCAAGGACGGAGCGCGGTCATCTCCGGCTGTAGCAGATTTTGAAAACGACGATTGCGGCTTCGCAAGAGCCCCCACGGGAGGAGAGCATGGATTTCGAGAAGGATCAGTTCGAAGAGGATGAGGAGCTATCGCGGCTGGAGGAAGATGACGAGCTGGGCGGCGAGACCATAATCGAGGAAGAAGAAGAGGTTCTGGCCGTGGAAGAGGAGCCCGCGGAAGAAGGCGAAGGGGAAGAACCGGCGCGTCCGGCGCCCAAGGCCGCAGCCAAGAAACCCGCGGCGAAGGCGGCCGTCAAGACCGCCGCTAAAAAGCCGGCGAAAAAGGCGGCTGCAAAGAAGAAGGCCAAAGCCAAGGCCAAACCGAAAAAGGCGGCGAAGAAGCCCGCGAAGAAAGCGGCCAAGAAGCGCCGGCGGTAAGCATCAACAACGAACGACGGAAAAGGCCCCTCGAAGGAACCGGGGGCCTTTTCTTTTTTCAGAGGTCTACGCGTGCCATTTTCCAATGCTACGCGCAAGCGGAGTGAGTGCCAGACGGGAAATGGGCATGCCAGAAGAGGCCAAAAGAGAAACGTGGAAAGAACAGACGCCGAGTTTACTGGAAAAGGCGAGTGCCGATAGGATTATCCGATCAATCATGTTGCGTGCCATGCAGCAGATACGGCGGATGCGCGGGAGACGCACCAGCACCGCTGCGTATCGAACTTCAGCGGAACCGGGTTTAACCGATTACGTATGACGGAATAGTAAAAACTTCCTACAGCAGCGGTTCCGACCAGTTTTCCAGGGTTTCTTTTACCTTGTGTAGGAACTGGTGGGCGATGGCGCCATCGACGACGCGGTGGTCGTAGCTCAGCGTGACGTAGCACATCGACCGAATGGCGATGGAGTCATTGATGACCACCGGGCGCTTTTCGATGGCGCCGAGGCCGAGGATACCGACGTTGGGCTGGCTGATGACCGGCAGGCCGAAGAGCCCGCCGAAGACGCCGGGGTTGGTGATGGAGAAGGTACCTTCCTGCACTTCTTCCGGCTTCAATTTTTTGGTGCGGGCACGCTCGGCGAGGTCGTTAAGGTTACGCTGGATGCCGAGGAGATTTTTCTCATCGGCGTTCTTGATGATGGGAACGATCAGGCCCCAGTCGAGGGCCACGGCAATGCCGATGTTTACTTCCTTGTGCAGCACGATGTTGGTGCCGTCGAGCGACGCGTTCAGTGTGGGATAGGCGCGCAGCCCGGCCACGGCGGCCTTGACGAAGAAGGGCATGAAGGTAAGCTTGGTTTCGTAGCGCTTCTCGAATTCGTCCTTGGACTTAGCGCGCAGGGTGGCGATTTTGGTCATGTCGATTTCGTCGACGGAGTAAACGTGAGGCGAAACGTGTTTGGACGCGACCATATGCTCGGCAATTTTCTGGCGCATGACGCTGAGCGGCTGCACTTCGTAGCTGCCGAAATAAATGCGCTCGCGGGGAACGCCGAGCTGGAGCGTTGGAATGAACTGCGAACCGTGGACGGCGGGCGCCCCGGGAGCGGCTGTGGGAGCCGGTGGAAGAGGCGGAGCGGTGCGCGCGGCCCCCGGAGCGGAAGGCCCTGAAGCGGCGGGTGCCGATGACGGTGCGGACTGTGCGGCAATCACCGCTTCGATATCTTCCTTGGTGATGCGGCCGGCGGTGCCGGAGCCTTCGAGCGAGGCGAGATCGATGCCGTGCTCCTTGGCCATGCGGCGCACGAGCGGCGAAGAATGGATGCGTTCCGTCCCGGTGCCGGTGGCCGGGGCCGCAGAAGCGGGAGCCGAAGCTAGTGTCGGTGGCGGCGTGGACGGCTTTGCAGGGGCAGCGGCTTGCACTGGTGTTGCGGGAGCAGTTGCGGGCTTGGCGGCGGCCGCGGGAGCCGGGGTTGCCGCGGAAGCAGCGGCTCCGCTGGCGCCATCGATGACCGCGACAACGGTCTGGATCGGAACGGTCTGGCCTTCGGGAATCTTGATTTCCTTCAGCACCCCCGCGGACGGAGAAGGAATTTCGGCGTCGACCTTATCGGTGGAAATCTCAAAGAGCGGCTCGTCGCGCTCTACCTTGTCGCCGGGCTTTTTCAGCCACTTGGTGATGGTGCCTTCAAAGATACTTTCGCCCATCTGGGGCATAACTACGTCGACTGCCATGAGAGTTTTCTCCTTCGCGTGCGGGCCTGAACAGGGCCGGGTGAACCTGTGGGCTCCGGCCACTAATGGCGCGGCCGCGGAACCTACCTAGTTTACCGCCAAAGGCGCAATGACGGAAAGCGGGAGTGCGCGGCGATGTTGCGACGCGGGGTGTTCCCAGATGGATACGGGTTGCACGGCGGATTGGGTTTGCCCGGCCGATCGTCCGAGATCCCTCGTGGGCGGAAGGCTCGGTCCTCGTCAAGAGAGCGCTGGCCGGGGCTTGTGCCGATTTATGGCGAGAAGGACGGGAGTTGGTCTCCCCTTGTACATCGACAGGAGGGGTGGTATGGTCCTGTAGAAGTCAAAGGGGAGTGGCATGGGCGAGCAAATGGAAGGGGCGGGAATCGATCTGCCGCAAGGGACGCTGGATTTGTTAATCCTCCGGACGCTGGCGCCGGGTCCGCAGCACGGATGGGCTATTTCGGAACGCATTCACCAGGTATCGAGCAAGGTGCTACAGGTGCGGCAAGGATCGCTGTACCCGGCGCTGCACCGGCTGGAGCGGCGCGGATGGATCAAGGCGCGGTGGGGCACGTCGGAGAACAATCGCAGGGCGAAATATTACGAGCTAACAAAGAACGGTCGGAAGCAGCTGGAAGCGGAGCAGGACGAGTGGGTAAAGCTGGCCGCGGCGGTGGCGCAGGTGCTGGGGACGGCGTGAGGCAGAGTTTCCTCAGGGGCGGAAGCCCAGTTTGCGGGGACTTGGAATCCTGGAGCCGAAGCTCCGACGCCTGAAGGGAAGAACATGATGATGCGGGATCTGTGGATGCGATTGCGGGCGGTGTTGAGGCGCTCCGAGGTGGAGCGGGAGATGGAGGAGGAACTGCAGTTTCATTTTGAGGCGAAGGTGGAGAAGTTGGTGGGGGAGGGGATGCGGATGGCGGAGGCTAGGCGGCGGGCGCGGCTCGCGATTGGAGGGACGGAGCAGATCAAGGAGGAGTGCCGGGACGCGCGCGGCGTGCGGTTGGTGGAGACGGTGTGGCAGGACGTGCGGTATGGATGGCGGTCGCTGCAGAAATCGCCGGGATTTACTGTGGTGGCGATCCTTGCGTTGACGCTGGGAATCGGGGTGAACACAGCGCTGTTTACGATTGTCCATGGCGTGTTGTTGAACCCGCTACCGTTCCCGCGCCCGGAGCGGCTGGTGAGTTTGTGGGAGAAGAACGTTGTCGATGAAGAGCAATTCAACGTAGTTTCCGGGGGAGTGTTCGGGGACTGGCAGAAGCAGGCGAAAAGTTTAGAGCAAATGGCGCTGGTGGGTGAGGACACGGCGAATCTTTCCGGGGATGGAGGATCGCTGCCGGAATCAATCGGGACGCGGCAATGCTCGTTCAATCTTTTTTCGATACTGGACGTGCAACCGGCGATAGGGCGATTTTTTACAGAGGAAGACGATCGCCCGGGCGCAACGGCAACGGTGGTGTTGGCGAATGCGCTATGGAAACGGCGGTATGCGAGCGATCCGGCGATCGTGGGGAAAGCGATTCTGCTCGATGGACGCAAATATACGGTGATCGGAGTGCTGCCGGCATGGTTCGATTATCCAGACACGCGCGTGCAATTGTGGCTGCCGGTCCGGCACGAAGTTTCCGAAGCGGACATGCGCAACCGGGGAAATCACCGATTTTTCGCGACGGCGCGGCTGAACGACGGAGTAAGCGTGGAGCAGGCATCGAGCGAGCTGAACGGAATCCAGCAGCGAAACCATCAACAATTTCCGGATGAAATGATGGGCAAGGGCGCTCATGCGGTGCTTTTGTCCGAGAACCTGGTGCGCGACGTGAAGGAGCCACTGTACGTGCTGCTGGGCGCGGTGGCTTGCGTGCTTCTGATCGCGTGCCTGAACGTGGCGAATTTATTTATGGCGCGGGTGACGGCGCGGCGGAAGGAGATCGCGGTGCGCGCGGCGTTGGGGGGAAGCCGCTGGAGGATTATCCAGGAACGCGTGACGGAAAGTTTGTTGCTGACGTTCGCGGGCGGAGGGCTGGGTGCTCTGCTGGCGTGGGCGACGCTGCGCTGGCTGGTGGCGCTGAGAGCGGATTTGCCACATGCGGGCGCAATTCATCTGGACGGGTTCGCGCTGGCGTTCACATTTGCGATTACGATTTTTTGCGGCGTGGTGGCCGGGCTGCTGCCCGCGCTGGCGGTGACGCGCAGCGAACTGGTGGGAGCGCTGAAGGAAGAATCGCGCTCGATGGCGGGAGGGCAGGGACGCGCGCGGCTGCGCAAAGTGCTGCTGACGGCGGAAGTGGCGTTGACGGTGGTGCTTCTGATCGGAGGGGGACTGCTGCTGAAGAGTTTTTCGCAATTACGGTCGGTGGACATGGGATGCAAGACAGACGACGTGTTGACCATGGGTTTTACTCTGCCGGAATCGAAATATGAAACAGACGCGCAGAGGGCGGAGTTTTTCGCGGAGCTGCTGCGGCGGGCGCGGGCGGTGCCGGGGGTGAAAGAAGCATCGATCGTGTCTGTGTTGCCGGGCGCGGGACATTTTTTTGACAACACATTTCACATTGAAGGCGCGGTGCCGCTTCCGCCAGGACAGTTTCGCAATGCTGTGATTCGCGGAGCGGACCCGGACTATTTCGCGGCGATGCATATTGCGCTGAAGCGCGGGCGAATTTTTGCAGAAGAAGATTACCGGGCGCCAGACGACAATGCGATGGTGATCACGGAATCGATGGCAAAAAAGTTTTTCGACGGCGAGGATCCGCTCGGGAAACATTTGAAGATCGACTGGCAGGGAGCGCCGCGATTCGAGGTTGTAGGCATTGTGGGAGATGTGCTCTCCGACCTGGATCGTCCCGCGGAGCCGACGATGTATCTGCCGCTGAATTCCGGGCGACTTGAGTATGGATCGCTGGTGGTAATGGCGAGCGCAGGCCGGGACGTTACGGCGCTGGCGCTGCCGATGCAGAAAGTGATTGCGGGAATGGATCCGGACCTTGCGGTCTCCGATGTGCTTACGATGGACGAAAGAATCGGGAAGGCGACGGAGTCCGCGATGTTTGATGCGGTCCTGGTGCTGCTGTTTGCCTTGATGGGCTTGGTGCTGGCGGCAGTGGGATTGTATGGATTGCTGTCTTATCTGGTGACGGAACGGACAAACGAGATCGGGATTCGGATGGCGCTGGGGGCGCCGCGCGGCGAAGTGATGCGGATTATGTTTCTGGATGGATTGCGGCCGACGGGGTTGGGATTGCTGGTGGGGTTGTTTGCCGGCGGCGTGTGCGCACAGTTGATCCGGAGTTTGTTGTTTGGCGTAGAACCGCTGGACGTGAGGATTTTTGCGGTTGTGGTAGTGGTGGTAATGGGGATTTCGGTGGCGGCGTGTACGTATCCGGCGTGGCGGGCGACGCGTGTCGATCCGATGACGGCGTTGCGGTGTGAGTAAGGTTTAGCGCGAACAGTTTAAGTTGGCGTCCTCAGGAGCTGAAGCCCTGTGCTTGCCATGCTTGAATGTCGGAGCTGAAGCTCCGACCCGTAAAGAATACAGAGACGCTACTGGCGAAGCGACAGGAAGTAAACGCGCGCGCCAACAGGCGAAAGCCCAAGATGCCCCAAAGAGCAGAGCGCTATAACGGCAACACCCACCGTTCGCGGACTCAAACTGGGTCACCCAGGAAGATGCGGGACGGTTAGATTGGGTCGCGGTTTTCTGTTGTGGCGCGGATTAGTTCCAGCAATTCCGCGGTGACAGAATCGGGGAGTTGGTCGTGGGTCAGGCTTTCGCAGAGAGCGGTGAGATCGACGAGGCGGGCTTTTCGACGCCAGTCCTCGGGGAGGCTTCCTCGCTTGTCCAGATAACCATTTGAAAAGTGCGGCTCGAGGTTTGGCCGCGAGGCGGAGTCATAACGGAGGAAATGGCCAAGGTCGGTCAGGGGAGAAGCGGCAGCGGCGAACTCCCAATCGAGGACGGCGACGATCGTCCAGGTTCCGGCCGGTTGAGTAAAAGCGGCACCTGAGCTGCCACACTCCAAGGGGCTTACGAGAAGGTTGCGTTTGCCAAAGTCTCCATGGACGAGGCATGGGGCAACGTCCAGTTGCTGCAATTCAGGGGCATCTGACCAGATCAGGGAGTGCAAAGCATCGCGAAGATCCGGGCTCATGCGCGATTTCAGATTTGCCGAAGCCAGACAGGAGTCGACGAAGCGGGGCATTGGGTCGGCGCCTTCCATGAGTGGCGCCGTTACGCGAAGGCCGGGACCGAGCCAGCCCGATTTCTCGAATTTGAATTTGTGAATTGCGGCTAGGACTTGTCCGGCGGAGTATGCTGCTTGCGCGATGGTGGCGGAATCGCCGCGGCGCTTGAGTTCACGAAAGTTGATGCCTTCCATACAGCGCATCAGAGCGAAGGGTGGAAGATCCTGCAAGCCCTGAGGTGCAACATGAATTATTTCCGGAACAGGAACGGATCGGGCGAGGAGACGAAGCAGGTCTGCTTCTTTCTGGCAAAGCGAAGGATCGTGCTCGTAGATGCGTAGGGCGAAGGGCTCGGGCAAACCTTCGAGCTGAAGTTTGAAATTTGCATTGCGGTAGCCATCGGGAAACGGGCGAACTTCCGACACGCGGCAGTGCGGAAAGGCGTCACGGGCGATTCCTTCGGCGAGCGGGCGGGGCAAAGAGAGACGAGGTTCGGGGCGGTACCAACGCGCTTCGGATGGGGCGCCAGCGATCATGGCGCCTACACGAGGACGGGGATGTTCGAGACGCCGGCGGTGCCGAAGATGCGGCGGTAGCGCTCGATGTCCGCGGGGGCGCCTAGGGATTTCTGGAAATTGTCGGAGAGTTTGACGGCGGGACGGCCATCAGCTTCATTGAGTTTGCAGACCAGGCTGAGTGGATCGAAGGCTTCGTCGCCGTGAGGATTGCAGTCGCGAAAATCGTTGGTAAGCAGCGTGCCCCAGCCGGCACTGAAGCGCATGCGGCGCACGGGCTGCCAACGGCGGGGATCGAGAAAATCGCCTGCGTGGCGGAAATCGGAAGGACTGGCGCCATTCTGGAGAGTGCCCGCGAAATAGGCGTGCAGGCCGAGGATGGAATCCACATCCAGGCCATCAGAAGCAATGAACAGCTTTTGCTGTGGATCGCGGTTGTGCTTTTCGAGGAAGGCAAGGTACTCGTCACCGGCGATAAATGGATCCTTGCTGTCGGCACGCTGGCCGGTCCAGCCGGCGACCCAGTCCGGGGCATTTTGAAGAAATTGCGTAGTGCCGAACGTGTCTGGAAGCAGGACGAGCAATTCGCCGCGATAGGTCTGCTGCCAGAGTTCGAGAAGGCGATACTGCGCGCTTTTTAGTTCCTCTTCATTATCGGCGAGCGCGGCGAGGGCCATAGGAAGTTCGTGCGCGTTCGTGCCGATGGCTTCGAGGTCGTGTTTGTAGGCCAGGTAGGTGTTGGAGGTCCCCTTGAAGGAGGATCCGAGGACATCGCTCATGGCTTTTACGACGTACTCCTGCCACAAGAAACTGTGACGGCGACGGGTGCCGAAATCGCTGACGCTGAGTCCGGGTACGCCGCGAAGGCGCGCCATTTTTTCCCACAAGCGGGTTTTGGCGCGGGCGTAGAGGATGTCCAGTTCGAATTCGCTGAGGCGCTTGAGGCTGGCGCGGGTTTTTAATTCGCTGACGATGGTGAGGGCGTAAATCTCCCACATGGTGGTTTCGGTCCAAAGGCCGTGAAAGGACAGATTGAACTGGCCATCGTGGACAGAAAGCTCGTAATCCGAAAGGTGGAAATCGTGTTCGAGCCATTTGAGGAAGGCCGGCTCGAAGATGCCCTGGTGGCCGTAGAAGGTGTTGCCGGCGAGCCAGATGAGTTCGGATTTGTGAAAACGGCGCTGGCGGGTCTGCTCAAGCTGTTCTCGGACTTCGGAAACGTCCACGAGGTCGGAGAGACGAAGATCGGCGGAGCGGTTGATGAAGGAGAAGGAGGCTTTGGTGCGGGAGAAATTTTTCCAGATGAATTGCAGCATGAGGAGTTTGTAGAAATCGGTGTCGAGCAGAGAGCGTGTGATGGGATCGATTTCCCAGTTGTGGTCGTGAGCCCGGCGGGAAAGATTGATGATCATGGGGAGTAAATAGATTACCGCATTTGGAGGGAAGGCCACAGAGGGAGGGAGAGTTGGAGGTGAAGGAGGCGCGGATGAGCTAGTTAGTTAGGGTGGGTTGAGATTGCCGAGAGGTTCCTCGCTTCGAGGACTGCGATCGGAATGACGGTGCTCTTTTTATTTTGAATCAGCTGCGAGAGACCGCCCCGGCGGGCGTGCCCTACAAAGGCGGGAAACCCCAAGACCCGGCCAGGAGAAAAACGCCGGTTAGGTGGAGTGGGTGAGTTGGCCGATCAGGTCTACTTCTTGTTGGCGGTAGGGTTGGCCGTTGGTTTGGAAGATTTCGTGAAACCATTCCTTAGGTTGGTGATCGGTGTAGGGATGTGCCCAGGAATCCCAGGGGAGATAGGTTTGGGTTTTGCCGGCGACCAGGCCCCAGTTGATGGCGGCGACTTTATATTTTTTGGCGATGGGGAGAATGTCCTGAAAGGTGCTATGCATCGGGCGGGCCATGTATTCGGTGCAGAGAATGGGACGATGATATTTCTGAAGTTCACGGACGTGCTTCAGGAAATCCCCAGGTTTGCTGTAATTGTGGAAAGAGAGCACGTCGGATTGCTCGAGCTGAATTTTCTGTATGGGATCGAGCTTATCGATATAGGCCCAGTCGCCATCCCAGAGGCCGCTGGTGAGTGGCTGGGACGCGCCGGCTTCGCGAGCCCAGGCAAAGGCTTGCGGGAGAAGCGCCACGACGAGAGCGCGCTTGTTGGGTAATTCCTGCTTTTCGTAGCTTCCGTCGTTCATGCCGCCGGGTTCGTTCCAGACATCCCAGCCAAGAATGCGCGGATCGTTGGCGAAGGCGCTGACGACACCTTTGACATACGCCTCGAGGCGCGGAACTTGCGCAGGATCCTTGAGCGCGGCGGCGCCGGGACTTTGTACCCAGCCGGAATTGTGAACGCCGGGGCGCGGAGCGCGCTGCTTGCCGAGTTGCGGGTAAGGATCCCAACAGGAATCGAAGAGCACGAAGAGAATAAGGATGTGGTGTTTGTTGGCGATGGTGAGGAACATGTCGATGCGTTTCTGAAAGCCGGGGGCGTCTTGCTGCCAGAGAAGATCGTGGAGGAAGACGCGCATGGTGTTGAGACCGATGGATTCGGCCCAGCCGAGTTCGAGATCAATGCGCTGCGGATCGAACGTGTCGGCTTGCCACATTTCTAGTTCGTTGATGGCCGTGGCGGGAATGTAATTGCTGCCGACAAGCCAGGGCTGTCGAGCGTACCAATCGTTGGCGCGCTGTTCGGTCCAGCGGGCGGATTGGGCGGAGGAAATTGTGGCGCTGAAGAGAGAAAAGAGAAATACGGCGGCGATTTTTTTCATGGCAGGTTTTTGTTCCTGCACAGACTACAACAATTCTTGGTTTGACGCAGGAGAAGGAATCCCCAGGGGCTGAAGCCCGCGGTTTGCACCAGGCTCGAATGTCGGAGCTGAAGCTCCGACCCCCTGAAGAGAAAAAACAGATCGACATTGGGTTGATGGAGAACCTGAGGCCGAACGAGTGGGAACCCCCAAGATGCCGGCCGTTCAGGCACGGCGCTACACGGGCAAGCAAACCTACGATTCTTCGCAAAGTGCGCTCAGTGTGGGGCGCCCAGGATGGTGGAGTTCAGTCTGGTTTGGCAATTACGCCGCAGGCTATGCGGGCGGGCGCTCCGCTGCCGGAGGCTACGGCGTGGATGATGATGGCGGTGCCGCCGTTGCTGAAGACAGAGTGATCATCGGTGCCGAGCGTGACGTATGGCGCGATTGCGGTGACCTGGGCAGTGCCGTTCGCGGAAACAATCAGCGAAAAATCAGGAATGTCTCCAGCAGGATGGCCGCCGTGGGTGTGGTTTTCGGCGTCGAAGTGCGAGCCCGCGGATTTGAAATCGGGTGGATCGCATTTCGCATACTGATGGATGTGAATGGAATGTTCGCCGGGAGGAAGATTTTTGATGCCCAAAGAGATTTTTACGCCGGTGGGAGCGGAAGTCAGAACAGCGGTGCCCACGCTCTGTCCCTGAGAATTGATCAGATTCACGGTGACGGGTTTGGTGGCGGAATGGGAATGGGCGTCCTGCGAAAACGCGACGGGGGAAGCGAGCAAGAGTATGGCGGCGCAGACGAGAGTCTTCATTTATTCAGATTCTCCTCGTGAATGGAATGGGCCGATCCCAGGGTTCTGGGGAATTCCGGGGGCGCCCCGGAAAGATGCTTCTACTTCTGGGCTAACAATAGCAAAACAGGTCGAGAGAGTTGTCACAGGTTTGTAAAGAAGCGATCAGGGTTTCGCGGTGAAGGTGAAATTGAGAGAGAGGGATTCGCCTTCGGAAACGTTGATTTCCTTGCTTTGCGTGCCGAACGTTTCGTGCCAGGCGGTGACGACGTAATGGCCCGGGGGAAGGTTCGGGAGAGAGAAATGGCCGTCGTCATCGGTGACGGAGAAATGTCCGGTTTTCAGGACAACGAAATAACCCTGCATCCAGGGATGAATGTTGCACTTGATGGGAATGAATTCCTCGTGGTCGAAGGCATAGGAAAACGGAGGGGTTCCCGGCAGCTGCATCTTGTTCCATTCGCGATTGATTCTGGCCAGAGGGTGAATGTTGTGAGAGAAGGCGTCGCTGTTGGAAACAGTGACTTCCTGGCCGACGCGGACGGCAAGGACGTGGGTGGTGTAGTGGCAGTCCTGCTGGTCAAAGACGGCCGCTGGACGAGCAGTTGGGGAATTGTCGTTGTCCCCTGCAGAAATATAGACGACGACGTTGCGAAGGGAGTTGCCGGGACCGGTGACGACGTTTTCCGGATAGAGGGGATTGGAGGCGCGCGAGCGAACGCACTCCGGCTGCTTGGCAAGGTCGAGCGGTTTGTATTTGGGGGCAGCGCCGGAAAGCGTGACTTTGCCGGTGACGGTGCTTCCAGGCGACGGGAATACATTAAGAGGAAGACAAAGAGAGGCAAGCGCGAGCAAGCCCACTTTTGGTACGTTCATCGTTCATCCTTTCCTAAGCTTAGCGAAGGATTCCAAGTGTTATGGGCCCAAAACGGGACGCGGCCATGACAAGAAGCCAGGCGTGCCGAGCATCGCAGGAACACCTGCAGAAACCGTTACAACAAATTCTACAGGTGGGACAGAAGAGAGAACCTGGGAAAATCAACGCTCGCATCCAAAAAAGTACTGGCGCTTTGCGGACCCGTGGCGGGGAGAATCAGAAGAAGCCGGCGGAGAGCTTTGGGCCAAGGAGAAGGCTGGCGCCGAGCTGGTCCAGAGAATGGACTGAATTGGCGAGAGCGACAACGGCGCGGCCGGTTTTGAATTCGAGGCCGAGGAAAGAACGGGAGCCGCCCGTGCCACCGTTGTGCCATGCGACTTGATATTCGGGAGTGCCGCGCAACATCCAGCCGAGGCCGACACAGCGGTTGGTACCGTCGGCCTTCGCGAACGGACGAATCATGGAGGGGAAAAGAGGAGGGTTTGTGGAGAGGGCGGCGGAGGCGAACCGGAGCATGTCTTGCATTGACGACAGGAGGCCGCCTGCGCCCGGGAGCGAGGCCATGGTCCAGATGGGAGTGGGACGAAGGGATTTGGTGTGAGGCTGGGCGACGAAGTATTGCTCGGTTTGGGGAATTTGGAGGAAGGTGCGGGACATCTGCAACGGGATGGTGACACGTTGGGCGATCAGGCCTGCGTAGTCTGTGTTTCCGTGCGCGGCCAAGACATTGCCAAGGAGGCCGACGCCCAGATTGGAATAGAGGAATTTGCCGCGCGGCAGCGAACTGCCTTTTAGTGTTTTGATGTACGCGTCCAAATCGCGATGAGAGTAGTTGGCGTAAGGATCGCGGGGATGGCCCAGCAGGTTCCACCACCAATTAAATCCGGAAGGTAAGCGGGGCAGGCCGGAAGTGTGGGTGACGAGTTCTTTCAGGGTGCGATCACCAATACCACCGGCGCGGAGCGAGAGAAATCTTGAGAGTGGATCTGCAAGGGAGAGCGTGCCGCGTTCGATGGCGTCGGCCAATGCCGCGGCGGTGAAAATCTTCGTGATCGAGGCGATTTCGAAAAGTGTACGCTCGTCGATTTCGGAGCGGGCGGGATTGCCGGTGGTTCCAGCGGCGACGATACGGCAGCCTTTTGGCCCGAGGAGACCCACGATTAAGCCGACGGCGTGTTTCCGGCGCAGGCGATCGTTCAGTAGGGCTTGGATGGCATCGTTGGATGGGGATTCTGGCAAGGCGGACGACATAAACTGAGGACTTTACGACGGGATGGAACGGGTGACAACCTCATGGAAGTGGACTCGAGAAACTAAACCGTCTTGGCAGTTGAACGTTGAAGAATGCGGATCGCTTGAGATCCTTCGGCTATCCTCGTCGGATAGCCTCGCGATGACAAACTGCTGGTTTTTTGCGGGAAGGCGGAGCGCACCAATCGCGCATTGTGAATCTTTTAGAAGCGGGCCAGTTCTTTGGCGGCGGCGAAGACTTTTTTGGCGTTGGGGAGGAAAGCTTCCTCTAACGTGGGTGCATAGGGGACAGGAGTGTCGAGAGAGGCGACGCGGACGAGCGGGCCATCCAGATCGTGGAAGGCTTTTTCGAAGAGGATAGCGGAGATTTCGCCGGCAATGCCGCCGGTTTTAGTGTCTTCGTGAACGACTAGGCATTTATTGGTTTTCTTGACGGAGGCGAGGATGGTTTCTTCGTCGAGAGGGAGAAGCGTGCGGAGATCGATGACTTCGGCTTCGATGCCTTCCTTAGAGAGCGCTTCGGCGGCTTCGAGGGAAGTGTGCATCATGGCGGCGTAAGAAAGGATGGTGAGATGCTTTCCTTCACGGCGGACAATGGCTTTGCCGAGGGGGATGGTGTAATCGTCCAAGGGTATTTCTTCCTTGATGCGGCGGTAGAGGAATTTGTGTTCGAAGAAGAGGACGGGGTTATTGTCACGGATGCTGGATTTCAGGAGGCCCTTGGCGTCGTAGGGCGTGGAGGGATAGACGATTTTGAATCCGGGCGTATGGAGGAAATACATTTCGGGATTCAGGGAATGGAACGGGCCGCCGTGGACGCCCCCGCCAGAAGGTCCGCGGACGACGAGGGGAGCGGGGGCGTTCCAGAGATAGTGACCTTTGGCGACGAAATTGGTGAGCTGGTTGAAACAGCAGGCGATGAAATCGATGAATTGCATTTCGGCGATGGGGCGCAGGCCGAGATAGCTCATTCCGCAGGCGGCGCCGATGATGGCGCTTTCGCTGATCGGTGTGTCGATGACGCGCTCCCAACCGAATTTTTCGAGCAGGCCTTCGCTGGTTTTGAAGGCGCCGCCATAGACGCCGACGTCTTCGCCGATGAGCACGACGCGGGGATCGGCGGCCATTTCTTCGAACATGGCCTGGCGGATGGCTTCGAGGAAAGTGATGGGAGCCATGGTTAGCGGCCACCCTTCTTCACAGGCTTCGCGGGTTTTTTCGGCGCAACTTTTCTAGCGGAAGGCGGTGATGCCGATTTCGCGAGTGATTTCGCGGTTGCCGACGCAGCGGCCTTTTCCGCAGCGACTGCGGGTCGAACATCACCGAAATGAATGGGTGCGTCTCCACCAGCAGAGGAAACGCCGCGGCCGAAGCCTTCGATGATCCACACGGGATCGACGCAGGATTTTGGAGGAAGGAGCTCGTCGACCGGGCGCTCCCACTTGGGCTGAACGTCGTGACATTCCGGGCCTGTGCAATAGACGCCCTGATCGGCGGTTTCCGGCGGAGGCATCGGAGAATTTTCGGCGAACTCGCGTTCCTTTTCGAGGAGCGTGGCGATTTTGTCTTCGATTTCCTTTTTACCTTTGGCGTCGAGGAGGTTTTCTCCGACGAGAAATTTTTCGTAAAGAGTGATGGGATCGCGTTTTTCCCAGTAAGCGCGCTGGTCTTGGGGAACGTATTCGGCCGGATCGTGCTGGGCATGGCCGCGGCGGCGGAACGTTTTGGCTTCGATGAGGATGGGCCCTCCGCCGGCGCGAGCGCGTTCGACGGCTTCCTTGGCGGTGGTGTAAACGGCGACGACATCGTTGCCATCGACGATGTAACTGGAGATGCCATAGGCTTTGGCGCGATCGGCAAGATTTTCGATGGGAACCTGGCGGCGCACGGGCGTGGAATAGGCCCACAAATTATTTTCAAGGATAAGAACGAGCGCAGCTTTTTGCGAGGCAGCGAGATTGAGGCCTTCATGAAATACGCCGGTGGAACTGCCGCCGTCGCCGATCCAGGTCATGGCCACGATTTTCTGGCCGACATAACGACCGGCCATGGCTACGCCGGTCATGACGGGGATCAGATCGCCGAGCATGGAGATAGGAGAGACGATGTGGAGATTCTCGAGATCGCCGAAATGGCTGGTGCCGTCTTTGCCCTTTGTGGGCGAGGTGTACTTGGCCATGTGCTGCGTGAAAATGTCGCGCGGAGGGACGCCCTTGACGAGGAGAGCGCCGATGTTGCGGATCATCGGAGCCATCCAGTCGCGCTTTTCGAGGGCGTAGGCGGTGCCGACAGAGATGGCTTCCTGGCCTAGGCTGGCGTAGAGGCCGCCGACGATTTTGTTCTGGCGGAAGAGGCGCGTCATGGTGTCTTCCAGTTCGCGATTGAGCCGCATGTAGTAGTAGAGGTCGAGGTATTGCGGGCGGGAAAGTTTTTTTGGCTTCGTGGGAGTTTCCGAGACAGGCATCGTGAGTGCTCTCCGAATCGTGGTAGCTGGCCGGGTTCCTATCTTAAAGCTAAGGCGGGTTTGGCGCTAATCGTGAGGGGGGGTAGGGATTCTTCCGCGATTGCGAAGACAGAGGGATTCCTGGCTTCGCGGACTCCGTTCGGAATGACGGATTTTGGGGCAGCCTCTAAGGTGGCGAGCTGCGACGATGCTACTTTTTGCTGACTTGGACGGTGCTACAGGTGTCTGTGCCGGGCAGGTTCATACGTATCACTATGGGCTTTTTTTGCGGGGAGTGGGAGTTGATGTCGATGATGGCGTTGGCAGGACAGAAGCCGAGGAGTT
The DNA here is from genome assembly GCA_963795535.1 of Candidatus Acidiferrales bacterium. Classification (GTDB taxonomy): domain Bacteria; phylum Acidobacteriota; class Terriglobia; order Acidiferrales; family UBA7541; genus Acidiferrum. The sequence goes on from CAWCIG010000012.1 coordinate 2,019,026, forward strand.
GACCGACGAGGCGATATTCGCCGTCGGGCAGGCCTTTGGTGTCGAGAGAGAAGGCGCCTTTGGCGTCGCTTTGGGCGTAGCGGACGAGCTCGTGTTTTTGTGCTGAGAACAGGCCGACGCAGAGTTGCGCGACGGACGCGCCATTCTGATCGGCGGCGGTTCCCTGGACATGGCTCAATTCGATCGGCTCAGGATCGAATTTATTCTGATGCAGGTAAGGCATGTTGCCGCAGGCCTGGGCAGAGAGTGCGGTTGCGCCGCAGGCGAAGAATGAGGAAGAAAGCGCGGCCCGCAGTATCCAATTTTCTTTTTTCATGTTGGTTCACCTCAGTTTTGATTGCGACTTGGAGCGGCTTGAAGACGGGGTAACGCGTTTGATGAGGGACTGGGCGTCGAACGGAGCGCGGACTTTGGTGTCGTTGTCGAAATAAACGAAGACGTCGCGGGTCTCGGCTTTGGGTGGTTTCTCTTTGAGGATTTTCTCTGTGGCAGGCTCGCTGCCGGCGGCCCAGGCTTGAACCCAGCCGGCCCATTGATCGAGGGACTTGGCGTCGTAGCCGCTGGCGTAGAGGACTCCGGAGCCGTGAAGGCGACAATAGACGAAGTCCGAAGTGACATCGCTAATTTTAGGCCATTCGACGGTGTCGGCGCAGACGATGGCCACGTCGTATTTGCGGAGAAGTTCGAGGAATTCTGGAATGGCAAAGCTGGCGTGGCGAATTTCGATGGCGTGACGCAGCTTGTGATGGTCATCCACATCTTCGAACGAAACCCGTTTGCTCATCCATTTATCATGGTTTGATGCGAGATACTTTGCCGCGGCGGTGTCGTGCGGAAGCATCTTCAGAAAATTTTCCATTTTTTCAGGGTCGAGTTTGAAATTCGGCGGAAACTGCCAGAGAAATGGACCAAGTTTTTCGCCAAGAAGCAACACGCCAGAGGCCAGGAAATTAGAGAGGGGCGCTTCGACTTCGCGGAGACGCTGAATGTGCGTGATGTAACGCGGGCCTTTTACGGAGAATTTAAAATCGGGTGGAGTGGCATCATGCCAGCTTTGGAAACTGGACGGGCGTTGCAGGGAATAGAAGGTGCCGTTGATTTCAAGAGACGTAAGTTTGCCGGAGGCGAATTCGAGTTCCTGGCGTTGCGGCAATTTTGCAGGGTAGAAAACGCTGCGCCAGGGAGGATAGCGCCAGCCGGAAATGCCGATGCGGATGATGCCAGTTTTAGCAATGTAAACCATTGAAAATAAAAGAAGCTGTGTCCTATATTTTGTCCCTATCTGGGCCTTGCCGAGAACGTGCGAATACTCTTTTCGCGACTCGAAGGTTCGTTGGCCTGCCCGCGTTGTTCATAATGACCCCGTTGGGCGAATTGCTTCACTGTTCCTTCCGCACCTGCGTCTCGTGAATCAGCGCGGTCTCATCATTGCCGTAATCCACCTGCAGGTGTAAGCCGTTCGTCTGTTCAATGATGGCTCGAATCTTTGCTTCGACAAGTCGTCCGTCGTTTAGCCGGACGACTACGGAGTTGCCGACTTTGTGTTCGTTAGCCACTCTTTGGATGCCGCCTTCTCCACTCTTTCCGGGCTTCCTGCAACTGAATAACGAATACTTCACGCGGCGGTCTGCCCAGATTCGCTTGCGGCGTCAACATATCCCGGCAAGCTTTTCCATAGCGAATCAATTCTTCATCTGGCATGTCTTCCGAAGATTTTCAACATTGAACCCGCTGATATCAACGCCGGGCATAATTATTGTTGCTCGCCCTTTCTGGCAGGGGAGGGTAGAGCGGGGCCACATCCGGTTAAGGGCGGATTGCAGCCCCGCAAGCGTAATGGAGTCCAAAAGAAATACGTCAAAAGGTTCGGCGGGTCAAGGTGTTGTGTTGTCGGTCCAGTCACAAAAAAGGAATAAGGGGGCCGCACGGTTACCTTTTCCGAGTGCAGCCCCCACGGGGTGTAGAGAAGGTCAACAAATACGCCGAAGCGTTGCGCGGGTCGAGTCGGATAAGAGGGGCCGCAGCTACCTTCTCCCCGCCCAGGGGAAAGCCAACATACAGCCCCTCGGGTAATCTGAGGAGTCTAAGAGATACGCCGAATCGTTTGGCGGGTCAAGCGAGTTTTACGGCCACTCCTCAACGTAATGCCGTTTGGCCGTGACAGCAACCACATCGAACGACGTGGTGCAAGCGGCGGGACTTTATTCCTTCGTTTTATTCCTTCGTATCCGCAGGCCCAACGTGTACGTGGTCGCATGCCATCGTGGTGCTGTCCACTTTAACGAACGCTAGTTCATTCAGCGCGTAGTATTCGGCATCGGCTTCGCTTTCGGCGATTATCAGTTCAACAGCATGTCCTTGAACGATCCAACCCATGACAGAGAAGAGTTTGTGTACCTGTTTACTTCGGTGAACCGAAGGGGGTTGCTCTGCCATAGTCCGTCTCTCCTGCAATTCGTGCTGTAACTCTGACGGGAATAGAGCGGGGCCGCAAACCGAAAAGGGCAGAGTGCAGCCCCTGCTGGGGAAGAGTGCAAGCCTGAATCAATACTCCTATGCATTCGGCGGGTCAAGATGGGGCTGAAGAAAGGAATAGAGATTTGGCTAACGCGCCAGTTCCAGTAATTGTGCTGATAACTATGTTGATCTCGCCCTCGTCAGCAATTTGTGTCGCACCCATGCTATAAATTTGTGATGCCCAAAAACGTTGAGCAGTGGGTGCTGTTCCAGTACATCGATGGCGAAGTGGCCCTTCTGTCGAAGCCATTCAAAACGAAACAGCTCGCGGAGAAAGCGCGCTCGAAATATCCAGAGAAGGAGCGCAAGAAAAATGGGGTCGGTGCGATTCGGATCAAATCCCAGAAGTGAAGGCAGGAGAGGCAGGCCAGGTTTCCTGCCTCCCGTTTTATTCCCCTTTCGGGGAAGCCGATTAGCCTGACGGAGGGTGGCTAATCGGATATGCATTGCTTATGTCGTCTGACTCCCTAAATCCGAAGAAAGTTACAGAGACTTTCACCGCAGCAAAGATATATTGGCGAGCAAATCGCTCCCGCGGCCTTCCCTTGCTTACCTTTCCAAACATATCCACAGGAAATAAAATTCCTGTGACGAGTACTCTTGACAAGCAAGACAGTTAGAAATATAAGCACGTGCTCAGATGGTTGCCTTGCCGCGAGGAAACCGCTCTCGGGCATACCTTCGGTTCTAAAAGTTCGACAGCAAGTCCAAACCGCACGACCAACTTGATGTAGTGGTGTCTTCGGACGAATTTGTCTTGGGAGGAACCATGCGATCCAGATGTTTTTCCATCCTCTTTGCGATCTTTCTCTACTCCCAAGGAAGCTCAGTCAACGCTCAAACCGGGAGTACGGCTACGTCCCAGCCTCAAGCGTCGACGCTGCTGGCGCAGGCAGCGGCAGCGCTAACCGGCTCAACCACGATCTCGGACGTGACCCTGACCGGCAATGCGCAGAGTATTGCGGGATCTGACAACGAATCTGGAACCGTCACTCTCAAGGCGATGGCTGCGGGGGAGAGTCGGATGGACCTAGCATTATCTGGCGGGGATCGCAGCCAAATCCGATCCATTGACGCGAACGGAAATACGGTAGGCGCTTGGTCCGGTCTGGACGGAGTTCAGCACCCGATTTCCTTTCACAATCTATTGACCGACTCTGCATGGTTTTTTCCGGCACTCACGTTGAACCGAATAGCGAGCAATTCAACGATGGTCGGAACGTACATTGGTCAAGAAACTCTCAACGGACAATCAGTCTTTCACGTTTCGGTCTCCCAAACACCTGCCGTCGCCACTGCACCGGACGCTGCCATCATGCAGCATTTGACCCAGATGAATTTTTATTTGGATCCCACTACGCTCCTTCCTGTCGCACTGTCGTTCAGCACTCATCCTGATAACACCGAGTTGCTGGACATTTCTGTGCAAATCCAATTTTCCAATTATCAAACTATTGGCGGCGTCCAAATTCCCCTGCACGTTCAAGAACTCGTGAACGGTACCCTGTCGCTCGACCTGCAGCTGCAGTCAGCGACTTTGAATTCAGGCCTCTCGGCAACTCAATTCACCGTGCAGGTGGCGCCATGACAAATTTGTTTGAGAGCGGAGGCATTATGAGACAGTTCGTGCGGACTTTGCTTTTGACCGTCGTGATTGCCCTCTGTGCAGGCTGGGCTTTTGCCCAGGTACCCACTGGAACTCCTCCGTTTAGCTCTAGCACCTCAGCTGGTGGCCCAGAGGCAATTGATCTCGCCAATCTTAATGTCCATCTGGACATTCCCGTGGTTAACAAAGCCGGACGGGGAGGAATGAACTTTACATACGATCTTAGTTACGATTCCTCCGTGTGGCAGGTGCTTGGTGGCACCGGAAGTCACTATTGGTATCCTGTTTACAATTACGGGTGGCGAGGTGTTACGGAGATTCAGAGCGGATACCTGTCGTACTTTTTGGCAGAGACCATTTGTCACTACTATGTCGGTCGTGTTGAGTATACCGGGTATACCGAATATCAATATGCTGATTGGGTTTACCACGACCCTTGGGGGGTACCGCATGCATTTGGAGGTGAAGTCGTCGCCTATGAGGGTTCCTCCCAAGGAAGCTGTATCGTCGGCACGAATCAGGGAATAACAAATTCACTTGCGACAGATGGCTCAGGGTTCATCTTGAACGCGACAGGCCAGGTGGGTCCCGTCTCTACGATTACGACGACGATTGGAAAAATCATCAATCCACCTGTGGTGGTCGGCGCTGGCGCTGCCTCGACTACAGACAGAAACGGGAACATTATTTCCGTCAGTAGCAGTGGCGTGTTCACTGACACACTTGGAACGACAGCTCTTACAGTGGCGGGGTCAGGCACTCCGACCAGTCCAACCACCTTCACTTATATGCCACCGTCCAACACTGCAGTGGCCTATACAATGAATTATACGAACTACACGATTGCTACCAATTTCGGCGTCTCCGGAATCGCAGAGTACAAATCGAGCGCAGCCGTTCCACTCGTCACCAGCATTGCCCTGCCGGATGGAACTCAATACACCTTCGCTTATGAAACCACACCTGGAACCTGTACTCCCTATGCTGGCACAACCTGCACTACCTCAAGGCTGGTATCGGTCACACTTCCCACTGCAGGCCAGATCACATATTCCTACACCGGCGGCAATAACGGCATTCTGCCTGACGGCAGCGCGGCCACTTTAACTCGGACGACTCCTGACGGGACATGGAAGTTTGCCCAAGTTAAGAATTCAGGGGCTGCATCAACAACCACCATGACCGACCCACAAGGAAATGTCTCGACCATTCAATTCCAAGGAATATACGAAACTAGCCGTGTGGTGAATACAGGCTCCAGTACCGTGCTTCAAACGACCAACACATGCTATAACGCCGCAGCCTCACCTTGTACCGGAACAGCCATTACACTGCCGATCACACAACGCAACGTGTCAAACCAATTGGGAGGGTCCAAAAATATGACTGATCTGCATGTCCAGAAATATGATGACTACGGAAATGTCATAGAGCAAGATGATTACGATTATGGCTCAGGTGCGTATGGAAGCTTGCTGGACAAAACCGTCATTTCCTATGCCTCTCTTGGAAATATCAAAGCGTTCCAGCAAACCGTGACAACGACAAACGGAGGCGGCATTACTGTCACACAGACAAATTATAATTACGACCAAACTGCTGTTGTGACTACTTCCGGAACTCCGCAACACACTTCTGTTACCAGCTCAAGAGGTAATCTGACCAGTACTAATCAATACTCTACAAGTTCCGCGTACCTCACGAAGACCATGACTTACTTTGATACCGGAAATATTGATATTCTCACCGATGTTAACGGCGAGCCATACACTTATGCCTACGGTGCTACCACTTCCTGCGGAAACTCCTTTCCTACCGAAATCAGTGTGCCTTACAACGGCCTCTCCAGTTCCATGACATTGAATTGCACAGGCGGAGTGGAACTGACCTCTGTCGATGAAAACGGTCAGACCACAACGACCACTTACAATGATCCATATTTTTGGCGACCAAACATTGTGACTGATCCACTAACCAACGAAACATATCTGAGTTACGTCGTAGCGGGCGGCCACGAAATCGGAGCGTACTATGATTTATACTTTAATGGTACTGCTTCCATAGCGAACACTACGTGGGGAAATGATGGGCTTGGCCGAGTGGTCGCGGCGACTCGCATTCAGGCTCCGGGCGCGTCGACCTGGGATCAGGTGGCTCAAGGTTACGATTCCAACGGCAGACTGGCCACGACCAGTCTGCCCTGCGTTACGACAGGATCGTGGAGTTGCCCGATCACTGCTACCACAACCCAATATGACGCATTGAATCGCGTGTCTAAGGTCACCACAGAGGACAACGGGATAACCACCTACACATACTCTAATAATGATGTGCTCGTGACCGTTAGCCCCGCACCTACTGGCGAAAACGCAAAGAGCCGCCAACTTGAATACAACAGCATTGGGCAGCTCACATCAGTCTGCGAGGTTACGTCAGTTCTGCCTGGGTATGGAACCTGTGGTCAAACGAATGCCACAAGTGGCTACTGGACGAAATACGCGTACACGCCGCTCGGCCAAATTACCGGTGTTACTCAGAACGCTCAGTCGTCGAGTACACAAACAAGAGCATATGTGTACGACCTGATGGGGAGACTTACCGCGGAAACGAATCCTGAATCGAGCTTAACAACATATACGTACGATACCGATGCGACATGCGGAACGACGTACAATGGCGACCTAGTGAAGAAAGTTGACGCAGTCGGTGACGTAATCTGTTTTGCTTACGACCCACTTCAGCGCATGACAAAGATGTCGTATCCATCAGGAGGGTATGCGGCCAATACGCCTACACGAGTTTTTGTATATGACTCTGCCACTGTCAACAGCGTCGCGATGGCGAATGCGAAAGGCCGCCTCGCCGAGGCCTACACGTGTACGGGATCATGCACGTCGAAAATCACTGACCTAGGCTTCAGTTACACCGCCCGCGGCGAAGTGGCTAATGCGTACGAGTCCACACCAAACTCTGGGCCCTACTACAATGTCGCAGCTACCTATTGGGCGAATGGCTTGCTAAACCAACTTAGCGGCGTGCCCGGCGTGCCCACGATAACTTATAGCCCTGATGGCGAGGGACGCATTAATACTGTGTCGGCTTCGTCCGGGCAGAACCTGGTCATCGTAAACGGATCCACACCTGGAACGAGCTACAATGCTGCCAGCCAGGTCACCCAGCTGTACCTGGGCTCAGGTGACAGCGATACATTTGGCTACGACAATATGGGTCGCATGAACTTGTACCAATTCAACATCAACGGACAGTCAGAAACTGGGGCGCTCTCGTGGAATCCCAACGGCACCCTCGGACAATTAGTGATCACCGATCCTTTCAACAGTGGGGACAACCAGACCTGCAAGTATGCGCACGATGATTTGGTGCGCCTGGCCAGTGCAGGTTGTGGATCGATTTGGTCCCAGACTTTTACTTACGACCCATTTAGCAACATTGTGGCCAGCGGAAGCAGTTCGTTCCAGGCTACTTACTCCTCGACCACAAACCGGATGACTCAGATTGGAAGTTCGACCCCCACTTACGATCTGAATGGCAATGTCACGAACGATTTTCTTAACACCTATTCATGGGATTCAAATGCCAGACCAACAGTGATTGACGGCATCGCCGTGACCTACGATGCACTCGGGCGGATCGCTGAGGAGGATAAATCCGGGACGTATACGCAATTTGTTTATTCGCCGACTGGGCAGGAATTCGCCTTGATGAATGGCCAGACGCTCTCTAAGGCATATATCCCTCTTCCAGCAGGCGAGGTGGCCGCATACAACTCCTCAGGGCTGAACAATTATCACCACATGGATTGGTTGGGCAATTTTCGCCTTTCGTCGAGTACCACACGAACGGTGCTTTATGACGCAGCCTATGCGCCGTTTGGAGTAACATACGCCCAGACGGGTACAGGCACGGCAGCATTCACCGGAATGACCTCAGACACTGCCGCGACTGTGTACGATTTCCCCGCTCGCGAATATGGTTACCAGGGCCGCTGGCCATCTCCCGACCCGGCTGGTATGGCCGCAGTCGATCCAACGAATCCGCAATCGTGGAATCGTTACGCCTACGTCTTCAACAATCCGTTGGCGTATATCGATCCTTCAGGCATGCGTGAGTGCGCTCCGAACAACAGTGGTGGTCAGTCGAATAGCCCGTCCTGCTTCCATGGCGCTTCCGATACCTCGATGTCGGGAGATTTTCCCGTGACAGGCGTCAACGGGATAGTCGGTGGACTCACAAATTGGGCTGAGTTCGGCTATTCGTATGGTTTATCCGTCTATACGATTGACGTTAGTTTAGGGGTATTCACTACGATGCCCGGGAGCTTCAGCATCGGCGGTGGTGGAGGCGGCAATACCAGCGGCAGTTGGTGGGGCACCTTCGCGAAGGAGTTCTTCAAGTTCTCGGGTGGCCCTGGCAATGTGCCAACGTGCGCGGGCCAAGCACTTCGCGATATTGCAGATGATGTCCTCAATCCGGTCCCAACGGACTTCGGCCCAGCTGAGGCTGGAAAACTTGCAGCGACCTACGGTGCCGCTGTCCAGTTCAATAGGACGCTAGCCTACGCGGCAGGGAAGGGTCTAACTTCCCCATGGAAGTCTACTGTTTTCCAGGGAATGTTAGAAGGATCGAAAAGTCTCGCAGAAGAGACAGGTGTTGGCAGCATTGCTGTTGCAACTTCGTTCTCGGCTGCTTATCGAACATATACGACCTCAGCTGCAGCCAGGAATGGACAGTGTTCTGCGGCTTTCCCAATCTTCTGAGGGCAGGATGAAGGCGAAAACCAAAGACAACTTGCTCTACATAGGAATCGCTCTAGGTATTGCCGCGATCATACTAGGCCCCCTTATCTACGCAATCAGTCGGGGCACGGATATTCCCGCTTTCCCGCTGAAGCCCGCGTGGCTCGTTGTATCGACAGTCATTCTCGTCGCGTACGTGGCCCAAGATCTAAAAAGGCGACATCTCAGAATATGGACCATCTTGCTATCAGCGTTGTGTGTCGCGTTGGTGCATTCGGTCACAACTGCAGCGATTCTGCATGCTCTCACTCGGGTACCACTACTGCTGCTGGGAATGGGAATCTTCGTTGAGGCATACATCGCTTTGCAGATCATTGACAGGCTGGTGATACGGCAGAGCAAGCCGGATACGGATAGAACGTAGGTGGTGCATCGCGGCAATAGCAGTTGGGCCTGGACGTTCACCAAGACCTTTGTCAACGGCGTCCTGCATGGCAATAGACAGCCGGGCCAGAGTTTTGCGGCGTGTGTGGACCAAAACATCCAGAGCACGACTTTTGGCACGGTGGACCCCGGCAAGCTACTGAATCCGACGCTGGTCCAGGCAGAAGCTACAGCAGGGGCCCTAGCAAGCACAAATGTGCCTTTAGGCTCGTCGGATGGGTCAGCAGTCAGCATCAACGGCCTTCAGGCGGCTGCTGCTGGTCTGGCCGGCGTGGCGGCTCGATTGGCTGGAACAATGAGTGTTGCTAGACCAGTGCTAGCAGTAGCCAAAGGAGGCGGCTATGCTCTTGCGGTAGCCGGTGCTGCCACTGCTGGGTTGGTGATCGGCTCCGCGATAAATTGTCGATGACTGCTCGATTTCGAGGGAGGAAATTATGAGGCCCATCGGAGAGTTCCTGATGATGAAGGGAGATCCTATCGGCCAGTTTTTGGGGCGACTTCTGCTCAAGCCTTTCGTGCAGATGCTCTGGCCCACAGCTGAAGAGCAGCGGCGAGAGCTAGAAATAATCCAGAAGACTGACCCGCTGAGGCGCTTGGGTATCTCCACCGAACCACCTGAGGTCTGGAAGTCCTTGTTGTGGTGGTCAATCTTCCTCATTGGCATGGGTCTAGCGTTGTATGTCGGCGTGCATTTGAAGCGGGGATAACGCGGAGCGCCGAAGAGCCATGCCTCCGGCATGGGGATGGCCTATGACACGTCACCCCTAAAAGGGTGCTGCACAGCAACTTTGGTTGCTGTATAGGAACCATCCAGAAATCAGAGACTTACAAAACTTCCGGCGCTGTAGAGCGCCGCACGGTTCCTATATGGGAACTTGTTGAAAACAAAGCGCGGCGGCTAAAGGAAAAAAACGGCACGCGCCGCGCGCCATCCCCACCAACGCGAAAATCCTTCCCTGCGCTCGCGCCGCCGTCAAGGGTCAGGCCCGCTGACGCGGCTCACTTCGTTCGCCCTTGACTGCGGCTTCCGCGTAAGCGTCATCCGAAGACCGTCTTGACAGATTACGTTAACGGAGCAAGTTGTGGGGCGATGTTCCAGGGCAGGAGTTCGTCGATGCGGTTGATGGGGTGGTCGGCGATGCGCGCGAGCACTTCGCGCAAGTAGGCTTCGGGATCGATGCCGTTGAGTTTGGCGGTGCCGATCAGGCTGTAGATTGCGGCGGCGCGTTCGCCACCGGCATCGGAGCCCGCGAACAAGTAGTTCTTGCGGCCAAGGGCGACCACGCGCAGCGCTCGTTCCGCGGCGTTGTTGTCGATTTCGATGCCGCCATCGTCCAGGTAGCGCAGAAGCGCTTCCCACCGTCCCAGCGCGTAACGAACCGCCAACGCGGTGTCCGATTTTCTGGATAGTTTACCTAGCGTAGCTTCCAGCCATTGTTTCAACGATTCCAGCAACGGTCGCGCCTGCTGGTTGCGCACCTCGCGCCGCTCTTCGGGTGAGCTCCCTCGAATTTCTTTTTCGATGACATACAGTGCGCCGATGCGCTCCAGCGCTTCCGCTGCGACTGGCGATTTGTGCGCTGCCATCAAGTCGTAAAACTTTCTGCGCACGTGCGCCCAGCAGGCCGCTTCCCGAATGCGTCCGGCTTCGTAGATCCGATCGAACCCCGCGTAGCCATCGGCCTGCAGTGTCCCGGTGAACTTGCTCAGGTGCGCTTTTGGATGCTCGCCTTTGCGATCCGGCGTGTAGGCGAACCACACCGCCGCAGGCGTGGTGTCTCCCGCAGGACGACCATCGCGGACATAGGTCCACAGCCGCCCCGTTTTTGTTTTGCCGTTGCCCGGCGCCAGCACCGGAACCGGCGTGTCGTCGGCGTGCAACTTCGTCGCGCTCATCACGTGACGACGCAGCGCTTCCACCAGCGGTGCGAGCACCGCGCTTGCTCCACCCACCCAGTCCGCCAACGTCGAGCGTTCCAACTCCACGCCTTCGCGCGCGTAAATTTCCGACTGCCGATACAACGGCAAGTGGTCGCAGTATTTCGACATCAGCACATGCGCCAACAGCCCCGGCCCGGCAACGCCACGCTCGATTGGACGGCTCGGCGCTTCCGCTTGCACTATGCGTTCGCAGCACGCGCAGGCTAGTTTCGGTCTAACCTGCCGGATCACTTTGAAGCGCGCCGGCACGTACTCCAGGATTTCCGAGACATCTTCGCCCAGATGTTTCAGTTCTCCGCCGCAGTCCGGGCAAGCGCTCTGCTTCGGTGGATACTTTCGTGTTTCACGCGGCAGATGCTCCGGTAGTGGCCGACGTGCGGATTTCGCTGCACGCACGGCGGGCGCGGCAACAGCAGACGTTTGCGAAGGAGCATCCTTCTCCGCTTGCGCGGCTTCGAGTTCATCCAGCCGCAACTCCAACTGCTCGATCTCGCGATCCAGCTTTTCCGATTTGCGCCCGAACTGTACCCGGCGCAGCCTGGCGAGCAGCAGCTTCAAGTGCTCGATTTCGTTGTCACGCGACACCAGCTGTTCACGCTGCGAGAAGATCAGGGCCTTCAGTTCGTTGGGATTCAGTGCGTCGAGATCGGGAAGGGGATGGTTGGCAGCAGCCATTGCCGCGAATCTAGCAGGGTTTCTTTACAGCAAAATTAAGATCCACAGGAAAGCGAAAAACTATTTTGCTCACACCGCCATCTGCGGCGCGTAACTGCGCACCGGCCGCCGCCAGTCGATGCCTTCCAGCAGCATCGACAACTGCGCCGGCGTCAGCGAAACCGTGCCGTTCGCCGCTTGCGGCCAGGTGAACTTTCCGCGCTCCAATCGTTTCGCGAACAGGCACAGCCCGTCGCCGTCCCACCACAGCAACTTGATCAGATCGCCGCGCTTCCCGCGAAACACGAACACCTGCCCCGAAAACGGATTCTCCGCCAGCGCCGTCTGCACCATCCCGCTCAGCCCCACGAATCCGCGCCGCATGTCCGTCACTCCGGCAACGATCCAAATCCGCGTCCCCGCCGCCAGCCCGATCATCCCAGCAACTGCTCCAACACCACACGCAACGCTTCCGCATCCACACGCCCCGTGACGCGAACATGTCCCTTGGGAAGTTCCACGTAAATCGCGCCCGTTGCTTCGGTGGTTCGATGTGTAGCTTGCCGCTTGACCGAGCGATGTACTTTGCTTGCCCGCGTTCCAGTCACATGCACCGGCAGTAAGTTCACCGTCTCCGCATGCCCCTCACCCAACAACCCCTGCCGATACTGGCGCCGCCACGCAAACACCTGGTTGGCATTCACTCCGTGCGCCCGCGCCACTCTCGCTACCGACGCCTCCGGTTGCATCGTCTCCTCGACGATCCGCCGCTTCTCCATTACCGACCGCCGTCTCCGCGGCGCTCGCTTAACAACTATCCGTTCCGAAGTGTCCACTTATTCCCCAAGTGGACACTTCCGTTTGTGCCCACAAGGGCCATCATCCCTGACCACTCACACTTCTAACAGACGGTCAGAACCGGACGCTTACGCTTCCGCTGCGGGCGTGCTCCAGCCATGAGAGGCTGACGCCTCTCTGCGCCCAAAACACTGAGGCGCGCGTCTCCAAACCGCGCAGCACATGAGGGACGATTTAGCGGGTGACGCCTTTCAGGAAGCCGTCAATGGTCTTGAGCAGATAGTTCTGTTGGTGCGGCGGGAGCTTCTCAATCTTTTCCACGCGGCGCTGCACGCGCAGGCTGGGCTTGCGGCGAAGAGGAGACCGCGACCCTTTCGGTTGCAGCAGTTCATCGGTGGTGGTCTCCAGCGCGTTAGCGAACTGCACGATCAACTTCGCGTTCAACCGCAGCCTGCCACGTTCATAATCAGAGAGCAACGTCTGTGTGATACCGACACGCTCCGCTAGTTCCACCTGAGTCCAACCACGCTCTTTCCGTAGACGAGCCAGCTGTTCGCCTGGGGTTTCGGACTCCGGTCCAGAGACGGTTTTAGGTGCATTCTTCCGAGGCATGATGGCGGCAGTGTAAAGGCAGGTTCCCATCGCGTGGCAACTCCCTCTTGACGAATACTTCATATTAACGTATTTTCTGACCTAGTTGGAATCGCATAATTTTTAACAGTTTCCTCTTGACAGGGTTTTCGGAAAACGGCCCGAAACGCAAAAAGGAGATGAACCGATGGCGCCAGCGTCGGAATACCGCGTGAAGCTGAACGCGGCCTTTCCCTCTTTCATACATAGGCTGTAAAAGTTAAGCATGTTGAGTCGATGGTACTGCTGGCGTAAATGTCTCTTTACAGCTAACTGGACATTCGGACGGTCCCAGATTGTTGGACTGGACCGAGGTACTATTTCGGAGTCCGCGTGATTGATTGAGAATCAGACGTGCACGTGAGAATGCTAGCTCCGCTGGTGCCCTTGGCAGTCATCTGTTTCGGAGTCCGCTATGCCGTTGGACGCGAGCAACTTCGCAACCCCAATCATCTGCACACCCTGTATCAAGAGACCAATAAGGAGTTCTTTGGTGGTCAGCTGCGCGATGTTGTCGTGGAATCGAGACTCCTGTCCGATTACAAAGCGGAAGGCATAACCTATCAAGAGTCGGAAGATAAATTTGTCATTGTCCTAGACCCTTACTGGAATACCTCGGAAGCAGAAGCACTCAACACGATGAGGCATGAAGCCTGCCACGTCGCTACTTGGGATGTTATGGACCCGAATGACCCACACGGCCCACCTTTTCAAGAGTGCATGAAGAGATTTGAGGAAAAATAGGAGAAATCTCCTCGCTCTTTTGGTCCCCTTCGCTTGACCCTGCAGCAGTGATCAGCTTTCAGCATTAACCGATAGAGAAAGTACTATCGCATACCGTGAGCATCGCAAGCATATTTGTGAGGTGAGTCCGGAGGTTGCAATGAAACGCGCTGTACCAATCTATTTTGCGCTGATGTTCGCAGTTTTCTTCCCCGTAATGAATGCGCAAGCAAAAGAGACCGAACTCCCGACAACTGACGTTAAAGTAACAGAAATCCGTCGTGTCAACGAACCTCCGACAACTTACGATCTTAATCATGGTTTTCAGCGGTTCACCGTGCACGTTGTTCTTCAGGCCAACAAAACAATTTATAAGGCGCACATGACCTGCGGCAAATGCGAAAGCATAGTCTGGCCGCACGTTGGGGAAATTCGAAGTGCTTATGTACTCGACGCTGTGGCTTTGATTTGCATTGATGGTTATAAGACAGCTTGTTATACCATTGATGATTCAGTGGATGCCACCGCATTACGTGAGCAATCGGCACCGACTCGAAAAAATATTCCAGCAATTGTCAAAGCGGCGGATGGAGCAATCGTAACCATCATCACGGCAGCCAACGATAAGCCGATAGCACTCGGCACCGGCTTCCTTGTGGGCGCGGACGGCGCGATCGTGACGAACTACCATGTCATCAGGACTGGCAACGTTGCCGCCGTCAAGTTCTCTGATGGGACTGTTTTACCAGTCGATGGTCTAGTGGCAGCCGATAAAGTTCGCGATCTCGCCCTCATCAAAATACACGGGAAAAATTTCCGAACGCTTACTCTTGGCAACTCGGATCGAATTCAAGTCGGCGAAGAGGTCGTTGCAATCGGCAATCCGCTCGGATTGGAGCTAACGGTTTCAAACGGGATTTTGAGCGGCGTTCGCACTGTTGAGAAAGAGAGCGGCAAGTTCTTGCAAATTACTGCACCAATTTCGCACGGCAGTAGCGGGGGCCCACTGTTTAACATGTCGGGAGAAGTTATCGGAATCACGTCTATGTATTTTGAGGGCGGAGAGAATTTGAACTTCGCGATTCCTGCGAATGACGCGAAACGATTGCTGCTAAATCAATCCGCAACACTTTCAAGTTTACCGAACGAACCAGAAGAGGCTGAGCCATCTGCCAAGGTTGCCTCACAGACGACCTTGCAGAAGGACATCTCATGGATGAATCGCTTCCTGAGGGAACACAGCGAAAGAGGGGCCGTATTTGGAATTAAGATTGCCGAGCCAGGAGTCCGAGACACATTTAACGGGCTAATGCATGACGACTTGTCAGGTAAAGAGGACTGTGTTGTTTCAGTTCGCCGTAATGCAACCGGGTCCGACTGGACAGTTTTAATGTCTTTCACGGATATTAATCCCGCGAAGATCGAAGTCTTCGACGATATGATGCAATTCATCACCCTGGGCGAAAAACAGAAAATGATAATTGGCCAGCCGGGTAACTCTACTTTTACCCTTATACCAAACTCCAACTTTATTTTTGATTCGCCGAACTCTGCCGAGAGGTTTTCGCAAGTATTTCGACATGCGGTAGCATTCTGCGGGGAGAATCAGCAAAAGAGAGTGGAGAATACCAATTAGAAGTAAGCGAGGGCGAGATCAGCCGGACTTTTTCGTCGCGTTCCCAGTGCTCTGCGATTCGCCGCTGCGATCTCGGTCTCGTTCATCAAAGCCGTGATGGCCTCGACGAGTTTTGTGAATTGGTCGTGCGTGAGTGTCACTGATTCCATGTGATCTCCTTACTTCTTTGGATTCCAGCCCCTCATATTCTTGCCCAAAACGGCAAAGGAACCTGGGCGAGTTTGCGGGCGGTAAATTGGCGCTGGTGCTGGCGGTTCGGGTGGCGGCGTGAATCCTCCCCCTCGTTGCTGTTGCTCGTATTGCGTGCGCGTCGTCGGTTGATACGGAACGTAATCTGAGAACATCCGGCTGTGGTGGTCTGCGAGAGCCGCTCTGCGATATTCCTCGGCTGCGTCGTCTTCGCGTTGCTGTCTGGTCTTTGCGTCTTCGGGCTCGGTGAGCATCTTTGGAAAAAAGTGCTCGTATGCTAGCGAGATGCCGTCGGGCACGTCGTCGTGGCGACTTGAGCTTTTCTTCCAAGCACCGCCGCCAACTTTTATGAACTGTTCGAAGACCGCGTCGATGTCGTAAGGCCCTTGCGCGAACCACAACAAGTCTTGCCCCAACGGCAACTCCAGCTTCTTGATTCTGGTCGCCTTTTGCAAAGGCACGTTGCCTACGTTGGTTGGAACCCAGCGGATGTACGGCAAGGGCACGCCGCGTATGTTGGCGCGCTTGCGGATCGCCAAGTCGAAGTCGGCCTCATTCCCGCGATCCTTTTGTGCCACCATTTTAATGGGGTGATACAGGTTGCTGAAATCGATGATGCGGTCAACGATCTGGTTTTCCTTGAGACGTTCAAGAACGCAGTCCCACAAAACCATCGACGTCTTGGGCTTCGCACCTTCGCGCGCAGCGACGGGCATAATCTTCAAGCAGCCCAGGAATGTGTAGTCTGCACCCACCGCTAGGCTCGTCGCGCGATCTAGCACCAACACTGTTTGCGCTGCAGATGATCCCGCGAAGAATTCACGGCGACGGAGATGGTTGCGGAGATCATCTTCCTCGAAGATGATGGATACGGTGTCTGATTCCTTCGGGAAGACGATAAAGTTTTGGCTCAAAGCGAACGCAGGGTTCGCGTTGATTTCCTTGCGGACGAAGCGCCAAGGCATTCTTACTGGGAGCAGGAATGACTCCACATCGTGTTCTGTCACCGTCGGCAACAGCCCTGGTGTCAGCTTGTGTCGCGCTTCTGGCACTAGCGTGACGATTGGATCGATACGTACGGCGAGCGAGTTGCTGCCTTCCTTCTCGTTGCGGGCGATGAGAACCGCGTACAAATCCTCGTCGGCGAACCAAGGCGTGCCCACTGTTATCGTGAAGCTACCCAAAACTTCCTTGGTCTTTTCGAGTAGGTCGTGGAAGTCCACGCTCTTCTGTCGTTGCTCTTGCGTGCCGCACGTCATGTTGCTGATGGGGTCGTCCTCGATCAGTACGTCGCATCGACCTCCGACAACCGACGACTCAAAGCTTGTCGCGCTCGCGCTGGGAGCGATCAGGTTCAAGTGCGCCATGGGCGAAGAGAACGAATCCTGGCTCCCGTCGCCTGGCTGGATCACGTATTCTGGGAACAGGATGTGCATCTTGTTCTTCGTGTGTGGCTGGACCTCCCACAGGTTCCTGTAGCCGCGCATGAAACCAGCCGAAAGACGCCGCGTTTCTGAGGCCAGCGTGGCTCGGGCGTCTGGTGCGCACAAGTGAAGGGTGGCCAACCAGATCAGCGTGAAGCTCGACTTCATGCTGTTTCTAGATGCGAGCAATAGATATGATTTCACTGGGCTGATCGAATCCAGCCAGTGACGCATGTCCTTTTGCGAATAGTTGGGCTTGAGATCGGGCGTGAACCTCGGGAAGAACTTCGTCCACTCCCCTTGGCAACACTCCTCGAAGTCCATGTCTAGAAGCTTGCTGAGTTCGAACGCGTCCGTCTTGCACAGATGGCGCAAGCGCAGGAACTCCTCCCACGATGGGCACCAATCTTCGGTACCCTCGCGCCAGGCCACAGAGAAGTCGTAGACGCACTTCAACTCTGCGAGGTTCGATAGCTCACCAGGTACTTCATCGCTTGGGATGTGTTCGAGTTCCACGGGCTTTCCAGCGGCATACGATTCCTGGGTCTTGATCACTCCGTTGGCAAAAAAGAATCGGTTGGCGATCAACCCCGTTTGCTCCGCAGCATAGATTGCGAGGTCGTAGCAGACGTCAACGAGATGCTGGCTTAGGCCGCGCTCGGCGAGAATGTCTTTGGCTTCGGCCTTCGTGGGCGTGACTTCGGAGGCGTACCGATAGCTCGCAGTGCTCTTCGAGTCTTTCTGCTTCTGACGAACTTCGAGCGCTTTGCGTGCGGCACGACCTTCGCGGCACTTGTCGCAGAATTTCCGCGAAGAGCCCTTCGGTATCGTCGGTTCGCCACACTCTCGGCAAACCTTCTCCGCAGGCGTGCCTGGGGAGGTGGCCCCCTCCGTCGTTTGCAATTCGGATGACACCCCTGCTACTTCGGCGTCGTGCGCCGATTTCACTTTTTCGTTTGTCATGGTTTTCCTATACTGCTGAAATTGATCGCGAATGGGACCCAGCGCCTGGTGATGTCCCCCGGGTCTTGCTGCTGGCGGGAAAAGGAGGTGACCACCCTTTCCGCCCTTTAGAAAATAAAATTTTAGAGTTGGCGCGAGGTCACGCCGTCTCGGTCGGGCGGGAGGACTGGCCTGGGGGCTCTCCGCGAGGGCCTTCGGCCAGGATGCTTACCTCCTGGCAATCCATTGCTAGCGCTAAGGCGAATTTTTTCAAACGCGACCAGGCGAAGGAAAACCGAAAAATTCCCCTCGCTCCGATTTCGCCCTGAGCGCGTCGGACTCAACACAGCTTATTTTAATGCGGGAGGTGGGTAATGCGTCAACGTTACTTGCTAAATAATGGCTTGCCGAACTCGTTGTCCGCTGCTTCCGACTTGCTCGCCTGGTAGCGTTGGATGAACTGCTGGCACGCGCGGCGAATCACCCAGGACACTGATACGTCCATGTCTGTCGCGATCCGCTCCAGAGCCTTGACGACGTCTGTATCCATCCGAAGGCCAACCTGCTGGTCGTGTGTGTTCTTTGCCATAGCGTCCAGTTTAGCCATTCGCTGGCACGTGTCAAGCGGTAATACTGGCTCGTAGAACATTGTTTTGCACTCGTGCTATAGCAAGTCATTGCACACCAGCATGATGCAGTGCAACTGAATTCACAACGGTCTCTCAGCAAAATTTGTTTGACAACTATTGCACTGAGTGTTACGATGTTTTACAGACAGCGAGGCACCATGAAATTCCTGAGCCCCGACGAACTCCTCAAGATTCTGGCACTTGCAAAGAAGCACGGCGTACGCGAACACGCCATGTTCCTAATGGCTTACCATCACGGCATGCGCGCTAGCGAAATCTCCCGCTTCCAGTTGGCCGACCTGGACATGAAGAACGGCGAGGTGTTCATCCGCCGCTTGAAGGGCTCGCTCCAGACGCGTCAGCCACTGCACGAGCACGCCAACCCGCTACTCGACGAGAAGATCGCCCTGGCAGCCTGGTTGCGCGAACGCGGTGATGCTGAGACCTCGTTCTTGTTCGTCAGCCGCGAGGGCTCTGGACTCCATCGCTCCCAGGTGTATCGCTTGTTCTGCCGCCTCTCGGAACTGGCCAACGTCGGCCCCCGTGGCAGCCACTGTTTGAAGCATGCGCTTGGACGTCATTTACTCGACGCCAACGTGCCGCTTCCCCACATACAGCAGTTGCTAGGACACAAGGATTTGAAGTCCACTTCGGTCTACCTGTCCGTCAGCCAGAAGGAAGCAGCCGCGAAGGCAGCGGATGCCATGCAGGCCATTTTCGCTTAACAACGTGTGACAGTGTAAAACATTGCTCGACCTGAGCCCGCTGGATACCTGGCGGGCTTTTCGTTTGCGCTCGACGCGCGGCCCGCAACGCGGTCGCGGTAAGCGCACCAGATAGCCGCCCACCGAACGCTACCGGCCCCAGGACACGCGATGGTAACGATAAGGAATTTCAACGAGATAGGGCGAAAAATAAGAAAAGTTGTATCCGAGATCGGTCGCGACATCGAAAACACGTCTTCGGCCTGACATCCTGGCACTTCTGGCCGACCGATCCCGAGTCGGCTTTTGGCACCCAAAAAGCCTTTTTCTTAGATTGTAAGCGTGTGTGGTATACCTCTCGGGACAGCGGCACAACACCAGGTGTCCCAGTATAGCACACGCTTTGGTGTCCCAAAAGCGTGTGTGGTAGTCTAAGTTGATGATAACAATAGCTGTCCCAGGTATACCACACACGCTTTCCACGCTCTAAGGAAGGCTGTTTTCGCCACCCATACCTAGACGGTCTAGGCGTGTCCCATTTGGTGTCCCAAAGTATCCTACACGCTTTTGGGACACCCCAAAGTGGGACACCCTGTTCACGCCGCCTTTTCGCTATTTTTGGATTGATCCGCCCACTGCTTTCTCCAACGAGCCACCGTAGTCTTTGGGACGCCCAATTCGGTCGCTACCTTGCGGACGGACTTGCCCGCCTGGAACAGGGTTTCAGCCGCCTGTTGCTGCGGGTCCACCTCAGCATTCAAGTCCACCGCGTTAGCCTCGGACGCAGAGGCAATTCTGGTATACACCTGCTCGCGTTTGTCGTAGTAGATGCCCAGGAAATCTCTGGCCTTTTCCAAAGTTCGCGCTGGAAGGAGGGGAATGTCTGTGCCTCTCAGGGCTTTGCGGTGATCGTCCAAAGTGACCACCCTTCCTTCCCCGTTCACCGAATGCTCGGCGAACAAAGTGGTGTACCAGGTTTTAGCTTCCTCCACCGCATTTTTGGCACGGGTGTACTGAGTAGCAGGAACAGGGCGCGGACCTGTGTCCAAAACGAGCTTCCCGTCCCTGAGCGCCAGGTCGAATCGCTCGGCTGGACCGTTGCGAAGTAACACGAAGCACGCACGTCGGCGGTCCACGTCATCACCCTCTACGAATTGCATGGCGACCACGGTCTCCGACATTCGACTCCACTTCTCCGATCCCAGCATGGAATCGCGTTTGGCTGTGTACCCCTCGCCGATACGCATCTTGGGCGCACCAACACTAAGGATGAAGGCGATGTGATAGTGCTCAGCGATTTTCTGCAACGCACTCATGAAGGGCACGACGAACTGTCCCTTGTTGGCATCAGCCACCAGCATATCGGCACCTTCCACGAACACGACCTCAGGTCTGACAGCTTCGGCCTCTAAGTGGTTCAAGATCGCCGTTACCGCCGCGCCGTCCGTCACAGGTGGGAGGAATCGGACTGGAATCTCACCCAGCGAGTAGCCAAGACGCTCCATAGTTCTGGCGTGCGCGCCCACTCCACGGTCGAACATGAACACCAAATATGGACGTTTGCCAGTGCTATGGCCCCAGGCTTCCTGGTGGTGCCATTGTGCGTACAGCAAGTCCAAAACCCAGGTTGTCTTGTTCGATCCGCTGGAGCCGCCGACCAGAGAGACAGAGCCCAGCGGGAACCATCCGTCCGTCTGGCCCATTAACGGGTTCACGACGTAGTCGCGGTGGCCGCCTTCTACCTTCGGGTGCTTGAAGGTCAATCCCGCTAGCTGCGGTCCCGCGTCCTGGCCCAACTTTAGTTCTGGGACTGGTTGCCCGCGCTGGTCCTCGTAAACATCGAGATAGTGCTCGATCTCGCCCTTGACCAACTCTGTATTGAACACGCCCCCGTAAAGTTCGAAATGTTCCTCGGCCCAGGCTAGCCCAGCCAGGATGACGGCATCGCGTGGAGTGCCAGCCGACCAGAGTTTTCCCAAATATGAAATGAGGGCAGGATAGCGCGAATGTA
This sequence comes from Candidatus Acidiferrales bacterium, assembly GCA_963795535.1. Taxonomy (GTDB): domain Bacteria; phylum Acidobacteriota; class Terriglobia; order Acidiferrales; family UBA7541; genus Acidiferrum. Next base: position 2,040,631 of record CAWCIG010000012.1, read on the forward strand.
TTGGCAGCTTCATTGACTGCGCCTCTTCAGCAGTCTTTGGCGCTTCCTTCACCAGCGACAAGAGCCAGGCGAGAAGTTCGTCGGGCATCGGAATAATATCCACATCGTCGGCGATTTCGTACGGCTTTCCCGTCTTCGGGTGGAGGCTGCCAATCGACACGACGAACGTGTTGTTCACGCGCAAAGAGAACAGGCCGCCAGTTTTATCTTCGCTGATATTGCCAAGCGCCATAGTCTTCGGTGTTTGCTTGAAATACCAGTGGCCTTTTGGTGTGCCGTTGTCGGCGATGGAACTCTGCACCAGTAAAGTGCGCGGGAAATCTCGCCCTGTTTCGGCCTTGTACTTCTCGGTGAGCGATATTGCACCGTCTTTGTCAAGGAACAGGTAACCGCCCTCGCGCTGCTCAGCGTAGATACCGACGTTCGCGTTTGGTTCCGCCAACCCCCAGGCATGAATCTGCGCCACGTCGTTGGACTTCATAGTCAACGGTTTCGGCACGAGGCGCGTGTGTGGCTTCTTGTCTCTTGGTGCAAGCGGGATCACTGAGAATCCGCGCTCCACCAACGGCGTCGCGATGTTCTCGAAGAAACTCGGCTGCGTTGTCTGCGTTGTCTGCGCTGACGCCTCGGCTTGGCGCTGGTCGGCATCGAGCGCGCTCGGTTCTGCGGTTTCTGCGGCTGGTGTGGCTTCTGGCGTTGCGGCTGGCTGCTTTGCTGGTGCCGTACCGAACATCTCGTTAAGGGTATCCTCAGTTTCCTTCAAGTGGTGGAGGTGCCCGTTGATGGGAGCGGCTGGCGTGTCCCAGTTCCACCCCAGAGACTTGAAGGTCTTGAGCATTAGCGGGCCCATGCGCGAATCGTCGTTCACAAACGCGTGATAGTTGGCGGGATCGCGCAAGTATGCTTCGCCCTCTGCTTGTGTCTGGAAGACGGGTAACATTAGATCGCCGCCTTGTCGATGGACGCTACAACAGCCGCCAAGTCAATCGCGGCCTTCGCTATTGTGTCCACGACACGTACGTCGCAAGCCGCTGGCCCTTTTCTCCCTTCGCCAACGACGAACGAAACCTGTTGTCCGTCTTCTGGAACGAATCCGACGCACTGACGAACGTGTAGGAAATTGCGAAAGCCGTTCGGTTCTTCGATCCATCCGAAGGCCCTCGCAGGGTTCCAAAGTTTTACAACTCCGATCTTTCTGACTCCGATTGTACTCATGGTTAACTCACTTTGCTCCGATTGGGAGCCTTGACTCACTTCGCAGAGTCCTGCGTCCTTTCCAATTTTTGAACCCTATGCCGTGATGCTTGGCCTATTTGGGCGCTGCCAACTACCGACTACTTCCCGATTTCGTTAAGCGCTTCCTTGTAAAACTTGAGCATCTCGTTTTCCTGATCACGCAAGCGAACGATGTACCCGCGCAAGGCGCTCATGGCAACGCGAACGATGGCGGGCGCGTTCTCGCGCAACCAATTCTCGCGCATGATTCTCGCGACGTCGTACACCAAACCGCTGGTTGCGCGGCCACTCTTCGTCGTGCAGAAATGGCATCCCGCAAAATAGTTCGGGAGTGAGATACGCGGCGCGCTGCCTTCGTTCATGCAAGTGCAAAGACTCGCGCACGAGAATTCTCGTCCCTCGATGAGACCGTTCAAGTGGTCCAAAGAGTGAACGCTGATTTGCATCGCGTGATACAACTGGTCCCTGGTCCCGTTCACGACAGTGCTCAAGAGATCGACCACATTTTGCAACTGCTGGCTAGCGGCCTCAGGTCCAGGGATGTCAACCAAGTAGCCGATAGAGTTCGTGTAGTGCTCGCCCTTGTTGAGGCACGCCAACAACTCTCGTTGCGTTCTTGACATCACCTCGTTCTTGTAAAACGTTGCCTCGCGCTTGTCCACCTCGTCGATCTCTTCTTGCGATGGACAATACGTCGATACTCTATGCGCTGTTACTGCTAGTGTCTGTACTGCTGGCGCTTTCGGCGTCAGCTTTGGCTGCTGTGGCTGTTCGTTCATGACGATGTCCTTGATCGCCGTCGTTGTCGCCATTGTGGCGGTCGTGGCGCATCTCCGATCTAGGTCTGCTATCCATTCTTCAAAGATCATGGTTCCTCCGAACCCTTGATTCTTCGCGTCGTGGATTAGCCAAGAACGAAGTTGACAACTCCTAGGACATTTTCATTGGTACAGCCACTGCAATTGGTACTGCCTGCTATCTCAGTCTTTCTTTTTATGTGTGAAGTTCGCGGAGTTATCGCGGACGTCACCGTCGCTGCAGCGTCCCCGATCCTTGATCACTAAAGTCGCCCCATCGCGATTTTCGTTGTCGTGCCGATCTTCTTCGTTCCGATCAACCATCGAACGAAACGCGTCGATGCCACCTCGCAGCTTAGGATCGATGTTTGTATCCTCGACCGCTGCAGCAAGAGCGTGTGCTGCGTCGATTGCTTGTTGGTTCACCTTGTTGAGCATTTGGCGCTGTTGTTCGAGCACATCGTCAACGTGCTTCTCAACGATATCCTCGGGACAGGCTTCGCGGCGAGCGCGAACGCAGATACTGATTAGCTCCGAACTATTCAGCAACCCCTTGGCCTCCAGGCCATCGACAACTTGCTTCCAACTATAGCCTTGCGCAAAAGCTTCGCGAGCCAACTCGGGAGCCTCCAATCGAAAGGCCGCGATCTCTTTGGCGCAGTCCCCGATGGGTCCGAAGAACTCAGACTCACGGTTAGGTCCAAAGCCGAACTCTTCGTTTAGGGCTTGCGCGATTTGCAGTTGGCTGAAACCGCGATGGAGTAAAGTGATGGTCTTAGTTTTTACAGGTGAGTAAGGCATTAGTAATCGTCTCCCGCGTACTTGTTTTCCTGACGCTTCATCAAATCAATCCCCTTCGCGCGAGCGGTTGCAGCCCAATTTTGGCGAATAGCTTCGCGGTTATCCCACTTGGCCATCGTCTCGATCTGGGCTCTTACATCAGATTCAAGCTGGACGAAGGTCTTCCCAGCAGCTTTGCCTTCATCGAACACGCGCGCCAGGATGGCCTTCTCTTCAGTGATGGCGCCGCGAGATTTCTGCGGGCTGTAATGTGCGATCAAGTGGATGACGCTCTGGGCTGCGGCCTCTTCGGCGAGACCTGCTTCGGCTGCTTGTACCAGTTCGGCCTCGGTCGGCTTAGGCTTCGAGACAGCAGCCACGCCTTTGATCGGACTGTCGCCCTCGCTATCCCTGCGGCGCTGCTCCGCGATGCGTTCGTTATTCAAGTCGTTCGCGTTCTTCTTTGGCGGTGCAGGCGGTTCGACGCGAGGTGGAATCTGTGCCACATGAGGCCAGCGCACGACTGTGCCGTCTGGCATCTTCAGCCCCTTCAAGTCTAACGTCGCAATCAATTCGACGATGCGGCCCTCAGCCATTGGCTTACCTGGATAGAATTCTGCCCAGCGAGCCAGCGCGGCGCGCATTAAATCGAAGGCGACGGTGTTGCCAACATCGAGCACGCGTCCTTGCGCGTCGAACGTGAACGGATTGGCGAGCCCTGGTGCTAAGCGGCGGAAGAACACATTTGCGATCATCAGCTTTCGCTTTGTATCCTCTTCGGCGGTAATCTGTGGTGCTGTATTCGTTGACACGGTTTCCTTCCTCGGCGCTGGTGGCGCAACTTCTTTCTCGACGAGGCGTCTGATGTCACTAATCGTGACCTCGCTGGCGTCGTCGTACGTTCTCATTATTGTGGAGACCACGGCGCTGCGCTGTGTGTCGGTTAACAGCCCGGTGCTCTTCGTTCTGCGGAAAAATAAGTCAAGCAAATCTTTTGCATCATCTCGATTCATGGTCAGCCTCCTTAGCGGCTATTCAACAGCGCTTCAAAAGCCCGAATTTTGCTCGGGACGCTTTTTCCGTTTTGCGTCAGCAAGCGCTTTGAGTTATCGGGGCTCGCATTAATGAACGCGATCAGCTTGCGTCGTGTGTCGATCACAGAACCGTCCCTGAAATCAATGAGCGTTTCAATGGGAGCCTCGTGCGCGACTGGAAGCCCTGTGGCTGGGTTGATTTTGTATTTATCGACAAAATTTTGCTGTACGCCAGTGCGAACGATTTCCTTCAACTGCGCGGGCGTCATCGCCTTGTACTGTTGCTCGGTTACCCATTGACGATAGAGCGATTCGACCTCATCATCTGTCATCGCATCGAAACCCTTCCCCGCCTTGCGGATTCCTCCCGATGATGAAAATTGGATTTCATGTCCATCCGTCGAATACCGAATGCTGTTCGAGTTGCCCGTGCGTACCGAGAAGTTCTTCGAGCCGCCTGCGGTCATCTCGGAAATCTTACGTTGACGCGCAGCAAGTGCGCCCTGCGTTTGGACGTACGCCTGAGACTTCGGCAGCTTCGCGAAGACTTCGGGCAGCGCCAGCACATCGAGCACCGCTAGCGTATCCGCGAGGTTTACGCCATGCTCGTAGGCCGCGCCGATAACGAGACCTTGAACGGCCTCGGTGCGCGCCAAGCTGTAGCGCTCGTAAGCTGCTTCGAGTGTAGCGTCGTACTTCGGATTCCGACAGAACGTGAACCGTTGATCAGGGAGCCCCCTGTTGGTCGCGTCAGCGATGCCGTGGATCACGGCCTCGGCCACTTGCAGAAACCACCTCTCGTCGGCGGGAACGGGGTTCTCGTTAACCGCGTTGATGCCAATTTGCAAATTTGGCAAAAAGCCGCCGTAGATGTACGAGCCCACGCGGCTGTGTAAAATTCTGTCAATCATTGCTTGCCATTGATCCATTTCATGCTCCTTGATTTTGTTCTATGACATCTACTTCCACATCCGGCCCGTTGGTGCTGCGAGCGCCGACCGCAAGATCGACACCGATGTCGAGCAAGTCGAGGGTGATCTTGACGGACTCGGCGTTCTCTAATGAAATTTTAAAAGGGGCTGCGCGCTCGACCAGGTCTTCCACGCGCACCCACAGCTTCCAAAGTCGCAGCGCGGTCTCGTTGTCGAGAGCCTTGCCGCCGCGAAATGCTTCGTACAGCTTCGCCTTCGACGCCTTCGGGATATCGAACAGCACGGCGAGTTTTGCAAACACCTCGACCGACATTCCGCGCAGTTGAAGCCCGCTGTTCAGTTGTTGATCGATGGTCTGTGGCATAAGAAAATTTCCGTCTTTGTCATTGGTCAAAATAAAAAACCGCAGTCAAAATCACTGCGGCATAAAATCGAATACGTGCGGGCAGCCCATGAAGAGACTGCCCACCCGGATACGTCTAAAGATGTTTTGGGGTTCGTGTCAGGGATCAGAAGGGTTCTATCCCCTCTATTCCCTCTCTACTATATATATGGTCCCCAAAAGACGACTTGTCCCAGGTATTTTACAAACCCTTTGCAATCAGTGCTCTAAAGGCCGCCGCAACCCGCTGGTAGGAGCGACTGACTTGGCTCTTGCTCATGCCTGGGACACCTCGGACGTTGAAACCCGGACGCAGCATCGCCTCGCCCACCGCGCGCATCTCACCGCGCCAGGTCGCCACCAGGGCCTGGAGCGCGGGACGCGCGCCCTCTAAGGTCTGGGCCGGGTCTTCGGCACACTGGGCCTCCAGTTCCATCTTCTTGATAACCTTTAGCTCGGCCTGGGAATACTCGGCATCTTCGGGGACGTTGTCGAAGGACAAGTTGCGCGGGATTCGTCTACCGTACTTGATGATCAAAGGCCGCGCCCCGTCGAGAACATCGCGGCTCCATGTTTGCACGTCGCCGTGGACACGAAACAAGGTCTCGATCTGGTCGCGTTCGTGATCGTCGGCGAACTCCACCTGAAAACCGACCAACACGCTATTATCTTCGATGAGGTTCGCTAAAAACTTTTGCGCCGTGTTGTGCGCGACCGTGTACGCGAGCGCGTCGTTCATCTTGTCGCCGTACTTTTGGGTTGCCTTCCAAACCTCGAAGTCCGCGAGCAACCATACATCTTGCAAATCTTTGCGGCTTTCCGCCTTGTTGTAGTTGCTCTTGCTGCCAAGCACCCGTCGCACGTTCTTAAGGGCAATCGACACGGCTCTGCGATAGAGTTCGATGTTGTAGTCCGGTTCTACGATGGTGAGAGAGCAAATACCACAGTAGAAGTCTTTCAGGTACACCCCGTGAGCGCACTTGCCTCCCGGCCAGCGTTCGTCATATTCAGCTTTTCGGATTGCGTCCCACAAGGGCTTCGAGCGCTCGTTGATCTCATCGACCATCCGTTGACGCGCGTCCTCTTCCGCGTGCCACTTCTCAGACAGCCATTCACACAGCCAGCACGCGCCCCAGGACCCATGGGGACACTTCTGGTACAAAGGCTGAAGCGGTAGGTTGCTTGATCCTACACTGAGCACAGGTTCTCGTATGGGCTTGGTGCCGCACAGCAAACAGTTGCCCGCGTCATTTTTATGGCGACACAGTGTCATGTGTTCCTCCTCCTTCTCCCGCGCCGCCCCCGATCCCGAGGGCGGGTGTGCTGTGCTACTACGCTACTTCTTGCTTGCTGTTCGCTTCGGCCAGTTGGTGGAAATGCTCCAGCTTGCCGCCCTGGTGATCGTTCAAATGCCCAGCACATGCAACATGGATGAGCGGTGATGGTGCCTTGTCGCCCGCCGCGTAGCGGTCGATCTCGTGGTCATACTCTTCGTTGCACTCGTCTGAACAGAAGGCGAGTCCCGCCTGCGTAGTTGTCGGGCGGTTCAAAATCATCGGCTCTTTCTCACCGTGAGCTACGTGGACGCAAGCTATGTATATCGGCTGCACCCCGTGGTAACGGCAGAACTTGTTCGGATACTCGACGGCGGGCTGTTTCGCCAGCTTCATCTTTCGCGTGAGAAGGTTCTCGCCTGAACAAATTGCGTTGCCGCACTCGGGGTCCGCGCAGATAACGGATACGGTGTCGGGCGCGTCCTTATGTACCACCAGTGCCACGCCCGCGCGATGACAAAGCAAGGTCAGGCAGATGGGCTGGTCGGTGGCATTATGCCCAGTGACGGAACAGCGCGTTGAGCCATCCGCTTCGAATGAGCCAGCGATCTCTTCACCAGTTTCGAGGTGCAGCGCGTAGATCGGTTGATAGTCACGAGGAGTGTCGGTCCCGTACGGCGCGATGTACAGCGTCTTCGGCTCATGGCTCTTGATCATCGCCACCATGGGGAACGCCTTGTAAAACAGCTTGATATCGTCGGTACAAGCTGGGTCCGTACAATTCGCGTTGTGCTCGTCGATAGCCCGCGCCGACTCCTCCGCGTACCACTGGATCGGCAACATTGGCAACATTATGTCTGTCGCCTTCCCTGCTGCTTGCCTCTGCGCCTTCACTGCCTTCTTACGTTCGCTCTTTACGCTCATGTTGTCTCCTCTCGTCACCACTCTTCGTGGGACTACCGAATTCCGCCGTCTAGCTTGTTCGTGCTGCTAGACGGTCGGGTGCTGCTACTTCCTACTGAACCGTTGCTGTTTCTGGTACAACTATCTGCAGCGGTCTGGTTGGGCGCTCATCTTCCATCGGCGTAAATGCGGTGATTTGAATCTTGCCGTTGTCGCCATCCACCGGAGCCACCACTAGCCAAGAATCATCGTCGAAATGGATGTGAACTTGATCGGCAACCCTAGATAGCTTGCTCGATGCCAGTGTCGCATCCAATATGGATACGGCGGCTTGACCGCGACCTGTTTGATGTTTGTACTTCGTGGCCTCGTACGATTCACCTTTATACGTCATCGTGTTCTCCAATTGGGGCTATGCCCCGCCGCTCGGATTAAATCCCGAGTCGGGTACTGCCACTGCTCCGAAACTTTTACGCGATCACCCGCCTCCTGTCGGGTGTTGCCCAAAGATCGCGCTCGTAAATTTTCTGGAAGAACTTCGCCCTGGCCCACAGTGATTTGCGAAGGGCTGGGCTGCGGAGGTCCTTTAGGATTTCGTCACGCGCCTGTTGGCGTATTCGCTGGCGTTCATTTGCAGACAGACCAGCTTCGTCAAAGAAACTTTCCAGTTGCTCTTCGTCAGACTCCAGCCCCTGTCCGTCCCAGCGCCCTGTCATGGTCTCTCCCGCAATGCCAGGGGACAAAAGCATCTTTGCGTGATCTAGCGCCGTTCTGGCAGCGATACGTCCGTTGGTCGCGCCTTCGTATACGCCGGCGGTGGCGTACGTCAGTTCGCCCTTGGCGTTGAGACAGGCGCGTGGGAGCCCGATCATTTGGCAACATAGGCTGCCGTGATCTAGAGAATTTTCTACCGCCCGCACCCACAAACGTTCCGTATACTCGGCGTGCGCGGCCTCGTGTAGGCATACCGCCGCCCGAAAGCTGTCAGCCATCATGAGCAACGTACACATCAACTCGAACCCAGCCAGCTTGTGTGCGTCGTACAGTTCCGCTGGAATTTCAGAAGTATCGAAGTTGATCCCGTGACCTAGGCGGCGGAGATCGGCGAGGGCCTCTTCATAACTCTTGCCCAGGCGTTCGCAGATTTCGTTCACGGACATACAGCCGTTGGGAAAAGCATCGACCAAGGCCCCCATCAGACACCTCCGCCCAGGCGTCGAGAACCGTTCACACGCGCGACCGTGATGTCGCGATCAGTACGGCGAGTAGCGGTGGATTTAACTGTGTCCCAGGAATACTGCGGGGAGGGATCGGTCTTGCAGACGGGTAGAGGATCAGCGAAATCGCGGCGGCGACGGACGCGCGGCGGAGACGTGGACGAAGACGTCGATGGGTCTATGTGGTTCATGATGCCTCCCGCATGGTCTCAAAGAATGTCCCGCTGTCAATGACCGACGGGACCTAGTACTGTCAGGATTTATTTCGAGGTAGGATTGCCGCTTGGTCGCGCTCTCGTGGCGCGGCGTTTGCTGGATGACTGCCAGCGCGCAGGAGGGTCGCTACGGGTACCCACAGCCGTCTTGCCTATCTGATTGTCTTAAGCATCCTAGCACAAAATGGGTCATTTGTCAAGAACTTTGTATTGACGTCTGCCGCGAAGTGTGCTTGGCTGCGCCCGCACCCCGGAACTGACACTCAAAAAGCCCCCGGAGTATTTGCAATCAAGGGCCCCCAAGGTTGCAAAAAGTCCCCTCCAGAGGGGCGAAAACAGGGGGTCGGAACTTGTCCAAGTGCTCTTATTATAGAGAGAAAAAAGAGAGCTTTCGAGATAATGTCTTTCTTGTCAGTATTTTGCACAAAAGTTCGATCCGACACCCAAAGCCCCACACCCTGGTTCGGGAGTATTTGCAAGGTTGCAGAATCATATTGCAAATACTCCCCTCTCTGTGCTAGCCTAAAATCATGGGACGCCCCAGTAAAACCACCCAGACACGGACCTGGCTCAAGGCCTACTTGGCCCAAGGCTCCAAGCCTGCCGAGGAGGTCGCGCTCGCGGCTAAGCAACTGGGGATCAGCCCCAGGACGTTGAACACCATTAAGCGTAGTCTCGGCGTGGAAAGCGTTCGACGTGGCGGCGGTTTCCACTGGCGGGACCCTGACGTTGTGGACTCGGCGGGCGGCAGCCCGGACCTTATATTGGCGATCCAAGAACTGACGAAGGCCGTTAGGCTGCTGGCCCGTCATCCGTCGGCGAGCCCAGACAGTCCAGACGTCACCTTGCTGCCGTTGCCCGCAGAGCCCGTCGAGCCCCCGACGCCCGCAGAGCGAGCGCAGTTCGCCGCCGTCCAGGCGTCTTTGGCGCGCGAGTACGCCATTAACAGCATTGTCGAGGCCGAGGACCCGTTCGCGGTATTCAAGGATGCAACGGCGCGAGAGATCAACTCCATGGAGATGAAGGTAAAGAATCGAAAATTCAAGCTGGAGGGAATGCGTAAACCGCTGCCGCCAGAAGAGGCCGCCGAAGTCGAAAAATGGAACAAGTGGCTCAAGGAAGCAAACGCAAAGATCGCACAACTGACGTCTGGCCAGCCGCCCGTAGTTTTGGTAAAATAAGAGCGAGACCCCAAGCGGTTCGCGCCGCCTGAGGCCTCTGACCAAGTGACCTAATAAGGAGGCCACGATGGCTGCAATACATAGTAGTACCAATTCCAATTCTCACCACGGTCGCGTTCACGGCGCGAAAACGGGTGACTCGAATGAGTCACTCGTGCAAAACAATCAAGATAACCACGTCGAATCAGGCACTTCTCCAGGGACGTGCGCTTCCCTGGATTTCCTCGTTCAAAACCACTTCTCTCTTTTCCTCTTATTTCCCATCTCGGACTCCGCAAAACTCTGGTGCGATGAAAACCTCCCCGCCGACCGCATGACGTTCGGTCACGGGATCGTCATCGAGGCTCGTTATTTCTGGCCCATTCTCGAAACCTTGCAAGACGCAGGCTACATTGTGAGGCCCTCATGACCACCAGGAGGACAGCGAAACGCAATTGCTCTTTTTGCGGTTGGTTCTCACAGTTCCTGCGAGACTTCGAAACGGCGATTCGCGAAGCGTCTCCCGAAGAGTTGGCGCAGTTCCGCGCCAGTTTGCGGGACAAGATGTTGCGCGACATGCCAGTGATTACGGATCGGGTTCAGTGATGACAATTTTAGGGGTCCACCGAATCCGAATTCCGCGCCTGCCGTTTTGCGCTAACGGTGGCTGCCGTACGGCTACCGCGCCTGGGGAGCGAATCTGTTTTCGTTGCAAGCGCAGCAAACGGCGGTACGCGGTCAGCGACAAGGCGCGAGAAAAGAACAGAGAAAGGATGCGGCGTTGTCGAGTGCGCCCAACGGAGGCGATCCAGTGAAAGACTACGTCATCGACTTCATGATCGCGAGCGGCATCCTTCTCACCGTTGCGAACTACTGCGAAATTAATTACGGCTCGCCGCTGAAACTTGATGACCTTCTCGGTGAGTATCACGCGGAGGTATCCGAACTCGTGGAGAGCGGGGTGTTAGTCGAAACGGAGTCGAGGCACAAAAATTAGGGGGAGGGAAAATAATGACGCATTCAAAAAATGGCAAGGGGCTGCAAAAGGGGGAGGGGCTGGCCGATGTGTGCGCCAGGATTCGGCGCGAGTTTTCCATCGTCCACGAAGAACTCTCGAAGAGCATCATCGATACATCGAACGAAATTTCCATCGAGATCATTGATCCCGTGACTCTCGACAACCTCATAAAGAAAATACCTACGCAACCACTGCGCGAGCACTCGACGACCGCTGTTGGTCGGCATCGTAGCGTCTGCCACCACATCGTCGTTCCGAAAAAGAGCGCACAAGAATTGATCGAGGCCGCGATAAAGGCGGCCTCAAAATCAAGGAGCAAAAATGCGAAGACGTGATTTTCTCCAATCGGCGGCTGGCGCAGCGGCCCTCGTGGCAGTCCCTCGACTGCTGCGCGCTGCTGAGGCGTTGTCGAGAGCGTTGCCAAAGGAACTGCACCCGCCGCAGGCCTGCTGCGGACTCGTAACGTATCACTGGAATGAAGAGGCGGGCTACTACTCTGCGGATCGCATCATCGTTAACGGGAAGTCAGAAATTATGGATTATCGGTACCATCGATTTCACCAGTGGCTTCACCGCAACACAGACGAAAGCCGCGCAGCGTTAAAGCGGCAGCAGTACCTCGCGGCAAACATAGCGTGGGACATCGGAGGGTGCAGAGAGTGTGGGGTTATTTCGATGCAACAACATCTTCATGGATGTGGTCGAGAGAGTGCGCTCTGTCCTGACTGCCCTGACCTGCGGGGGCGCGCATGACATCGCCGTGTAAACGTGAAGACGGAAGCTACCGCGCGCACTTCGCGACAGCGGAGGAGGCCCAGGCTTTCCAGCAACGGCCCGAGAACTTCGATGTGTATGGCGAGGACGAAGTGCGGTTCTGTACGCGTTGCGGGAACTTTCACCTGTCACGAAAATTTTGGAAAAAGCCGTGGGAAATACCAACGGCGCAACTGAGGAGGAACTAATATGCTGTGCGCGTGTGGCTGCGGCGAACCTACAACCATCGCTAAACGGAACGATTCACGCAACGGAACGTTTAGCCCATCAATCCCATAAGCTTGTCCAACGCCTCTTTCGTCTCTTCCTCAGGAATCTCGACATAGTACTGAAGCGTAACAGCCAAGTCGCTGTGTCTCAGGATCGCTTGAATGACTTTGGGCTTCACCCCCAACGTGTAGAGGTTCGAGGCAAGCGATCTTCGAAAAGTATGCCAGCCCTTCCATTTGGGGATCGTTTCGTCCAACACAAACTTGTGGTTCGAATCTTGATCGGCGTGGAGATGTTTCGGGAGATGGCAAACCGAACAGCGAGTCAGGTTTGGTTTAATCACATCAAACATCAAGTTCTCCAAATCTATTGATGCACGCTTGCGTTCGCCAGCGAACAGCCAGTCGGTTGGTTTCAAATCCCATCCGAGGTGCCCTTCCTCGGGCAGTCCTTCTAAGTGCATGCGATACGAATCGATGATGGCCTTGAGGATCGGAAGCACGGGGACAGTGTTCTCGGAAGACTCCGTCTTCGGCAGGCCTTGTTGTGTGCGCCACACGGTTCGCTCGACCGACAGTTTGTCGCCCGAATAATCCCGCCACTGCAAGCCCCTGAGTTCCGCCCGCCTAAGACCCGTGAATGCCGCCGTGGCAACGGCAGCGAAAGCCACCCGTCCTTGATAATCGGATGAGTAGACGTTCGCCAACAAGACGGTAATGTCTTTCGCTGAGTACGTCTCGCCTTTAAATTTCACTCGACGAACACTTCGGGGAAGCGTCACGTCGCGCATGGGGTTTTGTTGCTCATCCAAATAACCCTCAGTGCGCGCGTGTTTGAACACACCACTTAGGAAGCTCTTTAAGCGCAGCAAGGTCTTGTGGCCGAGTTGGGGGTTGTCCTTGGCGATAGCGGACAGCAACCGCTGGCCGTGCGCCGTGCGGAAATCCCGCAAACGCAGGTTTCCCAGCCTGTGTTTGAAGTGTATTTCGTACTCGTCGTTTTTATAATTTTTATACGTGGATGGTCGAAGGAACTGCTTGACCATTGGCAGGTAGACGGTTTCGATGAATTCCGTGATCGGGGTGGCGGCTTCGGGGGTTTGAAGGCGGGTGTTCAGCGGCTCCAGATGTTTCCAAGCTAGCGGCTCGACAGACCTCTTATCAGGGTAGGCGGCCCCGATGGGCGCGAGTTTCTTACTGGCGCGCACGCGGACACGGACACCGTTCCTAATCTGGTATTCCCAATAACGTAGCCACCAGTGCCGCCCGTGCTTCGTGATGACGCCCTTTTGCATGGTGGCATCCTACCACCACCTGTGTCCCAAATCGTGTCCCACATTTTGGCTGCTGTTGTGCAAAATGTGTTAACAAACCTTGCAACTACAACGTTTCCAATCGTACTAGGAACGGACTACTGTTTGCGGATTTGGCCGGTTTTTGGCATCAGAAGGTAAAGATTGCGTTATCACAGAGGGGAATGGCAATAGGGAAGAATTGGGATGACGCGAGTCATTGCTCGAAGGTGATTCGTGCTTGATGTGGACGTTGAGATATTTCGTCGCAAAAAGCACTCCTCAGGATGACAGCGCGTCTTTGGGAGGAGAGAAGTTATTTGGCGGGGGCGCTCATGGATGCGTTTAGATGGGATTCGATTTCTTCGCGAGGGGTGGGACGCGGATCGCGATCGAGGAGATTGGCCAGGTGATGCGCCAGACGAGGCTTCACTTCGGCGGGGGACATGGAGCGCTGGAGGAGTTTTTCGAGTGAGGTGGCTTTGCGGTCGGCGATGCCGCAGGGGACGATGAGGTCGAAATAGCGGAGATCGGTCGAGACATTGTAGGCGAAGCCGTGGGAAGTGACCCAGCGGCTGATATGAACGCCGATCGCGGCGAGTTTTTCTTCGGTGACAGGGCTGACCTCAGGGGTTGAAGCAGCCTGAACTTCCAGGCGCATCGGCACAGCTGAAGCCGTGCCCTCCCGACGATCGCTGGTGCCGGGCCGGACCCAGATGCCGGTCTTACCGGGAACACGGTAGGCAGTGACGTTGAAATCGGCGGAGGCGCGGATCATGGCTTCTTCGAGGGTGCGAACGTACCAGCCGACATCGCGCTTGATTTTGTCGAGATTGAGGATGGGATAGCCGACGATCTGGCCGGGTCCGTGGTAGGTGATATCGCCACCGCGATTGGTGGAGTGGAGTTCGACGTTCTTCTGGCGGAGGACGTGTTCGGAGGCGAGCAAGTTGGTGCGATTGGCATTGCGGCCGAGTGTGATCACGTGCGGATGTTCGCAGAGCAGCAGGACGTCTTCGATGGCGTTAGCTTTACGTGCGACGACCAGGCGCTGCTGGAGGGCGTAGGCATCGGTGTAGGAGATGAGGTAGTCGAGGTCGGTGATAAGGAGGTTGGACATTGCGTCACGCGCGATGGAGTTGGAGTGCTCGCTTCCTAAAGTTTGCCGGCATTTGCGGGTGCGATCCTTTGTCGCAAAAGGCGCTCCTCAGGATGACACCGGTTTGGACGCGCCACGACCTCCAAAATAACCGTGCTGCGGCCGACGAGCTAGACGTTGATCTGGAGGCCGCGGACGGAGGCGAAGGCGTCGCCCATGGCTTCCCAGACCGTGGGATGGGCGTGAACCATGCGCATCATGTCGTCGATGGTGCCTTCGAGATTGAGTACAGCGGCGGCTTCCGCAAGGATTTCCGTGGCCAGCGGGCCGATAATGTGGATGCCGAGTACCTCACCATATTTTTCATCGGACACAACTTTCACGAAGCCGCCGTGATTGCCGAGGATGGTGGCTTTGCTGTTGCCAACGAACGGGAATTTGCCAGTTTTGACAGCATAGCCGGCGTCTTTGGCCTGTTTTTCGGTGAGGCCGATGGAGCCGATCTGAGGTTCGCAATAAGTGGCGTTGGGAATGCGGGTCTTCAGGAGCTTTTGCGTGGGAAGACCCTTAATGTGAGTGACGGCGATGATTCCTTCCATCATGGCGGCATGAGCGAGTTGCGGCATGCCGGCGACGATGTCACCCACGGCGAACAGGCCGGGCTCGGCGGTCTGAAAATGTTCATCGACGTGAACGAAGCCGCGATCGAGCTGGGCTTTGGATTTTTCGAAGCCGCAATTTTCGGTGAGGGGTTTGCGGCCAACCGCTAGCAGCAACTTTTCGGCTTGCAGTGTTTGTGCTTTGCCGTCTTTATCCTTGAAGGAAACGGTTACGCCCTTCGCGTCTTTCTTGACGCCATCGACGCTGCAGCTGGTGAAGATGTTGATGCCCTTTTTCTTAAAAGATTTATCGAGTTCGGCGGAAATTTCCTCGTCTTCGACGGGGGTTATGCGAGGAAGAGCTTCAAGGATGGTTACCTGAGTGCCGAAAGAATTGTAGATGGAAGCGAACTCAACGCCGACAGCGCCGGCTCCGACGACGATCAGGGTTTTTGGAATGTCCGGCAATTCGAGAATCGAGCGATTGGTGAGAATCTGCGTGTGATCGGGTTCGATGCCGGGAAGCGATTTTGCTTCCGAGCCGCTGACGAGAAGAACGTTGCTGGCCTCGATGGTGGATTTCTTGCCATCCTTTTCGACCGAGATTTTCCCGGGGGCTTCGTAACGGCCCCAGCCCTGGACCCACTCTACCTTGTTCTTCTTGAACAGAAATTCGATGCCCTTGGCGTGTTTAGTGACGATTTTATTTTTGCGCGCCAGGATGTTGGGCCAATTAATTTTCAAGCCGGAAACTTCGAAGCCAAGCTCGGCGCCATTCTTGAAGTGGTCGTAGACGTCAGCGTGATGGAGAAGAACCTTGGTCGGAATGCAGCCCACGTGAAGACAGGTGCCACCGAGGAAGGGATCCTTTTCGACAACCACAGTTTTGAGACCGAGTTCACCGGCGCGGATGGCGGAAACATAGCCACCGGGTCCACTGCCAATGATTGCAACGTCATATTTCGCCACGCCAAATCTCCCTTCGCAGAGAAAGCAAGCCGGATCGCGACAATGGCTAGAGTGTGAAAGCTCCTGCCATCTCTTTCAGCGGCTAAAGCCCTTTTGTTGTGGGCCTTTACGCCGGGTTTGAGCGCCCCCGGCTTCCTAGAATCTGGAGTCCTTCCGCGGTCCTACCCGAGAGGCAAAACAATTAGATGCCAAACGGTAGTGTACGGGTAGAACCAGAGTGGAACAAGGCAGAACCCAAGCAAAGAAGAATTGTAGCAGCGGGCTATGTGGGGCGGCAATGCGGGAACGGCGGGAAGAGCGAGGAGCGTTGGTTCCGGGAAAGGCACCGGAACTCCACAGATCTTACTGTAGAGGACTATTCTGCTCTTATTCTATTTTTATGGTTTCGACGTTTATGAAGAGACGGTGCAAAAGCGGATCGCGGCGAAACAGCTGTTGCGTGAAGAAAACAACCTGCCCGAGCCTATGTGATTTGTGACGGCCTCAGGAAGCGGCAAGCGCGGGAAGGTAGCGCTCTTCGAGCAGGACGCGGTGATGGCGCTCGTGTCCTGCGATGACGAATGCGAGAGCAAGAACGCTGACTTCTTTCTGGCTGGCGGTACCGCGACGGAGCCACGCGGCGTCATCGAGCGAACGAACGAGGGAAATGGTGGCTTCGCGCACGGTGGAGAATTCGTAGAGTAGGTCTGCGAGTTTGCGGGAGGAGAAGTTTCCGTTCCGGATGTAGCCATCCTGTTCAAAGCTGGCGAGGGGAGTCTGGTCGCCGCGGGCGATACGCAGCAGTCTGTAAGCGAAGATGCGTTCTGTATCAGTGATGTGGCCAAGAACTTCCTTGACGGACCATTTTCCAGGAACGTAGCGGAAATCGGCTTGTTCTTCGCTGAGCGGAGAGAGTAGGCCGACGAGATCGCGCTGCTGGTTCAGGAGAATTTCCAAGAAATCACCACTGGGGACGAGGGCAACGTAGTTTTCGTAGTAGAGGGCGTAGTCGCCCTGTTGCGGACGTTTCTGTGGCATGATGCCGTTACCTCCAGAAAGCTGGGATAGAAATTATAACGCGGATGGGTTGCAGGTGGAGAACAAGAGGGGAGCGGGATAGGGCGGATGGGGGAACTGAATTTCCTAACGATGCGCGTGGCGTTTCAGGGGGAGCCTGGAGCGTTCAGCGAAGCGGCCGCGGTGCAATTGCTGGGAGGCGGGATTCGGACGATCCCGCGGACGACGTTTGACGCTACGTTTCGGGCGATTGCGGAAGATGCGGCGGACGCACTGCTGGTGCCGGTGGAAAATACGCTGGCGGGATCGGTGGTGCGCGTGTACGACCTGCTGCTGGATAGCCCGCTCGAGATGTGCGGGGAGACCATTCTGCCGATCGAGCATCACTTGATGGCTTGTCCGGGAGCAACGTTTGCGGATCTGCGTGCCGTGGCTTCGCACCCGGTGGCGCTGGCACAGTGCGAGCGGTTTTTCGAAAGCAATCCCGGGCTGAAACGCGTTCCGGCGGAAGACACGGCCGGGAGCGTGCGAGAAATGATGGGGCGCGGAGACAAGAGTTGCGCAGCGATCGCGGGAAGGCCGGCGGCGGAGCGCTACGGAGCGATTATTCTGCGCGAAAGCATCCAGGACAATGCGGAGAATTTCACGCGGTTTGTGTTGCTGCTACGACCGGAGGAAGCGCGCCTTTATCGCGCGAAGGATGCGAAGAAAATGTCGCTGGCGATGCGGCTGGCGCACAAGCCGGGGGCGCTGCTGGCGTCGCTGCAACCTTTTTCGAAACATGGCGTGAATTTGCTGAAGATCGAGAGCCGGCCGATTCATGGGAAGCCGTTTGAGTATCAGTTTTATGTGGACGTGGAAGCGGCGGGACACGAGCGGTTGGAGGAGGCGCTCGAGGAAGTGCGCGGGGCAACGAGCGAGTTGCGGGTGTTGGGGTGGTACGCGGCGGCGCGGCGGTAGGGATTGAGAAACCTGCTTGGAGATTACGGTTTTGAATGGAGGATTGGCGAAGAAGAAGCAGGTCCCCTCGCTTCGCGGACTTCGCTCGGATAACAGATTTTCCCGCACCGAACGCCAAACGCAATATCATTTGCAGCTGATCTGCAGCAATCCTTGGCAAGCTGCCGCACTACAGATGATTTTCTGGCGGTAGTGGTTTTGGGTGGAATGAGGTCGGGCAGCGGATCTATGTTGTCTGGGAGCTTGCCGTTGAGCGCGTCGAGGAACTGGAAGAGATCGTCGCGTTCGTCGAAGCTCAGGCGGTCGCGCGAGTGGATTTCCTTGTCGCGATAAGGATTCCAGTTTCCGCCGCCGATGTAGTGGGCGAGCGCATCTTTGAAGGAGGGGAAACTGCCGTCGTGCATGTACCATCCTCGATTGGCGAGGTTGCGGAGGCTGTGAGTTTTGAAGCAGCCCGCCCGGGAAGATACGCGAGCGCCCCGAGACAGAAAGCACCGAGCTTCACGAGGAGGGGTCCTCCGGTGACAGGACGAGTAGCAGCGGACGCCCGAGAAACTCTGCGGAGAGACACAAAGAGCCTTGGCGGCTCCGGGGGACAGATTTCCGACCACCAAGGCTCTGCGTAAGCGACCTATTCGAACACAAGAGGGTTAGCAGTAACTGCAGGCTTCGTCGCCGCCGCCGATGTTGGTGGACATGTCGTCCTTGATGCGACGGAGACGGCGGCCGAGGCGGTCGGCGAGCTGATGACGAGCGCGCCAGAGACGAGCCTTTAGCGTGTTCTCGGTAACGCCGAGTTTTTTGGCGGCTTCACCGGTGGAATAGCCCTGAACTTCACGGAGTAGAAACGCAGAACGCAGGAGCGGAGAAAGTTCGTCGAGATTTTCGTTGATCATCTCGCGAATCTCCGTGCCAGCATAGAGCTGCTCCGGATTCGGGCTGTCATCGGCAAAACGCTCGGCGGCGGGCAGTTCGTCTTCGTGATGAGTCTCATCGAGAGAGACGGCCGGGCGGGCCTTTGCGCTGCGGCGCTTCATGAGAGCAGCGTTGATGACGATGCGCGTCAGCCAGGTGGAGAATTGCGAGCGGCCTTCGAAACGCTTCAGGTTGCGATAAGCCGAAAGCAGACCATCCTGCAGCGCGTCTTCGGCATCCTCGGCATTGCCCAGGACGCGAAGCGCGGTCTGGAACAGCGGACGATGATAGCGGCCAAATAGAGTTTCAATCGCCTGAGCATCCCCCCGTTGCCCGGCGCGGATCAGCTTGTCTTCGCTAACCTGCGTGGTATTTATGACTTGCGTAGCCAGTTGCGTTGCCATTTGCTCCCCCAATAGACCCCATAAGAGTCTTTAAGACGAAAGAAGTTACAAAATGTTCCCCGAAACCTTTGCTACATCAATGCACCGGAACGTTTCCTCCACCCATCTTGGGCCGCTTCAACATGAAGAAAAGCGGGATGATGCAGACGAAAACGATGCCGAGCAGCTTGAAATCGTCCAGGAACGACAGCATGGTGGCCTGGCGCTGGATCATGCCGTAGATCAATCCTTGAGCACGAGCGGCGGCATTGGCGGCCGAGGCGCCCGAAGCCTGAAAGCTTGCCGTGAGAGCAGCCATCATGTTGCGGTAGGCGTCGTTGTAGGGATTCACATGCTCCCCGAGCTGGGACATGTGCATTTGCGTGCGGCGTTCGAGCAGCGTGGTGACGGAAGCTATGCCGACGCTGGCGCCGATGTTCCGCGCGAGATTGATGATGCCGGTGCCCATGTTGGTTTGTTCCCTGGGCACGTAGGCAAACGCGGAAACGTTAATGGGAATAAATAAAAAGGCCAAACCAAAGCTTTGCAGCATGCGACCGTAGACGGCGTGGCGATAATCGAGCTGCAGGTTCCAGCCCGCCATGACAAAAAGCGCGATGGCAGAAACGATGCAGCCAAAAGTGATGAGATAGCGCGGAGCGACCCTCGAGACCAACATGCCGACGACCGGCATCATGAGCATGATGACGGCGCCGCCGGGAGAGAGGGCCAGGCCGGCGAGTTCCGCGGGATAACCGAGCAGTTCCTGAAGGAGCTGCGGGATCAGGACGGTGCTGGAATACAAAACGAAGCCAAGGAAAAACATGGCGGTGGTGGCAATCGCGAAGTTGCGATTTTTGAGCATGCGGAAATCGACGATGGGATCCTTGACGCGCAATTCCCAGATCACGCCGGCGATCACGCCGATGAGCATGAGGACAGCGAAGAAGCAAATAAAATTCGAGGAGAACCAGTCTTCGCGCTGGCCCTTGTCCAGGATGATTTGCATGCTGCCGAGGCCGAGGCTGATGAGGCCAAGGCCAATGTAGTCGACGCGAAAGCCTTCCTTCAGGTTGACGCGTTTCATGTATGGCGGATCGGAGACGAGGAAGTAGGTGAGCGTCAGGGAAATCAGGCCAACTGGAACGTTGATGTAGAAGATCCAGCGCCAGGAATAATTGTCTGTAATGAAACCGCCGAGCCAGGGACCGATGGTGGGCGCGACGACGACGGCGATTCCGTACACGGCGAAAGCCATGCCGCGCTTCGAAATGGGAAATGTGTCGTTGAGGATGGCTTGCTCGCTGGGTTGCAAGCCGCCACCACCGACACCTTGGAGGATGCGGAAAACCACCAGCATGCCGAGGCTGGCGGCGAATCCGCAGAGGAAAGAGCTGATGGTGAAAATGGCGACGCAAATCATGTAGAAGCGCTTGCGGCCAATCACCGAGGAAAGCCAGCCAGAGAGCGGCAAGATGATTGCATTGGAAACGAGATACGAAGTCAGAACCCAAGTGGACTCATCGGCGCTGGCGGAAAGATTTCCCGCGATGTGAGGAAGCGCGACGTTGGCGATGGAAGTGTCGAGCACTTCCATAAACGTGGCGAGCGTGACGACGATGGCGATCACCCAAGGGTTGATCGAGCCATCCGGCATGCGCAGCTTCGATTTGAGTCTGTCCAACATTCTGGCGAATCGGCTCCGTTTAATTCGTGACTACCGTTGCTTCCACATTCATGCCCGGGCGAAGAATGGCAACGTCCGGGGAAATGGGGTCGAGAACAATCTTCACGGGAATGCGCTGAACGACCTTGACGTAATTGCCGGTGGCATTTTCCGGCGGGAGCAAGCTGAGCACCGCGCCGGTGGCGCCGGCGATAGAATCAACATGGCCGGTGAAGGTTTTGCCGTAGGTATCGGACTCGATGTAGGCCCTCTGGCCGGGCTTCATTTTTCGGAGCTGGGTTTCCTTGAAGTTGGCGGTGACCCAGACGTTTTGGAGCGGCACGACAACGAGCAAGCCCTGGCCAGCTTGAACAATCTGGCCGGGTTCGACGGACTTGTGAGTGGCGACGCCATCAACGGGAGCGACGATGTCGCAGTAGCCGAGATTGAGCAGGGCGGCTTCGAGGGCGGCGCGGGCACGATCGACGCTGGCGAGTTTGGCCTGGGCATCGGCGGAACGCATCTGAACGCTTCTCTCGTTTGCGTGCGCAGAATTGACGCCGGCTTTGGCGCCATCCACACGCGCACGAGCGGCATCGAGTTGAGCATCGGTGATTCCGACGTTGCGCTTGGCTTGATCGAGGCGCTGTTCGTCGGCGGTCAGGGCGCTGGCGGTGGCGTCGGCGTTGGCTTTGGCGGCGTCATATTGCTGCTTGGAAATTTCGCCTTTTTCCAGGAGCGGGCCGTAACGGCCGAGGTCGGCTTTCGCGAGATCGGCGTTGGCGCGGCTGTGAGCAACGTTGGCTTCCGCAACCGCGAGATCGGCAGTGCGAGCCTGCTCGTACATTGCTTGCGCGCGGAGAAAGTCAGCTTGTGCACCGGCCAGTTGCGCATCGGCGTTGGACGTACCGCTGAGAGTTGTTTCGCTGGTGCGAGGAACGTCGACTCCAGCGGAGCGCGCTTCGTCTTCGGCGAGAGCCAACGAGGCTTTTGCCTGGTCGACAGCGGCCTGGTAGTCTCTCGCATCAATCTTCACAAGAACTTGACCAGCCTTTACGGACTGGTTGTCTAGGACGAGAACTTCTTCGACGCGACCATAAATTTTGGAGGCGATCGGTGTGATATGCCCGTCGACCTGAGCGTCATCGGTGGATTCGCGGTCGTGAAAATAGAGGAACAGGCCCAAGGCAACAAGGAAGAGCGCAGCGGCGCCGAACATCAGGCTACGGCGCACCTTCGGGCTGGCCAAAGGCTTGGCCGCCGGCTTTTCCGGCTGGGGGGCTGGCTCGACGGGCGACACTTTCACATTCGCCGCATTTTCCAAACCAACATCGATCTCCACACTCATCGTGTCCTCACTTCACTTCGAGTACGTCTTTTCCATCTGTCCGATGGCACGTGCATAATCCGCGCGCGCCTGGTTAAAGCGATACAGCGCGGCAATCTGGTTGTCGTTCGCCCGGGAGAGGGAGTCCTGAGCGGAAATAACTTCAATGTTGTTGGCGACGCCGGCCCTGAAGCGGTCGCGTGCCTGGTCAACTTCTTGGCGGGCAAGTTGCACGCCGAGATTGGCAACCTGAACTTCGTTGCGGGCGGATTGCAAGTTCAGAAGCGAGGTTTTGACGTCGAGAGCGATCTGGTTGCGCAGATCATCTTTTTGTTGTTCGAGCTTTTGCAGTTCGAGATCGGACTTGGTGATTTCGGCCTTGATGCGGCCGCCGGTGAAGATGGGCACGTCGAACGAAGCGGTATATTGATACGTGGGAATGCCGTTATCAGGCCGGGTACCGAGATAGGCCCAGTTGCCGTCGATACGCACGCTGGGCAGGCGCTCGTATTGGGTGGCCTGTTTCTGCAGTTTTGTTACTTTTTCGCGGGACTCGATGGCTTTCCATTCTTCGCGGCCAGCGAGGGCTTCGTCGATGCTCGAATTGACGTCGGGCTGCGGGGTGTCAAAGAAGCTGAGTGAATCGGCAAGCTCGAGCTTCTGGTGCGGATCGAGATTGAGAATTTTGTTCAAACCGAAGAGGGAGGCATCGCGATCGTTTTCCGCCTGGATCAGAACCTGCTTCTCGTTTTGCAGTTCGACGTTGGCACGAAGCGTGTCAATTCCGGTGCCCACGCCTTCTTTCTGAAGATCGGCGGCCTGGTCGTAGAGCGCCTGAGCGAGGTCGACGCGAGAGTGCGAGGCTTCCACATTGGCAACGGCGCGAAGCGTGCCAATGTATTGCGAAACAACGAGCAGGATGACCTGCTCGCGAGTGGAGAGGCTGTCCTCCTTGCTGGCGGTCACGTTTTCACGCGAAGCTTGATAGCGCTTCCAAAGAGAAAGGTCGATGACGGTTGTGCCAAAGGTGGGACCCGCCTGGAAGACCTGGTACGGACCGATGTGGCCGGGTAATGCAAAGCCGGGGACGAGAGGCTCGCCACCGAATTCAGCCCGCAGGTTGACGCGGTTCAGGGAACCGGAAGACTTCAAGTCGGCTTGCGGCAGCAATTGCGCGCGTGTGATGTTTTTGTCCTGAACGCTTTCGGCGGCGTTGATGAGACCAATTTGCTCGGTGGGATTCTGCTTGATAGCCAGCGCGACGGCTTGCTCTAGAGTCAGACGTTGTACCGGCGCGTCGACCGGGGCAGCCTCAGTTTTAGCCTGCGCACCCAAAAAGCCGGGCGCTGCAAGCGAGAGACTGAGAAAAGCGACATAGAAAATGATCGGAGCGCCCTTGGGTTTTTTTGCGGACTTCTCGGAGGTCGTGGATTCTTGTGAGGCGGCGATTTCGTCGACGATGGCCTGGTTGAGGCAACCTTCCGCCTGGAACTCGGCGCCAAGGCGATGCATCTCCCGCAGCAGAACTTTTCCCGCATTATCGATGAAGCTGACGCCACAAAGATTGACCAGGAATTTCTGTTTAGGGGTGGCGGCGTAGAGTTCGCGCCAGCACTGCTCGACCGTGCCGACGGAGGGGCCTGCGATGCGGCCCTCGATGGTCAGAATGGTCTTAGTACGCTTGGTTTCGGTGGTAATTCTAAGCATGGATACCTTCTTGGAGCAGACTAAATGGGAGCACGGGACGGGCCGATAAACGGGTGTTCATATTTTCAACTAACACCATTATTTACAATTAGTTATCACAATGAAACACGCTCTATCAGACAGTGGCATACGCCCATATATAGGCATATGACACCATTTGCGCAATTTTACGTGCCCATATATGAACAATGACTGCGGAGTGTTTACGTGGAGTTTGGCTGGATATACACGTCCTACGCAGGCTTAGCGGGAAAAGTTTCCCGTCTTGCCCGATTGGCCGAGCACGTTCAAGCAGAGTTTTCGAGGGTGCCGATCGGTTGAGATCCTTTGGCTATCTTGGCCCGATAGCCTTCAGGATGACAGTTTCCTAGTTGCCGTTTGATTTAGTGGCGGACGGCAATGGCTTGCATTTCGAAATGGCCGCCGCCGAGGATGGAAGCTGCGCCGATGAATTCGCGAGTGGGCAGATCCTTGGTGAAATAGCTTTTGTAGATGGCGTTGAATTTGTCGTAGTTGGAGAGATCGGTGCAAGAAATCTGGACGTAGACGAGGTCGTCCATGGTGAAGCCGGCTTGCGAGAGGAGGGTTTTGTAAGAACCGAGAAGATTGCTGATTTCGTCCTCAATTTTTTCAGGTGGTTTGCCGGTTTTTGGGTCAAACCCGATATTTCCGGAAATATACAAGGTATCTCCAACGAGGATGGCGTTGCTGAAGGCGGCTTGCGGCGAGCGGGTGGGCAGATTGATGACGCGGCGTTTGGACTGCGCGTCGGATTGCGAGAAGGCATTGTGAACGGTGAAGAATCCAGCAACTGCGAGAGCGGCGGCTAGAAAAAGGACGCGACGATTCATGGGACTCCCCCTTGTGGTGAATGTGACGAGCCGGAGTGTAGTCCGCGAACGTGTGAAACGGCAAGGGGAAAGGGGTTCTGCTAAGATGCAGGTTTCTTCAAGGGAAAACTAAATGAGAATAATGTGGACGAGCGGGGTAGTAGCGCTGATTGCGGTGATTGCGGCCGCCGTGCCGGTTGCAGCGCAAAGCGACCTGGACCAGAAGATCGCCAACAATATTGGAGACTGGGTGGCGACATACCAGCACTTTCACGCAAACCCGGAACTGTCGACGCAGGAAAAAGCGACGTCGGAGTTGATTGCCGGGACGCTGCGGAAGCTGGGCTACGACGTGACGGATCATTTTGGAAAATACGAGGAACCGGATCTGGTGTCGTATGGCGTGGTGGCAGTGCTGAAGAACGGGCCGGGGCCCACGGTGTATGTGAGGACGGAGCTGGACGCGCTACCGGTGCGAGAAAACACGGGGCTGCCTTACGCCAGCAGAGTTACGGTGAAACGAGCGAACGACGAAGTGGGCGTGATGCACGCTTGCGGTCACGACCTGCACATGACTGTGTTTCTGGGTACGGCCAAACTGCTGGCGGAAGAAAAAAGCTATTGGAGCGGAACGGTGGTGATGATTGCTCAGCCGGCGGAAGAAATAGCGTCAGGAGCGGCGGCAATGCTGCGCGCGGGATTGTTCGAGAAATTCCCCAAGCCAGATTACGTGCTGGCGCTGCACGACTTTGCAACGCTGCCGGCGGGGGTGGTGGCGTGGCACGAAGGGTCGATCCTTGCGGGCGCCGATTCGGTGGACATCACGGTTCGCGGATACGGTGGGCACGGCGCGGCGCCAAATGCCACCAAGGATCCGATTGTGATTGCGTCGGAACTGGTTGTGTTTCTGCAGACGATCGTGAGCCGGGAACAGGATCCTCTGCAGCCGACCGTAATCACGGTGGGATCGTTTCATGCAGGCACAAAACATAACATCATTCCGGATGAAGCGCATTTGCAACTGACGGTGCGCACGATGACGCCGGAACAGCGGGAGAAAACGCTGGCGGCGATCACGCGCGCTACGAACGGAATCGCGGCGGCGGCCGGAGTGCCTGCGGACCGCGCGCCGATCATTACGGTGTCCAAGGTTTCGGTTCCGGCAACGATCAATGACGCGGCGTTGACGCGACGAGTGGCCGCTTCGTTGGGAAAAGCCGTGGGGGAAAAGAATGTGGTGGCCGGAAAACCGGTGATGGCGAGCGAGGATTTCAGTTGGTTTGGCTTAAGCGATCCGAAGCCGCCAATCTGCATGTTCTGGCTGGGTGCCGTGGACCCGGCAAAGATAAAGGATGCAGAGGAAAAGGGAACGCGGCTGCCGAGTTTGCACTCCAGTGAATTTGCGCCGTTACCGGAAACCGCGATCCGCACGGGCGTAAAGGCGATGACTACCGTGGTGATGGACCTGCTGCAGAAATAGCCTGGAAGCGTCGCGCTCGGAGATTACACAGCAATATAACTGAAGCGCGAACCCAAGGCATTGTCGGGCGGGAGTTGCTTCGAGTGCGAGAGGAAGAGCGGATTCCTCAGGACCCAATCTTGCTGGCGTGCAGTGGAGCTGACGGTCCGACCCCCTGCAGAATTGGATCCAAACGGATTCTGGTGGATCAGGGCTGAGGCGCAGTTGCCGGAGCTTGCGGTGTAGGCGCGGGTTCGCGTGAGGGTGGAGTCGATGACGTGGCTGGAGAGGGCGGTTCGGCCGGCGTTCGAGGCTTCGTTGTTGCGGCGTTGCTGTTGGCGGTGGAAACTTCCTTCACGATGGCGGCGGTGCGATCCATGCTGACTTTGCAGGCGGGATCGTAGATGCGGCACTGCGCTAACGTGAATTGACATCCGCAGGTACAGGCTTCGGCGTTGAATTTGTGGAGAGCGGCGGCGCGCTGGTCGTTCGTGAGTCCTTCTGTGTTGACGCCGGGCAGCATGGTGGCACGGTCGGCGTGTTTAAGGAAAATTTCACCGGTGTCATTGAACGTTTCGATTCTGGCGGAAATCGGGAGATTGAGGAGAGCGCGGACTTCGGTCTCGTAGAGCGCGGGATTATATAAACCAATGTGTTTTTGAACGACGTGGCCGTCAGCATTGATGACGAACACCGTGGGCAGCGCGCTGATGCCGCCATAAGCCATACGAACCGGATCCGTGGTGAGAGCGACGGGATAATTGATGGATTCGCTTTTGACGACATTGCGGAGTTCGGTGTCGTCGTCTTCGTCGACGGCCATGCCAATGACCTGAAGTTGGTCCTTATATTTACTCTGCAGCTCGATGAGGCCAGGAATTTCCGCGCGGCAAGGTCCGCACCAGGTGGCCCAGAAATTCAGAAGGATGACCTTCCCCTTGAAAACTTGTAGGCTGAGATCTTTGCCGTCGAGATCTTTCACTTGGAAATCAGGAGCGGGGTCGGGATCTTTAACGAAACGGATGACGGGGAGTTGCGCATCGCAAGCCACGGGAAGCAGTGCGACCGCAAGGGCAGCGAGCAAAACAACGGACAAGGCCCGGCGGACCAACTTCAGCAGTGGCGTATGGCGAATCATGGCTACTCTATCAGGAGAACATAAAGAGGAGAGCGTGCCAAGTCGCCAGGCGAGTAGAGTAGCCGGAGAGGAACGGAGCCGGATTTGCGCGACTGGGCGGCTGGATTGCCCCGGGGAGCTCCCGAAAAAGGCTACCCGGGAGAAGCGGTTGCGGGCAGTTCCAGCTTGCTGATTTCAAAGCGGACAAATTCGTCGATTTGCGCGTCGGTGAGGTGACCGAGCCAAACAAATTTCACGTGGCGAAAAGCGGCCGCGGAGTCTTTGGAAGAAATTTGGCCTCGGTCATAGAGGTTCTTAATGTCGATGCGTGCCCGTGCTTCAAACCTGGCCTGTTTTTCATCTGGCATTGCGACTCCTGTGAAGGACTGGTTGGCGGCCCTGATAACACCCTACGCCCATGTAGAGGTGAAGTCGATGAGGCTTTAGGTTCCGAGCCAGCCAAGAAGCCCGATTTCTCAAGCGGTAATTCAATAGCTACGTGGCTGGCAAATATTGCTTTCCGTCGGCGAATGTTTGGGCAAAGCTTGTGGAAAGACCTCACGACGCCAAGGGTGGCTGGATCGAGGGAATGCGGTGTGAGCTCTATCACGGCGCGGCGGATGAGTGTCCTTGAAACTCGTTTGGCAAGCCTGAAGGATGTCGGCGGTTTGGGGTCGAGGATGAGAGACGTGGAATGAATGAAGAGCAGAACCAGAAACGAGCGGGCGGCGTAAACCCAGCGAAAATCGCGAGCGAGGACCGGGGCGATGGCCAGGACATGGCCTGCCTGCGGATCAGCAATACGCGATATGCGAAGGATGGCGGGCTCGAAGAGCGATTGTCTGCGGCGGATCGGGAAATGCTTCGGGAAATGGGGATTTTGGTTTAGAGCGGATTTAAGGTAAGTGTGGTCCGACTAAGGAGTTCCACAGTTTTCTGCGTTGTTTTTGTTTGGGTGGCGATTCATTTCTTCTGCTGTCTAAATCCCTAATTAGGCCGGTCCGGCTTCAGCGAATCGCGTTTCGATGGGCTTGGTGTTTTTGGGTCGTTGTTCTACAGCCTGAGATAAATTGGGGGGTTGGTTCCTGATCCTTTTCGAGCGGACAATGGCAAAAGTTCTCTGCTTAGGCTGAAGGGCGTACGAAGGCGTCGAGAAATCCAGATTAGATGGGGCGCTTGATGCCGAGTTTGCGCATGCGGGCCTGGAGGGTGGTGCGCTTGATGCCCAGAATGGCGGCGGCACCGCGGGGGCCGGAGATGCGCCATTGAGTCTGCTTGAGAACCTGGACGATGTGCTGGCGCTGGGCGTCGTCGAGCGTGCCTGGCGACGATGGTGACGAATTGACCGCCTCGATTGGACGGGGAAGATCGCTGGGACCAGCAGCGAAACTGGACGGCGCGGAATTTTCCTTAAATTCTGCCAGGGGAACGCGAAGCTCTTTTCCTGGGGAGAGCAGGACGGCGCGTTCGATCAGGTTTTCCAGTTCGCGGACGTTGCCCGGCCAGGCATAGTTGACCATGGCGTCCATGACGGGAGCGGGAACGTATTCGACGGTTTTGTTCAGGCGGCGGCTGAACTTCTGGACGAAATAGCGAACGAGTAGAGGAACGTCTTCGGGACGCTCGCGAAGGGGCGGGATCTGGATGGGAAAAACATTGAGGCGATAGAAAAGATCGCTGCGGAATTTTTTTTCGGCGACAAGCTGGGTGAGATCGGAGTTGGTGGCGGCGACAACGCGGACATCGACGCGGATGGTGCGGTTGCCCCCGAGTCGTTCGAATTCCTGTTCCTGAAGCACGCGCAGCAATTTTGGCTGAAGCTCCAGAGGGAGGTCGCCTACTTCGTCGAGAAAGAGAGTGCCGCGGTCGGCAAATTCAAAGCGGCCAATTTTTTGCGCAAGAGCGCCGGTGAAGGCGCCGCGCTCGTGACCGAACAGTTCGGATTCCAGCAAGCCCGCGGGAATGGCGGCGCAGTTGACCTTGACGAAGGTGCGCTCGCGACGGGGACTGAGGTTATGAATGGCGCGCGCGATGATTTCCTTGCCGGTACCGGTTTCGCCGAGGATCAACACGGTAGTGCTGGCGGGAGCGGCGAGTTCCACCTGGGCGAGGGCTCGGCGAAGGGCAGCGCTTTCGCCGATGATTTCGTCGAAGCTGAATTCAGTGCGGATTTCTTCCTCGAGATAAAGTTTTTCGACGGCGAGCTTGTCTTTGAGCGCGTCGATTTCCTTGAACGCAAAGGCATTTTCGATGGCGATGGCGACTTGCGAGGCGACCTGGCAAAGCAATTCGACATCGGGCGTGGAAAAATTCTGCAGATTACGGCTGGCGAAATTGATGGTGCCGAAGGTACGGCCGTGGGTGGTCAGCGGGACGCAACAGATAACCTGAACACCTTGTTCGCGAAGATAGTGCACAACGTCCGGATGGAAGCGATCGATTTCCGCGCCGCGCGCGATGAGGACTTGGCCGCGAGCGATGGCCTGGCCGGCCGGGGAACCTTCGAGCGAAGTGGTGAACTCCTGTTTTGTTTCGGTGATCTGGACGGGCACGTCGAGCGCGTGGATTTTGAGAAGGCCGGAAGTCTGGTCGAGTAGCGCGAGGCTGGTGTAATCGTGCGGGATAACGGACCTGAGAGAAGAAACGATACCGCGAAAAAGAGCTTTAACATCGCGAGTGCTGACGAGAAGATTGTTGATTTCGAGCAGGACCTGCAAGCGGTCCCGTTGAAGGGCGAGCTGCTTCTGGTAAGCCTGAGCGGCTTCAAAGTTGAGAGCGTTGTCAACGGCGACAGCGACTTGCGCGGCAACGCGCTTCATGAATTCGACTTCGGCGTCGCCCATGCCATGCGGAACATAGCGGCCGAAACCGATAGCACCGAGGCGATGCTGCGCGGTGGTGAGCGGAACACTGGCGAAGGAATGGACACCTTCGGCTTGCAGGCGCTGCATGAACTCTGGGTAGCGCGTTTCCTTGGAAGTATCCAGGGTGACGAAGGGAAGCTGATTTTTCCAGACCCAGCCGGAGGGAATGTCGTCGACGGGTGTTTCGCCGGAGGATTCCGTTTCGCGCGACTGGTCGTGAGTTTCAAGGATGTGCAGACGCATGGCGTTCGTGGCGGGATTGTGTAGAACGAGCGCGAGAAAATCGAATTGCAGGACGGCGTGAAGGCGTTCGGAAAGTTCGTGAAACAGGGCTTTCAGGTCGCGCTGCTGCGCGATGGCTTCGCTGACTTCGAGAAGCGCTTCAAATTGGCGGCCAGAGTGTTCCAGGCCCGAGGCGATAGAAGCGACGCCAGCGATTTTCTCCGCATCCTGCATGAATTTCAGAATAGCATCCGATTTGGCGGGGTCACAACCGGAAGGACGGGTGCGCGAGACAAATGGATTGCGTATACTCGGCTGCGCAGCGGCTGAGATTGAACGAATTTAAGCGTTTGGCATGGGAAAACGTGAAAGGACGACTACGATCTGAAGGATTGCCTCATTGGCTGGCGCTGATGGTGTGTGCGGCCGCGTTGCTGCAATTTTCGGGATGCGGACAAGGAACTGCCCCCGCTCCCACGGCGAACAGCGAGGCAGCACCGTCGAGAGAAGCGCCGGCGGCTGTGGCCGAGCGCTACGACCTGGCGCGCGACGAAGAACGCGGCGGGCATACGCTCAAGAAACATGTAGGCAGAACCTATGAGGAATTGCGGGAACGGCTGCGCAGGGAGCGCAACATTTCGGCGGCTTCGACGTGGACGGATCGCGAAACGGCAGAAGTGACGGTGGCGGAAGCGCTACGGGCCAACCGGGACCGAACCGAGAAGTGGATGAGACGCGGTTATCCGCGCGCGAACCTGGCGCTGCATTACGATGCGGGGCGGGTCATTGGACGGAGTTTGCGGCGGAGCGAAGAGCAAACCGTGAATTGTACGAGCGCGGTGATGGTGTTGCGCGCGGATGGGCCGGACAGTTTTTATGTGTTGACCACCTATCCGGAGGCGCGCGAATGAAGGACGAACACGCGGAAAAGAAGAAACCGTTCGAGCCGGCCGATTATCCAGTGCTAAGGGAATTTTTCCCGGCGTATCTGCACCAGGATTTCGGCGAGGAGTACGGCACGGCGGCCGAGGCCGTGAAGGGATTTTTGGCGGACGCGAGCGGCGACGAAATTTTGCAAGTGAAGGAAGAGTGGAAGGCGTTTCGCAGCGCACTGCAGGGCAGGCCGTTTGAGGAGATTCAGGGAGCGCTGGACCGTTTGGGAAGCGCGTGGACGCCGGAAAACGAGGCGCAATTAAAGAAGTTGGACGAAATTCTGAGTCGCGCCGAGGCGTGAGGCTAGTGTGAGCCTGGCTTCGCGCTTGCCGAAGCGCGAAGCGGTCACCTGCCTGTAACGCCAGCATGAAAACATCTAGATGGCAGACGAAGAAATCCGGAGGCAGTTTTTTGCGCTGTCGGAAGAGATTGGAGCATCCAACCTTTGCCGGCCATGATGGAATTGCCCGCTGGGAATCAGGAGACACGTATGAGTGACGAGAGCCTACCCGCTGTTTCGAAACGAATTGGCGTCGAAGCCTTGTCTAGACTGGCTTCGCAGTACGGAATGGACACGAGCCAGTTTGCCGACTCGCTGTACAAGCTTTATGAGCGCCACCTGTTGTTCGACAACGGCCAGGACCCTGATGCCACCAACGCGCGCGCGCACTATGAAGCGTTCGCCCGTTCGGTTCGGGATATTCTTGCGCAGCGCTGGGTGCGCACGCGCAAAACGTACCACGACGTGAATCCGAAGCGCGTTTACTACTTGTCGATGGAATTCCTAATTGGGCGCTCGCTGGCAAACAACGTGACAAATCTTTTGCTCGATCCACTACTGGAGAATGTGATCGATCAGAAGAATGTGGACTGGTTGGCGCTGGTGGAGAAAGAGCCGGATGCGGGTTTGGGAAATGGTGGTTTGGGCCGCCTGGCCGCCTGCTTTCTCGATTCCCTGGCGACCATGCAGATTCCCGCGATGGGCTACGGACTTCGTTATGAGTACGGAATGTTCAAGCAGACCTTTCAGAACGGCTGGCAGCATGAGATGCCGGACAATTGGTTGCGATATCCGGACCCCTGGGAAGTTGCGCGTCCGTACGTGCGGGTAACGATTCCACTGAACTGCTCCTTCATTCTGCGCGACGGGGCTTTGCGCGCGATCGCGGGAAGGGATTCCTCCCTTTATGGAATTCCGTTTGACCGGCCGGTGGTCGGCTATGGCGGACAAAATATCAACACACTCCGGCTGTGGGCCGCTTCCGCTCCCGATTATTTTGATTTCCAGCAATTCAGCAGCGGCGATTTCGTTGGCGCCCTGGCGGAGACGCTGGCGGCCGAATCCATTACACGCGTGTTGTACCCCGACGATTCGACGGGCATGGGCCAGGCGCTGCGTTTCGTGCAGGAATATTTTCTGGTAGCGTGTTCGCTGGCGGACATCGTTCGGCGTTTTCGCCACAAGAATGCGGATTGGAACGCATTCCCGGAAAAAATGGCGATTCAGCTGAACGACACACATCCGACAATGGCAGTGGCGGAGTTGATGCGCATCCTGTTGGATGAAGCGCACCTGGGCTGGGATCAGGCATGGAACATCACGCAGAGAACGCTGGCGTATACGAATCACACGCTGCTACCGGAAGCGCTGGAAAAGTGGCCGGTGGCATGGTTTTCGACAGTTGTGCCGCGGCTTCTGGAAATCATCTACGAAATCAACCGCCGATTCCTGGATGATGTTCGGAAGAAATTTCCCGGTGATGAGGGTCTTGTACAACGGGTGAGCCTGATTGAAGAAGGGGCGGTCCGTAAGGTGCGCATGGCGAACCTGGCGATTGTCGGTTCGCACAGCACCAACGGCGTGGCGAAAATTCACTCGGAGTTACTTCGCCAGACGACGGTAAAGGATCTGGCGATGATTTTCCCGGAGCGCTTCAACAACAAGACGAATGGCGTGACGCCGCGGCGGTGGCTGCGCCTGTGCAACACACCGCTGGCGAATGCGATTACGGAGGCGATTGGGGAAGGATGGATTGCCAATCTGAGCCAGCTCTCGCGTTTGAAGCCGCTGGCGGATGATGCTGGCTTCCGCAGCGCCTTTCTGAAGGCACAAACGGAATGCAAAACACAGTTTGCGAATTGGTTGAAGGCTACTTCAGGGATGGCGGTCGATCCGCAAACGGTTTTTGATTCGCAGGTGAAGCGCATCCACGAGTACAAGCGGCAGTTGTTGAATGCTCTGCGAATTGTGGTGCTCTATAACCGGTTGCGCGAAAATCCCAGCCTGGAAATGCCGCGGCGCACATTCTTTTTTGCGGGCAAAGCCGCGCCAGCTTACCAACTGGCCAAGCTAATCATTAAATTCATTAACAATCTGGCAGCGGTGATCGACAAGGATCCCGCGGTGAAAGGCCGCTTGCAGGTTTTGTTTCTGCCCGATTACCGTGTGACGTTGGCCGAGAAACTTATCCCGGCGAGCGACGTTTCCAACCAGATTTCCACCGCAGGCTATGAAGCCAGCGGGACAAGCAACATGAAATATATGATGAATGGCGCGCTGACGATCGGCACGCGCGATGGCGCAACGATTGAAATGGCGGAAGCGGCGGGCGAAGAGAACTTTTTTCTGTTCGGCCTGAGTGCCCAACAGGTTGTGGACAGCCGCGGCTGGTACGATCCCCATTGGCACTACAATCATGAGCCGGAAACGCGCGCCGCATTGGATTTGATCTTCTCCGACTATTTCAGCCGCAATGAGCCTGGCATTTTTGCGCCTCTGCGCGATACGCTTCTAACTCATGGGGATTTCTACATGCATCTGGCGGACCTGAAATCCTATCTTGAAACGGACGGACGGTTGTGTAAGCTGATTGCCGATCGCGATGCATGGGCGCGCAAGGCTATATTGAACGTAGCGAGTTCGGGCTTTTTTTCCAGCGACCGGACCATCGCGCAATACAATTCCGAGATTTGGAAAGCGGCGCCTTGTGCGGTGCTGTAGCGGAGTGATTTATGGGGAATGAAGAAAAGGGCATATCACCGCTGGCGGGCAAGCCGGCCACGAAAGATATGCTCATCGACGTGGCGAAATTGGAGCGCGATTATTTCGAGCGCAGACCGGACACAAGCGATCCCAACCAGTTAGTCAGCTTCGGCACTAGCGGACATCGCGGGACGCCGTTCAACGGCACATTTACGGAAGCGCATATTCTGGCGATCACCCAAGCCATTTGCGAATACCGGCAATTCAAGGGCATTCATGGGCCGCTGTACATGGGGAAAGACACGCACGCGATTTCCGGACCCGCGCAACGCACGGCGCTGGAAGTGCTGGCAGCAAATCATGTGGAAACGGTGATTCAGAGCGGTAACGGTGTCACGCCCACGCCAGTAATTTCGCGGATCATCCTGGTCTACAATCGCGGACGCAGAGATCATTTTGCCGACGGCATCGTGATCACGCCGTCTCACAATCCTCCTCGGGATGGCGGTTTCAAGTACAACCCGCCGAATGGCGGTCCGGCGGATACCGATGTGACTTCGTGGATTCAGAATCGCGCGAACGATCTGCTGCGCGGCGGAAATGCCGACGTGAAGCGCGTACCATTTGCTTCGGCGATGGAGGCCAGCACGACGCACGAGAAAGATTTCGTGCTTCCGTATGTGAATGATTTGCGGAACGTGGTGAACACTGAAGCTATCCGGGGAGCGCAACTAAAGCTTGGCGTCGATCCGCTTGGCGGAGCCTCGAAACCTTACTGGGAACCGATCAACTCGGTGTATGGGTTGAACGTGACTGTGGTCAACCCTGTAATTGATCCGACGTTTTCGTTTATGACTGTGGATCATGATGGCGAAATTCGAATGGACTGTTCGAGTCCTTATGCCATGGCGCGTTTGGTGGGCATGAAGGACGATTATCGTTTGGCATTCGCGAACGATCCCGATGCGGACCGGCATGGAATCGTGACGCCTTCTGCCGGTTTGATGAACCCCAACCATTTTCTGGCGGTGGCGATCTGGTATTTGCTGACGCACAGGCCGCAATGGTCGACAAACGTGATTGTGGGCAAAACGCTGGTCAGCAGCAGCTTGATCGATCGCGTGGTCAAGAAACTGGGGCGCAGACTTTCTGAAGTCCCTGTCGGCTTCAAGTGGTTCGTGCCTGGTTTGTACGATGGTTCGTTTTGTTTTGGCGGAGAAGAAAGCGCCGGGGCCAGCTTTTTACGCATGGATGGGACCGTGTGGACCACGGACAAAGACGGGCCGATTATGGATTTGCTGGCGGCGGAAATTACCGCGGTTACGGGCAAGGATCCGGGACAGCATTTTCGGGAATTTGTTTCAGAATTCGGCATGCCGAATTACACGCGCATCGATGCCGCGGCGACGCCGGAGCAGAAAGCAAAACTATCGAAGCTGTCTTCCACTGATGTGAAAGAGTCCGATCTGGCCGGGGAACCTATTCTGGATAAATTGACGACCGCGCCGGGCAATGGGGCGCCGATCGGAGGATTAAAAGTTGTGACGAAAAGCGGATGGTTCGCGGCGCGACCTTCGGGCACGGAAAATATTTATAAGATTTATGCGGAGAGCTTTAAGGGCGAGGCGCATCTGAAAGCGATTGTGAGCGAGGCACAGGAGATTGTGATTAACGCGCTTCGTTAAGAATATATGTGGATAATTGGGCTGACACGGCGGCATCTCTCCTTCGAGGAAAACAGTAGGGCACTTGTATACGGAACTCCATTCATGTCGGTGCCAAAACGAGCACCTCGAAACGAAGCTCCGACCACTGATCGTTACGTAGCGCTATGACATTACCTGAGCTCGAGTCAGGTCAACCTCGGAGTTAGGCTGGATCCGCCGTCACATCGTTCCCCTTCGCCTCATTCGTCGAGGCACTCAGCGGCACTTCGGCGAGAATCCCTGTTCCGAGCATGGCTAACCAGGAGTCCTCCCGCAACAAGCCGAATCCTTTCGGGCATCCCAATCAAGCCAATTCCAGAGCCCGATTTGGTACGTTCCTTGTCAAAACCCTGCCTTCATCTTTGATGCGAAGACGTACCCCAGGGGAGACAACGACATTGGGTACGCGACCTCGCCGCTCCAAGCCGTTGCGATCTTACCTCGAAGTGATTTTCATGAGGTTTCGCGGGCCGAAGGCCCTAAAGGACGTTACCGGTTAGCCCGCACGACTAACCGGGAGTTGATAGACTGTCGTGCCACCGCCACGGTAGAACCTGCATCATATCCGACTAGTTTCGTTGAAGTTGAAGCGCCCCGTAGGACTTTAGAGGTGTCCTCATGAAATCCGCACCCATTGCATTGCTCTTAGTAGTTTTGTTCCCCGGCATGTCTCGTTCGCAATGCCCGTTCGACGGTACTTGGGTTATTGATACCGGCCAAAACCGAAACTTCGCGGCCGAAAAACCGATCGCGCTTTCGCTCTCCGACGGGATTTTTCGAGATGGCAACAGGGTGCTCAAGGCCGATGGTAAAGATCAGAAGGTTCCTGTCACGGGTTATTGGGATACAGTCAGCGTCCGAATCGTGGACGAACATATGGTCGAGGTCACATCTAAAAAAGCGGGAAAACCAATGTACACGGAAACAGACACTGTTTCCCCAGACGGCAACACTTTGACCCAAGTGGTGAAAGATACGACAGAAGCAGAGACTGTTACGTTTGAGACTGGGTTTAGGCGTATTGCACCCGCGCCTCCCGGTGCACACGTTCTCTCCGGTTCGTGGCAAATCTTCAAGCAGAGCCGATCGGCGAACAGCACAATCATCACATACAAGTGCACATCGCGCGGATTCAGCGCCGAGACTCCGCTGGGTGAAAAGTTTGACGCGAAATTCGACGGCAAATTCTATCTGATAGAAGATGACCCAGCACACACGATGGTCGCCGTGAAACGAATTAATGCCAATACGGTGGAAATGACCAATCAGCGTGATGGAAAGATTGTGTTCGTAGTGCGTTTGGAGGTTACGCCCGACGGAAAAGCCATTCACGCATCATCGGAAAGCAAGGAAGACGGAAGCGTGAAAACTTGGGGACTACACAAAAAGCCTAATTATTAGCCGTCCTACGGAAGTCGATTCGCTCCAAGTGCGGTGGAAAGTGCTTGATAGACGCACTAGTCGCGCTATCCGTACTATAAGCCAGTTTTCCGATTTGGTTTCCCGGGACCAACCGTTATCCCACATCGACCGCGGGATAGCTTTCGACATATTCCCCGCCGTTCGCTCCGTAGTACGTAAATAGTTCTGTCGCGATTGGCGTTAAACAGTACTTGTTGAGCTCCTTAGGAAAACGTTTTGCGATGGTGAAAATGGAACGATAGGAAAAAGGGCCGATAGAGCGAACAGTCACTAGGCCCAGTGTAGGCTCAGGGTCCGCCATGCTGCCAGCGATTCTCGCGCAATTAGGATTATTGTCCTTGAAGCGCGGAGCGCTCACTCGTTTTTTTGAACCTACTTCGGGCTTTCCGAGTCAAAGGACACAAGAAATGCCATATTCCATTCGCCACCCTCCGTCAGGCTAGTCGTGAATAACGGGAGGCAAGTTGACCTGGCTTGCCTCCGTCTTTTTTGCGACGAGGACGTAATTCGAACACCCTCACAGCAATCTTCTTGCGGTCTCGTTTCGGGTATTTCTGGGGAAGAAGGCAGGGGCTGCGGCCCCTTTAATTTTCCAGCGGCTCTAATCACCGAACATCAGTTCGAGGAATACACTCAGGTTTCTATAGGTGTACTTGAGCTGCTCAACGACTTCGGCGTACTTGTTGAGCCGTCTCTACAACCCAGTCTGGCGACAAAAATGCAACCCGGTCCCCTGCTTGTGCCCCTTCAGAAGGGCACCCAGATTGTCGCGTCGCCCGAATCGGGTACAGTTTAGGTGCTGCTCTCCGTTCTGGCCGCCGTTAGCACGTACAGGAGAGGGTTTCGCTGCCGCGACGTGTAAGGAGGGATGACGCTTGAGAGCATTTCTTTCTAAACCCGTTGGCGCGTTAGTTCTTGCGCTTAACCTTTTGCTACTTTCGACCCCACTCGACACGCCGGGGCAGAACATTTTCAACCCCCAAAACGTCGATGACAATAACCTCAAGAATCTTGGAGCGGTATGTGCCGGTAAGCCTGGCGGAGAAGTGTTTATCCATGCCGGAACATATGCCCCCACATCGCCCATCGCGTGCGCCACGCCCACCTTTACACACGGCGCGGGCGTGAACCAGACAATCATCAGGCCAACTGCGGCGCTAACCTCGGCGCTTTTCGCTCCCACCGGCGCAGGCGAGGGCTATGGATTCGCTGATCTAACCATCGATATGACTGCTGCTTCCGCCGTCGGGGCAATCTCGTTCACCGGCCAGCTCCGCCCCCTGCTTCGCAACGTCCGCATCCTGTATCCCGCCAGTGCGGGAACGGGTACGGCCATTTTCAAGTCCAACACGGGAGAGATCCACGCGAGCGATTTGATGATTAAGGGCGCGGGGATTTGTGTGGATATTAACGGTGATTCGGGGCAGGAGGATTTCTGGACCAACGTAGCTTGCGAGGACCCCGGATCGTTCGGCTACCGCCTCCTGCGCACAACGGCTGCAGACATTGGCGGACAGTATCTAAATCACTTCAAAGTAACCAATCCGCACAATCGAGTGAGCGCGCAGGCGTTTCTGGTAAGCTCCACCGCTGCCAACACCGGCCAGCCATTTTTCTGCGTGCAGTGCGTCGGTGACAACATGCAGGGCGGTCATACCTACCAATTCAACAATGTTGTGAATATTTTCCTGGATGGCATCTGGTCAACGAATGGCGCCCCCATCAGCCGCAATTTCGCCGCTGTCAACTTCCACAACGTAACCAACGGCTTTTTGCGCGGCGGCTATCAGGCGTCTTTGTCGAGGGACGTGGTGCTGTCCGGCACTGATACCACCATAGAACTGAATAACAATTTCTTCGGCGGCTTGAACACGAATCTTTATGTCACTGGGGCAACCCTTAGCAACATCAGCCTGATTACTCCGATTTTCACGGCCGCCACTCCCGCGAGCGCTGCCGACATGAGCGCCATCGTCAACGCTCCAAACGCGGCGATGAGCGCAAATGGCTGGCACGTCGGCGTTTCCGGTTCCCAGAGTGCTCCGCAGACTCTGAGCATCTGCGACAAGGATGTCGGCGATGCTGCCCCATGCGTCTACCAACGCACCACTGCCGGGGGCGGCGGCTCATTTCAGATTTTGAACAATGCCTTCGCGCAGATTTTCTCAGTCAATCAGTCGGGAACAGTTGCGACCCTCGGAAGTTCCATATCTCTTTCACAGACCATCGGCACCGCCAGGGTCAGCACGGCGGGAACGTCAGTGGGGAACGGCACGTGCCAAGCGCAGTCGGAGATTGCCGTTATGGGTGCAGTTACGACGGACACTGCCCTGACGAACATTGGTGCTGCGATTCCAGCTACGTGGCAGACGGGAATTCAATACCTGGCGGAAGTGACAGCCTCGAACACCGTCACGGTGTATTTGTGCAATCCGACGGCGTCTGAGATCACCCCTGCCGCAACGCAATTGAACGTAAGAGTTGTTCGATGAAAGGACTGGACGACCCGGTGGAAGCTGGTCATTTTCCAACTAAACTAATCTTGCCGGGGGCAGAACTACTAGTTAGGGTCGTAGAGCTTGCCGCCCAAAGACGGAAATGTGAGAGGCTCACATGAAAGTTCCGCGCTTTGACATCTTTTCCGGCACCGACAATAACGCTCAATGGATCGAAGTAGTGGAGGGATTGGACACTGCCTCCAGGCGAATGGAGTTCTACGCCGCAAAATGTCCCGGTAAATACTTCGTATTCAATTGCTCGGAGCACACTATAGCCGACACCATCGATACGTCGCCGCCAGGAAGCGCGACAATAGAGAACGTGAAACGCGCGTCGGAAATATCTGCCGTTGCATAGTAGCCGAGCCCCGTTGACAGTCGTTCCCACCACAGACGGCTTGGGCGGATGGGTTTTGACACGCCTAGCAAGTGGTGCCAGCGTAACCGGACAAGTCCGGCCAGTGATCTCATAACCCAGTGATCGCATAACAATGTCGGTGGGTGTGTGCAATTCTGAACAGTCAGGCATTCTGTGGCTGCTTACACTTCGGCGGTGACGTGGCGAAGTCTATTTCGGCTTGCATTGACCCTCAGATCGCAGGAGGAGTCATGTCCTGTCCATCGCACATCGAGCAGAGCGGTGATATTTTCTGCTGGGATGATAGATCAACGAAAATCGGTACCCGGCCAAACCGCCTTGGTGGTAGACGACAATCCCAGAATACGCGGTATGTTTGCAGCCGCTTTCTTGTCCAATGGCTTCAAAATATGTGTTGAGGCGGAAAACGGAAAGGAAGGCATTGAGGCGGCTAGGCAGATCAAGCCCGACGTAATCACTTTGGACTATTCAATGCCAGTTATGGGCGGATTGGAAGCTGCTCCGGTGCTACGAAAGCTCTTTCCCAAAACGCCGATAATTCTGTTCACTCTGAACGGAGGGAGTCTGTTCATGATGAACGCTTCCAAGGCGGGCGTGAACCTAGTCCTCCCAAAAAACGTACCCCTTCCAACACTCATGCACGTTGCTCACGAATTAATCGGCGACTGATCCTAGCCGACAGCGGTTTAGGCATCGGCGTGGCTGCTGTCCATGAAGAGCCAGTACCCACGTCTCCGGTAACCCCGTAGAAATCAAAGCGCATAAGATCGGTCAGGATTTGGCTGGATTACGGAACGCATTGTTAGCATTGGGTCACAAAAACGGGAAGCCGAAAGGAAAAGGGAAGCGTAGATTGTCGGCTCAAGCCAGAGCGAAGATGGCAGCGGTCCAGAAGGCGAGATGGGCGAAGGTCAAGGCGCAGGCGAAGAAAGTGGCTTGATAGATGTTTTGCGAGAACTTCGCCAAATTTTCATTAAATCTCAACCCATCGCAACTCTCGTTGGAGGAGTGAAGTCTCAGCTAAAGATTAGCGCGAGAACCACAACCACGAGCAATAGCGCAACAGTCAGAATGATAGCTTTTTCGGACAGTGTCGGCGGTTTTTTGGTTACGACCAACTTCACGATTCCTCCAAAATCGAGCTAGGGAATCGGTGGCAGGACCTTTTCTAGGAAGGTACGCCGTGTTTATGATGCGGTCAACTAGAAAAACAGGTAAGAGTAAGCCGAACACGGTTCGGTAACCAAACGAAAACCAAAGCATCGGGCGTTTTCGGAACGCTCGCTAGATTGCGGTCGTCACGCTGAAGCTTCGACAAAACCTGTCTAAGGAGTGGCGCAGGCTTCGAGTGGTCCATCCCTTGGAAGTCAGTTTCATACCTCGACAGTCGCACCGCCGCGATTTCTTTGGACGAAGATTGCCGATATTCACTCGGCGCCTCGGCCTTCGTGGGACGATCCGTCTCGTAGGGATTAGGTCCCCTCATCCATCACTTTCACGCGATCGATTCTCAAGT
Source organism: Candidatus Acidiferrales bacterium (assembly GCA_963795535.1). Taxonomy (GTDB): domain Bacteria; phylum Acidobacteriota; class Terriglobia; order Acidiferrales; family UBA7541; genus Acidiferrum. The sequence goes on from CAWCIG010000012.1 coordinate 2,082,404, forward strand.
CGAGTATTCGCTTCACTGAGGCTGACCCAATGAAGTAGTATCCGATGTCGATCGCGTGTACCCATTTGGAGTTTTTTGCCGTGCCGAAAAGAACGCGAAAGCAGGTTTTTAGAGTTGGACTAGCGGTTACCGCCGGCATACTGATGGTCGCGCTGCCTTGTGCGGCTCAGCAACTGACGAACGACGCGCTGTCCCTGACGGTCAACTTGCAGGAGGGATCGTACCAGCTGTCTTTGCACGACGGTCAACCCGTGCTTCGGTCCCGTGTGGCGGCACAGGTTGGCCACCAATGGCTTCGCTCGAGCGATTACCCGCGGCATCAGGCTTCGGAGTCTAACTTTGAAGATGATCTCGGCTCTGGCCGACAAGTCTCAGTCACTTGCAGCGGACTCGACGGCAAACCCGATCTCGTTTACGTGCTACAGCTCTACAAACAGCGCCCGTACGGCACCGTCCAGGTAAAGGTACAAAACAGCGCGGGAGAGGAAGTAACTGTGCAGGTCATTCGGAGCGTGGAGGCTATGAGTGAGCCGATCCTCAATCTGCGTGGCGGTCAATCGGCTGACCGGATTCTCTCCGACAGTTTCAGCGAGGATTGGCCGGACTTGGCTCTCTACGACCTAGGGGGAGTGCACGGCGGGATGCATCGTGGTGTAGGGAGCCAACTCATTTACAACCGGGAGAGCAAGCAGAGTTTATTTCTTGGCGCTCTCACATCAGACCGATTTCTGACCCTAATGCATCTGAAAGCTGAGGGTATGGGGGCGAAGGCCAAGATAGCGTCCTATACCGTTGAATCCGCCGGAACCACGGAAATCCAGAAGGAATTCGATCTGAAAGATTCTCCCGTAGACGACCAGGTCGAATTGAGCCTTCCCGTTAAACCCGGGGAAGAAGTAGTTTCAGAGCGATTGATGTTCGAAGCCGGACCGGATTACCACGATCAATTGCTAGCCTACGGTGATGCGGTTCGTCGTCTGCACCATGCGCGCGTCTCTAGCGAGACTCCCATCGGTTGGTGGAGTTGGACCGTCTACTATGGCGCCATCAACGAAGGCGAAGCCCTGACCAACGGCGACTGGCAAGCCGAACATCTGAAATCATTAGGGTATAAATATTTCCAAATTGATGAAGGTTATCAGTATGCTCGCGGAGAGTATGCAACTCCGAATGCGACGCAATTTCCAGATGGCTTGCGGTTTGTGGGGCATCACCTGACCGGAGAGGGCCTGACATTCGGCTTATGGACGGCGCCGTTTGAGGTGACGAGCCGGGCTTGGGTCTTCGAGCACCACAAGGACTGGTTGGTGCACAATGCCAAGGGAGCCCCGGTCCCCATTGGCGTCGTTTGGCACCAGAAGACAGATGTGCTTTACGCGCTGGACACCACCCATCCCGGAGCCCAGGGGTATATGCGGGAGACTTACCGGACACTCGCCCGCGAATGGGGGGTTCGGTTCATCAAACTCGATTTTATGGATACTACCGCGATCGAGGGTTACCATTACCGCCCCAACACCACAGCCCTCGAAGCCCAACGCATTGGACTCCAGGTAATCCGCGATGCCGTGGGCGAGGAGGTGATCTTGGATAAAGACGGAAGTCCCATGCTCAACGCAGTGGGGCTAGTAGATACGGGCCGGATCTCCGCCGATACGGGACACAGTTTTGAGAGAACCAAGAATGCCGCCTCTGGCATCGCTGCCCGCTTCTATATGCAGCGTAATTTCTTCGTCGATGATCCGGACGCCTTCAACGTAACCGCAACTCATCTCATGGAGCACGCGAACGAGAGGTCTTCGATTTCCCTGGGTGCGGCCGAGGCGTCGATCGCGCTATCTGCAGTATCTGGCGGCATGTATGAGATTGGCGACGATATGCCGGTCCTCGGCTCAGAGAAGGATCGGCTGGCGCTGGTTGAAAACCGAGAGTTGCTGAATATCGCCAAGGTCGGCCGAGCATCCACGCCGTTAGACCTGATGACCTACGAGCCGGAGGATGGACAGCCCAGCACTTTCTTCCTCCGGGAAGATCAACGGCAGGCCATACTGACGGTGTTCAATTGGACGAACACGGTACGCTCGCACACGTTAAGACTGGCGGACCTCGGCCTGCCTGCCGGTCACGCGTTTGCGGCGACGGATGTGCTGAACCAGAATGAGACGGTTACGCTCGAGGGTGGCGCAGTGCGGCTGGAAAACCAGCCGCCCCAGTCGGTGAGGGTGATCAAGCTGATCGACAAGAGCGTTGCCGAGGCTGCCCCAACCGTGACGGTGCAGGCGCCCGCAGCGGCAAATACTGGTGAGACGATCATTCTTTCGGCGCTCTCGGCGCAGGCCGACGTTGGCGGCGTGCCCGCAGTCGCTTATCACTGGGACCTCGGCGACGGCACGAGCGCGGATAGCCCCAGGGTATCTCATGCCTACACCAGTGCAGGGGAGTTCGCGATCCACCTTACGGTAGATGGAGTGGACGGGATCCCCGCCCACAAGAATTTCTCCATCAGGGTAACCGGCAATTTAAGGGCGCACTCTAACCTTACAGACAATCGACGCTTCGTAGAGCCAACCGACCGCTGAAGGAGCCCCCTACCGATAGCTCACCCAGACGTTCGTCGAGGTGCCAGTTCGCAAACAATGGTGCCGGAGAATTATTTCTGGAGCCGGCCTGGCCGCGAAACACCGTGAAGCAAAAGACTAGGTTCTGGGCTACTAGGAATTTAGTCGTCGGACACGATTAAGTCCCGGCCAGTCGGCTGGATTCGACCTAAGCATTGAACGGTTTATCGAGATCCGAGCAAAGTCGAGAAAATGCTCGGCACCCCAGAAATAACAGCGACTCGCCCACGGTTGGCATCTTTGGGTTGCGACAGAGTCGTCGAGCAATCCATTGGGCGGGCTTTGCCGAGGCTGAAGCCTCGGCAAAGCCTAATGAGAAGTATGAAAAAAGTTCTGTAACAGACACCAGTTCCGATGAATCAAAAGCCCCGTTGAGCCGCGTCGGCGGCTCTTGCCAGAGCTGTAAGCTCATTAAAGAATGCTTTGGTTTGCCCGATAAAGAGCCCTGTTCCAGTCAGGAAATTGACCACTCCCATGGCGATTCCTTTTGGATTCGTTGGACGAATCACGGCACAACGAGGCAAATCCGTGTTGATGAATTGGCAAGGAACCGGGAAGATTAGATTGGTTTGCAGTAATGGGTTCCCCGTGGCGTTGAAATTCGGGAATTTCAGCCCGTTCGTCGGATCGGTGAACGGAGCGATTGGCGGCTGCACGCCATTACCCGCAAAATCTACCCATTCCAAAAAGTGCGCCACTTCGTCTCCTCCGATGCTGACTACAATCCGCAAGACTTCCACATTGCGGGTCTTCTGGGCCATTGCTGAATAAAGCGTGCTGCCCCCTTGCTCAATCATCGCGAAATGGAAAGCCGCCGTATTGGCGATCGCTTGAATGTGCCGAATGGGGCTTAAATCGGCATTGGTTCTGGGAATCGCCGTCACATTCACAAGGTCGATGGCTTGCGGGAAAGTGGCACCCATGTCCGGATTCTCGGGGCTTCGATAGCGGGTGTACCAGCTTGTGTCCACAGTGAGCTTCGTCAGGTTTGTGAGGCGTCCGATTTGCTCCGCTCCGTCAGCGGTGCTACTGGGCAAAGTGCGAAACTCATCGAGATCCACTGGTTCCTCGCCCTTAGAAATCAAGTACGCATTCAGGAAATCCGCGTGACTCAGTTCATCCAGAGTATTACTGGTAATGTATTGAGAGCCGTCGGAATCGAGATTTTGGAACGCAAGCTGATACGGATTCTGAGTCTCGTGAGTAACTCCTCCGAGCTCAGTATATTGTTGCCACAAGTCGGTCTCAAGGAGCTCGGCGGCGGCAAGGAAGCGCAGAATTGCAGCGTCACCTGACGTCAGTGTCGTCGGCGACTCCTGCGCGTCGGCTTCGCCCGCGAATAGAGCGGCACCTGACAATGCCATGCCCGCCATGCCCATGCCTTTCAAGAACGAACGGCGCTTCACGCCTTCGCGAAAAGCAGACGAGCTCCTTTTTTCCGTGTTTGTAGAATTTGTTCGAGCCAAACCATTACAGAAAATATCTTTCTTTTTCATAATTGTCGCCTCTCAATTTTTCTTTGTTCTTGGACTGTCGATTGCGAATCGAGACATCAGGCGGATTTAAATTCGCTCGCGGGAGCTACCCTAAGTCGCCGTGGTAGCGTCTGTGTCATGGATGTGTCAAGAGTTCGTAAATAGCAATGTACGCGCAATAAAACCGATAGTAGCGCACAACTCCAGCGTGCGATGAGGCCAACAAGAATTCTGGAAAGATGCTCTGGCCAGCTTGGTCGGTTGTAGCAGCCGCGATTAGAGCTTCGCGGTCGAATCTTGAAACATCTACCGTGGCGGACACCAGCGGAGCGCCAAGAGACATCAGCCGTCAGGCTCCTTTAAATTGAATAACCCCTTTAACTTAAATGAGTTAAGTATGGCCTAAGTTCGCGTATTTTTTGCTTTCTGGCTTATTCCAGCCAGTTTTGCACTAAAATGCAGCAACTATTCCAAACACAAAAAAACTGCGTGAACGCGCGTCTGGCCGCATCAAATTGTTCCGTAATCCGACTAGTCATGCGGAAGGAGATCTTGGATATGACTAAACCTATTCTGGTGGTAACCAGCCGTTATACGAAGGAGATTGAAGACCGTATCGACCGCGACTTCAACGCCCGACGAAATCCGAACCAATTTCCTTTCAGCCAGCAGCAGTTGCTCTCCGCAGCCGAAGCAGCCGACGCCCTGTTCATCACCCCGGCAGACCGGTTGGACTCTGGGTTTTTCCAGAAAGCCTCGCCAACGATAAAAATCATCGCCACGTACTCGGTTGGTTTTGAGCATATCGATCTGGAAGCCGCCGCTCGCAGGAAAATTTCGGTCGCTTACACCCCAGGTGTCAATCATGAAGCAACGGCCGACATCGCCATGTTGCTTTTACTTGGTGCTTCGCGTCGCGCTTACGAGGCCCAGGAACTGGTTCGAACAGGAGGTTGGAGACCCTTGAGTCCCGACATGCTCTTGGGCTGGCAAGTTGGTGGAAAAACCCTCGGCATTTTCGGAATGGGGCGCGTGGGACAAGCTCTGGCGCGTCGAGCCCGAGGATTTGGAATGAAGATTCACTATTGCAACACTTCTGAGTTACCCACGGGAATCGCGGGAAACGCCGTCTATCATAAAGATCCGTCGGATCTGCTTCGCGTAAGTCAGTTTTTGAGCCTGCACGCCCCGGAAACTCCTCAGACCCACCATTTCTTGAACTCCAAAGCCATCAGTCTTCTGCCTCCCGGGGCCATCGTGGTGAACACCGCCCGGGGCGGATTGCTGGTCGATAACGACCTCATCGTTGCTCTCAAGAGCGGGCGGGTCGCCGCCGCCGGACTCGACGTATTTGAAGGCGAGCCAAAACTTAACCCGGAATATGTTTCGTTGAAAAATACATTTCTATTGCCGCATATCGGCAGCGCCACGATCGAAACCCGGACAGCCATGGGCATGTTGGCCCTGGATAATGTGGACGCGGTTCTGAACGGCAGGCCTGCGCCGACCCTCGTCCAGCCCTAGTCGCAGCTCGACGCCTCGTCAGCGTATCCGAACGATCCAGTTTTGCGAAAGAAGCGCTCGAACGCATCGGTGGACTGTATGCGGTGGAACGCGACATCAACGGATGATCGCCTGAAGAACGCCGCGAGATCCGTAATATCCGAAGCCGGGTACTACTCGAATCACTGAAACAATGGCTAGAAGAGACCTTCGGCAAGCTCTCAATAAATCAGACACCGCTGTAGCCGTTCGTTACGCGCTCGGACGATGGGACGCGTTGATGCGTTACTGCGACGATGGCCGACTGGAGATCGACAACAACGCGGAACGCGCGCTACGCGCTGAGCCTCTTGGTAGAAAGAACCGCTTGTTCGCTGGGTCGGACCGGGGTGGCCAGAGCGCCGCAGCTATTTACAGTCTGATCGACACGTCGAAACTGAACGGAATCGATCCGGAGTCCTATCTGAGAAACGTGCTGACGCACATCGCAGAACACCCAATCAACCGCATCGAAGAACTACTCCCATAGAAAGTTGCTGTAGACTCTCGTCGCGCTACCTAACCAATACTTCTGCTCGTCAAAAATGGCCTCCGGATGGCGCTTTTCGAGTTGCTCGGGGGAGGAAAGAAAGACGCCGGTTGGGACGGCTCCGCTATTTCGAAAGCGCGGCTGGCCCTATTGCCAAATGTGACGCACTACAACATGAACACCTCGCCCGCCCTAGCCTCGACGGTTGATGCCGTTTCTAGACGCGCCTATTCCAGCGGGCAGTTAGCGCGAAAACTCATGCGATAAAAGCCGCGTAAGTCTCGATTAACGGCATTACCGGAGAAGTTGGTTTTTAGTCCTTGAACCGCTCTAAAGTTCCTACTTTCGGAATCCACCTTCCAACCGTTTGCTTGTACTCCACATATTTATTACCAAATCGCTTTTCCAGACCGGGTTCCTCAATCTGTACCGCCACAAAATGGAATATCAGGAACAGAATCGCCGAAAACAATAAGATCGAAATCGATCCCAGCCACAAGCCAAATCCCGCAAAGAGCGCGGTCGCGCCCAAGGACATGGGATTTCTGATGTATCGAAAAGGCCCAATCACGACGAACTCACGCGGCAACATGCGGCTCCCGGGCGACTCAAAAATTCCTACATTCGCAAGAATGCTACCGCACCACAAGACCAGGCCGCCTCCCACTGCAATCATCAGCAATCCCGGAATCCGCCCCCAGTGGGGCAGCCCGAAACCAAAGTGACGATCCAGTGACCTCAAATGCAACGCGCACCAAAACACAAGAGATACCGCGAGCAATACCCGGACAAGGCTCCAACTGGCATTTATCCATCTGGCCGCGGAGTCATTCGGAGGATGCACGCTCATTTTTGGAGTTTGTGCCACCATTCCTGCAAAGATTTGCAGCGTCCTTCCTCATCAAGAGAAATCAAGAAGATTCCATCAAGCTGAGTTTGCAACCCCGTGGCACAATAACAAAGGACGCCGACCATCTGGCGATATTGAGATCAGCGCATTCGCAGCCAAAATCTCGTACCCGAATTTAATGTTTTCTTCGGTTCGGGCCACCTCTAACCAATAGGCGAAAATAGCTTTTCTCCCCGACAAGGGTTCGAGAAATGGCGTGACCCGGTAGATACCGTTTTCCGCGAATAGAGCCGACGCAGCTTCTGGATTACGGCCCTCCCACGCTTGGCCGTAAGCGTCCAACCAGGACTTAAACGCCACCGCATCGTTGCTCGTGTCCGTTCTTCGCATCGCTCAACGAGTCTATCCTAACGACCTGGTGCAAGGGTTTGTTCTTCGACTAGCAACCCCATGTCCCGGTAAACGGTTCCAGCTCCGACATGTTCGGAACTCGCGCATTCCTGAAAAACAACTACTTGTACCGCTATGCGGGTGCCAAGCTCGGGCTGAATGGAAATTCCGGCGATGAAGCAATCTATCTCGCTTACTTCGTGGATGCCAACCACCAGCCACTCGACGCCTCCAAGAACAACTACACTTTACAATTTGCCAAGGGACAATTGCCTCCCGCACACGCGTTTTGGTCTCTCACCATGTATGACGGCAAGAGCCAACTACTCGTGGCCAATCAGCTCAAGCGCTATCTGTTGAACTCCACCATGTTGAAGTCTTTCAAATACGGAACTGATGGTTCGTTGACGTTTTATGTTCGGAAGACATCCCCTGGCGTGGGCAAAGAATCCAATTGGCTCCCTGCGCCGGATGGATCTTTCTATTCAATTCTCAGGATCTACATGCCAGCGCCCGAAGTCGTGAATGGTACGTGGAAAAAACCGCCAATGCAGGTAGCTAGACCCCAGGTCCCGAAGGCATAACCGATAAAGTAGCTCACACCACCCATAACTGCGTCCAAAGGCCAACTCAAGCATCCAATCCCAAGGCGACTAAGAGTTGCCGGCGGCTGAAGGATGACACAAATTCATCGAATCCCCATACTGATCCCGTTGGCGGTGGGCGTAATTACGTTCGCATGTACGATCTTTGTCCATGAGTTGCCTTTAGGCGCGACGGTCACCCTTGTTCGCCGCGGGAAGAGGCTTGGTCTAGCGGGAGCGAGTTTCTGGAGCGATTTTGCAATCGTTGCGTTGATAATTTTATTCTCGCTGGTGGCGCACTTAATTGAGATAGGCTTGTGGGCGGCAGTGTTTATGATCTGCGGAGAATTTCACGAGTTCGGCGTGGCGTACTATCACTCCGCTGTCAACTACACAACCCTAGGCTACGGTGACCTGATCATGTCGCCGAAGTGGAGATTGCTGGGACCGCTGGAAGCAGCAAACGGCATTCTGATGTTCGGCGTTTCGACCGCGATGATTTTTACCCTCATTCTACGGTTGACTCAGGCGAGGTTTGTAGATCTCAAAGACTGAGAGCCTGCATCCAGTCGTTTGGTGAAGTCCCGATTAACGACTTACCGGGCGCTACTTCGGAGTTGCCCCATCTCTGGTGAGTGAGAAAGTTTCACGTGCGACGCTTGGTCTGGTGGCGTATTCCACAATGAGTGGAGCGTGCCCTGAAACGCTCCACAAATGGAGAGAATTGGAATTCCCCGATTGGGGGAAATTGTGCGGCGCTTGGCGGGTTTGATCGCTCTTGCGTGGTTTGCTTCTTTTCTTTGTTACGTAGAGAGCCGAGGGTATTCGGAAGCTGACTTGCCCAATATTGTTCTGGATCCTGCCACTGTCGCTGACTTCGGAGAATTCAATGCCCGGATGGAGAGCCTCGAACGTGCTACCTGCAACCACCCTTCCCGCCGCTTTGCAAAGCCGATGGTGGTCAAAGACTTCGTGGGCGCAGGAGCGAGGACCATTCGAGTTATACACTACCTCCGACAGAGCAAGCCCCCGAAGCCCGATGAGATCTGAAAGCTCATCAGGAACGTTTGGGATGGTAGCTTCCGAGCTGCCGACTGCGGCAATCTTTGGTCTGAAGGTCAAAAAAGACCCAGCATCGAGCCGAGGGGGAAACATTTGTCTTGACATTCCCTTTTACCGGACCTTTCCGATTTTGTGTGCTGCCGGGGCCGATTGCTCGTGGTATGGCGATTTATCAACAACAATGACCCCGTGTAAGTCCCCGTTGCCTAAGTCGGGGATTCCGGTAGACTCTTTTCGTGACGGGGGCAAGAATACGTCCAGACGTGAGAGTGAAGCAGGGCTTCGAGAGAGGTAGTTAGAACGATGAGGAAGCCTTATCTTCTGATTTCGGCGGCATGGCTACTCCACTTCGTAGCCTGGTTCCTTCCCGTAATTAAGCCTGGTGAGTTCCGCCCGGCGATACCCGGATGGCAAGCATTTCGCTACGCGGCCTGCGGAGTTTGGGCTTGCAAGGGCGTCCAATTCGACGCTTGGTACTACGCGGTCCTTTCAACCATAAGCGCGATAACGACCGTGTTTTTTATTCTGGCTTCAGCGTCGGTTGTGTTGCGCGGCTCGCGTTCAGTTCGAAGGGGGTTTGCATGGGCTGCGGCTACAGCCTTTATTTTTAACGCTCACTGGATTGTCATTTTTGGATCAGAGAGGTCCGAACTGACAACTGGATACTTCCTCTGGTGGGGTTCGTTTCTGCTTCTGGCGATAGGTTTGTTCGGTCTCGCAGCGGGAAAATAGGACAGAGGCTGCGCAAAGGCAAATTGCACCAATTTCAGGATGATTTTTGATTGCAGGCGTTATCGCGCGCTAATCGGTAGATATCCATCTGGTAAACGGCTCTCCAGGAGTTGCGCCCGGTCACAGGCCGTTGGACAGGGAAGGAACTCGCCAGCCTGCGACATGGCGATGGATTGTTGGGTTGACATCTTACCTGAAGCGGATAGATACTTGGGTAAAATGTCGACCCAAAAGGATAAAGACAAGCTCGAGTTGCTGCAAGGCACACTGGACCTGCTGATCCTGCGCACATTGATCTTTGGACCGCAGCATGGGCAAGGGATCGCTCGCGCCATTCAGGAAACGTCAGACGAAGAGCTGCTTGTCGAGCACGGCGCACTCTATCCCGCGCTTCAACGGTTGGAAGAGCGAGGATGGATTTCAGCGAAGTGGGGAACATCTTCAAATAACCGCAAGGCTCGTTTCTATACCCTAACCGCCGCGGGCCACAAACAACTTGGCAAAGAAACCACAAAGTGGAGGAGGCTGGCGAAAGCCATCGCACGGATCCTGGGGTCAGAACCAGCGGGAGGTTAAAAGCCATGTTCGGACGCAAACGCAAATTGGATGACTTTGACGCGGAGATTGACGCCCACTTACAACTTGAGTTCGAACGCCAGCGAGGACTAGGTCTGAGTGTACAGGACGCGCGAGCTGCCGCGCGGCGCGCCTTCGGTAATGTCATGCGAGCCAAAGAGCGTTTTTACGAATCCGGTCGCTGGCTCTGGTGGGACCATTTCTGGCAAGACGTGCGCTACGGCGGCCGCACATTGCGCAAATCTCCCGGCTTCACTACCGTCGCCATCCTCAGCCTCGCCCTCGGCATCGGCGCCAACGCGGTGATCTTCAGTCTCGTCAGCGCTTTCTTGCTGCGACCCTTGCCCATCCGCGATCCCGCGCAAGTCTGGGCCATTCATCAAAGTAAACAAAACGATCCTTCGTATTCGCAATCGATGTCTTATCCCAACTACAAAGATCTGCGCGACCGCAATCAAGTCCTCACGGGTATGTCGGTTTATCGTTTCGATCCCATGAGCCTGAGCTACAACGGAAAAAACGAGCGAGTATGGGGCTACCTCGTTTCCGAGAATTATTTTGATGTGCTGGGTGTACATCCAGCTTTGGGACGCGCCTTCTTGCCCGAAGACGGCAGTACTCCTAACGCACATCCGGTAGTGGTGTTGAATTATCGCATCTGGTTGCGTCGCTTTGGCGGCGATCCTGCCATGCTGGGCCGTTTCATCATGATCAACGGTCACAGCTTCACCGTCATAGGGGTGGCTCCGCCAGAATTTACGGGCACCGAGAGCGTCTTCACACCTGAGTTCTGGATTCCAAGCATGATGCAGGAGTGGATCGAAGGCTACAACGGCTTGACATCCCGCGGCGACGGCCAATGGTTTGCCTTCGGTCGTCTCAAACCCGGCGTAACACCGCAACAAGCGCAAGCTCAGCTGGATACCGTGGCGCAACAACTGGGCAAAGAATATCCCGGACCGGATGATGGAATGGGTCTTCGCTTGAACCCGCCGGGCTTGGTGGAACCGGACTTACGCAACGCAGTGATTGCTTTTAGCTTGGCTCTGAGTCTTATGGTCGGCTTGGTCTTGGCCATCACGTGCACTAATTTAGCCAGTCTATTGCTGGCCCGCGGTGCGCATCGTCGCAAAGAAATTGCGGTGCGCTTGGCCATGGGAGCCACTCGTCTTCGTGTCACGCGGCAACTACTAACCGAGAGTCTCTTGCTCTCGGTGGTCGGTGCGGTTTTGGGATTGCTTCTCGGCGCTTTCCTCATCCAAGTCGCCAAAGCCACCGTCCCCTCTCTGGACTTTACTCTCACACTCGATTTGCGCATGGATTGGCGCGTCGTCAGTTTTGTGGTCGCCCTGGCACTGTTGACCGGCCTCGCCTTCGGATTGGTTCCCGCACTATACGTCAGCCGGCCAGACCTTCTCAGCGCATTAAAAGATGAATTGACTTGGGGACGTCATAGATCGTGGTTGCGCGGTAGCTTGGTCGCCATGCAGGTTGCGCTCTCTTCCATTTTGCTGATTACCGCAGGACTGACTGTCCGAAGCCTGCAACACACACAGGCCCTCGGCCCCGGATTCGACCCCAATCACGCCTTGACGTTATCCATTGATCTCGGTCTGCAAGGTTACGACGAAGCACGTGGACGCAATTTCTATCAGCAACTCCTGCAAGCCACACGAGCGCTCCCGGGAGTCAAGTCCGTTGGCCTAATCAGGAGCCTGCCGCTGGGCTTGGAGTACAGCACCACAGGAGTTTACCCCGACGGCCGTCCCGAGCCACATGCAAATGAGATGCCGTCCGCATGCTACGAGAGCATCAGTCCCGGATATTTCCCCGCCATGGGTATTCCGCTAATGGCGGGACGCGACTTTTCCGGAGCCGACACCGCCAAATCATCCGGCGTCGCCATTATCAATGAGACTCTTGCCCAGCAGTTCTGGCCCGGCGAAAATCCTATCGGCAAGCGCTTACGTTCCGGAAACACCGGCTCCAAGGCGTTGGAGGTTGTTGGCGTCGCCAAGAATGGCAAATACCAAACCCTCGGTGAACTTCCGAGCCTAATGATTTATTACCCTCTCTCGCAGGTTTATTCGTCCGACGCTGCGCTCGTGGCGCGCGCGGATTCTGACCCCAAGTCGGTGATCGCCAGCGTTCGTAGCGAAGTCTTAAAGCTCGATCCCAACCTCCCCATCTACGAAGCGAAAACACTGGAGGAACACATGAAGCTGCCACTCTTTCCTCTACACGCCGGTGCCGTGGCCGTTGGCAGCTTCGGTCTGCTCGCTATGATTCTCGCCGGCATTGGCATTTACGGACTGATGGCCTATTCGGTCGCGCAGCGCACGCAAGAAATTGGTATTCGCATGGCCTTAGGTGCACGCGCCCGGGATGTCTGGACTATGGTGCTGCGCCAAGGCCTGATCATTGTGGCCGTTGGCATAGTCTGCGGCTTGCTCGGATCCATCGCGCTTTCGAAAATTATCGCAAGTCTGCTCTATGGCGTCAGTGCCACCGATCCTCTGGCTTTTGCTCTGAGCCTGCTGTTGCTCGCGGCTGTAGCACTTGCGGCCTGTTTCTTCCCAGCAAGGAGTGCAACCAAGGTAGATCCAGTAGCTGCGATCAAGTGTCTATGAAGCACTGTTGAAGTGAATGTAATGTAGAGATTCAAGAGTGGGAAAGCCCAAACCGTTTCTCCTGGCCTCATAAACACCATGTATTTCGAACGCAGAAAAGCTGTCTGACTCGACCCGGAATATCAAACAGTTCCAAGCCGCATCGCTTCAGGTTTCTGAACGTCTGGTGACCGGTTGGGATTTATCAGTTACTCTGTGAAGGATCGAAGCAGTCGCGTTATCAGACTTCTCTGGTAAATGCGTAAGACGTCCAACTGATCGCGAGAGCGCTCCGAGGGGTCATTCCTAAACACCAGAAAATCACGCACGGGTGTAGACTGCTCGTATGGCTGCCAGGAAGAAGCAACCGAAGTCTGAAGAGAACTGCGAGCAAGAAGGTGGCGCCGATGAAGCCAATGAAGAGAAGGAGTAAGAAAAAGCTAGCAAAGACGCGGGTAACTCCTAAGAAGAGGTTAGCGAAGAAGAGGCCAGCTCGGAAAAAGGCAAAGGTGAAAACGAAAGCCGGCGTGAAAACGGCGAGCGCACTCAGGAAGCAGGTTCGGAGGAAAAGCCAAAGCGTAGATACGGTGGCATTCGCGCCGGAGGGACTAGGAGCACGGCCAGGTCAGCAATCGGGAGATCTACAGGGATTATCCAACCTCCAAGGTGCGGATTCAGAGAGTGTGGACGAGTTGCTCGAGGAAGGAAACGCGTTCGAGGCCGAGGTCGTGAAGGGTGTTGAAGAAGCCGGGGATGCTGACGAGGGAGAAGTTCGTACACATGAGGTACCGCAGGACAATGTTCCCGGTCAGTATCTTGGCAAAAGTGCTGAGTAGATGACTCTTACTTTTGCAGACTGCCTTTGACCTATTTAACCTCGCCAAGCTTTTGAGCGCGACGAAAGATGCGGCAATTCATGACGATCCCTTTCCCTGAATGCATTAAGCCAAATCAAAGCAGAATCTAACGGAATCTAAGCCATCATCTGCAGCCGCCATGCAGCCATTTTTCGAGCGATTTTTCGCCAAGAATTCGCAATTTGCGGGATTCACTCCTGCTGGAAGCAACTAGCCGTTTTCTGTCGCCAAATGAGGGCTCGACGGCCCAATACTTGGGACACCCGTGCATATCCAAAATTCCCCGGTACCGATGGATCTGGCACCGGCGATTTCTGCTCCTAAGTCCCGGAAATCGGAAAAGTCCAGGCTAGTACTCCAAGTTACCGGGTTTCCCGTCAACCAGGACTTGGCCACCCGACCTGAATCGGGGACTGATTAGAAGTTCGGCCATTTTGAACACGAGCATGTGCTCGAACATGTCCTCAACGTGTCAATTATGTTTTTTACTCGCGAGTCTGTCTGCAGCAACGCCACGAGTAAAGCGGCGCCGGGCGGTCCGCAATCAGTCACCAGAAGCCACGGACATGGCTTTGGCGTATTCCGAAGCGAATAGCTCGCTATCCGGATATTGCTCGCTCAATTCGCGGAACAATCTTTGCGCCAGGGCATTCTGTTTTTCACGGCGCGCGGCGAGGGCAAGGATAATTTTGGCGAACGGCCGGAGATAGCGGCCATTTTCCGCGGTCCTGGCGACTTGCTCCATGCCAAGCTTTTTGTCGCCGTGAATTCCATCAAACCGGAGCACGAAACGAGAACCAGCGCTCTGCGACCCGATAATGTAATTTGCGATGCCGGGGGCGATGTACGCGTCTGTCGCGTCCGGATGCTGCGCCAGCAATTCCTCCGCATATCCGTTAGCTTTTTTCATCTGCTTGAGGCCGGCGAGATGCCTTTTCTGCAGAATCGATTCCGCATCCGATTCCATTCCGGCGGCAAGCGTCAGCGCAAGAAGGGCTTCTCCATCGCTGGGATTTGTTTTCTGGCGGTCCCCGGCAAGTTCGCGGGCGCGAGCGAGAGCATCGCGAAAATGGCTTATGCGCCCCGAATCCGGGCTGCCGTCAATCCCATGCAGGAATTTCTTTTCGTTCAGGAAAAAATCGCTGGTGAGTACGCCTTGGCGGGATAGCTCTTCAAAGAGATAGCTGGCGGCGACGGCGACCTCACCAAAAGGCTCTTCCGGATTGCGGGATTCCCAGCTGGCGAAAGCCTCACGTGCTTCGGCGAATCTCTGCTCGTAGAGCAGATCGAATCCAGCGCTAAGCTCTGGTACGGTTGTGAAGGCCGGAGACTCGACGCCTGGTGTTTCCCAAGCAAAATCGACGATCGGGCTCAACAGCAGTAAGAGCGCTAGAAAATAAGAGCGATGCAAGAATAATCCTCAACACGACGCACAGACAATTAGATGCCGCTACCGATCGCGCGGCAACGGGACAGTTGTAAAGGCTTTGTCGCGTCCAGGCCAGCGCCCTGTCGTCTACGCTTCCGCTGCCCTCTGGGGTTGCAACTCTGGTTTGTCCGGAAACCGTTAATCGGGACCTTAGCGACCCCAAATCACAAATCAAAGGAGGTTACCGGCGTAAAAGTGCTGTTCTGGTTGCATCCATATACCGTGTCAGATAATCCCGCGGAATGGAGCGCATGTAGGGATTAACAACCCACGCGAAAACAGCAGGAACCGTACGGCTCGAGCCAGGAATTCAACTTGCAGGTACACGCCTCCATCGCGTTCCACCCAGCGCGAATCGAAGTTGACGCGCCACTTATAGCCGTGGTCCTTGCCAACCGGATACTCCCTTTCACTCGGCTTCCCCGGGTTCTGTACTTCGTCTATTCGAATTGAACGTGCCAAGCTGTAGTCCTTCGAGCTGTCCGGTATGGAATAGTCGATTTCGAACTCCGCGTCGTAGACGACAGAAATAATTCTGTTCCGGTGGTCGCCCTCACGGTTGAGCATCTTTGCATACTGCACGTCCGGTTTGTACAATTCGCCGTACCTGTCATAGTCCTGCGACAGCTGGAGAACTTGACGCGCGGTTACGCCAGGTATAAAGGCAATCGCGAAGGCGGGCAGACCGTACTCTCGAGCAGCGCCTTGGATACCCACGCAGTCTCCTCCTGCATGTTCCACGATGACCGCCAGAAGCCTCTTGAAATACAGTCCTCCAATACATTCGCACGAGTTCTCCGCGGAAATTGCCGAAATCATCGTCGCCATGCCTTGACATCAACTGGCCTTCTTATGGAAGGACTTAGGTTGCCTGAGGAGCTGCGAATTAATCGGCGCATGTCAGCAGTACAGCCTTACCTGTTGAATCCCCATCTATGTGTCCTTTTTTCACTTTGTCGCCGCAGCGATAGACGAAGTCGAAATCTTTAGACTTGCCCAAGGCAGAATCAGCGATTGCGCTTGCGACGTTTTTGACGGCGAAGATGCAACTCCTCTTCGCGTCGCAGGCCGATTTTATGTACTCTGTTGCGTTCCCCAACCCAACTCTTACTGCTGTTCAGGCCGTAGGTCGCGGAAGATACTTCAATTGTGGGTTTCTGCTGTACACTCGCGCCCCCGCAAAACAACAGGAAAGACCCGCAAGCGATGAGCAGCGTTTTGCTTATCATGACTTCGCGTCCTCTCCTCAAGATCTCCGTTGCGTGAAAATTACTGTAATTCGAGGATCGCAGGGCCCACCTCGATCGAACTTGGATTGCTCTCATCTCTTTGCGCTCTCACGCTGGACCGCGCTGACCTGCCGCTTTACCATCTTCTAGATTATTCGCAGTTCACTAACAGGTTATCCGCAGTGCATTGATCGGAATCCGCGATTGCTGCATGGTGGTGCGGTCAAACCGGAAAGCAGTAACGATTTCGGTGCTGACAAAACGATCCCCGTTTCCACCGCTTTCCCCTGTTCGCAACGAAGGAGGTCCCATGAAAAACATACGATTTATCCTGACAGTTTTAACTGCACTCCTGACGATGGCCACGGCCGCTCAGGCCCAACACACAAAAGTCTCAGCCACCATTCCATTCAACTTCGTCGTTGGCGACCGCGCCTATCCTGCTGGCGAATATTCTTTCACTAACAGCGGCGCGGTCCTTCAGATTACCAATGCCGAACACATTGGCATGGGCCTGCTGCTGTCTCAAGCATGCCAAAGCGCCAGACCTTCAGAGACTACCAAGCTCGTTTTCCAAAAAATGGGCGGCTATTATTTCCTCCAGCAGATCTGGGTTGCAGGTAATTCGAGCGGACGCGAACTGCCCAGCAGCCGAACGGAAGTCCGGCTTGCCCAGAACCACGATGAGACGAAGTCGGTGATCGTTGCTGCGGTTATTTCGCAGTAGAAAAAGCGCCACTGTTAACGCTGTTGCGATTCAAAGAGGGAACGTTATCCCGTTCCCTCTTTTTTTGGGGGAGGAGGTTCTTGTGGACACGCCTAAGAATCTCAGCCTGAAACTGATAGGCTATTTGAAGCAGCGAAGTCGAACACTAATCCCACCTCAACGACTTAATCTTCAAGCGCTGATCCAAGCCAACCAAAACGAATGAACAACTCACCGAAATTCGCATCAAAGATTAATTCCGGGAGGTACCCGTGAATCGCTGCGTCCCAAGATTGTCGCGAAAGGTTTCTGCTCCCTGGCCAGGTCAGCAAGGGTTTCCTTGCACATGGTCGGGAAATTAGCCTGGCCCCGCATGAATCTCTGGTTGCCGGCGATCAATTTCTGAAGGCCGTGCTCGGCAGCAATCTCAACTTCAGACGCGTCAGGAGTTTCCATAACGATAGGTCCCTCCCTCCATTCAAATGCGATTCATGCAAAACCCTAACCGATGCGATTTATTATAAAAGCTCTCTTATATCACTCACACTGAAACCTCGGGCGGGTCACGTACATGTGGGTGGGCAGTCGGAGCGACTTAAATTTGGCGCTGGCAGATAGCTGGTCTAGACACCGGGATTCCAATCGGCCGGCGGAAACGCTATGTGCCAGAAGCTCGGTGTGGGTTGTGTAAATTCCACCGCAACCTGGGGAGGTCCAATCCGGCCCTCCTTCACGGAGACCACGCGACACTCCAAATGTTGCCCGCTGTTTGGGTTTTGCACTTGGAGCCTTTGCCTGGGCACCACCATGTCCGTTAACGCTATCAGCGCACCATGGGCACTGACGACAAGTGTGTGCGTGCTTTCGTAGAACTGCGGGCCTTCCCCTGTGGCTCTATAAACGACTACTGGAACGTTCAATTCAATCCTCTGGCTGCGCCGGTTTTTCAGCCATCGTTTCGCGCCATTGAATTTCTGGTCGGACATACAACCATGATAAGGCTGCTATTTTCCAGTGCGGGCACAACGGGTGTGGCGGTTTCCAGGCAAGCATCCCTAGCGATAAGTTCATAAAATGCGGTTATGGCAACCTTAAGTCCCGATTAAACGCCGAAGCCGGACACGTATCAGTACCGATTTATCCACCAAACGCTGTATTGCTTTTCACGATGGCCGTCGGCACAGTGCGCTAAGTCAAAACTGATTGGCCACTCTCCGTCAGGCCAGTCAGAGTTTAGAGGAGGCAGAAAGACCTGGTCTGCCTCCCTTTCTGCTTTTGATACGGGCTACCAACGGGATTGAATCGAAAGTTGGGACAACACACCTGGGATTTTTTATATGTCTCTACTGCCCTAACAGCGGCCAATTTTGAGGGCTAGCAAGCGAGAATAAAAGATAGAAAGAATCGAACAAGAACCCTTTAAAACTAGGGGGAAGGGCACAGCATCATGTCTTTATCTACAAATTCTCTCGCTCTAGATAAAAGCCAGCCCGCGAATCACACCATTTCCGAAGCGCGATTGTTGAGCGACGCGAAGCGTGGCGAACCAGAAGCCTTCGACGCGCTCTGCCGAACTCTCAGACCACGTTTACTCAAGATCGCGCTCCGTATCACACGAAATCGAGAAGACGCCGAAGACGCCGTGCAAGACTCGATGATGAGCGCCTTTGTGCACCTCAACGACTTCCACGGCAATTCTAGTTTTTCCACATGGCTCACGCGCATCGTCATGAATTCGGCCCTCATGGTTAATCGCAAGAATCGTAGTGCGCGCCAGATTTCCGCGGACGAGTTGCCCCCGGCCGGAGAACCTGAATTGCATTTTCAGATCCCGGATCGTGCCCCAAATCCTGAGCAGACCTACGTGCAGCGTGAGCGCAGAACCATTCTTCACAGCGCCATACGTAGACTTCGCCCGCGTATGCGCGCGATCATCGAAGTGGCCCAATTTCAAGAACTGCCCATCAAGGAAACAGCGAAGATTCTGGACATTTCCGTTGTAGCAGCCAAGGGCCGCTTCTTCCATGCTCGCGCCGCTTTGCGTAAATCCGTCACGCTCCGTGCCGCGGTCCAGGCCAGGAAGGAACCCGCTGCATAAATCTTTGGTGATCGAAATAACTCGGCTAGTTCTTGCTCTGCAACCACCTGCTTGAGTCCTGATCGAACGCCGTAACCGGACATCTGGGTACTAGGAGGAACAATTTCGGTTAAACGACAGCCTGTTTTTCTCTTGGGCGCACGAAAAGATAGCCGAGATAGCCGACACCTTGACACTGCGGGCGGTCTTTATTGCGGTAATATCCGGTCGCCTCACAGTATGAACAATCTTCCCAAGAGGCTTGATGAGCTTTTCTCTTCGCAACCCGCCCCTAATCGGCCCCCAGAGCTCAAAACGGGGGATGAGGTTGCAGGGTATAAGCCGCAGCAAGTCAATACTTTAGGCACACTGAACGACTGACTTCCCCGCCGACGGTCGTCACTACAAGAGCAATTCCGGTCGGAAATGTCCATCCGAAGAACGCCCCGTCAGGCGGAACGCGGGGAGCGCAGTGGGACGTTCGTGGGGGGGACGGGGCCTGTTACCGACCAGTTCGGGAGAACCAGACCTAGAGACTAAGATCATGATAATTTCTTTTTCTCCTCGCGTAAAAACGCCAGAAAGCCCCCTCCACGCCCGAAAGATTTGAACAAGAGGGCATCCGCCGGTGTCCATTCCAACGTCTTGACTTCACGGGCGATTAGGGTCAGGAATTCGGGCCGGATGACGTCTTGCAGAATGAAGCGATGCCACCGCGATGCGAGTTCGCCCACATTGTCGGCCTCAATCTTGCCGGTGATGCCTTTCGTGTCGATGGCAAAGATTGCGTACGCGCAAAGGGACAGCTGAGTCTTCGCGACGCGGTCGGCGAAGAAAGTGTCCGTGATGGCGAAGATTCGCCCTTCAGGATTCGCGCGAAGACCTTCGGCCAGGATGGAATCCACTGCATCGGGCGAAGTGACGTAAAAGAGGGTGCGCAGCTTCTCCATGCTCATGTCATTGATGGCAGTTATATCAGATGCGGTCCTGAAAATGGACTGTCGGCGAGCAGGAGAAGGCCCCGTAAGGCAGAACGCTGTTCGCGATGGTTGTCTGGTTAGACACAATTTACATAGTGGCAAAAAGCTCTCCTTGCACGCTTCTCTACCTCGTCGTAAAGTTCGCGCCAAGCCGTATGAAGCGCTCCTCTCAAGCCGGGTTTGTTCTTCTCATGGACCTGATGGTGAGTTTGCTTCTGATGAGCGTCCTTCTTGCGATGGCGGTCCCTCAGGTCGTTCAAATCCAGCGAACCAACGAAATGATTGCGGCGAAGGCTCGCGTTGCAAATCTGGCCAGTGTCGAGAGTGCGAT
Organism: Candidatus Acidiferrales bacterium; assembly: GCA_963795535.1. Classification (GTDB taxonomy): domain Bacteria; phylum Acidobacteriota; class Terriglobia; order Acidiferrales; family UBA7541; genus Acidiferrum. The sequence goes on from CAWCIG010000012.1 coordinate 2,102,941, forward strand.
TAGCCTTTGCAATGCAACTCCCGGTTGTCACCCATCTGTTGCTCTGACCGCCCAAATACCTCCACTCGGAAGCACCGTTCGACAGGGAGCGTACCAATATACCTTCACGGATCTCGGTGGAGGTTTGTGGGCTTATCAGGCGGCGGCTACAGGCAGTGTCTTCAGTCCGACAGGCCATGATTTCTGGGTAGGAACCGCTGGAATCCTCTATTGCAGCGATTGGCCTGATACCTCGAATCCTTGTTGAACTACAGAATAGGATTTGCCTCATTGCATCCACTTTTGCCCCATATCCTTGGCAAAGTCGTAGGTGTATTGCGGCTGTCTCTCTGGCGCCGTGTTCCTGGCCATTATGCCTAGGCCGGACATAATTAAGTACCTGCTGGTATCCATCAAGTGATCCCGCTCTTTCACAACCTTGCCGTTTATGTCCCTGCGATAGCTGCGCAGTTCTGAATACCAGTTAGGCAAAGTCCGAAAGGCTTTCAGCTTGCCGCCGTGCATCATCTGCTCAACCACTTTGTTCTCAACTTCATGCGCGATCTTACTATATGTCCTCGGCGAACGGTAAGATCGCCGTTTACCACGATGTGCAGATCGACATAGAAACTAAATCCCATTTCCCGAACGAAACACTTATCCAAACCTATTACGTTTCGTACGCCTCCGGCGATTTCTCTAACACAAGATTCAAGATTTGGATCCGGCGCTCGATCCGTATAACTCCAGAAATGCGGGCTGTAATTGCTTCATCACATTGTAGAGGATTACTATCGCCGCGCCGAGTGCAGCCCAATCATCGGCTGCTGCTCACTCCTTCAACGGTGCAATCGAAATTCCAATGAATGCGAACCCCGACGTAATAGCGTCACTTCGGTGGTGCCACGCATTACTCCTGACTGCCAAACTACCCATGGTATGGGTCGATTCGACGCTTCCGAGTGCTACGCGACTGATCACGCCAAGACGGCAGTCCGCTCCCCCAGTATTCAAACAGATGACGCAGAGATTACAGATCGCAGACAAGTGCCCTTGATGCGTGGCTTACGATGAGCACCAATGCTCGCGACCAGACTTCTATTGGCATCAGTGAGGCTCTTGTGCAGCGGGTCCTGTGTCACGAAAGCTGCTGCCCAGGGAGGACCACGGCATGAAGCCTTAGCCTGTACCCGGAGGGAAGTAAGGACAAATCCACGCCCGGACTGGTCTTCGACAAGCCGCAAGATAACGGCAAAGTCTATAAGGAAAAAGACCAAATGCTAGGGTTCGTTGCCGAACGCGCGGGCACATATGAGTTCAAATGCACGGTTGTCTGCGACATTCACCATGGTCGGATGAAGGGCACACTCGTCGTTGAAGAATAGCAGCGCCTACGTAGGCCATCTTGCTTGTATGAACTCTATTTCTCAGTCTGAAATCCCGTTATATCGGGCCGGATTCGTTCAACGATTCCTTTTCCCGGTCTTTCTTACTTTCTCAGTCTGCTTCTATTCGTACCGTTTCCTTTCGGGCATGGGTTCTCCTCTGACGACCTTGTACGATTCCGACGCGCCCGACTGGCTTCGCATCTCGAAAGATGTAGTCTGGGTAGCCATTCTCGTGGCCGGGCTGGTGTTTTCGAACGTGGAATTTAAGGTATTCGCTAGGCTGAACCGGCAATCGCACCCCGACTTCTTTCGGGCGCTGCTTACGCTCGTCTCTCTATTCGTTTTCATGGGCCTGATCCATATTTTCTACTCGCAGTCTGTCCAAGATACATTCTTATACTGGATTCGCTACCCCCTTGAGTATGTCCCGGTGGCATTCTTTATGCCGATTTTTGTTCCTCGGTGGCGGCCTCTGGTTCCTACCATGCTTGGCCTCGGCTGGCTATCCATTGCATTTCTTTTCCTCGAACTATTCTCCGAGAGACAAATGGGCTTTTACAACCGCTACGGATCAATTCTCGGAAGCCCCAACGACTATGGCGTGTTCTGCGCGCTTTTTATCATCGGCCTGCTGTCATGCGCCCGCAATTGGTCTCACTGGTTGCTGTTGCCATTCATGGTGTGCGGATTGGCGTTGAGTGTCTCTCGCAGTGCCCTGGTGGGGCTACTGGCCGGGGTGTGCAGCCTACTCTATCTTCGCCGGGTACAAATAGGTGTTTTGGTAGGGATTGTTTTATTGGTCTCGATCGCAGGACTTCTGATTTGGACATTCCCTGTTGCGATGGCACTACCGCAGTTGCAATTCGGACTGGGCCACCTAAGTGGTCTCGACATCGACGTGGATAACAGCACAGCAATGCGGCTGAACGAACTACGAGTTTTTCAAACACGGTTTGGCGAACTCGACCTCGCACCTTTGTTTTTTGGCACCGACTACTTTCATATTGAAAGCTGGTATCTTGCACTTTTCGTGCGAACTGGGGTCTTCGGCGTCGTTCTATGGCTTGTTGTCATGGGAGCAACGATCGTGCGTGGTTGGCGATACCGGAAGCTAAGTTCGGTTCATGCGATTGCCACCTCCTGTCTCATCGCCATCTGCGTCGCGAGCGCTTTCATTCCCTATCCAGATACTTTTCCCACAAACCTTTACTTGTGGCTCGCTGTTGGGACGATATGGATGCCCGCAGGCCGCGAGCTCTTGGCGCGTGCGTTCGCGTAGCGCGAACTTCAAAACGAATTCGTAGTCCTCTCGCTCGAACGCATCTAGAGCGACGCTTGGAATATATTTCGGTGATTCCATTCGTCAAATATTTCGGCACATGCCTGGTCCTAACGCGCAAACCGCCGAAGTTGGCACTGGGACGGACTCGGGCGCATTGGGTGGATGCGGGGGAGCACGGCTGCATTCTAACATCCGTCTATCTATCAGGTATTCGGTCTATCCCTCTGCTTTAAAAGTTTTGATTAGGACCTGAAGCGAAACGACTTCTTGCTGGATTGCCTCGGCATGCTCGCGAAGTCGTAACAGCATCTCTCTGCGGGCTTCCGCCCTGACAGAGGGTGACGCTATCTCCTTGTCCAACATTCTACGTGCGCGTTCTCTCTCTAGGAGTAAAGAGCCAAGGTTATCCACAAAATTGCTGTGGAAATCAGTACTGTGATTCGCCCCAAGTACTTTAGAGGCTGAGTGATAGAAGCCTAGTAAGCGGCCCGCGAAACCCACTGGGAGCGCGCGCCCCGCCCTCGCCAGATTATCGTGAGAGCCTTGTCGATTTCGTTGTTTTCATCTGCAGTCTCAAGCGTGGCGCAGATTTTGAACCAGACTTCGGACAGTTCTTCCAGGTCCGTATAAACAGAATCAAGCCATTCACAGACCGAACGGAGCAATGTCACAGACAGTGACCGCGCGAAATGTCCTGCGCAGGCTGTGTATTTCTCAGGATGGTCACACGCACTGCGAAACAACCTGACCGGCGGGCACTTGAGGTGTACCCAACGACGAGCGAAATTCAAGAAGCTTTTTCAGAACTACTCGCGGTCATTGAGCGTGTTCGGAAGTATGACGCTCCCGGCGATACTGCTTTGCCGTTGCTGAATGTGGAGATTCTTAGCAGCCTCGGCGAACTAAAAATCCATGCCGAACGTATTGAGGAGACGTACCACCGCATGCATAGCCAGCGAACGGGACTGCGAGTGCTAACTGGCGGGAACACGATTTCCTCCTCAAATTTGCTGGAGCAGGTCAAAGTCGGAAGCAAGTTACACGTGTGGATGGTTGGCGTTGTGGAAAGCCTCGATGACAACTCTATGTTGATGCGCTTCGATATGCCACGATTGTCTCGAAACGTGTAGCTGACACTCGGATTTATCGAGCAAAAACCAGGTGCAACTCCCGATTTGTCGCTAGAAAGGTTCGTTCCAGTACCGAGGACATAGTGGCCTGGCAGTCATAAGTGCGCGGATACAATGTAGACTCCCAAGTATCGGATTGTCCGCAAAGGCGGAATCATGCAGAAACCTGTTGTCACGATTGAGAAGTTAGGCCGACTGCCTTCTGAAGATCAGCCTGCTCCCGAAACGGTAAAGCAGTATCAAAGTCTTCTAGCTCTTATCCAGACGCCAGTTACCGACGAAGAAGCCCGAGTGCTCGTTCGTCTTTTTGATCCGGATTCATGTTTTGGTTTGGCTTGGACGCTGGTGCATTTAGTGGAAATCGCTCCAGACTGGCCTCTTCAAGATTGCTTGCACAATACGGAAAACGCATGGATTCTTTTGCTGAAGCAGCGGATTGAAAATGCGAGCGCAGCCGCTGAAGCGCCTGGTTAGTCGTAATCGGAGAAGTCAAGTTCTATAAAGGTAGAAGTCAAGAAAAAAACCTCTCCCTTGGCCGGAAGTTTTCGTCCTTCGCAGCCCACTTGATTGAGCAGGATCTGTTCTGATCTCCCGCGCCATGTGCTCGGTTGCCGGGGCGGATGCGCCCGGCGATTGGGGGTTCCTCTACCAGCGGTTTTCATCACCTCTTGGCGACGAAGCCTGTCAGTTCCGAAACCACAAAGCCGAACGGTGGTTAAGTGGCAACCATGGTTCTATCTGGGACTCGTGGCCCATAGCTCTTTCTGGTTGTCCGAGAGGGCCTAGAGTTCTAGTTGAGACTAAGTGCCCGAGGCACACAGTCTCAACTAGAAGCCGGAAGCCGCTGCCGAGCTGTTGTTCCAGATTATCTCTGGGCGCGCCGAGAGAGCGGCGGTGATTGTCACAACGAATCTGCCGTTTTCCGAGTGGACCACCATGTTCCCAAACGCCAGGTTGTGCAAGGTCATGTTGGACCGCCTGACCGACCAGGCACACATCATCGAGACGGGCACGGAGTCGTATCGTTTCCGTAGAACGCTGAATAAGAAAAAAGGCGGCAAAGGATGAGGTACGGGAAATGCGCTTAAGGAGGGACAAAACCGGGGATGCTATGGGTCAACCGAGTTGGCGATTGTCGTTCCTAGGCGATGCTGACGCGAAATTGTTCTGCGGAAGTGAGCAAACCCGCCGCGATGAATCAGAAATTCTCCCGCATCCCGGTCTACGCTACGCCCTAAACGCGCCGCCCTACGGGCGCCGCAGGGCTTCGCTCCGACCGGGATGCGGGAGTTGATTCACCCAGGGGGTGGCCAGATGGGTGATCAAAGTGGGCCAAATTAGGTTGACGGAATCAATTTGGAGAGCGGCGTGTTGCGAGTAGCTGAAAGCAAGACCAAGAGTGGACTTGGACGGCCTACTCCTCTTACGCCACCCGCTTTGGCAGCTCTGCGCTACTGGGCAGATCGGTTTCCAGCGCGACACCCTGAACATTTTGTGTTCCCAGCATGCGAAAATGGACAAGTTGATCCTAACTGCAGCATCGCCCACTGGCGCACGGCGTGGCGTCGCATCACACGATCGATCCAGTGCCCTGCGTGCGGTGAGAACCAGAGTTCGGGCAAGATCTGCCGTAATGTAGAATGCGGTGCGAAAATAGAGGGCATAAAGAATCCGCTGGACGGCCTTCGCTTCCATGATCTTCGCCACTCCACGACCACGAAGCTGTTGGAGCAAGGCACACCGCTTGCCGTAGTAGCGCAGATTCTCGGATCGTCGGCGAGTACCGCAGGAGGATGGTAAAACGTTATGGCCACATTCGGCCGGAAGCGCAGCGGCAAGCCCTGGCGGGAGTCGCCACACAGGAAATTCAGACGGGTGTGCACCAATTTGTGCACCAACCCGGACGTGCGCTACAATCGGCGTTGCCTAACTGAATGATTTTGCAGCAGTAGGCCCGTAGCTCAGTTGGTTAGAGCGCTACCTTGACACGGTAGAGGTCTGGGGTTCGAGTCCCCACGGGCCTACCATTTATTTCAATCACTTAGCAAAAATCGTCCAAAAACTTCACCTGTAATTCTTCACCTGTAAATTGGGTGGGATTGCATCTGAATGCTTGTAATCGCGGGAAACCCAAGTGAGTTTCTGTCGGCGCGGGCTTGTCCTGTTTAATTAGCAAATTGTTTGGATGTGCATCGCGATATGCGGGCTGCCTTAGGAGGAGAAAAACAAGAAGCTCCAAGCCGGGAATAGATACCTGCCTGCTCTAGGCAAACCCTTGGGAGAACGTGGACTCTTAACGGAAATTACTCACCAACATAATGTTGGCGTTACTCTCGTCGACTTGCGAGTAGAGCATGTAGCGGCCGTCGGGAGACATGGACATGCCACCGTCCAGGTCTTTATCGGCTTTGAAGACTTCGTGGGTGTGCCTGGTGGCGAAATCAAAAAAGCAAATGCTCCGTGGGCTGTGTTGAGGGGTGAAGTAGATTCCGTCGTGCACGAGCGTCCACTGAAATTCTCTAAATACTCTCGGTATGCCGGAAACTTCCTGGGGCGTCGCACCGGAGCGGTCCAGCGCAAGCATCATGATATTCGAGTTGACCATCCTCGATTGAAAGTACAGGGCCTTGCCGTCGGAAGACTCGATCGGAGTGATGAGGTCCTGAGGAGTGGTGAGGTCCTGGGATCCCGCCAGAAGTGTGGAGTCACCTCCTCCCACAGGGCAACGGTAGAGCTGATGACCAACGCCTTCGGAGCCGCGAAAATAGATCCACTTTCCATCGTGCGACCAATATGGATGGTCCGCCTCCCGCACATTGGTTTTCAGTTTGTGCGCGACACGATCCGATAGATCCGCCGTGTACACGCCCGTAAGACCGCTGAGTTCTGTCATCACGAACGTAATTTTCTGCGAATCAGGCGACCAGCGCGGGAAACCGGCTGGCCCTTCGTGCGAAATCTGAACGAGATTGGCACCATCGGCGTCGGCCACCCAGACGCTCCAGGTTCCCGAGCGAGCCGAATCGAAGGCCACATGTTTGCCGTCCGGAGAATATTGGCTGTTGTTCTGTTGCCGGGTCGACACCAACATCTGCAACGCCGGAGCTTCGGGATGTTCCAGGTCTTTTCTCCAGATGTTCACGCGGTCGTCGGCCAGGCTGAAGGCCAATTTGTACCCATCGCGAGAAATCGTTGGCCAATTTCCTGCCGCGACTGGCAGTTTGTGCACTTCGCCATCGCCCACGCGGATTACATAGAATTCTTCGCCCTTTGCACTGGCCCCTGCCACAATCAACGACTTATCATCGCCGCTCCAAGCTAGTCCGCTGGGAAATTCTTGCCGCGTAGTCAGCGATCGTTTGGGTTTTCCCTGAAGATCGGTAACAAAGTATTCGAAGGAAGTCGTGCTATGGACACAGAGCAAAGCCAGTTCCTGCCCGCTATGTGAGAACGTTAAGGATCCTTCGTGGTTGCAGGACGGATCATGCGGAAACTCGTGATATTCGAGAGTCTCCGTGTTGAGCAGGAAGGCGCGGTCGCCGGGTCGTCCGTTTTCGGTATCGGCAAAGGCGAGCCACTTCCCGTCGGGGGACCAACTGAGGGGCGCGGCAACGGCGTAGGGTATGTGGGTGGAGATGAGTTTGCGTTCCGGCCCCCCCAACGCGGGCACTACATATATGCCGTTATCGTCGGTAGCCATGCGATGAAAGGCAATCTGCGTGCCGTCGGGAGACCACACGGAACTGATCCACTCGGCTGGATGATTGGTTAGCCGAAGCACGGTCTCACTACCGATCGCCTTCACGTATAAGTCGTATCCCGGCCTTCCCGAGCGATTGCCTGTGCCGTTATCCCAAGAGAAAGCGATCCGTGAGCCGTCCGGCGAAAACGAAGGGGCGGTTTCTATGCCGGGGTAGGAAGTAAAGGGGACGGCGATCATCGGCTGGGAACTCACTGTGGAATTGGCAGGTTTGCGAGACAGCCGGATGAGTAGAACCGCGGCGGCCACGAGGGCAGTTGCTACCATCACTCCAATAATCCACTTCCAACGGGTATCCAACCTGGCTGCGGTAACGGGCACAAGTTCGACAGATTGCAGTTGCTCCGCCAACGGCATCTCCACGGGAGGTTCGGGCTTGATCCTGCCGATGAAGCGGTAGCCGCGTTTAGGGAGCGTCTCGATATACCGGGGATTGTCCGCGGCATCCCCCAGCGCCTCGCGGATTTTGTTCACTGCGGCGGGAAGACTATGTTCGAAATCAACGAATGTGTCCGCAGGCCATAACTCCCGGCAAATCTCCTCCCGGGTAACCACCTCCCCGGCATTTTCCAGCAGCAAAACCAGCAATTGGAAAGGTTGTGCCTGCAATCGGATCCGGGATCCGTTTTTGCAAAGTTCGCCTGAGCGCACATTTACTTCGAAATTGTCGAAGGCAATTCGTTGAGGCCGCGGTGAGGGCGGCGCAGAATTTGCGCGAATCCTAATAGGCATGCGGCGGTCCTAGACGGTTGGATAGCTCACTTTTGCTTTCCAGCTGGCGAAGGACAAGCCAGCAGGTTCGAACTTCAACCCGGCGCCCCAGGTGCGAATTGCCCCAGAATCGCCTTCCCTGTGGTTAATTTTGCGGATGCTATCACCCCAGCGAAGCTATGGTCAAGCACGAGAGTCCACTGCAAAAGCGTCTGATATCAATGGTTTATCTAATGAGAAAGAATTAAACCCCAAGTAAGCCTCCAGGCATTGCACCCAGTCGGCCTTTCCATCAAATTGCGTGAGCTTTGCCGCACCGGGGAAGGTTCGGGAAAAGCATATCTGCGATATCTCAAAAGGAGAAAGACAATGAAGCAGCTCTTCGGAATCACTTTGAAACTACTTCGGAGGGGGCGGCTCTCCGCGGTTGCCGTATTGGTGGGAATGGGCCTCTTGTTCGGCGCTGCAGGCGCGAGAGCTGGTTGTGCCATTCCTTACAAAGCTGGAGCCGCCCCCGCAATTCCTTTCGCCAGCCCTCACGCGGACGGAGAATGGAACGAGCATGCCACCATCGTGGGTTTGTGGCATGTGAACTACACAGGAACTTACGATGACAATTTCCCTCCGGGAGGGCCTTACCCCCCAACACCCTTCCCGTTCCTCGAATCATTCAAGACTTGGCACGCGGATGGAACGGAATTCGAAAATGCATTTCTTCCACCCGCGGGCGGGAATATCTGTTTCGGCGTCTGGAAGGACTTGGGCAACGGCACCGTCAAGCTGCACCATATCGGTCTGATGTTTGCACAGGCAGGCACGCCTCCCGAATACGTTACAAGCATCTTCACCGTCGACGAAGTCGATACAGTCGCGCCCAACGGCAAAACCTACAGCGGTTTCTTCGATTTTAAACTGTACGTGCCCGCTGCCTGCACCAACAGTGCCAGCGGCTACGTCTGTACCGGAACGCCGTTGGCGGAGGTCAAGGGTACGACGGCCGCTACCCGCATCACCGTCGATTGACCAACTCCCAACCCGAAGAAATGCTTGCCCTATGCCGTGGCGAAGGGGATTGCACCCTATCCCCTTTGCCAACTTCCCGCCGCGCGTCAACGCGCCGGCATGCTGTGTTCTAAATCGGCCTGCGGCTGGCCGCCCGTAATTGCTAGGGCGATATCTCTCTGCGCCGCCAGCTTTGACTCGTCGATCGCTTGTGAGTACAGGTCAAGAGTGGTGCTCGCCTTCGCATGGCGGAGTAAGCCCTGAATCGTCTTCACGTCTTTGCCCTTGTTGATAAGAAACGTCGCGAGGCTGTGGCGGAAGTTGTGGAAGCCGAATCGCTGGCCGGGTTCGAGTCGGATACCATACGCGTGTCGAGAGAGAAAGCTAGTGCTAATTTAGTGGGAAATTCAATTCCTCAACGGCCACCGCTGTTTATGTCATATCTAAGTAGCAAACACTTCTCCGTGCGGCTTGGGGTCACCGTTTTCTGTGAATACCTCTATTTTGTACGGGTAATACTCAGGCTTGCTTATCTCTAAATATAGGCTACGGTTGTTCGCCATCGAATGTTCACGCGTTAAACCCTTCTGTCCCTCACGGTTTAAGAAAGCAGCGATGCAGTTCACTTCCGACCCATACAGATAAATCGCCTGCATGCCAGCTTGAGCAGCAGCTTGCATGTGACCGGGCGAGAGAATCAAGTTGCTGGGGAAAGTAAGAACCGCATGAATTTTCGAAGCCGATTGCAAACGTTGCCGGAAGATAGCGGCGAGAGGCTGAGCGTCCGTATCTCGCAGGAAGATGTCCCATTCTGAACGAAGCCCATTCAAATCGATTCCATTGTATGGGTGACGATCAATTTCGTAACGTAGCCAACCTTGCGCCGAGGCTAACCATGACCCGAAGCAGCTCTTCCCTGCACCGCTCGGCCCGAGAATCAACAGAATCGCCAAAATGGCACACTCCGGTCAGAGCTTCCCAAATAGTTGTGCGGCCTGAGCCTTTGATTTGAGCTGGAAGATACACGAAAGAGGGCCAACATCACGCATGAAAAATTCCCGTACCGTTCTCCGTACCGTCGAAACTTCGTCTTACACGTAATTCGGCGTACTTCGGAGGTCTCAGTCGTGATGTAAGTTGTTCAGCGTATTGGTTAGCTGGCCTTTGACACGGTAGAGGTCTGGGGTTCGAGTCCCCACGGGCCTACCATCGTTTTCAGCTACTTAGCAAAACTGACCAGAAAACTTCACCTGTAATTCTTCACCTGTGTTCTTCGCGCTGCGCTATCAGGGGCGGTCTTCCATATGAGTCTTCTACTTGCTTCTTTCCCCTGAGTGCCTTCAACCCGCGGCTGTCGGTTCCACGAGCTCGAAAGAAGATTTGAGCTGGATCGCCTTGTACAATGTGCGATAAAGAGGGCAACGCATGGCGTAAATTCCGTGCACGCGTTCCACGGTCCCCCTGCTCTCTTCGGGAGCCACAAGGCGCATTGCCACGTGGATTCGCCGGATCACTAGTACGCCCTCCTCTGTCTCTACCTCACCCGTCACATCCGCTGTCAGTCTTCCATTACTGGCATCGATTTGGCGCGCTTCCAGCGCACCTCCGAAGGTACCCATCATTCAACCGGCGGTTGCACAAATTACATAGTCAATCGTCGAAGAATGCGACTCCTTCAGCTTCGCCGGATCAACTTTGTAGTGTTCGGCGATCGCCCCGTGCACGCTGAAGATAACAGGTTGGGACTCTCCGGGCAGGTGTGCGATGCGAAGCGGTCCTTGCTTTCGTTCGATACTTGATTTAGAAACATAAACGACGTCACTCATACTTTCCTCCCTTTGAAACTCAATGAATTTTGGTTGCTTCCGATCGTTCCATGAGCTAGTGATGCCGAATGACCTCCGGAGACCGTTTGAGATCTAGGGGAAATACTTTCAAACTGCACAATACAGGCACGGATGTCGGCGGATAGCACACCGTCTTATCGCAAGCTTGATATCTCAGCTCTCCGCTGATCGAGATCGTCTTCCCCTCAGAAACCAGCGAGCGGACAAAATCGGAAGCTGGAGAGAAGTCTATCGTGACATCCTGAATGATACGGAACTTTCCCTCGAAAACCGGAACATGTTCTTGGATCGCCCCCAAAAAGAGATCCTTGGAGACCGGGTAAGTCACAGGTGCGAGTTCGATTCCCGAAGCCATGTGCACTGCGAGTTGAATCGGCTTATACCCTTGCACTCCCGGAGAATAAACGTGGGTGTCTGGCGGAAGCTCGATTTGGGCAATGAAGCTCACGCGGCTGCCGGGTACCACCTCGCGATCCGATTGCTCAAGTGTGAGCCGAAGATGGGGCGCTTCGATCTTCTGGCTCACTTCCTCCGTAAGCTCGGGGAAAAGCTTCCCAATCACATTGTTTGGCGTGAATCGATCGGTGTACTTCGCTGCGAAATACTTTTCACGAATAACGCCCCCGGAGTCGATATAGAAGAATCCGGGGTGCGCCATTCCTTTGTTCTTCCCCGTCGCTTCCGCGTTCAGGACGTTGAAGCTGCCAATAATCTTGGAATCGGGGTCGGCCAATAGTGGGAAATCGATTTTGTGCCGCACGGAGAAATCATTGAGGATGGCCTGGCTATCGTAGCTGATCGCAGCCAGCTTGATTCCCTGTTTCTCAAATCTTTGTTTGGCATTTTGCAGCTGCACGAGCTGCGCTTTGCAGAAGGGTCACCAATCGGCGGAGCGGAAGAAAGGAAGCACCGTGCCATTCGACCCCTTCGGCGTCTCGATGGATTGCTCATGACCAAATTGATCGCGAGATGCAAAGGCCGGTGCATTTTGTCCCACCTTCAGGCCGATTGAGAATGCGACTGATGGCTGGCTTGGTGAGGTTGCTTTCATATATGCCAGCGCAAGGCTGGCAATTGACAATCCAATCGCAACTCCGTATCTCATTTGCTACCTCGGATTCAGTCACGCTGGCGTAATGAGCGACTGGACGCTGACTACGACGCGCGCAGACAAGGCTAGTGCGAAAGTCGCGCCCATCCTACTCCCAACACCCTACCTGCCGGCCCCTCTTGAACGATGGCAACGACCCTTGAGTTCCCAGCATTCCCGCGATCGATACGGATCCTAACATCTCGAGAAAATTCCCCGGTCCGATCCAGCGTTCCCATTCGGATGAGGCCCCGCAAAACCGCAATGTGTTTCAAAGTCCTTCCGGCGTTTTCTCCGCGGCTCACGTGTGACACATCGCTTTCATCGGCCGTCGCTAGCACAACTTCCGCAGACCCTGTTGCAACCGAGGAAGGCAGCTGACCAGTCACAATGTGGAGGGTAACCATGTTGTCGGCTTCCAAATGAATCGAATTGATGCTGACCGGTATTTTTGCGGTCTTCGCTGCGCTCTCGATTGTCGTGATCGCCCGTCTCTCATCGCTGCCCACGACTTCGAAGCGTCCGTCAATCACCATCTGCGGCGTGTAGACGCTCCCAAGGCCAAATTGGCCCGCATAAGCGCCTTGCCGTTCGCTGTATTCATGAGAGGAGTAGGGATCCTTCCATCCAATATCGTTCCAATAGTCCACGTGTTCGCTGAGAACAATCAGCTCCGCGCCGCTTACTGGCTGGGATCGGTCCAACCTTTCCAGTAGCGCATCGGCAGGAGGGCAGTCGGAACACCCCTCCGAAGTAAACAATTCCACAAGTACAGGAGTACGTTGCGCATTGTCGTTCGCAGGGCTTGTGCCCCCGCCCACGGCTTCCAGACGCTGAAACAACAATGCCCCTAGAACAGCCACCGAGACCGTGGCAATCAACACGAGCCTAACGCGAAACATTCCAACCCTCCCCTCTAAGCAAAGATGAAGCCCATCGACCTATCCGTATGACTCAATATTCGGGATAAGGTTACGATTCTGTTTTTGTCACCTGACGCGTCCAGCGGTTTCCGCCGCAGTAGCAAGTTCCGTTACCGCTAGGTATTCGCAGTCATGCTGCTCGATGAAATTCATTACCGAATGGACGATCTCTTTTCGGGAAACCGAATGTCTACCCGGTTTGGAAGTCACAACCCGGCTGCCGCCTAACACCTCACGAACCAATTCCGTCAGCTTGTGAGTCGTGGCGTTCACGGCCGCCGAGGACTCAAAAGCAAGTGGGGCCCGGCTAACAATCAGGCCCAACTGCGCCAAGGCTCGCCGAAATTCCTTTGCTCGGTCCACCGAAAGCTGAATGAAGCCGGACGCCGACCCAATAGACTTAGTTGCGGTAAGGTTCCAATCAGCAATTAGCTTATCCGGGAGAAGCAGTGAAAACCAGCGATCCCAGTCTGTCACAGCAAGACAGAACTGATGACCGCGTGTCTGCACCAGCAAAGAGCAGTCATCGAACCTGATTCCATTCCCGCTGCATGACTGCGTGTTTTGATAGGGCATGAAGATCCCGACCCCACCCGGGACCACGGTCCCCTCGAAAACGTTGGGCCCGCCATTCTGGCCCCATTGAACAGCAGATTGTTCACAACCAGGTAGCTGAGCCACCAATTCGTGCGCTCCCTCCCTACGAGAACGCCTCGCACACAGGAAACGTCCGTGAATTACAAAATGTGATCGAACGCGCGGTGATTCTCAGCGAGGGTGAGGATGATCATAGCGGCCGAAGCGACCTTTGCTGGACCGTGTCGCCGAGATAGGTTAGGCCCAAATATCCAAAGTGAACCAAATACAGCGTGCTGGAAAGCGGACAAATCACACCGGAACTGCGTTGGCTTGCTTCACGCGGTCAGAAGCAAAGAAAAACGCAATTGCCGCGTCCACGGAGATCCTCCCGGCACCAAAAATTAGCACGATTAGAGCCACGATGAGAAACGCGAAAGGGGCGGCGGCAACGAACTTGTCCGGATCGGAGAAAAAGGAAAACAGCGCTTCATGGTCACCCATTACATAAGCCATGATCAGGTTCACGGTGAGTACGAGACCGGTGATTCTCGAAGCCAGGCCCAAGGCAAGGAAAATGCCGCCAAAAAACTCGACGCACGCAATGAAGACGGCCATTTGCGCGGGCATTGGCAAACCCAGACTGCCAAAGTATTCTGCCACATGGGACAGGTTATGGAGCTTGCCCCAGCCGCTCTGAGCAAGCTGCCATCCCCAATAAAGTCGCAGCAATAGGAGAAGAGGCGACTGGAGATAAGAAACCCAACCGAAGAACTTTTCGTGCCACTGCGTTGCAGTTGTTATCAGTTTATTTACAACTTCCATTGATACCTTCTTTCCGCGGTTTCTCACCGCGCCCGTTTTCGCTTGATCCGCAAAACCACCCCAGAGTTGCCCAGGTCTGAAACCAATGCTGAACAGATGGTTCGCGGTCGACGCTAGAAACCGTGCTTCTCCAAAAGGCCAATTCAATGGCGCGCTCGATCGTTTTTCTGCTCCGCAGAGCGCTAAGTAACACAAATTCTTCCCGCTCGATGCGGCGAAAATAGACCGACAAATCCAGGCGATGAACCACCAAATAGAGTTGTGCTGGCTCGAGTTTCGCCACTGCCCGAACCTTGCTGCGTTTACGTCTCTCGTGGAACGCGTTGCTGGCCAAATCCGCGTTTTCTTCGCCTCCGTCTTTGACGTCTAAAAGCAGATCATCTACGGGATAGTGCAACTCGAGAAGCCTCACATAAGGTTGAATGGTTAATCGGAGACCGGGTCCTGCGACATCGCGGAGATCTTCCGGGCGGAGGGCGGGCCTTGCCTCACCGTCGAAGGCTTCGATGTCTGCCCATTCAAGGCGAACCATATCGAGAGCCAAGGCCTGCCGGTTGCGTACCCAATTGAGATTTCGACGTAACCAGTTTTCCAGGCATGCGCCTAGATTTCTTAGGGTGAAAGAGCGCGAAGGACATTCGGTAAGGTAAGCCTTGCACATGGATTCGAATTGCTGGCTGCCCATGACGGCACGCAAACCGGGAAAATCCTCAACCATGCTGGATAACAACCGAAACCAATATTGCCGATTGTAAATTTCCAGGCGTTCGAATGACGTCAGCCGATCATTCGGCTTGATATAGCGCGCCGCATAGGTGCTCATGCGTCCCCCGTCGGGCGCCGAACGCTGCATGCGCTCAGAGAGCGTCAATGGTTGCATGACCGCTCGAGCAACGGCTCGCTGAAGTGTGGCCAGCCTCATACCGCCACCGCCAGAGTTGTATCTGAGAGAAAACGGTTGGCCTTCAACGCTTCTCCGTGAACTTCGTCGAAAGAAGGGATACTGTCGTCCCACTCAAGCAACGTCGCGGTATGGCCGGCCCGTTGAATGGCACGTTCGTACAGTTTCCAGACCGGATCAAGTACGGCATGGTCGTGGGTGTCGAGGAGGTATTTTTTGAACTTCGAATGGCCGGCAATGTGGATCTGTGCCACACGCTCCGAAGGGACACTGTTTACATAGATGGAGGGATCGAAGTTGTGGTTCTGCGACGATACATAAATATTGTTGACATCAAGCAGGATTCCGCAGTCGGCCTGCTCCACCACCTCATTCAAGAATTCCCATTCTGTCATCTCTGAAACATGAAACTCCGCGTAACTGCTTACGTTCTCAACAGCGATGGGGATCTCGAGAAAATCCCGCACTTCGCGAACCTTCTGCGCGGTAATGCGAGCGGCTTCGAAGGTGTAAGGCATGGGAAGCAAATCGTGGGTGTACCGTCCATCAACGCTGCCCCAGCAAAGGTGGTCCGACAGCCAGGGAGTCTTCGTGCGCTTGACCAATTCCTTCAACCGGCGAAGGTGGTCGCGATTGGGCTTTTCTGCCGAGCCGAAATACATGGAGACTCCGTGCTGTACAACTTTGTACTGCTCCAGAATTTGATCTAAAACGTGCAGAGGTCGTCCGCCGTCAATCATGAAATTTTCGGAAATAATTTCAAACCAATCGACGACCGGCTTGCGCGATAGAATATGTTGATAGTGCGGAGAGCGCAGCCCAATCCCGATCCCATAGTCCGTAAATCCGTTAAATCGATTTCCTGGCATGTTTCCTTATCCTCCCTTGGCGAAGAAAGGAGGGTCAGGAGACTTTCCCAACCCCCACATTGGTCTGAGCCCGAATTACCCCTGAGGGGGCTTCGAGCCATCGGTCGCGCAACCGCCTTTGCCCTTGCACGTGTTCTTACCTTTGCAGCCGTTGTCACTGGCTTTGCAGCCGCCCTTGCCCTTGCACGAGTTCTGACCTTTACAAGCGTGCTTTTCCTTGGCGTTTTTGTCGTCCTTCTTATCCTGGCTCTGATCCTGATCCTGTGCGCTGAACGAAGTCTTCAGCGAAGGAAGCAGCGTGGAAGCCTTAACCACTGCGCCGGTTCCGGCGAACAGTCCCGCGAACGCCGCGCTAGTCAGCAAGGCCTTGGCCGTTCTTGTCATATAGAAATGCTCCTGTCGTTTAAGATGAGATGCGAAACTCTTCGCGGACACTCTTTGCGCACTCGCGAATCGCGAATATCGGTGCCCCAGCTCACCAAGCTGGTTCCGAGCCGCAACGTCACGGGTGCTCGAATGCCCAACCTAAAAGATGTTCCGTCCACAGTATGAGAGTCACGAGGCGACCAAAGGTTTCGGAAATAGCACCTGGGGTTTGATCGTCTGGATCCTGCGTGGCATTCTCGCGCCGGCATTTTGTTCTACGCCTCTGACGACTTCAGCGAGAACGTAAGTGAAGTCTTGCGGGCTGATGGCGGGCTCTCCAAGGCACTCCGTGCCATTTCGCACCACGGGAAGCCACCAGCAACCCTCCTCAACGCAAAGCATGTGAAACATGCTTGCACGGAGTCCCGCAAGCAGGCGTGTCATTTTTGACAGGCTCTGATACGTATTGAAGCTGAGAGCAATGTCAAGTTTCGTGCCATTCAAAAGCGTGCCCATCTCCTTGAGAGATTTAGCGAAATGGCATTCGCAACCAACCAGGGGAGATCGAGGGAAGATAAATAAGTGGGGACACTCGCCTACCATAAGAACGGTGACCTTCGGTACCTCAACTCCGGTGGACACGAACACAGTGTGTTCCCTCTTTTCTTGCACCATGCGAAGGCCGCGGGCGTGACGAGGATTGCTGCTCTGGCGGAGGACTCGCAAAAACACGACTTGCTTTGGGCACACCCGCCTCTAGGACAAAGCCCGGTCTCAGAATCCTCAGAACAAACGTTGCCCCGGCTGTTCCGTTTCGTAACGCCTGATTTCGTTATTGGGTGAGATTACGGAATCGAAGGAAGGTTTCAATCTACCTGGGAGGGTTCGGATGTCTTCGTGGCGATGGGCAAATCGTTGTACGCTTTGACATATATCGATACACTGTTGCCAAACTAGGGTGACACAGCTGTCGGCGCCTAAGTATTCGGTCCGAATATTCTGTAATAGGACTGATAGGGATCCTTTCAGAGGCATGAAAATCTATTTCGGCTTCACCGTGGCCGGGGACCGATCCTCTTTGGAGACGGCCAGGAAAATTGCAGAACTGCTTGTCCAAATGGGCCACGAGGTTCTGACGGGCCACTTGTTACGGGAAGACGCATGGGAGGCGGACCGATTCATCACACCGCAGGAAGTCTATCGGCGGGACACGCGATGGCTTGAGCAGTGCGACCTGTTCATGGCCGAAGTTTCCGGCTCGTCATTCGGCGTGGGCTTTGAAACTGGCTACCTTCTCGGAGCAACCACAAAGAACGTGGTGTTGTTTTACCGACGGGACGCAGAACGGAAAATATCTCTTTTGATCACAGGTATTGCCCACCCGCATTGCAGGCTGGCACCGTACTCGGACTTTAACGAAGTAGCGATTTGGATCAGAAACACCTTGCCGCAATTAGAATGCTTACCAATCAAGGAGCAGTCAGGAAGCTAGGACCACTACTCGGCTAGTAGGATTTCCGCGCTTCCGCGGCGTCCAGACCGCCGCCCCGAGAAGGACGAGGTCCTTAATGAGGAACTGGCCCGCATCCCCCAGGAGCGGGAAGCCGTTAGAGAATTGGAACGCTCCGGGCGTGGAGAAGAGAAAACTCACGGTGAGCAAGAAGGTAATGACAGCACCAATGCTGCCGACGAAAGAGAGTTTCGCGGAAAACGAGAAACGAGCGCACACCGATCAGCACGGCGACAACAATCTCGATCGCTCCGATGAAATTCGAAACGGTCTGCAAACTGAAGATGTGGTAAAGCCAGAGGCAGTCGAGGAGGCTGTCGCTTTTTTTGGAAGATTCGAAAGAAAGGTGCATGACCGCAGCCAAACAAGAGTCCGGGAGAAACACGCCCGGGAAATGGCACCACCTAGCCCTATGGGCGATGTCAGTCTTTCGCTTGCCAAGGTCGGAGGCGCGTGGCGGAGCAACTGAAATCAACAGGCCAAACGGCTATCGAGCAAAATTCGCGGTTGCGAAATGCCCGGGAGTCCCATCTGAGAATGTAGATCTTTAGCGTCCGGGACGAACAGGCACCGCACCCCTCATAGGGGAGCTGTTGAAGGTAGGACATTGGCGCAAATCTCTCCCGGCTGGGAGCATTTAATTGGGAAACGTAAAGCTCGTAGTGATCTACCCACAGCCGAAAGATGTCGGTGGTTTCGCAAAAATCTCTCAGACCGAGCACGTGCCGTTGGCCGCGGCTAAACTTGCCGGGAAGACGAAAAGCGGACTTCCAGTTGCCCTGGTCGATGCGACGAGGGGAAGTGATCAGGAGAAGGCCATCAAGGCATCTGGTCAAGCCTGGCTGACAGAGAAATAGACGTTAGTTCGCCGAAACCCGGAAATCAAGAGTATGGCCACTCCTTCAACCAGACCGAACGCTCACTATTGGGTCTTGCACTATGAAGAACCGTTAAGTAACAGTCAGCTGCGGGGTTGCCGTTTGCCTCACAAACTATTCCGTGAATGCTGCGCACGCCGATAACTCGTCAGCATGAAGACCTGTATATTTCGTCATGCCGACCATAGTAAAAACCTTCCTAAAATGATCGGATAGACCGAAAGTTTGGACAGACTGCCCGGTGTTGCGTGCCTGCATCAGCACCTGAATGATCAGCGCGATCCCACTTGAATTAATGTACTCCACGTTCGAGAGATCCAACAGGATACGCTTCACCTCGGGCGGCAGACCTTGATAGGTGCCAAGCACTGTCTCTTTCGAAGTGCTTGTAATATCTCCCGAGAAGCGCAAAACGGTTATGGGTTTGCCGGAAGGTCCTGCTGTCTCGCTCACTCTGACGCTGGTTGTCCTACTCTGCATTTACTCCCCGTCCGGCTTCTTCAAATGGATCACCAAGCGCGCGCAACTGCCAGTCGGCTGAGAGTTGATCCACTCCACTTCATCCATCAACGCCTGGATCAGAAACATTCCCATGCCGCGAGGGTTCTCCTCACCCATCTTTGAATCAATGTCCGGGGGCGGTGTCTTCGCACCTGGACCCCTCCCGTGATCGCAGACCCTGATTTCAAGCGTCGTCGCGGTCATCGAAAGGATTATTCCCACTTTCAGAGACTCATCCATCCGGTTACCGTGCTCTATCGAGTTAATGCACGCTTCCGCGACCGCGGTTTTCAAATCCTCAATGCGGTCCTCAGAGAACCCCATTAGCTTAGCTACGCTCGCAGCCGTGCTCATAGCCACCTTTTCGTGACCGAGCTTCGACGGTAGGCTCAACACGAAAACCTCGAGCAGGTCCTTATCCATATGTTCGTCTCATCCATCCCGCAGAAGCACCAGCGCAGTCATATCGTCTCTCTGCTCGGGCTCTGTCGTGAATGCCTCAAGTGTAGTCCAGATATGGTCTAGTGCGCCTTCTGCGTCCAACGGGCCAGCACGAAATGTATCGATCAAGCGGTCTAAACCAAACTCCTCGCCCCCCCTGAACACCTCTGTCAGCCCGTCTGTGTAGGCAAGAAGCCGCGCTCCTTTTTCTAGTTCATATTTTTCGCTCGCATACTGGGCCGAAGGCTGCAGACCGATTGGAGTTCCGCTGGCCCCTAGCAATGCCGGACCGCGCGCAGGTGTCGTCCATAGCAAGGCTGGATTGTGACCAGCATTCACAACTTCCAGTAAGTTGGCTTCTGGGTCCAGACGAAAAAAAACCGCCGTCACATAGCGGCTCCGTGCTTCTGGTCCTTCCGCATAACACAACGCGTTCAACTGCTGGGCGACTTCGACGAGCGGCGCACCTGCCATAATCATTGCGCGAAAGGCCGCCCGGAATGAACTCGCAATCATGGCCGACGTCAGCCCTTTGCCAGCCACATCGGCCAAAATCATAATCTGCTCACCTGACGGGGCCCGCAAGAAATCAAGATAATCTCCACCGACCTCGTAGGATGAAATCGAACGGATCGCAGTCTTATAGCCGACTACTGCTTGCACCGATGACGGCAGCAGGCTGCGTTGAATGGCCCTTGCACTGGCTAAATCCTGATCAACCCGTTGCAAATGTATGATCCGCTCGTGATTTCGAGCATTCTCAATGGCAATTGCGATTTGCAGATTAAGCCGCTCAAGGAAATCTGACTCTTCAAGCGTCAGTGGCAGACCCTCGCGCGGGATTACGACGAGCTCCGTCAACATCTCGCCAGCTTTGCCCCGAAGTGCAAAACGAAAACTTCCGCCGCCCAGTTCGGATCCGTTTGGATTCAAGAGGCTATGCGACGGAATACGGCCTTCAGAAAACGGAAAGGAGGTGAAATATGCGCCATCCATCTCCAGTTCACGCACTACGATCTCAAGAGCAACACGCAACACCTCGTCGAGTTGTATGGTTGCGTGGATGCGCCGGCTCACTTCGAGCAGTGCTTGCAGGCGTGCGACTTTCTGTTGAAGATTAAGCGTCTCGTTAACGTCCATGACTCTTACTTCACCGCAAATCGATCGAGCAAATCCATATGCTGCTGCATTTCAGCGGACAATCCCGCGAGACTGCCGCCAATGCCGACTTTCTAAATCAAGGTTGGCTGCGGTTCTAATTCCACGCTTAGCACGGTAATGTCGTCTTCCTGCCCGAAGCGTTGAGCCGCCATGGCAATCAGGCCGGCGGGTTCGATGCTGATGTCGCCAAAGCGCTTGAAACCATAGAGTTCGCCGGACTTGCTGCGCGCTTCGACGACACCATCCGACAGGAATACCACGCGATCACCGGGCCTGAGACTAAAGTCAACCTGGTCGTAGGTGGTGTCGGGCGCTATACCTAAGGGTAATCCACCCGGGGTCTCCAGTTCGCGTCCATGGCAGTACGGGGAAAGATGGCCCGCATTCGCGATCCGCAAATGACCGTCCGGCCCGATCAGCGCGCAGCAACAGGTGGCAAACGAGCCACCAGTTTGCCCAGAGAGCGAAGCGTTCAAGTCGCTAAGGATGCCGCTAGGCTCGCGCGTTATCTCAACGATCTTCTGCAGCAGCCCGACTATGAGGCTTACGAGCATAGCGGCCTTGACGCCCTTGCCGCTGACGTCACCGATGACGACAAGAAGAGATTCATCGGCTCCCGGGAACAGCCTGAAGAAATCGCCGCCAACTTCCTGTGCCGGTATGTAGACAGCCTCAATTGCGAAGCCAGGTGTCGAACCGCTTTGTTGGGGCAGCATTACCTCTTGCATGTTGCGGGCGGCCTCCAACTCCGCTTGAGCCCGCTCCTGCTCTCGGCTGGTTTTGTGGAAGCGACGTAAGAGCACGGCGGCGATGCTCAGAACGAACAGCAGGCCATCAATTTGGCCAATATTGACTGGAATTGGGCCTAACTGGAAAGTAGGAACGAAATCCGCGTCGATGTCCCGTAGCCTGAGTTCATAAAGCAGCCACGCCAGACTATTCAGGATGCTATTCAGATTAACGAGAAAAAGAGGAATAACAAGAAATCCGGCTTCTTTAAGTCCGCGAATATACCGCCAAAACAGGAGGGCAGGAATTACAAAGGCATAGGGTAGCCCCCAGAGCAACACAGTCAAGTCAGAGTCACTCAAACTGATTAAGCCGGCGAAATAAGCCGTAAGGACCAAAGGCAGCCCCAACAGCGATAGCTGATACATGCGCAACCACAGTGGAATAGACTGACGTAGAAATGCGAAAACGAACTGCAGCAGCAATACTTGACTTATAGCCGTCAAGCCAACGTCAAGATATCTTATGGCTTGAATCGAGGCTGGCGATATCGACTGGAAATCGTTGACGAACATCCAACAGGTTATCGAAGCGAAATAGGCCGTTATCCAGAGGTACTCGCTCTGCTTACGCTGAGTCCAGTAGAGAAGGAGCAAGCCGGCTGCGAGAAGAATCGACAGGAACCCTACGCTAAAATCCGGCAACCACTCATAGCGCCTCTGGCTTTGCCACGCAAGGTACTCGTCATTTATGGCATGCGCAGTGCCCAGCACCAAGCCGCGCTCCCCAACAATCCCGCCCCAGATATACCGCGACTCCCATCGCCACCAACACCAGAAGCGGATAGCAATGGTGATGTCACCGGTGGCAACCGAAGGAGGAATTTCGAAAACCCGGACCAAAGCTCCATCCACTCTCTCGTCAGGCGGCAACCGCCCATAATGCCCGACCAGCTGGCCATTGACGTAAACTTCGTATGGAAAGGCCGAATAGCCGAATAAGAGAGTCAAGGGAGCATGCTGAAGCGGTAATCTCACATGCAGGCGGTACCAAAAGAAGTCGCGAGGCCGGTTTACTCCTTGGTCTTGCCACGACTGTTGGGTGGAGATGATGCGCCAATGTGAGTCATCGAAATCCGGGCGGGACCACCGCGAGTCGTCGCCTGGCTGAAAGGCCCAATCGCCCGAGAGGTTGATTGAGTCTCCCAGATGTGCGGCATCCACTGAGGCTCTCGGATGCGGGGCATCCGCACCTTGCCCCTGGCCAGCTAACGATATCAGCAACATCAGCGCCGTCGAAGCGAAAAGCAGCGAACGCACGCACATGTGTCGAATGATAACTTCCTCGTGCCGGACGGAAGTATAGGTCATCGACGGAGTCACATCCGCGTAGTTCGTTTTACCGTTCAACCTTGCCCTTCCTAGTTTGTTCTGAGTTTACTGGCTATTCTGATTCCGGTATTTCTCAGGATTAGAGTCAAGGGTGCGAGATAAGTTACACGAGAAAGGTCACGGTCAGAGTCAACCAGAGTCAGCGCTACGCAGTGGAGCCAAGTCTCACGCTGCGTACCAGGGATACTCCCATTTGTCGGGCATCGAAATTACATCGGCGTTGTACAAGTGCGGCCATTCTTTGTTGCGGCCGCCCAGGCGCTCGGCGGGAGGGGGAGGATTGCCCGGAACGCCTTCGAGCCACTCCTTAATCACGTAGTGATAGAACTGTTTGGACGACAGCATGCCGGCAAATCCCTGGCGCATGACATTTTGCGCGTCGGAGGAGAGATCTTGAGGAATCACTGAGGCGTAGAACTCATCAACTTCAGTCCTGCGGGTCGATAAGAGATCATCAAAGCCCTCGAACGCAGCTTCGGCCAAACCCGAGAAATCGATGTCGCTGAGGCGAAGTCGCACAATCGCCGTCTCACCAGCGCCGATTTCGAGCTGATAATGCGCGGCGGCCTTGGTCCCGCTCCATTCGGCAGCGACGGAATAACGATGCGGGTCAATTCGCCAAGACGGCGTTCTCCGTCAATCAAATGAGAGCGGAAAGCACGGTGGGGTCGTCCTTGAGAAGGAGTTCCTGAAACCTTTCGATGCTCTGCGAATCACATTGTGCGGAAGCTAGAGGCCAGCTTGAGATCGCGCGGTGCGAGATGGAACCCTTAATTGTTGGTGAGAATGAGTAGTCCGCAATCGCAACTGGATGCTGCCAAAGCGCAGCTTATTAGCAGGGTCTGCGACAGCGAGCGTGAGGTTTTCTATGAGTTGATACGCCCGTATGAGCGCATGATTCACGCAACCACGATTTCGATCTCGAAAAAATTCTGCGGACGCGGAAGAAACCGCACAGGAGGCGGCTTTGAAAGCCTTTTCGAATCTCGCTAGCTTTCGAGGGGAAGCGAAGTTCA
This sequence comes from Candidatus Acidiferrales bacterium, assembly GCA_963795535.1. Lineage (GTDB taxonomy): Bacteria > Acidobacteriota > Terriglobia > Acidiferrales > UBA7541 > Acidiferrum. Next base: position 2,127,217 of record CAWCIG010000012.1, read on the forward strand.
GCACATGGCTCGTACAAATCACCTACAACGAAGCGAAAATGAAATTGCGAAGGCCCGCACGCACCTTTACGAATCGATCGACGATAAACAGGAAGATGGAGACGGAGGAGACTATATCCGTAGGGACTTTGCGGATTGGCGGCCCATACCGTCGGAATTACTCGAGGTAAATGAGATGAGGGAAATTGTCCAGAATGCGATCAATTCGCTTAGCTGGCGCCTAGCGGGAAGATACACGAAAGAGAGCTGACATCACGCATGAAAATTTTCCGTACCGTTCTCCGTACCGTTGAAACTTCGTCTTACACGTATTTCGGCGTACTTCGGCGGTCCCCGTCGTTCTGTAAGTTGTTCAGCGTATTGGTTAGCTGGCCTTTGACACGGTAGAGGTCTGGGGTTCGAGTCCCCACGGGCCTACCATATCTTTCAATGACATAGAAGACCTACCGCCGTTCAGCGTTGCTCCAAATTGCTCCAATAAGGGCCTAAATTGTTGCGACTCAGTAGACTCCAACTCGCGACGAAGTAGTTCACCGCATTTCGATTTGAGGGCGGCAGGCAATCACGGGATCCGGGGTTTCGGCCTCCTCGGGAAGGATCATCTGAACCACGCGCTGCTGCGCTTGGCGCTTCGCTACGAATCGCCTCTGTCGCTTCCACGACGATCACGAGCCGAGTCTCGTCAGTCAGCGTGAACGTTGTGATATACTTGTATAGCGAGGTAGTTATGCTGGCCATTCGACTTCCGCAGTCCATCGAAAAGCGCCTGGAGAAGCTTGCCCGGCGTACCGGGCGCACCAAGACCTACTATGTCCGTGAAGCCATCCTCGAGCACCTGGAAGAGATCGAGGACTTGTATCTGGCCGAAGGCGCCCTGGAACGCATCCGCAGCGGTGAAGAGCGGACCATCCCCTTGAAGCAAGTCATGAAGCGGCATGGCTTACAACGTTGAGCTGTCTGAGTCAGCGGAGCGGGAACTCGGCAAACTCGACGCGTCGCAGGCCAAGCGCATCCTGAAGTTCCTGCATCAACGAGTCGCCAAACTAGACGATCCGCGCAGCATCGGAGAAGCGTTGCACGGCTCGCGGCTTGGAGAGTTCTGGAAATACCGTGTAGGCGATTACCGGCTCATCTGCAAGATCGAAGACGACCGCTTGATCGTTCTTGTCCTTCGCGTTGGCCATCGCAAGGAAATCTATCGCTAGTAAGCAGCCTGAAACGACCCTCTCAATCAGTTTTCAGGAATCGAGAGGAGATATTTCCAAAGCTGCGCACCTGTTCCTGGCGAATTCCTGCTAGGCCGCGATTGGCGTATGAAAGAGCTCGCGACAATGGCCACGCCAACGATTCGATTTCAAGGTCGCGCAGACGTCGACCTCAGGAGGTTCCTCCGGTGTTTTGCCGGCGTGACTTCGATGCAAATTGTAATAGTCCTTGAACTCCGATAGCTTCGATTCTAAATCTACAGCTGTCCAGAACAGCGCGACGTCTAAGTACTCCCGACGAATGGTTCCAATGAGTCGCTCGACGAACGGATGTGACATTGGCACATAAGGGACAGTTTTGATCTCCGTGACACCGAGCACCCGAAGATTCGCCTGCCATTGATGAAATTGATACAGCGGATCATGATCCGAACTCAGATATTTCGGAACCGTTTGCCATCGAATCGCTCGTTTAAACACCCGACATAATCCGGGCCCATCCACGATGCCGCGGTGAACGCGGAATCCGATGATACAGCGAGTATATTGATCCATGACTACCAGCACCCAGTACGTCCGCAACGCCGTTGTACTCGTCTTCTTCGCGCGAGAAGCGCCGAACAGAAATCCTTACCTGGCAATGCGGGCCACGCACCTTTTCCGTCCAACCCACAATCCAACCCACAGAGTGGGCTGTCTTGCACGACTTCCGCGTATTTTGGCAGTCCCCACGGTCTTGTAACTTATTGTAAAGCCTAACGTTGCTACCTTGACACGGTAGAGGTCTGGGGTTCGAGTCCCCACGGGCCTACCATCTCATTCAATGGGTTTAGCACGTTATACCCATCCCATTTTTGGGGCATTCTGTACCGTTCTCCATACCGTTGAAGTTCAAGAATTTAGCCGGGTCGGACCTTTAAGTCAGGAATTATCTTGGCGCAGAATCTTGGCAGCGAGTCGTCCGTTATCCGACCAGCTCACTTCAACTACAACTGTAAGGACAGGAAATCCAATAGCGTAAAATTCGCACTCCAATTCCCAAACTCCGCATGTAATCGGTATGCAGGGCTTGGGCAACAAATCCAGGGCACAGTTTAGAAACGCCTTCGTTTCACCTGCGGCGTCTGAGGATTCTCCGATGCAGAGCAAGTCAAAAGCCTCAGATGAATTTGGCAATATTGTGTGCGAATATCCTCGCACCCGCGTAGCCTTCAGTGGGCTTCGGATTTCGGAGGGCATCCAATTTTTTGCGCCCGATTTGCGATAGTTCTTGAGTCTGGCGGTCGTATCAGAGGCAGCTGTGTCCGGACGGCGGTTCAGAATGTCCAGGTATAGGATGCGGCCCCTCATTTGTGTCAAACCATCGAAGTAAGCCACGAGATCAGAAAAGGAGGGGTTTGTAGCGATTAGACGCCTCGAATAATCCGCCTTCCAATTGGATTCGTCCAAAGTTTTCTTGACTGCCTTCAGACAATTACTGCTCTTGTCAAAATCATCTGTGTTGCATCCGATATAGGCGAGCATTCCCTCGGGCTCAACGCCTTTCTGATTGATCACAGGGCCCCAGGATGTAGTGCGCCCCCTGCACCAGCATGGTCCGCAAATACCGGTCTCCTTCTTTACTGATGTTCATCTCCGGCTGGCTCTCACCGGAGTCCCTGCGCCCAGGGCACAACCCGAGAAAACAGCCGACCTCGCGACTCTTCGGGAAGCGATGCGGATCGTCCAGCGTCAGCACATACGTCAGCGCGATCTGTGTTCCTATTCCCTTCACCTGTTTGAGTAGTTCGACGTGCGGGTAACTCTCCTTGGCGATTTTCTCCATCCGCTCGTCATATTCCTGGATGCGCTCGTTCAGTGATTCGATTTCTTTGAGCAGCGGTTCCAGAACCTCGCGCAACTCCGCGTGCAATCCCGCGCCCAGCTCCCGGTTCACCTGCTGTGTGCCGCACTTGGGCAGGCGCTGCCCATAAGACTTCACCAACCCGCGTTCCGCGTTCACTAAGGCCGTTCGCGCACGCACCAGTTCGGCCCGCGCTCGGATCACCGTCAGGTGGATTTGCGCTTGCGCACTGCGATGCCGCACCGGCCCCAACAGCTCCGGATCGATTCGCGCCAGCCGTGCCAGTGTCCGCGCATCGTGTCGATCGTCTTTTCGTTTGCTCTTGGTGATCAATTGCACCTTTTGCGCGTGCGCCACGATTACTTTGTATCCCAGCTCCGTGAACAGCCGGCTGACCCACGGGGAATGTGTTCCCGTCTCCAGGGCGATGAGACTCTGCGGTATCTTCGAAAATGTCTGCTTCATCGCTTCCGGTGTCATCGCCACTTTCTGCTCCAGAATGATTTTCCCCGCTTCATCCAAAACGCAGTAGCACGACCAGTGATCGCCGAGGTCCATGCCAAGCGTGAGCTTCTGCCCTTTGAAAATCATGTTTCCATTTACCCGAACAGTGTTAGTCTTCTTCATTGCCGGTCTCCTTTTCATTGTGCCTTGAGCACGTCGAACATTGGGAGCGTATCGCATCCCGCGGAGACCGGCCTTCTCATCCCATCTGGTAAGTCGTAACCGGTAACTTGTCATTCAGGGCCTGCGGCCCGCGAAAGCTCATGAAAATCACTTTAGAGTCTTACCGATAAAGGCGAGCATTACGGCGTTGAATTGCGCGGGCCTCTGTAGTGGAGCGAAATGGCTAACGCCGTTTAAAATAACCAACTCCGCGTTGGGAATACTTCGAGCGAGATATTCGGCATGTTCGCGTTTAATGAACTCATCCCGCTCACTTTGTACGATCACGACCGGGACGCTGATTTTCGCGAGATCGTGCGCGGAGTAGTTAGGTTGCGTCTGTTGCATCAGCGTGACGGCTTCGACAAAGTTTTTGAAGTGCTCCGGTGTGGCCGATAGCTGGGCATAGTCCTTCGCATGTCGACCGAAGCATCGGTCAAGTGTTGGAGTGGCTTCAAATGGCTTTGCGCCGCTTGGGTCCATGTTGCAACCGAAAAAGAACACGCCGGCAGTGCGGGAGGGAGCTCTTGCCGCAAGGATCAGAGCGGTGCACGCGCCGTCGCTCCATCCCACTACACATGCCTTTTCCAGATGCAATGTTTCCATGACGGCCAAAACGTCGGATGCCATCAACTCATACGTATACGCTCGACAGTCGCGCGTACGGCGACCGTGGCCGCGGCTATCGATCAGGACAGCAAGATAACCTGCTTCTACGACTCCTGGAACTTGGTAACCCCAGTTGCCACTATGCCCGAGCCCGCCATGCAATAGGATCACTGGCAGACCCGATCCGTAGGTGGAATATCGGATCCGAGCCCCTTCGTTTTCGACATACCCTTCGTCACGCGGCTCCGGCAACGATCGGCCGCCGTTGGACTCAAACTCCTTCAGGTCGTCATCATAAACTTCCACGTGATGCTCCAATTGTTACCTGTCGCCCGTGAGTACGTCGGGGAATTCTTCGCTACTTCGAGACATTTTAGCTCCGGACGGATTGTCGCCTAACCGGAAAAAGTGGCCACTAGTACTCCCGACAGCCCCTCGGAAGTGCATGGAGCGATTCAACGGCTAAGAAGCTCGCGGCTGCTGCATGGTCCGGCTTTGAAAGACAAACCCAATATTTCCGGACTTGAGGAGTTTCTGATTCATGGATTGAAGTACGCCTTTCCCGCTGAACACGGCGAAGTAACAAGGGGTATTCCTACCTCGTATGCAGCCGAGCCGCTGAAAAGTGAAATTGCCGCCTCGAACGACCTGCCTCCAGTTTGGCCTTGGCAGGAAGACGACACGCGAGGCGTGGCGCTCGAGCCTCTCTACAAGAGCGTTCCGCAGGCAGCGTTACGCGATCCTGCGCTTTATCAACTTCTGGCCCTGGTCGATGCGATTCGGGATGGGCGTGCGCGCGAGCGGAATTTGGCTGAACGCGATTTGGTTCACAGGCTAAGGTCCATTCATGCCCAGTCCTAATCTTCAGCTGCTGACGGATGCGGCCAAGTTGTTGACACCGATTCTCGGGGAGCTGGTTTTTGTTGGTGGCTGCGCCACGGCGTTGTTGATCACGGACAAGGCAGCAGCGGATGTGCGCCCCACGTTCGACGTGGATGCGATAGCGGAAATCACATCCTATGCCGCTTACGCGGAATTCTCGGAGCGCCTGAGAAAGCTCGGGTACAAAGACGACGCGACCGAAGGAGCTCCAGTTTGCCTTGGCGTCAACAGACAACGACGCTCGATGTGATGCCTCTGGACGAAAGGATCCTAGCTTAGCTAGTTTCTGTCGCGAAACCCCTATTTTGGCAAAAGAATTTGACTGGGCAATAGAGATTTCAGGGATTTAGCGCGCCCGGGCAGACGTGCGCAGATCATTTGCGGTCATGGATTTCGGGATCGAATGGAAGAGTGGGCGTAGGAAAAATGCGTCGGCCTCAGGGAGAGAGAAAGCGGAAAGATCGTGTTACGCGGCTCTTCGTCTGCGAGACGATCGTTTCGATAGCGTTGCCGCAATTCTCATCAGGTTATTGGCAAGCACGGCGGCACCTACCAATACCTCAAAGCGCTGGCGCCCTTCCGCAAGACAACGCTTCATGCCACGACCACGGAACAGCACGGAGATGCGCCCCTCGATGCCGGCTCGAAAGCGCTGTCCTTCCTTGAAAGCAGGACTCTTCTCATACGTTTTGCGCTTCGCAGTTTTCTTCCCGCCACGCTGCGGGATGCACACCATCTTGACGCCCTTTTTCTTGCATGACTTCACGTTCGTCTCACTAAAGAAGCCTCGATCCGAACTATACAACTCGGGAGCGCGTCCGAAGTTTTCCTTGTGGCGTTCCAGGGAAGGTTCCACCTGCTGATCGTCGCCAGGGTTTCCCTGCAGCACTGCATACTGCGTAATCAATCCTTGGGCACTTTCCGCGAGAAAGACTTTGTGGCCGAACTCTACCGGTGTTAGCACTTTGCCGCGCTTGATCAGATCGGTATGAGTTTCAAAGATGGAATAGATCTTTTCGGCAGTGGGAACTTGCTCTCCTTGGAGCACACGCCGGCAAGCTTGGTCAATCACACGGTTTCCCAGCTCACCATAGTGGTCGATCTCCTTCCGGAGTTCACCGATGGCCAGGTCGGAGATCACATCCTTGCCGCGCGCTCTCCGAGTCTGCTGCAACACCTTTCGTGCGCTGTTGACTACCTCTTCGGTTATTCCGATCAGTTGGCGATATTTCTCCACTTGCCTCTGGGACCGTTCCTTTGGTGTCATTCGCTGGATTTCTTGCATCCGACGTCGTGCCGCGCGAGTGCGATTGCGGAACACCTGAATACGCTGTTGCACCGCTGCGTTCAAGCGCAGGACCAAGCGCGTGACCACGCGTACGACATCCCATAACAACGTGCTGTCGGTCGGGTGATGAATGTCGGCTTGTACAACCGTAGTGTCCACGCGAAGTTTCTGGCCATCTTCCAGGCCCACATCCACGGCCGCTTGCACCACCAGTTTATTGACGGCCTGCAGCGTGTCGGGAGTCAGTCGGTTAAAGGCGCGGTTGAAGGCATCGTGCTTGGGCACCGGTTGGCAGTAAAAATCCGTGAACTGCCGCAGGGTGTAGCCGTCGGTGATCCGCTCGCGCAGTTCGCGATAATCCCAGTTCTTGACACGCATGAGGACCAGGGAACGCAGAACCTGTGGAGGTGTTAATCCACCACGACCAGTACCGGGATTTTTCAGGCCTCGTTCCAGATCGCGCCGTACGGTCTCGATCATCTCTTCATGATCGTCCAGAAAATCGGAGATGCTCTGTAGCAGTGGTTCCAGCAAGATGCCCTGTTGTAGCAACTCCCAATCGGCGAAACTGATCTGCGGCTTCGCAGCTCTGGGCACCTTTCAGTCCTCCTTTTTTCCCGAAGCCTGGTCCCTCTCTCCCTTCAAAGCTTGGAGGTTTCGCGACGCGGCCTGGTACAGCAGTTCCTGCAGAGCACGCCCGTTGTCTAACCAGCGCTGAACTTGGGGAACCAACTCCTCGGGCACGTAAAGGGAAAAGCGCTGTCCTTGGTGGCGGCCATAGAGGACATAACTGGGATGCTTCTCCCCGGAAAGACAGGCGGGGCAATTCGGGCGAATGCAGGGACTGCGGCGAAAACTCAGAGAGCCGAGGGCGGCGGGCCACAGCTTAGCGGACTGCTGTTGCAACCAGCGTTGGACGTCAGCAAGGGATTCGGATTTTGGCTTGGATTTGGTCGGCATGATGTATGTATGCCACTACGCATACATACATGTCAAGGAAAAAATATAAAGCCGCACAAAACTCTACTCGGGAAATCACTTGCCAGCCTGATTTCATGCGAGGATTTGAGTTTCGCGCCAGAAACTAGCTAGGGTTTTCGAACACATGGTATCGACCGGCGATGGACCACGCGGAAGAGCGCGAACTGGAAAAAGACTTAAAGATTCGATTGATCGCACCGGTATATTTCTTCGCGTCAAAGCTCGCGAAGCCTTCGCTGGCAGGGGCAAGAATGATTTTCCGGCTAGCCGGGATCTTGAAGATCTGATTGCCGTCGTCGATGGTCGCGCCGAACTAGTGGGGGAAATTCAGGCTGCGGCGGACGATGTGCGTTCTTACCTCGCGAAGAAAATCAAGAACATGATTTCGATTTCTAAATTCAACGACGCTCTTCCAGGACATCTCTCGCCCGATGCGGCCAGTCAGGAAAGAGTCGGAACGATTCTCTCGAGGCTCGGGGCGCAGGCGGTCTTCGCATGCGTAGCCGATGATGTGTAGCGCAATGGGCCGCCTCCACCGCAAGCCTCTTCTACGCAAGGCGCTAGGTAGCAGCTTCTAATTATCCCATTAGTAATCAACGTGCATGGGCACGAGTGTGCAGGTCCAACAACATCCCGGCCACTTAGCCCCGCTGAAATGCCCTTTGTGAGAAGGAATATATCCGGGCTATGGATTGCACAGCCATAGATTTTCATCTCCGTAAGTGTCCATTCCGAACTACGTTCTGGCAGGGTTTAACTGATCCGGACCTCATCTGCTTTGTAGGTTAGAACTTCAAGCCCCTGTCCAGCCGCTTGCTCGATGTAAAGAGGGCAGTTTTGCCCGCTCCTATCCCCTATCCCGTCAGTCGTGTGTTGGGTTAGGTGGTAGGCGAGGGCAAAACTGCCCTCTTTGCACTATTTTGGCGCAATTCGGCAAGAGGGGGCGAAAGTGGTCTGTTTTGCACTATTTTGGCGCAATTGGTGGTTCCTGCGAGTGAGCTAAAATGCTGCATTTTCCATCGGCGTCTAGACCGGCTTGTCCCGCGAAGGCGATTTTAGGGATACGAACACAGATTCGGGTTCCACAATTCAATTCAGATTCTATGGAGAGCTGTCCGCCGACTAAGCGCAATCGTTCTCGCATACTGACTAGCCCCAGCCCAGCTGGTTCGTGAGGTGGCTCGACGTTGAACCCGTGGCCCGAGTCGGAAATGCACAGATAAATCTCATCTGCGTTACCGAGAAGTTCAATTTCAGCCTTCGACGCCCCACTGTGTTTTGCGACGTTGCGCAATCCTTCTTGAACGATCCGAAACAAGCAAAGAGCGACGTTGCTTGGAATCTCTTTCGGAATGTCCTTATGGATGAACTGAACTTGTAGCTTGTATTGCGTGCAGAATTCTGTACAAATCCGCTTCAACAAGGCCACTAGTCCCAAGCTTTCAAGCAGGCCCGGGTGAAGTTGGCGGGACAAAACATGTAGGTCGGATGATACATCCGAGAGTATCTCGCCAAGATTGTCCAGTTGTTGTTGGGCCTGGGATGACAGGCCAGGAATGCCCTGTTTGAATTCATCGAGACCCATCTGCACAAGAGCCATCCTCTGACTTAGATCGTCATGCAACTCTCGAGCAATTCGCGCGCGCTCTTCCTCCTGCGCAGTAATCAAGCGCCCGCTCATCGCAGTGAGCGCTTCTTCGGATCGTTTCCTCTCCTCTACAAGAACTGACAGGGTCATAAAGGGCGCAGCGGTGAAAAATAAGAAAAATTGCAGCGATGCAACGTTCACGATTGGACCCGGTTCTGTGAACGGGCCTCGGCCAAGAACCGCCTCCCAAATCGACAGGAAAGCAATCGCAATGATCGAAGTGCTCACTCCCGTAGTTCCGAAACGCAAGGTAGACCACAGTAGCAAAGGCACGAGAGAATAGAGCAGTGCTGGACGGTTACTTGTGGTAGGTAGAGCGAAAGCAAGGTGACCAAGAATAATTAAAGCTACCAGCAGCGCTGCTTGTTCCAAGTAATAGGTGCGACGTCTCTGCACCCAGGTGTGACTTTCACTGACCCAACCCAAAATTGCCGGCATTAGAGTGAGAAATCCCAGCGCTTCTGAAAAGAAGGCTATCTTCCAACTTGCCCAATAGTTGCTAGCTGTGGCGAATGCCCCAAAGAAGGCTCCAACGAACGGAGCCAGGAACACGGCGTAGAAGGAATACTTGGCGAGGGCCTTCAAACTATTTAGCCGAGGTATGCCCTTGAACGATACATGCAGACACCAACTGGCGGTGAGGACTTCCACTGCATTCGAGAGAATAAACGAAACGATGGAGCGAATCGGTTCCCCTGCCAAGATGTCATACAGGAGAAATCCAGCTAGACCAGCCGGCAGGAGGAGGGGCCAGATTTTGCGCGGGACCAATAACAACACCGCGACTAGAACCACGTTCCCCAACCAAAGGGGCGAGACCAATTGCGGCCGTAGGATCAGCGCTCCCCCCACTCTGGCCACAACATAAGACAGGACACCCACCGAGCTCGCGAGGGCAGCCAACCGCCGTGGTGAATATTGATCTGTCATCGTTACGACTATTTCTTCGGGAGGAACGGATCAATTCTATAGTAGAGCGCTTTGGTGTCGACCGTCTGGAGCCAATAGTACCCGGTAAGGCGGGTGGCCTCAATGGGTCGACGCAACACTTTCTTGAAATTTACTCGCAAGAGTCTGAAAATCTGGTTCTGCACGAGAATTCGTAGAGACGCGCATTTTAGGCCGCTTTCTGAAGAACGATGAATTCGGTCTTGGTGACCGCCATGCGTTGTGCCTTGAGCAATAGATAGCCGAGATTCTTGTAGCCACGGCCCCTTCTAAGCAGGGTTTTGATGTTGCCGTTGATGGCTTCCACCACTCCGAAAGGTACTTTGGTCCGGCAGTAGTTGAGGATGCCGTCGAGATGATCCAGCAGCATGAAAGCGAGTTTTTGAAAGGGTGCCAACCGTTGCCACCGCAGTTGATCAATCCAACTTTGCAGATAGCGCAGCATGGCTCCCTCATAGCGGTAGGTCCATAACCGCTCCAAGCTTTCCTTTAGAAGGTAGGCTTTCATCACCCGCCGATTGAGGGCGAACAACTCGTTTAACTGCTGTCGTTTTTGGCTGTCCAGATTCATCCAGCGAGTCAGCAGCAGCCAGCGCTTGCCCTTCACGACACCGCGCATGCGCCCACCTTTGCGGAAGAACTCCGCTCGGCGCACTTCATCGATGGCTTTGTTGGCATGCTGCAGAATGTGGAACTTGTCGTAGATGATGCGGCAATTCGGGGCCCATTGTTCAATGCTGTTAGTGAACGGCCGCCACATATCTACGCAAGCCGCCTCGATGCGCTTCCGCTGAATTTCCCCCAGTTGGGTTCGGAAAAACTCATCGAGCGTTTCCTGCTTGCGATCCTGTCCGAACCACAAGGGCTCGCCGGTATCCAAGTTACTGACCACGGTGATGAACTTCGTGTGCTTGCCGAAGTAAATCTCATCCACACCCATTTGCACTAACGGGTCCTTGCGGCGCGTGGCACTCCAACGCTGCAAATACCGTAGGTCGATCGCTCGCACGGTGCTGGCTGCCAGTCGGAACTGCCGGGCTACTTGTCGCACCGACGCACTTTCGCGCGCTAGCCCTACGGCTTCTTCAAAGCGTTTACTAAAAGGCGCTTTACTCGGCAGTTGTGGTACCTTCTCCACCTTTACCCCACACTGCGGACAACACACCCGATACACTTCGATGATCACCGTCGTCCGATACTCGCCCCACGGCAGGTCGCGCACTTCCCGTTCGTTGCAATCATGCGCCTCGGTAAACTTCCTTCCACATCCCGAACAGATCAGTTTGCGGTTGCCCCGTTTTCGCCTCACCTATAAACGTAGCGTCTTGGCGGTTTCATCGATTTCGTGCCGAAAGACTCGGTAGCCCGGCCATCCCAGTATTTTCGTGAATTCGTTGTCGCGCATTCCGTCGAGTCTAGTCGAACCAGCACTGGACGGAAACCCGCTCTTTTATTGCGTCTCTACGAATTCCTGCTCAGAACCAGATTTTTATTGCGTGCCGATAGGCTCGATCAACGGGTTCACAACGCGAACCGCTCGGTAGCGTTGTCCTGTTGCCAGATCTTCCGTGTAGAGGATCGATGCGCCTGAGCTTTCAGCAGCCTGAAGAATAAGCGCGTCCCAAAAGGAAGTCTTATAACGCAACTCGATATCGAGTGCCTGGAGAACAGACTCAGGGGTGTTGGTGACCACTTCCCACGTCGCGTAATCGCGTATCAGTAGGCGAACTTCGTCCACCGGCAGGGGATGGCTGATTTTGCGCCGAAGATTAATACACAGTTCTTGCAAAACCTGCGTGCTCAATACCCCCTGCTCCGAATCCCAGAGCTGTTCCAACAACGTTTGAGCGCGTTGGTGTTTGACTCCAGCTGAACGGTCATGCGCGTACACCAGAATGTTGGTATCGACGAAGCATTTACCGCTCATGAAGTTCATTCCGTGAGCTAGGGGGCGTCCAGCGCAAATTAAAGCCTTTGTGAAGACGGGCCAAGGCACGCTTGCGTGCCTGATGATACCCCTTGCGCTCACGCACTGCTTGTTCCAACCGAGTAGCCAGCAAAGCACTAATCGAGGTGCCTTCCTCAGCAGCGAGTACTCGAGCTTCCCGCAAAAGTTCCGCTTCAATTTTCAACGTAATATTGGCTTTCATATTCGCACCGTTTTACGTGCAGCACTATTCTACGTGCTTACACGTTCTAAGTCAAACGCGGCCTTAAGACTCTTTCTGCAGATCAGACATAAGAAGTGGCAAGAGCGAGCGGGAGGGGCCCGGCAGGCCGAACGAAGGGTTTCATAACCGAAGAACTGATACGAGGCAGGAGGGAGGCTGTCCATGGCGAATTGCTAATTTGGGCCACCATCCGCGCTTTTTCTTTTTCTTGATAACATGCTGCATGCGCGATGTCGTCCTCCTATTCGTCCATGTCGTCACCGTCCTTATTCGTCTGGTTCGTCCCGGAGGCGTGCGGGCCGTTCTCGCCGAATCCGTTCTGCTCAGGCATCAGTTGCTGATTCTGAATCGTTCCCGAGACCGAGCGCCGAATCTCCGCACCTCGGACCGGCTTATCGCCGGATGGTGCGCGATACTTGTGCTGCCGAGACGATTGGTACGATCCGCAATCGTGGTGAAACCATCGTCGCTTCTTAACTTTCATCGCGCTATGGTCCATCGAAAATACCGGCTTCTGTTTTCCGCAAAACGCAGAACGAGGCCGGGACCGAAAGGCCCAAGCGCGGATCTGGTTCGTGCCGTTGTTGAAATGAAACAGCGCAATCCACGTTGGGGATGCCCACGCATTGCCGAGCAGATTGCCTTGGCCTTCGGTATCGACATCAACAAGGACGTCGTTCGCCGAATTCTCGCAGCCCATTACCAACCGCCTGCAGATCGTAGCGGTCCTTCGTGGCTCACCTTCTTAGGCCACGCGAAGGACAGCCTTCACAGCATCGACCTATTCCGATGTGAATCGGTGGCGTTGCGGACGTACTGGGTGCTGGTGGTCATGGATCAATACACGCGCCGTATCATCGGATTCGGCGTTCACCGCGGCATCGTGGATGGGCTCGGATTATGTCGGATGTTCAATCGAGCGATTCGCTGGCAAACGGTACCGAAATATCTGAGTTCGGATCATGATCCGCTGTATCGATTTCATCAATGGCAGGCGAATCTTCGGGTGCTCGGCGTCACGGAGATCAAAACTGTCCCTTATGTGCCAATGTCACATCCTTTCGTCGAGCGACTTATTGGAACCATTCGTCGAGAGTACTTAGACGTCGCGCTGTTCTGGACAGCTGTAGATTTAGAATTGAAGCTATCGGAGTTCAGGGACTATTACAATTTGCATCGAAGTCACGCCGGTCTCGCCGGCAAAACACCGGAAGAACCTCCTGAGGTCAACGTCTGCGCGACCTTGAAATCGTATCGTTGGCGTGGCCATTGTCGTGGGCTCTTTCACACGCCAATCGCGGCATAAGCAGGAATTCGCCACGGACAGGTAGATTCGAGCAATAGGGACATTCGTCCCCCCGGCTATGTGCCTGGTCTCTGCTGGGGTTTCATTCCCAGACGCGACGGCACCCACGCTTAGGAACACGAACCCGTGAGGCGTGTTAAACGGCACGCCTCACAGGTTCTTTTGCGATACGAAAAACTGACTTTTCGAACAAGTAATGGCCAATCACTCGTTTCAATGTCTTGCGTCTAAGACTTCGGCAAGGAACTCCAGCATTACTCGCCAGGATGGTGCTTCGGATTGCGGGTGGAGCGCGGCCTCTAAGATACTGATATCACTTAGCCGGAAAACGCGCCGTCCGTAGAAGTGGCGTTGGGGTACGCACAGGCCGGCAGGTGTGCAGCACAGCGATGAGCGCTTCATCTACTCGACTTGGAGTTCTCTTGGGCGTTGGCCTGGCGTAGCGCCGCATGCGCGGATTCCGGTCGCGCTGTGACAGAATCGCGATGATGGGCGAGATAACGGTAAACGTCCGAGATAACCACTGAGCCCTCTCCGACCGCGGAGGCGATCCGCTTGACCGAGTTGGCGCGCACATCGCCTACCGCGTACATACCAGGTACGCTCGTGGCATACGGGGTCTTCTCGAAACCATCCGACGTTCCAGTGAGAACGAACCCCTTCTTATCCAGCTTCACTGTCCCATAGAGCCAACCTGAGTTCGGCTCAGCGCCGATCATGACGAACACAGTCCCAATCGGCTTTCGTGTCGTCTGGCCCGTCTTGCGGTTTGTCCAGGTGACGAACTCCAAGATTGAGGCACCTTCCAGCTTTTCAATCTCCGTATTGGTATAGAGGGTGATGTGGGGAGACCGTTCGATACGCGAGATCAGGTACTGAGACATCGTGCTCCCAAGCGATGGACCGCGGATGATGTGATGCACATGTTTCGCAGCTCCGGAAAGGTACACGGCTGCCTGACCTGCGGAGTTTCCACCTCCGACCACTATGATCTCCCGCTCGCGACAAAGAAGGGATTCCATCGATGTGGCCGCGTAGTACAGCCCTCGATTTTCAAAATCAGCGTGGTTTTGGACCGATAGTCTTCTGTATTGCGCCCCGGTCGCGATGACAACGGAGCGGGAACATACGACCTTTCCTCCAGCCAGCGTCAGCTTGTGTATCCCGTCGATTTGCTGGGCTGTCACAATCTCCCGGGAAATCGCGAAGTGGACTCCGAATTTCAACGCCTGCAAGTGGCCGCGACTTGCGAGTTGAGCGCCGGAAACGCCCGTAGGAAAGCCGAGGTAGTTTTCAATCTTCGAACTGGTGCCTGCTTGGCCTCCAGGTGCCGTTCCTTCTATCACGATCGTTGACAGGCCGTCCGATGCCGCATATACCGCGGCAGCCAACCCGGACGGACCGGCTCCAACGACAGCCACATCGTAGATTGTGTGCGTATCTGGTAGCTCTGTGATTCCCAATTCATCCGCGAGATCCGTGACGCTTGGGTGGGCGAGAATTCGCCCATCGGGCAGCACAACCGCTGGCAGTTCCGAAGAGACCGTATCCTTGCCGGGTTCGTCATCTTTGGAGATATATTCGATCCGATGCGGATAGTAGTTGCGGACAAAGAAGCGCTGCAGATGTATCAGGTCCGCGTTGCCGGCGGCTCCCCGCAGCACGACCCCGCTAGAGGCTTCGGCCATGATCCCGATGCGCCGCCAAATCACGGCGGACACGATAATGTTGGCGATATCCCCTTCGGATCGCATGAGCAGCCTCAGCTCGTTTCGGGAGATTCGTAGAAGACGGCTTTGCACGGCGGTCCGTACTTCAGCAACCGCCCTTTGAGAATTCAGGAGACTGAGCTCTCCGCTGAACTGGTGCCTTCTATGACGCGTGAATACCTTGTATCCACCGCTCGGGGAGCACAGTACAACATCGATTCCACCGTCGAGAACGACAAACATGTCGGTGTCGCGGTCGCCGGTGATATATAGCGTTACATTCCCGGGCACGATCTCTTCCCGCCCATAGCCTTGCAACCGCTGAACCATTTCCTCAGTGAGAGTTTGAAACGCAAGGTCGCGACGGAAATCAGCATTAAACTCTTGAACGTCCGTGGGTACGTTCGATTGCGCATCCTGGTTCTTGCCGAAAGGATCTTGGAAAGCCGCCATACGGTTCGCGCCAGTAAGAACTGAAAGGTTAGCGCTTAATCAGGCGCTTGCCAACTTGGTCTCCGTTGCACTCACCTTAACGGCGATCTTGCCGTTCGCCTTACCTGATTCCATTAACCGCTGCGCCTCTCGAATCTCATCGAATGAAAATACAGCTGCCGGCTTTGCTTTGTAGATCCCTTTCGCAACTCGATCCACAATCTCCTGGAGGGGAACTTCTGATACGGGAAACTCCGGAGTACCGAAGACAAAACTGGCAAACAGACTAAAATGTATTCCGCTCGTCATCTGTAGCAATGGGTTGAAGTTATGCACTGGCTCGAGTCCACCTAGCCAGCCGGCCATGCAGATACGCCCATGCCGATGTGGAATGGCAATCGAATCGAGAAGTGTACTGTTCCCGACGAGGTCGAGCACAAGATCCACCTTCTTGGCCTCCGGTAGCCGCTTGGAAAGATCCGAACCTTCCATCTCTAGTCTTTGGGCCCCAAGTCCGAGAAGCTTTTCAACTCGGGCCTGATTGCGCGTCGTTGCTATTACATTTAGACCGGCTTTGACTGCAATGTTCAGAGCAGCCTGCCCGAGAGCCGAAGTCGCACCACGAAGAAGAAGAGTTTGTCCTTTCTCGATCCGAAGATTGCCATAGAGGCATGACCATGCCGTGGCGTAGGACTCCGGTATAACCGCGAACTCCTCCCACGGCATATCTGTTTTGATCTTCACAACATTTGTCGCCGGGACAAGCGTCAGTTCTGCGTAACTACCATTGATCGTTCTGCCCATGCCACCCATGAATGCGGCTACTTTTTCGCCGGGCTGAAATTCTCCGCTGGGTGCTGCAACTACTTCACCCACACACTCGATTCCACTGACCTGAGCCGCTTCAGCCCACTCGCCTTTACGCATGAACGACCTTCACGTTTTCTCCATTAGCAATGAGAGCGTCGAGAACGTGTGCCTAAATGTATGCCACCCTATCCTTTTGTTGATCCCCGCTTTCAATGCCGCAGGACGAATGACCTTTTGCAGTACCGCATCTGGCCAGAACGGATATTTCCCTTTAGTCCGAGGACTCGCAAAGATCCAGTCGTCGGGTTGCCCATATCGCGTGGTTTCCTTCCAGAGCAAGAGATCAGCGGCTACCCGCTCGTCCAAAGGAAGCGGTTTGCGCGACGCTTCTGTCTTGAAATCTCCAATATGTCGCTAGATGGAGCGCGACACATCCAGGCGCAAAGTTGGAGAAATCAATGTCTCTCCATTTGAGGGCAACCAACTCACTACGACGCAATCCCGTCGTGGCTTCCAAAAGCACCATCATGCGGAAACACGATGTCAGCTGCTGCAAAAGGCTCTGGATCTCGCTTGCCTCCAGAATTTCGGGAGTCCGGTAACGCTTTGCGCTTTGGCGCACGAAGGTAATCGGATTTCTTCCCTGCTCAAGCCATTCATAGCGTATTGCGTGATTGAACAGTACGCTGAACAAACCTCGAATCTTCGCTTTGGTTGTGTCGGCGAGTGGGTTGCCATTAGCACGTTGCAACGACCTCAGCCAACGCTCAACCGCCAAAGTCCGGACGGAGCAGATACTCATTTTTCCCCAGTGCGGTCGTATCCACCTTGTTAGGAATTCCCGGTACACAATCCGCGTTGCATGAGAATGCCAGGTAGTCTCTTCACAGAGTTCGGTCTGAATGTAGTGATCAACGAAGTCGTCGACTAAGATCTGTTGTTCTGGCTGCCGGAGGCGGTCTTCGTTGACTTGCATTCTGAGCCCGTTCACCGCCGCTTCAGCCGAGTCTCTCGTCGGATACTTTTCAACCGTCCCGATGACAGCAGTTCTACGCACGCGCTGTCCCGTCGCGTCGTTTTCGCGCCATAGAAATTCCCAGCAGTCTACTCCAAATGACAAGTTACCGGTGATGCAACTTCCCCGAGGGTTTAATCCACAAAATCGAGGGTCATGCCTTCGTGGCGGTAGAGAAGTCCTACAAATTTGCCAAAGTCCGGAGATGCAACATTGTTGTAGACCGTGCTGAAATTCCCATGATTGGTGACGTTCAGCGAGTAGGCGCCAAGCCGGAAGTGATGGTCTTTCCCGTTCTTGCCTTTCCAGAACGGTATCCGAAATGCGCGATACGCCTTGAGGTCGAGTGAGAAAAACGTCGGGAAGCGCTGCCCGTTCGGCGTGCCGACGTACTGCTGGGCAACGTCGATCGCCGAGTAGGGGAACCCAGAGTGAACGTCGACCAGCGGGCTGAAAGTAATCTTCCAGGGCAGAGCAAAAATTCCCCAGGCAATAAAGCGATTCGGAATATCGGAGGCCAAAATGCCGTAAACATCCGGGCGAATCACTGGCGCGGCAAACGGGATCATGGTGCTGGAAAGATTGTTCAGGTCACCGCGAGCGTGGCTCCAGATGTAGGAAGCTTTTAACTGGTCGCTACCGAGGAAAGTATAACGCACCGAAGCTTCCAGTTCGTGGTACTTGGAAGAGCCAGTGTTGGTGAGCCCCATATAAGACTGGTCCGCCGGCAAGGGAGCAGTGAACGGCTCCACGACAAAGAGATAGCTTGTGCGACTGTTCAGATAGCCCACATCGAGCTGCATGTTCCTGCGCAATTCCCGAACCGCGCCGAGATTCCAGGTAACATTGCGAGGTGTGGTGCCCGGTTGCTGAGAAACACCGGGGGCAGACAGTGGACTCAACCCTGCTGTGTACACGTTTGTGTAGGTGATTGGTGGCCCAAGCGGGAGGCCGGAGGTGTTGAACTCCGTGATCGTTCTTGCAGGATTTGCCGCCCAATTCGCCGCGAGCAGGGGCAGCACGCCATAAAAAAGACCGGCGCCTGCGCGGATGACGGTTTTTTCGTCCTTGCCCGGTGAGTAGGCCAAGCCCACGCGCGGCGCCGCACCCGCTGGCCAGCCCGTGGTTTCCGTAGTAAACCGCAGTCCGAGATCGGCGCTGACGTGCGGACTCAAGAGCCAATGGTCCTGAAAAAACTCGCCAAAAATGCTGTCGGAAGGCGTTTGCGGGGGTGCAGCGCTGAAATTAATCGTTTCTGCAAGGATATTATCCGCGTTCAAGATTTGAATGGGCCGCGATTCCGTGGTTCCAAAAAAAGTCCGCCAGTCAATATCAACGCCCACACGGATTTCGTGAGAGCCAAGCCACTCTTTTTTCGGAAACTCGTAGTTTGAAAGAAACTGGAACTCCTGGCCGCGACGGGACCATGTGTTGAAGTAATCTCCGCCATAGCCTTGCGGAGTGATCAACATGTCATCGGGGCCATAGCCATGGGCGTTGCTGTCGAATCGCGTGTACTGCGCAACGGTCGAAAGGACGGCGTGGGACGCGAACTCATAGTGATCCGCGAGGGCGATGGCCACGCCGTTCTGATTCAGACTATTGGAGGCGGGCTGCGGTATCAGCGCACTGATGTCGATATGGTCGGTGCGCAGCGGAAACGCATTCACCGTCAACGTCAACAAGTGGTTGGGTCCGAGAATCGCCTCCAGCGTCGAATACGAGTTAAAGCCTTGCTTCTTGCTGATGTCGTTGGGCCAGGGCAATCCTTCCACGGTGGTTTTCTTCATTTCGTACTGGAAGGCTTCCGAGAGAAGCAATTTGTGGGCAATCAAAGGCACGTCGAACGAGATGGAGGGATTGGCGCCGCCCAGCCCGGCCATGTGTCCCTCTTTTCCTAATACGGTGATGCCAAGCTTGGTGATATTAAAGTCCAGGTTATCGGATGGAGACTTCGTTTCAATGGTGGTCAATCCACCAGAAAAACTGCCGAGGCTTGCGTCATAGGGCGTCTTGTAGACGGCGAACGACTCGACCGCATCGGTAGGAACGGTGATGCCGAAGCTGCCAGTTACCGGGTCTGTGTTGCGCGTGGAATTGATGATCAGCAGGCTCTGATTCTCGTCCGAGCCTTTGAATACGAGTTTGCTATCGAGCGTTCGCACCACACCTGGAGTTATTGGAATCACTTCCTTCACTTGTTCCTGTTGAGTCGGCAGCGTGACCAACTGCGTGTTCGTGACAACAGAAACCGGCGCGGAGGAACTCTCGGTCGAGATAATCGTCGCCATTCCGCTTACCTGCACGGTTTGCGCGACGGTCTCCAGAGTGAGACTGAAATCCTGAACTCCCTGCTCTCCGTCTTTCAGAAGCACGGCTCTTTCGGTTTTTTTGAAGCCCGCTCCCTCAATAGATAACGAGTAATTTCCCGATTGCAGATTGTGGAATTCGTAGTGTCCGTTCTCGTCGGTTTCTGCGGTCGCCGGAACGCCTATGGGCGGATTCTTGGCAAGCTTTACGGTAGCTCCCGCCAATACGTCACCATTTTGTGTGGTGACTGTGCCTTTCACAGAGGTGCCCGGACTCGCGGCCTTGGGCGTCTTCTGGGCAAACACGGCGAGCGGCGTCAGGAGAAACATAAGTGCGGACGCCAACGGCAAGAGCCATCGCCAGGACACACCCAAAACCCAACAGTTTGTGCGAGTAAGCCACGCACGGAGGCAGCGACTTGGGGATTGATTCATTCTAGATTCACACGTGTTTCCAGACGAAGCCTGCGCGAGAACACATTTCTTGCATTTGTGGCACTAGAGCTCCATTGCTATGGCTTAACCGGGAGATTCCTGCTCTCCCTTCATCCCGCTCCCACTCATCGTCGGCGGGCCAAATCCTGGCCCGAGATAACCTCGGTCTGCCACGTGAGGAATTCCTCGGAGACGACTGGTACAATTTCCCGGCATGGCCGCGGCAGCTGCCTCAGAGCTTTTTTGATTTCCCGAAGGCGCCTAAGATTTGAGGTTGTCGAGCCGAAGACATCAGTCAGAACACTCCCGCTGCTTCCATTTGTCCCCGCCGAGCGGTCAAATAGGTCCACATAGGCTTGCGGTGAAAACCCGGCCGCCGCTGACGCATACAGCGCTACCCGATCTGCCTCATTCTGAAGAATCCCTTCCTGCCTCTCCTTGATCTGAGAAGCCTTCCTCGACAATTTTGAATCGCGGTCGATGCTCTCCAGCATCCACCTTAACTTCTCTGAAATATCTTCCCGGTCGCCGACCGCGTCAATACCCAGGATTTCGTGAAATAACTGGCTCACGATCGTGGCGTTCTGGTGCATCAGGATGTGGCCCAGTTCATGGCCCACTAACCCCGCAAGTTCGTCGTCATTCCTGAGCAACCCAACCATCTTTCGCGAGATATAGATTCGTTCGGGGCCGGTACTGAACGATTCCGCCTCAGGTGTGTCAATCAAGATGACCCGAACCGGCGACTGATCCCGCGGTAATTGCGAAAGAACCTTGGCTGCGATGGCGTTGAGATGATCCTCGAGCTCCGCATCGTGATCTGGGTGGTAATTGCTTTCCACCCACTTCGATTCGATATCACCAAGTATCCGTTCGTTCTGAACGCTGAAGATTTGACGGCCCGATGGAATTCTCGGCGCCAGGGTAACTGAGCACGACTGTTGCGCTCGCCCTGTGCTCCCAACAATAGCATAGAGGGTAATGAGGCCGACGGCTGAGAGCACCGACCCTCGGATATGAACGGTGAACATGGATATCTGTCAATTGCTCCGTAGCAGCTTACGCATGTATGGAACACACCGAGGTGCTCCGGAAGAAAATGGATATTCTGACGAAAGCGCTTCTGCGATTGGTCAGAACCGAAGCATCACGTTCGCGTTTCTGCGGTCATTTGAAAAGCAGGGCACCCTTGACTTATTTATGACTTGGATCGCCTCTCTTGGCAAGGTGCCGATTAACGCGCTTCGGACAAGTGGGTAATAGCCGCCACTCGTCCGGTTTTGGACAAGCCCCCGGCCAGCGGTTCGTGGGCCACGCTGCCCTTGTCAAAAATATGCGGGTATTGGCAATAGTGACGGGTGTGAAGCTGTGGCATTCGAACTTCTTTGCCACTTGGCACTCTGCCGAACGAGTAAGATGGGGTTCCTACCTGTTCCAACCACTCGTGACGGATAGGTTGATTAAAAAGCATGCTCATTAACTTGCGGATCTTCGCTTTCGTCGATGGCGCCAAGGGTCAGCAGGCGCTAGAATGAAAACTTCAGCGCCAACTGGATTGTCCGAGGATCATGGGCGGAGATAACCGCACCGAAATTACTCGCACCGTAGTTGGTGCTGATACCACCATTAAAGGTGTCGCCTATCCATTGCGGATGGTTCCAAATGTTGAAGAACTCCGCGCGGAATTGAAGATTGGTGCTGTGTGCGTCGTTGAAAAGGAAGTTTTTGAAAAAAGAAATGTTCCAGTTGTCCCGCCCCGGGCCGCGCACCGCGTTGGGTGGTTCGTCGCCCCAGGTTCCAGGTGCTGGCACTGAAAACACCGAAGTATCGAACCACTGACTCACGGTATGCGGATTCTTCAACGTGCCGCTTACATTTGGACGGTTGGCTGTATTCGGAACGATGCTTGCCACGTTTTGGCCGGTTAATCCGATATTCAGGGGAGCACCGGATGTGGCAGTGACAATGCCCGATATTTCCCAGCCACCTAGTGCTGCTTTCAGTAGAAGGTTGTTGCTGTTCTTTAGCAGTGGAATCTGGTAGACGAAGTTGGTAAAGAAAATATTCCTGATGTCAAAGGCAGAAAGCCCGTAATCATACTTCCATCCCTCGTAGGGGTTAGAAATGGTGTTGAGATCTCCCCCGTCTCCAGAACTGTAGGATGAGTCCTTCGTGCGTGAATAGGTATATCCAATCTGCCAAGTTAGGTCGTTCTTCAGAGTAGTGCCGCGGAAACACACCTGAAGCGAATTGTAGTTCCCGTTTGCCTCGTCCTGTGCCATTTCCACGCTGGTGTAGCCCCGATACGGTACAGTCGCATTATAGGTTTGTGCGAGCGCACTATTGGTTACAAACCCTGGCAGCAGGCTTTGCGGCGGTAGGTTGGTCTCGCTGTAAAAGCTCTGATGGCGGTTCTGGCTGCCAACGTAGGCCACGGAAAGTATCGTTTGTCCTATAGCTTGTTGGATGCCGAGGCTGAATTGGCTGCTTCTCGGCGGAGCGTATTCATTCTGATTCAAGCCAACTAGGTTACTAATCGGGATTGATGCCGGAACCGTCGTACCTGTCAGGAGGCTTGTTTTGGGATCAGAGAGCGACACGTTGGGGAAGACCACGCTCGCGGAGAAAGGAACGTTTCCTGCCGTATCGTAAACGTCGTTCCCCTGGACGCGCTCGTACATAATGCCATACCCACCGCGGAGCACGGTCTTGCCTGAGCCTGTTAGATCATAAGCAAATCCAAGCCGCGGTCCGAAATTTAGCCAAGCACCGTTCACGCAGCCCCTCGGAAGATTGATCCCACAAATGCCGACGCCGTTCAGATAGAACTGCTGACCTGCCAAAACGGGATTCGGGCTGGTCCCCAATCCCGGGCTATTGGGGCTGATCGTCTGGTTCCCTGGATCAAGGTTGGCCGCATCAACCGGGTTGTATAGGTTTGGATAGAAGTTGGACATTTGGTTGTTCGCTTCATACGTATGCGGAATGCCATCCCAGCGCAGGCCCAGGTTTAAGGTAAGCCGTCTGTTGACCCGGAAGTAGTCTTGGAAGTAGAGGGCCATAGAAACATTGCTCCAGTGACCTGTGCCTTGGACCGCCGCCTCGTTGTAGATGTTGGCGTAACCGAGCAGATAATCAGCAAAGTCGTTTCCTGTATAGAAGCCGTTGAAGATGAATGTACCTTGGGTTATTTGAAACCAATCCTGGACCTTTTGATAAAGCATCAAGCTGCCGCCCATCTTGAACTGATGTCTTCCCTTGGTCCAAGAAACGTCATCTCGAAATTGGTAGTCATTCGCGGAGTTATACCAAGGGGTCACACCGGAGGTGTACACCGAGCCCGTACTTCCACCCAGAAAGATTGACGGGATGCGGTTAGCTGCGTTCGGGCCCGTAAAGAATCGGTTGAATGTGAAATCAGAAGGCGCACTGACGAGGCCCAGAGGCAGGAGCGTTACTCGATTTCCGTTGTAATTGAAGGAAACTTCGTTGACCAAGTTAGGGCTAATGACATAGGTGGTATGCACGACGGCGGCATAGGCTGGATTGCCGAAGCTGGTACCGATGGTAGGTACGTTGTCGGGGCTGAACAAGGTTGTGCCGTAGCTTTGGGAGACCTGTTCGGCCACGAAATGTCCAAAGACCGTGAACTTGTCACTCACGTTTTCATCGATCCTGACGATTTCCTCTCGTACGTTGGTGGGCAGATTATTACCGCCAATGAAGCTGTCGCCATTGGTGGGTGCCGGGAAGATGCCGCCATATTTCCCGCCGGCCGTCAGCAGCGCTTGGGCGTTGGCATCCAGCAGGCTTGCCGGAATCACATTGTTACTGAAGGGGACTTCTTTCGAAGGGTCAGGCGCGCCGTCCGTACAGCCGCTAAGCGCCTGTCCTGCGGATGCAAACTGGGCTTGAACGGCGGCAGACATTTGACACACGGCCGGGGCGTGTAGTTGGTCAACGCTGAATCCGGCAGCAGAGAAATCGCCGCCGTAAGTAGACGGCAAAGGAACCGTCTGATTGAGGGTCTGCCCCTGAATGAGCTTGCGCCATTCCATGTTGTAGAAGAAGAACGTCTTGGTCTTATTCGGGTTATAAAACTTCCCAAACGTTACCGGGCCGCCGGCATTGAAGCCATAGAGGTTGTAGCGGAGTTCAGCAACCGGAGCCGGAGCTGCATTAAAATAATTCCGCGCGTCCAAGGCGTCGTTGCGGAAGAACTCCCAAAGTGAGAAATGAAACGTCTTGGTGCCAGACTTCAACGCGGAGCTGACCGTAGCACCGGAAGATAATCCATATTCAGCGCTATAGTTCGAGGTCAGAGTTTGCGTTTCCGCGATGCCATCGATAGAAGGCATAATGATCGAGTTGGCGCCTCCGCCACGATCGTAATTCTCACCCCCGTCAAGCAGGAAAAGGTTGTGCGCGGGACGGTTTCCGTTAAAGCTGGCATAGGCTAACGCACCGACTGAAGTCGGCGGCTGAAAATCCGGCATAAGGCTGGCTGCGCCAGTCGTGAGGACCATATATGTGTAGATACTTCGGCCATTCGTGGAAAGTTCAGAGATTTGCGTCCCGCTGACGAGAGAACTCTGTTCACCAGTGTCAGCTTGCACAGCGACGGGGTTAGATTCCACGAGAACCGCGTCCGCCATCTGCCCTAGCTTCATTTGAAAATCGAGCCGGGTTCGATCATTTACGTTCAGCACGACTCCTTTGAGCTCTTCCACTTTGAAACGCGGAGCTTGCGCTTTCAAATCGTATTTCCCAAGAGGCAAACCAGGAGCAACATACTGGCCCACATCGTTTGTTACCAGAGTCCGGATAGCTCCAGTTTGTAGATGAGTAATGGTAATGGTGACGTCCGGAAACGGAGCACCGGTTGGGTCAGTAACCGTTCCGACGATCGTTGCCTCTTGGGCCGCCACAAGAAAAGGCAACCCCAAAAGTAGCACGAAGAGAAAAACTTTCCGACTAAACCAGGGAGGCTTTGCAGTGAAGAGGGTGTAGACGAACGCCGAGGACAAAGAACGCATTGTCTCGCCTCCGCACCATACAATTTCCGGACACGGCTAGCGTTGTGAAAAAGTTGTCGCTGCCGTGGGCCTTGACGTTGATTTCGGATAAGGATACATCCCGCTGCTCACAGAAAACAAGGATTGGCACTATGTCGCTCAGCCCGGTAGTCCCCTGGCCCTCACAAGATTCCCGCGTCGTTGGGCGCTTGTATCTTGAGCTGCCCGCTACACCTGAGCCGGTAGAGCTAGTAGAGCTATCAATCTGAAGAGGCGGGGAATTTGCGTTTTGCCATTTTGAATTCGCCTTTATCTCTCCTGCTCACTGAAAAGGCGAAATGTTGGCCAGCCAGGAGAAGATTCAGGGGCGATCCACGATGCGTTCTAGGCGTTCGGCATCGCTGTGAATATTGGGAAATACTTTGTGTCCGTTGAACAGTGTCAGCGACGACACGATGGTGTGAAGGGTGTGGCCGTTGTTGGCGATCACGAACATCAACGTGATTACGTTCCCGGAATCCATGCCCAAAGGCGGAGGGAAATTGATTGTAGCTGTGCCGGTACAATCGGAGTAGACCTCGTAAGTGCCCCATTCTCCCGTCGAGAACCCTGTTTTGGGATCGATGTTCTTGGGGTCAGGAGGCGGTGTCTGCTGAGACGGCGTCTCGCCATTTGCCATAACAAAGTCGACCTGGGTGAGTTTGCCGTTGCCGTTGAAGTGCGTCATGGCAACACCGTCCCGATAAGCCAAAACGGCCGTTGTTGGCGTCGGTGGAGTAGTGCTGGTGTCTGGAACAAATATCTCACCAGAAATACGGAAAGCATAGTCCCCGCTTATCGTAGCGTTACTGCATCCATCGTTGTCTTGGGCCCGAGTAGTACCACCAAAAGCCAGCAATGCCATGCCGGCGACGAGCATGCTCTTTATAATCTGCACTTTCATGAGTTCCTCCTCAATATCTCGGTCTTGTGCTACCGTACAGGCGTGTGGAAAGCAAACGGGGGTAGAGGCCGTAGCTTTCCGGCGATTCGCGGTCCGCAACTGGGGCCAAACCGCCAATTGCCTTCACTAGAGGAAGCGACAAATCCGCCCCAAACCAGTAACGATTTTTTGGAAAATATTAGCCCGCGTTGCTCGGTGTCAGGTCCGGAACTGAGGGGTTAGAATTTAGTCGTCGAGAGACAGCCGAATGACCGATTTGGCCTCGCACGAGATAACTAAATTGCTCCAAGCCTGGGGTTCCGGTGACGAACAGGCCCTGGTGAAGCTCACTCCTCTTGTTTACAATCACTTGCGTCGTGTGGCCAGGCGTTACATGGCCGACGAACGGTCGGGCCACGTCCTCCAGACCAGTGCGCTGGTCAACGAAGCCTATCTCCGCTTGTTTGCGCGCCGTCAGCTCAAGTGGCAGGATCGCACCCACTTTTTCGTTGTCTGCGCGCAACTGATGCGCCGCATCCTCATCGATATTGCCCGCTCAAGCCGGCATCAAAAGCGCGGCGCCGGCGCACCTCACGTTTCCCTAGACGAGGCACTTGGCACCGGGTGCAAACTCAATGTGGAGATCACATACCTCAACGATGCCTTGGAGTCGTTGGCGTCGGTTGACCTCAGGAAGAGTCGTGTGGTGGAGTTGAGGTTTTTCAGCGGCCTGAGCGTGGAAGAAACCGCTGAGGCGCTGAACATATCGAAGGAGAGCGTTGCGCGCGACTGGCGTTTGGCCAAAGCCTGGCTGCTGCGCGAGTTGAGCGAACGGCCACAACATGGCCCCTGAGCAATGGCCACGTGCGGAGGAACTCTTTCACCAGGCTCTGGCCTTGGAGCCTGAGAAGCGCCGCGCCTTTCTCGAACAGCAATGTTCAGGGCAAGAGGAGCTTCGGCGTGAAGTCGAGTCTCTGCTCGAGTTTGACGGAAAGGCGGCGCAATTTATCGAATCGCCGGCATTCGAAGTCGCCGGTCGGTTGCTCGCCAATGGGGTCGACGGTGATGTTGAACAACCCCAGGAACTCTTTCCGTCCCCCACGGCAATTTCCCGCTACGTGGTCATCGGCAAGCTGGGCGGGGGAGGAATGGGAATTGTCTACAAAGCGCGTGACACCACGTTGGAACGGTTTGTCGCCCTGAAGTTCCTGCCCAGCGAAGTTGCCGGCGATCCTATCGCATTAGAGCGTTTCAAGCGCGAAGCTAAAGCAGCCTCCGCCCTCAATCATCCCAATATTTGCACCATCTACGACATCGGCTCCCACGAGAACCAGCGGTACATTGCCATGGAGTATCTCGAGGGACAGACTTTAAAATATCGCATTCTAGAGAAGCCTCTTTCTTTGGAGGAGATTCTAAAGTTTGCAATCGAAATAACGGACGCACTGGATGCGGCTCATGCCGAGCGCATCATTCATCGCGACATCAAGCCCGCCAATCTGTTCGTGACTTCCCGAGGCCACGCCAAGATCCTTGACTTTGGCTTGGCCAAGCTGCCTCGTGAGCGTGCGTTCATGGAGCAAACCGGAGCTTCCGCACTGGAAACACTGAGCGACGATCCCTTGATAACCGTTCCCGGTGCGGCTCTTGGGACCATCGCGTTCATGTCTCCCGAGCAGGTGCGCGGCGAAGAGCTAGATTCGCGCACGGATCTGTTCTCTTTTGGGCTGGTTCTCTATGAGATGGCTACGGGCCACTGCGCGCTTCCAGGGAGCACCGCGGGGGTTATCGCCGAGGCCATTCTCAATCGCGCCCCGGTCCCCCCTACACAATGGAATCCGGACCTGCCGCCAATGCTCGAAACCATCATCGACAAAGCGCTCGAAAAGAACCGTGCCTTACGCTATCAGAGTGCGGCGGAAATGCGCGCAGACCTCCAGAAGTTAAAGCGGCTCCAGGACTCAGGCGGTCTGGCTGCAACTCAGATGGCAACCAAGACTTCGCCCTGGCCCAATCGCCGATTACTTGCGTTCATAGCGGTGCTAGCTTTGCTCGCTACTACCGGCCTCGGATATCATTATCTCGCCCGAAAAAAGGCGCCAGGACTTACGTCAACGGATACAGTTGTTCTCGCCGATTTTGCGAACTCAACAGGAGACCCGGTCTTCGACGACACCCTGAAGCAGGGGCTTGCTGTTCAACTGGCCCAATCGCCCCTTCTCAACATTCTCCCGGATCAGAAAGTAAGGGCGGTTCTGGCGGAAATGACCCGGGCGCCGGATTCGCCTTTATCCGCAGATGTAGCACGCGAGGTCTGCGAACGGAGTGGCAGCAAAGCTTACATTGCGGGCTCCATCGCGAACCTCGGCGGCCAGTATGTCATTGGCCTGAACGCTGTGAATTGTACATCTGGCGAAATCCTGGCCAGAGAACAGGTTCAAGTTGCCGGAAAACCGCAGGTCTTGCCGGCGCTCGGTAGCATCGCCGCAAGCTTACGGAGCAAACTCGGAGAATCTCTCAATTCGGTTCAAAAATTCGATGTGCCCTTAGTCCAGGCGACCACCTCTTCGCTGCTGGCGTTGAAGGCGTACAACTTTGGCTTGTCTCTTTTGTCCAAAGGCGACCAGGCTGCCGCGATTCCGCAATTTCAGCGCGCCATCGAGTTGGACCCCGATTTCGCCATGGCTTACGCCAACCTTGGTCGTGCGTATCAGGTCCTAAGTCAAAATGAGCTTATGTTCCCAGCGTTGCGAAAAGCGTTCGACCTGCGCAATCGAACCAGCCAGCAGGAATATTTCGATATCTCCGCCGTTTACTATCAGTTCGTAACGATGGAAGCCGACAAGACAGTAGAAGTCTGCGAACTTTGGGTGCAAACTTATCCGTCCGAATTCGCCCCGCGCCGCATTCTCGGATTTGAATACGCGAACCTTGGCCGATGGGACCGCTCTCTCGAGGAATTCCGCAAAGCCAGCGAATTGGACCCCTCGCAAGCTCTTCCCTATGCGGGGCAGTTGCTCGCTAACATGGCGCTCGGTAGGCTAGCCGACGCGCAGGCCGTGTATCAGTCGGCGAAAGCCCATGGCGTCGAAGCTGGGCAGGCAACAAGCGCGCGCTACCTCGTCGCCTTCCTTCAAGGCGACAATGCCACGATGGCGCAAATGTCCCAGCTGCTTGAGCATCAGCCCGGATATGAAGACACTGCCGTCCTGCAAAAAGCAATGACCAAGATATATTACGGCCGCGTTCGTGATTCTCGTGCTCTCCTACAAATGCTGCTCGACACGGCCGAGCGAGACAATAAGAAAGGCACCATCGGCAGTCTCCAGGCAAATATGGCTCTCGAGGACGCCCTCATGGGCTTTACCGTCCGCTCTCTTCAGCATTCCGAGGCGTCGTTGCAAGCAGGAAGTCAACAGCCGGCACTCGCCCTCGCGCTCGCGGGAGACACCGCTCGAGCTTTAAAACTCTCTAAGAGAATTGCAACTGATGCTGCCACAGACATGCCCCTCAGGGACATTCGGCTTCCTGAGCTGATGGCTGCGATTGAACTGAAACGTGGCGATCCCACCAGAGCTGTTGAACTTCTCTCTCCGGTCAAGCACTACGAAGAAGGTTGGACGGACAGTTACTGGGCCGCATACCTTCGTGGCTATGCGTATCTAGCAAACGGTCAAGGGCAAGACGCGGCTCTCGAATTTCAGAAAATCCTCGATCACCCAGGTGTCGTTCTGAATTCTCTCTACGGCGCACTGGCTCACGTGGGCGTGGCTCGAGCATATGTTTTGCAAGGCGATACCAGCAAAGCCCGGACCTGCTATGAGGATTTCTTCGTACTTTGGAAAGACGCCGACCCTGACGTCCCCATTCTCAAGCAAGCCAAGGCGGAGTACGCAAAGCTGCAATAACTGAGTCTCAAATCGTGCTTGAACTATTTTGTCCTCGTCAGCAATTCGGAGACGCTTGTCGATATGTCTTGGAGGTTGGCTTCCAGGCGTTGTTTCAGTTTCTGCCAACTCCTATAGCCGTATTCCCGTGCGACTATGTACTGGGCGTCGGCAAGCCTCGCAGGGAACTTTCCCGCTTCGCAATCCAGCGAATAATGCCTTGTGAGTGCCGAGGCGTCCCGTCGTCGCAAGTCATGTAACAGTTCTCTTGCTTCCTTCCTAATCTCTTCAAAATTTCGTTGGGAGGGTAAACTGCGAGACATCTTGGCACCCCCTTCGTCGCCCCCGCTTCGTTGGATGTAAATAAAAAGCCAACTGATTTGTTGGGAGGCCAATGATGAAATTCTGCGTAAGCGGATGCTACTGGTCAAAAGATCAGTTTCGGAACAGGCGAATCAAGATGCTCCGGCACTTTCCTCCGGAGCCGCAGCCGCCAGAAAACCACAGTTTACTCAGGTCAAGGAGCAAGGAGCCGACATTCTTATGAAATCAAGTGGCGGCTAGCACTCCTTATCTCAGCATGCTTCGTTTTCATGAGATCCCACCGATCTCAATTTTTGAATTTTTTTTGTGAGCCGCTCTCGGTCGATTCGCGAACTCCAACCACCCCGGGATACCCCCTCGGACAATAATTCCCGATTTAGGATTTGTGTCGTGGATTGTGTCGTAACCTTGCCATCCCTACCCATCTCGGAGCGTATTGCTTGATATCGCTCAGGGAGAGGAACATATTCGATCAGACTCTTGCCGTCGACAGTGTCCGCCACCAGTGGCTCCGGATTAGGATCAATGGGGATATCCAAGGCGGTTAACTTTTGGTGGCGACCGTAAGACACTTCGAGAGTCCCGAATTCATGGGTCACGCCGTGGCCGCGAAGCAGATACTCCAGAGTTACGCCCTCATATTTGTATGGGATTCCGGTAGCCGGGTCGTTCAGTATCACCACGGAGCGAGGCATCTTGCTCAGATCGGAAGTACAAACGGAAAAACGAACGCTCTCGTTTCTTATTTGAAGAAGCTCCACTTCAGCCCAAGTGCTTCAGTGATGCGAAGGCCAGTCACGGCTACGAGGAAAACCAGCGTCCGATACGGTTCTCCCAATTCCATCATGATGCGGAAGGCCTTCTCCGGAATAACGATGACGGCTTTGTAGTTGGACTTGGAGGATTGTGTGACGAACGCCACTGGGTTCCCGTCCCCAGTCCTTGGCAAAAGGCCGGACTTCTGTCCACGGCGATATACCACGTTCATGACCCGACGAATTTTCTCCTTGGTTGGATTCTCAAGCTCCAAGGCATCGAGCCACTCCTCAATCTGGTCCGGTTCGATGTCCAGTGCGAACTTCTCGCCCCAACGCGGGAGCAGATAGTCGTCCAAAATGTGGGCAGTGATTGCCTGAGTCGTGATGCTCAGCTTGTTGAAGGCCTTCCCGCGATAGTTCTCGACCAACTCACGGAACGTGACCCGGGCAATCTTATTCTGAATGCTGTCGGGCTGGAGGGATCTACGTTCTACTTCGGCCCAGGCGTCCTTCACTTTCGGGAACCGAGCTACCAAGCCAATCGTAACGGTGGGCCTCCACCCTCTTCCCGGTTTCGGGCTTGGCCCGATAGCAGTGGTAGACCCAGGTCCATCCGTTTCGCTTGCTTTGGTGTTTTGTTAACCAGCCCCGTTGGGCCATCGCTTCTCCTACTCCATACCCTCAGGGCCTGCCTTAACCACTCAGATACTATCTGTTGCCCGAGAAGAGTCCTCACGGGCCTACCATTTTTTTCAATTACACAAAAAACACCAGAAAACTTCACCTGACGGAGAGGCTGGGGCGGAAGTTGCACCAACTGCCTCCCTTCTTTCCTTCACAACTACTGCCAATGTCTGAAATGCAGCGATGCATGTCAAAGATTGACATAAGCAGATTTTCTGGTTAAGTTTGAAAACCCATTCGTAAGCAGGGGAGAAATCATCGATGGACCAAATGAACGTCTCAATTACCGATCAACTTGCTGGCTATGTCCGCAAGAAAGTGAAAAGTGGTCGCTATAATAATGCGAGCGAAGTCGTCCGCGAGGCGCTGCGGCGCATGGAAGACGACGACCAGCGCGCATTGCGCCTGGCAAAGCCTTCAGCTGAGGACATTCTCACCGACCTTACGGAGGAGCAGCTTGAGGGTATTCGCCGGCGAGTACGGACCAGCATCGAGAGCATCGAGGCAGGTAAATTCGTCGAATATGAGGGACGCGAAGGACTGAACAAACTTGCAGTTGGGGTGAAGGCGAGAGGGCGTAAGCTCCTTGCCCGGGAAGCCTCTGGCAAATGATGCGTTACCGCATCTCAGAGAATGCTGAGCAAGATCTGGAAGAGATCTTCATTTATTGGGCCAATCGAGCGAATCTGGAGGCTGCGGATCGGATCATTGACAGGATCACGGAGCGTTTCTGGTTGCTCGGAGAACATCCAAATGCGGGCAAACTTGCACGCAACATTGCCCCGGGTGTGAAGTGCTTCCCGGCAGGGAAGTATTTAATCTACTACCACAATACGCGCCGCGGCACGGATATCCTTCACATTTTTCACGGTGCTCGAGATCAAAAGAGCGCCTTTAAGCCAGTTACGAAACGAAAATAAGCCTTGCTTCTCGTGATTATTTCCAACCCACAACTCAACCCACAGTGGGATGTGTCTTGTGCGACTTCCGCGTACTTTGGCAGTCCCCGCGGTCTTGTAAGTTGTTGCAAAACCTATGAACGGCACCTTGACACGGTAGAGGTCTGGGGTTCGAGTCCCCACGGGCCTACCATTTATTTCAAGAAGTTAGCGACTTCGAGCCTCTTTCCTTTTGCACATTCATAGGACAGAACTCTCCAGAAAAGATCCAATTGATGTCACAGACTGCGTCACAAAATCTTTTCCTCGGGAGATAAGGCTTCGACCAGGGGGATAGCCACCGCCCGATGGTCTTTACCGTGGAAATGGACTTGTTCGGCACAACTGGGCTCGAAAAGACATAACTCACGGGAGATTCCTTCTTCCCTGCTTGCAACACGCCGCAGGCATACTGCGAAAGAGGGATAGACTCCGCAGAACCGGGGGTCTTTACTTTGTTGTGGTCGGCAGCACCCCCCACGCGAGTTGCCTTTAGAAAACAATTCATTAAACATATGTGCGTATGGGCGAAGCCAGATATTCGCAAGAATGTTCCGACTGCTGGTCATTGTTTGCGTGGCATTTGCGAAGTGAGCCGCGGTCACTGCCAAAGGCCGCGCTGAAAACCTCACGCAAACTTACGAGCAAACACGCTGACATTAGGACACTAAGCAGCGGCAGTGTGGCGGAAGGGAAGCTGCAGTTATGCGCTCATGACTCAGGCAAGATTTGAACCTGACGTTTGGAGCACTAAATTCACTTTCGCTCGTTCGAATATTCGCTCCCCGTAATTCTTGAAGCCCAGAATGGGTGGTGTTTTCTTGCCGATTATTTCCTGCGGATGTGGGGGCTCGCTGGCCATACGAGAGGGCCAGAAACCCATGTAAACACTGGCACCAAAACGATTCGGTGTTTTCGGCTGGCCACTTTGGCCGCGATCGTAATTCTGTTATAGTCTGAGGCGTGATGACTCCTGCCTTTGCGCCAAACGACAGGGGATTGACAGTTTTTGGCGAATTTTTTCTCGATCTGGTGTTTTATGACCTTCCGGTGGTTCCGCGCATGGGGGAAGAGGTCAAAACCGCCAGTTTCGCCAGGTTTCCCGGAGGTGGCCTTGCCACGACAGCCATGGTGGCCTCCCGGCTCGGTACGCCAACCCGGATCATAACCATCGTCGGCCGGGATGCACTCGCAAGCCGAGAATGGAAGACGCTGGTCGAAAGTGGGGTCTCGACTAAGGGTTGTGAAATTCATCCCCACTTGCCAACCGCTATGACCGTCTGCGCGGCGTTTGACGGGGATCGCATGATGATCACGTACGACAAGATCAATCAGAAACTGGAAGCGCTTTTGTCGGGAAAGAGCGCACAGAAGCAGATTCAGCCAGCAAATCATCTACATCTGGCATGTGCGATGGCTCCCCTGGAAGAATGGGTGCCCTTAATTCGCAAGCTGCATTGGCGAGGGATCAGCATTTCCGCTGATCTAGGATGGAATCTCGAGACGCTCGAATCACGCCGATTGCCATCTCTCCTTAAGGAATTGGAATTCACATTTCCCAATGAAGCGGAAGCGAAAGCTATGACCGGTGAACGAACCGTGGAAGCCGCGGCAAGAAAATTGGCACGGTGGGTTCGCGTGCCCGTAGTGAAACTGGGCCAGGCGGGTTGTTTGGCCGTGACCAAGGGAAGCGTCCTGCGCGTCAAATCGATTCGCGTCCGTGCGGTGGATGCTACGGGTTCCGGAGATGCATTCAATGGCGGCTTTCTGCACGCCCATCTGGCCGGATGGCCAATAGAAGATTGCCTTCGTGCCGGTAATGTCTGCGGCGCTCTAGCCGCGACCGGTGCAGGCGGTTGTTCCGCGATACCCTCGCGAAAAAAGCTTAAAGAGCTCATGAAGAAACTCCACCGAAGACCGGCATAAGGAACCTTCCGGATGCAATCGTTCCAGGAAGATGGAGGCATCATGAAGATCACGGTGATTGGGGCCGCAGGTGTCAGAACTCCCCTTTTGGTTCACGGCCTGGCCAACGCTAGCAACAATGTGAAACTGGAAGAATTGGCATTCTGGGACACCGACTCGGAGCGCCTGAAAACTATGGGCAAAGTTGCCGATGCGATGGGGCAACGCAGCGGACTACGTGCGCGCATCAAAACGGCTTCTGGCCCTGAGCATGCACTGGACGGCGCGGACTACGTAATAACCAGCATTCGCGTAGGTGGTATCGATGCGCGGGTGAAAGACGAGGCCATCGCGCTCGCCCACGGGCTGGTCGGCCAGGAAACTGTTGGAGCAGGCGGTTTCGCCTGTGCCATGCGAAACCTCGCAAGTATGTTGGAGTATGCAAGCCTGATCGAATGCGCTGCTCCTCGCGCGACCGTGATTAACTTCACAAATCCCGTCGGGATTATTTCCCAAGGCCTTCTGAACCATTCTCACGTCAAGCTGTTAGGCGTTTGTGACACGCCCTTGGAAACTTTCGAAGCAATTGCCCATGCGTTGGATCGCAATCCATTCGAATTACATTTCGACTATCTGGGCCTAAACCACCTGGGTTGGGTTCGTTCTATCCGGGACGAGACCGGCCAGGAACTGTTGCCCAAAGTGCTGTCCTCCCCAGAGACAATCCAAAAATGCTACCGGCACGGCCTTTTTCCCTCCGAGTTCATTCAAGAACTCGGTCTACTACCCACGGAATATCTCTACTTCTACTACTTTCCCGAGACCGCCTATAAGAATACGCAGCAGAGTGGACAATCCCGTGGCCAGGCCATCGCCGGAATGAATGAGCGCTTGTTCCGGAAACTAGCGCAGGCCCCAGAGTCGCAATTGGTCGATATCTACGAAGATTATCTTCGTGAACGGAATGCTTCTTATTTCAGCATCGAGGCTACGGCGGGTGAAAGACGCAGGGAAAACCAGGAACTCTACTCGGAATTTTCCGGTTATGAGCGGATCGCTGTGCTCCTGCTTCAGGCCCTCAACTCGGATCAGCCATCCTTGATACCTCTCACCGTACGCAACGGCCGGGCTCTGACGGACCTAGAAGCGGACGATGCAGTCGAACTCCCCTGCCAGGTTTCCTCGAGCGGAGTTCAAGTGCCCACTGTAGGGCACGCACCGGAAGCGGTCCGCGCTCTGCTGCTGCGGGTGAAGGAATATGAGCGCCTAACCGTCGATGCGGCAATCGGTCACTCATGGAAGGCAGCGGTTGCCGCCCTTGCAAAGAACCCACTCGTCGGCCAAGCGGAAATCGCACAGCAACTGTTAAGCGAGTATGTTCAGGCGTTTGGCCAACAAATGAGTCTCGAAGCAGCGTAAGTAAACCCGTTCATTTCCACGTGCATCGTCGGCTCAGTCTTTGGTCATACCCGATCGTTGGTAGCCGCCAATTGGATCATCGCGGTTTTCAGGTAACTGAGGCTGACACTCATACTTTCCACAGGCGGGACTGCTGTCTTGCCGTAAATGACATCCTGTTCGACAACCATCCAGCCCGAATATTCATCCGCCGCCAACAAGCACAGGAATCCAGGAAAATCGACACACCCTTGCCCGATGGGAGAGAATATTCCTGCGCCGACAGCCTCCTCGAAGTTGCGCTTATTTTGCCGCGATTCGCCAAGCACACCAGCGTTGATATCCTTAATATGTATGTACCGCAGCAGCGAACGATACTTCCTTGCTTCTTCCGTTGGATCACCGCCGCCATAAACGCAGTGGCCCGTATCCAAGCACAAGCCGACCTGAGTTGAACCCACGGAGTCGAAAAAACATTCAACTTCCCGAGGAGTTTCCACATACGTGGCAACGTGTGGATGAAACACGAGGCTCAAGCCGAACTCTGCGGCCGCACGCTCGACTTCCGCCATAATCACTCCAACATGCCTCCATTGCTCGTTCGTTAACGACTCTCGCCCATCGAGCGGAACGCGACCTGCAAGCTGTCGGCGCTTTGGAGTTTGACTATCAGCCAAAACGATCAATCTGGCCCCCAAGGCCGATAGCAGCGCTCCGACTCGGCAAACGTGCTCAATCACCTTTTCTTTTGCCAAAGGATCCGCGATGGGAACAGGAACAAAGCTGGAGAGCATCGCCATTTTCCGGCGATTCAAACTCTCCCCCAAAATGTTGGGATCGGTCGGAAAATAACCGTAAGGGCCCAGTTCCGTCCCGGTATAGCCGGCCGAGAGAATCTCGTCGAGGATGCGTTCGTACGGTTGCTCCCAAGCCGGACCGGGATCATCCTGCACGCCCCAACTGACAGGAGCGCAAGCAAATTGAACTCGCTCGTAGAATCTCGTCATGTCATACCTTTCTGACGACTGGGTTGAGATGGACACGCGTTTCATCCTTGGCGCTTTGGTAGCAAGCGTCAATCAGCTGAACGACTTGGTAGCCGTCCTGGGCGGAAACAGGGACAGGAGATTTGCCATCGAGCGCGTCGACAAAAAGGCGATCTTCCTCGATGTAGCCCCACTGTTCGTGCATGCCTGCAAGGGTGAAGTCGTAGGTAGTAGTTTTAGATTCCAGGCCATTGGTAAATGAAATACTTTCCATCTCAAATGTCTCGTAGGTCGAGTGCATTCCGTAGACCTCAAAACGCTCAAACGGAAAGTGCCAACTTGCATGCGCGTAGGTTTTCATCGTCGCCTGCAAACCCGACTGAAAACTCAACAAGATGGAAAAATCATCCAATTCGCCGTGCTCGTGTGCGCGAGCGGCCACTTGAACCCAATCCACTCTTCCAAAGAAAAATGTCATCAGATCGAACATGTGAACCGGGGTTTCATATAGAAAGCCACCGGTTAAATCTGCATTCCACACCCAAGGAGGATTCACCAACTCTCCACGGTTCATTTTGGCATGCACGGAAAGTGGGCGAAGCTCGTTCTTATCGATGGCCGCTTTCAGAACTTTATAGACAGGAGCAAATCGGCGGTTGTGCCCGACTTGGTAGATGAGGCCAGAGCGAGCAGATTTATCGCGCAATCTGGTAGCAGACGCCAAATTCAGCGCAAACGGCTTCTCGCAAAAAACATGCTTCCCCGCATCCAAAACCTGCGTAGCCACCTCTTCGTGCGTAGTGTTCGGGGTGCAAACGAAAACAGCGTCGCTTTGTTCGAGGAGCCCCGCAAGCGAATCCGCCCGACGTCCGCCAAATCGCGCAGCCATCACTTGTGAACGCACCGCATCCACGTCAAAGAAGGCATTTAGTTCTACGCGCGGATCTTTCGCCAAAATAGCGGCGTGGATGCCCGCGACACCTCCCGCCCCCACAATGCCAATCTTATGTGACATGTCGAATTTCTCCTTCCCTTGCGCATTTCTGCGCGGCCAAGCGCACCGGCGGAGGACGCAGAGCGTTCATTTACGGGCGCCACATTCCTGTTTGGTGGATTGTGAATGGTTTCATGTGGCCCAGGAACGCACCAATGGAACGCGTGCATCGCGCTCCGAGACATTCCTTCGCAAGTGCGCGTAGCGCGGATCATCGCTCGCTGCCATTGAACGGGCGCTACCTGCTAAAACATTCAGGTAATACACATCATATCCATGGGCCGCGACCACCGGATGGTATCCGTCTCGGATCAGCACTAGATCACCGTCCGACACCGTCAAAGTAACGTCGCGCGTACCGCCAAAGTCATAAAGACGTTGAAATGCGAACCCCTCGGGCCTGCTGATTCGGTAATAATAAATTTCGTCGAGATCTACTTCTCCGGGCGGATTGTGCACATCGTGCTTATGCGGAGGGTAACTGGACCAGTTTCCCCCCGGCGTATACACCTCACACATCAAAAGTTTGTCCGCTGGAAATTCCGGGCGAATAACATCGACGATCTGACGCGTACAATTCCCACCGCCACGAATCTCCTCTCGACAGTCTGAAGGCCGGATGAGCTTCGGCGCGAAGCGCGCAGTCGAGGAGACGCGACAGTCTGCAAACTCGCAAGTTGTGACCGCGGAAATTTCAAATGATGTAAGCGTAGGAAGATAGACGGCATGTGGGTACCCGCTGAACACATCCCCGCGTCCGCCAAATTCTCGCGCCCCATCGCCCCAATCGACGCTCGCCTTGCCCCCGAGCAGGATCAGCGCGGATTCCTCATCTCTATTGCTGCTTTGCCAGTATTGGCCCGCCATCAGCCGCCGCACGCAGAAGCTGATCGTTTGCCAATTCGCTTGTTCACGCGTCACCGCTGTCAACACGCCCGATTTATCCTGTGCGATTCTGGCTTGGTGAATCAGTACCTTCTGCACCTGTGAAGTGAGTGCCAACGGGTTCCTCCTGGGGGAATAATCACGCCGTCTGATACAGTCATGGCGTTGACAACTAATGTAGCCTTCGAAGAAGTGGTCCTTCGAAGGTTTCATTGCAGCGCGGGGGCGCAGCACTGGCCGGGCCAACAGTCACCGTATTCCCTCCTCAACGTCTTGCTGATGTTGCCGGGTGTGGGGACCAGGAACGTTGGACAAGACGCAGGGAACGGCTCTCGCCGTCCCCGCACCTATAGCTAGAAGTAAAACTTCAGCGCCAGCTGAATCTCGCGAGGATCGCCTGGGCCTCCGGAATCGTTTCCCAGAATTGGCGCGAGCGTGTTCGAAACCTTGCCGAACGAACCCGGTGAGGAAATATTCGCACTGGGGTTCGCAAAGTTGGGATGGTTAAAGGCATTGAAGAATTCAGCCCGGAATTGAAGCTGGTATCTTTCCGTGAACTTGAACTGCTTGAACAGGCTCAAGTCCCACATTTGAATGCCAGGGCCGTGAAACATTCTGGGAGCACAATTCCCAAACTGTCCTGGTCCGGGCTGCGCAAACTGGTTGGGGTTAATCAGGAAACCCGTGGTGGTGTATAGACTGTGATTGGTTGTCCCACCCGCAAAGGGATTGCCGATGCAGTCTGCGTAGACGGGGTTATTCGGATCGACCAAGCCATCATTGGCGGCTGTGGCGCTATAAGGAGTTCCTGTTTGTAAGGTGACGATGCCGTTGAATTGCCAATCTCCCAGCCAACGGCTCGCTGCGTTCTCTCCGGAAAGGAAGCGCTTTCCCTGGCCGAACGGCAAATCCCAGATAAAATTCCCTACAAAACGGTTACGAATGTCGAGAATGGAATTGCTCATTTCCGCGGCGTAATTGTAGGAGTTTTGCGGGAGCTGTGTGGTGGTAAGGTTGTCGCCGAAATTAGCGAGTCCATGACTGAGTGTGTAACCCAGGTTGAAGCTGACGTCCCTGGACATCCGCCTCCGCAAGGAAAGTTCCAGGCCATTGTAGTCTGTGTTTCCATCGGTCGAGGCATACTCTAGATACGCGTGTTGGCCGGTGGTGGCGCAGACGCCAGGAGCGCCTGTCGAGGTGTCGATGTTCGTTACAGTATTCAGGTTAGCGTACGGGTATAGCAGGATGGGGCAGCCGTTATCGAACCCGGTAATCTGCGGCTGATTGTAATCCCGCACCCGATACATCTTGCGACCCCAATTGCCCACGTAGGTGGCCGAAGCGACGGTGTCTTTCGCTACCTGATATTCCAAGCCAAAGCTCGTCTGCTCCACGTAACTGGCGCGTTGATTCGGATCTTGAGCACGTATCTGCAGTCCAGGCAGATTTATTCCCGAATTCACGATCGAGTCATACGGAAATCCATTCTGGAGCTGGAAAACGGTGTTGGTGCCACTCTGATTGAGCTGCGTATCAAGCAGAAAAGGTGGGTTCAATTGCAGTAGGCTTTCCGAACCGATACGGTTGTTGTGTTGGTAGAACACTCCGTATCCTCCTCGCCAGACAAGGCGATCTGTCATCTGGTAAGCAAACCCAAGCCGCGGCGCGAAGTTATTGAGGTCCGGATGGATCAATGAACGGCCATACCAGCTGGAAGCGTTACTGGGTGCAGTGACCAGTCCTCCTCCGTTGGCAGGAGTGAAGTTCGATGTGTCGTTGGCCCTATCCATAATCGGCGCAAAAAGCTCGTAACGCAGGCCGTAGGTGAGGGTCAGCTTTGAAGTCGTCCTCCAACTATCCATGGCATAGAAGGAGTTGCCCGGCTGGAAATAATGGACGACGTGCGGCGTTGTGAAGTGAACGCCGTCCACATCACCGAGAAGAAAATCAGGCAGGCCGAAGGCTCCGCCCGCTGTATAGACTCCGTCGATCTGGATTTCACCCTGAGGTGCTCGGATGTCGAGGAAATTGTCTGATCTCTTCAAATATTGATATCCGAATTTGAAGCTATGGCTACCCTTCAGCCAGCTGAGGTTGTCGATAAAGTTCCAGGCTTGCGAAATCTGGTATTGCGGCCGCCACGGCGAGGTGCCTATGCGTGTCAAGCCGTTAATCTCGATTGGCGGTAATCCTGCAGTGCCAGGCCCGTTAGGAATTCCTGTCAAACCGATAAGTGTTTCAGCCTGCGAAGTACCAAGGGGCACCCCTACCGGATCGCTGTGTGCATAGTCGCGATTGAATCCGAAGCGCGCATCATTGGACAACATGCTCGAAAGAGTGTGAGTCCAACCGAGAGCGACCAATTGTTGATGCCAGCGGTAGTCTGTTGCAAAGTTCCCGTTCCCGACTACGGCATTGCTGGTCCACGGCGGGTCCTCGCGAGACACATGACGGTAGCTATAACTCCCATAGATCTGATTACGCGTATTCAGGTTGTAGTCGATACGCGCATCCGTC
This sequence comes from Candidatus Acidiferrales bacterium, assembly GCA_963795535.1. Lineage (GTDB taxonomy): Bacteria > Acidobacteriota > Terriglobia > Acidiferrales > UBA7541 > Acidiferrum. The sequence continues at coordinate 2,168,687 of CAWCIG010000012.1, forward strand.
GAATAGACATCATCGGGCACCGGCGTGGCGAACACGTAATTCGGGAGTCCTGTCCAGCTTCCTGGAGTACCTTGGACGGCCACGAGCGAGGCTACGTTGGGACTGGGGAGCAACGCCATCGTCTTGGCAGCGACCGGGTCCAGGCATGTTCGCCCTGTCGAACTGGTCGATTGAAGGATATTGCCGGCATAGCAGTCGGCTTGACCTGGGACCAGCGGATTGCTCAAAGCGTACGGTAATTCTGTGAAATTACCCTGCTGCATCAGCGGGGTCGGAACCACGCTTGAAATGGTTGTGGATTGCCGGCTGCTGAATCGTTCGTAATCACCAAAGAAAAAGAGCTTGTCCTTAAGGATCGGACCGCCGATTGTTCCTCCGTATTGATTCTGAGTGAAGCGGCCGCGCTTCAAGTCATTCGCGTTGTTGATCCAAGAATTTGCGTCAAAAACCGCGTTGCGGGCAAACTCAAAAAGGTCTCCATGGAAACCATTGGTGCCTGATTTAATGGATACGTTGATCACAGCTCCCGCGGAATTGCCGAACTCCGCGCTGTAGGTTCGTGTTTGAATCTTGAATTCCTGGATCGCGTCGGGTGGAGGCTGCACGACTTGTACGGACAACTCCTGCAGATTTTCCGACCACGAATTATTGTCGATACCATCGATCAGAAAATTGTTCTGAAGCTCAAGATTCCCGTTGACGCTGAAACGATCAGGTGCGGGATTCGCGGCACCATAAAACTTTTGCACACCGGGTTCCAACAAGGCCAGGTCGGCATAGCGACGACCGTTGAGCGGCAGATCGTTGACTTGCTCTTCGTTGATCACACTTCCAACATCGGCTGTCTGGGTCTGGAGGAGCGGCTCTCCACCTGTGACCACAATTTCCTGGTTCATTGAGCCCACCTTCAGTACAAAATTCACTGGCAGGCGGTCCTGCACGTGCACCTCAATGTCATCCCGCACCGCAGTTTGAAATCCGTTGGCGCTCACTTTTATCGAATAGATTCCGGGAATCAATGCAAGAACCTGAAAGTCCCCCGCGTCGTTAACCGCCGTCGTCTCCGAGATACCCGTGGCCTTGTTTGTCACGGTTACCGTTGCCTTCGGCACGGTAGCGCCGGAGGAATCCAACACTCTTCCCACGATTGCGCCACGATCGATCTGCCCAACCGCCGGCAGAACATAGATAGCTAGCGCAGTCAAAAGCCCGATCCCCCAATGAGATATTCTTCGAGAACCCATCCGTCGATTCATTGCAGCCTCCACTGTCCAGTTTCGAAGAGCTGTCCCTTACCGAGTCGACCTCAACAACAGTCTTCACTCGCTAGGAAGCACCCGGTCTCGCTCGACACCCAATCTTCTCATCGTGAAGTTGCCCTGCACCGGAACGGCACTCGCACCGCGAGTGACTTCGCCGGGCGTCGCATCGCCCTTACAACAACTGCCGCTGCAGCCAAAACATTTGGGGTGTTCTAAGGATTGAACGACAGATATGCGGCGATTGCGGCACCGCGTTCCCTCTCGCTCCACCCCCGGAGCTTACCGAAACGATTCGGCCACGAATTGTGGTCAAGTATCATCCGAGAGTTTTATTTGTCAAGCCTAATTTTATAGAGGCGGTTTTCGCCGTGTCTTTTTTGATATCCCTGAACGATGCACCTGCCGAACCTGCGCTCCTGTTTGATGCCAAAACGTTTTGGGATTTTTGTTGACTTTGCCTCTCGCGAACGTACAATTTCGTTTTTTGTGCGACCAACAGGAGCTGCGGCTATGAAATTACACCCTCGAAAAATGCAAGGGATACTGCTTTGTGTCTTGGCGTTCATACTGCTCCTTCTTTTTCGATCAACGCCCCTGATTGCCCAATCGCCAACCGCCGTCAACGCAAGACCAGCCTCCGCTGCGCAAGCGGTCACATTTGACCAAGGCTCCGCGGCGCTCTGGCAGAGTCTCCAGAAACTCCATACCCGCGCCAGCGTGCTCATGGTCACCGCCCATCCCGATGACGAAGATGGCGGAATGTTGACCTATGAATCCCGAGGACAAGGCGCGCGGGTCACGTTGTTGACGCTCAATCGCGGGGAAGGCGGCGCAAACGTGATGTCTTCGGATTACTTCGATGCGCTTGGTTTGGTGCGGACCGAAGAACTCCTGGCCGCCGATCGTTATTACGGCACGCAACAATTCTGGACTCGCGTCATAGACTACGGCTTTTCAAAGACAAGAGAAGAGGCTCTAGAAAAATGGGGCCATGACCGGGTCCTCTCAGACGTCGTGCGCGTCGCGCGCATGACCCGCCCCCTAATCATTACTTCCGTATTTGTCGGCGCGCGCACGGACGGTCATGGCAATCATCAGGTAGCCGGAGAAATGGCGCAGGAAGTTTTCAAGGCCGCGGGCGATCCCAATATGTTTCCCGAACAAATTAAAGAGGGACTGCGTCCGTGGAAACCACTGAAAGACTATGCGCGGGTGCCATTTGCTCACATAACGGACAAAGGTATCTACGATTATGCTGACGGGAAATATTATCCCGCGGAATTTCGAAATTATACGGATGGCTCTGTCATAAAGGGCGAACTTTCTGCTTCGGTCGAAGTGCCGGCGGGGGAGTACAATCCGCTTCTTGGGCTGACCTATGTCCAAGTCTCTCGCCTTGGGCTCGGGCACCAAAAATCGCAGAACGGTGGTACCGGCTTGCCGCCGGCCGAAGCGGAGATGAACCCCTATCATCGATTTGCATCTCTGGTGTCCGTACCGGACCAGGAAGCTTCGATGTTCGATGGTATCGACGTATCGCTCATGGGCATTGCCAACCTGGTCTCGCGTGGCGATCCTGCCTTCCTCAAGGAAGGGTTGCGCCAGATCAATTCGCTCGTCGAGAAAGCCACGGCTGATTTTTCCGCGCCGCATCCGGAGACAATTGCCCCCACCTTGGCGGAGGGACTTAAGACGACAAACACACTCATCGAAAAAGTTGCTGCCAGTGACTTGAGCGACGATTCGAAGTTTGACGTCACCCATGAACTAAAAGTAAAGCAATCACAATTCGTCAATGCCCTCGCGGAATCACTCGGCCTCTCGGCATTGGCGTCGGTGGCGCCGGAAAAGGAGCCCACCGGTCCGTTTGCGCGCTTCTTCGGAAATCCACCGAGCTTCCAGATTGCGATTCCGGGACAACAATTCTGGGTGAAAGTCCACACCACCAATCCCACAAACACTCCCGTACAACTCGAAAGGGTAACTCTGGAAGCGCCGCAAGGCGAACAATGGACAGTCGATCCAACAGATCAATCGGGCGGTGCACTCTCAGAAAATCAGTCAAAGGACTTGCGCTTCACCGTTCACGTCCCCCAAAATGCTGGCTTCACTCGGCCTTACTTCACTCGACCAGACATCGAACAGCCGTATTATGACATCTTGGAACCAAAGTATTTGAACCTGCCTTTGGCTCCTTATCCGATTTCGGCCAGACTGCGCTTCACTTTTGACGGTGTGCCGTTTGAAATCTCGCAAGTTGTGCAGTGCGTCAGTAGAGTGAACGGCGCTGGAACAGTGTTTGAGCCGCTGGCCCTTGGCCCGGCGATTTCGGTTTCCATCGCGCCGCAAGCAGGAATCGTTCCGCTTGGCGCGAAGTCTTTCGATCTTACCGTCACGATTCACAGCAACGTCAAAGGTCCTGCAAGAGGAACCGTAAAGCTCGATTTGCCCGATGGTTGGAAGGCTCCGCAGGAGCAATTTTCCACCGCGAAGGACGGCGACGATCAAACCCTCAGCTTTCACGTAATTCCGGGCCACCTGGATGAAAAACCGTACACGCTCACGGCCGTGGCTACATATGATGGCCGCGAATACAAAGAGGGTTACCGCACCGCGGGTTATTCCGGTCTCCGGCCCTACAATCTTTTTCGTGCTTCGAGCTATCGCACTACCGGCGTTGACGCGAAGGTTGCTCCCGGCCTGAACGTCGGGTACATCGTCGGCGCGGGCGATGAAGTGCCGGAAGCGCTCGAAAATCTTGGAGTCAAGGTTCATTTCCTTACTTCCGGAGATCTCGCGAGTGGAACTCTTTCTAAGTTCGACGCCATCATCCTGGGCGTGCGCGCCTACGCTGCACGTGAAGATCTGAAAACCAATAACGGACGTATTCTGGATTATGTGAAGAATGGCGGCGTACTCATCGTGCAGTACAATACTCCCGAATACGACCATAATTACGGGCCGTATCCCTACAAAATGGGATCGAACCCCGAAGAAGTCACGGACGAAAATTCAAAGATGGAGATCCTTGCGCCAGGCAACCCAGTCTTCACCTGGCCTAACAAAATCACGAGCAAAGACTTTGAGCATTGGGTCGAAGAACGCGGCTCAAAGTTTCTTGAGAGTTGGAACGCATCTTACGTGCCTCTCTTGGAAACACACGATCCAGGCCAGGAACCGCAGAAGGGCGGCCTGGTCTACGCAAAATATGGAAAGGGAGTTTATATCTACAATGCGTATGCGTTCTATCGTCAACTGCCTGAGGGAGTGCCTGGAGCCTACCGCCTCTTTGCCAACATGATGAGTCTCGCCAAGAATCCTCAGCGGACTGGAGCACCCTCCGAAACTGGTCACACCACGGCGAAAAAGGCTACTCCCTGAGTTTCACTTTCATGCAGGGGGGCGTGTCACGCACACATCAGTTTCATGGATGGTCCGGCTCCTCTTTCTGGATCGTGAATAGGAACGACTTCATGGTTTCGTCACGCCGGGCGTTGTCATCGGCGATGCGCTTCGAGGCCTCTGCATACAAATTCATTTCCTGTTTGGCTCGTTCCGTTTGACCCTGGTGATGATAAATCTGTCCGAGTCGATAGTGCGCTTGTGCGGATTCAGGGTCGAGCTTTGCACACTGTTCCGATTCGCGAAGCGCCGCTTGCCACTGTTCTAGCCATCGATAGGCTTTCCCGAGCTGGCAGTGCGGGGCAGCGTCATTCGGAAGGCGGGCAGCAGCGGCGTTCAAACGCCGAAGGATGCCGCTCATATTCGTTTTGTCCTCCGATGCGTAATCCCGTCGAAAAAGCAGGGCGCCACAGTAGTACTGCATGTTCGCTTCTTTCGGATGAACGTCCGCATATTTGCATAGCTCAGACAGCGTCGCGGGATCAGGTCCGGCTGCCCGGTCCATCTGGATATCGCCCAAGTATTTCAGCGCAACCGGAGGATCTGGAGACAGTTTTGCTGCGTGGAGAAGGATCCCGCTGGCTGTCTCCTCATTTCCTGCGAAATATTCGACCATGCCAAGGGCGAAAGATATTCGCCACGAATCCTGATGCAAATCTTTCGCCTGCTGGAGTACCACTTTGGCAGCGTCGAAGTTTTTATGCCGTATGAATTCCAGCGCGAGCGACAAGCGATATCTCTCCTCGGTCGGAGCAAGGGCAACAGCTTGCTGAAAACTCGTCATTGCGGCGAGATTGTCCCCTCGCGCTTCCTGGATGTCACCCACCAAATCCTCCAGATCGGCATTATCTCCAAGCTCTTTGCACCTTTTCGCGCTCGCCAATGCATCGTCTAGTCGCCCTGCCCTGAATTGCGCTAGAGACTGGTTGAACAACAAATCGGCCCGATCTGGATGGAGTTCCACAGCCCGCTGGAAGTCCTCAATAGATTCAGAATATTTGTTATGTGCGACAAGCAATTCCGCCAGGCGTTGCCGGGTCGCCAGTTCGTTCGGAGCATTTGTCGCATTTGATCGAAGCAGGTCGAGTGTTGGCTGAAAATTCGCCTTCGCTCCGAGTTGTGCCTCCAAAAGTATCATACCCGCGGCCGGATCGTGAGAGCTGGCGAACGGCCCGGTCAGATCCTCGGCGCGTTGCCAATTTCCAGATTGCAATTGTGACGCTGCGGTCGCCAGTATGAGCCCCTCGTCGTCGGGCTTTAAGGCCAGCGCTTTCTCCATTTCTGAAGCGGCCGCGGCCGCGCGTCCCAGCCCCAGCGCGACGGAAGCCTTCAGACGATGGAACGCAATTCCCTCCTCGCGATCAGTTGGCGGTAATAGTCCTGCCAAAGCCCTCTCCGCTTTCTGGTACTGGTGGAGGCGCGCAAGGACGATCGCCCACTCCAGTCGAATCTGAGGAATGCCGTCACTGGCCTTTACCGCGCGCCCCAGCAAAAGCTCGGCCTTTTCTGGCTGTCCATTTCCTTCATAGATCTCTCCGAGCGCGGCCAATGCAACGTAATTGTCAGGCGCGATCTTCAAGACGATCTCAAATTCTTTCACCGCGCCGTCGGTCTGCCCAACACTGGCGTAAGCCTGCCCGAGCGTAAGTCGCGCGCGGGAATCGTCCGGGCGAGTTTGCAGATAATCTGAGAGTATTCGTATGGCCTCTTCGGGATGTCCACGTTCGAGAGCTGACTGAGCGGCACGCAACGGTACGGTAGGCCCTTGTTGATTCTCTTGCGTAGAAGATTTGTTCTGGGCAGTGCCGAGCAGTGGCAGCATGTAAAGGAGCAGTGAAACAGACGCAATTTTCCTGCACTGCCCCCAAAGTTCATTCCTCGGCACAGTAATCACTTCCCTGGCCCCGCGATCGGTTGTCGCTGATCCTACTCCAGCGATCGTCAGCTGCATTCTCTCCATTCACCAAATTTACCAACTCCCAGGAGCCTCGGGGTTGCGTAGCCAATTCTCGATCAAGGCCACGATTCCATCTTCGCTGATTTTCACGATTCGCCGCCCCTTTTCCGCAGAAGCCTCACTCACATGCCCGGAATATCCCGGCCAGTTGGCTGCCGAAGACTTTTGGAGGAAATAGGGCGCGCCATGGGAGAGCTCGGGCGGCTCGGGCAGATCTCCGGCCTTATCTGGATGAATCAGGTCCGGCCGAAACGCGGCGACAGCAGAAGTCTCGAGCGGTCCTCCATGGCCATGGCCGCCGTTCGATTGATAAAATAAGCCCAAGGCGTTCATCCTTTCACTCGAAACAAACTCCCACCAGCTAGCAAATAATAACGCCGCCTCCTTTGCCTCATTCGCCACCTGGGCAGTCGCGGCGCGCCCGGGTCCGATGTTTCCGTCATGGCCGTTCAGTATGAAAACCTTACGAAAGCCCAGTTGCAGAATGCCTCGAACAACCTCGGCAAAATAGGTCGTCATGACTTCAGGACGGATCGACACGGTTCCTTGAAAGTGCGCGGTCTGCGCCGGGCACTGTGTGAAATTTATAAGAGGGAACAGTAGGCCGTTGGTGCGTGCCGCAACATTTTCCGCGATGCCTGAGATGATAATGGAGTCCGCTCCCAATGGATTATGGGGGCCATGGAATTCCAGGCTACCCAAAGGCAGGATCGCCAAAGGGCACTTGGAAACGGTCTCTGCCACTTCAAAGCCAGGAATTTCCTCAAATCGTTTCGGGTTTTCGGTGGCCACTTCTCCAAACGCTGCATCCAGGATCCCCGGGAACGCCAGACCGGAGAGCAACGCACTCCTTCTGCTAATTCGTGTCATGTTTCCAGAGCCTCAATCGGCCCGCAGGTTAACGCAATGTCCCGCCGCTTGTCCACGGCCAATTCCGTCTGTTCCTTTGACTAGCTAACGGTACGCAGGCGCACCTGATAGGGATGCCGAAACGTTTCAGTATTTGTCATTGCATCTTGCCTTGTCGGTTAGCCAGGACGCTGTTATATTGCGCCTCGACATTCAAATCTCGTTTAGCCGGAACCTCTCACTTGGCCGAAAGTCCTTCACCCTATCTTCCTCCCGAGGTCGCGCCCGCCTCGGAAAAGCTGGTCCGCGGCATGGGACTGATTCAGTCCACGGCCGTCAACATGCTAGAGATGATCGGCATCGGCCCCTTCATCACTATTGGCGTCATTATCTCTGCGATGGGCGGCCCACAAGCCATCCTTGGTTGGTTTCTGGGCGCCCTGTTTTCTGTCTGCGACGGAATGGTGTACGCCGAGCTTGGCGCGGCCATGCCCGGCGCTGGAGGAGCCTACATCTACTTCCGCGAGGCTTTCAATCCTCGCACCTGGGGGCACCTGTTCTCTTTTCTTTTTTTGTGGGAAACCATTTTTGTGGCCCCGCTCGGGATTTCCGCCGCCTGCGTGGGGTTCGCGGATTACATGCACTACATCCTTCCCAGCTTGACGCACCGTGGGGTCGGAGCTGTCGCAGCGGGCGCCTGCGTCTTGACGACCTTTCTTCTCTATCGCCCGATCAAAACAGTCGGGCGGCTCTCTGTAGTAATGCTCTCGGTTGTTTTGACAGCGATGCTTTGGGTAATCAGTTCCGGACTGATTCACATGAACGCGAAGATGGCCTTCGATTTCCCGCCGGGGGCATTCCATCTTTCGAAACCATTTTTCTATGGATTGGCCAATGCGACTTTAATCGCCATGTATAACTATGGCGGATACAACAATATTAGCTACCTGGGCGGCGAAGTGAAAAATCCCACCAAGAACATTCCACGTGCGATCGTTCTCTCCGTTCTAGTCGTAGCCGTCCTCTATCTTTTAATGAGCGTGGTGATCATCGGAACGATTCCCTGGCGTGAAGCGGCTGTGTCCCGTGCCGTGGTCTCCGAATTCATCGGGAAGATTTACGGATCGCGCGCCTCTTCGGTTATGACCGGCCTGATTCTCGCCGCAACTCTTGGCGGTATTTTTACGATGAGCCTGGGTTATTCCAGAATTCTCTACGCCGCAGGAGCAGAGGGGAACTTCTTCAAAATTCTCGGTAATGTTCACCGCAAAGGACGCTTCCCCACCGTCTCGCTTCTGGTGATCAATGCCCTGGCGATTCCACTTTGTTGGTTTTCACTGGAACGCCTGGTTTCCGCGTTGATGATCATCCAAATCGTCTTTCAATTCGTTCCTCAGGTCTTTGCAATCTTTGCCATTCGCCTGTACCGCCGGGGAATTCCCCTTCCCTACAAAATGTGGTTCTATCCCTTTCCTGCGCTTATCGCACTGGTCGGATGGATCTACGTGGCGGCCACGCCGGATCAGCGCCAATATCTCGGCACCGCACTCATGCTCTTTGTTGTGGGATTCGGCGCGTACTTTTTGCGAGCTCGGGTGACGAAGGCATGGCCGCTCGATCGCGGTTCGGTATAGCACATGTCTTCATCAGAGCCTCTGGAGGCTGTCTGGTGGCTTTAGCGGAGATCGAACAGGCTTTCTATTCGGCGAGCTGGTTGGGCTCCGGCCGTGCAGGCCCTCCATCCACGACGACGAATCCCAGGTCATTCGATTGTAACGCTTCCGCGGTTGGAAGACGGCGAGGCAGGATTGATGGCTGTGACGCCGCAGTTGAGTGGTGCTTAAAAAACGCCATTCGGAACTCAGGATGGGGAACGAAGGGCACCGCTGGTCAATAATCGGCCGCAGTATTAAACTTGGACAGTTATTATCCTCTTGGTTGCCGAAATGTTTCGGGAAAGTCCGGCCTCGTCGTAAAGATATGCTTCGAAGCCCGGAGTGCAGGGTTGAAAAACGTCCCACTCTTGAAAGCATGCGTCCCTTTCACCGTTGTTTTGGAGAAATAATTTGAAGGCAAAAGGCAAGCGCGTACGGCGGCACGTTACGATAAGAGAGGTGGCCAAGGCGGCTGGCGCCTCAGTTTCAACGATTTCGGCGGCCCTAAATAATTCGGATTATGTAAGCGCGGAAATGCGGAGCCGCATTGAGAACGCCATCAAGGTGCTGAAGTACCGCCCCAATGATCTGGCACGAGGGCTGCGGCTTCAAAAGACACATTCGATCGCGATTGTTGTGCCCGACTTATCGAACAACTTCTATATCGAGTTGGTGAGAGGCGCCAAAGACTATTCCGCCGCCGCGAATTATACGGTTCTGATTGGCGATTCCAGAGAGAGTTGGGAGGAAGAACGCAATTACTTGGATTCGTTTCACCGGCGGCGCGTCGATGGAATTGTGCGCGTTCCAGCGATTGACGCGCTGAAAGGAAAAGGGAAGACGGATCTTGGAAATCTTCCTGTAGTTTACGCGGACCGTTATCCGCTGACGCCAGATCCCTATGTCGGGAGAGTTGGCGTTGACAATCGCCGGGCTGCCGACAGTGCTACCCGGTATCTTCTGAGCCTGGGCCATCGCAAAATGGGGATCATTACAGGCGATGCCTCCAGCGGGACATCGGTCGACAGGCTGGAGGGATTCCTGCTGGCGCTTCGCGCCGCCGGAATCCGCCCCGACCGTTCCATGGTTCATCGCGGTCACAATGACATGGAAAGCGGGCACGTCCACACCATGCAATTATTGACGAGAGCCGACCGCCCAACGGCGATTTTCTGCACAAATAATATGATGGCCCTGGGTGCTCTGGCTGCCATACAGGAGATCGGACTGGTGTGTCCGGACGAGATCAGTTTGCTCGGCTTTGACGATTTTTACTGGGCGACTCTGCTGCGTCCGAGGCTGACAGTTGTCCGTCAGCCAGCAAGAGAAGTGGGAATGATTGCGGCGCGAATGCTGATTGACCATCTCGAAGGTCGCCCGAGCGTGCCCACTCCGACTTTGCTCGCGACTCAGCTGATGGTACGGGATTCTTGCTGTCCGCCGAAGGCTTCTCAGCCACGCTAAGCACTAAGTAAGCCCCATCCCCATTTCTGGGTGGTTTCAAAGTCAGCGGCGCTCCGCGACTCACAGATCAGTGAACTCCGACTTCCGCATCGGAATGTCCTGCGCAATTGCGATTAAGCCAGTTGCGTAGAGGCGAAACAATTGGACGAAGGCATCGGCGACACCTTCGTACTAGTCGCCACGCCGAACAAGCTTTTTCTAATCAGCTGTGAACGGATGACCGCCTCTAAGAGTAGACGATGATTCGCACTGGTGAAATAGGGAAGGGCATGGGACAAATTCAATTCTCGCTCATGGGTCTGGATACTGCACAACTTCAACCAAAACTGAACGCGTTATGCATGGTTGGCCCGCTGCTGTGGGCAATTATCCGGCTCTGGCTATTTGAATGAGGAGTCGGCAAACCGACTTCATTTACATGGCTAGAGAAAAGTCGATGGCCAGCTCCTTGCAATTTTGCAGAGGCATCGCCGTTTCGGCCTGCGGCGGCTGGTCCGGAGGTTTTGACACAAGCCGCACGGGCTGCTTTACGCGCATAGACAGGTCACCTATGGACCGCCCTCCGACTCGGAGTTGAGAGCTTTCTTTGGGGAAAGGCCTCGTCACCTAAGTGCCGCGACTGCTCCTGTGACACTATCTATCTATGTCCGGTTTATGTACGTGGAGAAGCCTATCTGACGCTGCATGACGGCACCGCAGCCGCATCGGAATTTCAGAAATTCATCGACCATCGGGGAATAGTAGGGAACTTTCCGTGCGGCGCACTTGCCCACTTAGGACTTGGCCGTGCCTATGCTATGCAAGGCGACACCACCAAGGCCAAGGCGGCCTATCAAGATTTCCTCATGCTCTGGAAAGATGCCGACCCCGACATCCCCATCCTCAAGCAAGCCAAGGCGGAGTACGCGAAGCTGCAGTGATAATCTGCCGCTACTGCGCCCGCAGTTTCGCCAGTTGATCGCGCGCACCATAGTTCTTAGGGTTTAATTCGAGCGATTTGCTGTAGTTCTTGATCGCTAGGTCCTTATCACCGCGATCCATGTAGGCCTCGCCCAGGCTGTCCCAGGTATTGAAAGACTCAGGATAAATTTCCACGTTCAACTTGAGTACCAGAATCGCCTGATCTAGCTTCTTGGCGTTTATGAAGGCATACCCCAATTGGTTGATGTCCGACTCCGCGGTCGCGTACTTATGCAGTGGGTCTTGGATGAACGTCTGTAAGGCAGCCTTGGCGCCAGCATAGTCGCCTTTCTCCGCTGCGGCACGGACCAGTTCGAGGATGCTTGGTCCCGGCTTGTAGCTCAGGATTGCGTCCATGGCGGGGTCGCGGCCGGCGCGGTAATCGGCGAACGTTAGCTCTGTTGAAAGATCAGGCGCTTGCCACGCCCGTCGGTCGCGGGGGTCCATATCCTGCCACCAGAGTGTCGAAAGCCGCACCGTCAATTTGCTGTTTGGCAATACAACCGGCGCATTGTCGCCATACATGTTGGGGCTCGAACCCGTCGGTTCTCCGACAAAAAGAGTGTCGGTGTTCAACTTCATACGGTTTACACAGTTCATCGCTGCGGAGAAGGTCTGGCGTCCGATGATTGTGAACAACTTGCCAGGTTGATTCACGCTGTCGGAGCGGATGAATGCATGGATGACCGGCCGCAGGAGGTAATTGTTGCCCCCGCCGTTCAATCGCTCGTCAAGCACGAAACGATCCACCGGATGAGTGTCGGCGAACGCCATGACCCGCTTGAAGAATACCTCGATGGTTTCGTCTGGCTTCTGCGCCACGGCGTTGAATTGAACGTAGAGCGTCCGGGAATCGTTCAAATACTCAGACCAATAGTTGTTGGCTGGATCTTTTTGCCATAGGGGCTGAGGAACAGCGGGGTCGCGAGCATCCACCCAATCTGCCGGAAGAACGAATTCGTCTAATGGCAGATCTCCCGCTTCGGGTGTGAGGACGACGGTCGTTTGCACCCCATCCTTTTCGACGGTGAGCGGAACCGCTTCCTGGTTGTCTACTAAACCGAGTCCGTCGAGCACCTCGGCCAGTGACATGTAGAACGGCGTCATCCATTTGACCTGGGACGGATTGTCGCGCGGAACGATCTGGCTTACAGCTTCGTAGGCATTCTGTCCAGAGACCTTGCCCAACCTTACGATGCGACCGCCCACGGCCGTGGCGTACTTCTTGTCGGCCTTCACAACGTAAACTCCGTCGGGGAACCAGTAGAGCTTGAGTGGATAGTACCGAAAATTCGTGGGAGGATGCTGGAGTTCCACGTAAGTGTGTCCGTCGCCAATCATTGCGACGATCCGCGTGATCTCGACGATGATCTGGTTGCGAGACAGGCTGGGGATGCGCTCGTCTAGATTCTTCAGCGCAGCGTCAAACTGTTCCCGTGTCATGGAATGGAACAGATTCTTGTGAACCTGCGGTGCCTGTTCAGCGAAGTAGCGGAGGTCCTCGAGCCACCGGCCAGCTTCCGCCGGAGTTACCGGAGACGCATGACTCTGCAACGAAACAAGGACGATGAGGCAAACCAGAATCGCTCTTTTCGGCACCATGGATTCCTTCGGGAGGGCACCTGGTGCCCTGCATACATTTACGCCGAGTGATCGACGGAAGTTCCCGAGAAATGTTAGCAGAACTGGACTTGGGCCTCGATGAGACGGCTCCTAAGTGATCGGCTTAACCGGAAGCTATCCGGCTTCCACGGCGGGATTAGTCCAGTGAAGTCGGCTAGTCCAGTGAAGTCGGCTAGTGTTTACCGATGGAGAGAAGTGGCGATTGCTGTTTCAGCCTTAGCTACGTACAGCGGATGTGACAAGTGATCCCAGATTTTGCCGCTGGCCCGAAGTCCGTTGTGGGAAGTGCGCAAACGCTTGGCGACAGGCGGAGACGTCCTCGAAAAAGCACCACTTTCTGACGTTCAGAAAACCCATTCAGCAGATCAGCCTGGAAGTGACTGATATTTCGGAGCGGGTCAACCAGTTTTCCAGTGTTCGTAATTCATGAGTTTTTCGAACGTTCTGCCTGGTACGCCAGCATCTGATGCCTTCCTCTGATTTGACTGCCTGGTAAGCATAACCGGAGATCAAGTTCGTGCTGGTCCGCTAACCGCCGGCGGGTTCAATGGGTCGACGCAACACTGGCTCGAAGTCTACTCGCAGGAGCCTCAAAAGCGATCTCTTCCGCGGGCGTCGATTCAAGCCCAGTCACCGCGCCTCAACGGAGGAGACTATTCGCCGCCGTGGCAACGCTATCAATTAAGTTTTTTCTGAACTTGCCGCCGGGAGCCAGCCATGAAACTGGGAAGCATTCGGCTCTTCTCTTTCTCCTGCTCTCTTTCGCCTTGCTGGAGCTCCTCGTCGGCCAGTCAGTCTCTGCGCAGAATCCAAGCCTCGACATTCCCGCAGGCACCGTGCTACCCGTCAGGCTTAACCACGGTTTATCTTCAAAAACCTCCGTCGCGGGCCACGTCATAACCGGGCGCGTCATGCAGGACGTACCGTTGCCCAATAACCAAAAAATCCCTGCAGGTGCCAAGGTCCTTCTCATCTCATCTGGGAACCGTCCTGTCAGTGCAACGCGCGGCAAACGGCACCGACGGTACAATCTCCCTCCGCTTTGACAGCCTTGAAATTCATCACCATCAAATTCCTGTGGTCACCAGTCTGCGGGCCCTGGCCGGCTTCATGGAAGTCCAGGCAGCACAGACTCCCGAATTCACAACGGGTTACGGCACGCCCCTCCTTGAAATCCGCCCTGAGTATAGAGACCGGGAGCCTGCTCCGGCGAAGACCCGCGCGGCTGATGACGGTTTGGAACATCGCCGTCGCAGTCGTACCTTGTTGATTCCCTGAGGCGAATTCTACCCCAATTCTCTATACCCGAACCCTTGGATGTTTTTCCTTAATTCCCACCTTCAGTTTTTCGTTCTCCGTTCTCTCTGTGGTCCTCTGTGCCCTCTGTGGTGAAACCCTGCTTTCTTCTTCCATCTGTCGGCTTTCAACCGGTGACTGGCGGCTGCAGTCCGTAGTCTTGGAACTACCGACTACCAACTACTCTTTCCCCCTTCCTCCTCACCTCCTCGGCCGCTTCGCGATCTCCCAACGTCTCGTCCACCTCTGCCAGCGCTATATAAACATCTAGATCCGCATCCGGATACCACCGCACCAACTTCTCAAACGTCTCCCGTGCCAACGCCTTCCGCCCCGTCTCCCTGTAAATCTCTCCCAATGCCAAATTACACGCGTACTTGTACGGGTCCTTGCGGATCCCCGTCTCGAGCGCCTTCTCCGCCTCCGGTAAATTCCCCAACTTCATCCAGATCGCGCCCAGCCGGCAATACTCCGCCGCTTCCACCTCCGGCATCGTTTTCATCCGCGCTAACTGCGCGATCAACGCAACCCGGTAGTCCCCACGGTCCGCGGCAAACTCCATCTCATCCGTCAGCGCCTCCAAATTTCCAGGCTCGCGCGCCAGAATGCGGTCCACTAGGTCCCTCGCTTCATTTTTCTCTCCGCTCCGCTCGTCCACGCGCCCCAGCCAGTGCATCGCCTCCGCCGAATTCGCGTCCAGTTTCAATGCCGCCTGCAGCTCCGCGCGGGCTTCTTTCAACGAACCCCGCAACAAGTCCAATCGCCCTTGTGCAATATCTCCGGCCACGGACTCCGGCTGCTTCTGCAAAAGCTCCACAAACTTCTGCGCGTTCGCCTCATCTTTCAAATCCAGCGCTGTCTCCACACCAGCCAACAGCGACCGCTGCACATCGCTCGCCGCCAGATTACCCGGCAGCGGCCCTCTCCGCAGCCGCGCAATCGCCGCCTGATTCTCCGTAAACAAATCCCGCGCCAGCAGCGTTCGCGGTGCGTGATATTCCAGCAACGTGCGATCGTCCGTATTCAACACGCTGCCTTCTCCCAGCTTCCGCACCGACGCATCGTCCAGCAAAAAGTACGCCACCATTCCTTCCGGCTCGTGTACGTCCATCGCCTCAAAATCCCGCCGCGGTCCCTTCTTTTGCCACAATCCTCGCAACCTCCCAAACTCCAGAGGACTCGCCTCTGTCCTTCCCAGAAACAACAAATCCGGCGTTTCCGCCCTCCACAGCGTCACTTCCGCAAAATGCGGCGCCAGCGTCGCCGCAATCATCTTCAAGTCTTCCGGCGCCAGCGAATACGCCTGTACCCACTGGACAAACATTCCCCCCGGCGCCAACCGCTGCCGCACTCCCGCATAAAACTCGTTCGTAAACAGCGTCGCGATTCCAGCAATCCACGGATTCGACGGCTCCGAAATGATCAGGTCGTACTGCTCCCGCGTCGTCAACAGAAAATTCCGCGCATCGTCAAAAATCACATTTACGCGGGGATCGCCCAGGACGCCGCGATTCAAACTCTCCAGATAAGGCGAAGCCCGCACCACCGCCGGCTCGATCTCCACGCAATCGATCCTCTCCACATCGGGATACCGCGCTACCGCCGCAATGGTCATCCCGCTTCCGAAGCCCACAATCAGCACGCGCTTCGGTGACCGAGACAGCGCCGCGCCCAAATGTCCCAGCAAAAGTTGCGTCCGCGCGTCTCCCGTCGACGCATCGACCTTTCCATTCACACGCAGTGCCACATAATTGTCCGAACGAATCACCGCAATCGAGTCGTTCACGCCCTCCGCGCTATACACGACGTCATTCGTCGCCGCAATCTCGTCCAGCGTCAAATGTCCCTGAAATGTATTTCCATAAAGAGCTGCGGACAGCGACAATCGCGCCGGATTGTTGAAATACGGCAAAAATCCCACCACCAAAGCCAGCGCGCATCCGGCCAAATTCGCGGCCACCGCCGGAACTCGCCGGGGGAGGGAACTCCACTCTAGCGCCACCGCCAGCAGCAGATTCACCGCCGCCATCATCGCAATCACTCGAGAACTTCCCAACCTCGGCACCAGTAAAAATCCCGTAATCAGTGATCCCGCAATCGCGCCCATCGTGTTGGCCGCGTATGCCTTCCCGATCACTTTCGCCGTTCGGCCGCCTTCTTCCTCCTTTTCTCCGTGCAGCAGCACCAGCACAGCCGGAAAATTAAATCCAAACACTGCGGCCATCGGCAGCACCGTCAACCCGCTCGTCACGATCTGCGCCAGCACCAGGCCTCCAAACGACTGGTGCGTCGCCCGCAACAACATCGGAATCACCGACGGAATCCACCGGAACAGAATCAAAGACGCCACCGCCGCCCCGCCGATCCATGTCTGCGTCCGCGAAAATGTGCTCACGCGCACTTGCTTGCGCCGCGCAAACAAAACCTGAAACGCAATGCTCCCGATCACCGCCCCCGCCAGGAACGCCGCCAGAATCACCGTAAACGCATACGTCGAACTTCCGATCTCAATCGCCAGCAGCCGCGTCCAGGCAATCTCGTACGCAAATGCCGTCGCCCCCACCACGCCAAACAAAATCAGCAGAAATCTCTGCGTCACGCCCACCGGCAATGCGGCGGCGATTTGTCTCGCATTCGTCTTCTTCGCTTCTTTCTCTTCCGGCGCGCCATCAAACGCCTTCGCCACCCGCTTCGCGATCAATCCTGCAATTACGTTCAGCGCCACGGCCACGCCCACTGTCAGCCGCAAACCCAGCGCCGGCAGTAAAACAAATCCGCACAGTAGTGTCCCTACCGCTGCCCCCAAAGTATTCACCCAATAGAGCTGGCTGACCCGCTCGCCCAGATCCGCCCGGTTCCGCGTCAAGCCCTGCACGAGGATCGGCAGCGTCCCACCCATCAAAAACGTCGGAACAAACAGCACCACCGCCGCCCCAAGGAATCGGATCGCCAGCAGCAGCCCCCCCGTCTCTCCGAGACGCGCGTAAGCGCCAAGGTAGAACCAGCGCACACCCGCCAGCCCCGCCAGAGACAGTGCCCCCGCCACTCCTACCAAAATTTCAATCTTGGAATAAACCAAAATCGGTTGAGCCCGCGCCTTGATCCATCGCCCGAAAAACGTGCTTCCGCAGGCTAACCCCGCCATGAACACCGCAAGCACCGTAGCAATCGCGTACGCCGTGTGCCCGAAGATCAGCCCCAGCGCCTTCCCCCACGCCACCTGATACACCAGCCCCGCCGCCCCCGACAAAAAGAAGCACCCAAATACGCCTCGCAGCCCCTTTCTTGTTTTTCGATTTTCCGTCGCCATTTTTTGGAGTGCGGCGCGAGCGCCAGGTCAAGCCGCTATGTTAGTACACCCGGGCCAATTGGCGCAGCCGGGCCATTTCACTTACTCGGACTTCAGGACTATCGCTCGGCGAATGGCCAGATCCTGGGCAGTCGGCAACTCTACCCTGACGAAATAATCTCTGGATGGACCGCCAGCGGTTCGCAATCGGCATGGCCCTAAATCTAATTCGGTTTTGTCTTCTCGGAAACCTCACTAGCTGACACGTGGCTACTGGTACGGTGGTTGGTGGATCGTCTACACGGAAGTTACCCAGAAACTCGTCGGGGAGATATGTGGGTCGGCTCAATGAAGTCAGATTCGACCGCGCCGCCTTTGAGGCTTCTGTGGGCACCGGAATTCCGCTCCGAGAGTTAAGCAGGACGCGGACAAAAACTCGTCACCAACTCGTCACCAAAATTAGCCCATTTCGGGCCTTTTTTGGAGGGGGTAGAAACCGGAAAAGTAAGGCAGGCAAAGGGATTTAGCGTTTTGACCGTATTTTTGACACGGTAGAGGTCTGGGGTTCGAGTCCCTACGGGCCTACCATTTGTTTCAATGAGTTAGCGACTTCGAGCATCTTTCCTTTTGCACATTCATTGCACAGAAGCAAACCGCATCACAAAATCTTCGTTTGAGTTCAAGCTTCAGCCAGGGGATAGCCACTGTCAAATGTGGTCTTGCAGAACTACGCCAAGCCATTTTTCTTGACCCGGGAAATTTACCCTTCTTAATTTGAATCATCTGGAACTTCATGCAGAACGATACCGCAGGTATGACACAACAGTTCTTAAGAAAGCCCTTTTTCACGGCGGCCTTGGATCTGGCCACCGAGCGGCGCCTTGCCCTCAAACGTTCCAAAGCGCGACTCTCGCGCGCCCCGGTTTCATTTCCGGATTTCACCTGCTGTCCCCAAAAAAGCTCTTGACAGCAAATCCCTACTACACTATTTTGCTCTAGGCCTTGTGGTGAATAGGGTTCATACAAGAGTTATAGGAGACACCCACTTTGAAAAAGGCCGAACAGCGAGACCTCTTTCCCGGCGCGCTCGAAATGATGCTTCTCCGAACTCTCAAGCGCCAGCCCCTGCATGGCTACGCCCTCGTCCAGAACATTAAACGAACCTCAAACGATCAACTTCAGATCGAAGAAGGTTCGCTCTATCCGGCTCTCCAGCGCCTTCTCAAAGACGGGTTGGTCAAATCCGAATGGGGAATCTCCTCCACAAACCGCCGCGTTCGGATTTACAAGTTGACTGCAGCAGGCGCCAGGCACCTGGAGTGTGAGGTGTCCAGCTTCGAACGCATGCTCGACGGCATCACCCGGGTCTTGGCGCGAGGTGAATCATGAACTGGCTCAAGCAACTCTTCTCGCGCGGCCGCCTCTACAACGATTTGTCCGACGAGATTCAGCAACATCTCGAAGAAAAGATCGACGAACTCGTGGCTGGCGGAATGTCTAGAGAAGAGGCAGCGCATGCCGCTCGCCGCGAATTTGGGAATGTCACCCTCATCAAGGAAGACTGCCGCGAGATGTGGACCTTCACGTGGCTGGAAACGTTATGGCAGGACATTCGTTACGCGGCGCGGATCCTGGCAAAAAAACCGGGCTTTGTGGCGGTGGTGGTTTTCTCGCTCGCGCTGGGCATCGGAGCAAATACCGCGGTCTTTAGCGCACTGAACGCGGTGTTGCTGCAAGGTCTGCCTTACCAGCATCCCGAGGAGCTAGCGACGATATTCTCAACACATAGCGGGGAGTCTGCCTCAGAAAAAGATGTCGTGCCGCTTGCTGACGTAGCGACCTGGAAAAAAGCGAATCACGTTTTTGCCGACATGGGTGCTGTAGGTTTTATCGACTTGGCTACCCTAACCGGGCTCGGTGAGCCGGTGCAGGTGCCCGTCCAATCCGTGACTCCCAATTTTTTCACTCTGGTTGGAGTGCAGCCCGTCTTAGGGAGAGTCTTTCGCGCTGAAGAGAGTCAAGAAGGTTATCAGACGGTGGTTATCAGCGACACGCTATGGAAGACAAAGTTCCATGGCGACACAGCAGTACTTGGGAAGACATTCCGCATTGACGACGTTGCCTCAACAGTCGTTGGAGTGATGCCTGCCGGCTTCAAAACATTCGGGCCGTGGTTCACGAAAAACCGGGCAGACGTATGGCAGCCCGTAAATCCAGAAGACGCGAGATACGCTAACCGCGCGGGCTTCTGGATTGTGGCGCTGGCGCGGCTGAAACGCGGAGTAACCCTGCCGCAAGCGCAGCTGGAGATGAACGTGTTAGCGCAAGCGCTGGAGAAAACTTATCCACAGCAAAACAAGGGAGTCGGGGCGGTAGTCGTTCCGCTGTATGAAGCACTCTACAAAAACTCGCATGATAGCTTGTATCCACTCCTGGGGGCCGTGGGATTTATTCTGCTCATCGGATGCGTCAACGTAGCAAATCTCATGCTTTCGCGGACGGAAAGCCGGCGAAAGGAATATTCGATGCGGGCGGCGCTCGGCGCGGGCCGGCGGCGGCTCATGCAGCAGTTGCTGGTGGAGAGCGGGCTGTTGACTCTGCTGGGCGGCTTGCTGGGCGTCCTGCTTTCTCTCTGGGGAGTCCGTCTGCTGGGCGCAATATCGAAAGCTCTGCCAGACGCGGAGAACATTCGCATCAACGGCCGGGTCTTGTTCTTCGCCGGCGGGCTCAGCCTCCTGACCGCGCTGCTGTTCGGCATGGCTCCAGCTCTCCGGGCTTCGCGCGCGGATCTACAGGACGCACTCCGCGAAGGAGAAAGCAGAACTGCGACCGCAAAACATAAAAGGACACCGTACTTGTTGGTGGTTGCCGAAGTGGCACTGGCTATGGTGCTCCTAGTAGGCGCCGGGCTGATGATCAACAGCCTGCTTAGCATGTTGCTCCCGTCTCCAAGCTTCGATCCAGCAAACGTCTTGACCATGACCGTGCTCTTCCCCCCCAAGGGAGGTAAATACCTGGAGAAAAGTCCAGGGAGCCCGATGGAGAGAATATCTCCCAAAGTAACCGCCTATCACCAGCAATTAATCGAAGGAGTTTCGGTGCTTCCCGGCGTCGAGTCCGTAGGCATGATCACGATGCTTCCGCCGTTGGGTTCAGGGAGCAGGACTCTTTCGATCGTTGGGCATCCCGAACCGGACGAGAGGCCTTTCGTTGGGTTCAACGAAGTGAGCCCCAGCTACTTTCACACCATGAGGATCCCGCTCAAGAAAGGCCGCTACTTTGATGAACACGACACCACGAATGCGCCCTGGGTTGTAATCATTAGCGAGACAACGGCAAGCCGCTATTTCCCGAACGAAGATCCCATCGGGCAACAGATTCTGCTCCACTATACGTTTATCCAAGTGGACGAAGAGCGGCCACGACAGATCGTAGGTGTCGTGGGCGAGGTCAAGCAAGTCGGCATGGGCGGAATCCACCCACTTGTATACGAATCGTATCTTCAGCAGCCGGAAGTCTATCCTGGCGGCAGCGATGGCTTCCATTTGGGTGGGACGCTGGTAATCCGCACGGTATCGGATGTACATGCTCACGAAGCCGACATCATCGCCGCAGCGAAGCAGATGGTGAAACAGATGGACCCAGATCAGCCCGTCACTGCCATCAGTACGATGGAGGACGTGTTGAAGAAATTCATCAGTGGTTATCAAAACTATGTCATCCTGCTCGGGCTTTTCGCCGGCATAGCCGCGATCCTGGCAGCGATCGGCGTTTATGGCGTCCTTTCCTACTTTGTCAATCAGCGCACGCGCGAATTTGGCATCCGTCTCGCTCTTGGGGCTCGGCGGGGTGATGTGCTCGTGTTGGTCGCTAAGCTGGGACTCACACTTGCTGGGACTGGACTAGCCATTGGCGTTGGGTTAGCCCTCGGACTCAATCGGTTCATGGCGGAGCATCTCTGGCTATTTAATGGGAAGGCCACCGATCCCGCGACTTATGCCGCCGTCGGAATCCTTCTGGCGTGCGTCACCTTGCTTGCGTGCTATATCCCCGCCAACCGTGCCACAAAAGTGGATCCGATGACGGTACTGCGGCATGAATAATTCGGCCACTTGGAAGCGGGGATCTTGACCACATGCAACAACAAAAAGATCTGAGGAGGAAATGATGGCTTTCCAGTTGACTGGCAACAACTCACGGTAGGGACACTATGCGGCGTGAAATCAAGGGAAATATCGGACTCAATCCCTCAAGCATCGTCGCGCTTGTTGCGGGAGTTCTCTTTTTCCTTCTTGGCGCAGCGTTTGTCGTGGTGAGCTTCAGTTTGTTCTGGTCGACTTCCCGGGACCGCAGTCACCACATGCGTCCACTGCTACTGCCGACGGGAATCGCTTGGCGAATGACATTGTCAGATTTCGAGCACTCACGGGACTCCGTCGGGCAGCGCTACCGCTATCGGTCGTGAATTCAAAATATACAGTCTCCACACAAGAAATCGCGAGCCGCGTACCACGCTATGGAATCCCGGATGCTGAAACGAGAATGCGCTCATGAGATCGGAGAATTGTTGATTGGCGGCTGTAGACAGGACGAGCAGAGGGATGGATGGCCACGAAGCTCGAAAGTATCCACCTTTCGGAGTGGTTAACAATTCGGAGGGCATTACTTGCCAAAAGTGCGCATCCTCTCCGAAGAGGAAAGCAGCAAGCTTCTCACTTGCTCGTTGTGGCGAAAGATTTTATCGGACTGGTAACTCCGTCGCTCTTGCCGCTAGAATCCATCGATTCCACGGTGTAATAGTAGGTCGTCTTCTGCGGGAGGTCGGGAGGTCGTACCGGTTCACGCGGAACACGGTCGATGAATGGTAAGGGTTTAACCTGATCGGATTCTTGGCGGTTGGTTCAAATTTTTGGGATCCGTACCATAGTGCACAATCCCGTAGTGCACGGGCATGCCACCAGGATTGCTTACCGTCCATCGGATAACCGTCAAATAGCCTCCCACCAACGGGACTTCTGGCCCCTCGCTAATCTGTACCCGCTCGGCTTTCGGAGTGATTGGACTTTCTTGAGCTGGCAGACTGCCGCTCAAGAGCATGATCGACAATGCCAGAAGAGCTTTATTCATGTTCACACCTCAACTAACTTGTCTCCGCAGATACCGCCCACAGGAGTTGTGTGAAATCATCAAGAAACTGTCCGGAATCGAATACCGGTGGGTGGCGGGCCAGCATTCAAAGGCGTCCGACAAACGCCAATTACTTACTTGATCAGTTATCCGCAGGCGCATCGGCGCATGTTACCTAGCTGATTCTTTAGTGTTAGTTGCGACCTCCGTGCATCACGCCACGCAAGTCGGCTTAATTAAGGAACGCAATGGATTCTCAGTTGTCGGATCACCGGCTTAACTGGCCAATCGTGATGTCTTGCCGAATCTAAAGTTTGAAGGCGTTTGCACAGATTGGACCCGGGCAGAGTCTAGTGCAACCTACTGCCCGGCCAACTTCTGACCAGGTGGAAGACATTCGCGCTGCCGATACCGGAGGCGAAATCGTATCCCCGCTTGGCCGTGTAGGTTGGCTCATAACTGTTGTTGGACAGGGACAAGACCCCGTTCGTGGCGCTGTCTAAAAAGCAATTGAATGTTTCACCCGCTCTGACGTCCGGGAGGCAATTTACATCCATATCGCCAAAAGTCACGTCGTGAAAAATGCAGCGTTGGTCTATGTTGGTGCCCAGATTGGAATCGCAGGCCGCTTGCCCCACAGAAGCGTTCTGGACGGCGTTCAGGGCGTAAAGAACGAAGTTGGGGTCTCCTTGATAATGGGCGCCCACTGACTCGTTTATCAGTGCCTGCACGCCGGCCATGATCGGAGCACCGAAGGAAGTGCCCCCGGCGCCGGGCCAGAGTTCCGGATGGCCGGCCACGCAAGGTGAGCCACCACCCGCGGGATCGGTATAGCAGAAAACGTAATAGTGGTTCCAGAGTCCGTTGGCGGCGAAGAAGGTGATATCGGGAATATCGCGCACTTGATCATTAGGGATACCTGAGGCGAAGAACTGAAAGATAGGCTTTGGATAGCCTTCGCAGGTGCCGCCGACAACTCCAGCGACAGTTGGGGCTCCGGAGAAGCAACTGCTAGCTCCGCCACTACCTCCCGCAACTAACAAGAGAAAATCCAACGGAGGCGGCAAGTTGTTGCAGGTACCGTCGGGACCATAGGGGACGGCAAATCCCAAGAAGTTGGAAACGGGCACATTTGCACAAGAGTCGTCCCAGGGCATTTCCGGAATGTAGCTCTTGGCCGAATTGAAGAACGGCCCGTTGGTGGCATTCCAGTAGGTCGTGTTTTGACCCAAGAAGGTATCAGTGAAGTCGGTTCCACCAACGGCTACATCGAAGGCGCTTATGGCCCAGCCGCTGACATTGAGGCCCCTAGTTGCGGCCTCGCGGAACTGGTCCGAGGCGTCTGCGCCCGAATCACCGGCGGAAACATACACGGAGACGCCGCGCAAGACCGCCAGTTGGTAAAGCTGGTCGATGTAGGTATTGAAGGTTGCGCCATCCCTGCTCTCGGCTTCGCCGTAGCTGATGCTAATGATCCCGGGAGGGGGAGCGAAAGTGGTGAGCAGGTTTTGAATGGCAATAAAGCCTCCAAAGTTGGTGTTGGTGTCGGCGCAGGAAGCTACGACGATTGCGGCATTCGGAGCGGCCGCGCTAGCCCACTCCATGTCCACTGCGGCTTCGACGTCGTCCGTGTTGATGCCAGGATCATCACAGGTGGCGCCAAAAGTGTTAGATGGCTGAGGATGGGCTACTGTGAGTGAGCCAAATGGGAATCTGCTGGTAAGGCCGAAGGCATCACGGAAGGTACTCCAGTCCGTAGGGCTAAAGATATCGGTATCCTCGACGACCACAACCGTCTGCCCCTTACCGGTGAAGCCAGCCTCATACACGGGATTGAAATCGTAAATCGTTGCCATATCGCCGGGCACCAGGGCCAGGATAGCGCCGCCGGCTGCCGTAAATTCCTTCTGGTGGGTCACAAGATTGGTGTGTGGCCTGAAGTCGTTCATAGAGGTGACGCCATGAACGGCCGGAGAGAGGGCGGCGGGAATCCGTGGATCGCTGATGTTGGCGATGTGGTGGGCATCCTGCACTTCGAGATTATGAATCTCGGTGTGGAATGCTTCGCGGATGGAACTGGCCGGCCCGGAGAAGTCAATGACGCCATTGGCGCGATAGACGATGTTAACGGTGAAGTGGTGAGATTCGAGCCAGGCGGAGACAGTCATGATGTCGTCTTGCGACGGTCCGAAGCGCTCTTCAATATCGGCAAGGGACAGCCACTTATGGTACTCGGCGGCAGCGGGGTCATGCAGGCGATTGACCAACGCCGCGACCTCTGCTTTCTGCGCCGGTGACATCTTCATCTGCAAATACATGTGAGACAGCTGCAGGCTATCTGAAACCGGCCCCAGATCACGAGCAAATTGAACTTCCGGCCGCGTGTTCCCCTCCAGCTTGACAAGAGCGGTCTCATCGATCTTCTGTGAAACTAGCCCATGACTCGCGACGCTCGATTGCGCCCCCGTCGGGACGCAACACACCAGAAGCAACACCATTACACAACTTGCAACTAAGATCAGATCCACTCTTCGTGACATGACCCCACTCCTTTCATGGCGATCCTTAGACACACTCACTTCTGGCGTCGTTCGCGCTAGAAGCCCTTTTTCATGCAGACAAATGACGGTCACCCACCCACCCCAGGGTTGAACGCCGCCGGGAATCTAGCGCAAGACCACCTTTAGATCAACAGGGAATAAGTAAATTTTATGTCTCGGGAGAGCATGGCCTCTCTCCTGTCCTAAGAGAAAACAGGCCATCTCCTGGAAAGACTTTATCCGTTCACACATAGAAGTTCTGGTGGGGACGGATTTCTTCACCGTGGAAGTCCTTACCCTGAAAGGGTTGGTTACTTACTATGTCCTGTTTTTCACTTGGAGAGTCGGCGGGTGAGCTTGGCAGGGATGACGCCCTACCCGGGTCATGAGTGGATGGAACAGCAAGCACGAAATGCAACCATGGAGGAGTCGGGATTTCTGAGAGGCTGCCGATACCTGTTGCATGACCGCGATAGGAAGTTCTGTGGGTCATTTCGTGAACTGATCGACTCGGGAAGTGTCAAAACGATTCGCTTGCCAGCGAGGAGCCCGAACTTGAATTCGTTCGCGGAGCGCTGGGTGAGATCGGTCAAAGGTCTGCTGAAGTACTACGAGCGCGCGGCCGGGTAGGCGTAGAGGTAGGGACAGCGTGTCATGTGTGGCAATCTCATATACATAAGGATGCGTGCAGTCTGACCCAAGGAGAGGGTCTACTGAGCCTATTTATTATTAACCTGCGCTTGGAGTGAGGTTCGTGCGTGGAGTAGCGGGCACGACGAGTTTTTTGACCATACCATTTCCATTCCCCCTTCTAACCTCTCGGGGAACAATATCGTCTGTTCCGTCGTAGAGAATAAAGGGGAAGTGTGTCTCAATGAACCGCAATCAAGCAAACCGTATCTCCTTCGGCCCCTTCATTCTCGATCTTCACACCCACGAACTCTGGAAGCACGGAGTCAAAATCAAACTCTCCGGCCAACCCTTGGAAATCCTCTCCCTCCTGCTCCAGAATCCCGGCCAACTCGTCGTTCGCGAACAACTGCGCGACCTGCTTTGGCCTGGCGACACCTTCGTCGACTTCGATCACGGCCTGAACGCGGCGATCAACAAACTCCGCGAAGCTCTGAACGATTCCGCCGCCGCCCCTACCTATATCGAGACGCTCCCCCGACGCGGATACCGGTTTATCGCCAACCCGTCTGATTCTTCCTCTGAGGTGGGTGCCGCACCCGTCGGTTTTAAGGGTGGGGACTTAAATTCATCTTCAACCGACGTCCAACCACTTGTCGTTCCGGTCTCCAAACAGGCATTTGGGGCTGCCTCTTCGCACCCTTACTTCTTGGGCGGAACAATGGTTTTCGTTCTCGTCCTTGCTGGTACACTGCTCCTCCAGCACGTTTACTCCAACACTACCCACCAACCTGTCTCCTCCCTCCAACACATCAAACCCCTCACCAATCTCGCCGACGAAACCAGCGAACCCGCCTTCTCTCCGTCTGGCGATTACGTTGCATTCCGCCGCCAAGCTTCCTCCCCGGAATCCTCCGGTCTCTTTGTCCAATCCATTTCCACCGGGAGTGTCGTTCAACTCACTCACAGTGAAGACGACCGCTGTCCCGCTTGGTCTCCCGATGGCCGCTCCATCGCCTTCTCGCGTGCTAGCGGTAATGATATTTCCATCTACATCATTCCCTTTAACCCTACCGCGCCAACTCTTTCGTCTGCTCGCGAACGCAAAATGGATGCAAGTGGCATTGCTCCTCGGCGCCCGGAAATTGCCTGGTTACCTGACGGCAAGTCCATCGTCTTCACCGCCGCCTCCGGACTCATCCAACTCGCACTGGATGATTTCGGCACCCACTCTCTCACCGTAGCCCCACCGCTCTCCATGGACTGGGGGCCTGTCTTCTCTCCCGATGGTCGTCAACTCCTCTTCGTTCGTAGCGGTGATGCAGATTTCGCAGATCAACTTCTCACCGTCCCCGTCACTGGCGGCGACGTCACACAAGTTGCATCAGAGCACGCCCGTATTCTCGGTCCTCCGCAATGGTCCGCAGACGGCCAGTCCATTGTCTTTGCTTCGGGACGTGGCAGCCATCCCGGCTTGTGGCGTGTCTCCGCGCAATTCCGCGATTCTCCCGTTCAGATCAACGATGGCGGTTGGTATCCTGCAATCTCGCGTTCTACTTCTCGTCTTGCCTATCAACGCATCACCCGCAGCCTTAATATTTGGGAACTCAATTTATCCGACCCGCCCCAACCACCGCGCATTCTTGTTACTGCCACCAGCGAGACCGATCAGGGCCCTGCACCGCAAATTTCCCCCGATAGAAGGAAACTCGCCTACATGTCCGATCGCTCTGGGACGATGGAAATCTGGGTCAGCGATCGCGACGGCTCCAACCCACATCAGCTCACAAGCATTGGGGACGTCGGCACTCCCCGTTGGTCTCCCGACAGTCAATCCATCGTTTTCGACGCCAGCCGCCGCAACACTACCTCCATTTACAGGGTCGACCTCGACGGCACTCCTCCCCGGCTGCTTACTCCGGACAATTTCAATGTTTGTCCCAGTTGGTCGCGCGATTTCAAATGGATATACTTCGCTTCCTCGCGCACCGGCACGTTTCAGGTTTGGAAGATTCCCGCAGCCGGTGGCACTCCCACGCAGGTTACCTTTCACGGCGGCCACGCCGCTATCCCTTCCTCCGACGGCAAGGTCATCTATTACGCAAAATCTCAGTACGCCAATCCAGAAATCTGGCAAATTCCAACCAACGGCGGTCCCGAAAAATTGCTCTCTCCAC
Organism: Candidatus Acidiferrales bacterium; assembly: GCA_963795535.1. GTDB lineage: Bacteria > Acidobacteriota > Terriglobia > Acidiferrales > UBA7541 > Acidiferrum. The sequence goes on from CAWCIG010000012.1 coordinate 2,196,918, forward strand.
TCGTTCGCCCCGCCACCTGGGCCAGTTGGGCCGTTACCGATCGCGGCATAGTCTTCGCCACTTCCTCCGGCAAAGGCAAACCCACTGCCGCCCTTTACGACATCACGTCACACAAAGTCACCACCCTTGCCTCGCTCAACATCGTTCCGTTCTGGCTCACTGCCTCCCCCGATGCCAAATACCTCCTCTTCGATCAACCTGGCTGGCAGCAAGCGCAAATCATGCTCGTCGACAATTTCCGTTAAACCGCGCTCTCGTAGCGGCTGTTTTCTGCCTCTGCTTATCTATTGGTTTTGCCGTACATGCCAGCTTTGCCAAGGTAACTCCCAAAGACGGGAAACCGAAAAAGTGCCCCGTACGTGTCCGTCGCCCCTCATCAATGTGAGTCGCCCGGGTCGGAGTATTTCACGCCTCCGGTGATGTCAATGACCAAAGTAGATGCGGCAAGCGGCGCCGGACCGCCGTTCTTGGTAATGGCGACTGGGCCGGTGACCTCAATCCCGCCGCCGGCCAGAGTCGAAACGGAAGCCGATTCATCCGGGCGAGATTCTCGTCGAAGAGTTCATGCGCCCATACAATCTGAACTCACACAGGCTTGCACTCGCGCTGCGCGCCTGCGCCGACGATCTATCAGATCGTGCGCCAGAAGCGCCCGATCTCTAGCGAGATGGCGTTGCGTTTCGCGCGCTTCTTCAAGACGACGCCCGAGTTCTGGGCGAACCTGCAAGCTTCGTACGACTTGCGCGTCGTGAGAGCGAAAGCTGAGCAGAGGGTGAAACGCGAAGTGGAGCCGCTCGAAGCAATTGCTTGAGAGTCCATCGAATCTACTGCAGCGTCATGAAGAACGGCTAACTCGACTCTGGGGGGCGCTTCTTTCTTTGGGAAGACTGCAACTCCACGGGAAGCCGAAATGAAACAGCGCGAGGTAAACTCTCGTCATATCGACCTCCTAGTAGGGCGAATTGTAACCAACCCCGAGACGAAAGCGATACTGGCGCCCTCGTCAGCAATTCGTGCCCCGCCCGTGCTATAAAATCGAGATGCCCAAACCCGCTGTGCAGTGGCTACTGTTCAAGTACATCGATGGCGAGATCAACTCCCTGTCGAAGCCATTCAAATCGAAACAGCTCGCGGAGAAAGCGCGCTCGAAATATCCGGAGCGAGAGCGGAAGAAGATTGGGGTCGGGGTGGTTCGGGTCAAATTCTAAATATTGCCTGCTCTATGTCTATTCATAGCGCAGGGCAATTACAGGATCGACGCGCATCGCCCGGCGCGCGGGAATATAGCAAGCCGCCAGCGCCACAAGCACCAGTAGCCCGGCTACTCCGGCAAAGGTCACGGGGTCCTTTGCGCTTACACCATAGAGTTGATTTGCGAGGAGCCGCGTCAGCGCAAGCGCCGCAGCCAGCCCAATCGCCACACCCAGCAGCGAAACGCGCATTCCGTGGCCCAGCACTACGCGTGCTATGTCCACCGGTTGCGCGCCAAGCGCCATTCGAATGCCAATTTCATGCGTGCGCCGGCTCGCAAGGTACGAAATCACCGCGAATATTCCCACCGCGGAAAGAACCAGCGCGATGAACGCGAAGGCGCCGAGCAGAATCATTGCGAATCGTTGCGCGGCGATCGAATCGGAAACAACCTTGGTCATCGGTTGAAAGTCATACAGCACCTGCCCGCCGTCGAATTGCTCGGATGCCAAGCGGATGGCCGCGGTAATAGTTGCCGTTGGGGCGGCGGCACGCACAACAAACGTGCTGGCGCGGCCGACGAGCGGCAGGAGTTTGTCTGGTAACTGCATCATCGAAAAATAGATTTGACCGCGCTTGTCGAGAATACCGGTCACGCCGAGTCCGACATGTTTCACGTGCCCCACAACTCCGACGATTTCGGCTCCGGTTACGTCAAGGATTCCGAGATTGATGTGCTTGCCGATTGGATCTTCACCAGGGAAATAAGAGCGCGCGAAGCCATCATCGATTGCCACGACGAAGGGAGCCGTTTCGTTATCCTGTTGACTAAGGAAACGGCCACGCAGCAGCGGAATGCCCATCGCCTTCAGATAATCGGGAGCGGCGGCGTACCACTGCGCCCGCGTCATTTCCCTCGCGGAAGGCGGTTTTGGCTGTCCTACGATCCAGAACGGCACGAGCGAATCACCCGTAAGAGGGAGTGCGCCGAATAGCGGCGAAGCCGCTTCGAGTCCGGGAATCGCTTCAAATCGCGCGGTCAGATCGCGATAGGTCTCACGGACTTGCGCGGCGGTGGCGACCTTAGCGCCTGGAGGCGAAATGCTGAAGACCAAAGCTTGCTGAGGATTAAATCCGGGATTCACATCCGTGAGCTCAACCAGGCTGCGAACCATCAATCCCGCTCCGGCCAACAACACAAGGGCCAGCGCCATCTCTGCGATTACGAAAATGTTTTGCGTGCGAAGCCAGGATCCCGTCGAACCGCGTGCCCCCTCTTTGAGGGTCTTCTGCAAGTCAGGATTTGAGGTCCTGAGCGCTGGCGCCAAGCCGAACACGATGCCAACGAGAACGGAGGCGGCCAAAGTGAAAAGAAGTACGCGGCCGTCCATCGCAATTTCGTCGGCTCGGGGCAGCGCTTGAGGAATTGCGGCGAGGGCAGTTCGCGTGCCCCACACGGCAAAGAGCAGTCCCAGCGCGCCTCCCGTAGCCGCAAGAAGAATGCTTTCCGTAAGTAACTGGCGGATGATACGATGCCGACTCGCTCCCAGCGCTACGCGAATCGCGAATTCACGGGCCCGTCCCGTCGAACGCGCAAGCAACAGGTTGGCGACATTCGCGCACGCGATCAGCAGCACAAAGGCGACGGCGCCAAGCAGGACCAGCAGCATTGGCGCTACACCAGAAGTAAGGTCGTCCTTGAGCGGATTCACGAAAATACCAGTGTCTTTGTCCGCATCCGGATAGGCGGCAGAAAGATTTCGCGCCACCGAATCCATATCCATGCGCGCTTGCGCGAGCGTAACGCCAGGTTTCATTCTGGCAATCCCCACAGTGCCGGTGCTGGCGCGGCGGTCACGGGAAATCGGATCGCTCAACTGGCCGATGGGCGTGTAGACATCGGCGGACACATAAATGGGCGAGTTTTCCGGGACCACGCCGACGATCGTGTGGGCTGTGCCATCCAGAGTTATGCGCTTCCCCAGAACATCGGGCGAGGAGCCGAATTTGCGCTTCCACAGGCCGTCCGCGATCAATGTCACGGGACCGGCACCCATCTGATCTTCTTCGGGCCGGAACAATCGGCCCACGAATGGTTTCACTCCGAGCAGGTCGAAAAAATTAGCAGAAATCATCAGGCCCGCCACACGCTCTGGTTCGCCCGTGTCGCTCAGGATCACGTCCTGCTGACGGTACGCGCCCATGCTAGAAAAAACCGTGCTCTCTTTTTGCCAGTCCAGAAAATTCAGATACGGAACCGAGCTGTGCTGCCCGGGGGTGCGGTCCCACCACAGCGAGACAAGCTGGTCAGGCTGTTTGTATGGCAGTGGGTTCAGCAGCACGCCGTTGACGACCGAGAATAACGCCGTGTTGGCGCCGATGCTGATGGCCAACGTGAGTATGGCGACGGCGGTGAATCCAGGGTTTTGCCGGAGCTGGCGAATCGCGTAACGGCAATCGGAGAGGACGGAATGGAGCCAGTTGCCCAGGCGCTGTTCGCGGACTTGTTCTTTTACTTGCTCGACGCCCCCGAGTTCGATGCGCGCGACGCGTTGCGCTTCTTCGGCAGACATACCGGCTCGGAGGTTTTCATTCGTGAGCATTTCGAGATGGGAATGAACCTCTTCGTTGAGATCGCTCTCCACATTTCGGGACAAGAAGAAATTCCGCAAGAAAGTTCTCGTTTTGACAAGGAGCGGCATGCCGAACACCTCGTTCCGATCTATCTCCTATCGGCGTTCTATACGGATAATAATTATCCACCTATAGACCGTCAATAGGAAGTGAACCTGCATGTTATGCTCGAAATACCCGGAGCGAGAGCGGAAAATGATTGGGCTTGGTGTGATTCGAATTAATTCTCAATCACAAAAAGGAGGGAGGCAAGCCAGGTCAACTTGCCTTCCCAATGTTCCCTTGGCGGGAACCCGATCAGCGGTGGGCTAATCGATAGTAGTTTTGCATACTGATGGGATTCATGAAACCCAGGAGAAGGGTACAGAAATAGTCATTGTCGCAATTCCATCCCAGACGCAAGGAAAATCATCGTGCTTCAACTCGAAAATGTAGTCGGGGTCGTTGAAGGGCTTGGCGATGCGGAGGCGCATTGGGTGGATGGGCGGGGCACGGCTGATTCTACCATCCGGCGAATTGTGTCCACTATCGAACAGCATTGAAGATCAGATATTTCTACAATCAGGCTGATGTTATTTGCAAAACTCTTTGCCGCCTTAGCGATCTTGCAACTCGGTGTTGCCCTGCTGGAAAGCAGAATAGGCGATCAGCCCGCGGAGGTCTTTTACCACCCGGGGTCGATTGTGATTGGGCCGGTTCTTCTTCAAGTGTTGCTCGCACTGGCGACCGGCTGTTTTGCGCTAACTTATTTCGCAGCCGTCCGCTGGCTATCGCGCCCGCTAAACAACTCCCTAGCTCTTGTGCACTTTGTTGTGGCGACGATTGGGTTTATCTACATCTCGCTGTCCGTGCACGTATTAAGGTCGGCAGGGCCACCTACGATCTCGATCTCACTCTACTGGCTGCTTGTCGCAGTTTCGGTTGGACTGTTGAGTTTCCTTTTGGGATGTGCAACGCTCGCCGTGAATTGCACATGGACCGCAATCGCAGTTTTCAGGTCTCACCGAGAAGCTAACGCATAATTCCTGCACGACATCACAAACCTAGCGGCGAACTTATCCACCCTGCCCATCACTCCTTCACAATCTTTCGTTCGGTGACCGTCGCCGTCTGGTCGTTCCCGAAATCAATTTGACACTGTGGGCCACTGGTGGTTTCGAGAACCGCCTTGATCGTCGCATCTACGATCTCCTCACCGTGCATTTGCATGCTGACGCGGATTTTGTCGCCGACTTTACGTGGCTCGGCCATGCTTTGAGTATCGCCTTCTCCACTCTTTTCTTGCTTCCTGCAATTGCACCATGAAGACTTCTCGCGGCGGTCTACCCAAATTCGCTTGCGGCGTTAACGTGTCTTTGCAAGGTTTTCCGAACTGAATCAACTCCTCGTCAGATAACCGCTGTAGGTGTTTACGGATATTTTCGAGATTGAACTCGCTGGCACCAATACTCTGCACGGCTGTTGTCCCCTCTGGTAGAGGAAGGGCTAGAAAGATTCTATCAAAGCGATGGGTCGCGGGATGAAGTGGGACCGCAGCCTTGTCTAAGTTTCATCCCGACAGCGGGACGAGAACCTGATTGACCTTGAGCAACGACGGCTTTTGGTGTCGGTAGTAACCTAGCAAACACTCACTCACTGCTAGCTTAGCGAAGCTGGCAGTCGGACAGCGGGGGCGGCGACAAAGGAGTCGTCGCTCTCCTCTTGTTGGTTGGAGGAATCGTTGGTGCCTAAAGACGAAGCGGATCAGCACGCAAAGCGCGAAGAACTAATAAAAAAGAGAGACGAATTTTATGAGCGTTTTTTAAAAGCGCCCGCAGCCATTCATTTGGCGTTTGAAATTAAGGCTCTGGACGACAGAATTTCAGAGTGTACTGAGCTAATCAGACGGAAGAGAAAAGCGGACAAAGACGGCAGAGTCTGAAGCGGGGCCACATCGATAAGGGACGGTGCAGCTCTGCTGATATGGTTAATTAACTTAACCAATACGCCGATGTACCCTGCGGGTTAATCGCGCAATGAGAGGAATAAGGGCCGCACGCTGTCAAGGTGACATGCAGCCCCCGGGACGATTCGACTTCTAGCAATACGCCGATGCGCTAAGTGGGTCAAGTCGTGTCAAGAATAAGGGGCCGCAGGCTGCCTCCCCCATCGGAATAGACAGCACACGACCCCCTCAAGTGGTCAGAATGCTTTAGAAGTACGCTGAAGTACCTAGCGCGTTAAGTTCAAATCAGGTACCCGGACCACTTGTCCGGATTGCGCGCGAGTAAAGCCCCACGAAAGTAGCCACCATGCTAAAATCACTGTTGGGGGACTGCGATGCTCCGACAGTTTCGCCTACTCCTTCTGCTGCTTCTCTTACCGACTGCTGCGTTTTCCCAAAGATACGGGCGACCTTATAGCCTTGTGAATGACCAGCAGCTACTTCTCCAAGTAAAAGTTGAGAGTAAGAGCCATTACTTTCGCGCTGCGGACCTGCGCAAAATGCAACCGTCCGTCGTGACGCAGGGCGATCCTGCGACGAAGGCTACACACACCTATGAGGGAGTTACTTTGGAACAGTTGGTCCCAGCCAACGCTTTGGCTTCACCAGGGGAACGGCTCCGAATAGAATTTGGTTCTCACAAAATCAGCACCATTTCAGGCATGGACTTGGATTTTCAGGTAAAACCGATGGTTGTCTATCTGGTCGATGGAAAGCCGATTTCAGGCCGTGCCCCCTATTACTTGGTCATAAAACTCCTAGGCAAACCTGTCGAAACAATGGTCGGCGTGGATTGCATCGCTGTGGAAGCATCCAGATGAAGCATCCAGTCCCAGATAGCGAACCTTCATTTCTTTTCTGCCAAGCTGTGAGACATGTGGGCTAGCGGACTTCTCGCGGGTAATCGCATTCTCGCTCTCGTTCGATGCGCGTCTCCCAGAACGCATCCGATCGCCGAGCGAATCCCTAATCTACGCTCGCGTGTAACCAACCTCTTTCGGTGTAGAATTGCGCCCAAATGCTACTGTCCCCCGGAGTTCGGTTGGGACCCTACGAAATCTTGGACGCGATCGGTGCGGGCGGGATGGGGGAAGTCTACCGCGCAAAAGATACGCGGCTCGACCGCACCGTGGCCATCAAGATTCTGCCTGCACACCTTTCTTCCGATCCTGTCCGTAAGCAGCGGTTCGAGCGCGAAGCGAAAACCATTTCCAGCCTGAATCATCCGCACATCTGCGTGCTCCATGACGTTGGGCAACAGGACGGGATCGATTACCTGGTGATGGAGTGCGTCGAGGGGGAGACGCTAGCGAAGCGCCTCGAAAAAGGGGCGTTGCCGTTGGAGCAAGTGCTGAAGTACGGGATGCAAATTGCGGATGCGCTGGACAAGGCACATCGTAGCGGCGTGGTGCACCGCGACTTGAAGCCGGGCAACATCATGTTGACACCCACCGGTGCGAAGCTGCTGGATTTTGGCTTGGCCAAACCCACAGCTCCACTCTCCAGCGCCGTGACGCTGACGGCGGCAACGCGAAACTTGCCGATGACCGAGCAGGGCACGATCGTCGGAACATTTCAATACATGTCGCCGGAACAAATTGAAGGAAAAGAACTCGACGGGCGCAGTGACATTTTTTCGCTGGGTGCGGTGCTGTACGAGATGCTCACGGGTGAGCGGGCGTTCGAAGGCAAGAGCCAGTTGAGTGTGGCCAGTGCTATCCTCGAGAAAGAGCCAGTACCCCTAAGCAGCGTCAAGCCGATGACCCCACCCGCGTTGGACCGCGCGATCCGGAGATCCCTGGCAAAGGAAGTCGAAAAACGCTGGCAAAGTGCTGCCGATCTAGCCGATGAGTTGCAGTGGATTGGCGAGAGTGGATCGCAGGCAAGGCTTCAGACTCCTCTGGTTTTTCGCCGCAAGGTGCGCGAGCGCCTGGCCTGGCTCGCGGCTGCCGCACTTGCCATCGCCTCGGTCATCGCCGAGGTGGGCTGGTGGCGCGCCACCCGTACCTCTCCACTGCACCTGCCGGTGCAGCTCAGTGCCGAACTGCCGGCTGGTGCAATAATTGATCGTTTCTTTGGGGCTCAACTGGCGATGTCACCGGACGGCACACGCATCGTTGTTGCCGAGAACGAGCCCGACGGCAAGTGGCGCCTGGACATGCGCAGTCTCGATCAGAGTCAGTTTGTGCCGCTGTCTGGTGCTGACCACGCTTCCCGGCCCTTCTTTTCACCTGATGGCGAGTGGATCGCCTTCTTTGAGGGTGACAAGCTCAAGAAGATCCCGGTCCAGGGTGGCGCGCCCGTGACCCTATGCGACGTGCCCAGGTTCCTCAGAGGCGCGAGTTGGGGTGACGATGGCAATATCGTAGCGGCATTCAACGGGGAATCTTCCGGCCTAGTGCGGATTCCCTCAGGCGGGGGCGCACCCATTCAGGTAACCCAGCTAAGCAAGGAGAAAGGGGAAACGGCACACGCTTGGCCGCAGGTTCTGCCGGGCAGCCAGGCGGTCCTATTCACCGCCTACGGCACTGGCGCCTATGACGACGGGGAAATCGCCGTAGTTTCCTTCAAGACTGGCGAGCGGAAAACGCTTCACGGTGGCGCCTCATTTGGCCGGTACCTGCCCAGCGGACACCTGGTCTACGTGCACCAGAACACGCTGTGGGCCGCTCCGTTTGACCTCAGTCGGCTGGAAGTGACCGGAGACCCCCAGCCTGTGCTCGAAGAGGTCAACAGCAACGTTAGTGGGGGCGGCGATTTCGACTTTTCCCAAACCGGAAGTCTCGTGTACGTCAGCTCGAAAGTGCAAATTTCCTTTCGCTATTCAATCTGGTGGCTAGAGAGTACGGGCCAGACCAAGGCGTTACAGATGCCCCCGGGGTTGTATGAGAATCCGCGCTTTTCACCCGATGGCAAGCGCCTGGCATTTGAGCTGGCAATCAGTCCGGCACGAGCGGACATCTGGGTGAAGGACCTCGAGCGTGACACCGTGTCGCGCCTCACACACTTGTCGGGTCGGAACAATGCGCCGCTCTGGACCCCGGACGGCAAGAACATTGTCTTCGCATCGACAGAGCAGGCGGCCCCGGGCATTTATTGGATCCGTGCTGACGGTTCGGGAGAGGCGAAACGGCTGACGGAGACGGACCGAAAGACCTTGCAGTACCCGTGCTCTTTCTCCCCCGACGGCAAACGGCTCGCATACTCTCAGTATCAGGAAAGTTCCAGTTTCCGGGGGGAGATCTGGACCGCGCCGATCGAAGGCGACCGGGACGATCCCCAGCTCGGAAAGGCCGAGGCATTCCTGCTCACATCATTCTCCGAGTGGGATCCAACGTTCTCGCCCGATGGTCATTGGCTGGCTTATTCCTCGAATGAGTCGGGGAACTACGAGCTGTACGTGCGACCCTTCCCAGGACCGGGAGGCAAGTCGCAGATCTCAACCGAGGGCGGGTCGTACCCCATCTGGTCACGAGATGGGCGCAAGCTTTTTTTCGTTACTCCAGATTTGCGAATTATGGTGACCAGCTACACCGCCAAAGGAGACTCCTTTGCTGCCGGAAAGCCGCAAGTTTGGTCCCAGAAGAACTTGACTTATCTGGGCGGTAATTACCCTTACGACCTGGCGCCCGACGGGCAACGCTTCGCGGTGGTTCTGAATCCAGGCGGGACGGAAGAGAGGCCCACCGACAGCGTCACGGTTCTGTTGAATTTCTTCGACGAGCTCCGCCGCAAAGTGCCCCTCAGGTAAAAACTGAGGCTGTTTGCGATTGTGAGTCCTGGCATCGCGCGGGTTGAACAAAGAATGGTTAGCGGATTCCGATCCTCGGACTTCGTAATGGTTCAATCGACGAGACTCGGCGAACACTGCATTTCGCAAGCCTAATGTTCGTGGCCAAGTTCGATAGATCCTCATTAACGCGCTGCTGGTCAGAGAATCGGGCACAGGATCACGCTTTTCGCCGCGGAATGGAGGCCGCGTGCCATGGCGAAAAGCAGACGTAAACGCACACCGAAGACAGTCCTCAAACTACCGGATCTAGAACATTCGAAATCGGCCGTCCTAAACAGCCTGACCTCGGCGAGTTCAAAACGTTCTTACATCGGCCTAGAGCCGGACGCGCCCTCGTGAGGAGCAGGCGGAGAAATTGGTGCATCAGGCAACGATCTCTGTGGCCGTTCGGGATTCGCGCGGGAATTTGGTGATGGAGGCGATTCTCGAAACGAAAGCGGATACGATTCTTGAGTTTATTCCGAGCTGCCCCGCGTACGAACCGAACTCTAATGATGGCGAATAATCACCTTCTCATGGTCATGATATAATGACCATGGACAGGAGAGAGTGCAATGAAACACATACCAGCAGGTACCTTTAAGGCTCGCTGTCTCGCCGTGATGAAAAAGGTTCAAGCGACAGGCGAGCCGGTCATCGTAACCAAGCGCGGAACGCCAGTTGTAAAGGTCGTGCCCGCCCAGTCGGAGAAGAATGACATCTTCGGGTTCATGATGGGAAAAGTCAAAATCGTAGGCGATATCGAGTCTCCAATCCCTGTTGAGTGGGAGAACACGACAAAGTGATCCTGCTCGACACCCACGTGCTCGTTTGGCTCGCCACTGAACCTGCAAAATTATCGAAGAATGCTCGCTCTTCCATCCGAAGAGCCAGTCGAGCTGGCGGAATAGCTATCTCGGCGATCACTCTCTGGGAGCTCGCCTGGCTGGCGACCCACGGCCGCTTGCAGCTCGCCGGAACACCGGAGGCATACCTCGAAGAAAGTTCTTCGCGCGTTGCCGTTCTCCCTATCACCACGAAGGTTGCTGCCTTGGCTAATCAGTTTTCGGCAGACTATTCAAACGATCCGTGCGACCGCTTAATCGGAGCGACAGCGCTAGCAGAGAGCATGGTCCTAGTCACCAAAGACGCAAAAATTCGCGAGTGTAAGCAGATTCAGACGCTCTGGTAAGATTTTACGCAAATCGGCTGCAAGAAGGAGGGCTCTATCTCCTTCTGCTCCTTCTATGACGAGAATCCCGAGGTCGGGGCTGAAGATTAAGGTTGGCTCCCCGGGCTAGATTCGAACTGGCAACCCTTCGGTCAACAGCCGAATTTCTACCATTGAGCTACCGGGGGAATAGGCAAGCTAGACTTCTGATTTACAACAAGTTGCGAAATCGTGCCAACTCTTCTGGGGACTTGGGATTGTTTCAACGCGCTGCGGGAAAACTGGTCATGGGAGCGACGCTTCGACTTCTTCTAGGACCCACTTGTCATTCGATTCGAGATGGCAGTCGAAGCCATAGAAACGATCATGAAAAACGTGTTGGAACAGACACGCGCGCTGTCCCTGCATAACGGGATTCCCTGCAACGGGCTGAAAATCGCCGTCAGGAGCAGTGGCAGCGAACACTTTTACTTGCCATTCCCCTACGGGATTGCTGGTGTAGCGATGGGGGTAGACTTCCGTGGCCAAATAATAAATTCCGGCCTTTCCTCCTTTTGGTGTGAGGTACAGAAGCGTGGGAGCGGCAACCGTCTCTGAGGAGCGAATGAGGATTTTTTCAGGGGCCTTATCGAGATCCACGACCGCAGCGGCGTTGCGGCTTACGATTTCGAAATGGTCCTGGTCATTGCCACGATAAAAGGTCAAGAAAAATCGTCCGGAAACCGGATCGCGAAACAGATTTGGATTTTGATTGCGCTGATTGGGAACGCCGGCGACGAGGATTTTTTCTTCCTTCAGGTTTATGCCGTCACGCGAGGTGGCCAGAACGATGTGGCTGCTCGGTGTATCGTAGTCGCGCGTGATCGCGAAATAGAGAAGTTTGGGATCCTTTGGATCGGCATTTTCGAGAACAGCCGGCCAACGAGCGTTCGTCCACAAAGGATTTTTTTCATATTTTGTCCAGTGAACCAGATCGTTGCTGTGAGCCAAGCCAATTCCATGCCCTTCATTCAGACCATACCAGCCCCAATAACGAAAGCCATCGCGATTCAATTCGAGGACGCTCATCGTATGGGGAAATTCCTTTCCTTCCCACTCCTGAGCCACAGGAAGCGCGATTTGCGGCTTGCTCAACTGCAAATATTGGATGCCAGCCCGGTCGTTTTCCTGAGCGAACGCGACGGGTGCAGCCAGAGCGAACGTCGCAAGCAAAATGCTCGCGAAGATATAAGTCGATCTCAATTTACGTCTCCTTTTTCTGAAGAATAGTGGCGTTGCTGATGAGTGGTTTGGCCCAGAAACCAACGCTCAAAACGCAGCCAAAAGTCAGATATAAAAAGCACATGCCAGCGCGAAGCCCAAACACGTCACCCAAGCGGCCGATGATGATAGGGCCGAAGGCACCCCCGACGATCCCCGTGCATAAAATACCCGCGAAGGAGCCGTGATGCTCTGCCACCGAGTTCAGAGCGAGCGAGGAGATCACCGGCCACATGATAGAAGCGAAAAAACCGACCAGGGGGAAAGCGACGATAGAAATCTTCGCGGGACCAAATAGAGCGAATGTGAGACAGATGAGAGTGGCAGTGCTGAAGCCGATCAACACACGACGACTGTCGAATAGCTTCAGCAGGAACATGCCCAGCAGACATCCCAGCGTCAGCAATCCCCAGAACCAGGAGACCGCGTTGGCGCCGATGGTGTCCGGGTTCGTGTGGTGATAGGTGGCGAGGAATTGGGAGATCCAGTTGGCGGTTCCTTGCTCTGAGGCGACGTAGACAAAAACGCTTGCAAAGAAGAGCCATACGACCTGCTTGCGGAGAAGATCGCGGTACATGCTCAAGGTGCCGGCTTGTTCGTCGGCCTTTCGCTCGACGCGAGGAATATGCGAGAGAAAGAGAATGACAATCATGACGATGGACGCGCCGGCGAAGATCCAGTAGATAGCGACCCAAGGAAATTTTGCGGGAGTTAGACGATCGAGCAGTTGCAGGGGGGAGATTGTGGGTCCGGAATATGTTCCACGATGTTCGACGATATAAGAATAGACTCTGGGGCTGAGAAAGGAAGCCGCGCCGAAGACGAGTTGAGCGAACGCCGAGTTGAAGGCGAAGTGTTCCTCGCCTCCAGCCACCCGAAGCAGGGGATTGATGGCGACTTGCAGCGAGGCCATTCCCCCTCCAATCACAAAGGAGGCAATGATGATGACAAGAAAGGAGGGGCGCAGGGCGATGCTGAGGGAACCCGCCAGGCCGGCGGCAAACGAAGCGATCATCACTGGTTTTTCGGAATACCTCTCGACCAGAAATCCCGCTGGGATGGACATTACGCCGTAAGCGCTGAAAAAGAAAAAAGGAAGAAGGGCAACGATGGTGAGGCTGACATTAAACCCGGTGATGACGTCCGGAATGATGGCTCCGGGAATGTTCGTGAGGAAGGACATCACAAAAAAGATCAGCAGGATCAGGCCAACAATGTAGTGGCTACGAACCATAAAGCGCGTCCTCCGAATAATTCCTGCTGCGTGCGTTAGTCGAACTACTCTGTCGTGGTGATTTTGCTGGCCAAGCGAAACTTTCCCGGCTGCCGCCCCTTCATCGCTGCCACCGCAAGCGTCAGAATCTGCACCGGCAAAATCTCCAATACCGGCAGAAGCGCGGAGGGAACTTTGGGCAACGAGTAGGCGCACGCGCGCGGCTCTTGCGAAACCATCTCAGCGCGTCCCCCGTTTGCTCGGATATCCTCAACCAGGCTCTTGTTCAGTTTTCTCGTTCTCGGCTCGCCAGCGAACACCAGAACGAAAGTCTCCGGGCCGACCATTTCGAAAGGACCGTGACGAAATGCGGCGCTGGATAGCCCCTCAGATGGAAATTGCGTGGACTCCTTCAGGATGAGCGCGCCTGTGCCTACGGCGGCGAGGGAAGGTCCCCGCCCGGCGAGAAATATTTGGCAGATTCCGCTTAGAGACGGAAGTATGGATTCCACATGGTCTTTCCAGTGGGCAAGATAGCTCGTGACGGGGCCCAAAACGGCCTGGAGTTCCTTGCGGGTGCGGGCATGTGGAACAGCACAGAGCCGATCGCCGAGAAATTTCAGAGCCAGCAATGCGCTGACGTACGTTTTACACGAAACGGAATATTCCTCGCCGGCTCGCGTTAGCAGAACCGCGTCGCTGGCATGGGCGAGGGGGCTGTCTGCTGTATTAGTGATAGCGATGATCGGAGCGCGCCGGCGATTTTCATTCAGAAGCCGGATCATCTCTGCGCTGCGCCCGGATTGCGACACCGCAACGAGCAGAGAATCGCGACTCAGCAATTGCCTGCAATAGTGGATGAGTTCCGAAGTTTCCACCAAAACCGCGGGATAGCCCGCGTCGGTCAGCTGCAGAAACAGCGGGTTCAGTCCATGAAAAGAAGAACCCATGCCCGTCAGCACGACAGACTTAAATTTGCGCTTTTGTACGCGGGAGGTAAGAGCCTGTAATTCTCTCGAATCGGCGAGCTGTTTCAAAGTGTCGCCGAGCGCGCGCGGTTGGCTCAGCAAGTCCTGAAAGTACTCGCCTTCCACCAATGAGAGGTCAACGGGCATGGACGTCTCCGGTGGGTGCGAATTTGTGATGCCAGACCCTGGCGGCGCCGATAAGATTTGCGTCTTCGCCCAATGACGCGAGAGCTATTTCGGTGCGTTCGTAGGGGACAAAGCGACAGCTCGCGGCGATGGTTTTGTGGATGGCGTCGAGGAAAAGGTCCGAGCTGTTCATCACACCGCCGCCCAGAACAATGGCATCGGGAACATACAAGGTGATGAGGTTCGCAAGTCCCAAGCCCAGATAACGGGCTTCCCGGTCCACAGCCCGGCGCGCGTGTTTGTCACCAGCGCGGGCCAGTTCGCTGATTTTCTTTGCGGTGAGACTTTCGCGGGCGGGATAGTCCGGGGGAATGTTGCTTGCCATCCAGGATTCCATGGCAGGACCGGTGGCTAGGGATTCCCAACAACCGCTAAAGCCGCAGTAACAGTGCGGGCCGGAAGGATCGATTAGGTGGTGGCCTATTTCAGGGTGGGAATAGTCGACGCCGCGATAGACCTTTCCATCGAAAATAAGACCAACGCCGATGCCTGTGCCGACCGTGACGTAAATCAGCCGCGACTTATTGCGGCCGGCACCCCAGCCTGCTTCGCCGAGTGCCGCCGCGTCCGCGTCATTCTCGATCGCAACTCCGACCTGGAAAACGCGCGCAAGATCGTTGACAGGATTTTCACCGTTCCAGTTGGGGAAAAAATTGACGTCACCGATTGCGCCAGTGAGGGGGTAGACCGGACCTGTGGAACCGATGCCGATACCCGTGATTTTCTGGCCAGTATCTTTCTCGGCGGAATGAAGCATTTGAATGACGGAGTCAACAGCGCTGCGGTAACCGGCATCCGCGTTCGTAGAAACCTGGGAGCGGACAAGCACTCGTCCATCGGCGTCGACAATTCCTGCTGCGATTTTTGTGCCGCCAATATCAACTGCACCGATCATGATGTTCTCCGGAATAAGCAAAGCAAGGTCGCATCATTGTTTCCACTCGAGAATGGCCGCCTCGTATGGACCGAGATGAATGTTTGTATTGGCGCCGTCGAGCGAAAGAGGCTTTGGGCCATCAGGATTGACCATAGTGTAGGAGCGTACCGGCAGAGTGGAGATAATGTTGCAATCCTGAGGTTGATCGCTGTGATTCACGGCCACGACATACCCGCGGCGATCTCCCTTAAGCGACGATACCTCCACTGCTGAGCGATCGGAGCGGAACACGGGCTTCACGCCAACCCAATCGCGAAAGGCTTCGTAGATTTTCCGCGTATTCTCTGGCTGATCAAAGGCACTAGGTACATTGGCCAAATAATGTTCAATGGGGTACGCACTGAGAAGAACCTTGCCGGAACCGACGGAGTTGACAACTAACGCGGGACGGCCATCCTGGTCTACGGCGATCACTTTGCCCGTGGACACTTCAAGAAGCACGCCCCAGGACTGAATGTTTTGGGATGGAACTGCGTAGTGGAAGGTGTCTCCCGGTTTCAAATTTCCGAACGGTTCCACCATTTTAATGGTGACTTCCGAGGAAATAACTCGATCCACGATTCGAGCGCCAAAAAGGGAAGTCATTTCTGGCACGGCGCCGTCGGACGCGAGAGAGGCGTATAAGAATCCGCCCTTCTCCACATATTTTCGAGCTTTCTCATAAAAGTCGGAATGCACGTGCGCGAGGAAGGGATCGGACGTGCTCGTGATCGGTGAAGGCAGCAACAGTATCGGGCGTGATTCCCAATCCGCGTACTCGCGCGGGAAATCGGCTTTCAGTCCTGCTTGGCGGGCGAGGATAAACGAAGTAAGCGCCGAGGACATAAGCCACTCGTTGGCTGCGCTGGAATCTGGTAGCGGACGTCCCGGCATTGCGTCGCCATCCGCTTGCGAAACATAAGGCGTTACCGCGGGGCCGGTGAGTCCCATCCGAGAAAAATCCCCATGAGCTTTGGCCCACTCGGCCGGAATGACAATGCCGATATCGGCGGGCGCTGGAGCGATGCCACTGAGGTCGAGTTGAGAGACAACTTGTGAAAACTTCTTGAATTCAACGGCCAGCGGCTTGTCCTGGCGATCCCAGGTGGTCATGCCCCAACCGGTTTCCTGAGGTGTTCGAAGATACGGTGCTTTGTGAAACTGTTCCGGAGCGGCATCCGTGTAGCACCACAGATCAACGCCGATGCTCCCCGCGCCCAGTCCGGAATATATTTGCGCGCGATCATAGGCCGCGACGCGTTCCGGTGAAAACTGCGCCGTGGAGGCGCCCATCTCATGAATCATCACCGGGCGGCCAGCGCCTTGCGAGAGGGTGATTTCAAACGCCGCACCGTAGGTGCCACGCACGGAAAGCAACGCATCCGGAAACAAATCCGGGGAGTACAGCGTGAAAGGGTGAACGCTGAAGAAATCCACGAATTTCGCGATGTTATCGGCGCGAAACGGTCCATGACCGATTTCTTCGCCGCTGGTACCGACAACCACGGGATGAAGTTTGTCGTGTTCGCGGATGCCATCCACGATGAGCCGAGTCCAGTTGATGGCCATGGAATCGGTGGTTTGCGGGCTCGGTACAATCCAGAAAGGCGGCTCGTCCGTCAAGTCCCAACCAAGAATGGCGCTTTCATTCGCATAGCGGCGCCCGAATTCGGCCGCGAGATTGGTTTCCAGTCGCAACATATCCGGATCGGCGTGAGGGTGACGGCCCAGGCGCCATGGCACATCCCAATAGGCCTCGCCAACTTCTCCACCGATGAACAAACTGGGATGGAGGTAGATCTTATATTTGTGGGCAAGTGACACCAGATAATCCAATTGCTGAAACGCGACGGGATTGTAGTCGCCGGGACGCGGCTCAAACCATGCCCACATCACGTCGAACCGCGTGATTGTATATCCCAGTTCGTGCATCTTTGCGAAATCGGCTTCGATGTCCTGAGGATTCCAATCGACGTTCCACTGCATCGCGGCTTTCGCCGGAACCCAATGCGCGCCCACGGGAACGAAGCGCTTGCCATTGGCCGTGAAGTAAGCGCCGTCAAGATGTACGGGTGGCAGTCTGGCCCCTGACGGCGACTTCGAATCTTGTGCGGCGGCCATGACGGCCCAGGCGATGCAGGCACCGCCGAGCAAGACTCTCTTGAGCCAACCGTGTCTATGATTCTTCATTGAGCCTCTTTTGTGGGGAGAGAGTCAGTCGATTCTCTCAGAACTTCAAGCGCACAGCGACTTGCAGTTGACGCGAAGAATGCACGGTGCTCGAAATCGAGCCGGAAAGGCCAGGTATATCGACCGTATTATTGGGAGGAGCGAACTGCGGCGTGTTGAAGAGGTTGAAGACCTCACCGCGAAGCTCGAGGTTCAGCGATTCCTTCAATTGAAAACTCTTGAAAGCTGAAAAGTCCACATTGTATTGTGCCGGCCCTCTCAGAGTTCCAGTGCCCGCGTCGCCATACAATCTTGCGAACGATTGGCCGGGAGCCAACGCGGGATAAAGGAAAGTTGAGCTCGTTTGACCAAATGCCGCGGGGTTATACCAGCATTGCAACGATTGAGAGTTCGAAGGGCATCCGGCTTGCATAGCATTGGAAAAAGAGTACGCATTTCCGTAAATGTTCGGACGAGCGCCGCCGGAACCGGTATTGGTGTCGTCATAGGAAAGTAGCGGCGTAATCGACTGGCCGGAATACATGGTGACGATGCCATTGAGCTGCCAGCCACCGGCAAACCAGCGCGCCGGACCGTCGGAATTGAAATATCGCTTGCCAGGACCGAACGGCAGCTCGTAGGTCCAGGCGGCGGTGAACTGATGGCGGAAATCGGGACTGACATCGCCTCGTTCGGCGCGCATGTCGTACGTGTTCTGCGGTTCTGGCCCGACAACTTCGTCTTCATCCGCAACGCCAATGCTGTGCTGGTATGTATAGGCAGCCAGCATAGTCCAGCCGGCAGAAAATCTTTTTTCAAAGCGGACCTGAAGCGCATTCGAAGTCATACTGGCATCGTTGTTGGCTGTGCGAATCGGACCAATCTGCGGAACCGTGCTGTAGTAGGGGCGGCCATAGTTCGAAGGCAACCCGTCTGCGCAGTAGGGATCGGTCGGAGTAGGACAAACCTCGAAATTGGAATCGAGCGGCTGGAGCGCTTGATTCAGGTTGCGCAAGTAAGTGAGGTGGACACCGTGCACGCCGACATACGCCACTTGCAGAATGGTGTCCTTGGCGAGCTGCCGTTCCACGTTCAGGTTCCATTCCTGGATCGAAGGAGTCGGATTGTGAAAGGGGATGGCGCTGGCGCGGCCGCTGGGATCGCTCAGGCTCGATGATGGAAGGCTTCCGGAGGGATCCGAAGGAGTGGCAAATCCCGTGGAAAGTTGCAGCGTCGGAATCGAATTGGCGTTGAACTGAATGGTCTGGTTGCCAAAGAGGCCGGTGGGATTGTACGCGAGCTCTGCATCGTTCTGATCGGCTTGCAGACTGTAGAAAATGCCGTACCCGCCGCGCAGCACTGTTTTCGAATCGTTGAATGGCGTATAGGCGAAACCGATGCGAGGAGCAAAATTCTTAAAATTTGTTTGCACGTTGCCCGTGTCGCTCACGCCAGGCATTCCAGGCGCGACGAACTCGCCGGTTGCAAAATTGAAATTGGCGATGCGGTCGTGATCCTCAACCATAGGCGTAAAAACGTCATAGCGTAGCCCCAGGTTAAGCGTGAGCTTGGGCGACACGCGAAAATCATCCATGAAGTACCCGCTGGCTTCCCACCAGCTCATGCCGAACGAACCGGACAGACCGTCGCGAAACGAATAAATGGGATTGCCAACCAGAAAACTGGCTAGCGAACTGCCGGGGTCGTCCGTAATGTCATTGATATTTTCGGTGAACTGCTGATCAAAGGTGAAATCCCCGCGCGGGTTTTGTGTTTGAAAGAATCCATGCTGGCGCCGAATCAGATCACCTCCGGCCTTGAAAGAATGGCGGCCCTGCGTCCAGCTAAAGGAATCTTTCAACTGATAATTGTTTTCCTTCAATATTTCCGGGAACCAATCCTGGTTGCCCAAAGCACTGTAGCCCGAAATCATGATGTTGGGCAGGCCATTGGTGTTTGGATTGCCCGGCACATTGATTCCCGGAATGCCCAACTCCATTGCCAGTGCCTCATTTTCGAAGAAAGGTATGGCATCAACAACGTAGCGCGTGTAGCCAATTTTCAATTCATTGGTTTTGGACGACGAGAATGTGTGCACGTCGCTGATTCCCGCCACATAGGACTTGTTGTGGATATTTCCGGAGAAGGAGCCGCCTCCTGCCTTTCCGGGAAACGGGTCGGGCTGGATGGAATCAACATTGCCAAAGCTGAAGGTGCCCGCGATGGTGTCTGAGCGCCATTGATGATCCACGCGAATGTCGAAAGAATCCTGATTGTTACTGGCGACTGGATTGTAGAGATAATTGTTCGCGGTCCCGGCGCCGGGAATGTTTGGCAATGGAAACAGATTGATCACATTCTGCGCTGCGGGATCAAGGCAACTGCCTCCAGTGGCGCTGCGGCGAGTGGAACCGACGCATGGCGGAATGATGTTGCCCGGAAAAGGAGTCCTAGCGTTGGTGACCGGATCGGTTGTCAACGGATCGTAAAGCTGGCCGCTGCCGTTGGGACCGAGCAAGTCCGAGAAATTTCCCGTACGTTCGGCAGCGCTGGGCACGGTGGAGATAAAGGTCTGTGATTGGCGGACGCGAGTGCCCTGGTAATCGACAAAGAAAAATGTCTTGTTCTTCAGGATCGGACCCCCCAGCGTCCCGCCGAATTGGTTCTGCTTGAATGGAGGTATCGGCGCAGTTGGGTCGTCGAAATAGTTTTTCGCATCCATGTACGAGTTGCGCAGGAATTCAAAAGCGCTGCCATGGAAGTTATTTGTACCGGATTTGATCACCACATTGACGACGGCACCTCCCTTCCCGATATCCGCGCCGAAATTACTGGTCTGCACCTTGAATTCATCGATGGCTTCGACAGGTGGCTGCAGAATCTCGAAGCCGATTTGCTGTTCGTTATTGTCGAAACCGTTTAGCAGGAAGTTGTTATTTGTGGCCATTAGGCCGTTCACGTGAATGGAGCCGTTGCCGCGTTCGTTCTCGGGGATTCCGCCTTGCTGCACCGCGCCGATCTCACCCTGATTCACGCCGGGGCTAAGGTAGGCGAGTTGTACGAAGTCGCGGCCGTTGAGCGGGAGTTCGTGAACCTGCGTTTCCTCAATCACCTGACCTATGGAAGATGTTTGCGATTCCACGAGCGGTTCGGCCGCGGTAACTTCGACCCGCTCTGAAACTGCGCCGGGCACGAGCGCAACGTCCACGCGTACAACCTGGTTGATATCCAGCTTGATGTTTGATTGAACGGCACTCTTGAATCCAGGCTGTCCGATGGTGATGCTGTAGAGACCGGGATTCAAGTGAGCAACATTATATTCACCCTGTGCATTCGTAGCGGTTTTGTGCGACACATTGGTCTGCACTTCGGTTACGGTGACCGTGGCACCGGAAATCGCAGCTCCTGATGAGTCGCTCACGGTGCCCACAAAACTTCCAGACTCAATTTGCGCAAATGCCGGACTGCTCCAACATCCGTAAACGAAGAGCAGCAGGGATAAGATAACGAGCGGCTTGCAGATAGACGGAACGTGAACGCCAAATACAAACATCGAAGCCACCTCGAGGAAGCGAATTGTGAAAGTCCCCAAAAAGACAAGGAGCCCGGGACAAGATCGCACAACTAGACATCATATGTAGTTTTGTTGTCAAGTGAAATGCTTCATTTGTTAAGGGGATCACGCATTCATATTTGTGAATATGATAGTAGTATCGTCGAGTCAATCACTTAGGGGAGTATCCAACAGTAAGAACCAGCAATTCTCAAACTTCTCTTTGTCCCAACTTATCTACGTTGTATCATTTGTTGTTTGCCAACAGGAAGCACAGGCTATGGCGCCCCCCCAGAAACCTTTAGGACCCGAATCCTCCACAGGATTGAATTCACCGAAATTTCTGCTCGATCAGCAGAGCTTTGTCCCTTACTACGAGCAGATCGTGGATCAGATCCGGACCCTGATTAAGGAAAAGAGACTCTCGGAGGGGGAAACTTTCTATTCAGAGGGGGAAGTGGCGCGAATGCTGGGCATCAGCAAAATGCCCGTCCGTCAAGCATTCCAAAAATTGCGCTCTGAAGGATTGTTGGTCGTGTCGAGAGGGAAGCGGCCTATCATTGGTTCCGGAAAATTGCCATGGAATTTCCAGCAACTGCGCGGATTCAGCGAAGAAATGCGGCGCCGAGGTTTGCAACCCTCTGCAAAAGTGATCTCGCTGGAGAGGAAAGCCCCGGAGGGCGATGTGATGCAGGCCCTGAGGTTGCAGGCGGGGGAAGAAGTGTTTTGCTTAAAGCGCCTGCGATTTGTAGAGGGCGAGCCGATGGCGGTCGTGACGAGTTTCTTGCCAACGTCAATTTTCCTGGATATCGACAAGCAGGACCTTGCTGGCCAATCCTTGTATCACGTGTTTGAAAATATCTATAAGCGAAAACTGCGTTGGGCCGAAGAAGTGATTGGTGCAGCGATCGTGAATCCGGACGATGCCGAACTGCTTCAAGCAGCTCTGGGGAGCGCAGTATTGCTTATCAAAGAAACCACCTATGACGCGCAGGAAATGGCCATTGAATACAGTGTTTCGGTGTTGCGCGCTGATCGCTACACAGCTTCTGTTGTATCTGTCCGGCAAAAGTGATTCGAATCACCTCAGCGGAAATTTGCACTTCTGCCTTTGGAAAACAGATTGAGAGATCCGCGTGGCTTCTTGGCGGGTTCGGTGAACGAGACGCCAACGAGTTCAACTCGGAGTTAAACACCGACTGAGTTTTGTGACCGAGAATCACCAAGTATGACCAAGTACAACTGAAGAGTGGAAAATGGTGTCATCTATCTGAAGTCGATGAACTTAGTCGCTCTCGATAGCAATTGATAGTCATGCGGCCTTCAAATTGACGCAGTAGAGATCTGGGGTTCGAGTCACCACGGGCCTATCAATTGATTTCAATCAATGAACCAGAGCGCGATGAAAGTTGAGAAGCGACGATGGTTTCACCACGATTGCGGATCGTACCAACCGTCTCGGCAGCACAAGTATCGCGCACAATCCGGCGATAAGCCGGTCCGAGGTGCGGAGATTCGGCCCTCGGTGTCGGGAACGATTCAGAATCAGCAATTGATGCCTGAGCAGAACGGATTCGGCGAGAACGGCCCGCACCCCTTCGGGACGAACCAGGCGAATAAGGACGGTGACGACATGGAAGAATAGGAGGACGAGATTGCGCATGCAGAATGTTATCAAGAAAAGAAAAAGCGCGGATTGCGGCCCAAATTAGCAATTCGCCATGGACATCTTCAGACGCTATTTCGTCCTTTGTTCCAGGCTGTCGCGACTTGCTTGGCTTGCTTGCAATATTTGCAGTGGGTCCTTGGTTTTACGGTTCCCTCGGTACCTCGCTCTCGTCTGGCCAATCTTTATGGAGGCTTTGAATATGGCGCCGACCGGGAGTATGCCTCCCAATTTATGTGCAGCAACTGCTGTTAAGTACATGGATGCAACGCATCCGCAGGATGTGCAATCAGGATTTCCTCCAAACTGACAAGGGGTGATGTTGGTCTTCAGGTCCGCCGACAAAGTCTGAGTCGTGAGCGCGAATACACAATCCTGCGGACGGCGTGGTGGTGAGG
This sequence comes from Candidatus Acidiferrales bacterium, assembly GCA_963795535.1. GTDB lineage: Bacteria > Acidobacteriota > Terriglobia > Acidiferrales > UBA7541 > Acidiferrum. Next base: position 2,219,999 of record CAWCIG010000012.1, read on the forward strand.
CAAACTGCCGAATCACCGTCTCCGACATATCTAGCTTTGGATATTGTTTTCGCAATTGCACCATGTCCTCGATGGCCCGTTGCCGCTCCTCCAGGCTCAGGATTTCCGGCATTTCATCACTCACTTGGGGCGTGAACAGGCTGAACCATACCTTCTTGATCTCCGGGCGAGGTGTCCAGAATTCCAGGAATTCGGCCAGGTATCCTGGCCTCTTCATCATTTGACCTGTGATCGTGCAATGAACTGTGATCCGCTGCCCCTCAATGTTTCTTAGAATCCGGTCGTAGGTTGCTGGCGCCCGCCGGGCATCATGCTCAGGTTGCAAGCCGTCGATGGACACAGCTATGAGCAGCCGCTCCAGGCTTGGCCACGTAGGACCCAATTTGCGGAAGGCGCTGGTTACAATCTGCACATGTATTCCGCGCGCCAACAGGGGAGGAATCATCAACTCCAATTCACGGTAGCGCACCAGCGGGTCACCGCCGACGATAGAAAGGTGCAAAGGCTTGAGCCGATCCACAACTTCAAAGACTCCATCTACCAGCGCCTGCCCGCGCCGATCGTTCAGGTCCCGCAATGTTTGTCCGCCACCCAGATGCGCGGCGTCATAGGCGTAACACCCCGGACATTTCAAGGGGCATTCCTTGGTGATTTCTATGGAAAGAGCGGGTGGTTCCCCCATGAGGATTTTGCCCCATGCTTGAAAAATTTGAGACGTGTGCACGAGTGACCCTCTTTCTTACCGTGCACGAAATGTGCGGTTTGTGAATTGGATGCGAGTTTAGCCGGAGGATTTACAATAAGTGATTGTTCGCGAAACAACTTCTAAGCGCGCTAATCGCCGAAGTTCTTGTCTCTTTGGTCGGCGGTGGGCCAGGGCGCATGGACCTCCAGCTTGTGATACCCTCCGTTCAAAGCGCAAGGCATTTCTTGGGGACAGGATGGACGCAATGTCCGCAATAATCGGGGTCGCCGAGATCGTTCTAAACGTTCGTGATCTGCCGAAAATGCGCGATTTCTATAAAGAAGTTCTCGGCTTCAAGCTGCTGAGTGAAGCTTGCCACGAGACTGGCCTAGAGCCAGATGCCGACGGAGACCCTACCATTGCATTCTTAACTATCAAGGGGGTCGATACGCCGCTTGGCAGGCATGGTCATCCACAGTTGCTAGCGCTGATCGATTTCCAGCGACACGTGTTTGCCAGGGGTAGGTTCGACGGGCACGAGCCGACTCGATCGACACTGAATCACCTGGCTTTCGAGATCCCGCCCGACAGCTACGAAGCCCATAAAGAACGACTCGAAGCCTTCGGCCTCTGTCCTCGCCCGGTCACATTTCCGGCCATGACCGCACGAGCCCTCTTCTTCGACGATCCTGAGCAGAACGTGTTGGAGTTGATCTGTTATGCCGGTTCGGCAGCAGATTAGGCAGCTCCGACGGGACACGAGCAATGAAATTGAACGGCTAAGCAACACAGAACTCTTGGTAGCCCTACTGCAGAGATCGAATCCAGTACGGACCCCACACGGTCAGATAGCTACAATGCACTGGCCGGACAACTCGAGCGCATCCACACGAGATTGCAAGCCGAGCCTTTATCTTTGATTGATGTTTGGAGCGAATACGCAGCGACCGCACCGACACCATACAAATATTCTCAATTCGTGAGCGCGGAACCCTTCGAAGGCTGCGATATATTTGCGCGCAGTCCCCCGAGAGATAGTCGGTCATCGCTTCCTTCTTGCAGCACATGAGACGCTCAGTTTGTTGGCCGCACAATCAGAAATGGGATGGCATCCTGATCTTAAACATCCCGGCCTTGCTGTCTTGTGCGTTTTCCGGATTTCCGGCTTTGAACGCGTGATCGTGCTCTACCGCCCGGTCCGGACGGGGTCGAGATCTTTGGGGTAGTGCATGGTTCACGAAACCTCCAATTGCTGTTGCGGCGGGAAAGACTGGAGGAATGTACAGCTGATTTCATCCGCATCAGTAAACTCCCTATCCCACCGGAGAAATTCTCAGTAGTCCGGTCCAGCCTTCCCATGGTCAAGCCGAGTTTTATGGCCGTCTCGCGCCCGCCAGGAAAGGCGTCGTCGGTGTGAGTTCGTTGAACGGGCCTGGCGCGGCGCGATACCGGTCACGCCAGTGTCGGTTTCCAACCCGAACTCCAACCCGAGATGTGTCGGACTACTGGGTATTATCAAGTACTTGGCAGTCCCCAACAGCCTTGGAAGTTGTTGTGCGTACTTGATATTCCCGCGGTGACACGGTAGAGGTCTGGGGTTCGAGTCCCCACGAGCCTACCAGGCTCAGTTTCGGGGATAAAGTTCAACATAGAGTTCAACACAGAAGCCATTAGCTCACCCTTGGCTCCTCTGCTACATACTCGGATTCAACGGTCACGGCCGGAGTCAATCCTTCCAGCGCCTTTCGTTTTGCTCCATGCGGATGTGGCTGTAATGTTCTATCACCGTAGCCCTTTCAGCCCTGCGGCCCTGGTGAGATTGCGCCATGCCGTGCGCTACGTCTTTTGAGGGCGTGTTGCGTCGATGTGCAAGTTCTCGCAGGACGGGAATATGTAGCATTCCGGGCGAGCGATTCCAAGCCTGGTGGCCCGATCGACCAGAAGGCGGAAGCCGACAGGTCCTGGCTAGAGTGAGCGCAGAAAATCGATGATTTCCTGTTGCTCCTGGACAGTCAGCTCATTGAAGTGTTCGATGACCTTATTGGCCTCGCTGCCTCGGCTCTGGTGAGCCCTTATGGCGTCAACCAGATTGGACGTACGCCCATCATGGAGGAAGAAGACGCGTTGTCCGACGCCCCAGAGAGGCGCAGTTCGGAACTCGTCGGGGCCGGCGCCGCCTTGCGTAATACCGTCGGCCAGGCCTTCCCCCATATGGTGCACGGCCAGATCGGAGAAAAGATTCGCTGTTTGATTGGAAAGCGCAGCACTAGGACTGGTCGCAGAGCCGCTCGCAATCCTTGCTCCTGTGGTAAACGACGGTGTATGGCAGTGCACACACCCAACCTTCGCAAACAAGTCGAGTCCCTTTTCGCTGGACGGCGTGGGCGGGGCGGGCGTGGGTGGAGCGAGCAATCGCATGAAGTTGGCAAACGCTTCGATGTCCGAGATGACCGCGGGGTTCGAAATGCCGCTCGAATTCTGGGTAGTCGAAGGAGTGGTTGTGAAGTTAAGAGTGTCGTTGGGAGTAGGGTTGAAGATACAGCCGGGTGTTTCGTCGCGCTCTTGCGGGAATAGCTGGTTCGAGATTCCCATCTCGACGTTGTAGGCTTCGCCCGCGAACATGAGAAGGGATTTGTTCTGCGCCTTCCATCCGAAACGAGTGATAGTTCCATCGTTGGCACTGAGATTCACGTTGCCGCTGAGGTGCGCGTTCGCGTGTCCGTGAATACCGAGCGCCGACTTCGCCGATACATTGGCCCGCAGGTTAGCAAGGATGGTTGAATCAGAAATCCCCTCAATCAGCCCCGCGCCAAAGACAGGAGTCGGGATTCTGAAAATGATATTTCGATTCCCGCCTTGGCCTGTAAGCGGATTCCCCGCCGGCAGAAAATCGAATTGAGCGATATCGCATCCGGGGGCGTCAGCGCGCCCCGTGATCACGAAGAGGTCGTGCACTTCGCCATCCGCGTTGCCGTTGCTCTTCTTAAACCGCGCTTCGCGGATGGGGCCGTTTGGCACGATGAACCAGGGCACCGCGTTCTTGGCCCCGTCCAAGACGGCAACTTCCGGCAGGGGATTTTTCGCCGGGCTCGTCCCGCCCATAGTGGGCTGTGAGTGGCAGGAGAAACACTGATTTGAGTTAAAGCGCGGACCAAGGCCGTTGTTCGCGCCCTTGTTTCCCGGCTCGCCTGCGCCGCCGAGCGGCGCGTCGCTCTCTACAACCTCGACTTCAGCGAACCTTGCCTGGCCATCCAGGAAGAATGCAGTCTCTTCCGCTGTTAGACCCTGCAGCGGACCACCGGCACTCGCCGCGCCGCCGCGCGCTCCTGGGTCTACCGGAGATCGTCTGGTTTGTCCCAAGGTGTAGCTACATGTGATCAAGGCCGCGGTCAATACTCCGCAGAGACTCTTGGTCCTAATTCTCCCCGGTATCACCATCACATCACCTCATAAATAAGCCGGAAATGCCGCTATTATAAACGAGCTTCCTCATTGTCTTTGACTTTCGCTGACCGGCGCCCTTCCGGGCTACAACAGTTCGCGAGTTACGGGCAAACCGGATTGCGACCTGAAAGCTGTTGGAATGATTGTCTGACAAGGAGGAAATCGATCAGACCGTGCGTCCCATCGCACGTAGCCTACGAGGTTGGAGCGGCGAGGCAACAGACCGTTCGAAGCCCTCGGACAATGGACCCACATTCGCAAGAGTGGCACCGAAACCGTGAGGCGACGATGCATCTGCCAGCATAAGGTGGAGAGGGGCTAGGCTTGGTAGCAGGGTCAGAATACACAAATGTTCGTAAGCGTCGTTAGCCCGAGAGAGCCTAACATGCTGCGCGGCTCTTGTTGCAGTGAGCACAGAGACTTCCGGGTCCTCTGTCATAGGTAAACAACACTGCCGGCGTATAGAACAGACCTAAGTGCGACCTGAAAGCTGCGGAAAATGATTGTCTGACGAGGAGGAATGGATCAGACCGTTCGTCCCATCGAACGTATCCTACGAGGTAAGGCGGGAAGGTAACGACTCGTCGAAAGCCCTCGGACAATGTACCCGCACTCGCAAGAGTGGCATCGGACCCGCAAGGCAAAGGTGCACCTGCCAGCATCAAGGCGGTGATTGGGGCTAGGGTTGGTCGTATGGTGAGCATAGGCAAACTCTTTTAAGCGCCGTAAGTTCTGGGGAGCGGAAGATGCTTGCGCTCTTTTTGCAGTGGGTACGTGGGCTTTAGGTTCCCGCGTCATGAGCACACAACACTGCCGGCGTAGAGGGAGCACCTACGCGATCGTGTCATTGCCGCGGAACAGGGTAAGCCCGTATCGCTCCCCGTAAGGGGAAGAACCACCGCAAGGCGGATCGATAGCGATGGGGGTAGCGGAACTGAGACAAAGCGAATGCTGCCCTGTAATCGGGCAAATAGAGGTTGCGTTGTCTTTCTGGGACAACAACATCACCTCGCCGGAAACGGAGCCGACTTCTTGGTGGTGCTCAAACTCGAGAACGTTTGAAGAACCAATGAATGAAGCAAAGCAAATGACGACGGCGAGAGCTGTTGGTGCAGCTTCACACACGTCTGGTGGGTTTTCTCCATCGCCGTGCGAGTTGGCGGCAAGCCTGTATCGAGTAGGTCTTATTCGCACCTGAATGAGGCTGCGTCCCTGTTTCTTTTGGGGCGTTATTGAGTGCTCGAGCCGGATGAGGCGAAAGTCTCACGTCCGGTTCTTAGAGGGCTGGGCGGCCGCAAGACCGCCCGGCCACTCGACCCTATCGCGTCATTCCAACGGAACAGGGTAAATCCACATCGCTTCTCGCAAGAGGAAAGTGCATCGCAAGATGCACCGATAGCGGTGCGGATAACAGATGAGGGAGAAAGCGAATGCCACTCTGTAATGGAGCGGATATCGGTTGCGTCAGCTACATCGACAACATCACCGGACGTGAAAGCGGGCTGACTTCCCTTTATGGTGCTTCACACGAGAGAACTTGACTAATCGGCTCATGAGGCAAAGCAGATGACGACAGCGCAAGCTGTTGGTGCGGTCTCAGACGAAGCGGCGGAGTGGTATGCCATTAACTGGCAAACCGTTAGCCGCAACGTTCACCGACTCCAAGTGCGTATCGTGCAGGCAACGAAGGCCAGCAGATGGGGCAGGGTGCGAGCCCTGCAGCGTTTGCTAACCCACTCCTACAGCGGCAAAGTTCTCGCCGTTCGACGAGTGACGGAAAACAATGGCAAGAAAACCCCCGGCGTGGACCAAGAAATTTGGGACACACCAGAGAAGAAGACCCAGGCAGTACATGCACTGAAGCGTAGGGGTTATCAATCCCAGCCCCTACGACGTGTTTACATCCCGAAGTCGGACGGCAAAACGATGCGCCCGCTCGGAATTCCCACGATGAAGGATCGAGCGCAGCAAGCGCTGTATCTGCTCGCACTCGCCCCCGTTGTGGAAACCACCGCTGATAAAAACTCATATGGGTTTCGTCAGCAGCGGTCCTGCGCCGATGCGATGGTCCAGTGCTTTCTGGCACTGAGAAGCGCAAACACGCAGTGGATTCTAGAAGGCGACATCAAGTCCTGTTTCGACAAGATTTCACACGATTGGCTTTTGGCTCACGTCCTGCTGGACCGAGTCATTCTCCAAAAGTGGCTGAAATCCGGGTACATGGAAAAACACGTTCTTCACGAAACGACGGACGGGACTCCCCAGGGTGGAATTATCTCCCCCGCGCTCGCTAATTGCGCGCTGGACGGACTTGAACGACTCTTGCAGGAAAAGTTCCCTGCAGGAAAACGTCTCAAGTCCCTTGGAGGTGAGAAACCGTGTGTCAATCTCGTCCGTTACGCGGATGACTTCGTCATCACCAGTAAATCGAAAGAATTACTGGAAGGAGAAATCAAGCCCCTGGTCGAGCAGTTCCTGCAAGAACGAGGTCTTGAACTCTCTCCGACGAAGACAGTCATTACGCACGTGGAGCATGGCTTTGATTTCCTCGGACAAAACGTGCGCAGATATCCTAACGGGAAACTGCTCATCAAGCCTTCCAAGAAGAATGTTGGAACCTTCCTGGATGGCATCCGACGAATCATCAAAGCTGCGCATGGCGTGTCTGCCGCCGATTTGATCGATCAACTCAACCCGAAAATTCGCGGTTGGGCGAACTATCATCGGCACGTGGTGAGCAAACACACGTTTGGACACGTGGATCGCAACATCTTCTCTAGTCTGTGGCAATGGGCACGACGAAGGCACCCGAACAAAAGCTCGCGCTGGTTCAAACCGAAATACTTTGACCGGCGCGGGAATCGTGACTGGTCCTTCTTCGGTGAAACCTCCGATGACGAAGGGCGGCCGACTAAAGTCTGGCTGTACTACGCCAAGAGCACTCCCATCAAACGACACGTCAAGGTCAAAGGCGAAGCTAACCCGTACGATCCAACCTATGAAACCTACTTCGAAGAACGCGAAGGGGCTCACATGCTGGAAACGTTTCGGGGTACCCGCACTCTTCGCTATCTCTGGCATGAACAACGTGGACTCTGCACGCAGTGCAATACAAAGATCACCCGCATCACAGGCTGGCGCCTTCATTACTGCGTCCCCCGTGTGAAGGGTGGTTCCACTGGTGCCACGAACTGCGTTTTACTTCATCCCGAGTGCCATGACCGGGTTCATCGTCAGCGTCTTCCCGTTTCGAAACCGCGTCTCCTCTCAAGAGGCGTTCGAAGGGCTTGAGCTGGGTGAAGGGAAACTTTCACGCCCAGTTCTGAGAGGGCCGGGCGGCCGCAAGGCCGCCCGGCTACTCGGTAGTGACCCGTGCAAGAAGTCCGCTTGTGTGAAGGTGTTCGTCAAAGGTGATTGCGTTCTCGTCTCCTCGAAGCCCGTTTCTGGCCAATTTTCAGCTTGCCGACAATACAGACAGAATTGGGGGTGCGCGCTATTCCTGGCGTAACGCGCTCATTGGATCTACCCGGCTGGCGCGGCGGGCCGGTATGAAACTCGCCAACAACGCGGCTGCCAAAAGGACAGGAATCATGATCGCAAAAGTCGATGGATCGGCGGGCCGCGTTCCGTCAACCATATGTTCCAAAAGACGCCCCGCAGCCAGAGCGCCCAAAATACCCACAGCAATGCCGACGACAATCATTCCAAAGCTCTGCCCGAGTACGAGCCGCATAACATCGCGCGCGCTGGCTCCCAGCGCCATGCGCAATCCGATTTCCGGCACACGTTGGTTTGTCAAATAGGTCAGCACACCATAGATGCCGATGCACGCCAGCAGCAAAGCCAGGCCGGCGAATATGCCGAACAACCACAAAAGAAAGCGTTGCCGGTCGAGTGAGGCGCGCGCGAGGTCATCCATAGTATGAACGTCGTAGAGCGTTTGGTCGCCACCAGGCCCGCGCAATTCTCTTCGCAGCGGTTCGGCTACGTTCAACGGCGTGATGCTGGTCCGGACGGTGATCGACATTACCGAAGAAAGGACATGCACCAGAGGGTCTGGCAACTGATAGAAAGAATAATAGATTTGATCGCGTACTCGCGATTGATCATCGCCAGCGAGCCCCCAATGCCTGACATGGCCCACCACACCCACGATTCTGACAGGGTTAGAGTCCATTCCTTGAATCCACAGGCCCTTGCCGACAGGGTCGCTTCCCGCGAAAGCATGTTGCGCTAAATTGTCGTCAATCACGACGACAATTTCATTGCCAATGCGATCGTGTTCATTCAGGAAACGCCCTCGGCGAAGCCGCATGGCCATCACGTTCAGATAATCGGGCGTCACAATTGATGTGAGCGCGAGAGGAATTTGGTCCGGTGGGGGTGGCACTGGCGTGGCCCAGTAGCCCACGCAGTCATCGCCTACCCGCATGGGGACGACGTCTGCCAGCGCGACGGATTGCACTCCGGGTAAGCGGCGGGCGCGCTCCAGGACGTCCTCCCAAGCTGTGCGCGCTTTCGCTGCGTTCTCAAGCATAGCGGGAGAAAGCGCCACGTGCGCGGCAAGCACGTTTCGGGTATTAAATCCGGGGTCGAGGGACGACAATCGGAGCAGCGTGCGCCCCAGTATCCCTGCCGAGACCAACAGCACCACCGCAAGCGCCACCTCAGCTATCACAAAGCCGCTATGCAAACGACGCGTGCTTCCACACAAGCTCCGGCCCGCCCCACGGAGGGCGCGCTCCGGTTCGCGCGCCGGAGAACGCAATGCCGGAGCGAGTCCGAAAAGAAGGCTGCTCAGCAGCGATACGCCGAGAGCAAAAAGCAATACTCGCCAATCGAGCTGCACGTCCTCAGCGCGCGGCAAACTTCCCGGCCAAAGGGATACAAACGGATGAATACCAGCGAATGCGAACAGTATGCCCAGTGCGCCCCCAGAAACGCCAAGCACGCTGCTCTCGGTCAGACATTGGCGCACCAACCGACCACGGCTCGCACCCAATGCCACGCGCATGGCCAGTTCTCGTCCGCGCGAAACCGCCCGCGCCAGCAGCAGGCTGGCGACATTGACACACGCAATCAGCAGCACCAGGCTGACCGCCCCGAGCAGCAGCCATAGTGTGGGCCGGACATCGCCCACCACCTCTTGACTCAGTGGATGTGCCAGCATGCCGCGTCCTTGATTGTCCTCTGGGTATTGCGCAGCGAGTTGCCGGGCAATCACTGACATCTCGGTCTGTGCCTGCGCGAGTGTCACGTTCCGCTGAAGGCGCCCCAGAACGTGAATGAAAAACGCACCGCGATTCTGCATTCTCGGGTCCGTGCTCTGGCCAAGCGGCGTGTATATGTCAGCCTCGCCATCCATTTGAAATCCTGCGTGCGCGATACCGACGATGGTGTACGATTTTCCCTCCAAAATGAGGTGCTGCCCGATCGTTTCTCGGCTTCCGCCGAAGCGGCGCTGCCACAGACTGTAGCTGATGACCGCAACCGGTGCTGCGCCGGGCTGATCTTCTTCCGGCAGAAACGCGCGACCTTCGACTAGCGGAATGCCGAGAACAGAAAACAATTCGGACGAGATCAGGCGGCCGAAAACGTACTCCGGTTCGCCGGGCCTGGTGACCGTGCCTCCTCCATATGTCCATGCAGCTACGGCACCCAGAGTGCGGCTCGCCCTTTGGTAATCGTGAAACTCAGGATAGGAAAAGCCCCACTGCTCATCGTACTTTTCCGTCTTTGCGTGCAGAGCGACTAGCCGGTCAGCTTCCGGGTAAGCCAGCGGCTTTAGTAGCACGCCATTAATGACCGTGAACATGACGGTCGTCGCTCCGCTCCCCAGCGCAAGCGTCAAAATTGCCACGGCTGCAAAGCCGGGTTGCTGGCGCAGCGTACGAACTGCATACCGGAAATCCTGAAACAAGTCCTCCAACCAGCGTGTGCCACGGGCATCGCGGCACATCTCTTTGACCTGCTCTCGACCGCCAAGAGCGAGCTGGGCATTTCGCTGTGCCGTGTCGGGGGCGTTGCCCTGCGCGATCAGCTCATTTGCAAGTTCGTCGATGTGGAAGCGTAGTTCCTTCTCGAGCTCCTCCTCCATTTCCTTTCGTCGCCACAGACGCTGCCACCAGTTCACCGCGCACCCCCATTGGCCATTCCAAGGATGAGCGCGATCGCATCGATCAATCGCTGCCAACTGGCAGCTTCCGTTTCGAGCTGCTTCCGGCCTTTCCCCGTCAGGCGATAGAACTTCGCCTCGCGCCCAGTATCGGTCTCCTTCCAGTCCGCCGCCAGGAGTCCGCGGTTTTCAAGCCGGTGCAGAGCCGGGTAAAGCGAACCCTCCGGAACTTGGACCACACCGCGCGACACTTGCTCCAATCGCTGGGCAATTGCGTATCCGTGGACAGGACCAAGCGCGACAACCTTCAAGATCAAGAGATCCAAGGTGCCTTGCGGGAGATCCGTTTTTGGTGCCGTCATCGGCTATACCTCCGGCTTCTATATATATGTTAGATCAAGACGCATAGAAGTACAAGGTATGTGTCGTCTGGCTCGGGTTAGAGATTGTGGATGGATCATTCCGAGTCAGAAGTCCGTTCGGGAAAGCGAATTCTCCTAGAACGGGGACGCCAAATGGATCACTTCGAAGGAAAGCGTTTTTAGTCAGTGCACTGAGATGGATCTCCGAAAGATTGTGAATGCATTTCGCGAATCGGATCACTTTGGGTTGAGCAAATCTTTATGCCAGGCATTCAGGAGGGTAACCGGAGGCTCGCGCGCAGACCGCCCATAGGCGAGTCGTCCAACGTAATCGTCCCCTCGTAAAGTTGGGCAAGATCGCGAACGATTGCCAATCCCAGTCCCGAACCGGGGGCGGCTTCGTCAGCGCGCACTCCTCGCTGCAACACTTGATCGCGCATGGAAGGGGGCAGTCCAGGCCCATCGTCATCCACAATCAAAATTACCGCGCCATTTTCCTGCATGGACTGTATCTTGACGTTGGACTTTGCCCACTTACAGGCGTTATCCAGCAGATTCCCCAGCATCTCTTCCAAATCTTCGCATTGCCCACGAATAAAATGTCCGGGCGAAACATCGACCTCGATCGCAAGCCCGCGAGCGGCGTAGATTTTCTTCAAGGTCCGCGTCAGCCCTTCCACTGAAACCAGCACGGGACAGCGGGCACCGGGTGCGTTGCCAGGAGTAGTCGCGCGGGCTTGCGTCAGATGATAGTCAACTTGCCTGTGCATGCGATCAACTTGCAAGCTGATCGTGGATGCGATTTCGTGTTGGCCTGCAGCCTCGAACTGTTCGGCCTCCTGGGCCAAGACCGCCAGCGGCGTTTTCAATCCATGTGCGAGATCGCCAGCTTTCGCCAGTGCCCGCCGGACGATTTGCTCGCGGTGTTCTAACAAGGAATTGAGATCGTTCACCAATGGCTGCACTTCGGTTGGATATGTTCCTTCGATCCTGTCGCCGGAACCATCACGCAGACCCGATAGTTGTCGACGCAAACGGCCGAAGGGCAGCAGTCCGGCGCGAAATTGCCAAATTCCTCCCAGTATGCACAAAGTCGCAAAAACAAGAAAAATTCCTATGGCCCACCCAGCCATGAAACGGAGCTGGCGGTGCACCACGAGGAACAACAAATGAATTAACGGGATCAGTCCAAGCGTCCAGAGAACAGTGCCGAGGAGAATGCGCCACCGGAAGGAATGCAGCAAATTCATGGATGTGCCTTCATGCGGTAACCCAGGCTTCGCACTGTCTCAATGAAGGCCGGACCCAGCTTTCGCCGCAAGCGAGCGATAAAAACTTCTACCGTGTTCGAATCGCGATCAAAGTCTTGGGAGTAAATATGTTCGGTGAGCTCGCTTTGTGAAACTACGCGCTGGCTGTGGTGCATTAGATAAGAAAGCACGCGAAATTCATGGCTAGTCAGTTTCACCTCCGCTCCTTCGAGTGTCACTTTGCCGGACCGTGGATCGAGCACGAGCGGACCGCAGCGAAGTTCAGGATTGCTCTGCCCGCTCGATCGCCGGATAAGTGCGCGCAACCTCGCCAGCAATTCCTCCATCCGGAACGGCTTGGCCATGTAGTCATCAGCCCCGCCGTCAATACCCTGGACCTTTTCGTGCCAGCTGCCTCGCGCCGTTAGCACAAGCACCGGCATTGCCTGTCGCGCCTCACGCCAGCGGCGCAGTAGCGTCAACCCATCGACTTTAGGTAACCCCAAGTCGAGGACAACGGCGTCGTAGCGTTCATCGTGTCCGAGAAGGTCAGCGCGCTCGCCGTCGGCCGCGTGGTCCACCGCGTAGCCCGCACGGCGAAGCGCGGCAGTAAGCTGCTTGGCCAGTAACTCTTCGTCTTCTACGACAAGCACCCTCATGTTTCCCCTTCTTATGTAAAGCAGACGAAAACTAAGCTGAACGCTACCTGAACAGCGCATTCAGAGGCCATTCAGACGCGGCCGCGTACCGTGTGAACGTGATCGAGCTGCAGGCTCTCGGCAATGCTTACTATAGCCGACCAATGGCTAGGTCGCGATTCGGACTCACTGTTTTCGGCAACTTCAAAGAAAAGAAGAAAGAGGAAATCCCATGAAAGAAATCCGTCGAACGATAGCTCTCTTTTTTATGCTGAGCCTCCCCGCGGTGGCGCAGACGTCGCCGGCCGGTAAAGAACAAACGTCCTCGAGCGCCATGGTGCCCCACTCGCTCCACGCAAATGGCACGGCTCTGACATTTGCGGAATTGGAGAACACTGCGGCGCAGTTAGAACGAGCGAGACAAGCAACAGCAAAATACCAGGACATGCATGCCGCGGAAGCCGACGGATATCAGAGGGTGGGTGGTGATATGCCGGGAATGGGCATCCACTATGTTCTGACGATGGAGCCGAACGGTTTTGATATTGAGAAGCCTCCCATTTTGCTTTATGTGAAGAACTCGGCCTCGCAAGGCGGACTCTCTCTGGCCGGTGTCGGTTATTTTTGGGATGCGCCCGAGGGCCCTGACGGCCAGCCCTTGAACTCGCCATTTCCAAAATCGTTGGCGCTCTGGCACCGCCATGAAAATATTTGCGTTCTGCCGCACCTTGAAAACCCGCACGGATTAAGTGAGAGCCAATGCCGCCAACAAGGAGGTCACTTCATCGCCAAGACACAATGGTTGGTTCATGCTTGGATTTGGATAGATAATCCTGCAGGCGTGTTCAGTCCAGAAAATCCAGCTTTGCGGTGAGTGGAGGAGCAAAACGTGGCTCAGATCGCGAATTCCTAATCGGTCTGGCGGTGCGAAACTCGCGCATCTCGACGAGGGGGTAATCGATCACCGTTCGGCGCTGGCGGCATGGACGTGCCGCCTCTGATGACGGTGCCATCCAGAGCCAGCGGCATTGTCAAAAGTAACGGAGTCGACGAGTCCCAGTACCGGACTTGAAACCACGATTCAAGACGGAGAACCCGTGTATCCTGCTCATGGCAAAGTAGATTTCCTTGGAGAGGAAGCGATGGCCCGAACGGATGGTTCCCGCGACCCAATTTTCCTTACGCGATGCAGTTTAGCGGCTCGCCGGCAGACCAGATCTTACTTGGGTGATCAGGAGTCATCAACTCTTGAAATCTACCGTGAGCACCGTAATATCGTCCTGTTGTCCTTGCCCACGGGGTTGCTCTGACCACCGCGATAACTCGTCGAGCAATCCATCCGCGAACTGATCTACAGCAAGCTGTTGATTATTTTCCATGAACTTCACGAATCGCGCCGTCCCGAATTCTTGCCCTTCTGGGTTCGTGGTTTCAGGAATCCCGTCAGTATAAAGGACGGCCCTATCATTCGCCTGGATCGGCATTTGCAGCGAAGCGTAAGTCGCTTCTGAGAACATCCCTAGGACTAAGCCATTCTTCACTACCGGACTAACTTTCCCGGTCAACTGGTGCCAGAAAAGAAGGGGAGGATGTCCCGCACCGGCGTAACTCATAATTTTCTTTTCCATGTCAATAAACATGTATGCCGCAGTAACGAAATTCTGCTCGAACTTTCCACACAGTGCTTGATTCAAGCCAGACAACACCCGTTCCGGCTCGGAGGCATGAGCGGCTTGCGCGGTTAACGCCACTTGAAGCATCGAAGCAATCAACGCAGACGGCAGGCCGTGTCCAGAGACATCCGCGATCAGAATCCCCACGCGCTTTTCGTCAACGAGGATGAAGTCATAAAAATCGCCTGCCACCGAAGTCATAGGGAGATAGCGGGCCACGATACTCAGTCCCTGAATCTTCGGGGTATCGCGGGGCAGGATGGACAACTGAATCTGGCGGGCCATTTCTAATTCAATATTGATCTTCACCAGCTGTCGCGCAATTTGTTCATGTGCTTCCTGCAGCATCAAGTGGGTATGCACACGAGCTTTCACGACGGCTTCCGAAAACGGCTTGTGGATATAGTCGACCGCACCAACCTCGAAACCCCTGGTCTCATCCTCAGTACCCGTTTGCCCGGTCAGAAAAATCACCGGAATCTTCTGAGTATTGGGGTCCGCCTTTAACCGGCGACACACTTCGTAGCCATCCATAACGGGCATCATCACGTCCAGCAAAATCAGGTCGGGCTTCTCCTCGCCGGAAGCTATCGCTAATGCCTTCTCGCCATTGGTGGCAACTTTTGTTTTGTAAATATCTTTTAAAGCCCCTGAAATTACGCCGATATTGATGGGCGTATCGTCGACAATCAGGATTGATTTCTGCGGCGGTGTTTTTACCATTGTTTGTTACTCCAGTGTGAGCGACAGACGAGCCGCAATGCCGGATAGAGAATTGAGCGCCGCCTCGAAATCGAAATTGCCAACTGAATCCGTGAGAGCTGTGATCTCGGTTTCCGTCAGCACTTTGGATAGCACAGGTCGAACCTCCAGAATGAAGTCGGCGGCCTCACCATCGTCATGCTTCAACAATGTTCTTAACCGCGTCAGAGGTTGCACGACAGCCCCCGGGTCCGAGGAGCTTGCGGTGTCTGCAAACGCAACTCGCTCCACGGGCAAGGCGGTTCGTATCGCCTCAGTCACCGCCGTGAAGGAAGATGCAAGCGCCGTGAGTGTCTGCTCGACATATTTTCCACTAATGACGACATGCTCAACCTTTGCCGCACTTTCCGCGAGCGCAGTCGCACCAAGATTGGCGGCAGCCCCCTTCAGCGAGTGCGCAGCTCGTGCTGCGGTCGATACATCACCCGCAGCAAGAGCGGCCCGAATTTCTTCCACTCCACCTTGGGATGGCTGAGCGAACTTACGAAGTAGCGCTTCATAGCGCAACCGATTCCCTCCCGTTCGTCGGAGCGCAGCCTTAGTGTCGATCCCGGCGATCTCCAGCAACTCGGGCGCAGGATCCTCGGCAGATCCCACGGGAGTCGGCAATGGAATCGCAACATCACCCTGGGCACGATTGCCGCTGCGTGGCTCAATCCAGCGAAGCAGCACGGTAAAAAGTTCATCTGGATCGATGGGCTTGGCGACGTGGCCGTTCATCCCGGCCTCAATGCACTTCTCGCGGTCGGTAGCCATCACATTGGCGGTCATCGCGATAATGGGGAGTGCGCGCAGTTGCGGGTTCGAACGAATGGCCTTTGTTGCCGTAATTCCATCCATCACGGGCATCTGCATGTCCATCAAAACCAAGTCATATTTCCGCGCATTCACCATCTGCACCGCAACTTCTCCGTTCTCCGCAAAATCGATGGACAGGTGAGCATCCTCCAGCAGTCCGAGCGCGACCTCTCGATTGAGCTCATTGTCTTCCACCAACAACACGCGCGCATCGCGCAACTGCCCAAGTTCACGAGTAGGACCTGCTGTAGCCTCCTGCATCTTGTCTCGGTCCGGGGCCAAAACTGAAATGGCGGAGTCGAACAGCATCGAAGGAGTGACCGGCTTGATTAGCACGTTAGCGAAACCGTTGTCCTCGGCTCGCTTCAAAACTTCCTCGCGCCCATAGGCGGTAACCATCACCAGTTGCGGACGCACGGTCAGGTTGGGAAGCGCGAGTATGCGCGAGCCAGTTTCGATCCCATCAATGCCCGGCATTTGCCAGTCGACAAAGGCAATCTCGTAGGGCTCGCCGGCTTCAGCGGCGTGACGAACCATCTCGATACCTTCCAGTCCTGACGGCGCCTCATGCACAATAAACGTCATACTTTCCAGCATGCTCGCCACCACCGCGCGCGCCGGCGGATTGTCGTCGATCACGAGGACTCGCCTTCCGCGAAGGTCGGGCCTCGGAGCACGCGGCAATGAAGAAGCTCCATTCGCCAGGCGCGCTGTGAACCAAAACGTGCTCCCTTTCCCTACTTCGCTGCTAACGCCAACGTCGCCGCCCATCAACTGCGCCAGCCGCTTGGATATAGCGAGCCCCAGTCCGGTGCCACCGTGCTGACGCGTTGTGGAAGCGTCGGCTTGTTCAAACGCCTGAAACAATCGCCCCATTTGCTCTTGGGTAAGCCCTATTCCTGTGTCGCTCACCGAGAAGCGTACCAACTGGCCATTCTCATCTTTCTCCTGCACTCGCGCCTTCACCAAAATTTCGCCACGCTCGGTGAACTTAACAGCGTTGTTGCAGAAGTTGATCAGGATTTGCCCTAACCGCAGCGGGTCGCCCTTGAGTTGTCGCGCAACTGCCGGTTCAATGTCGAAGATCAGCTCCAACCCTTTGGCCGATGCTTTCTCGGAAATAAGATTGCTGACGTTCTCCAGCATCTTTTCCAGATCAAAATCGATGGTTTCGACCGATAATTTGCCAGCCTCGATCTTCGAGAAATCCAGAATGTCATTGATGATCCCCAGCAAGTGCTGCCCTGCCATTTGAATTTTGCGCACGTAATCTCTCTGCCGCGGATTGAGTTCGGTCCGCAACGTCAGATGCGACATGCCGATGATGGCGTTCATGGGCGTGCGGATCTCGTGACTCATATTCGCCAGGAAGTCCGCCTTGATCTTCGTAGCTTCTTCCGCCACGTCCTTGGCGTGGCGCAGTTCCACCTCCGATGCTTCGAGCGCTTGGTTGATGGACTCGAGTTCCTCTTTGCGCGCGGTGATCTGACGTTCCGAAGCGGTCAACGCTTCCGCTTGCGCGCGCGTCTGCTGCAGAAGGTTTCTGGTTTCCAAATTCCCTGACAGGATTTCCGAGCTAAGAGCGACAGAGGGCAGAAGCGCATCGAGCAATGCTTGCTGGCGTTCGGTCAAATTGGAAACGGGCGCCAGTTCGAGGACTGCCGTGACCGCATCCTGATTGATCACCGGCAGAAACAGAATTTTGCCGGGGATCACAGTTCCCATTCCTGCCGTAATTCGAACGTCGTCGCTGGCGCTTACGGCAAGCTGCCGCTTCTCAACCACAACTTGTCCCGCCAGCCCTTCTCCCGGTGAAAACTCGTGCAAACCTCCTGCATCGCTGATCGCAAACGCCCCGGCCCGCAAGAATCGCTTTTTATTCGCGTCAGCAACATACATCGCGCCGTAAATCAGTGGAATGGATTCCGACAGCCGTGATAACAAAACGGTCGCGAACCCTGCGAAGTTTTGCACGGCCTGCAAGCTTCGCAGCGTCGACGCCACTTCGCCCTTTACCCACCCTTGGATCTCCCGCTCTCGAGCGCCCTGTTGAAGTGTCCGAAGCGCGCGGCTGATCTCACCGATCTCGTTCCTACGATCCAGATAAGCGATCGGTTGGTCCAGCTTGCCATCGGCCAGCTCCTGGATGCTGCCGCGCAAGCCCAACAGCTCTTGAACCACCTCCGTCTGAATCACGTAGAACGCCGCCCCGAAAGTAGCCAAGAGGCCAACGACAATGACCAGCCATGTGAAAAAAATGGCCTGATGAGTCTTCTGCGTAAGAATGTCCGATTGCTGGGCCACCGATTTTTGTATTTCTTCAGCGATGTCGGCAATCGCCTGCCGCGCCCTCTGAAGTTCTGCGTACACGACCCCGCGCATCAAATTCATGGACTTCTTGTTATCGCCGGCTAAAGTCGCGGCTCGTACCGGACGGGAGTCAGATACCGCTTGATCGAACGAGGCTGCGGCCGCCTCGATTTCCTTGGCGCGCTCGGGAGCCTGCCGTACGGATTCAGAGATCAGTGTTCGATATTCAGCTGCGGTTCTATCCAGATCGCCGTCGATCACCCGCATTCGATCAGGGTCCATCTCGGCGATGTCTTCGTATAAACGCTGGCCAAACAGCGCTACTTCGGCTTGCGCCTGCGTCATCCGCTGCAAGGTCGCAACATCTCGATCCAGCAATTCGCTGTACCGCGTGTCGATCCTTTTGCTTTCGATCGACGCATACAGACCGGCCACGATCACCATTAAGGCCAGTGGGGCCATGGCAATCAGCAGTTTTCGCCGGATCTTCAGATTCATTAGGAAGCGGATCATCGAGTTGCACCAAGGATGTTAAAGTTAACGCCGCATAGAGAAAAAAGCACCCTGTTTCTGTCGCGATTATTTAATCCGGCCGCGGCGACCAAGGGCAATTGAGCCCTCGTTATCAATGGCGCGTTGAACGGAAAGCCGAACGCGAAGAGGAGGAACGAAAACGCAAGCTTGAAGCGGAGCGCCGTGAACGCGAGCGGCTCAAGCAGCTCGAGTAGGGCCGCATCGACCGTTCTATCACTCCTACATGGACGAACAGCGGATTTGAACCACCGGTCTCCTGGTCCTTGCTTATGACCAATTCTCGAGGGAACAGTGGATCGGTACCACCCCAAGAAGACCCCGGGCGACTTGAGGCGACTTGAGGTTGACACGACGCGGCAGGAGGGCTAGCCTTTCCGGGAACGGGGAACCTCAAGGCCGAAATCCCATTTGGGATTTTCGGGAGGGATAGAATTGGCCCCTCGCCCAGCGGAAAGACCCTGTAGTTTGAACCAACCTGGAACGTTGTCTGCAGAGACGGGCAGGTGCACGTTAGCGGCCGAAATCGGAATGGAAATCCTGATTGAAACCACGAAACCCGTGAAGAGCGATGTGTTAGTTATGGGAGGCGGGGCAACGGGCCACCTTGCGGCCGCCTACCTGCGGATGCGATTCCCGAACCTGAAGGTGGCAGTCGTTGAGGGTCCGCACAAGAATCGACCGATCGTCGGGGAATCGCTGGTCGAGGTTAGTGTCGATTTCATGTTCGAACTCGGGCTCGGCGCTTACCTCGTGGAAAAACACTATCCGAAATATGGCCTTACCTACTACTTCAAGCCCAATATAGACGATCCCGCAGATCGCACCTACGTGGTCGATGAAATTCCCACCGCCCCGCAAATACTCTCGTTCCAGATTAACCGATTCACGTTCGATCGCGAGGTACGTGACCGCAACTTGGCGAACGGCGTGGAATTAATTGACGGCACCGTGATGGGAGTCGATATCAACAGTGGCGACGGGCCGCACACCGTAACCGTGCAGGACCCTGCTGGGGGAAAACAAACGCTGAGCGCACGCTGGCTTGTCGATGCCACCGGCCGGAACCGGGTACTCGCGAAACAGTTGCAACTGCAGGAACCGGTGAAGGAACAGAAAAACGTTTTTTGGTTCCGGCTGATGAATTTCAATCCTGAAATTCTGAGCCGTATCAAGGCCCTCAAGAAGCAAAACCGGGCCTACGATCCTTACTTCGCGACTCATCATTTTTTTGGAAAGGGCAACTGGATCTGGTACATCCCGATGCGCTCTCCGGAGAACGTGCCGCTGGTCAGTATTGGCATGACTTACCGTAGGGACGTATACCCGCACGGCGAGGTGCGCACGATGGAGCAGTTCCTCGATTGCGTGGGGCGGGAGCACCCGGTGATCACAGAACTGGTGCGTAGCGGAACGATAGTTGACACAAATTTTTATGGCTCCTACATGTGGGAATGCCGCCAGCGTTATTCAGCGGATCGCTGGTACATAATCGGCGATGCGGGCGATACGGTTGATCCGCTGTACAGCGTTGGGTTGGCATTGTCGTCGCTACAAATCCGGCAGATCGCGGCGATTATCGAGAGGGAATTGAACGGCTGCGACACCAAAGAGTTCACGAAGGATCTCGATACGGTTCTCACCGCGTTTCAACGCAGCGTGACGCGGGATACCACGCGGCTGTATGAGTGCATGGGTGATGCTTACCAATGCCATCTGCGTGTCCATCTAGTAGTGACCAAATACTTTCACCTGGGGCTCCCGTTGGTGATGAACGACTATCTGTGGGATCCACTGGGAGTCAAACTGGTTAACGGGTTTTCCAGCCTCGAAACACTTGAGGCTGATTCCATGAGATTCCAAGAGCTTATTCGCGAGGTTGCTGCGAATCCGAAGAACCGGACGGTCGAGAACTTCATCAAAGTGCAGTCCGGAACGTCGATGAACTTCTCGTACTACGAGCACCACCGTGAGGAGGACATTGCGGTGTCTTTGACGAAGCTGGCATTCGGCCTTGCACGTTTGCGTCTTGCTCTTCTCGGAAAGCTTGGCTGGCGTGGGTTGATTTGCTTCAACCAGCAGCGGGCATTGTTGAAAGACGTGTTCCGCGGGTTTTTTCTAGTGCCCTTCTATGGCACCAAATTGCGGGAAAGCAGGCTGGTACGCTGGGCTTTGCGGTCCCGCAGCTCGGCGTTCGCACGCAAACAAGTCGCACCAAGTTCACCCGAGGTGGTCAAACACTTATCGCCTTGATGACGCCCATGGCCTGTGTCAGATCGATGCATCCTGAACGAATCGTTGGAAGTCAGTGTCGTGCCATTCGCCAGAAAAATGTTGATCTTGCAGTTTCCTTTCTCATGATAGAGGTCTCTCTTCCAACCGCACCCTCTTGTTTTGTATCGCCCTCGCCCCATGGGAGTCCATCGTAGTAGCGAAGTGCGCCGTGGTAGCGAAACGTGTATAGATTTCTTCGTGGCAGGTGTTGCACGCATCAGAGCCTACGTAGAGTCCTTGATCCGTCGGCGCAACATCAAGTCGCGAGTCGTGATCGACGGGAACTACATAAGCACTGCAGGAGTGACGGCGGGCCTGGATGGCTCCTTCAAGGTGGCGTCTATTCTGAGAAGTGACGCAGTCGCAGAGGAAATCCAGCTCGAGATCGAGTATGCGCCAGAGCCGCCGTTTCACAACGGAACACCAGAAACGGCGTCACCGGAGGTGATTCGGGCGTTTTTCGAAAATTACGGCTCGCTCAAAAAGTCACGCGAGGACAAAGCGTGCCGGCTCGCGACCAAACTCGGCGTGACATTAAAGTAGTAATTCAAAAAAAGGAGGAACAAATGCCCAGTTTATCGAAAGCCGATAAGCGAGCCATGGCGTTCTTGATGATCCCCATGGCCGTATCTATGGTCAGCTACTCTCTCCGCGCACAGAACGAACCAGGTATTCGAAATATCGTTCTTGTCCATGGTGCCTGGGCGGACGGGTCCGGGTGGAAAGGCGTTTACGATATTCTCGTCAAAGACGGCTAGAACGTCAGGGTCGTCCAAGAGCCCGAAACGTCTTTTAAGGAAGACGTCGCCACTACGAAACGCGTTCTTGCTTTGCAAGATGGAGTGCGCAACCAAGGCGGCGCTACACTCTTACCCTCGTTATGGCAGTCCCGCCCCGCTGGCTTGGTTGTTGCCAAGAGCCAAGGATTATTTTGCCACCGTAGCCTCCCGCTTCAGAGGAACAACATCTCAATAACCCGATGCTGGGCGTCGCGCTTTGCCTGAAATCGAGCTTGGGAATAGATTTCCAGCGTGCAACGGCAGTTCGAGTGTCGCATGAGTTCCTGCACGATCCTCCACACTATCTGGAAGTGGAGGAGATTCAATGGATGAGAAAGGACGACCAGATTATTCGCAGTTCACTAAGAGGTTATCCGCGGTGCATTGATCGAAATCAGCGATTGCTGCATGGTGATGCGGTCAAACCGGAAAGCAGTAACGATTTCGGTGCTGACAAAACGATCTGGAACGACATGGCTCGTGAAAATCGTGAGCCGTCCGTTTCCACCGCTTTCCCCTGTTCGCAACGAAGGAGGTCCCATGAAAAACATACGTTTTATCCTCACAGTTTTAGCTGCACTGCTGACGATGGCCACGGCCGCTCAGGCCCAACACACAAAAGTCTCCGCCGCCATTCCATTCAACTTCGTCGTTGGCGACCGCGCCTACCCCGCTGGCGACTATTCCTTCACTAACAGCGACGCGGTCCTTCAGATTACCAATGCCGAACACATTGGCATGGGCCTGCTGCTGTCTCAAGCATGCCAAAGCGCCAGACCTTCAGAGACTACCAAGCTCGTTTTCCAAAAAATGGGCGGCTATTATTTCCTCCAGCAGATCTGGGTTGCAGGTAATTCGAGCGGACGCGAGCTCCCCATAAGCCGGACGGAAGTCCGGCTTGCCCAGAATCAAGAGGAGCCGAAGTCGGTGATCGTTGCTGCGGCTATTTCCCAGTAGAACGGGTGCCGCTGATGACGATGTTGTGATTCAAGGGGGAACGTAATAACGTTCCCCTTTTTTTGTCGTCGACAATCTGTCAAATCGTAAGTTTCGAAAGGCGCTCTTCCCCGGTCACATGTTACGCAATCGTTGTTGGACACTGCTAGCGGAGCCGGCCGGCTGGGAGAGAAGTTGCTTTGCGCTAATATGATTCCCGCGCGGTCACCGGGTCCAGTATTTCAAAATATGCGCCACAAGCAGCACATGGCGTTCTTCGCGATTCAGGAATTACCTGTTTCGAAACGCCCACTATCTCTCGGCTGGAGAATCGGCGTGGGGCTTGCCAAACGTGTGAACAAGGACAGTGATGGAACCAACCGGGCCGGATTGTGCGGGACGCGAACGGGAGTGAGCGCAGCGCCGAGAACGAGAACGAGTGCACGTGCCGAGCCAACCATGACGAGAACTTTCCGTTTAGGCGGCGCAGGACCTCCGAAATCCGCCGCTAGGCGGTTCCGAAGGAATAATACTAGCGGGAGCGTACACCGGGCGGATGAAAAAGGGTATGGGCTGATTACTCAATCTCTTCCCAGCATTTTGCAACACATGCCAGGTTGCCAAACGAGGTAAATCATGAGGCTGCTGAGATTCAAGCGGTTGGACCGGGAAAAGAAACAGGCATGCAGGGTCACACACTTCTAATATGCGCGGTTTAGGGTTGAATTAGCGGAAGCGAACTTGCCAGTTGCAGGTCGATCATCATTTGAACACGCCGATCGAGTTGAAAGAACATTGCCGTGCTTCTCGCTGATAGGACCTTGCGGAATATCGGAACGTATTTGAGTCGAAGTTGGACGACGGATGCATCCACATCAATCCACCTCTTCGAGAGGCTATCGGCCTGCTCATCCGTCATGTTCTCGTTTCGGAGATACTCTTTGATGAGTGCGTATTTCGCGTTGTTGATGTTCACCAACTCATTGACGTATTGGTCGTAGGTCGGCCAGAACCACTCCGCTTCGCCGGGGGCCAATCTCATGTTGGCTGCGATAACTCTCTTTCGGTTAGACCGAAGGTCTGACCTCATCATTGCGATCTCTTCATCTAAGGACGCTGGCGTCTCGTGGCCGGCCATGGGTTGCGCGGTCTGGGCCGCGCCGTTCTGAGCGAATAACGCCTCCCCCGCGAAAAGAAAGCCGCTCAGCAACAGAACGGCTACTGTGTTCTTCTTGATCATCATGACCTCCAGTTCTGCGATGGATTGGCGCCTACTATCTGGCTTTCCACGGGCGCGCTCGGCAAGGAATCTACGCCTACCGGGGGCATGTTTCAAGGCATGCGCATTTGGATCTAAAAGGCAGCCCAATCAAGAGTCAGCGGTGTATTCCGGGCTGCCACGGCGCCAAATTCTGTTCATTCGGGTATGCTGAAGTCGTAGACCCGCCCCGCCGCACTACCTCCGGATGACGACGAAACTCTGCCGGCCGACATGTTCGCTTGCGTGCCGGTGCCCATGAAGAACGCGTACTCTCCGGGTTTCAGTTCACTCTCTACCGTGATTTTGTAGATTCTGATCCCCACATGCTCGGATTTGAAGGAGACCTCCTTTTCCTTCTTGACCCCAGACTTTCCCCCGCCTATGCCTCCGAAGGATCCGACCTGAAATTCCCTCCGGTCGCTCTTTTTCTCCAGCTTGATCAGCAGGTAATCGGTTGCATCGGTGCCTTCGGGTACATAGAAATAAAACAAGGGCCGGCGATCCTTAACCACGTTGTTCGAGGTCGCGCCATTTAAGGTCGCGTCCCAATGCTGACCCCGAATGCCGTAGGTAAAATAGCTGGCTGCGCGTCCCCCGGCCTTAGCCTGAGCTATGGCCTGCCCTTGTATGAGAATGAAAGCCGCTCCGTTCTTCCAGTAAACGCCCACTTCCGGCGGCGGCAAATTCGGATCGAGGGAAATCGCGGAAGCAGCTGCGATGACCGGCCCCGGCGGCGGAGCGGGATTGATCATGACTTTGATCACTGCATCCGAGACGTTTCCCGCCTTGAGCGCCTTCAAGCCGTCAATACTGGTATCGAATTTCAGTTCGTCCGTGCCGCTCGCGCTACGGATCTTCGCGATAATCACATCATCGGAAAGGCCCATGCTCGCCATGTCGATGATGCTCTGATTGGTGAGCCTTTTATATTCAGCTCCTGGCCCCACGCGCACGAGGCCGTAATCACCCAGAGAACCAGCACAAAGAATTTAAGTTCTCTCATGCGACCCCCAAATCTTGCATGATGGTTGCGCAGAGCTTACGTCACCGTGCCCACAGAGGCAATAACCCAATCCACCGCCGATCGGCTCGAACAAAGTCGGTTGGTCGCTCCAGTGTCATCACGCAGAGCGGCTCCCGTTGGTCCGGATGCATTCCGACGGTCTCGACGAGCAGCGGCATGAGGCTTCCCCCACCCAGTGCGCGCGAAAACTCAGGCGTTGATCGGTTGATTAGGACAAGGCGTAAGCCGCGACGACCGGAATCGGAAAACTCGTCACCAATTCGTCACCAAAACTAGGCCATTTCGGGGCCTTACGTCTAAGCGCGTCCCAGTGGTCACGCCGACCTGTATCTTCTGAATCAGAAATGCGTCCTCAAGCTCTTTATTGCCATTCTTATCGCTGCAAAAGTGGAGTAGACCAAACTGCGAGCATGAATTTGTTCAACGGCAGGGCTCAACGGCTCGGGTGATCGTGTGCC
>CAWCIG010000013.1:0-656372 GCA_963795535.1 Candidatus Acidiferrales bacterium
GAGGAACCGGGACAGTCCCGCCACGTCAACTGGAAGCCGCTCGGCATTGCTCTGACTCGTAGCAAGGCCCTTAAGAGTTCTCTGCGCAATGAGTTTTTCGCGGTTGCTGATTATATCGTCGAGAGCGACCCCACAGTGAAGTCCTATATAAATGGACAGCCGCTAGAGATTTCTCGTGGGCCAAAGAAACAATGAAACGGCCAATTGCCGTGGCGACGAATGCTAGAATGCAGCCGTGCTCCCTCGAATCCATCCCATGCGCCTCCGCATCGCCAAGCCCTTCAACGACCCGGCAAGGAAATCTGGCGCAGGGGACGAATGGAATCCGTTAGTCGAGACCTGACGCAACGTCAAACTAGTTCTGACTCTTTCATGGGAAACTCACCGATCTGATCGAGGCTGTAAATCCCCTCTTTGAGGCAGTTTCTGCAGCGTTTAAGGAATACCCTTGAACGCAATTGTTCAATCTTGGTGTCGTCGTGCTTGATCGCCATCTCTCGTTTGATAAATGGTGATGTTAACCGGATGGGCCTGTCGCAGTACCTGCAGACAACTGCTCGAAAGACCGCATGGACGTGGGCGACGTTCATGGTCAACTCCTCCAGATGAATTACCAGGGCACGAAGCATAACCGAGCGGGATCGACATGTCGAGCACCGTCGTTCGGGCCTTGCCCGATGGACGGGAAGATCAAGATTCCGAAGTACTCGCAGGCCGAAGGGCGGCATGAGTTGATGACGAGGGCGAAATAAAAGACAAGGCACTTCCGACACATCTACGCACTACTGGCCGAGATGCGCGAGGGCGGCACGGAGGGGCGCGGCGGAAACATGGATGATTCCGCCATAGGGTGAGTACATCTCAAGAATAAGGAAGATTGCACCGGAAACCGAAAGTGCAGAAACCAATAAGCTCACAACCACAGTCACATTGCGAGGCGCGTAGAGGCCGAAGCTGACGAAGATAATAGTAAGCCAGAAAATCAGTGCTATTAGCAACGGTGCGGAAACTGAATTGACTCGTTGTTCGGTGATCAACCAACGCGTTTGTCCCAAGGCGAAAACTATAGTCAACGCTTGGGCCTGCATCGAGCGTTGCGCATCATCTTTTGGTAAGAGTCCTTGGATTTTGTCGTAGAGAAGTTCGCCTTTTGTGGATTCCCATTTGGAAGAATCCTCCGAGGACAGGACATCGAGAGTGTGGACAACAGAGTTGCGAAGCTCACTGCGCGCTTCCTTCGCCTCCGGGCCGTAATGGGCCAGCACACGGTCAAGCAAGACGAACTTGCTAGACATCTCCGTCAGCTCGACGTTCTGCGTGTCAAACGATGTCTTGGCAGAAGCAATCAGTAGGCCAAGAAGAATGGCGGCCATGGTTGCGACCAGTCCCATCCCTAACTTCACAACATCTCTCGAATCAGAACTCAATTCATCCTGCGGCAATACGGCACGAAGGGCGATCCCGAGCATCGCCCCTCCAAAAACGAACGCAAGAGTAATTAAGCTGATAGCGATGGAGCGTCACCCGTGTCTGGATTTACTGCACTTCCACCGCAGGCGGAGGAGTCCATGTGCCACATTAGTCCGAAGCTACGGCGTACGCCTGCTCACCCACCAGCCATTTGCCATCCACACGAACCGATATCTGGGGTGGATTAACGAAGGCTTCGATTTGAGTGTTGTCACCGAACATTCCCACGAGCATAGGCTCGTCTTCGCTCTCGAAAGGATCGTTGGTAACGTCGATCAACTTCCCGTCAATATAAAGGCGTGCGCCATCTGTCGGTGTCTTCACGACACGAATCTCGTGCTCGGCGTAGGAAACGGTCAGTTCGTTCGCTGGCATGGGACCTCCAAAATCCGAGGCTAGCATGGCGTGGTTGGCTAGTTAACGGCGAGATTTTGGGACCTGTGGATAACAAACTCGGCGGCAATTTTAGGCCGGGAATAAGCGTGTGATCGCCGCCGTTGTGGCGGTCTTTGGGATACCTGATCCTCAATGGGGTGAACTCGTGATGGCTTGCGTCGTACTGAAGCCTGGAATGGCTCTGAGCACAAATGACCTCACCACCCACTGCAGGCAATTCCTAGCGAATTACAAGATCCCCCGCCGCGTCGAGTTTTCAGATACTGAACTGCCGCAAAGCGGTTCGGGGAAGATCCTGAAAAGGCTTCTTCGCGAACGATTCTGGGCTCACGAAGAGCGGGCCGTAGGCTTAAGCCGGAACGGCAAGAGGCTCAAGCTGGGAAGTCCTCCGCAAGGGGGAAGCGGGAGCAGGATGTCACAGCAGAGTTGTTGCGTCTCCTGGAGGAGACTAAAGGGTGCAAGGTTGTTGCTCCAGCCTCTGGGTCATTCAATTCCGCTCATTCCCATCGACATCTTGTGGGTGACATCCGCCCGTGCGATGGCAGCCTCCGCATCACTTGCCGGCTGATTAGCGCTGAAGGTTTTCAACTCGCATCCCATCGATTGGATGTAACCGTAGCCGCTAGCCGTACCGTAACCGTTCCCAAACTGAAAGTAAACTGTAGAATTTCCGCACCGCCGGTCAGCGGTTAGTTCTTTCGTCAAGATAGACTAGCAAGTCGCTGGGGTTGATACGCCACTCGCCACCAACACGAAAGCCCCTGATCCGGCCGTCGCCAAGCAACTTGCGCAGGTGTGGCTTATGCACCTTCAGGAAAGTCGCAGCCTGGGCCACGGTCATTAGGCCGTGCCATTCGAGCAGAAGTTGGATTGCGTCCGCCATCGGTACTTAAAACTACCGGGCGGGCCAATAAAACAGCTAAACGCTGCGTCATAAGTAATTGCGCATTGGCGGGGAAAGGTGTTCTCCTGGAATCATGAGACTCATTCCGGTGTCAGGAACCCACGTTCACAATTTTTCCGATCCAGTTTGGTTCATCTGTCGCTGCACGAAGCAGGCAGTCGGCGCAATCGTCAAACGAAAGCGGAACGAGTGGCGCGACTCGTGCTGACGGACCTGCCGTATAGCGTCCCTTCGCCGGCTTATCTACCAATACGACCGGGCGAACGATGACCCATTCCATGTCTATTTTCTGCGTCATCCGCTCGGCGACCGCCTTGTCAGTAACTGCAGCAGTGAATATCCGGCCCGATACGCGGACGACAAAGCGGTTGGGACAGGAGAGCTCGCGTCCATCGCTCAAGCCGATACCACTTTGCAATACGAATCGTCGGACGTTCGCACGTTTGCATTCGGTGAGAATGCTGGCGACACCGACTGACATGAGCGTTCCTGGCGAGAGGTTCTTTTCTGGTCCGATGCAGCTAATGACGGCCTCCACGCCGTCAAGAGCACCTGTCAGGCCCCCTGGGGAAAGGACATCTCCTCGGACTAAGGACAGCCGGTCGGCAGATGACAGTCGCTCCGGATAGCGAGCAACGGCCTTAACGAAGTGTCCTTGTGCAAGTGCATGCTTTACCAGTCTGCGTCCCGTCGCACCCGTTGCTCCAACAACCGCTATCTTCATATTTCCTCCCCGTTGGCACCCATCACGATGATTCGGATCGCGAGCGCCATCCGCCGCTTGTAGTCAGACAGGTTTCCGGTCGCCGACTTGACGCCAGCCGAAGTGTCGAGAGATGCATCGCCAGTTCCTGCGCGCCGAAAAGTATGCTGAGTTCTGCCATGGGTCAGTGGACCTGATCCTGATTAAGCTCAAAGAAAACATCTACACGCTCGTCACGCAGCGAGCCAATACTATCCAGATGGAGAAGCTCGAGTGGGTCTGGCCCGACCGTATTCCTGCGGGTAAGATTTGCCCGTACACGGGCAAACCTTCTTGCGGTAAGTCGTTGGCCATATTAGACCTAGTTGCCCGCGTCACTACGGGCAAGGATTGTCCGGACGCTAAGAATCCCAGCGGTCTCCGCGACGTGGTGTTGGCCGCTACCGAGGACGACTTGGGTACGACGCTGGTCCCGCGCCTGGTGGCGTGCGATGCCGACTTAAGCCGCATCCACATTGTCAAGCGCGTCACCGTAGAGGGCAAGAAGAACAGTCATCGCATGCTCCAACTGAAAGAGGGCGCGCAGCTGATCCGCCGTATGCTACGCGATCACCCAGACGTGGCACTTATCGCGCTGGACCCGATTTCCGGATTCTTTGGCGACGTTGACCCCAATAAGGACAAGGAGATTCGTCCGGTTCTGGAGTCTGTCCAAGCAGCTCTAGAGCAGTCTAAGACCGCTCTGGTCGGGATTATCCACCAGAACAAGCGCGGCGATACCGACGCGCTGGGCAAAGTGTTGGGCGGTTCCGCTGTTGTCGGTGTCTCCCGCGCCGTATGGGGATTCAGCCGCGACAGCGAGGACAAGAACCTCTGTTACATGACGCTGGTCAAGGGCAACTTGTCCAAGAAGCGCAGCGGCATGAAGTACAAGATTGACGGCAAGGATATCCCCCTGGGCAACGGCGAGAACACCAACGCGGCCTACACGTCTTGGCAGGAGGAGACGGATATGGACGCCGACCAAGTGCTGAACAAGGAGCGCGAGTCGGCCAAGAGCGGCGGCAACAATCCGAAGCTGATGATCGCGACCGTGATTATCAAGGACGCGCTTAAGAACGGCCCGGTCGCCGCCACAGAGATGTATAAGAATCGCGACGCCGAGGGTATTGACGACCGCACGTTCAAGAAGGCGTATTACGACGTCGGCGTCCAAGCCAACAATCAGGGCGACAAGTGGTATTGGAGGATTCCCGGCTGCGAGACCCCAATCAGCGCCGAGGACGAGAAGGCGATTGCCGACCAGAAGGCTTATCGCGAGTCTCTCGAGAACCCAACCCTAAGCAGCACCATTGACGTTGACGAAGTAATGTAGTTTCCCACCACTTCACCACTTATCTCACTGTACCACTTTGTTTTACGCAAAGTGGTATTTGTCTCTATGGACATCAAAACCGGATTCGTCGCTGCGACAGCCTCTGCGCCCGCCTGTGACCACATTTCTACCCCACGTTCCTACACGGTAAGTGGGTAAAGTGGGTGGCGGTGGGCGTGGTGGCAAAGTGGGTCACTACTACGGGGAGGCACCCGTAAGCGATTGATAATAATAATATATATACTGAAATCTTTTTTCGCGAGAGGACTGACCACCACCACCACATTCCACCTGTACCGTCTAAGGATGCAAAATGTGGTTTCTGTCTGATTTCTCTTCGAATCGCCCCGCGCCCATGACGACATCGGTCTGCGACAGGCGATTGCGCCGAGCGAAGCGAGCGATGAATGCTCTGTGTTATTGAACTTCGCAGTATTGATCAGTACAAACTTGATCGCACAGCGCCCTGCCGAGTCTCCGTAACCAGTCGGAACAGACAGGGCGTTTCTTCTGCAGAACATCGTCAAGATGTTTGAGGGCCTCAAGGTCACCTCATAATAGTCTCCATTCTAAACCTCGATCTCCCTGAGCCAGGATTTTCATACAGAGGGCACGACTGCGTTCGTGCTCCGCCCAATCAGCGTAGGTACAGATGACGATGACGTCCAAAGGTTCGCTTGGTGGAGTTCAAATTGGAAATTGTGGAATAAAACGAAGCGAGGGGCGGTCTTAGTTTAGCGGACATAGCAACCAATGCCAAGAGACCGCGCGTTCGGATCCGTTCAGCCTGTAGCGCGCGGTCCCGGTGCCCAGGTCGCGCCGAGCAGGTTGCATTTCCCAAAAAGGAGGCACAAATGAAGCAATCCGAAGCTGAGATTCAGAGCAATCGACGCTCATTCTTAAAAAGGGGCGCCTTGGCAGGAGGGGCAGTTGCGATCGGCGCTGGCTTGATGAGAAGTGACGCACGCGCATTTGACCATGACGACGGCGACCGGCTCACGCCAGGCGACGCTGCCATTCTAAGGTTTGCGCTCGCAGCCGAGCTCATCGAGGCGGACCTTTGGACTCAATATGCGGAGCTGGGCGGTTTCACCCCCGGCGACCTACCTCTGGAAACACTCCAGACCAATCCGAGCAACAGTTATCAGAATGCTTTCCTGCAACTCGACGGCGATGGCCCGCAATACATCACCAGCAACACCCTGGATGAAGTAAGCCACGCGGCCTTCTTGAATGCCTACTTGCTATCCAAGGGCGCGGAGTCCGTCAACTTCGACGAGTTCCGTAAACTCCCAGGGAGCACGGCGACGGGATCGACAGGCATCGGCCGCCTCACCAACCTCATGCACCTTAACGTCGACACTAGCTGGTTCACACGCTATCGCAGCTCCAAGAACCCAGACTTTGGAGCGACTTTTCCGCAAGCACTGACCATCACCAACCACACCGCCATCCCCATC
The DNA here is from genome assembly GCA_963795535.1 of Candidatus Acidiferrales bacterium. Classification (GTDB taxonomy): domain Bacteria; phylum Acidobacteriota; class Terriglobia; order Acidiferrales; family UBA7541; genus Acidiferrum. The sequence continues at coordinate 6,309 of CAWCIG010000013.1, forward strand.
ACCAATGCCGACTTCAACGACCCCAATCACATCCAGGTAATCGCCAACATCGCGGCCTTCCACTTCGGATACATCGAACAAGGTGGCTCCAGCCTCTATCCGGCGCTTGGCCGCAAAGCCAGCAGCCTGGAAGTGTTGAAAATCACCCAGGGTATTGGCGGAGACGAGATCGCGCACTTCCTCGAGTGGGTTGATTTTGCCGGCAATGCCGTTCAACAGCCCGTCGCGCCGGTGACCGACCCAGCAACCGGTTTTACCTTTCCTAATTTCTTTCTGCCCATCAACCCCAACGAACCGCCCAGCGCCAGCAATCCCAACAATGTGGCGATTCAGCCCAGCTTGATTTTTCCCGTCCCCTGCGAATTCATTAACGCGGATTTGCCGCGCGTTTCGATAATTCGACCGCTCGATGACAGATTTGGCGGCGCAGTGGCGACCATTGCATCGTTCACAGCCGATGGGCTATTTGTTGGGCAGTCAAAGGAGTTCTTCAAAGTAGTGAACCAACTGGCGGAAGACGCGGACGCGGCCAAACGCGAGTTGTGATTAGATACTGCTTCGCTTGCTTCGAGAATGGTCCCCGCTTTCCTGGCCAAACAGGAAGGCGCGGGATCATTTTTCGTCTGGAAGTTGGGCGAATGTTGACGCGGAATTCCGCCACGCCGAAGGGAGCCGCTTTTCGGCTGGCAACAAATACAACTCAATTTGAGAAAGGGGAAAGGGATGACATCAGTTATCGCTAGAGTCGCATTTTTTCTTATCTTGGCTTCCGGGCTCTTGGGGGGCGTTATTCAGGCGCCTGCCTGGGGTGCAGGCGTATCGGACTTGATTTGGGTAGAAACCAACAGTACAGCTGGCAATTCCATTCTTACGTTTTTGAATAACGGAACAGGGACGCCGACGCTTGTCGCCACCACGCCGGCAGGCGGAATTGGCGTCTTTGACGGTACATTTGCATTGGGTCCATTCGATTCCGATCAGAATCTGATTGTAGACCCCGAGGGAACTCTGCTTTTCGCAGTCAATTCTGGGTCCAACACGATTGCGGTATTCCACATCACTGCGAACGGCCTTGAGCCGGTAAACGGCTCACCGTTTCCATCGGGCGGAAGCGATCCCGTAAGCTTGGGCCTCACCGGTAACATACTGACAGTCGTCAACAAGGACCAAGATCCTGCGCAGAATTCCAATTTGGTTCAGCCAAACTACACTACGTTTGAAGTATCAGCGGACGGGCAGTTAACCCCCATTGGGAACTCAACGGTTTCCGTCGCTTATGGTAGTTCTCCTTCGCAGGCGCTGGCCGCTCCACAACGTCCTTTGGTGTTCGGAGCTGATTTCCTGGGAGGACTGCTACAGTCTTTCAGTATCAACCACCGTGGCCAGTTACGTCAGAATCTGCCGCAGGCGCTGCCGGACTCGGTCTTCGTCGACCAAACCGGCGGGCATCAGCCCCTCGGCCTACGGACCCACCCATTTCTGCCAATCCTTTACGTAGACATTACTCCCATCAGTGAAGTGGCCGTTTATCGCTTTGACGAAAAAGGCGAACTATCTTTCTTGCGAACAGTTCCGGATTCGGGCGCCGCTCCGTGCTGGGCGACGGTGAATCATACCGGCACTCGGCTCTATGCCACCAACACGGGCGATAATTCAGTCGAGGTTTATGACTTGACCGATCCGTTCGACCCGGCAGAAATCCAGCACTTCGCAATGGCCTCCAACACGGGGGCGGTATTTTCGACCGTCATTGATCAAACGGATCAGTGGCTTTACGTTACAAGCGAACAATCCAGTGCAACCGCCACCCCTGAGGCCAGTGGATTCCATGCCCTCAAGGTCGGCGCCGATGGAACGTTGAGCGAACCATTTGCACCCGCTGTGCTTCCCATCGGCGGCACAGTGCCTGTGCGGTCCCAAGGAATCACGGTGCTTGGGGCAAACAACTAAAAGAATCGCAATTCGGGGCTGGGCGTTGTCATTCAAGTGCCTAGCCCCCACATAACTCAAACCTGGTTATCCACAGCCTCGAAAATCTCACCGTTAACCACGTCGGTGCGTCGTGCTAGCCTCCGATTTGGAGGCAGCGAATGAGTGAAGAGTCGAACGTCGTCCACAGCCAGCACGAGATTCGTATCATGAAGACTGAGGCTGGTGGCGCACGACTATATGTGGACGACGAGTTGCTCGACACCACCAACGACCTTTACGCGAGCGAAGGCGAAGCCACACTGGTGGGAGTCTTCGGTGAGAACGATGAGTTTCAGGTCGAAGCGTTCGTCCGTCCATCTGAACATACGGAAGCGGGAATTAGGGTCAACAGTGAGTGGATTGCGGGCGATAAGGTTTACGCTATAGCCTCGGACTAATCGACAACCTGGCTCACCTTCGCCAGCGCCGTCTCCTTGTGCCCGAAATCGATTTGCAATTTCTCTCCATCATCCATAATGGCGCGGACTGTGATGTCGACGATCCTGCCGTCATGCAGCTTGACGCGAAGCTTTGCGCCCACAGCAAATTCGCGCTCCTGTTTGTCTTTCTTCGCCAATTTAGGATCGTCGAACGGCACTTTCGTCAGACGCAGACCATTCTCCGTCGTTGCTCCAGGGCAATGACTTTGATTGCTCTAGAACAACGATTCGCCATTGTCGAAGATTTAAAATTAAACAACGAATGGTAGTTCGGGACGGGGAAGTTGGTGGGAAGGAACCGCGCCCTCGTCCCGGCCCCTTCTTAAGTCCGATCCACTCAAACCTTACGCCGACTGCGCTCTGGTTAATTTATGTTTTAATCCGGTCCCATCAAAGTAAACCCAATCCTCTACGATTCTCCCTTCTCCGACACGAAGGATATTGGCACCCTCTAACACCACAAGAGCACCGTCCCGTTTAAATGTTGTCCTGAACCGGTACGCCACTTGTTGCCTTGCTCAATCACATCCATCTCCTCCTCGTGCAAGTCGGCCAAAGCACTCCGGTAGTGACAAATAGTTTTCTTGTACTCGTCTCGATCGATGGTTCCACCTTCGATTCCCGCGCCGTTAGTTAGCTGTCTGCGCTGTAATGGAGAGTTCGCGAGATGGGAAGGTGAAATCAAAAAAGGAACTGCACTGCTCCTACATCTCCTGCAGATTCTTGAACCGATATGGAATTATTCCCATAAATCTCTCTGGTGAGAATGCCCCTGTTACGGGAGATGTCATCGAGCAAGTGCCGCACGGAGACGAAGGTTGAAGTCGATTTTCTGGCGAACAATCCAGGCCTCACACTGTTTCACTGCCATCAGCAACTGCACATGGTTTCGGATTCCTGGTTCTGCTGCACTAACTCAATTGTGAAATCTTGTTGGGATTGGCTTCATGTTCTGGAACCGGTCAAGAATGCCTGTAGAATCGGCCCCCCCCGTGGAAACCCAAGAAGAATTCCGCTCAGACATATTTATCGACGGCTATCTTTAACGGGAAAACGTGGTTGCCGGTTTCGACGAGAGAAGTGACACGAACTTGACCTTGCGGTGACACTCCCGCCGCGCCCGCACCATTATTCTCATCGGGTCGTTGCAGTTCGTCGCATCAAAGAAAGAAACCAGTTCGTCACGGAATTCTATGGAGGAAAGAAACACAAATGAGACTGGCACTTAAAGCTCTGGCAGTCCTTGCATTCAACGCGTTGCCCTCGTTGGCCTTCGCGCAGTACACCCGCACCGATCTCGTCACCGATTCCGGCGTAGGCGGCACCGTCGCAGATTCAAATCTCGTCAATGCCTGGGGTCTGGTTTCCACAACCACCAGCCCTTTCTGGGTCAGTGACAACGCCAAAGGAGTCTCCACGCTCTATTCCATAAGCAACAAAAGTGGAGTCTCGGCCACTCCTGTAGGTCTAGTGGTCAGCATTCCATCCGTGTCCGGCCCGGGTACGCCAACCGGAGTCGTCGCGCCGCAAACACCGACCGGAGTCAGTGCTTTCGTCGTCTCCGGCGTCAATCCGGAGACCGGAAAAGAGGTTTCCGCAAACTCCATCTTCATCTTCGCTACCCTGGATGGCACCATCAGCGGATGGAATCCCGCCGTCGGTGGCATTAGCGCAACCGGCGCCAGCAGCGCCACGCTTGCGGCCACCGGACCCGCCGGCGCCACCTTCACGGGCTTAGCCTTCGCCATGAATAACGGACAACCACTGCTGTACGCCGCGGATGATGGACAGAATCGCCGCGTCGACGTGTTCGATTCCAATTTCCAGCCCGTGGATCTGGGTCCTGACACTTTTGTGGATCCCAAGATTCCTCCCAAATACGCTCCGTACGGCATTCAAGCGATCACCGCCGCTGACGGCACGCAAGCGATTTGGGTCACCTACACAGCCCTCGATAAAGCTCAGAACGGTTTTGTCGCCGCCTTCTCTACCGCGGGCGTTTTGAAGTCACACATTTCTGTCAACGGTCCGCTTCATTCGCCGTGGGGCGTCGCTTTCGCGCCAGACAACTTCGGGCCCATGAGTAATGCGCTTCTCATTTCCAACAATATTCCTCGCGGCCGCATCGACGCTTTCGATCCCAACAGCGGCGCTTTCCTCGGCTCACTTCGCGACACCAGCGGCAAAGTCATCGAGGTCGACGACATTTGGGCCATTCAATTCGGCCAAGGCGGGATGGCCGGCGCCAATGGCAATCCCAATCAACTCTTCTTCACCGCCGGCAACAACAACTACGGCAGTGGGACCTTTGGCGTAATCACTTTCGACCAATAGCCATTCGATGGATCGAGAAGCACGCTTAAGCTGCTGCAACGCGCGCGTCGCCCGCTTTGCTTCGCTGGATTTCGTGAAGCAATTCACGTAGCCGCCTACGGGCCTTGTGCAACTGAGACTTCGAGGCGCCTATCGAGCGTCCCAATATCGTGGCGATCTCTCGGTGTTCGTGTCCCTGAACGTCATGCAAGACAAATATTGTGCGACAGCCCACGGGCAACTGTGCGATGCAGCGTTCGAGATTTACCCGGTCGAGCGTTCCCTCCATCAACAAGTCAGGCCTCCCAATATCGATACTGAGCGAGCCGGTTTCATCGTGCGGATCAGGGACCGCTTCGATCGACACCACCTGTAGCGACTTCTTACGCAAGTGCATCAGTACGCGATTGATAGTCAGTCTGTGGAGCCATGTCGAGAAGGCCGATTCACCACGAAACGTGCTGATCTTGCGAAACAGGAGCAAAAAGGATTCCTGAGTCAAATCTTCTGCTTCGCTCGGGTCTTTCAATAAACGTAGGCAAACCGCGTACACACGTCTGCTATGTAACCCGTACAGGTATTCAAACATCGCTTCGTCGCCATCCTGGGCGCGCCGGATAATCTCGGTCTCGCTCAGGCGTTTACTTTCGATGGGTGTAGCCGGCGTCGGCGCCTTCCCCTGAATACTGCCGACGGTCGCGGAATTAAAATCTGCAGGCTGCGGATTTCGCCCTGGAAAGTCAGTTTGGCGTGACCCAACAATGGTCACCCTCCCAACGTTTGCAGGGGCTTGCAACACATCTTTTCTATTTGTTTTCTTCATGGCGTGAACTTCCTTGACGCATTCCATGCTTGAGTCGAGCAAATGGAGCAACGTTTAGCTATTAAGACCGCCGTGTTGTGGCTTCACGATCGGAAGCACTTAAACACGAGCGTCAAACAGCATGTTCTATTGGTAGGAACTGAAGTCACTGCTCTTTTATTCCCGTTCTGAGCAATTCCGAGCAATTAAATGACCAGGCGTACCGTCCCGCGACCATTTCCTGATCGTGTGCGCGTTCGATAACAACCTGAAACGTGGAGGTATTCGTGCATGCAGCAGCCTGGCTTCTCGAGAATCTTTTGAGCACATCGGTAACTGCCGATGGAATGATTTGCCAGACCGTTGTCGGATGGCGAGGACCGAGAGGAGAGTGAAAGTCCACGCTAACGACCGGTAGAACTCTGGGAACAGGTTGGCACGGAGGGGCCGGAATCTGGCCAGAAGGATGGGCCTGACGTTTTTGGAGACGTACCAATCCCTGCGCGATCAGACTGACCAGCTAGTGCAGAAGTCGCACCGCAAGTGCCGTAGTCTTTGACTACACTCTGAAAGCGAAACGCTTGCGAACCGGAACCTTCGTTATAAGACGCTTACCGCGCGCGTCCTACTTGCCGATAAGCTCAGTGGGGGGTTGAAATTTAACCATCGGTAAAAACTTAACCACTCAGGGGTCAATTTTTGATCCGCGAATGGTGAGCAATACTCCGTTTCTGCTCGGCTGGAAGCGGATCGCGGCGGAGCGGAGGCTAGTACCCGTTGGCCCATCACGCGACGACGGATGTTAGAATGCCGCCGTGCTCCCCCGCATCCAGCCCATGACGCCTGAGTCCGTCCCATACCCACTTCTGCGATGACGTTAACCAGGGCCTACCGTCAGAACTGTCGGTTCTATCGTAGAATAAATTCGACACTCTATGAACGCCCGACACATTCTGTTTCGTACGATACGCTTCAACGTCTCGATTACTAAAGAACACTTCATAAATCCTGATTGCTTCGGCGAAGACTTAGCGGCTTGGTTGAGGGACAAGCTTATCGACAGGGGGAGCGACGTGTCTGAGCTTGGACAAGAGGACTGGGGCTGGTATCTCAGAGTTAGACGCAAAAAAGAATCCTACTTCTTAGGAATGAACGGCATTCCCATTGGGACCGACGGGAACCAAAAAGATTTTGGGGAATGGCGAATTATCGTAAAGAAAAATCGCTCCGTCGGGCAGTGGCTCGGCAACAAAGGCAAAATTAGTGCGGATGATGGGATGCTTGTTTTGATTGAGGAAATTCTACGAGCAGAACCCGATTTTGCAGATGTGCATCAGGCGGAATAGGCCTAGTCGCGGCTAATACGCACCACTGACGATTACGGCGTTAATCAGAGACTGAACGCAGCTATTTGTCGCATGGAATGCGTATCCAACAGAGAACCCTCCCTCCAAGCCCGTAAAAGTTAGAATAGTTGTGGGAACGCCACTGCCGTGAATTTTCAAAATGGTCCGCTAGACGAAGGCTTGCTGCGCGTCATTGGTCCTCTCATCGTTCTTCCACCGTGGATTTGGATGGCAGTGCGCACCAGACATTGTTTGCAAGTCATCACGATGCGCAGCATTCCGTTTCCGAAGCGCACGGTCTGGCTAATGAAAGTCTTAGCGGTCATCGTTGGAATTGGCGGAATTTGTGGCGCAATCATTCAAATCGGTGTGCCGTGGTTCATCGCGATATTGCCTGCTGGAATTGCTCTGTTTTTCGCGCTAAAAGAAGACGTTGAAGCTGAGATCCCACCGAAGCCAAACCAAGATGCTGCTGTCTATCAATCATCATGGCAAGAATATTGGCGCTTGCGTAGAGACTACATGCGGTCCTGGAGCTGGTTCGTCGCTTCGTCGCTAATTTTGATGTTGAGCGCCGCTTTTGGTGACTACGTGCCGAGAACAGTACGGATTGGAGTTTTTGCATCGGGCATGGTGGCAGTTCTCGCTTCGGTCAGCTTCATGGGCGTGAAGCAATTGAAGTGGCTTCGCTGGCCCTGCCCGCGCTGTGGATGTGCTTTTCGTGGATTCTGGGGCAGGCCGTGGTTGCCAAAAAACTGCGTCTACTGCGGACTACCACGAGAAAACTACGCCAAATTCAAATAGGTCCCAATCAGCCCTCGTAGTCGGAAAGTTAGTGGCTAGTACCGTTTCTCAGGCTCATGCGACGACGGATGCTAGAATCAGCCGTGCTCCCCCGCATCCACCCAATGCGCCTGAGTCCGTGCCATTGCCTTATCCCGGGAAGCGCGTTATCAGGCGGATTATTTCCCAAGACGGTCGGCTATACTGCGCAATGAATTCTCCCAACAGCGTTGAAGGATATACACATGATTAACACCGTTGGACGCCGTGTCTTAGTGATTTCCTGCGTATGTGCTATTGCGTGTGTGAACACGTTGGGTCTGCCGACTCGTGACCTAACACCAGATCAAATAGCCAGTATCGATCACTATGTGACCGCCGAAATGGAGCGGGAGTACATTCCCGGCGTTGCCATTGGCGTATATAGCCGTGGACAGATTCTGGTCGCGAAGGGTTACGGGCTGGCCAACGTGGAACTGGATGTCGCGGTGAAGCCGGAGACGATCTTTCAGTCTGGTTCTGTGGGCAAACAGTTTGTTTCTGCGGCCATTATGATGCTTGTGGAAGGAGGGAAAATCGCGCTGGACGATAGCATTGTGAAGTACTTCCCAAACGCGCCCAAGAGTTGGCAAGCGATCCGCGTGAAAAATCTATTGTCACATACATCAGGGCTGGCCGAGTACGAAAGCGATGAGCGCACGGGACCGAAGGGGCCTTTCTACACACGGCTGGACTTCACTGAAGACGAACTCGTGGAGAAGGTTGAATCACTTCCGATTGAATTCAAGCCGGGCGACAAATGGGACTATCGCAATACCAACTACCTGCTTCTAGGAGTGATGATCCACAAGGTGACCGGAAGTTTTTATGCCGATTATCTGCAGCAACGGATATTCACTCCTCTAGGGATGAAATCAACGCGATTGATCAGCGAGGCAGACATCATTCCAAACCGCGCGTCCGGCTATGAATTGAACGGCGATAAACTTCAGAACCAATCCTGGGTTTCCCCTACATTTAACTCGACGGCGGATGGCGCGCTTTATTTTAACGTACTGGATCTGGCTAAATGGGACGCAGCCCTTTATGAAACGAAGCTGCTGAAGCAATCCAGCATGGATCAAATGTGGACGGTATTTCTGCTCAATGACGGCAAGCCAAATTTGGCGAACTATGGCTTCGCCTGGAGAATTAACAGCATAAGCGGGCATAAGGTAATAGAACACGGTGGCTCGTGGCAAGGTTTTAGATGCCATATCTCTCGATATGTGGATGATGGAATTACCGTGGTCGTGCTCACGAATCTTGATTCTGCCCTGCCGAACCAGTTCGCGCATGTAGTCGCAGGGCTAGTTGACCCGGCACTGGCACCACCAAAGTTGAGTGCGATTGTAGACAAACAGCCCGAACTGGCCGTCCGGCTAGGTGCACTTCTAGATAAGATTGTTGCCGGAAAAGACGTAAGGGACCAGATGACTCCGGCTCGTGCGGCAATACTGACGCCAGATGCCACAAGATTTTTCGCCCAAACTGTTAGGCTCATCTGGCCTTCGGAGTCGCAGACCTTGGTTTCTCGCACCGAAACGAACGGCGTTACAGTGTCAAGTTATCGAATTATCAAAAACAATGAGTCACGAATTGTCACTTTTGGTCTAGGAACTGACGGCAAGATCGCGGACTTTGGTATTCGACCCGATCCAGACGTGCGATGACACGATTGATACCCACACTGATGCTGCCTCGAATCCATCCCATGCGCCTCCGCATCGCCAAGCCCTTCAACGACCCCGAATACATCTTCGAATTGAAACACGACGGCTTCCGTGCGCTAGCTTACGTCGAAGAGGGAAAGTGCCGACTCATCAGCCGCAATAGCAATCTGTTCAAATCGTTCGAATCTCTGAAAACATCACTGGGCAAGCTCCGGGTTCAAAACGCAATATTAGATGGCGAGATTATCTGCATCGATGGAAATGGTATCAGCCAGTTCAATCAGCTTTTCTCCCGACAAGGTACGCCAGTGTTCTACGCCTTCGATCTGCTATGGCTTAATCGTGAAGATTTGCGGAATTTCCTACTTATCGAACGGAAGGAACGCCTGCGGGAATTGATCGAAAGAAACAAGCCGGAACGAATCATTTACGCTCAACACGTCGAACGGGAAGGTAAGCTGCTGTTTGAAGAAATTTGCAACAACGATCTGGAAGGGATTGTTGCGAAGCGCAGACACGGCATCTACAAAAGCAATAACATCGGCTGGCTAAAAATTAAGAATCCGAAGTATTCTCAGGCGGAAGGGCGGCACGAAATGATGACGAGGGCGAACTAGCAGGCCATACTCCGCTAAGGTGAGAACGTACCACGCTGGACGAAACTTCTGAACGGTATCAGCCTTGATCGCTGGCGCCAATGCCGTAGGAAACCAAAACATCGCGCCGCAACACTATTCCCTCCAACTTGTGCACATCAGCGCGGCTGACTACCGGCAAGAGATCCAGTCCGGCTCCGCCCATGCGTTCCAGCGCCAAGTGAAGCGACTGGTCGGCGTGAAGATGAGGGAACATCCGCGCATCCACCAGTTCGCCAAGTTGTTTTTCCTTTCCATACTGCTCGGCGGCTCGCTGCAACCCTTCTTTATTCAACACTCCAATCACGCCAGTCTTGTCGCACACCGGCCAGCAACGGAAGTTACTGTTGAACGTCATTTGCAACGCGTCGCCGACACTGATTTCGGCCGGCAATGTTTCCTTCGGAGGTTGCATGAGATATGCGACTTGACGCCCCCCTCGCTGCTGACGCGTTGCCGCGCTGGGCAAGTGGATTCCATCTTGATAGGCAAGCGCATCATAGATCGGCTCCGGTTGCAAACGTGAGGAAATGAAGAAACTAATCAGATTCGAAATCATGAGCGGAACTATGACGGCATAGTCTTGCGTCGTTTCGAAGATCATTAGAACCGAGGTCATCGGCGCACGCACAATCCCGGCAAACAGCGTACCCATGCCGACCAAAGCGTATGCTCCCGCCGAGGCCGTATATCCAGGCAACATATTGTGCGCGATGCCGCCAACCGTGCCTCCCAGCATGGCTCCGATAAAAAGGCTCGGGCCGAAAATGCCGCCCGCATTACCAGATCCATAGCTCGTCGTAACCGCGATGAGCTTCAAGACCACCAAGAGAGACATGGTTCCGAGGGCAATTCTTCCGTTCAGCGCTTCCCCCACATATCCATAGCCCACTCCCAAAACTTGCGGCACAAACAGGGCTATCACACCAACCAGCAGCCCGCCGGCAACGGGCTGAAACCATACGGTTTTCTTCGGAAGGCCCAAGAACCATTCACGTGTTCTCAAAAGAAGTTTTGTGAACGCAACGGAAACCAACCCGCCCACAACCCCCAAAATCGCATAGATCCCGAATTCCAACGGATTCGCCAGCTGATATTGCGGCACGTGAAACAAAGGATGGTTCCCCAGGAGCAGCCGCAGAACGAACCATGACGTCGCGGCGGCCAATACCACCGAACCAAGAATTGGTGCGTGCAGATCACCTGTAATCTCTTCGAGAGAGAACATAACCGCCGCCATCGGCGTGTTGAATGCCGCCGCGATCGCCGCGGAAGCTCCGACCGGAATGAGCGCCTTCACTCGTTCCGAGCTCAGTCCAAGGTACCGGCCTAGAACGGAAGCAATGCCACCGCCCACTTGCACCGACGGGCCTTCACGTCCCAAGGGGATGCCGCACGCCAGCGTCGCCGCCGTACAAAAGAACTTTCCCAGGATCGTACTGAGGGTGATCCGGCCTCCCCTCGCAAACAGGGCGGCTTTGGTTTGGGGAACGCCGCTACCCCGGGCATCCGGGAAATATCGGTAAATCAGGTATCCCATGGCGAGAGAGCCCACTACCGGAATCAGGATCCGCCGCCAAATCGCGCTTCCGACAGGATAAAGTCGCATTCCCAAATGCTCCGTCAGCACGATGAACGCGACGACGGAGAGGCCCGTCAGCATGCCAATAACAAGCGTCAGCACCAGGAAAACTTGCTCCTCGCGTTCGCGAATACGTGGAAAGGAAAGGGCTAGCGGCTTCCTCCACCACTGTGTTTTGACTTCGTTCGCAATTTCCGTTGCCATGGTTCGTTTTACCTGGGCGAAGGGACCCGGTTGCAAGCGTAAGATGGAGGAATACTCGATTCTCGCTTTGTAGGAGTGTTCGTTGAGATGAGTCCTACACTCTTAAAACGGGGCATCGAGCACGACTAAGCACGTGATGAAGCATGGCCCACGGCAGATGGGCGGATATGCGCGGGTGGAATGTGTGGTGCGGTCCCATCACAATCAAGTCGGCATGCCGGTCTTCCGCAACCTTGGGGATGCGTTCCTGTGGCGCGCCGATCTCCACGAGGGGCTCCGCTTCCACAGAAGGGCCGGTTTCGAGAAGAAGTAGTTGCAAAAGCTGATCCATTGCAATGTTCTTCTGCGCCTCTCGATGTTCCGGCGGAGCATCGGCGGGAATGTTGAGAACATGAACCAATGTCAGGTGGGAATTCTCGTCCTTTGCCAACGCCTGCGCATAGGAAAGCACTCTCGCCGAGCCGGGCCGCAAGTCTGTGGCGCACAGAATCTTCTTCAGCTTTAATTCCGAAATCATTTTCGGGGCAACCTGCGGCCCGACAGTCAGCACAGGACAAGGCGCGCTGTTAACTATTTCTTCGGCCACAGAACCGAGTACGAGCTTCTTGATTCCATCGCGGCCATGCATGCCAAGCACGATTAGATCAATGTGAAGGCTATCAATTAGATCCAAAATCACCTTTGAAACGGAGTCGAACCTTTCTTTGATGTACTCGTGATGCTTGATCCCCTCGAACACGCCGGAAGCCACAATTTTCGCCATCTTCCTTTCAGCGGTATGTCTCAGGTAGAAAGGGTCCGGTGGCTGAACATCGTATGTAATCTCCGAAGGCACAACACTCACCGTGTAGAGGGTGGCCTCATAACGGCGGCACATTCCAACTCCGTAGGGCAGAGCTGCTTCGGAACAGGAGGAAAAATCGGTCGCGAAGAGGACGTTTCGAAGTGAAACTACCATTGCCATCGAAATATGGAAGGAAGTCGGCGTCTGGCACCTCCAATACTAAGGCAGCTAGGCCTTTTATCGAGTGCCGCAGAATGAATATATCGTAGAGCGATATACACGTCAATGAAGTCCTAGTGTACTATCCAGATGCCTAATTAAATCCAGCTGGATGAAGCACGCCAGGGATGGCGAAGACGATACCCGAGGCGTGGCTAAAGAATACAAAGTCGGCTGATCATCGTTCGACTGAACGACGGCCGCATTGTGGAAGCAAAGATTCGGGCTGTGCTCGAACAGACGAACGGCTTGCACCTGCAAGTGGATTACGGGCACGACGAGACCGCGCTGGTGCATGAGAGGCAGATCAGAAAAGAGGACGCGACACAGTGAGCGGTCAGCTAGTCTGCGGCAGCGTACACCTGCTCACCCACCAGCCATTTGCCATCCACACGAACCGATATCTGCGACGGTTTAACGAACGCCTCGACTTGAGTGTTGTCACCGAATGCGGGTTTCCTTAGAATAGCCTTCAGCCGTGGAGTTTTGGTAGCGATACCGGGATTCGAACCCGGGTTTCCGCCGTGAGAGGGCGGCGTCCTAGACCCCTAGACGATATCGCCAATCGTGAGCTGTTTATCGCACCCGACGGAATGCCGGGCACAATCGACAATTTTGTATTTTCCCATGCCCGGGCGGCAGTCGCAAGCGGATGCGTCCAAAGCTGTCCAAAGCAGTGTTCACTCGTCACAAAGGTTAGAGAAAGCCCGCGCTAATATCCCTGTTTGCCGAACCATCCCACAATTCCGCAGGTGGTGCCGAAGCACCGGATGGGCACACGCGCCCGCGTGCTGCTGACGTCTGTATTTGGTCCTTACGCCCGCGACGACGAATTCGGCAGCCGAGCGATCAATCCAATGGAGCTTTATCACAACCAGGTGACCCGGGCGCAGGGCGCGTTCTCCCTGCGAATGTTTCACCGCTCGTGGGGCATCATGATGATCCAGGCAAACATTACCGCGCCTAGCACGCTGATGGACTTTCCCACACGCGAGAGGTTCATCCGGAAACTTTGCTCCACGAATTACGATGTTGTGGGAATTTCTTCGATCATCGTGAATGTGGGCAAAGTGCGCGAAATGTGACGGATCGTGCGAGAGCAGTCGCCGCAATCGGTGATTGTCGTCGGCGGGCACGTCACCGCGATTCTGGGGATCGAGAAAATCGTGGACGCCGACCATTAAGTGCGCGGCGAAGGAATCTCCTGGATGCGGCGTTATCTAGGAGAGGGCGACAGCGCGCCGATTCGGCATCCGGAAATTGTTTCCGGGCTGCAGACGCGTTCGCTGGGAATACGCCTCCCGGAGAGATGCGGATCCGTGGCGCCCACGGTGATTCCGTCGGTGGGCTGCCCGATGGGATGCAATTTCTGCACGACTTCGTCATTTTTTGGCGGCAAAGGAAATTTCTATAATTTTTACGAGACTGGCGACGAGTTGTTTGAGCTGATGGATGGTTTCGAAAGGTCCATGAAAGTGCAGACCTTTTTCGTGATGGATGAGAACTTCCTGCTGCATCGCGAACGGGCCATGGAACTGCTGGAACGAATGAAAGCGGCAGGCAAGAGTTGGGGCATGGCGGTGTTCGCTTCGGCGAATGCCATTCGCAGATATTCGATGAAGGAGTTGGTGGAGCTGGGCGTGTCCTGGATCTGGATGGGGCTGGAATCGCAAAGCACGCCGGAAAACATTGAAGACGAAATCGAGCGCGCGGGAAGCCATAAAACGGACTTTCACCAATTCATGCTGTACACGCCGGTGCCTGGCACCCCGCTTTATTTCGAGACGAAGAAGCAAGGACGACTGCTGGACGGTGTAGACCTCGCGGACATTCACGGACAGTTCCAGTTCAACTTTGAGCATGCGGCGATTTCGCGGGCAGATTCGCAGAAATTTCTGGATTGGGCGTTTTTGCGGGATTTCCAGCGCAATGGCCCGAGCTTGTATCGCATGTGCAGGACCATGCTGGAAGGCTGGAAGCGGTATCGGGATTATCCGAACCCGCGAGTGCGGGAGCGCTTTGAACGGGAAATGAGCAAGCTGCGCCTCGGCTATAACGCGGCGCTGTGGGCGATGGAACGGCAATGCCGCGAGTGGAATGAAACTGTGAGCGCGCAGATCAAAGGGCTGCGTGGCGAAGTGGAGAAAGAGTGCGTGTTTGCCGCTAAGCTGAACGCGCGGGCGCTGGGGCCGCTGTTGCTGTGGACTTCGCGGCGCTAGGAGCGTCGGTTGGCGAAGGGAAAGACGTATGAGCCGCCGACGTATCTGGAGCGCGCCAACTGGGCGACGGTTTGAGGGGCGCCCCCGCGTAGGGTGCGCATGGTTGAAACTGAAGGAGGGATTTCTCACTCCGCAGACTCCGTTCGGAATGACGGGTCTTTTAGGTAAAGGTGGGGCGCAGCGGTGCTGCGCCCCTGGGCGGCGTGGTGGTGGTTGGTCGGTAGGCTCCTAGAACTTCACCATGATGGCCATGTCGATGAAGGATTCGTCTTTGCGCAGGTCGGGGAACCAGACACTGCTGGGTCCGCCGCCGCAGGCAGTTTCGGCTCCCGATAAAATTAGCTGGCCGGAACTGGCGCCGCTGCTGCAGACAAAGTATTGCGGGAAGTTGTTGTTTCCGCCGGGCGGCGTAATGCCGCCGGGACCGCTCCAGTAAGGCACGTTGGCGTGCCGATAATCGTATTCCCAGCGGAATGTGATGTATTGCTTGGGCATGTAGTCGAATGTGATCGAGGAATCCCAAGCTTTGAAAGGATTGCCGGGATTCTCCGTGAAGTACGGCGAATTGGTGGCCGCGGTAACCGCGGTTTCCCCGTTGATGGGAGGAAGCAGCACAAGATAACGGCCTGGATTATTGATCTGGCCGCCGCCGATAGTGACCGCGAATAAATCCCTGTGGAACCAGAAGCGGTTGTAGCCCATCCAGCCGGCGAAGCTCTGTTTCGGGCCTCCGCGTTTGTCGCCGTAGCAGCTAACGCCTGCGCCGAATTCGCAACCAAGGTCACCGGTGAGCGAAAACGCCATCTTATCGAGCGTGTTATAGGGCTTGTCGAAATATTTCACTTCGACGCTGTTGTCGGTGTGAATGCGGCGGCGACCCGGAGTGAACAGATCGTCTTCGCCGACGCCATAGTTATTCGAGATGATGTTGATCCAGGGCTTGGGCGTCCACTTGATCTGACCACCGACGCCGGGAGTGTGATTGGCCGAAGCGTAGGATTGCCAACCGTTGATGAACCAAGGCTCGATCTTCAAATGCGTGGTGGGGAAGATTTGCACGCGAACGCCGTTGAAGAACCAGGGCGTGTTCGAAGAGACGTAGGAAGGCTGGTAGGCCCAGTTGTCGAAATTGTAGTAGCTGAACAGGCCGATGTAGGACATGAAAATGCCGGCATCGACGTTGATGCCGTGCAGTACGTCGAAGTGATACCCGCCGTAGGCTTCCGAGACATAGCGATACGCATCCGCTAAGTCCCACTGCCCGTGCCCGGGGCTGGGATCGTTGCGCGGCGTAGTCACGGAATACATACCGAACTGAGTCATCAGGCGGCCGCGGACATTGTCATAGTGAAAGTCGCCGCCGACACCCAATTGTTCCAGTTGTACTTCGTACGAGCGGAAAAGTTCGCTGGAACCGCCGATGGTGTGATCGGTAGGATGGTTGAAGTCCGCGACATAGTTCGTGTCGAAACGGATTTCCGGAGTGAAAAATTTCGTATCCCAATAAATCTCTTTGGTGCGGGCATTGCCGTTGAGCCAGGTCCAGTCCGAATCGGAAAAGGGCTCGACGACTGCCGGTTTCGCATTGACGGCAACGGCGGCATTGGCGGGCGCGTTTTGATCCTGCTTAGCGTTGACGCTGGAAGAAGAGCCCGGATCGGCGGACACAGACGTAATGCCGGGCGTGCTGGGAACTCCTGACGCAGCCGCCGAGGCGGCCACGGAGCTGGTGCCCGCTGTGGCGGAATTGCCCGAAGCTCCAGGCGCGTTCTTGGGTGCGGCTGTCGCGGTGGCATTTGGTTCTTTGGATTCCAGTTCGGCGACGCGCTTTTCGAGCTGTTCGATGCGTTCGAGCATCCATTGCTCGCGCTCCGTCAGGCCAGTGGCGGAGGGAGCATTTGTTTTCGTTGGGGATTTCGCGGCGGAATCGGTATCTTTATCTTTTTTGGCATCGCCTGTTCCATCAGCTGAACAAACTGCCGGACTCAGAACGCAGAGCAACACACATGCCATGAGCACAACACGTCCAAACAAAACGCGCATAGTTTCACCCCCGAATAACTACGGGCAACGGGCTTTTTGAAGAATGGCAGTGAACCACTGCCCTTGGCGGTCCAAGCAGACTTGTACTCGTTGCCAAGAGAAGATACTGCAGAAGACATAAGAATTCTGTGAGGCCCAAATGAGCGTTCCGTAAAGCAGCGGGTTATCGGAAAAACAGACGAAAGAAAAAACGTCACGAAGACTCTCTACGCCGGCGTTTCTGCTGACGTGACACGCAGATTCCCCGGGCGACAGCCGATAAATTCACAGCTTAGATTACGCCGGGTGGAATTCGGTTCCTTTCAGGATCGACAATAGCTCGCCTCACCCGAACAGTCCGTAAGTGGCTGAATACAATGGACAAGAATGTGCGGCCCAAGTCGCGCTTGACACAAGATTAGCTGACTATATACCTACTGTTTCGATAACGTATGCCCCGAGACCTCGGCGGCCACCTGGATCATTTCCGCGTGAATCAGTCCGTTGGAAGCGAGGATGGATGGTCCTCCAAGCGGATAGGGTTGTCCCTGCATATCGGTAACTTTTCCGCCGGCTTCTTCGACGATCACGACTCCGGCCGCCGTGTCCCATGGATTGAGTCCGAATTCCCAAAAGCTGTCGAAGCGGCCCAGAGCGACATAGGCCAGGTCGAGCGCTGCCGAACCGTCCCGGCGGACGCCGTGAGAACGCAGAGTGAAGTCCCAGTAGAAGTGAAAGTTGGGATTTGCCTGGCGATTGTGATTGGGGAAACCGGTGCATAACAGGCTGTTTTTCAAGGCATCAATTTTCGAGCACTGGATTTTCTTGCCGTTGAAGGTAGCGCCTTGACCGCGGGCGGCGACGAACAGTTCGTTATGAATGGGATTGAAAACCACGCCCAGGAGCAGTTCATTTTTGCGCGCCAGGGCCATAGACACGCAAAAACACGGATACTTGTGGGCAAAGTTGGTGGTGCCATCCAGGGGATCGACGTGCCAGCGATATTCCGAATTTGTGTCTTTGCCGGTGCCTTCTTCGGCGGCGACGGCGTGTTCGGGGAAATATTTCTGCAGGCGGCTCACGATGAGCGCTTCAGAGCGACGGTCGGCTTGCGTGACTAAGTCAAACTCGGTTTTGTGGGAAATGGTGGCAGGCCGCTCCACCTCGTCGCGCAGGATGGCACCCGCTTCCTGGGCAACTTCGACGGCGACTTCCAGAAAAGTTTTGAGCATTCGCGTTCCGGGGCCCCCAAACGAATTACTGAGGACCGGTGAGATAGGTCGTCCGGTGACGCGCGGTGTAGCCGGGCAGGACCTTCACTTCAATTGTACGGTAAGTGTTGGCGGGACCGCGCGGGTTAGGGTAGTAGGCCAGGCGGTACTGGGTGCGCAGTTCGCTGTTGATGCGGTCGAAGATGATGGGTAGGTCCTGAGAAAATACAGGGAAAAACATGGCGCCGCCGGTGGTATCGGTGATGGTCTGAAGGGCGTGCTCGCCGGCGGTGTTTCGGCCATTTTCATTTTTCACGGGACGGATAACGATGGTGTACAGCAAAATCCCAGCGCGAAGGGCGGCTTTGCGAGCAGCCTCAAAATCGGAGTGGCTGGTGGTTTCGCCCGCGTCTGTGAGCATGATGATCACGCGGCGGCGCTCGCCACGGCGCTTCTGCAATACGTCGGAACCCAGCAGAACGGCGTCGTAGATCGAAGTGCCTGCGCCGTCGGGGATCTTGTGGACGGCTTCCTGAAGCGCGGAAATCTCATCGGAAAAATAAGGAGGCAGCTGGCGAACCTGCTCGTCGAAGGCGAAGACGCTCAGGCGATCCTCCGGGCGCAAAATCTGTTGAATAAAGTGAGAAGCGGCCTCCTCCTCAGTAGCCTTTTCGATGTGCGCGCTCAGGCTGGCATCGATCATCAGGGCGATGTCTAGCGGCTGGTGGGTTTCAGCTTCAAAAACATCGATCTTTTGTGGCACGCCTTCTTCGAAAATCTGAAAAGCTTCGACGGGCAGGTTGGGTGCGGGGCGATTGTGTTCGTCCAGAACGCTGACCAACACGGTGACAAGATTCACGTTGACCTTTACGGTGCCGCGCGACGGAGGCGGAGACGGCGGCTGTTGCACGCTGGGCTCGTCGGTGGGATTCACCGGACCTTCCGCGGGCGGAGTGGCGGGCGGGCTTGGCTGGGGGGAGGAAGGCTGCGCCCACGGCGGCCGATCCGGCTTGTCTTGTGGAACGAGAAGCAGGGGCAGGCCAAGCAGGGCGAGGGCGGCGGCAAATGGCTTTTGCACCAGAAGAATCATCCGTTGGCTAAGATGCCGTCTGAGGAGCGGAAGGTGGTGCGGGCGGCAATTCCCCGCCTGCCCAAACAGCGCCGTCTTGAAAATACTCCTTTTTCCAGATGGGTACGGTGCGTTTGAGAGTGTCGATAGCCATGCGGCAGGCGTCAAAGGCGGGACCGCGATGGGGAGCGCTGACAGCGATGAACACGCTGGTTTCCCCGATCTGCAGACGGCCGAGGCGATGAACGATGGCCAGGCGATCGATGGCGAATTTCTCGTGGAGCAACTGGCCGATTTCGCGCATTTTGGCGAGGGCCATGGTTTCATAGGCTTCATAATCGAGATACAGGGTGCGGCGGCCATGGGATTCGTTGCGAACGAAACCGTCGAAGGTGACGATGGCACCGTCGGGGTCGGCGCGCAACTCGCGGACAATGGTGGCTGCGTCAATCGGCGAGCGAATCAGGGCGAACAGGTCGTTCTCTGTGACGGTGTTTGGCATGGCTGGGTTTCAACCTCCGCTGACGGGAGGAAGAAAGGCGATCGTATCATCTTCGGCGAGTGGCGTGTCCCAGGAGGCGAATTCTTCGTTCCGGGAAGCGACGAGGGAGACGCGATATGCGGCAAGATTCGGGAAGCGGCCGGCGTAGCGGTCAAACAGTTCCGCGAGATTCGCGCCTTCGGGAATCTCCATGGCTTCCTCGGTAATTCCTGTGAGTTCGCGCAAGGGGCCGAAGAAGAGAACTTTGACGCGAAGATTGCGTAAGACGTGAGGCACGGGGAAATTGTAACCTGAGGTGGCGCGCCCTGCCAGTAAGGCCCGGGATGGATGGAGCCTGGGGCAAGGAAGAAAAAATATCATGAAGATTCTGGTTACCGGTTCCACCGGACTGGTGGGAAGAGCGCTGGTCGGCGAGTTAAAACAGGCGGGGCATACGGTGTGCCGGCTCGTGCGGCCCGGCACGGATGGCGAAGCCCTGCGCGGAAGCGAGGGATTCGACGTGCGATGGAGTCCCGCGACCGGCGAACTGGGCGCGGCAGCCGTAGGCGCGGATGCGGTGGTGAATCTGGCGGGCGCGTCGATCGTGGACGGGCGCTGGACACGCGAGCGGAAAAATGTGCTGCGCAGCAGCCGGGTGGATACGACGCGCGCACTGGTGAACGCGCTGGCGAGGATGGCGGCGCGGCCACGGGTGTTGGTGTCTGCGTCTGCGATTGGATTTTATGGCGACCGGGGCGATGAACTCTTGACTGAAGGCAGTCGACCGGGCCCCGATTTTCTGAGCGAGATCGCCAGGGAGTGGGAAGCGGAGGCAGAGAAGGGCGCAGCGCTCGGAATCCGCGTGGTGCGCGCGCGGTTTGGCGTCATCCTGGCGAGGAATGGCGGAGCTTTGCCGGCGATGGCGCGGTCGTTTCGCTTTGGGGTGGGGGGAAGGATTGGTTCCGGGCAGCAGTGGATGAGCTGGATCAGCCTGGAAGATGTGGTGAAGATTTTGCGGCTCGCATTAGAGGACGGAACGCCGCGCGGAGCGGTGAACGTGGTGTCTCCGCAGCCGGTGCGTAATGCGGAGTTTACTTCGGCTTTGGCGAAGGCCCTGCATCGCCCGGCGCTCTTGCCTGTCCCGGCATTTGCGCTGCGGCTGGCGCTGGGAGAAATGGCAGACGCGCTGCTGTTGGCCAGCCAACGCGTCGTGCCTGGGCAATTGCACAAGCTAGGCTACAAGTTCTTGCATTCCGATTTGACGACAACCTTGGCGCGCATCTATTCGTGACAGCGCATTGCAGGATTACTTCACCGCGGTGATGGTGACGGAGATCGTGAGCACTCTCCCGCTCAGAGGGTCTGCGGCCTGTGTGGTTTGAACTGTTTCGCCATCGCGGATAGTGAAGGAAAGTTCCGTCTTTAATTGACGGATGATCGGTTCGCGGAAGTGTCCGGTGCTCGGATCGCTGGGAGTGCTTGAGGGTTTCTCCATGGGCACGACGACATCGCCTTCGACCCACGAACGTTCGAGATCGAAAGTAAGGTCGAACCGGCCGTCATCCCTGGTGAAGCCGCGCGCGTCGATATTGGTTCCAACGTCGATGTACTGCATACCGTTCTCTTTGCCGACGTAGACAGGGATGCGGCTCCCGATGCGCATCTTGGTCCAGGGGGGAGCAGACGGACTGTTGTCAACGGCCTTGAGAAAAAACATATAGGGCAAATTCGCCAGTTTTTTCTCACCATCGGTCTCGGTGAAGGTCACTTGCACTTTGAGGGTGACCGGGGCTTTCTTGCCGTCCGTCTTGGCGCTATCTTGAGCGGCCAGATGCAGAGGGACGGCGGATAGAGCGAAGAGAACTGCCAATGCGAAACGTAGTTTTCTCATACTTTCCTCCGTAAAACTTGGTGTTGTACGTAGTTGCGCAAATTTGTTGCGACGTTTTGTTTGCTACTCACTTTCCGTTGTCTCCAAAGGCTTCACTTCCAGGCTCTCGATCTGGAGCAGCGCGATTTCCTCGGGACCTTCGGCTGCTTCCGGTACAGGTTGGCCGGGCGGCGCTAGGGCCACTGCCTCGGCGACCTGGCCGGGTGCCTCCGCGAGAAATTTGGCATAGGCCTGGCACTCTTCTGCGGACACGATCACTTGCGGCACAGCCGTCGAAGGCGTGGCTCGAATGACGCGAGTCGACGCCGGCGGAGAAAACACTCTTGCCGATTCGCGGAGGGGCATCGTTGAAGTTTCCGGATTCGCAGCGGTTTGCGAAGTGGGGGCGGAAATACTTTGCGGCAAATGGAATTCCTTCGCGGGGTGGCGCAAAGTGTACGCAGCGCTCACGGCCAGGATCGCGGCCGCAGCGACGGCAACAAAACTCCAACGTGGCATTGCTGCGTGATGGGAAGCAGGGTCTTGCTCCAGCCGGGCTCGCAAACCGGGGAGGAGTGACATAGGGACCGGCGGATTG
The DNA here is from genome assembly GCA_963795535.1 of Candidatus Acidiferrales bacterium. Taxonomy (GTDB): domain Bacteria; phylum Acidobacteriota; class Terriglobia; order Acidiferrales; family UBA7541; genus Acidiferrum. Next base: position 28,570 of record CAWCIG010000013.1, read on the forward strand.
GCAATCGTACGGAGCCCAATCTCGAGGGAGCGAAACAAATGAAGCTGTGCGGCGTGGAACTGGCTGCAGTCTTCGCAGGAGTTCTCATGCGCGGCAACCTCTGGGACAAGACGGGCTTCATCGGCCGCCAGCGAATCGCGAATTTTCTTTCGGCATTGTTGGCAGTTCATTTCAACTTCTCCGCCAGTTGTTTCCTGGCAAAAAATAATCTCGACTTCACGGTACCCATGGGGATGCCGAGCATTTCGGCCACTTCCTCGAGCGTGTAGCCCTCGATGGCAGCCAGCAGCAACACCAGGCGGAACTTTTCCGGCAACTGCTCCAGCGCTTTTTCCAGGCGCGCCTGAAATGCGTTGGAGTCGGCAATTTCTTCGGCGGTTGGCGGCGCCGGCCGCAAATCCGGCATGGCCCATTGCGTCTCGCGCTGCTCGCGGCGCCTCGCCGAACGCCAACGGTCCAACGCCAGGCGAAACGTGATGCGCACCAGCCATGCGCGGAAGCGAGTGGCATCGCGCAGGCGATCGAATTTCTGATAGGCGCGCAGAAGAGCTTCCTGGGCCACGTCTTCGGCGTCCGCAGCATTGCGCAGAACGCCATAGGCAACACGGAAGGCCAGCGGGCCGCACTCCGCGAGGCGAGATTCAAACTCATGGTGCAACCGGGATCGGGAAATTTCCCGTGCGGATTCGGCTTCGAGCGTTCTTCCCGGCTGGATCAGAACCAGCTCCTGCATTCCTGAGCTCCCTATCACTCAACTAGACGGCGCGCCCGGGGTTTCGGTTCATCGGGAAACGCAATTCGATCAGATGTTAAGCGCATGCAGCAGCTCTTCGAGGTTGCTTTCATCGACCAGGAGGGAAAGAGCGTCGGCGGTTTCGGCGGTTAGAGGGATCTCGCCGCTATCGAAAGCGCGGAACAGGCGCATCTTGGCGACGGCATACTCCTCGCTGCTCGTTAGCGGCCTGCCATTGGTTTGGGCCCAGGCCTGCAGCGCGGATTGCCGCACGACAATGCGCAGAGGAAATGTGGTTTTGCGGTCAGCCGAGACGGCGTAGATAAATTCGCCGGCGGGACTGCCATTGTTGTGAATGCGGTTCACTTCATAAAAACAGTACTGATAGACGTAGCCGTTTTCCGCGGAGTAGCTCTTGATTCGGCGAACCGCGTCTGGACGAGGCATGCGCGAATTATTGAAGCGGGATGAAAGAAAGTCAATGGAAGCGGGCGCATGAAGCCATTCCAAAACGGGATGGCCGCACGGGTGGAATTTCGAAACGGAACGGTCGATTCGATTTGAGGCCATGACGAAACCGTTTTGGGGAAAAGGAAGTGAACGCGCGTCGCAAGCTTGCTTGGTGCCGCCGGTGAACCTGCAATTCACCACGCGCACGGCAGCCCTCGTCGTAGGCTCGTACACCTTTCTTACAACCCGTAAATCGTTAGCATGGACTCGCCACCCTTGGCTCAACTCATCTGTTACGGGAATAGACTTACGCGATCGTGAAAAAACCTGGCAGGAAATAATTCAAGCGCCGGCAGGCACCATCCACCCGCCACCAAAAATCAATCCTGGGCCCAATGAAGCAAGAAACACCGGCAAGCGTTGTTCGGCAGGCTGCTCGGCGGCTTGATGCAAAGCAGCATGAAGCGCCGCGCCGCACATGGAGGCGCCCAGGTTCCCACGGATGCTGCCGATGGGCGGAAAATGCTTGATGGACACGCCGAGTTGCTTGGCGAGAATTGTGACCAGGCGCGGATTTGGTTGGTGCGTGGCAAACGTTCCCACATCGTCGCGGGAAATGCCGCTGCGGTGCTCCACTTCATCGATCACTTTTTCCATGCGGCTGACGGCCGCGCGGGAAAGTGCGTCTCCGTCGAACTGCACATCCAGTTTGCCTTTGCCGGATTCGCTCACCGCAATGGCTTCGGCATATTGGGAAGCGCAACCAAAGAAAAATTCACCGAGCCGGTAAGCCAAGCTTTTTGCATCGCGCGGCTTGTTGGACAAAAGAAAAGAGCTGGCGCCGTCGCCAAAGAGCCCACCAAATTCTCCATCGGCGCGTCCCGGTCCCAGCGTACGGCTGTGCACATCCGCTGTGGCGACAAGGATTTTTTTCGCGCGGCCGGACACCAGCAGCGCCTGCGCCACTGCGAGTGTTTGCAGCAACGCAAGGCAACCGCTACCTACATCCAACGCGTTGCAATTTTCGCGCAAGCGCAGCTTGGCGTGCAGAATCGCGGAAAGCGAAGGATACGCGTGGTGCGTTTCGCTGGCCGCCAGAATCCAATCCAGATTTTCCGTGTCCTGGCCGGTCTCCTGCAAAAGCTGGCGGCAGGCCTGATGGCCTAGCGTGCCTTCATCTTCATTTTCCGCGGCATAGGCCACCGAGACGATGCCGGCGCGGCTTTTCAATTTTCCCGCGGGCATGCCAAAGGCGTGATCCACTTCCTCGGAAGGGACAACTCGCGAGCCAAAGGCACTGGCGGAACCGATAACGTAAACTTCGGTGACGGTCAAAGCTGAAACCTCATTCGTTCAAGACGCCTCGGCGGAGCACAAAGAGCAGTTAGTGTATAGCCCATTTGAAGGACGCTCTCTATCATCCGGCAGAAAGTCCGGTTTTCCAATCGAGAAAAAAGATAATCGTTCGAGTCTGTCAATTAGAAGTACTCGATGGCCTCCGGAGAACTTCGGAACCCATATTGTTCCGATTGCAGGCGCAAGGCGTCTTCCAATGCGGCGGCGCGGCCTTGGGAAAACAAGGAGTTGCTGGTGACATCCGCAAAACCATGCAGCTGAAGCAAGCGATCCTCGGCATCGCGTTGCGTTTCGAGGGCCGCCCCACGTCTTAGATGCGAAGGCACGATGTCGCGCTGTACCAACGCGGGGCAGATCAGAAGGAACCTGTGGCAATGTAGCGGATCTTCTTCGGCGCACATGATCACCACGTTCTTGGTTTGCACGAAACCAAGCAGGCGATCTAACGCTTCCTCGAAATCGGGAGCTTTGCGGCGCGCGGCGTAGTCCACCAAACCGTCAGGGAGATAATAACGGGGATCGAGAGGGCGGCCGCCAAACTGGTCACCGAAAAACTGGTAGATGATTTTCGCGCTGGCCAGCTGGGCCATCAGCGGTTCGCGATTGAATTGTGGAAAACGGAAACTTCCGGGCCGACTGCGCACGTCGCAAACCACATGGATTTCGTGGCGGATAAGCGTGCCGAGAAGGTCTGAAATTTCCTGGTTGGAATGCCCGATGGTGAACAGGCGATGCGGCAAATGGTTGGATGGGCTCATGGGCAGGGGCTGCGCAAGAAAGAATTGTAGCGCGTTGGCTGATTAGCGCAAATCAGGCTGGGCGCATGCATTCCGTTATGGCTACGCGACGCCAGCGAGGGATTCCAGTTCGGTGACCACGCGGTCCAGTTCTTCCACCAGTGGATTGCTTCTTGCCTTGCGAAATTCATCGACCAGCGCGCGGTAATACCACAATGCGCCTTCTTTTTTCCCCTGAAATCGCTCGAACGCGCTTTCTCCGCGCGCCCGGAAATCGTGCAGGACTTCTCGCGTATTCGAAAGCTTGTCCGCCGCCGAGACTAACCGCACATCCTCCGATTCGCCGGCCACGCGGGCAACATAAGCGCGCTTGCGCTCTATCCATGGCGGCTTTGGTTCGGTGTATGAATCCGTGCAGCCCTCGACGATGTGCGCCACGCGCTTGCCGAATTTCCTGCGAATTTCGCGCAGGCGCTGCATTCCGCCCTGGTCTTCCACGGCGTCGTGAAGCAACGCTGCAATGGCCATTTCTTCGTCGCCGCCGTATTCAATGACGATGGAAGTGACGCTGAGAAGGTGGCCGATGTACGGACGATCCGTACGTTTGCGAAATTGCCGCGCATGCAGTCGCGCCGCATAGCCGAGAGCCAGGACAAACTTCGGCGAAAAGAACGGTGCAATACTTTTTGCGATGGACTTGCTTTCTTTAGCGGCGGCGCACTTTGCTCAGCAGCCGCAGAATTTCCATGTAAAGCCAAATGAGCGTGACCATCAGGCCGAATGCTCCATACCATTCCATGTATTTCGGGGCGCCCATGCGCGTCGCGGTTTCGATCATGTCGAAATCGAGGATCAGGTTCATGGCCGCGATCACCACGATGAACAGGCTGATACCGATGCCCAGCGGCGAAGCGCTATAGAGAAACGACATGCTGGAGTGGAAGAAAACACGCATTACCATATTCACAAGATAAACTAGCGCGATGCCGCCGGTTGCCGCGATCACTCCCAGCTTGAATCCGCGCGTGGCGCGAATGATGCCGAATTTATACGCCAGCAACATCACCAACATGACGGCGAACGTCAGGCTGACTGCCTGGACGGCAATGCCGGGATAAGAGCGCTCCAGCACAGCGGAAATGCCGCCGAGAAACAGTCCTTCGAGCAAGGCGTAGATCGGGGCGGTGATCGGGGACCAGTTTTGCTTGAAGACGGTGACGAGAGCGACGATGAATCCGCCGATGGCGCCGCCGATCATCCACGGATAAGCCGCTTCCGGTGTCTCGGAGTGGGCCATTCCCCAGGTCCACGCCGCGCTGATCACAACAAAAAACAGCAACAAACCGGTTTTGTTTACGGTGCCCTGAATGGTCATCGCCTCGCCGGTTATCGCCTGACCGGTGAAAGCGCTTTCTTTCAATACAGGATTATTGGAACGAATCAGATCTGCCATGACCGTGTCCTCCGCCCCTGTGGGCCTGAGCCGTAAGAATATCATCTTTGAGACGTGGAAGCCCTGCGAGCGCTTCTCTCGAAACTCTTTCGACATAATCTGCCACTGCCCGAAAGACAACGACTTCGCCTCGCCAATTTGGACGATGGACCAGTGCCGCACCAGCGCCAGGGCGGCTGCGTCGTCAGGCAACGGTCCGGAAAGAATGAAGTGGTTGTTACCGCGTACCAGGATGCATACCATCTGCCTTCAAGCCTCCAGGCGCGGGTCAGCAACCGGGTAACCGATTGCGAAATGGTAGACAACTTGTCCTAGCTCAGATGAGAGGCCCAGATATCGGTTCACTTCCTCATCAAAAAACGCTCCGATGCCCGTCGCTCCCAGTCCAAGGGCCTCAGCGGCGAGATACATTCGTTGGCCAATTGCTCCCGCCTCGAAATGCACGTATCGATAGCCGCGATCTCCGTACCTGCTGGCAGCATTCTCGAAATCGCCGATCATGGAAAATGCCACGCAGGCATTACCCGCCAGGTCTTGTCCCAAACTGAGGGCTGCCGCCACCAGGCGTTGGTCCCCTGCTTTGATTCTTTCCAACTCCGCGTGCTCCGGCCAGAAGCGATAAACACCCGGCTCCAAGCCTTCGACGCGATGGACGTAAAGATAGAGATGGACGTAACGATGTGAAGCGAAATCGGCGAACAGAGGCTCCCTTGTGGCGTACAGGAGAGTCGCAAGTTGCGGGAAGGAGATCGACTCGCCACCACCCTTGAAGTCAAGAGCAGAACGCCGTGTACGAACGACGTCACCGAAACTGTGATTTGTGGAGACGCGCGGCGGCAGGCTGACCTGCCCGCGCCCGGATACCTTCGGCTCGCAAAGAGAGGGTATGGTGGATTCTGTGCTGAGCTTCGTGGCAGCGTGGATGCGTTCAATCAGTGGGTAAGTTTTTTGCTCCTCCGACAGGCGGTTGGGCTGGCCGCCAAACACAACCGCCTCGTCTGCATTCCGCTTGTTCACCGGGATGGATGAGCCGTGAAGCCCGACGATCAACATGGGCCACTCATCCGCACTGAGGAGACACGATTCCGCCAACCTGTCATCCCCAAAATGCCCAATAGCAAAGCTCTCGCTTCCGAGAGATCGAGAAGCAAGCGTGAGAGCCTGCCACGCATGTCCGATATCGTGCAGGCAATACCTATATGCCCGGTCACTGTATTTCCAGGCTTCGCGCCAAGCGATACTGGTCAGGACGAAAATGAGCGGCGTAGAGTGGTTGCCAAGTTCCGCGCCAAAATCTCCGATGGCGCGTTGTTCTGCCATATGCGATGAGGGACGGTAATGGTAGAGGCCATCGCGCCAACCGACCAATCCTAGCGTGCAAAAGTGAAATTCGGTCGGATGGAGATTACCGGAAGAAGGATTGACGCGCAGAGAGTAGATAGCTCCGGTGGACGGCACTCGCTTGGATGCGCTAATCGCGGCGGAATAGAACATCAACTGCGAAAGGAATTCCGCACCGTGCAGGGCGGAAGTATTTCCTGTTTTGCCTTCCAGTACTTCGAGAGCTGAAATCTGTGGAGCCGGCGGGTCGGCCGGCAAATCCAGGATCGGGACGCCTTCATAATGCCGAAATGGATTGGGCATATTGGCCCAATCGAGGTAGTGCTGCGTTTGCCGCAGCGACTCGGCACTGTGCTTGGTCAGTTCATGATATTCGAGCCAGGTCATGTAGCGTGAATCCAGAGATCACCATACGGGCAAACCAGAGATTTGGGTAATCGTTGATTTCAATTGTCAGCTAAAAAAGCGTATCAAGGGAATGGTTGCGGGACATGTCCTATTACCAGGCACAGAGCCTATTGGCTGGTGATAACCTGCTATCCCGGACGGGCGACGGTGCCATAAAGCGTCACAATTGATTGTTGAATCGGCAGAAGTTGAGCCGCGGACAGGTGGTAAGACTGAGCGCGCTCTTCCCTTCTGAAAGTAGGTAAAATAAGGGCCTATGCAGACTTCCCCAGTCGGTGAACTGGATTCGGACGAACCGAAGAAGGCTTCGGGTATCGCAACTCCCGTCACGATACCATCTTCGGTGGAACCGCCTCGTCCGCCAGCTCTGACCCTAGAGTCTCCCGAGCTATACATCAACCGCGAACTCAGCTTATTGGAATTCCAGAAAAGGGTCTTGGAGCAGGCACAGGACCCGGAGAATCCTCTCCTGGAGAGAGTAAAGTTTCTATCTATCGTCAGTTCCAACCTGGATGAGTTCTTCATGGTGAGAGTCGCTGGTCTGCAAGGGCAGGCAGCGAGCGGCGCTCAAGAAACAAGCGTTGATGGCCTGCCTGCGGCGACCCAATTGCGATTCATTCGCGATGACGTCCGGCGACTGGTTGAAGAGATCCAGGATCTTTTACGCGACACGCTTCTGCCGGCCCTTGATCGTGAAGGAATCCGAATCTCGGACATTGCCTCTTTACCAGCGGCAGATCGCTCCGCGCTGGACTCGTATTTCCTTCAAAACGTGTTCCCAGTCCTCACGCCGTTAGCATTCGATCCCGGCCGCCCATTCCCCCATATCTCAAGTGGCAGTTTGAATCTAGCCGTCGTCGTAGGAGACAACCAGGGCACAGAAAATTTCGCTCGAGTAAAAGTGCCGGACTCCCTGCCCCGGCTGATTCCGGTGGTCTCCGGTTCGCGTAAAGGGAAAATCTCCAAAACGTCAAAGCTCGAAAGGACGTTCGTGTGGTTAGAACAGTTGATCACAGCCAATCTTCAATTGCTGTTTCCGGGAATGGAAATCCTGGAGGCATACCCGTTCCGGGTAACTCGCGACGCAGAAGTTGCCATTCAGGAACTCGAGAGCGACGACCTATTAGAAAGCGTCGAAGAGGCCATGAGACAGCGACGGTTTTCCTCCGTCGTCCGTCTGCAGGTGGACACAAACGTGTCCGAGAAGGTTCTGGAGATCCTGGCCAGCAATCTGCCGATCGACAAAGAGGATGTGTACCGGATCAGAGGCTCCATCGGCCTCGGACGGCTGATCGAACTGTACGCACTAGACCGCCCGGACTTAAAGGATAAGCCCTTTTTGCCATTCATTCCCTCGAACCTTGCTGCCGATTCCGACGAGGACGTATTCTCCGCGATTCGCCGCGAAGATCTCCTGCTGCACCACCCCTACGAGTCGTTCCAACCGGTTGTGGAATTCCTCCAGGAGGCTGCGCGCGACCCAAACGTGTTGGCGATCAAAGTGACTTTGTATCGTGTGGGCCGCAACTCGCCGATTGTGGCTGCCCTCCTCGAGGCTGTCGAGCAGGGAAAGCAGGTGTCGGTCCTGGTCGAACTCAAGGCACGGTTCGACGAGGAAAGCAACATCGAGTGGGCGCGAACCCTAGAAGATGCTGGAGTGCACGTTGTCTACGGGTTGGTCGGCCTGAAGGTCCATTCCAAAGTCGCCTTGGTAGTCCGCCGCGAAGGCGAAGACATTCGCCGGTACGTACACCTAGGAACCGGCAATTACAATCCAGTGACCGCACGCGTCTACACCGACTTCGGCTTTTTAACCTGCAATGAACAAATCGCAGATGATGTCACTTACTTTTTTAACGCGCTGACAGGGTATTCCCGAAAAAACGAGCCGCACGAGCTTCTGGTGGCTCCCGTCAATCTTAGGCAGCGGCTCGAAGAATTGATCCTCGAAGAAATTACGCTCCAGCAGAAGGGCGAGCGTGGCCATCTGATCTTCAAAATGAACGCACTGGAAGATCCGCAAATGATCAGGCTGCTCTATCGGGCCTCGCAAGCGGGTGTGAAGATTGAACTGCTGATACGGGGACTTTGTTGCTTGCGGCCTTTAGTCAGTGGATTCAGTGACAATATCCGCGTCACGAGTATTGTGGGCCGGTTCTTAGAACATAGCCGCGTGTACTATTTCCGGAACGGCGGAGCCGAGAAAATTTATCTCGGCAGCGCCGACCTTATGCGGCGCAACTTGAGTCACCGAGTCGAAATCCTATTTCCGGTCGGCAATCCTAAGTTGGTTCGTCGCTTGAAGGACATCCTTGACGTTCAGTTAGACGACGAAAGGAAGTCCCATCATCTGCAAAGTGACGGACGTTACGTCAGAAGCAGCAAGAGCGGACAACCGGATGCAATCGATAGCCAACTCCGATTTCTCACGCATGAACGTGCGCCTCTCAAAGTTGCCAAGGGTTTGGCGGTCTTGTCGCGCAAGCGCCGAGTCGCTGATCGGCGGGCCCACGAGCGGACAAAAACTTGATTGTCGACATCCGCGAGTGATCTACCGCCTGCCGACTCGCAATTCTGGCGAACAAATCCGGGTCCCCCTCCTGTGCCGTAGTAGACCGATGCTAGCGTACTCACCTAGTTGTATATTTCACGTGCGACTTGTCTTTGTGGGAAGGAGTTACCCGGATTTCAGATTTTAATACCGGCGCAAGGTAACTTGCGAAGCCGATGCCGACGAGAATCGTCCCGAACGATTTTTCGGGTGTGTAGGTCCGAACGACCGATTTCCCATGCTCGAGTTTGTAGATGGTGGTTTCATAACGGCGCGCAAAAAGTTGCTGCGTTGCTTCCCGTAAATTGGCTTCAGCTTCTTCCATCAATCCGTTCCCTGCATACTCGCACGCAAAACCGCCCAGATAAGAATCGTTTGAATTGCGATAGACCTTGGCCATAAGTAGGCCAGCGGTGATCCGTGTTCCAGGTTTATCGGTATGCTGAACAGCGATGATCCCCTCAAGCACGGATCCATGATGGATGTCAGGCAAGTGTTCGAGCTCGACGGCCTCGGGCGGCAGCACAGAGGTGTAAAGCATCACGTTGTAATTCTCGATGCCGGCCATGTGCAGGGCGGCGTCATACGATCCGGTCTCGATTCCGACATCGCTCTCTCCCCAGCCGATCACCCAGAAATATTCCTTCGGAATTCGGCAGCCAATTTCGGAGTAGCGGGTAGCAAGATTCTTCGGCATTTGCGATTTGCCCGACGCAGCTTAATGCGGTTCGGCTTTGAGGTCAAATGGAGGTCCTTATAAACGCCAGGCCGGACATGTGAATTCTCGCCTGCCGCGTAGTTATCAAACCAGCCGGCCTCCTAGGCGCTAAAAGGCGCGAGCAATTCGACCGCTCGGGTTGGATCGCCTCGCCTGAGCTCGATGGCAGCCCGAATTTCTGGGACCAACAGACTGTTGGGAATACCATCTGGCGGACCCTGCCCTGCGAGCTCATCCGCCAGTTTCGCAGCGGAATCCGTGTCACCGACGTGACCCACGACCAAAACACTGATATGGAATGACCTGTCAACTACAAAGAATTGTTTTTCTTTCTTTTTCTTTCTTTTTTTCCCTCCCCTAGAAGGCAGCGCAAGTCGCGGTCGAGGCGGCTATTGCGACGGTTGATCACTCTGATATTCGCGGGTCGAAACCGCATAATCGTGATCCGTCGGGAGCTGCCTCGGACTAGCAACGCGGGTTCGGTCCACAGACCTACCGCATAGTGTTTTCGAGGATTCTCCTTTCCATGCGCCTCTCGACCGCTACCCACGCTGCCTCCTGGAGAATTCTTGCAGAAAAAACTCATCTCATGCCGCCCGTCGTTCGGTCTCCTGCTGCGCCGCTTCTACCTTTATCCCAATGGCCCAGATAAAACCCAATAGCTCGCGTCCGATCGCGGTCACCACCTTCCCCTTTTCCTTGCCCCGTGCCATTAACTTCCGATAGCGCGTATGCAACCGATGCTGCGCTTTCCAGGCGATCTCTCGGACTTCTTCGCTGACCAACTCTTGCCGCTTGCGTAAAGTTCCTCCTACGTTTGGTCGGTGGCGGTACGCCCAGGCGGCCTCCACGACCACGCGTCGTAAGTGCGCATTCCCCGTCTTGGTGATGCCCCCTCGCCAGCTACTTTCTCCACTGGAATGTTCGCTCGCTACGATCCCGCCGTAGCCCATCAACTGCCGCGCCCGCGTGAATCGCGATACTTCGCCCAGTTCCGCCACGATCGTCACCGCCGCTACTTGAGCGATGCCACGCAAGGCTTGCAAGGCCTCTATTACCGCGCGCATCTTCGCTGGTGTCGACTTCACCGCTTCTTCGATCGCCTGGTCCAGCCGCGTGATGCGGGTTTCCGCGTGCTCCACCTCATGTAGGTAGTCCAGCAAGGTGGCTTCTTGCGCCGGCTGCTCGAAGTGGACTTCTTTTTTCACCCACGCCAGGTAGTTCAAGGTCCAGGCCTTCACACCGCTCGCCGGCCGCCGCCCATGCCGCAACAGGAACTTGCTCAAGCGATGTTTCGCCCGCAACTGGTCTTTCTTAGCTGCCTCCCGGGCTCGTACCAGATCTCGCAAGGCCTCATGGGCCGCATCTGGTACCCACACCGCCGTCAACTCTCCGGCCCGGTAATTTCGCGCCAGCTTCAGCGCATCGCGCCGATCGGTCTTCACCCGTTCGCCCGATTTCACCGGTACCAGCGTGGGTGCCACCACCTCGCACTTCGCTCCCAGGGCCGTCAACTGCCAGTACACGACATACCCCGTTGGGCCCGCTTCATAGCAGAAACGCAGCTGCTCCACTGGTCCCAGTTTCTTGACCAGCTTCCGAATCGACTCCTCCCGATTCGGAATGACTCCGAGCGATCTCACTTCCCCGTCCTGCTCGGCAACCGCCACCGCAATCGTTTCGGCATGGACATCCAAACCAACAAATTTTATGCTTTTCATCGACCGGCTCCTTCGCTTGTGGCTCTGTACTGCTTGTCTTCCGATTCGCAGCATAACCCACGCCTGCGAATCGGAGCCGGTCATTCCATTGTGACTAGGCGGTCAGCGGTACGCGGCGGCCTGGATGCTGTACAGCTCCGAGTACTGACCGCCCTTGGTCATCAGCTCATCATGCGTGCCGACCTCCACGAGTCGCGCCCCATCGAGCACGACGATGAGATCGGCCATGCGGACCGTCGAGAAACGGTGGGAGACGAGGATCGTGAGGCGGCCGTTGTCGCTATCACCGGTTCCGCGCGCCGCTGCGGCGTAGCGGTCGAACAGCGCGTGTTCTGTCTCCGCGTCCAGCGCTGCAGTCGGTTCGTCGAGGACCAGCAGCAGCGGCTGATCGCGCATGAACCCACGCGCCAGCGCAAGCTTCTGCCACTGGCCGAACGATAGCTCAACTCCGCATGGCCACGTCGGACCGAGCTGAGTGTCGAGGCCTGAGGTCAGACGGGCGACGACGTCGCCAGCGCCGGCGCGATCGACAGCCGCGACCACGGCGAGCTCATCGTCCAATCGGGGGACGTCGCCCAATCCGACCGTGTGCCGCGCACGGAATTCGAAGCGAAAAAAATCCTGGAACGCTCCCGCGAGACGTGCCCGCCACTCGCCGGCTGGCAAGCGCGCCAGTGGCGTGTCGTCCACGAGGATTGAACCAGATGATGGCTCATACATCTTCGCAAGCAACTTGGCCAGCGTCGTCTTGCCGGCGCCGTTCTCGCCGACGATCGCAACGACCGCACCAGCCGGCAGCGTCAACGACACGTCATCCAGCACAACGCGCGACGTGCCGGGGTACGCGAACGACACGTGGTCGAGCCGAATGCCACGGCGCAAGACGGCTGGAACCGGCAGATTGCCAGACGCAGCGACGGAGGCGGCGTAATCCTCGAGCCACGCGAGCCGCCGCGAGCCGTCCATCCAGAATCCGCGCAGGAATCCAATCTCGCCGACCGTGGCGCCGATATACGCCGACAGGCGCGCGCCTGCGGCAAGTACCAGCAGCACCGCACTCGCCGGGGCGCCGAGGCCGGACGACACGAACACGACCGCGCCGACATACGCCAAACCAAATATCGCCCACGCCAGCGCGTGCCACAACGCCGAGCCCCACCGAGCCGCCGCTACCGGTCTATACCAGCGCTCCCACGCTGCTCGACGCTCTGTAACGAGGCGCTCTCCAATGCCAGTGACCCGCACCTCCTTGCCGGGTGGCGCGGTCGTTGCGATCGTGAACAGGTGACGCGCCAGCCGATTACTTTGTGCCCCGCTCTCCTGGGCGGATCGTTCTACATCCGGCCGCCACGTCGAGGTTAATGCGGTCGGTATCGCGAACACCGCTAACAGGATAAGCGCCGGGTGAATCGAAGCCAGCAGCGTCATCGTCACGCCCAGCCGCAAGATCCACCCGAGAGTGGAAAACACCGATAGGTACATGTGGTCTAGGACGAAGACCTGGTTGCGAAGCATGGAAAGTCGATCGAGATATTCCGGTCGTTCTTGATGTGCGATCGTAGCGACCGATGCCTGTAGTTGTGCGACGTGCGACTCGAGCGCAATGGTCACCTTGTCCCGGAAGCGGCGCTGAACGCGCGTGCTGACCGTGCGGAGAAACCACGTAGCCGCAGCCGACACACCGAGCCCAAGCGCCGCGCCTTGCACCAGGCCAAGTCTGTGCTCGAGGACGCCTTTGCCGAGCAACATCAGCCACAACGCAAGGAACGCATCGGGCAGCGCAGCGAGCTGCGACAGTACGAGCGCCGCGACCATCAATCGCGGTTCGTGGCGATACCCTAGCTTGCACAGGCGCCACATCGACGACAGTGCGGGAGGAAGCGGCTCGATCGCGCGATCTCGATCAGGAGAGGACGTCATAGGTAGTGCCCAACTCCTCGTCCGGGACTTTGAAGCGCTGCGCCTGTAGATCGAACATCGTCCGATAGCGACCTGCGAGCGCCATTAGCTCATCATGCGTGCCGATCTCGATGACCCCTCCGTGTTCTAGCACGCAGATACGATCGGCATGGCGGACGGTAGAGAAGCGATGGGAGATCAGTATGGTCGTGCAATGCCGCGTCGCAGCGAGAAGGCGATCGAAGATCTCCGCTTCTCCGCGCACATCGAGCTGCGCGGTCGGCTCGTCGAGCAGTACGACGCCGGCACCGAGCTTGACAGCTGCCAACGCTCGGGCGAGTGCAATACGCTGCCATTGGCCACCCGACAGGTCGGTACCGCCGTCGTATCCGCGGGCTAGGACGGTGTCCAATGCCGCCAAGTTCGTGGCTCCTGCCGATTCGAGCGCAGCGCGTACAACATTGTCTGGCGCGCCGGCCGGCGCCACATTGTCGCGCAGAGGCAGCTCGAGGCGAATGAAGTCCTGGAACACCGCCGCGACGCGCGAGCGCCAGGACGCGAGATTGAACTCGCGGATGTCGACACCGTCGATTTCGATCGCACCCGACTGTGGATCGTACAACCGGCACAGCAGCTTCGCGATTGTTGTCTTGCCTGCACCGTTCTGTCCAACGATGGCGAGCGACGAGCCGGCGGGAATCGTGAGATCGAAGTGCTCTAGCACAGTCGAGCCTGCAGGGTACGCGAAAGTGACATCCCGGAGACGAATCTCGCGCGCAGGCTTCGCGTCGGCGGGGCGATCGCCAGGGCGTAGCGCGCCAGCGGGGCGCATCGCCGGCTCAAGTCGAAGCACCGCGGCGACCGGGGCAGCCGCTCCGTCGAGCGCCCAACTGAATCCGCCGAACGCGATCATCGATACACCGACGGCGCCCTGCACGTAGACGACGGCTTCCCCGAGAGTGATGCGGCCGTGTGAGACGGCGCTAGCCAATAACCAGAACATGAGGACGTTGGCGGAAAGGACGAGAAGCATGCTCCAAATAACAGGTCTCTCGCGCAGACGTGTGGCTGCATATTGAAGCTCGTGCAAACGAGTGCGTCTGGCGATGAAACGGTCGATCGTCCAGCCGGCCAGGCCGAACAGGCGCAGCTCCTTGCTCGCGGGCGGGTCTACTGCCAGCCGGTACGCGTAATCGGCATCCCGCTGTGCTCCGCGCACCGCTTCGGTGTTGCGGTCCCGCCAGATTGCGCTCTCGCGTAAAAGCCAGTGCGTCGCCAGCCACGCACCAGCGAGCACGACCGGTGCCCACAACGCGTACCTGGCGAGGATCATGGCGCAGGCGATGCCACCGATCATCTCGACCATGCCGTTCGCAATGAACTCCATGGAGATCGACAGCGGTGGGCCGGTCATGCCGAGGTCGAAGTCCCGTGCCACGGTGAGGTCGCTGGTGAGTGTTGGATCCTCTAGGTGCCCCACGCCCGGCGGGCGCACGCAAGCCTCGGTGAGCCGGTCGTAGAGCCATGCGGCAGTGCGGTCGCCGAGGTTGGCGCTGACCGCCTGATGAATCGGGCTGAGCACCTGCAACAGCACAAAGATCGCGCCGACAAACGCGAGTGGGCCGTTGAGAGGATTGCCGCGCTGCACGGCACCGACGAGCATGCCCATCGCGATCGCGAACGCCGCCGGCAGGATTCCCCTAAGAAGGAGGATCGTCCACCAAATGGCGGCGAGGCCAGGATCTGCCTTCGCCAGGGCTCCGAAGAATTTCCATTCGTTGCGATCGGTCAGTCGTTGGGACACAACCGCATTCTGCCACAGAATCGGAGCGTACGGGCTCTCCCGCCGGCGCTGCCGAGCAAATGCAGGGAACTATTGTGCAGCGGATCGAATCGACACGCCCTCTGCTTCCACTCTTACGGAGCGCGCGAAAACTCATTCACGATCTTGGTCAAAATCAACCGATTTGGAGCTATTTGGCCCGAATGAGCCCAAAAATAGCAAGTCCTAACACTAAGAAACCCAACGCAATCAGCACAAGAGCCACAATCCGGCGTTGTCGCATCACGGCACTGTCGCATACCAAAACCTCGTCTTGGGCTGAAACAAAACCCAAGATTGCCTTCTTGTAGGTTTTCCAAAGAAAGATAAATGGCAGCCCTACCACCACGGAATAAACTCCGAGAGCAATGCCCATGCTTCGGAGCATATGCGCGGCTGGTCTGCCCATTCCATCCAGATGGATGATAAACGTCGAGCATCCATTCGCTACCATGATCCCTAGCCAAAGAATGGCAAAATAAGCAATGTAAAACATCTTCAGGAATGCTTTGATCTTCAGTTCGTCGGATGCGGAACGTACGATGTAGCCTCGATCGCGGCGATCCCCGCTAAAAACCACCACGCGGCCACTGTGTTCATCTCGAAATGCCCGGCTTACCATGGAGTCGAGAAGACCCATAGCTGTGTTCTCCTCGGGTAGATTCGTCGTGCCCTGGATGTCTCCACACTACTACTTCCAAAAGCTAGCCTGCACCAGCCGGAAGTACAGGTGCAATGGCATAGTCAATGTAAAGGGAAGACGCTCGGCACTCGTTGAAGGGACCTCGCTCCAACCGCGGAACGATGCGGTCCCGAATGGCACCCCCGTAACGCATGCTGCTGTTACTGCTAGTTGAACCTGCCGGCCCAGAGACCAGCGAAAATCACCTAATCGATGAGGAATGGGATGGTTCTGGGCGGTGAAACATCGATGTCTGGAAACAGAAGAAGGCGGCTGCGAACTCGATTCATGAGGCAGCGCTAAGTTGTATCGATACTCTTAAAGACAATAAACAACAATTAGTTCGCGCTTTCGTTTATGAAAAGAGTATCGATAAAAAAACCTATCAAGAGGAACTGGGCAGATTAAATGAGGAACTCGCACTCGCAGAACTTAACGAGGCGAGGCTGAAGTGCGAATTGACGAGGTGGATATTGAAGCGGCGCTGTGTCTTGGCGAGTTTGTTTTGCTCAATATGGCGCGACTCTGGACTGAACTGACGACGGACCAAAAACAAAGGCTGCAAAAGGCCCTCTTTCCGTCCGGCGTGGCGTTCCAAGACGGGAATTTATCGAACCACTCATACGAGCATGATTCTCTTTAACTTAGAATCTGAGTTGTCACGGAACGAAGATTTGGTAGCGCTAACGGGAATCGAACCCGTATTTCGGCCTTGAAAGGGCCGCGTGCTAACCGTTGCACCATAGCGCCAGTGGGGGTTTCTAACGACAGTGCCACAGAGTAACTAACCACGGTGGGTTGCACCACTCCGCCACACATATTAATTGTACTACGACTTGGCGGACTCCCGCATATGCCGGCGAGCCGCCGACTGGGGCATAGATTTGGTCAGGATGTGCTGCCGCTGCCGTCCCCCGATCATGATAAGCGTTGGACGTACAGAATGGCTTTTCCCTTGAGACAGAGTTGCCGATGATGAAATCCCTTCGCCTGAAGGCATCCGCCCTCCTTGGCTTGGTACCCCTCTTCTCGCCTGTGCACAAACGGTGAATCAAACCGATTATTCGAAAGAAGCATTCGTGGTCGAACAGTCGTCCCATAAATTCTGATCCCGGGCAATTTTGGCTGGAGTACAAAGGGATTCATCTTTCTGCTCCGCGAGCCTTTGCCCGAAAGTGATTACGCAAAGGGCGGTCTCAAAATTACTCCGGATGTACGGACATGAAACTTCAGAGGCTAGCTCTCTTACAGGATGTGAGGCACCAGAGCCGAAACGCGCCGAGAGTAGGCTTCGTACGACTCGCTGAATTGAGCGGGCATCCATTTTTCTTCGAGTTTCAGTTTCTGCCACAGCGCGCCGAACGCGAGAGCTACAGCAACCAGGCCGCGCCATTCACCACGCGCCAGTGCGCAGCCGACAATCGCGAATAGCGGTCCCGTATAGATCGGGTGGCGAACCAAAGCATAAGGCCCGCTGGTAATGAGTTCGTGGTTTTCCTTCAAGGTGACCGCCTGGCTCCAGTTTTTTCCGAGATGGCGACGTGCCCATACAGAGAAAACATACCACCGGCAGTGACTGCCGCACCGCACCAGAACCACCACGTGCCAGGCGGAAGAAACCGGTTGTTCAGCGCCGCGACCGGAACGCGTGGCAGCCGCAATTGAGCCAGCGCGCAGAGGACCAAAACCATCCGCGCAAAACGGGGCAATCCGGGTTCGCGGCGTTTGGTTTCTTTTACATCCGTGGACATCGCCCACCAGTAAGCCGTATAACCAAGCCACATTGCAGGGAACAAATAATCGTTGATGACAGCCATGAGCATTCCGGGTTATTCCGTTCTGCGTTCTGTCGAAAGGATAGTCAGGGGCAACTAGCGGGAGGTTATCACTGAAACCCGCGCTTGTATCGCGGAGTGCTAAGCTTTTGCAGCGCAGACTGAACGCCTGGAAGAGAAAGGGATAAGAATGAGGGAAGGTACGGGCAAGTTTGCTGTTTACCCAAGCTTGCGGGACCGCGTTGTAGTGGTGAGCGGCGGGGCTAGCGGCATTGGCGAAGCGATCGTGGAGGCATTCGCCATGCAGCACACTCGAGTGAGTTTCCTGGACATTCAGGATGGAGCCGCCAAGGCGCTGGCCAGCCGAATCCGTTCCGCTGGTTTTCCCGAGCCGGCCTACTTTCAATGCGATCTGACGGACGTCTCTGCGATTCAGGCGACAATGCAAAAGATTCTGGAACGGTTCGAGGCCGTGGATGTTTTGGTGAACAATGCGGGCAACGACACACGCCATAAAATCGAGGAAGTTACCTCAGACTTCTGGGACGAGACCATTGCGGTAAACCTGAAACACCAGTTTTTTCTTATCCAGGCTGTGATCCCGCCAATGAAAAGGGCCGGCAGAGGTTCCATCATCAATATGAGTTCGATCGGCTGGGTGATTCCCTCCACGGGAATCCCCGTATACGTTACGGCGAAAGCTGGTGTCGTCGGGTTGACGCGCACTCTGGCACACGAGCTGGGCGCAAACGGCATTCGGGTGAATTCTGTTATGCCAGGCGCTATCTTTACAGAGCGACAAAAGCAGCTGTGGTTCACAGAGGCTTACAAGGCGGAAATTCTGGCGCGCCAGGCGTTGAAGAGAATGATCCTTCCGGAAGAGGTCGCGCGACTGATTCTGTTTCTCGCCGCAGACGACAGCGCCGCCATTACCAACCAAAGCTACGTCATTGACGGCGGCTGGGTCTAACAAAAATGCCGGCCTTTGGAATAGAAAAAATCCGGGGTAAACGGGGCCGTTTGCGTGCATACTAGTCTGAGGCCGGGGAGGGGAAATACATAATCCTGTTCATTTACGCTTAGTCCATTCTCCGCACGTCACACCCTGGTTCTTCAGGAAAAGGTTGCATTACTGCCCCGGTATTCCTTGAAGAGGCATTTCCGGGCTCAAGACGTTTCGAAGCAACCGATATTGATCTGAAAGAGAATCGGCAACCGGCAATTTCATCCGATCAAGTTGCGATTCCAGCAACGGATTTACCCGTGCCGTACATCTTATATACGGTCAGCAAAAGGCTAACACCCGTGGACGCAACTCAAATTATTCAGGCTTGGGGAAAGATACTGAGGGGTGAATATCCCTCTCTTTCCCTGGAAATCACGAAAGAATGTCCGTTGCGGTGTCCAGGCTGTTACGCATACGAAGATGGGCATCTGGGGGGCGGGCAGACGCTGCGGGACTTGAACGATCGAAAAGGCCAGGCGCTGGTGGATGGCGTGCTTGAGGTGGTAGACCGGCTCAAGCCTCTGCACTTGTCGATTGTCGGCGGCGACCCGCTGGTGCGCTACCGCGAATTGGAGCAGATGATTCCGCTGCTGATGGCCCGAGGAATCCACGTGCAGATCGTCACCAGCGCGTTCCGGAAAATGGATCCCACATGGCCGAAGCTGGAGCGGCTGCACGTAGCCGTGTCCATCGACGGCTTGCAACCGGAACATGATGTGCGGCGCGCGCCGGCGACCTACGAGCGCATTCTGAAAAATATCGAAGGGCAGAGAGTTACCGTGCATTGCACGATCACGGGCCAAATGATGAAGCGGCCCGGATACCTGGCGGAATTCCTGGAATTCTGGACTCCACGGGAAGAAGTGAAGAAGGTGTGGTTCAGCCTGTTCACGCCCCAGGTCGGCGATCAAATGCCGGAAATCCTGACTCCCGAGGAACGTCAACGGGCCATTGCGGAAATGGTGGAGTTGCGAAAGCGATATCCAAAGCTGGATATGCGCGAGGCGGCAATCCGGCAGTTCGCCACGCCGCCACAGAGTCCCGACGATTGTGTTTTCGCGCTCACCACACAGACTTTGTCGGCGGATCTACAGACAAAGATTACTCCCTGCCAGTTCGGTGGAACTCCGGATTGCTCATCCTGCGGATGTTTTGCGTCGATGGGCCTGGCTGCGGTTGCCGCGCATAGAATGGGAGGGATTGTCCCGATCGGGCCCATTTTCAGAGGCTCCATCAAGATCGGCCAAGCCAGGGCGAGACGCAGAGAGAAGCCCGGCGGGAAATTTCCAACCGGGAATCCGCTGCCCATTCTGCAGAAGTAAATCGTTCAGAAGCAAATCGTGACGCGTGCGATTGAGAGATTCGCTGGTTATTCCTGGCGGTCTTGCCACTCTTCGTGCCAGGCCATCTGGATCGCTTCGAGTTTGCTCTCGTTGGATTTTGCGGGATCGCCGGCGAAACCGGGAAGTTCCGTAACCCATTTGTGCATGTCGGTGAAGCGGACGGTCAGCGGATCGACGTCCGGATATTTATCCGTCAGGCCGATGGCGATGTCGTCAAGATTGTCCCAATTGAAAGTGTGCGGCATCGCAGTTCCTCAGTGATCCAGTTCTTTCGCGTAATTCTTGTTCCACTCGGGAATTTCGACCACGATGTCCGTGGTGCCGTCGGGCACGGTCTGGCAAGCCAAGCGCGACTTCGGCGTGATGCCCGGCGCTTCATCGAGCTCGTCCAGTTCCGCATCCGTGCCTTCGTTGCAGGATTCCAACCCTTCTTTCACGATGACATGGCAGGTGGAGCAGGCGCATACGCCTCCGCAGGCATGGTCCAGGCCCATCTTGAAGCCTTCGGAAATATCCAGGATGCTGCCGGGCAAACCATTGTGGCCGTACGGAAACTTTTCCGGATCGACCTCGACGGTTTTGCCGCTGGGAAGAAACGTGACCTTGTACTTCTGCGTCGCCTTCGTGTATTTCACTTCTTCGATGTAAGGATTGCTGCCGCCCATATGCGTCTCCCTAAACTTCCGCGAGTTTCTTGCCTTCGAGCGCGGATTGCAAAGCCGAATTCATCAGTAATTCCGCAAGGTGCCCGGTGGCGTGATTCAAATCGTCGATTTGCTTTCGAATCAGCTTGTAGTCGTTTCCCTTCGCAGCGTCTTTCAGGGACGCAACAGACAAATCAATTTTTGCGCGTTCCGGCGCGGAAAGATTCGTCGCATTGGGATTCGCCAGCGCTTTCGCGGTGGCCGTGAGAATGGCCTCCGCTTCGGTGCGCGCTTCAATCACCTGGCGCTCGGCAAAATCCTGCTCCGCATATTCGATGGATTCTTCCAACATGCGCTCAATGTCGTTATCGTTAAGACCGTAGCTTGGCTGGACTTCGATGGTGTGCTCGGTGCCAGTGCGAGTATCCTTGGCGCCCACCTGCAGGATGCCGTTCGCGTCGATCAGGAATTTCACCTCAATGCGAGGCAGCCCGGCAGGAGCTGGGGGAACGCGCAGGGTGAATCGTGCGAGCGAACGGCAATCCTTGGCCAGTTCACGCTCGCCCTGTAGCACATGAATGTCGATGCCGGTCTGATTGTCCACGCCGGTCGTGTACAACTCCTGGGCACTGGCGGGAATGGTGGAATTGCGCGGAATTACTTTGGCCACAGCGCCGCCATAAGTTTCAATGCCGAGAGAAAGTGGCGTGACGTCCAGAAGCAGCATGTTCTGCACGCCGTGCGCGAGAATATTCGCCTGCACCGCCGCGCCGAGCGCGACCACTTCATCGGGATTCAGTTCGGTGTGGGGCTTGCGATCGAAAAATTCCTGCACCGTGCGCCGGATGAGCGGCGTGCGTGTGGTGCCGCCGACAAGGACCACTTCATCCATTTCCGTGGATTTCAGGTGGGCATCCGCCAGGGCCTGTTTCACCGGAACTATGGTGCGATCCACGACTGGCCGGATCAGCGCCTCGAACGCGCCGCGAGTGAATTCGTGGACGAACACTTTACCGTTGGGCAACGGAAAGCGCAGCGTGGCGGATTCCACATCGGACAATTTATGCTTGAGCGCGATCAGTTCCTTGCGAAGCTCCTGGGCCAATTCGCCGTGCGGGGAAAAATCGATCTGGTCGGTCTGCAGAATTTCTTCGTGGACAAACGCCTGGAGCAGATTATCGATATCGTCGCCGCCGAGGTGCGTGTCGCCGTTGGTAGACAAAACCTGATAGATGTCGCCATCGCTCGTGGAAATCAGTTTGAGGATGGAAATGTCGAAGGTCCCGCCGCCGAGGTCGTAGACCGCCACTTTGCCGCGCTGCTTTTCGTGCAGGCCATAAGCCAGCGCCGCCGCCGTGGGCTCGTTCACCAGGCGCAATACTTCCAGACCCGCCAGCTTGCCGGCGTCTTTCGTGGCCTGGCGTTGCGCATCGTTGAAATAGGCGGGAACGGTGATCACCGCGCGATCTACGGTCTCGCCGAAAAACGCTTCGGCCCAATTTTTCAGTTCGCGAAGAATGAAGGAGGAGATTTCCGGAGGCGTGAAAACCTTGTCGCCCAGCCGGACGCGAATCACATTCTTGCTCGACGGATCGATGCGGAACGGAAACAGTTTCAGCTCGCTCTGAATATCCGCAGGCCCGCGACCCATCAGGCGCTTCACGGAATAGATGGTGCGCTCGGGCTGGGTGAGCAAACGGCGGCGCGCCGGTTCACCCACGATAATACCGCCGTCAGGGTCGAGGCTGAGTATCGACGGGCACAACGTGCTGCCAGATGGGCCAGGGATACACTTCGGCTGGCCCGTCGCCGCATCCAGATAGGCGACCAGGCTGTTGGTAGTTCCGAGATCGATTCCGACGATTCTGCCCATAGAAGTTTTCCGTCTTCAGTTCTACCCTGCTACAGCAATTCCTTCTGTACGTTGATTACGAGATTCCGGATGTAGGAGCGGCGATTCAGCAATTCGTTTAGTTTGGTTTTGGCCGCGTCGCGCGGAGTTTCCTCGGACGCCTCCAGAGCTTTGTCCCACTCTTGTGCCGCGCCCTGCAATTGACCGTCGACTTCGGCTAGTTTCTCTTCGAAATTCTTTTCGGCGGTTTGCAGGCCCTGCCTCAGCGAAGCCGTGTCCGCCCCGGATTCCCTTGCTTCGCGCAATTCATCCAAAGATTCATTTAGCTCGAAGACTTCCTCGAGCAACTCCGGCGGAGCCTGCTGTTTCGTCTGGCCTTCCTTGCGGGCGCCTTCGATAGCGAGCAAGTATTCGACGCGGCCGACAGGGTTGCGCAGGGCACGATATGCGTCGTTCAGCTCCGAGCTACGCTTCAGCGAAATTTCGCGTTCTTCGGGCGTGGCGTTCACAAAATTGTCAGGGTGCAGCTTCCAGCTGAGTTGCAGGAATTTCTGTTCCAGCGCGTCCATTGCAATCCAGAGCTTGCGCGGCATTTCGAACATCGCGAAATAATCGCTGTGCTCCGCCACTTGCAGCACTTTGCCGCAAGACGAGCAGAAGTGCGTGCCGACCGTGCGCTCGTGGCAGTTCCAACACACCAGCGGACCCTTCATGATGGGAAATGAACTGGCCATAAGAACTCTCTATTGATGCCCCCAAACACAAAAAAAGTGGCTGGCATTTGCGGTAGCCAACCACTTGTCCGACCGATTCCGTACCAGTCAGGGCACAGACCGAATCCGCGCCACCGCTACGCCGTAAATGAACTCCCGCATCCGCAATTGCGTGCGGCGTTGGGATTCTGGAAAACAAAGCCCTGGCGCATGAGGGTTTCCTCGTACTCCAGTGTGGTGCCATTGAGATACAACAGGCTCTTGGGATCCACAAAAATGCGCGCGCCATATTCTTCAAAAATCTTGTCGCGGTCACGCGCTTGGGTATCGAGCCGCATGGCGTAGGAAAGGCCGGAACATCCACCACCCTGAATGCCCACGCGGAGCCCGCCGGATTCGGCAGAGACGCCTTCTTTAGCGAGCAGTGCGATGATTTTCTTCGCCGCATGCTCTGTAAGGTGAATCACCGGACCAGCTGCTTTTTGGGCGACCTGAGTTGTGGTTTCCGTTGCCATCGCAAAAACCTCTCCGCTTAGGGGAGATAGAAACTTTGGACAGCATCCTCCGACAGCTCAGTCCTACTGCCGGAAGACGCCACTAACGCCGCGCCAACTTCGCCTCGCAACATCCAGCCACAAGGGCTTAGTGCGAAGACTTTTCGTGCGCGGGAACTTCTACTCCGTGCTTTTTCTTCCAATCGCCGATGGCCGCCTTGATGGCGTCCTCGGCAAGAACGGAGCAGTGAATCTTTACAGGCGGAAGCGAGAGCTCACGGACGATGTCCGTGTTCTTGATCGCCAGCGCCTCATCGACGGTCTTGCCCTTAACCCATTCCGTCGCCAAGGACGAGGAGGCAATAGCGGAGCCACAGCCAAAGGTCTTGAACTTGGCTTCTTCAATGACTCGCGTTTCCGGATTGATTTTCATCTGCAGCTTCATGACGTCGCCGCACTCCGGGGCGCCCACGAGGCCGGTCCCGACATTGGGATCTTCCTTGGGGAGACTGCCAACGTTCCGCGGATTATTGTAATGATCGACTACCTTATCGCTGTATGCCATGGCCCCTCTCCTTCAATAAATTCGATTGTACTTAGCCCCTCGCCGCAGCGAGGAGATTGCCAAATCCTGCATTCTTCATCGCCTTTTCCGTCAGGGCGATGTTGGTCAGAAACGCCGAACGTCCCGCGGTGAGTTCCCGCAGCGCGTCACGAACGAACTGCGCGCCGATCCCCAAAACATTCAGAAATTCCCGAACATCCTGGAGGTGATAAAACGCGCGCTCCGCCGCCGGAGCCGGTTCGTCGCCGTCCTGATACGCCTGATAGGTCACGCGGAACGGAGCGGACGTGCCCGCGATAGACCTGTGAATCCGAAGTGTTCCTTCACTTGCGATTGCGCTTGCCATTTTGCCTCTTCTCTTCATCCTGTAAGTTTACGCGGTCTGCCACTTGACTTTGGAAATATCGATGCCTTCCTTGGCCATTTCATAGAGCGGCGAAAGCTCGCGAAGCTTGGTAACAACCTGCACCATTTTATCGATCACGTAATCGACTTCTTCCTCGGTGGTGAAACGCCCTAGGCCGAAGCGGATCGAAGTATGCGCCAGATCTTCACCTACGCCTAAAGCTTTGAGTACGTAGCTGGGCTCCAAGGTTGCCGAGGTGCACGCGGAACCGCTCGAAACCGCCACATCATTGATTCCCATCAGGAGCGATTCGCCTTCGACGTAAGCGAAGCTCATGTTGAGGTTGTTTGGAAGCCGGTACTCGAGCGAACCATTGATGAAAACTTCGTCCAGCTTGGCTTCCAGGCCGGCCTTCAGGCGATCGCGCAATCCGCGCAACCGGGCTGATTCGGCGGCCATTTCCTGTTGACAAAGTTCGCAGGCCTTGCCAAGACCGACAATGCCCGGCACATTCAGCGTGCCCGAACGCATGCCGCGCTCGTGGCCTCCGCCATCGATGATCGCGGAAAGCTGCACGCGCGGATTGCGGCGGCGCACATAAAGCGCTCCCACACCCTTCGGCCCGTACAGCTTGTGGGCCGAGATGGCGAGCAGGTCGATATTGTCTTTTTGCACGTCGACCGGAATCTTGCCAACGGCTTGCACGCCGTCGACGGCGAAGATCACACCGCGTTCTTTGGCAATCTTGCCGATTTCCGCAATCGGGTTAATCGCACCGATTTCATTGTTGGCGTACATCACCGAAATCAGAATCGTGGTGGGCTTGATCGCCTTGCGCACATCTTCGGGATCGACCCGGCCGTCTTTGTGCACCGGTAAGTACGTCACTTCGAAGCCGTGCTTCTCCAGATTCTTGCAAGTATCGAGAACGGCTTTGTGCTCGATAGCCTCGGTGATGATGTGGTTGCCCTTTTCGCGGTACATTTCCGCGACGCCCTTAATCATCAGGTTGTCGGATTCCGTCGCGCCACTGGTGAAAATGATTTCTTTCGCAGTGGCGTTGATCAGCGACGCAACTTGCTGCCGTGCGTTCTCCACGGCTTCCTCGCCCGCCCAACCAAACGAGTGGTTGCGGCTGGCGGCATTGCCGAATTTTTCCGTGAAATAAGGCAACATGGCCGCAAGCACACGCGGATCGAGCGGCGTGGTAGCGTGATTGTCCATGTAAATCGGCAGTTTGACAGCCATCTTCTTCTCCTCTTCGGACCAGACCTCGACTAGCGGGTTACCGCCAGCCGGTCCATTCCCTTCAATTCCACGAGCGACGGTTCCTGCTTGTCGTCACTCAAATGAGCGATCGAGACCGTGCTCAAAACTTCCAGAATGCTTTCATTGACGCGCTGCAAAGGTTCCTTCACGGAGCATCGTTCCGTCGCGTCGCAATTTCCATGGCTGGTCACGCAGGAAGTGATCAGCACTGGGCCATCGATCGCCGTCAGCACATCCAGGGCGCTGATGCGATTGGCCTGCTTCGCCAACTGGTAGCCGCCAGTGGACCCGTGCTTTGCAGCTACTAATCCATGCTTGGCCAACTTTTGCAGCACCTTGGCCATCAATGTCGCGGAGATGCCATATTCTTCGGCAATCTCGTTCGCGCTGCAGGAATGATCCTGGCGGCTGATGGCGAGGTGCTTCATGGCGATTAAGCCGTAGTCCGCTTTTTTGGATAGCTTGAACATATCCTCAAACTTTCAGCTCGCGGCATTCTGTTGGATGCCAATACGACTTAATTGGTCGCATTTAAACTATATTCCCCCGAAACCCGAATGTCAACCGCAAACGGTCCAACGGGATGTGCAACCCGTTAATTTTGCCTGACTTACAATAAGACTAAACTGGTCTCATATCAACAATTTCGCTTTGAGCGGGCTCTCTATAGAGCCGAATGGCGTATTTCTTACGCTTAATGGTGGGAGGCAAGGACAGTCAACCGCGGTATCCTGAGTGGCCCCGCAGACGTTACTGCCTAAGGATGACGTTGAAACTCAGAATTCTAGTGTTTGTTCTGTGCGCGCTTTTCTGTGCCGCCGGTTCGATAGCTCAAAACGCTGGCGTCTCTGCCAGGAAACAAAAACCGTCCAAGGCGGCGCCCCGGCAGGATCCCAACGCATTCGTTCTGGTCGGAGCGGGAGATATTGCCTGGTGCGGTAATCTGACGGGAGCGGAAGCGACCGCGAAGCTTATCGATAAAATTCCCGGAACTGTGTTTGCCGCGGGCGACCTCGCCTACAACAACGGAACCTACGAGGAATTCGAAGATTGTTATCAGCCGACCTGGGGACGCTTCAAGAACCGGACCAAACCGGCTCCGGGGAACCATGAATACAACGGTTCAGATGCTTCCGGCTATTTTCGATACTGGGGCACGCGGGGCGGCGATCCCGCGACCGGTTACTACAGTTTCGACCTTGGCGCGTGGCACATCATCGCTCTGAATACGAATTGCGACGTGGTGGCGCTCGCTGGCTGCGGCGAAGGATCTCCGGAGGAACTGTGGCTGCGCCGTGATCTTCTGGCGCATGCAAACTCCTGCATCATAGCCTTTGGCCACCACGCTCTGTTCAGCAGCGGCCTTTCCGCACAGCACGCACGCCACATGGAGTTGCGGGCATTCTGGTAGGACCTGTACGCGGCACACGCAGACCTTGTGCTGGCCGGCCACGAACATTCGTACGAGCGATTCGCGCCCCAAGACCCGAATGGGCAGGCCGATCCACACAACGGCATCCGGCAAATTACTGTGGGCACGGGAGGAAAAAGCCACACGTTTCTGGGATTTGCGCAACCAAACAGCGAAGTCCGCAATGTGGACACGTTTGGCGTGCTGAAACTTACGCTCTCTCCCGGAAAATACAAATGGGAATTCGTGCCGGAAGTCGGAGACACGTTTCAGGATTCAGGCGAAAGCACTTGCCACAACGCCGCGACGTCAAGTCGCTGAGGTGGGCGCGAGTTGGTAAAATTTATTTGTTCGCGGTGCAAGCTCCGTCGGTGCCCGAGGCATCAATCAACTTCTGAAACGCGGCGAGCGCCGGAATGGTGAGTTGAGACTTGTGCGCCTGTGTTTCGAAACCTGCCAGCGCGTCAGATTGTTGCTTCTTCAGTGCGTCGGGCAGCGGCAGTCCCTGAGCGATGCGGTCCAGTGCTGTTAGAGCCAGTTCGGCGGTTTGGGAAAATGCGGCGGAAGCGGGGGAAGCGTCCTGCACGAGAATCGAGTTCTGCGCTAGCGGTTGTACTTGGCCATCGATCGCGGCCCACTGCGTAAGCTGGGCCCGCAGAGCCGTGGCTTTCGCGCCGTCCTTGCAGGAACCCGCGACGAACTGATCGACAGCCACGGAGAATTGGCGAGACACTTCGCTCTCCGGATGCACCGTATCCACCATGCGATTTAGCGGTTTCAGTTGCGTTGGTTCGTCGCCGACCTGAGTGGTCTCACGGTTGTAATCCTTCACCGGCTCCAAAGCTTCCGCCAGCGCGAGCAAGGCGTCCACCTGCGCGGCGGGCGCGGACCCAACCATGCGGCGAACCATCTGTGGTTGATAGGAACGCTGGGTCAGGCCCAGCCACTCCAGGCGCGTGCTTTCGGACCCCATGCGGAAATACAACGAAGGAACATCCGTGGTGCTTTGCGGAGACCAGTAGCGCTCGGCAATCGCCGCCGTTCGCGGCCAGATGCGCGAATCGATGTTTTCCCAGTTGACGTATTCCGACCACATCGTGGCTTCTCCGCCGAGGATGCGTTCCTTTTCCTCGGCTGTGAGATTCGCGGCGGCTCCGCCCATGGGATCGACGGCGTAGTGGCGTGCCGCGCTCCATCCCAGATCGATGTAGTAGCCGTTGGAAAGAATGCTCCGGTAACCCTGCTTGGCTGCCGCGGACAAAGAATCCGCGCCGCGCCAGGATTGAATCACAATATTTTTGGAGACGCCCGGCACAAGAATCTCGTCCCAGCCTACCGGCGTCTTGCCGTGTTTAACCACCAACTCCTGAACGTGCTGGCTGAAATAGGCTTGCAGGCCTTCGTTATTCTTGATGTCGTGCGACTTCATGAATTCCTGAATCTTTGGATTGGAATCCCATTCCTTGCCGTTTACCTCGTCGCCGCCGATGTGAAAATATTGGTCGGGGAAAAGCTTGGCCATTTCCGCGATGAATTCGTTCAGGAACTTGTAAGTTTTTCCGTTGGTGGGATCCATCGCGGGATCGAAGACGCCCCACTTGCGTTCCAACTGGTACGGACCTGCGCCGCTGGCGAGTTCCGGGTAGCCGACGAACCACGCCGTGCTGTGTCCGGGCATATCGAATTCGGGCACGACGCGAATGCCACGATCGCGCGCATAGGCGATCAGATCGCGTATTTCTTCCTGCGTGTAAAACTCGCCATCCGCACCCGCTTCCTGCAATTTCGGAAATTTGTGGCTCTCCACGCGGAAGCCTTCGTTATCTGAAAGGTGCCAATGAAACACGTTTAGCTTCACCGCTTCCATGCCGTCCAAATTGCGCTGCAACACTTCGAGAGGAATGAAATGGCGGGCCACATCGATCATTAAACCGCGCCACGGGAATCGCGGCTGATCCTCGATGCTGACGGCCGGAACAACGAATCCATCTGCCGTGATGGACACTAACTGGAGAAAAGTCTGCAGACCGCGCAGCGTGCCAAGCGGATTGGCTGCGTGCAGCATGGCGCTAGATGGTGTGACCTCCAATGTGTAGGACTCGTCTTCGCCAAGTTCCTGGACGGGCTTGCTCTCGTGGTCGGTGGTGGCGACGAGCGTGGCGCTGCCGGAATTGGCAGGCGCGTGGCCGAACACGATACCCGTCCCATGGTTTAACGTGGTCATGAATCTTTGGCCCGCGCGGTCCAAACGCGCTTCGCGATATCCTGCAAACGATAAAGTGAAGTTGCCATCAATTTTAAGGGCGCCGCTGGCGGTCTGCACTTTTGCCGGCAACGGCATCACGTTCAATTCCGCCGGTGATTGCGCGCGCGCGGAGCCACTGACGATCAGGAGCGCGAAGAACACGAGCAGATACGGGCAATGCTTCAGAGCCTGGTCCATAGAAACTGCCTCCGGGGTACCCCTGCGAAAGTCCCGCCATTAAATCGTTACAACTCAGAATAGATGAGAGTGGCACATCCGTCTCGCAGCGTCCAACATTTTTCCGCGGGCGGTGCCGCGCTGGCGATGGCGGAGTTCCCTTTCCTTTGCGCTTTTGGGTTAGAATGTGCCGCGGAGATCCCCTCAAGTCCACCATGAAAACTTCCGTGGCAATTTATCCGGGCACATTCGATCCCGTAACCAATGGGCATCTGGACCTGATCGGACGCGGCGAAAAAATGTTTGACCACCTGATTGTGGCCGTGCTGCGAAACGTGGAGAAAGAGCCGCTCTTTTCTCTTGCCGAACGCGTGGAGATGCTCCGGGAAGTGACCAGCCAGTGGGACGCAGTGGAAGTGGACGTGTTCGACGGTTTGCTGGTGGACTATGCGCGCAAGCGCGGCGCGGGCGTGATTCTGCGTGGCATCCGGGCCATATCGGACTACGAGTACGAATTGCAGATGGCCCTGATGAACCGGAAATTGGAGCCGCGCCTCGAAACGGTCTTCATGCTGCCGGGGGAAAGCTACAGTTACTTGAGCGCCAAGCTGGTGAGGGAGATCGCGCATCTGGGTGGGCCGTTGACGGGCCTGGTGCCTCCGGTGGTGGAACAGCGGCTGCGCACGAAGATTCCCTGAGATTGCGGCGCTGTGACGCCTGCCAAATTGTCCCGCCTGATTCGCGAATCGCCGCGCTTCCACATTGAATTTCTTGGCGATTTCACTAACACTATATTCATCCCCCTTGCTTCAAGGAGAGGTTGTGGAACTAACCAAACGCATCAACCGGATACAGGTATCGCCGACCGCTGTAGTCATCAGTGCTGCGGAACAATTGAAGGCCAAAGGCGTGGACATCGCCGACTTCGGTCCCGGCGAGCCGGATTTCCCGACGCCGGAACACATTAAGAAAGCCGCGATTAAGGCGATCGAGGAAAACCGCACCAAGTACACGCCGACGGGCGGAATCATGCCGTTGCGCGAGGCGATTTGCACATGGCACAAACGCGAATTGGCGTCCAATTACATCGCGAAGGAATGCGCGGTCAGCGTTGGCGGAAAGCACGCAATTTTCAACTCGGTCAGCGCGCTGATCCAACACGGCGACGAAGTAATCGTCCCGGCGCCGTACTGGGTTAGTTATCCCGACATCATCAAGTACGCAGGCGGGACGCCGGTGATTGTGCAAACGCGGCCGGAAGACGGATTCAGCGCTAAGGCCGCGGCGATCGAAAAAGCCATCACGCCAAAGACGAAAATGGTGATGGTAAATTCGCCCAGCAATCCCACCGGAGGAGTCGTTGACGGCGAGGAATACGAACGCATCCTGGCTCTTTGCAAGAAACACAATCTCTGGCTGATGGGCGATGAATGCTATTCGCACTTCGTCTATGAGCCGCACAAGCCGTTTTCGATTGCCAGCGCGAAGGATTCCAAGGATCGCGTGATCATCGTAGGCTCGGTTTCAAAAACATTTGCGATGACCGGATGGCGCATCGGCTATACGCTCGGGCCGGAAGAGCTGATCCAGGCGATCATCAAGGTGCAGAGCCAGTCCACGTCGAACCCAACTTCCATCGCGCAATACGCGGCCCTGGAGGCCATGCGCGGGTCCATGGACACCGTGCCACCGATGTTGGCGGAATACGCCAAGCGGAGAAAACGCATCGTAGAAGGATTGCGGGAGATTCCGGGTGTTGAATGCGAATGGCCGGGCGGCGCGTTTTATGCGTTTCCCAACATTTCCGCGCATCTTCAGGGGCCACATCCACTGGCGAAAAGCTGCACCGACCTTGCGAAAGAGCTCTTGGACAAAGCGCACGTCGCGTTGGTGCCCGGCGAAGCCTTTGGAGCGCCGGGATTTCTGCGGCTGTCGTATGCCACGTCGATTGAAAGGATTGACGAGGGACTGCGACGGCTCAACAATTTCTTCGCTCGTGTTGAAGCTGCATCCTGATTGTGGCTGAACTTGTTCTAACGCGTCTCGAGCCAATCTTTAGTCCACGCCCATGGGGAGCCCGCTCGCTTGCGCCACTGTTCCCGGAAAAAACCAACTTGCGGGAGCCGATCGGCGAAGCGTGGCTGACCGCCCTGGAATCGCGCCTGGCGACTGGGCCGTTCGCGGGAAAATCGTTGGGCGAAAGCTGGCGGGCGATGCCTTTGGATTGGCGGGGAACTCGTTCAGGCACCTACAAGGATTTTCCAGTGCTGGCGAAGTTTCTTTTTCCGAAGGACAAACTGTCGATTCAGGTTCATCCCGACGACGCTTTCGCCTGCAAGTACGAACAAGCTGCGGGTGGGCGTGGCAAGACGGAAATGTGGCACATTGTCTCCGCCGAGCCAGGCGCGGAATTGCTGATTGGATTGAAGCCAGGGGTGACCCGGCAGGATTTTCTCGAAGGAGTGGCGCATCAAACTGTCGAAGAACTTTTTCTGCGTCATCCAGTGCACGCCGGCGAAACGTATTTCGTCGAAGCGGGTACGCAACACGCCATTCTGCCAGGCATGATCGTTTGCGAAATCCAGGAATATTCGGATTTGACCTATCGAGTTTACGATTACGGCCGCGTGGATGCCCATGGTAAGCTGCGGGAATTGCACCTGGAGAAGGCCATGGAGGTTACGAGATTTGATGGCGCGCGCAGCGGCAAAGTTCCGCCTTTACCGCTGCACTCGCCCGACGCGAACAAGCATCTGCTGGCCGCCTGCGAATTTTTCGCCACAGAGCGATGGGATTGCGACCGCACCACGCCGATGGAAGGCGACCCCTCTGAATTTCAATTGATTATTATTTTGAACGGGCAAGGCGAGCTGCACGATGCGGAGTTGTCGTATCCTTTCGTGGCCGGCCAAGCCTGGTTTCTTCCTGCCGCGTTGCCGCTCGTGTTGCTGCAGCCCCAAGAACCGACGTCGCTGCTGCGAGTTACCGTGCCGGACACCGACTCGTTGAACGGCCAATTGTTGCGGCTGGGATTTGAGCCCGAAGCGATTTCGCGCGTTTTGATGGTGTAGCGTTCATGTCCGAGAAAAAACTTATCGCGCACGCCGTTATCCTCGCGGGAGGGCGCGGGACGCGTTTCTGGCCGCGTAGCCGGACGCGCACTCCGAAACAACTGCTTAACATCGTCGGAAAAAGCACAATGCTGGAGCAGACCGTGGCGCGTTTGCGGCCATTGATCGCCGCCGAGCGCATCTGGTCAGTGACAAACGCGGAACAGGCCGCGGCTCTTCGCAAGCAATTGCCTGCGGCGGCGCGTAAGAAAGTTCTGACGGAACCTTGCGGACGAAATACAGCGGCGGCCATTGCGCTGGCGGCCGTGCACATTCGCCACGTGGCCAAGGGCGATGCGGTGATGGCGGTGTTGCCCGCCGATCATTACATCGCGCAGCCGGAGCGCTACCGGGAAATCGTCAACGTGGCGTTGGAAGTGGCGCGCGCAGAAGGGCGCATGGTGGTGCTGGGGATTCCGCCGACACGCCCGGAAACCGGCTATGGCTATATCGAACGCATCGAGCAGCCATTTCGTGCCGGAGGCTTCACCGTTCATCCCGTTCGCCGCTTCACGGAAAAACCAGAGCTTGCCGTCGCCAAGGAGTATGTGGCGGCCGGTATGTATCAATGGAATGCCGGAATGTTTTTCTGGCGCGTGTCGACGTTTCTGGAAGCGCTCCGCGAATTTCTTCCGAAAACGCATGAGGCGATCGAGTCGCTTGCCCGGCATATCGGCAAACCCAGCTACGAATCTCAGCTGAAGAAAATCTATCCAAAGTTGGAAAACATTTCCGTGGACTACGCCATCTTGGAAAATGCCGCTGCCGAGGGCGCGAGCGTCGCCGGAGAGGCTCGCGGCGTTTTTGTGATTCCCGCGGACATTGGCTGGAGCGATATCGGCTCATGGGCCGCGGTGTACGAACTGCTCGCACAACGTCCGGGCGAAAATATTCTTGCGGGGCCGGGAGAGACATTGGATGCCGAGGGCAATTTCCTGTGGAGCCCGGGCAAATTTGTCGCCGCCATCGGAGTGCGTGATCTGGTAGTGGTGGAAACGCCGGGCGCGTTGCTGATTTGCCCACGAGATCGCGCGCAAGACGTGGGGAAAATCGTCAAATCGCTGGAGCAACGCAAGCTCAAGCAATTGCTTTGATTCCGCACGCGACCAAATTGGCATAATCCAGGGCACGGCACGCCTGCTCATCTTCAGCGGCCTTCGACCTTCGCGTATACTAGCTGTTGCATGCAAACGATTAAATTTGGAACAGACGGATGGCGCGGCATCATCGGCGAAGATTTCACGGTGGAGAACGCGCGCATTGTGGCAAACGCGATTGCGCGCTATGTGGTGCGCTCGGAAGACGCGCGCAAGGGAGTGTTGATCGGCTACGATCATCGCCTGGACGCCGATCGCGTAGCCGCCGCCATCGCCGAAGTAGTCAGCGCAACGGGCACGCCGGTGTGGCTGACGGATAAGCCGTGTCCCACGCCGGCGATTTCCTTGTTGGTGCGCCAGCGCAACGCGGCTGGCGGAATTGTGGTGACCGCAAGCCACAATCCCCACTCGTGGAACGGCATGAAGTACAAAGCTAGCTATGGCAGCAGCGCGTTGCCGTCCATCGTGGCGCAGATCGAAAGCGAATTGGCGAGGATTCTTTCGGATGGCGTGCCTACATTGCCTGCGCGAAAGGAATTGATCCACCGACTGGAACCGCGCGCCCCTTACCTGGATACCATCGAAAAACTTGTCGATTGGCAGCGCCTGCGCAACGCGAAATTCCAGTTCGTGGTCGATCCGATGCATGGATCGGCAGCCGGCCTGCTTCACGAGCTTTTCTCGCGCAACGGAGTTCAGTCCGAAGAGATCCGTGGCACCCGCGATCCACTGTTCGGCGGCGTCCACCCAGAACCCATCGAGCCTCATATCGACGCGCTCCGCAAAGCCGTGCTGCACGGACAATTTGACGCGGGCTTCGCCGCCGACGGCGACGGCGACCGTATCGGGGCCATCGATCGCGACGGTACTTTCGTAAATCCGCACCAGATTTTTGCCCTTCTCGTGTGGCACCTCATCGGCACGCGCAAGCTTCCCGGCGACATTGCCAAAACTTTTTCCGTCACGAAGCTCATCGATAAGCTGGCGGCCAAATACGATCGCAAGCTTCACGAAGTGCCGATCGGCTTCAAATATATTTGCGAGCTGATGCTGGAGCAGAACATCCTGATCGGCGGCGAAGAAAGCGGCGGCATCGGCACCAACCTGTATTTGCCTGAGCGAGACGCCACAGTGTCTGCGCTATTGCTGGCGGAACTCATGGCCTGGCATGGTAAGTCCCTTGGCGAGTTGCTGGCCACGCTTCACCAGGAGTTTGGCGAATTCCACTACGGCCGCGTCGATCTGGACGTCACAACCGCGCAAAAGCAAAAAGCTATCGCGCACTTCGCAAGCGAGAAACTGGAGCAGTTCGAGGAATGGCCAGTGGCACGGCGAGAGAATATGGATGGCATCAAGCTGTATCTCGACGACCTCGGCTGGGTGATGGTGCGCGCTTCCGGAACCGAAAATCTGCTGCGTATTTACGCCGAGACCTCAAAAGCAGCCACCACTCAGGAGGTTCTGCGCGCAACCGTTGCGGCAATTGAGAATCTTTAGGAGGAGCGTATGCATACGATCAACATCGCTAATAAATTCGGCGCCATCCAGGATTACTGGAATCCGCGGGTGGTCGGCGAACTCAACGATTTCGCCGTGAAAGCGGTTAAACTAAAGGGCGAGTTTGTCTGGCACCATCACGACATCGAGGACGAGCTGTTTCTTGTTGTGAAGGGGACACTGCGCATGCGTTTCCGCGACTATGATGCAACAGTCCGTGAGGGCGAGTTCATCATCGTGCCTCACGGCGTGGAGCATTTGCCGGTGGCGGACGAGGAAGTTCATCTTTTGCTGCTGGAACCGAAGAACACTTTGAACACGGGAAATGTCACGAACGAAAGGACTGTTCGCCAGCTCGAGCGGAT
Source organism: Candidatus Acidiferrales bacterium (assembly GCA_963795535.1). Taxonomy (GTDB): domain Bacteria; phylum Acidobacteriota; class Terriglobia; order Acidiferrales; family UBA7541; genus Acidiferrum. The sequence continues at coordinate 64,350 of CAWCIG010000013.1, forward strand.
TTAGCCGGGACATTCGTTCCGCCGCGAACGGCAACGGCACTGCCATGGATCATCGCTTCTACACGCTGGATGTTTTCACCACCACACGTTTCCAGGGAAATCCCCTGGCGGTCATCACCGATGGCGACGGGCTGTCGAACGATCAGATGCTGGCCATCGCGCGCGAAATGAATCTTTCGGAAACGGTCTTCGTGCAGAAGCCCACCGACGATCGCGCGCTGGCGCGGTTGCGCATCTTCACCACCAAGGAAGAATTGAAACTCGCCGGCCATCCCGTGATCGGCACTTGGTTCCTGCTGGCGGAACTGGGAGTGGTGCCGGCGCAGGAAGGCGGTGTGCACGTTTTGCAGCAAACCGGCGCAGGCGTTTTGCCGGTGGAAATTCGCTTCAAGGACGGGCGCCCGCAGCGCGTGACCATGACGCAGAAGGAAGCTGCGTTCAAGCCGTCCAAAATCGATAAGAAAAAGCTCGCCCCAGCTTTGGGATTGGCGCCGAACGACCTGGATCCCAAGCTCGCGCCAGAATTTGTCTCGACCGGAATTTATAATTTAATGGTGCCGCTGAAGAATCGCGGTGCGCTGGCCAAAATTCAGATGAACATGGTGGAACTGGCGCGACTGCTCGCCAAAGACGGCGCGCTGGCCTACTGTTTTGCCGGTGCCTCGAATCATAGCGTCTGGGCCCGGGGGATGATGCCGTGGGAATTGTATGAGGATGCCGCCACCGGTTCCGCGGCGGGATCGCTTGGCGCATTTTTGGTGAAGCACGGCCGCTTGGGCGCGGGGCATACGCTGAACATCACCCAAGGCGTCGAAATGGGACGTCCGAGCCAGATCGAGGTGGAAGTCACGCAAGCTGGAAAAAAGCTCACGCCAAGAGTGAGCGGGGCGGCCGTTAAGGTATTCGAAGGCGTGATTCGCACCTGAGCAGCGCGCTGCCAAGCAGCTTCCAGTAATTATCCGACGTTGAGCGATTTGCGATACGTGTCCAGGATGCCGTTCACAAAGCCGCCGGCTTCCTCCGATGAGAATTTCTTCGCCAAATCCACGGCTTCATTGATCACCACCTTCGCCGGAGTGTCTGTGGCGCGCATCTCGTGCATCGCCAGGCGAAGAATGGCACGATCGATGGCGGAAATTCGCTCCAGACGCCAGTTGGCTGCGTGTTTCGTGATGATTTCGTCCAGCTGCTCGGCATCGTGCGCGGCGCCTTCGAACAACTGATTCGCGAAAGAGCGCGTTTGCGCAGCGGCCTTGGCGCTTTTCCAGAACGTAGTTTCCAGACGCCGTGGATCCTGCTCGCTCATGTCCCACTGAAAGAGCATCTGCATGGCAAACTCGCGCGATTTCGTGCGGAGGGCCACGTTATTTCCGGCGTCCCTTCGCGGGCGCGGCTGGCTTTGCGCCGGCGCACAATTTCCGGGAAAGATGCGCCATCTCCACCGCTCCCAGTCCCGCTTCGAATCCCTTGTTGCCGCCCTTCAACCCGGCGCGATCGATGGCTTGTTCCAGCGTGTCGCAGGTCAAAACGCAAAACATCACGGGGATTCCGGTGTCCATCTGCGCAAGCTGCAACCCTCGCGCGGTTTCCGAGCAGACATAATCGTAATGCGCGGTTTCTCCGCGCAGGACGCAGCCAATCGCAATAATGGCATCATAGCGGCCGGATTGCGCTGCCTGCTTCGCGGTCAACGGCAATTCAAACGCGCCCGGCACATGTACGACATCCACATCTGTATTACCCGCGCCGCTGCGCTCGAGAGCATCGACCGCTCCTTGCAGCAATCGTTCGGTGATAAAACTGTTGAACCGGCTGACCACGACCGCGAAGCGCAAGCCCGCGGCGTTCATTTCGCCGTTAATTTTTCCTGGTTGGAGTTTGCCGGGCATCTCTGCGCTCATTTTCCCTGAAATTGCGCCGGACGCTTTTCCAGGAACGCCTTCGTTCCCTCGCGCATATCTTCCGTAGCGCAACACAAACCGAAGAGCGTGGCCTCGAGGAACAGCCCTTCTTCCAGCGGCATTTCCACTCCGCGCTCGATCGCTTCCATGCAGTATTTCACCGCCAGCGGCGCTCGTTCGATGATTTTTTTGGCCATGGCCTCTGCTGCAGGCAACAATTCGGCCGGCTCGTAAACGCGATTGACCAGCCCGATTCGCTGCGCTTCTTCTGCGGTAATCATTTCGCCCGTCAGGCAGACTTCGTGCGCGATGCCTTTTCCGCAATGGCGAGCCATGCGCTGCGAACCCCCGTAACCCGGCAGAATTCCCAGCTTCACTTCGGGTTGCCCGAGCTTCGCAGTTTTGCTGGCCAGGCGAATCGAGCAGCACAACGCCAGTTCGCAACCGCCGCCCAGCGCGAATCCATTGATGGCGCAGATCGAAGGCTTGCCCATGGTTTCCAGTAAATGAAAAACGCCCTGGCCGAAGAGTGAAAATTCCTTGCCGTTCACGGGCGTTTGCCGGGCCAGCTCATTTATATCCGCGCCGGCCACAAAGGCTTTCTCCCCTGAGCCGGTGAGAATCAGCACCCGGACAGCAGCATCGTCGCGCGCGTCCGTAAGCACCAACTGCAGCTCTCCTACCGTTTGGCGATTCAGCGCGTTCAGCACCTTGGGACGGTTGAAGGTAATGTACGCGATGCTGTCTTTTTTTTCGTACAGCAAATTTTCGTAGGACATTTCCGGATCCTCACAAACTCATTGGCTTCGGATTGGCCGGATCGGCGTAGTCATAAAATCCGCGGCCGCTTTTTTTGCCGTGCCATCCGGCCAGAACCATGCGTTTGAGCAACGGGGGCGCGGCGAAGCGCTTCTCCTTGAATTCATCGAACATGATCTGCGAAATGTAATACGTCGTGTCCAGTCCCACAAAATCCAGAAGCGTAAACGGCCCCATCGGATAGCCGCAACCCAGCTTCATGGAATTGTCGATGTCGACGACGGATCCCACGCCCTCCTCCAGCGCGCGAATGGCGTCCAGAAGATACGGCACCAGCAAACGGTTAACGATGAAGCCGCCGCTGTCCTGCGCGCGCACCGGAGTCTTTCCCAGTTTGGCGCTGAAACTCACCATTTCTTCGTACACCGCGGGATCGGTGGCAATCGTCCTCACCACCTCCACAAGTTTCATCACCGGGACTGGATTGAAAAAGTGCAGGCCAACAAAGCGCTGCGGCCTCTTTGTGACTGCCGCGATTTCCGTGATCGTCAAAGAAGAAGTGTTGCTGGCAAAAATAGTGTGCGCGGGGCAGAGCGCGTCGAGCGCAGAAAACAATTCGCGCTTGGCGGGCAATTGCTCGATGATAGCCTCCACGACCAGATCGCAGTCCTTCAACTCGTCAAGCAAGGTCACGCCCTTCAACCGGCTGCGAATTTCATTTTTTGCGGATTCGGCAATCGTGCCTTTTTCCACCAGTCGCGCCAGATTTTTCTCGATGTTTCTCAGCCCCTTCGCGACCAATTCCGGACTGACTTCCCGCACCAAAGTCTGAAATCCCGCCTGCGCACTCACCTGGGCAATTCCCGAGCCCATCAAACCACACCCCACGACTCCAACTTTTTGAATCGCCATCCTCAATCCTCACTTCAGAAGATCCATTCGAAACCGGCGGGAGAGTGCCACCCGTCAAAGTGTATCAAAGACGGGGAATTCGTGCGGTACGGCAACCTTCGTGGATCACCGTCGCAAAGCTGATTTTCAGTTTCCGAGCGCTTCCACGATCATGGCGATTCCCTGGCCGCCTCCGATGCACGCAGTCGCCACACCATACCTCAAGCCCTTGCGCCGTAGTTCGTTCAACACCGTGATTATCAACCGCGTGCCCGATGCGGCCAGCGGATGACCTAGGGCGATGGCGCCGCCATTCACGTTGGTTTTTTCGCGGGACAAGCCGAGTTCCTTCTCCACGGCCAGGTACTGCGCGGCAAACGCTTCGTTCACTTCCACGCGATCGATTTGCGACAGCGACAATCCCGCCAACTGCAAAGCCTTGCGGGTCGACGGGACGGGTCCGATTCCCATGATACTTGGGTCCACACCCACAGCCGCCCATGACACGATTCTCCCCAGCGGCTTCAGCCCGCGCTCTTTGGCCGTTTTTTCGCGTGTAACCACGACCGCCGCCGCTCCATCCACAATTCCACTAGCGTTCCCCGCCGTGACGATTCCGTCTTTCTGGAACGATGGCGGCAATTTCGAAAGCGTCTCCATGGTAGTTTCCGGGCGGCGGTGATCATCCTCGCTGACCACAACGGACTTTTTCCCCTGCTTCACTTCCATGGGCACGATTTCTTCCTTGAACACGCCCGCCTTCGCCGCCTCGTCCGCTGCCTCCTGGCTACGAAGCGCGTAAGCGTCGGCATCCGTGCGCGTGATCCCGGTCTGAGCCGCCAGTTTTTCGGCGGTCATTGCCATCGGCAATCCGCAGTACGAATCCGTGAGTCCGACAAAAAGAAAATCTTCCAGGACGCCGCTGCCCAGTCTCAGGCCGGTGCGCGCGCCACGAATCACAAACGGAGCCTGGGTCATGTTTTCCATTCCGCCCGCCACCACCATGCTGGCTTCGCCCAAAAGCAGGCGTTGCGCGGCTTGCGCGATGGCTTCAACGCCAGAGCCACACAAACGGTTCACGGTGACAGCCGGAGTTTCTACTTTCAATCCGGCCTTCAGGCCAACGTGCCGCGCGCCATAAATCGCGTCCGAACTCGTCTGCAATACATTGCCGAACACCACATGATCGAACTCGCCAGGATCGACTCCCGAACGCGCCACCGCACCCTTGGTCGCATGCGCTCCCAATTCAATCGCGGACACCTCGGAGAAAACACCGGTGTAACGCGCCATGGGCGTCCGCGCACCCGCAACAATCACGACATCCGTTGGAAACATGGATTCCTCGCTTCTCTGAAGCCCGGAGTTAGATGCGAAATGCCCTGGGAACGTCGCGCAGACCAATCTACCTGCGGCAGGATGCCGCGCACTTCAATGCTTCTCCGCCTCGGCCACAACAACTGTATCTCCGCCAAGTTTGCGCGTCTCTTCCATGGTGAATTCCGCGCGGTTGATCAGGTCGGTCACGATATCTTCGCTGTCGTAATCCTGGCGCGCCACCGCTTCGACAATTCCCGCGCTCAACGTAACCTGCGTGGAATCCCACGGCGGGCGGACTCCGGCGGCTGCGCGGCGTAATTTCTCCACCAGGTTCTGGGCGCCGGAAGTGGTGGTGTCCGGCAGAATGAACGCTAACGCCCACGAAGTGTATTTCACCGCCATATCGTTCTGGCGCACCATCGGTTGCAGCGACCGCGCCAGTTGTTCCAGGAACTTCTCCAGCGGCGCTTCTCCCTGCTGTCGCAACATTTCCGAGCCGCGATCGATCTGCAGAATTGCCAGCGAAAGTGTTGTGCCTTGCGTGCGTGCGCGGTCAGCTTCGTTCAATAAGCAGCCGACATACGAACTGCGGCTCAGCAATCCAGTGCGTTCGTCGGAAACTCCCATGCGGCGAACGAGCGTGCGCAGGCGTGTGTGACTCACGCTCATCATCATCTGGTCGCCAATCGCCTGCAGAAAATAAGTCTGATTCGGCTTCCATATATGAGCGGTAGCGTGGCCAACAATCAGCATCGCTGCCGGCGCCTGAGTTTCCTTGTCTGTCAGCGTCACACCCAAGGCCGTTTCCAGCCCCAATTCCGCCAGGATCGAACCTTCCGTGGCGTCTACCACCATGCCGCCCAGTTCATCCGGCACGGCCTTTTCCATTTGCGCAAGCAATAACACAACCTGCGAGCCGGGCGCTGGCTTCAATCCTGAAGCGCAATATTCCGCGGCCATCTCCGGCGGGCGTCCGGGCACGCCGATCACCGCCAGCGTGCGCGCCGCTTTCATGTAGGTACCCACTTCCGTGACGGTGGTGTTCAACATCGCGCGCGGAGTTTGCTGCCGGAAAGTTTTCTGGTTGATTTCTGAAATCTTGGTCAGGTCGCGCAGCGTGTCCGCGGTATAGGTTCCGGTGCGACCCGTTGGAGGCGTTGGCTGCGCCTCCACCACCGGCACACTCGGGGCGGCTTTCGAGGGCGCTTCCGGTTTCGATTGCGCCTTGGGCCACCAGTTCGCCATCTGATACAGGCCCTGCAAACGCGGATTGCGTTGTTCTTCCCCCGGAAACATGGCGGCGATTTTCTGCAGCCGGTCAATGGCTTTGCTTTGCAACGAATATTGCAGGAAAATCTCCGTCTGCACGATCAGATCTTCGAGAGCTTGCAGTTTTTTGCCTTCTTCGGTAACGGGATTTTCCGTGGCCATATCGTGGCTGGATTCAGCTTTCGGGGGCGTGGCCGGGTTTTGCGTTCCCACGGTCGTTTTGGCCATGCGCCCGGCAACTCTGCGAAGAAAGGTTTCGTCGACGCGCCCGCGCAATTTTTCCATGCGTTCCTGATTGCGGTAATCGTAGGAATCGATGTCCACCAGACGTTCCAGCACCTCGCTGGACTTGGCAAAATTTCCGGAATTGAAGTTGGCGTCGAACAACCGGATAAGCACTTCAAAATATTGCGATTCGCGGTTCAATTCGTTGTACAGCGCGGCCCAGAATTCCAGGATGGGCAGAGACTCCGGATGCTTCGCGCCTAGTTCTTCGACCTGGGTCGTAAACTCGTTCTGCTTCTTGTCCGCAAACATTCTTCGCTTCAATACCACCAGAATTTCCACGGACTTGGCGTCCTGCGCCAGGTCGGCAAAGGCATCGGCCAGCCCGAATAAACGCGTGCCACCTTCATTTTTTTCGCGTAGAAGCTTTTCCAGGACGCCGCGCGCGCGATCAAGTTGTCCTGCTTGTTGCAGCGCGTCTGCAAAAGTTTCCAGGAACGGGGTATCGCTTTCGCTTGCGGCGAACGGTTCCATCAACGCGGCGGCTTCGGCGGCTTCGCCGTTTCGCAGTTTGGCCTGCGCATACAGCAGCGCGACGCTGCGTTCCTGCGGCGCCAGCGCATAGGCGCGGCCGAGAAGTCTCATCGACTCTTCTGGCGAGCCAGCCGCTGCAGCCAAAGTACCCGCGCGAAGAAAAGATCGTGCCGCCAGCGCATTTTTACCAAGTTGCGAAGCAGTTTCCGCCACTTTCAACTGACGATTCAAATTCTCCGGCTCTAGCTGCGCCGTACGTTCCCAGCAAAACAGCGCGTCCTCCATGCGGTTTGCCTGGCTGAACAGCTCCGCGGCCTTGATGTATTGATCGATGGCTTCTTCGGGATGATTCTGTTTTTGCTGCAGGAAAGCGTAGCGCGCGATGCGTTCGGGAGGCTGGGGAGCCAGCGAATTCCGCAGGAAGCGATTGTAAATCGCCATAGCCTTGGATTCGTCGCGCGGGTCCACCAGCAACTCGAAAAGGTGGCCGTAATAAACAGCGGCGCGGTCGGGATGATCCAAGCGGGTGTAAAGATCGCCAAGCATCTGCGCGGCTTCCACGTTCTGCGGTGCTTCCTGGATCACCGCAAGATAAGCCTCGATGGCGTCCTCGAAACGGTTCTTATCGAGAAATTTCTTAGCGCGCTCCAGATTCTTGTTAACGTCTGCGGCCATCTGCCAGCTTGATCCTTAAGTGCTGCTTCATTGTTGGAATTGATTGGCTCGCGGGTGGTTCGAACCAACTCCACTATATACCGCCGCGTCAGACCCGGCCAAACCGAGTCGCAACCACGATGTGGAATCGGGCAACGGGGCATGTTTCGGCATTTCGGTCTGGATGACGGTGCGTTCTCAGAGGATTTCGGCCAAGCGGCGCACACCTTCGCGAATTGCTTCTTCCTTCATGCGGCAGTATCCGAGCATCAAGCCGATTTGCGATGGCGGCGTCAGGAACGACAACCTGTCGCGTCTCCTGCTGCGCGAGGCTGGATCGCTTTTGTTCGCAACCATATCCACCTCGCAAATCAATCGCCGCTCCCTCGGGCTGACGGCTTCTCCCACTTGTGGCAAACTAGAGGTTTGCACGGCATGGTTTCCGCTGAGTAGGCATGCGCTGCCGCAGCGAAATAGCAGGTCGTACACTCTACGCACACCCTCAGGTAAATCCTGGCGGAACGGGAAGCGAATGGACCCGAAGTTCATACGGAATTTCTGCATCATCGCACATATCGATCACGGCAAGTCGACGCTGGCGGACCGGCTTCTGGAGATGACCGGCGCGCTTTCGCAGCGTGAAATGCACGAGCAGGTGCTGGACTCCATGGACCTGGAGCGCGAGCGCGGCATCACCATCAAGGCCAAAAGCATCCGGCTGCATTACAAAGCGAAAGACGGCAACACCTATCGGCTGAACCTGATTGACACGCCGGGTCACGTCGATTTTTCGTACGAAGTATCACGCGCGCTTTCCGCGTGCGAAGGTGCGCTGCTGGTCGTAGACGCCAGCCAGGGCGTGGAGGCGCAAACCGTAGCCAACACATTTCTCGCGGCTTCGCACAACCTCACGATTCTTCCGGTGATCAACAAAATTGATTTGCCCGCCGCTCAGCCCGATTTTGTGAAAGAGCAGATCGAAAGCGTGCTGGCGATCCCCGCCGGCGACGCGCTGATGATCAGCGCCAAGAGTGGCATTGGCGTGGAAGGTGTGCTGGACGCCATCGTGCATCGCATTCCGCCGCCCAAAGGCAGCGCGGAAAATCCCTTTCAGGCGCTGGTATTTGACTCCTGGTTCGACATTTACCGCGGCGCGGTTGTGCTAGTGCGCGTGATGGAAGGGCGCATCACCAAACACATAAAAATCCGGCTAGTGGCCACCAATGAAGTCTACGAAGTGGAGCAGCTCGGCACGCTGACGCCAAAACCGATCGCGCTCGAAGAACTCGAGGCCGGCGATGTGGGCTTCATCGTAGCCAACATCAAGCGGGTGGCTGACGCGCGCATGGGAGACACCGTCACTGAAGCCGCGCGGCCCGCTCCGGCGCTTCCCGGATTCGAAGCCATCAAGCCGATGGTGTTTGCCGGGATTTTCCCGGTGCTCGCCGACGAGTACGAACCCCTGCGCGATGCTTTGGGCAAGCTACAGTTGAACGATGCTGCTTTCTTCTACGAGCCGGAAAATTCCGTGGCGCTGGGCTTTGGCTTTCGTTGTGGTTTTCTCGGGCTGTTGCACCTGGAAATCGTCCAGGAACGCCTGGAGCGGGAGTTTGGCTTAAATCTGATCACCACCGCTCCCAGCGTGCGCTACCGCATCACGAAAGTTACCGGCGATGTCATTGAGGTCGATAGCCCATCCAAATTTCCCAATCCCAGCGATATTGAAAAAATCGAAGAACCTATCATCACCGCAATGATCATCACCAACGACGATTCCGTCGGTGGCATCCTGCAACTCTGCCAGGACAAGCGCGGCACGCAGAAGAATTTCGAGTATCTCTCGCCGACGCGCGTGATGCTGACTTACGAATTGCCGCTGAACGAAATCGTTCTCGATTTTTATGACCGCTTGAAGAGCGTGTCGCGCGGCTACGCTTCGCTCGATTACCACCTGGCCGGCTACGTGGAATCCGATCTGATCAAGCTGGATATTCTTGTCGGCGGCGAGCCTGTGGACGCTTTGGCCCTGATCATCCATCGGGAATTTTCTGTCGAGCGCGGGCGCGAATTAGTCACGCGACTGAGAAAATTAATCCCGCGCCAGATGTTTGAAGTGCCCATTCAGGCCGCGATCGGAAGCCGCGTGATTGCGCGCGAAACCGTCGCCGCCATCCGCAAGAACGTTCTCGCCAAGTGCTACGGCGGAGATATTTCCCGCAAACGCAAACTGCTCGAAAAACAAAAAGAAGGCAAGAAGCGCATGAAGCGCGTCGGACAGGTGGACATCCCGCAAGAAGCGTTCCTGGCGGTCCTCAAAGTGTCCAGCGACGAAGACGACTAGCTCCTCGAACTACTCAATCTCCTTGTCTTTTACTTCCGTGGTCAGGAGTCCGCGGCGGAGCTGGATTCTTACCGCGTCTCCGATCGCAACTTGCCTGGCGTCGCGAAGAATATTTCCATTCACATCGGTAGCGATAGCATAACCGCGTTCCAGCAGTTGCCCCGGACTACGCTCCTGCAATTGCAGCTCCAGCCGCTGCCAATTTTCGCGCTTCCGGCGCAACAGTTGCCGCGCGCACGCGTCCAGGTCGTGCGTACGTTTTTCCAACCCCAGGCGCAGCGCCGCCATCTTCACTCGAAAATCGAGCGAGGAAATCCGCAGGTGCGCGGCGACAAAACGTTTGCGCGAATGCTCCAGCCGCGCGCGAAGGTCCACGGCCAACTCGGACTCCAATTCCGCGGCCCGCTTTCGAAATGTCTCCACACGCGCGCGAAGGTCGAAACGAGCCACGCTGACCTGCGCCCTCGTCAGCCGCTTCTGGGATTGGCTCAGCCGCGCACGCAAACCCAGTGCCAGCCGCGATGTCATTTCGTCGGACCGCTGCCGCGTCTGGCGCAGCAAATCCTGTGGACGACGAAATCCGCGGCGGCTGGCGAGTTCGTGCACGCGGCGCGAAAGTTCCAGCAAGCGGTATTGAATCAAACTTTCTAGGGTGCCGCACAAATCGGAAACGTGTTTGTCGAATTCCTTGCGCGTCTGTACCACCAATTCCGCCGCCGCCGATGGCGTGGACGCCCGCACGTCTGCCGCAAAATCGGCAATTGTAAAATCCGTTTCGTGGCCGACCCCGCAAATCACCGGAATCCCGGAAGCAGCGATGGTCCGCGCCACGATTTCCTCGTTGAACGACCACAAATCTTCGATGGAACCGCCGCCGCGCACGAGCAAGATCACATCTGCGGTTCGTTTGCGGCTGAAATACCGCAGCGCCTCCACGATCTGCATGGCTGCCCCATCGCCCTGCACGAGCACCGGGTACAGCGTCAAATGCACATTCGGAAAGCGGCGCTTAAGGATACGCACCACATCGCGCACCGCCGCGCCCGTCGGCGAGGTGATCAACCCGATGCGGCTCGGCAACAACGGCAGCGGCTTTTTGCGCGCGGCGTCGAACAGCCCTTCGGCTTCCAACTGTTTCTTCAACTGTTCGAACGCCAGTTGCAGCGCGCCCCGCCCCAGGGGCTCCAGCGATTCCACGTAAATCTGGTATTCCCCGCGGGCCTCATACACGCTGATCGATCCGCGCACGCTTACCTTCAAGCCATCTTCGGGGCGAAACTTCATCCCGCGCTGCTGTTGCTTGAAGAAAACGCAGCGAATCTGCGCGCGATCGTCCTTCAGAGTGAAATAGATGTGGCCGGACGCGGCAGGGCGGCAGTTGGAAATTTCGCCTTGCACGAAAATGTCCGTGAAATTCCTGAACAGCAGATCGCGAATGCGCGCCGTCAAATCGCTGACGGTATAAACGCGCCGTTCCGGCTGCAGATTAAATTGCAATTGGTCCATGGCCATTGATCAGTGGAGATGCTCCGGGAAATTCCACGACCACGTCGGGCTCGGCACGAGCGTTCGGCTATTCCTCTTCTTCATTCTCGCCCATCTGCATGGTCAGATAGCGCTCGTAGCCCAATTCCTTGATCTGATGAGCTTGCGCTTCCAGCCAATCCACGTGGCTCTCTTCGTCCTTCAGCAATTGTACAAACAGATCGCGAGAGCCATTGTCTTTTTCCTCCACGGCAATCTGGATGGCAATGTTGTAATCCCGCACCGCGCCCACCTCAAGATCCAGATCGCTTTGCAACATTTCCTGGACATTTTTCCCCACAGTGAGTTCGAGCGGATTCATGCTGGGCGACCCGTCGAGAAACAGAATTCGTTCCATCAGCGCCTCGGCGTGTTTCATTTCTCCGATGGATTGCATCTTAATGTACTCGGACAGCCGCTCGTAGCCCCAGTTTTCGCACATTTCCGCGTGAAGAAAATACTGATTAATGGCAGTTAACTCTTCCCGCAACGCTTTATTCAATTGTTCGATGACCTTCGCAGAACCTTTCATCCTGCCCTCCTGACGAACTCGGCACAACTTTGCAGCCACAGTAACACGATTTACGTTTCAACGACGAAAGCGCGACAGCAGCCAGAAGAGCAGACTCAGGCCCACGCTGAGCACCAGGCAGGTCACAATCGGAAAGTAAAACGTGGTGTGCTCACCCTTATGGACAATATCTCCGGGCAGGCGTCCAAACCGAAACGGCAACTTGCCGCCAAAATAAAAGAAAGCTCCGACCAGAAGGATAAACACGCCCAGCATCAGCAGTGTGCGGCCGAGTTCGCGGAAAGGGTCCATACTGGCGCAGTCTAATTCATCGCGCAAAAGAAGCAAGCCAAGCGCGCAGTTGCCGATTTTCAGTGCTTACGCGGCTGCGGCAATACGCTTCATCAGGTCGGTTTGCTCGTTGATGGACTCGGCGCCGATCGTAAACGCATCCAGAATTCCGAGGCCAAGCGCATAGCGAATCGCTTCGTCCTGCTTGTTACGCAAATCGCCCTGGCCAAGAATTTTCATGCCCACAATTCCCTTGCCCGCCGCGCGCATCTGCCGAATCACGGCCGCGACGGCTTCGGGATCGGCATCCATGTGCGAGCCGATGGGGTTCATGCGAACCAGATCCACTTCCACCCACGGAGATTTCGCCGCAGTCTGGAGCGCTTCGATGGAATGGCAGGAGCAACCATGCGCGCGAATCACGCCTTTCTGCTTCGCTTCGGACAACACATCCATCGCCGGCTGAAAACGCGTGGCCCAATCCGCTTCCGTCACGCAATGCATCAGGCAGATATCGAGATAATCCGTGTTAAGTTCGCGGCGAAAGCGGTCCAGGTCCGCGCGCATTTCCGGAGCCGTGCGCGCCCAGGATTTCGTCATCACCGTGACTTTGCTGCGGTCCACGTGTTTCAACGCATTCGCCACGTGCGGATGGCTGCCGTAGGAATCCGCGGTGTCAAAAAAGCGCAGCCCATTGTCGTAGCCGTTCTGCAGCAGCCGCGACAATCCTTCAAGGCCCAGTGCCGTTTGATTCGAGTGGTGCCCCGATCCTACCGTGCCCGTTCCCATCGCAAGAAGCGAAGTACGAATTCCGGTTTGTCCGATCGTTACCGTTTCCGTTGCTGCAAACTTCCGGTCAAGCCGCGGCAACAATGCCAATCGTACTGCCAGAGATTTGGGAGCAAGCCATGCGGCGGCTGCGGCGGAGGCAGCACGCTGAAGAAACTCGCGGCGTCGAATACCACGCATAAGCACCTCCTGGGCCGGATCGTTATCCGCTTGATTTTACTCTCGTGCGTTGTCGATGCCAGTCAAAAAAATAAGGGGCACGGTCGTGAATCCGCGCCCCTCCCAAAATCAAATACCAGACACTCAGATCAATTCCATGCCGGAAAAGAAATAGCCAATTTCAAACGCCGCCGTGTCCGGTGCATCGGAGCCATGCGTGCAATTGGTGCCAATGCTCGTTCCCATATCGTGGCGGATTGTGCCAGGCGCAGCTTTCTTTGGATCGGTTGCGCCCATCGTGTCTCGCCACTTAGAAATGGCGCCGTCGGCTTCCAGCACCATCGCTACAATCTTCCCGGAACTCATGAAATCGGTGAGTTTGCCAAAAAATGGGCGTTGCCGGTGCACGGCATAAAAGCCACCAGCTTCTTCTTTCGTCAAACGCATCGATTTAATGGCCACAATCTTGAATCCGGCCTTATGAATGCGCGCCAGGATTTCTCCCTGTTGCCCGCGCTCCACCGCATCCGGCTTGATAATTGCAAACGTACGCTCAATGGCCACAAGATTCTCCTCAATCAGTGTGAAGTGATAAGAACTGTTTCGTTGAATCACCTACTTCAGCGCGGCTGCGACCGTCGAGCCCAGATCCGCCGGCGTTTCCACCGTGCGAATTCCCGCGGCCTTCATCGCGGCGTATTTGTCTTTTGCGGTTCCCTGCCCGCCGCTGATAATTGCTCCGGCATGGCCCATGCGTCGTCCCGAGGGCGCGGTCTGTCCGGCGATGAACCCTATCACCGGCTTCTTCACGTTTACCTTGATCCATTCCGACGCGCGCTCTTCCGCGTTTCCGCCAATTTCTCCGATCAGGATGATGGCGTGAGTGTCGGGATCCTCATGAAACATTTTGATGGCGTCCAAAAACGTGGTTCCGATGAGCGGATCGCCGCCAATTCCAATGCAGGTGGACTGGCCAATTCCAAGCTGCGTTAGCTGGTGCACCGCTTCGTACGTCAACGTTCCGCTGCGGCTCACCACGCCGACATTTCCTTGCTTGTGAATGCGCCCCGGCATGATCCCGATTTTGCATTTCCCCGGCGAAATGATTCCTGGGCAGTTCGGCCCTATGAGCCGCGTCTTCGATTCGCGCAGAACTTCCGCCACGCGCACCATGTCCAGCACGGGAATCCCTTCCGTGATGCAAACCACCAGAGGCAACTTCGCATCCACGGCTTCGAGAATGGCGTCGGCTGAATACGGAGGCGGCACAAAAATCACGGACGCGTCCGCGCCGGTGGCCTTCACGCCATCGGCAACGGTGTTGAACACCGGCCGCTCCAGGTGCTTCGTTCCGCCCTTGCCCGGAGTGACACCGCCGACCACGTTGGTCCCATAATCAATCATCTGCTGTGCGTGAAACGTTCCTTCGCGCCCCGTGAAGCCCTGAACCAGCGCGCGGGTCTTTTCATTAACCAGAACGCTCATCGAGCACCCCCGGCCAACGCAACGACCTTCTGAGCGCCGTCCTTCATTCCATCGGCGATCGTAAAATTCAATCCGCTGTCTCGCAAAATCTGTTGCCCTTGCTCCACGTTGGTGCCCTCCATTCGTACTACGATCGGCACTTTCACGTGCAGATCCTTGGCCGCCGCCACCACGCCCGTGGCCAGCACGTCGCAGCGCAAGATGCCCCCGAAAATATTGATGAACACCGCTTTTACGGCAGGGTCGCTCAGCAAAATGCCGAACGCATTTTTCACCTGATCGGCCGACGCTCCACCGCCCACGTCCAGAAAGTTGGCCGGCGAACCGCCCGCATACTTGATGATGTCCATGGTGGCCATCGCCAATCCCGCGCCATTCACCATGCACGCCACGGTGCCGTCCAGCTTGATGTAGTTCAATCCATACTTCGACGCTTCGACTTCGAGGGGGTCTTCCTCGTCCAAATCGCGCAATTCCCGTAAATCTTTGTGCCGGAACAAGCCGTTGTCATCAAAAGTCATCTTCGCGTCTAGCGCCACCAGCTTCCCGTCGCCGGTCAACACGCACGGGTTGATCTCCAACATTGACGCGTCGGTATCGATGAACGCGCGATACAGTGCCTGCAGGAATGGCGTTGCCGCCGTCACTTGTTCTCCGCTGAGTCCGAGCCCGAACGCGATCTTGCGCGCCTGATAAGGCTGCAAACCAACCGCAGGATGAATCGGCTCACGCAAAATGGCGTTGGGATTTTCCTTTGCTACTTCCTCGATTTCCATGCCGCCTGCCGAACTGGCCATGAACATCGGCCGGCCCGATTCGCGATCAACCAGCAGTCCCAAGTAAAGTTCGCGCCGGATGTCCAGTCCTTCTTCAATCAGCAGCCGCTTCACGATCCGCCCCTGAGGACCGGTCTGCGCCGTCACCAGATTCATTCCCAGGATGTGCGACGCAATCTCCGCCGCTTCATCGGCGGACCGCGCAAGTTTCACACCGCCGCCTTTGCCGCGACCGCCCGCGTGAATCTGCGCTTTCACCACCACGATCGGGGATTTCAGCCGTTGCGCCGCCTCGCGCGCTTCTTCCTTGGTGTACGCCACTTCGCCGCGCGGAGTCGTTACGCCATAGCGCGAAAGGATAGCTTTAGCTTGGTATTCGTGGATCTTCATTTAAGGTTCTGCCTTTTTGAAGCCCGTGCTGCCCGGGCCGAAATCCTGTGCGACGATGGGACAGTGCACAGATGTTAGAATTTGAGGCTCGTAAAACAGTCAAGTTTACTTGAGAGGCGCATCTCGGGCAAGGTTAAGCGGCCAAGTCTCTGTGACAACTTCATGAATGCTTCCATTTCTCTAATCGCAAAAACCGAGCGCCTGGAACCGCTGACGCCCGCCGAAGCCGAAGCCTTGATGGAAGAACTGCTTTCCGGGCGCATTGAAACACCGGAAATTGTGCGCTTGCTTCTGGCCCTGAACCGTCGCGCGATCGGTTTCGCGGAGCTTGGGGCGTTTGCCCGCGTTATGCGCCGCCACGCTGCTCCGGTTTTTGCCACGGAAGAAGAGCGCCCGCGGCACATGGTGGACACCTGCGGCACAGGTGGAGACGGTTCCGGCACATTTAATATTTCGACGGCATCCGCGTTTGTCGCTGCTGCCGCGGGAGCACACGTCGCCAAGCATGGCAACCGCTCCGTCAGCTCGAAGAGTGGTTCCGCCGACGTTCTGGAAGCTCTGGGCATTCGCATCGATTTGCCATTGCCTGAATCCGGGCGCGCCATCCGCGAACTCGGCATTGGCTTTCTTTTCGCCCCTGCCGCTCACTCCGCCACGCGCCACGCGAGTCCAGCACGCAAGCAGATCGGCGCTCGGACTGTATTCAACCTCCTGGGGCCGCTGACGAATCCCGCCGGTGCGCACTCGCAGATCCTCGGCGTTTTTTCCCCTGACCTCATCGACCTGGTGGCGGCAACACTGACGGAACTTGGCGTTTCACGAGCCTTGGTCGTGCATGGGCACGGCGGATTGGACGAAATTTCGCTGTCAGGAGAAACGCTGGTGGCGGAAGCAAAAGACGGAGCGGTGCGGCGCTTCACGCTTTCGCCGGCAGATTTCGGCCTGGCGCAAGTCCCGCTAAAGGCGCTTCGTGGCGGCACTCCCCAGGAAAACGCGGCAATGATTCGCGCGCTGTTCGAAGGCGCAAGCGGGCCGCGCCGCGATGTCGTGCTCATGAATTCCGCGGCGGCGTTGGTAGTCACCGGCATCGCCACAAATTTTCGCGAAGGCGCCGAGTTGGCTGCTCGATCGTTATCGTCCGGCGCCGCGCTCGAAAAGCTCGAGGGATTGAAGCGCTTCACAAACGAAAGCTCGTAACCACTTCAGGGTTTCGCCGGGCTGTTCGGCGAATTCGAAGATCTGAGCGCGTCGTGAATGGTCCATGTCGCCACTCCCGCGCCCACGATGAAGGAAGCGACCCTCTTCGACGAATGCGATTTTGAGCACCCACCGACGTTGCGTCCGGCAGTTCCGAGGGTGAATCCACGTCACTCACCGTAACTAGCCAGCTCATAGTGATAAGAAATTCTTCAGAAGTTGCCTGCCGGACTCCGTCAGCACCGATTCCGGATGAAACTGTACCCCTTCGATCTTGTGCTGCCGGTGGCGCAAGCCCATGATGATGCCGTCTCGCGTTTCCGCGCTGACCTGCAACTGCCGCGGCAGCGACTTTTTCTCCACGATCAGCGAATGGTAGCGCGTGGCAGTAAACGGATTGGCCACCGAACGGAAAATGCCTTTCCCGTCGTGTTCGATGTCGCTGGTTTTCCCATGAAACAATTTCGGCGCACGCACGACCTTCGCTCCAAAGGCCGCGCCAATAGCCTGATGCCCCAGGCAAACGCCAAGAATGGGAAATTTCCCCGCCAATTTCTGAATGAGTTCCACGGAAATGCCGGCTTCCTGCGGCGTGCAGGGCCCCGGCGAAATCACGATGCGCTCCGGTTTGCGCCGTTCGATTTCTTCAACGGATATCTTGTCGTTGCGATGCACCTCGAGCGTGCATCCCAGTTCACCCAGATATTGCGCCAGGTTGTAGGTGAACGAATCGTAATTGTCCAGCAGAAGAATCACCGCTTCCGCCTCGCTTCCTTCGCCGTCCTGCTCGGCTGCGCCGCTTCAAGCGCACGAATCAACGCCATGGACTTATTCACGGATTCGTCGAATTCTCCTACCGGTGTGGAGTCTGCCACAATTCCTCCGCCCGCCTGCACGTGCGCCACACCATTTTTGATGACCATGGTGCGCAAGGCGATGCATGAGTCCAGGTTGCCGGCAAAATCCAGATACAAAATCCCACCTGCGTAGATTCCCCTGCGCGTTTTTTCCAGCTCCTCAATGATCTCCATCGCTCGAACCTTCGGTGCTCCGGATACCGTGCCCGCCGGGAAGCAGGCCATCAGCGCATCGAAACAGTCCACATCTTCGCGCAACTGCCCGCGCAGGCTGGAGACGAGATGCATCACGTGGGAATAACGCTCAACGGTCATCAACTTTTGCACTTTCACGGTACCGTATTCGCACACGCGCCCCAGATCGTTCCGTCCCAAATCCACCAGCATGATGTGTTCGGCGCGCTCTTTCTCGCTCGCCAGCATGTCACGTTCCAGCCGCGCGTCTTCGGCTTCTTCCTTGCCCCGCCAGCGCGTCCCCGCAATCGGCCGGTAAAACACATCCTTACCTTGCACCTTCACGAGCATTTCCGGCGAACTGCCCACGACGTACACATCGTTCAATTGCAGGTAGAAAAGATACGGCGAAGGATTGAGCGCACGAAGTTCCCGGTAAACATCAAACGGCTCGGCCTTGGTCTTCGTAGAAAATCGTTGGCTGATCACTACCTGAAAAATATCGCCCGCCCGGATGTATTGCTGGGCCTTGCGCACCGCTTGTAGATATTCGCCGCGCCGCATGTTCGAAGTGGCCTTCGGCGCAAGCGCGTTTTTCTTCGACGCTTTTCGAGGCTTCTCGCCTTCCACCGGCGCTTCTAGCAGCGCCCGCGTCTGGCGAATTTCTTCAACCGCAGCATTGTACTTCGCGCGCAGCGAACTGGGTCCGTCGGTGTACACATTGCGCACGATCCACAGCCTGTGCTGCACGTGATCGAACGCAATCAGCCCGCGATAGAACATTAGCACCGCGTCGTACAACCCGATCTCGTCCCGCAACCGCTTGGGCAACCGCTCGATCAACCGCACCATGTCGTAACTGAAATAACCGATGGCGCCAGCAACCAGCGGCGGCAAACCCGGTACGCGCACCGGATGAAACTTCGCGATGTGTTCCCGCAAAAAAGAAATCGGATCGCGCTCTTCCCAGATCATCCGGTTGCGGCTTTCCAGCACGCAGGCACCGCCGGCATAGCGGAACACCTCTTCGGGATTGGCACCGGCAAAAGTGTACCGCGCGATCTTCTCTCCGCCCTCCACGCTATCCAGCAGAAACGAATATCTGGCCCCTTGCGACAAGCGCAGGTACGCGCTCACGGGCGTTAACAAATCCGCCGAAAACACGTCGTACACCGGGATCAGGTTCCCCTGCTTGGCCAGCTTTTGAAATTCCCCAAACGATGGTTGGATCATCAGTCCACTTTCGAGCGCACACTCAAGACCTGAAAGTATATCGCGACTGCCCCGCCGAAGTTGTTACCCGGAAATTTCGGCACGCATTCGCTGCCCGTTTTTTGGTTTTTGCCGTTGACAACTGGCGCACTGTCGGCTATATGTCGAACTTCTAGGCATCGACATGAGCGAAGAGCAACTCGAACTCCTGAAGGGCACTCTCGATTTACTGGTGCTCAAGATCATCGACCTCGGCCCCAGCCACGGTTACGCCATCGCCCAACGGCTGCAACAAATCTCCAAGGACTTCTTCCAGGTGCACCAGGGATCGCTCTATCCGGCTCTCCATCGATTGGAAGATCGCGGCTGGCTGCAGGCCGACTGGAAAAAATCGGAAACCGGCCGCGAAGCCAAGTTCTATTCCCTCACAAGGAAAGGCCGGAAGCAGTTGCAGGACGAGGCCCGCAATTGGGAGCGGCTTTGCGAGGCTGTGGCGCTGGTTCTGAACGCGCCGGAGGAGGAGTCTTAGCCATGCTGCACTGGCTTCGCCGCGTGTTTCACAAATCCCGCGCGGAAAACGACCTCGATCGTGAACTCCGCTTCCATCTCGACCAGCTTATCTCGGCCAATCTTGCCGCCGGTATGACTCCGGAACAAGCGCTCCGTGATGCTGCAATCAAACTAGGCGGCGTCGAACGCGTTAAACAGGAAGTCCGCGACAATCGTTGGGAAATTCACCTGGACAACTTTGTTCGCGACGTCGGTTACGCTCTCCGCAATCTGCGCAAAGACCGCCGCTTCGCCCGCATAGCCACAATCGTTCTGGCTCTGGGCATCGGCGCGTCCACCGCGATTTTTTCCGTCGTCGACGCCGCCCTTCTTCGCCCGCTTCCCTACCGCGACCCTTCACGACTGGTGTCGGCCGATGAATTTATGCCGCGTTTTAACGATTGGGCCGTCCCCAACCCGGAATATAGCAACTGGAAGACGAACAATCACACGTTCGAAGGCATGCTCGCCTACAGCACCGGCGCGCAATCTAATCTCACAGGCGCCGGGGAAGCCGAACGCATCGAAGCTGTCCGCGTGACCGCCAATTTCCTTACGGTTTTGGGCATTCAGCCCGCACTGGGCCGAACGTTTCTTCCCGAAGAAGATAAACCGGGCGGTCCTCTTGCCGTCATTCTCAGTGATTCGCTGTGGCACCGTAAATTCAGCGCCGATCCCGCCATCGTAGGAGAATCCATCGAGCTCGATGGCGACGCTTACACAGTCGTCGGCGTGTTGCCCGCAAGTTTCCGATTCCCGGACAAGACCCTAGCTCCGGAATGTTTGTATCCTGCTCAGCTTCCACCCCAAGTCGATTGGACCTCGAAAAGCCTCAGCCTGACTCGCATCATCGGCCGCCTGGCGCCGGCCGTTTCCCTCAATCAGGCCCACGCCGACCTTGCCACGCTTGCTGCTCAGTCCAACGCGGAGATTCCGCCAGCTTTTGTTCACATGCGCCAGGGGTTGCTGGTGGAGGTCATACCGCTACACCAAAAGATTGTCGGGGATGTCCGCTCGGCACTTCTGGTTCTGTTTCTTGCGGTTCTCTTCGTTCTGCTGATCGCCTGCGTGAACGTCGCCAATCTCCAACTGGCTCGCACCGCTGGGCGCAAAAGAGAACTAGCCGTCCGCGCCGCCATCGGCGCTGGCCGCGCGCGCCTCCTTCAACTCTTGCTCACGGAAGGCTTCACATTGGCGGCGATTGGCGGCGCGGCAGGATTGCTTCTGGGGTTCATGGGCGTTCGGCTTCTGCGCATTTCCCTGCCCGCCGCGATCCCTCAAATTGGCGCGATCTCGATCGACCGGCGCGTCTTGCTGTTCACGCTCTTCACAACTTGCCTCACCGCCATCCTGTTCGGACTTGCGCCTGCTCTTCGCGCCTCCAGACCCGACGTGAACGATGCCCTCAAGGACGGCTCGCGCTCCACGGGTCTTTCCCTTCATCGCGGGTATCGTGGCGTTCTCATAGTAGTGGAGTTCACGCTGGCATTTTTACTGCTGATTGGTTCGGGCCTGCTGATTCGCAGTTTTGCACGCTTGTCCAGTGTCGCTCCGGGATTCGACCCCACCAACGTACTCACCGTAAACACGGAACTGCCCAGAACAAAATATTCCACCGATCAGCAGCGCACAGCGTTCTTCCTCGAGATTCTGGACCGCCTCCGCGCGCTTTCCGGTGTGCGCTCCGCAGCCGTAACCACCCAGATTCCCATCATTGGTCACTGGGGCTCGTCTTCCTTCCTCGTCGAAGGACAACCCGAACCGCCGCGCGGCGCCGCGCCCACGGTGTTCGACGCGGAAGTCACCCCAGACTATTTTCAGACCATGTACATCCCTCTCATCACTGGGCAAACCTTCAACTTTTCCGATATCGCGTCCGATTCCAACAAAGTGATCGTAAGCTCCCAATTCGCTCAGCGCTTTCTGCCCCCCGGAGCGCCGCTCTCAAAACGCATCCGCCTCGGCGCCTCAGACGCCCCGTGGAGCACAATCATCGGCGTGGTGGGCGACGTACACAGTCAGGGACTCGACCACGCTTCCGATCCCCTGGTTTACGTCCCCTACTCCGGCAAAATTCACGCCAGCCTGGCCTCCGTCGTCCTGCGCACCAACCAGGATCCTCGCAGCCTCATCCCCGCGGTTCGCGCTCAGTTCGCAGCCGTCGATCCTTCGCAGCCTGTTTTCGACGTCGCCACCATGCAGCAGCGAATCGACGACTCGATCGAAACCCCGCGCTTCTATATGACGCTGCTCACGCTGTTCGCTTCCCTCGCCTTGCTCCTCGCCACCGTCGGCATTTACGGCGTAATTTCCTACTTCGTCTCTCAGCGCACGCACGAAATCGGCATTCGCATGGCTCTGGGCGCGCAGCCTGCTGATGTGGTTCGCCTGGTCCTGGCCCAGGGCTTTGTGATGATTCTGATCGGCCTCGCATTGGGCGTCGGCAGCTCTATCGCTCTTACGCGATATCTCGCAAGTCTCCTTTTCGACATCAGCCCCACCGACCCGTTCACCATCATCAGCGTCGCAGCCTTGCTCGTCTTTGTCGCGCTAGCCGCCTGCTACGGGCCCGCCCGTCGCGCCGCAAGCGTCGACCCTCTCGTCGCCCTCCGCTACGAGTAATGTCAGGTATATTGATTTGAGTTCAGTCAAAAGCGGGTTAGCTCTTCGCGCTTTCCTCGGCTCGCAACGTCTTCAGGATCGCTTTGCGCATGGCCGCTTGCGGCGCGCGACTGCCCATCCACAATTCCCATTGTGCGACCCCTTGCGCCACGAACATTTCCACACCCGAAACCGTGCGGATTCTTCGCGCCGCGGCCATGCGCAGAAGCTTCGTCTGTAACGGGCGATACACCATGTCCATCACAAGCTTGCAATTCAATTCGCCCGCTTCCAGCGGTGAACGCCCCGGATGAGGATGCATTCCCACTGGCGTGGTATTGATGATCGCGTCGAATTTTTCTTTCAGCAGCGCCTCGCGCCTGATCATCCCGCCGCCCACCGCGCGCGCCAACTCCTTCGCCGTAATGTCCCGACGAGCGCAAACCAGCACCTCCGCGCCAGCTTTCGCCATCGCGAACCCCGCCGCCCGCGCCGCGCCCCCCGCGCCAAAAATCAGAATACGGCTGCCTTTGATCTTCAGCTTTCCTTGCAAGGAGCGCAGCACTCCGACGTAGTCCGTATTGCTGCCCACCAGCCTTCCGTCGCGGCGCACCGTCACGGTATTGACCGCGCCGATCTCCTCCGCCAGCGGCTCGCACTCCTCCAGATAATCGAAAATCTTCTTCTTGTGCGGGATGGTCACGCAGAAACCAGCTACGCCGAATTCCGGCATCACCTTCACAAATTCCCGCAAATCCTCAACCAGGAACGGCAGAAACACGGCATCCTTGCCCGCGGCCACATAGCCGGTGTTGTGCAGCAGCGGCGAAAGCGAGTGCCCGATGGGATTGCCAATCACGCCATACACCCGGGTCTCCTTTGTCAGCTCATGCGCCCGGTAAAGCTCTTTCAGTTCCTGCAATCGCACTTGCCCGGGCGCGGTCGCCGTTGCCACCGGCGCGTACAACAGGGCGCTGCCCTCGCGCAACGCCAGAATCCGCGCGGGCAAACCAATCTCTCCCATCGGCACAGCCACCACTTTTTGCGAGCCGCGCGCCAATCGCAGCAGCCGCGAGCTGTCCGATAGTTTCCGCGCCATCGCCGCCACTTTCACCGCGGTGGCTCCGCCGCGCGCAGCCAGTTTTAATTTTGCCGGCAACTTCGGTGTGCGGCGAAAATCATGGATTGACAGCAATACTCTTTCCGGCAATCCACACGATTCCACTGTCTTCCCCGGCATTTCCCGCAGCGTTTCGATTTCCAGATCGCACCACGCGCAACCGGCTTGGTTCGCTTTCCGCAACCAGTGCAATTCCGCTTCCGCCCCACCCGCCAACTCCCCGCCCCCCACGCGCCTCCGGCATGTAGCAAGGAACACGGCTTTTTTCGGAGCAAACTTCCTGAGCCAATCCAGCGCCTTTTCCCGTTCCATATCGTTCGCCAACCAGTCCAGGCGCAGCTCCACGGTCGGCGTTTCCCGCAGACCCGCCCTAACCAGCGCCCGAAATTCCCCTGCCGTAGAGGCCGCCACCACCGCGCAGATCCGCGCCACCCCTGTTCCGAAGACGCTCATAGCCTTGAATGCGCTCCAATCTATTGAAAATACGGCTTGTAGCACGTCTTAGCTAAAGTGTAAAGTCGCCCCACCCAATTTGTTGACGCGACCCGGAGCCCTTGTTAGTTTCAAGTGTATGCAAGTCCCTGCACGGCCCTTTTTGGCGTGAATCGAAGGAGTCTTCTAATGCGCGCAATTGCAGCAGGTATGGGTCTCGGCATGTTATTGGCAGGCGCAAGCGCCTGGACGCAGAGCACCCCACAACAGCAACAGATCGCCGCCTCCACCGGACCTGTCGCCAACGCGACGTCCCCGGATTACTCGGCCGTCTATTGTTCGAATTTTGTTACGTCCGATCGTGGTGGCGATGACTCGCGCCTCATTTCCGGCGAAGAGTCCAACTCCAAACTGATCTTCGCCCTTCGCGACCTCGTTTTTATCAGCAAAGGTTCCAGCCAGGGAGTTCACGTCGGTGATCGCTACTCGGTTTTTCGCCCCGAGAAAGATCCCCTGGAATACCAATGGTTCAAATGGCAGAACAAACTCATGAAGGCCATGGGCACCTATTACGAGGACGTGGGCCAGCTGAAGGTGGTCAACGTACACCCTAATGTCTCGACCGCCGAAGTCACCTTCGCGTGCGGTTATCTGCAGCGCGGCGATTTGATCCGGCCTTGGCAGGAACGCCCTTCGCCGCCTTACAAGCCCGCCGACAAATTTGACCAATTCGCGCCGGTGAGCGGCAAATCCGTCGGCATGATTGTGGTCGGCAAAGACTTTACCCAGGCGTATGGAAAGTTCAGCACCGTCTTCGTCAATCTCGGTGCCAACCAGACCGTGAATGTCGGCGATTACGTGCGATTTTTCCGCTACGAGGGCGGTAATAACCAGACTGCCGCAAATTTCGACGACTACCAGTACAAGATGTATGGTTTCGGTAGCAATCCCGTGAAGTACACGTGGAACGACCTTCCCAGGGACGTTCTCGGTGAAGGCATCGTGCTCAATGTCAGCCCCAATTCTTCCACCGTTTACGTTACCTACAGCCGGATCGATATTTATGCCGGTGACTACGTGGAAGTCGAATAACAATTTAACCCAATTTGGAATTGGCGCCCGCGTCTGCCGTTCAGGCGCGGGCTTTTTCTTGCCACGGACTGATTCCCTGCCGCTTCACTCCGCTCGCGGCTCTCTACTTTCCTTCTTCCACGATTTCGCAGGTAAACGCATAGATAAGCGTGTCCGCGGCCTTCCATGCATCCCACGGTAAACCCGCTTTTCTGCAGGTTTCTTTCAAAAACTGTTCGCGATCCAGATGGTGCTCCACCGCCACTTGCGGGAGCAACAAGCCGCGGCGGATACCTTGTTCCACCAATAATCCATGCTTCCCGATTTCAATTTCCTCCGGCTGAATTCGTTCCAGCGGGGACAACAGCGATATTTCAATCTCCAGCCCGGGCAGTTCTTCGGGCTGCATCGGCGAAAACCGTGGATCTTCCAGGGCCGCCTCCGAAGCGCATCGCACAATGCTTTCCCCCAGAGGCTCTTTCGCCTGGATCACCCCGATACACCCACGCAAACGCCCCCCCACGTGCAAAGTGACGAAGACGCCGCAGTGCGACTCAAATATTTCTTCCTTGGGGATTTCTTGCAGCAGACGCCCTAGGGAAACGGCACTAACCACAGCCCCGCGTGCCAGTTCGAGCAGGCTTGTCCGCTCGCTCTCAGAGAGGCAGCGCATCCTGCGGTTTCTTGTGTACTTCCAGCATGCTCAGCTTGCGGCGCTGCTTCACCCGATCGTCCAGTTGATTCCAGAAGCGGTAAAAATATTGCGCCGCGGACACCAATGCGCTGATCACCACCAACCACAGCAACGCCAGCCCCAGCGTTCGCAGCGAAGTATGCCTGGCGCCATAGATCAGCACCGCCGCCGCGCAGACTTGCAGCACCATTTTTGTTTTCCCCAGCGCGGACGCCGCGATCGTGAATCCTTCCGCCGACGCGATATTGCGCAATCCCAAAATCACTAACTCGCGCCCGATAATGATCACCACCATCCACGCCTTCGCCAGGTGCATATCCACAAGAGAAATAAATGCCGCGCAAATCAGCAATTTGTCGGCGATGGGATCCAGCAAGATTCCTAGTGTCGTCACCTGGGAATTGCGGCGCGCGAAATATCCGTCCGCCCAGTCCGTGGCCGCCGCGATCAGCAGAATCAGCACACCCCAGACCTCGAAGTGCATCGGAAATCCGGCAAGTTCCACGTTCGGGCTGCGCGTCAGCAGCACCACGATCAGAACAGGCACGATAAATATCCGCAATAACGTCAATGCGTTCGGCAGGTTCATATGGGCGCGGACGGGAGGGCTTCGTTTGCTCCTTCTCTGGGCACTCGGCTCACTATAGTCTCCGCCATCCCAAGCGTCAATGTGGCCAAACGCCGTTTTGACAGGGTACTGCAACGTTACTAATTTCCGGTGGAGATTCGTTTTGGCTGGGTACTCTTTCGTAACACTAGCTGCTGCAAACCTGTGCAAATCCACATTTCCAGACTTGACTCGAATTTACACGGAGCTGGCGCGGCGACGCCCTTCAAACACAAATAACTACCCTATTTTCTGTATGATACGGATGGCAATTCTTGACGCTAAAGGTTGGCGCGAAAACAACACGCGTTTCCGCCCCCGGAGCACACTCGAAGTTTCCACAGCGTTTTCCACAAGCGCGGCAGCACACTCTTACGCCCGATGTGACCCGATTTCCCGTCACATTTTATTCATATTTAGCGGATTTTCGAGGAATTACTCGAACGTTCTCCTGAGGGTTTCTCGAATTTTTCAGATGGCGTGCGGGCCGCGCAGAACGCGCACGGGCAGGAACAATATCGCGCGCAATAACTCAAACACGCCGGTTACCGCGATGCCAACAAGTCGCAACGGCAGCAGCAACAACCAGACAATCGGATACAGCACCAGCGCCAACAGCGCAATCGGCCAACACACGACCAACAGGATGCACCACAACAAAAAGGCGGCCATCTTCATTCCCTCCTCGTTCACCACTCCTATTTAACATACGACGGCGAAGGCCGGAATGTTTCCTTCGCCTCGAAGTCTTTCAGCTTCAATCGCCGCGCAACCGCCTCCGGGATTTCCGCCTCCAGGTCCATATGCGAATCGCTCACCTGCGACTGCAGCACCCGGCCGAGCGCGTGGATCAACGCAAGGGAGCGCCCTTCCGTCAGCGGCATGTGCAGCGAGAGTTTCACGATCGGATCGATGGGAAGCGCCGCGTCGATACGCCTCAATAATTCATCCAGCCCCTCTCCGGTCAGCGCCGAAACAAATACCGGCGGCTCTTCTCCGTTCTTCGTGTGAGACCACGCCGCAGCGAGTTCTTCCCGTTGTTCCGGTGAAAGCCGGTCGAGTTTGTTGAACACGCGAAGCCGCGGCCGGTCCAGCACTCCAAGCTCGCCCAGAATTTTTTCCACTTCTTCTTCCAATTCGTCGTGATACGGATTCGAAATATCGCTGACCTGCAAAATCAGTGCCGATTCCTGTACCTCTTCCAGCGTGGCGCGGAATGCCGTCAGCAATCCCTTCGGGAGCGCGCGAATGAATCCCACCGTGTCGGACACCAGAATCCTGCGGTTCGATGGCAGCCGCAACGCCCGGATCGTAGGATCCAGCGTCGCAAACATGCGCGACGAAACCAGCACTTCGGCGCGGCTCAGCGCGTTAAATAACGTGGATTTTCCCGCATTTGTGTAGCCTACCAGGGACACGGTTCCCAGCGGCACCGCGTTTCGTGCTTCGCGCCGCAGCGCTCTTTGCTGCCGCACTTCGTCGATGCTGTTCTTGATTTTGCTCACACGGTCGCGAATGCGCCGGCGATCTGTTTCCAATTTCTTTTCACCGGGTCCGCGCACGCCGATTCGGCCCGCCCCGCCGCCCGCTCCGCCGGAGCCGCCACCGCCGCTCTTGCCGCCCAACCGAGACATCGCCGTGCCTTTCCCGGTCAGCCGCGGCAGCATGTAATTCAGTTGCGCCAGTTCGACCTGCAACTGCCCCTCGCGGCTGCGGGCGTGCTTTGCAAAAATGTCCAGGATCAGCTGCGTGCGGTCAATCACACGCCGCTCCGTCACTTCTTCGATATTTCGCTGCTGCACCGGCGTAAGTTCGCTGTCGAAAATAATCAGCGGCGCCTGCCGTGCCGTCGCCTCGGCGCGTATTTCATCGAGCTTTCCGCGGCCAACAAGAGTCGCCGGATCGGCCGCGTCCCTCAACTGGAATATCGTCCCCGTAATCTCCGCGCCGGCGCTTTTCGCCAGTTCCACAAGCTCCAAAAGCGATTCGCGGCCCTGTTCTCCGGCAGGCATTCCCGGAATGCGAGGCGCGCGCTTCCAGCCTACGCCCACCAGGAGTGCGCGCTCGGAAACGGAAGTGTCGTGCTGTGCTGTTTTCATGGATGGATCAAAGCCAGTCTTGGCGCGGAAATTTTGCGTTGTGTGGAGGGAAAATCCTCATCGCCCCAATTATACGTCCATTCCGTTCGCCCCGGATACCATCGCGCCAAGCTCCGCCCTAATATACTCCAGCGCTTCCTTTTGAATTCCCGGTTCGTCGCCAAATCCCGCCAGCCAGTGCACTCCCTTTTCGCGCCGGAACCACGTCATCTGCCTTTTCGCATAGCGCCGTGTCGCCTGCTGGATCGCGGCACGCGCCTCTTCCAGAGTCATTTCTCCGCGCAACACTTTGCGTAGTTCGCGGTAACCAATAAAATCGAACGCCTTCGCGTCCTCGGGCACTCCGCTGTCGATGAGTCCGCGAACTTCCTCCGTCCAGCCCCGCGCAAACATCGCGGCCGTGCGCGCATGCACGCGCTCGTACAACTCTTCCCGCGGCGGGATAAATCCGAGCTTCACGGCGTGCCAACCTTCTAAAGGCTTGCGGCCGCTCCGATGCACCTCAGACAGCGGCTTCTTCGTCAGCAGGCATACTTCGATCGCGCGAATCAGTTTCTGTTCATCGGCCGGCATGATTTTTTCCGCCGATTCCCGGTCGAGCCGCAGCAGCATGCGGTGCAAATACCCGGGCCCATGCTCGGAAGCCGCTGCCCACAGCCGCTCTCGTAACTCGTCCGACCGTTGCGGCACCTCCGCCAAGCCCTCCAACAATGCCCGCAAGTAAAGCCCCGTACCAACAGTCAGCACCGGAATTTTTCTACGTGCGCGAAGATCGTTCAGAACCTCAATCGCCCGCTCGCGATATCCGCCCGCAGTCGATTCATCTTTTCCGTCCAGCACGTCGAGCAGGTGATGGGGCACGCCGCGGCGTTCGTCGCTGGTCGGCTTCGCAGTGCCAATATCAAAGCCGCGATGCAACTGCGTGGAATCGCACACAATCACTTCTCCCGCAAGCTGCTCCGCCAGCCACACTCCCAGCGCGGATTTTCCCGAAGCGGTCGGCCCTACGATAACCAGCAGCGGCAGATCGGCAGGCGCATTCATTTGTGAACTAGGATAGGCCACGCGCGGATCAACTGGATAGTCAGCACAATCAGCGCCAGCAGCAGGCTGCCCAGCCCTTGTTGGCGCGCAATTTTCATATTTGGAGATCGTCGAAGGGCCCCCGCTTTTGCGGCTTCAACCCTACCACGCAACTCCCCAGCGGGTCTTTTCCACGCGAGTCGCCACCCGCCACTTGTGATCCTGACGAGCGCGCCTTTTGCGCAACGAAGGATATCGAGGTAAAAATCTATCGAAGCACCCTAGTTCGACGGAATCGGCATGTTGTAATAATACGTAAACCGCAGCTCGATGTACGGCCCCTTGAACTGCGCCGGCAGAGTGGGGAACGGATTCGATGCGCGAATCGACGAAATTGCCGCGCGATCCAGCGGTTCTTTGCCGGATCCAAAAACACGCTGCGGATCGCCGTCGGGCACGCTGCCATCTCTCATGATTTTGAATTGCAGCGAAACCACGCCTTGATCTCCCAACTGCACCGACGCGGGCATCACCGCGAACCAGTTCTGCTTCACCGTCAGATACACGCGCCGCAGGTAATCGTTAAAGTCGATTCCCTCGTTGTCCGTGAGCATCTGAATCGCGCCATTCGCAGACCCACGCCCACCACCTTGGCCGCGACCCGCACCCGGAATCGGGCCGCCACCTCCGATCGGCGCCGGAGTGTTCATTTTCTCCGTGGCGCGCGCGGCATCGCGAATCATGTCGCCCGGGGAGGTCGACTTCGGCAGGTTCAGCCCGCTCTGCGGCACCGGCATATTGGGCTGTTCCAATTGCACCTGCGGCTTCGGTAAGTCGCCTTTGTTGCCATCCGCTGGCTTCGGCGTAGGCGGAACGATGTTGGCTTTTGGTGCCGGCGCGCTCGGCAATTCTCTCTTTGGCGGCTCCGGTTGCGGTTGCGGCGGCGGCTGCACCGGTGGCGGCGTAATCGTCGGAGCCATCCTGCGTATTTCCCTTGGATCTACCTTTACCGCGGGGCGCGGCGCGGGTGGAGCGGTAGGCTTCAACGATTCCAGCGCTCCCGGCGGCAACAATACCTCGATCTGTTTCCTCCCGATCTCATCCACTTCCTTCGACCGGGTGTGATAGGCAAGTATTTCCACCAGCCCCACAACGAACACCAGGTTCAGCAGCAGCGAGACGATCGCCACCACCATTTCTCCTACTGGTCTCTTCTGCTTTTCTTCCGATGGGAGAAACGATAATTCGCCGGTCTGGATAATGTCCGGCTGCACCAGATCTTCGGACACATACAAATTTCCCGGCAACACTTCCGGCGGCGCCGCTCCCTGCGGAACCGTGATGCGCTCGTCCATTTCCGTGGGCTGCGCCGGCAAATGCGAGTCGTCTGGCTTCTGCAGTTCCGCGATATTCAGATCGCGCGGCACCACCACACGCGTGGCAATCGCCTCCAACGGCAAATTGTTGGGAATGGTGGAATGCCCGTCCAGCACCACGATCGGCAGCGTGGAGGGCACCAATGTCCGTTCATCCAGCGAAGTCGGGCGGCGCCGTGTCGACGGCTCTACATTGGCCGGTGGGCGCGCGCCTTGAGGCACTAAAATCCTTGGGATCATTGTTTCCTTTTACGGTTTTCCTTTTGCGGACACACTTGTCGCTACGGGTTGGACGCGCGCGCTGTGCTCACGGATGCTTCCCATTACGCGATCGGCCAACTCCAATGCGGCTCGCCCCGCGGCGCCATCCGTCTTCGGGGGCACCCGGGTTTTTACCGCTTCTACAAACGCTTCCAGCTCCGCGCGCAATGGTTCCACATCCAGCGCTGGCAGCTTCTCAAATCCAAATTCCGGCTGCGGCCCCGGCTTCTTTACGCCTACGCGTAGGGCGTCTCGCCGGGCATAATCCAGCGAAATATATTCGTGCTGCTGAAAAAAGCGCATTTTCCGCACGCGCTCGGTCGACACCCGGCTGGCCGTCACATTGGCCACCGCTCCACCGTCAAACTCCAGCCGCGCATGCGCGATGTCCACCTTATCGGTCAGCACGGGGATGCCGACAGCTTTCACTTCCATCACCTGTTCCTTCACCAGCGCCAGCAGGATATCCAGGTCATGGATCATCAGATCATAGATTACGTCCACATCTAGGCTCCGCGGCGTGAATACGCCCAGCCGGTGCACCTCAAAAAACAAGGGGCGGTTCACCACCGGCTCGACGGCTCGCACGGCCGGGTTGAATCGCTCCACATGCCCAACCTGCAAGATGCGCCCATGACGCTTGGCGACCTCAATCAGTTCGTCGCCCTCCGCCAGCGTCCGCGCCATCGGTTTTTCAACCAGAACGTCTATGCCCATCTCCAACAGCGCGCAGCCAACTTCCCTGTGCGCGACCGTCGGCACCGCCACACTGGCGGCATCCACAGCGCCACGCAATTCCTCTAAACTGGAGAACGCCCGTGTCTCAAATTCTTGCGCGATTGTTGCGGCACGCCCGGCATCCTGATCGAACACGCCCGCCAGCTCGACCGTTTCAATTTCCCGGTACGCACGCACGTGATTCCGGCCGAATTCCCCACACCCGGCCACCGCCACGCGAATCTTATGCGTTCCCACACCCGCAGTCATGCTCATTCCTTATTCATTCCCCGGGAATCCCGAATCGGTTCCGCGTCCTTAATGGGGGGAAAAGCCTGAATCGCAATGCCCGCGGCGTTCGCTATTTCCAGGAGTTTTTCGCGGTCAAACAACAGCGTCCGCGCGGCATCGATGGCCAATGCCGTGGCCCCCGCCTTCGTCATAGCTTCGACGGTCGGTAATCCGACCACGGGTACGTCGAAGCGCATGTCCTGTTTCGGCTTGCTCACCTTCACCACCACCAGCGGCTTTCCCTCTGCAAAACGAGCCGCGCGCAAAATCGTTTCGTCCGTTCCTTCCATGGCTTCCACGGCCACGCAGGCGCGGTCCGCAATCACCACCGTTTGTCCGATATCCTGGGTCGCAATGTGTCGCGCCACGCTCAATCCGTACTCCATATCCGCGGCCTCCTGCTCGGTCGGCGCGCGCTTTGTCAACACGCCAACTTCCGGCAGCAGCGGCTTCAGGAACAGCGTTGAATCCACCAGTTGAATCCCTTCGTCCTCAAGCACCCTCGCCACCGCGCCAATCAGCGAATCCGTATTTTTCTTGGGCAACGAAAACAAAAGCTTGGCCAGCTTCCAGTCCGGCCGGATGGCGCTGAAAATCTTGTTGTGCTTCACCTGCCCGGCCATCACCGCGCGCTTCACTCCTTCTTGTTGCATCAGCGTAATGGCCTTGCTCAACTCGCCCAAGCTCACCCAGTGGAGCCGCTTCGCCAACTTTTCCAGTTCAGGTGAAGCTTCTTCCTTCAGCGCGATTACCGCCATTTCAATTCCCTGGCTGCGCGCTCCCTCCAGCACCAGAAACGGAAACCGCCCGTTTCCCGCGATCAATCCCCACCCCGCTGTGCTGTTCAATGCTTCGGCCATGAATTCACGGCGCCTTACTTCACAATCCCGCGCTCGGCTTTTTCCACAAATGCGATCATTTCCCGCACGTCGCCGGAATCTCCAAACATCTTGCGCATCTCCTCCAGCGCCTGCGTGGTGTTCTTCTTCGACCGCAGCAGCAACTTGAATGCGCGCTGAAGCACCTGAATGCGCTCCGCCGACAATCCCTTTCGCTCCAGCCCAATGGTGTTCGCTCCGAAGCACTTTGTCTCGCGCTCCGTCACAATCAGTGAAAACGGCAGCACGTCCTGCGTAATCACGGTGCACGCCCCGATGTACGCATATTTCCCGAGCCGGCAATACTGGTGCACCGGCGAGAACGCGCCCACGGTCACAAAATCCTGCACCGTCACGTGTCCCGCCAGCGTTGCGCCATTCACGAACAGCGTACCGTTTCCCACCTGGCTGTCATGTCCCACGTGCGAGTACGACAAAAAGAAATTGTCGTTTCCTATCCGCGTTATTCCCCCGCCTTTTTTCGTGCCGCGGCTGATGGTCACATGTTCCCTGAAGATATTCCCGTCCCCGGCCACCAGCTCGACATGCTCTCCCCGAAACGTGTAGTCCTGCGGATCGCCTCCGATCACGCTGAACGGGTGGAACACATTGCGCGCCCCGAACTTAGATGGCCCCACGATCACCGCATGCGCGTGCACCACGCAGTCTTCGCCGAGTTGTACCCCGTCCCCCACACTTGCAAAGGGGCCGATTTCCACTCCACTCGCAATTTTCGCCTTCGAGGAGACGATGGCCTGCGGATGTATTTTCTCTACCGTCATTTCGCTGCGCTGTTTGCCTTCTCGCGGTCCACCATCACGCACATCAGCGTCGCTTCGGTCGCCAGATTTTCTCCCACGAACGCTTTCGCCTGGATCTTGCAGAGGTCGCCCTTCCACGCCAGGATATTCACTTCCACGCGCAACTGGTCTCCAGGCACCACCGGCCGCCGGAACTTCACGTCGTTCATCGACGCCAAGTACAGAAGCTTTTGATCGCGGTCCGGAATTTCCTGCAGCAGCAACAATCCTCCCGCCTGGGCCATTGACTCCAGAATCAGCACTCCTGGCATGATCGGTTTCCCGGGAAAATGCCCCTGGAAAAAAGACTCGTTGATGGACACGTTCTTGATCGCCACGATGCGCTTGTAGCGCTCCATCTCCACCACTTTATCGATCAACAGAAACGGGTACCGGTGCGGCAAAAATTTCTGTATTTCGTTGATGTCCAATTCCATGCCCGCTCCTGTGCCGCGCAACACCTTTCGGCGGCACGCCCTCCATATATCGCAAACTTACTATTATAAGCAATCTCGCGGCCCTGCACAGCACATCTTCTTTCAAAGCAGCTCTTTCTCGCTCCGCGGATTCACCGTTGATGGCGCTGTTGTACGCCGCCACCCGCGTTGCTACCATTTGCTTACTATGGCAACACAGGCTCTCCCCAAATCTCTCCTCGCTCACCTTCGCAAACTCCTGCCGCGGATGACGGACACTCTGCGTCAGCTCACTCTCATCGAATCTCCCAGCCTCGACAAGATGCACGCGGATCGCTGTGCCAGTTTTCTGGCGGACGAATGGCAGCTTCGCGGAACACGCGTGCAGATGTTTCCTCAACGGAATCGCGGCGATCATGTGCGCGCGGTTTGGACTCCTTCCTCTCGCCCTCCTCAATCGCAACTCCTTGTCCTAGGCCATTACGACACGGTTTATCCGATCGGCACGCTTTCTAAAATGCCGTTCCGCATTGTGGGCGGAAAAGCCTATGGTCCCGGCACCTTCGATATGAAAGCCGGCATCGTCCAGGCACTGTTTGCGGTCGAAGCTCTTCAGGGATTGGAAGCATCGGTCTTCAAGCGACTAGTGTTTCTGTGGACCTCCGACGAGGAAATCGGCAGTGAATCCTCGCGAAAGCTGATTGAAGAAGAAGCGCGCCGCAGCGACGCCGTGTTTGTACTGGAACCCTCGCTCGGTCCCCGCGGAATGGCCAAGACGTCACGTAAGGGGGTAGGAGAAGTCAAACTCATGGTGCATGGCCGTGCCGCTCACGCCGGGCTCGATCCCGATCAAGGCATCAACGCCATTCACGAACTCGCCGCGCAGATCGCTCGCTTCGAAAAATGGAACGATCCGCGCCACGGCGTCACCGTTAATGCCGACATCATCGATGGTGGCACGCGCACCAATGTGATCCCCGATCGGGCCAAAGTGAATGTCGATCTTCGCGCCTGGCGGCTGTCGGACATGCGCGCCCTGGAAAAGCGCTTCCGTTCGCTGAAGCCCATTCGTCGCGGGGCGAAACTGGAAGTTCGTGGCGGCTTTGACCGCCCGCCGCTCGAGCGCAAGCACAGCGCCGCGCTATACCGGCGCGCCAAATCGCTCGCGAAGCAAATAGGATTTTCGCTGGGAGAAGGCCCAGCCGGCGGAGGCTCCGATGGCAACTTTACCGCCGCTCTCGGCGTTCCTACCCTCGATGGCTTCGGCGCAGTAGGCAACGGCGCCCACTCCGCGCAAGAATTTGTCTTCTACAAAACCATGCCGCAGCGAGCAGCCCTGCTAGCCGCCATGCTGGCCACTTCCTGAAACTTTTACGATCTAAACGCTCTGAATTAAAATCGGTAGAGTCATCTAATCCCTGCCGCATAGGTGGTTTCGTGAACCGGCTCCCGAAGTTCTTCCAGCGTTTGATCTCCTGGCATTCGAAGCAAGAGCCTGCTGACGTCGTCGCCCCCCGCCCCGGTCCGCATGTTTGAATTGCTGAACGAAGCCCACGCACTCTTTCAAGCCAACAAAATCGGAGAAGCTGAATCTCTTTTACTCGAGGTATTGCGGGAACCTGATGCAGATACCCTCAGCTACCTGACCAATCACGCGGTGACATATTTGCAATTCATATGGATAACCGGCGAATCCTATGAAAAGGGAATTGCCTTTTTCACAAACCGCATTCGACGATATCCAAGTGAGGTGCTCGCCTATAACTACCGCGCCGCACACTTGTGGTACAGCGCTCAGCAAAGCGAAGCACTTCTTGATTACAGTCGCGCCCTTGAACTTGCACCGGACGACTTATGGGCACTTCTAAGTCGGGGCCAGGCTTATGTTGAAGTCAAGCAGCCTGAAAAGGCCGTGGAAGATTTGAATCGGGCGCTCCAGATGCTCAACGCTGTCCCGAACGTACGGGAGCAAAACCGGTCCGAGGCACAAGCTTACGCCCGTAACGGCTTGGGAACGCACGGGCTATGCTCGGAGACTTTAGTAGCGCGTTTCGAGAATTTGATCTTTCGATGGACCTTCAGCCGGAAACGGCTGGGTCTTTTTCAAGCGAGGGAGCGAATGGGAGACAATGCTGCAGCGCTTGCTGGTTACAAGAAGTCCCTCTCTTGCTCGAAGCCAAAACTCGCAGCCTTCAAGCGCGAGTTTGCCGAAACAAAAAATTCGGGAACTCGGTCTTTAGGTCCAGAACTTAAGACCTGCGTTCACCGCCCGTAGTTCTTCTTCAAGTATTCCGCCGTCGATCGCGTCAGGTCGCCGTAATCGTCGTGCAGCACTTCCTTCAGCGCTTCCTCCGTCGACCCGCCCGCTGCAATGCGCTCCAGGATCCGCTCCATGTCCGCCATTCCCTGCGTTTCCACAATGTATTCCACGTTCGCCAGCGCCCAGGCATAGGCATAGCGCGCCACGTCCGCCGGCAAACCCATCCACGATCCTTCCAGATGCCCCAGCGATGCCGCCTGCCCCGCGTCGTAAACCTGCAACAGCACTGCCGCATTCTCGTCGCTGCGTTTCCCTTCCATCCACTGCGCCACGCCTTCCTGAATCCACGTTGGCGCGCGCCCTCGCGTTTTCTGCTGGATAAAACTGTGCGTCAGTTCATGCTTCAACACGCGCGATAATTCCGCATCCACGCTGGTCAATCCCTGCACCGGCACGCGGATTCTTCCATCGTTCAACGCGCCAACCCATCCCGGCGCGCGGGTAATGTCGGCAAATTCCTGCTGCGTATACAGCACCACGCCAATCGGTTCCGGCGGGGTATAGTTCAGTTCCGACTCGATCGTCGAGTAATGCGTTTCCAGCACGCGCAACACGTCGCGCGACAGCACCGGTTCGGCGGTTCCGTTGTATTTCAACTGGAAATGCGCGCTTTCGTTCTCTTTGTAATTTTCTTCTTCCTCTTTATCGCGAACCGCCTTGTCCAGGGCCGCTTGCGTGTCGCTGTCCGGCTTCAGCGCCAGCGATTTCTTCCATTCCGCCACCGCCTGCTCCGGCCGGTTCATGCCATAATACGCCCAGCCTTCCAGCTTATAAATATCCGCATTGTCCGGAGAAACGCGCTTGGCGCGCTCCAGATACTCCACAGCCTGTTTGAATTCGCTCTTCTTCAGGTACAGATACGCCACATTCATCAGCAGCACCGGCTGCTCGGGCAAGTACGTAATCGCCGTACGTTCGTCGCCCAGCGCATGTTCCATATCGCCATGCGCCATCTCAAACTGTGCAGCGGCATGATGAGCCAGCGCGGCCTTCTCGTTCGCCTTCGCATTTCCGCCGCGCGCCTCCCCTTCCATGCGCGCAATATAATCCCGGTCGATGGAACCATCGTGCACCGCCGCGTGGTCGATGGCCGCCGCGTCTGCCGTCGCTTCCATCAGCGGTGGCGACAGATTCAGGCTGGACGCCGCGGCCGCCGGAGATTCGCTCACCGGCATCAGCCCGCCCTTTTCGATGTGGTCGACAATGCTTTTGGGAATCGACAACTCGCCCGCGGCGGTTTGATAGCGCACTTTGTCGCCGTCCTCAACTACGTTATACGCCACGATCTGCCGCCCATTCTTCAGCACGATCTTGTCCGCGAACGCCGCGCCGGCGCACACTAGCATCCCCGCCAACAATAGGAACATCCGCGCCATCGCTCTCTGGCCTTTCATCCCTTTATCTTAATCCGCCGAACTCATCCGTTTTCCGCTGCCTTGTCCCCGCATGCCGAAAGTGACTACACTCAATGGATGCGTTTTCGTTCCGCCCTCTTTGCCCTTCTTTTCGTGTGCGCTCCGGCCCTATATGCGACGGATTCTCCGCGTGACGTCCTCGCCACTCTGAATGCCCTGCGTCTCGATTCCGACCACGTGTACACCATCTCCGCCACCGATCGCATCGAACTCCATGAGGGCGATCTGGTCCTCGCCTTCGAGCGCGGAAAACTCGTGTTCTTTCAGCCCTTCGAAGGCCACATCACCGGTTTTGTCTTTTCCGGCGTCGGCCACGCCCTGGCCTTACCGCGAGACCAGGCCGAAAAACAGCAAATGGCTCGCTTCCTCGGTGCCCCGGTTCTTGACGAACAATTTGTCTCCATCTACGCGCGCTTCACCGACGACACTGCCAAGGATCTCCTCTCCGAGCTCACCCAAGCCTCCGTTCAACCCGCCACGGACGCCTCCTTCACTTCTCTCTGGCTTCCGCAACTCGAGCGTCTGAATCCCACACATTCCCTGCGCATCCTGTTCGAGAAATATACCTCCTCGCCGCGCCATTTCTTCCACGCAGGCATCGACGGCATTCTCACCGGCCCCTTCGACGTGCTCATCGACGACATGCGCCACGAAAATTTCATGCTTGGCCAACCCCGCGTCGTCAACAAAATCGGTTACTACGATGTCTGGACCTCATACACGCTTCCCGGTTTCACTCCTCCCCGGGTTCTGTTTCACGCCGTCCATTACCAGGTCAACACCACGATTCATATGGATAACTCGCTCGAAGGCGACGCCTCCGTCGATTTCAACACTGCCATTGCCGGCGAAGGCGTGCTCTTCGTGCAGCTTTCGCGCGTCCTCAAGGTCGATTCCATCTCCATGTCCACCGGCGAAAATCTCGTCTTCTTCCAGAACGAGGGCATCACCGAGCAGCAGCTGCGCACCAAGGGCGATGACACCCTCTGCGTGTTCTTGCCTCGTCCGTCCAGTGCCGGAGCCACGTTCTCTCTGCGCTTCCACTATCGCGGCAACGTCATTGAAAACTACGGCAATTCCGTCCTCTTCGTTGGCGCGCATCAGAGCTGGTATCCCCATTTCGGTGACGCCTCCGAATTCGCCCCGTACGACCTAACCTTCCGATGGCCAAAGCACCTGCGGCTGGTCGCCACCGGCGAAAAATCCGACGAACACGAAGACGGCGACAGCATGATGGCCCATTGGAAATTCAAAATTCCCGTGGACGAAGCGGGTTTCAATCTCGGAGAGTATGCCTTCACTTCGCAGCCCTCCGGCAACCATGTCGTTGAGGTCTACGCGAATAAGCTTCTCGAGCAAGCCATCCTCTCGCGTTTGCAGCGTCCTGCGGTTGAGGCAGTCCCCTTCCCGCGCGGTCCGATCGTCGAGAGGGGCATGCCGTCCGGCATCCTTCCACCTCCGCCTCCAAGCCCCGCGGATGCTCTGAATTCGCTCGCGCGTGAAGTCAATTCCTCCATCGCCTTCTTCGAAAAATACAACGGCCCTTTTCCTTTCCCGCGTCTTGCGGTCGCGCAGATTCCCGGATCGTTCGGCCAGGGTTGGCCCGGCCTGCTATACCTCTCCACATTCGCATTTCTCCCTCCAGAGGCGCAGGAACGTGCCGGCCTGAGTTCCACCACACAGGAAGCGTTCACCGATATAATGCCGGTTCACGAAGTCGCGCATCAGTGGTGGGGCAACGTCGTTGGCTGGTCCAGCTACCGCGACCAGTGGATTGACGAAGGCCTGTCCGTCTATC
The DNA here is from genome assembly GCA_963795535.1 of Candidatus Acidiferrales bacterium. Classification (GTDB taxonomy): domain Bacteria; phylum Acidobacteriota; class Terriglobia; order Acidiferrales; family UBA7541; genus Acidiferrum. The sequence goes on from CAWCIG010000013.1 coordinate 104,077, forward strand.
TCTCGCTTCTCTACGCCGACTCCCAGAAACTCCCCGAACATGCCGTCGCCTCATGGCTGGCGCGCTACCGCAAGCAATTGATCACCAAGCCCACCGATTCCGACCTCGCTCCCGGCGATATTGGTCCGGTCACCATGGGCACGCGTCTCTCGTCTTCGAAATCGCCCGACGCCTACGACGTGGTGGTCTATTCCAAGAGTGCCTGGATCTTCCACATGCTCCACGAAATGCTTCGCGAGCCAAACGCCCATGATCCCGATGGGCGCTTCGTCGCCCTATTGCACACGCTGGTGAACAAGTACGAACAAAAATCACTTTCTACGGATCAGCTGCAAAAAGAAGTCGAAGCAGTGATGATCCCGAAAATGGATCTGGAAGGCGGCCGGTCAATGGAATGGTTTTTTGCCGAGTATGTTCGCGGAACCGGCATCCCGCGCTACAAAGTGGAATTCACCTCCCGACGAACAGAAAAGGGCTACCAGGTGCGTGGAAAGCTGTTTCAATCCGGCGTGCCTCGTTCTTTCATCGCGCCCGTGCCGCTCTATGTTGGCCCCGCGGCGGGCCGCAGCGTTTTCCTTGGTACGGTGCAGGCTGCCGGCGACGAAACGTCTTTTTCTTTCAACACCACAGTAGATCCCCACAAAATTGTGATCGATCCGCGCATGACGCTGCTGTGCGCAGCCGAGTAGAGAAAGGATTTCCGTGTAAGCCCGTTATCGATTCTTTTCGAGCAGTTGTTTTTCCAGCATTGGGCTGTCCAGATTCAGCTCCGCCTTGCCGCCCTCGCCCAACACATACGGATACCCTTCGGGATCGTTCGGCACTTCCTTCGACAGCCCGGCTTGCACCAGTTCGCCGATCTTCGTTGCGCGGTGGCCGGTTTGCTTCTCATAGTCGTCAGCCAGCCGGTTAATTTCCTTCAAATCGAGTTCCACCTTCATCAGTTTCAGGTGCAACTCGGCGTTCTGCTTTACCATGGGATCGGTCGTTGTCTGGTACACCTGCAACCACAGGAAGTAGGAAGTCTCCGGCGATTCGCCCTCGGCCGAGATCTTCGCCGCCATCACTTTCATCCAGATCATGGCGTTCGGATTCTTGCTGCCTTCTGCAAACGCCGCGGACGCCTTCGGATAATCTTTAGCATCGAAGTAATACACGTTTCCCAAATCCTGATAGAGCCGCCACTGGTCCGGGTTCTCCTTAATTCCCCGCTCCAGCAATTTCACGGCGAGGTCTGGCCGCCCGGCCCCGCGCGGCGGGCTATCGCTCAAAAACACGGATCCAAAGCGGTACGCCGGCATCAGATGAGGATCCAACGTTGTCGTGATATCCAGAAGCGACCACAATAATTCCAGGTTGGTTTGGTGCAGCCGGTGTTTTTCTCCGAAATATTGCACCACGCGCGTCCAGTAAATCGCACCGACCAGCGGCGCGTATTCCAGGCTCAGCTGCTTAACCAGGTTTCCGGAACGGAATGCCAGCTGATCCTGTTCCACATCGATCGAATCCTTCATATGATCGATGTCCCGCTGCAGTCGCCACACCCCGGCGAATCCCACCAGAATCACGGCGCACAGCAACCAGGCGGTAATTTTTCCGGATTTCATTTCAGGTTCCGGCGCGAAAACACCATCGCCGCGCCTATTAATACGATGCCCGCATAGACGATCGCGTAGGCCGTGTCGTGCCACACCAGGCCCGCCGGTACGCCCCGCCCATGAGACACCGCTCCCATCACGTTGAAATTCTCAAAATTCGGCAGCACATAAGAAATCCCGCGCAGAAGTTTCATCGTGGCCGGAGTGATATCCATCGCTTGCATCGTCCGCAAATCTTCCGCGAACACGCCCGCGATGTAGATGCCCACCGTGAAGAGGATGGCCAGGAATGGAGTGGTGAAACAAGAGAACAACATCGCCAGGGCCACAACCAACGCAAGCTTTAGCAGGATCAGGTACACCCCCACCAGCACGTACCAATCGCTTCTTTCCAGCGGATGCTTTACGCTCCACAGCACCACGTACAATCCAACCACCATCGCGGCCGTATTCACAGCCAGCGTCATCACCAGCCCGCCGTATTTACCCAGCAAAAATTGCCAGCGTTCCACCGGCTTGGCCAGCAACGCGTACAGCGTGCGCTTATCCATCTCCTTCGAAACAAGTCCCACGCCGATGAACACCGCGATAAAAATTCCGATCACGGAGATCGCCGTCAGCCCCAGGCTCACGATCACGCTTTGTTCGATGCCGATCGAGATTTGCCCCACCAGAACCGCGGCGCCCATCATCAGCAGCGCGAAAAACACCAGGTTGTACAGCACGCGGTCTCGCACTGCTTCGCGAAACGTGTTCGTCGCCACCACCCACACGTTCCTCATTGGCTGCTGACCTCGACCGCGTTCGCTTGCGCGCGGTCGGCCTCCACCAGGTTCATGAAAAACTCTTCCAACGTCGGCTTGAGCTGCGCCACGGACAGGATCCGCGCGCCCGCCGCCTTCAGTTCATCCAAAGCTCCGTAAAGTTCCGCCTCCGGCAACTGCACTCGGTAACGCTCGCCCGTCTTCGTGGCCTTCTCAAGCAGCGCCAGCTTCCTTTCGCTGCCAGTGCCCGGCAGTTCAAATAAAATTTCCATGCCCTGCGCCTGAATCCCCACGATTTCTCCGGGCGTGCCCACTCCGCGCAACTTGCCGCCGACGATCACGCCCACGCGATCACAAAGCATCTCCGCGTCGGACAAAATATGCGTGGAAAACAGGACCGTTCGTCCTTCCTTCTTCAATTCCAGAATGATGTCGCGCACTTCCCGGCGTCCCAGCGGATCGAGCCCGGACATCGGCTCATCGAGCACCACCACTTCCGGATCGTGCAGGATCGCCTGCGCCAGCCCCGCGCGTTGCAGCATGCCTTTTGAATATCTCCTCAGCTGCAACTTTTTCGCCGTCTCCAGCCCCACCTTTTTCAGCATTCGCTCCACGCGCTCTCGCCGGTCCGCCGCCTTCAGCCCGTGAATGCGTGCAAAATAATCCAGCAGCTCCGCCGCGGTCAGGTAGTCGTAAAAGTACGGCTGCTCCGGAAGGTACCCGATCTGCTGGTGCATGGACACGTCTTCGATCGATTTCCCCAGGATGCGCGCGGTGCCCGACGTCGGAAAGATCAGCCGCATCAACAACTTGATGGTCGTCGATTTCCCGGCTCCGTTCGGCCCCAAAAATCCAAACACCTCTCCCCGCTGCACCTCCATGTTCAGATTCTCAAGCGACCGTTTCGTTTTTAAGTGTAGGAACCCGAACGGGTATTCCTTCGAGAGATTCTCGATCTCAATGGCTCGATTGGGCATGTTTCTATTCTTAGAAAAGCCATAGCGCGCCGTCAACGCACTCCCCGCGCCATTGTTCGCCAGCAGCAACGCCCACAAAAACAAAAAGCGCGGCTCGCCCGCGCTAACTCCTCTTCCCGCTCCTTTACTGCTTTACTCTCCATTACCTCCTTTATTTCCTGGGCACTCTCATTTGCTAATTTGCACCAAATCGCGCTCTCCCGCCGGCGCCACCGGTTCCAGCTTCTGTCCCGCCCGCCAATTATCCAGTATCCCCACCTGTTGCACGCAGCTCACCGTGCACCGCGGCGCGCATCCCTTGTGCGTGTGAAATTCCCGGCGCCGCATCTCCGCGGTGTATTTTTCCAGTGGCACGCCCGGATACCCGCGCTGCTGCGAGCACCAGTGCACCAGCCCATCCTCGCAAATGTACAGGTACCGCGATCCCGCGCGGCACTTCCAATCGTGCTCACGGCCCTTCGCCACATTGTGCTGGAACTCGTTAAAGCGCGAGTATGACCGCTTCCCCAGGGTCATGATCTCTTCAAAAATTTCCTGATCCCTTTGCCCCAGCGGCTTCAGCTGCCCGTCATGGTCGTGGATAATCCCCACCGTGCTCGTAAATCCCAATTCCAACGCCCGGTGCGCAATCTTCAACGCATCTTCGGAATTCTTCACTCCGCTGCCCAGCACGGAATTGATGTTCACCTGAAAGACCGCCCACTCGGACAGCATCTCCAGCCGCCCATCCAGTGTCTTCAGGCTCTTCTTCGAGACTTCATCCGGCACGGCATTATCGATGCTGATTTGCAGGTGCTCGAGCCCCGCCTCATTCAACCGCTCAATGCGCTCTTTATTCAGGAAAAATCCGTTGGTGATCAGCCCTGCAATCATCCCGCGCTTTCGAATGTGGCGGATTATGTCATCCAGTTCAGGATGCATCAGCGGTTCGCCCCCGCTGATGGTGATGATGGACGTGCCCATGTCTGCCAGCGTATCCAGCCGCTTCTTCATCTCTTCAAGCGGCACTGGCTTCGACGTGTCGTCAAACTCGTTGCAATACGTGCAATCCAGGTTGCATCGCCGCATCGGGATAATGTGCACCAGGAACGGATGTTTCGTGGACACCAGCGCCTTCCCGATCCGCAACAACTCCCTCACCCGAGTGCGATAGAAACGCCTCCGCCTCCGCTTCCACATTTCCGCGGACGCCTTCCCTCGTTGCCTCACAATCGCCATCTTTTGCTGATTTCCCCCGCTTCAATTATACCTTAGCCTCCCCTTCTGTCCTTCCTGGCGCGCCACTTGTATACTCCCTCGGCGCGCCGGCTACCCTTTCGCTCATCTCCCCGCCCGTCCATACCCACCGCGTCCACAGTGATGGTCTCGTACAGTTCCGCGTTTTCGATCCCATCCTGGCTATAGCGCGACGGCGCCAAGCGGAAGCTTTTTCCCGTCACATCGATGTTGATTGGCGCCACGTTTTGACCGTCGCTGCGAAACGTCAACCGAGGCATGGTCGCCTCTCCTTTTCCAGAAATGCTAGACAGGATACATACGAGCGGCGATCTTTTCCGCTGCAGCGCAATCACCTCAATAGGGTCCTGTCCCGGCTCTCAGCGCGTCAGCATCTCCATTTAGTAGTCGCCGGCCGAAAGCACCTGGCTCCCCACCGCAAATGCAAACGGCACCCGAACGAGCGCCTATCGCCCGTTTCAGCTCCGTCCGGCTAAGTCCGGCACCCGAAAACAGAACAAGCCGGGGCCACCCGCCCCCCCGGCTGTTCCTCTCTCCTGGTTTTATGTTTCCGGCTGCCGCTCAGGAGAGCAGCGCCGTGATTTGTTAATCCTTGTACGGCAGTAACGCCACATGTCGTTCAGGTAGCCGTTTCCGGTGGTGCTGGTGGAATCGTAACCCTCACCGCCGAAGAGCCAGAAATTCCGCGAAAGGACCTGTGCTGTACTGAGTAATAACTTGCCAAATTCAGATCTCAGGCCCGCCCGTCCCTTCGGTCACCGCCGAAAACTGTCCCTTTGGCCAACTTGTCCCGTTTTGGACCTTCCCCTACGCTGCTCCTCACCCCCCAGCTTCCCAAATCGGTCTTTTCCATCAGGCGAATACACATGGTCACTCTCGCACGCCGCACCCTGCTTCCCGCATCGCTGGTGGTTCTTGCGGCGATCCTGCTGGTGGGTTGTGCCGCCAGCACCGGCAGTCCCGGCAATAGCGGAGGCAACGTCACCGTTCCTCGCGCTCCTGCGGGTCTTGCCGCCTCTCCCGGGAACGCGCAGGTCAGTCTTTCCTGGTCACCCTCTTCCGGTGCCAGGTCCTATCATGTGAAGCGCTCCGCCGTTTCCGGTGGCCCGTACACGCCAGTCGCCGCGCCCAGCGGCACCACATATCTCGATACATCGGTGACCAACGGCACAAAATATTTTTATGTTGTCTCCGCCGCGAACTCCGCGGGCGAAAGCGCAAACTCCGCTGAGGTCAACGCTACGCCCACCGCGCCGGCAAATCCGCCAGCAACTCCCGCCAACCTGCAAGCCATTGCTGGAAACGCCCAAGTCTCTCTCGCCTGGTCGGCCAGCACCGGCGCCACCAGCTACAACGTAAAACGCTCCGCAACTTCTGGCGGCCCCTATGCAAAAGTCTATTCACCTGCCACCGCGAACTACATCGACACCAGCCTCACCAATGGCACAAAATATTTTTATGTTGTCTCCGCCGTGAACTCCGCGGGCGAAAGCGCAAACTCCGCTGAGGTCAGCGCCACTCCCACAGCCCCTGCGAATCCGCCACCAACTCCAACCAACCTGCAAGCCACCGCTGGAAACGCCCAAGTCTCTCTGACCTGGTCGGCCAGCACCGGCGCCACCAGCTACAACGTAAAACGCTCCGCAACTTCTGGCGGCCCTTACACCAAGATCTCTTCGCCCACTACCGCGAACTACACCGACACCAACGTCACCAATAGCACAAAATATTTTTATGTTGTCTCCGCCGTAAACTCCGCGGGCGAAAGCGCAAATTCCGCTGAGGTCAACGCCACGCCCACCACACCGGCAAATCCGCCAGCGACTCCCGCCAACCTGCAAGCCACCGCTGGAAACGCCCAAGTCTCGCTCACCTGGTCGGCCAGCACCGGCGCCACCAGCTACAACGTAAAACGCTCCACAACTTCCGGCGGCCCCTACTCACAAATCGCCACGCCCTTCACCAATTCCTACACGGACACCGGGCTCACCAACGGCACCTCCTACTACTACGTTGTTTCCGCCGTCAACGCCGCCGGCCAAAGCGCCAATTCCAATCAGGCCAGTGCCACTCCCACCGCTCCCGCCAATCCCGACGTCACCATCACCATCAATCCCGAAAACACACATCCTATTTCGCCTTACATCTACGGGATCAATTTTTACTCCGGCATTACCGGCGCTCCGCCCGACCTGACATTCGACCGCGCTGGTGGCAATCGCTGGACCGCCTACAATTGGGAAACCAACGCCTCCAACGCGGGCAGCGACTACCTCTACGAAAACGACGACTACCTCAGCAGCAGCACCGTTCCCGCCGAAGCTGTCCGCAGCTTCATCGCGGAAGACCAGTCGCTGGGTATTGCCAGCCTGGTCACCTTCCAGCTGCAGGGCCTCGTCGCCGGCGATGAGAATGGCCCGGTCAGCGTCGCCAATCCTCCCGATCTCAGCCGCTTCAAGCAGGTCGTCTACATGAAAAGCACGGAGTCGTCCGCGCCGTTCACTCTCAGTCCGCCCACGCCGGACGCCTATGTTTATATGGACGAATTCATCTGGGCGCTCGACCAGAAATTTTCCGGACAGTCCATCTTCGGCACGAATCCCACCACGCACCCCGTCTTCGTGCAGCTCGATAACGAACCCGAACTCTGGAACTCCACACATCTCGAAGTGCAGGGCCCCAACCCCATCACCTCCGACGCTTACATTTCCAAAACCCTCGCGCTGACTGAATCGCTAAAGAACCAATTTCCCGATGTGCTCATCTTCGGTCCCGTCCACTACGGCTTCGAAGGAATTTACAATTGGCAGGGCGAACTCAGAGCCACGCCCACCGGCAACAATTGGTTCCCGGACAAATATCTCCCCGCCATCAGGAGCGCTTCCGCCACTTACGGCAAGCCTCTCGTGGATGTTTACGATTTCCACTGGTATTCGGAAGCCACCGACGGCAGCGGCAACCGCGTGACCAACCTCACCGGCGCCACTCTCACCGATGCGCAAGTACAGGCCATTGTCCAGAGCCCTCGCAGCCTCTGGGACACCACCTACACGGAAAATTCCTGGATCACCACGGACGTTCTCAATGGCCCGATTTATATCCTCGGACGCTTGCAATCGCGCATCGCCGCCGAAAATCCCGGCATGAAAATTTCCATCACCGAATACAACAACGGCGGCGGCCAGCACATTGCAGGCACCATCGCGCAAGCTGACAACCTCGGGATCTTCGGCGCGCAAAATCTTTTCGCCGCCAATCTCTGGCCTCTCAACGACACGTCTCCCTACATCCTCGCCGGCTATCGCGCCTTCCGCGATTTCGATAACGCCAATTCCAATTTCGGCGATACTTCCCTGCAAGCCACATCGAGCAACGTAACCAATGTTATGGTCTACGCCAGCACTGACACCGCCGTCCCCGGCCGCGTCGTCTTCGTCGCCATTAACCGTTCCAGTTCCCCGCAAGTCACCGCCATCGACGGCCAGACTCTCTCCGGCACCGCGCACCTCTACCAAATGACCGCGGCCTCCGCCCAAAACCAAAGCCCCATGGAACCCGTCCTCGCCGGCACACAACCCGCCTCTGGCACCTCGCTAACCGTAACCCTGCCCCCACTAAGCGTCACCACCATCGACATCTACTAATCCCCCGCGCGCCCCCAAAAAAATGCCGTCATCGCGAACGAAGTCCGCACAGTGAGGATGGAACCGCCGCCCAGACCCTCGTCAACCCTTCAAATCGAAACCTCATCGCTACCTGCACCAACCGCGGCGGCATGCTATTCACCACCTGCCCAAACTTTGCATCACTGATATTCCCGTCCACCGACGCCGCGCCAAAGGACTGCGCATGATTGAACGTATTGAACGTTTTTCGCACGGCACTCCATTTGCAGCTTAGTTGCAAGTATCCACATGCAAATCATTTTCAACTGGCTCGCCCCGTCTGTGATCCTCATCACGTCCCACCAATTTCCCCGTCGCTCTTCTCTTCTTCCTTTATTCCCTTCCTCTCCGCTAGTTCCTTAACCTCCATCTCCACTCACTTCTTGCCGGGCTCCTCGTCACTTCTTGCTAAACTATCTCCATCGCTCCTCAGGAGACCTCTCATGTCCGACGCCACGCAATTCGCCAAAGCCGTTTCATCCCGTACCGAATCCGACAGCATGGGCAAGATCGAAGTTCCGATGGACCGCTACTACGGCGCGCAAACCGCTCGCTCACTGGTCCATTTCGCCATCGGCAAAGACACCATGCCTCCCGAGCTGATTCGTTCCTTCGGCATCCTGAAAAAAGCCGCCGCGCTCGTCAATCGCGACCTCGGCAAACTCTCCGAAGAAAAAGCTAATCTCATCACGCAATCCGCAGACGACGTCATCTCCGGCAAGCTTCACGAACATTTCCCGCTGCGCATCTGGCAAACCGGCAGCGGCACGCAGACCAACATGAACGTCAACGAAGTCATCTCCAACCGCGCCATCCAGATTGCCGGCGGCGAAATGGGCAGCAAGAAACCCGTTCACCCGAACGACGATGTCAACATGTCGCAGTCCAGCAACGACACCTTCCCTGCGGCCATGCACATCGCCGCGGCCACGGAAACTTCGCGTCGCCTTCTTCCCGCGCTGAAAAAACTTCGCGACGCCCTTGACGCCAAAGCAAAGGAATTTATGGGCGTTGTCAAAATCGGCCGTACGCATCTTCAGGACGCAACGCCTCTAACCGTCGGTCAGGAGTTTTCCGGCTGGGTGAGCCTGCTCGATCGCGATGGCACGCGCATCGCCGTAGCACTCGATGGCCTGTTCGATCTGGCGATCGGTGGCACCGCCGTAGGCACCGGCCTAAACGCTCACCCCGAATTCGCCGAGCGCGCCGCAAAGAAAATTGCTGAACTTACCGGCCTGCCGTTCCGCTCGCACCCCAACAAATTCGCCAGCCTCTCCGCGCACGACGAAATCGTCTTCGCCTCAGGGGCATTAAAAACTCTCGCCGCTTCGCTCATGAAGATTGCCAACGACATTCGTTGGCTTGCTTCCGGCCCGCGCTGCGGTCTCGGCGAACTGATCCTCCCCGAAAATGAACCCGGTTCTTCCATCATGCCCGGCAAAGTGAATCCCACGCAGTGTGAAGCCGTCACCATGGTTGCCGTTCAAGTGATGGGCAATGACGCCGCCATCGGCTTCGCCGGCTCCCAGGGTAATTTCGAACTCAACGTCTACAAGCCCGTGATGATTTTCAATTATCTGCACTCCGCCGAGCTTCTCACCGACGCCATGAACAGCTTCGTCGACCACTGCGTAGTCGGCATCGAACTCAATCTCAAAACCATCGACCGCTACGTCAAAAATTCCCTGATGCTGGTCACCGCACTGGCCCCCAAAATCGGCTACGACAACGCCGCTAAAGTCGCCCACACTGCCCACGTCCAGCACATCAGCCTGCGCGAAGCCGCCATGCAACTAGGTCACCTCACCCCCGAAGAATTCGACCAGCTCGTAAAACCCGAACAAATGACCCACCCGTAGCCAACGCCAGGGGCTCGGAACTTTATCTCCGACATGCCGGCGGCCATAAAACTGGCTTCGGCCGCTGAGTAATCCTTGCGATTCACACTCCGTCTGTTCGCGCCCTCTGCGCTCTCACCACTGCGGCCGTTGCGTTAAGCCTTTCTCACTTGGGCTGGCCTCTAAACCCGCCGCCTAACCTAACCAAAAAAGTGTCATCCTGAGGCGCGTCTTTGCGACGAAAGATCTCAACCTACGCACATCCCAGCACCCCAAAACGAAGCGGGCCGTCCCGGCCACGAACTAAAGCTTTTTCCCTGTTTTTCCCCGCCCCTTGAAGAGGTAAAATCTCCCGCAGAACGGAAGCTCTTATGTCTCGCCGGCGTCCAGTTTCCCTCATCCTCGCAGTTCTCCTACTGCTTCACCCCGCCGCGCCTCTTCTCCTCGCGCAACCCGATCGCGAAAAAACTGTCTGGAATTACGATGGCGGCCTGCAAATGATGACCGACGGCCAGATTGCCTCCGGCCCGTGCTTCCGCATCAATGGCCGCGCCACTGCGCACGACTACTTCGCGAACCTCAAGCGCGTGGACACCAACACCGGCACATTCTTCCGCCGCGGCAACGAGATGGTCACCGAATTTCCTGCGGTCCTCCATCTCAGCTTTCTTATGTACGATTTTCCCTGCGACATTCAATTCCAGAACGCCGGCTCGCGCGTCTATCTCACCAAAGCCCTCGTCAGTACCCTTCGCCTTAGCTTTTATTGGAAGCACGGCCTGGCCATGCGCCCCGCTCCGGGCGTCGTGCCCAGACACTATGAGACCCGCCAGGTGATGCCCTACGCCGCGGCGATCGCGGACCAGATCCCCGAACGTTTTGAATGGGAATTCGAATTCGATGTGCCTTCCACCGGAGTGCCCGTCACCGACAGCCTCGTCATGGTCGTGCGCACTCCCGACGGCCACATAGCCGCCCGTGCCGCCGCCCGCATGTAACTACCCGAACCGCATCTCCTCCACCTTACCACGCACAATCAACTTCACTCCGGTGCGCTCCTGCACCTCGTCCGCCGTCCATCCCGGCGCCACTTCCCGCAGCTCCAATCCTGCCGGTGTCACATCAATCACCGCCAGGTCCGTCACAATCGTGTCCGTGCAGGCAATCCCGGTCAGCGGATATGTGCACTCCTTCACAATTTTTGGCGCTCCATCCTTCGTGTTGTGTTCCATGCACACGATCAGCTTCCTCGCCCCTGCCGCGATATCCATCGCACCGCCGATTCCTCCGCTGCCCTTCGACCCGGGAATCTTCCAGTTCGCCAGATCGCCTTTTTCGGACACCTGGAATCCCCCGAGCGCCGCAACATCCAGGTGCCCTCCGCGCGTCATCAAGTGCGCCTCCGCCTGGCTGAAGAATGACGCGCCCGGAATCAGCGTTACCGGCACTTTCATCGCATCCACCAGGTCGGAATCCTCTTCGCCCGCCTTGGCCCGCGGCCCCATTCCCAAAATTCCGTTTTCGCTGTGAAAGTAAACCGTGATCCCCTTCGGCAGGTAATCGGACATCAGATTCGGTATGCCCCAGCCAAGATTTACATAAGCGCCATCCGGCAATTCCTGCGCGGCGCGGTGCGCAATCTGTTCTCGAGTAAGGCGCGGCTTATCCCGCATAATGCAATCCCCTTGCCTGCACGATCCTGTGCACAAAAATCGCCGGCGTAAGCACGTTCTCCGGCGGAATCGAGCCCACCGGCACAATTTCATCCACTTCCACAATCGTTGTCGTCGCCGCCTGCGCCATGATCGGATTGAAATTCCGCGCCGCCAGCCGGTACGTCAGGTTCCCAAGTTCGTCCGCCTTCTGCGCCTTAATCAGCGCAAAATCGGCATGAATTGGCGATTCCAGGATGCAGCGTTTACCGTCAATCAGCCGCTCTTCCTTCCCCAAACTCACTTCCGTCCCCACGCCAACGGTGGTGTAGAACCCCAGCAATCCTGCCGCGGCCGCGCGCATGCGCTCGCATAGAATCCCTTGCGGCACCAGTTCGCAGGTCACTTCAGCTTTGGCGAAGCGGTCCTGAAAATAATTCGCGTGCGGCCCCGGAAACGAGCAAATCACGTGCTTCACTTGCCCATTCTTGAACATGATTCCCAATTCGCCGTCGCGCGTCCCGCAATTATTGCTGATCGCGAATACGTCCTTGATCCCTTTTCGCGACAATGCCTGGATCAGATTGTTCGGAAATCCCGCTCCGCCGAATCCTCCAAACATGATTCGCGCGCCGTCGGGTATATCCGCAACCGCTGCGTCGAGCGAGCTCACAATTTTCTGCTTCATCGGATTCTCATCAAGACTGGATTGGTATTGCTTATCGATTCTTCCCGACCCGCCGCAATTCCGCAACCCCGCTGCTCCCACCTGCGCCGGCTTTTATGCCAGCGTCTTGGATCCAGCCGTCGTCGTAGCCCGGATTCCCTGCAGCACCATGCGCAGAAAAATCTGTTTCACCTGCTCTGGATCGGAACTTTCGTCGGTGTCGTACCACCGGTACAGCCAGTTACACATCCCTAGAATTCCATTCACAATAATCCACGGCTCTCCCGGCGCCAGTTTTCCCTGCTCTTGCCCGCGCCGCACCAGGTCCACAAAGCGCGAGTTGTAGCGAGACATCACGGAGATCAGCTTGTGCTGACGCTTTCCCGGCAACGAATCGAATTCGTGCAGAAACAATCCAAATTGCACGCGTTTCTGAATGATGTAATCGATTTGCGCCCGGATTGCCCGCTCCAGCTGCTCCACGGGATCGCCCTCCAGATCGATCTGCCGCGCGATGTATGCGTCGCCGTCTTCAATTCCCGCCAGCAACAGCTGGAACAGTAAATCGTCCTTGGATTTGATGTAGTAATACAACGAGCCCTTCAACATGCCAACGTCGCGGGCCACATCCTCGATGCTGGTGGCGTGAAATCCCTTAGCGAAGAAAATATTGGCGGCGCTTTGTAGAACTTCTTCCAACCGCGTGGCCGGTTTCGCTTGTTTGGTGGCGCGCCTGCTTTTTCTAGGCCGCAGCGGTTTCGGCGTCCCTTTCCGCTTTTGCAATTTGTTGGGCATGGGGTTCCTCGCCGGTAGTACTTTCCATAGTAGCAGAGCACCCAAACGAATCAGAACGCCATCCGGAAACCCGCGCACTCGGCCTGGCAACCCAGAAAACGCGGCGCATTTCGGTTTGAAGGCTGTGAAAATGCATTACACCGTAGGGAAAACGCCGTGGTATCCTCGCTCAAATTGCAGCCATTCTCTTTCTTCACAAGAGAAGGGAGACTTCGATGGTCAGTCAGCAGCTAAAGGAAACTCTCGATCGCTACCACGTCGGCGACAAAATCAAGCAGCTTCGCCTGCGCCGCAAAATGGGCCTGGTGGAGCTGAGCCGTCACACCGGCCTCTCCCCCGCCCTGCTCTCCAAGCTCGAACACGGAAAACTTTACCCCACTCTTCCCACACTCTCGCGTATCGGCATGGTCTTCAGCATGGGTCTGGATTTTTTCTTCATCGACAAACGCCAGCGCCACACGTTCGCGCTGGTCCGGAAAAAAGATCGCTTGCGCTTCCCGGAAGCCGCGGAATTCGATAACGCCTCTTTTGATTTCGAGTCGCTCGATTTCCTGGCCACCGACCGCAAATTCAACGCGTATCTCGCCGACTTCCGCAGCGTGCCCGCGTCACAGATCCACGTTCACCAGCATTCCGGCGTAGAATTTATTTACGTGCTGAAGGGTAAGCTTTCGCTCAAGATTGGCGTGGAAGAGGAACTTCTCGACGCCGGCGATTCTCTCTATTTCGATTCGCAATTTCCGCACGGCTATTCGCTCGCCGGCAGCAAACCTTGCAGCGCCCTGGTGATTACCGCGGAGTGACCACGTGGCAGGAATGAGTCTTCAGCACCAGCCACACCACCGAACCAGCCTCCAGCTCCAACGACCTCATCGCTCCCGGCGTCACGTGCGCTACGAATCGCACGCCCGTATTGACCAGGAGAGTCACGATCGTTCCCCGCGTCTTGATCGATTCCACCGTTCCCGGCAAAACATTGCGCGCACTCAATCCAAATGGAATTTGCGTGGCCAACAAAATATCGCCAGCCCGGATCGCCACTTGCACTACGTCGCCCGGTTTTTGTGGCCCCAGCGGAACTTCCAATTCGCAGTCGTTTCCATCGAGCGCAACGCGCATCACGCCATCTTCCACGCGGTGTTCCAGCACGCGTCCAACCAGCAGATTCTCAAATCCCGCCGCCTGCGCCAGTTCCACCGCCCGCGGCGCATCCAGAACTTCCTGCGGCATTCCCCGCGCTTGCACGCGACCATCCACGATCCCCACCACGCGGTCGCCGATCGCGTCCACCTCTTCCCGATTGTGCGTCACGTACAGAATCGGAATGCGATGTTCCGCGTTCCAGCTTCGCAGATCCTCCAGAATCGATTGGCGCAACCCTGCATCTAGCCCCGTCAGCGGTTCATCGAGGAGCAGCACGTGCGGATTCGTGATCACCGATCGCGCCAGCGCAACCCGTTGCTTTTCTCCTCCGGAAAGTTCGCCTGGCTTGCGGCCCAACAATCGTTGCGCGTGGAATATGTCCAAAATTGTCCGCATTCGCGCGGTTCGCTCCGCAGCCTGCACCCCGGAAAGTCCATAGGCAACGTTGTTTTCGACGGATAAATGCGGAAAGAGCGCCAGCGACTGAAACACGTACCCAATCCTGCGCTTTTGCGGCGGCAGCGAAAATCTGCCTGCCGTTTCAAAAAACACGTTCTCCCCAAATTTGATAATCCCTTTATCCGGTTTCAGCAATCCCGCAATGCAATCCAGCAGCGTGGATTTCCCCGCGCCAGATGGTCCAAACAACACCGTAAATCCCGGCAAAAACTCTTCGCTGATTTTCAATTGAAAGGAAGGCTTTCCCGCCGTTCTGAATTCCTTCTCGATGTGTACGGAAAGCATGGAGCCTTACCGGCTGCTCCACGGCGACCACACCCGCCGGTTCACCCCATAAACCACGGAAAGCACCGCGAACGAAATCACCAGCAGAAACAATGCGGTTTCGTGCGCCCCGGCATAATCCAGCGCTTGCACGCGATCGTAAATGTCGATTGACACTGTGCGCGTGATTCCCGCAAGGTTTCCGCCTACCATCAGCACCACGCCAAACTCGCCCAGCGTGTGCGCAAAACTCAGCACCACCGCCGTGATCACTCCCGGCCACGCCAGCGGAAGCACGATCCGGAAAAACGAGCGCGCGCGTCCCGCTCCGAGCATCGACGACGCATCCAGCAACCGCCGGTCCAGCGACTCAAAACTCGCCACCAGCGGTTGCACAGCAAACGGAAAACTGTACAGCATCGATGCCAGCACCAATCCCGTAAACGTGAACGCCAGCGGATGCCCGAAGATCGCTTGCCACGTTCTTCCGAGCAACCCGCGCGGCCCCAACGCGATCAGCGCGTAAAATCCCAAAACCGTCGGCGGCAGCACCAGCGGCAGCGCCACCACCGATTCCAGCAAAAATTTCCCCCGCCACGCGGTGAACGAAAGCCAGTACGCCAACGGCAGCGCAATCACCAACAGTAGCGCCGCTACAGTAAACGCCAGCCTCAGCGATAAAAGTATCGCTTGCCCGCTCATGGCTTGGTTGCAGTCTCCGGCGGAGTCAGCCCGTAGCTCGAAAGAATCTTTCGCCCCTCGTCGCTCTTTACGAATTCAAGAAACGCCTGAGCCGCCGCTTTATTCTTCGAAGCGCTCACGATCACCGCCTTCTGCAAAATCGGTGGATAATATGACGCAGGAATTTCCCAGCGTTCCCCGTCTTTCATGCTCTCTGCATGCGTCAGCGACAGCGCGATAATTCCCACCTGTGCGCTGCCGGATTGCGCAAACTGCGCCGCTTGCGAAATATTTTCCCCAAGCACCAACTTCGGTTTCAGTTCGTCGTACAGTCCCGCGTTCTGCAACGCCGCCACCGCCGCTCGTCCATAAGGCGCATGCTCCGGATTCGCAATCGCGATTTTTGCCACGCGTGGATCCTTCAACGTGTCGAAACCTCTTTGTGGAAGTTGCAGAAATTCGTTCTCCGGCGCCCACAGCACCAGGTGCCCCTGCGCATACACGAATAGGGAAGCCGCATCCGCAACGCCAGCCGCGACCAACTGCTCTGGATACTGCGAATCCGCGGAAAAGAACACGTCGAACGGCGCTCCATTTTCGATTTGCGCCCTGAAATTCCCGCTGGATCCGTAACTGGTCTCCACTTTCACAGCGGTCTTCTTTTCGTACTGTCGGCTAAGATCCTTCATCGCGAATTGCAAGTCCGCTGCCGCCGCGACACGCAGAGTTTGCGTTTGTGCACGCACGCAAGACACCAGCATCAGCAAGTTAAGGAACAATGAAAAGGTTCGCAATGGCTTCATGGGTCCTCCAGAAATTCACATCCGCAGAATCATCACTTCCGTGGACTTGATCAACGCCGCCGCGCGCTCCCCTACCTTCAGCCTCAACTCCCGCGCCGCATCCGCCGTAATGATCGACGTGATGTGTTGCTCACCGATTGCCAGCGTCACCTGCGCCAGCAGCCCACTGAACTTCAGCGCCACCACTCTGCCGATTAACTGGTTTCGTCCGCTGATTTTCCGGAAGTTCCCCCGCCGTGTGGAAATATCGCCGCGCTCCAGCTTCTTCGGAATCAGCCGGTCGATTTCCGATTCCGGCACGCGATGGTGGCCGCCGGGTGTTTTGGCCGTCTTGATTTTATTGTGATAGATCCACTGCTTCAGTGTTGGATAGCTGATGCCCAGAATATTTGCGGCTTCCCGCGGCGGCAGAAGTCTTTGCATGCGATTTCCTCGCCAACGAGAATAAACATATTTACCGCCTTCCGCAATACGGTTTTATACGATTTCCATGGAGTGCGCGCTGCCCCGAGCATCGACGGGCCTACGCCTTCGCGGTGTAAAGAGAGCTAATCAAAGGATCTCTGGGCAAGCCCCCGCTAATTCCTCAGCGGCTTCCCGGTCTTCAACGTGTGCGCAATCCTCTCCTGCGTCTTCTTCTCCCCGCACAACGAAACAAACGCCTCCCGCTCCAGGTCGAGCACGTACTGCTCGCTCACCATCTGCGGTGCAGACAACGCTCCGCCCGCCAGAATATTCCCCAGCTTCCGCGCCACGTGCGCGTCGTAGTCCGAAGCGTACCCACCTCGCACCATCAGGTGAATCACCATCTTCGCCGCCGCCAGGAACGATTCGCCCAGCACTTTGATCTGGGTCGTCTGCGCTCCTTCTTGCCACGACGTTGCCGCCGGCTTCCATCCACCGCGCGCCAATGCCAACGCCGTCTGCTTGGCGTCCGCCACCAATCGCTCGCGATTCATGGATACGTTATCGCTTCGCCGCAAAAACCCCAGGTCCCGGCATTCTTCCGCGCTCGTGCCCACTTTCGCCATCGCAATATTTTCGAACACCGGTTTCAACGCATGAAACAAATCCAGGTCGTCGCCCGACGCCGCATTTTCATTCGCATGAATCAGCATCTCTTTCGTTCCGCCGCCGCCGGGAATCAATCCGACCCCCGTTTCCACCAGTCCGATATAGGCTTCCGCCGCCGCGTGAATCTTCGCCGCATGCAAACTGATTTCGCATCCGCCGCCCAGCGCCATTCCCTGGGGCGCCGCCACCACCGGCTTTTGCGCGTACTTGATCGCCAGGTTCACGTTTTGAAATTGCTTCACTGCCATGTGTAGCTCGTCCCACTCCTGTTCCTGCGCGCCGATCAGCACCAGCATCAGATTCGCACCGACGGAAAAATTCGTCGCCTGGTTTGCGATCACCATCGCGTCAAAATCCGTGTCCAGCCGCTTCAGCCCCTTGTGCATCATGGCGATCAGGTCCGCCCCGATCGCATTCATCTTCGCGTGGAATTCGCAACACACCACGCCATCGCCCAAATCGATCAAGCTCGCGCCGGTATTTCGTTCCACCTCGCGCCCGGCCTCCTTCAGATTCTTCAGGATCAGGATTCCGGCTGGCTCTTCCACTTTCTCCATCGATCCGCAGCCAAAATCAAAAACGGAAGTCTCACCTTTCTGTGATTCGTAAAAGCTCTTCCGTCCGCTCGCCAGCGCTTTCTCGAAAATCGGTGACAGGCCCCGGCCCTCCTTCTTGATCTGCTCCGTAAACGCCTGCAGCCCAATCGCGTCCACGCTCTCAAACGGCCCTAAGTCCCACGCAAAGCCCCAGCGCATCGCGTGATCGACATCCACGATGTGATCGGAAATTTCCGGTATGCGCCGTCCGGCGTACAAACACATTTCGGACAGCCCGCCCCAGATGAATTCCTGCGCCTTGTCCGTTTTCTGCCCTTCGAACAGCGGCGTCAGCAGCGCCCGCAACCGTTCGCGCGTATCGTCAATCGTCTTTCCCGCTTCGATCGAAGGAAATCGCGCTTTCTGCCGTGGCCGGTGTTCCATCGTCGCGATATCGAGCGTCAGAATTTCTTTTTCCCCTCCGCCGCCCCTCACGCGCTTATAAAATCCTTGCCCGGTTTTGTCTCCCAGCCATTTGCGCTTGGCCATCTCCTCCACAAACGCCGGTACTTTATAGGCCTCGCGCGATTCATCATTCGGCGCGGTCTCGTAAATGTTTTTCACCACGTGCATCAGCACGTCCAGCCCGACAATATCCGCCGTCCGAAACGTCGCGGACTTCGGCCATCCCACCGCTGGCCCGGTGCACGCATCCACTTCTTCAATCGTCATTCCCAGCTCGGACATCAGCCGCAGCGCGTTCAGCATAGAATACGTTCCGATGCGATTTGCGATAAAGTTCGGCGTATCTTTCGCGATCACCACGCCTTTTCCAAGCCGCCGATCGCAAAAATCCGCCAACGTATCCAAAACCTCCCGCGAAGTCTTCAGTCCGGGAATCACTTCCACCAATTTCATATAGCGCGGCGGATTGAAAAAATGCGTCCCCGCCCAATGCTGCTGAAACTCTTCCGGCAGTCCCTCGGCGATCAGATGAACCGGCAATCCCGACGTATTCGTCGTAACCAGCGCGCCGGGCTTCCGAAATTGCGCCACTTTGGCCAGCAACCCCCGCTTGATTTCCAGATTCTCCGCCACCACTTCGATGATCCAGTCCGCATCTGCGATCCGCGCCAGATCGTCTTCAAAATTCCCAATGGCGATTTTCGCCGCCAGGCCAGGAGTGAAAAACGCCGCCGGCTTCGCTTTCTTTGCCGCTTCCAGACCCGCTGCCACAATTTTGTTTCTCTCCGCGGGCGCGGCATCTTTCGGAGCAATGTCCAGCAGCACACAAGGCAGCCCGGCATTCGCGAAATGCGCGGCAATGCGCGCGCCCATGGTCCCTGCGCCAAGAACCGCAGCTTTCTGAATTCGTTGCGTCATGATCGGCCTTCACGAGAGAATTTTTGACTGCAGAACAGGTTACAAAATGGAATCGTGCCGGTCAAACAAGTGTTTGGTAAACTCTCTACGTCGTAAAATAGGCGATTATGGCTTCCGAAAAGAATGGGGACCCGCAGAATTTTCTGCGCATGGCCAGGGACCTTTTCCGTTCCTTCGCCTATGGCGGTACGCCGAAGGGAACCCGGCGCCCGCGTGTTGGCATCGCGCTTGCCGGCGGTTTCGCCCGCGGCATCGCCCACATTGGCGTCTTGCGCGTCCTCCGCGAAGCTGGCGTTCCCGTTGATGTGGTTTCTGGCACCAGCGTCGGCGCGCTTATCGCCACGGGTTATTGCGCCGGCGCCCCACTGGAAATGATGGAGCGCATCGCCCACGAAACAAAATTCACCGATTTCGGTCGCTGGACTCCGTCCTGGCTAGGCCTCGCCACCAACAATCGCCTGGAAGATTTCATCGCGCGCTTCACCACCATCAAACGCTTCGACGAATTGCAAACGCCTCTCGCCATCGCCACCACCGACATCAATCTTGGTTTGCCCGTTTACTATCACGGCGGCCCGCTCGGCCCGCCGCTGCGCGCTTCCTGCGCTTATCCTGGATTATTCGTTCCCGTGAAATATGAAGGGCGCACGCTCGTCGACGGATTCCTCACGGCGCTCGTGCCCATCGAAGGCACGCTCCTGCTCGGCGCGGAACTTGTGATTGCTGTTTACCTGGAAGCGGGCGCGGTCGACGAGCCCCGCACCTTTACAGATGTTCTCAGCCGTTCCTTTACCATTATCCAAAAACACGCCGATCTTGAATGGCGCAAGGAAGCCGATATCATCATCGAACCAGACGTAACTCCATTCCTCTGGGATGATTTTTCCAAAACCAGCGAACTCGTCCGCGCCGGCGAAGAAGCCGCGCTCAAGGCCCTGCCTGCCATCCGCGCCGCCCTCGAAAGCAAATCCGTCCTCGACTCCGACCAACCAGAACCCCACAACCCATCATCGGAATAGCGCCACAACGGAGCAGCAAAACCAAGACAAATGACGTCCTGAGGAGCCCCTTCCGCGACGAAGGATCCTAACGTGAGCGCTTAACACAATCTCTCCGCCAGGTAACGCACCCTTTGCTTTTCAAGGGTGCAGGTTTTGTCTTGGGTTTGCCTGCGGGTGCCCCACATGCCGCCGTTGCCTGTGGGTCTTGGATTCCTCGCCACGAGCCAGTTCATCCGCCAACCCTAAATTCTCCGCACTTCCACCCGCACCGAGTCCCCTTCGCCCTTCCCCCGCTGCGTCAGCCACGCCCCCAGCCCCTCTGCAAACCGCTCCGGCGTCAGCCGGAAACTAGCCTCAATCTGTCCATCACTCACCGGCAGCGTATCGTCAAAATCCGCCGAATTCGTGAAATTCCTCATACAAAACTGGTCCAGCCATTCCACCGGACAGCTCTTCCGCTCTCCTCGAATCCAAACATCCACCTCAAATTTCTGTGCGTACATTCCCAAAGCATACCACTACGCCTTACGCGAAACTTTATCCCAGGGTTTCGCGTAGAGTTACTGGGATAGTCACCATCATCAGAGTCTCGCGCAACGGCTATCAATACACATTCCAGGGTCCGAGGTACAAGGGATGACAAACCCGAAGCTCAGCGTTTCGCCACAACTTTACGCAAGAATCGGCGGCTTGTTGTATTTGTTCAACATCCTCGCCGGTATGTTCGGCGAACTTTTCGTTCGCGGCCATCTCGTCATCGCGGGAGATGCCGTAGCCACAGCCCACAACATTAGCGCCTCCAACTTCTTGTTTCGCAGCGGCATTGCAGGCGACCTCCTTATGCACGTCTCTGACGTCCCTCTCATCCTCATCTTCTATGTGTTGCTCAAACCAGTCAGCAAAGATCTTGCTCTGCTTGCAGCGCTATTCAATCTGGTGCAGACCGCCGTCCTGGTCGCCAACAAACTGACTCTTCTCGCCGTACTGGTCTTCCTGGGAAACGCGGATTACTTGAAGGCGTTTGATCCACATCAGCTTCAGGCTCTCGCGGATGCTTCTCTCACGCTGCATGAATACGGCTTCGCCATCGGTCTCGTATTTTTCGGTTTCACCTGCCTCGTGACCGGTCATTTGATGATCAGATCGGGCTACTTCCCCAAAACTCTGGGCGTGCTGCAGGGCATCGCCGGCCTCTGCTATCTGATCAACAGCTTCGCCCTGTTCCTGGCCCCCACACTCGCCGCCAAAATGTTTCCAACCATCCTGCTCCCCGCATTCATCGGCGAGCTATCCACTTGCCTATGGCTCTTAATAAAAGGAGTGAACCTCACAAAGTGGAATCAGCAGCTACATATGGCATCAACCGATTTCTCTCACTAACGGGAGAACGATGAAGACAAAAGTCGGACAACTATTCGTAACGCAACACGACTACCGGGTCGACGAGCACAGCGCGGCGTGCGGGAATGTAGGAAGCCAAGAGTGCAACTGCGATGAGCAGGGCAGCAACGGCGGCAAATGTCATGGGATCCTGCGCCGACACGCCAAACAACAAGCTCTGCATCAACTCCGTCAATCCCAAAGCAGTCGCGATTCCCATGGCGACGCCCACTAGCGCGGTCCTGGCGCCCTGCTTTAGCACCATTTGCAGCACGTCACCACGCTGAGCCCCGAGCGCTAACCGGATTCCAAATTCGCGCCGGCGTTGTGACACGGTGTAAGAAATCACTCCATAGATGCCGATCGTTCCTAACGCCATGGCCATCGCGCCCGCGATCGCGAGCATCACTAGCGTGAACGAAGTTCGCGCCACTGACTTGTCATACACTTCCTGCATCGTCCGCACCGACGCCAGCGGCAAATTCGAATTCACGGACCACACCGCTTGGCGCAACTCGTCAAGAAAAACTTGAGTGCCCGCGCTGTCGCTGCGTATTGCGAAGGTCACCGTCCGCCAGGCGTATCCAGGATCATGCGAATCTCCCAGCCACGAAGACCAATACACGATTTCGGGCGCCTTTTCCTGCACGCCATTCTCACGAACGTCTTGAACAACGCCGATTACCTCATACCAGGGTGTGCTCGGGAATTCGCGCAATCGCTTGCCGATGGCCGCGGATGGCGTGGCCCACATCTCTCGCGCCAGATTCTCGGAGACCATGACCACGGGCCTCCGGCCATAGACTTCGGTCCAAGTTAGCTCGCGGCCGGCAATGATGCGCGTCCCTGCCGTCTCCAAGAAACCTGGCGAAACATGCTTGAACAGCCGGAGAGGAGGAATTTCGGCGTCGGAATACGTCTTGTCCTGCGCGTAGATGGCGTCCCAGTCCGAATCGAACCCTTCCATCGGCATTTCGCTCCCGAATCCCACGGACTTCACCCCAGGAATAGCCTGCAGCTTATCGACAATTGCGTTCTGTATTCTCGTGACGCGTTCCGGTTCCGCCACCAGCGAATCGGGAATCGAGATTCGCATCAGCTGAAGACGCGGCCCACCGGTGAATCCTGGATCGACGGTGCGTAACGCCAGGAACGTACGAATCATCAACCCCGCACTCACCATCAGCACTACCGCGATCGCCATCTGGCTTATGACAAGCAGATTGCGAGCGCGATGGCGTTCCCGGCTCACGCTGATGCTTCGTCCCGCGCTGCGAAGAGCTAACGCAGTTCGCGGTCCGGCGTATTTCAGCGCAGGAATCAATCCGAACAACAAACCTGAGAGCACGGAAAGGGACAAAACAAATCCCAGGGTCCGCGCGTCGATCGAAATTTCGCTCAGGCGCGGCAGGTTCGCTGGACCCGATGCCACCAGAAAGCGCACTCCCCCGTATGCCACGCCAACGCCCAGCGCTCCTCCTATCAGCCCCAGCAGCACGCTTTCCACGAGAAGTCCCCGCACGATCCGCGCCCAGCCGGCGCCAAGGGCGGCTCGAACCGCCAGTTCCTGCTGCCGCGACTCCACCCTCACCAGCAACAGGTTCGTCACGTTGGCGCAAGCGATCATCATCACCAACCCGATCGTCGCCATGACCACCCACAGCACTTCGCTGACGTTGCCAAGCACCTCTTGCTTGAGTGGGCGAATCGCCGGCGTAATTTTCCACGTCTCGTAAATATGCGGATTCGTTCCAGGCCCGTTTGACCAGGACTCCATCCAGATCGGCAACATCCGCGTCATGTCGGCATTGGCTTCCGCAATCGAGACCCCGGGCTTGAACCGGGCGATTCCGTGATATCCGAAACCCGCCAGAATCAACTTCCCGCGGTCAAATGCCAGCGGCACGATCAGGTCGAAATCTGCATCGAGGAAGCGAAACCCTTGGGGCATAACGCCGATAATTTCCCGAGACCTCGAATCAACCAGAACGTTGCGTCCAACCACTGCGCGGTCGCCTCCGAACCGCCGCTGCCAATACCCATAGCTCAGCATCACCCTTTCCGCTCCGTTCGGAATCTGGTCCGACTGCGAAAACCAACGCCCCAGTGCCGGTGGAACACCAAGGGACTGAAGTACGCCATCGCTCACGTTAACCGCGCGAACCTGTTCCGGTTCGGCTAGCCCCGTAACATTGGCCGTGCCGGGTATCCACACACCCAACGATTGAAACGCTCGGTTTTGCTCCGCATATGTGAAATACATAGAAGGCGAGAGGAGCAGACCATTCCGAAAATCCGCTAGCCCGGCCGCTCCCGGAGCGATCTGGTGCAGCGCCACCAGTTCCTGCGAATTCGGATAATTCAGCGGTTTCAGCAGAACGCTATTCACAACACTGAAAACCGCCGCGTTAGCGCCAATTCCAATCGCAATGGTCAATAATCCAAGCGCCGTGAAAGCGGGATTGCGCCGCAGCATCCGCAATCCGTAGCGCACATCGGTGAAAAAGTTCTCGATCGATACCCAACGCCACACGCCCCGAGCGTTCTCTTCCGCCAAACCCACATTCCCAAACGCTCTCCGTGCCGTGCGCGTTGCTTCTTCTCTCGACATCCCGCCCGCAACCAGCTCGTCGGTCTTTTCTTCGAGGTGCTCACGAATTTCTTCGGACAACTCGCCGTACATCCGCCGGCGCAAAAATAATTGGCTCAACCAGTTCATGATTCACCTGGCGCCAAAACATGTGTAATTCCTTCGAGCATGCGTTCAAAACTGGACACCTCACGTTCCAGGTGTTTGGCGCCGGCCGTCGTCAGTCGGTAAATCCGAACGCGGCGGTTTGTAGAAGAGACGCCCCTCTCCGCCTTGACCAACCCTTCCTTGAGCAGGCGCTGGAGAGCCGGATACAGCGACCCTTCTTCAATCTGTAGCAAGTCACGCGAAGTCCGTCGGATGTGTTGTACGAGCGCGTAGCCGTGCGACGGCTCGCGTCTCAAAGTTTGGAGAATCATCATCTCCAAAGCACCTGGAAAAAGGTCTCGCTTTGCAGTCTTTTTCATTCGAACGAATCCAGTTGCTGAGCTGTCAGACTATACGGTTCTAGGCCTAGAGCAAAATAGTATAGGACGCGGCCGTCGTCAAGCCAAATATGGAGTGTTATACTGTCGAGGGTCGAAACGAATCTTACGCCCTTCGCACGAGCCCACTTCCCAGCAACGATCCGCACGAAAAATTCAAATAGCGCACTCAACACCTATTAATCGCCTGTCGTCACTAATCGCGATGATATGCGACGGCCCATTTCTTTTTGCGAGCAGGTTCCCGGCACCTTCCGCCAGGCCCATCTCCTAAATACGCCTCACGGTTTATTTGTTTAGGCTGACCAGATAGGATCGGGATTGATGGCAATCACTGCGCAGTCAGATGTCTTTGGAGGTGACCCATGATGAGCGGATTCAAACAGTTTATTCTGCGTGGCAACGTAGTTGACATGGCGGTCGGTGTGGTAGTCGGTGGCGCGTTCGCGGCGGTAGTGGCTGCGCTCACAAAAGATCTGCTGACGCCACTGATCGCAGCACTCGTGGGTAAACCCGACTTTTCGGCAGTCCGATTCACCTTGAACGGCAGCGTCTTTGCTCTCGGCGATTTTATTAATGCTCTGGTCTCGTTCCTCTTGGTTGCTGCAGTAGTCTACTTCTTCGTCATTGTGCCGATCAATGCGCTGACCACGGAAGGATCAAAGCTACTGCGCAAGGTGTTTGCCGACCACGGGCGGGGGCTGGAGGACGCTTTATCCTCGCTCGACGACTCCGAGAAGGAGACCCTGAGGAACCTCCTGCGAAAGGTGAGTCATGCGGCGGAAAACCGCGCCACCCTCGATAGCAGCACTGGTCAAGACGAACAAACAAACGGAGAAAAAGGTTAGTTTCGCCACGTTTCCCCAACAATGCAGTCATTCTTTCCGAATTAGTTTGACGCGGCGAAGATCGAGGAAGTGGCGTCGAAAGACTCTTGTGTATCGCTTACGACTGCCGTGGCGCGTCCAATAGTCATTGCATAGAACTCCCTTGAAAGTGGCATTGTGAATCGAACCCAAAGTGGTTATTGTCTTACTCCCGCAATGTCGGCGAACATGACCAGCGCTCAGGGCAGAAATGGCGAGAATCTATCTCGGACGTCACGTATATGGATTGGCCGCTATCGCTTTTGGCTTCATCACTTTGGTCTGGCACGACTTTAATACCTGGCAACAGATCCGGGCGCTTGGTAACGTTCCTCACCGTGAGATTCTCGTGTACCTTGCGGCGGCGATCGAGATCTTTGGGGGCCTGGCGATTCAGTGGTATAGAACGGCGCGAGCCGGCGCGGTCGTTCTAGGCTTCCTCTACCTTATCTTTGCGTTGCTCTGGGTACCGTTCATTGCAGCGGAACCGCGCGTTTTTGACCGCTGGGGCAACTTTTTCGAGCAATTTTCTTTGGTCTCGGGGGCACTAATCGCCTACGGGTCGTTGAATCCTGGCAATTCGAAACGACCGGCGACGGCGGCTCGGATCGGATACTTGTTTTTCGGAATCTGTGTTGTCTCCTTCACCGCCGAACAACTCTTTTATCTTTCTGCGACGGCCGCTTTCGTTCCCAAATGGATTCCTCCGGGGCAAATGTTCTGGGCGATCACGACCACGATTGCGTTTGCTCTCGCGGCCATCGCTTTGCTTTCCGGTCGTTCAGCCCTTCTCGCGTCTCGTTTACTTACAGCGATGATCATCGGCTTCGGTCTGTTGGTGTGGCTCCCCGCGCCTTTCGCCGACCCACACAAAATGTTCAGTTGGGCCGGCAACGCGCAGAACTTGGCGATAACCGGAGCGGCGTGGATTGTCGCCGATTTTCTCAGCCAAAGGCGTCCCCCATTGATGGATGCTTGAACCCTGCGAGCGCTCTCAGCTCAGAAGGGAGATCCTGGTAAGGCTAATCCCGGGTAGATTGTCGAGAAAAACGGAACTAATTCTGACCCGAGAGATCGGCAATGGGCAAGTCGGCTTGTGAGCGATTTTTCGCTTGGCATCGATTCTGGAGGGATTACAAGCGACTCGGAAACTCAATCCTCTCTAACCCCCTGCCTTGCTTCCCGGCCGACCCGTCCCGTAAACTTGTAAATACGTAACGGAGCCGCATCCCGCCTGGCTTCGCTGTTCCTGGCACTGGGTGGATATGGCTTTTTGATTTGGTTTTTGCATGCATTGTATCTGTTTCTTTGGGGGTAGATCGTGGGAACTCCGATGGAAGCCTGGGTGGACCAGGCCGCCCAGCTTACCAAGCCGGATCGCATCGTCTTTTGCGACGGCTCCGAGGCGGAAAATCAGGCCGTTCTCCACGAAATGCTCGAACGCTCTGATTCCTTGCAGCTGAATCCCCAAAGCTATCCCAACTGCTATCTGCACCGCAGCAATCCCAGTGATGTCGCGCGCACCGAGCACCTCACCTTTATCTGCACTCCCAATAAGGACGACGCTGGTCCCACCAACAACTGGATGGATCCCGGCGCCGCAAAATATAAAGTCGGCGCGCTGCTCAACGGTTCCATGCGCGGCCGCACCATGTACGTCGTCCCCTACATCATGGGCCCGGCCGATTCGCCTCTGAGCAAAGTTGGGGTCGAAGCCACAGACAGTCCCTACGTCGTCGCCAACATGCGCATCATGGCCCGCATCGGCAAAGTGGCCACCGACCGCCTCGGCAATTCTTCCGACTTCGTTCCCGGCCTTCACTCGCTCGGCGATCTCGATCCGCTTCGCCGCTACATCGCGCATTACCCCGAAGAGCGCCTGATCTGGAGCGTCGGCTCCGGCTATGGCGGTAACGCGTTGCTCGGCAAAAAATGTTTTGCCTTGCGTATTGCCAGTTACATGGCCCGCCAACAAGGCTGGATGGCCGAGCACATGCTTATCCTCGGCCTCGAATCGCCCGGCGGAAAAGTTACATACATGGCCGCAGCCTTTCCCAGCGCCTGCGGCAAAACCAATCTTGCCATGATGGTCTCGGCCCTCGAAAGCCAGGGCTACCGCGTCTGGACCGTTGGCGACGACATCGCCTGGATGCACATCGGCGCCGATGGCTATCTGCACGCCGTCAATCCCGAAGCCGGCTTTTTTGGTGTCGCTCCCGGCACCAGCATGAAGACCAATCCCAACGTCATGCGTGCCATCAATCGCAACACCATCTTCACAAACGTTGGCGTCACTCCCAATGACGAGCCGTGGTGGGAAGGCATCGGCGGCGAGCATCCCGCCGGCCTGATCACCTGGCGCGGCGAAAAGTGGGATTCTTCCAAAGGCGCCGCGTCTCATCCCAATTCCCGCTACACCGTTCCCGCCAACCAATCGCCCAGTATCTCTCCGAATTTTGAAACGCCCGAAGGCGTGCCCATTTCCGCGTTCATCTTCGGTGGGCGCCGTGCTCGCCTGGCACCACTCGTCTTTGAAGCCTTCGACTGGCAGCACGGCGTATACGTCGGTGCGACCATGGCTTCGGAAACCACCGCCGCGGCCACCGGCGATGTCGGCATCACCCGCCGCGATCCGATGGCCATGCTTCCCTTCTGCGGGTACAATATGGCCGATTATTTCCAGCACTGGCTGGACATGGGCAAGCGCATCCCGCACCCGCCGAAAATTTTCCATGTGAATTGGTTCCGCAAAGGCACCGACGGCAAATATCTGTGGCCCGGCTTTGGCGACAATGTCCGCGTCCTTAAGTGGATTCTCGAGCGCGTCGAAGGAACCGCCCAGGCGGAAGAAACTCCGATCGGCTACGTGCCCACGCGCAACGCCCTCACTCTCGACGGTCTGCAGCTTTCTGCCGAAACTCTTCGCGAACTTTTCCGTGTTGACGCCGACGACTGGGAACTCGATCTCGCCGACACGCGCGAATTCTTCGCCAAATTCGGCAAGCGCCTCCCCGCCCCATTACGCCAAGAATACGACGGCCTGATCCGCCGCTTCGAAAAAGCCTTGCCCGCCTACTGATCCCTTCACTGCGGATAAATCACGCGCCATTGCGAGCAAAATCCTCCCTGCATCCGCGACCCCTGCACGGTCGCAAAGGAACTGGCATACGGCCTTTCCGTAAATTTTTTCTGTTGTGCCGGTTGCTGCGCCGCCAACGCCGCCAACTGCTCCTGCGCAGTCTTCATTTTGCCGTCATATTTCTCCGTGATGTCGATTTCCTGCGGTCCCATGTTGCGCGAATTCCCGAACCTTCTCATCTCATCCTGCTTGTCGAACGCCAGGTGGCAGACGGTGTTGTGCGCGTCATAAAGCTGGTGCAGGTACGCCTGTTCGCCCTCGTTACCCCCCAACTGTCACGCACCATTGTGATCCTTGGCCAAATGTAATCGCGGGTCCGCCAAGTAGGTGCTTGCGGACATCCGTAGTGGCCGACCTTCAGATCGGTTCCTCTTGGGTTTACCCCACCTCCGCCACGCGCCAGCGAACCGGCCCCTCCCACAACCCGCAAAAACATTTCCTCGTTTTGCACAGCCTTCCACAGAAATACACAGCCAATCTTCGCGAGACCTCTTGCCAACTCGCACCTTCAAGCCTACAGTGTCCCCAGATTGAGCCGGGGAGCCTCAAAAACTTCGCGGCACAATTGAAAGAGGGCGCAAGAACCGCAAGGTTCCAGCGCCCTCGATTTTTTCCGCCCAATTTTTTCGCCCGTCGCCGCTCACTCCCACCAAATGAAATCGGCGTCATTCCGAACGGAGTCCGCGTAGTGAGAAATTCTTCCGAATCCTGGGTCTATCCCGAGCAAACACCTCAGCCAGCCACATCCATCAGCGCTAACCGCCGCCTGCTTGTGCGAAAAAACAAACTTGTACCGGTCTCTGCCCCCGCCACATCAAAACCGCTGCTTGCATCGATCCAAGCAAGTAGCACGCAGCGAAATCACCTGCGAGGTGCGTTAATGCGTGCGCACAAACCCAAGGGAGACTCATGTCTAAGCTAACCAACAAAGTGGCACTCGTTACCGGCGGCTCGCGCGGCATCGGTGCCGCGATTGCAAAACGCCTCGCTGCCGACGGCGCGAAAGTCGCTATCACCTACACGAAAGGTGCGGATGCGGCCACGTCGGTCGTCAAAGCCATCGAACAGGCCGGTGGAAAAGCGCTCGCCATTCAAGCCGACGCCACCGACGCCGCTGCCGTGAAGAATGCCGTTGAGAAGACGGTCGGCGCTTTCGGCTCGATTGACGTGCTTGTGAATAACGCCGGCACCGCCATTCCAAAGACCTTCGAAGAAACCACACTCGCGGACATCGACCAAATGTTTAACCTCAATGTCCGCGGCGTCCTCGTCGCCACGCAGGCGGCTCTGAAGCACATGAAAACCGGTGGCCGCATCATCACCATCGGCTCCTGCGTTGGCGAGCGCATGATGACGCCCGGCCTCGTGGCCTACTCCGCCACCAAGGGCGCCGTCAAAATGTTCACTCAGGGATTGTCCAGAGAGGTCGGCAGCCGCGGCATCACCGTCAATAATGTCCAGCCAGGTCCGATCGACACCGACTTGAATCCAGCCGCCGGCGATTGGGCCGCACCCCAAAAAGCCATGACTTCGCTCGGCAGATATGGCAAGGCAGACGAAGTTGCCGCATTGGTAGCCTTCGTCGCCAGCCCCGAAGCCTCCTACATCACCGGCGCAAACCTAACCGTAGACGGCGGCACCAACGCCTAGCTTCTTCACGTCAGGCCACGGCTGTAGCCATGCCGAAACCGCTGCACAAATCATCAATGTGGTTGTGGCTGCTGAGGGCCGATGTGCCTCCTCAAGCGCTCTTCGGACCTGTTCTTTTTTCTTGGCTGTGTAGTGGCCGACCTTCAGGTCGTTCCGTCTAGGGTTTCAAGGGTGCGGGTTTAGATGTGGCAAGGGCACTCCTGCATTTGCTCTTTCCTTTCCTCACGGGGTCGGAACTCCGACCCCAGCAATCTTGGGCTTCAGCCCCTGAGGAATCAGCACAACACATCATCTCGGCAACCGCCTCTTCCGCTAACGCCCTGCAGCTCCGCCCTGACCGTCCGGCCTTTTCCGAACGTCCTTTTCGCCCACCGCCTCCACTTTCTGCGACGACTTGCCCGGAACGGCATTCCCAACTCCCTGGACCGTCTCCTTCACGGCTGGCGGCTTCGCATACACCTTCCTATTGCCACCCGTCGCAGCGCCCATCTTCACGCTTGCGGCGGAGTTGCTCTGCTGCATTTTCGTCGTCTCCATTTTCACGGGCTTTTTCGACGCACTCTCAAATCTCGCCAGCTCGGCTGCTGTACTCCAATCCGGGCAGCACTCCTGCGCCTTTACCGGTGCGGCCTGCCACAAAAGCAGCGCCAGCCCTCCCAATCCCATTCTCAATATCAGTCGTCCTGCGGAATTGCGCCGCGCAAAATTGAATCCAGCTATGTGTTGCTTCGCCGTCTTAGCGAGTGTGTTTTCCATGATGCCGTCCTCCTATCCGAATTCACTAACCACATTCGGACGGCCGCCATCGTCGCAAACCTTCCACCTTCTGACCATGCACGCCATCTGGAAAAGTGGTGAACTAAAGGTGAACTACCAACGCCAACTCACGCACGCATTCGATAGAAGATTCGCCCCAACCAAGCGCTCGCCTTGGGTCACTCCATCGCAGGTAGCACAGCCACTCCTGCCGGTACTCTTGCCTCTCCTTAGGAGGTTGGAGCTTCAGCTCATTCTCAACCTCGAAGGGTGGTAATGGTAGCTACTTGATTACGAAGAGCAAGACTCAGAAGTTATTTCAGCTTCGCGTACTCCACTTTCGCGGCAATCAGAATCGGAATATCGGGGTCGGCGTCTTTCCACATCGCGAGAAAGTCTTGATAGGCGGTGCGGGCTTTGACGTTGTCGTCTTGGAGAACGTAGGCGCGAGCGAGGTTGAGCTGGGCCATGGGGTAGAGGACGCTGACAATGTCGATGCCGCGATGATCGAGGATTTTCTGGAATTCGGCAGCGGCTTTCGCACCGTCGTGAAGTTGGAGGTAAGCGCTGCCGCGGGTGTAGTTCACTCCAAATTCAGCATAGCGTGCGCCCAATTCGTATTTTTGAGAAGGCTCTAAAACGGCGATGGCTTCGCTAGCTTTGTTCTCGTGAATCAGATTGATGGCCTCAACAACCGGAGCAATCTTGTATTTGAGCATACTGTCATCGGGGAACTCTTTCATCACGGCCTCGATGATTTTTCGCGACTCGGCGGCGTCGCCAATTCGAGCGAACGTGGTGGCAATGCCGCCTCGTGCATAACGATTGAGCGGAAAAGCGAGCGCTTCAGATGATTCTTTTCGAGCGCGATCCGTAAATCCGTGGACTGCGTCACGATAAGATTGTTGCACCAATTGGTTGGCGTCAAATTCGGTCTGGCCGTGCTTCTTTGCCGATTCACCTGCCTTACCCATCGTTTCTCGCGCGAGTTTGACCTCGCCCATCGCATCTTGATATGCGGCTGTAATGGCCAGGGCGATTGGCTCCACGTCGGTGCCCACCACAGCAGCGGAGGCGCGCTGGAGGCCGGCTTGATCGTTCTCCATCAGCGCAATCATGTAAAGATTGGCATAGACGCTGGGACCCGCTGCCTTTTGAGAGATGGCGGTTTGCGCCACAACCTTTGCCTCTTCGAAGCGATTCAGGTACATATACGCGGACATCTGGTGGTAGAAGCCGAAGGAATCGGTCGGATCTACTTTCAAATCTTCCGTCGCGGTTGCTAATGCATTTTCCGGATCGCCAAGTATCTGATAGCCGAGGGCAAGATTAGCGATAGGACGATTCTCGCGAGGATAGGTTTCATGCCACTTTTTATAGTTTTCGAGCGCTTTTTCGTAGTCGCCTTTCAGTATGTCGTAATAGTGGCCTTCGATATATAGCCTTTCGTGTTCACTGGCGCGGTCGCGCAGCTCGTAGGACTTGGCAACGTCCTTGTTTGCTTCGGTCGAGTTTCCGATATTGCCGGAGGCGACGCCGAGAACTGCATAGGCACTGGCAAAGTTGGGATCGAGTTCAACAGCGCGCTTCAAATGAGGAATGGCACCTTCCTCGTCGAGACGATTATGGAGCGCTAAGCCAGCGCTGTATTCCTTGAGGGCTTCGAGGGAAGAGGTGGTGGCCTGTTCGAGCGGCGTGGTGTATTGCTGAATGCTGGCGAGCGATTCCCCGAGCTTCTGGCGGAGATCGGTGGCGGCTTTGTCGAGAGACTTCAGGACTTGCTCTTTGCCAGCGGCTTCGACTTGTTGGCGGGCGATAGAGTCGCCGGTCTGCGCGTTGCTGGCTTCGAGTGTGATCACGTAATTGTTTCCGAGGCTGGCGATGGAGCCGGAGATGATGGCCTTTGCGTTGGTGCGCTGCGAGATTTCGCGGGCGAGATCTTTGGTGATGCGATCGTCTGGCTTCTGGCCCATGAGTTTCAGGGCGGTCTGCGTTTTGGATTCGGAGAGCAAATTCAGATAAGGAGATTGCTCGAGTTGGACGGCGAGGGCTTGCTTGAGCGTGCCATCAAAGACGGGATCGCCGGTGGTGTTGACGAAATCGGAAAGGACGACGGTGTCTTTGTCCGTGAGCGCGCGTGCGTGCCGCGGGAAATAGATAAATCCGACGAGGGCGATGGCCGCGATCAGAACAATGACTGCGAGCCAGGGAAGAAACTTTCGAAAGGGAGAAGAATGTACTGGCGGCTGAATTGCCGATGGCGTGCTGTCCGATGGAGCAATTGCGGCGGGAATCGAAGTGGCCGAAGAGACCGCCGGAACCGGGCCTGAGGAAGGCGTTGGCGTTGCAGTAGAACCAGAGGAAACGTGGGCTGCCCGGACTGAGCCAGATGGTGCGGCTTGAGGGTCGGCGGCGGCAGGAATGCCGGTGAAGGCACTGGGGTTGGAGCCAGACTCTAGGTGCCGTTTGAGGCGCTTCAGATCGGTGCGCATTTCCGCGGCGGTTTGATAGCGGAGGTCGCGATCCTTATCGAGAGCTTTCTGGAGGACTTCCTCGAGCTTTTCGGGTACTTCCGGATTGAGGCGTACGGGAGAAACCGGCGCGCGGTTCATGATGGCGTCAAAGATGATTCCGGAAGTGTCGCCGCGAAAGGGCAGTTGCCCGGTGGACATTTCGTAGAGTACGACGCCAAAGGAAAAGAGATCGGTGCGCGAGTCCAGTTCCTTGCCGCGAACCTGTTCGGGAGACATGTAAGCGACCGTGCCTAAAGATGTGCCTGGACTGGTGAGCTGGCTGGCGTCGACGCCGAGCGTGTCCATGGTGTTCGTGTGGCTGCTGGAGCGCAAGGAGCTGGAAACTTTGGCAAGACCGAAGTCGAGAATTTTGGCGTGTTCGCGCTTAGTAACGAAAATATTGGCGGGCTTGATGTCTCTGTGGACAATGCTTTCAGAATGGGCGGCGTCGAGGCCGTCGGCGATTTCGATGGCGTAGATCAGGAGGCGCTCTATGTCCACGGGTTTTCCGGAGATGAGGTGCTTGAGCGTCTTGCCATCGAGAAATTCCATGGCGATGTAGCGCCTACCGTCATGCTCGCCAATTTCGTAGACAGTGCAGATGTTGGGGTGATTGAGCGCGGAGGCGGCGCGGGCTTCACGACGGAAGCGTTCGAGGGCTTGCGGGTCGCGATTGAGATCTTCAGGGAGGAATTTAAGGGCGACAAAGCGGCCGAGTTCGGTGTCTTCGGCCTTGTACACAACGCCCATACCCCCACCGCCGAGTTTTTCCAGGATGCGGTAGTGCGAAAATGTCTGGCCGATGAGCGAGGAGGAATCCGTCACAGGATGCCAATCTTAGATTTAAATGAGACAGCGAGTCAACAAAACCGACACAAAACCGACAAAAAATGTCGCCGCAAAATGAGAATGTCCGGTTTGTGCAAAGTAGAAATGTCCGCTTTCACTGATGGCCGAGGGGCTCATGGAAACGGAGGGGATCGCTTTGAGCCAACGAGAACGGGACCGATTGAAAGTGCTGCACGAAGTACAGGAGAAGCATCTGAGTGACGTCAAGCGTATCACGAGAGGATTCCGCGGAACTGGGAGCCTGGAACTATGAATCTCCCCTACAGGATCGAATGAATCGCGGGATCGATCGCCACATGCGTCACGGATTCGCCGCTGATGTTATAGGTCTGCCCGTCGCCGTGCGCGAAGTGCAGGAACCGGCTAATGTGATAATCCTCGTCGAAGCCAGCGAATAGGTTTTGCGTTTCTTCGGTCAGCAGCCCGAACGCGGAGAGCGCCACGGGATTGCCGAACGTCCCGGCCAGCGCGGCATAGCGTTTCACGATGTCGCGAAGCGTGATCTGTGGCGCGCGTTGCGGCGATTCAGGGGACATAACTTTCACGCGGAGTGTAACGCGGCTCGGCTCATCGTGGAAGATGGAATTTGGCGCACGGCTGGCCGATTCGGTAAGATGCTCTGCGGCAATTCATTCAACCGGAGGAATGCATCATGAGCTTGAGCGTGGGGCAGGCGGCACCGGAGTTTACACTGAAGGACCAGAACCAGAAGGAAGTGAAGCTGTCGGACTTTGCCGGCAAGAAGCGCGTGGTGCTGGTGTTTTATCCGCTGGACTGGAGCCCGGTGTGCACCAACGAACACGCTTGCTTCGTGAACGATATGAGAAATTTTGACACCCTGGACGCGGAAGTGCTGGGGGTCAGCGTGGACAGTGTGTGGTCTCACAAAGCCTACGCGGAAAAAATGGGCATAACGTATTCGCTGCTGGCGGATTTTCAGCCGCGCGGCGCCATGGGCGAAAAGTACGGCGTGTTTCTGCCGGAAAAGGGCATCACCGGCCGCTCGATTTTCATCATCGACAAGCAGGGCAAGGTGGCTTGGCTCAAGCACTACGATATTCCGGTAGTGCCCGATCTGAAAGAAGTATCGGCCGCGCTAGCGGCTGTGAAATAAGAACGCCCTGTTGTCATCCCGAATCCCCTTTTGCGGGGTGATGGATCTGCTTTTGGTCTCGGTTAATTTGGCTTTGTGGCCGACGCCGGCTGTGCAGTCGGCGCCCCTGGTAACGAACGTACGAACAGCACCAACTGCCAGCGCTGCTCGTCGCTCAGCTTTTTCCGGAACGACGGCATCGGCTTTCGCCCTTCTGTGATTTGATAAAAAATTTCGCCGTCGGTCAGCTTGTTCATTCTCACGGCGTCGGTCAGGTCCGAAGGAGTCGGGTCGTACATCATAGCGTCGGGTCCGTCGCCTTTGCCTTTTTCGCCGTGGCAATCCTCGCATCGGGCTCCATAAATTTCTTTGGCGGCGGCAAGATTCGCGGGCGATGCAGTCAGGGGATTCTGCCGCAACTTCTCCGAGGACGGAATGATCCACGGCTGCCGGTGAAAAATCGCCAGGCCCGCCGACACCGCGATCAACGCGAGCGCGCAGACGAAGAGAACTAGGCGCAGGCGGCGACTTTTCCGGGAAACTGCTGTCATGGGCACTGAAAAGTCTCGCACAGGTGGGCGTTTTGCGGAAGGCGATGCGGCGTAGCGGCAATCCGCGCGGGCATTACGTGCCGCGGAAAATCAGCCAAAGCAATTCAAAATTGAAGAACAGAATCGCCGCCGTCACGAGCCAAGCAACCACCGTCGTGAACGGCGAGTTGACGAACGCCCCCATTTTTTTGCGTTCGCTCGTGAACTGCACCAGCGGAATTACCGCGAACGGCAACTGAAAACTCAGCACAACCTGGCTGAGAATCAGCAGCGAAGTCAGCTTGCCTTCGCCGGAAATCCCGATCACTAGAATCGCCGGAATGATGGCGATCGAGCGCGTCACCAGCCGGCGAATCCACGGCTTCAGCCGCATGTGCAGAAAACCTTCCATCACAATCTGCCCCGCAAGCGTTCCCGTAAGAGTGGAATTCTGCCCGGACGCGAGCAGCGCAAGCGCGAAAACTGTGCTGGCCAAACTGGCGCCAAGAAGCGGGCTGAGCAGCTTGAACGCTTCTGCAATATCAGCCACTTCATTCAGTCCCCGCGTATGAAACACCGCCGCGCCAAGTGTAAGAATCGCGGCGTTAATGAACAGCGCAAAGCCCAGCGCGACCGTGGAATCGATGATGGAATACTTAATGGCTTCGCGGCGCCCGCGATCGTCCTGGCCAAAGGCGCGCGTCTGCACGATGCTCGAATGCAGGTACAAATTGTGCGGCATCACCGTTGCGCCAATAATTCCGATGGCGATGTACAGCATTTCCTTGTTGCGCAGAATCTCCAGGTGCGGAATAAAGCCATGCGCCGCTTCCAGCCACAACGGCCGAGCGAAGAAGATCTCATACGCGAAGCAGATGCCGATCGTGCCGATCAGCGTAACCACAAACGCTTCCACGATGCGAAATCCGCGGCCCTGTAACGCCAGGACGAGCAGCACGTCAAACGCGGTGAGAATCACGCCCAACAGAAGTGGAACACCGAACAGCAGCTTCAGCGCTACCGCGGAACCGAGAACCTCAGCCAGATCGCAGGCAGCGATAGCAAGTTCGCAGATGACCCACAGGAAGATAGACATGCGTCGCGAATAATGATCGCGGCACGCTTGCGCCAGATCGCGACCAGTGGCAATGCCCAGCTTCGCCGAAAGCGCCTGTAGAAACATGGCCATCAGGCTACTGATCAGCACCACGCTGAGCAGCGCGTAACCGAATTTGGACCCGCCGCCGATGTCCGTAGCCCAATTGCCAGGATCCATATAGCCGACAGCGATGAGATAACCCGGCCCCGCAAAGACCAATAGTTTGCGCAGCCAGGAGAGATTCGGAGCTATGGGAATCGAACGATGGGCTTCGGGCAGAGAAGGCAGGGTGACCGCGCGCCGCCAAGCCGAGCCCGCCGGCGCCTCCCCGGGGGGGGCTTTCTGGGAAGCGAGCGATTTGGCGAGCAGGTCTCCCATGGTGATATTAACTATGGTGAACTTCTCTACTAAACTACATTTAACGCCCGCGACTGTCAATAGATCTTTCCGCCGAGGTTCCTGTATTTGGACCTTCGCGCATCCTTATAGCCTGCCGCGAGCCGGGTTTTGAGTGTGGTACCTTTGAGGAGAATTTTCAGGAGACGATCATGGACGAAAAACAGGGACCGCAGCAGCCGCCAGCAGCGGGGCAGGTGCAGATCAAGGCAGACGAAAAAGAATTGCAGGGCATGTACAGCAATCTGGTGATGATCCAGCACCACGCGGAAGAGTTCACGCTGAATTTTGTCTATGTGTTCCCGAACGCTACGCAGGGAAAACTGCTCAGCAGCATGATTGTCAGTCCCGGCCATGCCAAACGGATCTGGCGGGCGCTGGGCGAAAACATTTCGCGGTTTGAAGCCCTCTACGGGCCGATCAAAGAAGGGCCGGAAGGGACGCCCGCGCCAGGGGCAAATATCGGTTTTGTGCAGTAACACGGAGAGGCAGCGTGAGATTTCGCGCGGCGAGCGATCAGGCCATCCTCGTTTACCTGGGGGAACAGATTGGATTGCCGGCGCACGAACGCGTATGGAAATTGTTGCGGCTGCTGCAGAAGGAACCACCGGAGTGGTTGCGCAACGTTCAACCGGCCTACACATCGTTGATGGTGACGTTTGACGCTCGCCGCGTGGACCACACCGTGGTGGAAGTGGTGTTGCGTCAGTTCGAGCAGCGCGCCGAAGCTGCCCGGCGTCCGAAACCGTGCACGGTGGAAATTCCGGTATGCTACAGCGGAGATTTTGCGCCTGATCTCGAGGAAGTGGCCGAGCTTCACCGGTTGAAGCCGCAGGAAGTCATAAAGCTTCATGTTTCGCATTGCTATCACGCATACTTTTTGGGATTCGCGCCGGGATTCGCTTACCTTGGCGATGTTCCCGATGAAATTGCCACGCCGAGACGCGACAGTCCTCGTAGGAAAGTGGCTGCGGGAAGCGTGGGAATCGCAGGGAAGCAAACGGCCGTATATCCCTTCGCAACGCCCGGCGGATGGAATCTGATTGGCCGAACGCCAGTGCAGATTTTCCGGAGCGATCGAAAACCAATGGGGTTGGTATCGATTGGCGATCAGGTGAAGTTTCGGGCAATCTCTCTCGAAGAGTTTCAGAAGATGGAAAGCGCATGAGTTCGCTGGTGGTGCAATCGCCGGGCCTGCTCACCATGGTGCAGGACTTGGGGCGCGCGGGTTACGGAGCTTTGGGAATTTCGCCATCGGGTGCGGCTGATCCCGTGGCGCTGCGATTGGGAAACTTGTTGGTGGGAAACCTCGCGGGGGCAGCGGCCTTGGAGATGACGCTGCTGGGCGGGAGTTTCGTTTTTCCCGAGGGCGCGGTCGTTGCGGTGACGGGAGCCGATTTTGGCGCAACGATCGACGGTCGCGCGGTGGAGATGTGGAGGGCGCATACGATTGCCCGGGGAGGCGTCCTTGCTTTTGGAGCTACGCGCAATTTTGCGCGCAGTTATCTGACGGTGGCGGGCGGGATACAGGTTGCGCCGTTTTTGGGAAGCGCGGCCACGCACCTGCTGAGCGGATTGGGCGGGCTGGAAGGAAGAGCGCTGCGCAGGGGCGACGTCCTGCGGTTGGGAAAGCGTGCCGCAAAAATTCCCAAGGGCAGAATTTCGCTGGCTGCGCTGCAAACTTTCAGGCCGCGGAAAGTTTTGCGCGTCACCGCAGGGCCACAGATCGATGTATTTTCCGAGGAAGCCAGGGAAGCATTTTTTTGCGGAACGTTTCGCGTGAGCGAGGCATCGGATCGCACGGGTTTGCGCTTGGAGGGTCACAGCATTCAATACAAATTGGCAGAAGAAATGATTACGGAAGGCGTGCCCCTGGGAGCGATTCAGGTGACCCCTTCCGGCCAGCCGATTGTGTTGTTTGTGGAACAGCAAACGACCGGTGGCTATCCGAAAATCGCCAATGTAATCGGAGTGGATTTGCATCGCGTCGGACAACTGCGGCCGCGTGTGGAAGTGCGGTTTGAGCGAACGTCGCTGGAGGTGGCGCAGTCGTTGTGGATTGAGCAGGAACGCTTGCTGAATAGCCCGGGACAACTTTTGTCATGAAAGCAATCGACTTGAATTGCGACATGGGCGAAATGCCGGAAGCCGTGGCTGACGGCAGGCAGGAAGCACTGATGCAACATGTGAGCTCCGTGAATGTGGCCTGCGGCGGGCACGCTGGAGATGCAGCGACGATGCGCGAGACCGTGCGGCAGGCGCTGCGACACGGAGTGAGCCTCGGCGCGCATCCCGGGTACGAGGATCGCGCCGATTTTGGCCGGAAAGAGTTGCAACTTGCGCCGAAACAGATCGCGGACATGGTTCACCGGCAGATTTTGGCGCTGGCGGAAATCGCGGAACGATGTGGTGCGAGTATTAGCCACGTGAAAGCCCACGGCGCGTTGTATAACCAAGCCGCGAGGAATCGAGAGATCGCCCGGGGTATTGCCGAAGGAGTCCGGCTCTGGAAGACCGATGCGATTCTGGTTGGTCTGGCTGGATCGGTGATGCTGGAGGAATTTCGCTCTGCCGGATTTTCCGTAGCGGCGGAAGCGTTTGCGGACCGACGCTACGAGCCGGATGGCAGCCTGCGCTCGCGCAAATTTGCGGATGCGCTTCTCTGCGATCCAGACGAAGCTGCGGAACAGTCGTTGCGCATCGTAGATCAGTGCAGCGTGCTAGCGAGCGATGGCAGTGCGGTTCACGTAGCGGCGCAGACAATCTGCATTCACGGCGATACTCCAGGTGCCACCGAAATCGCGGCGATGGTGAAGCACCGTTTGCAACAGGCCGCAATCCGCATCACTGGTCTTCGCTCCGCAAGTTAAGCGAGGATGACGGTCACGGCGCTTCAGCCGAGAATTTCGCGGAGGAGAATTGCCAGACGTGGGCGCGGTACGGTAAAGTATGAAGAGTTGTTACCCCACTTCTAGTCGGGCCTGTAGCTCAGGTGGCTAGAGCGCGCCCCTGATAAGGGCGAGGTCGGTGGTTCAAGTCCACCCAGGCCCACCATTATTTTCAGTAGGTTACTGGGTGTTGTCCCAAAATTCTTAACCGACTCAACCCACAATCCAACCCACACTTCTCCTACTTCACTGCACCAACCGCGTAGCCACTCCCAGCGCCGCGAGGTATTCCCCTTGCGCCGCCAGCGTTTCATCGCCGTCTTCCTGCGTGTACAGATCGAGCGTCGTCTGAATCTTTGCGTGACGCAAGATTCCCTGAACAGTTTTCGGTTCGACTTTCGCTTTGTTCACCATCCAGTTGCTGTTGCTTAGCGGGAGGTTTTGGTCGTTCATCCCAAGCACCAACATGGCTCCGGAACGTAGTCCGATGCGAAAATGTCCGGGCGATTCTTGAATTTACCATGGGCTTCTGCTGGCTCTCAGATAAAGACTCGAATCAGTTATCTGCTTATTCGCCTGACTTTGGCAGAGCGTACTCAGAACACAGAATCTGATTTCCTGTGTATTTGACCTCGACTACGGTATTGGTGAGATCCCTTGCACCGATGTGCTTGAGCGCAGCGCTGAAGAGCTCTCGCTGGCGAAGAGGGGTAACACTGGGAATAATAATGATCACTCCGGCATGCAGCGATTCTTTTCCGTGGAGAACAAGAAAGTCGGCGCGATTGTTCGTTACAAAGGTGTAGTCCTGCTGGCGGATGGTGGCCATGAG
Organism: Candidatus Acidiferrales bacterium; assembly: GCA_963795535.1. Lineage (GTDB taxonomy): Bacteria > Acidobacteriota > Terriglobia > Acidiferrales > UBA7541 > Acidiferrum. The sequence continues at coordinate 145,679 of CAWCIG010000013.1, forward strand.
TTGCCAATCTTTGGAACTACCTAGACCTAGATAGTTGACATGATCGGCCATATGACCCGCCGCATGCGCTAATTCGACCAGAGACGTATGTAGGCATTCATCGATCAGAAGCTTCACCGTCACCCCACGAGGGCACGGTTATGCCGGGTTGTAAGTATTGGTTTACGTTTTGCCCAGGGGCGGAAAGCCGGACGGCCGCGGCGCGGAAAGGCTTGGACATAGAGCGGAGCGAGCTCCACTTTCTCTCGATCAAGAGCTGGGTAGCCCTCCAATATCTCCTCCGGCTTCGCACCCTGGGTCAACATGTCGGCAATGAGTTCCACTGGAATGCGCGTGCCACGATACACTGGAGTCCCGCGCATAATCTCTGGGTCGGAGACAATCATATTCTGTGCGCGCTCAAGTCTCTTCAAATCTTCGTTGAGTTCCAGCCGTACGGATTTCACCTCAATTACCAAGGCCGAACCCTCGGCAAGGCTTACGAAATCAATTTCTGGAGACGCCTCAATTTTCCTGGCGATCGCACGACGAGTGAGGATCGGCAATAGCCGCACGCCCTCAGCTTCAAGGCGAAGATATAGCACTTGCTCCCGGCTGAGCATTCGTTGGATGGAACGGCCCATGCGCAGTCGCCGGGGTCGAATGAGCCGGCGTTCGATAAGCTTGTGAACGGCTGGAAGCGAGAGATTCGCAACCGCCGAAGCCTGCGCCGGAGTATACTCTGTGGTTTCCATGGACTTATTCTACCCCAAAGGGGATAGAATTTACAGTGTGTGCCAGACCCGATGTTATGTCGGTCTTCGGAGCGCAGGAGCACTGTAAAATGGAGCGCGCTGAGATACGGTTTCGCCCCTCCTTCGCTACGGTGAAAATTCGGGGGACTCCAGGCATGTGGAGCCACATTTGCGTACATCCAGGCACAACCAAATATTTTTCTAACTCGTTTGTTTCCAAAACTAAGATTGAAAAGGAAGGACTTCCGAGAGATAGTACGCCTGCCTTGGGCGCAGGAGGTCCCGAGTTCAAATCTCGGCGCCCCGACCAAAACATCTCGCGTGTTTTCTTCAGTTTATTGAAAGCGCCGTTCACCTCAAACCCCATCTCTGGAATTCTGGCAGACAGGAGGTCTGGATTAGCAAGTCGTTTACTTTCCGAGAGTTCGCCACATGAAGAATTTGCAAGAACATGAGGAGGCAGGAGTGCTATACAGAAAGTATTGAACGGAGGGAAGTTAAGCGCGCACTATTTCGCAAGTTATGGGGAAAATTCAGGGGACCCTACGAATTTCTCGTCTCATTTATCTTCGGAAACGCAAATCGGTAAATCACGCGCTAGGCGCACTGATCGACTTTGGCTTGCTTTATTAGCGTTACAAGCTCCTCAGTTGCGCTGAAACCCCTCATTTTGCAGTCGAATGCCTACAAGTGCTTACCAACGAGCGAGTGCGTTTTCACCAAAGCCGTCCGCTCCGCGTAGGTCTAGTCGTACAAGCCCGAGCGGCTAGAAGCAGAGAATCCAAGCTCTGTTAAAGCGCGGACCACACTTGACAGGACAACTATTGATATGTATAGTTATGCCCGTGGCCCAAGTGAAAGCAAAATTGGACGGCGAAGCAAAACAGAAGCACCTCGTGCATTCGCGCCAGCAAGACGCAGTAGTAAGCATCCTGCGCACCGCCAATTATTTGGGTCGTTTTTATTCACCAGTGTTCGATCAACATGGCATCACCTCGCAGCAATACAACGTCCTGCGCATCCTGCGAGGCGCTGGACTAGGGGGGATTCCGACACTGGACATCGCAGAGAGGATGATCGAACAGGCACCTGGTATAACCCGCTTGCTGGATCGCCTGGAACGGAAGAAGCTCGTGCGCCGGGAACGCCCTTCCGAGAACCGCCGACAGGTTCTTTGTTACATCACCAAGCCTGGGCTCGATCTCTTGCGGGAACTCGACACCCCCGTTAAGAACCAGGACAATCAAGCGTTGCATCGGCTGGATGAGTCCGAGATCGAAGAACTGATCCGTTTGTTGGCGCTCGCGCGAGGGGAACAACCTTAAACGACGTACGTCCCCGCAGCCAGCTCCCATTAATTCAAGAAGGTTTGCATCCAAAAGCGGGCTTGTTGCGTCCAATTACTTGACTAGTTAACAGTTGACTGACATCCTGTTATGAAAAGTAAATCCTCATGAGGAAATAAGGAGACACTATGAATGCAAAGAGCAAGGTAGAGCGGACGCTGAAACAAGTAGAGACAGGGGTGCAGCCAAACATTGTCAATGGGGTTGCGGTTGACCAGCTCGTTCAGACTATCAATGCCATTAAGGCTACTCCGGCCATCGCGAAATTCAAGTTTCGCGTTCGCAATCAATGGACGGAGGGAGCTTGCAATTGCTCGAGCGTGGATACGTACCATGGCGCTGGCCAGAATCTATCTCGACCGCAGCCGTTCGTGCTCGAAGCAGACGAGCCGTCAGTCTTGCTCGGGAAGGACACCGCTCCCAATCCAGTGGAACATTTGCTTCACGCTCTGGCCGCGTGTTTGACCACGTCGATGGTGTATCACGCGGCCGCACAAGGAATTCAAATCCAAGAGGTCGAGTCTTCACTCGAAGGCGATATTGATTTGCACGGATTTCTCGAACTCGACAGGAACGTTCGCAAAGGATATCAGGGAATTCAGGTTAAGTTCAAAATCAAAGCCGACGTATCGGACGACCAACTAGAGAAGATTAGCCAGCTCGGGCCCAGATACTCTCCCGTCTTCGACTCCCTCACCAAAGGCGTGCCCGTATCGGTAACTGCGGAACGCCTCTAACGCTAAGACCGAGAGACAAGTAGATAACATAAACAAATGAAGGACTTAAGGAGGCACCATGAATGCAAAGAACCTCGTTTTGTGGATTTCACTTTTTGTTATCGCCCTGTTGGCAGGGCTGAGTGTGACCCGAGCGCAAACCACGGTCAAAACTGACGCCGTAACCGCCATCTCCAATTTGGAAAATGATGGCGTCAAAGCCGATTTGGCTGGCGACCCAGCCTTTTACCAGAAAGTTCTGGCTGATGATTGGACCCGCGGCGATAGCGATGGGACCTATTACACAAAAGCCGATCTCTTGAATCTAATGGGCGACAAAACCAGCATTAAGACGAATAGCGAGGAACTCTCTGAACTCAAAGTGCGCGTGTACGGCGATACGGCCGTAGCAACCTACAGGGACACCTATGACCTGCTGATCAAAGGCGAACATCGCGCGCACACCATCATCGCCACCGACACTTTCGTCAAGATGGACGGCGAATGGAAGCAGGTCGCGAGTCATGGGTCAGAGGCGAAGTAGCCGCTCACCCTTGTGGGCTCCGTGGGGCGGAAAATACCATGACCGACAGAAAAGAATCTGTGGCAGCAAGCGGAGCCCCACCGCGTCGTTTACTCTTGTCCCGAAACACCTGCGCATAGGTCTTGCCGTACGGGTCTCAAACGAGGAAGCACAAAAAAAATATCCCAAAGGTTGGAAGGCACCGAAACCGTACTTGCGGACTGTGTTACAGCCAAAGTGAGACTCCGAGCGAGGGCCCCGGCTCGGCCGGGGCTTCGATCCAGCTGAGCTTCAGAATCGAGGAGGCGTCCATGTTGCACAAAATCGATACGGTTATCGTCGGCGGTGGTCAGGCTGGACTCGCCATCAGCTATTACCTGACTCAGGAGGGTCGCGAACATGTCGCGCTGGAACGAGCGCCAGCGGTTGCTAATGCGTGGCGAAATCAACGCTGGGACTCATTCACGCTAGTAACGCCGAATTTCCAGGTACGGATGCCCGGAGCAGAATACAGCGGAAACGATCCTTATGGATTCATGTCCCTGGCAGAAGTCATAGAGTACTTCGACAACTATATCGAGCGCTTTCGCTTACCTGTGCATTGCGGAGTCGAAGTGTTCAGCGTAGAAAAGGTCGGCGACAGATATGTCGTACGTACAAGTGAGAAGAACTATGAGGCCAAGAACGTAGTAATCGCGACAGGCCTCTACCAGTCGCCCAAGATTCCACCATTCAGCGCGGAAATTCCTCCATCGGTCCTGCAGCTGCACTCGATGAAGTACAAAAATTCCTCAACCCTTCCAGAGGGTGCAGTGCTCGTGGTGGGAACCGGGCAGTCGGAGCGCAGATTGCCCAAGAACTCTATCAGAGTGGAAGGAAAGTCTATCTCTCGATCGGCAGCGCCGGACGTGTGCCCCGACGATATCGCGGCAAGGATATCAGTGATTGGTTCGCACGGATCGGGATATTCGACACCAAGGTCGAAGAACTGAAATCGGCCGCAGACAAATTCCATCCGCACCCGCAGATTTCTGGCAAGAACGGTGGACAGAGCCTGAATTTGCACCAGTTCGCCCGCGACGGTGTCATCCTGCTCGGACACGTGCGCGATGCTCACGAGGGACAACTCATCCTTGCGCCTGACCTAAAGGAAACGCTCGCCGGAGTCGATCAGTTCGAGATTGACGCATTAAAGAAGATCGACGATTACATCAGCCGTGTCGGGTTGGCCGCTCCGACCGAGAACGTCCCGCGATTGCTTGATGGTTATAAGCAGGAAGAGGTGACAGAACTGAACCTGCAAGGGGTCGGAATTTCCACTGTTGTGTGGGCAACGGGATACGCTTTTGATTTCAGCCTTGTGAAATTGCCAGTCGTCGATTCAGACGGATATCCCATCCAGAAGCGTGGAGTCACCAGATATCCAGGCTTGTACTTTCTAGGATTGCCCTGGTTGTGCAACCAAAGATCGGGAATTCTGTTCGGTGTCGGAGACGATGCTGCTTATCTGGCAGCACATATTGCGCTCGCGACTCACACCGCCTGCTGGCCTATGCGTGAACTCGGACTCGTCATGGGACACTCCCCGTGGCGAAAGCCTTATTCTGTCCTCAGATATCGCGACCAGCAACGCGTTTGTCGGTACTAATCCGACGGACGAACCGATAGGTTGCTCGTGACTCAGGAGTCTCGCTCTAGAATGCCCTCCATGCCTGCGTATACTCCGCGTCGAGCAGAAAAGCGTCACCGTCAGCTAATTCTGCTACCCCGAGGTCACCCTCTCGTTGGCGGTGAAGAATTAGGCGAGTCTCGCTTGACGAAACTGCGTGGGACTCACCTTACAGAGAGCACGGAACACTCTTGCGAAGTGCTGTTGGGTTTGGAATCCACATGCAATGGCTACATCGAGGACGCGTGCATCTTCTTTTACTAGCAGTTCCTTGGCTCGCTCCACCCGTGCCCTCAAAACAAATTGGTGCGGAGCAACTCCCGTCGATTGGCGGAACATTTGAGAGAAGTATGCCGGGCTCAGCTTTGCTTCCTCGGCCATCTGCATCAAGCTCAGGTCTTCATGGAGGTTTTCATGAACAAAGCTGGTCACCCGGCGGAGTTGCACTGGGGAGAGACCTCCACGGTAGTGACGCATCGGGCTCCGCAATACTCCCCGCGAATGCATCAGCGCGGCTACGAGAGCGCGCCCGATTGAATCCGTGTAGATTCTCCCGGCTGGAGATCCATTTGCAAGCTCTGCTTCAGCTGCCGCCACCAACGCGCGAATTCGCTCGTCTTTAAGGAGCGGTGTTCCATTCAATTCCGGCGCTCTCCCACCCATTTCCTCTGCGACAGAATGGAACGTCTGGTCTGGCACCGTGATCAGCAGCATTTGCATGGGACTGCGCCAATGCACCCACCCCTCGGTGTTCCTCCGGCAGAGAATCATCTCTCCAGGCGCGTAGCAGTATTTCGACAGACTGTGCAATCCAAGACCGACCTCAAACTCGCCCGGAGTAAGAACCTTTGCTAAGACCTGTTTTTCGAAAATCTAACGTATCGGTTCCGGCGAGATTTGTTGGCGATCCTCTGAACAAGGAGTTCCACTGACGACGCGACTTGGGAGCGGCTTTGCCACGCGAGCCACGAACGAGCAGAGGCGGCAGGACGACGGTTCCGAAACATCGTGGAGCAAGTTGGCTGGCCGCAACTTGAAGTGCTGGGGATTCTGAAGAACAGGTCGCGGACGATTAGCTTTTGTGAGTGGAAATCATTGCTCCAGATGGACGACCTTCGCTACTGCGCGGTGTTCGGCGACAAAGAGCGGATTGCCGGGTTGCTGAAAGGCGGGCAAGCAACGGAGTTGCCTGGGGACGATTAGACCCGGGGCTAACATGGGCTGACACTCAGCGCGTCGAATACCACAGGATTGACAAGATTCGTGATCGGCGGGGCATTCGCCTGCTCGTTCAGATCAGACACGGATGGAATTTTTGCCTACCACAGCGCCGTCGGATCAAAAGAGCTCGACGAGTGCCACATGGCCCGTAACAGAAGCGAGTCGGGCATCCCTCGTAACTAACGTAGCTCCGAGCTTCTCGGCAAGCACGACGTAGGCGGCATCATAGGCAGAAAAACTGTGACGGAGTTGCCAGATGCGGGGCAGGAGCACGAGATGAGGATACCGAGTTACACGAAGATCGAGCAGATCACGGACCGCCTCATCAACACGATTTGCAGAGACAATTCTTTGCAGTGAAAGACGCCTCAGTACCTGCGTGGCCTCAAGATCTAGGAGGTGTGGCGCATGCAGGGTCTCGTTACGCGAATAAATACGCCTCTCGATGCTCTGCCCCGCAGATGTCTGAAGAAGCCAGTCAACCGCAGCAGACGCATCCAGAACGATCACCGCGCCTCGCGCTCTTCTCGCACCAGGCGAGCGGTATCGATCTGCGCTGAAACCGGCTTACGTTTGTGCAGTCGCTCCCGCAATTCTGCGAGTGTTGGCCTCTCCGCGATTTCCTTGATCTCAGCTAACAGATAGTCCGAAAGCGACATACCGGCCATCGCAGCGCGAGCTTTCAGGCCACGGTGGAGGGTATCGGGTACATTACGAAGCTGAATCATCTTTGACATGCTTCAAGCATACTTTCATGTCACTCACATGTCAACGCCAAATTGAATGCACTACAAATGTCCAGGCATACCCTCCAAAATCCCATCCGGGAATCGTGGTCTTTCGGCCCGGGTCCCCTGGCGAGCCGTAGTCTCCGTGCCTTCCAGAAAAAACTCGAGCCACTCCTCCCAAACTCCCTCGGTGCGAACTCGCTGAAGCAGTTCGTAAGTGGCGTTGACGATGGGCCTTGAAGAAAAGACTCAAATAGAGAAGCGGTTCACGCAAAGTATCTTTAGCGCAAAGAAGCAACGTAATCAGCAAACGTCCGAGTTGCCCGTTGCCATCGAGAAAAGGCTGGATCGTTGCAAACTGCACATGTATGAGTCCAGCCTCGACGAGAACGGGTAGATTGTGTTTTTCGTCACAACCTCGGAAAGAACGGAATCATTGCGTATCCCATGGAGAACTGACGGAAGATTGCGAGGTGGATGGGTTCGGCCGTGCTTGCTGCGACCGGCACAATCTTTCAACTATGCCTTTGGCCGCGCCAAGGTCGCCTGACCAACATGATAGGCAAGGTGCACCGTTCTTCCGAGCAGTACCGTGAATCGATTCCGATGCGGTTCCCGCTCGAAATCCTCTTCCGACACCGCGGTGTGCCGCTGTGCCCAATCCGATGCCGAGAACTGTGAGAAGCCGTCCCACAGCTTCTGGTTGATCTCTTGCCACGCGGTTTTGAGCGATTGTACCGAGACGGTCACCTGAACCGACTGGTCCGGCTTCGAAATGAACATGCCATCGAATTCGGGATGCAGTCTTTCTCCAATCCCGAGCAGTGGTAGGAGCGCATCGTTCACGGCCGCAAGATGGCCTCGGACCTTAATATGATGCGAGAGGCCGCCTGTTGTCGCGTCTTTCGACAATACTTTCTAAGCTGAACAGCGATGCTTTCAGAGCATGGGAATAGGAAAGGGAGTTTTGATGCCGCGCACACATGGGCTGCCTCGCGCAAGGAATCGCGAATCGCGCGCACCGTTGTACTGAAACTGAAAACCAGCGAATTCAAGATTCTCACTCGCGGCCACACCGCAGGTTCTCCACCTGCTTCTTGCGATGAGTTGACAAATATCGCGCTATCACTGCTACAACGTGTCGGCCTCCGACCGCACCAGCGGTTTCGCCTGGTTGGCGTCGGCCTGAGCAACTTTTGCGACCATGAGGATGGGCCCGGTCAATCGGCTCTTTTTACCTGACCACACAGCGTTGTCGGTCAGATCATTGCTCTAATCTCCTAAGAAGACTGATTGGCTCTTGCATGGTTCGAGCGGCTTGAGGAGATCGCTTTCCCCTGCTAGCTACTTTCCGGCGCAAAAATGAAGGCCGGGGAGGAGCAACATACTGAACCCAGCCCGTGGGTTGCTTCCGGGCTGCCATTTTTTCTCCATCTGTTCTCTTTCCCTGTTGGTGATCGCCGCTCGCCGCTCGATCTCTATCCGCTGTTGGTTACTGCCAGGAATCGACCGATATTGATCAGATTGTCTGCAATCACGCCCAAGCCCACCCACCGTTGCATGCCAGCGTCTCCGCGATAACGGCAGCGATTCAGTCCGTGGCGCCGTTTTAGTACGCTGATGCGACCCTCTGCCCCGGTTCGCCACTTCTGGCCTCTACGGAAGGATCGTTTCTTCTGATGTCGTCGTCGTTCGGGACTCTTCGTGGAGCGGTTCGGAACCGAGATTTGCCTCACGCCCATGTCTTGCAGCTCGGCCTCGTTACCCGCAGAGTAGAACCCCGCGTCACCGGCCACCAGTTGTGGAACGCGCCCGAATTGCTCTTCATGCTTCTGCACTGCCGGCACCAGCAGATCCGCGTCATTGGGCCGCTTCTCGAACACCTCATAGTGAGTAATGATCTGGTTCTCCGCTTCTTGAATCTTAACCATCTTTCCAAACTCGGTCGGCTTGCTCGCTTTCCCTTTTCGGATCACTTCCGTGCTCGGCTCAAATACACTCACCAGTTTCCCCGCTACGTGGACGTCTCCACCCAGCACGCGAGCCCTGCTTTGCCGGATCACTTGTTGCACGCGCGGCAACATGGTTTCCAGATCTTTCCGCAGCGCTTGCAGAACCAATTTCTGTTCGTGGTCTCTAGCGCGCTTCACACCGCTGGCCATCTCTTTCCGGAAGCACTTCGCTTGGTTGACTACCTTGCGAGTTGTGGTCAGCAGCTTTCGGTAGCCCTGTTTCAGTTTTTCCTGAACTTGCGGCCCCTTGCTGCGGCTGGTCCGTGCAATCTCCATCAACCGATGCCCGATCGTGCGCATACGGTTGCGCAACTTCGTTCCCGCTCTCCCCGTCAGCTCTGTGATCTTCCTCATCGTGCGCGTGAGCACCCGCGCGCCATCGCCGAGCAAACTGCTGTCCGTGGGGTAGTGAATGTTTTTTTCCACGACCGTCGTATCCAGGCGAAGCCTGCGTCCCCGCACGACCTTCTTTTCTTGGGCTATGGCAACCAGTCGCTGATGCACCTGTTGGATCACTGCCGGACCCAGCGCTTGCACCAGCCGCCCCAAGGTCTTGGCGTCGGGAACTTTTTCCGCTCCAATCCGCGTAAACTGCCGGTACACCACATTCGCCCGTACTTCCCGCTCGGTTGCCTCAAAGCTCCAGTTCCGTACGTGCTTGAGCACGCCAGTCGCAAAACTACTTCGGCCGGTGTTTGCTTCCGCCCATGACAACGGCTTTTTGGTCGTCGTTTTCCCTGAGCTTCATAGACGAGCTCCAACAACTCGGCATCGTCCAGCACCTGATCGGCCTGCCTCATCCACTCTTCCCACCATCCTTGTGCTTGTTCCGGAAACCATCCCTCCCACACCAGCCGCTGGTGATGACGCAGTTCAACCATTGGCTTTCCTCGGCCTGGCGGTCCGCTCTTGTCCCTGCATGCGTTCGCGCAGCTGTTCACGGTTCTCTGCGGCCAGGGCACACGCCACATCCCAAAACTCTTTCCAGGCGGCCTGTGCCTGGCGAGCCTGCTCGGCATGTTGGTGCGGTACATACAAAGCACGGCTCTTGCCTTCGCTACGATAGGTCAAGTAGAGATGCGGGCCGTGCCGTTGTGCGGGGTCGCGGTGGCAGATGCAATTCCGGTTGCCACAGCGGCGAGTGGTCTCCGACAAGCCGCCCTGCACCATGAGCTGCGCAGTTTTCAGGAGTCGACGTAGGAGTTGCTGCTTGCTTTGTGACTTACTCATACAACGATAGTAGGCAGCTCTTAAATTCTGTCAAGCAGAAAATGACATGCCGGTCGAAAAATTAGGTGAGAATCCGCGCTAATCTACTATTTTTCAGCCCTATTTTGCGCCGGAAAGTAGCTAGGCCTCGCCGTGAGCACCTGCAACAGCGGACTTGCCGGCAAGCGCTGTACCAAGCATATCCGCCCCCATCTTTCGCGCAAGAGAAGCGGGCACGAGGGCGTTCATGATGCGGTTCAGCCGACCTGGAACGATTCTGGAACGATTTTCGAGCAGACCGTTGAGGCCCTCAGATACGCACTGCTCGACGCTCATTGGTTTCATCGGCATGGTCTTCGGTTCGAAGCCAAACTTTTCGAACACCGGTGTGTTCGTAAACCCGGCTGCCAGTACAGTGACGTAGACACCTAGAGGTTTGAACTCGTAGTGAAGCGCTTCGCCAAGACTGTGTACATACGCCTTCGCGCCTCCATCATTCGCTATACACGGAATGCCGTTTTCCGCGCCCATTGCCCCCACGAGGATCAAGCCGCCCCGCCTCCGCTCAGCGAGCTTCCGGCCGAAGTAATGTGCGATGTCTAAATGCGACATGGTATTGAGTCGCAGGGTCTCCTCGAGCAGCTGTCGATCGAGCTTCAGGAACTCGCCCGGGTTGGCCGTGCCAGCATTCGAGACGACAAGGCCGATATCCAGATCCTTCGTATGCTCGGCGAGCTTCGGGATGAAGCCCTCTCGCGAGAGGTCCATCGTGAGGGCGCGGAACTGAACACCAAAGTCCCTTGTGATATGGCGTCCGACCTCATTAAGCAATGCCTCTCTCCTAGCCACCAGCACGAGATTGATCCCGGCCGCCGCGATTTGTCGTGCGAATTCGGGGCCTATCCCGGACGAAGCCCCTGTGACCAGCGCCCACGGCCCGAACTGCCGTTTATCAAGCAACGCCTTCATGTTTCCTCCCCTTCTGTCCGCTTTAAGTCGTCAACTGCTCCGCGACCTGTTGCCCCATCGTTTCGTCTTACAACGTGTTGAGCCAATCCCTAAGGCGCCGCACTTCCACCAGCACCAGATCGGGTTCATTCGCGCCATGCGCCACGGCAGCCATCCCCTGAAAGGCGGAGAAGAGATGCATTGCAAGTTCACGTGAGTCCTTATCGCGGCCGGCGGCCCGGAACTGCTTCTCAAGCCAGCCGATGGGCTCAGTGAAGAGCGTCGCGGACTTCTTCGCCAGAGTACCGCCCTCCTTGTGCAACTCGGAGCACAGGCCGCCAAATTGACATCCTCCCCGCGCAAGTTGCTCCCGGTTCGCTTCGACGCTACCCACGAAAGCTAACAGCCGCTCCTTCGGAGAACTCAAGCGGTCCCACTCCGCCCGGGCAGCGCGAAACTCCTCCAGGCGCCGCTCCACCACGGCTTCGGCCAGTTCTTCCTTGGTTTTGAAGTAGTAGTAGACATTGCCTACCGGCACGCGAGCCGCCTCGGCGATGTCCGCCAGACTCGTCTCTCGGAAACCGCGTCCATACGCCAGCTTCGTCGCAGTCTCAATCAGCCGCGTTCGCTTGTCCGGTTGTGCCGTTCGCATATTCTCCGACTCTGAGTTAGTTATTTAACTAACTCAGAGCCTAAACCCGATGCGCCCGTGTTGTCAACCCCTGCGACACCCCAATGCGACACCCCAATTTTGGGGCGCTGGTGGATGGTGGACCAATCGAAAAGGCGTGGTTTTAAGAACCGCGGCGCTTTGTCGGTCTGCCAGAAATGAGGGGAGCCGAGTACGGGCCGATAGAGGTACATTCTCATCCGTAGTAAAGAAGCATTCGTAAAGAATCATTCGTAAAGAATCCTTTTTCCCACTGGAGTGCTTACGATGGCCGACATAAATGAAGTGGTTGTCCGCGGGAGCGCGGCAGGATTTGCGCAGGAGATTCTCGCGGGCCGACATCCTTTGACGGCAGACGAGCCCGTGGCTGCCGGCGGAGCCGACACAGGCCCAACTCCCTACGACTTACTACTTGCTGCCTTGGGCGCTTGCACTTCGATGACGGTTGCGCTGTATGCGCGACGCAAGAGCTGGCCGCTCGAAGCAGTCACCGTTAGGCTGCGCCACAGTAAGATTCACGCAGCCGACTGCGCCGGTCGCGAAACCAAAGAAGGAATGCTTGTGACCACATCGAGAGCGACCTCGAATTCGCGGGGCGGCTAACTCAAGAGCAACGCTCGAAGCTGCTTGAGATTGCCGAGGAATGCCCAGTCCACCGCACCCTCGTCTCCGAAATCGACATTCGCTCCCGCGTGCTGTGAGCAACGGCGCACCTCCATCGGATTACGCAGCAAGGGAGTTGTGGACCGCGATCCCATGTGACTCGCTGGAATGTCGCCGCGTAGTTCCGACTTCCGGCCGACCACCCGGAAGGTGGCTAGGCCAGTCAATGCAAGCGCGTCCTAATCCTGTTTTTCTCGCTTTACGATGCCATGCATGAACATCGCTATGACTTCTTCTGCCAAGCCGTCAATCGTTTGCGCGGTCTCCAGAGTCGCCAGGCCATCGATATAAAGCATGGCGAGGCCGTGGACCAGTGACCAAGCGCCGATGGCTGCCATCTCCAGAGCAGCCGGGTCATTTTTGGGAATCTTGAATGTCCTGTCTTCGCTGCCCCGCTTCAATACCTCTCGATACACAGCTTCTGCGGAAGCGAAAGCATGGATAACTTCGGAGGGAAGCCCTGCGTCCTGCCCCTGCAATTTCGGACCAAACATGAGGCGATACTGCGCGGGATTTCCTGTACCGAAACGCAAATAGGTGATCAAGATTGCTTTCAGCGCATCAGCCGGTTTTGTCTTTCCGCGCAGAGCAGTGAGCAGGCGGGCCCGAAGGATTTCGTAACCTTTCGCCGCGACGGCAGCGAGGAGCTCTCGTTTGCTGGCGAAGTGGGAGTATGGGGCGTTGTGGCTCACCCCTGCACAGCGTGCTACCTCGCGCAATGAAAAATCCCAGCGCTGCGTTTTAGTCAGCAAAGAAACGGCGGCCTTGACGAGCGCGCGCCGTAAGTCGCCGTGATGGTAAGACTTGCGCTTCCTGGTAACCGGCAAATCTATACGCGGCATGAGTTTGAGAATACTCCTTGCAACTTGACAGTGTCAAGATGCATCTACTAATCTAGACAATGTCAAGTATCTGGACAATGTCAAGTGAGAATTGACTTGGAGGTTTTTATGTTCACGGGAACAGAATTCATGTCCCACTGCACTGCGCCCAACCTCGCTGAACCGGTCCCCCGGACCACTAGCAAGCCCGAACTCGGTGAAATTCTGGTCTTCACCGACAACCGAAGCGAAGCGGCGAACATCTTGGCGTTCGCCGGTCTACTTGCCGAAGAGAATGGCGCGCGTCTGATTAGCGTGTTCACGCAGTCTGCCCCAGCGGTCACCCCCCCCGGAAACCTTTGCGCGCGGTACGGGCATTCGAGCAGTGATTGAAAAGCAGGACTCACAACTTAAGAGTATCGAGGCGCGCCACCGGGCGGTATTCGAAGACATCGTGCGACGTTACGGAATATCGCGGTCGGAATGGAGGTCGTTGTCTCACTGGAGCAGTGAGGTGGCCGTGAATGCGTACTACGCGGACCTCGTGGTTATTTCCCGCCCGGAGCGGACTGGCCAAATGTCCGACCCTCCGGGCGTCGCGGAATCCCTGGTATTGAGTTCCGGCCGACCAATCATCCTCTTCCCGCCAAGGGGCACGGCATCTCGGGTCCGCCGCATCCTCATAGGTTGGAACGCCACGCGCGAGGCCATCCGGGCCGTAGCGGATGCTGTGCCCCTGCTGGCGCGCGCAGACGCTGTAGAGGTCCTGATCGTTGATTATCAGCGCCAGCGAGCGCGTCACGGTCAGGAACCGGGGGCGGAGATCGCACGCTGCTTGGCGGATCTCGGCCCGCAAGTAGAGGTGCAGCGTCTGTCTTCCGGAGGACAGGACGTAGGTGACCTTTTGCTGTCGCGGGCAGCCGCCTTTCGTGCCGATCTACTCGTCATGGGCGCCTATGGTCACTCCACACTGCGCGAGTGGTTGTTTGGTGGGGTCACACGTACGGTCCTGTATCAAGCGGGCCTCCCGGTTCTGGTGTCTCGATGACCGCTGAGCAATGGCTGGAATACTCAAAGACATGGGATCTTAGGTTTCCACGAAGACGACGATCGATATGCATGCGCACTTCCTGCCCGACTTCTATCGAGATGCCCTTTTCGTGGCGGGTCTGTGCCAGGCGGAGGGAGTAGCCCAGTTGCCGACGCACCCGTCCCCGAGGTTCTGGGCGCTTTGCTCAGGTGGCTGATCCCGGCGGGTTCCTTGCTTGAGATTGGGGGGCGTAACGTCGGGCAACAGACCAAAGGCGTACCCGGGGATAGCACGAGCGGCGGCCTCAATCCGCTATACCAATCGGTGCCCTCGCTCGATGCAACTGGTGCTCAACCTCCGATTTCTGAAGCAGCTTGCCGCAGTCGAAGCTTATCTTGCAACCCCCAGGTTAGTATCGCTGACTCATCATCACATTCTGAAGTTTCCACCACTCATATTGGAAACCCATCGGTCCAGTTGCCGAATTAGTTGGCGGATGGTCGGCTTGTAGGAAGCGATCTCCTCACTTGGCATCGATTTTGTGCTGAACGAGCAATCTGGAACTAACAATCATGCCAGGAATTGACCAAGAGCGAGGTCGTTCGGAATTTCAAGTAACCGGGGCATGCCGTAGATCATCGGCAAAAATCAATTCAATCCCAATAGCGCCGCATCCGCCGCGAATGCTAACGTTCGAACACATTCGTCCCTACTACATTCCCTATTGACTGGCGTTAAGCGACTTCAGGTAAGCCACGACTGGTTCGGCATCGGAGCGTATCATGTGAGACTCGAGGCGTCGGGGCGCGGAGACTCTTGCCGCTTCACTCATTCCGCTTGCGCGGGACGGAAGTGTTGAAACGCAGGTAATCGAGCATGGCAAACATGCGCTGGCCCAGGGTCCGATCTCTCCCATGTCGTTGAAAGTACTTGTGACCCGCCAACTCTCATGGCAGAGGTCTAGTTCTCAGCGCTTGGAATGGTGCGCCCATCATTAGCCGCCGCGAACCCGGCCCAGAGTAATAGCGTATAGCGCAGAGCGAGTATAGAAGCCAGCGGCAGCAGCAATCAAACCTCCAGCGTACTCGGATTGAAATGATGGGTTAGTAACGGCAAACGCGCTCGTCGAGCCCGCAGACTCCGGCGATCGGCACTTCCAGTTCACCCCGTGCTATGAGGTCGGCCAACTCGGCGAGCACCACTGCGGTCGCGGCATCCGCGTCGCCTTTCGACTGGACTCCGAACCGCTTCACGGCTTCGAAATCGGCGATGGTGTCCACTTTATCTGGTGAGAGTTTAAGGTCTTCCACCGCCATCGCGCCATCGCGCCATCGCGCCATCGCGACATAGCGCCATCGCGACATAGCCGCCACCAAAGAAATCCAGTAGTGCGTCGATGCGTCCTGACCCAAGACTCGAAGTCGACGACGCTGAGGTTCTGTGCCATGTTTATTTCATCCTCCAATATTTCTCTAACGAATGAATTCCTCGTTGGGATAACCGAGCAAAGCAAACATATGGTGCGACTTGCGTTTAGCGCGAGCGTCGTGCATCCAGACTGAACGGCCCCGCGCCAAAGTGAGAAATCAACAATGCGCCGCCGAGCATGGAGAAATTTTTCATAAACATGACCATTTGAATCTGCGCCATCATGGGATCGCTTACGGTCCAGAACTTATGCATCATCAACGTGACTGGAATCAGGAACAGCACGATGAGCCATGCCCCAAGTTTTGCGCGATAGCCGAGCAAAATGCTGAGTCCGCCTACGATCGCCAGCACACCGGAAAGTGGAACCGCGATCGCAGCTAAAGGCACACCTTGCGAGGCCGCATAACCGATGGTTTGTTTGTTAAAATGATTGGCTCCAGCCATCACGAAGATCACCGCGAACAAAAGCCGCCCCAAAACAACCACTGCACCTTGCCCAAAGTTTGTTGCCTCCGCATTTTTGGAAATTGAGATTGAATCCGTTGCCATGTACTTTCTCCTTTTATTTGTAAGCTCGCTCTTGTGAGAACCGCGCACACTTGATGTGTCTGCACCGGTCAAATTCGATTTCTTTCTTTTCCAATCAACGTGCTGAATTGGCGTTCTCTGAAGCCGGGAAATTCGCTCGAGCCCACGCCGAGAACTTGGTTGCCTGCCGGCCTGCTACTTTGTTGGCGAGCGCGATTTGGTCGCGTGAATGAGAACCTAAGTACGTGTGCGCCTGAAAGTAAGCGAACATTTCCGCTATCTCAGCAGCCCCGGGAAAGAAACCCGCGAAGACTTCCTTCGGCACTTGATGGAAAGAGAAGTTATTGCCCTGCCGATTCAGCGTATCGATGATTTCATTGAACTTCAGGAAATCCCCGACGAGAGGCAGATACTCACCATGGCCTGCCTGATCAGGGTGAGCGAACGCTCCGACGACCACGTCACCAAGTTCCGTAATGTCGCCCATGTGGATGCTTCGCACAGCTGGGTCAAGCGGGAGAGTCCAGCCCGCGGATCCGTCAGGCTGTTTTTGTGGACCAAGAACGCCGATAAGGTTCTGATAGTAGAAAGGCGCGATGACGAACGTATGATTGGCAAATCCGGCTTCTCTCACTATCCGATCAACCTTGGCCTTACCAGTAAAATGGGGAACTTGAAACTTGCCTTTGCTGATCGTTTCGACGTCCGGCAACGTTGACCAGACGAAGTGCTTGACACCGGCATCCCTGGCGGCGTGTACGGCAGCGGTTGCCTGCTTCAGTTCGTCCGCTCCGTGCTCCTGAAAGTTAGTTACCAGAAATACGCCATACGCCCCATGAAATGCGGATGCAAGGGTTTCGGGACGATTCAGGTCTGCTTCGGCGACTTCGTCGGCGAGCTCGCGATGCTTGGCGGGATCGCGAGTCAGGGCGCGTACCTTGAATTGATTGCCTGCTCGAATAGCGCGTACTACAGCGCCTCCCTGCTGCCCCGTTGCGCCGACTACGGCGATCACTTCCTTGTTTGTCTGTCCCATGTGCAGTGTGCCTCTCTTTCTCACTATCTATCTATGCAAATTCTATTGATATAGATACATTATCCTAGACGTCGGTTATAAGAAAGAGCAAAATAGTCTTGTCATGGACAAGAACTCGCGAGACCCGGTCCACTGTTGGCTGGTATGGGGGAAGGCCTTCCACGCAGCCGCCAAATATCTTTATGCGGGACTCGAGGAGACGAGAATTGACGATACGGACTTCCGGATACTGGAAGTGCTCCTAACTGCCTTCGATGACGCTGCAGCGGTCGGCCAAGCCTGCGGCCTTCAAGTTCTCCTTCGTCCGTTCAACGACCAGTGACGATGTTGGTAGCACTTGAGTCCGACCAGTCGCCGCGCTAAACTGCAGCCGCCGCTCGCGTACCGTGTTACCAGGTTCAGGCCGACTATTCCTTCGGCGGCATCCACAGTCTACCGAGGGGACCAATGGCAGAGACGTTCGAAGCATACCGAAACCGAGTCCTGAGCTATCTTGGCGATGAGGAGCCCATCGGTGTCCAACAAGCCACCCCATCCCAGCTCGAGCGTCGACTGCGCGATGTCGCACCCGAGGAGTTGATCCGGCGTCCTACACCTGAAAAGTGGTCAATCGCCGAGATCGTAGCGCACTTGGCGGACGCGGAGCTGGCGATGGGGTGGCGATTGCGAAACATGCTGGCGAATCCGGGTGTGGCATTGACGTGGTGGGATCAGGCCGTATGGGCGGAGCGCTTGGGTTACGCGCAGCAAGAGGCGAGCCTTTCGGCGGGGGCCTTTCGAGCGCTGCGCGAGAGCAACCTGCGACTGTTGGAGTCGGTCCCGCGCGCACGGTGGGTGGAGTGC
The DNA here is from genome assembly GCA_963795535.1 of Candidatus Acidiferrales bacterium. Classification (GTDB taxonomy): domain Bacteria; phylum Acidobacteriota; class Terriglobia; order Acidiferrales; family UBA7541; genus Acidiferrum. Next base: position 163,807 of record CAWCIG010000013.1, read on the forward strand.
TACGGGGTCCACGAGGTACGCGGACGGCAAACGGTCGAGGAGTTCGTCCGCTTGGAAGCGGCACACGACTTGAACCATCTTCGGCAGATCGACCGCATCTTGGATTCTCGGCCCGATTAATCGTTTGTTTTCTATTGGATGCGCCGCCGCCGCGCGGTGCTGGCGCGCCTAAGTTCATTGGATGTCGTGTTGAGATTCTCTAACTCCTTCGTTTTGAGCGAGCATCCAACGTACATCCTTCTATTTACTCTCCTCGAGCGCCGGCACGGCAGCCACGCGCGCGCCGCGCCGCAATACCACTCAGCCCCTCTGCCCGCTTCTCGGCGCTCCACACATTTCAAGCCTTTGGGAATTCTGAAAAGCCCCCCGCAACAACGGCTTGCGGGGCGCCCTCGCGATCGAGTGACTCAACGGTCAGGGCCGCCCGCCCTTGCAAGGGGGAGAAGGATTAAACGTCGTATAATCTCGTGCGCGCAACGGGGGGAGCAGAACACATATGAACGTAAAAGAACAAATCAAGAAGTATATTACCAGCCAACCGGAGCCAAAACGCAGTGACATGCGAGAGTTGCATCGGCTCACACTTCAAGTGTCACCAGAATGCAAATTATGGTTCTTCGATGGTAAAGACAGCAAAAATCATACTGTTTCCAACCCTACGATTGGATATGGATTTCACACAACAAAATATGCCAATGGAAAAAGTAGAGATTTTTTTCAAATTGGTGTGAGCGGAAACAAAACCGGAATCTCTGTCTATATTCTTGGTCTCAAAGATAAGAAGTACTTAGCCAAAACGTATGGAAAAAAACTAGGCAAGGCGAGCGTGACCGGATATTGCATTCGGTTTAAAGCTCTAAAGGATATAAACATCGATACGCTTGAAGCGGCAATACGATATGGGCTTGCAGCTCAGAATGAAAAAGGCAAGCTGACGAAATAATTCCACTGTTAAAGGCAAGCAGTTATCGATGTAAAGGCGCTCCAGTATACGACCCCTACAGCCCTGACCCGCGCCACAAAGCCATTCTCTATAAAACGGGTCTCCCGCAATAGTCGTGCGGCTCTCTGTCAGCGCTCCTTGCCTTTCTCTGTTTGCCGTTGCCCACTGCGGGAGTATCACGGGCGACTCCAACCTTATAGTCGCGTCACTCTCTGATCATTGATCGAGGGCATAGAGGCCACCGATCATGAAGTACAGACCAACTTCCAGAAGAAGACGCAGCAGCACGCTTATCCGTCTTGCGCCTGCTTGATCTCGAACACTCCAAAACCGCAGTCTTGAACAGCCTCACTTCTCAGGATGCGCAGAGGGGATATCGTCACGCGATCGATGAATTCGTTGATAGGTATTGCTCGGAACCGCGCTTGGCCTTTAACAGGATCGTGGTCTTGCGTTACCGATCTATCAGGGAGCGATGCAACGACGGCTTTCTGGCAGCCAGCAACAGAAAGGGGCCGAGCGCGATAAACCAACTAAGAAACATCGGCTCGCATGCGTCTTTCATTTCCAGAAGCCACTTGGAATGCGCTAGATCGGTGTACAGCGGATAAATCAGTCCGACATAAAAGAGGCCCAGTAGTCCCAGGGCGACTTGCAGCTGCGTTCACGTTTCACCATGACCTCCTCTTACGAAAGCTACTCCCGGCTACTCCCCGCGCCAGGGCTGATAAGCCTGATGTGGGGATACCCCACATTTTGAAGCGCATTCTGCGTATATCTCTGCTTGCTCGCACCGTCAATCGCGAACCAGCTCTATTTTGGGCGAATCACGGGCAACTCTTACCTAATCCGGATAAGGTAAGGTTTGCCGACAACTCAGTGCTCTTTGTTGGCGCTGCTAATTTGATTCCGCCCGTTAGTACATCCTCGCTCGCGCCCGCGCTCATGAGAGTTTGACTTACGATGCTCAAAAAGTATGGCGACCAGCGGTTCATAGGAGCCTCACTTGGATCAGCCACAGGGGGCGTACCGCAGAACGACCGCGCCTTTGCCTCGCTGAGCATCGCGACTCAAAGCGTCGAATACACCACCTTCACAAAAACATCGCCGTTGAAAAAGCCCTTGCCCCAAGTCGCGTCCAGGTCCGCAAACGGTTTGCTCGCCGCTATTTCGTCGGCCGATTTGCCGGCGGTCTTCATTTTTTGCACGTGATCGCGCGCCACAACCAGCATGTCCCGAAACTTGGTCAGATCGGCTTTGTTGCCCAGCGGGCCATGCCCAGGAACGATCTTGGTGTTGTTGTCGGCCAAGGGCAGAACTTTGTCGGCCGCGACAATCATCCCGTCGATTTTTCCGCCGGTGCTGGCGTCGATGACCGGGTAAAAGCCGTTAAAAAAAGTATCGCCCATGTGAATCACGTTGGCCTTCTGGAAGTGAATGTAGATGTCCGTGTCGGTATGCGCCGGCTGGAAATATTGCAGCATCACGATGTCACCGTTGGCCTGCAGTTTCTGGCTGGTGCTGAATGTCTGCTGCGGCAAGGCATCCGCAGGCGATGCCGGAAAGTGCAAACCGAAAAGTGCACTGTCGTGTGGCTCTGCCATGCGCGTCTTGGTGTTTTCGTGGGCCAGCACTGTGGCGCCCGCGGCGTGCAGATTGGCGTTATTGTCCGTGTGGTCGACATGCCAGTGCGTGTCGATCACCGTCTTCAGCGGCGCATTGCCCAGCCCATCGAGCGTTTCTTTCAACTTCGGCCAGGCCGGCATAAGAAACGTGTCGACCACGATCTTGCCGTCAGGGCCGTTGAACACCACAATTTCCCCCAGGCCCGGAAAGCAAGGTGAGATTTTCCGCGAGCGTTTGCGATTGGACAGGTGTACTGCCCATCTGCGCGCGCATCGCCGCCAGAGAGTCAGTTGGAGGCGTTGAGGCCTGCTGCCGGAGGCCAGGAACGCCGGCGCTCAAAAGACTTGCCGGAAAAAGTTGGGCCAGCAACGCGCTTCCGGCAAACCCGGCGGAATTCCGCAACACTTCGCGCCGTGTGCTTTGCTTCTCCAAAAAGTTCAAGTTCATCTTTTTCCGCCTTTCCAATGTGAATTACGTGCCTGACATTCTAGAAGGTAAGCAGCAGATCGTCGTCGATATTCCTGTCACGGTTTTAAGTAGCGAAGGGCAACACAGCCTGATTTTTTGAAAATGTGTGACTCAACAAGTCTTAATTGTAATTTCTCCTGTAGACTCACACCTTCTAACAACCGTCTCCCTTCTCCTGCAAGGATTGGCTGAACGACAAAACGATATTCGTCAATCAGGCCAAGCTCCATCAGTTGTGAAGGAACATCTACACCGCCGACCAAAATATTTTTGCCCTGTTCTTGCTTCAGTTTGAGTATTTCGTCGCGAAGGTTCGTACGAACAATTCTCGTATTTTCATCTTCAGCGCTGGCCAACGATCGTGAAAAAACAATCTTCTTCTTGGAGACAAAGGTTTGAGCAAATTCGATATCCGCTTTTGTCTCGGACTGGCTTTTTGCGATATCAGGCCAATAGGGAACCATCAATTGATAGGTCTTACGCCCATAAACGAGCAGGTCAGCATCTCGGACGAGTTGCGCGCCGTAGTCAAGTACTTCTTCATCGGGAACCATTTTGGTGTGGTCGCAGCAGCCATCGATGGTGATGTTGATTGTGTAGATCAGCTTTCTCATTGATTGTCCTGATCCCCCTTGTTGTCTTTCGTCATTCTGACGCGTACTCTAACTGAGTTTTGGTTGTTCCGCTAACGGGAAAGTGGCGAACTATGTCGGAAAAGGGTCAAGCTGGTAAATCCATGTTTTCGGTCCCGAATATGGAAGAACTGGCGCGTTTCTACGACAGCGATACGCCAGTGCTGGCATATGCCTTCAAGAGGCGGACGGTCGAGGGCTGGACACCAGAGCACAGCCACCCGCGCGGGCAACTCGTCGCACTGACCCAGGGCTTGCTCATCGTGGAAGCAGCAAGCGAACGATGGATGTTTCCCTCCCGGCGTTGCGCATGGACTCCACCAAATTGTAAGCACGCGGCGCGCTCTGTCGGGGGCGCTGCTGGCGCGATGGTGGACTTGTCTCCGGAGATGTGTCGCGGACTGCCCAAGACGCCCTGCATGTTCAACTCATCGGAGCTATTGTTCGCCATAGTTCATCGTATGGTCGGTTGGGACCTCCGCCAACCGCTCAACCGGGCGAAGAAGCACTTAATCACAACGCTTCGTGATGAGATTCGACAGCCTGAGCAGCAGCCCTTGCGTTTGACCATACCAACAGAAGAAAGACTGGCCAGAGTTGCAGATGCTCTGCTGGATGATGTTGCGGATGGCCGCACGCTGGACGCTTGGGCAGATGTTGCCGGAATGGCCCGCCGTACTTTCATGCGTGCGTTTTCGGCTCAGGCAGGCATGTCATTTGGCCGTTGGCGACAGCAGGCGCGGTTGTTTGCTGCCCTTGAGATGCTGGCACAAAAGAAATCTGTCACGGAGGTCGCTATCGCAGTCGGTTACGACAGTGTAAGTGCCTTCATTGAAATGTTTCGGACGATGCTGGGAACCACACCACAGACATACTTTCGAGGCAGGCGGTAACCAACCTGCGGGCAGCCCCGACTACGTCGCGTTCTGCATCGTCGGCGACTCGGAAGTTGGAACTACGCGGCGATATTCCAGCGAGGACGGATGTGCGCCATTGCTCACAACACGCGGGAGCGAATGTCGATTTCGGAGACGAGGGTGCGGTGGACTGGGGATTCCTCGGCAATCTCAAGCAGCTTCGAGCGTTGCTCTTGAGTTAGCCGCCCCGCGAATTCGAGGTCGCTCTCGATGTGGTCACAAGCATTCCTTCTTTGGTTTCGCGACCGGCGCAGTCGGCTGCGTGAATCTTACTGTGGCGCAGCCTAACGGTGACTGCTTCGAGCGGCCAGCTCTTGCGTCGCGCATACAGCGCAACCGTCATCGAAGTTCAAGCGCCCAAGGCAGCAAGTAATAAGTCGTAGGGAGTTGGGCCCATGTCGGCTCCGCCGGGAGCCACGGGCTCGTCTGCCGTCAAAGGATGTCGGCCCGCGAGAATCTCCTGCGCAAATCCTGCCGCGCTCCCGCGGACAACCACTTCATTTATGCCAGCCATCGTCAGCACTCCTGTGGGAAAAAGAATCTTTACCAATGATTCTTTACTACAGATGAGAATGTAACTCTATCAGCCAGTACTCGGCTCCCCTCATTTCTGGTAGACCGACAAGGCGCGGTTCTTAAAAGAGCAAAAAGTCCCAAATCGCGCTGCACAAGCGTACAATCTCTTCTGTGCTTGGACCATTCAGTAGGGACGATATTCGAGATTTTCTCGCCGAGTACGGGTACACCAGCAACCCGAAGGGACTCAAACAACCTTTCCCGGTCGACTTCATTTCTGAAAGCAAAGGCGTGGCGTATTTGGATGTCAATGCGGAAACGGTTCGCAAGGGCAACGAAGTTCCCGACCGCCCAGTCCGCATTACGTTCCACAAAATCTTCGATGGTGCTGTCACCAGCTGGAGACTGAAATCTGTAGAAGAGTTGGCGTCAGGAGTTGAAACTAAGGGCCTCGATCGACATCCGGACACTCCAAAGGTCGCCCCATGGCCAGAAACACTTATGCCGCCAGACGATTCAACCGTAATCTGAGATATAACACGATCGCCTTAATGCTGGATTTGTCGATCTAAGCGCGAATTTACAAAGCAAACTCTGAAGCATGCGGTTATAAGGGAGAAGTTGGAGGAGTTTGTGGCGTTTCGGCGTTTCCGCTATTCAAATCCATGATACGCCCGACTGTCAGAGTCGACGCGCAAGGACAAGGAAATGGGTGACAATGCCCTAATCGAAATCAACGGACGTCTCAACGGGTTGGGAGCAAGTCCCTTTACCGGCGATTGCTCCGTGTGACTTGTTTATCTTCCTTGTCATCGTGGTGACTTTGCGTATCTTCCCCATCAATTCTGATTGCTAACATTGGAACTGCTTCGATGTTTATGTCTCACAGTTTTCTTCGCTTTAGCTTTCTTCGCTTTGAGTCGTTCGTTCTCCTGTTTCAGGTCGGCGTTCTCCTGCGTTAGAGCATCAATACGATTCTGCAGGTCACCATTGTCTTTCTCCAGCTCCGACAGGTGCGCCTTCAACTGTTCATTCTCTTGTCGCGCTTTTGTATCTTGGCAGGCCGCCAGCGACAAGCTCAGCACCACCGCGAGTGCCAAGCCAGCCATCGCATTCTTTCGCATTTTTGTTCCTCCCCGAATTTATTGCTAGTGGAGGACGGATGATCTGGGTGCTCAACTTCCACTCGTTTCTGTCGCAACTTACCAACTCATGTTACAACAGGCGGCTTAAAGTTCCCTTAACAACTGCTTTCGGAACCCCCGGAACGCCAGATTTTTCATTCTCTAGATTCAATCAGTTGCAGCACTGGAGCAGGCAGGGATTTCGGAATACCCTCCGTGCCAACATCTCTGAGACAGGTTTAGTACTCTTAATTAATGAGCAGAAGGGCGAGAAAGAAGAGATCAGAGATGATCGGGAATTCTCTTGGTGTTGCTCTTTCCCCTGGGGGTTTGGCTGCCGCGGAACGGAGCGGAGGCTCGCCTCCTGGCGAGCCGCAGCGGAGTGCGTACGTTGAACATGAGTGATCGATTGAGGGTGCAAGTCCCTTACAGAGCCTGTTGGAGGCAACTGTGAGTCAAAGGCAACTGCGTGTTAAATGTGAAAGGGATGTTCCCGTGAGGGCGCGTGGAAAGGAAGCCGGAGACAAACTGCAGCACCTAACGCAAGTGAATCCCCGTAAGGCTGGTCTGATCGAGGCAAGCGTGCGCACCAATGCGACGCCCGATATCCAACCACAATCAGAACAGTATTGGGGAAGGCGGCGGCAGGACATTGGTCATTCTTACTTCAAGAGAGCTCCGCAAGTCCGCCTTGGCGGTAGGGTCGGAGAAGGAAACGACGACGACCTGATGCTTGCGGAGAAGTCGGATCTCCTCATACGAGCGGTGAAGCTGGCGAAAGTCAGTGGAGCAAAGGGGGAGATGGATTGAAAAGCGCAGGATCACGGCAACTGGCCCTCGCATTCGCCGACAGCCCGACAGGGGGCAGGGACCGCGGAACTCAGGACGAATCCCGAGGGAAACGACACCTGCTGCATACGGCGAAGGTCAACAACCGCAAAGATCCGGCCACTTCCAAGGCCGCCGCGGATAGCGAGCGGGCGATGGAGTCGGTAGCGTCGGCACATAATTTAGCGCAGGCGCTGCTGAACGTATCACGAAACAAAGGAGCACCTGGCGTAGACGATCAAACAGTAGAAGAGGTGGTCGAACAGGCCCCGAGTCTACTGCCCAAACTACAAACTGCACTCCTTCAGGGCACATATCAACCGGGAGACATCCGGCGGGTATGGATTGAAAAGCCAGGAGGCGGGCAGAGAGGTCTGGGAATTCCGAATGTGATGGATCGTTGGGTTCAACAGGCCGTGCTGCAAATACTGGAGCCGATCTTTGAACCAACCTTCCACGCAAGCAGTCACGGATTTCGTCCGAACCGGGGCGCTCCTACCGCAATTGCTGAAGCAAAAGAACACCTCAAGGCAGGATACCGAGTCTTGGTGGACCTTGATTTATCGAAATTTTTCGATCGGGTTCATCATCAACGCCTGCTCGAACGATTGAGACAGCAGGTGCGCGACTCGCGCATTCTGGACTTGGTGAAACGAATGCTGACAGCAAAAGTGGTTATGCCAGATGGTACAAAAGTAGCCACGATACAAGGAACGCCGCAAGGCGGACCGCTTTCCCCGCTGCTATCCAACATCGTCTTGGACGAATGGGATTGGGAGTTGGGGCGTCGTGGTCTCCGGTTCGTACGCTACGCCGACGATTGTAATATTTTCGTCCGTAGTCGGCGAGCTGGGCGGAGGGTGATGGAATCGACTCGGCGATTTTTGGAGACGAAGTTACGGCTTCAGATCAACGAGGAGAAAAGCTCCGTCACCACACCGGGAAAGGTCCACTTCCTGGGTTTTCGTTTTAAGCTCCAAAGCAACAATCGGGTTGCGGTCCTGCTATCGGCCAAGACCAAAGCGAAACTGCTCGTCAAGATCCGGGAGTTAACACCGCGATCGTGGGGGCAATCGTTACGTAATTGCTTTGAGAAAATAAACGAATATTTCCGAGGATGGGTCGGGCACTTTCGAATCTGCACTGAAGAAGGAGCGTCCGAATTCCAGAGGCACGATGCACACCTGCAGCGCAGGCTGCGGGCCATCATCATTCACCAAAAGAAACGGGCGCGTTTTCTGTACCGTCATCTCCTGCGACGGGGAGCTAACCCTCGACAAGCTGCCGGCACCGCCTACAGTCGGCGGGGCATCTGGCATCGCAGTAACCGCAAGGGGATCAATGTGGCGTACTCGAATACGTGGTTCGCTACCCAGTGGACTCCATCCTATGACCTCTGGTGCATTGCGAATCCTCCAGCAGAAGTCTCTGACCAGCTTTGTCTGGCGTTTTGAGTCAACAATCCAAAGAGCCGGATGCGAGGCCCGCAAGTCCGGTTCTGTGAGAGGCGCGGCGGGGCAACCCGCCGTGCCTACTCGACAGCGGCAGCCAAAGCGGGCGGCGATCTGGGGCCGGCTTTGCGGCCGGATCCCGAAGTAGTTGCCAAACCGAAGCGGCGGACCTACACAGCTGAGTACAAACAACGCATCTTACATGAAGCCGAAGTCGTTGCGACGACGCGAGGTGGCCTTGGCACCCTTCTCCGCCGCGAAGGTCTGTATTCGTCTCTGCTGACCTACTGGCGACGAGAGCGGGCCCAGGGAATCCTCGAGGCTCTGACCCCACAGAAACGCGGGCCGAAGTCCAAGCGCAACCCGATGGAAGAAGAAGTCCAGAAACTTCGCCGACAAAATGCCCGCTTGACCGAAGATCTGCGTAAGGCGCACATCATCATCGACGTCCAAAAAAAAGTGGCTGCGCTGTTGGGTCATCCGATTCCGGAGCAGGACCCGGAGGAGAAATCCTGATGGTTGCGGTCGCCGAGCTAGCGAACGACGTCGGCACCAGCGCTGCTTGCCAAGCTCTGTGTATGCCTCGCGCATCTTACTATCGAGATGTCCGTAAGACTTCTTTTCCGGGGGTGAGCGCGTCGCGGCCTTCGCCGGCACGCGCACTCCGCCCGGCAGAACGGGAAGCGGTTCTGGCTCGACTACACGAAGAACGTTTCCAGGATCGTTCTCCAGCTGCTGTTTATGCGACGTTGCTCGATGAAGGCGAGTATCACTGCTCTATTCGCACCATGTATCGCTTGCTCGACGAGCATGGCGAGGTGCGCGAGCGCCGCGACCAGTTGACGCATCCGCCCTACCAGAAGCCTGAGCTCCTGGCCACGGCTCCGAATCAACTTTGGAGCTGGGATATAACCAAGCTACTCGGCCCTGCGAAATGGACGTATTTCTACTTGTACGTGATCCTCGATGTTTTCAGCCGTTACGTCACCGGTTGGATGGTCACTTATCGCGAAAGCGCCGAGCTGGCCAAGCGATTGATCGAGGAGAGCTGCAAGAAACAACAAATCCGAGCCCGGATCAACTTACGCTCCATGCGGATCGTGGCACCTCGATGAGGTCCAAGCCGGTAGCTCTTCTACTCGCCGATCTGGGGGTCACGAAAACGCATAGTCGGCCACACGTCTCGGACGACAATCCTTACTCCGAGAGCCAATTCCGAACCATGAAGTATCGGCCGGAGTTCCCGGACCGCTTTGGGTGCCTCCAGGACAGTCGTGCTTTCTCTCAGAGTTTTTTTCGGTGGTACAACCAAGAGCACCGTCACTCCGGCATAGGCTTGTTGACGCCAGCGACGGTTCACTATGGCCAAGCGGAAAACGTCTTGCGGCAGCGCCAGGATGTGCTCGATGTTGCTTACCAACGTCACCCGGAGCGCTTCGTACGAAGCACTCCCAAACCACCGGCTCTTCCCAGCGAAGTCTGGATTAACAAGCCGGCCAGTTGCCAACAGCAATCTACTTTGGAAAAGCGAAATGCGTCTGAGGAAAACCAAAGTCGGGATACTGTGGGTCAACCGAGTTGGCGATCGTCGTTCCTAAGCGATCCTGGCGCGAAATTTCTTTGTGAAAAACCCAATGCATGAAAAACTCACTCTGTCTCAAAGTCGTTGACACGCGCCGATATGGGTGTCCGGATCCCAGTACGAAGATGATTGCATGATAGTCTCGGCTGGGTTTCCATTCGATGTATCTTCTCGAATCGAGACTGTCTGACGGCTTAAAGGCACGTCGGGAAGGCTGCGCGGCTTGCCGCTAAGAATCAACTGCAATACGGACACGTTTATTAGCAACGACACCCTCCACCGTTCTGGTTGTCTGCTCTCTTGTACCCAATCCAGCGCGCAGATTGACAGACACGGTTGCCGGGGCTTCTTCACCGCACAGGCCATTTTTCGTCAATCCTTTCCAAAATAAACTTCGCTTTCTCGATTGCCGTATTCACAGCATAGATTCTGCCGGACTCGCCTTATACGAATCCAGTTCGGCCAGCTTTCGGGCGCACAACAGTGTTGCTGCAAACAGGATTGCGAATTTTCTTTCCTCGGTCGTGGGAATCCCCGCTTTAGGATTTGTTGCGGGAAGAGGTAGGAGCAACGGCTATACCCCTGAATCGTCTCGCAGGAGGGGGGAGGCAAGTCTCAGGAACTCACCTCCTTTCGGATGTGCGGTGCTAGTTAATTTGAGTCGCGAAAACCGAAAAGTGTGCAAACCTTTAAAACGTCCGAAAGCCTTTAGGCACAATCTCTTCCGAGTTAGGATTTCGCCTTCGTCATCAACTCGTGCATCCTTCCAGATCACGGGCGCAAATCTCCGCAGAATGGTACTGTACCCAAGATTCGCGGACTTAATCGCAAAAAGAGGAAGGCAACAATGGAAGAAAAAGAACAGGTATTCCTTGCAGCAGCAATCTTACTCGCCGCAGCAGTAGGACAAAGACACGAGGCGGTCGATGAAAAGCAAATAAGCCTTGCAGTGGATAACGCACACAAGCTGTATAGCGAGGTAAAGAAACGGCATAGCGTTCCTAACTAGAACCAGCGTCAGCGAAGTCGGGAATGACGCAGGCGGATTACTTTTGACCGTTCTCGCTTGAAACAAGTCGGCCTACCGACAGCTTGTGAATACTTCGGATTCTTGATCTTTAGCCAGCCAACCAAATAAGTTGGGGATTCCGATTAGTGCCCACTCAGGGACTGAGCGAGAGTGATTAAGTTTTGCGGGATCACACGAATGACACCCCGGCGTGGACTATCTATGTCCGCTATGGCTAAGAATGCAATGGATAGAACCAAGGGTAGAAGCAAAGTCCGGACAGCTTCCTGTTTAGTGCGGTGCGAATCAAAGCCAACCAACAGGTTGGAGATGAGGGCGATTGCCATCATTAGACACCATGCCGCACTCGGGATTCGGTACCACCATGCGGCCTGAGTGTATCCCTGCGAGTTCAACACATCGTTCATGCCTGAAACGGCCAGGGCAAGAAGAGGTGTCGGTTGCGCCCCAGCCGGGGCATAGACGGCGGACCACATCTCAGTCTGCAGTTGAGCTGTATCGGCATCAATCTTTCGAAGTGCACTCTCGTCGCGAGTTTCATAGAACAAAACACGCTGATCGAGATAGTTCCTCAGCAGTGCACGCACATTCGCCCTATCGCTAGCAGGCAGCAAGTCTGCTCGGACATATTCTGTGCCAATTGCGTTGGCCTCTGCTTCCTCGTAGTTTTTGCGCTGATCGTAGCGGCTGCTGGCCATCGAAAAGCTGAATCCGATTATGAGGCCGAGCAACGTTAGGGTGGCGGCTACCACTAGATCGAAATCCTGGTATGCGTCCTCTTCCAGGTTGTTCCCCCTTCTGCGAAAGAGGGACCCAATTCGCGCCGCGAGCCACATGAGAATGAACGAGAGAGCGAATACAAGAAACGGGTACTTAAACAGGCTGTTCATATGTGTCGTAACCTCCTGCCTTCGTCTAGTGACTGTATTGGTGACTGTACAGCAGATTGCAAAGTGTAAACAGAATTGGAATATGCGGTGTGGTCAAGATGGAGTCTCGCGCTTGCCAAATGGGGGTTTCTAGCCAAGGAGACCATGGGCCAGGAAATATCGAGGTTCGAGCTGACCTCCAAGTACTAAGGCCAAAGCTGAAGTCGGCCTAGCCGCAATTTCTCATATTAAATAGAAAAAGGCTGTGGCTTCATGGCATAACTCTTTTGTCAGGAAGAAATTCTGCCAAGAAGGAGCAACAGCCTTATGACTGCAGAGTGTAACCAGTTTATCTTCGGATTTCATCCCCAAAAGCGACGCGAGATTCGGGCGCAGTTCGACGGTGGAGCGATCACCAGCGATGGCGGTGGTTTGCTCCTGCGAGAGGTCGAGAAGCGGGTCGGGATCCTCCACCGGTTTGCTGCCTGCTTCACCGATTATCGGAATCCCGATCTGATCGAACACCAAGTGGCGGAGATGGTGGCTCAGCGAGTCTATGGTCTGGCCTTGGGATACGAAGATCTGAACGATCACGAGGAGTTGCGGAACGATCCCTTGCTAGCGGTACTGGTGGAGAAGGCAGATCCCAGCAGGCAAGTCTTAGCCGGAAAGAGCACCCTGAATCGGCTGGAACTGACCAAAGAGACGGCCAGTCGGAAGGAGCGCTACAAAAAGATCGTGCTGGATCATGGAGCCGTGGACCGCCTACTGGTAGAGGCCTTTCTGCAAGCTCATGGAGAGGAGCCGAAAGAAATCATCTTGGACCTGGACGCGACTGACGATCCGCTGCACGGGAAGCAGGAAGGGCGTTTCTTCCATGGCTACTACGGACACTATTGCTACCTACCGTTGTACATCTTCTGCGGGGAGTTCCTCCTGTGCGCGCGGTTGCGCTCCTCAAACATCGATGCGTCGGCAGGAAGTGTAGAGGAGTTGCAGCGCATCGTGGCACAGATTCGTTCCGCGTGGCCCCAGGTGCGCATCGTGGTGCGCGGGGATTCTGGATTTTGCCGTGAGGAGCTGATGGCTTGGTGTGAAGCGAACCGCGCAGAGTACTTGCTGGGGCTGGCGAAAAACGAGCGTCTGAAGGCCGAGATCGCCAAGGAGATGGAGGAAGCCAAAGCACGCTACCAAGAGACGGGACGCGCCGCCCGGCTATTTAAAGAGTTCGTCTACCAGACGCGGGAGAGCTGGAGCTGTGCGCGACGGGTGGTGGCCAAGGCCGAGCATCTGGAAAAAGGAGAGAACCCGCGATTTGTGGTGACCTCTCTGAGTGCAGAACCATGGCCGGCGCAAGCGCTGTATGAAGAGCACTACTGTGGGAGAGGAGACATGGAGAATCGCATCAAGCTGCGACCTGGAAAGCTGCTGGACATGATTGTTTGACAAAGGAGGAATCGATCAAACCGTGCATCCCATTGCACGTAGCCTATGAGGTTGGAGCGGCGAGGCAACAGACCGTTCGAAGCCCTCGGACAATGTACCCACACTCGCGAGAGTGGCACCAGAACCGTGAGGAGACGGTGTATCTGCAAGCATAGTGCGGAGATGGGGCTAGGCTCTGGTAGCATGGCCAGAATACACAAACACTCGTAAGCGTCGTTAGATTTAAGGAGCCTAATATGCTGCGCGGCTCTTCTTGCAGTGAGTGCGGCGGCTTTTGATTCCGCCGTCATGGGTAACAAACACTGCCGGCGTACAGAGTGGGCCTAAACTATCGTGTCATTCCAGTGGAACAGGATAAATCCATACCGCTCCCCTGTAACAAGGGGGCAGTACATCGCAAGATGGACTGACGGTGGTGCGGACAGCAGTCAGGGAGAAAGCGAAGGCTGCTCTGTAATGGAGTAGATACCGGTTGCGTCAGTCGCATCGACCACATCACCGGACGCGAAAGCGGGCCCACTTCCCTGAGGTGCTTCACGCGAGAGAACGAGGCAAATCGGCAAATGAGACAAAGCAGATGACGATGGCGACAGCCGTTGGTGCAGTCTCAAGCGAAGCAGCGGAATGGTATGCCATTGACTGGCAGGCCATCCACCGTAACGTTCGCCGACTCCAAGTGCGTATCGCGCAGGCAACGAAGGTCGGCCGATGGGGCAAGGTGCGAGCCTTGCAACGGCTGCTGACTCACTCGTATAGCGGCGAAGTTCTCGCCGTTCGACGAGTGACGGAAAACGATGGCAAGAAAACCCCGGGTGTGGACCAAGAAATTTGGGACACACCAGAAAAGAAGATACAGGCAGTACATGCATTTCGGCGCAGAGGCTATCAACCTCAGCCTCTCCGACGTGTTTACATATTGAAATCGGACAAGAAAACGATGCGCCCTCTGGGAATTCCCACCATGAAAGATCGAAGCCACCAGGCACTGCATCTACTGGCGCTCGATCCCGTGCTGGAAACTACTGCTGACCATAACTCCTATGGGTTTCGTCAGCAGCGGTCCTGTGCCGATGCGATCGAACAGTGTTTCAATACGCTGTCTCACGCACCGAACACGCAGTGGATTCTAGAGGGTGACATCAAGTCCTGTTTCGACCGAATTTCACACGATTGGCTTTTGGCTCATGTCCCCATGGACCGAGTCATTCTCCGAAAGTGGTTGAAAGCCGGATATATGGAAAAACACGTCCTTCACGAAACGACGGATGGGACCCCGCAAGGCGGAATTATTTCCCCAGCGCTCTCGAATTGTGCGTTGGATGGGCTGGAGCAACTCTTGCGGGAAAAGTTCCCGACAAAGAAACAGCTCCCGTCTCTCGGAGGTAAATATCCCGCTGTGAATCTCATCCGTTATGCCGACGATTTTGTCATCACCGGTAGAACGGAAGAACTACTGGAAGGAGAAATCAAGCCCCTCGTCGAGCAATTTCTGCACGAACGAGGGCTGGAGCTCTCTCCTGCGAAGACAGTCATCACGCATGTGGAGAAAGGCTTTGATTTTCTCGGACAAACGGTGCGCAAGTATCCCAATGGGAAATTGCTCATCAAGCCTTCCAGAAAGAACATTAAGACTTTTCTGGATAGCATTCGCGAACACATCAAAGCCGCGTTGGGCATGTCCGCCGCCGACTTGATCCATTGGCTCAACCCCAAAATACGAGGTTGGTCCAACTATCATCGGCACGTAGTGAGTAAACGCATCTTTTCACGCGTAGACAACGCTATCTTCATTCGTCTATGGCAATGGGCCCGGCGAAGACACCCGAAAAAATCTCCCAGCTGGCTCAAACGGAAATACTTTGAGCAGAGTGGAGGTAGAAACTGGGCCTTCTTCGGGGAGTGGTGTGACGACGAGGGTAATCCACACAAAGTGAGATTACTGCTCGCCAGCAGCACGCCCATTCAAAGGCACGTCAAGATCAAGAGCAACGCTAATCCCTATGATCCGGCCCATGAGACTTACTTCGAGAAACGCGAAGGGGACTATATGGCGGGATCGTTTCGGGGTACGCGGACTCTTCGCTTTCTCTGGAAGTTCCAACGCGGGATCTGCCCCGTATGCAACACCAAAATCACCCGGATCACGGGCTGGCGCATTCACTATTGCATCCCTCGTGTGATGGGTGGTTCCACGGCTGCAGAAAACCGCGTCCTGCTCCATCCAGAGTGCCACGACAGGGTTCACCGCCAACATTTTTCCGTATCGAAACCGCGTCTCCTTGAAAGAGGCATTGGAAGGGCTTGAGCCGGATGAGGCGAAAGTCTCACGTCCGGTTCTGAGAGGGCCGGGTCCCAGCAATGGGGCCTGGCTACTCGGTGAACAACTGATGCTGTTCAGTGACCGCACCAGCACGCACTATCTGCGCAGTAATCAACTGCGGCTGTACTTCTCTTCGATCGCTTACGTGTTGTTGCAGATGCTGCGGCGCCTGGGACTGGAGGGCACGGAGTTGGCCAAGGCCCAATGCGCCACCATTCGGCTCAAGTTGCTAAAGATCGGCGCACTGATTCGCATTACGGTGCGCAAGGTGTGGATTTCGCTGGCGGGTGGGTACCCCTACGTCGCGCTGTTCCGGCAAATCCATGAAAAGTTGTGCGCCGTCCCGGTAAAGTATTGAAAAACAACGACCCCGAACAACTTTTTTCTCGCTTATGTCCCGGATGGTAAGCTGTGCCCCGAAACAGCCTCAGAGAGAGAAAAAACTCTCATGCCAAGGGAAAACGAATCAGCTAAACAACCTCAGCTCGCGAAACTATCTCACAACTTCCGATTCCAACAACATTCATTCCTCTTCTGCCAAGCTGTGAGAGATTGCGGCTAGCCGTCCGGCACAACTGCAGCACCGAGAAACTGAATTCTTTACCCACTGACCTGAAGACTCGACGGCTTGGCGATGCGGAGGCGCATCGGATGGATGCGGGGAAGCACGGCTGATTTTAGCATCCGTCAGCGCATGAGCCTGACCGACCAGGTACTATGTGCCACTTGATTTCCGGACTCACCGAGAAGCCGACCTCTCAGCTGTCGAACACGTGACGCTTAGTCTTAATAATGAGGGCGTGATTGATTTCTAGTCATTTGGATTGACCTATCGCGGTGATGGATCAAAGTTTTCCATCACCACACGTCGGACTTCTCTTCACCAATAGTGACGACAATCGCTTTTCCGTCAGGACTCACGCTGGCACCGTCAAAGTCAGCAATCTCGCCGGGTAGACGCGCGGCCGAGGTGACCTCGTTTGGAGCTCCGACCTGAACTCTTATAATTTCTCGTGCCACTACTGGTTCCCATGGGATCGCGTACACATATTTCCCGTCCGGTGACCAGCCTATCGGAAGCTTGACACCAGACAACAACAACGTTTCGGAATGCGGTTCTAGCGAAATAATTGAGACACCTTGAGTGTCTCCTCGATCCCAACAGACGGCCATTTTCTTGCGGTCCGGTGAGAAAATCGGTCTCATAGGAATTAGACCTACTGATTGGTCAGTATGGGCTTTTCCGCGCGTGTCTTATCGATTGATCCGCTGCGCCAACTCGCAAAGGGAGAGGCTGCCGCGGCAGGTTAACCTAGAATTGAGTCTACTTCTCACTGAGAATAAACGGCTGAGTGTCCCGTACAGATGCTCTGGAAAACGTGCTCGTCTTTCTCGCCGTGAAAGCTGCTCAAAGCGTACCCACAGAGGATATCCACCCCAAAGGTGTTGCCTAGCTCGTCCCAGAGTTGTTCAACCCGAATCGCGGCGTCCGCCTTACCTTCCGCCCACAAGACAGAAGTACCTTCTCCACACACCACAACAGCGTGATTCTGTTGCCTCGCCGCTTTGGCTGCTGCCTCAATAAGACCACCTACAACTGAAAAAAATCGAGTCGAGTCAGGCATATCATCGACCGTAAATGTCGAGAACGTTTGGTTCATATCCAACTGAATGTAAGTCCCCTGTTTGGTGGCGGCATCAACATCTAAACCTTGTGCCTTCAATCTCGAAACGAGACCGTCCCGGTGCAACTCGGTAATGAAGACGATAGCCGCGCGTCCAGACTTGAGGGCTACGGCGATGAATCGAGCAAAGGTGTCAAGAAGAAACTCGTCCTCGGAATAGAATTGAACCTCATGGCGGTGAGGAAGTTTCTCTCCTGCGGTGTCTGTGAACTCATAGCCTTTCAAGCTGCTACTGACGAATTGCTTACCCCGAAGAACCGCATCCATGGCAGGCAGTAGTTCGCGCCCGGCATCTGTCTTACTAACGTAACCCAACGCGCCCGTGCCCAAAGCTGCCCGGACGACGTCGAGATCACTGTTCTGACTTAGGAAGATAATCTCGGAGTTGGGGGAGCGTTGTCGTATCTGCCGGGCAGCTTCGATTCCACTCAAATTCGGGAGACCGACGTCCAGCACAATCAAGTCCGGCTTCAATTCTTCGGCCTTCTGAACGGCTTCTGATCCATCCGACGCTTCGGCGATGACCTGGCATTCTGGGCGGGATTGAAGCAGCAAACGGACTTGCCGTGGCCAACCCTTGAAATCGTCAACTACGAGAATGCGAATTAATGACAAGTCGCTACTCCATTTCTGTTCTTGTGTTGGGAGCGGGGCAACGCAAATCAGTTGCACGGAATCTCCGAGTCCCTGCAGCTATGAAAGAATCGTGTGACGGAGTAGTTCGGGATAGACCAACTACTATCGCATTTGCACCATTCACAGCAACCCTGTCACCGTCCGATGTCTTAACGGCGTGATCGTCTCTCCAGGGTTCTTGACAGTTCTAATGGGCGGAGAAGCTCCCTCAATTGCACCAGTATAAGCATCACATGCCAGCCCCTTGCCGTCGTTGCCTGCACGCAACCTTGGGATTGCTATAGCGCAATTTTACTGGCGAGGCTCTGCGCGCACAGTTTCATGAAAAACTACTGCAGCTTCGCGTACCCCGGCGCGGACGCGCAGTTTACTCGGTATGTGGGGTGTTCAAGCTAAAGTCATAACGGAAGCCGATGGCCGCGGCGTCTGATACATTCTTTCCCTGCGCATCCACGGAGTCGCCGAGGCTTGTTTCGAAGAACGCGTAGCCGGACTTCGAGAAGTGCCATTCGGCACCGAGGATGGCGTACCTGGTTTTGAAGTTGGAGTTGATAAGGGGACTGAGATCGCGAGGTATATAGTCATCAAAGCCGAAGATGGCTGCGAATTTGCCGAATTTCAGTCTGGAATAGAGCTCGATTCCATTGGCGGAGAACCCCACGGCTATGGGTTCCGGGCCCCCTGCCGGGTCGGGAACGAACGCTATGTCACCACTGTTTTGTCGCACCCAGACGGCGCCCCATTCTAGGTTGCGCCATTCGCCTTTCGCGCCAACGGTCCAGTAATCCGTACCACTACCGTTAAATATCGCCTTCGTAAACTGCGGGTTGAAGTAGGTCTTATTGTAGGCTCCGCCAATCTTCAACCCTGGAAGCACCGCCGCCTGCAACGAAAAGCCGAAGCCGTTGAAGGCCTGCGAGGTGGCGCCGGAGCGTAACTGTCCCTGCGCGCCAAAGTCGAAGATCTTGGCGAATTTCAGGTGGTAAAGAATGATTTGGTCAGCGCGTCCAGTACCGGATTGACCGCCATCCGTCCCCGCCACATAGGTTGCGGTGGACTGGCCACCGAAGACATTGAAGCGATCCGTCGTGTAATCCGTTATGTCGTAATGGGTAGAGTTCTGTTTACCGAAAGCGATGCGTCCAAACGCTCCGAAGTCCACGCCGATGAAACCAAGGCGGGCACCGAAAACGGGTTCCGTCGCCTGATTGATCACCCCGAACCCTGACGCCGTGGTGGCGCCAGCGTTGAACGTGGTTTCGCTCTGCACCAGGTCCACCCCCCACTCCGCCGTACCAAACACTTTGATCTGGCCGAAAGTGGTGAAATTGATGCCCACGCGACTGGCATCGTCCTGCACCTGCGCTCCAGCGTCAGAAATGCTGACAATGTTACGGATGCTTCCGTAAGGATTAAACATGCCGGTGTAGTGCAGTATGGGATTGGTACCGGTTGTAACAGTAGCCATCTCCGCCTTCTGGTCCACGGGGTTGACATTCGCTTCGCCAGGTGCGGCGGCTGAGCGCGATGTGCTGCCGGTGGCGAACTCGCCGGCACAGCCTTCCGACACCCAGACTCCCTGCGCGTCATATCCCCAATTTCTACCAAGCAGGCAATTGGTTTCGCTACTTTGGCGCAAGATGACCACGCCGGCGCTAGTGTTTGCTGGACAGTGCTGACGCTGATCACCTGTAGAAACACAGGTAACGACCGACGAAACGGTTACCTGTGTCGAGTTCTGCTGTGCACTTGTACTTAAGACCAAGCCGAATACAAGGACTGCAAATGTGAAATAACTTGATACTTTCATGCTGCTTTCCTCCGAGGCGAATGGGCCACAGAATGGCTCCTCTCTTTCGGTAGGAGCCATCTCTTTGCGAGTTCCGCGCTAACGATTCACCCGCTGAGTGAATCGCATATCGCAGATTCTTTCCCAACTTGTTTAGAAGTAGCCAGGTCCCCACGCAACTCGGGGAATCCCTAGCTTGACAAGCGCGGGACATTTAGGGCTTGATCGAGATCAATCCTTGTTTCAATGCAAATAAGACTATGTCGGCGGTGTTATGAAGGTTGAACAATGCCCGGATCTGGTGTTTGTCGAACTCCACAGTTTTTTCGCGTAAGGCTAAGATATCTGCGATCTCCCTCACAGGTCGCCCCTAACTGAATAATTTCTTTAGTCGCGGGGTCATCTCCTTGGAGTATTGCCGCGCCCTAACCTTCGTCGCAACCCAGTCTTCAGCTCTCAGCTTGGGAGTTAAAAAAGGCTTGTGATGCAAGACCTGAACTATGGCCTTCAACAATTCCAGTCCCGCGGAGTGTTTTAGGACGAACCCGACCCGATTGTCCCAAGTTCAAAAGCAGCAGCAGCCAGATTTGGGTCATCTCGCATCGTTAGGAAGATAAATTTAATGTTGGGACTTTCTCTTTGATTTCCCGGGCCGCATCCAGCCCATTCAATAGCGGCATACCGACGTCTACAACAATCGCATCCGGTCGGGGTCGCATGGCTTCCGCAACCGTAGCGCGACCATCCAGTACCACCCATAAAACGGTGTAAGTCTTTTCCAGATAGGCCCGCAATCTTTCGGCGAAAATCGCATGGTCATCTGCGATTAAGCACGCGGACGGGTGCTGCGCGAAGACATGCTTTGCACAAGGCTCCTCGCTGTGCGATCAACGACAGCTGGAAGAGCTACACCGTTCGTCACATGTTTGACGGACCGGCAAGAAATATCTCGGCTGGCGAACACACAAGGTGGCAGCGATGATCAGATGATTTATGGAACAAAAATCGTTCCTTTTTTGAGAATCAAGACCGCCACGTAAATAACGACGATTAGCGCCGGTACGATTTTTGAGAGTTTCATTGCATGAGGATATTGCCCTGCGAAAAGCGTGTCTGTCCAAAATTGAACAATCCGCAGCGCTTGTCCAGTACCCAAGCCACTCGCAATCGACTGAGATCAAAGAACCGTTACCACGAGGTCCTTGCCACCACACTAGTGATCGCCAGTACCGGCGCCATGCAACCGTCGGGCACAAAGCGCCATTTCGGATATCGGCCTTAGCTTGCCGAACCGAATCCCCCAATCACACTGGCAAAGCGGAGGACTCTAGACAAGTTTCTGGCACTAGCGACGCGTCCAAGACGCAGTTGGGGCTACGACAGCTGAGAGGGAGTAAACGCCCAGAAACCGAACCGTGGCAATGGCGTCCACAGAAAAGGGTATCCACATGCCGTTCACGGCGGCGAATTGCACGGTGATGTGGAGGTCTTTGATCCAGAAAGGGGTCTTAAGCGGAAACCCAATGATCTGCCTGATGCGGTGTGTCTCGGCATCCACCCAAATGTCGCCAAGGAGCAGCCCCTTTTCATTGCGCTTGGGGATGATGTGTAGCACGTACTCTGGAACCACTCCAAAGTCTTCTTCGCGTAGAAAAACGAAGTCATAATTAGATCGGTTGATGTCGAGTTGGTTGCCTTCCTTGGCAGAAGCTATTTCGTGCTCCAGAACGGCGCTTACGATCCTTTCGCCCGTCGAGCTGCCCTGCGCATCGGTGATCCTGAATGTTTTGGTGTCGGGAGGAATAAAGCTGACTTGGGCCGTGACATCCGAAATCGGGTTTGGATCGTTGTGCCGGAATACCTTATATTCTCGCGTCACATCGTAGTGCCGAGAGAGGGCTGGGTTCTGCTCTCCGGTTCGCTCCAAAGAATCCAGAATCGAGTTCAGCTTTGGCTGGGTTGCCGCTTCCTGGCCGTGTAATAAATAAGGAAAAACCCAAGCGGTTGCCATCAGAGAAAGAAGAACAATAAGACCGCATCGCTCCCCCATCATCCAACCAATTAGGTGGCCCTGCGCCGTACGCTCTCTCATTCTCGATCCCCAATGTCACCTTCAATTTCGATGCGTTCAGAACTAAAACGGCCCGGTGGGTAGAAAATTCCATCGGCTAACTGCCCCAAGAAACAAGGGCAGTGATTTCGACCCAGCAAAGGCGCACTTGGAAAATGATCCGGCAACTCCGAAACCTCGGCTATCGGATCGAACCACCGAATGCTCAACCCAGCCAAGCACAAGCGCAGTGATTTTCGAGCCTGTCACGGTTGCAGCAGAACATCGATTGCTTTCTGAGAGTCCCCAGTGGAACTGATGGGCATTTTTGCGCTAGACCTTAGCTGAGTAATCCTACGTGTAGTAACGTTCAGAAATCTGTATAAATGGTTGCGAGGGATAATCTTAGCTACAAAAAGATAGTCTGCGACTCGTAAGCTACCGTCCAGTCGCCTAATCGTGCATTTGCCGTACCTCTCGTCTCGTCTTATGGCGAACCATTTCCGTCGAACTTCTAGAATTTGACAATGCGAAAGGAAGGTGTCGATGGTGAACTTCCTCATGTTCAATTCTGAGACGCCGAATAAATCTAGGGCTTTCGGATTCGCGTCAACCAAACACTGGTCATCATTCGTTACAACGATTGCATCAAGAGAGTTTGCTAGTAACTTTCCCAAATCATTCGCAGGTGCGCGGCGCGCGTCCTGTAGTTTGTCAGCTGCACCGCTTCTCAGTCTCGTGAATATGCGCCGTGCTCGCTGAAGATACACCGTCGCTTGTTCCAACGCGATAGAAGCTTGCGATTTGAATTTAATTTCCATGGCCGCATCCCGAGGGAAAATCTACGGGTGAATCAGGAGTGGAGTGGGGCTGAAATGATGTGCATGTCACCCATCTCGAAGATCCTTGGGCAACCAAGGATAGGGCGGCACATTAATCCCGAAACACCGTTCACGCTACGCCCGCGCCTTCGCTGTGTCAACTGCCGATTAATCGATAACCGCACAGCCGGTGGCAAGTACCTCAACACGTTGGTTGCGGTCGGAAAGTTCCGGGGGAAAGGCAAGGTTTCGATAAAACGGCGAAATCGTACATGGGTACTGGGACGGACTCAGGCGCATTGGGTGGATGCGGAGGAGGACAGGCAAATTTTAGCACTGGGACAATGCGGAAGGCCGCTATGGATTTCCTCAATAAGAAAGGGCAAAATTAGCCGAAGCGGTTAGAATTGAGGATGAGAAACGTCACTTGTACGAACCCCATGCAACCGTCACTAAACTGTTTTGGAAGACTTCTCCACGTCGATTATTGTTCACTGCTGTGATCTTTTCATTCCTTGCGGGTGCCGAGACTGCACCCGGAGTTTTCCGGGTCATTGAACACAAGGGGTCGTGGTTCGTTAGCTTCTTCATCGCTGCATGCTGCATGACGGGTCCGTACCGCTCAGCGATCCGCGTGACTCCACCAGGAGGTTCGGCGGAGAAATGTGGCCAAATGATCCCTAACAAACCTGCCGTCTAGTTCCTGCTCGCCCTGAAATACTGAATCACGCGTTCTTCCCACAAAAGCTAGTGATAAACCGCCCGGCATCGTTCGCAGTTGTCTTTGTTCATGCGCTCGACAACTCGGATGATACCTGCTCTACGGAATCTCGGGCAGAGCGTGACTCGCTGTGGGTTGCGGCACGAGCCAACCACCAGCAGAACAAGCAAGTCCGTGAAACGTCTTCTCGTCGCGCCAAACTCTCATACTTTCTCCGACATAGTTCCTGTTTAGGTGTACTCGTTGCAAACCGAAACGCGGTCGAAAAATCCATTTTGCGCTTGGTAGACGAAAGAAGTTTTGTATGCGTTTGTAGTCCCTGTGACAACGTCTAGATAACTAATCGTCACTTTAAAATGTGGCGTAGATGTCATTCTTGTATCCCCTAACTAAGGTCGATTTGTGCTTCCGTGGTGTGAGCGCCGTTGGATGAAAGCAACGCACCCAAGGCGTGGCGAAGGCGCCGAGAGCTGGAAGAGGATTGATTGCCCTTTCGGTCTGGCGAAGAGCGCACCTAATTGAACCGTGTGATACGCCAAAGAGCAACTGCTCCGGCCACCAAGACCAGCAGCATCGCTGAAGTGAGCGCGGCGAGCCAGCCCCAGTGGATTTCGATTTCGGGAATGCTGGCCATGAGACCAAAAGCAGCGAATATTAGGGTGGCCGCTCCGATTAGGAGCCAATCGATCAAGGTGCGCGCATGGTTGTTCGCGATAGTTTCCTTGCCCTCCATGCGAGCGGCTACGTAGGCGGGCTCGATGTTGTAACGATCGCTCTCCCGCTGGGCCGCTTCTTTCCAACTCGAGTACTCTCCTTCCGTGGCGGACGAGAATGCAATCGCAACTGCACCGGCGGCCATCAATAGCGACCCTCCTATCACCTGCGCATACACGCCACGCGCCAGGCCGTGCAATTCACCGAAAACCAGGATTCCCCAAAGCAATCCCCAGAGCTGATTGGTGTTTGACAAAGGAATGCCGCGGCTGATCCCTACGTATTTGGCGGCGTAGTTCTGAAATAAGTCGCCCACCACCCACATGAATCCACCCAGCAGCGGCCAGAAAAGAACTCCCCGACTCTCGACGAGCTCGTGCCAGAAAGCCTTTGACCCGCCCGAGAAACTGACGGCCAGTACAGTCATTGTCGCCAACTCACCAACCGTGAAGAAGGTAATAAAGGTGAGCGGGTTCATGCCAGTTATGTATGCCTTTCGATAGGGGATATACATCGAACCGAGGACGATGCCCGCGCCTATTGCGGCCACCACCCCGCGCATGGCGTGCCCGTGAGCGGCTTGAGACGTGGAAGCTAAAGATAACAATATCGCGCCTCCGAAAAGTACGAACGCTCCTCCGACAACTCCAACCCAACGGAGCCAGCCCGCACGGTGCAACTCCTTGAAGAACAAAATACCCCATAGAATGCCGACCAGGCTGTTAGAGTTCCACAAGGGGAAAGCAATGCTGAGGCCGATATCTCTTATCGCTAAAATAGTTAAGGTATTCCCAACCGCCCAAAGACACCCCGCCAACACTCCCCAGATGACCAGGTGGGGCACCTGTCGCAGGTCGGCACCGATGTCGGAAGTTCCGCGGATCAATGCAGGCAAGCTCCACCGCGACACGAACGCTCCAAGCACCATCATAAAGGAAATCACGAAGGGAGAGACGGCCACGGCTACCAATTTTGTCGGCGCCTCAGCTGCCGCGAGCCACAGTGCGGCAGAGAAACCGCAGAAAATTCCGAGAGCCTGAAGCCTACGCTGGCGCGAACGCTCGGACAGACTTTCGATGATGAGGGGATTCAAGTTATCGGGCTTCTTCGCGACTTTGTGCGCCATTCGCGAGTCGTGTTAAGTGCGCATCGTACTCCTCTCCTCGCCTCGACACAACGTGACACGCGACAACGCGACACAACTGTCTGCACATGGCGTCCGGCTCTGCCCCAGCAGGGAAAGGGGATCCAAGGACTTCCTCTAGCGCACCGGTAGTTGGGTCGATCGCCCCCGCCGAAATGTCACTGTCGGTCAAATTTACTACATAGGCGAACTTGCCTCTCGGGTCAAACGCCACGGCGAAGCCGGCACCATTCCCTCCTCTCGGGAAGGGTGATCCAGCGATCAACGCGAGCGCCCCGGCAGTGGAGTTGATCGAGTACCCCTCTATCCCAGACGGGAAGATCGGTACATAGGCGAACTTGCCTCCCGAGTCCACCCAATGGAAGTTCCACCCGGGAAGGGTGAACTGGAGATGGGAGTGAGTGAGGGCTCCGTTAGGGGTTGATCGTATATCCCCGATACGTTACTAGAGATGACGTTGGCCACATGAACGAACCTGCCGCTAGGATCCACTGCCTGGCAAAACCCGAGCGCACTTTTACTTCCGGTTGCCGACAAAGCCGGTCACGGACGATCCGGGTTATAGAAGACTGCGGTGCTAGCCGGGAACAACACTCTTTCAACAAGAACGACTGTTCCAGACGAGGGATTGTGCTGGAGGGAAGGTAAGCGTGCTACGTAACCACAGATCGAAAGCACAAAGTGGAGAGACGATGAGAATGGAATTGCTGCGGCTCAACGGCGCTGTCGAGCAGGCTCCCGCCATCTGGATCAAAGAGTATACAGGTGGGTTGGGAGCAATCGCGCATCAGTGGTTTGAGGTGATGAGAAAATGCGGGAACGAAGTCCGGTAGCTTTTGCATGACGGCTGCCCAGTTGCGTGTCTGGGGGATGCGCTTTGAGATTTGTGTTTAGAGAGTATTTTGTTCCTCTACTCTTGCGGTTCGGGACCAGGAGGTCGGTGGTACAAACAGCCTCCATTTCAGATCGATCGGGAAATTACTTTTGGGGTGTGCGAGGGGCACGCCATCGACGACCGAGCGCGGGAATGATCGCGCCTCCCATATTGGCGAGATTTGCGTCGGGGAACGGTGCGCGATCAGCGCGGGGGTTGAGCGAGCTAAAGCACGCTTTTAGGAAGCGCCCGACTGCATCAAGTTTCTCGCGGAAGCTGAAGTGGAGCGAGCGGCCATTAGCGCGAACCACCATCAGGGTGACGTCGTCGGCAGAGAGGTTTTCGGGGAAACGCCCCGTGATTTCCTGGAGAAGTGAGACGATGAGTTTCTCCGCAGGGATGTCGCCGAGCAGATTGACGATACGTAGCAAGCCTTCTTCGCCAAGCATCTCGCCATCGGCGTCGCGGGATTCAATGAGCGCGTCGGTATAACTCAGGAAGCAGTCGCCGGGGTCCAGTTCAATGTCGAGATGCTCGTAGTCAGCGAGCTGAAAGATGCCGAGAGGAATGTTGAGCGGTCCCTTCTTTTCGGGATTGTCCTGCTGGCCGAGGAAGGACCAACGGCTATCAAGGGCTCGAAAGAGAAGCGGGCGAGGATGCCCAGCATTGCAAAGAGTGAGCCGACGGCTGGGCGCGAAAAAGGTGGTGACGACCGCCGTGGAGAAGGTACCCTGGCGAGAGAGCGAAGTGAACTGCTCATTTAGGAGGCGGACGAATTCTCTCTGATCGAGGCGATTCACAAAGCGGCGCATTAGAGTTCGTAGGTCGGCTGCCGTGGAAGCGACGGATTTGCCGTGGCCGGAAACATCGGCGAGAAGCAGGCGGCTGATGCGGCCGGAAGCGCAGCTTGAGACGTAGTATACATCGCCGCCATGCTGCGCTTGGCGAAACGGCTTGCTATAGACCCAGACATCGAGACCGGGCAGTTCGACTCCACTGGACGTGAGCTGGCTACTTCCCCAGACCTCCATGCACTGCATATGCTGTATGGGGGAATCCGCCATAGAAGCCATTATAACGGCTCAAAGAAAATTGATTCGATGCTTATCTCTTCAGGAGATAGGGTGGGTTCGAGCTGTACTCAATTTTGTGCCCACCCTAGATCAAAAGCCATAGCAGTCGCTAGTTGTCGCGTAGGGAAGCCAATCGCCTCTTTAGGCAAAGCCTTGAAATGGTCGAAACCGATGTAGTGAACTAGCCGCGTTGGATGCGCCCGACCGAATCTTAGGCGGCGCGAGATCAGCCGCCGTAGCAACCCCCTTGTGCCGCAACCCAGGGACCACACGAAAAAGCAAGCCCGCTACATTATGCACTGTATTTTCAATAACTTACAGATGAATCTGCGTGCAACTAGTTTTGCATCCAGGCCGTCCAATGCACTGGGCTTGAACGCTGCACTCAAGGAAACTTTTGGGTGATTTCTGGGTTTCCATTGAAGAGCGTGGGCGGAGGTCGCTGCCATACCGTTTGAGTCCTGGCATGGCCCGCTTTCATCGAGAGTCCTACCGTGGGCGGTCCCGTGGGACGTTGAGAGTTATGGCCGCAGTGCAATCCAGAGTGAGCGGTCCAAAAGGAGAATTCGATCCATGAAGATTCATACGATGTGGTTTGCCGCAGCTGCTGTTTTCCTAGCGGCGGCCATTCCTTCTCACGCGCAGCAAAAATTCGAACTCGATCCGTTTGTGGGTTATGAAACCAGCGCGTCTTATCCCATTTCTCTCACCAACGGCCCGTCGGGATCGCCGGTGGGCTCTGCTCCGATTGATTCTCTGCGTGTGAATGGATCGACGGCGTTTGGCACATTCATCGACTATAGCCTGACGGAAAATTTCCAGCCGGAATTCATGTGGAATCGCAACAATACCTCGTACAGCGCGCAAGACACGCTCACGGGTACGTACATCAATGCGTACCATTCGATCATCGACCAGTATCAATTCGGCGGCTTGTATATGTTTCGCAACAGTGAAGTGAAACTTCGTCCGTATGTGGCGGCCAGCCTCGGGTTCACGCATGACGAGAACGGCAGCAACACGCCGAACCGCACGGCGTTTTCTTTCAGCCTTGGCGGCGGCGTGAAATATTACTTGAGCCGTCATGTCGGCTTGCGAGGCGACCTTCGCTACCTGCCGACGTATGGAAGCTCGTCGAACGAACTATATTGCTATTTCGGCTGCTACTACGCGACGGTGCGGAACTTCCTGAATCGTGGAAGCTTCACGGGCGGGCTGGTCTTCAAGTTCTAAGGATAGTTTGCCAAACTTAGACAGAACGAGGGTCGCGGTTTTGCCGCGGCCCTTTTACTTTTGCGCCTGCCCGCGTTACTTTGCGGGTGGTGGTGGAGGCTCGCTCGGCGCCACAAAAAGCTTTTGATCGATCGGGACATTCTGCTGCACTTGGTCGATCTTGATCGTGAAGCTGCCATTCGGCCGCGTGAGCGTCCATTGAAACGGAATCCTCGCTCCATCGACATCCCTGTAATCCGCATAATCAATTTGCGTGGGATTGCGGCCAAGCGGAGTTTGGGCGAAGCGCATTTGCCGCAGCAGCAAGCCGTTGGACTGGTCGAAATAAAGCTGCAGGGACGGCTGGTTCGGCGCGGATGCTTTCGCAATCACCATGTATGTGGCATGGTCATTGATTTCTTCTCCGCTTTTGACGCTGAAGTCCTTATACAGTTCGCGAACGCGCGCGGGGAAATAAAGCTCCGCGTCGATGCGCGCGGCCTCGCGTTCCGGCGCGGTCATGCGATGAAAGCCGTTACGAATGCTGAGCCATCCGATTTCACCGTTGAACGCGGTTACGCTTTCACCGCCCTGCGTGTGTGAAATGGATACGCGTTTATCGGGCGCTTCCGAATACACTTCGATGGGAACTTGCATTGGTCCGGCGGCTAGATTGCCTTTTTGCACGCGGGATTTGATCTTCATGAGTGCGGCTCCCCCCACCGCGGCCAGATATTTATTCAGGATTTCATCGGCGCTGGGGAGATTCGGCTTAGTCTCGGCCGCTTCTTCGTTTTTCGGCGGCGCAGGCCGGGTGGCTTCCGCCGAGAGAATCGGCGTGCCGACCGGATGCGGCGTGCCGCGATGGCAGGTGTAGCAGGTGACATCGATTTCGTTGTCGAAATGATTTTTGTTGATGGCCAGTTCCATCGTAATCATTTTCCGCGCGGTGACCTTTGTTTTCTTGTCGTCCTTCTGCATTTCGTGCTCGACGTGGCAAAACTCGCACTCGACGCCGAGTGACGCAGCGATGAACTGCATCGTGGGAATCAATTGATCCGCGGGAACGTCTTTTAACACCTGGATGTTCTTGAACTGCTGCTCGGCGGTCTTGGCCTCTGCCGCAGGTCTAGCCTGATCTTGCGCCGCAGTTCGAACGCAGCAAACGTACAGCAGAACAAAGGCCATCGACGCGACCGCAGCCAGCCACTTCTTTTCCCCAACGATCCTCATTGTTCTCTCCGGATGAGTTGTTTGTTAATCCGATTCCGCGCGGCGCCGCTAACTTCCCAGCTCTCCGCGCTTCGCCATTGCTGTCATGCGATCCGCGGCACGGAACGCCAGCGCTTCGATGGTCATCGTCGGCTGGCCGCGGCCAGAAGTGACCAGGCTGCTGCCGTCACACAGGAAAAGATTCGCCACGTCATGCGTGCGATGATCGGAATTGATGACCGAAGTTTTCGGATCGTCGCCCATACGGCAGGTACCCAGCAGGTGCACGGCGAATTGCTGCTCGCGAACGGGTTCGCTCCATCTCGTCTTCGCGCCCGCCGCGTCCAGAAGTTCCATGGCGCGCGCGCTCATCCACTCCATCATTTTCAAATCATTGGGATGATCGCGGAACGTCATGCGCAGGGCGGGCAGTCCCCACGCGTCTTTCATGTCTGGATCGAGCGAGAAGCCGTTGGTCTCCACGGGAAGCGAGGTGCCGTGGCAAAAAATCTCAAACGTGCGCGTGAAGTTTTGATGCAAGGCTTTCTTGAATTCCTTGCCCCATTTGGGGGTTCCGGGCGGCAGGCTGCCAAGAGCGAACGCAGCGGGCGTGGCGTCGAATCGCGCATCCATGCCTCCGCCTCCGTAAAAGCCTAATTTTTCGTGGTCCAATTCATAAAAATCATGGAGAACACGGCTGACGGCAAAGCCCTTGTAATCGTTGAGCGGCTCGTCAAACACGCCGAAAGCAATCGCGGCGGTGTTGGGCATCAGGTTTTTTCCCACCATGCCGCTGGAATTGGCCAAGCCGTTTGGAAATTGCGAGTTTGCAGAAAGAAACAGAAGCCGCGGCGTTTCCGCGCCATTCGCGGAGAGAATCACGGCTTTCGCCTTTTGCAAATGCGTGTTGCGCTTGGCGTCGAAATATTCCACGCCGGTAGCACGCCCGTTTTTGTCCATGGCCACGCGATGCACATAGCAATTGGGTCGAATCTCGCAGCGACCCGTGGCTTCGGCGACAGGAATCATGGCGGAAAGTGAACTGGATTTCGCGCCCACTTCGCAGCCGAAGCCGAGACAAAATCCGCAATTCACGCAGGAATCGCGCCCGGCGCGCGGCTGCGAAAGAATGGCCATCGGCGCGGGAAACGGGTGATAGCCGAGTTTCCAAGCCGCTCGTTCAAAGACCACGCCAGAACCCTTCACGGGCAGCGGCGGCATGGGGTACGGCTTCGACCGCGGCGGATCGAACGGGCTAGACCCGGCCAAACCGGACACGCCCACTTCCCATTCAACTTTTGTGTAATACGGTTCCAAGTCCGCATAGCGGATGGGCCAATCGGCAAAACTCGCGCCGGGGATTTCCCCCACCTTGCTGCGTTCGATAAAGTCGATTTCGTGGAACCGCCAGAAATTTGCTGTGAAATGCACACTGCTGCCGCCAACGCACCGGCCGTACATCACGCTGGGCTGCAGCCTGGCTTTCTCTTCCGGCGTTTTGCGAAACGTGACCGGCTGGAGTTCCGGCTTGTTGGTCAGCTGGTGCTGCGCGAAGACTTCGATTTCGTTATGCGAAAACTCTTCCGGCTTGATGTACGGGCCTTGCTCGAGAACCACCACGCGAAATCCGTTGGTGGAAAGCTCCTTGGCAAGAACGCCTCCCGCTGCGCCGGAGCCAACGATCACGAAATCGACTTCGTCGAACGGCTTGTAAACTGCCTTGGGCCGGTTCATTTCTTTTCCGCCTCCGCTTTTGCCGCCAGCCAGCCCGGGTAGTTTTTATCGTAGAAACCGAAGGGTGGGGAAAACATGTAAGCGGAATCGCGCCCGGCCACTTTCCAGCCCGCGTAATCGCGATTTCCGCCGGCGGAGGGATCGGCCAGGAATCCAAATATGACGTGCATCCGGATCGTTTCAAAAAAATCACTGGACTCTTCCGGTCCGAGTCTGCGGTGTCCTTCGGCCCCGTTCTCGGTTGTCAGTTCGATAAGCAGCGCTTCTTGCTGTTCTGCCGAGGCGTCGGCGAAACTTTTTGTTCCGGGATATTTCGTAGTGGTGAGCTGATTCAAATGCGCGAGGCCCTTTTCGTAGACGGGCACGGAATCGCTGGCGAAGGTTTTCAACCCGTGGTCGATAAAATAGACGACCCCGGCCTCTTTCGCTCCGGGCAAATCGTCCGTGGGAATGATCTGGGAGGCGATGGCTTCCACTTCCCTGGCCTGCTCAGCGCTCAACACTTCGAATTTCGCCGGCGTTTTGGCGCTGGCGGCCTGGTGAGCGTGCTGGGCCGCGGCCGCAATCGCGGGCCATTGCGCGGTGAACCACGCCGCTCCGGCTGCGCCAGTGGCTTGCAGCAGAAACTGTCTGCGTGCTGGTTCGTGAGGTTTCGTGGGTTCTTTCATGTAGTGAGCAATCTACGGTCAGTTGGCTCCAGCGTCAAGCGCGCATCCCGAAAACCCGTGCGGCGATTTGGTCCCTGTGGCGGGCATGCAGTATTATCACTGATCGGCATAAACAATGGGAACATTCACAGGCGCAATAGGCACCGGTGCGAAATGGGCGATTGACCGAATTGTGTGGGCGCTCGCCGCGACGGGGATCAATCCAAACCTGCTAACGTTTTTGGGGTTGGTGGTGAATTTCGCGGCCGCCGCCAGCTTTGCCGTGGGAAATTTCCGTACCGGCGCGATCATCGTTTTCATCGCTGGTTTTCTGGACATGCTGGATGGTCAAGTGGCGCGGCGGCAGAATCGCGTCACGGCGTTCGGCGCGTTTTACGATTCGACGCTGGATCGCTACGCGGACATGGCGCTGTACATGGGCTTACTGGTGTATTATTCCGTGAGCGGGCGCACGCCGTACGTCGTGCTTTCGGCGGTGGCGACGGCCGGATCCGTGATGGTGAGCTATGCGCGGGCACGTGCCGAATCTCTCATTCCCTTGTGCAAAGTCGGCTTCATGGAGCGGCCGGAGCGGCTGGTGCTGCTCATCATCGGCGGCCTGTTCAACCGCATGGCCCCGGTACTCTGGGTGATCGCGATCATCTCCACGATCACAGTGATCCACCGCATTTTCTACACGTGGCAGGAAACCAAAGCCGGCCGCATCCTGCCGAACCTGAAGGCCAGCGCCTAGATCATCACCGTGAGGATAACCCCTTTGGAGTAGGAAAATCGGCCGGGGCTTGAGATGCTGGAACTAATCTTCCACCACAGTTTCCGGCGCGGCTGCTTCTGTGCCATTTGCCGACGCGTTCAGCCACGCTTCGACTGGCGCTTCGATGGATTGCTTGACGCGCTGCTTCAGTGCAGGGACGTCTTCCTTACGCAGGCCTTTAGTTTCGATGGTGTCGTGGAGGACTACGGTGATAGTGGTGGGGCGCAGGATCCAATCTTCGGTGCGCAGGTGATGAAACGATCCGACTAGGCTGACGGGAACGATGGGCACACCCAGCTGCTGCGCCAGGCGGAAGCCGCCGTCTTCGAATTCGTTCAGGTGGCCGTCTCTTGTGCGCTTGGCTTCCGGAAAAATGATCAGGCTGACGCCGCTGTCGATGGCCGCTTGGGTCAGCCTCCACAAACGCTTCAGGTCCTTCGGGCTGCGCACATTGGGCACCGGCACGTTGCCGAAGCGCTTCATCAGCCAGCCATAAATCGGAATCTTGAAGTGGGATTCCAGTTCCCAGCCGCGCACCAGTTGCGGGATGGCGCAGTACAGCATGAAGGGATCGAGCAGGTTGACGTGATTCACCATGAAGATGGACGTGCGCGCGCCATCGAACCCTGGCGATTTTTGCGCCACTATTTTTGCGCCGGAAAAAAACGCGATTCTGTGGCACAAGCCGCGCTGCAGCCAGTCGTGTTTACGGGGATCGAGTAGCGCCGCGAGCGCGATCAGCACCGGCACAACGATCAGGAAATGCAGCCAGCTGGCGATCCACAGGCCAATGCTACGAATCGCTTCCCAGAAGCGCTTCATATATAAACGTCCATCGCGCCCGGCAGGATTTCCAGAATCTGGCACTGCACGGTGATGATTTCGCCGTCGATCATCACGTCGACGGGCCCGTCCAGATCAAATTCCACGCGTTTCACGCTGCGACGCGACGCCAAAGGATGCTCGATGTGCGTGCCGTCGTACAGCTGCGGCAGCATGCGGATCAATCCCAGCCGTCCGATGGGACCCCAGCGCACATATTCGATCAGTGCATCGCTGGGATCGGCCTGGGGCGCGATCATCATGGTCCCGCCGGTGTATTTGCTGTTGTTGAAAGTCAGGAACAGGCAGCGGCGCCCGTCCCAATCCTTGTCGTCATCACAACGCATTTTGAAGGCGCGGCGATTCAACTGCACCACCTTGACGAACACCCCTAGAAGGTAGCCGAGATGGCCGAAGGGCTTGAAGACGCGGTTGGTAATCGCGCCAACATCCGCGGTAAATCCCATACTGAGCAGATTGAAGGCATAAACCGTGCCGGTGGAATGGTGGAGGCGCAGGAGATCGACGCGCCGCTTGCGTCCGCTTTCTAATGCATCGATGGCAGATTGCGCACCGTCATCGGTGAAATCGCGCAGGAAAGAATTTCCCGTGCCGAGCGGAAGAAAGCCCAGCTCGATGCGCTCCACAGCGCGGCGCGGCGAAAAAACGCCATTGATAATTTCGTGTGCGGTGCCGTCCCCACCGACGGCCAGGAATCGGCGGTATCCCTGATCGTAAGCCTCGCGCGCGAGCTCCGACGCGTGGCCAGGACCGGTCGAAGCAATCACGTCAATGCGCAGCCCGCGCTCCCTCAGGCGGGCGAGTTCGCTTCCGGCAAGTTTCGCGGCGCGCCCGCCGCCTGCCGCGGGATTGACGATGGCAATAAATTTTTCGTTCACAAGGTTTCCGACGTCGAAATTTTACCCTGTTTCGCGGGAAACACTCTTTCGCTACACGGGCAGGATTGCCTGTTCGCGATCGAGCTTCCCCACCCGCTCCGCCAAGGCTACACGAATGATTTTCAGTGACGCGGTCAAAGGAAAGTCGTCATTGTAGAGCACAATGCCGTGCACGCGCTTGTAATTGATCAGGCGGTTGTTGCGCGCGACGATTTCCTTGCGCAGTTCTTCGGTGAATTGCTGGCCGTGCTCGAGATGAATTACGAGGACAAGTTGTTCGCCAACCATGGAGCGGCTGGGCCAGATATAGTTGGCCGCAAAAACACAATATTCCTTCACCGCCAACCCTTCGAAGGCCTGCTCCACGTCTTCGGCGTAAACATTTTTGCCCTCTTCAGTGACGATCATATTTTTCTTGCGTCCGAAAAGCTGCAAGTGACCGGTGGAATTAAAACGGCCCATGTCTCCGGTCATCAGCCAGCCGTCGACTATGGTTTGCGCGGTGAGCTCGGGCTCATTCAGGTAGCCGGCCATGACCGTTTTGCTGCGTACGCTGACCTGGCCGATGCCGTCGGCGTCTGGATTCAGGATGCGCACTTCCATGCCAGGGAGTGGCTTGCCTACGGTGTCGGCGCGAAAGGGATGCAGGTCGTTTACGGTTACAGCCGTGCCCGCCTCGGTCAGCCCGTAGCCGTTGGCCACGGGCAGGCCGAGGTCGTAGAAAAACTGCAGCGTTTGAGGCTCCGTGAACGCTCCGCCGACGATAATCGCTTCCAGTTTTCCGCCGAATGCGGCGTGCACTTGCTTCAGCAGCACGCGGCTGAGGGGCAGGATCGGCCGGCTCTCCGTGAGCGCTTTATTGATGTTACGCAGCCGATCAAACAAGCGCCGTTTGCCAGGCGGCAGTTCGTCAAAACGCGTTTGCAGACCTTTTTGCAGATTTTTCAGCACCAGCGGCACAAGGCTTACGTAAGTGATCTGATATTTCGTGAATGCTTCACGCACAAATTCCGGGCGCAGCGTTCGAAGGTGCACCACGGCCGCGCCGCAAATGAATGGCCCGAAAAATCCAACCATGAAGTCAATGGCGTGGTTGGTCGGCAGAATGCTCAAATACTTGACGCCCGGCCAAAAAGGATAGAGCGAGGTGAGCGCAACGCACTGCTCGAGATAATTTTCGTGCGTCATCATGCAGCCCTTGGGCGTCCCGCCGGTCCCGGAGGAATAAACGATGCACGCCAGATCCTGGCGCTTTCGCGGAACAAACGTGGGCTTACCGGTTCCTTTCGCCGATTCCCACGCCGTTGCGCCCGCCAAATCCGCGTTGGCAGGAGCTTCTGTGACCAGCGCAGATTTAATTTCTCGCGCTTCGGCTCGACCCGGCGATCCGCTGAGTTGGCGCCAGATGGGATATTCGGTGATCAGCACGCTGGCATCGGAATGCTTCAGCAGCGTCCGCTGTTCTTCCGGCTTCAACTTGTAATCGAGCGGCACCAGCGTTCCGCCGCAAAAGAAAATCGCGTACGCCGAAATCAGCCACTTGGACTGATTGGTCATGATGATCGACGCGCGGTCGCCCGCCCGGAATCCCGCATCCTGCAGCCATTTGGCCAACGGCAGCGCGCGTTCCTTGAATTCGCGATAGGTGATGCGCTGCTCTTCCTCGCCGCGGTTGGATTCGTACAGGCACACTTCGCGCGGCCAGGTTTCCAGGGCGTCACGCACCGCTTCCCCAATCGAGGAATATTTGGATAGATCCAGCATTACAAGCGGGCTTGCACGCGTTCGGCAAGAGTTTTGAAATCGCTGACGCCCTGCACTTCGTAATCCGGCAACTCGATGTGAAAATGATTTTCCAGGCGCGACAACAGTTCCAAGGCCTGCAGGCTGTCGATTCCCAGTTTTTTATAAAAATCGTCTTCGGCGTGAAGCGAGCCAGGCGCGGCCTTGAAATGCTTCGCCGCCAGCTCCAGGATTTCCCGGGTGGTCTGCTCTAAGGTACGCATAGAGATTAAATCTATCATTCCCGGCGGCGGGAAGGAAAATGGCTTGCGCGCAAAATGACCCGGAATCAGAGCAGGATCAGGCCTCGCCGCAGCGCGACAGATACGGCCTCCGTACGCGTGGAAGCTCCCAACTTTCCAAGGATGGAAGCGACATGAAATTTCACGGTGTGCTCGGAAATTTTCAGCCGGGCGGCAATTTCCTTGTTGCCCAGGCCTTGGGAAAGCATCTGCAAAACATCGCGTTCGCGTACGGTGAGCGGCTCGACCGCTTCAACAATGTCGGCGTTAGCGGATGCGGCCGTGCGCGACGCCTGGATTTCGGATGGGTGTATCGCGACCAGTCCGCGAACGACCGCCTCGAGAGCCGCGGCGAGTTGCTCCGCCTCCACTTCCGCGGGCAGGATGCCGCGGACACCGGCGCGAATCGCGCGATTCACCGAATCGGGCGAAGCCTGGTCGATCAAAAGGACCAGTTTCGCCGCTCGCAGCAGCCGCGCTTGTTGCAATGCGTCCAGAGTCTCATCGAGCGCCACCGACGTTGCGTCCAGAAGAATCACTTCGGCTTCGGCCGGATGCTCATCGTCCAGCAGCTCCACATCATCCGCCCGGCCAACGATCGCTGCGTCGGCTGAATCAAGCAGTTCTTCCAGCCGTTCCCGCAATGTGCCGGGCGGCGCAATTAGAAAAACGCGAATCACGCGGCCATCGGTCTCCTGCCGAACGCGGTGAGAGAAACGGTGACGCGGCGCACCTTGTTGTAATCTCCTCTCAGGAATTTCAAGCGCAACACGCCATTGGAATTTTCTTCCAGGGCGTTCGCGAGATTTCGCGGCGAGGAAAACGCCACATCTTCCGTGCCTAGTAAAATATCTCCGGGCAAAAGCGAAGCTAACGCCGCCGGGCTGCCGGGCTCGATCTCCAGGACAGCAAGACCAGCGCGAGCTTCGCTTGGCTCCGGCAGCCGCACGGGACTGACCGACACTCCGAGCCAGCGCCCACCTGTGTCTCCAAGCAGGAAGCGCGCAACGTCGTTGCTGGGAATCGCCAGCGCCAGACGGCCGGCCACCATGGTGTTGATGCCAACGACGCGGCCGTGAACGTCCGCGAGCGGACCACCGGAATTTCCAGGGGCGAGTCGCACGTCCGCTTGAACCCAACTGCGCCCGCCGAGTCCGCGCAGCGGCCCGACCCCGTGAACCACTCCCATGCTCATGGCGCCCTGGAAGCCGAACGGGTTGCCAACGGCGATCACCACTTGGCCAGGCCGAATTTTTCCCGAATCCGCCGGCGTGGCCGCGAGCAGGTCTGACGCGGGAATGTGCAGCACCGCAAGATCGCGACGCGGATCACGCGAGGTCACCCTGGCGGTGAATTCGCTGCCATCCCATAAGGTGACTTCCACGCACGAGGCTTCTGCGACATGCGCATTCGTGATGATCGTGCCGTCGCTGCTCCAAATCACGCCGGAGCCGCTGCCG
Source organism: Candidatus Acidiferrales bacterium (assembly GCA_963795535.1). Classification (GTDB taxonomy): domain Bacteria; phylum Acidobacteriota; class Terriglobia; order Acidiferrales; family UBA7541; genus Acidiferrum. The sequence continues at coordinate 201,851 of CAWCIG010000013.1, forward strand.
CGCCCGCCGGGTTGCACGAGCACGGTAAAGCGACGCACACGCTCGGGCACTTCGCCAAGTCCGTTAATTGCCATCTCAATTGCCTCTGCTCGGCCGTTCGCCCACAACGATGCTGGCCTCGCGCCGCACTCCGCCGCGCAGGAACTCGGCGCTAACTGGCTTGCCGATCTGCTCACCAGAGAGATGCGCGTGAACGTCTTCCAGGCGCATGACCGGTTTTCCGTTCACGGCGATGAGGATGTCCCCGATAAGGACGCCGGCCTCGTGCGCCGGGCCATCGGATTCCACTTCCAGCACGATCACGGCGGTGTTTTCACGGCGCTGCAGAGTCTCGCGAATGTTTTCCGGTAGGCGAATCGGCTGCAGTCCCACACCCAAATAGCCGCGGGCAATGTGGCCCTTTGCCAGCAACGCATCGACGACACGATTCACGGTGGCTACTGGAACAGCCAGCGCGCCGGCCGGTGCAAATTTTGGCGTGACAATTCCGGCGATTTTTCCGCTGGCATCGACAACTGCGCCGCCTGCGGCGGTTCGCTGCAGGCCAACATCGAGGCGGATATAAGGAGCAATCAACGCGCCGCCCCAGGTGCGGCGTTCCGCGGCTACGAGACTGACGCAGCCCAAGGCGGCGACGGGGCCGCTGGCGCGCGTCCTGCCGACAACGAGCATCAACTGGCCGGCCCTGATTCCGACGGATTCAGCGAAGGCGGCGGGAGAAGCAGTGGCGGTGTCGCACTTTAGCAGTGCGAGGTCGGTGGAAGGGTCGCGGCCTTGCAGCTTTGCGCTGGCCACTTTGCCGTCGGGCAACGTCACTTGAATTTCTTCGTCGCGGCGCAGGGCGTGTTCCGCGGTGACGATCAGTCCAGGGCGCCAAATGATTCCGCTCGACGAACCGCGTGGCTCCGTATGCGCCGCTACGGCATGCGCGGCGGCTTTTTCCGTGGCATCGGCCAAGGCGTTCGAAATTGCAATCCATTCTGCTGACATGAGTGTTGCCTCCGTCTGCAGAATGCCCTAGCAAGCACACCCGCACATCCGCCAATCGGCTAGGTATGTTTTTGGCGAGAAAAGGTTAGTGGCCAAGCTTATCGCCGAAGAATTTTGCCATCAATTCCAGCGTTTCTTGCGTTTCCGGAAACTGGAAGTGGTACCAGAAGGCATGCGGCAACGCTTCGTAGACGACGAGTCGCGCGTCCACGCCCGCTTGCAGCAACGCGCGATGAAAGATGGAGGTGTTGCTGAGCAGGATGTCGCGCGTGCTGGTGACCAGCAGGCAAGGCGGCATGCCGTGCAAATCTGCGAACAAGGGAGACAGCACGGGATCGCGCGGATCGCTGTTAGGCGCGTATTCACGTCCAATCGGTTTGTTCGGATCGGCCGGCGAAAGAATTCCCGGCAGGCCGTTCAACGCGAAAAGATTTTGCGAATCGGACGGTCGGCTGAAATCTGCGAGTATGGAAAACAGACCCAACGCGCCTGGCAGAGGAAGCCCGGACTGTTTCAGTTTTACGGCAACCTCGGCGGTCAAAATTCCGCCCGCGGAGGTGCCGAAAATGCCGATGTTTTGCGGCTTGTGATCCTTCAGCAGTTCTTTGTACACAGCCACAACGTCGTCCACCGCCGCGGGAAACGGATTTTCCGGTGCGAGGCGGTAATAGACGGAAATGACCTGGATTTTTGCAAGATTGGAAATGGGAATGCCTTCGATCAGCGAACCGGAATCGGAATTGAATCCGCCGCCGTGGAGATTGATCAGCACCCGCTCGCGGTTCGCTGCCGGCACATCCAGCGGCGTGATGACGTCCGTGCGCACGCCGCCGATGGTTTTTTCTTCAACGTTCACGGGAAAAAGCCTTCGCGCTTCCGCGGAATCTTCGGCGCGCCACTTGTCCGTGGCGATACGGCGTTCGGCAAGCGACTCCGGCGCATATTTCCGTTGTGCCAGCGAATCCAGCCACTTCTGCGCTTCAGGGCTGATCGTAGAGGGCATGGGAATAATGCGGGTGATGTGCGCGGTTCCGTCTGGATCGAATGTGGCGGAATCACCGTCCGGTGAGTGCGCGCAAGAGAGCAGCGCGAAGGAAATCAGGAGAAGGGCGAAAAAGGGGATTGGGCGTTGCAGTTTCTGCTTGCTCATTTGGACTCCCGCGTCGCTAGAACTTCGATGTAAGAAAGAAGGCGTCCCATAGGGGCGTGTCCCGCTATTTGCTCTGCGCCGCTACCGGCAAATGCTTCATCGGGTCGTCGGTCTCCACAAAGCGCCGCAGGCTTTCCATCACGGCCGGGCGGTTGAACAATTTGCAGAACAGTTCGATTTCCTTGTTCAGTTCCGCGCGTGGGATGGGCTTGATGAATTTTTTCGCGGCGATACGCGTGTCCGCGTCAAACTTGGTCACTTGGTGCGCCATCGAACGCGCCACCTGGAGCGCGTAGCCTTCTCCCGCCAGGTGCGACACCAGCCCGGCTTGCTGCGCGCTTTCCGCCTTTACGGTCCGGCCGGTAAACAGCAAATCGCGAATAAAGCTGTTTCCAACGTCACGACGCAATCGCGGGATCCCCCCGAATCCTGGAATCAATCCGAGCCGCAACTCCGGAAAACCGAATCGCGCCATTTTGTCGGCCACAATCTGATCGCAGGCAAGAGCAAGTTCCAGTCCGCCGCCCATGCACAAGCCGTGGACCGCGGCGAACGTGACAAACGGCGCTTCATCAATGGCGTTTAACACTTTGTGAATGCGCTTCAGAAAGCTGCGCACTCCGGCGGCGCGTTTCGCTTTCGGCAACGGCAGCGCACCGTGATACAGCTCTTTCAAATCCGCGCCGGCACAAAAGCCGCCGGGCCGCGCGCTGGTGATGACGCACGCACTCGTGCTGGGGGTAAGTGCGCGGATCGCGGCGGCGAAGCGTTCCAGATCGGCGAGCATCACCGTGCCGATTTCGTTCAAGGGCTCGCGGTCGAGCGTAAGTTCCACGACGCCGTCGCGCCACTCCCAACGCAGCGCCCTTCCGCGAAATTCTTTCATGATGTGGAACCGCCGGCGGCAACCGCGTGCTTTGCGTACATTTGCTCGATTTCGTCGCGGAATTGCGCATTGATGGCGTCTCGCCGCAATTTGCCGTTGGCGGTAAGCAAACCGCTTTCGGGCGTAAACGCGTCCTTAATAATGACAAAATTGCGGACCTGCCGGTAATGTGGCAAATCCACGTTTACCTGATCGACCGCCGCCTGCACCGCATTCGAATCGACGGCGCCTGTGACCAGCGCGCAAAGATAGCCGCGTCCATTTCCGACGACCACCACTTGTTGCGCGCCTGCCACGTGTTGCGCGATCTTGTCCTCGATGGGTTCGGGCGCCACGTTATGGCCCGAGTTCAGAATAATCAGGTTCTTGATGCGGCCGCTGATGCGCCAATTCCCTTTCGAATTCACCTCGCCCTGATCGCCGGTGTGAAATACGCCACCTTGCAGGGCGCGCGCCGTTTCTTCGGGCCGGTTCCAGTAACCGGGAAACACATTGGGGCCACTCACAACGATTTCATCATTTTCGGCGACCAGCAGGTCGATGCCGGGTATGGCTTGGCCGACGCGGCCGGGCTCGCTGGCCACGCGCGGGTCGTCCATGGTGCAAATGCCGCAAGTTTCCGTCAGGCCGTAAACTTGCCAGATGGGAATGCCCAGCATGGCAAAAAATTCCTGCGTTTCCGGAGCAAGCGGCGCGGAACCACAAACCAATCCGCGCAGGTTACCGCCAAAACGCGCTCGAATTTTATTGAAAATAAGATGCTGCGCCAAAAACAGCCAGAACCCGCCGCCGCTTTGCCCTTCCTGTTGATTCCACCACGCCGCAACGGCATTGCGATAAATCCACGGAATGCCGGCGCCGCGCTTCTGCAGAGCTTCTTCCACTCCGCGGCGCACCCTTTCGAGCAGCGTCGGGACGTTGAAAAAATAATTTGGTGCCGAGAAACGGATCTCGTCGGCCAGTTTCATCAGATCGGTTGAGAGTGTGAGCGTCGTGTTCTTCGAAAGGCAGGACAACATCACAATCCAGGACGCCGCGAAATTAAAGGGCAAATACTGGAAAACCTGAATCGGCTCGGAACTTGCCCAGTCCAGACGGTCCATCCAGCCAGTGGTGCAGCCGACGATGTGATTTAGATTCGCAGTGTTCAGGCAAACGCCCTTGGCTTCGCCGGAAGTTCCAGACGTGTAAATGATGGTGACGAGGTCATCATCCTTGCGCCGATTCGGCGTACCGCCGATGGCCCCCCCTGACGGAGTTTTGCTCAGCGCTTCGGCGAACGAAATGGCGCGCGGCCCTTCCGGCCAGACCTTTGCGACACCTGCCTCCAATTCCGCGTCGCTTACGAAAAAAAACCGCGGGCTGCAGTCCTTCATCATTCCCACGATTTCCGTGGCTGCCTGGCGCGCGTAGAGCGGAACGACAATGGCCCCTTCGGCCATCAACGCCAGATCCAGCGCAACCCATTGGATCGAGTTGTTGCCCAGAATCGCGCAGCGGTCACCGGGTTGCAGATCGAGTTCGCGCAAATAATTGCGCGCCCGCGCAATTTGCTCCAGCAATTCCCGCCCGGTCCCGCCGGCAAATTGCTCGCCGCGAATCTCGCGCAACACTGTGCGACCCTCCGCGCTCTCCAGTTGCTTGAACAAATCTTCGAGAAAATTGGCCATAGCGGCTCAGCGCCCCGCCACGACGGCTGTCGTCGCCGTATCATACCGTTCCACGAGATCGGTCAGTTCCTTGGACAGGGGCGGCAGATTGTCTTCCCAGCTCAAGACGCCCTTGCGCAAAGGAAATTCGGGGTATGTTTTGCGAAGCTCATCTTCCAGGAACGCAGCCATGCGCGCCATGCCTTTCAGATTGCTCACGACAGTGCGCCCGATGCTGTCGCGAACAGCGTCGGCTTCCACCACCAGCCGTTCCATGACCTCCAACAATTTCGGCCCTAGGTCGGGATCTTCCACGGCGAGCAGCAAATGCGGGTGGCCCCGCTCGCGCATCAGATTGCGGATGCGCTCGTCCATGGTGACGCCGGCGGAAACCACGCCCGCGGGCATGCTGGTGACGATGCCATGATAGCGCGAGGAAACCATGTAGGTGCAGGCGCGCAGGATCGAGACGAGTTGAAACATGTCGTAATCGTCAGAGGTGAAGATCGGCGTGGCGGGAATTTCTTTTTCGATGGCGCGACAAGCCACGGCGTCCAGACGCTCCATCGCCACTAAAATCGGAAACACGCGATGCCGCTGCACAAAAGCTTTTGTGGCTTCGATGTAGCCCTTGATGTAATGGTCGAATTTGCGATCGACTTCCGCGCCGGATTCGAAGAAATACACGGTGCGATACTGGCTGTCTTTAAATGCGCCAGTGGTTGCACGCGCCAAATATTTCGCGATGGATGCGCGCACCGGCCACACGAAAGGATGGATGGGGCACAGAACGAGTATCGGTGTCTTTTCGTCCCATCCCGCCGCGCGGAGCGTTTGCCGCGCGTATTCCTGGGGGTGCGGTTCGAAGGTCCACGCGGTATCCGCGCCCAATTCGTTGGGCACTCCCAGGCCGCTCAGCAATTGCTGCGACTCCAGACTACGCGTGATGATCAGAGATTCGTTGGTATAGCGCGCGCACATCCACTGGATCAGGTCGTCCATGTGCCCGGCATCCCCACCGTAAGCCACGGACAATTTATTTTCCGCGGAGGCCAGGCCGAGCGAGCCGATCATCATGGTCGTCAGCGCGTTCGCGAATTTGCTTTTAAACATCGAGCCTTCGCACGAAATCACGCCGTGGTTCGCATGCACTTCACGCCATAGAAACGGCGGGAACACATCCGGCAGGTGTACCTGCTTCGTTCCCTCAAAATAACCTTTGGTCAGTTCGAAATTTTGGGACATCACGCTGACGTCCAGATTTTGCGCGCCGAGCACGTGGCGGATCTGGCGGATCATCTCCTGCACGCGCACGTCGCTGCCGGTGTTGCGCGTTCCGTTGTAGCCGGCAAACAGCAATCGCAACGGCTCGCCGGGCGTCCAGCGCTTCCCCAAACCGAACATCCACCCAAAGCGGCGCATTTCGATCAACGCGCTGACCCACATCACCAGCAGAAAATCGGTCATGCTACGACACTCCCTGCGCTTTTGTCGACCGGAGCCTTCGCGCTCTTCGGCCAAGGCGCTGCGGGATATTTGAATTTGTTAGCGCGGCTGAATTGCAACAAAGGATACGCATAGCTGGAAAATTTTGCCGGCGCTTCGCCCATTTCCTGCACCACCCGCGAATTATCGAATACAGTGTTCCAATCGAGGTACGGCCAGAATACTTTCAGCAACGAAGCGCCGTAGCCTACCGCGCCGCCCTTGAACGCCAGCCAGTTCACGGTTTTGGAAAACGGTCCGCCCAGCCACGGCTGGTAACTCGGCTTGCTCCAGCCGCCCGCTGCGGCCAACGCGTCGGTCAATTCCTTGTACGTCTGCGAACCAGTCCCCGAAGAAAGATGATAAATCCCGTGATTGGGTTTTTCCATCTGATGAATTTTCACGATGGCGCCACCCACATAGTTGGCGGGCACGATGTCAATCTTGTCGTCAGGACGCAGGGGCAAAACTGGTAGGCGCGCAAGCATGTCGAACGCCTGGACCATATCGAATTGCGTGGTTTCCGGGCGACCACTGTCCCCCATCACGATGGCAGGACGGAAAATTGTGTGCGGCACGTCGGCAAGCAACTGGTGCACCATGTGTTCGGAGAACTTTTTCGTGCGAGCGTAAGGATCGTAATCGGACCGCGACCAATCGATGGAATTATCTTCGGCGACTACTTCGTTTTGCCGCTTACCCGCTACCGCTACTGTGGACACGTGAGAATAACGACGCAGTCCGTGATGGTTTTGCGCGCGCCGGGCGAGTTGAATCACTTCCAGCGAACCGCGCAGGTTCACGTTGAGGCACTGCTTTTCCGACTTGCGGTTCAAGGAAGCCGCGCAGTGCAAGATGGAGTCGGTCGAATCCACCAGCGCGTGATACTCGTCGTCGGTCAGCCCGAAACGCTCGCCAGTCAGATCGCCCCTAAAAATGCGCACGCGATCGTTCACATAATCGAGAAATTCCGGAAATTCCAAATGCAGTTGCAGCGATTGCCACAGGCGTTCCCGCGCTTCCTCTTCCGCCTTCGCGCGCACCAGCAGGTTCAAACGATCCTGGTGTCCACGGAAAATCCCTGCCACCAGGTAGCTGCCTAAATAGCCCGTCGAGCCGGTAAGAAATATGGCCATAGGAAGAGTGCGATGCGCCGCCTAGCGCGTAGCTGCGGAAGCGCCCTCCGGAGGCACGGGCCAGTCCAGCACACGCGCTTCCCTGGCCTCCAACGGCCGGCCTTCCATCAGTGGATAGCACCACCGGCGCAGCGCCGGTATGTGGATGTTAATCCAGTAATCCCACCAGTCAATCTTTTCCGGCGCGAAATCGAACAAGGCGTTTTCCTCGTCGGATAACGCCGCGGAAAGCAGTCGCGCGTTTTCGGATTCGAAGACGTGCTGGTTGTGCAGGATGAAGGGTTCGTAGAGTTCAATGAGCTTTTCGGCGCGCACGAGATCGCGCTCGGTCTTGGCCAGCGGCGGTTTGGCGATGTGCAGCGTGGTTGCCGCTTTGTTGATTTTGGAAACCACGGCTTTTTGCATCGGAATCGACAGGCGCTCGTAGCGCTGTTTCGAGACCGGAATGGTTTCGAGTTTAACTTTCAACCAATGCTCGATACCCTGCTGCGCGCGATAGTGTTTGCGGTGCGCCAGCCCGGTGAGTTCGATCGAGCGTCCCATGTTCACAGGATTGATGGCTGAAGTCGCCAACTGATAGAGTCGCGCGTGCTTGCGAAGCACCAGCGCCGCGGCGATCAGCGTCATCCCGCGCGTCACCATGTCCACCGGTATCACGTCCAGGCATTTGCGCTCGTTCGAAGGCAATTGCCGGAAATTTGTGCCCAGCAGATACGAAAGCGGCCCGGAAGTGTTGATTCCTTCGTTCCAGCCGGTGAAGGGTGTGCGCTCGGAGCTTTCGACAATCGACGGCCGCACGATGGAAATCGGCAAATCGCGCCCCTCCCGCGCCAGGATCGATTCGCCCAGGCTTTTCGTGAATGTATACGTGTTAGGCCAGCCGAGATGGTGAGCGCGCTTCATGCCCGCTCGTACCAGGCGATTCCGTACCCAGCGCGCGCGATTGCGCTTCAGTACGCCGTCCAATTCATCGGCCACTACTTTGGAAGCATCGCCGCTGCGGCCGAGAGCCTGGCGTCGCAAAGCCCGGGTCACGTCCGCGCTTTCCGACCGTTCCTCGATGCGCCGGACCATCTCGCGCAGCGAAGCAATTTCCTTTTCCGAATCGAAATCAGGATGGTGTGCCGGATTGTAATTGCCATGCAGTTCCTCGGTGACGCGCCCGTCGCGCAGGCCGACGACGTAACACGTAGAAAGATGCATCAGGGCGGCGTGGTCGCAGCGGCGCTGATAATCGACAAGATGTATCGTGGAATCGATGTTGGAGGAAATGGCGTCGCGCAGGTCAGGATTGAAGTCGGTCAGGCCCGCGCTGCTCACGATCACGTCGAGCGTGCGCGCTAGCCGCGTTTGCGTATCGCTATCCAGGCCCAGGCCCGGCAGGCTGAGGTCGCCCTCGACCACTTCTACTTTTTCCTTCAGAAACGCCGCGAGATTTGCGCCATTAATTTCGTGCAAACCGTCAAACGCAGGCGATTCCTCAACAATCTTCTCGAAGCGTCGTTGCGCCGAAGTGGTGCGGTTGCGGCGAATCAACAGCGTGATCTTGCCAATTTCAGGGATCTTTTCGAGCAGATCGACAAGCCAGACTTTGCCGATAAAGCCGGTTACGCCGATGAGCATCAAATGTTTGCCGGCCAAAGTTTCGCGCACAGGCAGCCTGGCAACGCGCGGCGTGCTGGCGAGTAACTGCACGGGGGTCTCGTTTTCGAGGCGCGGCCGCACGGCAGGCACCACCGCGCGCTCCAACAACTCCGGCTGTTTTTTCCAATCCAATTGCCACAGCAGTTTTTCCTTGGACAGGCGCCCATCGACCGATCCGCTGGCGAGCCAGGCAAACGGCCCGCGCGGCCGAATCACCGGAGCAATCAGCCGCCCGGTGGCCACTCCATCGCGAAATTCCAGACGATTCGCAAGGAAACCTTCAGCGGCGAAAAATTCCGCCATCGGCCGCAGGATATGCTCGAGCATCTGCCCGACAAGCACCACGCGTTCGCCCCCGCGGACAGCATCGACCAATTTTTCGACGGATTCGCGGCGCATGCGCGGCTTCAGCTCGTATTGAAAATATTCCTCGCCCAGCAGGTCCAAGCGGTCACGGGTGATTCCGCGCAGGACGCCGTGGAGAAACCGCGTGGCAAACGTACGGCTGGTGAGGTACATCGGCGGGCGAAGCAGGCCCACGCCCAGCATTCCACCGCGGCGCACCCAGCGCTCCAGGAAGCTTTGGCTGTTCCAGTTGAAAAAGCCCACGCTGCGGAGCGCGCTCAGTTCGAAGAGCGACCCCTCCACGCGCCAGTACGATACACCAGACACACGCTCCACGCCGCTACGATTCGAATTAGACGAACGGTCAGGCATCATTTCCGATGAATCTCGTTTACGAAAAGGAAAGCAATCCCCTGCTGCCACGCCATTCCGGACAATGATTGCTGCGGGCGATTCGTTCTGGGACAGTCTCTTGCGCCGGTGATGGACTTTTCCAACCCTTGGGCCGGTTCCACACGCGTCCTGCCCATACACAATTTACAAAATTATCATCCCCCACCGCTTCCCGCAACCGGCTTGGGGCAACTGATCTACAATGAGACCGGACTTACGGGGCCGCCGTCCGCCCCCCGCTTATGGATTCGCACACGCAGTCGACCTGGTCTATGAAGCCTGTTTGCACTTTGATCCTCCTGCTGTTCCTCGCCGCCGCGGGTGTTGCCCAACAAAGCGATACCGGGCAGCCAAAACTAACGGTACATTCCAACTTAGTTATAGTTCCCGTGTTCGTGACCGATAAGGAAGGCCAAGTGGTCTTTGACCTTAAAATGGACGACTTCCTCCTCACCGACAACGGCGTTCCGCAACACCTTTCCCTAGAGCAGGACACAGATTCGGAGCCGCTCGCTTTGGCAATCGTGGTCGAAGCGGGCGGCGCGGGGACACGCCATCTCACCGACTACCAGGAGCTGGACGCAATCCTCGAAGCGCTGATCGGCAACGTCGAACACCGCGTTGCCGTCATAGGGTTCGACAGCACGCCTCACCTGCTACTGCCTTTCACTCCAAAAACGGAGCAAGCTTCCAATGAACTTGCCACGCTCTCTGAAGGCGATCAGGGTGCGGCGATTTTAGATGGGATCGCATTCGCCGTCGCGCAACTGCGCGAACAACCCACGCGATACCGGCGCGCGATTCTTTTGCTCAGTGAAACCGTGGATCAAGGGAGCAAAACAACCTTGGACGGCGCCTTGCGCCTTACCAGCGACACGAATACGACAATATACAGCTTCGGTTTTTCAAGTACGCGCTCGGCGGTCTCCCACGAAGCATCGAAGTTCAGTAACAACAACCCGGGTCCCGCTCACGGCTGCTTCAGCCGCACTGGCGCCGATCCCGAGTACGAAGGCCACTACAGCAAGCAGGTACTCGATTGCATCAGCCAGCTTGCGCCGCCCATTCGGCTGGCCACGATGACCTATCTCACCGCACGCTATGCACTCCGCACGCAGACCACTGAATCCGTCGCACAGCTCTCCGGAGGAGAGTTTTTTCACTTCCACAATGCCAAGGATTTGAAGGCAGGCCTTATTGCTCTCTCGAACGACGTACCGAATTACTACGTGCTGAGTTTCCGCCCGGCATCGCCCACACCCGGTCTGCACGCGCTACATGTGGAGGCGGCCCAGGATCATCAATTCGTCACGAAGTCCCGAAGTGAGTATTGGATCGACGACGAGGCCGGTCATTAGGCGGCGAGAACGCAACACCGAGCGGGCTGCAACACTCTGCGACGGGTAGCAAACAACGCCACCCTGCCGAACAATCGCATCCATTGCGGAGATGACGACGGGGTAACCACCGTGCTCGGGCTCCACCCAGCGGAGAAGCACGTTGCTATCGACGAGGTACGGCGTAGAAGCTCTCGCGGGAAAAATTCTCGGTTGGTAAATCTCGAAGGTTTTCCGACCCCTCCGCTATCGCGCTAAGCGTCCGATGAAATTCTTCGACGCTCATGAGGCCTTGGGATACAGAACGTTGCGTGAGGCCGTCTTCGAGGAGTTGCTGGGCGACCTTGTCCATGGGGAGGCCTTGTCCACTTGGATCGTTGAGGTAGGTTCACACGCCCCAGCCGTACTTTTCGGCGTGTTCGAAGGTGCGCTGCATTTCCAGGTTGAGCAGTTCCAGGAAACGGGCCGTGCCGACGGTGTTTGTGCCGGGCTCGCTGATGTCCGTGGTGCGGAAACCCGCGGCAAGCACGCGCATGAGTGATTGCTCGACCCAATCCGCTTCGAGGCCCAGGCCAAAAGTATCTCGCAGCATCATGGTCGCGCTCAGGATCGATCCGATGGGATTGGCGGCGTCTTTCCCGGCCAGGGTTGGTGCGGAGCCATGGATAGGCTCAAACAGCGGCGCGCTATCTCCAAGACTTGCCGAAGGAATCAGGCCGATGGACCCCACTAGCGCCGCCGCGGCATCGCTGAGAATGTCGCCAAACATATTGGTGCTGAGGATCACGTCAAACTGCGTGGGCCGCAGCGTGAGTTGCATGGCCGCATTGTCCACGTACATGTGCTCGAGCCTTACAGCGGGAAACACCGCGCCGACCGCCGTTACGGTACGCCGCCACAACTGGGAACTGGTCAGCACGTTGGCCTTGTCGATCGAACACAGGCGGCGTGAACGGCTCTCCGCCCGCTGAAACCCAAACGTAGCAATGCGCTCGATTTCCGGCGTGGAATAGGACTCCGTATCGAACGCGCGCTCCTTGCCGCCCTCCACCACGCTGCCGCGTTCGCCAAAGTACATTCCGCCGGCGAGTTCGCGCACAATCTCAATGTCCAGATCACCCAGGCGCTCCGGCCGCAACGGCGAAATTCCGCGCAACGGCTCCAGCAACCGAACCGGGCGCAGATTCACGTACAGGCCAAGCCCCTTGCGCAGCGCCAGCAGCCCTGTTTCCGGGCGCTTGCCTACGGGCAGCGAATCCCACTTCGGTCCGCCCACAGCGCCAAGAAATACGGCGTCTGCTTGGCGGCATGCGTCGAGAGTTTCCTCCGGCAGAGAATTGCCGGTCTTGTCGATGGCAGCACCGCCCACAGGCATTTCCGTCACATCGAACTGGTGGCCAAATTCGCGCGCGCATTCCTGCAGCACGTTCACCGCCGCGCGCGCCACTTCCGGCCCAATTCCATCGCCGGGCAGCACCACAATTTTCTTTTTCAACTTCATCGGCCGATCCCTCGATCTTCACGCGCCTTAAGCCAGCGGCGATGCGGTGCTAGCCACAACATTGCGCCGGATCACTTCATGCGCGATGGTCATGAGGTCCCGGGCACGCACGTTCTTGGAAGCGTCCGCAAATTCCGTCACCCGACGATAGCATTCCGCCAACTGTTCGTCACTCGGCTCGTAGCCCAATTCGCGCAAAGATTCACGCAGCGCATGGCGTCCGGAATGCTTGCCAAGGACCAGCGATCGTGACGGCACGCCAACCGTTTCCGGCGAAATAATCTCATAGGTGAGCGGATTTTTAATGATGCCGTCCTGATGGATGCCGGCTTCGTGCGCGAAAGCGTTGGCGCCTACTACAGCTTTATTCGGTGCCACCGCCGCGCCGGTAATCTCCGTCAGCAACTTGCTGGACTTGTACAATTCATCCAGCTTCAGTTTGGTGGCTACGCCAAAGCTTTCCTTGCGCACCGCCAGCGCTACGGCCACTTCTTCCAGCGCCGCGTTTCCAGCGCGTTCACCGATGCCGTTGATAGTGCATTCGATCTGGCGCACTCCCGCCTGCACGGCCGCCAGCGAATTTGCCACCGCCAAGCCCAGATCGTCATGGCAATGCGCGCTCAGGATGATGTGGTGAGGGTCGCCCAGATGTTCGCGCACTTTCCGGAACATTTCCGCATACTCGCTGGGAACTGCGTAACCCACAGTGTCCGGTAGGTTGAGCACCGTCGCTCCACCGCGTACTGCCGCTTCGCAAGCCTGGCAGAGAAACGCAATATCGGTGCGGCCTGCATCTTCAGCGGAGAATTCCACTTCTTCGACAAAGTTGCGCGCCAGCTTAACCATGGATTCAATGGCTTCGAGCGCCTGTTCGCGGCTCATGTGCAGCTTCACCTGCAAGTGTAGGTCGCTGGTGGCCAGAAAAACGTGCATGCGCGGAGTCTTGGCCAATTTTAACGCTTCGGCAGCGGCGAGAATGTCGTCTTTGCGGGCGCGCGCCAGAGCGGCAACCGGAACATCGCGCACTTCCTTGGAAACGGCAATTACAGCCTCGAGGTCGCCCTTGGAGGCAATCGGGAATCCCGCTTCGATGGTGTCCACGCCGAGCGCCGCAAGCTGCCGCGCCATGCGAATCTTCTCCGCCGTGTTCATGGAGAAGCCGGGCGACTGCTCGCCGTCGCGGAGCGTGGTGTCAAAGATCCGTACGTGGCTCATGCGCTTCCTCCAACATCCTCTTTCAGTTACGCATAGTCGGGCCTTCTAGTCCAATTTATCTTCATTCTGTAATTGATAATTCTGCCTTATACTAGCCAGAGACCATTTGACGCGATTTGGAGGCCGGAACCAACCAAACCGGCGCCACCAGCCGGGTCGGCGGCGAAGTCGGAATCGAGGGTTTTTGCTATGGATCTTGGGGAATTGCAGGTTTTTCTTACAGTTGCGAAGGAGGGAAGCTTCTCCCGGGCGGCCGAACGCCTGTACCGGACCCAGCCTGCCGTCAGCCTGGCGATCCGCAAACTGGAGGATTCGCTGGGCCAACCTCTTTTCGTGCGCGGCGCGCGCCCTGTACGGCTGACGGATGCGGGGACCCTGCTGCGGGAATATGCCGAGCGGCTGTTGAACCTGCGCGAAGAGGTGAAAAAGGGATTAATGGAGCTGGAAGGCCTGAAGCGGGGCGAGTTGGCCCTGGGCGTGAATGAAAGCTCGATCCACGCGTTGCTTCCGGCGCTGGCTAGCTTCCGTGAAGCGCACCCCGGTGTGCAGGTCCGGCTCCATCGCATGTTCTCCCGCGACATTCCGCATGAAGTGATGAACTACCGTCTGGACCTCGGTGCGGTCTCCTTTATTCCCCGCGATCCACAATTGCAGGCCACGGAAATCCTGAAGGACGAGCTAACGTTCGTGGTGCCGCCGAAACATCCGCTGGCAAAGCGCCGCGAAGTCGATGTGGAGGAACTGGGCAAGGAAATGTTCGTCGCGCACATCGTGGAATCGCCGTTTCGACGCAAGGTGATCGAACTGTTCGCCAAGCACCGCACCCCGCTGAACATGCCCCTGGAAATGCCAACCATCGAAAGCATCAAACGCATTGTGCAGATGGGTCTGGGCGTGGCCATAGTGCCGCGCATGTGCGTTACGTGGGAAATTGAACACGGCATGCTCAAAGAACTTAAGATTCGCCAGCTGAATATGCCGCGGCACTTATACATGATCGGGCGCAGGGGAGCGCGCCTGCCACACGCGGCGGCGGAATTCATGCGTTTGCTTAAGTCGGAGTAAGCTGCGTTGCCGGGACAGGGCAATCGGCTGAAAATTACCCAGCTTGCGTCGACACCCACCAGGTGTTGCCCGACGGATCCTTGAACCCGCCTCGTTTATCGGGATCGCCTTCCTTGCGCACCGGCTCCTGCACGGGAACGCCGCCGGCTGCCAACGCTTTCCTGTACGTTGCGTCCACATCCGGCACGTAAACATGCAACCAGGCCGGAAAGGCGGGGTAGTCGCGGATGGCATCGGCGATCATCACCACCGAGCCGCCGATGCGCACTTCCCCGTGCATGATTCTGCCGTCTGGCCCAGCGATGCGGCGAAGATTGGTGGCATCGAACACTTTCTTCAGGAAATCGATCACCTGTTGTGCCCCATCCGACATCAGATAATACCGAGACGGTCGAATATCCTTCCGGCTTCCAATCTGAGTTCATCAGACGCTCCTCCTCAGAAAGTTAGCCCAAAGCCAAACGAGTGGCAACCGGTTGCCTTCGGCCATTGGGAAAAACTCGCTTCGAGCGCGCCGATTCGTCTATCCTGTAACAGCGAAGTTGGCCACTGGCCGGCTCATATGATCAGCGGATTTGCCATTCTTGCGATCGGGTTCTTTCTGGGTATGCGCCACGCCACGGACCCGGACCATGTTGTCGCCGTCTCCACCATCGTGAGCCGGGAACGTTCCCTAGCGAAGGCCGGGCTCATCGGCGCGCTTTGGGGACTGGGCCACACGATTACGATCGTACTAGTCGGCGCGGCCATCATTTTCTTTAATGTGGTGATTCCCACGCGAATCGGCCTGACCATGGAATTCACCGTGGGATTGATGCTCATCCTGCTGGGCATCTTGAACCTTTCCGGCGTCACCAAATGGCTGAGTGAAAAATTCTCGCCCGCGCATCCTCGGCTTACCGGCGAACATGTGCATGTGCACGAACACGAATCCCACCTGCATTACCACTGGCATTCGCACGCTCCAGCGCGGCAGCATCACGCCGATTCCCTGCCCGCGCCGCAGTGGACCGCGAATCCGGTTTCGCATTTGGGGTGGTTTCATTCCCTGCGGCCGCTTTTCATTGGCATCGTGCACGGCTTGGCGGGTTCAGCGGCGGTAGCGCTGCTGGTTCTCAGCACCATCCGCAACCCGCGCTGGGGTGTTTTTTATTTACTCGTTTTTGGCGTGGGCACGATTGCGGGAATGATGCTGATTACCGCGGCAATGGCACTGCCGTTTACCTATGCCAGCGCGCGATTTGCCTGGTTGAACCGTGGCTTGATTGTTGGGTCGGGCGTGCTCAGCCTGTGCTTTGGCTTGTATATTTCCTATCACATCGGTTTCGTCGACGGCCTCTTCACCAGCCATCCCAATTGGAGGCCGAGCTGACCCGTCAGTCGCCGCACAAACTAGGCCTTCTTCGCCACCGCTTCTTGCACCGTTTTATACACGGGCAGCAGATTCTGCAGTCCGGCCACGGCAACCACCGCGTTGCTTTGCGGCGATAAGGCCGCAACGGCAAACACCTTCCCTTGATTCCGGCGGCTCACAAACAGGGAAACCAACGCACCCACCCCGGCGGAATCCAGAAAATTCACGCCGCTCATATCTAAAACGAGGTACGACGAGGTTTCGGCTCGCATCTTTGAGATGAATTCGTTCACGGTTTCGAGGCTAAGCTTCCCGGTGGCTTTGTAAATGGTGGCGTTGTCGTTGCTGGACGGCAGTTGTTCCACATCAAGTTTGAAGGATGACATAAGCGTCCTAAGTTATCGAATAGGGGGGCGGGCTCACATTAACACTCGTTAATATACGCGCTTGGATGCCTGCTGCAGCAGTTCGTTCCAAATGGGACATATTTAAACTTACTCGGATTGCTATTTTATACAAGCGCGCTCCTTTCCACGCGTTACCGTCGTCACCGGTTTCCCTCTCTTTTTCCCAAACATCGGCGAGCTCGCCGTTCAGCCAAGGAATTTCCGATGAGCTCCAAAATCTTTTCGCAGAATTGGGAGCCGCATCATTGCGGTTCTTTTCTTATCTTTGGACGCCGGACAAACCGGCAGCGGCTCCACCATTTATTACACGTTCAGGCCATCGACGTCACAACGGGCGATGCCAACAGCTCGGTCGACGACGCCATCTTCAAATTCCGGGCACCGCCGGGCAACGGCCGTGCGCACATTTCCGCCCGGCCGTTCTCCACCACGATAGCGTTCGATTATTTCCCGTAGCTGATGCGATAAATCACGCCCGCTCCATCGTCGCTAACCATCAGCGAACCATCCGGCGCTACGGCCACACCTACAGGGCGTCCATCTACGTCTTTACCCTTCGGATCCGGCACAAATCCCGTCAGGAACGGCACAGGATCTACCACGGCTTTGCCATTTTTGAACGCAACAAACGCCAACTGATAGCCATTGCGCGTCGAACGATTCCAAGAACCGTGCTCGGCAATGAACGCTCCCCCGTGATACAGCGCGGGAAATTGCTTGCCGGTGTAAAACGCAAATTGCAGCGGCGCCACATGCGGCCCCAGCAAAACGTCCGGGATGATGGCCTTGGCCACCAGGTCGGGCCGTTGCGGCTTCACGCGCGGGTCCACGTTGTCTCCAATGTAGCTGTACGGCCAACCGTAAAATCCGCCATCTTTGACGGAAGTAAAATAATCGGGCGGCAAATTATCGCCAAGCTCGTCTCGCTCGTTGACGGTGACCCAAACTTCGCCGGTCACGGGTTCGATAGCCAAGCCGACGGCATTTCGCAGGCCGGAAGCGAAGATTCGCGAGTTTTTTCCATCGGGATCGCTGACCAGAACCGCGGCGCGTCGCGCATCTTTCTCGAAATCGAGATTCGAGGAAGAGCCGACGCTGGTGTACAGACTCGTTCCGTCTTGGCTGAAGGCGAGAGTGCGCGTGAAGTGGCCGCCGCCTTTGGGCACGTCCAGGATGTGTTCCGCTTCGCCGGTGCGTTTGGAGGTTTGTTTGTCATATTTGAAACGAACGACTTCGCCTGTATTGCCCACGTAAACGTGGTCGTCGTGGAACACGATCCCAAAAGGACGGTTTAATTTTTCAGCGAACACTTCTTTCTGGGGCGTGCCCCCGCCATGCTGCGGATCGCGCAAAACGATGATCTTGCCGGCGCCGGTCTCCGCGACAAAAATGTCTCCATTGGGAGCCACCGCGAGGAACCGTGGATTGGTGAAGTCACTCGCGTACACGCTCACCTGAAATCCTGAGGGCACTTTCGGAAGAAAGCCGGCGGGAGGTTTGTCTTTGTCCGGCCCATTTCCCGCGGACTTGGTCTCAAAAGGCGCGGGCAAATTCGGCTTTTCCCCGTTGGTCACCTGCGCAAACGAAGGGACAGCGAACAACAAGGCACAACCAACTACGACGGACCCGCAACGAATCACCTGCATTTTGTGGATTCCCCCTATTTCAAGCGTCACTTTCATTGGTAAGATGCCGCGCCTATCTGCGAAGTTCCATTGCGAAGTTCCCAGCAAAAAATTGTATCGCGTGCCTGGCCACTATTCTGGGCTACACACTATGGCACAGGCAATTTCTGCGTTACAACTTCCTGAAATCAACTCTTGACGCGCTCTCCCCGCCGGGGTATTTAAGAAGTCCGCGCAGCGTTGTTTCTGTTTCCCCTTCCCGGACCCCTAACCGACTGCGCGCAATTCCACACTCTATTAGGAGGACCTATGTCCGCTGTTCGCGCTATTCCAGAAGGCCATCATTCGCTGACGCCTACTCTCGTCTGCAAGGATGCCGCCCGAGCCATCGATTATTACAAGGAAGCATTCCAAGCCAAGGAACTCGGTCGCATGACCGGCCCCGGCGGTAAAATCGGTCACGCGGAACTCCAGATCGGCGATTCGCGGCTTATGCTCAGCGATGAATTTCCGGGTATGACGTCTGCACCCGGGCCTACTCCGAACACCTCGTGCTCGATTGTTCTCTATACCGACAACGTGGACACGGTGTTCGAACGCGCGGTGAAAGCCGGCGCAAAGGTGGAGATGCCGCTGCAGAATCAATTCTGGGGAGACCGTTACGGCAAATTGCGCGATCCCTTTGGCCATCAGTGGGGACTAGCCCAGCACGTAGAAGACGTCGCACCCGCGGAAATGGAACGCCGCTCGAAGGCATGGATGGAGGAATTTAGCGCCAAAGCCAGCGGCGCTCACAGCTAAGCCGCGGCTCTGATCGAGCAAGCGCTTAGCGACGGCGAGGGGTTCTGCAACACATCTCCCTCATGCGGAGCCCCTCCATTTTTTCCTATCTATTTCCGGTGAGTGGCCACAGCCATGCCGCGCCGCGCACTCCGCTGGCATCGCCATGTTTCGCCACCACGACCGGCGTGTCTGCCTCGCGCCCGAATACATATTCCCTCAACCGCCCGGGCACATCTTGATACAGCTGCGGAACCTGCGATACGCCACCACCAAGCACGATCACGTCTGGATCGAGCAGGTTGATCACCTGAGACAAACTGCGTGTCAGCCGGTCTTCGTACCGCGCCAGGATCGCCGCCGCTGCGGGATCGCCTGCGTTGCAACGCTCGACAATCTCCTTCCCTCGTAACTTTGCTTTCGTCGCGCGCTCGTAATCCGCTTCGAGGCCAGTTCCGGAGATCCACGTTTCAATACAACCCCGGTAGCCGCAATAGCATTCCGGGCCGGGATATTCATCCGCGCGCATCCACGGCAAAGTGTTGTGACCCCATTCGCCGGCGACACCGTTCCGGCCGTTGTGCACCCGCCCATCGATGGCCAGGCCGCCTCCGCAGCCGGTGCCCAGCACCACGGCGAATACCACTCGCTTGCCCGCTCCTGCACCGTCGGTGGCTTCCGAAATTGCCAGGCAATTGGCGTCGTTCGCGCAGCGAACTTCCCTGTGCAATGCATCGCTCAGGTCGTGATCGAAGGGGCGCCCGTTCATCCACGTGGAATTGGCGTTTTTCACCGTGTGGGTAAGCCGCGAAATGGTTCCCGGAATGCCGACGCCGACCGATCCGCTGCGCCTCAATTCCATTTCAATCTTTTCCACGCCTTCCTTGATCGCGCGCACCGTGCCGTCATAATCTTCGCGCGGCGTGGGCACACGGTGCCGATGCAGCTCGTGCCCGTCATTCTCCAGGGCAACAAACTCAATTTTCGTTCCGCCTAAGTCGATACCGATGCGAAGTGGGTTGGATACTGGGTTACCCGCTGAGGTGGCCATGTCGGTTAATTCTATACATAAATGGCGAACAAAGCCTGTGGTGCAAGAAATAGCCCGCACGGGCAAATAGCGCCGCGTGAGGGCTGATTCGCCAGACGGAAGTCGCGATTAGAAGTGGAAACCCAGCTCGACCGTTTCCGTGCGAGGAGTTACGTAGTGCGTGCCGCTAAAGGTGGAGATGAAGTTGTACAGCGCCTCTTTGTCCGTCAGGTTGATGACGGTAAAGCGCAAGCTCCACTTATACCGATCGCCGTTAAACAGATTGTCTTGACCCACGGCAATGTCGAACAAATTCCGTGGCGCGATGCGTTGCGGATTGTGGTCGTCGTTCTCCGTACCGGGCGCCGGGATGGAGACATACTTGGCGCCATAATTAGCCGCCGGGCAAAGGTTCGGTCCAAACGGCGAACGGATCGGCGTCGTCGGTGTTGCATACGCGCTTCCGCAGAACAATCCCGCCTGGAACTGCTGATCAGGTGTGAGTCCGGACACGTCGATGAGATCATTGGGCCCACCCCCAGCTGGCCCGTTCGGGCAAGCCTCGCCTCCAAAGCACGGCACCGGACCGGCAACAAGGCCACTGTCATAGCGCCAATTGAATCCGAACCAAGGGCCACGCTTCCAAGGCTGATATTGCAAATGGGTGGTCTCATTGAAGTGCTCGTCGTGGTCGATGCGAAATACGGAACCACCGCCTGTAGCCGGCGTTGCTCCGATGCCGCTGACTTGCGGCGTAAAGAAACGCGCCGCAACGCTGGACATGACCACGTACGCCGTGAATCCGTGGGTGTTGGGAACGGAGGCGCGGATGGCATAGCCGGGAATTTTCGAACTGTCCCACTCGATCGGGTACGTGATCGGAGTGTTGCCGAGCACACTGAAGTCGAACGCCTTGTGCGTGTACTTCCAGATATACTCACCGTCGACGACTAGGTACTTCCCGAAAGCCTGCTCCAAACCAGCGTGGAACTCGTTGCGATGGCCCGGGCTGAGCGCCGGCACATTGGACGAGATGCACTGGCCGCCGGGCACCGATTCCTGAAGATCGAAAATCACCGGGTCATTGCAACCGGTGCTGGCAAGAATAAGGTTTTCATTGAACGGCGTTTCCATCGTGCGCGCGTAAGAAACGCGCAGTACGGTGCTGGTGGGTTTAAAGTTGTAGGCGATCCCCAGGCGCGGTTCAAGCTGCTGCGCGCTGGAAATGCCGCGGTAAATATCGGCGCGAAGTCCAAGGTTGAAGCTCCAGTTTTTGACGGTGATGGTGTCCTGCGCGTATAGCGCCGATTCCTTGATGTTGTCGTTCCCTCGGAACGTATAAAGCCCGCTGACGGTTTGCCCCGCGGGGCAGCCGTCGGAACTTGGCAGTGGAACCGTCCGAGTCAAGTCATAACAGCCGAGAAGCGGGATAAAGCTAGGATTCACGGTGCCCCCGACATTTCCCACGCCACCACACGCTGCGGGGTTGTTCAACAGCGGGTTGGTGTCGAAACTTCCGTCCGCATTCAAGCACGCCGCGTTCGCAGTCGGATTGACGATCCCGAATTTGTCGTTTTCCGAAAGCGCCGTGTTTTCGAAATCGATTCCGGCCTTTATGTTGTTCTTTCCCTTCACGTAGGAAACGGTGGCGCGTATGCCGGCATTGGTCAATGTGCGGTACTGACCGACTGTGTTGGATTGTAGATCCGGCGACAGATCGGCATAGGGGTCGCCGCTCGGGTAGTAGTTGTAGCCGTCGCGCCGCACCCAAGCTCCCACCGTCAAGACAGTTTCCGTATTGATCAGGCGTGTCCAAGTGGGGGCGATGTTGAATGTTCCGATCTTCGAGCGCTGATCCTGCGGTCCAACGACTTGTCCCGTTGGCCCCAAGCCTCCGCAGTTGCCGATTTGTCCCGGCGGGCACACAGGATCGGCAGCATTAAACGTCCATCCGGTAGCGAATTGCGCGTCGTAAGAGTTCGGCGTCTGAAACCAGGAGCGGCTGTAGTTGAGATTAAGACTGATCGTGTCCGCGGTTGTCGGCTTGTAGTCGATGCGGTCGAAGATATTTTCCTCGTTTCCCTTATCGTGGAAAACATTAAATTCCGGTCCATCCAGGAAGCGGCCGGTGTTCAGGCCATTCACGGAAATGTAATTGCCCCATTTATCATTGCCGTAGCCGACGTTGAAGCCGCCACTGACACTTCCAAAAGAGCCGTAAGACGCCGTGACCTCACCGTGAGGCTGCCTCTCACCGAGTCCCGACTGCGTGGTCACCACGATCACCAGGCTGGTCTTGCCGCCAAATTCGGCCGGGGGCGCGCCAGAGATGACTTCGAGCGATTGAATGGAATCCGCTGGAATTTGATTCGAGAATACCTTGCTCTGCTGATCTGTGATGGGCTGACCATCCACAGAGAACGAATTCGAGGCGTGGTCACCGAGCCCGTGGAACAACCCGTTGGAATCCGCAGCCACTCCTGGCGTTGTAAGTGTCACCAGCGAACTGACCTGAGAGGACGCGTTCTCCAGCGGCAGGTTGTTAATGAGGCTGCGGTCTACGTCCGTATGAAACGTGGGATCGTTCTCCACCAGATCCCCGCCGCTTGCCTCCACCGTGACGGAAGTGACCGCCGTGCCCACTTTCAATGCTACTTGCACGTTTGCCGGAACCGACGAGCGCACGTCGACATCCTTTGTGAACATCTCGAACCCAGCCGCCGTCACCGTCAAGTGGTACGGATTGAACGGCACGTTCGTAAATCGAAAGCTCCCATCCGCGCCCGTCGCTATGGTGCGCGCGTAAGCGGTGACCGGATTCTGGATTTCGACCGTCGCGTTCACAACCGCGCCTCCCGAGGGATCCTTGACCACGCCTTCGATCGATCCGGCATTGCCATTTTGTCCCGCGGCACTGAACACCATCACTAGCAGAGAAAAAGCTGCCGAGACGAAAGCCCGCATACTGAAATGCATCTGTCCTCCAAGCTCCTTAGGGAGCGATAGTCTGAGCGTGGATAGGCCCGCTCGTAGGTAAGCGGTCGCGCGGCCTATAGAGAGGCCGGCTCGGAATACTTGTCTAGGCTGGAATTAGAGCTGAACAACCGCGGGAGGTGCGCGGGGGTCGGAGTGGCTGAAGAAACTCTCTGTCGAAACCAGAGCGTTGGGCGCCGCAACGTCTGCGATGGCGACCAAAGGAACACTGAGTACGATTCCGGAAACGACTGGTATAGCACTGACATGGGCGGCCTGGCACAGGCGGCAGGCGGCTTCATCCTGGCTGTTGCTGTGTCCGTGAGGGGTGACCTGCAGGAGGAAAACGAGGGAAAGCAGCGCCAGGGCAAGCGCCAGGGACCTCGCCAGGCGGCGGGACCCATATCCGGACTCATGTCGCAAAACCTGCATCCTCCTGCCCCTCAGCAAAGCAAAGCGTTTGCGTGCATCCCTAAGGTGTGGCCCAACAACACCCGTTCACTAGTATGCGGGTGAGATGCAGAATTCGACAAGAACGTTTCGCGGAGTTAGTGCCTTTTTGTAGCTGTTTTCCAGTGATTGAGGGGTACGCCGGAGACAAAAAAAAGACGGGCAGACGACACCCGTCCAGTTCCGTAAACCGAATTCCGAAAAGGGGACTACTTGTGGTTCTTATTCGCCGCTTCGGCAGCCATCTTTAGTTGCTGATTGACCTGATCCAAGAGATCCTTGGCCTTCGCCGCGTGCCCGTCCATATCCCACTCATTCGCCTGTTGCGCTGCGACGATCTTTTCATACGCCTGCTGGGACAACCGTTGTGCCGCCGCCAGGTTCGGGTGCTTTTTGCCGCTGACATTATCCACCGGCTTCTGCGCCACTGCCACTCCACCGCAGATGAGTGCGGCTGCCATGACCACACCAACAAGGCTCCTCGAGATTTTCATACCCGGTTCTCTCCTTTAGTTGTGATTGCAGTTTGGGGTCCGCCAACGATACGTCAAACCCGCAATCGCTGGCGTAAGTTGCACTCTATTTTCGCGTTATCAAACAGTCGAGTACACGGCTTCAACGGGAGTCGAGTCCAAAAAATCAATGATTGGGGGTACCTCGGGAAATGTCGGCGGGCGCTTGGCGGCTGAGTCAGTCGGCGGCAACCGACAACATCTCATACTGGATCGGCAAGTCGATACCAAACTGCTTCATCAGGCCCAGTCCATCCCAGATCACCGTGGATTCCAGGATTTTTCCATTGGAAATCTGATTGATCGTAATTCCTGTAAAAGACACTCGTTTGTTGGTGGGCGGCACACCGAGGAATTCGCCGCGGTGCGTTCCAGTAATGGTCCAATACACCACCAACTTTTCGCCTTCGCTGACGGTGTCGTCCACGATGAACTTCAGGTCCGGCAATCCTGTCAAGAAGCGTTCCACCTGGCGGCGGTAGGCGGAAGGACCTACTCCTCTACCTGAAACCGTGGGATCTCCTAACGCGTGCGTTTCCGCGATCACCTGGTCGATGTATTCCAGCCTGCGTTCGTTCCATACGCTGTAATACAAGCGGCCAAACAGGAGTTTGTGGGCCGGAGCAACCGACATGGCAGATCCTCCTCTGGAACATGGCTCCAGGTCCGCGAGCGATTCGCCGCTGTTTTCGGCGCTCTTCTGCGGGTGGGCGGAAAGCTTGCCGGAGAGACTACTCTCTATTTTCGCGGTGCGCAATCAGACAGATTCCTGGCTAGGCGTGGTAGCCGCACTACGCGCTATAGGTTGCGGCCGGGTGCAACCGCAGTTTCCGTCAAGTCATCGGATGAAGGGGGTGCCAATCATGAAGGAAACCGTTCAGGAGTACGTGCAACGAATCAAGCACAAGCTAGGTGATCAGGATCCCCTGAAAGTGCAAGCCGCCGTGGGGAAAAAGCTCGCCAGGTTCATTAAGGGAAAGTCGCACGCGGCTTTGCGTAAACGTCCCGCTCCGGAGAAATGGTCCGCTGCCGAAATTCTTGCGCACTTGGCCGACGTCGAAGTCGTGCAAAGCTGGCGGATGCGTTCGATCCTGGGTCAACCGGGAATTGCGATTCAGGCGTTCGATCAGGACTCGTGGGTTGTGGCCGGTCACTATGACAAGAAGGATGCGCGGAAGTCGCTGGTACAGTTTCTGGTTTTGCGAGAGATGAATCTCGCCCTGCTGAGGACGCTAACCCCTGAACAGTGGAAGCATCACGGCATGCACTCCGAACGCGGCGAAGAATCGATCGAGCGCATCGTGCGCATGGTGGCCGGACACGACGTGAATCACTTGGAGCAGATCGAAGCGTTGCTCGCCCGAAAAAAATAATCGCTACTCGATCCTGAAGCGAACGCCATTTGCCGCGTGTCCATCAGACGTATTTCGCGGCTCTGCGGTTTCTACAGCGCACGCCTTATGCGCCGCGCATATCCCTCGAGCATCTAATCAAATGTAAGGGAAATTCGCAGGTGCACAAACTCCAATGAAAAATTCAGCAAAAACAATAGTTTCTCGTTCGATCGGTTTCTTACTTTTAGGAGCAATGCTTTCCGTTCCCGCTTGGGCGCAGTACCCACCCAACCAGAACGGTAAGCAGACTCCGCAAAATCAGAATGCGCCCACAGCTCAGATTGGCGCCATCAACTATGTAGAAGGTTCGGCCTCAATCAATGGCCAGGAACTCGGCACAAACTCTGTCGGCTCCGCGGTTCTTGCTCAAGGCCAGGAACTTACAACGCAAACCGGCAGGGTCGAGATTTTGCTCACGCCCGGGGTATTTCTCCGCGTCGATCACAACGGTACGGTGAAGATGGTTTCGCCGGATTTGGCCGACACCAAGGTTGCGGTGCTGAACGGGCGCGCCATGGTCGAGGTCACGGACATCAGCAAGAACAACAACATTCGAGTAGACCTGAACGACACGTCCGTCCAGCTACTGAAACGCGGCTTGTATGACTTCGACATCGATCATAATCAGGTCCGCGTCTTCAAGGGCAAAGCCGATGTGTTCGCTGGCAACCGCACCATCGGCGTGGGTGACAATCACGAAGTCACTCTCGCTAGCGGCACGCAACCGAAATCGAAGGGCTTTGACGACAAGCAATACACTGACGACTTCTTTCGCTGGTCGGGCTTGCGCTCCGGCTATCTGGCCGAAGCTGACGCCGACACCGCGCGCCTGTACGTGAATGGAGGCCCCGGTTGGTATGGAGCCGGGTGGTATTGGGATCCCTGGTTCGGTGCGTACACCTTCATCCCCGGCGCAGGTATTTTCTATAGCCCGTTCGGCTGGGGCTTCTACTCCCCGTTCGCCGTTTACGGATCGCCGTTCTTTTACGGTGGATTCGGCTACGGCCACTACCATCGCTTCGGCGATTTCCACGGACCGTACGGCCACGGCTTCGAACCCCAGGGCGGGTTTCACGGCGCCGTCGGTGGCGGTTTCCACGGCGGCGGCTTCGGCGCTGGCGGCTTCCACGGTGGCGGAGGCGGCGGCCACCACTGACACCGAAAGCAGCAGCGCTTCACGACGCGGGCCGGTAGTGCAAAAATACCCGAGGGTAGATGTATTGTGGCTGAAGACTTCGTGCTATAGTGCCGCGCAATTCGAGGTCAGTCAGGAGGTATATCCACATGGGTACAGTTATGGCAAATGAACTTGCGCGCCCCAGACCTGATGCAGCGGCATTGATCCGGCGGTGGTTCGACGAAGTGTGGAATAAGGGGATGGTGGCAACGATCGACGAACTCTTTCCGCAGACCAGCGTTATGTGGGGAGTTGGACGTCCTGAAATAGCCTCCCGTGGGCCGGCAGAATTTAAGGCATTTTATCGCGCGCTACGCACAGCGTGCCCCGATGCGCAGATCCATCTTGAGCAAGTGGTGCAGGAAGGCGACACGGCGTTCGCTCGATGGACGGCCACGATGACGCATACGGGCGAAGGACTAGGAATTCCGCCGACAAACAAAAAATTAAAGCTCTGTGGCATGAGTGCCTGCAAAGTGCGTGACGGAATAATCGTGGAGGGCTGGAACAATTGGGACCAGGTTGGAATGGCGCGTGAATTGGGCGTGCTCGAAGGCCACGCCGCCGTTTTGTTCAGCTAAAAGAGAGATCCCGGAAGGAATCTAATCTCTTGGTACGCGCCCATCCTGAATTATTCACAAAGCTACGGCGCATTGGTTTGTGCTTTAGCGGTGACTTGTGCGTTATAAAAGAGCTCACGTTCTCCTACCCGAAGATTTGGCGCGGGACAACAGACGCGATCGCCGGGCGCCGGGGACGCAACGCGTTTCTTGTGGAGGCAGCCAGAGAAGTTGTGCGCCGGCGCAAGCTGCTGGCGTTCCTTAAACGTTGAAAAGGCGGTCTGGCGCGACGCTGATCATCTGGAGTTGCAGGAAAGTTCGGCGAGATGGGTACGGAAGTAGCGTCGCGAAAGTAATCGGACCCGCGCCAAACATCAAAAACGCCCCGCAAAATGAAAATCCTTGTGGACACGTCCGTGCTCATCGACGTACTCCGAAAGCGCGACAAACAGAGGGAGCTTCTGGCGAGTTTGGTCGCGGCGCATCATACGCCAGTCACCACCGTGCTCAACATCGCAGAACTCTATGCTGGAATGCGGCCGTCGGAACGAACCATAACCAGAAGGTCTTTTGGATGGCTTACTGTGCCTTGGTATCACCGAGCGCGCTGCGCGGAGGGGAAGCGAGCTCAAGCACACATTTGGGCAAAGCGCGGACGAACACTTGGGCTAACCGATGCCCTAATCGCTGCGGTGGCAATTGAAGAGGAATGTGCGCTGCTAACTGAAAAGAATTTCCGATGCCAGAGCTGCACCTATACCCTCCGGCCCGAGTGGCGTACCAACACCGTCAAACTGGATCTGCAAAATGTCAGGCGAGAAATACAAAAAGGGCCGCGGCGTTAGCCACCGCGGCCCTTCGTTTATTGAATATTGCTCTTTGTGCCAACCGATATCGATCTGTCAGAATCTGTCCGCCCTCTGGGTTGGAGCCCGAAGGGTCTTTGAGTTACTTGAGTCTAGCGAACTGGCAAGCCCGTGAGAGCTGCCCTTCGCGTTGAGACCATCCTCCGCACACCATAGCGGAGTAGATCTCTTTCTATTTAGAAAGGAGGTGATCCAGCCGCAGGTTCTCCTACGGCTACCTTGTTACGACTTCACCCCAATCATGAGTCATACCTTGGGCGCCTGCCTCCTTGCGGTTAGCGCGGCGACTTCTAGTACAGCTCACTTTCGTGATGTGACGGGCGGTGTGTACAAGGCCCGGGAACGTATTCACGGCGTCGATCTGATACGCCATTACTAGCGATTCCGGCTTCATGCAGTCGAGTTGCAGACTGCAATCCGAACTGAGCAGAGTTTTTTCCGATTAGCTCCCCCTCGCGGGTTGGCAACGGTTTGTACCCTGCATTGTAACACGTGTGTAGCCCTGGACATAAAGGCCATGCGGACTTGACGTCATCCCCACCTTCCTCTCCGTTATCCGGAGCAGTCCACACAGAGTCCTCTCTTGCGAGTAGTAACTGTGTGCAGGGGTTGCGCTCGTTGCGGGACTTAACCCAACACCTCACGGCACGAGCTGACGACAGCCATGCAGCGCCTATACTAGTGTCCCTTGCGGGAAGGCCGTATTTCTACAGCTGGTCACTAGCATTTCGAGCCCAGGTAAGGTTCCTCGCGTAGCGTCGAATTGAACCACATGTTCCACCGCTTGTGCGGGCCCCCGTCAATTCCTTTGAGTTTCAGTCTTGCGACCGTACTCCCCAGGTGCAGGACTTAACGCGTTAGCTCCGGGACGACGCCCGAACGGGCGGCACCCCAAGTCCTGATCGTTTAGGGCTAGGACTACCAGGGTATCTAATCCTGTTTGCTCCCCTAGCTTTCGTTCCTCAGCGTCAGTAGTGATCCAGCTCGCCGCTTTCGCCACGGGTGTTCCTGCAGATATCTACGCATTTCACCGCTACACCTGCAATTCCACGAGCCTCTCTCACACTCAAGCACAGCAGTTTTGGAAGCAGCCTCTGGGTTGAGCCCAGAGATTTCACTCCCAACTTGCCACACCGCCTACGAACCCTTTACACCCAGTAATTCCGAACAACGCTGGCCCCCTACGTCTTACCGCGGCTGCTGGCACGTAGTTAGCCGGGGCTTCTTATCCTGGTACCGTCACTCCCTTGCGGGCATTCGTCCCAGGCGAAAGGGGTTTACACTCCGAAAAGCTTCATCCCCCACGCGGCGTCGCTGCATCAGGCTTTCGCCCATTGTGCAAGATTCCCCACTGCTGCCTCCCGTAGGAGTCTGGACCGTGTCTCAGTTCCAGTGTGGCTGATCATCCTCTCAGACCAGCTACCGATCATAGCCTTGGTGAGCCGTTACCTCACCAACAAGCTAATCGGGCGCGGGCTCCTCCTCCGACGCATTGCTGCTTTGAATCCCCGAACCGTCGCTCAAGGAATGTTATGCGGTATTAGCCCCGCTTTCGCGGGGTTATTCCCCATCGGAGGGCAGATTGCCCACGTGTTACGCACCCGTGCGCCGTGCGCCCATCCCCTGTATTGCTACAGGAAACTGCGCACGCGACTTGCATGTGTTAAGCACGCCGCCAGCGTTCGTTCTGAGCCAGGATCAAACTCTCGTTTGAAGCCTGTCGCTTGGCGCAATAAAATAGCCCGGGTTTTATCCCGAGCCAGCCTGCCAAGCAAAATTGTTAGTCGCTCAAATTAACTCAAATTACCCATCCGGTCCTCTGCTGCTTCCGCAGCCTAGGCTCGAACCCGAATGGGGTCGAACAGATTCTGGCACATCGTATCGGTTGTCAAAGAGCGTTTGTTCTGCCTCCCTGTCCAGCAGAGTGGCTACCAACGAACTAAGTAAGATTACCAGACTCGCTGTATTTGTCAACACCCGTTGACCACTCATTTCTGTTTTCCACAAATTTCAACAGCCTTAGGTCTAAGTCCTTAAATGACTGTCCGTTCTAGGAAATGAAGTAGTAATGTCGCCACCAGCCTCCTGCATCGCCGGCAGACGCGTCAGCAATCTCCCCGGCAGTGCTACACGATTGGCGGTAGTTTTTGAACAACAGTCTTGCTGTATGGTTCGCGCTGAGGAAACTCATGCTCAGAATCGTACTCATCGTTCTTCTGGTGCTCCTGCTGCTGGGAGCTTTGCCGACTTGGCCGTACAGCACGGGCTGGGGCTACTATCCGAGCGGTGGCCTCGGATTGATCCTACTGATCGTGCTGATCTTGGTGCTTGCGAAGCGGCTTTAGCCTCCATAACAGGGGCGCCGGCCCATTTTGCCGCGCGTGTGCTTCTCTCATTTCGTCGCCACTCCTTGCGACGATGGCCAGCGAGCTATACCAGTGGTAGTGCTATCCGCACAAAAAGTGGATCTTTTCAATGACCATTTCCTGAGCGATGCTTTGTCGGGCGCAGGTCGAGTATGCAGCGTGCGCGAAAACTGGGGAAGGTCTAGGAAGTAAACTGGATCACCGACCAAACCCGCACGAAAGAATAACTAACGCAAGCCGCGGTGAACCACGCCTTCCGAGCGGCTAGCACCAGGAGCGACTCCGAGTTCAGCTGGATTTTATGGGTTGGCCGTTCGACTGCATCTGCCCGAGCAAGCCGAGCGCATGATCCTGCACGGGCTTCGGCAAGCGCGCGTAATCGAGGCCCTCGGAGAGGTCCTGGCCGCCTGTGACGATGTACTGAGTAAAATCGCGAATGGCCTGGCGCTCGACCACGTCCGAGCCATCTTTCGCGATCAGGAAGAAGCTGATGCCGGAAATAGGATAGGCCTCCTTAGCGGAGGCGGGCGGATCAACAATCGGCGCGCGCACGTCCTGAGCCAATTCCTGGTCGAACGCTTGTACTGCCGCTGTCGTGCTGGCCGCGCTCGGCGCAACAAAACTGCCTGCGCGGTTCTGGATCGCAGCGACCGGCAAGTGCTGCGCTGAGGCGTAATTCAGTTCCGCGTAGCCGATGGTTCCGACGTTCTGCTTCACGAAATCGAGAACGCCCGAACTGCCCTGCGCGGCTATGCCCACAGGCCATTTCACGATTAGGCCACTGCCGACTTTCTTCGACCAGTCGGGATTCACCTTCGCCAGGTATGAGGTGAAGATACTTGTGGTGCCGCTGCCTTCTGCGCGATGCACCACAATGATGGCAGCGTGGGGCAGCGCAATGCCGGGATTGTCTCTGACGATGGCGGGATCCTGCCAGCTGATAATGTTGCCCAGAAAAATGCCGGCCAATGTAGACGAACTGAATCGCAGCGGGGTCTTCAAATCCGGCAAATTATAAACCGCGCACACCGCGCCGGCTGTGATCGGAACCTGAAGCAAAGGAAACGTCGCTTTCAGTTGCTCATCGCTCAGCGGCATATCGCTGGCAGCGATTTCGAGCGTACTCTGCTTAAGCGCCTCGATGCCCGCGCCGCTGCCGATGGGCCGGTAATTCACCAACGTGCCCGGATGCGCTTGCTGGTACGACGCAATCCACTTGGTCATGATGGGGTTAACGAATGTACTTCCGGCGGCGCCGATGGCGGTCTTCACGGACGCGGAAACCGCAAAATCTTTTTCTTTTGTGGGCTCCTCTCCGCTGTAATTGCAGCCGGCGATCAGAGCGGCGCCAGACAAAGCGGCAACGGCAAGCATCCACGAACGGCGGGTAAACATCGCAGCCTCCGGAAAACGGTGTGAGCCTGAAATCAGAAAGGGCAATGCTACTGCAAGGACCGGCCGCAAATATTAAGCGCGTGTTACGCCACGGTATCGATGAGTTGAATAGCCTTGGACGGCTCGAATCGAAACTTAGGCGAAACGGAGCGGCCATGTTGCCCGCCATGTTGCCCGCGATGAGCCGACGCAAGTTCCAATATGATCCGCGTTTTGCCCAGCAACTGACCTAGCAACATTCATTTACCCCGCACGCCTCTTGCCGCATCTGAGATGTTGTGCGACGATTGCACCGTCTCTCCGGCTTCGCTCCCGCCAGCGAGTCCGGCCACGACCCGGGCCGGGTGTCATGCGGAAAACTCTAAATCTGTACCTTATTAAGCCGAGTCAGTACGACGACGACGGTTATGTTGTGCGCCATTGGCGCGGCGTGTTGCCCAGCAATACGCTCGCCTGCCTCGCGGGACTGACCGAAGATGTCGTGCGCCGAAACACATTGGGCGATGCCTGGAACGTGAAGGTCCGGCTGTTCGACGAAACCGTCGACAAAGTTCCCATCAAGCGAATTTGCCGTTCGCAATATTGGGGCTTGGCAAAGACGGTTGTTTGCCTGGTGGGCGTACAGACGAACCAGTTCCCGCGCGCGTGCGATCTGGCCCACACGTTTCGCAAAGCCGGGCTGACCGTTCTGGTGGGCGGTTTTCACGTCAGCGGTTACCTCGCGCTTTTGCCGGAAATTCCGACCGACATTCAGCAACTGATGGACGACGGCGTAACAATCGTCAAGGGCGAAGTCGAAGAAACCTGGGGCGATTTGCTGCTCGACGCCGTGAACAACCGGCTGAAGCCCATGTACGATTTTTTGAACAGCAAGCCGGATTTGTATACCAAGCCAATCCCCGCGATTCGCAAGAAATACCTGAGAAAATTTGTCGCTTCGAATTTTGGCACGCTCGATTGCGGCCGCGGCTGCCCGTTTGAGTGCACCTTCTGCACCATCATCAACGTGCAAGGGCGCAAGATGCGTTTCCGCTCGGCCGAGCATATCGCCGAGGCAATTCGCCGCAACTACCGCGAAAACGGAATCACTTTTTACTTTTTCACCGACGACAATTTCGCCCGCAACAAGAATTGGGAAGGCATCTTCGACGTACTCATCAAGCTTCGCAACGAAGATAAAATCCCGGTCGAGTTCATGATGCAGGTCGACGTGCTCTCCTGGAAGATCAAGAATTTTGTAACCAAAGCGCGCCAGGCCGGCTGCATCAATGTGTTCATCGGCATGGAAAGCGTCGATCCCGGAAACCTTGCTGCCGCCGGAAAAAAGCAAAATCAGGTAAACGAGTATCGCCAGCTCATCCAGGCGTACCGCGATTCGGATATTTCTTCACACGTCGGGTACATCGTGGGATTTCCGCTGGACACGGTCGACTCGATTCGCCGCGACTTGAAATTCCTTATGCACGAAGTTCGCCCGGACCATGCCTCGTTTTTCATCCTGATGCCGCTTCCCGGCTCCATGGATCATCTGCACATGATGCGCCGCGGCGAATGGATGAACCCCGATTTCAATCTGTACGATTCGCAGCATGAAGTGACGCACCACGCCAATTTGAAGGATGGCTCCTGGAAGGAAACGTATTTTGAGGCGTGGCGAACGTTTTACAGCCTGGAAAACATGAAGGCGATCCTGCAGCGGGGCTCACGCTGCAATTACTGGAACAATTTCCTGCGTTTTCTCTGGTACAAGAATTCCATTCAGACCGAAGGGCGCCATCCGATGATGTGCGGGTACTTCCGCCTGAAGGGGCGCACCGCCCGTCGTCCGGGCTTCCCGATACTTTCCCGCTGGGACTATTACACCGGGCGAATTAAGGAAGTGCGCGACTATTTGCGCGGGATGTTGCGCATTCTGGCGGAGATGGAAGAGCTTTGGCTGCAGACGCGGCATCCGTCCGCGGCGGAACAGCGCGTGGCAGAGGAATATGCCAAGCTGCGCGAGAAATATGACCAGTTCAAGCTCGCGGACCTGCAAGCCGCTTACCTGCGCGCCAAGGAACATTTCCCTTCGCTTTGCGTGCCATCTAAAGTCCAACTCTTCTGGGCAAAATGGAACCCGCTGCTGTTCCACAACAGCGTATACACGCGCGCGGACCTGCATGATTTCTGGACACGCGTGAGCGAACGCTGGCGCGAACAACGCTGGTTCCGCATACCCGTGCACAAGGTTCCGCTGAATCTGTTGCGCGACCTGCAACTCTCCGTACTTTTCCTGTTCCACATGACTCGCGAGCTATAGTCCATCACGGGCGTCAGGGCGGAAGGGCTTGCCGGCTCGCACGCGCCACATCTGTTACGATACCCGCATCGCACCATGACCAAGAAAGCTCTTGCGCGTAGCCCTGCCAAGGTGAACCAGCACGCGGACCGCGCGTTTGGACGGCTTGCGTTCTGGCTGTTCCGTCATTTGCGAGACAGTCATTGGGCTCCCGCGGGCCAGCGCGTCGGCGTGGCGGTTTCCGGCGGCGCGGATTCGCTGGCGCTGCTCCTATTGCTTTTCGAATTGAAGGAAAAACTGGGAATCGTTGTTTCGATCGTGCACTTCAATCACAAGCTGCGCGGCCGTGCCTCCGATGCCGACGAGAAATTCGTAGCCAAACTTGCCGAGCGCCTCGGACTGCCTTTCTTTGTGGATCGCGAAGACATCTCCGGCAAGTCCAAACGCGAACGCGCCAATCTGGAAGATGCGGCAAGGCGAGCACGCTACGCATTCTTCGAGCGCCTTGCCGCTGATCGCCAACTGGACAAAATCGCCGTGGCGCATACCGCCGACGATCAGGCGGAAACCGTGCTTTCCCACATCCTGCGGGGCTCGGGGCTCGCCGGAATCGGCGGCATTCATCCCGAATTTGGCTGCGTCTTTCGTCCACTGCTTCATTTCCGCCGTGCCGACTTGCGCGCTTATCTTCGCAGCCGGCGGCAGGACTGGCGTGAAGATGCAACGAATCGCGACACCAAACGAACCCGCGCGCGGATTCGTCTAAAGCTCATGCCGCTTCTGGAGAAGCAATTTCAGCCCGCCGTGGTCGATCATTTGTGCCGCCTTGCAGACCTTGCCCGCGCGGACGACGTTTGGCTGAATTTCTCCGCGAAGTGGCGCGTCGCCGCACTCGCTAAGGATTCCGACGATGGTATCCGCATCGCGGTCCGTGACCTGTTGGGCTCCCCAAAAAATCAGGACGAGATTGTGAGCGACCACGAACTACTGAAAGACGTTGGAAAGCACAATTTAGCGTTGACCAGCCGGATGATTCGGCGGATCGTCGAGATAGTGAAACCCCGCGCTGGCCAACTCAGTTCGGTTCACGTGAATGCCGTGCTGCGCCTAGCCCAACAGCCAGATAGCGGCAAATCCTTGCCCCTCCCGGGCGGAGTGGAAGCCAGGCGAGAACGCGATCTTCTGGTTTTCCACCCTGCGGCGCTCAAATACTCCGGCCGAGTGCGTCCCGACCCGCTACCTTTCTCCCATAGGCTAGATCTCGATTCCGATGTGACTGATGTGCCTTTGGTGGAACAATCGTACTGCCTGCGCTTCAGGGTGATTGACTGGCCCCTCCAAGGGCGAGAAACTAATGTTATAGGGGCAGTCTTGGACCGAGAGCGATTCGCTGTACCCTTGGTGGTGCGAAATTGGCGGCCAGGTGATCGCATGCAGCCGCTCGGCCATCGGAAGCGCCACAAATTGTCGCGGCTGCTGAATGAGCTGGGCGTCAACCGCTGGCAGAAAGCAACTTGGCCGGTACTAGCCTGCGGCGAGGAAATTGCGTGGACGCGCGGCCTGCCGGTTGCCGTGGAATTTGCGGCCGGCGATTCGACACAGAAAGCGGTCGTGATTACAGAGGTTCCGATTTCGTCGACATGGCAAAAGTGACCACAGTTTCCGCCGCCCGAATCGGTAATCGCGTGAAGGCTTTGGGCCGGCAGATCTCAAGGGATGTGCGGGGCCGCAGGCTGGATATCGTGGTCACCATGGATCGTTCTTTCATGTTCGCGGCCGACCTGATTCGCACCATCGATAGTCCTGTGGTCGTGCACTTCGTGCGGGAAGATGTGCGGGATGTGGAGCTTGCGGGACAAAAGCGCCGCGAGGTGTTTTTCGCCAACCGTTCGGCCACGAATGCAGAGAAGGATCATCACTCTGACCTAAGAGGCCGCGATGTGCTCCTGGTCGATTGCATACTCGACAGCGGTGTGACGCAGGATTTCCTGCTGCGCAGGCTGGGCGAAAACAAACCGCGTTCGCTGCGCCTGGCGGTCCTGTTGGACAAAACTTCCCGGCGGCGGGTGGCCCTGGAGCCCGATTACTTTGGCTTCCGGACTGCATCTAATCTAATGTGGTCTGGGTACGGTTTGGCAACTGCGAACGGCACGGGGCGCAACAGCAAGAATCTGGTGGCAGGCTCTTCCTCAAACGGCGCGGGCAGGTCTAAAACGGTAAAGACAAAGGCCAAGAAAAAAGGTCGATAAGCGCGTGAACGCGCACACAAAGGATTTGGCGGTCGGTTGTTTGGAAACATTGAGAGGTTACTGTGAATTCTAGTTCTACGGCAAAAACAATTCTTTTCTGGATCTCCATCGTCTTTCTGGGCGTGATGCTTTGGAGGCTGGTCTCCAGCAACGGCCAGGCGGCTCGTGAAGACAGTCCGAGCTACAGCGAGTTTATGGCCAAGGTGGACGAGGGTGATGTGAAGGAGGTGACACTCTACCTCTCACCGAACAGTTACGAACTCCAGGGCGAATACGTGCGGCCAGCGAACCGCAAGTTCCATGTCACTATCCCCAAGGAGAATTCACCCGAGATTACCAAAGCCCTGCGCGATAAGGCCGTGCAGCTGAACGTCAAGGAAGTCCGCAGCGGTGATTGGGTGCTGATCCTGTTGAATGCCCTGCCGCTTCTGTTGCTCGCGGGTTTCGTATTCTTCCTGATGCGTCAGATGCAGGCGGGCGGCAACAAAGCGCTCAGCTTCGGCAAGTCTCGTGCGCGGTTGCTCTCCGCACAGCAAAAGAAAGCCACCTTTAAGGATGTGGCAGGCAGCGACGAAGCCAAGGAAGAGCTTCAGGAAATTATCGAGTTCCTCAAAGATCCCCAGAAGTTCCAGAAACTCGGCGGCCGAATTCCCAAGGGCGTGCTGCTCGTCGGACCTCCGGGAACGGGCAAAACTCTTCTGGCTCGCGCGATCGCCGGTGAAGCGAACGTGCCGTTCTTCTCGATTTCCGGGTCGGACTTCGTGGAAATGTTCGTAGGCGTGGGCGCCAGCCGCGTTCGCGATCTGTTTGAACAGGGCAAGAAGAACGCTCCCTGCATCATTTTCATCGACGAAATTGACGCTGTAGGCCGTCACCGTGGCGCTGGCTTGGGCGGCGGGCACGACGAGCGCGAACAGACGTTGAACGCACTGCTGGTCGAGATGGACGGATTCGAATCCAACGAAGGCGTCATCCTGATCGCCGCAACCAACCGGCCCGATGTGCTGGACCCGGCGTTGCTGCGCCCGGGACGTTTCGATCGCCGCGTTGTGGTCGCTCGTCCGGATGTCAAAGGCCGCGAAGAAATTCTCCGCGTGCACACGCGCAAAGTGCCGCTCTGCGATGACGTGGAACTTTCCATCATCGCTCGCGGAACTCCTGGATTCTCTGGCGCCGATCTGGCCAATCTGGTGAATGAAGCGGCGCTGTGGGCCGCGCGGCAGAACCGCAAATTCGTCACCATGGCCGACTTCGAGATGTCCAAGGACAAGGTCCTTATGGGCGTCGAACGCAAGTCCATGATCCTGTCGGACGAAGAGAAGAAGAACACGGCCTACCACGAAGCGGGCCACGCCCTGATCGCGGCAATGACGCCAGGCGCTGATCCCGTGCACAAGGTCACCATTATTCCGCGCGGCATGGCGCTGGGCTTGACCATGCAACTGCCGGAAGCGGACAAGCACACCTACACCAAGGAATATCTGGAAGGCATGCTGGCCGTTCTGATGGGCGGCCGCACTGCCGAGGAAATTTTCCTCGGCCACATCACCACGGGTGCCGGAAATGACATCGAACGCGCTACGGACATCGCACGCAATATGGTCTGCGAGTGGGGCATGAGCAACATGGGCCCGCTGGCTTACGGCAAGAAGGAAGAAGCGATCTTTCTGGGCCGCGAAATTGCCCAGCATCGCGACTTCAGCGAAGATACCGCGCTCCAGATTGACAAGGAAGTAAAGCGCATCGTCAGCGAAGCGTATGAGAAGGCGCAGAGCATCGTGCAAGCCAATCGCGAGACGCTGGAACACATCGCGCTGGCGCTGCTCGAACGCGAAGTGCTGGACGCCAACGAAGTGAAAATGCTGATGGAAGGCAAGACGCTGCCGGAAAAGCCCCGTACGCCTCCCACTCCTCCGCCGCAGGCTTCGCCGAGCGCCGACCCGAAGGTCGTTCGGCCAGAGTTGCGGCCCGCTCCGGGTTTTACGCGCGGAGATTCTCCGGCCAAGGCGTGAAACAGTCGCAAGTTATAAGTCTTAAGTAGGCAGAAGAAGGCGTGAGAGATCGCGCCTTCCTTTTTTTTTGCCCTTGTTCCGTTCTCTTGCGACGCCGCGCGTGCTAACATCCGCTCCCATGGCGATACCAGAAGAACTTCGGGATGGCCGCACAGATCTGGTTTTCGAACAACTTGCGAATGGCCACTCCGCAAATTCCACGGACGACGGGGGCGTTTCCCTTCTGCAATGGTGCGCATACTACGGCGATGTCAGCGCCATGAAGTTCCTACTTAGCCAAGGCGCGGCGCTGGAATCGCTCGGCGAAAATCTCGATCTCAGCGGGGCTGCGTTCCACGGGCACTGGAGACTTTGCCAATTCCTTTTGGAACGCGGCGCTGACGTCAATCGCCCCGCCGAAGACACAGGAGAGACGCCACTGCACTGCGCGCTTTGTACCCCGCGGCGGTTGGCTCACAACCTGGTGTTGCAAGTGCTTCTGTCACGCGGTGCGGATGCAAACTGCAAAACCAGGAACTCCGTCGAAACCGGATGTTTCATGAGGGACTGCCGTACCAAGGGCGAAACAGCGCTGCACCGGGCTGCAGCGTTTGGCGATGAAGAAGCGATTCAGCTTTTGCTGGATGCCGGCGCCACCATCGATGCAAAAGACATGAATGGAGATTCGCCACTCGCGTGGGCCAGTTGGTACGCTCGCCCCGCGCCCATTCTTCGCAAGCTTTGCTATGGCGATTTCCGCATATCCCCCGATTACGGCGGCGGTATGGCCGCCCATCTACTGGGGAAACCTCATTTCGCGAAATAGGCGTAAAATAAAGCCATGGGACTCAAAGACGGCGAAAACCTGAATGTAACTTGCCCGTGCTGCCAAGCTAAGCTGGTGATCGATCCGATTTTTGGCGCGGTGCTTTCGCACACGGCTCCGGCCCGGCCCGGCCCGGACGTCGACCTCACCAAAGCGCAGAGCATTCTGGAAGAGCAGAAAAAGCAGCGCGAAGACAAATTCGCGGATTCCTTCTTCCAGGAAACGCACAAGGAAGACATCCTGGCGAAAAAGTTCGAAGAAGCCATGAAGAAGGCCAAAGACGCCCCCGCCGGAAAGCCGGTCCGCGACTTCGACCTGGACTAAGACCCTGCCCGACCTGTTCATCCTGAGCGTGGCGCGCAGGCTAGCAACCGCGGAAGTAAAACCTTCGCGATTGCCCAGCCGTTAACCTTTTTTCCCTGCCCACGGTAAACTGCTTCTCGCATGCCTTTCCACAAACTGTTCAAGCTGAGAATTCCCTCACGCACCCTGCTGCTTGGCAAACGCACTATCGTCATGGGCGTGCTCAACGTCACGCCGGACAGCTTCTCTGATGGCGGCAAATTCTTTACCGTGGAAAGCGCCGTAAAGGCCGCCTTGGCCATGCAGGATGCCGGCGCGGACATTCTGGACATCGGCGCTGAATCCACGCGCCCGGGCTCCGTGGAAATTTCTGCAGCCGAGGAACTGAAGCGCCTGTTGCCGGTACTCGAAGCTCTGCGCGGCCGGCTGAAAATCCCCATCTCCGTCGACACGCAGAAATCCGCCGTCGCCGAGCTCGCGATTGGCACCGGTGCCGAAATCCTCAACGACATTTCCGGGCTCAAGCACGACTCACGCCTCGCACAAATCGCCGCGCGGCACAAAGTCGGGTTGGTTTTGATGCACATGCGCGGAACTCCTCGCGCCATGCAGAAGCAACCCTTCGCTAAAAATGTCCTTAGCGACGTGATCAGTGGCCTGCGCCAATCCCTGGCCATCGCCCACCGCGCGGGAATCCGCAAATCCCAAATCATCCTCGATCCCGGCATCGGCTTCGGCAAATCCTACTCACAAAATTATGAATTGCTGGCCAAGCTTCCGGATCTCGCCAAGCTCGGCTACCCCTTGCTGGTCGGTACATCTCGCAAGGGTTTTCTGGGCGCCACGCTCGCGAAAAACGGCAAGCCTGCGCCACTCGATCAGCGCATTTGGGGTTCCGCGGCCACCGTTACTGCCAGCATCCTCTTTGGTGCGCACATCGTACGCGTCCACGACGTCGCCGAAATGGCGCAGGTTGCGCGCGTTGCCGACGCCGTGCTGCATTCCTGACGAAAACTTTCTCAGGGGACACTCCTCGCGATTACCCCAGCGGCATCGGCGCACCCATCGCCAGCCGTCTCTTCGCCTTCTCTCTCATGAGATAAACTGTGACCAACACAATCGCTCCCAGAATCCCGCCGCCAAACATTCCCGCGAGCCCGGTCAAAACCGCCTTCACAATTTCTGCGTCCACGCCCGAACCAACCGCCACCGTTACTCCGGATCTCTGGCTCCCTTGCGCATAGCCGCAGCTCAGCTGATACACGCCCGCGTCTTCTGTGTCGAATACCAGCATGGCGCGACCCACGCGATTTCCCACGTTATAAGTGGTCGCACCGATCGGCTGCCGCGTCTCGATCGACTTTCCGGAAGCTTTCTCGCGTATGTGGCACGTCAATCCCTCCCCGACTCTGCGGACCGAATAAATACCCGTGGCCGCGCTCGCCTGTTCTTCCGCAAAAATGGTGTACTTCAGGTTTCCCTTCAGCGTCAGATCCTTGTCGCCCGGAACCGCCACCCGTGTCAGACTGTCCGCCATGTGAAAAATTCCATGGAATATCGAATAACCAAAAACGCAAAAGCCCGCCAGAATCACCGCTATCCCGATCATATAAAACCATCCGCTGGGCCGGATCGCTTGCTTGTCCATCATTGCCTCGCTATGTGGAAAGGAATTGCCGACAGCATAACGTCGTTCGCCCGAAATGCAATTCTTTTCCCCGCCCTGGGCTATAATTCGCTGGCCATTGTTGGTCGATCCTCGGCTTAAGGAATTTTCGTCCATGCGCGTGCGCCGCCCGTATTTTCTCGCTTTTTTCCTTGGCTTCTTTATTTCTCCTCTGCCGGCGCAGCTTCCGCCTGTCAAGATCGACCCGCCGCACCCCACGCAAATGATCCAGGGGTTGGGTGCGTGCTCCGTCAACGAGCCATCCTCCTGCGCGCAAGCCGCGGCAAAAATCACTCCCATCGTGATGGGCGACTCGCCTCTGGAAGCCAATCTTCGTCACCTGACCGACGACATTGGCGGCCGCGTGACCGGCTCACCCGAAATGGCCAAAGCAGTGGACTGGGCCATTGCCGCGTTTCGCGCCGGTGGCGTGGACGTGCACACGGAAACATACAATCTGCCGCACGCCTGGAGCGAAGGGGCCACGAAACTGGACGTTCTTGGTCCGGTCAGCTTTCCCGTTTCGCTGGTTTCCGTGGGCCTTTCGCCGCCAACTCCGGACGGCGGGATTCCGGCGCCGCTGGTTTTCGTTGGGAATGGCGCGGAAGCCGATTTCATGCGCGCGGGCGCTTCGCTAAAGGGCGCGATTCTTCTGGTACATACGGAAGTGAGTTACACCTGGGAGGATCTTTTTCGCGAATACGATATTCCGCCGCCAATTATCGATCGCGCAGTGAAGGCCGGGGCTGCCGCGATTCTCTGGACCGGCGAGCGCGAACGAAAGCTGCTGTACCGTCACACCAATTCGCCGGACGGAAGGCTCGAAGCGCTTCCTCAGGCGATCCTGGCGCGCGAGGACGGCTTGCGCCTGGAACGCACCGCGCTCGCGTATCCGGGGAAGATAAAGCTGCGACTCACCATGCCCAATCGCATCACCGGCCCGGTGCAACAGCAAAATGTCGTCGGCGAAATTCGCGGGTACGAGAAGCCCGACGAAATCGTGGTGCTCGGCGCGCATCTGGATTCCTGGGAGCTTGGCACAGGGGCGTTGGACAACGGCTGCAACGCGGCCATGGTGATTGAAGCCGCGCGCGCCATCAAAGCCAGCGGCCTGCTTCCCCGCCGTACGATTCGCTTCATTCTTTTTTCGGGCGAAGAGCAGGGCTTGCTCGGTTCCTGGGCCTACGTGCGCGCCCATCGCGCGGAACTGGACAAATACCGCGGCGTCATCATTTTCGATTCCGGCGTCGGCCGCGTGACCGGCTACTCCCTTGGCGGGCGCCACGACATCGAGGCCGCGATTCAGGAAATTCTCAAACCGTTTGCCGGCTGGGGCGTGGACACGCAAACGCTGGACGCAACCACCGGAACGGACAATCTCGATTTTCTCCTGGAAGGAGTTCCCACCCTGATAGCCAACCAGGAAGTCGCCAACTATCTGCAGAACTATCACGCCGCCTCGGACTCATTCGACAAAGTGGATATTCGCGAACTGAAACTCAACACCGTTCTCGCCGCGGTCACGGCGTGGGGCATCGCCGATCGCGTGGCGCCCATCGGCAAACGCCAATCGCGAGCCGAACTGGAAGCTCTAATGAAAGAAACCGGACTGGACAAGGAACTT
The DNA here is from genome assembly GCA_963795535.1 of Candidatus Acidiferrales bacterium. Lineage (GTDB taxonomy): Bacteria > Acidobacteriota > Terriglobia > Acidiferrales > UBA7541 > Acidiferrum. The sequence goes on from CAWCIG010000013.1 coordinate 244,473, forward strand.
CAAACACTGGATATGTGGAGGGATTTTCAGTCAGGAGTCCGCGGACGGCAGCCCTAAACAAGAAACGGGGCGAGAATACATAACATCCAATACCACTTTGCAGAGAATACGATCGATTTAAATCCTGTTGCGTAAAAGTTTTCAGTTCGGAAAGGCGGGTTCATGAGCGGCGAAGAGGAAAAGGATGGACTGACCCGAAGAGGATTTCTGGGCGTAAGCTCTGCCGCGCTCGCGGCAGCGGGCATGCGTTCAGTAGAAAACCTGGCGGGGCAGGAAGCTTCGAAGTCCGACCGGAGCAGCAGCGATCCCGGCCCTACTAACGTGGCACTGGACGCGGCGAATTCGGATTCGGTGACTCCGCCAAAGACGGATGCGGGCGCGGTGCAAACCTTTAAGTACCCGTTTTCCTTCGGCCACAAGCGGCTGCATGAAGGGGGCTGGTCCCGCGAGGTAACCGCGCGCGAACTAGAAATTTCAAAAACACTTGCGGGCGTCGACATGCGGCTGACGGCAGGCGGGGTCCGCGAACTGCACTGGCACACGGCGGCGGAATGGGCGTTCATGCTATATGGCAACGCGCGGATCACCTGCATCGATGCGGACGGCAAGAGTTTTGTGACCGACATCAAGGAAAACGATTTGTGGTATTTTCCCACGGGAATTCCGCACTCGATCCAGGGCCTTGGGCCGGACGGGTGCGAATTCCTTCTGGTGTTCGACGACGGTTATTTTTCCGAATTCGAAACCGTGCTGCTTTCGGACTGGATGGCGCACACACCTCCCGAAGTGCTGGCCAAGAATTTTGGCGTGGACCAGAAGGCGCTCGCCAACATGCCGAAGAAGGAATTGTTCATTTTCCAGGCGGCTGTGCCGGGACCGCTTGGGGAAGACCGCCGCGTGGCCGCAGGAAAACTTGGCCCTTCGCCCATCGATTTTGCCTTTCGCACTATGCAGATGCCACCCTCGGTGAAAAACAAAAGCGGAGAAGTTCGCATCATTGACTCCAGCATTTTCAAAGTGGCCACCAACATCTCCGCCGCGATCGTCACTGTGAAGCCGGGTGGCATCCGCGAACTGCACTGGCACCCCAACGCCGACGAATGGCAATACTATTTCGGAGGCAGAGGGCGCATGACGGTTTTCACCTCGGCAGGTCGCGCCCGAACCATGGATTTCGAGACCGGCGATGTCGGCTATGTGCAGAAGACGCTGCCGCACTACGTGGAAAACACGGGCAACACCGATCTGCAGTTCCTGGAAATGTTCAAAAGCAGCTTCTATCAGGACCTGGCGCTTTCCGAATGGCTCTCGCACACGCCGCCGGAACTGGTAGCGGCACACTTGAATCTGGATAAGGCTACGCTGGACGCTTTGCCGAAGACGAAGCCCGTGATCATGCCCGAATAATCAGCTGTCTCCATACACTGACACAGCTGCGCCTTGCACGACCTTGGCGTCGTCACTGCACAAAAAGAGAATCACGCGCGCAATCTCGGCGGGCTTCGGCCACTTCGCGAAGTCCGAACCGGGCATTGCTCTTCGATTCGCTTCCGTGTCAATGATGCTCGGCAGGACGGAGTTGACGCGCACGCCAGTTCCCTTCAGATCGGCTGCCAGCGAATCCATCATGGCCAGCGCCGCGGCCTTCGAAGCTACGTAAGCGGACGCTCCCGCGGCGTGATCGAACGCGGCCTTCGCGGCAATATTCACAATCGCGCCCGACCGCTGTTTCAGCATCGCCGGCACAGCGCCATGCGCCAACGCGAATCCCGACCTCAGATTCAGCGCCAGCATTTTCTCAAAGACACTCGCTTGCAGTTCCCACAGCTTGATTCCACCCGCATATGCGCCCACGGTATTCACAAGCGCATCCAGGCGCCCGTGTTTGCTCACAAGCGTTTCGATCAGGCCCTTCACGGCGGCTACATCGGTGACGTCCACACTGAATCCTTCCAGGCGCGCACGCGGGTCCGCGTCCTTCTGCAGCGCTGTCCATTCATCCGGCACCTGGTAAGTGACTGTGACCGCGTAGCCCGCTTCGAGGAACGCCAGGCTCACCGCGCGTCCCAACCCACCCGTGCCACCGGCCACCAACGCCACTTTGCCGTTCCGCTTTGCGTCCATATCGCCGTCTCCCCATCCATCTTGCGCGTACATCACCAACAAGAGGTTATCGCAACTCCTCACCAGGCATGAATATATCGCGCCAATGGCTACATGCGATTTCGGCTTCTGCGGTTCCTTGGGGCTATACTGGGGATGTGACGCAAAATCCTAAAACTACAGGTATTTCCGCATCGATACCGGCTGCTGCGGGCGCGAAGATTCTGGCCATCGATTACGGCCGCAAGAAAATGGGACTCGCGCTGGCGGGTTCCGAAGCGCGCATTGCCGAACCGCACGCCACGCTGGAGCGCATTAATCGCAACGAGGACATGCGCCGGCTGCGCGAATTCGCCCGCGAACACCAGGTAAAGCAGATCATAGTCGGCCTGCCGCTTCGCCTCGACGGCACCCCCGGTGAAATGGCCGAAGAAGCCACCCGTTTCGCCGAACGCGTTCGCAAACAACTTGGCGTGCCTGTGGAACTCGTCGATGAGCGCCTGACAAGTTGGGAAGCCGAACGCATCCTCGAAGAGGAATTGGGGCGCCGCATCACGCACACGGAAACACATGACGGCCGCAGAAAGTCCACCCGTACCTCTGACGGCAAATACACCGTCGACGCGGTTGCTGCCATGGTGATTTTGCGGGAATATCTGGCTCACACAAGCGCGGCCAAGGAGCCTGTTTAGCGTGAAGGCGTTTCTCATCATCGTTCTCGTGATCGTGCTGGGCGCCGCGGCCGTGGCGGGTTACCTGTGGCTGGCCATCGAAAAACCGTACGGAGTCATTCCTCCCGAAGGCGTGTTCGTGGAAATTCCTCACGGCGCTTCGCAACGAGGCGTTTCGCACCTGCTCCAGGACAAAGGAATCATTCGCAGCTCCCTCGCATTCGAACTTTATGCGCGCCGCCATCCCAAGCGTTCGCTGCTCGCCGGTCAATATTTCTTCGATCATCCGCTCAGCGGCAAGGCCGTCTACTGGAAGATCGCCAACGGCGAAATTTACGAACAACCTTTCACCGTCAAGGAAGGCGATACGATGTTCGACATCGCCCACAACCTCGAAGCAGGGAAATACATGAAGGCTGCGGATTTTCTGATCGCCGCGCAGGACGCATCGCAAATCCAGGATTTCGCTCCGGAAGCCAAAACCCTGGAGGGCTTTCTTTTCCCCGCGACATACAATTTGCCGTTGCATGCTTCCGCCACGGATCTAACCACCATGATGGTGCACAAATTCCGCGAAGCTCTGCAGCGGATCGCACCTGAACGCTTGGACCCGGCGACGCCGGGCACACCTTTGCTCTCGATCATCACGCTCGCCTCGCTCGTGGAAGCGGAAACACCGAAGCCGGACGAGCGCCTGCTGGTTGCCGGCGTTTACACCAATCGCCTGCGCATGGCCATGCTCCTGCAGTGCGATCCAACCGTGATTTACGCGTTGAAACAGGTGGACAAATACAAACCGCCGCTGCTGATCAAGGATCTCAGCTACCCTTCGCCGTATAACACCTACGTGCATTCCGGGCTGCCCCCCGGCCCCATCGGCAATCCCGGCGAAACGTCGATCCGCGCGGCAATCGCTCCCGCTCCCACGGATTTCCTCTATTTTGTCGCCAATACGCAGGGCGGACACTTTTTTGCCTCCACACTGGCGGAACACAACCAAAATGTGGCCAAATATCACCGTCTTCTCAACGGCGAACCCGCCGATCCTCCGGTCCTTGACGCGCATCCAGCGCACACCGCAGGTTCGGCCCACAAAGGCAAACGATGACGGAAGGGCCGAACACGAAAAAAGAGATGATCCTCCAAGCGGCGCGACAGTTGGGCCATCAGAAATGGACCACCGCCGAAATCGATCAACTGCGGCGCAAGCTGCTGGCCGATCATGGCGAACACGGGAAATCCAGCAACGATTATATTTCGGATGTTTTGGAATCCACGGGCTGGAAGGTGCAGCTCAGCGAACGCGAAGAAGCGGAAGAGCGGTTTGAGGAAGAATTCGAAGACATCCTTCATTTTCGCACACTGCAGGATGCCGAAGTCAGCCTAACCCGCCTCGACGAACTGCTCCATCGCTTTCAGATTCACGGCGAAAAAGCCGCGGTGGAGCGCGTCTTCGAAATCGCACGCCTTGGCAAGCGGCGCGCGGAAATGATTTCTCATAACCGCAAAGTGGAAGCACAGAAGCGCGAGGAAAAAAAGGAAATCGCGGAATGGTTCCGCATCTGGCTGGAAACCCCGGACGCCTTTTTCGACTGGCTGGAAGTGCGCAAAGCCTCGCCTGATTTCCGCCAGAAATTCGGGGATATCGACATCGAGCCCGACGAAGAATAGCCATGCACGCCGACAATCCCATTCCCGATCTTCCGCCGTATTCGCTCGACGTTCAGGCGATGGACCTTGGCCAGGACGTTAAGGCCGTGGGCATGGAACTGATCGAAACGGAAAACCGGGAGCCCCTGCGCGGGCCGCAATCCGCAGCCATCTGGGCCCCCGCATTGCTGGCTCTTGCCGGCGACGAAACTTACGTTCTCGATTTCTTCAGCCATCTCGATCGCGTCCGCGAATTCTGCGTGGCTCACGGCATCGCCATCCGCGAAGGCGCGCCTCGCTGCCTGGTAATCCCGCAACCCTCGGTCGAACTGCTTCGCCAGCTCCTTGTTCGCTTTGAAGGGGAGACATTTGGGATGCGCGTCGGCCCGACCGCGGCGAATCCGGACGCCGAACTCGAAAACGAACTTTCTCATCGTGGACTGGACGCGTATCAGCCGGCATACAAGCGTTACACCTGCTGTGCCATCTGCGAACCGAGCGACGGATGGGTCAGTTTGCTGAGCGATTCGCTCTGGCCTAGCGAGATTATCCGCCGTGTTCGCCCCGCCCTGCAGCCGTTCGACGTCTATATCGCGCGCCCGCAATAATTCGCGAATCGCACGAAATACGTTAAAATAATGGGTGTAAGGGTTTCGGGGGCCATCCTGATGCAGTTGCGCGGAATCGATCCTGCGACCGCGGCATCGGCGCAACTGTTGTGCGCGTTCTTCTCGCTGAATCGCGACGCTCGGGCTCTGCCTTGCGCCACTGGCGCTTCTCTTGGCCGTTCATTTGCTATGTGGGTCCGGGACGATCGTTTTCTCGATGAATCGCGTGCGCATATGTATGGTTTGCCTGACACTGACCGCCATCGCGTGCGGCTGCGGTGGCCGCGGGGGTGTCACCAAGACTACTCAAGTGCCCGCTCCGGCGCGCCCTGTTGCTCTGGAAGCGACGCGCGAGCAAATGCTCGATCATTACAATTCCCTCGCTCACAATCTGCAGTCCCTGAACGCCACCGTCGAGCTGAAGCCCTCGGCCGGGTCTGCCTATACCGGGGTCATCAACGAGTATCACGAAGTAAAAGCCTTCCTGCTGGCCTCTCGCCCGTACAATATCCGTATGATTGGTCAAGTTCCCATTGTGGGGACCACCGTGTTCGACATGGCCAGCGACGGCCGCGATTTCGAAGTCTCCATTCCGCCGAAGAATAAATTCCTCGTGGGACCCGTTTCCCTGAATCATGCAAGTGACAAGCCCATCGAAAATCTTCGCCCGCAGCATCTCGTCGAAGCGTTGCTGTGGCCGGAAATTCGCAAGGAAGAAGTGACGCTGTTCGAAGAATCCAATGACGAGTCCGCGCGTTACTACGTGCTGACCGTTCTTCGCGGCGGATACCAGGCGGAAATTCTGCGCAAAATCTGGTTTGATCGCGCGGACCTGCATTTCGTCCGCCTGCAATCCTACGGGCCAAAAGGCGTGCTGCTCTCCGACGTGCGCTATGCCAACTGGCAGCCCGTCGACAATCCCTCATCCATCGCGGCGGAATATCCGCGTTCCATTCGCATCGACCGGCCGCATGACGAATACCGGCTCGACCTCACCGTAGTGAAAATCACGCTGAATGAACCTTTGACCCCCGACCATTTTCAATTGCAGCCACCGGCAGGTACGGACGTCGTCCACTTGGCGGACGCCCGCGAGGACAACAAGCGATGATGGGACAATTTGTCTTCAGCAATCTTTTTCACCGGCCGGTGCGCACCATTATCGGAGTTCTGGCGATTGCCGTGGAAATCATGCTGGTGGTGGTGATTGTCGGCCTGACCTCCGGCATGCTTCAGGAAACCGCCAAGCGCATCGAAGGCATTGGCGCGGACATTATGGTGCAGGCCCCCGCGGCGCAGATTCTGATCGGGTTCAGCGGCTCGCCCATGCCCATCAAGATTGCGGAAAAGATCGCGGAACTCAAACATGTTCACGCTGTGGCGCCCGCGCTGCTGCAATTCAATTCCTCCGGCGGTATCGATGTGGTGTATGGCGTCGATCCGGAATCGTTCAAGGCCGTGTCTGGCGGATTTATTTTTCTGGCTGGCCACGATATGGAAGGACCCGACGATCTGCTGGTCGACGATTGGGCAGCAAAGTCCAAGCATCTGACCGTGGGCAGCACGTTCCGACTATTCAGCCACGACTGGAAAGTTGCCGGCATCGTCGAGCATGGCAAGGGTGGCCGTCTGTTCGTTCCCATTACTACGCTGCAGGAGCTCGTCGGCGCGAGAGACAAAGCTTCTATTTTTCTGGTGAAGTGCACCAGACCGGAGCATACGCAGGACGTCATGGAGGAAATCGAGCAGCTTCTGCCCAATCACCCGGTCCGCCCGCTGAAGGATTTCATGAGCCTGATGACCTCCGCGAACATTCCGGGCCTGCAGACATTCATCAATGCCATGATCGCTCTGGCCGTGGCCATCGGCCTCCTGGTGATTTTCCTGACCATGTACACCACGGTCCTCGAACGTACCCGCGATATCGGCGTGCTCAAATCCCTGGGAGCCAGCAAGCTGCTGATCGTCCGCGCACTTTTGACGGAAACGGTGCTGCTCTGCTTCCTTGGCATTGCGGCGGGCATCGGTCTGAGTTACCTTGTCCGCGCAGGGTTTCTAGCGATTTTCCCGACTCTTTCGGTGCTGATTACCTGGGGATGGATTCTCCGGGCTGGCCTGATCGCCTTGGCCGGTGCTCTGTTTGGCGCCAGCTATCCCGCTTGGTTGGCCAGCCGCAAAGACGCGGTTCAGGCGCTTTCATACGATTGAAAAGGAGCTCTGGCAACCTAGCCACACATGTCAATCACGGTTAGAATACAGTCGCAGACGAACAATTCGACGGAGCCAGAGCTGAAGACGTTGGAGCCGATACTCAAAACCGAGAATCTTTGGAAGCTCTATCACGCCGGCAAGGTTGAAGTACCCGCCCTTCGTGGCGTCGATCTCGATGTGCTTCCGGGTGAATCGGTAGCGGTAATGGGCCCATCCGGATGCGGAAAATCCTCTCTTTTATATGTAATCGGCGGTTTGGCGCAGGCTTCGCGCGGCAAAGTGTACGTGGATGGGAATGATCTTTCGTTGATGACCGACGCGGAACGCACCAAACTCCGCCGCCACAAAATTGGCTTTGTGTTCCAGCGCTTCAATCTGCTCCCGGCGCTTTCCGCCCAGGGCAACATTGCCATCGCGCAATATATCCACGGCGACGGCTTCGATCCTCACCGCTTTGACGTTGTCACCAAGATGCTCGGGCTAGAAGGGCGTCTTCACCACCGGCCGTCGGAGATGTCCGGCGGAGAGCAACAACGCGTCGCCATCGCACGCGCCATCATCAACGAACCAAAGATTCTGCTTGCCGACGAACCGACGGGCAATCTCGACACCAAGAATTCCGAAGTTGTGCTGGAAATGCTCCGCCGCTTGAACAAGGATCTGGGCCAGACGATTGTGATGATTACGCACAATCCGGAAGCCACGGTTTACTTCGACCGCGTGGTTCACATGCGCGATGGCATTATTGTAGACGGCATCCCGGCGGACTGACATGCCTGGCCTCGGTCAATTCCTGAATCGCATTTTCTTCTGGTCCTACGAGCGAGGTACGTGGCAGTACGATGTGGCCGTGGCACTGATCCTGGTGTTCGTTTTGCTGACGCCGACTCGATGGTTTCGCGACCAGCCCCAGGTGGGCTTGCCCGTCAATTCCACGCAGGTGGAACTCCTATCCAAATCCGGCGAACTGGAAATTTACAAAGTGGACGCAAGGGCCCTGGCTCCGCCCGAGCGCACTCCCGCTCTTTCGAACGACCTGCACAGCGCGCTGCAAAAAGCGAGCCCGGCCCTCAGTGACGGGCGCTTCTCAATCGGCAAAATTGAACCGATTCGAGACGCCTCCGGCACCGTCATCGCATATCAAGTCGAAATCAGCCACTAAGCGGCCAAGAACGCAGAAGTTGTGGCATGCCACCGGATAACCCGAGCCACACCGTCCGACATCAAAACTAGGAAGGACTGCGCACGGGATGGAATCAAAGCGCGGGTCCCGTGACGCCCGGGAGTTTATTGATTATTGGAAATAGCTATGCCGGGTGTACCATGTCTGTACCGAAACAGCTGGTAATTCGGATTAAAATTGCCATTTAAATCCAAGGCATTCTATTTTCTGGCCTTGTTTCTCGCGGCTGTTTTCCTTGCGGCGCAATTGCATTGCTGCATCGATCTGAACTCGAGAACCATGGATTCGCATGCCTGCCCCGTGTGCCACACGGCGGGAGCCGCCATCGCCACGAGTGCGGTGATCTTCAATGCGTCCCGCGCAATGCAGCGGTTGGAAATCCTGCCTACCCTGCCACCAGCACTTTTGGTCATCTTTCGTAACCTCACTCCCCGCGCCCCTCCCGTCCCCTGCTGATCTGTCTTCCTTCTCAATCCGTCATGCAAGGCGACCCTCGAACCGGGAAGCCCAGGGAGTTAGTACTTGAAGAACGAAATCCTTTTGGTTTCGGCGCTGCTTGCCCTGCCTGCATTAGCGGTAGGCCAGCAGACAGCTGCGCCCGCAACGGGGCCAACGGGTCCGCAAACCAATGCGACGACTCCGGCAGCGACGCGCATTACGCTGGATGACGCCATCCGTTTGGCGCTTCTCCACAATCATGCCTTGCAGGCCATGCGTTCCACGATTCAGCAGAGCCAGGCGGAAGAAGTCACCGCAAATCTGCGCCCAAATCCCACGCTCGGTCTGGACGCGCAGTATCTTCCTATCTTTCAACCCAACCAGTTCAGCTCGGAGTACATTGACCAGCAGGCGCAATTCGACGCCGGAGTGGGCTATCTTTTCGAACGGGGCAAGAAGCGCCAGCACCGGTTGCAGGCGGCCCGGGATCAAACCGCGGTGGTTGTCTCGCAGGTTTCCGACAGCGAGCGCCAGCTCGTCTATAACGTTGGACAACAATTTGTTGACGTCTTGCTGGCGCAATCCACGATGGATTTTGCGGTGCTGGATCTGGATAGCTTCCAGAAAACCGTGGACATCAGCAACGAGCGCTTCCATGTCGGCGACATGAGCGAAGGCGATTTCCTGAAAATCAAGCTGCAACTTCTGCAGTTTCAGACCGACGTTTCGGCGGCGAAATTGGCCAAGCTGCAGGCGCTGGCCGCTCTTCGCCAGTTGCTGGGTTTCGAATCGGTTCCGGATGACTACGACGTGCAGGGCGCGCTGGATTATCAATCCGTGCACGCAGACATGAGCGGCCTGAAAACTCTTGCAGCGGCAAACCGCCCCGATTTGCACGCCGCGCAGCAAGCCGTGACCGCGGCGGAAAGCCAGCTGGCCCTGCAGAAAGCCAACGGCAAGATGGACGTCACCGGCACTTTCAATTACACGCACACCAACGGCACGAACTCCGGCGCGTTCTACTACAACATGCCGCTTCCGATCTTCAATCGCAATCAGGGCGAAATCCAGCGAGCCGGCTATGCCATCACTCAGGCTCAGCAGCAGGCCAGCGAGACGGCGCAACAGGTTTCCACCGACGTCATCCAGGCCTACGAAAATCTGCGCACCAATGATCAGATCATTCAGCTGTATCAGGGCGGCTATGTCGACCAAGCCAGGCAATCCCGCGACATCAGCGAATATGCCTATCGCCATGGCGCCGCCAGCCTGCTCGATTTCCTGGACTCGGAACGAACGTACCGCGCCAACCAGCTTGCTTATCGCCAGGCTCTCGCGAATTACATGCTCGCTCTCGAACAATTACGCCAGGCGGTAGGCACGAGGAATCTGCCATGAAGCTTTGGACTCAGCATCGTTTCGCATTGCCTTTTTACTTCACGGTTGCCACGGCATTCGCCATTTCGTTCTCGGGTTGCGGTGGTGGACCGACGGAATCGGAATCGGGCATGACGTCGTTCACTTCCTCGGAAGCGAAGGCGGACACCGCGCAGCTGTTCACCGTGCCAAAGGAACAGTTGGCCCATGTGGAAGTGGTGGCGGCCCAAAAAGCGGCTCTTCCGCGAACGCTGCGTTTGTCCGGAGCCGTGGCTTACGACGCATTTCAAACCACACCGGTGTTTGCGGCGATTGGCGGTCCGGTCCGCGAAATTCTGGTCGCGCCCGGGCAAGTCGTCCATGCCGGCCAAGCGCTACTTACCGTTACCAGCCCCGATTATTCCGCGGCCCGTTCCGCCTACATCAAGGCGCGTGACGCCTACGCCCTCGCCGACAAACTTTATGTTCGCGCGAAAGATCTTTTCGCTCACGGCGCCATTGCGGAAGCCGATCTTCAGCAGGCGGAGTCCACTCGCACGCAGGCTTATGCGGATGTGGAATCTTCCGCCGACGCATTGCGCGCCCTGGGTTTGAAGGATCCCGATGTGGTGCTGAAAAATGCTTCGCAGACCACTGCGGAAATCCCGGTGCCTGCGCCGGTCGCGGGTGAAATTGTGGAACGCCTGGTGGGCCCGGGGCAACTCCTGCTGGGCGGCGCGACGCAGTGCTTCACCATTTCCAACACCAACACGGTTTGGGTCCTCGTGAATGTATTCCAGAGCGACCTTCCCTATGTGCACATAGGCAATTTCGTGGAAATCAACACCGAGGCGTATCCGGAACTGTTTCATGGGAAAATTTCCTACATCGCTCCGGCCATGGACCCCACCACGCGCACGCTGCAGGCGCGGATCGTGGCGGACAATCCCGGCAAAAAACTGAAGAAAGATATGTACGTCACCGTGCTGGTGAATGCGGGTTCAATTCCCGATGCTATCACCGTTCCGGATGCCGCGGTTTTGCGCGACACCGAAAATCAGCCATTCGTGTACGTGCAAACCAACGAAAACCAGTTTGCGCGCCGCCTCGTTACATTAGGCCAGAGCAACCAGGGCCGCACGCAAATCGCCGGCGGGTTGAAGGAAGGCGAACACGTTGCCGGAAATGGCAGCCTGTTCCTGCAGTTCAAGAATTCGCTGCAGCAATAAAGGAGAGCGTTTCCCGAATCCCCGATGATTCATCGCATCGTTCAACTCGCCCTGCAACAGCGCTTCCTTGTCCTGATGTTGACGGCTCTGATGATCGTCGCCGGAGCCTGGTCGTTCCGCCAAATGCCGGTGGATGCGTATCCGGACTTGTCTCCGCCAATGGTGGAATTGATCACGCAATGGCCGGGGCACGCGGCTGAAGAAGTGGAGCGGCTCACTACCCTGCCGCTCGAGTTGGCGATGAACGGCGCGCCACGCCTGAAATACATGCGCTCGATTTCGCTGTATGGCCTGTCGGACGTGATTCTGACTTTTGAAGACGGTGTCGACGCGTATTTTGCGCGCGAGGTCGTCTTTGAACGCATCAGCGATGCCACGCTGCCGCAGGGCGTCACACCGAGCATGGCGCCGCTGTTCAGCCCCAGCGGGCTTGTCTATCGCTATGTGATCGAAAGCCCCGATCGCAGCCCCATGGAATTGCACACCTTCGAAGACTGGACCATCGAGCGCGCATACAAGAGCGTGCCCGGCGTTGCCGATGACTCTGGCTTCGGCGGTCCCACGATGGAGTATCACGTCCTGCTCGATCCCGTGAAGCTCTATAACTATCATCTGCCCGTGGTGCAAATCGTCGCCGCTCTCAACGCCAATAACGCAAACACCGGCGGCGGCTTCTATACACAAGGCGGACAGTTCTACTACGTGCGCGGCCTGGGGCTGGTCAAAAACGTCGAGGACATCGGCGACGTGGTGGTGGCCAGCCTGAATGGCATTCCCGTTCGCGTCAAAGACATCGGGCGCGTGGAAATCGGGCACGCTCCGCGCCTGGGAATTTTCGGGTTCCAGACCAAACAGAAAAACGACGACGACGCTGTCGAGGGCGTGATTTTGATGCGCCGTGGTGAGCAGACCCAGACCGTGCTCGAAGGTGTCGAGAAAAAAACCGAAGAGATCAACAAAACGCTGCTTCCGCCGGACGTGAAGATTCGCCCGTATTACGATCGCAGCGACCTCGTTCGCGTCACCACGGACACGGTCGAAGGCAACCTACTGCGCGGCATGGCACTGGTATTCCTGGTGCTGATCTTCTTCCTGGTCAGTTTCCGCGCTGCCGTCGTCACCGCTCTGACGATTCCGCTGGCCCTGCTGTTCGCGTTCATTTTCCTCCATTGGACCGGAGAGGCCGCCAATCTGCTTTCCATCGGCGCCATCGATTTCGGCATCATCATCGACGGCACGATCGTCATGGTCGAGAACATTTATCGCGAGCTCGGCCTTCGCTCCGGCCAGGATTACAAACTCACCGATGTGATCCTCACCGCCGCGAAAGATGTGGACCGCCCCATCTTCTATTCCGCGGCCGTGATCATCGCGGGCTACCTGCCGATTTATGCGCTGAACGGGCCGGCGGGAAAACTGTTTCATCCGATGGCGGACACCATGGGATTCGCGCTGCTCGGAGCGCTGATCCTCACGCTGACGCTGGTCCCGGTCCTCGTTTCGTATTGGTTCAAGCGCGGTGTGAAGGAAAAAGAAAATCGCGTCTATGAATGGTTTCGCAAGGAATATGGTTCGGAACTCAAATGGTGCCTCGACCATCCCAAGCTGACGATTCTGTTGGCCTCGATTATTTTTGGCCTCTCGCTTCTGCTCGTGCCGTTCATTGGCGGCGAATTCATGCCGCATCTCGATGAAGGCGCCATCTGGGTGCGCGCCACAATGCCCTACACCATTTCCTTCGAAGACGCCGCCAAGTTCGCTCCCCAGGTTCGCACGCTGCTAGCCAAGTATCCTCAAGTCACCGCCGTCGGCTCCGAACTGGGCCGCCCGGATGACGGCACTGACCCCACCGGCTTTTTCAATTGCGAATTCTACGTAGGACTGAAACCGTATGGCGACAAGTCCTGGGGTTCCGGCGCAATTCACAACAAGGCGGAGTTGACGAGAGAACTCCAGAGGCAGCTTGCAGCCTACCCCGGCGTGATTTTCAATTACACCCAGCCGGCTGAGGATGCGGTAGACGAAGCGCTCACTGGCCTGAAGAGCGCCCTGGCCGTAAAAATCTTTGGCTCCGATCTGCAAGTGCTCGAGCAAAAGGCTGTCGAAATCAAAAATGTGCTCAGTAAAACGCCCGGCTTCACCGATCTCACCGTGGTGCGGGAACTTGGCCAGCCCAGCCTGCTCATCGACGCGGACCGCGCCAAGATTGCGCGTTACGGGATAAATGTCGCGGACGTAGAAGCCGTCGTGCAAGCAGCCGTCGGCGGGCAGGCCGCGACTCAAGTGATTCAAGGCGAAAAGCTGTTCGACCTTGTGGTGCGGATGGATCCAAAGTATCGCTCCGACGCCCGGGAGATTGGCAACCTGCTCGTGCCCGCTCCTGCCGGGCAGCAGATTCCGCTTTCCGAGCTCGCCAGCATCAAGGAGTCCACCGGCGCATCGTTCATTTATCGCGAAAACAATTCACGCTACATCGGCGTGCAATTTTCCATTGAAGGACGCAACCTGGAGGGTGTCGTCCGCGACGGTCAGACAAATATCGCCAGAGCCGTGCGCTTGCCGGAAGGCTACCGCCTCGACTGGGGAGGCGAATACAGCGAACTCCTAGAAGCGAAATCGCAGCTTCTGGTGATCGGGCCGCTCGCCGTGTTCCTGATCTTTCTGATTCTCTTCGCGCTCTACGGCAACTTCAAGTTCCCCGCCACAGTGGTGCTGAGCGTGGTGATTACCGAACCGGTCGGCGCGCTCATAGCGCTGAAGCTGACGCACACGCCGTTCAGCGTTTCCTCGATTCTCGGATTGATCGTGCTGATGGGCGTGTCTGTCGAAACCGCGATCATCGACGTATCCTACATCAACAAATTGCGCCTGGAAGGCCAAGACATCGCCAGCGCCACCTATCACGGCTCTCTGGTGCGCCTGAGACCGATCATGATGACGGCGCTCGTCGCCTGCCTTGGGCTTCTGCCCGCCGCACTCTCGACCGGAGTAGGTTCGGATTCGCAGAAGCCGTTCGCCATCGTCATCGTCGCGGGTCTCATCTCGCGTCTCTTCTTAGGACGCGTGGTCAGCCCAGTCCTGTACCAAATGGTCGCCCGCGAAGGCGACATCCTTCAGGTGTAACGCAGAACTAGCGGGAAAAACAAACCTGAAACGCCCGCGGCAGACATCTCGTCGAAGCTTATGGTGGCGCATACCCGCTAGCGCTGCTTCCGCCCATGGGCCTGCTCTACACTTCCCATTGCCATCGTGCCTGTGGGCCACACCGATGAAAGAAATCAGGTGACGAATGTTCATTGGGCACTTTGGCGTAGGCTTCGGGTTGAAGCGCATGGCACCGCGCATTTCCCTGGGACTCTTGATCGCCGCCACGGTGTGGGCAGATATTTTGTGGACCGTCTTCCTGCTTCTCGGTTGGGAACATGCGCGCGTCTCCATCGGCGACACGCGCTGGACTCCCCTCGACCTTTACGATTACCCCTGCTCGCACAGCCTGATATTCATGGCGCTGTGGGCCACGGCGCTGGCTTTGGCCTATCGTGCCTGTCGCAGCGATATAACGGGCGCGGTGGCCATCTGGATCGGCGTGGTCAGCCATTGGGTATTGGACTGGCTCACGCACCGCCCGGATATGCCTCTCTATCCCAACGGCCCCAAGCACGGATTGGGCCTGTGGAACTCCATTCCCGGCACGCTGGTCGTCGAGTTGGTGCTATTTGTGGGAGGTGTTTTGCTGTATAGCCGGGGCACCCGACCACGCGATCCGATCGGCCGCTACGGTTTTTGGAGTTATGTGGCGGTGCTTCTGGTTTTATACATCGGCGACCGCTTCAGTAGCCCGCCGCAAGGGATAAAGTCGATGGCCGTTTCCGGGCTGATCGCCACCTTGGTTCTGATTGCATGGCCCTGGTGGTTTGACCGCCACCGCGAATCGCTTTCCGTCCGTCTAAGCTCTCAGCCCCGAGTCTAAGCTCTTGAACCCTCAGGACAAGACCATCCCTCGTTCTCTGCTATGATTTGCGAGGAAGCTGTCCCTGAGAGTCCCCAGGGCACGCCGCAGGAGGTATGGAGCCATGCCCAGGAATTCGAGCGATACAACCAAATGGTGGGCTTTGGGAGCGCTTCTCACTTTACCGGTGCTGGGTCTCGCCCTGGCCGCACAGGAAAGCACGTCCCTGATCGTCAACGGTCACCAAGGCGCCGCAAAGGTGCTTCAACTCCACGACCACAGCTACGTCGAGGTCGAAGGCCTGGCCCGCATCACCAACGGCACAATCAGCTTCAAGGGCAACCAGATCGTTCTGAATTTGCCGGCCGCGGAAGCGGCTCCGGGTGCTCCCCAGCAGAAGCCAGGGTTATCGAAGGACTTTATCACCGCGGCCTTCGAGGCAATGGCACGACTCCGCGAATGGCATGCGGCGCTGAAGACCGCGATCGAAAAGGGCGTGCCGCTGGCCACCGGATGGCTGGACACTTACCAGGCTCAAGCGCAAGACGCCTTGCGCCTGGCCGCAGTGTCGGTCAACGCAGAACAGGACAGGAAGGCCTATCCACTTCTGGTGGCGGAGTTCAATAACATGAAAGCCCTGAACGACAAGTATGTAGGCATGACTAAAGCGATGAACTATGTCGATCCGAATTCCCTGGAGTCCGATCCTTTAAATCAGAAGCTTACCGCTTGCGGTCACTCCCTGGCCGCTCTGGCCTCTGCTCAACAGTTCATCGAAGACGGCAATTGCCAGTAAGCCGGCTTCCGGGCGCATGTTTCTTCATTATGTTACGATTTCCTTTTGGGTAATGTGGCTGATGATTCGGCCCCGGGGATGGCTTTGAGAAAAATCCGCTCTTATTTATGCCTATTTTTGCTTAGTACAACGCTTTTCGGGCTCTTTGGGCTGCCCGCCTTCAGCCGCACGCAAGCCCCCGGCAAACTGAACCTGGATTACGTGCTTTCTATGATGGACAATTCCGCTCAGGACTTTAAATCGCTCACCGCGGCCATCGACCACATCAAATACACCGCCGTCGTGCAGGACACCTCCACCGAAACCGGCGAGATTTTTGTGCGCAAAGATTCCAAGGTGCGCATCGATTTTCAGACACCCGATCCGCGCACCATTCTTCGCAACGGCGATAATCTTTACATCTACACACCAAAGATCAATCGCGTGGAGGAATACAATATCGGCAAGAACCGCGCAATGGTCGACCAATACCTCGCACTGGGCTTTGGTACGCGCGTCGAAAGCCTGAAGAAAAATTATTCCATCACCTTGACCGGCGAAGAGGAATTGGATGGGCACAAGGCCGCGGTCCTCGAACTGATTCCCAGGTCCGATGAACAAAAGAAACAAATTTCAAAGGTGGTTATGTGGGTGGATGAATCTTCATGGCTGCCGGTGCAGCAAAAATTCATCGAAGCGGGATCGGGCGACTACGTGATGTCACGCTACACCAAGGTGATGAAGAATCTGAAACTAGGCGACGGTAAATTTAAACCTGATTGGCCAAAGGGGACGAAAGCCGAAAAACCCCGCGGCTAAATCCCTTCTTCGTAGGGGTGGCTCTGCTGGCCCATCCCGGCAGGTACTACGCCGAAGCCGATTCTCTGTCCAGTAACTTCTCCTTGCGCGACAACCCCCAGCGGTATCCCGCCAGCGTTCCGTCCGTTCGAATCACGCGATGGCACGGCACCACAATAGAAACTGGATTCGTGGCGCACGCCCGGGCCACCGCACGCACCGAGCGCGGCTTTCCGAGCGACTTTGCCACTTGCGTGTACGTCCGCGTGGTTCCGCGCGGAATCTTCTGCAGTTCCTGCCATACTCTGCGCTGAAATGCCGTTGCCTGCACGTCAAGAGGCAGCTCCTCGCTCGGGGCATTGCCCTCCACGCGGCGCACGATCTCCTTTAACCAGTTCTCATGGCCATCCGCGGCGCGGACAATCTCCGCGTTGGCATACTCTTTCCGCAATTCGTCCACCAACGCTTTCTCTTTTTCTCCCAGATAAACTGCGGAGACACCCCGTTCCGTGGCCCCCACCAACACTTTTCCCAACGAGGTATTCGCAACCGTATATTTGATTTGCATTCCCGTTCCTCCTTTTCGATAAGACGCCGGCGTCATGCCCAGATGCGCATTGGTCTTTTCATACAAACGGCTGGACGATCCAAAACCGCAGGCATACAACGCATCCGTCACGCTTCTGCCATCGCGCAACATCTGCTTGAACCGTCGCAAACGAAATGCTTGCTGAAATTCCTTCGGCGATAAACCAGTCGCGCGGCGAAACGCGCGGCGCAATTGTGCCGGGGAAGAATTCACTTGCGCCGCCAGGGAACCCAGACGAAGCGATTCCTGATCGGTTTTAGCCAGGACCGACGCAAGCCGCTGTACCAACGCAATGGCTGAATCCTGCTGCTTCGGCCGGCAACGCTGGCACGGCCGGAATCCTTCTTTTTCCGCATCTTGCGGGGTGCGAAAGAAAACCGTGTTTCGCCGCAATGGACGGCGTGCCGGACATGACGGCCGGCAATAAATCTGCGTGGATCGCACCGCGAAGAAAAATGAGCCATCCGCGCGCGCATCGCGATCGAGCGTGGCTTGCCAGTACCGCTTCGCGGCTTGCGCCGTGATGCTTGCGGATGCCGATTTGCGTCGCTGCGTTTTCATGGCCATAGACTACCGCTCTCTTGTCGAGCAATCTATCCGATTTCGGACGGCAAAATTTGCGGCTGGGATGTGCCGAAAACTCAGGCTTCGCCCGGCGTTGGAATAGCTTCTTCGGCCTCAATCACGTCTTTATACGGAGACGTGATCACCAGCAAAACAGCCGTAAGAATGATTCCGCTGGCCAGCGTCATGCGCAACGGAAGCGATTCCGCGGCAAGGAACCACCCAAGAAGCAGCGCCACGACTGGATTAACGAAGGCATAGGTGGCACGCGAGAGGCGGTACTGTGCTTCAGAATGTATGTGTAGAGGCTGAACCCCAGCGCCGTACCGCACGCAGCGAGGTATACCAGCAGCGCCTTGTGACATCGCTGAAGTGGAAATGACGCGTCTCTCCTATTGTCGCGGCCATCACGCACAGCAGCACCCCGCCGCAAAGCATTTGCATTCCGGCTCCCAAAAGCGGTCTGCGAGGCCACGGGTGGTGCCGAGTGTAGATCGAACCGATGGCCCATGCCAGCGAGGCGACAATCATGCAAAGGCACCGACGGGATTGATACGCTCGGAGTTTCCCAAATGCTTTGGCCCCACCAGCAAGGCCACGCCCGTAAATCCCAGGAAGAAACCCGCAACGACGCGCGGCGGCGGGCGCACTCCCCCTGCCCTCAGCCAGTCCACCAACACCATCCACAACGAAACCGTGGCGACCAGCAAGGCCGCTATGCCTGAAGGAACGATCCGTTCCGACCAGGAAACTGTGCCATTACCCAGGGTGCACAGCAGGCCGCCCACGATGAATGCCGTTGTCCACTGGGGCAGCGTAGGTCTCTCTCGAGTGATCATGCGAAGCTTGGGGTACAAGGCTAAACCGGCAAACAGGTACCGCAATCTCGCCAGCAAATGAGGGGGAAACGATTCAATCCCGACTCGAATCGCGTAGAACGTGGAGCTCTACACGATGTATACGATCGCGAAGCAGCCAAGCACGAGCGTCGGCTGAGATGGCTTTGCGGATGGAGGCGGTGGCGGTGGCATTCGTCGGCTGGTCCAGCTCTTTGTTAAAATCGTAGCTAGCGACATTCTTCGGAATAACAGAACCACAATGGAGCGCCCCGTCGCAGCAGCTGCCCCAAGGAGTAGCGGTACCATTACGAAGTGTTTGGATTTAGGACACCTCGCCGCTTTTCCACAGGTTGACAGTGTCTCCCTGGAGTGGCATGTTGGCAGCCCAACATCTTCACGGGAAATGGTCAGGGATCGAGTAATAGAACCACCAAACTGAGGCTTTTTGGGTTTCATCTCACTGAGGGGCGAGATGAGTGCTAACAACCGCGCGTTAGCTTATAAGAATCTAATTAAACAGTCTGAAACGGTGGCTCAGGCCTCCGCGTCACCCGTTGTTCAGGAACAACCGGTCGCAATGCCCGCGTCCCCGAAACTCCGAGTGATGCCCTTGCTGAGGAATCCGCAGCCCAGGCGCTTTGTTCGCGTCCCGACGCATGCCATCGGGGTGCATTTGGAGCACCGTGAGCGGCCGCGTGCAGCGTTGCGGCTGCCTTTAAAACTCCGGAGCGTCGCTGGCCACAAAGAAGAGTTTCCGATCACCCTGGTGACCCGGGACATCAGCTCCTCGGGCGTGTTTTTTCTTTGCCCAAAAGCTTTGGCACCCGGCACAGCCATCGAATTGGATATCGTCTTAGTCAGCCGCCCGCTGGGTTATGGAAACGTGGTGGTCTCTTCCAGGGCGACCGTGGAGCGCACCGAAGCCGCAAACATGCCGGGATGGCATGGCATTGCTGCCAGCTTTGACGATTTTGCCTTCGATCGCGACGACAACGTTCCAAGCTGGCGGCCGGCAGACTGATTCAGCGCTTCCCCCTACAACCCATTCCTTGGCTTCTGCTAATCTGGCAGATATGCCGGCAAAAAATCCCTTGGCCGCAGTGCTGTTTGATTGGGACGGCACCCTTATTGATTCCTACCACGCTGATTCCCAGGCTTATCTGGGCATGTTCCGCGAATTAGGCTTGGGATGGGGGTTGAAGGAGCTGGAAGTTCATTATTCGCCGGACTGGTATAAGGTCTATTGTGCCGCGGGTATCCCCCAAGACAGCTGGGACAAGGCAAATAATCTCTGGCGAGTCCACTACGCCAAACATCGCACTAAGCTCGTAACCGGGGCGCGGCGCGTGCTGCGGCGGCTCGCCGAACGCCACACCTTGGGCCTGGTGACCAGCGGCGACCGCCAACGCGTTTCCCGGCAATTGCGCGAATTCGAACTCACACGAACCTTCCGCTCGCGGGTCTGCGGCGGTGACACGCCGGAGAAGAAACCGCATCCCGCTCCCCTGCAAATGGCTCTGCGCAAACTGAAATTGCAGCCGGACCAGTGCGTGTATGTCGGAGACACGCCGGAAGATCTCGAGATGGCTCGCGCCGCGGGAATGCCAGCGATCGCGGTCTTAGGGCCGTTTCCAACCGAAAAACGGTTGCGCGCCGCCAAGCCGGAATTTCTATTGAAAAAATTGGCAGACTTGCCCGCGTTGGTCGATCGCCTTAGCGAAAAGACGCGCAGGAGCTAGCTGGGTAACACGATCAAGGTTTCGCAGCCGGTGCCGGAGTAGTGTCGGATGCAGGAGACGCGGGAGCCGGCGAAGGAGCGGGCGTCGGCGCAGCCGCCGCCGCAAACGGTTTAAAATTGCTCCACTTGATCGTCACGCGGATCGGAATGTCGTGATCCTTCGTTTTGTACAGTCCATCGGCGCGCGCATAATCCGGAAACCAGTATTTTCCGTCAACATTTTCCCGGTACGTCTCAAACATGCCGAAGGGCAGTGTAGGCGGCTGCATGGCGCCAAGATCCGTTACCCATTTGCCGTACGTTTTCACCACTTCCAGATATTTCTCGTCCACCCAGATGATCCCGTCGAAAAGCGCATGCTGGCGTTCCAGCGTGCGTGGCGAAACTTGAAAAATGTAGCAGTCGATCTCGTCTATTTTTTCCGTATTCAGATATTTCACCTCGTACTTGGAAAGCTGGCTCGCCGTCACCGGATACGCGGGAATGCGCGTAAGCGCTTGCGCGTCCTCCGGCTCAAAGGAAAGATACTGGAGGTTGGATAAGGGCGCGGAGATGGCTTTTTCGTAAAACTTGCCATCCGCGGTTCGCACGGCATCATAGGTAGCCGTATACTCGCCGCTCGGGCTGCCATCCGGCCCGAACTCCTGGATGCGAATTGTTTTTCGGTAAGCGAACTGCGGCCGCGTCGTCTGATACAGCTCTTCTTTTTTCGTGAATGCCTGGATGATTTCGGCCGGGGGCAAAGACGGCGGCGCAACCGGCTCGGCCACACCCTCGATGCGCGTGACATGATGTTCCGGAGGCGGTGTCATGGGCCCGGGCGCTTCATCCTGCGCAAGAAGAATCCGCGCCAGGAAAACAGAAATGCACACAACTTGAACGACCAACCGCATAGGGTGCCAAGCGCGAAGAAAACGGGAGCCGTGATCAGCCATATTTCCTTAGATGCGATACAGCGGATGGTTTGCCGCCTCGCGTGGTCATTCTACATCCGCGTTCTTACGTTGACCTATTTTGTTGCGCGAGTCACTCCACATCAAGGCGGTTCGCGGCGGCTACGCGGCCATACCACAAGCCCGAATCCTTTACGGTACGCTTCTGATCGCGGAAATCCACATAGATCAAGCCATAACGTTGGCTGTAGCCGTCGGCCCACTCGAAATTATCGAGCAGACTCCACGCGTGGTAGGCGCGCACGTTGGCGCCATCCGAAATCGCGCGCGCCAGTTCCGCCAGGTGCTCGCGAAAGAATTGCGTCCTGCGTTCATCGGGTACACGGCCATTTTCTTTCGCGTATGCCGTATCGAGATAACTACAGCCTTCTTCCGTGATCTCGATGATCGGATGGTTGTATTCCCGAGAAATCTGCATGACCAGATCGTAGATTCCCCGCGGCCACACTTCTAAACCGGCATCGGTGAGCGGGCCTTCGGTGGGCATCACCGCATAGAAGCGCGTGAACCGGTCGCGGCCGGCAGACGCATCATTCTCGCTTTCGGTGCCGAAGCTCGCTCCACCAGCTGAACCAGAGCCGGCACCCGCGTCAGAAACAATGCGCCGCGTGTAGTAATGGAAGCCAATCCAATCGAGCGGCACTTGCATGACTTTATCGTCGCCTGGACGAAATCCCATCGCTTCATACGGCGTTTCGCCGATGAACGCCTTCGGGTATTTCCCGTGCATTGCCGTCTCGAGGAAGTAGACGTTATTCATCGCGTGATAGCGCGCGGCGGCGGCGCGGTCGGCTTCACTGTCGGTCTTTGGATATGCCGGCGCCATGCCGTACGCGCTACCAACGGTGGCCTTTGACGACGCGGACTTGATGGCGCGAAATGCCTGTCCTTGCGCGAGATTGACGGTATGGGCCGCTTTCAGAAACAAATCGTAGTCGGCTTTGCCCGGAGGGAAAACGCCGGCGCCGTAACCGAGATACGTAAAGGACCACGGCATGTTGAACGGCGCCCAGACCGTAAGGCGATCGCCAAGATTCGTTGCCAGAATGCCCGCATAGTCGGCGTAAAATCCGGCGAGATCGCGATTTGGCCAGCCGCCGCGATCTTCCAACGCCTGCGGCAAATCCCAATGATAGAGCGTGCAGAAAGGCCGGATTCCCGCTTCGAGCAGCGCATCCACCAGGCGGCTGTAGTGATCCAGGCCCTTCTGATTGGCCGGTCCCACACCCGTTGGCTGAATACGCGACCACGAAATCGAGAAGCGGTAGCTCTTCTGGTTCAGCCGTTTCAACAGCGCGATGTCCTGCGGATACAGATGATACTGGTCGCAGGCAACATCTGCGGTTGCATTGCCTTTGATTTTCCCCACCGTGTGCGAAAAATGATCCCAAATGGATTCGCCCTTGCCGTCGGCGTTCCACGCGCCTTCCACCTGATAAGCCGCGGTGGCCATGCCCCAGAGAAAATCTTTGGGGAAGCGAGCGGCGTTAATTTCGGCTTCGGAAATAGCGCCAGGGACTTGCTGTTGCGCCCGAAAGCGTGGCTTGGCAAATCCACGGTCCGCCAGCACGGCGCTGCCGGCCGTTGCAAGAGAGCATGCAAGAAATTCCCGGCGATTCATATTCATCAAATCCGGCAGAACGCGCAAAACTGGTCACTGTCATAACAGGAGCTTTGCCTCGCGGTCAATCCGATTCTGCTTTCCGCGACGCTGGACGGAAATTTCACAACTTCGGCCGCGCGGCTTGTAACAAACTCGTTTCTCTTTGCTAAACTGAAAGCACTGTGAGGCAAGAGGTTCTGGCTCGACGGTACATTGTTTCTGGACGTGTGCAAGGTGTTGGCTTTCGCAATTACGTCGAGCATGTCGCCGGAAAACTTGGCGTGGATGGCTATGTGCGCAACCGGCGTGACGGCGGTGTGGAAGTGTTCGCCATCGGCCCTCCCGAAAAGCTGAAGCGGTTGCGCTTCGCTCTGGAAAAAGGGCCGATGCTGGCTCGCGTTACGGATGTCCACGAGGAACCGGACCATCTGGATGACAAATATCGGGGCAATTTCATCATCGAAACCACTGTTTAACGAGGAGCCGTTCGCATGGACGACCTGAAGAAATTAATCCGCGAAGTGCCGGATTATCCGAAACCCGGAATTTTGTTCTATGACTTGACCACATTGTTGAAGGACAAAACGGGTTTTCGTGGTTTGATCGATCAGCTTTGCGGACACTATGACGGCCATACCATCGATCTCGTCGTGGGAATCGAAGCACGCGGCTTTATTCTTGCTCCCGCGCTGGCTTACCGTATGGGCGCCGGTTTCGTTCCGGTGCGCAAACCGAAGAAGCTTCCCGCGAAGGTGGCAAAGGTTTCCTACGCGCTGGAGTACGGCACGGATTCGCTGGAAATCCATGAAGACGCGATTCAAAAAGGCCAACGTGTGCTGCTCTGCGATGATTTGCTTGCTACTGGCGGTACCGCTGCGGCGGCAGTCCAGCTGATCCGCTCGCAAGGTGGCATAGTCGAAGGTGCCGCCTTTGCGGTCGAGCTTACATTTCTCAGCGGCCGCGCCAAGCTACCCGGTCTCGACGTTTTTTCACTAATTCGCTTCGACAAGTAAAAAAATAAGTTTTACGCTTTAGTACAGTGATAGCGGGCCGTTTCCTAGCCAATGCAGGCCGGCGATTGCCGCACTAGCGTTTCGGCGCGCGCCTCTGCCGCAGCGCTTCGAACAGCACAACTCCCGTAGCCACAGATACATTTAGCGATTTTACGGGCCCTGTCGTCGGCAGCGAGACCACGAAATCGCAGCGCTTGCGTGTAAGCTCGTGCAAACCGTTGCCTTCTCCGCCCATGATGATCCCCGTCGGCGTCGTGTAGTCCACCTCGGTGTAGCTTTTCTCTCCGCCTTCGTCCAGCCCCACCAGCCAATAACCAGCCTCTTTCAAATCTTCCATGGTTCGCGCCAGGTTCGTCACCTTCGCTACCGGCAAATGCGCGAGCGCGCCAGCGGATGCACGCGCAACCGTATCCGTCAGACCGACGGCTCGCCGCTCCGGGATCACCACGCCATGCGCACCGGCGGCCAGCGCCGTGCGAACAATCGCGCCCAAATTGTGTGGATCTTCGACTCCGTCGAGCAGCACGATCAGGCCCTGCTGCCCTTTCGATTGATTGGCGTTCGCGATGATGTCTTCCAGGGTGGCCGGTGCGCGCGCGGCAACCATGGCTACCACGCCCTGATGATCGCGCGTGTTGGCCAGGCGATCGAGTTGCCCGCGATCTTCGAAGCGCACCGCGATGCCCCGGCCGCGCGCCAGCTGCACGATTTCCTCCACGCGCGTGTCCTGCCGGCCTTTCGCAATCACGATGCGGTCGAATACACTACCCGCTTCCAACGCTTCGCGAACGGCATGAATTCCCGTAAGTCGGTCCATGAAACCAAAGTCTACAGTTGAATCCCAAAAGTTGAAAGTTACCCACACCAAGCTTGCCGGGCCACCATCTACGCGGCAACTCATTCCGGGCGTTGTTATCCTGAGGAGCACGTTCTGCGACGAAGGGTCTCAACCGATCCGGTCACTCAACTCCAAGAACTAATCAAGCGCAGCGCAAAATTCCAGAATGCGCACGCTCGCCGGCTTCACCGGAACCGCAAACGGAACCACCGCCGCTTCATCCAGCAAAACAACCACACGATCCAGCTCCCCTTCACCCGAACGCCCAGCTAGCGCGAGCCGCAGCGGATGAAACAAATCGCGGCTCCGCAAATCGAATCTCTCCTTCAGCAGCGTAACCACTTCCTTGAATCTCTCGGAGTCGAACGGCACAGGATCGAGTAAAAAAAGCGCAAGGTGCCGCACCACTTCGCGCGCTCCGGTACGCGCCAGCACCGCGTGCGCCTCTACGGTTTGCAATATCATCCCCGCATCGTAATGAAAAATCAGACACAACAGTTCGGCGAGCTCATTGGCATCCGCGGCTTGTGGACCAAGAAGCGCAGCAGCTCGTTCGCAAAACGCTAATTGCTCCGCGGAGAGATCACTGGATAGCCACCCACGTTCGTACAGAATTTTCCGCACATCGGCCGCCGAAAATAAATTTTCTCTCGGGGGATGAGGTTGAATGTGCTCGGACGACCCCATGGAACGAGTTTAACGCCTATTCTTGATCAAGGCTGCGTACCGGAAAATCTGCATGCTACAGCGTTAGTGTGGCCACCACGTGGCAGGCAATCGCTTCGCCGCGTCCTACCGCGTCCACGCCCTCGTTGGTCTTGGCTTTCAGGTGAATTTTCTCCGCCGGAACGCCGAGCGCTTTCGCCAGCGCTTCTCTCATCTTCGGGAAATGCGGCCCCAGCTTCGGGCGCTCGAGGATCACCACCGCATCGATGTGCTCGATACTAAGATGTTTTTTGTCCAGAAGTTTGCGCGCGTGTTCAAGAAACAGCAGGCTGTTCGCTCCTTTCCACTTCGGATCGTTGTCCGGAAAGTGCGTGCCGATGTCACCCAACCCCGCCGCGCCCAAAAGCGCATCGCACAGCGCGTGTGCCAGAACATCACCGTCAGAATGGCCAACGGGTCCCTTGTCGAAGGGCACTTCGATCCCGCCAACGATCAGCTTGCGCCCTTCGGCCAGCCGGTGCAGGTCGTAGCCAATCCCGCAGCGCGTGCTCATGCCCTTTTTTGCTCAGCGTGGAGGTAAAACCGCGCCAGGTCCATGTCTGCGGGCTTGGTGATCTTAATATTGCGCTCGGAACCCTGCACGACGTGCACTTCGTGGCCAAGTTTTTCGACAAGCCCGGCTTCGTCGGACGCATTCACGCCATCCACTTCCGCATCCGCGAACGCCTGTTTCAAAAGCTGCGTTTCGAAAACCTGCGGAGTTTGCGCCAGCACCACGCGCTCCCGCGGAATCGTCGCGGTGATCAACGCAACATCCTCCGGCAAACTGGCGCGCTTCACTTCCTTCACCGTGTCCATCGCCGGGATGGCCAGAATCGCGGCTTGGCAGCGGCGCGCTTCCTCAATCACTCGCGTGACTTGCTCAACAGTAACGAACGGCCGCACCGCGTCATGCACAACCACCAACTCCGTATCTTCCGGAATGTGCTTTAGCGCCTGGCTGACCGATCCCTGCCGGGAGTCCGCTCCCTTCACCACGCGGACATCTTGCTTGAACTTTTCCTCGCGGATGCGCGCATCCAGACGCTCCACGACTTCGGCTCGAGTGGCAACAATAATGTGGCTGATCAGCGGGCAGGCGGCGATGCGCCGCAAAGTGTGAATCACGATGGGCACGCCATCGAGTTCCAGAAATTGCTTCGGCGTCTCGTGGCCCATGCGCGTGCCGAGACCGGCAGCGGGTAAAATGGCGGCAATTGTACTCATAGGATGAAAGCAGTCCGGCTGAAGCGGAGTCTTGGCGGCTTAAGTCCGGGTTGCAGAAAGGAGAGTGTACCTCAAGGCGAGCCTGGAAGAGAAATCCAAGCCGATATCGAGTTAGGCACAATTCTTTGCAGCACCACTTCGATCGCTACTGCGGTTCTTGACCCGCGTAAGGTGGCGGGCACACCTCAAACTGCGCTGCGGGCGAAGCGGCAGCGGGCTCCGGAACACTGCCTCCCGTGGCCACACGCGTTGCGGAAGAGCCCGCGCGCTCCTCGGTACGGCCAAAGATCATCTTTCCCGCCGGAGTCTGGTGCGTGGACGTCACCACAATGTCGATGGTGCGGTTGATGTGCCGCCGCGCACCATCGACCACCACCATCGTGCCATCATCCAGATACGCAACACCCTGGGTAGATTCCTTGCCTTCGCGCAGAATCAGCACGCGCATCGATTCGCCCGGCAGCACCGCGGGCTTCATCGCATTGGCCAATTCATTTACATTCAGAACCGAAATTCCCTGCACGCGCGCAACTTTATTCAAGTTGAAATCGTTGGTCACAATTTTTGAGCCCGAAGAGCGCGCCAGTTCCACCAGTTTCTGATCCACCGAGGATGTGCCGGGGACGTCCTCGTCCAGAATCCGCAGGTCCAGCCAGGGCATTTTCTTCATGCGTTCGATCACTTCCAGGCCGCGGCGGCCCCGCTGGCGCTTCAAGGAGTCCGACGAGTCCGCGACTTGCTGCAATTCGTGCAACACAAAACGCGGAATGCCGAGGGTGCCGTCCAGAAAATGCGTCTCGCAAATATCGGCGATGCGCCCATCAATCAACGCGCTGGTGTCCAGCAATTTCACGCCGCGCAACGAAGGCGCAGGAAGCTCCACGGAGCTTGGCAGGGGAACGTGGCGCAGGGCCTTTCCCTTGGCGGAGCCGACAACTAGGCCGAGATAACCGAAGGCAAAGAGTGAGGTGAATTCCAGGAAGGACTTCGTGGGTTCCGGTTCGGTAGTGCGAGAGATGACCATTGTAAGAAGCAGGGACGCGAGCAGGCCGAGTACCGCACCGACTGTTCCGGCCACAAGCCCGCTGATCTCCGCGCGACGCAACCGCAATTCCGCAAGCAGAATGATCATGGCCACCAGGAAGCCCAACCCGGCGGCGGGCAGACCATGCATTCCAAAGGGACCGAGGCTGTAGCAGACGACGCACGTCGCGCAAATCAATGCCAGCCGCATGGCCCAGAAATCCCACCCGCGCCCGAGGAAACCATAGTTTGCGGACTTTTCCGGCGGGCCGGAAACAATTCCAGAACCTGCACCAGGATGCGAAGATGAATTCTGCGGCACACTGCTGTTGCGATGGAACTTGCCTTGTCCCACGAGACCTCGCCATCCAGCGGGATTCGTTTGCTCCGCCGAATGATGCCAGAAAATTCCGGCGTTAAATCGTGTCCGAGCAGTTAACGTGGTGAACTGTATACTCCTCGGGTCAGGGTCTCGTCAAGTGAAAGAACGCGTCGTCGCCTTCGCGGCCACCACGAAGTTATGGAAGGTAGAAACGTTTCACCCGGCGGCTGACGCCGGAGATTAGGTCGGAAGTAACGGTGCCAATGCTGCGCGCCACCACATTTGCAGGGTAAACGTTGCTGCCGTCGGTTCCATACACCGTCGCAACATCTCCGATGGCCGCGTCTGGCACGTCCGTAACATCCACCATCACCACATCCATGGACACGATCCCGATGATCGGCGCAACGTAACCGCGAATTGCAACGGTACCCCGATTGCCGAGCGAACGATGGATCC
The DNA here is from genome assembly GCA_963795535.1 of Candidatus Acidiferrales bacterium. GTDB lineage: Bacteria > Acidobacteriota > Terriglobia > Acidiferrales > UBA7541 > Acidiferrum. Next base: position 273,317 of record CAWCIG010000013.1, read on the forward strand.
CGTCTCCGTAACCCGCAGAGAGAACGGCGACGACCGAAGGCCGCTTCGCCACCCAACTCGCGTTGTAGCCCACACTCGCGCCGCTCTGCACGGAGCGAACATTCACGAGACGCGCGCGCAAACTCATCACCGGACGCAGCAAGAGTTTCTTTTCAAATTCGAAGCGCCGTTCCATTGGGTCGAATCCTGGATGGTAACCGTAGAGAAGCGCTCCCGGACGCACCATGTCTGCCCAGCTCTCCGGCCGCGCCGCAATGGCCGCGCTGTTGGCGATGTGCACAATTCCCGGAGAAACTCCCAGCGCCCGCAAACGATCGATAGCGCCGTGCAGGCGTTCCAATTGTTCCGCTGTCTGGTGGCCTATCGGTGTATCGGTCAGCACTTCCGAAGACGCAAGATGCGTGAAGGTGCCGCCGAGTTCCAGTTGCTTGCACTTGGCCAACTGGTTGGCGAAACAATCCATGTCCTTCGGCGAGAGCCCCAGCCGGTTCATACCCGTATCAATCTTCAGGTGAACCGCGACGTGGCGTTTCCGCGCTCTTCTGGCGGCAGCATCGAAGAGCGCCAAGTGCTCGCAGCGATGAATTGCGGGCGTCAGGCTGTGCTCGATCAGATTTTTTTCTTCGCCCGGCCAGAAACCGCCCAGCACAAGAACGGGCTTGCGCACGCCCGCTTTGCGCAGCTCCATGCCTTCTTCGGCGGAAGCAACTCCGAACCAATCGGACCCAAACTTTTCGAGTGACTTGGATACTTCCGGCCCGCCGTGGCCGTAACCATTGCCTTTCACGATAGAAAGAACCTTGCGCGGAATTTTGCGCTTTTCAGCAGGTGGGTTCACATAATCGCGAATCGCTTCAAAATTTTGCCGCAGCACGCTGAGCGATACTTCCGCCCACACAGGGCGGCCAACGAATTCGACAGGGATTTTTGTGGTTCTGGACATGGAATTTTCCGCAAAAATCTAGTGTACGGCATTCGCACGCGTCTTCCAAAAGCGCGCTGCGAGAAAGACAACAGGCCTAGCCGCACGTTTGCGGCCAGCGCAGACGCAGAAATCGGCCGCGACCTTGGCCGGCACGCGCGATCTACAACCTATTGAATCGATATGAGTTGCACGTTGATTCGAAAGGATGCTCTCTACCCAGCTCCACACTTGCCGGATTGATCCCGGCCAATTTCTGTGGCTTCTCTGACGCGCTGTGTCCCGGAACTACATCTCGTCGCCGCCGGCAAATTGTGAAAATGCGTCCGGCGCGGCTTCTTCGAAACGGGTTAGCCGGCTACGGAACACGAATTTCACCTTGTCGGTTGGACCGTTGCGCTGCTTGGCGATAAGAATATCCGCCATGTCTCGTTCTTCCGGCGTGGCATTGAAGTTGAAGAAGTTGGGACGGTAGATGAACATCACAACATCCGCATCCTGTTCGATGGCTCCCGATTCGCGCAGGTCGGAAAGTTGCGGTCCGCGTTCATCGCGTTCCGGCGCGCGCGTCAACTGGCTGAGCACCAGCACCGGTATCTGCAATTCCTTTGCGAGGCCCTTCAATCCGCGGGAAATGCTGGCCACTTCTTCCTGGCGCGAATTAAAGCGTCCGCGTCCGCTGATCAGCTGCAGATAATCCACCACAAGCAAAGACAAGCCTTTATCCCGCTTCAACCGCCGCGCCTTGGCTCCAATTTCCAGCACGCTCGTCGAGCCCGCATCATCCACCCACAGTGGAGAAGACGAAATCGTGCTGAGCGCTTCCGTCATGCGCTTCCAATCTTCGCGGCTCAGATGCCCGGACCGGAATTTGTGCGCATCCACCTGCGCCACCGAAGCCACCAGGCGCTGCAGCAGCGATTCCTTGGACATTTCCAGGCTGAACACGGCCACCGGCAATCCGCCGCGGATCGCGATGTTCTCCGCAAGATTGAGCGCCAGCGCCGTTTTTCCTTGCGAAGGCCGCGCGGCCAGAATGATCAGTTCCGACGGCTGCAAGCCTGAGAGCAATTTATCCAGTTCGCCGTAACCGGTGGAAATGCCGGTGATGCTCTTGCCTTCGCGAAAGATTTTTTCCAGGCGGTCGAAATTTTCGTGAACAATTTCCTTGATCGGGATCAATCCCGCTTTCACGCGATCTTCCGCCAACGCAAAAATACTGGATTCCGCTCCGTCCAGGATGGCGTCGGCGCCTTCTTCTCCCTCAAACGCGCGCTGCTGGATGTTGTGCGTGGCGTGAATCAGGTTGCGCAGCATCGCCTTTTCCTTGACGATGCGCGCGTAATGCTCCACGTTCGAAACGCGTGCCACGCCGTCGATCAGGCTTGCCAGATATGGCGCGCCACCCGCGGCCTCCAGTTCGCCAACGCGATGGAGTTCCTCTGTCAGCGTCACTAGATCGATGGCCTGCTGCGCCTCCCCGAGAGTAATCATCTGCTGGAACACGTGCCGGTGCTGCGTAAGGAAGAAGTCTTCGGCTTTCAGCGCTTCAATCGCGGTGTTCAATGCGTTGTTATCGAGGAGAATCGCGCCCAGGATGGAGCGCTCGGCCTCCAGATTATTCGGCAATGGGCGCTCAAGAGTGGAATCGACTGGCATAGTTCTAAGAAATTCGCCTTACTTTCGCTATCGTGGCTAGTAATAACACACTGCTAACACGTTGGCAACGCCATTTCCGATGGCGGCCAAGCTGCCGGCACTACATTTCACAAGCGTGGTGAAAGGTTCTCGCAAAAACACGCGGCGGTCAATTGGACTTCCTGTGAATCGCGAAGGAAATCTCTGCAAAACTCTTCTGCTCAACGGAAGCGAGATGTTGTTCTTCAGAAACTATTTGCCGACGGGAAGTTCGGCAAGATCAGCGGGGCGAACCTCCACTCAATTTTCGCGGCTGATCTTCGGCAACTTCCAGATCATAGGCAGCCTGCAGGTTTAGAAAAAAGGGGCACGCCAGGCGTGCCCCAGGTGAAAACGAACCGTTCTCCAGAAATTACACTTCTTTGTCGACGTGAACCTTGATCTCCGCGGTCACATCGCGGAACACCTTCACGGTAACCGGGAATTCGCCGAGGGACTTCAGCGGTTCCCCAAGCTGCACCTGTCGCTTGTCGATCGTGAAGCCCTGCGCCTTCAGTCCATCCGCGATGTCGCCACTGGTCACCGACCCGAACATCTGGTCGTTCTCGCCAGTCTTCCGCGTGAACTTCACCGCAACCCCGCGTAACAGCTCCGCTTGCTTGCCGGCGGCATCCAGCTCCGTCGCGGTTTTTTTCGCCAACGCGCCGCGAATGCGCTCGAGCGCCTTCATATTGCCCGCCGTGGCCTCCACGCCAAGCTTGTTCGGCAGCAAAAAATTGCGCGCATAGCCGGGCTTTACCGTAACCACGTCGCCGCGGTGCCCGAGCTTTTCAACGTCTTCCTGAAGAATAATCTGCATAACGAATCTCCTGAAAAGTTTTTGTAGGGCCCGCTCTTTTTACCCTGTCGAAGGGCGAGGCGGGCCGTTTTCTAAATTTAGGCCTTCGGAGCCTCCACCGCTCGAGGCGCCTGCGTTCCCGCCGCGCTTCCGGCAAACGGCAGCAACGCGATGTTGCGCGCGCGCTTGATCGCCACGCCGAGCCAGCGCTGGTGACGCGAGCAAACTCCGGTCATCCGGCGAGGCAGAATCTTCCCGCGTTCCTGGACGAACTGCGAAAGAATGTCCGCGCGCTTGTAGTCGATGAAGTCCATCTTCTCGACGCAGAACTTGCAAACCTTCTTTTTGCGGAAATATTGGCGCTTGCCGCGGCGTGGTCCGCCAGGTCCACCCGGACCTCCGGGACCACCTGGCCCGCCTTCACGGCGCCCGCCACCACCGCCACCGGGGCCACCTTCACGACGGCCTCCGCCGCCTCCGGCAGAATGCCCGCCTTCGCGCCGTCCGCCCTGGCCGCCACCCTGCCCACCTTGTCCACCCGGGCCGCTTGGCGCCGCAGGCGCACTCGCGCCGCTGTCGCCGCCTTCACGTACGGCCGTTGCCACGGGAGCCTGCGCTTGCTTCTGTTCCTCTGACATACCTTCCTACCTTTCCGATGTCGCACCGGGCATCTGCCGCGGCGCGCTGCAACCCAAACTCTTCAAACCTGCGCGAAATTACGCTTGTGTGTTTTCGGCCACCGGCGCCGCCGCCGGGGCTGATGGAGCCGCCGGAGGAGCAGTGCGGCGGGGACGCCGCGCTGCGCGCAGCTCGCGTTTGTGCACCAGCTTCTTCTGGCGCTTCAGATCTTCATCCAGACGCACCGTCTGGTACTTGATCACCGCGTCCAGCACGCCCAGGCGGCGCTCCAGTTCATGCACCAGCTCGTTGTTGCCCGTGCGCACCTGCTGGTAAAAATAAATTCCTTCGCGGTGCTTCATCACCTTGTAGGCCAGCTTGCGCGTGCCCCAGGTCTCCGCCTTCTCTACCTTCGCGCCCTTTTCCGTGCACGCGTGCTCCAGCGTCGAGAGCACTTTCTTGATTTCCTCTTCCGGCGTTGCCGGGCGAATAATGAAGACCAGATCGTACAAACGTTCTTCCATAATGACCTCGTTTCTTCTCTTCCTGCTCCAGGTGTTCAGCCTGGAAATGTCTCTCAACTGCGTCCGGCGTTTTGCTTGCCGTTACTTCTCTTCGGGCGGCGGCACTCGCCGGTTGTACTTGTTCATGGCCGCCGCGATGCCTTGCGTCAGAATCATCTCCACCGCATCGCCCGCCGTCACCAGCATTTCCGCAACCCCTTCCAACTCACCCTTCTTCATCGGCCGCAGCACGTAAGCCGCTAAATCGCCCACCAGATGATCCGGGCCAACTCCCAGCCGCAAGCGCGCAAAATCCTGTGTGCCCACCGCGCTCGTGACCGACTTTGCCCCGTTATGCGTTCCCGGGCTGCCGCGTTCTCCGATGCGAATCATGCCCCACGGCAAATCCCGCTCGTCGAACATCAAGAGCAACTCCGCCGGTTCCACTTCGTACTTGTCCATCAGCCGGCCTACGGAATTGCCGCTGAGGTTCATGTACGTTTGGGGCTTGGCCAGGATCACTTCCTGCCCCGCCACTTTCCCCAACCCAACCAGCGCCTGCGCTTCTGGACGCTTCACGCGAATCCCGTTGCGGTTGGCAAGTTCATCCACAGCCAGGAAACCGAGGTTATGCGGCGTCCACTGATATTCCGGGCCAGGATTGCCAAGGCCAACAATGAGCCGCATAGAGTCCGCAGCGAGTCGCGCGAAGAAGAATTACTTTTTCTTTTCCGGCTTTTCCGCTTTTTCGCCGCCCTCGGTGCCTTCCTCGCCTTCCACTTCCTTCTTGCCCTTCTTGATGACTTCCGGCTCGGCCGGCACTGCTCCCGGCGCCACAGCTTCCACGGGCTTCTCTTCCTCGACGCGCAAAGTCACAACGTGCGCCAACACGGTGTTGGCGTCGGTGATCAACTTGATCTTGGTCTTGTCGATCGGCAGTTCGCTCGCGCGCAGACTTTGGTTCAGCGCCAGGCCGCTCACGTCCACCTTGAACTCCGTCGGGATATCCGCAGGCAAGCATTCCACTTCCACTTCGCGCGTGACCACTTCGAACACGCCGCCCTGCACCTTCACTCCGGTCGGATCGCCAAACGTGTGCACCGGCACCTTCACGCGCATCCGAACGTCCATCGCCACGCGCAAAAGGTCCACGTGCAACAAACGCCCCGAAACCGGATCCACCTGCCAATCCTTCACGATCGCCGGCTCTTGCTTTCCGGCGAATTCCACTTGAAACAGCGTGTTGTGTCCGGTCTCTGACCTCAAGATCGCGGTCACTTGCTTGGTGTTCACCGCAAGCGCGAGCGCTTCGCCCTTCCCTCCATACAGCGTCGCGGGCACGTTTCCAGTCACCCGCAAACGCCGCGCTTCATTTTTGCCCCGCAATGTACGCGGCGCCCCTTGTACGATAATGTCTGCCATAGCTTCTTTCCTTCCCTGAAATCTCTTCCGGCGCAAACTTCCGCCGGATCAACTAAATAAACAGCTCGCTGATCGAAGTCTCCTCATGAATCGAGCGAATGCCGCGGGCGAGCAGGTCCGCAACACTCAAAATCTTCAGCTTCTTCAGATTCCGCGCTGCTTCCGAAACTGGAACCGAGTCGGTCGCCACGACTTCCGTGATCTTCGAATTCTCGATGCGGTCCACGGCCGGGCCGGAGAGGATCGCATGCGTGCACGCGGCGAAAACTTGCGTGGCGCCCTCGCGGATCAGCGCGTCGGCCGTCTTCACCAGCGTTCCCGCGGTGTCGATAATGTCGTCCACGATCAGCGTGTTGCGTCCCTTCACGTCGCCGATCAGGTTCATCACTTCCGTCACATCCAGGTCCACGCGGCGCTTGTCGACGATCGCCAGCGGGGCATCCAGTTTCTTCGCAAACGCTCGTGCGCGTTCCACGCCGCCCGCGTCCGGCGAAACCACCGTCAAATTCGGCAACTTCTTGTGCCGGAAGTAATCCACCAGCACCGGCGAGCCATACAGGTGATCGACTGGCACGTCGAAATACCCTTGAATCTGTGGCGCGTGCAAGTCCAGCGTCAGCGCCCGGCTGGCCCCCGCCGTTTCGAGCAAGTCCGCCACAAGCTTCGCGGAGATCGGAACTCGCGGCTTGTCCTTGCGGTCCTGACGCGCGTAGCAGTAATACGGCAGAACCGCAGTGATGCGCCATGCCGACGCGCGCTTGAACGCGTCGATCATCAGCAGCAGCTCCAGCAGGTGGTTGTCCACCGGATAGGAGCACGGCTGCACCACGAACACATCCGCGCCGCGCACGTTCTCGAGAATCTGAAAATAAATCTCGCCGTCGCTGAAGCGCCCGAGCAGCGCCTTGCCCAACGGCACATCCAGATGCTTACAAATCTCTCCCGCCAGCACCGGATTCGCGGTCCCACTGAAAATTTTGAATCGTTCGTCGTTCACGACAGACTCACACCCGTCACCGCTCTGCGATGACACTATTTCAGGCTTGGCCGGATCTGAACCGAGTGGAATCAGGAACGTCAGAACACCAGAGGACGCTGCAGGTCACACCACCATCGCGATTTTCATCTTTCGCGCGTACCTGCTTCGCGAAATCGTTTCGCAAAGAAAGGTCTGGTCGTGCGGGAACCCGACAACGGCTCGGCGCGCCTTTGCTGGGCTCGGGAATACTCCAAACACCGCCGAACCGCTACCAGCCAGCAAGGCTTCTGACGCCCCCGCCTGGAGTAATGTCCGACGGATTTTATTCAGTCGGGGATGCCGCCGGAAGACCGCCTCTTCGAAATCGTTCGAGGACCGCTCTCCCTGCGCACTCCAGCACAGAGCACAGAACTCAAATAGTTTATGGTTCGCAGCGAATTTTGTCAACGAAGCTAGTTCCGGCGCATGCAGCCAGCGGTACGCATCCGGCGTTGGTACGTGAATGTCTCTGGGGGACACAATCAGCAATGTCAGCTTCGGGATGTCCGGCAGCGGGTAAATCTCGTCGCCCTTTCCGATGCCTAGCGCCCGCCCACCCAACAGGAAAAACGGCACATCCGCGCCCAACCCGGCGGCAATTTCCATCAGCCGCACTGCTTCAATCTTCCTGCCCGTGAATTGCAGGTAGCCCAGCAGCGCCGCCGCCGCATCGCTCGATCCTCCGCCAAGTCCGCGTCCCGCCGGAATCTTCTTCTGAAGCAAAATGTCCACGCCCGGTCGGATTTTCAGCTCGCGGCGCAACGCATCCACGGCGCGATACACCAGGTTCTTCTCCGCCGCTTCCTGCGAAAGCTGTTCATTCCCCTCGATGTGCAACTCGATGCCCTGCGCGCGCCGCGGGCAAAAACGCAACGTGTCCTGCAGAGTTACAGTGTGAAAGATGGTGCGCAGCTCGTGGTATCCATCGGCGCGCTTCCCCAGCACGTCCAGACGCAGATTCACTTTTGCGAACGCGGGGATTCGAATTTCTCGCATGCAGTTTGTTAGGGTTTGGCGTCGGTGGCGGGCGTTTTCTGGGCCACGCGGTGCTTCACCTGGTTGAGCTTCTTCTCGACTTCCGCGACTTTATCGCTTTCCAGGTCCGCGGGCAAGGAGCGGTGCCATTCGTTCAGAGATTTTTCCCACTCGACGGCCGCCAGGTCCATGTGCCCCTGTTTGGCGAGCACATCGCCGAGGTGCAAGCGAATAGTCGGATCGCGCGGTTCATGTTCCACCGCTTTACGCAGCATCGCTTCGGCTTCTTCCAGTTTGTTCTGCTTGAAATAGACCCAGCCAAGACTGTCCAGATACGCGCCGTTAAACGGTTCCTGATCGACCGCGCGCTGAATCAGGTCATGGGCTTCGTCGAGCCGCACGCCGCGGTCCGCCAGCATATAGCCGTAATAGTTCAGGACCTGCGCGTTCTTAGGATTTACGCCCAGCGCCTTCTTGAATTCTTCCTCGGCTTTGTCGTATTGCTTCTGCTTGTCATATACCGCGCCGAGCAACAGCCAGGCGATTTCGTTGTCCTGCGGTTCGCTGGCCAAGGATTCCGCCTTGCGCGCCGCCTGTTCCGCTTCCGGGTACCGGCGGCCTTGTTCGTACACCTGCGAAAGATTTAAATACGTATCGCGGTCCCCCGCCGTTCCCTTCAAGCTGCTCTGCAGCAATTTCACCCCTTCATCGGTTTGCTGATTCTCTCCGAGCAGCAGCGCCAGGCTAGACTTGATGGCAGGATCGTCGGGATACTTGGCCAAGGCTTCCTTGCCGGCCTGCAGCGCCTTTGGCATGTCCTTCGCCAGCCGATAGGTTTCCATGACCAACAAGCGCGCGCGCCGGTCTTCTTCGTCACCCAAATGCCCAAGTTCCTGGAAAGTGTAGATCGCCGCTTGATAATTCTGTACGTCGCGGTACAGCGTCCCGAGTTCCTGATACAGCACGGCGAGCCGCCGCCGGTTCGAGGGCAGAACCGCGGATTGCGCCTTTACTCCTGTAATCGCATCGGAAATAACGCGAATGGCATCGTCGTAGCGCCCCTGGGCTTCATAAATCATCGCCTCGTTGAACAGCACTTCCAGGCTGCCGGGGTTGTACTGCCGTGCCTTCACCAGGTTCTCTTCCGCCTTATCCAGCTGATGCAGCTCGCGGTAAATCTGCGCCATCCGCAAATAGTTGTCCGAATCGTCGGGCATCAAATCGATCAATTTCTGGTAGACCGTGAGAGCGTCCGAATACTTTTCCTCGGAGAGCAGCGTCTGGCCGAGCCCTCGCAGGTGATTCAGTTCGGTAGGATCGAGATCGACAGCCTTGCGGTACGCCACTTCCGCTTTGGCGTAATCGTGATTCTGTGTGTAGGCGTCACCCAGCAAATCGAATAGTGTCGCGGAAGTCGATTGCGCCGTCATGTCTTCCAGAAGCTTGATGGCCTCGTCCGCCTTGTTTTCATCGAGAAGCAACTGCGTCAACTGTTCCGCCGCCGCTTCATTGCCCGGATCGTCATCAAGCATTTTCCGCAACACTTGCTCAGCCTTGTCTGGTTCGTTGTGCAGCCGGTACAAACGTGCCAGCCACAACGAAGCTTCCTGATCGCCGGGATCGAGGCGATGCACCTGCACATATTCGGTGATCGCTTTCGCCACCATCTCCGTCTGCACTCCCGAACCGCTGATGTCGCCTAGGCTGCGCAGGTAAATTCTTCCCAGCAAACGGTGCGTCGCCAGGTCGTCCGGATCGTGTTTCAGAATTTCGTTCGCTTCGTTCACCGCATCGCGTACGCGCTGCGCTTTCCAGTACATCTCCGCCAGACGCTCACCGATGATCGGAGACTTTGGATCGATCGCGTACGCCTTCTTGTAAGCCTCGATGGCCTTGGTGGCATAGTCCGGCTGGCTGGTTTGTTCGTATTGCAGTTCGTACAAATGCCCCATCGTGAAGTTGTAATAGGCGTCGGCGCGAGGCGTCATTTTGCCGGAGGGACCGGCGAAGGGGTCAGCGGGAGGATTCTGGCCGAACGCTGGTAAAACCGAAGCACCTGCCAGAGTGAAAGCGAAGACAAAACGGTTTAGCTTCATAAAAGTCCAGAAACTCAAAGTATCCCATGCAGGGGGAGTGGGGTCAAAAGCGAAAAAGGCGGCATTTCGCAAGTAAGCATGGGGCCCAAATCATAAGATGTTCTGGCTCAACGAAGGGTTTCGGAAACCTTTGGACGGGGTGGCCGTCGCTTGTGCGATCAAAATTCTGCGAGGGGCAAGCGCGCAGCGAAACGCAGGAGCATGTGAGGCGGTCCGCGGGCTGAGTAAACCAGCTCGACAAAAACTGGTTGCGCTTAAACTGTATTTCTGCAATTATCGAAATATGCCAAAGCCGGATGCCCTTCTCGTCGCCCGCTCCTCCGATCGCTTTGCCGCCCTCGGTGCCGAACCCCGCTTGCGCATCGTCCGCTTGCTCCTCTCCGCTCACCCCACCGGCATGGTGGCTGGTGAACTTCAGGAAGAATTGGGTATTCCCGGATCCACGCTTTCTCATCACTTGGAAAAATTGCGCCACGTCGGCCTCGTGGATGTCCGTCGCGCCGGCACTTTTCTCTGGCACAAGGCAAACACCGGGGCCCTGCAAGAAATTCTCGGCTTCCTCTACGAAGAATGCTGCACGCGCAATCGCGTGGTTCCCCAGGAAGCCATCGTCCAGATTTCGAAATCCTGATAAGAGCTATGACCATGAGCGAAAAAAAAATGCAGGAAGTGGTGCAAGAAAAGTACGGAGCGGCCGCGCGGCGCGTAACCGAGGGCCAAACGACATGCTGCGGAGGGGGCGCGGAACTCAGCGGGTGCGATCCCATCACCCGCAATCTTTATGACGAAAGCGATAAGCAAGCCCTGCCTGCCGACGCCGTCGCCGCGTCGCTCGGTTGCGGCAATCCCACAGCTCTCGCCAAATTGCAGCCTGGCGAAGTCGTTCTAGACCTCGGCTCCGGCGGCGGCATTGACGTGTTGCTCTCCGCTAGGCGCGTGGCTCCCGGCGGCAAAGCGTACGGCCTGGACATGACCGACGAAATGCTGGCGCTGGCCCGGAAGAATCAGAAAAAAGCAGGCGTAGACAATGTCGAATTCCTGAAAGGCGAGATCGAGAACATTCCCTTGCCGGACAGCACGGTCGACGTCATCATTTCCAATTGCGTGATCAATCTTTCCGGCGATAAGGATCGCGTGCTCCGCGAAGCTTTTCGGGTACTCAAGCCCGGCGGTCGCCTGGCCGTTTCAGACGTGGTCATTCGCGGCCAAGTCCCTGGCGAAGTGCGCAAGAGCATGGAACTATGGGTTGGCTGCATCGCCGGCGCGCTGCAGGAAACCGAATATCGCCAAAAACTTCAGGCCGTCGGTTTCGAATCCATCAAAGTTGAGCCTACGCGAATCTATCAGGTGGAAGAAGCCCGCGAGTTTCTAACCGCCGCCGGTCTGGATGCGGACACCGTCGGCCCGCAGATCAAAGACAAGTTCATGAGCGCCTTCGTCCGCGCAAAAAAACCCGCCTCGGCAACATGCGATTGTGCGCCAGGATGCGTCGACCTTCCCTGCGCTGAAGCCGATTGACATGAACGCGACGTACAACGTCTTGTTTCTCTGCACCGGCAATTCCGCGCGCTCGATTCTCGCGGAAGCCATACTGAACCATCGTGGCAAATCCAATTTCCGTGGATTCAGCGCCGGAAGCCATCCGACAGGCTGGGTTAATCCCCGCGCCATCCAGCTGCTCGAATCGGCAGGATTGCCCACCAACGGCCTGCGCAGCAAAAGCTGGGATGAATTCGCGAAGCCCGGCGCGCCGCGCATGGATTTTGTTTTTACAGTGTGCGACAACGCCGCGCACGAGGTTTGTCCCGCATGGCCCGGCCAACCGGTAACCGCTCATTGGGGCGTTCCCGATCCTGCCGCGGTTGCGGGATCCAATGAACAGATCGACCGCGCCTTCCGCGATGCGCTCCTCACGTTGGACCGCAGAATCAGCCTATTCTTAAGCCTTCCGCTTTCCAGCCTCGATCAGCTCGCCATCAAAAGAGAAGTTGACGGCATCGGTGGCGAACGGTCTGCAGCATGTGCAATCGAACCCGGCATTGGTTCGCGACCAGCTCTGCCGAAGAGCCGGCTCTGATGTCCCCACTTTCTCAGTGCAGAAAGTGCCGCATCCCCGTAAATACCATCGCGAGCCCCAGCCGGTCCGCCGTAGCGATCACAACCGCATCTTTCACTGAACCGCCCGGCTGGATCACCGCCGTCGCTCCAGCCTTGGCCGATTCCTCCACTCCATCCGGGAAAGGAAAGAACGCATCGGAGGCCACCACGGTTCCCTGCAGCGACATTTGCGCCTTGGCAATGGCAATCTTCGCGGAATCGACGCGGCTCATCTGCCCCGCGCCCACGCCGAGCGTCGCGCCATCTTTCGCAAACACAATGGCGTTGGACTTCACGTGCTTGCACACTTTCCACGCAAACTGCAGATCTTTCATTTCCGCTTCGGTCGGCGCGCGCTTCGTGACCACTCTCAGTTCCACGCCCTTCAGGCTGCCAAGGTCGGGCTGCTGCACCAGCACGCCGCCCAGGATGCGCTTCAATTGCAGCTTCTGATCCTGCTCGAGCCCGCCCTGCGGCAGCACCAGTAGCCGCAGGTTCTTCTTCGCCGCAAAAATCTCCTGCGCGCGATCTGCAAAGCCCGGCGCCACGATGCACTCGACGAACAACTTCGCCACCGCCTCCGCCGTTAGCGCGTCCACGATGTGATTGAACGCCAGCACGCCGCCAAACGCGGACACCGGGTCGCACGCAAACGCTTTGGAATACGCATCGAGCAGGGTTTTCTGTTCCGCTGCGCCGCACGGGTTGTTGTGCTTGATAATCACCGCCGCCGGGCGCTCGAATTCCGCCACGGTGCTGCGCGCCGCTTCCAGGTCCACGTAATTGTTATAGGAAAGCTCCTTCCCCTGCAATTGCTTCGCGGCGGCCAAACCTTCCGGCGGACGTCCCGACGGGATGTAAAGCGCGCCGGCCTGGTGTGGATTTTCGCCGTAACGCAGTTCCTGCTTGCGTTGCAGCGCCAGGTGGTAGCGTTCGGGCAGCACCGGCTTCGGCTGCACTTCCAGTTTGTTTCCGTTCAGGCTCAGCCGCTCCAGATTCATGGTGATGAGCCCGTCATAGCGCGACGTGATGGCAAACACCTTGCGCGCCAACTCCAGCCGCAGCGCCAGCGACGTACCTCCGTTGGCTTCCAATTCAGCCGCCACGCGCTCGTAGTCCGCGGGATCGGTCACCACCGCAACGCTTTCGAAATTCTTCGCCGCCGACCGCAGCATCGTCGGCCCGCCGATATCGATGTTCTCCACCAGCTCTTCCGCCGGTAAATAAGCCTTCGCCGCGGTCTCCTCAAACGGATACAAATTCACCACCACCAGGTCGATCGGGGCGATGCCATGCTCCTTCGCCTGTTTCTGATCCTCGCCGTGGTGCCGCCGGTAAAGCAGCCCGCCGTGCACTTTGGGGTGCAGCGTTTTCACGCGCCCGCCGAGCATTTCCGGCCAACCGGTAAATTCCGACACATCTTTTACCGGGACGCCTTCTTCCCGCAGCAATTTTGCCGTACCGCCCGTCGACAGGATCTCGATCTTCAGGGCCGCCAGCTTCCTGGCAAATTCCACGATGCCTCTCTTATCGAACACGCTCAGCAGCGCACGCTCAACAGCCATGGGTTCCTCCAGCGAGAGTTGAACTTCCTAGTCTACGCGGAGCAGTGGAGTTTCTGAAAGCGGAGGTCTGTGGGAAAAAAGGAGCGGAAAATTAGAAGGACAAAAATCAGGACTTCACGAGCGCTTTCAGTTTCACCTGGCCATCGATCGTTTCCACAACATACTCGACGTCGCGGCAATTTTTGCTGGTTTGCAGGTCTTTCGTCTTCTTGCGCACAAATTCGTTGAAACCCGATCGTGTCAGCTTGCTAGTCTCTTCGCCGGCTAGCTGCTTGGCCTGCACGAAAGCTTCGTAAAGTTGATCGACCTTGTCCGCTTCCCGCTCTGGCTCGGAGCACACCATGCGGAACGCTTTCGCCTCCGCCGTCGTAGGCGCCGCGGTTCCCGCCTTCCCCGCAGCCGCCAGGGCCCGCGCGCGCTCTGCTTCAATGGCCTTGGCGGCCGCGCCAAAGTGCCGTTCGATCTTGCCCTCTTCGTGTTTCACCATGCGCTTGCGAAAAACGTCTTTATATTTTGCGTAAGTTTGCGTCAGGTTGGTGAACCGGAAGCGCTGGCCAAACTTCATGTCTCCACCGCGCTCGCCGTAACGCTTGACGATGAGCTCGATGCGCCATTCGATTTCCGTCGGTGGGCGCTTCCTGCCGCCGCCGAAGAACATGTCGTATTCGATCTTGAGCTGGCGGATGTCCCGCTCCATCTGCGCCAGTTCTTCGTCAATCGTGGGCATGGCTTGGTTAGCCTCGAAACCTCATCCTAGGAGCGGTCTTTGCCGGCGTCAACCGGGAAGAGCGCCCGCGGCGGCCCATTTGCAACCGCGCCTCGGGGCAACGCCTGTACGGATGGCCAGATCGCCCGCCATGCTTACCCAGCCCGGCTCCGCAATTGCCCCCTCCTGCCTACTGTGATGAAATGGCGCCATGTCGATTCCCGCCAAACCCGCTCGTACCCCAGATCAGACCGCTTTGCTGCGCAGTCTGCCTTCCGTGGACGAACTGTTGCTGCGTCCCCGCGTTGCCGAGCTCGTTCATACGCTGGAGCGCGGCTATGCCGTAGCCACCGTCCGCGAAGTCCTTGCGCAAGTGCGCCGAGGAATTATTTCGCAACAAGTGAAGGACGAATCCGCCATCTCCCTCGATGCTCTCGAACAGCGCATTGCATCTACGGTCGAAGCCGAGCTTGCGCCATCACTGCGCCCGGTGATCAACGCTTCCGGCGTGATCCTGCACACCAATCTCGGCCGCGCTCCGCTGATCGCATCGGCGATCGAAGAATTGCGCATGTCCGCCACGCATTACTCCAATCTGGAATACGATCTTTCCGCCGGAGCGCGTGGCAAGCGTGACGTGCACCTCTCTCGCCTGGTCGAGCGTTTAACCGGCGCAGAAGCGGCCATAGTCGTGAATAACTGTGCTGCCGCCGTGCTGGTCACTCTGGCCGCCCTCGCGCGCGGCGGCGAAGTGATCGTCTCTCGCGGCGAGTTGATCGAGATTGGCGACGGTTTCCGCATCCCGGAAATCATGGAGCAAAGCGGGGCGGTTCTTCGCGAAGTCGGCACCACCAATCGCACACGAATTTCCGACTACGAGAACGCCATCACGGAAAAAACGCGCCTGCTGCTACGCGTGCATCCCTCCAATTTCACCGTGACTGGCTTCACCGAAAAGCCCGAAGTTGCCGAACTCATCGCCCTTGGCGAGCGCCGAGCTTTGCCGGTGATCGAAGATCTGGGCTCCGGCTGCCTGGTCGATCTTTCTGAGTCGGGAATTCACGAGCCCACCGCGCGAGCAAGTGTCGAGGCCGGATTCTGGCTGGTGTTGTTCAGCGGAGACAAACTTCTTGGCGGACCGCAAGCTGGCATCATCGTCGGCAGAGCGGAACTGGTCGGCAAAGTCCGCCGCCACCCGCTGTTCCGCGCTCTGCGCGTCGACAAGCTCACCATCGCCGCCATGGAGGCCACCTTGCACGCCTATCTGCGCGGTGCTTGGAACGAAATTCCGTCGCAGCGGATGATCCGCGCTTCCTTCGATGACATTGCGCAACGCGCCACCAAACTTGCAACCACGCTGCAATCCGGCGGTACCGATCCCGGGGCCTGGATCGAAATCACCAATGGCCATTCTCTCGTCGGTGGCGGCTCCACTCCCGCACAAACTTTGCCCACAAAGCTTCTTCGCATCCGCAGCGCGCGCCATTCCGCAGCCGATCTGGAAATTCGCCTGCGCCAAGGCCCCACGGGCATCCCGGTAATCGCCCGCATTGAAGACGATCGCCTGCTCCTGGATCTGCGCACAGTTTTTCCGCAACAAGATTCCACCTTGGCGGAAGCCGTAGCCGCCGCCCTCGCCTGAAATCGCGTCCCATGTAGCGGCCGGGCTTTAGACCGGCCACCGAGCGAAACGAGTGCAGCTATCTCCGCCGGCGAAAATATCACCATAAAGATGCTACGATATATGTGTTATATAGGAGCCACCATGGCCACCGCGCTCATTCATTTCGATCCCAAACAGAAAGCTCGCCTCGCCCGCCGCGCCAAGCGGCGGGGCCGTTCCTTCTCCCAGGAAGTCCGCAACGCCGTCGACATGTATCTCGACGTTCCCGTCGAAAGCGAGGAAGAACTCAAGGTCCTGGCGCGCCAGGCCAAAGAGTCCGCCGATCGCAGCATCAAGAAACTGGACGAAACGGTCGCCTATGTTGACCGCATCCTCAAGGAGATGAGGAAGCCAAAGTGAGTTGGCCCCGCGACGTCTTTGACGCCTTACGCCAGATTGTGCTCATCGAACATCGCGTGGAGGATATGAGCGATACCGTCAAGCAACTCGCCCTCACCTGCCAGGATATGGATCGGCGCCTGACCCGCATGGAAGCTAAATTCGAGCTGCTCGAGCGCATGGCGACTCCTTCACGTTCACACCGGGCGCTTCCCGAAAAATCCGAGAAATAAAATATGCAGGCCTTCCTTGCGCGAAATGGAAAGCTGCGCCAGGGCCGGCGCCCTGTTCCGCAATTGCAGCCGGGCTGGGCGCTCGCTCGTGTGCGTCTGGCGGGGATTTGCAATACCGACGTGGAAATTCTCCGCGGCTATCATCAATTTCGCGGCGTGCCTGGCCATGAATTCGTTGGCGAAGTCGTGGAAGTGGCCGGCGTCTCCCCCGCAACGCGGAAGCGTTGGCTTGGCAAACGCGTTGCCGGCGAAATCAACGTTTCCTGCTCGGCTTATAACTACAAGCCCGTGTGCGATTTTTGCCGTCGCGCCTTGAAAACGCACTGCGCAAAACGCACCGTCCTCGGAATCGTAGCCCACGACGGAGCCTTTGCCGAGTTCCTTGCGCTGCCGCTGGAGAATCTTCATTCCATTCCTGCCAACGTGTCCGACGAAAAAGCCGTTTTCATCGAACCTCTCGCGGCGGCCTGCCAGATCCTCGATCAAGTTCCTATTCGCAAATTTCCCGGCGCCGCGGTCCTGGGCGACGGAAAGCTTGCGCAACTGATTGCCCGCGTGTTGCAAGCGGCAGGCAGCAAAGTCACACTTTACGGCAAGCATGAAGCAAAATTAAAACTGGCGCGCCAAGCAGGTATCGCGACAAGAAAAGTTCGCGGGAATACAAGCGATCTCAAGCAAATCGAAGAAAATTACCGGCTCGTTGTGGAAGCCACCGGCTCGCCCTCGGGATTGACGCTCGCGCAGCAAATCACCCAGCCTCGCGGCACGCTGCTGCTGAAATCCACGTTTCACGGCGCAGCACCAGTGGAAACTTGGCCTATTGTAGTAAAAGAAATCACTGTCGTAGGTTCGCGCTGCGGTCCATTCGCCAAAGCCATCGCCCTGCTTCGCTCTGGCAAAGTGGATCCAACTCCACTCATCTCCCGCACTTTCCCATTTCACGATGCGCCAAAAGCAATTCTCTACGCCCAGCAGCCCAATGTGATGAAAGTTTTGCTTCAGACGCCGGGCCCAAATGAATGAATTAACGGTGCCGCCGGCCGAATACCCAATTCCAAGGGAAAATTCCTGCCCCAACCATCAAGCCACCCCATACAACCCACCCCCGGGGTAGGCTGTGACGTCTGGGCTCCAACCCTTGCGTTGTAACCTGCGATCCACAAATATCCTTCGGAAAATGCCGTCCATCCGACGCCTATGCAGATGGCTCCCATCACCACCGCAAAAACCCGGACAGCGCCCCCAATCAAAACCTGCTCACGCTGCTTGTTTCGAGGTGGTATCGTTACAGGCGGTTAATGCAAGACGCCACGCACGCCGCGCCAAATCCATTATCGATATTCACCACCGTCACATTCGACGCGCACGAATTCAGCATGCCCAGTAGCGCCGCCACGCCTCCGAAGCTCGCTCCATAACCCGTGCTGGTCGGCACCGCAATCACCGGCACGCCCACCAGCCCGCCCACAACGCTAGGCAGCGCGCCCTCCATCCCCGCGATGCAGATAATCACGCGCGCTTCCGTCAACATCCCACGATGCTCGAGCAGCCGGTGAATCCCCGCAACGCCCACGTCATAGAGATGGTCCACGCGATTTCCCATCATCCGCGCGGTCAACAGCGCCTCTTCCGCAACGGGAATATCGCTGGTGCCCGCGGAAACAATCAGAATCGTTCCCTTCCCGGTAATTTGCTTGCTGCGCTCGATGGTAATCACGCCAGACAACGGATGAAAGCGCGCATCGCGCCGCGCTCGCTTCACGGCGGCATGAATTTTGTCGGTCGCGCGCGTCACAAGAATGTTTTGTCGCGAATCCTTGTGCCTCACCATCGCGCGCACGATCTCCGACACCTGCCCCGGCGTCTTTCCCTTCCCGAAAATCACTTCGGCATAGCCCTGCCGCAGCGCCCGGTGATGATCCACCTTTGCGAAATCAATATCCTCAAAGGGGAGATGCTTCAGCTTTTCTACCGCCGCGCGCGGTGACAGTTTTCCTGCTTCAACGCTCTTCAACAACTTAAAAATTTCTTCGGAATTCATCGTCTTCGACCGTTCCGAATCTTAGCATCCCCGCCAGAACGCGCCTATGCTTGACTTGCCCTGCCCCCGCTGCGAGACTGGCAATTATCCGCGAAAAGCCATGGCTACCACACAGGGACGTATCATCACGATTGGTGTGACCGGGGCAAGCGGCGCGCTGCTGGCGCAAAAAGCGCTCACCCTGCTTGAAGACGACCCGCGTGTTTCCCGCATCCACCTGGTGGTCACCGAAACCGGGCAACGGCTCTTCTCCGAGGAACTCGGCATCACTTCGGGAGATTTGAAAAAACTTCCCAGCCGCATCCTGGGCCGCACCCCAAAGAAAATCGAACCCGTCTCAAATAAAGACGTCGGCGCGTCCATCGCGTCGGGCAGCTACGCCGTCGACGCCATGATCGTGATTCCCTGCACCATGGGCGCGCTGGCTTCCATCGCCGCCGGCATGAGCGACGACCTCGTGGCGCGCGCCGCCGACGTGATGCTCAAGGAACAACGCAAGCTCATTCTCTGCGTAAGAGACACGCCGTTCAATCGCATCCATCTGGAAAATATGCTGCGCGCGCAGCAAGCCGGTGCCGTCATCATGCCCGTGGTTCCCGCGTTTTACTTCAAGCCGAAAACAATCGATGAAATCCTGACGCAATACGTCTGCCGCGTCCTCGCGCAAGCCGGGCTTCCGCAGGAAAAAATGTATCGCTGGACCGGCAGCGCCGCGGCGCGGAAGTCGGAATCGTAGCGAATTATGGCCGGCCGCATCCACACCGTGCTCGAGATGATCAAGTTTGAGCACTCCGTCTTCGCGTTGCCTTTCGCGCTGGTCGGCGCCTTGCTCGCCGCTCGCGTCACCACGCACGGCTGGCCCACATTGCGGCAAATTCTGTGGATCGTGGTGGCCATGGTCGCGGCGCGTTCGGCAGCCATGACCATCAATCGCATCGTCGATCTACGCTATGACAAGGAAAATCCCCGCACTAGAATGCGCGCCCTGGCCACCGGCGCGCTGTCCGTGTCCTTCGCCTGGTCCTTCACCATCGCCGCGATCGCGTTGTTTTTCTTGGCCGCATGGCAGCTCAACCCGCTTGCGTTGAAGTTAGCGCCCGTGGCTCTCGCAATTCTTTTTTTCTATTCCTACACCAAGCGCTTCACCAGCTGGTCGCACGTTTTTCTCGGCTTCGCGCTGGGCATTTCTCCCGCCGCCGCATGGATCGCCGTCACTGGAAGCCTCGATTGGCGCATGCTGATTCTTTGCGCAGCGGTCACCGTGTGGGTCGGCGGCTTCGATGTGCTGTATGCGTGCCAGGATGTGCAGTTCGATGCCGAAGCCGGCCTCTTCTCTGTGCCAAAGCGCTTCGGGATCGCCAACGCGCTTCGCATTGCCCGCGTAATGCATGTTTGTGTCGTGCTTTTGCTGAGCTGGCTGGCCGCAAGTTTCGGCCTACCATGGCCGGCGTGGGCGGGCGTCGCGGTTGTAGCAGCGCTTCTGGCCTACGAGCATTCGCTCGTAAAAGCGAACGACCTGAGCAAGCTAAACGCTGCGTTTTTCGCCGTGAACGGCTATATTAGTATCTTGTTCCTGCTCTTCTGGGGCGCTGCCACTGCCGTTTGGCGCGTTTGAAGGATTCAAAAGTTTTGACTTTTTAGGGTCCGCTTTCCGAAGCGGGCTTTTGGTTTACAAACCAAAATAGCATCGAAATATTCGCCAAAACTTCTGTAAAATAGAACGGTAAACGAAAGACGACGCATGGCTGAGCTAACCATCACCGACGTAACAGTAAAACCCATCGCCGATAAGATCTTCGCCGGCGAGCGCCTTACCTTTGACGACGGCGTCGCTCTCTACAAAACCCCCGATCTTCTCGCGGTCGGCTGGCTCGCCAATTACGTCCGCGAAAAGCGCCACGGCAACGTCACCTTTTACAACGTAAATCGCCACATAAATCCCACGAACGTTTGCGTCGCGCATTGCAAGCTCTGCGCTTTCGGCCGCGATCCGGAAGCCCCCGGCGCGTACACCTATAAGCTCGAAGAAATGTACGAGCGCGCGGCACAAGGCGTCCGCGAAGGCGCCACGGAGATTCACATTGTCGGAGGCCTGCACCCCGATCTAAGTTTCGACTTTTTCCTCGAACTGATCCGCGGCTTGAAGCAGCGCCATCCGCACGTGCACCTCAAGGCCTTTACCATGGTCGAGGTCCACTATTTCGCGCGCATCGCCAAACTCTCCATCGACGAAACGCTCCTCAAGATGAAAGAAGCCGGCGTGGATTCCTGTCCCGGCGGCGGCGCGGAAATTTTCCATCCCCGTGTGCGTCGCATCATTTGCGACCACAAGGTCAGCGGCCGCATGTGGCTCACCATGGCCAAGAAAGCCCATCGCATCGGCTTGCGTTCCAATGCCACCATGCTTTACGGCCACGTTGAAACTGTCGAAGAACGCGTCGATCACCTCGTTCTGCTTCGCGAAGCTCAAGACGAAACCCACGGCTTCGTCGCCTTCATTCCTCTGGCGTTTCACCCCGACAACACGCCGCTGGCGCACATTCCGAAGCCCACCGGCTACGACGATTTGCGCGCCATGGCCGTCTCTCGCTTGTTGCTCGACAATTTCGATCACATCAAAGCCTACTGGATCATGCTCACGCCCAGCATCGCGCAAATTGCGCTGCGCTTCGGCGCCAACGATATGGATGGCACGGTAGTGGAAGAAAAAATCTATCACGATGCGGGCGCGACCACGGCCGAATTCACCTCGCGCACCGAACTCGAACGCCTGATCCGCGCCGCCGGCCGCATCCCCGTAGAACGCGACACCCTCTACAACCCCATTGATCGCTCCAAGCTTCCTCCCATAGTCCCCGCCACGCCTCCAGGCCTCGTCTCCCTGACTCTTTAATCTTCGCGACCTGTGCAGTGGCCGGTCTTTAGACCGGCCACTCTTGTTTTGGTATTAGCCCTTCCTCAAACACCAGTTCAACACCAGTCATGAATGATGTTGAGTTGCTTGATTGATGCGAAAACAATTCGTATTGGACAAAAGGACCAATCGATTGATCGAGGAACTCGCGTCCTATCGCGGCGGCAACCGAAGCCTGGTGATCGGCGAGGCTATCCAAGTTTACGCCGACATGGAAGATAGCTTGGACAAAGTCGACGCTGATCCCGCGTTCCAGGCATTGATGAACGAATCAGACCAGGCCGTCCGGGAAGGTCGCGTCACCTCCCACGATGATGTTCTGCGGATATTACGAAAGCGTGCAAAAAGAAAATCAAGGTAACGCCTATGGCGCGCGTCACCGCTGGTTTCTGGCGGGAAACTGGCTGGTTTACTATCGCGTGGTAAATAACACCGTCTACCTAAGAGGCCTTGGCCTGCCCGGATCCCTTAGCTCATAGGGGCCGCTTTTCTGAAGCGGGCCGTTCGCGCGAAGGAGCGATCGTCGCTGAAGCGGCGCAACATTCTATTGCTGGTCGGCCGGTCTGAAGACCGGCGCCTACGAATCTCATCGGTGATAGAATCATTCCTCGCCTAAGTAACCCGCCCTTCCCCAGGCGAATCCAATCCATGCTCCACCCCTCCGGGTGCATGAGACACAGAAGGAGTTTTCCACATGCAACGTAAAGCTTCCGCAGTATGGCAAGGCGATCTGAAATCCGGCAAAGGCGCCATTTCTACCGATAGCGGCACGCTGAAAAATACCCAATATTCCTTCAGCACCCGCTTCGAAAATGGCGTCGGCACGAATCCCGAAGAACTCCTCGCCGCCGCTCACGCCGGCTGTTTCACCATGGCGCTCTCGGCGCAGCTTGGCAACGCGGGCCTCACGGCAACCAAGCTCGAAACCACCTGCACGGTTTCCTTGGAAAAAGTCGGCGAAGGCTTCTCCATCACCAAAAGCCATCTCGATCTCGTAGCCCACGTCCCCGGCGCGGATAAGGCCAAGTTTGATGCGGCCGTGAAGGCTGCCGAAACGGGTTGCCCTGTCTCCCGTCTCTTCAAGGCGGAAATCTCCATCAGCTCTCAGTTGGTCACTTCAAAATCCGCTTAACGAAACGGCGGGCCCGATTCCGGGTACAATGCTGCGCATGATTCTTCCTGTTCCCAGTGTCTTCGTTGCCGGTCTCGTTATGTTCCTGGTGGTTCTGTGGGACGCGTTTGAGGCCATTATTCTGCCCCGGCGCGTCACCCGCAAATTCCGCCTTACCAGGGTCTATTACCGGTTCACCTGGGCAAGTTGGAAGTTCTACGCGCGGCTAATTCCGGCGCGCAAAACTCGCGAGAGCTTTCTTGGATTTTATGGCCCGATCTCGCTGCTCTTTCTGATTGGCATTTGGGCCATTGGATTGGTTCTGGCGTTCGGCTTGATGCAATACGGCGCGGGCTCCGCCGTCAATCTTTCCGGCACCAACCCCAGCCTGTACACCGATTTCTACCTCAGCGGCACAACCTTCTTCACTCTCGGTCTCGGCGATGTGTTGCCTCGCTCGGGCATTGCGCGGCTCCTCGTCGTAACGGAATGTGGTTTCGGGTTCGGTTTTCTGGCCGCGGTCATCGGCTATCTGCCGTTCATCTATGGCGCTTTTGGCCGCCGCGAAACTAATATTTCTCTGCTCGATGCGCGTGCTGGAACGCCCCCGACCGCGGGCGAACTTCTTCGCCGCCACGCCTATCCCACTGGCAAAGAAGCTCTGCGCGATTTGTTGAAAGAATGGGAGCATTGGTGCGCCGAATTGCTTGAGTCCCATCTTTCTTATCCGGTTCTCGCGTACTTCCGCTCCCAGCACGACAATCAGTCCTGGATCGGTTCGCTCACCGCCATCCTGGATGTCTGCGCACTTGCCATTGCCGGAGTCGAGGGTTCCTGCGCCAAGCAAGCCGAACTTACCTTCGCCATCGCTCGACACGCGGTGGCCGATCTCTGCCAGGTGTTCAGCGCTACGCCGCGCGCGCCGCTGGCCGATCGTCTGCCCGCCGAAACCCTGGCGAAACTTCGCATGAAGATGGCCCAGCACGGCGCCATGCTTGCCGCCACCCCCGAAGCGGACCAGAAGCTTCTTGAACTTCGACGCATGTACGAACCGTACGTAAATGCGCTGGCGATTCACCTCAGCCAGACCCTTCCGCCATGGATTCCGGATCATAAGAGCAAAGATAATTGGCAGACCACCGCCTGGGCGCAATCGATCGGTGCCACCAAGACCGAACCAATCTCGCTGGTTCAGGACGATCACTTCTGATGCAGTAAATAGTTGCCGACAGCCCTCGCTGTGACGCCCAACACTTGCCTTGCCGAATTTACCCTGCGACAATTCGCCCGGGCAGTCATCCAAAATCTGCTAAAGCGAGCGACCGTGCTGCTTCATCCGTCGCAGGGGGAGTCTACATGAAGGCCATTCTAGTCCACCGTTTCGGCGGTCCCGAGGTTCTCGAGGTCCAGGAAGTTCCCACACCCAAACCCGGTCCGGGACAAATTCTTGTCCGCGTACACGCCGCCGGCGTCAATCCTTATGACACTTACATGCGCGCCGGCACCTATGCCATCAAGCCGCCGCTCCCGTACACACCCGGCTCGGACGCGGCCGGCACTGTCGAAGCAGTTGGCGAAGGCGTAAAAAAAGTGAAACCCGGCGATCGCGTGTATACCGCGAGAACGCTCACTGGCGCCTACGCCGAATACACGCTCGCCGATCAATCCCAGGTCTATCCGCTTCCCGATAAAATCACTTTCGCGCAAGGCGCGGGACTCTGGGTTCCGTACGGCACCGCGTATACCGCGCTGTTCCATTACGGCCACGCTCGCCCTGCGGAAACTTTGCTGATTCATGGCGCCAGCGGCGGCGTCGGCCTCGCTGCGGTTCAATACGCGCGCGCCTTGGGCATGACTGTCCTCGGTACCGCCGGAAGCCAGCGCGGCCTGGACCTCATCGAAAAAGAGGGCGCGCACGCCGCATTCGATCACACCAAGCCCGAGCACGCCGACGAAATTATGAAATTCACCGGTGGCCGTGGCGTCGACGTGATTCTTGAAATGATCGCCAACGTAAATCTGGCCACGGACATGAAGCTGATGGCGATTCGCGGGCGCACGGTGGTCATTGGCAATCGCGGCGAAATCACCGTCAACCCGCGCGATTTGATGTCCCGCCGCGCCTCTGTTTGTGGCTTCACGCTCTGGGCCATCACCGAAACGGAAGGTGCCGAAATCCATGCGGCCATCGCGGCCGGCTTGGAAAACGGTACCCTGCGCCCCATCGTCGGCAAAGAAATCCCGCTCAAAGACGTGGCTATCGCCCACCAGGATGTTCTCGCGCCAGGGGCATTCGGAAAAATCGTGCTGATTGCCTGATCCGCGGCAAGCGACCTGCGCCTAAAGTCTGCCGATCGTATGTAAAAGAATTCCCGCGATAGCGCCGCCGAGCACCAGCCACGCCGAATTCACCTTATAGCGAAACACTAAAAGCAAACTCGCCAGCCCCAGAATAATAGCCGGCACATTCACCAGTGCCGCGCGGCCGAATTGCCAGCTTACCGTGGCCATCAACGCCACCGCCGCCGCATTTACCCCGTCCAGGAACGCTCCCGCAAACGGCGATTTCCTGATTCGCGGCAAAAATTTCGCCGTCACCGCCACATAAGCAAACGCAGGCAAAAACATTCCAATGGTCGCCAGCCCCGCGCCTTTCCATCCACCGAGCAGGTAGCCGATGAAAGTCGACACCGTGAAGTATGGCCCCGGCGTTGCCTGGCTCACAGCAATCGCGTCCAGCAATTGCGCGTCCGTCAACCAGTGCTGGCGCACCACTAGATCCGCGCGCAAGACCGCCAGCAAAACGTAGCCGCTTCCAAACACCACCGCTCCAATCTTCAGGAAATACAGAAAAATTGGCAGCCCGCCGAGAGTGCTGCTCATGCCACTCGAAAACAATCCCAGCATCCCGCCCGCGCTTAGTTTCGACGAGCTGCGCGCCTGTTGCACAACCATCCAGAATAGGCCGGCGCAAATCAACAGCGTGATCACATTCACGCCCAGCGCCGCCAAAAGCACCACCGCAACCGCCAGCATGATCAATCCCGGATTTTTCAGCGCCACCCGCCCCAGATTCCACAATGCCGGAATGATCAGCGCCACAACCACCGGTTTGATGCCAAACAGCAATCCTTCCACCTGCGGCAACTTCCCGAATTTTTCGTAAGCCCACGCCAGCGCGGCCACCATCACCGCCGACGGCAAAATGAAGCACGCCCCCGCCACCGCCAGCCCCGCGAATCCTCCGCGGACCTCGCCAAGGTAAATCGTCAATTCCGTCGAGCTTGGCCCCGGTAGCAGGTTCACCGCGCCGATCAGGTCCAGAAAACGCTCGCGGCTCAGCCAGTTTTTCGTGCGCACGAATCGCTCTTCCATCATCGCGAAGTGCACCGGCGGCCCTCCGAAGGCCACAAATCCCAGGCGCAGCATTTCCTTCGCGATCTCCCATAGCCTGCCCGCCGCGCCTTCGATTTCTGTAATTTCGTCCACCGGGTCTCCAGCTGCTGCCACGAATGTCAGGCGTGCACGCGCCACATGACAACGCCGTCTTTTTTCCTTACTCTAGTATTCGTCGGCGAAACGCTATGAACCCCAACGACGCTCTCAAACCTCTCCCGCCGCCCTCATCTTCCTGGATCAAAGGATTGCTCGCAGGCGTCCTGTTCACTCTTCTTGCCGTCGGCCTGATCGTCTGGCTCGTCACCGGCGCCGGCCTTCTCCATCTGCTTCGTTCCTACGCCCACGGCTCGCTCATCCATATCGACCAGCCGACGGTTGTCCGCCAGATTCAGCAACTGCAACGCCTCGAAACCGTCCGTTTCTCCATGGACAAAATCATTTCCGGCGAGCATGACAACCCGTACCTGCCGAAGTTCCTCGCCGGAGACCGCTTGTTGCTCGTCGTCCACGGCGATGTCATCGCCGGAGTCGATCTCAGCCAGCTACAACCGCAAGATGTCTCGATCCACGACCGCAGCATCTCCGTGCGCATCCCCAAATCTGAAATCCTTGTCACGCGCATCGACAATTCTAAAACCCGCGTCTATTCCCGCGACACCGGCCTTTTTTCCTCGCCCGATCCCAATCTCGAAAGTGAAGTCCGCCAGGAAGCCGAGCGCGAATTGCAGGACGCCGCGCTGCAGGACAATATCCTAAAGACCGCCGATGATAACGCCCGTTCCACTCTTTCCGCTCTGCTGCGGAGCCTCGCCTTCACCAGCGTCGAATTTGTCTAGCCTTCTCGCCTTCTTTCGCCCGAACCACCAATTTGCCGCCAGCAGCGCATAAAACGGTCCGTAAACCAGCCATTGCATCAGCGGATCAAACTTGAAGACGGCCAGAATTCCGTAGCCGATCAAAACGTTGTACGACAAAAATTGCAGCACCGTCAGCATCAGCCACGCCGGATTCGGGTAAAAGCACAGCAGCGGCACGATCCATGTGAAGTACCACGAATAACCGTTCGGCCCGAACGCCAGAATCGTTCCGATCAACAGGAACGCGGCGCGAGCCGGCTCCGCCTTCTTCCACGCCAGCCAAAATGCCAACCCCCAGCTTGCCGCAACGCTGACCAGCGCGGGAATTTTTGTTTTTCCTGCCGTCGCCCAGTCAATCAGCGTGTACAAGCTCGCGTGATAATTCTTCCATGTAGCCTCGTAATATCCCAGGTTGGCGCGAAACATTCCGAGCGCGTTCCAATAAGGCGCCAGCACCGCCAGCGCCCCGAGTGCCGCCAGCGCCGCCGCCCACCATCCCGCTTTTTTCTCTGGCCAACCCGTTTTGCGAATCCACACTGGCAGCAGCAGCGCCGGAAACACCTTGGCCATCGCCGCCAGCGCCACCGGCACGCTCGCAAACTGCGGCCATTTCTTCACCAGCGCCAGCCCGCAAACGATTCCTAGCAGCGCCAGCGAATCGTTGTGCCCGCTGCCCGCGAATTCCACGATCACCAGGGGATTCCACGCATAAACGGCCAGCCGGAAATCCCGATCTTTGTCTTTTCGAAACATCCACGCTAGCAACAGCAGCACCAGCACATCCGCCGCCGCAAAAGGCACTTTAAATTCCGTCGGCCCAGGAAACACCTGCCATGTCGCGCGAAACAACAGTTCCGTTGCGGGTGGATAAATCGCCGGGAGTTCCCGCCCCGGCATAATTTCGTAATACTTGTCCCGCAATATGCTGAGCCGCGGATCGTTCGGCGCAATCGCATACGGATTCAATCCCTGCGCCTGCACCTTCCCTTCCCAACGATACCGCTGCAGGTCGTCGGACAGCGTCGGCTCCATCGGCCACAGCGTCGCCCGGAATACAATCGCGGCAAAAATCAGTAAAATGGTGGTTGTGCGCGTGGCTTGCGTTCGTGTGAATCCGTACAACGCAATCAGGTAAACTAGGCCACCGGCCAATCCCAGCTCGATAAAGCCGATCGCGTGGTTTTTCAAGTAGTACAGGCTGTGCATTCGCAGGAACACGGCTTCCAGTGCAGCCACCGCGATCCATGGCCAGTAGCGGTTCCATTGTTTTCGATTTTGTTCGGATGGCATTCGGAGAAACTTCAGACTTGTTGACTCTGGCTTCATTCCTGCTCGCGGCCCATCAGCCTAGTTTTCGCCAGTACTGGCATAAGCTCACCGATCGAACGTTCAGCGGCGTCTATCACGCCAACGCCTTCGATCTCGCCATGATGATTCCGTATTTCATCGTGCTGTTTATCCTGGCGGCGTACGGCCTGCATCGCTACAAGCTCCTCTACGACTACTACGCCTATCGCAAAAATATTCCTTCCACGCCCCCGCCGGTTTTGCATTGGCCAAAGGTTACCATACAGCTCCCCATCTTCAACGAGCGCTACGTGATCGAGCGTCTTGTCGATGCCGTATCCCAATTCGACTATCCCCGCGAGCTCATGGACATCCAGGTTCTCGACGATTCCACTGACGAAACGTGCGAAGTTGCGCGCACCTGCGTCGATCGCCATGCTGCCCAGGGTCTGCCGATCGTCTACATTCATCGCACCAATCGAGAAGGATACAAAGCGGGGGCGCTTGAAAATGGACTAAAGACTGCGGACGGCGAATTCGTGGCCATTTTCGACGCGGATTTTATTCCTCCCGCCGATTTTCTACGCCGTACCATTCCCCATTTCCTCAATCCGGATGGCGGTGAAAAAATCGGTATGGTCCAGACGCGTTGGACTTATCTTAACGGCGATTATTCCCTGCTCACCCGTGTGGAAACGATTCTGCTCGACGGCCATTTCGTCATTGAGCACGGCGGCCGTTCGCGCCGCGGCACATTCTTCAACTTTAATGGCACCGCCGGCGTTTGGCGCCGGACAGCCATCGATTCCGCAGGTGGCTGGCAGCATGATACGCTCACCGAAGACACCGACCTTTCCTATCGCGCTCAGCTTAAAGGCTGGAAATTTCTCTATCTCCCCGAAATCGAATGCCCATCCGAGCTTCCCGTGGACATGAACGGTTTCAAAGCGCAGCAAGCCCGATGGGCCAAAGGCCTGATGCAGACCGCCAAGAAAATTCTTCCCAAAGTTTTTCGATCCGATGTTCCCTGGCACGTGAAGTCCGAAGCCTTTTTCCACCTGACCGCGAATATTTCCTATCCGCTGATGGTTCTTCTCTCCACCATGCTGCTTCCCGCGATGATTGTTCGGTTTTACCAGGGCTGGTTCCAGATGCTGGTGATTGACTTGCCGCTCTTCCTTGCGTCCACCTGCTCCATTTCCAGTTTTTATCTCGCGGCGCAAAAAGAGCTGCGTCCCAAAACCTGGATGAACACGTTTCTCTACTTACCCTTCGTCATGGCCACCGGCATCGGCTTAAGCGTGCGCAACGCCCAGGCGGTCCTAGAAGCCATCTTCGGCAAGCAATCCGAATTCGCGCGCACGCCAAAATTCAGAATCGAAGGGAAATCTGGCACCTTCGCGGCAAAAAAATACAAAAATAAATCCGGCTGGATGCCTTACTTTGAAATCGCGCTGGGCCTATACTTCGCGCTCGCTATCGCTTATTCCATCAGCAACGAGAATTACGCCACCGTGCCGTTCCTTCTTCTCTTCGTCTGGGGCTATCTCTACACCGGCTTCATGTCCCTCGGCCAATCCTGGTTGGCCCATCTCCGCTTCGACGTCAACGCCCCCGAAATGCGCCCCGCCTCCACCGGCGCCCCCGGCTTCTAACCTTGGAGTGCGGCGGCTCGCCGCGGCTTTTACGCACAGAGTCATCCGCCAAAACCCGCCACCAGCACCCGAATCCAACCAAACACCGTCATTCCGAACGGAGTCCGCGGAGTGAGGAATTCCTCTTTGTTGGGTTCCAATCACAAATCACACAAACCTATTTCCCCGGCCCCAGCGCCTGCAACTCCCGCGTCGCCAAATCCCCCGGCAAAGGCGCATATCCTAACGACTCGCACTGTTTCTGGCCAGCCGTAAGCATCCAACGAACCACATCGCGCAGCGCCTCCAACTTCTTCGCATCTTTACCGTCCGCGGGAATCAAAATCCACGTGAAGCTTGCAACTGGATACGTGTGCTTTCCTCCCACATTCGTAATCGATGTCTGAAATTCATTTCCCTTGGGCAAACCAGCCGCCTTTGCCGCCGCGGTCACGCTGTCCAGATCCGCCTTCACATATTCGCCCGTGCTGTTTCGTACCGTCGCGAAGTTGAGTTCATGTTGCAGCGCATAAATAAATTCCACATATCCGATGGAATTCGCGGTTTTGGCCACCGCGTCCGCCACACCCTGGTTTTGTTCCGCTCCGGCGCCCACCGGCCACGACACTGTTGCGCCTGTTCCCACCTTGGACTTCCACTCCTGGCTCACCTTGGACAAATAATCCGTCCACGCATACGTAGTTCCGCTGCCATCCGAGCGGTGCACCACCACAATTTTTTCATCGGGCAGCCGCACACGCCGGTTGATCGCGCGAATCTCCGGCGCATTCCACGAAACGATCTTCCCCAGGAAAATTCCCGCCAGGACGTCCGCAGTCAGATTCAATCCATCTGGCGCGCCCTTCACGTTGTAGATCGGAACAACCGCTCCCAGCACCGTCGCAAACTGCAGCAGTTTCCTCTTCTCCTGCAGCTGCTCCGCAGAAAGCGGCATGTCCGAGGCGCCGAAGTCAACTTCGCCTGCGCTCATGCGCCGTGTCCCTTCTTCGGAGCCCACCGCGTCATAACTCACCCGCATCCCCAGTCGCGTCTGCTCAAAACTCTCAAACCATTTCTGATAAATCGGCGCTGGGAACGTAGCGCCCGCTCCATGCAGCGTAAGCGCGTTCACCGAGCTACTCGCCGGTATGCCGACGCTCGCCGCCACCCCGCTGTCCTTTTTTCCGACCGCCTCCATCAGTGACGCAGCCAGTTGGTCGCCAAGGTCGTCCGATATGCTTTTCCATCCCGGCTTGTGTGGGGTAACCAGGTAGGACCACAGCGTCTTTCCTCTCTTGCCGTTCAATTCCGCCGAAGCGTAGCCCTGATACGTGGCCTCTTCCGCGCCCTTTGATCGTGGACTCGTCGAAATATATCCCGTGGTCCAGATCGTCGCCGAACCATGCAGCACCGCATCGGCCTGCGCCGCAGTCGGCACAATCTGAATTTTTCCGGAGGCCTTCAGTTTTTCCGCCACCCGGTCGCGCACCGCGGCCGATCCTCTGCCCCCCTCCTGCCAATCCACGGCAACCTTCTTCACATCGGAAAGCTGTTCCGCGGATTGCGCGGCTGCATTTTCAGGAGTGCCAGCGACGCCGCCACAAACACTCAGCGTCACAAGCCAAATAAATTTTGGAATCGTGCCGGAAAAACTGGTGGATGAGCTCACGTCTTTCCCACTGGGAATCCTGCAAAGTATAACGGCGCAAGGCCCAAGGCTTCCAATAATTCCTGCTCACGGCCCCAAGCAATTCGTAGCTGCATGTAAATGATTGTTCACACTCCCGGCAAAGA
Organism: Candidatus Acidiferrales bacterium; assembly: GCA_963795535.1. Lineage (GTDB taxonomy): Bacteria > Acidobacteriota > Terriglobia > Acidiferrales > UBA7541 > Acidiferrum. The sequence continues at coordinate 304,987 of CAWCIG010000013.1, forward strand.
ATTATTCAACCTGCACGCAAGCGGCATAAGCTGCACCACCAAATCACTTGCACCGCGCAACGCATAGCGAAACAATGTTGATGTCGCCGTTCATATGACACGCTCGCGCCTCTGTCTCGAAGAAATCGTCAACAGCGTCACTCACGGAATCGGCCTTCTCCTCAGCATTGCCGGCTTCGCGGTTCTGCTGGTACTCGCTATTCTGCGCGGCAGCGCCAGCCATATCGTTGCCTGCTCCATCTATGGCGCCACGCTGATTTGCCTATACAGCGCTTCCACGCTCTATCACGCCGCAGTCTCGCCGCGATGGAAACGCGCGCTGAGAATCTTCGATCATGGCGCGATCTACCTCCTCATCGCGGGCACTTATACGCCGTTTCTTCTTTTGTATCTGCGCGGTCCCTGGGGCTGGTCGCTCTTCGGAGTGGTTTGGGGATTAGCGTTCGCGGGAATACTGCTGAAATTCTGGTTCGTCGACCATTTTGAATATTTGTCCACCGCGGTTTATATCATCATGGGGTGGCTGGTCGTCATCGCGGCCAAACCTGTGCTCACGCACGTGCCCACGTCCAGCGTGCTCTGGCTTGTGGCCGGCGGCCTGCTCTATACCTTTGGCGTCGTCTTTTTTGCCTGGAAATGTCTGCCCTACAGCCACGCCGTGTGGCACCTATTCGTCCTTGCCGGAAGCATCTGCCACTACTTCGCAGTTCTTCGCTCCGTGACACACATCCGCGTGTAACAAACTACTTCGTAGTTTCCCCAGCGGCCTGTTCCTGCTCGCCTTCCGATTTTGTCCAATGCGAATCGGGATTATATTCCTTCATCGCCTTCGCAAGTGTATCGGTCTTCTTTCCAAGATCTCTTTCGTACACGATCCCATCCTCGCCCACAATAAATGTCATCACGCCGGACGTCCGATATTCCGCGGGATACGCCACAAATGCGAAGCCGCCAGACATCTTGCCGTCGACAACAAAATTCTTCGGCCCACCCGGTCCATCCTTTCCCTGCTTCGTCAAGGCATGGAAATAATAGCCGCGATACGGAACCGCTGTTTCTCCCCTCCTTTCGGCATATTCTTGCGCGACGGCCCACGCCACCAGGGGCCCAATCGGGCTTTCCGGTTCGCCGTTCGCCACTTTCCAGTACAACCCGTCCTGCTTCCCTTCATCGCTGAAAATCTTCTGAGCATACTGGTTCTGTTCTTTCGCGTAGTATTCCTTCTCCGCCGCAGTCAGTTCCTGGCAAACCCGGATAGCCGACGCTTCATTCCATCCGATCCGCCGGTACAAAATCTCCTGCTTGCCCGCATCGGTGTCGAAATACCACTGATTTCCTTTATTCAGCAAGGGAATCGGATACGGCCAGTTTCGCGAACCGATGTACAACGTCACGCTGCCGTCCGGCTCTTTCATCAGCCGGCTCATTTCCTCATATCTCTTCGCGAAGTTCGCCCGGTTCCGGTTGTCTTCGGCTTCATCTCCAGAGGAAACCACGTCCTTCCCTTCCGGGCCGAGCAGCTCCATCAACGCGTTCGTGTCATTATTCTTTGCCGCTATATACAGTGCTTTGCTCGCTTCTTCGGGGCTGGAAAATGTTTTCTGCCCAGGTTGCTGCCCGACCGCGCCAGTGGCAAACAATCCAGTCAGTAGAACCGCGACCGCGGCCAATTTTACAAATTCCCCACCGCCAGATCCGCCGAAGTTCAACGTCGCTCGCCGCATAATCCTTCCCTCTCTTTCCAGATTTCGCGATCCCGCTGGAATCATTTCAACTCCGGATCTCAGTGATGCCCCCCGCCGCCTCCGCCACCGTGACCACCACCACCTCCTCCATGAAATCCGCCCCCGCCGCCACCCTGGAAGCTGGAAGCTCCGCGCGCCGAATAGCTTCGCGATTCTCCGCCATGGTCGTAGCCGCTGAACGCCCCGGAGTGCACGTTGCTCTGTGCGTGAGGTTGTTCGTGAGGTTGTGCATAGCCTCGGGCCGCGTTCCGGTCGCCCTCGAACGGTTTCGGCGACGCCCCTGGCCGGTTGTAAACATTCCCATGCGTGCCAGCGTAACGATCGCCGCCAAATCCCCGGCCAGCCGCACTGGGCCCGCCATGACCGCCCCGGTAGTACGCGTTACGGTTATAAAAGGTGGTGCTGTGTGAGTAGTAGCGGCCGTGGTTATAGACGACGTAGTGGTTGTGCCAGTCGAACCCCCAATGGGGCCAGCCCCAACCAAATCCGCCGAAAAATCCGATGCCAAATCCGATTCCAAATGACAAATACGGCCCGCCAAACCAGATCCCCGGATACGGGTACCATCCCGGCCAGGGCGCAATCGGTCCGCCATAGACAAGCCAAGGATTGTAGGCTGGCACGTACACCACATCCGGAGCTGCCGGCTGAATAATGATGGTCGATGCCTGAGTCGTCACGGTCTGTTGCGGCGTCGTCTTCAGGTTGCCGGACTGCTCTGCCTTTTGCCGCATCACCTGCACGGCGTCCATCACGTCCTGCTGCTGATTGTAATAAGCGTCACCTAGCGACGACGTCCAGGATAGGTTTTTGTCCATGTTCCCCAGCACCGTTGGGAACGCGGTCAGCGCCTTCACGCTGGGATCCCACGGCATGTTGTTCACAGCCTGACCCAGCGCATCGCCCTTCAAATCCGGATGCGCCTGCACCCAGCGGTCGGCTTCCACAACTTGTTCCGGGAACGTCGAAGCCGCCAGAATTTGCGCCACCAGGGAATCCGGATATAGCGCAATCGGCGCCACCAATTGCTGCAATTGTTCCGGCGTCTGTGTGTTATAGGGAGGCCCTTGCGGCGTTTGCCCCTGTGGCGGCGCCTGGTCTTGCGACGGTGGCGCACCGGCGTCTTGCGCGGCTGAAACGTCCACCGGGCAAGTGGCGAACAAAAGCGCGAAACTCACCACCACCACGGCGCTCCGCTTGCCCCACGCTAGCCCTGAAAAGCCAGCGACTTTTCTCAGAATGCTCATGCTCTTCCTCCCGGGCACTCTAGCTCCGCCCATGGCCAATCCGAACTATCCCTGCTGATTGAGATGAAAATGGAGGGACTTTCGTTTCTGATTTCTTGGTACTGGCTGCTCGTCTGGTCAACCCTTCGCGGCTTCTTCGAGCCAACGGCTCAAAATGTACTCGTATTTTGGTTCCACATCCAGGAAGGTTACGCCCGCTCCCATGTTCGGTGTGGCGTAAACAATCTTTCCTTTCGATTGGAATGTCAGGTCGCCGGCAAAAATCTTCAGCAGGATCAAAGTGCCGGTGGGAAACGGATTCATCATATCCAGATAGCAGCCGTGCTGGCTTAGTTCGCTCACTCGCGTGGCCACACGCACTTCGGACTGCTCTTCAAATAACTCGGCACTGGCTATAAATATGTATCTTGGCGTGCGACGCCTCTCCCGTTCCATACGCCCTCCGGATGGCTCGGACAATTTCCTTCATCGTAAGCCGCAGCTTTCCCCGCCGGCGTAACTTTCGCTGACTGCCCCGCGCTCCGCACTATTAACTCCTGCATCACTAATTGCGCCTCGGACACCTGGTTCGCTGGCAGTGCCTTCCATTCTTGCGATACAATCCGCGTTTGCTCCTCGGGTCGGGGGAAGCTCTAGCAGGCTGCTGACACGTCCTCTCTACAGCAAGCGGAAGTTTGTGGATTCCGCAAAACTGCCTCGAGAAAAAGCGGCTCTCGCCGCCGAAGACATCTTGAATTCTGTTTTCAGCATCCTGCTAGAGGTGACTGCATGAGTGGTCTGGGAAAAACTGCCTTATTTGTTGGTGCGCAAAAGGCTTTTCGAACACTTGCCGGCTCGTTGCTCGCGTTCGCGGCGCTTTTATCCTTCGCGCTCGCTCCAGCCGCAGCGCAACAGCGCCGCGAACGTGAATCCGATTCCGCTTATGCTACCCGCCGCGCCAAGCTCGCTTCCAACATCGATGGCCCCATCATCCTTCTCGGCTACACCGGCAAGGAAGTAGAAGCGCAAACCTACATTTTTGCGCAGGAAGAAAATTTCTATTACTTGACCGGCCATAATGAGGAAGAAGCCGCTTTGATCATTCTGCCTGTGGGAGCGCACAAGGCCGCAACCGACGATTCCGCCGCGCGCGAAATCTTTTTCCTTCCTCCCAAAGATGTGCGCAAGGAAAAGTGGAACGGCCTCCGCATGTCTCCCAATGATCCCGATATTCAGATGCGCACGGGATTTTCGGAAGTGAAGCCGATGCCCGACCTTCGTGCCACCGTCGAGCAGCTCGCCCGCATCTACCCCACCTTCTACACCATTCTTCCTTACCAGAAAGAGCTGGGCGGCTATCCTCACGAAAAAGAAACTGCTGATTGGCTCAAGCAGGCCGTGCCGGAAGTCACCGTAAAGGATATTCGTGCCAATATCGCCGATTTGCGCCTGATCAAATCGCCCACGGAACTCGCGCTGCTTCGCCAGGCCATCGATCTTTCTCTCGATGCTCAGTTCGAAGCTTTCAAAATGATGCGCCCCGGGTTGTTCGAATATCAGATCGCCGCAAAAATGGTGGAGATCCACGCGATGGGCGGCTCGGAGACGGAAGCCTACGCCCCCATCGTGGGCGCGGGCCCTAATTCCACTTCGCTGCACTATGACAAGCTTTCACGCAAAATTGAAGACGGAGACATCGTGGTCATGGACGTGGCCGCGCAATACTCCGGTTACGCCGCCGATATCACCCGTACCATTCCCGCCAACGGAAAATTCACGCCGCGCCAGCGCGAAATTTACGACATCGTTCTTGGCGCCCAGGAAGCCGCCATTCACGCGCTCAAGCCCGGTATGGACATGTGCCGCAAAGGCGACAAAAGCGTTTACAAGATCGCCTACGACTTCATTAATTCGCATGGCAAGGATCAGCACGGCAAACCGCTAGGCCAATATTTCATCCACGGCCTGGGCCACAGTATCGGCCTCAACGTCCACGACCCCGGCGATCTCTGCAGGCCGTTCACGCCCGGCATGGTCGTCACCGTCGAGCCGGGCATTTACATTCCCGACGAACATCTGGGCGTGCGTATCGAAGACGATCTTCTGATCACCGACACCGGCTACGAACTCCTCAGCCAACGCCTGCCCCGTTCCGCCGACGAAGTCGAACAAATCATGGCCGAGGGCGCCAAGCAACGCGCCTCCGCAACAAAATAACCTTGGAATGCGGCGGCTCGCCACCACTTTACAAGCTAAACAGATCCGTCATTCCGAACGGAGTCCGCGGAGTGAGGAATCCGGATGTCTTGGGTTGCCACACCTCGACGACCAAGAGAACTCCAAAACTCCTCCCTATTTTCAAAAATAAATTCTAGCGCGGAAGCTTTGCCTCAATACTCGTCGCAATTCCATCGCCTGTGCGCCGGATCCGCACTTCCTGTGCCGCCAGTTTGTAGTGCCCGCCTCCCACCACTTCGATCTCCACGGTATGGTCGCTGGCGGGACAAAGCGGCGTCTTCCCCATTCCCTGATCGTCCACTTTCACTTCCCCAGCCGGCGCGCCAGTTACACACGTATCAACATGCAGCGAAGTACCGGCAAAATGCTCCGGGATGCGTACGGTCAGTTCATCGGGATGCGAACTGGAAGCGCAAGACAACATCAAAAATGCAATTCCCGCAAAAGAAGCGGATAAATACACTATATTCGAACGACTTGGCACGAGTGGTTTCTCTCCAGGAGGCCGGAGGTATATTCTATAGCATTCCTGAATCGAGAATGCTATATCTTCGCGCCCAACGATTCTCAGAAGTCGTTGCCAGGGGATAGCTGCAGGACTGTTCATTTTCGATTAGATTAATGTAATTCCAGGGAGCTGCATTGTTTCAACGTCTGAATCATCGGCTGATTTTTGCCTCGGGAATCTTCCTGCTCCTTGTTTGCGGTTCTGCCACCGCCTGGATCCTGTATCGCATCTACTTCGGCGAAGAATGGGTCCGCCATACCTACAGCGTGCAACTTCTGGTTGCAGAAATCGAATCCGACGTGAGCGAGACCGGGCGCTCGCGGCAAATGTTCCTGCGAAGCGGCGACACTCGCTACCTGCAGCGCGTTGAGGCCATGCGGGGGGAACTGCTCGACAAGCTTCCGCAGCTCCGGGCGATGGTTCACGACAACCTGGACGAAGAATCCACTAGCCAAAAATTAGAACAGGCCGTGAAGGCCCGCTTTTTCATCGTGGATGAATCCTTACAACTGGTGAAGTCCGGCAAATCCACGCGTGAAGCCCAGGATGATTATTCCGCCGAGTTGGTAGTTTCATCGCAGCGCTGCGCCGCGCTGGCGCAGACCATGCGAAAAGTGGAAGGAAACCTGCTAGATCACCGCTTGGGCGTCACCCGTTCTCTCTTCGATTGGATCATCGTCGTTCTGGCGACTTCTTTTCTCCTGTCTCTGTACATGCTTTGGGAACACTTTCGCGGCCTGAATCTGGAGTTGGCGCAACGCAAACGCGCCGAGCAGAATGCGCTGAATTTAAGCGCTCAGCTCTTGAACGCGCAGGACCAGGAGCGCCGCAAGATCGCCCGCGATTTGCATGACGGGCTGGGCCAGAACCTCGTCGCGGCCAAAATGATGGCCGATTCTTTCAAGCACAGGCCACCGGATCGCCAGAAGTTTCAGGATCTCAGTGCTCTCCTCGAGGAAGCGGTCAGCTCCACGCGGTCCATTTCGCATCTCCTGCATCCGCCGCTGGTCGAGGAACTTGGATTTGTTGCCGCCGCTCGCTCCTATCTCGAAGGTTTTTCCAAGCGCACCGATATTAAAGTCAACTTTGATCTTCCGGACCTCCCCGATCGCCTCCCGCGTGATCTGGAGCTCACGCTATTCCGCATTCTGCAGGAATCGATCACCAATATTCAGCGCCATTCCAAAAGCGCAACGGCTGAAGTGCGCTTCGGGGTGAACGGTAAGACCGCTGTACTCAATATTCAGGATCACGGCGTCGGTCTGTCTCCCGAAATGCTGGAAAATTTCAATGGTGACGGCAGCAACGTCGGGGTTGGTCTGGCCGGGATGAAAGAACGCGTTCGCGAACGCAATGGGCGCTTCGCCGTCCGCTCCAATTCTTCCGGCACTCTGATTTCCGCTTCGTTTCCCGTCGAGCCAGAGCCTTCTGCTTCGTCCTGAAAAATATTCCAAAGGAATCCGCCCCATGCCCAAACGCAAATCGCAAAAGCCCGGTGACAAAACCCTTGGCATGCACGCGCCCATCACCCGACGCGATTTTCTCGGTTCCACGCTACTCGCTTCCGGCGCGGCGCTGTTCGATTCGCTCACGCCGCAGGAAATCCTGACGCAAAACGACGAATTCACCGGTTACGGCGGCGTTGGCGAGTACAGCGCTTCCAACGGCAACACGCTGACTGTTCTGCGGGCCGGCCACAAAATTCGCGATGCGGTCTACAATCCGCTGCCAAAAGACGTCATCGATACAGACGAAACCTACGATTGCGTAATCGTCGGCGGCGGCATCAGCGGAATTGCCGCTGCTCTTTTCTTCCAGCGCCGCGCGGATTCCGGAGCGAAGTGCCTCGTGCTGGACAATCATCCCATTTTTGGCGGCGAGGCCAAGCAAAACGAATTTCTCGTCGACGGCAAACGCTTGATCGCTCACCAAGGCTCTGCGATCTACCAGCTTCAGCAGCCGCAAAGTTTTTTGAAGCGATTCTACGATTCGATCGGCTTGACCTCGCCCAAACTTACCTACCAGAAATGGTCCGGAACGCAGCCGGAGATGCCTCTTTCTCGCACTCCCTATGACGCCGTGGGCATGGACGTTGGCCAGTATGGCTTCTGGTTCGGCGCAAACTTTGGCCACAAGCCCGGCTTATGGGTGATGGACCCGGTCCGCAAAAAACTGGAAGGCGCTCCGATTTCTTCCGCCACGCGCGCGGAATGGGTGCGCTTTCTTACCGGCGCATCCCTGGATGGCAAACCCTTCGAGCATCCCAAATATGAAGGCGATCCGATCTCGCGTTATCTCGACACCATCACGCTGGAGCAGCATTTTCACGAGCGCTTCGGCCTCAGTCAGGAAACCGTCCGCAAATTTCTATCGCCCGTCGAAGGCGGCGGCGCCGGCCTGGGCCCGGATGCGTTGTCTGCCTACTCCGATTACGCGTTTGAGGCGTTGCAGCCAGTTGCCGACGAAACCGGCGCCATGGATGAAATGTTTCCCGGCGGGAACACCACCATCGCGCGCTTGCTGGTGAAAAGTCTCAGTCCCGCCGCCATCGACGGGCCCGCCGGTGTCGAAGCCGTTTCGCGCAATCCCGTCAACTTCGCCGCGCTCGATACTCCTGGCGCGCCCGCCCGAATTCGCCTCAGCGCCACCGCCGTCTCCGTCCAACACGACGGCGATCCTGCGAAAGCCGCCACCGTTTCGATCGCCTACGAAAAAGGCGGCAAGCTCTATCGCGTCAAAGCGCGCACCGTCGTCATGGCCGGCGGAAGCTGGACGTCCAAACACATCGTGAAAGGTTTGCCGCAGAGCTACAGTCAGGCGTATGCCGCGTTCTATCGCTCTCCCTGCATGATGGCTAACGTGGCCGTGCACAATTGGCGCTTCCTGTACAACATGGGACTTAGCGGCTGCCGCTGGTTTGATGGCGCCGTCGGCAATTACATGGAAGTGCGCAAGCTCGCGCTCACCGGCGATGTCGATCCCACGATCAGCCCGGATTCGCCGATCGTGCTGTCGATGAAAGTTCTCTACGCCTCTCCTGGCCTGCCCACGGAAGAACAAGGCAATCGCGGCCGCATGGAGATGCTCGGCACGTCCTTCCGCGAATACGAGCGGCGCATCCGCCAGCAATTCACCGACATGTTCGCCAGCTCTGGCTTCGACGCGCATCGCGATATTGCCGGCATCATCTTGAATCGGTGGGGCCACGCCTACCTCAGCCCGCAACCCGGCTTTTTCTTCGGCACTAACGGCAACCCCGCGCCGCGCGAAACCCTGCGCAAAGCCCCCTTCGGACGCATCGCCTTCGCCAACACGGACCTGGCCGGCGCCATGGATCACCGCTTCTCCATTCTCGAAGCCCAACGCGCCATCAACCAACTAGTCGGTGGTTGAGACTTTCCGTGTAGCTTGAGTTAGAGCACCCGAAGGACTGGCCACGGAGCAGCGACCGCACCCGGAGGGTTGGTCGCAAGACCGTGAATTCCGCCAACGGTACAGAAGTGAACAGCCGATACTCTTGCCGTCCTCTACCATTCGAGTATCAGATCATCGTCAGCATTATTGAGTGAAAGGGTGCGTCTATCACTTTCAATCCTGTAACCCTATAACCATTAGGGACAGGTAGGGTTTGAATATATGGATTTACAGCAGACTACAATTTTTGAAAACCTGAAGGCCGCGATCATGGCCACAGATTGCGCGGGAAGCATCGTCTATTGGAATCCGTTTGCAGAAGTTCTGTATGGCTGGCTGCCCGAAGAGGTCCTCGGCCGCGATATCACGGACATTGCCTTAAATTCCACCACGTATGAAGAAGCAAATGCGCCTATGGCTGTCGTGAGAGCCAGCCAAAGCTGGTCAGGCGAGTCCATGGTCTTCTGCAAAAGGGGCGAAATACTTGCCCGCCCTCATAACACTGTCTCCGCTTTTCGACGAAGACGGAGTTTCCATCGGGATTATTGGAATCAGCCAAGACCTCAGCGGGCACAGACAGGCGGACGAAGAGCTCCGGAAGCGCCAGGCAGAATTGGAAAGGCGAGTGGAAGAACGGACCGCGGAGCTGGTCCGAAGCAACAAATCTGAGAGGCATCTGAGAGGAGGGAGACTAGTCTGTTCCTTCGGAACAGGCTAACCTGGGGTGGCAGGAGACCAAAATTACCAAGAAACTCCCTCTAAATCTGTGCGGAAGTGTACAACCCAGCACTTTTCCGAAACATGTTTCCGTCGCGCCGGACAGCGACTACGGCCGTATAGGCCACGTGGTTGGCTGAACTTTCATCATGATTCTGTCTCCGGTGCCCTGGTCAAAGATGAAATAATTTCCTGGTTCCTTTGCGCCGCGTTGTTGGATACGTGTCTTGGCGTCGTCGAGAGTGATAGCTAGCTCAAGCCAAGTTAGACCGTTGTTATCAATGCGGAAAATATCGAACTCGGGTGTCATAACTACAACCCTCCATTTCTCAGAACCAAATCGCGGTTGGAACTTACAGCGTAGGAGAACCGCGTCCGGCGGTCTGTTCAATATTGAACCACTATTAAAAAATTCATCATTTCGATGGACTCGGAACCATGAAGGACGGAGTCGCGCCCTGTTTTTAAGGGTGAACGTTTTCTCTCGGCCGGCGCAGCAGATAGGACGGGTGCAGCAAGCCTGTCGGCGGGTACAGTTCGTCGTGGGTGTACGAGAAGCCTAGCGTCTTCAGTAACCGGCGCGAGGCTTCGTTGGCCGGATGATGGCCCGCGAACAGCGCCTCGGCGCCCACGATTGCAAAACCATACGCGATCACCGCGCAAGCCGCCTCCTCTGCCAGCCCTTGGCCCCAGAACGCGTGGCGCAGATGAACGCCCAGCTCGTAAATTTTCTCCTCCGGCCGGTAACGCCGCAGACCCGCGCAACCCACATGTTCCCCGCCTTGCAGTAAAGACACGGGCCAATACTGCACGCCGCCTTCTGACATTTCCCGCATTTCGATCGCAATCCGCGCGCGCACCGCGCCCTCGCCAAACGGCCCGCCGATAAACGCTGCCACCCGTGGATCGCCCCACAGCCCCAGCGCCAGCGGCAAATCCTCCCGCCGCCAACAACGGAACCCCAGCCGCGCCGAACTCAGAAAATAAGCCATATCAAACGATCCTGCTCCCTCATCCAACACCTTGTTTGCCACCCAGGGCATTGCGCAAACATCAAAGCATAGCGATCTTGGACTTGCGATTTGGATTGCTGGCTTTCACAAGAAACCCGGGACAACTACCTCACCTGAGACAAACAAGGGGGCACTATGGCGACAGCGAAAATCGCAAAAATCATCGTGGACACGCTGGAATCCGTCGGCGTGAAACGCGTCTACGGAGTTCCCGGCGATTCGCTGAACGGGATTACCGATGCGATTCGCACGCACAAATCCGTGGAGTGGGTCCACATGCGCAACGAAGAAGCCGCTGCATTCGCCGCAGGGGCGGAAGCGCACCTGACCTGCAAGCTCGCCGTCTGCGCCGGCAGCTGCGGACCGGGAAACACGCACCTGATCAACGGCCTGTACGATTGCCAGCGCAATCGCGTGCCGGTGCTGGCCATCGCAGCGCAAATTCCCAGCAAGGAAATGGGCAGCGAGTATTTCCAGGAAACCAAGCCCGATCACATCTTCAAGGATTGCAGCCATTACTGCGAATACATTTCGCAGCCAAGCCAGATGCCGAGGGTGCTGGAGATCGCCATCCGTACTGCAATTGCCAAGCGCGGCGTGGCCGTGATCGTAATCTCCGGCGACACGGCTTTGCACGAAGCAACGCTGCAGCGCATCAGCCTGACGGTGGATTCCATGCAGCCGGTAAGCAGCCCGGAGCCCTCCGCATTGGCGCGCGCCGCCGGCATGCTGAATGACGCCGCCAAGGTGACCATCCTGGGTGGCGCGGGTTGCGCCGGTTCCCACGCGGAGCTGTTGCAAGTGGCGGAGAAGCTGAAAGCTCCCATCGTCCACGCCCTGCGCGGTAAGGAATTCATCGCGTACGACAATCCCTATGACATCGGGATGACCGGGCTGCTGGGCTTCACGTCGGGCTACTACGGCATGGAGCATTGCGACCTGCTGCTGATGCTGGGCACGGATTTTCCGTATCAGCAATTTTATCCGTCGCGCGCAAAGGTGATTCAGGTGGATTCGCGCGGCGAGCAGATCGGCCGCCGAACCGCCGTCGATCTGGGCCTAGTCGGATCCGTGCAAGACTCGTTGCGTGCGCTCTTGCCGCTGCTGAAACAGAAAGCGGGCGACACTCATCTTCAGGATGCCCAGGCGCACTACAAAAAAGCACGGAAGAGATTGGACGAACTGACACAGGATAAGCCCGGCGATAAGCCGATGCACCCGCAGCACCTGAGCGCGGTGCTCGACCGGCTCGCTGCGGAAGATGCAGTCTTCACCTGTGATGTGGGCACGCCAACTGTTTGGGCCGCGCGCTACATCACCATGAATGGCAAACGCCGGCTGCTCGGATCTTTCAACCACGGCTCGATGGCGAACGCGCTGCCGCAGGCCATCGGAGCGCAAATGACATTTCCCGGCCGCCAGGTTGTCTCTATGTCCGGCGATGGCGGAGTTTCCATGTTGATGGGGGAGCTGCTCACGCTGAAACAACTGAAAGCGCGGGTGAAGGTGATCGTCTATCAAAACGACGCGCTCAGTTTCGTGGAGCTGGAAATGAAAGCCGTCGGAGTCGTCAGCTTCGGCACGGATCTCGTGAACCCAGATTTTGCCAAGCTCGCCGATGCTTGCGGAATCTTCGGCCAGAATGTGGAAGATCCGGGAGAGCTGGAAGAAGTCCTTCGCGCCGCGTTCGCGCATCCCGGCCCCGCGCTGGTGAGCGTGAAAGTGAACAAACATGAACTTTCTTTGCCGCCTACGATCGATTTCGAGCAGGCAAAAGGCTTCGGAATCTACCTAGTCAAAGCAATGCTGACCGGCAGAGGCGACGAAATACTCGACCTCGCAAAAACCAACCTGCGCGATTTCATCTAGGCTCGCTGAGCGCCGTTCAAGCAAACCATCGTCGCCTCGCGCGAAATATTTGACGGAATTTCCTCGCGTCAAATACACTGGCACGTCGAACGTCAGTAGGCACGGAAACGCCATGTTTACCCATTTTGAAGACACCACTGGTGAGCCCGCGATTCATGGTTTTTTGCATGAGTGTGCGCGGCACACGGGAAACGCGATTGCGCTTACACATGGTGCAGGCGCGAACTGCCATTCGAAATTGCTGGTGGAAATTTCGGACGCCCTGGCCGAGGCGGGCTTCACCGTTCTGCGCTTCGACTTGCCATTTCGTGTCGCCCGTCCGCATGGACCGCCCAATCCCGGCAGCGCCGCGCGCGATCGCGACGGACTGCGCCGCGCCGTCTCTCTGATGCGAGAGAAAAACCATAGCCGCGTCTTTATGGGCGGGCATTCCTATGGCGGACGGCAAGCAACGATGCTCGCCGCGGAAGAGCCGCACCTCGTGGACGGCCTGCTCTTGCTCTCCTACCCGCTGCATCCTCCTCGAAACCCGAAGGAACTTCGCACTAGCCATTTTCCCAAGCTCACGACGCCCACGTTCTTCGTTCACGGTGCCCGCGACCCTTTCGCCACGCCGGCGGAAATGCAATCGGCTTTAGCACTAATCCCCGGCCCTCACGCGATTATGGAAATAGACGGCGCCGGGCACGACCTGCTCTCCAAGAGAGCCACCGGCGAATTGCCCGCGCTAATCGCCCACGATTTTAAACTGTTCCTGAAACTTCCCCCGTAACAACTCCAAGTGTGATTATGCCCGAAGCGAATCGATTACAATGACGGCACTTCCGCAAGACGACGAGAGGTTCCGCGATGAAGACAAAATCGGTTGTACCGCTGATCGCTGTTATTTTGCTTGCGCTGCCCATCCAAAGTTTACGGCGTGCGCAAGCCGCATCGCGCATCCCGCAGTCAGTCGCGGCCGACGAAGCCGCCATCAGCGCGGAAGTGGGCAAGATTCGCGTGCTCGAAGTGGCGATGATGACCGCCGGCGGAGAGAAGGGCGCCGACGGCTACATGTCCTTTTACGCGGATGACGCCGTGGAACTTCCCGCGAACGCCGCGATGCTGCAAGGTAAAGAGAACATAAGCAAGACCATGGATTTTCTCAACGACAAAGATAATCGCCTGACGTGGACGGTTATGCGCGTGGACGTGGCGGCGTCACTTGACTTGGCATACTCCTATGGCGTCTACGAATTTCGTTCCAAGGATAACGAAGGCAAACAAACGGTTGAGTATGGCAAGTACACGACCGTCTGGAAAAAGCAAAGCGATGGGCGGTGGAAAGTCGTGCTGGATATGGGCAGCGCCAGCCCGAAGCCGGAAGGGCGAGGATTACGCTAGCCTCACAGCTCTCCGCGCCGCTCCAGTTGCTTATAAAATGCCAGCGAATATACCGCGGGAATAAGCGCCGCCAGCAGAACAACAAACACCGCCCGGCCTTGCAGTCCGACAGCCGTCAGCGCCAAGCCCACCAGGCCGCCTGCAACAAAGGTCTTCGCCGCGAAGCGATGCGTGGCATTCCAGACGCGTTCGTTGGCCAGCGCCCACGGAGTCCGCACTCCGATATAAAAATTTCGACGCACCTTGCCCAGCAAGTTGCCGAGCAGGGCAACCAGCAGGCACAATCCGCCGACAATCGCGCGGCCCACATTCAACGAATAGCCCACACCGGCCCACAGGACCGCCGCATTGAAATAAGCCAGCAAACTGACCACGATCAGCATGATCTGAAAATACGTGGACCGAAAACTGTCCACCTCGAAATTTTTCGGCGAAAGCCACGGCAGGAAGCGCCACAAAACCATGATTCCCGCCATCAGCCCGGGCCCCATCAGAAATAGCGTCCACTTCGCGCTGTAGCCGTCGACCTGATTGCGCAGATTCCAGTGCGTGGCCACCGTACTTGGCAGGTGCGGGTATGCAACCACTGTCGCCACCAGAACCGCCACGGTCAGCAATATTCCGATCAGGTAGTATTTGCCAGTCATCGTCGTTTCCCTCTGCCCGTCTTTCCGTCCCCGATCAGGTGCATAGCCCACGCCATCAGGTCTTGCACCACTGTGGTGTTCAATCCGTACCAGATCTGCTGCCCTTCCCGCCGGCTGGTGATCAGGTCCGCCTTTTTCAACACCGCGAAATGATGCGACATCGCGGGCTTAGTCATATCAAACTCTTCGGCCAGCGCGCCGGCAGTGATTTCGCCGTGGCGCAGCAGATTAAGGATTTCCCGGCGCGTGGGATCAGCCAGGGCCCGGAATGCTTTGTTGTCGCTCATGAAACGATTAGGCGTCTACTTAATTAAGCATCTGTTTAACTATAAAAGCGTGGATCGCGCTTGTCAAGCGCACTCGGAGGGGCGTTGCGGCGTTATTTGGATTCGGCGAGACCTGGCGGCTGCCAGGTGCCTTTGCCTGCGGGAAGAATCGAGGGTGGATTTTCCTTCGGCCAGTACAAGCGCATCACCAGGTAGATCGGGCCGTCGGGCGCGGGCAGCCAATTGGATTGCTTGGCAGCGCCGGGAGAATCTTTCTGGATGTAAAGCGTCAGCGATCCGTCGGCATTTTTCTTCAGGCTTGGCAGCATCGGCGAGTTGATGAGATAGCGATTGATTCGGTTGTCGATCAGGAACTGGGTCTTTCCGTCATACATGGTCACCGACCAAAACGCGTTCACCGGCGGTAGCGCGTCCTTGGCAAAGGTAAGTGTGTAGTTGTGTCTGGCTGCCATCCAACACTTCTCCGTTGGGCAGAACCCTGGTCAATGGATACATTGCCTCAACGGCGCTGTTGCCGAAAATTCCGCCCTTGGCCGCGGACGCGCGCTTGAGCCAATCTCCATTGTAGAAAGCGCGGTCGCCGATGAACGATCCGACGTTCCATCCGTTGATGACTGCGCCACCGCTTGCGATGTACTTGTCGACTGCGTCGTCGCCGGCCTTCATCCCCAGCGGCATGGCGGCCTTGTGCTCCACCGATAGATCCTTCATGTCAAATTTCTTACCCGGGCCGATACCGATGCTGGCAAGCTTCGCGCGAATTGCCGCCTCTTCCGGGCTAGGCGGAATATACTGCAGTGCAAAATCCAGCAATTGCCAGAACTGCGTCTTCGCGATCTCGGAGTCGGCCTTGGCATAATCGATCGCCGGAGGCGCCTGAGGCGCAGGCTGCTTCAGATACGCGGAAAGCGGCTGCACTTTGTATCCCGCTTGGATCTTTACTACGTTTGGCATGTCCGCCGCATTGAAGAGCTGCGTGCGAAAAATTACCGCCGAAAGTGGCGTGGTTGAGTGGAAGACCTGTTTGATGTGAGCAGGTATCTCAGCTTTCCAATCGGGGCCGACGACCATATAGTCGCCCGGTCCAACCCCGGTTGTGCGGGTGCCTATATACCCTTAATTAAAAGTATTCGCGTCGGTCAGCTGGACGGAGTAGTAGCGAGGTTTCGGGACCGCGGGAACGGATATCACTGTCGGTTCGGCGCGCAGGTCGATCTCCATCAAGGAATACGGTGTGTCGCTGTTGGGCGTAATGACTGCCGTGTCTTTGGGGGTAAATACCCGCGCTTCGTTGAACAGTTTTCCAACAGGTGCCTTGTATTGGGAAGAAGTTGGATCCACGAACAGTTCATACGCAGAGGTGTAGTACATCACGATGGGCAGGCCGAAGATGAAGCCTTCCTGCGCAATTGCTTTGGTCTCGGCGAGGCTGGGTTCGGGCGCGCCGTTGATGGCATCCTGCTTTTCCGCCTGGTTGATAGCATCGTTCTTTCCACAACCTGTCCCGAACACCGTGAAAAGCGCGCAGATCAGTGCGAAACCCAGAAAATTGGGACTCTTGCCCGTCATATTCGCCCTCCGGCAGCATTCATTCGGATGCGCGTCCGTTTGACATGGTGCGTGCGCCTCGGGATACGTTAAGACACGAGTGTCTCCAATGGTTTGGCGATACTGAACCGGACATTCCCACGATGTAATTGTCAAAACTACTTAAAGGCCCGGCCGGGCGTCGCGCCCTTCGATGTTAACGGTGGGGGTTCACATCCACGTCGCGCCAGGTTCCCACGACAGGCAACCTGTCATTTTGGACCGCGCCTCTCGCGGGTGAACAATCAAGCGTTTCCACCACTGGCAACCGTGATTACGATTTTGCCTCGCGCGTGGTGTTCCTCCAGATAACGCAGTGCCCCGGCCACATCGCTTAACGGGTAACGCCGGTCGATCACCGACATCACTTTCCCGACTTCCGCAAGCTCCTTCAGAACCGCCAAATCCTTGTGGTTTATATTGGCGATAAAGAAGCGGGTCTTCTTGCTACCAATCGGTGAAAGCAGCGATCCGAGCACCAGGCTTTCGAGAATGTTGGGCGGAGCGCCTCCAGCCAAAACAAAAATTCCATCCTTATTCAGTGCGCGCATGTAATCGAAATACGAATGGTGGACGTTCGCGCCCAGAATCAGGTCGTAGCGCTGCCCGCTTTTCGTAAAATCTTCCCGCGTGTAATCGATCACATGGTCGGCGCCAAGCGATCGCGCTGTCTCCATTTTTCCGGTACTGCACACCGCAGTGACTTCCGCCCCGAATGATTTCGCAATTTGCACCGCGAAGGTGCCCAAGCCGCCGGAGGCGCCATCCACCAGAACCTTCTGCCCCGGCTTGATCTGTCCCTGATCGCGAAGTCCCTGCAGCACCGTGATACCCGCCACCGGCACTGCCGCGGCCTCCTCAAACGACAAGTTGGCCGGCTTTCCCGCCAATTGATTTTCACGAACGCACACATATTCGGCAAACGCGCCCAATTCTTTTGGTCCGCCGAAAAGTTCATCGCCCGGCTGAAACATTTTTACGTTTCTTCCCACCGCCTCAACGCGCCCCGCGACATCAACCCCAAGTATTTTGCGCTTTGGCTTGTCCAGCCCCGGGATTCGCCGGATTAGCGGAGCGCCTCTCATACAGAACAAATCCAGCGGATTCACCGCCGCGGCGCAAACCCTGACCAACACCTCATCATCCTTCGGCGCAGGCTTTTCTATCTCCATCAACTGCAACACTTCCGGCGGCCCAAATCGCGGGCACACAATCGCCTTCATACAGTGCTCCTCAACCCTGCCTATCCCTCGCCCAAGGCACTAATACCACCGACGGAACTCACAGCGTATCAAATGCTGATCGTTCGAGAGATGAACAGTCGCGGCGGACACCAGCATCCAGCCGTCCCGTTCCGCGACGAATCCGGCAGTGATGCCAAACCGTGATAGATTTCGGGCGAACGGCCAGTTGGATGAAATCGATGGCACGAATCTCAAAACTACCGGTCGAGAGACATGACGGCAAGGCGAATCTGGTTCCGCAGCACGTAAGCGTGGTTCGCGTCGCGTCCTTCGCGTTCAGGTGTGAGAGTGTTTAGCGCTTGCGAGAGTGCATTAAGTATTAGAAAAAAAACGCGCCCTAGCAGCTGAATTGCGGCCAAGAGATTGGCTGCAGATCTCGGAGAAAATTGGAGAGAACTTCGACGATGGGACATAGAGCGCTGGTTTGAACGTCTGCCGATGTACCTGCGAGAAGAGTGCAAACGTCAGAAAGTGTTCAAAGCTCTGTCCAAAGCTTTAGCAGTCGCTGAAAGCGGCAAGCTGTAATTTGCCGTGGCTGTTTTTCTTTGTTTTCTTCCAATCGGCGCTAAAAGCTGTATCCCAGTGTGAGGTCCACTGTTGGATCCGCCTGGCCCACATTGAAAATCTGCGTTGTGAACGTCATTTTTTTGCGCGCGAATTCCACCAGAAAACCCCGCTGGATATCGAGTGGCGTTGTATACGCTCGCGTCCGCTGCATTACGTACCCCAGGGTAAACCACTTCAGTGGTGTGTACGTTATTTGCGTCCAGGTATAGAAAAAATCGTCCGCTTTGCCGCTCGCAGCGAAAATGTATTCGTTTGCGCTGAACAACTGCAGCTTCTTGTATGTCCCGGTAAACTCCAGCCCCGGCGCCACTCCATCCACCTTCCCAAACACCCCGCCGATCATCGGCGTGAACTCCAAAACCACTTTTTCCCCACACTCAGGTTGTACCCGGCCCAAAGCGATCCTGTCCGTTGGGCCTCATAGTTGTAACGCGCTTCCAGGTGCAGTGTGCCGTGATCCGCCGTGAATGTCGGTGAGACGTACGATTGACCGCGCGGCACCACATACCCGCTCACGCTTGCGTTGAAGTCCCATGAACTTGCCGGAGCCGCCGCTGTGCTTGCCGGAGGCTTGCTCGTATCCGTCTGCGCCGGAAGCCGGGTGCAGCAAACAGCCGCTACGATCAATATCCCGAGTTGGCGTGTTCGAACCAATGCCTGATAACCAACGAACAGTTAGGCGGCGAATCAGCCGGTGACAGTGTGTTTACTGCCTGGAATCCCGAAGCAGTTCTACTCGGGCAGACGCTTCTCGCCGGTGATCGTGAAGCGCGCTTCCACCGCAGGCGCTTCGGTCGAAGGCTGCCCGCCGCCGACCGATAACGTGTAAGAACCTGGGGCGATGACGCGTTCACCCGCGTCGGTCACGTAACTGAGGTCGCGCGGATGAATCGTCAGGTTCACATGCGCGGTTTGGCCCGCGGCAATGTGCACCCGGGCAAAGCTGCACAAAGCGCGGTTGGGCGCTCCGGCCAGCTTCGGGTATGTAAGGAAAACCTCCACGACTTCGTCACCGTCGCGCGCACTAACGTTCTTCACACTCGCCTCGACGTTCATCGGGGATCCGGCCTTCAGGTCATGCGCGGACAGCTTCACGTTGCTGTAGGAAAATTTCGAATAGCTGAGCCCGTAGCCAAATGGATAAAGCGGCACGCCGCTGAAATAGCGGTAGGTCCGGTTCGCCATCGAATAATCCTCGAACGGCGGAAGATCGTTCACGCTCTTATAAAAAGTGACAGGGAGCCGGCCCGAAGGATTATTCAAGCCCGCCAAAGTCTGCGCGATGGCCGTACCTCCTTCTTCTCCGGAATACCATGCTTCCAAAATCGCGCTAGCATGATCCTTCACCCAATTCACGCCGAGCGCGCTGCCATTCATCAGCACGACCACCAGCGGTTTGCCGGTCGCGGCCAAGCTTTCCAGTAGGTCCTGTTCGGGCTTGGGAATATCGAGGCTGGTGCGGTCGCCTCCCTTGAAGCCCTCTTCGCTAACAGGCATCTCTTCGCCCTCAAGCTCGCTGGTCAGCCCGACCACAGCAAGGACAACATCGGAATTTCTCGCCGCTGCGATTGCTTCCGCGCTGGGCTTCAGATCCAATTGCGACCACACCAGTTGGCCCGGCTCCTTCGCGTCTTCACTAGGTCCGTAATCCACTTTCAGCGCGTACGGCTTGCCGCTTTCCAGATGCACATGCGCAAGTTTCGTTTCCATTCCATTTGTGTGGTAAGCCAAAGTGACGACCTTGCCATCAAGCGTGACGCGGAAGAATCCGTGCCCTTGAAAACCGATGTAGTAATCGTCGGTGATCGGCGGCGTGAGCGTGGCCTCCCAACTCACCATGAACGCTCCCGCTTTGCCGGCTTCCGCCGGTGGGTTACTCAAATTTCCGACGGCTGTTTCCGTCCGCGTAGCGACGGGCTGAGGTTGCGTTCCCGTGCTCAGCAGCGCCAACACATCCTTCACAGAGTAGTAGCTCGCTTTGGCTCCCGGTTTGCCATCGGAGGTCAGCAAATCTTCAGGCACCGGCGTCGTTTCTTTCGTCAGAAACTGTGTCCCGGGCACAAAATGGACTTGCGCTCCGGGCAACACCGCGCGCATGCCTGCCAGCACCGGCACGGAATGCGTGGGAATCCCGTTGTAATTGCCCAGCAATACGGGAGACTGTTCCGCCAGTGGACCAACGAGCGCAATCTTCACACCCGAGGTCTTCAGCGGAAGAACGCCGTCATTTTTCAGCAGCACCATGGACTCATTGGCCAACTTGAGCGCCAGGGCGCGATACTTGGTACCGTCGAGCAGGCTCTCGTCAATCTTGTTGTACGGCACCATGTCCGGAGGATCGAACATGCCAAGCTTCATTCGCGCGGTAAACAAGCGCTTCAGCGCTACGTTGATGTCGCCCTCTTTCAGGTATCCCTGCTTGACGGCTTCCAGATACGGCGAGTAGTCGTGGTCGTCGCTCACCTTCGCAAAAAAGTCGATGCACTCGTTGTCCATGCCGAGTTTCAAGCTGATGGCGGAGGCCTCCGCCTGCGTCGCCTTATAATGATGACCGTTGAAAATGTTGCGCACCGCCTCGCAATCGGAAACCACGTAACCTTTAAACCCCCACTTGTCCCGCAACTGGTCCACGAGAAGGAACTCATTCGCGCACGCCGGCTGGCCGTTCACGCTGTTATACGCGCACATCACCGATCCCGCTTTGGCTTCCGTCACTGTGGCGCGAAAGGCGGGAAGATACGTGTCCAGTTCGTCGTGCTTGCTCACTTGCACGTCTGCCTGGTGCCGGGTGCTTTCCGGTCCGCTGTGCACAGCGAAATGCTTCGGAGTGGAAATCGTGCGGTAATAGCGCGGATCGTCGCCCTGCATGCCGGTGACGAAGGCCACGCCCATGCGCGCGGTCAGAAAGGGATCTTCGCCGTAAGTTTCCTGGCCGCGGCCCCAGCGCGGGTCACGAAAAATGTTGATGTTGGGAGCCCAGAAGTCCAGGCCCTCGAAAATGTTGCTGTGTCCCGCGCGGACGTCTTGCGCGTGCTTGATGCGCGCTTCGGTGCTGATGGCGATCGCCATCTCGTGAATCGCGGGAGCATCGAAAGTTGCGGCCAGCCCGATTGGCTCGGGAAATTCGGTCGTTCCGTTTACGGCTACGCCGTGCAGAGACTCACTCCACCAGTCGTATGCGGGAACTTGCAAACGTGGAATCGCGCGCGCCTGGTTCACCAGCTGGGATGCCTTCTCTTCCAGCGTCATACGAGAGATCAGGTCATTTACACGTTGCTCGATGGGCAGCGATGGATTCAGGTAGGCTGGATTCGCAGGCGCCTTGGCATCCTGGGCGAACGCGCTTGAACGTCCCAAACCAAGTCCCACGAGCACAACCACAACGATAACCGCGAAACGGCTCTTCCATCGATTTGTATGCACAGGATTCTCCCGGGACAGAAGCCTCGCCGACGCAGAACCGAGGCTGCAAGCATTCAATACCTGATCTTCACTTTAGCGCAAGCTGAGCTGATGGAGCGAGCAGACAGTTAACGACGTGGACGTCGCGACCGCACCACAAGTGTCACAGGGCTCTGGTTTGACTATTCTTTCGTACGGCTACAGTGATGAATTACGGTTCGAATGAGACCGCCACGGGCGCGCTTACGCTGCGTCGCCGATACCACTGCCGCAGTGATTTTCAATCTTCGGCGTTATTTTTGAAGGACAGTGACCCAGTGGAGAGCTGTGATTTCCACCGGGTCCCCAGCCCGGTCTACCACCACATTTTCTCCGTCCGCCCCCAATACATCGAGCACTACTCCCGTGTCCGTTCGGCGACCCACCGCACCTTCGACCGGCTGCCACTGGGCTGTTTGAGTCCGGTCATCTAGAGCCAAGAAGTACATCCCGTTCTGTCCGCTGTCGTTGTTTCGGTTCGGCGGGTCCGTAAGCAACCCGTAAACGGCGTCTGAATTGGTCACAGCCAAGCCTCCAACGACGAGCGCCTGTGGTGTTGAGACTTGATAGATGCGAGGAGTCTGGGACTTATACTGCAGTTCCACCAATATACTTGCCTGTGGACTGTACGCAAAGACAGCGTCGGAAGTGCATCTAACGAAGGCAAGCACATCTGGCCGTACGCGTTTCGGGAAATTCGAACGGGGAATGTAGCTAGCATTTTCGCCATGCGGGAAATCGAAGCGGCGCAACATGTTGGCTTCAGAATGATCGTTCTTGGAGTTGCTCCACATTATGTCGCCGAAGGCCCAGATAGAACCGTCAGGGGCCGCACAGATGTTTCGCGGGTAGAAGTCCTGGGTTTGAATAACGTTGGTAATTTGGCCCTTAAAGTTCGCCAAGGCGATGAACGGAGCCCGTGTACCGTCTGCTTGTCCGCCTCACCCAAAGCCAGAATGCTGTCATTATTATGAGTGACGGCCGCTGACGTGATGATAATTCTCTGAGAGTCCAGAAACCAAAATGCTACTTCGGCTGATTTGGACCCAGTCTCTCTTGAATAGAGAGTTACGTTGGGCGTTCCCGCCGAGAAACTCTCAACTTTCCTGCTGATCAAATAACCGCGACTCCAATACGGAATGGGACCGGAGAAGAATGCATCCCTGTCGAAGATAACTCGGTCATGCGTTTCTGACACATGCTGTTCCGAGCTGGCGGGTTGAACCTGGGCGAAGCCGCTTACAGGAAGCAGACCAAATGCGAGCAGCCCAAGCGAGAGCCCAAAATGTGTGCATGGCTGCGTTTCGGTGTACTTCAGCTCGTACTGCGACATAAGCTTCCTCCTTGACTCGCCTTCTTACCAGGGACGATCCTGCTCGTCTCCAGTTGTGCGGCAATCTCTCGGTCGTTCTTCGCAGAGGCGCTCAACAGGATAATCTTGGCTCGACGCACTAAGCCAGCGGGAAAAGAACGTGAGTCGGCCAAGCTGTCCAACTGTTCACGCAGTTCCGAATCCAACACCACCGTCGATTACTTCTCCGGTTACGGCTTACCGGAACTTAGCCGACAATAACTTCCGAGTTGCCAGACGTCCGCAATCTCCGTTGACACCTTGTAACTTGTAGACAAGAATGTCGCAGACATCAGGCCCGTTTTCACTTCGGTGTGATCAATCCTCGTAGGGTTAGGGAAACGTCGATGACCAAAACACGGCGCGATTTCTTGACGGCAGCGGCAGCGACTGCTGGAGCGGCGATGACCCCCGAACTGGGCCACACACATCCGCATGAGCACGAACACGAACACCAAGCCGTACCTTCGGATCCTGCTCTGCGGGTGAAGGCATTGGAATCTTTGCTCGTGGAGAAGGGATTGGTGGATCGGGCGGCGCTGGATGCGCTGGTCGACACTTACGAGCACAAGATTGGCCCGCGAAATGGCGCACGCGTGGTGGCGCGGGCGTGGGTTGATCCAGCCTACAAGGCTCGCCTGCTGGCCGATGCTAACGACGCGATTGCAGACCTCGGGTATGTCAGCCGACAGGGTGATCGCATGGTGATCGTCGAGAACACGCCCACAGTGCACAACCTGATTGTCTGCACGCTGTGCTCGTGCTATCCGTGGCCGGTCCTCGGTCTTCCGCCCGTCTGGTACAAGTCTGCACCCTATCGATCGCGCGCGGTGATTGATCCCCGCGGCGTGCTCCGCGAGTTCGGGTTGGAAGTCGCGCAAGACGTCGAGGTGCGCGTCTGGGACAGCACGGCTGAATTACGCTACCTGGTTCTTCCCGAGCGTCCTGCCGGCACGGAGCGAATGAGCGAGGAGGAATTAGCGGCCTTGGTTACGCGCGATGCGATGGTTGGGGTCGCCAAAGTTGCGGCCCCGTCATCCGGAGGGCAATCATGAACGGCATACATGATATGGGCGGGATGCAGGATATGGGCCCAGTCAAGTATGAGAAGGATGAACCGGTCTTTCATGCTGACTGGGAGGCTCGGGTCTTCGCGATGCTCCTTGCCGCGGGTGCCTGGCATAGGTGGAATCTCGACGCCTTCCGGCACACCAGAGAGGTCCTGCCCCCGACTGACTATTTGCAGGTGAGCTACTATGAGCAATGGTTATCAGGATTGGTCGCCTTGCTGGTCACAAGCGGCTTGGTTACGACTGCGGAAATTGAGAACGGCGTGCCTGCTCCGAGCGCGGCCAAAGCGACCCCGCCGCTGACCCCAGATAAGATCCCGGCTATGCTGCCCAATCGCATTCGTGCCAACCGTGATGTAAAGGTCTCCCCACGCTTCCAAGTAGGCCAGCGAGTACGCGCCCGCAACATCAATCCGGTGGGTCATACACGTCTGCCGCGGTACGCACGTGGAAAATTCGGAACGATCCATCGTGACCACGGTGTTTTCGTTTTTCCGGATACGAACGCGCATTCCCTCGGCGAGAATCCCCAGCATGTTTACTCGGTGCGTTTTGCAGGGCGCGAACTATGGGGTGCACAGGCTTCGGACAAAGATTGCGTGTATGTTGATATGTGGGACGACTACCTGGAGGCAGCTTAATTCTATGCCGGAACCTGACCAGCTTGACACAGTTCCGCAACTCCCACGCGATACGGAAGGACCCGTCTTCGCCGAGCCCTGGCAGGCACAGGCGTTCGCGCTGGCAGTAAAGCTCTCAGAGCAGGGTCATTTCACTTGGAAAGAATGGGCCACAGCTTTGGCCGAAGAACTCAAGTCCGCTGCCGGCCGCGGCGAACCTGACGACGGTTCCCACTACTATGAACATTGGCTCGCCGCGCTCGAACGTCTCGTGTCGGCGAAAGGTCTTTCCGATCCGGCTGCGTTGCTGGCCCGCAAAGAGGCCTGGGCGGAGGCCTATCGGCACACGCCTCACGGCAAACCCGTGGAACTAATCTCCGCCACAGACTCAAGTACCCACAACGATGGAAACTCATAATTCAGTCGTCCATCTGAGTTCACGCCTTCAGGCTTTAACGGGCGTTATGAGCGAGTGACGGGATAATCGCCGATGCCTTCATAGATGGGTATTATGAGCCTTCCGATTTGGCGTGAATCCATCGGAGCTTCCGAAATGGCTCGATGAAGTTTTCTACCGACTGGAAATCCTTCCTCGCCTGTCCGAATTTACAACAAAGAAGATTCGGATGGCGACAGAGGTTTCTCACCCTTACGCGACGCTCATCAAGCGCGGGTCGAAGATCCCTAACCCAAAACATTGGCTGCCTCTGGCGGAGCAATAGGAGCCCGGACAGTAAGCCACCCAGACAACGAATTCTCCGATGACGGGCGCGCTCGCTAAGAAGCGATTCTGCAGCTCGCATCAGTCGGTTTGCGCCTTCATTTGGTCCAGGGCTTGTTGAATGTTGAAGGATGCAGATTTCTGCCGTTGTGGGAATTCTTTGAAGGTCATGAGGAACTGCCCCACGATGGCCTGCGCGGGAATCATCACCCAGAGCTTATCGCCATACCAACGGGCATACATCTGGGAATCCGGCGAGACTTCAAACGGGTCCTGACGGAGGTTAACGACTAGAGGTACAGTACGCGGTTTCGCAACATCGGCCCACCAGGAGTCCTTCGTAGCAAAGGTGACTTTCCAATCGCC
Source organism: Candidatus Acidiferrales bacterium (assembly GCA_963795535.1). Lineage (GTDB taxonomy): Bacteria > Acidobacteriota > Terriglobia > Acidiferrales > UBA7541 > Acidiferrum. Next base: position 331,001 of record CAWCIG010000013.1, read on the forward strand.
GTATCGAAACGCATTGAGGCTGCCGGAGTTCGCGGGAATTATCGCGATAAGGTTGCCGGAGCATGCCGGCGCGGAGATAGGTGGTCCCGATGGAAATGGCTTCTTCCACCAATAGAGCGCGGCGCTCGGTGTAGCGGGGCACGGCCAGAGCCATGGTGAAACCGAGTAGCAGGCTGGCCAAGAGAAAGAGTCCATCGCGGATGGCGACCATTTGGTCTTTGCGGTTTGTGTCGTCAGAGATCTGGAGGTCGGCGGCGGTTCGTCGTCCGAGTTCGATTGTGGCCGCCAGAGAGATCGCGAGCACCAAGCCGAAAAGCCACGGTTCGTTTAGTAGGTATGTCATTCCTGATGTGGTTACCGGACGAGAGTGTATCCGAAAGCGGGGCTGGGGCTCAACTTGGGCCAATCACAAATTCGGCAGAATGCGTTAGAACAAACTGAATTTTAGCTTGCCGTCGATGATTTACGACTTCCGCTCCCTCAACTCCCGGCTTCGTTCAAGTCGGCAAACCGGCAACTGTCGCGTTATTTTTTACTATTCTCCCTTTGGTCAACTCCAGTACACTCTGACGAACAAAATCAGGTTAGCACTCCAGGCCGCAGGCATTACTACAATGCGCTCAAAGCTGCCGCGGCCCTGAAGCACCTGCAGGAAATGGAATCACTTCACGCTCCCAAAAACTGATGGTATTTCTGAGAGGGCGACTAGATTCCATCCAGAGTCTCTTAGCAAGTAGGCACCGGTTGTGGGGTCCGCACCGGGTTTAAAATTTTGAAGGAGAAGATCAATGAGAAACTGTGCACTGTTTCGCGAACTGCTGGTTGCATGCTGCGTGTGTGCCTGGAGCGTCGGAAGCGCATTTCCGCAAGAAAAGGCGGTTGCTGGAGCGGTTCAGGTTCACGTGGTAATCACCGCTGAAGCTCAGCGGGAGGACAGTGAACCTCCGGCGCTGCGACAGGGCGATGTAAAAGTGAAGCAAGGCAAGACTTTCCTTCAAGTGACACAACTGATTCCGGCTCGGGGAGATACCGCCGCCCTTCAGTTATTCATTCTGATCGATGACACGCTCGGCTCGGGTGTTGGAAACAATCTCAGCGACATTAAAGAATTCATAAGCGCTCAACCCGCAACGACGTTGATCGGTATAGGTTACATGTCGAACGCGACAGTCAACATTGTCCAGAATTTCACCCCCGATCACGCGCTCGCCGTTAAGGCGGTGCGATTGCCTCGTGGGAATACATCGACCATGGATAGTCCGTACTTGTCGCTTATCAGCCTCGTAAAGGGGTGGCCTCAGCAAAATGTCCGGCGTGAAGTCTTGATGGTGACCGATGGAATCGACCGGCTGCGAGGAGAAAAACCCACGGCTTCTCAATTAGGGCCAAACTTCGGGCCTGCGTATCACAGTATGCCGAGCATAAGTCCGGACGTGAACTCGGCAAGTGAAATCAGTCAGCGGTATAACGTCATTGTTCACTCGCTTTATGCGATTGGCGTCGGTCGAGCAGCGCGAAGTTCTTGGGACCTGCAGATTGGTCTCTCCGGACTTTCCAAGCTGGCAGACGAAACCGGAGGGGAATGTTTTTCTCTGGGCACCTCAAATGCGGTCAGTTTTAAACCCTACCTGGAGCGATTGCAGAAGATTTTCGACAGCCAATACTATCTGGTGTTCCTGGCTACACCGGGTAAGAAGCCCGGACTCCAACGGGTCAGGATAACTACGGAAGTGTCGAATGTGGAGATAGCTGCTCCCGACAACGTCTGGGTTTCCGCTGGAAAGTAAATCGTTTCTGCCGCGAATTACGACATCAGCGCTCAGGCAGGGTTAGCGCCGAGTTAACCCAAATACTCAAAAGCAAGCGTTTGAAAACATACCCGGCCGAAGGCCCTAAATGACAAGTTACCGGTTACGCGACGTCTCTAACAATGCCGGCTCGTGTCAAGACCTTTTTTGATTCTTTTGTTCTTTCTTTTCTTTTTTCGGGCACACAACTCCGTTCACCCCGAAGAGTGGTCTTAGTTGTTCCGTTAAACTCTGCATCGACGACCACGGCTCGCAAGTAATCTTTCGGTCGGCTTCAGTCCGACCCAAACATCTCTTCGATCCGTACTTCGACCATGATTACTTGTTCAAACTCCCTTTTCAGGGAGCGGGATGCCCAATCAAATCGACGGTGTTCTACTTCACACCATGTCGCGTACCAAGCTGTCCCGCGTACGAACCGAACTCTAACGATGGCGAATAGTCACAGCCCTTCCGCCACATCCACTACAAACGAACCGCCATGCGTCTTCCCATTGCGACCTTGGCAATGCTTTTGTGCCGACGCATCGCTAAATGAACGTAACGACGTCTCCAGGCAGGATGGATACGCGAAGCTGCTTGAGCCGCCTCCACCAATAAGAAGCGCAACAAATCGGGAGTTAGACTTTGTTGTGATATAAATTTCGGATGGCAGCCAACGAGCTACCTGTGACAACCACGTGAGATACATCTTTCCCTTGCTCGTAGCTGTGACCATTCACGGAGTAGCAACGAATTATGAGGGTTTGGTGGGATTAGCTGCTCCCCAAATTTCAAGAAAGACGGGAGAGGGAGGAGGTGCGTTATGACGATACAGCTATATTGGGCGGCCCTCGACGCTGTGATACCGTCCGTCTGCCGCAGCACCTACATGACCGATCGTAAGAAAGCGGAACTCCGAGGGCCCGTAAGGACTTGCATCGAGGAACCATTTATCCCGGAACCAAACGCCGTGGTCCGGTCACATCCTGCGTCACATACGAATACACTCCTGACGGAAAGCTTCTCACCTGTCATGCCCCGTATGACGGCTCAGAGTGGGTCACGACACAGATATACGATGCTATCGGTCGTCTCACCAAAATCGTCTCGGGCAAATTGGGGGGCCCGCCTCGGAGTCGCTGCACACTTACGATGACGTGGGGAGGCTCCTCAGCATCACAAACAATCCGCAAAAAGGCTGTCGAATCGATTTTGAATATGACGCGGAGGGTCGCAAGACTGCGATCCAGATATTTGATCCCGAACATCTGCGTCGTGGACAAAAGGTTTTCGTCGGAGGCTCCGGGTGGCATGCCGCGGTCGCGTCGGGTATTGGAGTTCCCGTTGGGGAAAGATTAAAACAATCTACGATGAGAACGGCCGAGCTACAGAAACGCAGATCTTTAATGCTGCGGGGCACAAGCTAACCCAATTCGTTTGCACCTACGATGCTGACGGGTGGGTCCTTGAGCAAAAGAAGCTCGCGGAAGATCCAGCTCAACTATTCATAGACCGAATGTCAGATAACCAGAAAACCCGCCTTCCTTCTGAACAGATCCCACAAATCAAACAAGCGATAAATGCGAAGTTGGGGGAACTAAATGCCAGATGTGGGGGTGGACAATCATTCTCGGGAGTTTCATATACCTATGACACCCAAGGTCGTGCAGTGTCAATTTGTCAGGGTGGAAGTACGATCTTGTTGTCATCCAACGATCAAGGCGACCAAACCGACTGGCGACAATTCCGGGACGGAGTTTCGAGGTTCTGGGCTCACTATGTCTATAATGATTGGACACAACAATCAGGCAACTATCCAGATAATTCCGGCGAGCCAGGCCCCGTAATCAACCGCAAGCTCACATACTATTGAAACCGCAAGGTGGAGAGGTGATTTTACGTGCCGAGGCATTTCACCGTAGGATTAACGGCAAAATCAGAAACTTGGAGTACTAGCAGCAAACTTTCCGGCACGACAAATCAGGCACTGACAAACCAACGTGACCGGTTTACGCGGGGCAGTTCATCGCAGCGTATTTAGATAAACGGGATTGGGGTAGAGCACGGAGACGACTTTTTGGATGAGGCGGTTGTCGATGTCGGGACCACTGGTGAAGACAACGATTCCGGTTTTGCGACCAGGTAGAAACAGCGCGAGCGTATTGACGTCGGGATCAGAGCCACTGTGATCCAGGATAACCTCGTCATTGATGTGCAAGATCTGCCAGCTTAAGCCAAATCCAGCGGAAGCCGAACAATGTTCTGAATCTGGAGTGTTCCTGCACACCTGCGCCTGCATTTCCGGAGTGACATTGTTGCGCACCATCGTAAGGCGCTCACGGGCGATCTCTGGGGTGACGTGCTCGTTGCCCATGACGCTGATGATGAACCTGGCGTAATCGGTGACCGTGGTGCGCAGAAGGTCGGCAGCGGACCATTTTGTGCGATCGGCTGCTTCGACCGGTTTGGCCTGGCGGCCAGCCCACCAGTCCCGCGGAGTATAGGAAGTGTCATGCATGCCGATTTCGTCAAAAACATAGTGCCGCGCCAGGACTTCCCAGGGTTGGTCGGTCTTCTTTTCGGCAAAGCGAGCAACATAGTCGAAACCTTCGCCGGAATAACCTGTTTTCGTGCCTGGTTCCCACTGAAAGGTGAGAACGCCTTTCGTTTGATAGCGCCAATTGGTGAAACCGGTCTGATGGGAAAGGCAGATGCGTGGTGTGAGCAGCTTGCTCCACGCTTTGTCCTTAATGTCCGGGTCGGTCCAGAACGGCGACATCGGTTCGTCCAAGGAAAGTTTTTGTTCGGAGGCCAGGCGAAGGATGACTTCGGCAGTGATGGGCTTGGTCAGCGAAGCGACATTGTAAAGAGTGCTTGCGTTTGCCGGCGGGCCGCCGGGGACCTGGTCGCCGTAGTAGGCAGTGAAGGCAATTTTGCCGCCGTCGATGTAGGCAACCGAAGCGCTCGTGACGTGGAACTCCCTAAGCCAGCCAGGCACTTGTCGATCGAGCTGCTGTTTTCGCTCGACGTTAGCCGCAGACTGGGAGGTATTTTGAGCGGAGAGCAGGGTGGGAATGAGTAGCGCGGAGCACGCGAATATCGCAAATCGCACGGGCATTCCTTTGGATCGTGAAAAATGAAAGTATTGTCCTACGAGATATAACGAATGGCGGAGCGCTTTGGTTAGATGAGAAGAGATATGGTTTCGTTGATTGCGGTTCAATTGCACACACTCTCCCTTTTGGCTGCGACGGAATTGACGACAATCGGGCCTTGAAGGTTAGAGAGAGGAAGTCGACCACAACATGCTTTGACTGGCTAGTGCAATGTCCAACAAATGACTAGACAAACAAAATGGCCTGGTGTATCGTGAGTCCATGCCCCGATCCGCTCCTGTTGTGAGTCTGAGTCTTGGTGATCAGGAAGAGATTCAGGGATGGTTGACGGCCCATGGAACGCCACAGCAAGTGGTGCTGAGGGGCCGCATCGTGCTGGCCGCAGCGGAAGGGCGTTCTGACAGCGCCATTGCCTGTCAGTTACAGGTGAACCGCCATACCGTCACTCTCTGGCGGCAACGTTTTCTGCAAGGAGGTAAGGAGAGTTTGTGGGAGGTGGCGCCGGGCCGGGGCCGCAAGGCGACCTATGGGCCGGAGAAAATTCAAGCCGTGGTGAAGGCCACCTTACAGAGCAAGCCCAAAGGAATGACCCAATGGAGCTGTCGATTGATGGCGAAAAACCAGGGGTTGAGCAAGTCTACGGTCAGCAATATCTGGCGCAGCCATAATCTGAAACCGCATCGAGTCAAAACTTTCAAACTGTCGCGCGATCCCCAGTTTCTGGAGAAGTTGACCGATGTGGTCGGGCTGTATCTGAATCCGCCAGAAAAGGCACTGGTGTTGTGCGTGGACGAGAAAAGCCAAATCCAGGCGCTGGACCGCACGCAGCCTGGGTTACCGATGAAGAAGGGTCGTTGCGGCACGATGACGCATGACTATAAGCGCCATGGCACGACCACACTGTTCGCGGCTCTGGAAGTTTTACAGGGTCGGGTCATTGGGCAGTGTTATGAGCGGCATCGACACCAGGAGTTTCTTAAGTTTCTCCGCCGACTCGAAGAGGAGTTTCCCGGGGACGTTCCCTTGCACTTGGTGATGGATAACTACGGTACGCATAAGCATCCACGGACAGTGGCCTGGCTAAAACGACACACTCGCTTTATCTCTCACTTTGTGCCAACCAGCTCCAGTTGGCTGAATCTGATCGAACGCTGGTTCGCAGAGCTGACTTCCAAACGTGTGCGGCGAGGTTCGTTCTTCAGTGTCGACGATTTACAAAGCGCCATTCGGGATTTTCTGAATGTCTGGAACGAGGATCCGAAACCCTTCGTCTGGACGGCCACGGTCGAATCCATTCAAGCTAAACTCTCTCGCTGCCGCCAGACCCTGGAGCAGATCCAGCCCGGATGTACGAAACCGCGAACAAGAAAAAGGAGAGAAGAGACTGTCTAGCTAATTCTTGGACACTACACTAGGTCCCGATAAACGGGGTGTAATCGTACAAGTGTACCGTGAGCACATTCCGGTAACCGGACTTACCGCTGCGCCATCAAAACCAGCCCCCGGACGGCTCGAGTCCATTCAGGCGCAGATACGTAACCAGATTCCCGTAATGCAAGGCGTCATGATTTCCGGCTTGCGTCAGGATGAACATCTTGTTCGTCTTGAAGCCCCAGAAGTCCGCCGGGTCATTGAGGTGCGCGTCGGTGAACCCGGAGTACGCGCCGTCGCAGTACTCGAACGAGCCTTTGAGGTAGGCTATGGTCTCGGTCTTCGAACCCTTCGCGGCGACCATGGCGGGGGGCTTTTCACCCTTGGCGTTTGAACACAAATAGTAGGATATATCCGCCACATGCGTCAGGATCTCGGCAAACGAGCGAACGTCCTTCGTCGGCCGGTAGCTGTACTTGGACTCTGGCATCGCATCCGCCGCCTTCATGATCTTGTCCTGCATATTGCTACGAAAAATGGATAATGTTGTCGTCAGCGGATTCGGCGCCGCGATCGGATTGGGCAGGTTCGGCGAGATTTGGGCATTGGTTAAGGACGCCAAGACGGAAACAGATACCATGCCTACAAGAACCATGACGGGAGCAATGGATCGGAACATTTAAAAATCCTCCTCGTACTCCTGTGTGATGACCACAGAAGTGTAACACGGTTCTGTGGGGATGCCACAGGTATAGACGAAGTTAGATGGGGAAAAGTTTGGTGCGCGGCCCAAAGCCAGACTAAATTGGAAAGCGCCGTCTGACGCACGCCTCAGGAGAGCGCAAGCGTTAGCAGAAAGCAGCAGTACAGGTCTGCAACTTGCAGTTCGTTTGATCGGTGAAAAACTTATCGGCCAAGAAAGATTGGCGCGGGAAAGGCTTCTCCGTCGCAGAAAACATCGCAAGATTCCGGCAGCAACTGAAATCAGCTGTGCGTCTCGAATCTGTGCTTGCGCGAATGCAGCCCTGGCTTACTGGTCCGCATGGTCAGACTTACCAGTTCAGTATCCGCGATCTGATCTTGTCCGAGTGCCCGGCCACTGGCAAGAATTTGGTGCCCGTGTTTCTCCGCTGACTGGCTCGCCTCGTCTCGCGGCGAATCCACCAAATGCTGTCCTTGATTATCTCTACGCGATCCTAGAAGCAGAAGCGCGTCTAGCCGCAGCAGAACTGGGACTTGATCCTGGATTAGGTGTTCTGCATAAGGACACACCGAATCGAGACAGTCTTGCGTGTGATCTTATGGAGCCTGTCCGACCTTTGGTGGATGCCTATGTGTTTGACTGGATGAATCGCGGTCCTCTGCGGAGAGAATGGTTCTTCGAACAAGCCAATGGGAATTGTCGCCTGATGGGATCATTTGCGGCAGAGCTTTCGGAGACAGCATCAGAGTGGGCCAAATCAGTCTCACCTTATGCAGAGCAAGCCGCCAAGATTTTCTGGCAGGGTAGGGCCAAGAGGTCGAAGTTCACTTTCTTACCGACCCGGCTAACGCAAGCAAGGCGCAGTCAAGCGAAGGCTGGCAATCTCGCAAGCGTTCCCGCAATCCCCAGACCACAGCTCCGTTGTCAGCGTTGCGGAGGGCCGGTCACAACGGGTTAAATATATTGCGGGAAGTGTGTTCCTGCGATTAATCGTGAGAGCATGCTGGAAAAGGCCAAACTTAGGACGCATCGCGACTCATAGCCCTATAGCTGAAGCTCGCAGAGCCGCTACCCACGCGAAACAAGTTGAAGCATTGCGAAGGTGGAATCCATCGGAGCTTCCGAAATGGCTGGATGAAGATTTCTACCGAGTGGAAATCCTTCCTCGCCTGTCCGAATTTACAACAAAGAAGATTCGGATGGCGATAGACGTTTCTCACCCTTACGCCACGCTCATCAAGCGTGGGTCGAAGACCCCTCATCCAAGACATTGGCTGCCTCTGGCGGAGCTCGCGGGTTATCGAAGGTAGGCGGCACTAGCAGCCACTCAATCGTTACGGGATGAATTGTCAGAACGCAAGCTTTAGCGCCAGTTGAATAACACGAGGGTTGACAGCCGTGCTGCTGATGACGCCGAACGTCGGCGAGGTGAAGTTGCTATCGGGATTGGCAAACTGCGGATGATTCAGCGCATTAAAGAACTCGGCACGAAATTGAACGCTACTTTTCTCTATCGGCCAATTGGCGATTACGGTTTTTGAAAGTGAGAGATCCAGGTTTGCTTGACCGGGACCGTCTACAATTCCGGTCCCGCTGTTGCCAAACGCGGTTCCGATGCCGTCAGCACCAATCACGGGCGGAGTTGTAAAGCAGGAGGCGTTGAAATAGTTGTTGAGTTTAGACCCGATCGGGCCCTGGGAGACAAATTGGTTCTTGTTGCACGTACCGGTCAGCTCCGCCCGATCTCCGCTGATTCCAAACACGTTGTTGGCATTGGTATCCGCAATGGTGAGAGCACTACCGGACTGAATCGTGACTACTGCAGCGACTTCCCAACTCCCTAGAACTACCCGTTCGAGTCCTGCTGATGGGCTGGGGAGACTCCATGTTTCACTGAAGACGAATCGATGAGTGCGATCAAAGCTTGCTCTTCCCCACCGCTGGCTTGGTGAGTCTTGGTCGCCCAATGTCAGCGCATTTCCTGACGACGTCGAGTTAATGTCGGCACCATCCGTGTCCAGGGTCTTCGAGAAGGTGTAGGAGGCGAGGAACTGAAGGCCATGCCCCAACCGCTTCGTCAGGCTCGCTTCCAGCCCGTTGTACCAGGAACTGCCCTCGGACTCCATTTCAACAAGAGAGTCCGGAGGCACTCCGAGCACCGGAACTCGCAGAGAGATATTTGCGACAGTATCTGTCGTCAACCCCCTTATTGGATTGCTAACAGAGGCGGATGGGGCTTGATTGAGGGAACGTTGGCGTACCAAGTGAATTCCACGAGTCCCTACGTACCCGACTTCCAGCAACCAACCTTGATGGAACTCAGTCTGAACGTTTAATGAATATTGCTGAACCATCGTCGGTCGAAAGCCGGGAGCGACACTGTAAATGGTCGTAGCGGTAGTTGGTGAGTAGGCAGGGAACATAGGGAAGGACTCCGGAGTAGGAAACGGCTGCGCGAAAGGCGCTTGGAAAGTCGCACTTGCATTGGACTGACCACTGTTCAATCGGAAGTCAGAATACGGCGCGCCGAATACGCCCTGATAAAACGCTTGACCGGTTGGCTGGGAGTAATAAATACCGTAACCTCCCCTGAGTACCAACGCGGTTGAACTGGGCAACTGCCAGGCAAACCCGATTCGTGGAGCTATCGTATTTTGTCCCTCTCCATAGTTTCCAAACGGATTACTCGCCCGAGTGACGCCGGCCGGAAGCGTATCAGAGAAGTTGGAAGCGACAATATAACCGGCGAGGCTTCCGCTCGGCGGGGGGGTTGCATCGGCCTTGTTAAGATCGAAGCTGGAGTTTCTGCCCAGCTTGTCTCCAAACTGGCCAATGCGCTCATATCGCAAGCCAATATTGAGCGTTAAAGACTTGTCAACTCTATAGTCATCCTGTGCGAATCCTGCACCTTCCCACGCCCGGTAAGCTCGATATGTCAACCCGAAGTCATCATCCGAAGCAAAAACATTGCTGAATTCCGTACCGTTGCTCTCCGCATTCAGGCCAAGCAGAAAATCCGGCCAACTGAGAAACTGCACGAACGACCCGAGTCCTATTATGTCAATATTGTCTTGAAATCTGCTGATCGATCCACCCAGTCGGAGGGTGTGGGCTCCGTGGACAAAACTGAGGTCATCACCAAAGACAAAACTGTTTTGAGTTATGGTGCGCGGGAATCCAGAGGCGAAGCTGACGGAACCGGCTATATTCAAGCTTGGAAGCTCATTGTTATAGTTCATCTCTCCTTCGGCAACTCCAACGTCTGACCAGCTGAACGGGGTTTGGGCTTCCGTGCTGGTCCTCGTTCGGACGTAGCCAAACTTTACCTCGTTGAGCCAGCCGTTGCGGAAAGTATAGGTATGGCCGATGGAGAGGACTCTAAAGCCAGAATCGCTCGGACTCGGAAATCCAGGTATGTTACCCGCCGGGTTGAGCCCATTCCCGGGAAACGTGATCGTCTCATCATCATCAGCAAGAAAGAAGCGAGCGGAGATTTTGCTGCTAGCACTTGTGCGGTAATCAGCGTTAGTCAAAAACTGATTTTCGCTGAAACGACAAGGTTCCGTAAAGACTGAAAAACCCTGCTGGGCGAAGGGTTTTGTTATATCCACGGTTTGTGGAGTTGGAATCAAAAAAGATCCGTCGGGGAGCTTGAGATTTAGCAAGGCCAGAGCCACGGGGTTGATATTGGAGCCGTCCGCTTTAACGGCAACTCCCCCTAAGGCACCTGCCATGCCGTCAAACAACTTCCCGAGAGCCTCCGGAGATCTGTCGTTGGTTAGCGGCGGCTCGATTAAGCTGGCGGTGCAGGCAATTCTCGACTGACCAGCCGCAACGCCATTGATCTGGCGCGTGCCTTGATACGAGGCAAAGAAAAGCAATTTCTCCTTCTTTATCGGTCCACCAAACGCAAACCCAAACTGGTTCTCTTTGAGGGCTGGACGTGGCTGCTCGGCTCGGTTGAGGAAAAAATCGTTTGCATTGAGAACCTCGTTGCGAAAGAACTCAAAGACTGTGCCATGAAAACCATTCCCGCCCGTTTTTGTGATCAAGCTGACGTTGGCACCCGCGTAACGTCCAAAACCCGCATCGTAGAGTCCCGTCTGTACTTTGAACTCCTGTATGCTGTCGGGGTTAGGTATAGGAATTCCTCCGCTCCCCGCAGCACTCCCCTGTACGTCACTGACGCTTATCCCGTCCATCTGAAAGTTGTTGTCATAGGAGCGAGATCCGTGCACGAAGATCCCGTCATTGGATTGGGCGATCTGAGACAGCGCGGTCCCGCCGAGTCCGAGCTCTCCGGCGTTGTACACCCCGACAGCTACACCAGGAGAAAGCCCGGTTATTTGCGCGAAGTTTCTTGTCACTAGTGGTAGCTCGCGGACTGAGCTTTCATTAACCACTCTTCCCAAAGCTGCGCTGTCGGTTTGAACCATTTCCGGCCGGGAGGAGACCAATGCACGCTCGAAATGTGCTGCGAGTTGCAGGCGCAGTTCAAGTTTGAGTGTTTCGGTAAGAGCGATGTGGAGTTCGGTAAGATTCAGAGAACCGAAATTAGCTTTGCTTGCCTGCAGTTGATAGGTGCCGGGGGGTAAGAAAAGAAAACTGAACCTTCCATGCTCGTCGGAAGTTGCGGATTCCGTTCGGCCTGTTCCGCGATCGTCTAGGAGTAAGACCACGCCAGGTAACTCGGCACCGGATGGGTCTAGTACCACGCCAGCCAGTGCACCTGTGGAGGTTGTTTGCCCATGTAAACAAGTAGAAAGCAGCGTTGCAATGGCCATAAGGCCTGCAGACACTGTGCGATGCTTCCTATGGCGCTTGATTTGTGATCCCTGACTCATCGGGGTCACCAGATGACGGTAAGCGGGGAAGGCTATTTCCAGTCTTGCCATTTGCACAAGGAACTAGCACCCAAACAATGCGAATGCTATCCCAGGGCTCGGAGTTTCCGCTAGAGTTATGTTGGCGGTTACAGGACCGTTTCGCTCGATGGACATGCTCGAAACATGCGGATCAGCAACGATATTTTCCAGGTGAGTTAGTGTTAGAGGTGTTAGACTCGCTTCGTTGATAATCGCTTTGCAGGTTTTTTGGTGTCGGCCCCAGCGGAGCACAGCTTGTCGGTTGAATTTAGACACCGAAGTTGGCGCGATTTTGGCTATTGTCCTCAAGAGAAGCCAGGGGTGGCAAGGTTTGTCCTGGCACTAGTCGTCGCTGCGGCTTTTCTCTTTCCCCAATCGATTGGAGCTCAGCAAATCAAGGCAGTCCGGCGCGTCCTTATTTTCAATGACTTTAGTCCTATCTCGTCGCCGGGTATGTCGATTCTTGATCAGGCGATCGCCGCTGGGCTAGCGATTTCTCCATACCAGATCGAACTCTATAACGAGAATCTTGAAGCGACTTTGTTTCCAGATAACGCTTCCCAGCACAGGTTCCGTGAGTGGTACATTCGCAAGTATGCAGACCGCAAACCAGACCTGATCATTACCGTCGGACCTGCGTCTCTGAAGTTTATGGTGGAATCGCATGAAAAGTCATTTCCGAACACTCCGGTTATCTTCTGCGGCACTACAGAGGAGATGTTAGACCAGTTGAATCCCGACTCTCACTTTACCGGTGTTTGGGGGGTGGCACAGCCAGAAATGACTCTGATCGCGGCGCTGCACTTGCAACCCGACACCAAGCATGTGGTTGTCGTGGGTGGTATCGGAGCGTTTGACCGGAGCCTTGAGGCCCTGACCAAGAAAAGGTTACGTAAGTACGAGTCGCAGTTCGAGTTCACATATCTCACGAACCTGGACATGCCCGCGCTCCTTGAACGACTGAGACGGTTGCCGAGCAAGACGATCGTCTATCACACCTCCTTTATGGAGGATGCCGCGGGAGCACACTTTATTGACGCATCCCAATCCGTTCCTATGGTTGTCGACGCTGCGAACGCACCCGTCTTTGTCATGGATGACGTGGATATCGGCAAAGGTACGGTCGGTGGCGATGTGGTGAGTTGGGCTGCAGACGGTAAGGTCGCTGCTGCGATGGCGGTGAGGATTCTCGACGGGGTGAACCCGCAGCAAATCCCCGTAGTGAGGAACAGTGACGTCTATATGTTCGATTGGAGGGCTTTACATCGGTGGGAATTCAAGGAAAGCGACCTTCCACCCGGCAGCATAGTGATTTTCCGCGAATTGTCGGTATGGGAACGCACCAAACGGATCTGGATCAGTGGACTATTGATCATTCTGAGCTTGGCTCTTCTGGCGACGTACCTTCAGCGCAGCCGAGTGGAGCTGAAGAAGTCGCGAGACGCACAGGTGCAGCTCAGCGACCACCTAGTCAAGGCACAGGAGAAGGAGCGAAGCAGAGTGGCATCAGAACTACACGATGATTTTAGTCAACGCTTGGCGCTGCTTGCATTCGGATTGCAGAATACTGCGGAAACATTTCCCGATTCACCAGACGCGTTGAAACAGACGCTCGACGAGTTCAGGCAGTCAGTTTGCGACCTTGGTGACGATCTTCATAGCTTATCCCACCAATTACATTCATCCACACTGGACACTTTGGGATTGGTTACCGGATTAAAGTCTCTGTGTAAAGAGTTTGGTGCCAAGCAAGGTATCGAAGTCGATTTCACATCTGAGGACATTCCACATCGCGTTAGGCCAGAAGTTGCCTTATGTCTGTTTCGCATCACCCAGGAAGGACTTCAGAATATGAAGAAGCACAGCGGAGCAAGAAAGGCCCGAGTAAGTCTGAGAAACTTTGGCGGCAAATTATCCCTTTCTTTGTGCGACGAGGGCTTGGGATTCGATGCGAACAGAATGGAAAAACCTGGGCTGGGCATACTCAGCATGCAAGGACGCGCACGCCTCTTAGGGGGAGAGTTCGAGATTCATTCGGCGCCTGGCAAGGGAGCGAAAATTGAAGTGTGGGTGCCTCTCCAGCCGGTCGCAGATCCATTGAATGTTTGAGTTTGCTTGGCTCCGGGTAATATGCCGCGTTCGGGTTGCTGTCGCGGTCACGCCGACTTAAAAGCTCGTGCAATCGACCCCGCCACAATTGAAACGCAAAGACAGGCCGAAAAATCCGCCAGGGTGGTCCCTTTTTTGCGCCCGTATCCGCATACCCCGTGCGCGATTGACGGGATAGGGGATAGGAGACGGCGAAACTGCCCTTTTTGGCTTTGCAAAACGTGAGCGTTTAAGTTAATAGAGTTATAACTACTTAGTTATATAAATACAATGCGATATTCGAGATTCTGGAATGATGATTATTTAACCTAGGTGAGAGCTATGTCGTTCAGAGACACCGGCTAGTACCCACTTCTCCGGTAATGTCGTTAGGACGTAGCCGCCCGGCGGCGGACGCTACGCGTGAGGCAGTGGAGCGTTGGTTGCTCTATGGTTGTGATGTAAGTGTGGGTCACAGGAGGTGTTCCCGTGACCCATCTCAGAAAAATGATGCTGGAGGAACTCCAGCGCCGTAGTTATGCAGAAAATACCATACGCCACTACCTTCGTGCAGTAGAGGATTTTTCTCGACGCTTCAACTGTTCCCCGGATCGCTTAGGTCCTCGACATATTCGCGAATATCAAGCGGAACTGTTTCAGAAGTACGAGTTGTCAGCGAACTCCGTAGGACAGCATCTGGCGGCTCTACGCTTTTTCTACATCAAGACGCTCCGCAGAGCCTGGAGCATTGCCGACACTTCCTATCCGAAAAAGACCCGTTCTTTGCCGACGATTCTGAGCCGGGAAGAAGTCGCGCAACTCCTCCATGCAGCCCGCACTCCTTGTGAACGCATTCTGCTCATGACCCTCTACGCCACCGGCGTCCGGAATTCCGAGCTGACGCACCTGAAAATCAGCGACATCGACAGTCAGCGTATGGTCGTGCACATCCGCGGCGGTAAGGGTCGCAAAGATCGCGATGTCATGCTCAGCCCCAGGCTACTCACGGCACTCCGCACCCATTGGCGTTACTACCACCGCAAATCCAGCACCTGGCTATTCCCCAGCAACTATCGCAAGGATCAGCCCATCGATACGAAAACCGTTTGGTACGCGTGTGAGCAAGCCGCCAAGCGAGCGGGTATCCAGAAACGCGTGTATCCCCATTTGCTTCGTCATTGTTTTGCTACGCATCTCTACGAAGCCGGCACCGATCTCCGTGCCATTCAGATCCTGCTCGGGCATGAAGATCTGAAAGACACCTTGCTTTACGTGCACCTCGCTATACAGCGCCTCAACGCCACCGCGAGTCCTTTGGACTCGCTATCCATCAACGACAAGCCCATCGGCGAGAAATAGATGAGCCGGCCGCCTCTGGAGGTGGCCGATATCATCCGCGTTGCAGGAAATGCTGTCATTGGTTCCGTCAACTTGATTTGGCCCCTTTTGATCTTTTCATTTGGCCCCACCCCTTGGTCAATCACCTCCCGCACCCAGGTCGGAGCGATGCCCTGCGGCGCCCGAAGGGCGACGCGTTTAGGGCGACGCGCAGACCTGGGTGCGGGAGAATTTCTGATTCATCGCGGCGGGTTTGCTCACTTCCGCGGAGCAATTTCGCGTCAGCATCGCCTAGGAACGACAATCGCCAACTCGGTTGACCCATAGCATCCCCGGTTTTGTCCCTCCTTAAGCGCATTTCCCGTACCTCATCCTTTGCCGCCTTTTTTCTTATTCAGCGTTCTACGGAAACGATACGACTCCGTGCCCGTCTCGATGATGTGTGCCTGGTCGGTCAGGCGGTCCAACATGGCCTTGCACAACCTGGCGTTTGGGAACATGGTGGTCCACTCGGAAAACGGCAGATTCGTTGTGACAATCACCGCCGCTCTCTCGGCGCGCCCAGAGATAATCTGGAACAACAGCTCGGCAGCGGCTTCCGGCATCGCCACATACGCCATCTCGTCGATCACGATCAACTCATAGCGCATCCACCGGTTGGTCACGCGATTTAGTTCGCTCTTGTTCTTGGCCTCTGTCAGTTCGTTCACCAACTGCGCCGCCGTCGTGAACCGTACCCGTTTCCTCTGACGACAGGCCGCTATCGCTAGCCCCGTCGCCATATGCGTCTTACCTGTTCCGGTTTCCCCAAGAAAAATAACCGGCTCGCTGCGACTCAAGTAACCGCCTTCTGCCAGGTTCCGGATCTGTGCGGCCGGAAGATGCGGCGCATCGGAGAAGGCAAAGTCCTCCAGTGTTTTCACCTTCGGGAAATGGGCCTCCGTTATTCGCCGCGCTACTCCGTGTTGATAGCGATCTTCCACTTCGGCGCTGAGCAGCGCTTCCAGATAACTCAGATGCCCGTGCTTCTGCTTGACCGCTTCTTCGGCCATCAATAGAAACTGTCCACCCACCGTCGCGAGCTTTAGGTCTTTGGCATACTGTCGAATCGTTGCCTGTTGCGCAGCTACCGTTGCGGTGCTCATTGAATCACCCCGCTGCCGGAATAGTTCCTCAACAACTGGTCGTAGTTCCTGGTGGTTGGTTGTGGCCGGTCATACACTCGTAAAGCACCTATCTCAACCGCCTCACGCGGTTCTCGTTTCTTGTTTCCCTCCGTATCCAGAAGCAGGCGCACGGCTTCAACATCGAAACAATTCATATCCAGAGCCTTTTCAACCACTGCTTGTAGCCGCGAGTATCCGTGCTGCCGGCCCAGCAAGAGCACGTCGATCATGGCGCGCGTTCCCGGCTGCTGGCCTCTTCGCTGCTTCAGCATCTCCCAGTAGCGATCGAAACTGGCCGGCCAACGTCCTTGTGCTCGCCACCGCTCGAGCGGTGTCGAACCAGGAAACGCTCCGGGCTTCTTCGTCAGCGCTTCCAGGTAATGCTCCAGGTTGAGTACCTTCTGCTGACGGTTGAAGCAGCGATCGTGTCGCGCCACGCACTCTCCCTGGTGCCAAAGCTCCACGTAGGAAGAATGCACCCTGGCTTGCACTTCCACGCCGACGGGCAGAGGAACGGAGTAGAAGTTGGTCAGCACCTTCACGCAACCGCTGGTGTTCACATGTGGAAAGTGAATCGCTGCCAAATCAAAACCTTCTTTCGCCAGTGCTCGCAGGTGTTCTCGCTCCAGACTCATTCCGGCACCAACCGTCTGTGCCCGCTCGCCGATCAAACGCTGCTCATCGTTCCTGGATGCTTCCAGCAAGAAAAGGTTCAGCGCTTCCCAACTGGCAACCTGCGGAACCGGCACCATGTGGTTCCGGCGAAAGTATCCGCCTTCTCCTTCCACTCCACCCTTCTCGTGACCTTCCCCTGGGGTGCAGAACTCCGACTGGAAACCCCAATGCGATCGGAAGGCCATAAATCGCATGGTCTCCTCTCGCTGGTGCCCTCGCAAAATCTTCCTCACCGCACTCTTAAGGTTGTCATACCTTAAGACTGCAAATACCCCGCCAAAATAGAGAAACGCTTGCTCATGCGCTTCCAGAAACGCTTGCTGGCTGGCGTGCGGGAAGGCGCAATGGAACGCTCCTCCACTGGCCATGCTGCGCATGCAAAATACGTAGGCCAGCTCCCGCTCTCCGCAAATATCTGCGTAAGCTTCATACCAGTCCACCTGCGCTTCTCCACCCCAAACGTAGGACTGCGGAATGAATGTCTCGCGGTGAATCATCGCTAACGCGAGTTTTCTTTCACGAACGTGGCGTCGTATCGTGGATTCGGCCACTTCCACTTCCGGCATCTCTTCTCGGATCCGGCACCAGATCCGATGTGCGGTGTGCCGCTGCTTCCGTGGCGCCTTCTTGTCCGCTTCCAGAACCACGTCGATGAAGGCCATCGCCGGTTCCAGCTTCGGTCTCTCTCTTATCGGTGTCTTGCGCTCTACAGGAACAGCGCTGAGCACCGCCTCACGCACCATCCGCCGATGAATCCCCAACTTCTTGGCGATCCCTCGAATCGTTCCACCACCATGCTCGTACTCACGTCGAATCTGCTCAAATAGCTCCACCTTGGTTCTCCTATCCACCCGGTCCTCCCTTGGGGCGGTTAGGCCCGAAGCAGAGTCCACGGTATATGGTTTTCAGTAGGGTGGGGCCAAATCAAAGTATCGAATGGGGCCAAATCAGAGTATCGAAATCATCATCGAACGAAACCGCCATTGGCTTGGTTGGAAGCATGTCAAAGTGCTGTTAGCCATTGCCAGGTGTCGTACCGCCGCACTCGGCGGTCATCTCGATGAATGCACCCGCTGCGGGCATCGCGCCATCTCCTTCAATAGCTGCAGAAATAGGCACTGCCCGAAGTGTCAGACTGCCGCACGGGAACGCTGGATTGCGGCGCGTCAGCGAGAACTGCTCCCCACGCGCTACCTGCACGTGGTCTTCACGCTGCCCCGCCACCTGGCCCCACTGGTGCTGCAGAACAAAAAAGTTATCTACGGCCTTTTATTCCGTACCAGTGCAGAAACCCTTCTCGAAGTCGCTCGCAACCCGGAACACCTCGGCGCGGAGATCGGTTTCTTCAGTGTCTTGCATAGCTGGAGCCAACAACTCCATCTTCACCCGCACGTGCATTGTGTCGTTCCCGCCGGCGGCCTCTCTCCCGATCACAGCCGTTGGATCCACGCACGAGAAAACTACTTCCTTCCCAAAAAAGTGCTGCGCAAAGTCTTTCGCGGCAAGTTCGTCCGTGCTCTCAAGCAGGCTTTTCAGAATGGTCAGCTCAACTTCCCTGCCGATCTGAAGCTGTTGGCAGATCCCAAAACCTTCGCCGCTTGGCTACGACCATTGTTTCGAGAACCGTGGGTCGTGTACTTGAAGCCTCCCTTCGGTGGCCCCGCCTATGTGCTGCAATATCTCGGCCGCTACACCCATCGCGTGGCCATCTCCAACCATCGCCTGCTCTCCTTTGCCAATGGCCAAGTCACTTTTCGTTGGCGCGATTCCGCTGACGGCAACAAACAAAAGCTGCTGCCCCTATCCGTCAATGAATTCTTGACCCGTTTTTTGCTGCACATCCTTCCGCAAGGCTTCGTGCGCATCCGTCACTTCGGTTTTTTGGCCAACCGTCGGCGTACCGCTCTTCTACCGCTTTGCTTTCAGTTGCTGGGCGCAACCCCAGAACCACCAGCCGAAGAACACCCTTCCTCTACGGAAGACCCTCTAGATCTTTATCGCTGTCCCAAGTGTGGCGGACCCATGAAGATCATCGAAAGGTTCACGGCTGCCGAGATCCAACTTCGTTCTCCACCAGAGTTAACCGCTGCGGCATGAAACTACTCTCCCCAACCCGAAAACTCTGCGTGCCTCGGCGCGCCCTGCACTTCTCTACCTCCCCACCACACCTATTTCCTCTCCCGCCTCTGCAACGACCATCTTCGCTACGCTTTTTTGCCTTCAGGCAGCTCTGGCCGTGGCCGTCTGAAGGGCCATGCTCCACAGCACAGCCTCGGCACATCTCAAACTCACCCCTTCCCTCAATTGAATTTGCATAAGGCCCGCGTCCGTCGCACCCACGGGCCGCCACGTCCAAACGGCTTTACCGGACGCGCGCAGAACTCCGCCTCCCCGTTCACTGCTGAGCGAGAACGCGCCTCCGGTAAAGTCCTATTAAAGGGAATGTCAAGAAAAAAGTGCTCCCCTTCGGCTCAATGCCGATCTTTTTTTCTCGGCATTCAGCCCAACTGATTGGACGTAGGCTTTGCTTCCTTTCTTCAGTGGTGCCCATTTCGCTGTTGTGACGGCGCCCATCTTTTCTGAGACTACAAGCCGGACGATTGTCCACTCGAAGAGTGGCAATGCATGGTCCTATCGGAGGCTCTTGGCCTATGGCTTTCTTCGATTGTCCGAGAGGGCATAGGGTTCGCTCCGGAGACTCGCGTGTTTAAGCACGGGCCTGACTTTACCGGTTGCTACTTCCCCTCGAATCGAGCGTCTCAAGAGTCCAACGGTCACCGTCTGGAAATGATTCCCAGGGATAGAAGGAACTCTCAGCCAGAGGCGCTCAAGCTGCTTGTTGTTTCAAATAATTAGCGTCGAAACGTACCTCCTTCTTCCAGACGATCAAGGTGATCGCGGCAATCTTCCTGGCCAGAGTCAGGCGTGCCATCGTGGGCTTCCTCCCCTTGGCGAGTAAATTCTCGTAGAAATCGTGCAGCGGTCCGGCCGCGGTGCTGGCTCTCATCGCCGCACCCTTGAAAATATCTTTGAGGTCGTGGTTGTGGTCCCGATTTAGGCCACGAACCGTGGCCTGTTTCTTGGCACGTTGCAGCTGCCCTTCGACCGCGCGGTACTCTCCGCTGTCATGCGTTTCCAGCCCCAACCCACTGTAGGTCCACAGCTGTCGCTTGGTGCGGAACCGATGAGGCGTCTGCATTACGGCCATCAGCACGGCCGCGCGAATCGGACCGATCCCTGGAATCTGGCGCAGCAGTTTCCAGGCCTGGTGTTTCTTGACTTCCCGCAACAAATCCCGCCGCACTTCCTGGCGCAGTAATCGCAAGGCATCCAGTTGCTGGTAGTAAAACTCCGCCCGCCGGCGTACGCCCGGTTCGCTGATCTTGCCGAGCCATTCCGCACGGTGACGCGGTGCATACACTTCCTTGCCAGCGCAGGGGATGGCCCAACTGCGATACACCGCCTTAGTCCGATTCATCACCCGAGTCAGATCCTTGCTGATGGTTAGATAACTGCGCGCCAATTCTTTCAAGGTTCGCAGGCCGTGTTCTCCGTGATAGACCGATTTGATGTTGTTCATGTACAGCTGTTCGGACAACTTGTTGGCATCGATTCGATCACTCTTGCTGCCATCTTTGAGCAGTGCATTCTTTCGCGGATTGCAGACCTGGACTCCCGACACGCGCGGCTTCAGCAAGTCGTACAACCAAGCGGCCCAGGTTCCTTCTTCGAAGGTGACGCGCAAATCTCCGCGCAGCCCATCGATGAACTGCAGAATCGTGCTCGCCTTCGTTTCGATGACGCTTTCCATCACTACCTTGCCGACAGAGTTCCTCACACAAATCGAAATGCTTTCCTTGTGTACATCTAGCCCGATATATTTAACGCTGGTCATAAAAGGGTGCTCCTTTCTGGAGAAGTTTGAGCAACGCACTCAAAACGTACTCCAATGGGGCGCCCTTTTATAATGTGTTCTAACGTTAATCAGGATCTGTACAGAATTCGCTTTCAGAACTTCTCCTTCTCTGGCCAGTTGGCTTACACTTTGCTCGAGGCAATACAGTGTATTCGCTCATTTTGGCGAAGAGCCGTCCGACGTTAGTCTTTGTTATCATCTGCTTAGTCACCGCCGTTTTTGCTCGTAACTGTAGTGCGCAACTGAGTCCCTCCGACCAACTCTTTTATGCTAATGCCAAGCCCTATCTCGAAGAACCTTCGGAAAAACTTATCGCACAAATCCCAGAGCTGCAGGGCATTCGTCCGGTGGCGGATCAGCAACTTCTCTCGCTAATCGTCGCGAGCACGGGCCACGCTGTCGAAGCTTACTTCCACAACCTCGTTGATGTAATCGCCCACGAGGATATCGATCAGGAAATACTCAACGCGCATGGAGCCATCAAGCGCAAACATCACAAGAAATATGACTATCTGATCCTTCTTCACCCCGACGAACTTCCGCCCCGGCTCGAAGAATATCGCATCGATGCCGATGGCAATCGTGTTCAACAAACGGGACGCAGCGAAGGCTTTCTGATTACCTCGGGGTTCGCATTCGGCTGTATTCATTTCCATCCGGATTTTCGCTCGGAATCCACGTTTCGATATCTGGGAGAGCAAGTCCTCGATTCGCGCGACACGTTCGTGGTGGCTTTCGCGCAGCAACCCGCCAAAGCTAGGCCTCTGGAAAGCGTCAGTATTGATGTTTTCGGGAAGAACACTCCTGTCCTGCATCAGGGCATAGCCTGGATCGACCAGTCGAGCTACCAGATCCTCCGTCTTCGGACCGACCTCTTGGTTCCCCGGCTCGATCTCCGCCTCAATATGGAAACTACGGAAGTCGTGTTTGAACAGTTCTCTTTGCCCGACGTGCCCAGCCCTTTGTGGCTCCCACGCAAAGTCACCGTCTCAGCTGACTACGACGGCCACTCCTACCTCAACCAGCATCTTTACTCCGATTACCAGCGGTTTCGTGTTGCTGTAAGAATGGTGCCACAGTAATACTCAACTCCTGGAGAGTCGCAAAATCGGAAACATGGGTACCGGGACCCACGTGGACTCCTAGTCCACTGATTGCCGACCCACTTAAATCGGCTCAACATTCAAGGAAGAACGAAGCGCAGGTGCGGACTCGTCCACCTACGCGGGATGCGAAGGATAGTTTCCGTCCCATCGCGATTCGTAAGTATTGGCGATGGGCATCACAGCCCATTGTGCGTCCACTTCAGTAAACATTGAGGTACTATTTCGGCTCAGGTTAGAGCTTCTTGGGAGGTTTGATATGGTCCGCGGAGTTCTCTTTGCGATTACTTCAGCACTCCTTCTGCCCATTTCACTACCAGCACAATCGGAAACCAAGGCAAGTCCGCCCCCGGTCGAGGTAACGATAAAACCCACGGGCCAGCATAAGCAGGTCGTTCTTCCTGACACTAATTCAGTTGTTTCCGTTCCTCAACTCTCAGCCGACATCCGGAATGTATCCGACAAATGCGTTGTTGCGATTTCACTGAGCATCTTGGATAAGGACTCTGAGGGTAAAATAGTCGCCACGGGAAACGCAGCTCTGTTTCGCCAACAAAACGGGCAATTTAATTGCCTAAATTCAGGGCAAACGGCCAGCCACGTTCTTTCGGGAGGTGCGATTGGTGCGTCTGGGCGTCCAGCAACGCCAGAAGTGTCGGTCGACTTTGTAATTTTCGGGGACGGTTCCACTTGGGGGCCGGGTAAAGATTTAGAACAAAAAGGTTATCTGCGCGGAAAATTCGATACCTACAAGCACATTCAATCGCAAAAGAATACGCAGGACTGCAGTTCATAGATCCATAGGGCGGGTGACGGTCTTCTTTTCTTACCGCTAACTTGAGTGCCGGTTTTTCGTGCAAAGTTTTACAGGCGGTCAACAGTCTAGTTATTTCTGACCGGTCAACTCCTGGTTTGTCGCAAAACCGGTAACTTGGGTACCGGGACCCCACTTGGACGATTTCCGCGTCGCGCAATCGTCGGAAGATTTCCCGTCTACAGACCTGGAGGTTCGTCTCCCTCAAAGTGCGGATCATATCCAGCAAACAACAAGGATTCCAGGCGGTCCGCCTGGTAGAGTATTTCACCGGGCACTCGTTTTCTCTCCAGTTCTAGTGATTGCAGCAAACCGTTCATTACCACAGCACACGCTTGTCCAAATTAGGATTTCGATTTGCGAAAGAAAAAAGGCCGAGCATCTGTTAGCTTGAAATTGGGCTCTGGAAAAGCCAATCACAATGCTAAGGAGGCTCAGCCTTGACTCGCGTCAGCAGTATTTTCTCACAGATCTTGCAGTTAATCCCTCGCCTCGAATTTGAATCTGCCGTGCGCAAGCACGACGCCGAGCGACATGCCCGTGGTTTCAGTAGTTGGGGGCAGTTCATCGCCATGCTCTTTTGCCAGCTGGGACATGCCAAGTCGTTGCGCGAAATATGCGGAGGCTTGGCCGCCAGCGAAGGAAAACTTCGTCATCTGGGTTTGCCCACAGCTCCGGCGCGCTCCACGTTGGCCTACGCCAACGAACATCGCCCTTGGCAGTTGTGCCAAACGGTGTTTGAGCAACTGCTGGCGAAGTGCCAGACCTTGGCGGCCAGCCAACCAGGAACGAGGAAGAAGAGAAAATTCCGTTTCAAGAATCCGCTGCTGAGCCTGGACGCCTCGGTGATCGATCTGTGCGCCACGATGTTTGACTGGGCCAAGTTTCGATTGACGAAAGGGGCGGTGAAGCTACATTTGCTGCTGGATCATGATGGGTACTTGCCGTCTTATGCAGTCATCACCGAGGGCAAGAAACATGAGGTACGCGTGGCACGGCAGATGCGCTTCGCGGCGGGAACGATTTTGGTGTTTGACCGCGGTTATACGGACTATGAGTGGTTTGCGAACTTGATCCAGCAAGGAGTTTATTTTGTGACACGGCTGAAGGAAAACGCAGATTATGGAGTGGTTGAGAACCTCGCAGTCCCGCAGGGACGAGGCGTGCGGCGCGATCAAGTAATCTTTTTCTACAAGTTGGCCAAAGCAGGCATCGACGCGTACTTCCGGCGCATTGAATTCTATGATGAAGAAAATGATCGGGTGCTGGTGTTTCTCACCAGCCATATGGGGTTAGCGGCCACCACCATCGCTGCGGTGTACAAGGAACGCTGGCAGATCGAATTATTTTTCCGAGCGCTAAAGCAATCACTGCGCGTGAAAACCTTTGTGGGGACTTCGGCCAATGCGCTGAAAACCCAACTCTGGACGGCGCTGATCGCCATGTTGCTGGTGAAATACTTACAGTTGAAGTCCAGCTTTGGCTGGTCGCTTTCCAATCTCGTGGCGCTGCTGCGACAGCAACTGTTTGTTTACCGTGACCTGTGGACATGGATAGATGATCCGTTCCAGCCTCCGCCGATACCGGCAGGGTTACCAGAACAGTTGACCTTGCAGCTTGGCTAAGTGGAGAAAGAGTTGGACAGCAGAGGCAATCTCAACTTCCAAAGGCAGCGCCATTACGATATTTCGGGGCAGTGAACTTAGACAGCATCCATCACAAGCAGCACTTCGGAATCGCCAACCTGCCCTCCGCGCAGATAGCCAGAGGGTGAATTATGCTGTGTTTTTGTGATTACGAGCCGTGTTCTCAGCTAATTTGGACAGCAATGACCACAGCAACGTCTCTGCGCACAATGCGATCACGGCGGGTCAACTCGGTATATTGGCGAACAGCAGACGCAAAAGAAAAGAATTGTTGGATAGGATACTTCCGTTTGCTTTCCGTGAGCGCCATTCGGAACGAGCACCATAGATCGACAACCCTCGTTGCTAGGCGGTCTTTCTCCGATTTTTCCATCGCAGGTTCTTTCTGTATTTGACGAGCAAGCGACAAGGCTTACCTGATCGTCATGTGGCCACACCACCTGTTACAGCATACCCTCGGCCCGTTGCTCAGTTTGCATTGAGGGCCCGTCCGCCAGAAGGGGATCTTAGACGAGATCAGGGGTAGGCTCAATCCCTAGTCGGTCATTTACCGCCTCTCGCAGTCGTTGCTTGCACCCCAAGTATTTTTCTGTCGTTTGTACGGATACATGGCCGAGCAAAAATTGGATCTGCTCGAGTTCACCTCCTGATTCATGACAGAGCCGGGCACATGATCTCCTCAGGTCGTGTGGCGCGAGTTTAGATACTCCCAGCCGCTCCGCATATTCCTTCACAACGTGCCAGACCACTTTCTCCGTAATCTCCGTTCCCCAAACAACACCACTGCGGCAAACACATCGGAGTATTTTGCCGTGCGTTATCCCTGCCACAGCTTGCCAGTCGTCGATCGTTTGCTTCACCCAAGCCGGCATTGGAACTGTGCGAATGTGCCCTCCTTTTCCGACGAGGTCAACGATGGCCCAGTGGTCCTCTCGGCGCTGAAGGTGGTCGAAGCTCAAGTCAATGAGTTCTTTTCGACGGAGCCCACACCTCAAGAGAACCGCCAGGATGGCTCGATCTCTTTTACCCTTCACGCTGTGCGTGTTTGGAAGTTGCCACAAGGTGCGGGCTTCCTCCACGGTCAGCCAATTTCCAAGCCTCATGCCGAGCTTTTTTGCTCCCTTCACGCGACGGATCCCCGCAGCCAAATCGGGGCTAAGCAATCCAGTGTCCGCCGCCTCATACGCGAGTCGTCGGACAGCGGCAAGCCTCACGTTGATGGTGCCAGGTGCGAGCAGCCTATCTTCGAGATGAATCCTGTAGTGCGTTACCACCGTCTTACTGAAAGAAAGTCGAGGCTCCGAGCAGTACCAAGCGACAAAATCCTCGATAGAACGTCGATAGCTCCTTTGCGATTCCGGTGACCGCAAACTCACGAGCACCGCTGATTTGACATGCTCAAGGTCAGGCAGACCCAGCTTGCCCCTGTGTCGATTCGATTTTTTCGTTCTAGTTTTTCGTCTCATACAAGCCCTCCTGATCTAGAGGGTGGAATTGGCATGATTCGTCGTCACACGCAATGCCTAGACTCAGCCCGAGTAAGGGAGTATGAACTTATCGAGAAAAAAGCTCGTAACTTCTAACGTTCCAGGAGGTGGAACATGGATATCGACGGGGAAAAGCTAGATCAGGTGGTTCTCGCGCTTCTTCATTTGAACTCGTTTAAGGAAGGGGACGGGAGGCGCGCTTGGAAAAGTCTTCCCTGGAGTGTGATGGATTCACTGCACGAGAAAGGCTTCATCTCAGACCCAGCAACGAAGGCCAAGTCCGTGTGGTTATCCGAAGGCGGGGCTAAGCTGGCAAAAGAACTCTTCGAGAAATTGTTTGCAGCAGGGTAGTTGTAGTGAGTAGCGGCTGGGCGATAGGCTAGTACGAACACATTATAAAAGGGCGCCCCAATGGAGTACGTTTTGAGTGCGTTGCTCAAACTTCTCCAGAAAGGAGCACCCTTTTATGACCAGCGTTAAATATATCGGGCTAGATGTGCACAAGGAAAGTATTTCGATTTGTGTGAGGAACTCTGTTGGCAAGGTAGTGATGGAAAGCGTCATCGAAACGAAGGCGAGCACGATTCTGCAGTTCATCGACGGGCTGCGCGGAGATTTGCGGGTCACCTTCGAAGAAGGAACCTGGGCCGCTTGGTTGTACGACTTGCTGAAGCCGCGCGTGTCGGGAGTCGAGGTCTGCAATCCGCGAAAGAATGCACTGCTCAAAGATGGCAGCAAGAGTGATCGAATCGATGCCAACAAGTTGTCCGAACAGCTGTACATGAACAACATCAAATCGGTCTATCACGGAGAGCACGGCCTGCGAACATTGAAAGAATTGGCGCGCAGTTATCTAACCATCAGCAAGGATCTCACTCGGGTGATGACGTGCGTTACACAAATCGAAATTGGTTGACACTTTTTCTTCCCTCGGGGCGGCAGGTCGAGAAAGCGGAATGTTGTAGTGCACATCAACTCGCCAGTCCTTGACCACGACCTTGTCCAGGACCATGCGCATGAGCTTCTGTTTGTCCTCGAAGGAAGAGTGTTGAGCACGATCCGACACCAAAGCTCGAAACTCCTCGAGGTCACGCCGGATATCGCCTTCTTGCTTTTGCTCGCGAGCCATCTTTTCCAGAAGCTCCTTCTCTCGATGGAGCGTATCGAGCTTTGCGTCTACCAATCGTCGCCGCTTCTGCAACTCCGGTAGTTCAATCGTCCCGGCCTGGTAGGCATCCAGAAGCCGCGTCATCTCTGTGTTTGCCAACTTGATCTGGGTCGCCAGCTTTTGCCCTTGTTCGCTCGGGCCAGCGTCTTCTCCATTCCTCCGGTGAATCCTGCACTCCCGATACGCTTCTAGCACCAAGTCCGGATGTTGCAGCCTGGTGCTCACTTCTTCCCAAACCAGTTCGTCCAACGCATCGGCGCCGATGCATCTCTGTGAGCATCGTTTCTCGATCAGGAAGTGGTTCTTCGATCCTGGACAAACATAATAATGACTGCAATTGGGATTTACCGTGTTACTGCTGACACGGCAACTTAACCCGCAGTGCCCACAGCGGACGAGCCGCCGTAGAAGGTAAGCATCCTCCTGCAGATTCCGCGGAGAGAATCTCTGATTATCTTTGACCCGGATCCCGGCTTGATGAAAGGTCTCCAAGTCGACGATGGGAGGAATCGAAATCGGGATCCACTCCTCCTTGGGCCGAAGAATGCGTTGGCAAGAAGGCTTCTTCTGACCATACGTCCCTTCGATCGCTGCACAGTTGTGGCGGTTGTAATACAACGTGCCAACATAGGCCTCGTTATGAAGAATTCGATCCACGGTATAGAAATTCCATTCCCGACCACCACCCGGCGCCGGAGTTCCCTGCAGTGTGAGTTGCTTGGCGATCTGGCGAACCGTCCAGCCTTGCTTCGCATAGAGATTAAAGATTCTGCGAACCACCACTGCTTTGCTCTCATCGATCTCCACATGTGGCGCCACACCGTCGCGACGTGGAATGCGCACATAACCGAAAGGGGCTCTCCAGTTAACAACCTCACCACACCGAGCTCGGTAAAGCTTGCCGCGCCGATTCCTTTCGACAATCTTCGCCCGCTCAAACTCAGCTACGGCTCCGGTGATTTGGTGCATGAGCTTCGAGAGCGGATCGTCGGCCGCACCGCCCTCCAGGAAAATCGTCTTCACTCCGAATCGTTCCATCTCCTCCAGAATGAGGGCTTGCAGCACAAACTTCCGCGCCAGTCGATCGGTACAGTAGGTCAGCAGCACTTCGAATCCTCTGCGCTCCGCCAAGTCGCGCATCCGATCCAGCGCGGGACGATCCAGCCGCGCCCCGCTGTAGCCCTCATCCGTGAACTCCTCGACGATCTCCATCCCATTCTGAGCCGCGTAGTTCCGCAAGGCTTCTAACTGCGAACCAATCGTATGTTCCTTCTCCTGCCTCTCGCTGGAGACGCGGGCATAAATGGCGACTCGCATCTTCCATCACCTCCCGGGTAAGGAATTCATAAACCTCAAGAAGTTTCTCGCGATGAAAGTCTCTCGCCCTGCTCCAGGCCGGACGAGGAACACTCTGTGCGCAAAGAATGAAGGGAAAATCCGGTTGCCCGCCGGGGAGCAAGCTGGCCACTCCATATCGGCGAACGCGCTCCAGCGCCCAGGAAGCTGGCTCCGAGTTCTCGAGTGCCTCGCAACGCACATTTTCATAAATCCCCTGCACGGGATCGTCGCGCGCGACGAATGCTTCTCGCCAGCTCTTTCCGCGGCGAGCGCAGTTTTTTTTTCAGTCCCCGCAGCACGGTCGTCCGATGAATCGCGATGCCATAGCGCTTCTGAATCAAAGCCGCCAAGTGCCCCGGGTCGATCGCGGGATTCTCCTTTTTCTGCGCGAGGACGAATTCTAGGACCTCGCCTTTCAGTTTGACAGGGCCTTTGCGGCCTCGCTTGCGCGGCAGGAAAGAACTGAATCCTAGCTCCTGGAAAGCCTGCTGAATCTGATAGAAACTTTCTCGGCTAAGGCCGAATTGGCGGCACACCTCGGCCACCGCGTCTTCATCGACCGAGTGGGCCCGCAACATCTCGTATTTGACCTGCGCGAGGTCGTAGGGATCGAAGAAATCCGTATGGAAGAGTTCCGAGCGTACGGCTTCCGGATGCGGGTTCAGGGTCCCGGAAGCCAGCAGGGCCTTTTGTTTGGCTGAAGTGATCATGAAAGACCCTATAATACAGCTGAGACCGTATGTCAATAGATTAATGCACACAAGACCGCTGCGGTCAGTTACGGCCCTCGGCTTATGCTTATACGTAGCGATAAGTATGTGGATCATAGTGATTCTGCCCCGTAAAGTGCGCAAAATGGTTGACATATGTGCATTCATTTCTTGACGTCCTTTCCTTCTTCCTCCCCTCTGGCTAACCGCCATTTCTTCCACGGTCTTGCGTATAGCGGGTGCTTCTTCGGGCTGGTCAAAAAGCTCACCGAAAACGCCAGATGGGGATTTATGTCACGCATGAGATGAATCGGATTAAGGCGGTGTATCGCAGTTGGGCCATCCCCTGCGCTGGCAAGGAAGTGTATGCACCGCGTCACCGTGCGGAATGGGTCGGCAAGATCAGCGAACCGGGCGTACACCGGCGGGCGGAGTTTTACTACCAGCAACTGGATGCCTTGCGATTACTGCGCCAGGCAGTGCGGCGGGATTTGTTGCTGGAAGTCAAGAAACACCAGGCCTGGAAACTGCTGCGGCAGATTCCGGGGATCGGTCCGATTCGCGCTGCCGTGCTGATGGCCGTGATGCAGACGCCTCATCGCTTCCGCACCAAGCGACAGCTGTGGACCTACAGTGGGTTGGGGCTGGAAACGCATGACAGCGGAGAGTACCGCGCGGTCGAAGGGCAGCTGCAACGTGCCAAGAAACAGGCCACGGTTCGTGGCCTAAATCGGGACCACAACCACGACCTCAAAGATATTTTCAAGGGTGCGGCGATGAGAGCCAGCACCGCGGTCGGACCGCTGCACGATTTCTACGAGAATTTACTCGCTAAGGGGAGGAAGCCCACGATGGCACGCCTGACTCTGGCGAGGAAGATTGCCGCGATCACCTTGATCGTCTGGAAGAAGGAGGTACGTTTCGACGCTAATTATTTGAAACAACAAGCAGCTTGAGCGCCTCTGGCTGAGAGTTCCTTCTATCCCTGGGAATCATTTCCAGACGGTGACCGTTGGACTCTTGAGACGCTCGATTCGAGGGGAAGTAGCAACCGGTAAAGTCAGGCCCGTGCTTAAACACGCGAGTCTCCGGAACGAACCCTATGCCCTCTCGGACAATCGAAGAAAGCCATAGGCCAAGAGCCTCCGATAGGACCATGCATTGCCACTCTTCGAGTGGACAATCGTCCGGCTTGTAGTCTCAGAAAAGATGGGCGCCGTCACAACAGCGAAATGGGCACCACTGAAGAAAGGAAGCAAAGCCTACGTCCAATCAGTTGGGCTGAATGCCGAGAAAAAAAGATCGGCATTGAGCCGAAGGGGAGCACTTTTTTCTTGACATTCCCTTTAATAGGACTTTACCGGAGGCGCGTTCTCGCTCAGCAGTGAACGGGGAGGCGGAGTTCTGCGCGCGTCCGGTAAAGCCGTTTGGACGTGGCGGCCCGTGGGTGCGACGGACGCGGGCCTTATGCAAATTCAATTGAGGGAAGGGGTGAGTTTGAGATGTGCCGAGGCTGTGCTGTGGAGCATGGCCCTTCAGACGGCCACGGCCAGAGCTGCCTGAAGGCAAAAAAGCGTAGCGAAGATGGTCGTTGCAGAGGCGGGAGAGGAAATAGGTGTGGTGGGGAGGTAGAGAAGTGCAGGGCGCGCCGAGGCACGCAGAGTTTTCGGGTTGGGGAGAGTAGTTTCATGCCGCAGCGGTTAACTCTGGTGGAGAACGAAGTTGGATCTCGGCAGCCGTGAACCTTTCGATGATCTTCATGGGTCCGCCACACTTGGGACAGCGATAAAGATCTAGAGGGTCTTCCGTAGAGGAAGGGTGTTCTTCGGCTGGTGGTTCTGGGGTTGCGCCCAGCAACTGAAAGCAAAGCGGCGATTGGCGTAATCCGTGTACGCCACGACGTGTTTGGGCAGCCAGATATCGCCGTTTTGCGATTGAGAAGTTACCGGTGCGTAATCTACGGAGATCGAAATTTCCTGGAGATCGATCATGAGAATGCCTTCCGTCAGATTCGTTTCGATGTGCATCACCTGACCAGAGTCTGTTGCGATCCAGGCGCGGCCCTTGAGACCGAGGGGACGAAGTTCCGTTCTGTTGACACTGTGCGGTTGAACTTCCGTCGCGGTTTCCATTGTTAATGTGCGAGGGCGCTTCCCTTTTACCTGCCGAAAGTGAACTACCCATGCAGGTTGGTTATTCCACTGAGTTAGACCTTCGCAACTCATTTCATAGTCCGTTTCACGCTTGTCC
Organism: Candidatus Acidiferrales bacterium; assembly: GCA_963795535.1. Taxonomy (GTDB): domain Bacteria; phylum Acidobacteriota; class Terriglobia; order Acidiferrales; family UBA7541; genus Acidiferrum. Next base: position 362,545 of record CAWCIG010000013.1, read on the forward strand.
AAATTAGGATTTCGATTTGCGAAAGAAAAAAGGCCGAGCATCTGTTAGCTTGAAATTGGGCTCTGGAAAAGCCAATCACAATGCTAAGGAGGCTCAGCCTTGACTCGCGTCAGCAGTATTTTCTCACAGATCTTGCAGTTAATCCCTCGCCTCGAATTTGAATCTGCCGTGCGCAAGCACGACGCCGAGCGACATGCCCGTGGTTTCAGTAGTTGGGGGCAGTTCATCGCCATGCTCTTTTGCCAGCTGGGACATGCCAAGTCGTTGCGCGAAATATGCGGAGGCTTGGCCGCCAGCGAAGGAAAACTTCGTCATCTGGGTTTGCCCACAGCTCCGGCGCGCTCCACGTTGGCCTACGCCAACGAACATCGCCCTTGGCAGTTGTGCCAAACGGTGTTTGAGCAACTGCTGGCGAAGTGCCAGACCTTGGCGGCCAGCCAACCAGGAACGAGGAAGAAGAGAAAATTCCGTTTCAAGAATCCGCTGCTGAGCCTGGACGCCTCGGTGATCGATCTGTGCGCCACGATGTTTGACTGGGCCAAGTTTCGATTGACGAAAGGGGCGGTGAAGCTACATTTGCTGCTGGATCATGATGGGTACTTGCCGTCTTATGCAGTCATCACCGAGGGCAAGAAACATGAGGTACGCGTGGCACGGCAGATGCGCTTCGCGGCGGGAACGATTTTGGTGTTTGACCGCGGTTATACGGACTATGAGTGGTTTGCGAACTTGATCCAGCAAGGAGTTTATTTTGTGACACGGCTGAAGGAAAACGCAGATTATGGAGTGGTTGAGAACCTCGCAGTCCCGCAGGGACGAGGCGTGCGGCGCGATCAAGTAATCTTTTTCTACAAGTTGGCCAAAGCAGGCATCGACGCGTACTTCCGGCGCATTGAATTCTATGATGAAGAAAATGATCGGGTGCTGGTGTTTCTCACCAGCCATATGGGGTTAGCGGCCACCACCATCGCTGCGGTGTACAAGGAACGCTGGCAGATCGAATTATTTTTCCGAGCGCTAAAGCAATCACTGCGCGTGAAAACCTTTGTGGGGACTTCGGCCAATGCGCTGAAAACCCAACTCTGGACGGCGCTGATCGCCATGTTGCTGGTGAAATACTTACAGTTGAAGTCCAGCTTTGGCTGGTCGCTTTCCAATCTCGTGGCGCTGCTGCGACAGCAACTGTTTGTTTACCGTGACCTGTGGACATGGATAGATGATCCGTTCCAGCCTCCGCCGATACCGGCAGGGTTACCAGAACAGTTGACCTTGCAGCTTGGCTAAGTGGAGAAAGAGTTGGACAGCAGAGGCAATCTCAACTTCCAAAGGCAGCGCCATTACGATATTTCGGGGCAGTGAACTTAGACAGCATCCATCACAAGCAGCACTTCGGAATCGCCAACCTGCCCTCCGCGCAGATAGCCAGAGGGTGAATTATGCTGTGTTTTTGTGATTACGAGCCGTGTTCTCAGCTAATTTGGACAGCAATGAGTCCGTTTGGAGCGCAGGATGAAAGATCAAGGCTAAGACCGGCAGTCCTTTGTCTAAAAACGCGTTGAGCTCCCCCTTGTCGGCCCCCGAAAGACGCGTGCGATATTCGTGAATGTTGAGCGGCTCCGACTTTTCTCCGAAATCAACCACGTAGTCGAACTTTGCGGTGCCGGACATCGCCGTTTGTTGGGGATCAACTTGTCCGGTGCCAGTGACAATGGATGGGCCCCCCATGCCCAATCTGTCTGTTTGTTCGTAGCGAATCTGATCGTGGGCGATAAATCTCTGGAGTTGATTGACAAGCTCTCGGGCACGCAGTCCGGCCTGGTTTAAGACATCCGGAAGCGAACAGGATGGCGTCGTTGATAGCGATGGCACACGAGCATCGACTTGAGGCGGATTCCAGTATAAGTGCGGAGCCTTCTGTTCTTGCTCTTGAGATGGGCTGGCTGGTAATGCTTTCGCGGCCGAGGGAGTCAGAAGCGGCACGAGTGCAATGAAGCGCAAGGCAATGTGCCTTCGCGTGAATCGAAGATTGCGAGTCTTATTCAATGTGTGAAGGAAAAAAAGAGTGAACTCCCTCGGCGATGGGTTGGCCATGATGCTCCTCCAATCCGGGATTCTTCAGAATCGCTCGGGATATATACGAAAGAAGCATCCCAATGATACTCCCTGCTCAGATGCCGCATGCAAAATCGATAGTCCTGGCAAGGCTAAACGTTATCCTTGCATCAGTCTCAATGAACACCAATCATTTGATCGCTCAGGTAGCGGAACGTCGAGTCCTAATCGTCAATTGTGAGCGAGGCGACGTCCGAAGCAGTTAAAAGACCATGCAAATAGTTCGCTGGGTCCTGATTAACGGCCGAAGTAGGATCCAGTACCCGTGTTTCCGATTTGCCCACAAACCCGGACTCAGTTGATGGTTTGTGGAGAGCAATCAAATCAGGAGATGACGGGACGCGTTTCTTCTCGAGGTTGACAACGAGCAATGTAGGAGAAAACGTAGAACCACTTCTCTGGCCAAGGTCGAAACAAGGATCGGACACCTTTGCATCAATTCTTTGCTGCGACACATAATCGGGTAGCTCGGCCTGGGGCATTTAAGGACTGATTTTGGGTGATGACACTTTCTGTTTATCGTCCACTGCGAAAAGCAAATAGTTGTCATAGGTCATGCGCTGGTGGATTCGTTTGCCTTTGAATTCGGTATATAACTCAGCGGTTTGTGGAAGCCACATGTCCACTCCCCGGCTGTTGAAATGTACGGGACCATATTCGACTGTGGTGTGGTCAACCGTCAGCTGAATCTCGGGAATAGCATCGATCAAATCAGCTTGAAGGGCCAGGATCTGGTAGGTGTTCTCCAGAAACCAGGCGCGCCCCTTAAGGGCGACCGGATGAGATGGACCATTCCTTCCCGTACTGTACGCTCGGGTTGTGTTTGGTTTATCCGGCCTCTGGCGAAAGTAAATCTGCCAGGCTCGTTGCCCGTTCAACGTGGCAAGCCCCTCGCATGTCATCGCGAATGTCCCAACATAATATGGATGGAAAATAAGAACGAGTGCGGGCAGGCCCTTTGTTACAAACCCTCCCGGAGCATCGTCGAGCGTAGAATTACTGGTCAGATCTTCTTGCACACTAAGAATGCCTGGCCGAATCTCCTTCATCGAAATCAAATAATCGTATTTTCGTCTTTCCGATCCAGAGGCTTTGCCGGATTTATTGATCGTTTCTTGTAGTAGGGATTCCGTGGCCGTGAATTGTTCCAAATTTGAAACAAATTCCTGGATTCGCTCACCCGCGCTCCGCAGCACTTCCTCGAGATTGCAGGCCGTGCCCGGCTCAACCGGCGGAACGCTTTCGTCCATGTCAGGAGGCGACCAAGGAACCGAGTGCGATGCCGAAGAAGGTGTTTTAGAAGCGGCGGGCGCGTTCTTTTCCTCGGACTCGGCGTTGAGTTTGCGCGCACTGGATTCAGCAGGTGAGTTCAATTCTCCAAGAGGTTCACCCTTGTCCACATCATTGCCTGTTGGCGCTTTCAGTTTGATCACTTGTTGTGTCTGGACGGAAAAAAGCTCGAAATCGGAAAAAGTGTGCTCGGTAATCATGCGCCGCCTCGCATAGTCGGTATACGCGATGGCGAATCGGGGCAGCCATATTTCCACACCCTGCGATTTGAATTCTACGGGGGCATAATCCACAGAGAACGCCATTTCCACTAAATCAATCGTTACATCCCCTTCCACCGAATCTGCTTCAAGATGCATGACCTGCCCGGAGTCTACCGCGATCCAAGCACGCCCTTTGATACCCACCGGGTAGGCCCGGTTTGGAGTTGCCAGCGTCACGGTGCGTACAGGCTTTTCTTTAATTTGGCGAAAGTGAACAACCCACGCGGGATGATTGTTCCACTGCGCCGTACCCTCGCAGCGCATCTCATAATCGCTTTGAATCGCAGGATAAAAGATCAACGCCAGGGCCGGGATCCCTCGATCTAGAACGGCATTGATATGCGTCTCGTCCGTTGCTGCAAGAAGCTTGCGAGATTCGTGAAGGTTAAGCGGCTCAGATCTTGCCGTAAAGTCAACCACATAATCGAACTTGGCGGAGAGAGACATCTCTGTCTGCTGAGAGGAGGTCTGATGAGTCCCGGTAATGCCAAACGATTCAGTGGCACCCAGCCTCTCTGTTTGTTCGTAGCGAACCTGCTCGTGAGCAATAAAATTCTGAAGATGATCGACCAGTTCTTGGCTGCGTTGTCCGGCCTGGTTCAGAACGGTGGGTAGAGAGCAGGGTGGCGCCGCTTGTAACTGCAAGTGCACGTCCACCTGGGGCGGATCCCATCGTAACGGAGGCGCCTTCTTTCCGGTTTCTCGAGGCGATTTAGAGGGCTGGCTGTTCGCGATCGAGATATTGGCGAGCATCACCCCCACAGAGAGAAGAGCGAGCGTAAGACGTCCGCAGACAATCCGGCTTGGCGCGACTCCAGGTGTGTTGGTCAGACCCAATGCTCGAAGGCAAAAACGAGCGAAGTTCGGCAAGGACCGTTTGACCAAAGTGCTCCTCCAATCCGCACTCCTCAGGATCGCTCTGACTGTAGGAAAGAAAGAATCATACCAATCATACTCCTGGCTCAAATCTCGGCGTGAAGAATCATCAGCCCTGGCTGAAGGTAAACGTTTTCCTTGCAGCGGCTCCGTTGACTGCTATACTCCCACCGTCGAGTGTGCGCCCAATGCTTAGCTCCAGTATTCCTGGCTCGAAGTATTTTGTAATTCCAACCGTGCTGATAGGCGCTTTGACGTTCCTGTGCGGCCTACTTGGAACACAAGGCCAGACCAACGATAAGCTTAGAGTAGCGAGCAACCTCGTGGTGGTACCGGTGGTCGTGCGCGACGCGGAAGGCAAACCGGTCGAAGGCTTCCGGAAGGAAGATTTCAAGCTATTTGATCAAGGAGAAGAGCAATCGATCACGCAGTTTGAGGTCGAGTCTGCGATTGCGCCGCCCTCAAGTTCAGTTGCAGTTCGCGCCTCAGTCCAAGCGCCTCCCTCCTGGCCATCGCCCCTGGCTGAAAAATATCTGTCACTGTACTTCGACACGCTAAACACTTCCGATACCGACCTGATCCAGGCGCGTAACGCTGCCGATCATTATCTTTCTACCAACCTCCAACCGAATGAACGCGTGGCCGTCATTACCCCGGAACAGGTGCTGTCTAACTTTACCGCCGACGGCAAGCAGATCCACGAGGCTCTATTAAGGCTTCACGTAAGCTCCCGCACTCTAAGCCAGGGCGCTAATTGTCCGAACCTGTCGGACTATCAGGCGCGCGAAATTGTACAAAACCCAAACAGCCAGAATATTGATGCTTGGATCGCGGCGAAGGACGAATTAGCCCACTGCGGCGTAGGATTCCAGACACCGATCCCGCCATCATCCCCGGGGAAAGTCGGTAGTCCGTCCTCGCCAGGAATCGGCGGTGGTCCTGGGACGGGAAGCGGAGCTATCGACACGAGCTTAATTCTAAACAGGGCACGAAACATTGTGAATCAGGGCCAAATCTTGGCGCGAGCCAACTTGCAAGCACTCCAAGAAGTAGTGAAGAACATCTCGCAGATGCCAGGTGAGCGCACTGTCATTCTGGTTTCTCCAGGGTTCATCTCGCAGAATGGCATGTTGCAAGTGGACCGGATCATTGACCTGGCGCTCCGTGCGCAGGTGGTCATCAGTTCGTTGGACCCCAAGGGCCTGGCGGTTCTCATGCGCGAAGGCGACGCAACCCAGAAAAATATGCCATCCGCAACCGGTGGCGCGATCAGAGCGGTGCATAGCACGGACTCAGATCGGGAATTCGTTGCCACCACTGTGTTGGCTGACGTTGCGCAAGGCACGGGCGGCGCTTTTTTTAATAACAGCAATGACCTAAAGGCCGGGTTCGGCGCATTGTTTGGATCTTCCGTGTATTACATTTTGGCCTTCGCCCCCAAGGATAGTAAGCCAGATGGCAAGTTCCACATTTTGAAGATCACTTTGGCCCAGAACCAAAAGAGCTTCACCATCCAAGCACGTCGCGGGTATTTCGCATTCGATAATGAAGTCGAGAGCGGGACACAGGTAAAGCAACTAAAAAATTCCGACGTCGCACCGCAGTTACCAGAGCGGATTCAACAGGCGATTGTTTCGCAAACCGATTTTGCGCAGCTTCCAGTTGAATTAAATGCAAAGGTGGCTGAAGGGCAAGGAGATACGCATGAGCTGTCGTTGTTCAGCCGCTTGGATGCCAAGGTCCTACAGTTCCACAAAGATGGAGACCATAATCTCAATACCATAACGTTTGTCTTCGCCATCTTCGACCAGAAGCAGAGTCTAATTGAAGCCCAGCAACGCCGCGCAAAGCTGAATGTCCTGGACAACCAAATGCCGGACCTTTTTAAGCTTGGGGTATTTGTGAATCTGACTTTCCAACTCAAACCGGGAACCTATTCGGTGCGTGAAGTTGTTACCGATTCCGAGGAAAATAAGATGACGGCTTTGTCTCGCAGTGTGACAGTTCCATGACCCGTTCTCCGAACAATCACAGACTTGGCCCGTACTCGCCATCAATTCACTTGTGACCGAAACGGAAAAAGGTGAGCAGCGCGGTTTCACCAACCTTCTGATCGGGCTCTTCACCGAAAACTCGACAAAGCGTATCGCCGTAAAGCCAGATAGCCGTAATCGACGTGTTTGTGGGCAGGGTGTATCACTTTTGCCCCGCCTATACCTATACACCGTGCGCGATTGACCCTTCCCCTGCGCACCGCTTATACTGAATTTCTGCGCCGGGAGCGCTGTTTCTCCCTGCGTGCCTCGTGTCATTCCACGCGTCGCTCCATCGGGCCGTCGTCTGGAATTTCCGAACCGATTCCAATTTCTACAGGGAGTTTACGGCCGTTCTTCGGCCGCGCGAATCTATGAGCAGCAGCGTGAAAGCCACACAACTTCGCCCCGGCATGGTCATCCAGCATGAAGGCGATCTTTTCACCATCCACAGCACCGAGCACCGCACCCCCGGCAACAAGCGCGGTTCCATGCAGACACGCATGAAGAACCTGCGCACCGGCGCCATTATCGATTACCGCTTCCGCGCGGAGGAATTTGTCGATCGCGCCATCCTGGACGAAATCGAATTCGAGTACCTGTACAAAGAGGGCGACTCTTTCCATTTCATGAACACGGAAACCTACGAACAGATGCAGATGAACAGCGAGGAACTGGGCGAAACCGTTTACTACCTGATCCCCAACACCATCGTGAAAATCGAATTCCATGACGAAAAGGCCATCGGCGTCAGCCTGCCGGACACCATGGACCTGAAGGTCACGCAGACTGAGCCCACGCTCCAGAAAGCCACGGCCAGTTCCGTGATGAAGCCGGCCACGCTGGAGACTGGATTAGTCGTCAACGTTCCGCCGTTCGTGAATGAAGGTGATAAAATTCGTGTGGACACTTCCGAAGCGCGGTACGTGCAGCGCGTCGACTGATTTCCGCCTCCGCAGCCGAGTGTTTCTGAGTGTTGTCGTGTAGCGCTGGCTTTTATGCCAGCGTCTTTGACGCTGTGCTTGAAGTTTACGTTGAGATCTTTCGTCGCAAAAAACGCTCCTCAGGATAACAACGCGTTTGGGCGCGCTCGGAGGCGCGAATCATGCAGCGAGGTATGGCTACCGCGCGCTGTCATAAAAGCCGGCGTTACAATGCCGCTACACCGCGTTCGCCTGCGGGATGTGCGCCAAACACACGCTCGAACAATTTGTCCACATTGCGCAACTGGCGGTTCAAATCAAACGTGTTTTCCAATTCTTTCGGGCTCAGATATTTCGCAATTCGCGCATCTTTCTCCACGCGTTCCCGGAAACTCGTCTCCGCTTCCCACGCAGCCATGGCGTTTTCCTGCACGGCTTTGTACGCGTCGTCGCGCGGCATGCCCTTTCCCACCAGGTCTTGCAGCAACTGCCCGGAGTACACCAGCCCATGCGTCGATTCCAGATTGCGCAGCATGCGTTGGGGAAACACACGCATCTGGCTGACCAGCGCGGTCATCTTCGACAGCATGTAGTCCACAAGGATGGTCGAGTCCGGCAGAATTATCCGTTCCACCGACGAGTGCGAGATGTCCCGCTCATGCCACAACGCCACATTTTCATACGCCGGAATCATGTTGCCGCGTACCACACGCGCCAGCCCGCTGATCTGCTCCGCGGTCACCGGGTTGCGCTTGTGCGGCATCGCCGAACTGCCGCGCTGTTCCCCACTGAAGTGTTCTTCGGCCTCGCGCACCTCGGTCCGCTGCAAATGCCGGATTTCCATGGAAATTTTCTCGAGCGTGGCGGCGATCAACGCCAGCGCGCCCACATAATACGCATGCCGGTCCCGCTGGATCACCTGCGAAGCCACCGGCGTCACCTGCAAGCCCAGCCGCTTGCAAATCTTCTCTTCAATTTCCGGGCCAAGATGAGCCGCATTCCCCACCGCGCCGGAAATCTTGCCAAACGCGATGCCCCGGGTGGCCTCGCGAAACCGCTCGATGTTGCGCTGGTTTTCCGCAAACCAGTTGGCGATCTTCAGCCCAAACGTAATCGGCTCCGCATGGATCCCGTGCGTCCGGCCAATCTGGGGCGTGTGCTGAAATTCGTGCGCGCGTAGATCCAGCACCTCGCCGAACAGAATCAGGTCGCGTTCGATGAGGCGCGACGCATCGCGCAAGAGCAACGCCTGTGCCGTATCCACCACGTCGTTCGACGTCATCCCATAGTGCAGCCAGCGCGCCGCTGAGGGGCTTTTGATGGACTCACCTACGGCCATCGTAAACGCGATCACGTCATGCTTCACGCGCTCTTCAATTTCATTGATCCGCGCCACGTCCACAGTCGCCCGCGCTTTCATCAGTGCGACAGCATCTTTGGGAACCAGGCCCGCCTCCGCTAGCGTTTCCGACGCCGCAAGCTCCACCTCCAGCCACTTTTGAAAGCGGTTGGTTTCGCTCCAGACCCGGCCCATCTCGTTTCGCGTGTAACGTGGAATCACTTCGCCCTCTCCCTCCGAAAACCCTTTGTAATGATACGGTATTTCAGGCCAAAGGAGCGATAAGGACCCTGGCACGGCGGCCTAACCGCGAGGACCCAATCCTGTCTAATGTTGAGAATGAGGGTGAGCATCGAGCGGGCTGAGTCCGAAGGGATCCCCGACGCCGTGGCCGTCGAACGTACGCTGGCTGGCGATCGTCAGGTCTATCGTGTGCTCGTCGACCGCTACAGCCTCTATATCTACCGTCTGGCGTATCGCATGACGGGCAATTCTCACGACGCGGAGGAAGTTGTGCAAGAAGCGTTTCTGCGGGGCTATCAGAAGCTTTCCCAATTCGCCGGTAATTCGAATTTTGGCACCTGGGTCTATCGCATCGCCGCGAATTACGCCATCGACCGGATCCGCCAGCGCAACGTTGAGGAAGCGCGCCAGGCCAGCCCAATCCGGCGGAGCGAGGATGGGGCGGAAGTCGAGACGATGGCCTTGGTCCCGGATCCCTCCGCCTCCCCCGAGCGCCTGGCAGGCAGCGCCGAACTTGCCGTGAAAATGCAGCAAGCCCTTGCTGAGCTCACCCCCGCCGAACGCACCGCCATCGTGATGCGCCACTGGGAAGGCTGTGCCATCGAAGAAATTGCTGCGGTGCTCAAGTCAAATTCGAACGCGACAAAGAACACGGTTTTTCGCGCCGTCTCCAAACTCCGCAAAGCTCTCGAACCTTTTATGGAGCTGCGAGGCACGGCTCGCTCGATGGGAACGGAATCATGACTCATATGACCGAAGAACAATTGGTGGCTTATCGCGACGGCGAAAGTCGCGGCCGAGAGGCGTTTATCGCACATCTGAACCAGTGCGCCGAATGCCGCCGCGAAATGGACCGGCTCGACGCCTTTTTTGCCACGCTGGACGCCGTGCCCATTCGTGACCCCGGCGAAGACTTTGCGCAACGCGTCTGGCGGCAAATCTCTCCGCGGCTGGCGGAAAAGCGTTCGCCGTGGTGGGAATCTTTTTTTGAGCCGCGCCGCATGCTGGCCTTTGGCGCGATGGCCGCGCTGGTCATTCTTGCTTTCTTTATCGGACGATCCACAAAAGGCCCCGGGCCGGCCGGAAATATCGCGGACGCAGGAAAGGTTCGAGAACGCGTTCTGGTCGTTGCCGTCGGCGATCACCTGGGCCGCTCTGAGATGATCCTGATGGAGCTGGCCAATGCTGAACCCGAAAAGGGCCAGAAGCTCATGAATATTTCTTCCGAACAAAAACGCGCAGAAGATCTGCTCGAGGAAAATCGCATGTATCGGCAGACCGCGCTGCGCCATGGAGACAAGCTAATGGCCAACACGCTCGACGAACTCGAGCGCGTGCTTCTGGACGTCGCCAACAGTCCGGATGAGGTCACGCCCGCGCAGTTTGAAGCCATCCAGAAACGCATCGCGGCCAAAGGAATCCTGTTGAAAGTTCGGGTGGTCAGTCAGGAATTGCACCAGAAGCGAGAAAACACCGTGGCGCCGCCGCAAAGCGATTCCGCCGTGACCGAAAGGAACAAGATATGACCGTCCGCAAAAGTTTTGGAGGCTCGGTGAAAATGAACAAACAGCAGAAATCCGGCGCGAAAACGCTGGCTGTATCTCTTGTGGTGGGCGGGCTGTTCCTGGCAAGCCCCGTAATGCTTGGTGCCCGCGGATGGCGGCAGGGCCAATCCTCGGAGCAGCCTCTAAAATTCCAGCAAGACACAGCGCAAAGCGATCGGGAACAGGAAAAAAACGATCGCGCACAGGAGCTTGCTGACCGCGAACAGGAGAAAAAAGACGAGGAACAGGATCATCTCGACCACATGCAGGAGCTGTATGACGACGGTCGCGGGTACCTCGACGAAGGCGACTATGGCGACGCCGCCAAAAAGTTCAGCGAACTGGCGCAATTGGCCGGACCGCAAACAGACGCCGCCCTTTATTGGAAGGCCTACGCGGATAACAAAATGGGAAAGCGCGATGACGCCATGGCGTCCATCGCCGACCTGAAGAAGCGCTTCCCGCAAAGCCGCTGGAAGAAAGACGCCGAAGCCTTAGAAATCGAGATGCGCCAAGGCACCGGCCATCCCGTCAATCCTGATTCGCAAAGTGACGATGACCTGAAAATCCTCGCGCTTCAGGGCATCATGAACAACGATCCGTCCAGGGGCATTCCGCTGCTCCAGAAATATTTGGCCGGGTCCGCGAATCCCAAGGACAAATCGAAGGCGCTCTTCCTGCTGGTGCAAAGCGGCTCGCCGCAAGCTCAGGAAATGCTGGCCACCATTGCGCGAGGTCAAAGCAATCCTGAACTGCAGCGCAAGGCCGTCGAATATCTCGGCATGACCGGCGGTAAGAATTCTGGCAAATTGTTGAGCGAAATTTATTCCGGCACTTCCGATATCGATGTGAAGCACGCCGTGCTGCGCAGTTACATGATGTCCAACAATCAGGAGCAGGTTCTTGCCCTCGCCCAGAAAGAAACCAACGAATCTCTGAGACGCGACGCGATTCGTCAACTGGGAATGATGGGCGACAAGGCTGATTTGCAGAGCCTCTATCGGTCCGAAACTTCCACGGACACGAAAAAGGAAATCCTGCAGGCGCTGTTCCTTTCCGGCGATTCTGCCCGCTTGTCCGAATTGGCGCTGTCCGAGAAAAATCCCGAACTGCGCAAGGCAGCGATTCGCAGCCTTGGCCTGATGGGTGCCAAGGATCCGTCGTTGCAGGCTATCTATGCGACGGAAACGGACCGAGGCGTGAAAGAAGAAATCATGAATGCGTATTTCCTCGGTGGAAATGCCGCCGCGCTCGTGGCTGTCGCGAAAACCGAAAAAGATCCCGAGCTCAAGAAAGTCGCGGTCAGCAAATTGTCTCTCATGAATTCCAAGGAAGGCAACGAATACCTGATGGAACTGTTACAAAAGTGAGGTCAGCCGTGAGAACAAGAAACGCAATGAGCGTGCGCCGATTTCTGATTCTTGGCGTAATTTGCTCGAGCTTTTGCATAATCTCCGCCGCTCACGCGGATCAGTCGCAATTCGTTAACGCGAAACTGGAAACTCACGCAGTGGGGCAAGGATTGCAAAACGAAGTTGCCCAGATCTCGGCGGGATCTCCGCAACCCACATGGATCGCTTACGAAGTTCCAGCGGTTCCTTCGAACGAGTCGAATTGTTGCGGCAATTACCGCGGCAACGGCGAGGCAGAAGTCTGCCGGACCTGCACGCTGGAAAAGCAGCAAGACACTTTTTCTGTCGAGAAAGGCCAGAACACGACCGTGAAACTTGAAGGCTCGCCACAACTCACGGTCCTGCTGCGCGTCGACCAGAAACAGGTGATGCGCATCCGCATGGCTTCCTCGAACTGCACCATGGATGCCGGCGGCCTTCGCGTCGTCTGGCTCACGGGCGTCCGACCGGATGAAAGCGTTGGCTTGCTCACAGCTTACGCAGTCCGCAAAGATCACCCTGGCGATGGCGACAACCTCGTGGAACAGTCGCTCGCGGCCATTGCACACCATGCCGACCCATCGGCGGATCGCGTGCTCACTTCTTTTGTCACGCCAGATCAGCCGGTCTGGCTGCGAGACAAAGCTTCTTTCTGGCTCGGCGCAGCTCGGGGCAAGTCTGGCCTGGTTCTTCTGGAGAAAATGGCGCAAGACGATCCCAGTCCCGACGTGCGAGCCAAAGTTTCCTTCGCGCTATTCGTCAGCCACGAACCTGGTGCCGTCGACGACATCATCCATATGGCGAAAGACGATTCCGATGCGCGCGTTCGCGGCCAGGCCCTTTTCTGGCTCGCGCAAAAGGCCGGACAAAAAGCCGCGTCCACGATTACTGCTGCGATTCAGGACGATCCCGACACCGAAGTGAAAAAGAAAGCTGTCTTCGCTCTAAGCCAAATGCCAAAAGACGAAGGCATTCCGAAGCTCATCCAGGTCGCGCAATCCAACAAAAATCCCGAAGTCCGCAAGCAAGCCATGTTCTGGCTGGGCCAATCGGAAGATCCCCGCGCCGTAGCCTTCTTCGAAAAAATCCTAGCCGAATAGTTCAAGGCTCCCGTGCCCCTGGCGAGTCCGCGAGCCCTTTGGCATGCAACGTCCCCATCCTCACGCTGCGAACATCTGTCGTCCTGAGGAGCGCTTCTTGCGACGAAGGATCTCAATCTTCGTGTATTAACGCACGCTCGGATCGCCCCCAAACATCACTCTTGACAAGTAAATACTGCAGTAGTAGCTTCACATACGCTTGTAGTAGATAAAACGCAGGTCAAACAACAACCAATGAGCCTCCCCAAACTCAGCAAACTCGAACTGCAAATCATGGACGCACTCTGGACTCACGGCATGTCCTCCATCCGCGAAATCCAGGAAGCTTTCCCCGAGCGCGTTCGCCCGGCCTACACCACCGTGCAAACCACCGTCTATCGCATGGAGCGCAAGAAGGTCCTACGGCGCGTCAAGAAAATCAGCAATGCGCACATTTTCGAAGCGGTCATCACCCGCCACGCCGCACAAGGCCGTTTGATCGACGAACTCCTCAGCCTGTTCGGGGGCCGCACGCAGCCGGTCATGGCCCACCTGGTCGAATCCGGCAGGCTCACCCTCGAAGATGTCAAGCAGGCGGAAAAAGCGTTGCGCGGCCTGTCAAGAACGGAGAAATCAAAATGAGCCCGCTCCTCCTGACGGCAGTTCCCTACCCCTGGTGGGCGTCCATCGGGGCGCCCTTCGCAAACCACCTGTGGCAATCCACTTTTTTCGCCGCTGTCGCCGGACTTCTCACCCTTTTTCTGAAAACGAATCACGCCAACACCCGCTATTGCCTTTGGCTTCTCTCGTCCGTTAAATTCCTGATTCCTTTTTCCGTGCTCGTCGCCATCGGAAGGCAATTAAGCTGGTCGAACCCTTCCGCAACCCCGTCTCCGGAAATTCTGTTAATGATGGAAGGCTTCGGCCAGCCATTTGCCTCCGGCAGACCCACCCACCACGTGGCCTCTGCAACGGCGAGCGTGCTCGCTGTGGCCACCCGCGCTTTGCCATTGATTCTTCTTCTCGTTTGGTTTTGCGGTTTTGTGGCCGTGTTGTTTTACTGGTGGTCGCGCGCGCGGCGTATGGTTGCGGCGACGCGTGGCGTTCAGCCGACCGAGTCAGGCCGGGAATTCGACGCCTTGCGCCGCCTGCAAAAACACGCGGCGAATCTCCCGATCCGTCTGCTGCTCTCCAAATCCACTCTGGAGCCAGGCATTCTTGGCATCTTCCGGCCGACACTGCTTCTGCCCTCCGGCATTTCTGAACGACTGAACGATCCGGAACTCGAAGCCATTCTCGCTCACGAACTTTGCCACGCGCGTCGCCGCGATAATCTGGACGCCGCGGTTCACATGCTGGTCGAAAGCGTGTTCTGGTTTCATCCGCTGGTCTGGTGGCTCGGCGCGCGCCTGGTCGACGAACGCGAGCGCGCCTGCGACGAAGAAGTGCTTCGGCTTGGCAGCGATCCGCAAACCTACGCTGAAAGTATCCTGAAAATCTGCGAATTTTATCTGGAATCCCCTCTTCTCTGCGCCGCGGGCGTAACCGGCTCCAATCTTAAGAAAAGAATCGAGGTCATCATGCTGCATCACACCCCACGCAATCTTGATTTCGCGCGCAAGCTGCTGCTCAGTTCCGCTGCCATCCTCACCCTCGCCATTCCAATCGCGTTCGGCCTGCTGCATCCCACGCTAACTCAGGCGCATTCACCAAATGCTGGCTCCGCCACCTTCGAGTCCGTTTACCTTCAACCAAACACAAACGGCGAGCCGATGGGCGGATTTATCGCGCATGGCAGGCCGATGCAGGCGGTTCAGTTCAAAGTAGACCGCTTTATGGCAACCAACTTTTCCCTGGGCAGGCTGATCACACTCGCTTATCAAGTCCAGGACGACCAGATTGTGGGAGGCCCGGATTGGCTCAATGCGGATAAATATGATATCGAGGCGAAACTGAACAGCGCGGAAGTGGACAAGCGTCAAGGGCTCAGCAACGCTCAGCAAGTGGAAGAGATGAGAACCATGGTACAGGCGCTCCTGGTGGACCGTTTCAAGCTCGCCACTCACCGCGAAACTCGGACTATGCCGGTTTATGCGCTGGTAGTTTCTCAAAGTGGGTCTAAGATTCAACCCGCCAAGCCCGGCGATACTTACCCCAATGGAATGAAAGGTGTTGGGGGCAAGCCGCTTGGCCCGGGCGGAGTCTGGGCCCCCAAAATGGGTGAACTGGTTGGGCAGGGAATTCCTGTCGCATTCCTGGTAAGGTCGCTCTCTGGGAAGCAACTAGGGCGCCCGATTTTGGACAAGACCGGCCTCGCGGGCAATTACGACTTCACTCTGGATTGGACACCCGATTCCTCGTCCGCCTCGCCCAACGCGCAAATTTTCGAAGCACTCGAGCAGCAGGTGGGCCTGAAACTCGAACCGCAAGAAAGCCCCGTCGAAGTTCTCGTTGTCGACAGCGCGGAAAAGCCCGCTCCGACAGCCGCTGTTGGTGCTACATCGACTCCAGTCCAATCGAATTCCAGTGCGCGTAGCCAAACCGTTACAAAAGTCGTCTTAGCTGAGCTCAGAATCGGAGGCAACATTCCGGACCGGGATGCCGTGCAGGCTAGGATCCTCAATACATGGAAGAATCACGAATACGGCGACGTCAAGGAATTGACGGATGACGTGACGGCATCGGGAATCCGCAAAGACTTTCAGGATCGCGGCTACTTCAAAGTTGTCGTTGATCCCTCGCGATTTAAGATTGTTGGTCAGGATTCCGAAGGCAGGCAGCAGGTCCTTTTAACCGCGTCAGTTACTCCGGGCGCGCAATACCGGCTTGGAACGTTCACCATCCAGAGCAGCGAGCCGAATCATCCACTGAGCATCCCGGCAGAAACTCTGCGCGAGCAATTTCATTTGAAGACCGGCGACCTTTTTAAAGTAAGCGAAATCCGTGCCGGAATAGAAAAATCGACGGACCTGTATCACGCAAAGGGTTACGCGGACGTCAGCCCTCAGCCCGCCACCAGCATCAACGAAGCCCAGCGCCTGGTCAACGTCACGCTGCGCTTCACCGAAGGCAAGCGCACCTGATAAAGAGCGGGGACACTCTTACCTCAGCAAATCCTCAAGCTGCACGCGCGTGCCGGTTTTTTCGTCGCGGTATTTCACGATTACCGCGCATTGCAGTGATAGTCCCCACTTCGCGCCCACGGGATTCGTCACCGCGCGGGAGCCCGGCACCACCACCGCTCCTTCCGGAATCATCAGCGGCTGATCGTCTTTCGCGGAATAAACGGCAGCGCGCACCAGGTCGTACACTGGAATCGAGCGGTTCAGGATCGTGCCCGTGCCCAGCACCGCGCCTTCCTTCACGATCGTGCCTTCATACACGCCGGAATTTCCGCCAATGATCACTTCATTCTCGATAATCACTGGCAGCGCACCCACCGGCTCAAGCACTCCGCCAATTTGCGCCGCCGCCGAAAGATGGCAATCGCTGCCGACCTGCGCGCACGATCCCACCAGCGCGTGCGAATCGATCATCGTTCCTTCGCCGACATACGCACCCACATTCACGAACATCGGCGGCATGCACACCACGCCACGCCCGATATACGCGCCATCTCGAATACTGGAACCGCCGGGCACGATGCGCACGCCATCGGCCAGCGAGATCGCGCGCAAGGGATACGTGGATTTATCAAAAAACGGTTGCCGCCGCGCGTCGATGGACATGTCTACGACGGCACCCATGCGAAACCCGAGCAGAATCCCCTTCTTCACCCAGGCGTTCGTCCGCCATCCGGTGGAAGCCGCTGCATCCGGTTCCGCGGCGCGGATTTCCCCGCGATTCAATGCAGTTTTGAAGGATTTGAACAGCTCAAAGTGCTCTTCGCGAAATGACGCCGGCGGCGCCTCGAACAAGCCCTCAATTTGAGATTGCAGCATGCGCTCTCTCAAGCAGCCTCAGTGATTCCAGCACGCCATGAATCTTCGCACGATTCTCCGCCTTCGGCGGCACCAGTGGCAAGCGCCAGCACGGCTCTAGCAATCCCATTTCCGCCATCGCCGCTTTCACCGGGATTGGATTCGATTCCACGAAATTAACTTCCATCAAGGGATGATACCGCCGGTGAATCTCGCGCGCGCCGGCAAAGTCTCCTGCCAGCGCCAGTTGCGTCAGCCGCTTCATCTCCGCCGGGATTTCGTTCGACGCTACAGAGACCACGCCGCGTCCTCCAATTGCCAGCAGCGGCAGCGTGAGCGCGTCGTCGCCCGAAAGCACCAAAAATTCTTCCGGCACGCAATTCAGGATCGCGGCCATCTGCCCGACATTTCCAGAAGCTTCCTTGATTCCCACGATGTTGGGAATTTGCGCCAGTCGCGCGACGGTTGCCGGTTCGATGTTCACCCCCGTGCGCCCCTGCACGCTGTACAGAATAATCGGCAGATCGACCGCTTCGGCAATGGCTTTAAAATGTTGATACAAACCGTCCTGCGTCGGCTTGTTGTAATAAGGAGTAACGGAAAGGATGCCGCTGGCGTCCAGCCTCGCCAATTCGCGCGCTCGCTCGATCACTTCGCAGGTGTTGTATCCGCCCGCGCCCGCCAGCACCGGCACTTTGCCCTTCGCCAGCTCCACGGTAATTTCCACGACGCGGCGGTGCTCTTCTTCGCTCAGCGTTGGGCTCTCACCGGTTGTGCCGCAAGGAACCAGGAAGTCAATGCCCGCGTCGATCTGCCGCTTCACGAGCGATCGCAGCGCGGATTCATCCAACGAACTATCCCGCCGAAATGGTGTGACAAGTGCCGTTCCTGTTCCTGTAAACATGTGTTGCTCCTTCGCCTCTTTACCGATGTTTCCCAAATTCAACGTTCCAAATCCAATTCAGACGGCGTGGCTTTCGTACCTTCCGCGACTTATCCCTTTGCCGTCACCGACGATTGCAATTCCTCTACAATTTCCCGAAACTCGAACACGCCTTTTTTCCCGCCGATCCAGCGCGCCGCCTGTAACGCTCCGCGCGCATATCCTTCGCGGCTTCGCGCCGTGTGCCGCAGCGTGATCGTGTCGGCGACGGAATCAAATCCAATCTCGTGTGTGCCGATGTGGGCGCCGGCACGATTCGAGCTGAGCGTCAAAGACCCGCTGAACCCGGCTTCGCGCATTTCCGTGGCAAGCCTTTTCATCGTGCCCGAAAGCGCATCTTTCTTGGCGGAGTGGTGAATCTCCCAGCCCCACGCTTCATATTCCGGATGCTGGGCGAACAAAGCCGCGACCCGCGCCACAATTTCATAGAAGAGATTCACGCCCACAGAAAAATTCGCGCCAAACACCAGGCCAGAGTCCGCGCTGGCAACGGTTTCGCGTATTTGCGGCAGCTGTTCGTACCACCCCGTGGTGCCGCACACGGTGTTGACGCCCAAACCCGCCAGCCGCTGCAGATTCTCTACAGCCGCGGCCGGAGTGGTGAATTCAATGGCCACGGCCGCTCCGCGCAGCGTTGCGCGAGACAGCGAACCCATATTGCCCCGCGCGAATTTCGCGCAAACTTCGAATCCATAGTCCGGCGCCAGTTGCTCCACCAGGCGGCCCATCTTCCCGCAACCGACAATGGCCAACGGGATACTCATCACGTGGCTTCTCCCGCGGCCAGGAGTTGCCGCACCATCCGCACATAAATTCCCACGGCATCGCTCAATTGCTTTTTATCGATGCGCTCCTCGGAAGTGTGCGCGTCGTGAATGCTTCCCGGGCCCACCAGAAATGGCTGGCCCCAGGTTCCGTTGAAAGCGGGAATGTCCGAGGTAAACGCCACCACCGTCGTCGGCAATCCTTCCACTGCGCCAAGATGCACCGCCGAGCAGTGCAGAACTTCACGCGCTTCCACGCGATGCTGCTCTGCCGCCTTCGCCACAGCGGCGCGTAACGGCTCCGCGCCTCCCACCAGGCGAAACATGATTTCCGCCTTAGCCGCGTCCGCCACAACGTTCGGCGCACGTCCGCCCTGAATCGTTCCTACGTTCAGTGTGGATTGCCCCAATATCGGATCGTTCGGCAAAGGAATGGCGCGAATTTCCCGCAGCGCATCGAGCAGCGAATGAATCGCCGAATGCCCCAGTTCCGGGTATGCCGAATGCGCCAATTTCCCCTTCGCCACAATTTCGTAGCGCAACGCACCCTTGGAGCCGAGCGCCAACTGGTTCTGTGTAGGCTCGCCATTGATCAGGAACCGCGAGCCTCGCGGCGAGGCTGCCGCCGCTTTCGCCCCTGCACTGTCCCGCTCTTCTCCCACAACAAAAAGCAACGCAAAATTCCGCGTAGCTGCCTCCAGCAGCGATTCCGCCGCAGCCATCATCGCCGCAATAATTCCCTTGGCATCACAAGCGCCCCGCCCGCGAATGTACGTGCCATCTTCACTTGAAGAAAAGTATGGCGGAACTGTGTCCATGTGCGTCGACAACGTGACCGTCGGTTCTCCAAAGGTAAGCAGCAGATTGTCGCGATCGGGCGCCGCGCTCATCCGTTCCAGGCGGCCATTCTGTTGCCCCGCAATCGCGCCAAGCTGGGCGAATAAATAATCCACGACCGGTTTTTCCTGCCCGGTGGTGGAATCCAGGTCGACGAGCGCGCGTGTTAGAGCGAAGCAGTCCATAGTTTTTCAGCCTTGGAAGGGATTTGAGGGAAGCGGAAGCGAAAGGTAGGCCTGTGACGGAACACACAGTCTGCTGCCTCTCGATAGCGCTCCATCCCGAAGCCAGGCTTCGGGGATGACAGTGAACCGGCCTTAGACCGGAACCCCAACCGCAACGCGTTCAGCCATCGTTGCGATTTCGGCGGCGATCAGCATCCTTTCGCTGACCTGGCTCCTGAGCCGGACCCCTTTCACCAAGCTCCCGATGCGAATCGGAAAACAAGCTCGGCTACTCATGGCCTCCGCACCTCTACCAAGGTCTTTTCAAAATAGAGGAAAAATCCGCGCGAGTCAACCGGCGATTCGGCAGCCGATAATGCGCGTAGTACTAACGATTTGCAGCGCGTGAACAAAATGCCGGGAGACTCTCGCCTCCCGGCAGAAGAATGGGAAACAGGTTAGAACGAAAGCCGCAGCGCCAACTGGATGATGCGCGGGTCGTAGGTGGAAGTGATCTGCCCGAACAAGTTGCTGTTCGGGTTCGTGCCCGATCCGCTTCCGGTAAGGAAGCCCTGGTAGCTATTGACCACGTTGGGATTCAGGAAGTTCGCATGGTTGGCAATGTTGAAAAACTCCGCGCGAAATTCGAGGTTCACGTGTTCCGTAATCGCCGTGGTCTTGGAGAGGGCCATATCCAGATTGATGTAGCTCGGTCCGCGCAGGAAATTGCGCGGCAATGTGCCGTAGGTGGCCAGCGCTGGATTTGCCACTACCTGGGAATCCGCGGGCAAAACCGTCGGTCCCGGCGTGCAGGGGAAGGGATCATTTGTATCGCCGCATTGCGCGTTGCTCAAACTGGCGGGATTGAACAAATAATTGCCAGCGCTTGAGGTTCCGGTGTTTGGGTTCGTCAGCGTCTGAGCGGTGCCCGGGCTGTATTGAGTCACAACTTTCCCCACGACGTTGGCGTGGACGTTATAAGGATCGCCTGCGCCCGATGGTCCTTCCGCGTTGGGAACATATTTTTCCGGCAAGTTCGCGAAAACGTCATACGGCAAGCCCGTGTGCCAGGTAAAGATGGGGAACAGGCTCCAACCATGCGTCAAACGCTTTGGCCCGGAAGCCCACATCTGGTCAAACGGCAGATCCCATCCACCGCTGATGGTGATGCGATGGCGAATATCCTGATCGCTGGAAGCGCGGAACGCACTGGGATCGTACGTGGGCACGCTGGAATTGCGTTGCCGGAATCCGGATGCATCGTCGATGCTGTGGCCGTAAGTATACGCAGCGGTGAAATAGGTGCGGCCAATCGGCGAATTGGTGATCTGTTTGGTGACGCTCACCTGCAAGCTGTTGTACACCGCGTTGGCGACGTTCCTGAATTCTGGCAGGTCCGCATAGCTGCAGGTTGCGCTCGGGTCCACACCGGAGGTCGAGTTTTCGCCGTAATCCACGCAAGAAGAATTGCCGGGCGTCAAATTGAGCATGCGGTCCGTGGTGCCCAGCGTAAATGGGTTGATGTCCTGCAAGGAAGTGAGCCCATGAGAATCGTTGCCGACATAGCTCGCCTCTAAAACAGTCGACGGCGCGATCTCCCGCTGCAAGCTCAAGTTGTACTGATAGGTGTATGGCGTCTTCAGGTGCGGGTCGACGATATATACAGAACCCGCGTTGTTGATCGGCAGGAATCCCGAATCAAGGAAGTTTAAGTCGTGATTGGGCGGCTTCGACGGGAACGGATTCACTTCCGGGTTTGGATAATTGTTCGGGTACGGGTTCTCAATGTAGTTCGGACCGGAAGTCGTAAACGTGGGGAGCCCACTGCCTGTCACCGCATAGCCCACATAGCCGGAGGAGAAAAACGGAGGCTGGCCGTTAAACTGCAAGTTGTCTTCGCCCTTCAGTATGTCGTAGAAAATGCCGAACCCTCCGCGAATACTGGTCTTGCCGTCTCCCTTGGGATCCCACGCAAAGCCGAAACGTGGCGCCCAGTTTTTTGTGTCCGGGAAATTCACGCCGCGCGGGGCACCGGGATCGCCGGGAAACAGCATGCCGATAGGAGCGTTGGGGAACACGGTCGATGGCGTAGTCACTCCGGGAATAACGGAGAATGTTCGGCCTTCGGTGTCTTCCTTCGGCGAATTGTATTCGTAGCGGATTCCCAGATTCAGCGTGAACTTCTTCGTCAGACGCCACTCGTCCTGCAGAAATCCGTAGTAGGACTTGCTGCGAATATTGGACGGCGCCTGCGGATACTGGATCAAGTCCGTCGGAAGACCCATCAGGAAATCCGCCAGCGAATTCCCGGACGCGGTGCTGTAAAAATCGAATTCACCGTTGACGTAGTAGTCGTACAGCGTGTTGTTCTGGTAGGCCGAAATGCCCCCGCCCATCTTCCACGTGTGCCGGCCGCGAATGTAGCTCACGTTGTCAATGAATCCGAATGTGTTGCTGATCAGCGATGTGGGACCCTGTTCGCTGTAGCCCACGGACAAGCCGTTATCGAAATACAGATTCGGCGGCCCGGTTGGATTGTCCGGCGTGATTCCAATACCCAAGGCGGACGCCGTGTAGGCCGTGTTGGCGCCCTGGGGCGTGTCCTGCTTGTAATTGTTCCGCTGAACGAACAACCGGAACTCGTTGACCAAATTTGGCGAAAACGTGTGGCTGTAGGCTACGTTTCCGTAATAGTTGTTGTTTTGAATCGCGTCGGGAAAGCCGGGAACGGTTGCGAATTGGAACGGTTGCAGTTGCGGATTCCGGAACCCTCCGAGGGTCGCTGTCACTTTATCCGTTTGCGTGATCAGGAAATCGAACTTCATGGTCAGTTCGTTGTTGTTGTTGGTCAGCGGAGCAAAATACTGCGCCTGGCCGCTCGGATTCGTTGGAATCATGCCCGCGGCAATATATTTTTGCGCGATTGGGTCGATTTTTGAGGGGTCGATTATCGCACATGCCGCTAAGGCAGGATTGGACTGGAAATAGGTATTGCCAAGGCCGCCGCTCACAGAGGTCGGTTCCAGGAATGACGCCACACCCGGGTCCGGATTCGAGCAGTTTCCACCCGAAAAATCTCCTTGCAATTCCGCGGGTGTGTAGACCGGAAACGTTCCACTGCTCGCCTGCGCCGACAGCCTCTGCCCCTGATAACCCACAAAGAAGAAAAATCGATCTTTGCCGTTCACCAAATGCGGAATGGTGATGGGCCCGCCGAACGTGCCGCCATACTGATTCCTCTTCAGCACCGGCCGGGGACTCAGGTTGCTCGGATCATTTTTATCAAAGAACGGATTAGCGTTAAACGCATCGTTGCGCAAAAATTCAAAGCCGCTTCCGTGCCACTCGTTCGTGCCGGACTTCGTCACCACGCTGATGATGCCGCCGCCGTTACGCCCATATTCCGCGGAGTAGTTGCTCTCCAGGATGCGGAATTCCGCAATCGTATCCGGGTTGGGATTCAACACCACGCTATTGTCCAGCAGGTTGTTGTTCAGCCCTCCGTCGAGTAGGTACGTCACAGAGTCGCTGCGGCCGCCGGCGATGCTGTAGGTTCCCGCCGCGGTGGAATCTCCGTTGGTTTCGGTGACGCCGGGCTGCAGCGCGGCCAGATCGAGCACGTTGCGGCCGTTCAGCGGCGCGCGCAGAATCGTCTCGCCCTCAACGCTGCTGCCAATGGTTTCGCTGACGGTCTCGACATTCGCGGCCTGGCTGGTCACTTCCACCGTTTCCGAGGTTTGCCCGATTGCCAGTTTGGCGTCCAGGCGCAGCGATTGGTTGATCTCCAATTTTTCCTGCTGGAATAGCTCTTGGCGAAATCCCTGCGCTTCCACTTTCACCTGATAGTAGCCGATGGGCAGCGACAGGACCTGATAGTAGCCGCTGCTGTCCGTGGTGGTGGTCTGCGCGATTGTGGTTCCGGTATTCGTTACCGTTACCTTGGCCCCGGTGATCGCACCACCGCTGGGGTCGGTGACATTCCCGATAATGCGGCCGGTAGCGTCTTGCGCGCACGCCAAGGAACCAGCCAAACCAAAGATTAAGATAAGGATAAGCACAAAAAAGATTGCCAGCCACTTCGATCCACTTGAAGATTTCACAAGGTTCCCCTAGTCCTGTTTTTCAGGTTCTTGCCGTGTTGTTTGCCCTTAAAGGCACACCCGGTTTAGTTGGCCTGTTTGCCACTCCGTCGCAATTTGCAAACACCACGTTGAGGAGCGGAAAAAGCAAGCACTCCTTCATGGGTTCCCTGCTTATCGCCACACACAGAATAGACCGCGACACAGAGGAAAACCCTCTTCCGCATCCTCGACCACTCTCAGCTTCTAGGATTGCAAGGATTCTTAAGCAGGAGCCCCTTCCTTGTCAAGGAAGTTGCAGCGGCCCCTGCTGAAAAGCAAAGGCCCCGGGAGCGCCTACCCCCCGGAGCCGTTTGCCTCTGAAGCAAGAACCGCGGAAGTTAGAATTCGTAGCGCAACGCAAACTGCATGATGCGCGGATTGGTCAGCGTACCGCTGAAGTTTCCGAAGTTGGAGGAGTTGCCGTTTGCCAGGCTGCCACCCACATAGCCATTGGCCGACTGTACGTCAAACCGCACGGAATTGGTTACGTTGAAGACTTCCCAACGGAACTGCAGGCTTTGTCCTTCACTCCACGGCATTTTCCAGCGCTTCGCCAACCCCAGGTCCACTCCGAAGAAGCCCGGCCCGCGAAGATTGTTGCGGTCTCCAGTTTGTCCGGGGAAGCCATAATTAAAGCAATTCGCTGCATTCACACCGTTAGCAAACAGGTTGGGATAGCTGTTTCCGCCAGTGCTGCCACCCGCGCCAGTGAAGTGCGTTCCCGTATTCACCACGCAAGTCTGATCCGCATGACCTTCCAGCTGGTAGTTGGTGGGATATTGCCCGCCGTTATCCACGGTGACCGGGAAGCCGCTGGTCCAGCGCACCAAGCCGGACAGTTGCCATCCGCCGATGAACGCTTCGCCAATCTTATTGACGTCGTGGGCGATCCACTTTCCTTGGCCGAAAGGCATTTCCCAAATGAAGTTGGTATTGAACTGGTGCCGCAGGTCGAAATCAGAGGCAGCGCGGCCGGCGGAGGGATCCCAGGAATTGATGACCGCTCCTCCCAAACCGCCCCACGGGCCGACGCGTTCCGCATCGGAGGCGATATCGATGGATTTTCCGTAGGTATAGTTGAAGTCAAACTGAACGCCGTGAACCATTTTGTGTTGCAGGGTAACTTCCAGCGCGTTGTAGTTCGCGTTGGTGGTGGTTCGCAGCGCATATAGCGAAGAATATTGGGGACTATAGAACACGTTGGGGCCGGTGTACCCCCCCAAAGTGTAAAAGTAGTTTGTGGTGCCACCGGCGCTGGGCACGCCGCCGGTGTCCATCTCGTAGATGGAGAGAGATTCGTTCAGGCTGTTCGCGCAAAGCAGGTCAAACGCCAACACGCTTGGATTCATGGTAGAGGTGACGGCACCTGCCTGTGACGGATTCACGCAGGAGCCATACGCGCCAAGCGCATAAGGCGCACCGGGCTGTGCAGGCTGCGTGATGTCCGTCCAATATTGCTGCACGTTTTTGGGCACCAGGTTCGGATTTTGCGCGATCTGGTTGGTGGTCACGCCGCTGCGATAGAGTTTGGCCATCGCCGTCGCTGCGGCGAAGTAATCCATCCCTGCATTCTTATCGTAGGGATCGAGCGGCATCGCCAGGTCTTCCTGCGCCAGGAGGCGGTGAGACAGCCTTCCGACATACGCTACCTGCAACGTAAATCCGCTCTTCAGTTCTCGCTGTACGGAGAAGTCAATCGTGTACGAATACGGCGTCTTGATATGGCTGTCCAGGCCCCAGGTGATGGCTTCGCTGCCCAATGCCGGGTTACTGGGGTAAGGCTGAGGATAATTCGCGGGCGGAGCGGGAGTGAGGATCGCAACGTTACAATTGTCGGTGGTAGGGATGACGTTGATGCTGGTGACGCGCGGTGTGCAACCAACCGTCTCTGAAGCGGCGGCGTTGGGAATACTCGTGGATAGTCCGAAGGCCCCATTTTGGTCGAAAGTATCCAGCAGGCCTTCTCCGATACGGTCATAGACGATACCGAAACCGCCTCGAATGCTGGTCTTGCCGCCGGAACCGAACAGGTCGTGCAGGATTCCGTCATCGTAACCTGGTGCCCACGCGAAAGCCACGCGCGGACCCAGGTTCTTGAAGTCCCATCCGTAATATCCGGTGGTGCCGCCATTCGCCGGGCCGGACCAGTTGAACGCGACCGGGGGAGCGTCAATCGATGGCACACCATTGTTCATGCCTACGCCACGATTGTTGAACCAGGTGTTCAGGCTTTCCGTCGGCGTCACTTCCAGTCCCTTTGTTTCCCAAGGAGGAGAGAACAGGGAGTAGCGCAGGCCGAGCGTCAAGGTCAGGTTCGGCTTCACCTTCCAGGTGTCTTGTGCATACGTTTCGTAGCCGTCTTCGGCATAGTGACGCACCACCGGCGCGCCCTGCGCCAGGGCCGATCCGTCGCGTTGGTAGTTGTATACACCGTTTACTTCGACGTCCATGCCGAACAGGGCGGTCACCGCGTTGTCATAGTTCGTCCCGAATCCGTTGAAGTCTACGGTCGGATACCCATAAGTATCCGGGTTGAGTGGCGAACTCCGCCCCGCCAAGCCGGAAGTATTCAACCATTGAGCGTTCATGTAGCCGTAGCTGAACGACCCGGTGGTGCTGGAGCTGGGGTTGCGAATCAGCGAAGCCTGAAACCCAAATTGCCAGCTGTGCTTGCCGTGCGTCCAGGTCAGATCGTCCCAGAAGCTGTTGATGGGCCGTTGGAATTGGCTGGAATAATTAATTCCCTGGTCGATGCCGCGTATATCGTTCACCGGCACGTCGGTGTTGCCGATAGTGCCGATGCTCTCCCGGATGTACCCGTAGCGGAAGTTGTTCACGATAGTGGGGGTCAAAACCGAGGAATAATTGGCGATCAGCCCTTTATTGAAATTCACGATGCTGGTTTCCGGCGCTTGCCCAGGCAAAAATGGCGCGTTCGCCTGGTCCTGGTTCGCCAGAGCTCCCGTCAGGGATACGCGCTGCTTGCCGTCGCGAGTGATGTTGTAATCCATCTTGGCGATATACCAGTTCTTGGTGTTGCTGGTCGGCGCCGCAAAGCGGTAGCCGGCGGTGTTCAGGCCGTCGCCCTGGCTGAAATCATTCGGCAGTGGATACTTATTGAAGTAGGACAGCATGGTGGGGTTGGGCCCGACGGATCCCGTATACGGCTTCACGAGATTCGGTTCCGTGGCGAAGGCGTTTTGATCCATGGCCGTCAACTGCGCGGGCGAAAGTGCGTAATTGCCGGGACCCGAGGAGTAGGACGCGCCGCTCAAGCCAGTAACGGTGTTGCCGTTGCAGGTCACGGACGGATCGCAAGCGTACTGAACCACGCCGTCGCGCAGAGCGGCCGTGGGCACAATGCGCAACGCGCTTTGCTGCTCCGCGTCGCGATAGGCTTCATAATTCAAAAAGATAAACAGCCTGTCCTTCTTGATCGGCCCGCCGATGGAGCCGCCAAAAATGTTGCGGTTCAGGAATTGCGGCTTGTTGGGTTGCCCGCTCGATAATTCCGAATACTTCAGGAAATAATCGTTCGCGCTGGCGAACGAATTGCGATTGTACTCGTACGCCGAACCGTGAAAATTGTTCGTGCCGCTCTTGGTGACCAGGGCCACCTGCGCTCCGCCGGCGCTGCCTTCATCCGCTTCGGCGTTGCTGGTGGTTACGCGAAACTCCTCCACGGAATCCAGCGTTACCGGCAATACGGACTGGAACGCGTATCCTCCCTTGGGATTCACGGGGATGCCGTCCAGCGTCACGTTGCTCTGGTCGCTTCGCGCGCCGTTCACCGCGCCGCTGCGCGTATCCGTGTTGGTGTCGATCGCCGGGTTGTCTCCGGTGTACACCACTCCGGCTTGCAGGGACAGCAGGTCGCCGACGTTGCGGCTTTCCAGCGGCAGTTGCTTGACCTGGTTTTCGCCGAACGCCACGCCGATCGATGCATCCGTAGTGTTCAGGGTCTGCCCTATCGCGGACACTTCGACGGTTTCTGTGGTCGAGCCGACTTCCAGCGTCACGTTGACGGTCGCGGGATTGTTCACCAGGAGTTGAATATTTTTCTGGTCGTGCGCGCGAAACCCCCCGGCTTCCACTCTCAACGCATATGTGCCAGGCGGCAGCGACGGGAATTCGTACGCGCCCGTGGCCGTGGACACCACCGTGCGCTCCACGCTCAACTCCGCCGCGGTCAATTTCACCGTGGCCCCGGCCACAACCGCGCCGGACTTATCCAGAATGGTGCCGCGCAGCGAGGTGGTGCCGATCTGCGCCCAGGCTCCCGAAACTAAAAGTACAAATGAAAGGAAAAATGAAAAAAGGAAATGCTTACGGGTACACGTCCGCATTATCGCCCCCATTAACCTCGAACGATTCTGAAACAGGATGAAATGGCAAATGCGGAGATGAAATGAAATCAGCGATTAGCCGATTCCCTCGACAAAAGCATCCGACTCTAGGCCACTCGTCCCAGTCTGAAAAGATTTGTCAATGATTCTGCTCTTTCTGGACGCATTGTCAAGGGTTCACACGCAGGAAAACGCAGAAAAAAACATATTCACAGCATAAAACGAATTAATAGAGGAAATCGGAAAAGAAGATTCTTAGAGATTCAGCGGCTTCAGGGGCACGTGTTGCGACGCCACGAGTAGTTCGCCAATAAACGCCGCTTCCGCCGGCCGCCGCCCCAGCGCTTCTTCCGCTGACAACCGCACGAGGTCGGGATTGTTGTTTTCTTCGGAGATGTGCGCCAGCACCAGATATTGCGCGCGAGAGTCAAACCCATCGGGATCGCACAGAAATTCGCTGACCGCGTGGTTCGACAGGTGGCCGGTACGGGAAAGCACCCGCTGCTTCACCACCCACGGATAGGGGCCCACTTTCAGCATATCCAGATCGTGGTTCGACTCCAGGATCAGGCAATCCACTTCTCGCAAATGCACTTTGACGAGCTGCGGCATGTAACCGAGGTCCGTGCAGATGGCCACCTTGGTGCCGTTGGTGCGAAACGTAAACCCGATGGGGTCGGCAGCATCGTGCGGAATGGCGAAGGCGTGTACATCGATGTCGCCAATCGCAAAGCGTTGCCCCGCCTGAATCGATTCGGCGCGCTGCAGCCGCTTGCGAAATGTGTCTGGCAGGATGCGCTGCAACGCGTCCATGGTCAGCTCGGTCACATAGAGCGGAGTCTTCCAAAGTCCGAGGACTTGGGGCAAGCCATTGCAATGATCGGTGTGTTCGTGGGTGATCAGGACAGCGTCGAGGCGATCGATTTCCCTGCCGCAGGCGGCCAGTCGCGCCAGCGTTTCGCGTTTCCCCAACCCGGCGTCAACAAGGATACGGGTGCGTTCGGTTTCGAGCAGCGTCAGATTGCCCGAACTGCCGGACGCAAGAATGGAAACGCGCAACCCGATTGAAATTCTCCCGGAAAGCCATGCCCAACTAAAACTTCGAAGATGATGGCAGAGCGCGAACAGCGCGTCAACGGTTTCGCCCAGCACGTTGTGAATTTTCCCGGGCTACGGCTGCGCCTGCGATGGGTTAGCGGTAGTAGACTGCTGCCCGAGGCCGAGTTGCGCCATCATCGCCTCTTCGGCCTGGCGCACCTGCCAATACGCCTTGAGAAATTCCGTGTTCAACATTCTCGCTTTCAGGAATTTTTGGCGGAAGGTGTTGGAGTCCGCGTGTTTTGCGAACGCGAGATTGTCATTATGCCAGACGTACGCGCCATCTTTCGACAGCGTGAACTGGTACAAATCGAGCGAAGCCTGCAACCAGGCATGCTCTTTATCGGAGATGGCCTTGCAAGCGGCGAGCGTCTTCGGCAGCGTGGCTTCATAGCCCGTCAGGAACTTGCGTTTTTCGTCTTCGCTCGCGTCCACCGTGGCGATATAGTCCGTCATTTTCGAAAAAATCGGCTGCCAGTCCGTGTATTTATCGGCAACGGCCACGCGTGCGTGCAACTGATCGATCGTTTGCTGAATGGTGGCGGCATCGCGAAAGGATTCCGGCGTATACAGCGGCTTGGCCGTTTCATCGAGTGCGGAAATTTCCGATACATACTGCTGGTTCCGCGCAGCAATGTCTTTCAGCAGCGCGCGCCCCGCGGGATCCCACTTGGTTGCAATCGCGGGCTGCATTTTCGGCAAATTCCGGCCGCTGTTCGCTTCATCGCTATAGCGTCGAATCGTAGCCTCGTCGATACCCGCCATATGTGTGCGCGCGGGAATCGCCAGAGTGCCAAGGGTGACGAGCGACGCCAGCGTCAAAACGATCAAAGCCTGGACCGGCCCGCGCAGCGTGACGCCGCGAATCCTGCGGTAGGCCAACACAATGAGCGCACCTACAAGCAGCGATCCGAGGCAGCGGCCCAGAAAATATCCGGAATTGGCCAGGGTCAGCATGCCCGCGCGGCGCACCATCGCAAAATAATTCAGCACGACGAACAGGAGCGCGGAAGATACGATCGACATCGCAATCACGAGATCGTGCGCGGCTGAAGTCGAGTGCAAAGGTTCAATGCCGGCAACATTGCGGGAAGGGGCGCTGGCAGCGGCTGACGAGCTCGCGCCGCACCACGGGCAATCCGTGAATCCGTCCGGTATAACCTTGGAACAGTTTCTACATTTCATGGGATCGGGCAAATTCGGTCAGCACGCCAGGCGCGCGCGATCGACCGTGAAGCCGTTCAGCGGCCCCAGCACCGTCGCGGCGATGCGCTCTGGTTGGAAGAATTCCTTCGCCAGCGTTTGTACTTCTTCGCGAGACACCGCTTCGATGGAGGCAAGAATTTCGTCGAGCGAAGAAAAGCGGTGGAAATACAGCTCCTGCCGCGCCAGGTTAGACATGCGCGAACTGGTCGATTCCAGCGAGAGCATCAGCGAGCCCTTTAGGTGGTTCTTCGCGCGCAACAGTTCTTCGTCGGACACCGGCGATTCTTTCATTGCGCGAAATTCCGCGATAGTCATGTCCAGCACCTGGCCAATGGTTTCCTTCGCGGTTCCCGCATACACGCTGAGCATGCCGGTGTCCGAATACGGCGTCAGTTCGCTGAACACCGCATACGCCAGCCCCTGCTTCTCTCGAATGTTCTGAAACAATCGCGAAGACATGCCGCCGCCCAGCAGATTGTTCAGCACCGCGATTCCGAAGCGCCGTTCATGTGCAATTGGCAGCGACGGTACGCCAATGCACAAATGCACTTGTTCCAGATCGCGTTTGCTTTCCAGATGTATGGGCGCTGCCGTGGTCGGAACAGGATCCTCTTCCGTCGTTTGCAGCGGCTGCAGGTGTCCGAATTCTTTTTCCACCAGGCTCAGCACTTGCTCGTGCGTGATATTTCCCGCCGCGGTCACCACGATATGGTCCGGCGCAAACCAGTTCTGGAAGCGCTTCCGCAACGCTTCGCGGTCGAATTTCCGCACCGTTTCCGGAGTGCCCAGAATGGGCCGCCCCAGCGAATGGTCCGGCCAGAATCCGCGCGTGAACAGGTCGTGCAGGAGATATTCCGGATTGTCCAGATCCATCTTGATTTCTTCCAGCACCACCTGGCGTTCTTTCTTCACGTCGTCGCCGTCGAGTTTCGGGCGCAGCACCAGGTCGGCCAGAACATCGAACGCGATGGGGAGATGTTCATCGAGCACTTTGGCGTTGAAGCAAATTTGTTCCTTAGAGGTAAACGCGTCCAGCATTCCGCCGACGGAATCCATTTCGCGGGCAATGTGTTCGGCGGAGCGGCGCTCCGTGCCTTTGAACACCATATGTTCCAGGAAATGTGCCAGGCCATTTTCTGACTGGACCTCGCGGCGGGAGCCGTTGCGCACCCAGATGCCCACGGAAACGGAGCGGACGTGCTGCATGGTCTCGGTAATCACGACCAGGCCGTTCGGTAAAGCGTGACGATGGATATCGCGCGCGTTAGAGACCATACGCTATTCTTACACACGAAGCAGTGCGTGGCGATAGCCGAGTCGGGTCTGTCCGGGCAAACTGTAAGGAGCGTATTTGCATGGAGATACGCGGCCATTCCGTAGAATCCATACCCGGAAAGCGGTGTCGTCCTGAGGAGCGCTTTTCGCGACGAAGGATCTCAACGTAGAGTCTGTGCACGGATCTACGCTTGTGCTTGGCTGGCGTTGAGATCCTTGCTTGGCTTCGCGCAGGATGAAAAACGCGTTGGGTGGCCTGCAGGCTGACAGAGGCGCCCTCGCCCCCTGGCCTCTCCAACCGCGCTTCGATGATGAGAGAATGGTAGCGATGGAACTGCTGGGCAAAAACAAGGAAGAGTTGCGGGCGTACTGCACGTCGCTGGGCGAGCCTGCCTATCGCGGCGCGCAGCTTTACCACGCTCTGTATGCGGAGCGAAACCTCAACATCTCCGCCATGACGAACTTGCCCGCGGGCTTCCGCAAGAATCTTTCTTCCCACGCGAAACTCACCCTTCCTTCGGTGAAGCATAAATACTCCTCCGCGGACGGCTCCGTGCGTTACCTGTTCGGGCTGCCTGCGCCGGAAGAAGAAGTCCGCATGAAATCCGCGTCCGTCGAGGCTGTGTTTATGCCCAGCGAGCGCCGGCAGACCATTTGCATTTCCACGCAAGCGGGCTGCGCCGTGGATTGCCAGTTTTGCCTGACTGCGCAATTGGGTCTGATCCGCAACCTGACGCCGGGAGAAATTCTGGCGCAAGTGCTGTTGCCGCTCGTCGAGATGGGTAGCGCAAAGGCGGGCGACGAGGTTGCGCCAATCGAAGAATTCCCTGGCGAAGATGCTTTAGCGGGGCGCACCAATGTCGTGCTGATGGGTCAAGGTGAGCCGCTACTGAATTTTGAAAATACATTCGCGGCACTGCGCATCTTGCTGGACGCAGAAGGAGTGGGTCTTTCGCCGAAGCATGTCACTCTTTCGACAAGCGGCATTGTCCCCGGGATCGATCGCATGGCGCAGGAAACGGTGCGGCCGAAGTTAGCCATCTCGCTGAACGCTTCGAACGACGAACAGCGCGACGCGTTGATGCCCATCAATAAAAAATATCCGCTCAAAGATTTGTTGGCGGCGTGCCGGCACTATTCGCTTCGCAATTGGGAGCACATCACGTTTGAGTACGTAATGCTGGGCGGCGTGAATGATGCTCCGGACGATGCGCGCCGCGTAGTAAAACTGCTGGCGCCGCTGAAGCGCGTGAAAGTGAACCTGATTCCGTGGAATCCCGGCGAATTGCCGTTCCAAGAATCCAAAGAACAGCGCATCGAAGAGTTCCGCCGGATTCTGACCGATCGCGGAGTCGCCGCCTTCGTCCGCTATTCCCGCGGCCGCGACGTGATGGCCGCCTGCGGGCAGCTAGCCCTCCAGGAAATCCAGGCCTCGCCGTTGCCGATCCTCAGCTAGGATCGCGTCGCAGAACCTTCCAGCATTTTTCTTTAGGGGGCCGGGGCTTTCAGTCCCGGCATGAATCCGGCGAACGAACTGGGCTTTAGCCTCTGACGATTCCGCACTCCGCCAATCCAGTTCAGTTCTATTGACGTGGTAGACTACGACTCGAATGAGCCAGCCTCCGCAATTCGACGAGCGCATCCGCAGTTCGGTGGAATCCGCGGTTGCCACCATGGAATCGCTACGCGCCGACACCGCGCTGCTTTCCATGCTTTCCCGGATCGCGCGATCTCTGATTCACGCGCTTCGCCAGGGCAACAAAATTCTTCTCTTCGGCAACGGTGGCAGCGCCAACGACGCGCAACATATAGCCACGGAACTCGTCGGGCGCTTCGCCTTCGATCGCCCCGCGCTTCCGGCCCTGTCGCTAGCGGAAAGCCTTTCGTCCGTAACCGCAATTTCCAACGATCACGGATTCGAGCAGGTGTTTTCCCGCCAGATCGAAGCGCTGGGGCGCGCGGGAGACGTCGCCATCGCCATTTCCACCAGCGGAAACTCCCCGAACGTGCTTCACGCCGTGGCCACCGCGAATAAGGCGGACCTGCTCACTATCGGCCTGACGGGGCGCTCCGGCGGCAAACTTCGCAGCCTGGTGAAAGAATGTATCTGCGTGCCCTCCGACGACACACCGCGCATTCAGGAATGCCACACCCTGATCGGCCACATCCTCTCGCAAATTGTCGAACAGGAAATGTTCGGGCAGAAGACCAGCGCGTCGCAGCTGTAGGGTTTCCCGCCGCCGTCCAGCCGTTTTCAGCCGCCGTGCACGCCGATCACGCCGAGCATCCGCCCCGACACCGCGCCTTCTTTGCGGTAACTGAAAAACAAATCCCTGCGGCAAGCCGTGCAAAGTCCGCTCGCAAAAATGTTATTCGCGGGCAATCCGGCCGCGAGCAACTGCGAGCGATTCGCTTTCCACAGATCCAGATGCACGTTCTGCGGTGGAGGCTGGTGCCCCGGCGGTTTCATATTCAGCCACTGCAACGGATTCGGTTCGTCGCCGGTGCGCGCCTCGTCAAAATATTCCGGAGCGTCCGCGAACTGCGCCGTGAATTTCGTCACAAACTCCACGCCAACTTCGTAACAACACGGGCCAATCGAAGGACCGATCGCGGCCAGCAGATCGGAGGGGCGGCAGCCATACTCAAACTGCATCCGTCCCACGGTTTTCTGCGCGATGCGCGCAAGCGTGCCGCGCCAACCCGCATGAATCGCCGCGACTGCGCGTTTTTTTGGATCGACCAGTAAAATCGGCACGCAATCGGCGCTCTGCGTTCCCAGCAACAAGCCCGGCTCCTTCGTGGTGGACGCGTCTCCCTTGCAAGGCCCGGCGGGCGGCGTGGCAAAGGGACGGATCACGTCCGAATGGATCTGCCTCATGGCCACAAGAGTAAAATCATTCGCGCCGACTGCTGCTTGCAGCTGGCGGCGGTTCTCCACAACATTTTCCTTCGCGTCCCATTCCGTAAAGCTGAGGTTCAGGAACGTTTCACCGTCGAGCGTGCTCGTACCGCCCGCGCGCGTGCTGAATCCGTGAACCAGCCAGGGCAGTTTCGCAAACGGAGCAAGCTGCAAAACTTGCAGGCCGTCGGACTTGCGTAACATCCAGGGCGCGGCAATTTTCGCGGGCGATAAGGCAGTTTGCACCGGTTGACGGTTGCGGCCCTTGCTCAGCGATGTTTTTCGGCTGCGCACAATCAAAACAGTATAATCGCAACAGCCGCTTCCGCAGAAACGGCCAACGCGGCGCGGGCGAATCGCCGCTTCGCTAAAGGGGAATCATGATTGTCGGCATGGGCATTGACATCGCTGAAGTGAAACGCATCGCCGCTGTGATTGAATCGCAAAAAGAGCGCTTCCTGCGCCGTGTGTACACGCCCGATGAAGTCGCCTATTGCGAGCAGTTCCGGAATCGCTACGAGCGTTACGCCGGACGATTTGCCGTGAAAGAAGCAGCGATGAAGGCACTCGGCACCGGCTGGAGCAACGGCGTGCGCTGGGTGGATCTGGAAGTTGTGCGCGAACGCAGCGGCCGCCCCACGCTGTCCCTGAAAGGCGAAGCCAAAAAAATCGCCGACGCCCTAGGCGTGAAGAACATCGCCATCAGCATCACGCACACCGCCGAACAAGCCATCGCCCAAGTGATCTTCGAAGCATAGCCCCGCGCAACAATCCTGCAATGTTGTCATCCTGATGAGCGCGTTTTGCGACGCAGGATCGCAACGTAAAGTGGTGCGCAAACTGACGTTTGTGCTGGAAGCTTGCGTTGAGATCCTCCGCTTCGCTCAGGATGACAAACGCGTTGCGGGCACAAACGCTGGAGTGGCACTCAGGACCACGCGCAGAATCGTTACAGGCAGCAGGATCGCAGCACGGTCGGAGGTCACTTCACCAGCAGGAACGGCCCGAGGGCCAGCGCATCCACGCCGGCGCAATAGAAGCTGCGAACCGCGCCACGCGGATCGGTGACCAGCGGCTCGCCGAACAGATTGAAGGAAGTGTTGACAAGGATCGGCGCCGCAGCAGATTCGCCGAATTTGTGCAGCAGCTTCCAGAACAGAGGATTGTCGCTCTTCTCGACGGTGTGCACGCGCACGGAATTGCCATGAAAAGCAAATCGTTCGAGTCCCACCACGGGCCGGCGAAGCGTCCCCAGCGACGCCATGAAGCGGCAATTCGGCGATGCATCAAAATATTCCGCGGCGCGTTCGGCGGGAACGGAAAGCGCGAAAGGATGAAAGCCTTCGCGATGCTTGATGAACTGATTCACGTTTTCTACGACGTATTCGGAAAACGGAGAAGCCAGCAAGCTGCGATTACCCAAAGCGCGATGTCCGAATTCCGAGGGGCCCTGGCACCACGCCACAATCTTGTCTCGCTGCAGCAACCCGACGGCTTCGTCCACAGTCTGTTCTTCGCCAGAAAGATAGCGATAGGTGATCTTGCAATTGTCCAGCACCGCTTTCATTTCCTGCGAGCTTGCCTGCATGCCCAGTGCTAGCGTGGCCAGCGGCGCCCTGCCGGAATGCCCTTTAACTTTCTTGCGAGACAAATACGCAGATCCAAGCGCTGTGCCCGCATTCCCGGAAACCGGTTGCGCATAAACGTGGTTGAATGCGCTGCGCGTTTCCAGCGCCCGCACCAGAAACACATTCAAGAAAACTCCGCCCGCCAGGCACAGCGAGCGCATTCCAGTCTGCTTCTGCAAATTCTCCGCAAGCTGCAGCACCAGTTCCTCGAGATAATCCTGCGCGCTGCGTGCCAGATTCGCGCGCACCACCGCATTCGGCGCAGGGCCCCGCGACGAAAGACCAAGCTCGCGATAAAGCTGCGGGGCGAAAATTCCGCGATGGTCCGGCCCGGATTCGAAATAGCGGCGGTTCAACACCGGAAGGCCGTTGGCTTTCCAGTTAAACAATTTGCGGAACACCGGCAGATATTCCGGCAAGCCATCCTTGCTGAGCCACTGGATTTTGTATTCTTCCTCGTGCGGGCGCAGCCCGGAAAGTTCGGTCACGCGTGAATAAAACCAGCCAAACGAATCGGGAAATTTCAACGAGTGCAACGGGCGAATCTCGTCTCCTTCGCCCTCAAAGACCCCGCCCGCCAGCGCATTCGCGCCTTCATCGAGCGAAAGAATCAGCGCTCGGTCAAAGCCGGACGTGTAATAGGCGCTCGCGGCGTGGCAGAAATGATGATCGAAATGAACAGGACGCGGGCCGCCACGCAAAAGATGCAACAACTCTTCCTGCAGAGCCGAGCGCACCGGCCTTCTTTTCCGTTTACCCCCGCGGGAGGCTTTCGAAGAAGGATCGGAACGTTCCGCCAGCGCAATCGCGCGGCAATCGGAAAGCTTTAAGTGATTCTCGTGGAGGCAGCGCTCCAAGGCGAGCCGCGGAATGTCCGCCGAATCCTGTCGGCTCAATTTTTCTTCTTCAATGGCGAACAGGACGGAGTGATCGTCGACCAGGGCCACCGCCGAACTTCGTCCCAATGTGGAGATGCCGAGTATGTGCATGAGCGCGCTTAGACGGATTCTCCCGCGTGTACCAGCGAACAACTTCCAACTGGCAAAACGATCAAATTTTTGCCCTTTGCGTGCGCCACAGAAACCGTCCGCCACTGATTATGCGGCAACGCCTCTGGAATCAGGACAGAAAGATAATTTTCCGAAAGCGCGAGCGTCTGCGTTGGATCATCCTTGGAACCGTGGTGGAGGGTCAAGACACGCAGCGTGCGCCCGACCTGTGATTCGCGAAACTCCTCGGCCTTTCTTTCGCCCAGTGCTCGCAGTTCACGGGCTCTCCGTTTGATGATTTCGCCACAGAGATGCGCGGGCAGCGCGGCAGCCGTCGTTCCAGGCCGCAACGAATATGAAAAAACGTGCAGGTACGTGAACGGGCGCGCAGCGATGAATTGCAGCGTCTCTGCATGCTCGTCCTTGGTCTCTCCTGGAAAGCCGGTAATCACGTCAGCGCCGATCGCGGCGTGTGGCAGCCGTTCGCAAATCAGCTCGACGCGGCGCGCATAATGTTCCGCGCGATACCAGCGGTGCATGGCGGCAAGAATGCGGTTGCTGGCGGACTGCAATGGCATATGAAAATGCGGCGCGATGCGATCGGTGGACGCAAACAGCTCGATCAAATCCTGGGTGACGTCCAACGGTTCGATGGAACTGATGCGCAGGCGCTCGACGCTGGTTTCATCCACAATGCGCCGCAGCAGTTCCAGAAATTCCACGCGCGGCGAAAAATCGCGGCCATACGTCCCAAGATTTATCCCACTGAGCACAATTTCCCGAAAGCCGGAATCCGACAGCCGCTGAATTTCCGCCAGCACCGTGGCCACCGGCAAGCTGCGCGACCTGCCGCGCACAAACGGAATCACGCAAAACGAACACCGCGAATTGCAGCCGTCCTGAATCTTCAGCGTCGGCCGCGTGCGATTCCCTTCCCCGCCAAGCACAGGCGCCACCAGCACGTCGGAAACAGCAAAAATGTCGCCACGCAGAATCGGCGCGAGGGAATGATACGGCGCCGGATCATCCAACCCGGAAGCCAAGGGAGCAGCGGAAATCGATCGCAGCAGTCCCGGAATTTCCGGCTTGTGCGAATTACCCACCACCTGCGTGACGCCCGCCAGCGCAGCGATCTCTTCCGGGGCGCGCTGCGCATAGCATCCGGTAACAATGATGCGCGTGGAGGGATTAGCCGAGTGAATCTTGCGAATGGCGTCGCGCGCCTGCGCGTCCGCCGCCGCTGTCACCGTGCAGGTATTCAACACCACGAAATCCGCGGTAGCCGTGCCCGCAGCCGCAACGCAGCCTTGTTCGCGCAATTGCCGCTCGATCGCCGCGCCATCCGCCTGCGTCGCGCGGCACCCGAATTGTTCAATATAAAAGGTGGTCATAGCCGGCCACGTATGGATTTCTATTTAACCACAGGCATATCGAGAACGCAGGCTTTACGCGGATAAGCGCGCCTTATACAATTCCTGCAAGCCATATGGCACATACTCGGCGGACTGCCTCCTCGCTCACCGATCCGAAGGTTTCGGTAGTGATTCCTGTTTACAACGAGAAGGACACCATTTTTGAAATCCTGCGCCGCGTTATGGATACCGATGTGCGCAAGGAAATCGTAGTCGTCGACGACTGCTCGAAGGATGGAACGCGAGACATCCTGCAGAACATGGCCAACCTCCAGACAAACGGCGAAACGCAGGCGCCCGCGCTCGACGGCGGCGATCCCGTCGCTCTCAACGATATTCACTTCTTTTTCCAGCCGCAAAATCAGGGAAAAGGCGCGGCGCTGCGGCGCGGTTTCGCGGCCGCCACCGGCGATATCGTACTGGTGCAAGACGCCGACCTAGAATACGATCCGCGCGATTATCCCAAATTACTAGAGCCGATTCTCGACGGGCGTGCGGACGTGGTGTTTGGATCGCGATTCCTCGGCGGGCCCCAGCGCGTCCATTATTTCCGGCACTACGTGGCGAACAAAGGTCTTACGCTGCTCTCTGACATTTTCACGAACCTGAAGCTTACCGACATGGAGACATGTTACAAAGTGTTCCGCCGGGAAGTGTTGAAACAAATCCAGATCAAGTCCAACCGCTTCGGGTTCGAGCCGGAAATCACCGCGAAAATTTCCAAAGGCAAGTGGCGCATTTACGAAGTGCCGATCAGCTATGCCGGCCGCACGTATGAAGAAGGTAAGAAAATTACCTGGAAAGATGGCGTGCAGGCGCTCTGGTGCATCATTCGGTACCAGATTGGCGACTGAAGGCGGCCGTTGCCGCCTTGGTTCTCGATGGTCATCCCGAGCGACACGAGGAACCTGCTTTTTTGTGTGCAGAACGAAAAGCAGATTCCTAACTCCGCAGACTCCGTTCGGAATGACAATTTATTAGGTGGGCGCTAGCCTTGCGAGGCCAGACGGCGCTGGAAGGTCAACAGGATCAAATCGGCGCGGCGGCGCACGCCAAATTTGTTGAGCAAGTTGGACACGTGGAATTTCACGGTGCGTTCGGCAATGTTCAGCTTGCTGGCAATCTCTTTGTTGGACAGATTCTCCAGCAACGAATCGAGCACTTCCTGCTCCCGGCGGCTCAGGTTGGTGACGGCGTCGGTCTTCAACCGGCGGCCCTGGCTGCTGAGAATCGAATCCACGAAGCCTGAAAGCACGGAGCGAGGTACCCAGAAACCGCCGTTGGAAACCAGCGGCAGAGCGCGGGAAAGCTGATCGCGAGCTTCGGCGTACGACAAAATGCCCTTCACGCCCAGGCGCAGCAGCGAAAAGCTGGTGGCATCGCTGACGGAATCGCCCACCACGATCAGGCGAGCATCCGGATAGCGTTCCAGAATATTGGTCAACAGCGCGCCGGTAGCCTGGCGAGCCGCATGCGCATCAATTACATATACCTGGGCCTTGGGAGGCTCCAGGCTGCGCAGGTCTGGCGCCAGCGTAGAATCCAGCTGCTTCGGAATCACCTTGAAATGGGAAGCCTTGGACAAAAGGCGTTCAAATTCGCTCAGCACCAAGGGGTGCGGCGAAAGCAGACACACGGTAAGTTTCGACGACACGCGTTTCGTAGGCACGGCGGTACTCGCTGGAGGAGCTAGAGTCACTGGAGTCACTGTACTTCAGGGTAGTGAAAGCAGGGCCAAGGGGCAAGGACCTTGGGCACCGATGTTCACGAGTTGTTACTGACACATAGGACGTGGTTTCACAGGCTGGCCCTCCTTTAACGAAGAAACAGCGCCATTCAGCCCTCGAATCGGCTCGGCCAATGGATTCGATTCGCCAGGAAAAGCCACGTAAAATAAGGTAGATAGAGCCAGTGTGGTGATTTGGCTGCTGGCGGCGCAAGGACCAAGGTGGAATGAGAGATCTTAAAGAATCGGAAAAGGCTATTCGCGAACTGCTGACGCAGCGCATCCTCGTCCTGGATGGGGCAATGGGTACTATGCTACAGCAGCGCAACCTTTCCGCGGCCGATTTTGGCGGCGCGGCGCTCGAAGGTTGCAACGAAAACCTCGTGCGCACGCGGCCTGACGTGGTCCTGGATATTCACCGCAAGTATTACGAAGCCGGTGCTGACATTGTAGAGACGAACAGCTTTGGCAGCACTCCGTTGGTGCTGGCGGAGTATGGCTTGCAGGCGGATGCTTACGAATTGAGTCGCCGTTCTGCGGAGTTGGCGCGCCAGGCGGCGCAGGAATTTTCCACCCCGAGCAAACCGCGCTTCGTGGCCGGGTCCATGGGACCAACCACGAAGGCGATCACTGTGACCGGCGGCGTCACGTTTGAAGGCTTGCTCGATTCTTATTACGTGCAAGCGAAGGGCCTGGTGGAAGGGGGCTCGGATTTGTTGCTGGTGGAAACTTGCCAGGACACACGAAATATCAAAGCGGCCATTCTGGGAATTCAGAAGCTGGCGAAAGAAATTGGCGCCGCGATTCCGTACGTTGTGTCCGTGACGATTGAGCCGATGGGTTCGATGCTCGCGGGCCAGACCGTCGAGGCCATGTGGGCATCGCTGCGGCATACGCATCCGCTGGCGTTCGGAATGAATTGCGCGACGGGGCCGGAATTCATGACCGACCACATCCGCACGTTGAGCACGTTGACGGGCGAGTTCGTTTCCTGCTATCCGAATGCAGGATTGCCGGATGAAGAAGGAAAGTATCTGGAAACACCGACGACGCTTGCGGCACAGCTGGAAAAATTCGTGAATCACGGCTGGCTGAACCTGGTGGGCGGTTGCTGCGGCACCACGGAAAAACATATTCGCGCCATCGCACAGATGGTGGACGGCAAGAAACCGCGCACACGGCCGGAGGAGCCGCACCGCGCGGTGTACTCCGGAATTGAAACCATCGAGGCCGACGATCAGACGCGGCCTTTGCTGGTCGGAGAACGCACCAACGTGATCGGCTCGCGGCTGTTCAAGAGCATGGTCGCGGAAGAAAAGTGGGAAGAGGCCACGGAGATTGCGCGGCGCCAGGTGAAAGGCGGAGCGCACATCGTGGATGTGTGACTGCAAAGCACGGAGCGCGAAGAGAAAAAAGATATCCCCGTTTTCTACGAGAAGCTGATCCGCAAGATCAAGGCGCCGGTGATGATCGATACGACCGATCCTTCCGCAGTGGAGCTGGCGCTGACGTACTGCCAGGGGAAAGCCATCATCAATTCCATAAACCTGGAAGACGGCGAAGAAAAATTCGAGAAGGTGGTGCCGATTGCGCACGATTATGGCGCCGCCGTTGTGGTGGGCTGCATCGATGAAGACCCGAAGCAGGCGCAGGCGTTCACGCGCGAACGAAAACTGGCGATTGCGCAGCGTTCTTACGATCTACTGACGAAAAAATACGGCTTGGCGCCTGAGGATATCGTTTTCGATCCGCTAGTTTTCCCTTGCGCCATGGGAGACGAGAACTACATTGGCGGAGCTGTGGAAACCATGGAAGGCATCCGGCTGATCAAGCAGGCGTTGCCCGATACGCGGACGATTCTTGGAATTTCCAACGTGTCGTTCGGACTGCCCGCGGGCGCGCGCGAAGTGGTGAATTCCGTGTTCCTTTATTACTGCACGAAGGCCGGACTCGATCTGGCCATCGTGAATGCGGAAAAGCTGGAGCGCTTTGCGTCGATTCCCGAGCACGAACGGCGGCTGGCCGAGGATCTTTTGTTCCAGCATGCGCCAAAAGAAGTGCCCGCATTCCACCCGCAAGCCGAATTGCTACGCAACCTTCCCGCGGATTGGCGCCAGCAGAGCAAAGAGCAGAAAGCGGCGGTCAACCAGGTTCATATCGCGGCGATTGCCGAGCATTTTCGCACCGCGGCCAAGAAAGAAAAGATCAAGAAGGAAGATCAGCCGCTCGACCAGCGCCTGGCGAACTACATCATCGAAGGCACGCGCGACGGCCTGGTGGAAGATCTGGAACAGAAGCGCGCCGAAGGCACCACGCCGCTGGACATTATTAATGGCCCGCTGATGGAGGGCATGGCCGAAGTGGGCCGCTTGTTCAATGCCAACGAACTGATCGTGGCGGAAGTGCTGCAGTCGGCCGAAGCCATGAAGGCTGCCGTGAACTACCTAGAACAGTTTATGGAAAAGGCGGACACGGCGAAGCGCGGCAAAGTGATTCTTGCGACGGTGAAGGGCGACGTCCACGACATCGGCAAAAACCTCGTGGAAATCATTCTGAAGAACAATGGCTTTGACGTGGTGAATCTTGGCATCAAGGTTCCCCCGGAAGATTTGATCAAGGCGTTTCAGTCGCATCATCCGGACGCCATCGGACTTTCCGGCTTGCTGGTGAAAAGCGCGCAGCAGATGGTGATTACCGCGAACGATTTGAAAGACGCGGGCATCGGCGTGCCGTTGCTGGTAGGCGGCGCCGCGCTCAGCGCGAAATTCACGGAGACGAAAATTGCGCCAAGCTATGGCGGAGCGGTGTGCTACGCGAAAGACGCCATGACCGGGCTGCGACTGATGAACGAACTGATGGATCCCGCAGTGCGGGAAAAGGTGCTGTCGCAACATGCCGCTTCCGGAAACGGCGTGAGCGTCGCCACCACGGTGAAAGTTCTGGAAAAGCCCGCGGTGAGGCGTTCGCCGAAGGTGCGCGGCGATTTGCCGATTCAGCCGGTGGCTTCGCTCGAGCGCAAGGTGCGGATTGTGCCGGATCTGCGCGAAGTGTGGAGCTATATGAATCCGTTCATGCTCTTCGGGCGGCACATGGGCTATCGCGGCAACTTCGAAAAGGATTTGGCGGCGCGCGAAACGAAGGCCGTGGAACTGTTTAACGAAATGGAAGAAGTGAAAAACGAAGCGGCCGGGTTCATGAAGGTTCGCGCGGTGTGGCAATTCTTTGAGACCGAGCCAGACGGTGAAGCGCTGCACCTGTTCGCGCCTGGCGGCCAGGCACCGTTGCATACGTGGCGATTCAAGCGGCAGAAGACTGGCGACCAGTTGTGCCTGAGCGATTACGTGCTCGCGCCGAAGGATGGCAAGCGCGACCACTTCGCTGTTTTCGTGGTCAGCGCCGGCGAAGGCATTCGCGAGCGCGCGGAAAAGGCCAAGCACGATGGTTACTACTTTAAATCCCATGGCTTGCAGGCGCTGGCGATTGAGTCCGCCGAGGCCTGCGCGGAGTGGCTGCATCGCCGGATCCGCGAAGACTGGGGCTTCCCCGACCCGCCTGAAATGACCATGGCGCAGCGGTTCACTTCGCGCTATCGCGGCAAGCGTTACAGCTTTGGCTATCCCGCGTGTCCCGACCTGGAAGATCAGGCCGGCATCTGGAAATTGCTACGCCCGGAAGACATCGGCGTGCAATTGACCGAAGGCTTCATGATGGACCCCGAAGCTAGCGTAAGCGCGCTGGCCTTCCAACACCCCGCCTGCACCTACTTCAGCGTAGGCGAGAGTGAAGGCAGTGGCGAGTGACGACTCCGCGATGTATCGCACCTACGGCACTTTGCCGAGGAGCCGCTAACCCGAGTGCTTGCGCACTAGGCTGACTTCTGCAGCGCCTACGGCGCTGGTTGTTCGTTTCCGCGCCACTCGTCAC
Organism: Candidatus Acidiferrales bacterium; assembly: GCA_963795535.1. GTDB lineage: Bacteria > Acidobacteriota > Terriglobia > Acidiferrales > UBA7541 > Acidiferrum. Next base: position 406,893 of record CAWCIG010000013.1, read on the forward strand.
TCCACGTTCAGACTTATCGAGCAGAAACGAAACCCCGTCAGGAACGACAAAACGCCACATTATATTTGGACTCTGAAGGGGAACCTTCCTTGGGTAATCCGGGAACACATAAGGAGGTAGTCGACATTTTCTGCCTGCGCCCCAGTTACGCGGAACTAGCCGCGCGCGTCTAAGAAGCTAGCGCTAGCCGGTCAGAGACAGGTCTAACCAAGAGAGGTGCAAAGTGAATCGAGGACTTCGACTATTTATCTTTCTGGCGTTTTTCGGAATGCTGGGTGCGGCGATAACCCCAGCCCAGGATGAGCCTGCAGGACCGCCGCAGCAACAACAGGGACAGGGGCAAGGCCGAGGCGGACGCGAAGGCGGCAGGCCTGCCGTGTTCGGGAAAATCACTGCGATACACGACGGTTCCATCGAAGTAACCAATCAGGATGGCCAAGCGGTCACGATAAAGCTGACGCCGCAAACGGAATTCCGTAAGGATCGCCAGCCGGCCAAAGCGGCGGACTTTAAAGTGGGCGACATGGTGATGGTTCGCGGCGACAAAAACGCGGACAACACGGTGACGGCAAACATGGTCGGCGGGCGTACCGGCGGCGGACCCGGAGGACCCGGAGGTGGCGGCGGATTTGGCGGCAAGCCCGGCGGAGGCATGACGAACCCCGGAACGCTCGGCAAGGATTATGTGGCCGGCCAGGTAAAATCAATCGACGCGCCAAAGCTGACGGTGGTGCGAACCGACGGGGTCACGCAAACTTTGGAACTCAACGAAGACACTTCTCTGCGGCGCGGTCGGGACAGCATTACCATGGCGGATATCAAAGTGGGCGATCACATTATGGCGCGGGGCGCACTGCAGAATGACGCGTTCGTGCCCAAGGGCGTGATGGTGATGAACGCAGAACAATGGCAGCGCATGCAGGAAATGATGTCGTCGCAAACGCAAGGCAACGCAGCAAAACCAAGTAATCCGGAGGCAACGGCTCCGAAACCCCAGGAGTAGCGTTTGAAAGGTTTCGTGCGAGAAGTGGTGGTGCTGATTTGCGTGGCGCTGGTCTGCGCAGTGTTGCTGGTGTGCCTGGGTTTCGCGCAAGAGCAGGAATCGCCCGCGGTGCGGGAAGCGCCTCCGCCGCCTCCTCGAGTCGCATTTGATATCACGGGCACGGTGAAGAGCGGAAAGACGCCGTTGCCCGGCGTGACCGTGACCGCCTCGAATACGCTGACCGGAAAAAAAGCGAGCGTGGCGACGGCGATCAACGGAACTTTCGTGATCAAAGGCGTGCCGCGCGGCCGCTACGTCATCAAGGTTGACTTCATGGGATTCGCGCCGCAAACCCAGGAAGTTGTGCTGAATCCGGATAATCCCATCGCAAAGGTAGACGTGGACATGGTGCTGGCTTCGCGGCAGCAAGAGGAGCAACAGGCCAATCGCGCTAGCGCAGCAGCCAACGCAGGGCGCGGATTCCAAAGCCTGGCCGTCGAAGGCGGGCTTGCCAACCTGGGCGAAGCGGGAAATGGAACGGGCAACGGGAGCGCGAACTCGAACGACCTTTCGAGTTTGCCCATGAACGGCGCGGGAGCCGATCTGGCCACGGAATCGGTAAGCGTGGCGGGCGCCGAGGGACGCAGCCAGAATTTTGGGAACGGCGGCGACGAAGAGCTTCAGCAACGCATTCAGGAATTTCGCGACCGGGCGCAGCAAAACGGCGGCAACCAGTTCGGGCCGATAGGCGCAGGCGGCGGACCCGGAGGAGGCGGTTTTGGCGGTGGTCCGGGCGGTGGCGGAGGCGGTGGGATTGCGATGGGGCGATTTGGCCGCAACTTCAATCTCAATCAGCCGCATGGATTTTTGTACGTGCAGGACGACAACGCAGGGCTCGACGCGCGGCCATATTCGCTGAACGGTTCGCCGCTGGCGCAATCGGCCTACAACCAGTTGAAGGTGGGAGCGTTCATCGGCACGCCGCTGAAAATTCCCGGCCTCTTTGACTGGAGCAAGACGACATTTATTACGTTTGGATGGTATGGAGTTCGCGGGAGCACTCCGTACGATGCGATCAGCACGGTTCCGACTGCGGCGGAACGCACCGGGAATTTTTCCGGGCTGACCGAGAACGGCAACCCTGTGACGATTTACAATCCGCAAACGGGATTGCCCTTTACGAACAACACCATTGATCCGGGCCTGATCACCGCTCAAGGCAAAGCGCTGCTCGGATATATTCCAATGCCGAATATGCCGGGCGCGCTGCAGAATTTTCAGTATGTGACCACCAACGAAGCCAATACCGACAACATCAGTTTTCGCTTGATCGAAAACTTTATACCGAACTCTTCGCCACTGGGGCCGGGCGGTGGCGCGGGCGGCCGGGGTGGAGGCGGTGGAGGAAGAAGAAGCAGCGGGCCGCGCAACAATCTGGCTGTCGGGTTCAACTTCACGCGCAGCAACAGCGATGTGGTGAATCCATTTCCTTCGCTGGCGGGGCACACGGACACGCAAGGATGGAACGGAAATGCGCGGTGGACGTATGGCAAGGGAAAAATCACGAACTCGTTGGGTTTTACGTATAACCACAATCGCACTTCAACGACGAATCTGTACTCCGGGGTGACGAACGTGTCCGGCGACGCGGGAATTACGACGCCGGTTCCTTCCATCCCCTTCAACTGGGGACTGCCAGGAATTTCGTTCAGCAACTACGCGGGATTCAACGATCCCACGCCGAGCCGCGAACTGGACCAGACTTACACGATTTCCGATCAGATTATTTGGAACCATGGAAAGAGCAACTGGCGCTTTGGCGGCGATTACCGGCGCATCATGCAGGGCTTCCGCTCCGCGCAAAATTCGCAAGGCAGTTTTATTTTTACGGGCTTTGCGACCGCGGATTACCTGCCAGGAACCGCGACGGCGGTTCCAAACACGGGAAACGATTTTGCCGATTTCCTGCTGGGGTTGCCGCAACAAACGAGCCTGCAGGCCAGCACCACGGCATATGAATTTCGTGCGAACTCTTTCGATGGTTACGCGCAGGATGATTGGCGCGTGCTGCCGAACCTGTCGCTGAACCTGGGCCTGCGTTATGAATACAATGGGCCGTACGTGGAAACGCAAAACCAGATTGCCAACCTGGATGTGAATTTCAATCCGCAGGCGGTCGTCGGATACCTCGTGCTGCCGGGGCAATCCGGGCCATTCTTTGGAAATTATCCGGATGCGCTGGTGCGACCGAGCAAGAATGATTGGGCGCCGCGGATTGGCATCGCGTGGAAGCCGATGAAGGACACGGTGGTGCGGACAGGATACGGAATCAACTATGACCTTTCGCAGTACAGCACGTTCGTGCACGACTTTGCGTTTCAACCCCCCTTCGCGATCACGCAGACCAATGCCGTGCCCGACGTGGAAAATCCAGCCGCTAGCCCGTTGACGTTGGCGAATGGTTTTCCACTCGGCCCGTCGAACATGGTGACCAATAACTACGCGCTCGATCCGAATTACCGGCTGGGCTACGTGCAAATCTGGAACCTGGACATTCAACGGCAGTTGCCCGGCAACGTACAGCTGAATATCGGCTACAACGGAGCCAAGGGAACGCACCTGGATACCCAGCGCGCGCTGATTCCGACTTGTGCGACGACGGTGCCGCCGGGTTGCGCAACGAACGAGGCTTCCGCTCCGTTCATTTATGATTCGAGCGAAGCTAATTCGATCCTGAACGCGGCTTCGGTGCGCGTCCGGAAAAGATTGTCGCGAGGCTTTGCGGTAAACGTGATTTATGTGTTTTCCAAATCACTTGACGATGCCTCTTCGATCGGCGGTGGAGGCGTGACGGTGATACAGAATCCGTTTGACCTGCCAGCGGAGCGCGCGCTTTCCACCTTCGACCAGACGCACAGCTTCACGGGCAACTGGATTTATGATTTGCCGTTTGGGGATAACCGGCGATTCTTGAATAAAGGTGCGATCTCGCACGTAATTGGCGGATGGCAGTGGAGCGGCAGTTACACAATTGTCTCGGGATTATATTTTACGCCGCGGGTGTTGGGCGCAACAGCGGACATCAACCGCGGCGTGAGCGGAAGCATCCGCGCGAATGTGGTGGCGGGGCAGCCGTTCACGGTGGCGAACCCGACGACGAAGGAGTGGTTCAATATCGACGCGTTCTGCAAAACGGGCAGTCCCGGTTGCGTAGGGCCGACGGTTTATGGAGACGCCGGGCGCGACATTATTGAAGGGCCGTGGCAGTACACATTTAATTCGGCGATCAATAAGACGATCACGATTCGCGAAACGCGGTCGCTGGAATTGAGATTGCAGGCGAGCAACATTTTCAATACGCCTTATTTTTCGAGTATCAACACGTCGGTGGGTACACAGACGTTTGGAGAGGTGACTGGAGTCAGCAATATGAGGCGATTTACGATGGTGGCGCGGTTCAGGTTTTGAAGAGGTTTTAAGTTGTTCGTTTTAGGTTTTAAGTAAAGATGCGGATCAGGAACAAAATCGGGCGGGTGGCGACGGCGGTGCTGCTGGTGTGGGCAGCGGCGGGGAACCTGATCGCGCAGCAACCGCAGCAAGTGCCACAGCAGCGACAGCCGCAGGCGCCGGTTTCTACTGGCGGCGGGGTTGTGAAAGTGTCCACGGAAATCGTGCTGGTGAATGTGGTGGCGCGCGATAAACACGGAAATCTGATCAAGGATTTGAAGCGAGACGACTTTACGGTTTACGAGGACGGGAAGAAGCAGGACCTGGCGAGTTTTGATTTCGAGAAGGTCGATGAAATGGTGATGGCGGGCGCGGCGGGAAATACGGTTACCGGCACTGCGGAAAAGGATAAAGGCGGGCTGCTGAATACAAAAGTGCAGAAAAGCCTAAACGCGCGGGATCGCCGGCTGATGCTGATGTTTTTCGATTTTTCGGCAATGGAGCCGGATGACATCGACCGCGCGGTGAATGCCGGAAAGAAATATGTACAGGGCAAGATGCAGCCGGCGGACATGGTGGCGCTGATGTCGCTTTCGACGAATCTGAGCCTCGACCTCGATTTCACGGACGACAAGGACAAAATCCTGGCGAAACTTTCGTCTTATAACAACAGCGAGGGACAAGGGTTCGAGAACGGGCTGGAAGGCAGCTCCGAGGGCGCGGCGGAAACCAACGGCTCGTACACGGCGGACGATACGGATTACAACACGTTCAGCGCCGACCGCAAGCTGCTGGCGCTGGAATCGGTGATGCAAGCGATGGGCAAGATTCCACAGAAGAAAAGCTTGATCTATTTCAGCAACGGAATTACGCAATCCGGCGTGGACAATCAAACGGCGTTGCGGGAAGCAACGGCGGCGGCAGTGCGCGCCAACGTTTCGATTTATCCGGTGGATGTGCGGGGATTATCTTCGTTTCCGCCGGGGGGCCAGGCGCAATCGGCAAGCTTGCACGGACAATCGGCTTATACCGGAGCATCGATCCTGAACGATCTGAATGGCAACGATTCCTCGCAGGAAACCTTGTACACGCTGGCGGCGGACACGGGCGGCAAAGCCTTCATGGATACGAATGATTTGAGCGGCGTGTTCTCCGTGGTCCAGAAAGACACTTCGGCGTATTACGTTTTGGGATACACCAGCAGCAATCACCTGAAGGATGGGCGCTATCGCCGGTTGAAGGTGCAGGTGAACCGTCCAGACGTGAAGCTGGAATATCGCGCGGGATATTATGCGGACCGCGATTACCAGCACATGCGATCAACGGACCGCGAGCAGCAACTGGAAGACGAACTGTCCGCGGATTTGTCGCAAACCGATGTAGCCGTGTATGCCGGGGCGGCATATTTCCGTCAGGATGATTCGCATTATTATCTGGCGGTGTCTCTGGTGATTCCGGGATCGCAGATTCCATTTGTGCAGGCGAAGGACAAGGACAACGCGACCATTGATATTATTGGGGAAGTTTTGGAAGGCGGGAAACTGCCGGTGGGGCGCTTGCGGGACACCGTGAAGCTGGCAGTGGACAGTTCGCAGCAGGTGCGGCAGAAGAATGTGCAGTACAACACGGGATTTATCCTGGCGCCAGGAAATTATCGCCTGAAATTCGTGGTGAGAGAGAACAGCACGGGGCGCATGGGATCGTTTGAGACCGATGTGCGCATACCGGATTTGCGCAAGGTGCCGATGCGCATGAGCACGGTGGTGCTGAGCAGCCAGCGCGTGCCGGCTACGGGAAAGAAAACAAAATTTCAGCCGTTGATCACGGAGCAGACGGAACTGGTGCCGAGCGTGACGCATGTGTTCCAGCAGGATCAGAAATTGTATTTGCAATATGAAGTTTATGACGCGACGAAGGCGAAGACGGGCGAAGGCGGCAATGGGGCGGGCGGGAGCAACGGAAACGGCGGGCAGAGCAAAGGCGAGCACTCGACGGTGCGGGTGCTGACGAGCATTGAGTTTTTGCAGGGCGACGTGAAAGTGTATGAGACCAAGCCGCTGCTGGCGCAGGAAATTACCGCGCCTGATCGCAAGGCAGTGGTGTTTCAGATGGAGATTCCGCTGGAGTCGTTGAAGCCGGGATTTTATACCTGCCAGATCAATGTGATCGACGATGTGTCCGGGAATTACGCGTTTCCGCGGTGGCCGATTCTGATTCGCGCGAATAGTCCCGGGGCGGACCGGGACACGGGGAAGCCAGCGGGCAGCGACTGACTTGGCACCTACGTCAGTGGATGCTTGTACGGGCGGGATGGATCCGGAATTGAGCCATTACTGCGGAGAATAGCGGCGGATGGTCAGGGAGATGGGCAGCCCAACGCAGACCATGTGGGTGACGATGGCGAGGACGGTTTGCGCGAGAGAGAAGGGAGCGCGGGCCAATCGGGACAGCGGCATCACTATCCAATACATGACTAGGTAGACGGAGACGCCGTAGGCTATGCCCGAGACGACGGCGTGGTGGACGAGGAATTTCAGCTTGCGGCTGGCAATGTAGAAAACCGCGGCGGCGAAAAAGGCGATGAAGAAGTGGCACGCGCCGCCGAGGAGAACCGTGGGCCATCCCTCGCGGAACGACTGAGGACCCAATAAGCCGGAAGCGATCGCTTGTAGCAGCCGGGCCGGGCGGACACCGCGGAGACCCCAGTTCACAAACGCCACCGTGATATCCATGATCCCGCAAATCAGGCCGGCCCAGAAAATGGCGGGGATAGCACGGGATGGTTGGGTGCTGACACTCGCGCGAGCGATGGGACTGACCGGGATGGCCGCGGAGTTGAGCTGGCCGGCGTGATTAAGGTTATTCATGGTTGATGTGCTCCTCGAGGGCTTGCGAGCGATAAGACAGTCCGGGGGGGTAGGTTCGCGCGGGGAGAGCCTACAGCGATCTGGTGGGGCGGCGACGGGAAATGTGACGAAATGGGCGGAATTGGGGGCGAATTGCGGGTTGGATTGACGGGATCGCGGCAAGGTGCGCAGGTTGCTTGAAGCGAACAGCAAAGGAAAGCTGTACGTGGGTGGCATGGGATTGCGGGAAGCGCCAGAGTAAACTCAACTTGCCTTTCTGTTATTTCGAAGCGTATTTCTGTTGTTTCACACCTTGGACGCTGAGCAAATGGGCAATTCCGCTACAATCCCGAGCATGAAAACAGTCTGGCGGAGAGCCTCGTCAATCGGCCGTGCATATCTGTGGTCGTTTTTGCTCTGGGGGTGGTTTGCGCCGATCATGGCCGGGCAAGAAACGATGCGGCTGCGGTCGGACGGTGTGAATGTCGCGTACTGGAAGATGCTGATAATCGCTGGGGCCTGGTGCGTGACAGCAGCATCGCTGGCGCCGGCGATTTTCTACATCGTGCGAAGGTATCCGATTGCGCGGCCGGTGCAGTTCAAGCGATTGGCCGGTTACTTTTTGGGCGCAATTCCTTACCTGATTCTGTCAGTGTGCATACGCTCGCTGGTGTTGCCTCCGTGGGATCCGAATACGGGGCAATTCCTGAGCCGCACTTACGAGTCTTTCGTCGGCAATGCGCACCTGTTTGCCCTGCAGACCTGGGACTATACGGTGATAGTGGTGGCTTCTCACGCGTATGAATATTTCACGCGCGCGCGAAACCAGGAACTGGAGCGCGCGAGGCTGCAGCAAGCGCTGGCCGAAAGTGAATTACAGGCGCTGAAGAGCCAGCTGCAACCGCACTTCTTGTTCAATACGCTGCACGGAATTTCGACGCTGATCGAGATGGATAAGCCGCTGGCCAAGGACATGGTGCTGAAACTTTCGAGCTTGCTGCGAACCGTGTTGCAGGACGGCACGGCAGACCTGATTCCGCTGGAAGAAGAATTAAAGTTTGCGGAAACGTATCTGGATATCGAGAAAATGCGTTTGGGTGAGCGGCTGGAGATTCACTGGAAAGTGCAGCCGGGCGTGCTGCAGTTGCTGGTGCCTCCGCTGATCCTGCAGCCGCTGGTGGAAAACGCGATTCTGCACGGTGCGGCGTGTTCGAGGGATGGCGGGTGGGTGGAGATTGACATCCAGCGCGTGGAAAAAGGAATCGAACTGAGTGTGCGAAACAGCGTGCGCGGCAAAGCGGCGGCGGGCTCCGGGCTGGGATTGCAGAACACCAAGGCGCGACTGAATTATCTCTACGCGGATGAAGCCAGCCTGACGTTTGGGATCAGCGAAGACGGGATCGCAACGGCAGTTGTGCTGCTGCCGGCGCTGGGAACGCAACAGCCGGAGATGTTGCAGGAAGTGCCTGCTGCGCTGCAGGCGAAGAGTGTGTGACGAAGATGCGCGTACTGATTGTGGATGACGAACCGCTGGCGCGCAGTGCGCTGGAACGCGTGTTGCGCACGCGCCGCGACGTGGAGAGCATGGACTCCGCGGTGGATGCGTTCCAGGCGCTGAACCTGCTGCAAGAGAACCCGTACGACGTGTTGCTGCTGGATATTCGCATGCCGGAGCTCTCCGGCATCGAGTTGGTGGACCGGCTGAAGAAGCGCAAAATGGCGGCGCCGTCGATTGTGTTTGTGACCGCGCACAACCAGCATGCCGTGGCGGCGTTTGAGAAACACGCGGTGGATTACGTGTTGAAGCCGTTTTCGGACGAACGGATTCATAGCGCGCTCGACGCCGCGGTACACCGCACGCAGAGCGAGCGCGCGGCACGATTTATGGATCTGCTGCCGCAACTAGAAAGCCTGGTGGCGAAATCTTCGCGCATCGCCATCAAGACGAAGAAAAGTATTTTGTTCATCGATCCAGCGGATGTGGCAGTGGTGGAGGCGCAGGGGAATTACGTGTTGCTGCAACGCTTGTCGGGTTCGTATCTGTTGCGGGAATCGATCAGCGCGATTGCACAAAAGCTCGAGCCTTATGGATTTATCCGGATACACCGGTCGGTGCTGGTGAACACTTCGTTTGTCGAGGAGATTCATCCATGGACGACGGGAGAGTATGTGCTGCGAATCAGGGGCGGGAAGGAATTATCGGTGTCGCGGACGTATAAGAAGAATTTGAGTTCGCTGGCGCAATTTTGGGTGGGGAGTAATGGGTTTTTGGTGGAGTGAAGGGGGCGACGACGCGGGCGTGATCTAGCGGCCGTTTTTGGTGAGACTTTACGTTGAGATCCTTCGTCGCGGAAGGCGCTCCTCGGCAGTGGGGACTGGCGCCATGAAGCTGCGAAACAGATTAGATCCCCACGGATTCCTCAGGTGCTAAAGCCCATTTTCCTTGGTCGCAATGTCGGAGAGCTGAAGCTCCAACCCCCTAAAGAGCACTGCGCGTCACTCCTGCATGGCTGAAGCCATGCCTGACGAAAACGCGAGCGGTCACGCGGACTGTGTAGCTCCGACCCCCAAGGAGCTCCTTATTTGTCGTTGCTGAAAAAGTTTCTAGGTGGAGGCTGGGAGGGCCGCGGCGCCCAGGATGCGCATGGATTTTTTGTCCTGGATGAAGATTACGATTTGGAGGTTTTTGCGGTTCCAGTCGGATTTTAGTTTTACGCGGGGCGAGGCTTCGAAAGCGGTGTCGGCGTTGGATTTGGCCACGCCGATTTTGTGGAGCGAACGCAGGACCGAAGCGTGATGGAGAGTCTTGCCCGCATTTTCACCGGCGTTCACGGATGAGCCCAGGCCGCTTTCGCTGACGGCGAGCCAAACTTCGGCGCTATCGCGATCGGTATTGCCGGTTAATTTGCCGACATGCACCGTGAATTGCCGGGCAGCATCGGAGGCGGTATTGTCGGCGGTCAGCGTCACTTCGGTTTGCGGCTGACTGGCGGCTTGCTGGATGGCTTGTTTGACTTCGGATTCACGGCCGCCGACTGTCTGTGTTTGTCCGTCAATGATCATCTGCGGAGTATACGGTTCTTTCTCTTTGAATTTCGTGACATAGTCCACCTGGCGCTGGGTCCAATCGGCCGATGAGTACGGATCGGTCCAGCCATCGTGGTTCCAGTAATCGACATGCTCTTCGAGCGCGATGACTTTGGCGCCGTCGACCGGCTGCGCTTGCTCCAGTTCGAGAAGCAGCGCATCCGCCGGAGGACAACTGGAGCAGCCTTCGGAAGTGAAGAGTTCGACGACCACGGGCTGCGTATTTTTGTTATCGCCAGCGGCAGATGGGCGGGATTCTCCGGACAACGAATAGCCAGAGACGAGTACGAAGCTTGCGGCTGCGGCGAATGCAATCGCGATTTTCATGGCATCATTCCGGTCGCAACTGGTCTGATGCGGGCGTGGAAAGAAAGTTGCTTTGCCGTATGCGCGGTGGCCGAATTTGCTGTGACGAAATTCGTTCCAGGGTTCAACGCGCAGAAAATAGTGATGAATGTGCAGGTATACATGACGAATTGCGAGAATTCCGTTGTGAAGCGAAATCTACAGAATTGTGGATGTTACACGCATGAGTACAGATATGATGCGAGGCTACATTCACTGGTTACGCTGCCTCAGGAAGCTGGTGTGAGGCGCGGGAAATGCGTGACGAAATAATTTTACGCATCTACATGAACTCATAGGTTGACCGAAGAAACTCGCGCAACTCCTTGAAAATTAAACCGACTGCTGCGCGTTGCGAGTGGAGTACCGCGTGCATTGCAGTTCTTCGCGAGTACCGAGTGGTGTCCCCTTCAAGGAGGGATGAATGAGAATTTCGCGAGTGGGAATTGTGGTGGTGTTTCTTCTGACCTTATTCAACGTGAGTTTTGCAGCGGGGCAATCGCTGACATTGGGCAGCATTGCCGGCCGTGTGACCGATCCGACCGGCGCGGTAATCGCCGACGCCAAGGTGGGAGTGAAGAGTCTGGATACCGGCGAAACGCAGATGACGACGACCAGCGGCGAAGGGACGTACCGGTTCAACCTGCTGAAGCCGGGCCGCTATGAAGTGACGGTAGAAGTGGGTGGCTTCGCGAAGACGGTGAAGTCGACCTCCGTGGCGGTCGGGCAGACGTCGCAGGTGGATGTGGCGCTGGAGATTTCGAAAGCGGCGGAAACGATCGAAGTGTCTGGCGCGGCGCCGCTGATCAGCACGGAACCGGGCGTGGCAACGTCTTACACGCCGGAAGAAGTGGCGCTGTTACCGGCGGCCGGCGGCGATATCACGACGCTGGCGTTTACGTCGCCGGGGGTGGTGGTGGCGCAGGGAATGGGCTACGGGAACTTTACGGCGAACGGTTTGCCCGGTACGTCGAACCTGTACACGGTGAACGGCGAAAACGATATGGACCCGTACTTCAACATCAACAATTCCGGCGCGTCGAACCTGACGCTGGGCAGCAACGAAATACAGGAATCGACGATCGTGACCAACCCGTACTCGGGCGAGTACGGGCAAATGAGCGGCGCGCAGATTACGTACGTCACCAAATCCGGCACCAATGCGTTCCACGGCAACGCGCAATGGTATTGGAACGGCGCATACATGAATGCAAACGACTTCATTTCCAACGCCAGCGGAGCGCCGCGGCCATTCTCGAACGCCAACCAGTGGGCCGCGTCGGTTGGCGGGCCGGTATGGAAGGATCATACATGGTTCTTCGTGGACACGGAAGGTTTGCGGTTCGTGCTGCCGAACGTCGACGTGGAGACGATTCCGACGCCGGCATTTGCGTCCGCGGTACTGGCGAATGTGCAGAACGTTGCTTCAGGAGAAGCGGCCGCTTATGCCAATATGTTCAAGATTTATTCCGCGGCTGCGGCAGGAAAACAAGTGACGCCAGTACCGGTCGCGGGAACGGAATGCGCTACGGTATCCGTGCCCGGATTCGCGACCGGCCAGCCATGTCAGGAAACCGTGACCCTGACGCCGACGTCGTTCGCCAAGGAATGGATTTTGGCGGGGCGCGTCGACCAGAAATTGAGTTCGAAGGACGACATTTTCTTCCGGTTCAAGCTGGATTACGGATTGCAGCCGACCGCGATCAATCCGCTGAGCTCGGCATTTGACGCAAATTCCAACCAGCCTGCCTATGACTACCAGGCAAACTGGCGGCACGTGTTTAATAGCAGCATGACGAACAGCTTTACGGCGACGCTGAGCCACTACGTGGCGCAATTCGCTCAGGACGTTTCGGCATGGCAATCGGAATTTCCGTATGGGGGCGTGACGTTTGGAGGGGCTGTCGGATTCTCCAGCATCAATGGCAGCGTTGGTAGCTTCCCGCAAGGCCGCAACATCACGCAATATCAATTTGTCGATGACGTATCCTGGGTGCACGGGAAGCACGCTGTGAAGGCAGGCATAAATTTCCGGCGCTACGACGTGAGCGACCACAACTTCTTCAATACTTATCCGACGATTACGTTCAACGATCTGAGTTCGTTGGCACTCGGCGGAACAGCTGCGAGCCCCGGGATCAGCGGCTTGCAGGCGTTTTCGCAAGGGATTGGCGAGTCCTATCAACAGGCGGACAGCCTTTCCACGGATGTGCCGATCGGCCTCTGGGGCATCGGGTTCTACGTGGAAGACACGTGGAAGGTGAAATCGAACTTTACGTTGACCGGAGCGCTGCGCTTCGAACATAACGCCAACCCGACATGCAACACGAATTGCTTCTCGAACTATGTTGGGCCGTTTGGCAGCTTGCCCAGCGTGCAGGCAGGACCTGGGGGAGCGGGAGATGTGCCGTACTCGAGCGACATCAATACCGGCTTAAACCATCCTTATATGGGCACCGACGCGATCAACGTTTCGCCGCGCATAGCGTTCAGCTGGTCTCCCAACGCGAGCGATCGCTTCCCGTGGTTCCCGGGGCAAAACAAAACGGTGATCAGCGGCGGCGTAGGGATTTTCTACGATAACCCCGCGGCCGGCATGTTGGACTTCGAGCTCGGAAATCCGGGGAATCCACCGGCAACGACGCTGTTCACGATTGCTCCGCTGGATTCAACCGGAGCAACGACCGGCATCGCACCATTCACGCAAGGGCCGACGGCGTACGCGGCGGCATCTTCCGCGTTCACACTCAGCAAGAGCTACAACCAACTGTCCAACATTCTGGATCCGATTATCGGATTCAATCCTCCGGTAAGCTTCAATTCCATCCAGGGCACAATCCATTCGCCGCAAGTGCAGGAATGGAATTTGAAGGTGGATCAGGAAATTAGCAAGAGCGTGGCATTCTCGGTGAATTATGTTGGAAACCACGCGATCAATATTCCCTACGCCAATTCGTGGTGGAATGCCGTGGCTACGAATGCGGTGTTCGCCTCGGTGCCGGGTATCAAGACGGTCTCGACAGTGCTGCCGAACTATGGAGAGGTGTCCACGTTCCAGAGCGGCGCGGTATCCAACTACAACGGTGTCACCGGTTCGGTGCGGCTACAGTATCACTCATGGCTGATGGCGCACTTTAACTACACGTTCTCTCACACGTTGGATGACACGTCTAATGGCGGACTGTTCCCGATCGGCGGGTGGCCGGGGGGCTTCAACATCCAGACGCAGGTGAACCCGGGAAATCTGCGGACGAACAATTACGGGAACGCGGACTATGACGTCCGTCATCTGTTCAACGCGGATTACGTTGTGACACCTCCGACGCACTTTGAAAACAAGTTCGCCAAAGCCGCGCTGGGAGGATGGCAATGGTCTGGAAAAGTCTTCGCACGCAGCGCTCTGCCGTTCACTGTGGTGGATGCGAATGCGTTTGGCGACATTTCCCAGAACAACGTGCTGGCTATCGTTGCGCAGCAAACTACGGCAGGCGCGCAGATGTCTTGCGGCGTTGGGGCAGTGGTCACGAACATGGCCGCAAAACTCAATCCATGCTTGAATGGCAATGCCTTCGCGAACACCGCGGCAACGGGCTTCGCGTACAGCAGCTATCCGACGCAATCGCGCAACCAGTATCGCGGTCCGAATTACATCGACTTCGATATGGCGTTGTACAAGACGTTCGCGGTTGGCGAACGGTTTAAATTCGGGTTGGGCGCACAGGCGTTCAACGTGTTCAACCACCCGAACTTCAACCTACCAGATGCGGAACTGGGCAGTCCGCAATTTGGCCAGATCCTTGGAATGCAGGGCGTGCCGACGAGTCCGTATGGAAACTTTTTGGGATTCGATTCATCGGTGCGCGTCGTGCAGCTGTCGTTGAAGCTTAACTTCTAACACTTTGTTCTCTCGCCCGGCGGGGAGCGGCAGCTCCCTGCCGGGCGGGAGGGTAGTTTTCTTCCCGTTGGCGTGGTTCCCTCCTGATTGTTTTCTCGGATCAAGTAGAATGTGACAGCCTCGGATTTGGCGAAGAGGGTAGCGAGTTGGTGTGTGCTTTGCATATGAGGGGAGTCTGACTGTGAACAGAAAATGGAAATTGGGTTGCGTCATTTTTAGTTGCGGGATGTTTCTTGCGGGATTTGTGTGTTCGCCGGCGGCGTTTGGGCAAGCTGCGGGGGGTTCGGCTGTGCAGAATGCGAAACCTGGCGAAGCGGCGCCGGCGGGGTGGGAGCAGCTGACGGCTTACCAAAAATCGCAGCTGGTGCAGACTTTTAACGATTGGGCGTTTCTGGCGAAATATCGCGAGGCGGATGAAGCGCTGGGAGCACCTGCGGCGGGGGAAGCGCGCGTGGTGTTCATGGGCGATTCCATCACGGAAGGCTGGGGCAAGCCGGGGGCGGAATTTTTCCCTGGCAAGCCATATGTGAACCGCGGAATTTCCGGGCAAACGACGCCGCAAATGCTGGTGCGCTTCCGGCAAGACGTGATCGACCTGAAACCGAAAGTGGTGGTGCTGTTGGCGGGAATAAATGACATCGCGGAGAACACCGGGAAGATGACGCTGGAGGAAATAGGGGGAAATATCACGTCGATGAGCGAACTGGCGCGCGCGAACGGTATACGCGTGGTGCTGTGTTCGGTGTTGCCAGCGAGCGAATTTTCTTGGCGCAAGGGGCTGCAGCCAGCGCCGAAGATTAAGACGTTGAATGAATGGATCGAGGCGTACGCGGCGAAAAATGGATTTGTGTATGTGGATTACTATTCGCCCATGGCGAATGGCGAGGGCGGGTTGAAGGCGCAGCTCAGTCCGGATGGCGTGCACCCGAACAAGGCGGGATATGAAGTGATGGCGCCGCTGGCGGAGGCGGGGATTGCGGAGGCGGTGAAGGATTAGAAAATGGAAAAGGGAATTGGAAGAGGGAGGTAGTGTACTGTTTGGGTGGCAAGACGCGGTGGTTGAGATCCTTCGTGGCGGACTCCTCAGGATGACAGGGCGGTTCAGTTTGTGGGTTGGTCGATCGATTACCGCAGGCCCCACCGTTCGCGGACTCAGAGTGGGGCACTTAGGAGGAGAAAATAGTGCGCGCTTATGGGGCTACTATGAAGCTGGAATGGAGAGGGGCGGTGGAATCGGGGCCCACCCATATGTCGAAGGTGGAGGGTTCTTCGACCCAGGCTTTTTTTGCGGAACTCCAGTAGGTTAGTTCGTCTTTGCCTAGGGGGAAGTGGAGAGTTTTTTTCTCGTGCGGCGCCAGAGTGATGCGCTCGAAGCCTTTTAGTTCGCGGACGGGTCGCGAAGTGCTGCCGTATTGCTGGTGGATGTAGAGTTGAGCGACTTCGTCGGCGGTGGAATTTCCTGTGTTCTCCAAAACGATGGTTACATCCATGATTTCACCTGGCTTGATCTGAGTGCGGCTGAGTTTCAAATTTGAAAATTGAAAAGTGGAGTAGGAGAGGCCGTAGCCGAACGGGAATAGCGGCGTGCTTTCTTCGTCCCAATAGCGCTTGCCCTGATCGTTCGGAGACTGCGTGGTGTTGTGGGCATAGATCAAGGGGACTTGGCCAGCGTCACGCGGCCATGTGAATGGAACTTTGCCGCCGGGAACGGCGTCGCCGAAGAGCAGATTCGCTACAGCGTTGCCGCCCTGCGTGCCGGGATACCAAACTTCGAGGATTGCGGGGACGTGTTGCGCGGCCCACTGGATATTCAACGGCCGGCCACTCATTAGCAGCAGAACCACGGGCTTTCCGGTGGCGGCCACGGCCTCGAGCAATTCTTCTTCGCGGCCGGGAAGATCGAGGGATTCGCGCGAGGCCGCTTCGCCGATCATGTTTTGCGCTTCACCGAGAACGAGAATTGTGAGGTCTGAAGAACTGGCGAGGCTGGCTGCTTTGGACATTTCGTCGCTGGCTTGCTCGGGAGTCCAATCGGGCGGGTATTCGAGGTGCAAAATCTCGTCGAAGAAGGAAGGAAACTTGCGCTTGATTTGAACGCCCGGAGCGTAATTCACTTCGGCCTGCGAACCGAGTTTATTGCGGATTCCGGCGAGGATCGTGACGGTTTCCTTCAAATCCTGCTGAAAAGCCCAGGGGCCAATGGTATCGACCTGCGAATGGGCCAGGGGACCAATGACGGCAACCTTTTTATAAGCCGTTTTATTCAGGGGCAGGAGGCTTCCTTCGTTGCGCAGGAGAACGGCGGTACGCTCGGCGGTGAGGCGCGATGCAGTGCGATGCTCCGGCGCAGCGAGGATTTGCCGGGCGCGCGCTTCGTCAACGTAAGGATGCTCGAACAGGCCCAGGCGAATTTTCATTTCGAGAATGGGGCGAGCGGCATCTTCAATCTGCTTCGCGTTGATCTGACCGCTTTGCACCAGCTGCAAAAGATTTTGTGAATACGCGATGGGGGTGCCGAGGGACATTTCCATGTTGACGCCCGCATCGAGCGCTAGTTTTGCGGCGTCGGAAAGATCTTTCGCGTAGCCGTGAGTGGCCAAGCTTTTCACGGCGTTGGCATCGCTGACCACGAAGCCAGTGAAATCCCAATGTTCGCGAAGGACGTCGTGCAAGAGCCAGCGATTGCCCGTGGCGGGCACATCGTTCAGATCCATGTACGCACTCATCGTCGAGCCGACTCCGGCTTTGACGGCGGCGTGGAAGGGAGGGAGATAGACGTTGTAGAGCAGGGTGTCGGGAATGTACGACTCGTCGTAATCGCGGCCGCCCTGCGCTGCGCCGTATCCGGCGAAATGTTTCATGCAGGCGAGGATGTGATCGGGCGATCCAATGTAGTCGCCCTGAAATCCGCGGACCTGGGCGGCGGCGATGGCGGAGCCGAGGTATGGATCTTCGCCGGCGCCTTCGACAATCCGGCCCCAGCGAGGATCACGCGCGATGTCCAGCATCGGAGCAAACGCCCACTTGACGCCAACGGCACCTGCTTCCTGGGCTGCGACGGATTGCGCTTTGGTGACGAGAGCGGGATCCCACGACGCAGCCATGGCGATGGGGACGGGGAAAATAGTGCGGAAGCCGTGGATCACGTCGTAACCAAAGATCAGAGGGATGTGAAGGCGGGAGTTATCCATGGCGAGATGCTGGAAATGGTTGATTCGGGCGGGGTCGGTGACAAATAAGACAGAACCCAGTTCCCCTTTTGCGGCTGCGTCTTCGACAGGTTTTTGCGGAGGGAGATCAAACATCTGGCTGAGCTGGGCGATTTTTTCTTCGAGCGTCATTTGTTTCAGAAGCGCGTCGGCACGGCGGCGGACTTCCTGATCGTCGGGCGGCTTTGCGGAAGAAGTTTGCTGCGCGAAAGTGAACGGAGCGGCCAGCAGTGCGAGAGCACAGACGAAGACTTGCGACGCGAGCGATCGCGCGTTGCTCAATCGATATTCCAGTGGCATGGGAAGTCTCCGAGGACCCGCCATCGACGGGAAGAGTGGTTCGGCAGGGTTCTTTGTTTTGCTTACGACGACGATTCTATTCCAAACTGGAAACGTTTGTGCTGAAAATCAGCGCGCGCGGGGAATCAGTGAACCATATCGATGGGCGCGGGTTCTCCGTCTGACCATTTGCCTACGGGAATCATAAAGACAGTGAGGTGATCGGGCGCGTCCTGATGAGCGAGAACGGGAGAGCCTGGCAAGCTTGCACCCCAAAGAATCTCGTCGGTTGCTGGGAAATAAAACATCAGATGAGGAACACCGTGGCCGAAGCGCGCGCCGAAATAGGCTTGCCGGGACATCATGTAGCAGATGGAGCCGCGTTCCGGCGCGGGCAATTCGTTTTTGTCGAAGGCCGCGTGGAGGCCCGCGACAATCTGCTCCTTGGATTGACCGGCCAAGGCCAGCTCCGTCCGTTTTCTGGTGATAGGGAGATGCGTGCGGGCGGCGGGCGGATTGAAGCAAGTGGGCGCATACAGTTTGGGATTCCAAAATTCGGGATCATTGATATCGCCAGCCCAAGAGCGTTCGACGACACAGACGAAACCGTTTTTACCTTTGACGGCGGTTTCAAAACCGTGGCGGCCGAGAACGAGAACCTCGGCATCGCTCGAGATGGATGCGGGGGCAGCGCTTTTTGCCATGGCGATCTCGGCGTCGCGTTCTATGAGGTATTGGTCAAGCGGCGCCATGCTGGGGTAAGACGTTTTGGCGTCTTGCGCCTTTGTTCGATTGGACATGGCGAACAGGAGAAGCAGTGTGAGTGCCGACATTGCGATGCGTTCCATTTTTGATCCTTCCCTTCTTAGCCAGCGGTGGTTAGATATTCTGCGAGGCGAGCGAGGGTTTGGATTCCACCTTCGACCGCTCCGTAAGTTTTTTCGACGAATTCACGTTCCTGGGCGGAAGCGAAGAGCATGCGCAGGGTCAGTTTGGTTTTGCGGCCTTGCGTTTCGAAGGTCCAGGTGGCTTGAAACTGCACACCTCGTTCGCCTTTTTTTCCGCCGGTCATGGAATAGACGATGCGCTCGGGCTTGACAACCTCGATAAAGACACTTTGGCCTGGATAATCGGTGCCATCGGGGCCGTGCATGGTTTGCTTCCAGATGCCGCCGGGGCGCACATCCATTTGGTGAATGGTGGTGGTGAAGCCGCGCGGTCCCCACCATTTCACAATGTGCCTGGGATCGGTCCAAGCGTCCCAGACGAGTTCGCGGGGAGCATCGAAGACGCGGGTAAGCACGATTTCGTGACCGGCGACGTTTTCGGCCGCAGGTTTTGCGTTGGTCATGACTTCTGTCCTTTCTTTTTGCGTGGCTTGGCGAGTTGCTTGATTTCGATGGTTTTCAATTCAACGAGATATTCGTCCAGGCGATCGAAACTTTCTTCCCAGAAACGGCGGTAGCCTGCGGCCCAGTCCGCAACTTCTTTGAGGGGGCCGGCTTCGAGGCGACAGGGTCTCCACTGGGCTTCGCGGGTGCGGGCGATGAGACCGGCGCGTTCGAGGACTTTAAGGTGTTTGGAAATGGCGGGGAGGCTCATGTCGAAGGGCTGGGCCAATTCGGTGACGGAAGCGTTGCCGGACACAAGGCGAGCGAGGATGGCGCGACGAGTGGAATCGGCGAGTGCGGCGAAGGTGGAGGAGAGAGAGTCGGAGGCCATTTCTCATTTAACCTATTGGTTAAATACAATAGGCTCGTGGGGGTTGTCAAGTGCGTTTTTGTGGGGGGCGGGCAGAACGTGTGCGCATTATTTGGGTGGAAAAGCGTCAGCGCGTTGTTTTCTTGTGTGGGGACAAGACCTATCGATCGAAGAGGGATTTCTCACTTGCGGACTCCGTTCGGAATGACGTGGGTTTGGATGGCGAGGTCTTGAGGTCCGGTGACCCCTTCGATTTTCGGTTTTTCAGGTTCTTGGGTTAATGGGAGGCGTAGGCGGGCTTTAGGGATTCGACGGGGGGAAGGATTCAGACACGGCGTAGGTGTGTTCGGCGGGTTGGGATTTGGTTTGCAAGGCTCGGGTTATGAGGACGATGGCTTTGCCGCAACTGGGCGGGACGATAATGGTGGCTTTGAGGTGGCCGGTGCGCACCCAGGCATGGCCGGTGCTGGGGACGCCGTCGCAACCGGTGACGGGAATGGCGGAGAGGAGTTCGCGATCGAGGTCGCCAGCAAGCTCGTTCACGGCTTTTTTCGCGCCCATGGCCATGACGTCGTTTTGCGCGCTGATCATATCGATTCGCGTTTTTCGCGCGCGCATGAGTTTCATCCAAGAAGAAACGCTCTGGTAGGCGCTCTCTTCGGTCCATTTTCCTTTTAAGTTGACGAGTTGCACGTTGGAGTTAATCGTTTCCCGCATTCCCTCGAAGCGCTAACGGGACACCGAACTGACCGACGGCCCTTGAATACAGAGGACCGATCCGCCGCGCGGCAAAAGAGCGGCGATTTGTTTTCCCTGAATGCGGCCGATTTCGGTCTGGTCCGCGCTGATGGAAAAAACCGGAGAGGAGAACGCTTGGCGACGCTGAGTAGTGTAATCGGCTTCGCGGTTGACGACGGCCCAACCGATGCCGGCACTGGCGGCGGTGGAAGCGACTTTCGGAAACGGAGTGGCGCCGAGAGGTTCGACGACGATAGCGTCGGGGCGAAGGGAGGCGTCAGCTTGGATGGCTTTCAGGAGTTGCGTGCTCTGGGTGATGGCGTCATTTTCGGCGAAGGTGATTTCGACATTGACGCCGAACTCATGAGCGGCGGTCCTGGCGGAGGCCGCTTGCTCGCGCTGCTAGCCGTTGTCTTTGGTGATCAAAGAGACGAGAAAACGGAGTTGGGACATGGGCGGGTCCTCATTTAAGAGATGGCCGGGCTGAGCAAACGCTTACTCTTAATTGGGAAACGCTATGCCAACGACGGAGTCCTGTCAACGGCAAAAGGAAGGTGAGTGGCGCGTGAGATAAAGGGCGGGGGTCCCTCCGGATGGCAAATACGGCCATAATTCAAGGATATTCGGGGACAAGTGTGGCCCTGTGGGAATACCACCGGCTCCGATCTTCCTGCAGCGGCCGGCGAGGCGATGAACTAGTGACTGAGCAATCGTTTTCATAAAGCACGATTTTGGGGCAGCGTATTTGTGCTATGCTCTCTGCAAACTGCCGTCACAAAAATGATTCGTGGGAGGCTTGCCTGATGGTTCCAATAAAACGCCGCCGTTTTTTGCAGCAATCTTTTGCCGCGGGCGCAACCTGCTCCGCGGGAATGCTGCTGAACCAGATTTTGCCGGCGCAGGCGCCACCGGCGGGAAGTATTGCGCGAATTTACGTTGATACAAGACGCACGACGGCGGCCATCGACCGAAACCTGTTCGGATCTTTTCTGGAACATTTGGGACGCGCGATTTACGAAGGAATTTACGATCCGGGTTCGAAGCTTTCAGACGCAAACGGGTCCCGCAAAGATGTGATTGAGGAGGTGCGCGCGCTGGGAGTGCCGATCGTGCGCTATCCGGGCGGAAATTTTGTTTCGGGGTACAACTGGCTGGATGGCGTAGGACCGAAGCAGGATCGCCCGCGGGTGCTCGACAAAGCGTGGAACGCCATTAACACGAATCAGTTCGGCACCGATGAATTCATGATGTGGTGCAAGGCGGTGGGCACGCTCCCGCTGATGGGGCTGAACTTGGGAACAGGCACGCCGGAACAGGCGGCGGCACTGGTGGAATATTGCAACGTGGAAAAGGGGACGCGCTGGAGCGACCTGCGGCGGAAGAATGGGATTGCGGACCCATACAAGGTGGAGCACTGGTGCCTGGGAAATGAGATGGATGGTCCGTGGCAGATCGGGCACATGACCGCGAACGAGTATGGAATGAAGGCCGCGGATGCCGCGAGGCAGATGCGGTATGTAGACCCGTCCCTGAAGCTGGTGGCTTGCGGCTCGAGCGGGCCGATGATGCCGACCTACCTAGAATGGGATCGCGAGGTGCTGGAGCAGTGTTATGAATATGTGGACGCGCTCTCCTTGCACCGGTACATCGGAAACACGGAGCAGGAAACCGGGAAGGACAGCGCGAAATATCTGGCGATGAATTTGACAATGGACCGGCAGATCGCGGAGACGGTGGCGGTGTGCGACCTGGTGCGCGGGCGAAAGCGTTCGCCAAAACAATTGTGGCTGTCGTTTGACGAGTGGAACGTGTGGTATCGCGCGCGCAGCGGCGACGACGTGAACGGGCACGAGAAAGAAGCGCCGCACTTGCTGGAAGAAGTTTATAACCTCGAAGACGCGCTGCTGGTGGGAGGAATGATCAACACGCTGTTGCGCAACGCGGATCGCGTGAAGCTGGCATGCCTGGCGCAGCTGGTGAACGTGATTGCGCCGATCATGACGAATGGCAATGGATTGTTCCGGCAGACGATTTATTATCCGTACAGCTGGGGACTGCAGATGGCGCGCGGAAACGTGCTGAATCTTTTGCTGGAGTCTCCGACGTATGAAGTCACGGGAATCGGGACGGTTCCTTATCTGGATGTGGTGGGAACTTTCTCGAAAGAAAATGGAAACGTGACGCTGTTTATTCTGAATCGTGATCTGGCGAACGCGCATGAAGTCGATCTGGTCTGGGAAGACACTGCGCCGGCGCGGGTGCTGAGTGCCAGCACCTTGACGGGAAGCGATTTGAAGGCGTTCAACAGTTTTGATGCGCCGAAGAAGGTAACGCCGACGGAGTTTCCGAAACCGGTGAGTTCGGGAGGACATACGAAGTTTGAAGTCCCTCGACGGTCGTATACGGTGGTGCAGTGGGGAGCGTAGGTTGCGTCCCGAAAAATATGGTCAGCGAAGTTCTCAGGGGCAAAAGCCCAATCCATTCCTCGGGCTTATGCCAGGGCTGAAAACCTTGGCCCCTAAAGAGAAAGCTGACGCGGTCCAGGGAAACCCAAGATGCCGGCCTGAAGGCGCGGCGGCGATACAAGAGGGCCAAATGATCAGTCGAAGGAAGTTTTTGAATCAAGGGGCGGTTGGGGCTGCGGGGCTGCTGTTGGCGCCGAAGATAAGTTGGCAGGCAGCGGATTCGCGCGCGGCGGATTCGCGGATTGAAGTTTTGTTTGACGAGCCGCTGGGGACAATCTCTCCGAATATTTACGGACACTTTACGGAAAATCTTGGCGGAGTATTTTACGACGGCATATGGGTGGGCGAGCAATCGCGCGTGCCGAATATCGATGGACTGCGGAAAGACGTTGTTGAGCACATGCGGAAGATCAAGGCACCGGTGATCCGTTATCCGGGCGGATGCTTCGCGGATAGCTACGACTGGCGCGACGGGATTGGACCAATCGACAAACGGCCGAGGCGGACGAATTTCTGGGCGAACGACGAATCGAAGGACGCGCCTGAAAATCATCGCTACGATCCGAACCGCGTGGGAACGAATGAATTCGTGCGCTTCTGCAAGTTGATTGGGGCGGAGTCGTATCTTGCCGCGAATGTGCGAAGCTTGCCGGCTTCGGCGTTTCAACAGTGGGTGGAATATTGTAATTCTCCCGCGGGGAGCACGACGCTGGCCGACGAGCGCGCGGCGGCGGGCTTTGCGGAGCCATTTCACGTGAAATATTGGGGCGTGGGAAACGAATCGTGGGGCTGCGGTGGCGAATTCACCGCGCAGGAATACGCCGTGGAATTCCGGCGTTACTCGACGTGGCTGCCGCGATATGGCGGCGAGCGGCTGAACCTGATCGCCTCAGGCCCGAACACAGACGATTGGAGCTGGACGCGAGATTTTCTGACGGAGGCTCTGCGCAAGGGGCGAGGAGAGTTGCGGCGGATTTACGGGATGGCGCTGCATCACTACGCGTGGAACCTGAGCCGGGGTAAGACAGAGGATTGGGTGGCGGGCAAGGGAGACGCGGTGCAGTTCGATTCCGTGGACTGGTATGAGTTGTTGCGCGAAGGGCAGAGGATGGAAGGATTGATCACGGGACACTGGCAGGTATTGAGCGAATTTGACGCAGAGCACCGGGTGAAGCTGGTGGTGGATGAGTGGGGCCCGTGGTACCGGCCGGGGAGCGAGGCAACGCCGGGCGATTTGCTGGAGCAAATGCCGACGCTGCGGGATGCGGTGTTCAGCGGGATGACGCTGGACATTTTCAACAGGAATCCCGAGAAAGTGGCGATGGCGAATTGCGCCCAGCTGATCAACTGCCTGAACAGTTTGTACCTGGCGCATGAAGACAAATTTGTGGTGACGCCAGTGGGGAGCGTGTTTGAGCTGTATGCGAGCCACCAGGGCGGCGAGGCTTTGCGGACGGAATTTTCCGCGCCGAATGTCCATTATGAACGCGATGGCAAGGCGGCGACGTTCTGGGGATTACAAGGGGCTGCGTCTGTGCGAGAAAGGAATTTGACGATTACGGTGGTGAATCCCAGCACTTCCGAGGCGCGAGTGGCGGAAATTGTTTTGCGGGGCGGGACGGCTAAGGATGCGCGCATGAGTTTTCTGGCGAATGCGGATATTCACGCGCACAACACGTTTGCGCAGCCGGATGTGGTGGTGCCGCAGGCGAAGGCATTGAACGTGACCGGGGCGAGGTTTGTGGTGGAGTTGCCGGCGGCGTCGGTCACGGCGGTGAGTGTGGAGTTGGGGTGAGGGGTTGGGTTGAATTTAGAGTGATGTTGGGATCGGAGAGGGATTCCTCCCTTCGCGGACTCCGTTCGGAATGACGTGCCTTTCTTATGGCAGGTAGGGCACCCAGACAAGAGCCAAGCAAAACCTGAGGCGCGGCTGCACCACCGCACCCCAGTTTTTTGTGCCGCTGCAAATTCTTGACTTTAGCTTCGCAGATGGCCGCAATCTGACGAGAGAAGCACTCTGTTTTGTGGGGCCACCACTTGTAAGGGCAAGCGATGGCCCCGACCGTCGAGCGTGTGAATCGAACTAGAAGTAGAGCTTGCCTCCGATTTGCCACCATCTCGGCAAGGTCTGAGCGGTTGCGATGCCAAAGTTGCTTTGCGAGATATCACCCTGGATACTCTGGAAATTCGGGTGATTGAATAGGTTGTAGAACTCGAAGCGAATCTGGAAATTCAGCCGCTCGGTGATCTGGTTGTTTTTGTAAAGGGTCGCATCCGTCTCGATGAAGGCTGGATTGCGGAATTGCCCGGGTTTCTCGTTGCCGTTTGTACCGGCGATGGGAACAGCGAATTGGCCGGAGCCGAAAACGCCGGTGGTATATGCGCTGCGCGATGATCCTTGCGAATAGCTGGAGACGTTTGGATAGCTGAAGTTGTCTCCATTTGCAAGATAATCGCCGGTCGCGGTTGTTTGAGCGTTTGCGCCCACGACGTAGTTTCCGCCGTTGTAAGCCGCGGATGTGAAGACGGTGAAGGGATAACCTGTCTGATAGACGCTGGTGCCGCTGATTCCCCAGCCGCCGGTGAGGTGGCCGACAAAGCCGTGACCGCCGTTCAAACCAGGTTGCTCATAGTTAAAGGTGGCGGAGAAACGGTTCGGGACGTCCCACGGGGATGGGCCGTAGTACGCCGTAGGATTCTCCGGCGTCGGATATCTGCTGGCGTCATCCTTGGAAGAAGAGCGCGTGTAGGAAACATCAAAGAAGCCACGGCTCGCTCTGGCTCTGAGGTCGGCAGTTACCGCTTCATAGTTGGCGTAGCGATTGTTCTGGGTATAGGCGATCTGGCCAAAACTCGGATTGGGCCGATCGGGCGTAGACCCTAGAGGCAATCCGATCAAGGCACCCGGCAGTTCGTTGATGTCGACACCGTAGGAAACGACGCCTCCGGCGTTGCCATTGCCGACGAGATTGGAAGTGTGGGAACCGGCATAGAGCACGGCGGCAACGAAGTGACTGCCTAGACGATGTTCGAGAGTGCTGGACCAAATATAGGCGGTGGGAGACACGATTGTCGGAGTGATTCCACCAATGCCCAAGCCCGCGTTGAGAATGCCGCCCGCGCTGTCGAGACACGGAACCGTGGGACATAGAGGCGAGCCGCCCAATTGCGGGAACACAAATCCGAACGGAGGTGTGCTGCTGGTGCCTTGGACGAAGACCGGCGGAGTGGAAGAATTTGCGTTAAAGGTTGGATTGATCAGGCCCGGAGGATTGCCGCGGAACTCTTCCTGAATGTTGGCCGGAGTGAGCCAATTGGAAAACAGCCCGAAGCCGGAACGCAGCACCCAGTCGCCTTTACCGTTGATGTCCCAAGCCGAGCCGACGCGGGGACTAGCAACCAGCGGTGTACGTAGCAAGGCGTTGTGCGTAGGCTTGGCATAACCACTAGCAACTTCCTCCTGGAAAGTGGATCCTGTGCCGAGGTAGAAATTGCCGAAGACGGTCGAAGGCGTTTTGGAATACGGGTTGCCTTGATCGTCGAAGCGGAAACCCAACGTGAGGGTAAGATTTCTGCGCGCTTTCCAAGTGTCTTCGACGAAAGCGCCCCAGGTTTTGGAGGCAGCGTCCCAACTCCAAAGCTGCTGCTGGCCGGTGTTGGGGTTATACATGACGCCACTTTCGGTGAGCGGTGCGTCCTGCGCGAGCGACAACAGGTTGTTGAAGCTGAACGCAGGGTGAGACCACGGACCCTGGAACGGTTCGACGTCGTCGCCGTACAAACCTTCATAGCCGACCTTGATAACGTGGGCGCCGTGGACATGCGTCAAAACATCGCGCCAGTGATAGTTGTGCTGGATGAAATCGCCCTGCGCGAACCCCAAGCCGTATCCAACGCTTTGACCGGAAACGCTGATTCCGGGAATGGTGAAGTCGCCCGTTTCGTCGTTCTTACCCTCGATGCGGTTCTGGGCAAAGATAGCTTCGTTGAGAGTGTTGGGACTGAAGGTGTGGGTCCAGCTGACTTGCAGAGCGCGCTCCCAATAGTTGTTGGTGGTGGAGAATTGCGGAATCGGATTTGAAGTTGGGTTGGCCTGCAGGGTGCGGAAAAAGCTGCCGTAAATGCGATCTTTCTTGAAATATTTGTCGACGCGAACGTAATACTGTGTGCCGTTGATGATGTTGGCGGAGTTAAATGTGCCCTTGTCCAGCATCGGCAAATTGCAAGGAATGTTTTCGATCGATGCAGGATTGGCTTGGCAAATAGGGACACCGCTGGAGTTGTTACCGAAGTAGGTCTGTGCTGTGACCGGTGCGCCGGTGGTGAAGACGTGCGCCGGCACATACTGGGTAAGAATCTTCGTTCCAAACGTGCCGGGATTGTTCGCTTGGGCGAAGGCGGCGAACTCTGGGGCTGCGAACGATACTGCCTCGTTTCCGGTGGAAGCGGAAGAACGCAGGGCTTCAATGCCGAAGAAAAAGAAAAATTCATGATGAGGAATGATGGGGCCACCGACATTCCCGGAAAGATTGTTGCTGTGGAAGGGACTGTACGGATGATCGGAGCCGGGGAGAGAGTATTTGGCAAACATCGGCTGATAATTAAAATAATCGCTGACCAAGCCATGGAATTCGTCGGAACCGGACTTGGTGGTCATGGCGACTTGCAGGCCGCTGCCATGTCCATATTCGCTCGAGTAGGTGTTGACTTGGTATGTGGTTTCTTGAATTACGTCGGGATTGGGGACCAGGTTCAGTACACCTTGGCGGACGCTGCTGGTAACGTCGAGGCCGTCAATGATCCACATGTTCGCGACGGTGCCTTGGCCGTTGGCGCTGACGTCGACGGCCGTTTCGGTAGAAAAGTTGTTGACGCTGGAACCAGGAGTGCCCGAAGCAACGCCGGGACCGCCTGCCAGACCGAGACCGGAGACGCCGGGGGCCAGCGTGGTGAGGGAGAGCATGTTGCGGCCGGCCAACGGCAGAGTGCCAAGCTCCTGAGTCTCGAGAGTCATTTGATTGCGAGTTTCGGAGGTGTTGAAGAGCGGATTCTCCGCAGTGACTTCGATCGATTCCGTGGTGGCGCCGACCTTGAGAGTTGAAGCCACGGCAAGGTTCTGACTGGTCTCCAACGTGACGGTGGTTTCGGACTTTGCGAATCCGGAAGCTTCGACCGAAATTTTGTAATTGCCGGGAGCCAAGCTGACGAAGCGGTAGCTGCCATCGGCACCGGAGGTTGTGGTGGCCAAGACGTGAGTGGCAAGGTTCTCTAACGTAATTTTCGCCCCGGAGACAGCGGCGCCGCTAGGGTCGGACACGTTACCCTGGATACTGGCGGTAAACTGGGCCCAGGTGGACACGGCGGCTAACGAGGCTACCAAGCCGACAAAGAGCAGCCGAAGAGTCCAACGAAAAAAATTTCTCGCATGCATCGGAATCACCCCCTAAAGTCCCTGATCCGTCAAAGTAAACATTTACAGCAGCGATGCAGTGTAAACGTTTTCTCGATTGTTAAACGTATATGCCAGTTAGAAATGACTGTCAAGCTTTTTCTAATGGTTTTGCACTAGGGAGGGGCGAGAGGGCAGGGGTGTCACCAAGGGCTTTGGGACCGAGAGTTTAAGAGCGGGACCAGCCGCGATTCGGGACTTCGCCAGCGCCTTCGCGAAGTGTGATTAAGCGGTTAACCGACAGGTGCTTCAGGGATTCCACACTGCCGTTGGGCCAGTGAACGTCGATATCCACGACGGCATTA
This sequence comes from Candidatus Acidiferrales bacterium, assembly GCA_963795535.1. Classification (GTDB taxonomy): domain Bacteria; phylum Acidobacteriota; class Terriglobia; order Acidiferrales; family UBA7541; genus Acidiferrum. Next base: position 435,641 of record CAWCIG010000013.1, read on the forward strand.
TTGCCCAGGCCAAAGTGCAAGCGCGGATCGTTGCAGGAATAAAAACTGCTTTGGCTCAAAACGCTTTGAGCCTGCATTTTCCCGCCATAATGAACGAGAACGCGAGCCCCGATAGCACTGCGATTGGACTTCACTCCTTCGAGTTTGACCTTGATCCAGTTTGGTTTTCCACGAATGTCGTTGCGCAACAGCGAAGGAGGTTCGTGCATATTGATGATGAGAATGTCGACGTCGCCGTCATTGTCAAAATCGCCGAAGGCGCAGCCGCGACTGCTATGCGCAGCAGCCACGCCGGGGCCAGCGGCTTCCACCAATTCTTCGAAAGTGCGATTGCCAAGATTGCGAAAAACGGCGCGGGGAGTCTTGTACGGATACTGTGGAAGTTTGCGTTCCACTTCTGGGTAAACGTTACCCGTGACCATAAACAGATCGGGGTTGCCGTCGTTATCGAGGTCAATTATGCCCGCTCCCCAGCAAACGTAACGCGTCTCCACAGCCACCTTGGCCTGGCGAGTGACGTCGTCGAAATTGCCTTTGCCATCGTTGTGATAGAGCACGTTGGAGTCGTCGGTGAAGTGCGTTTTGAAGAGATCAAGGTGACCGTCCAGGTCGTAGTCGCCGACGCCGACGCCCATGCCGGCCTGCTCTTCGCCGTCGTCGCTGAGAGCCACGCCGCGCAAGACGCCCTCTTCGCGGAAAGTGCCGTCGTGATTATTCATGAAGAGCAGGCTGGGGGTGGAGTCGCAAGCGACGTAAATATCGGTCCAGCCGTCTTCGTCGAGGTCGGCGGCAATGACGGTCATGCCATAGCATTGCGTGAATTGAGAGATGCCGGCCTTCTGGCTGACGTCGGTGAAGGTGCCGTCGCCGTTGTTTTTGTACAACGAATGGTGGCCGGTGGGAAGGCCGCGCGGGCCGCACTCGACGGACACGCCGCGAAAATTACAGTTGGAGCTGGCGCCCGGAACCGGGGCTTTTTCGAGATTGAAACGCACGTAATTGGAGACGAACAAATCGAGATGGCCGTCGCGATCGTAGTCGAGGAAGGCACAGCCGGCGCCCCAGCGCGGCTGATCGTTCGCTAAACCGGCGGCTTTCGTGACGTCGGTGAATGTGCCGTCGCCATTGTTGCGATAGAGAATATTTTGGCCGAAGTAGGTGCAAAAAATGTCGTCGAAGCCGTCGTTGTTGTAATCGGCGATGCAGACGCCATTGGCCCAGCCTGCGGAGTGCAGGCCGGCCTTTTCGGTGACATCGGTGAAGGTGCCATCGCGATTATTTTTGTAGAGGCGGTTGGTGGCGCCTGGCGGAGCGCCCTCAAGGAGAGTGCCGGAGAGGAGGAAGATATCTATCCAGCCGTCATTGTCGTAGTCGATGAAGGCGCAGCCACAGCCGTCGGATTCCAGGATGTATTTGTTGGACCGTTCGCCACCATAGATGGTGGGCGCGTGAAAACCGGCTGCGGCGGCTACGTCTGTGAAATGGGCGTTAAAGGGGCGGCCGGAGGGGGCTTGGCGGGCCATTGGTTTGGCTGCGTGCCCACCCATGCCTTGGGCGAAGGCGCGACCGGCGGTGAGGGAAAGGGCCGAACCGAGGGAAGCGCGCACGAAGTCGCGGCGAGAAACGGTCATGGGAGGCGGGTTCCTTGGCGCTCGTTTTTTATAGTAGTCAACGAACCAATTATGGCGCACACGAAATATTGAGTAAACATTTTCCCAAGATCCTGAAAGCGCGGCGAACCGGTTAGGGTTCGGCCGGCTTGGCGGCGGGTTCCTCCTCGAAAAGTTTATAACGGTAGCGCTCGCGCTCGTCTTTGGTGGCTTCTTCGCGAAGCTGGGCAAGGCGCTGAAGCAGGGCGGGGATTTCCTTGTTCTGGCCGGTTTTTCGCAGCGCCTGGATCAGGCGATAGACGGCGGTTTGATCCTTGGGATCGAGCGCGAGCGCTTTGCGGCACTGTTCGATGGCCAACTGATATTGGCCGGTTTGCATATAGAGCTTGGCGAGGACGGCGCGGGATGCCGCGAGCGTGGGCTGTAAGGCGACGGATTTCTGCGCAGAGTGCAACGCAAGCTGGAAATTGGGTGTGCCGGGATCGACACCTTTTTGCGAGAGCACGTCGGCTTGCAGGTAAAGAAGAAGCGGATCGTTGGGCTTGCGCTTCAATTTTTCCTGGATGGAAGCGAGGGCGTGATCGAGGTCGTTTGCCTGTACGGCGGCCAAACCTTGCGCAGCGGTACTGAGGGATTGGTGCGGATTCAGTTCGTATGCTTTCTCGAAGTCGACTTCGGCTTTGTCATACTGCGCGAGCTGAACATAGAGAACGCCGCGAGCGACGTAGAGATCGTCTGACTTTGGCTGAAGAACCAAGCCTTCGGTGAGAACGTCGATGCCGACCTGAAAAGATTCGTGGGAAAAACAAATGGTGGCGAAATCGATGTACAGGCTAACGTTTTTTGGGTCCAGGAGAATCGCTTGGCGGAGTGTGCTGACCGCTTGCGGCGTGTCTCCGGAATCTTCGTAGGCGCGGGAAGCCAGTTGCAGCGTAGTGGAATCGACGTTTTGCGCGTCGCGCAGGGGTTGCAGCGTGGCGATGGCGTCCTTGGATTTGTGATCCATCAGCTGAATGGAGGCGAGGACCTGGCGCTCGCGAGGATCATCGGGATGAAGAGCGACGGCCTTTTGCAACGTGCCGGCCGCGTCGTCGAGGCGCTTGAGGCGCACGAGGCAGGTGGAATAGGCGTGGAGCGCGTCAACTTCCGAGTCCAGGAGTTGCTCCGCTTTTTCAAAATGCGGAACCGCGGCTGCGCAATTTCCTTTGCGATATTCGAGAACGGCCAGCATGGCGTGGGCAGTGAGGTTTTCCGGATGCAATTCAAGCAGATGGTCAAGAAGCGGAATTGCGGCTTGATTGCCGGCTTGATAGTGAATCTGCGCAGCGCCTTCGAGGGCGGCAACATTGTTCGGGGCAATCTTCAACGCTTGTTGAAAGGCGGCGAGGGCGTCTTTGCTGTCGCCCTTGCTGGTGAAGGCGATGCCCTGGAGCGTCCAGAGTTGGGCGTTGTTGGGGAATTGCTTGAGGGCGGACCGGGAGAGCTCAATGGCTTTATCGAAATCCCTGGCGCGCAAGGCCGCGCTGACGGGCTCGGCGGGATTTTGAGGGGGCTGTGATAAGGCTGGATTGGCGCAGGCCAAGAAGGCGATCGAGACAGCTATTTTCCGAAATCGAAGCATCAGAAATATGGGTGACCTGGCGACTCGCCTGTACCAGAGCGTCGTAAAGTTTACAAAAGCCGCAGGGCTCGCGACTAACCCTGCGCTACAAGGATACTTCATTCGCAAAATTGGCGACAGCTTGAGTTTGACGCGGAGGGCGCAAGGGGTTATACATAGGCTCGTTGAGAAAACGCTTGCTGAGAAATGGGCGACGAAGCGATGCCCATCGAAAAATCGGGTTTTCGCGATCTGAAAATCGATTCCCTTCCGCAGGCTCAGGAGACGCCGCCATGAGAAAAAAGTCCCGGAGACAATTCCTAAAGACGACCGCGGCTTCGACCGCAGGATTACTGGCCGTGGGATCGTTGCCAGCCTGGGCTCGCAGGAAAGTGGTTGAGACGGCGATCACGCCTCCGTTGTCGGTTTTCGAATATTCACAAGTGCAACTGCTCGACGGCCCCTTCCGCGTACAGTTTGATCAGAACCATAAGTTGTTCATGGGCGTGGATGAGGATGGGTTGCTGAAACCGTTTCGGCAACGCGAAGGACTGCCGGCGCCGGGGCCCGACCTTGGCGGATGGTATGACAATGCGAACGACTTTGACCCCAGCCACAATTTCCACGGATTTATTCCAGGGCATTCGTTTGGGCAATACGTTTCGGGCTTGGCGCGCGCGTACGCAGTGACCGGATCGAAAGCCACGCAGGCAAAAGTGCAGCGGCTGGTTCTGGCCTATGGCGCGACCGTGGAGCCGACGGGAAAGTTTTATGTGGATTACCCGCTGCCGGGATACACGTTCGACAAAACCTGCTGCGGGCTGATTGACGCACATCAATTCGCGGCGGACCCGAACGCGTTGGAGGTGCTGAAACGCAGTACGGACGCGGTGTTGCCGCATTTGCCGGAAAAGGCGCTGAGCCGCGCGGAGCAAGAGGCGCGGCCGCATAAAACGATTGCATATACGTGGGACGAGACGTACACGCTTCCGGAGAATTTTTTCCTCGCCTACCAGCGCAGCGGTGACACGCGCTATCGCGAGTTGGGGGAGCGATTCATCTATCACGATTACTACGATCCACTTGCGGCGGGGCAGAATCCGTTGCCTGGCAAGCATGCTTACAGTCACGTGAATACTCTGAGTTCGGCGATGCAGGCTTACCTGGTTTTGGGCGATGAGAAATATTTGCGCGCCGCGGCGAATGGGTTACGGCTAGTGCAGGAACAGAGTTACGCGACCGGAGGATGGGGACCGAACGAAGCATTCGTGGAGCCGGGGAAAGGATTGCTTGGGGCCAGCCTAGGCACGACGCACGCGAGTTTCGAAACTCCTTGCGGGGCTTATGGACAGTTCAAGATTACGCGCTATTTGATGAGGGTGACGAAGGATTCGCGATACGGCGACAGCATGGAGCAGGTATTGTACAACACGGTTGCCGGCGCAAAACCGCTTCAGCCCGACGGCGTCAGCTTTTATTATTCCGACTACAACCGTCAGGCGGCGAAGAAGGTCTATTACAAGGATAAATGGCCGTGCTGCTCTGGAACTTTCCCACAATTGAGCGCGGATTACGGGATCAGTTCGTATTACGCGGCGAAGGAAGGCCTTTATGTGAATCTTTTCCTGCCTTCGCGCGTGACCTGGAAACAGAACGGCACGGACTGCACTTTGACGCAACAAACCAGCTATCCCAAGGCGAATACGACGCAACTGGAACTGGCGATGGCGCGGCCAGAAACTTTTACTGTGTATCTGCGCGTACCGGCGTGGGCGGACGCAAAGACGCGAATTTCCGTAAACGGCAAACGCGTGGACGGAGATGTGACCGCGGGGAAATTCTTTGCCATTGCGCGCACGTGGAACAACGGCGACCGCGTGGAATATGAGATTGGTATGCCGCTTCGGCTGGAAGCCGTCGACGCGCAAACTCCGCGGCTTGTCGCTTTGTCGCGTGGACCTGTGGCGCTGTTTGCCGTGGGTCAACTGCCAGCGTCTATCACGCGCGCACAATTGCTGGCGGCTTCGGCGGCCGGCGCTTCGTCCGAGGATTGGATCGTGCAAAGTGATGCAGGGAAAGTGACGCTGCGTCCGTTTGCGGCGATTGGCGACGAGGATTACCAGCTTTATCAGAACCTGAAGAGCTGACGCCAAGGTACACCCTTGTGTCCGAAGGCCAATCGTTGGAGTATGGACCGCGTGCAAAGGCCTGGCATGGGACCGCGGTGGCGGTTGGTTGATGGATTCGTTGGCGCTGCTGCCGCGGGGCGCACAAAACAAATTGCGTTTGCGGCTTGCTTCGCGCTGCTGGCTTTAAGTTGGATTGCTGGGGCGCTTTCGCAAGAGGCTGGCGGCGCAAAACTTCAGACAAGAATCCCGGAACAAATACAAACGCAGGAACCCACGGGCGCGGATCGCTGCATGGTGTGCCATCCCAGCGAGGTGCAAGGATTTGCGCGCTCGGCGATGGCGCACGCTTTGCGACGCGCGGGGAACGAGCCAGACGGGACAGTGACGGCGCATGGCAGCACGATCTCCATGCATTCTTCGGCGGCGGGATTTTATCAGAGTTGGGAAAATGGCGACGATAAGAGCGAATACCGCATCGATTATGTGATTGGCTCGGGCGAACATGCGAGCGGGTACCTGGTGGATATCGGCGGACATTTATTTCAGTCTCCGGTGGCATATTACAAAAGCCGGCGGGCTTACGATCTTGCACCTGGGTATGAGAATCAACCCGATCCGGATTTCACGCGGCCGATCGCGGAAGAATGCTTGCTGTGCCACTCCGGAAATGCGCTGCATGTTTCGGGTACGCTGAATGAGTATCGGCCGCCGGTATTTGCGGCGGAAGCGATTACGTGCGAACGCTGCCATGGTCCGGTGGAAAAGCACCTGGTCGATCCTCGCGCGGGAACGATCGTGAATCCATCGAAGCTGGAGCCGGCCGCGCGCGACAGCATTTGCGAGCAGTGCCATTTGTTTGGCGTGGCCCGTGTGGCAAACCCGGGAAAGAAAATCAGCGACTTTATTCCAGGACGGCAGCTGGAAGATACGTTTACGATTTATCGCAACGTTATGCCGGTGGGCGCGCCTATCGGAGATTTCAAAGTAATCAGCCATGTGGAGCAGCTTGCGCTGAGTGCGTGCGCGAGGAACAGCGGAGGGCGCTTGTGGTGCGTGACTTGCCACAATCCGCATGAAAAGCTGGCGCAATCTGTGGAGTATTACCGCGCGCGATGCCTTGCGTGCCACACGGCGAAGTTCCCTTCCGCGCACCCCGCGAAGGACAGCGATTGTTTGGGATGCCACATGCCGAGGCGCGACGCGAAGGATGGCGGGCACACAGTGTTTACAGATCACAGAATTCAGCGCGTGCCGGATCTACCACGCGATCTTCCGGCCGATAGCGGAATCGCGGCTTGGCGCGAGCCTGCTGTGGAGTTGCGGAAGCGGAATCTTGGAATCGCATATATCGACGTGGGGATGCAGCGGCACTCGGCGCCGTTTGTGATCCAGGGCTATCGCGACTTGACGGAAGTACAGGGGCAATTTACGGAGGACGCGGAATTTTTCAAATGGATCGGCGAAGCGCTGCTGCTCGCGAAACAAACTTCGGATGCCAAGCTGGCGTTCGGACGCGCATTGCAGCTTGATCCGAATTCAGCGCTGACAGAGGCGAGCGCGGCGTCACCTTATATACAGGAAGAGGATGATGCGGATGCGATTGCGCATCTGGAGCGCGCGGTGAAGCTCGACCCGTTATTTTTGCCGGCGGCAAGCACGTTGATCGGACTGTACGGAAAAGAGGGGAAGAGCGCGGAGGCCGGGGAATTGTCGGCGAGGATCAAGACGGCGATGGGCGAGGGTTCGGAGGGCGGGACCACTGGTAAGCAGACTTCTGCGACCGGGTCGGGGAAAAAGGCCGAGGAAGTGTTCAAGAATATTCAGGTGTTGAAGGGAATTCCGTCCGAGCAATTGATTTCGACGATGGAATTCATGGAGTCGTCGCTCGGGGTGCAATGCAGCTTCTGCCATTTGGAAGGACATTTCGATAAGGATGACAAGAAAGAGAAACAAACCGCGAGGGAAATGATGAAGATGATGTTTGCGATCAACGCGAATTTCGAAGGGCGGCGCGAAGTGACTTGCTACTCGTGCCATCGTGGAGTAGCTAAGCCTGTTGCGACTCCGGTGATTGGAAATGAGGCGGAGGCTGACGCCAGACGCGGCGCTACGCAAGGGCAAGCGCTTCCCACGGGCTTGCCCACTGCAGACGAGTTGATCGACAAGTATGTCGCGGCACTCGGGGGAGCGGCGGCGATTCAGAAGATTACCAGCCGCGTGGAAAAAGGTACGACTGTTGCCGGCGGCAAAACCGTTAGCGTGGAGATTTTTACGCAGGCGCCGGACAAGTGGGCGCTGGTGCGGCAACTTGCCGAAGGGCAAAGTACCGAGGTTTACGATGGGCATTCGGGTTGGTATGGAATTCCCGGACGGCCGGCTCGAGCGATGCATCCCGAAGATGTGGAGGCCGCGCGAATGGATGCGGACCTGCAATTTCCGCTGCATATTGAGGAGAAGTTTCCGGAATTGCGCGTGGAGTATCCGGAGAAGATTAATGGGCGTGAGGCTTATGTGATGTTTGCCAGTCGCGATGGCCAACCCGCGGCGAACTTTTATTTCGACGAGCAGTCCGGGTTGCTGATTCGCGTTGTGCGCTATGCGGAATCGCCGCTGGGACTGAATCCTTCGCAAGTGGAGTATGCGGATTATCGGGATGTAGACGGAGGGCAGGTTCCGTTTCGCGTGACGATGTCCGATCCGGAGGAGACCGCGACGATTCAGTTTGAAGAGATCCGGCAGAATGTGGCGATCGATGGGGTTGTGTTCCGCAAGCCTACGGACCGGAAGGATCCGTAAGCAACGAGTGCCGGTGGCGGATGAGGTTTGCAAGAGTTTGAGGTTGAGATCCTTCGTCGCAAAAGGCGCTCCTCAGGGATGAAAATGTTCTGTTTTGGCAGCGGGAATGGTTTTGGCAGCAGAAATAACAAACGCCGGGTTGGGAGAAATATGGGCTAGGCGCGAAGGTAGGGCGTCCAGACCTGCATGGGCGTGGCCGCACGATTTGCCCACGCGTAGTAGGGGATGAACTGGAGTTCGACTTGCCGGGTGGCGGACGGAGTTCCGGCGTAGGAATAATAGAGTTTACTGGCCGTCCCGGATTGTTCGCTGGCAGCGCCAACGTGTTTCAGCACGACGATGCCGCCGAGCAAGTTCGGTTCGAACTCGTCGTGGAATTGCGAAGATGATTTTTTCCGCAGATCGAGCGACACGTCGTAGAGCGGCACACCTTCGGGCTGATCCAATTGCTCCAGACAATAGATTAGCGGACCGCGTTGAACCGCGACGCGGCCGTAATCATCAACAACGCGCGCGTTGGCTTCAATGACTTGCGGGGCCATGTTGAATTTTGCGGTGATGGAGTCGCCGGAGGTCCAGCGACGGCGTATGGCGAGATAGTGGGCGGGATTCGCGCCAGAGACCGCAGCACCGTTGACCTTTACTTGCGTGCCGTCTGACCAGCCGGGAATGCGCAGATAAATTGTGAACTCAGTTGGCTTCTCGGGCGAAACGACAAGGTCCACCACGCCATCCCACGGATAATTTGTTTTCTGTGTAACTTTCAGGCCGGTGCCGTCTTCCAGATGCCAATCGAGTTGGGAATTGTCGTAGAGATGGACGTAAAGGCCGTCTTTAGTCGTGCCGTAGAAGTAGCCGGGCAATGAGGCGAAGGTACGCTCGAGATTGGGAGGGCAGCAGGTGGTGTCGTACCAGGGATTGCGAATCTTCTCGCCGTTCGTGGGATCGAACGCCAAGGGATTGCGGTAACAATATAAGGTGCCGTCGAGGGACATGCCGGAATTGATTCCGTTGTACAGGGCGCGCTCGATGACGTCGGCATATTTCGCTTCGGCGGTAGCGGTGAGCATGCGCCAGTTCCACATCATGTTGCCAATGGCCGCGCAGCTTTCGCCGTAGGCAGTGAAATTCGGCAACTCGTAAGAATCGCCAAAGGCTTCGCCCTGGCTGCGCGCGCCGACGCCCCCGGTTACGTACATTTGCGAAGTGACGAGATCGTTCCACAGGACGTTGAGGGTTTTGAGATACGATTCGTCGCCGGTTTCCATGTAGTAGTCCGTGGCACCGCAACAGGCGTACATGGCGCGGACGGCGTGCCCTTCGAGATGCGTGCGCGAAGTGAACGGAATTCCGCAGAAATTATAAACGTAAGCGCGCTGGGGCATCTTCATGCGATCGTCGCCTTGGAGAATGTAGCCGGCCAGCGTGAGATATTTTTTCTCACCGGTTGTGCGGTAGAGCTCGACGAGGGCGAGTTCGATTTCGGGATGGCCGGAGAAAACTGGTTTCTTGGGATCGGGGCCGAAATTGGTGAGCAGGTAGCCGTCGACGAAGCGGATGCTGGCGTCCAACAAAGTGCGATCGCCGGTGGCACGATAATAGGCAATCGCCCCTTGAATCATGTGGCCGAGATTGTAAAGTTCGTGACCCACGCGTTGGACATCCGGGGTCATGCGATCCTTGGCGCGATCCTCTACGTAGTAAGTGTTGAGATAGCCGCTGGGTTCCTGGACGGCGACAACTTCTTTAATGATTTGGTCCGTTTGCTCCCGCAACTGAGGACGATCGCCGGACTGAAGCACGAAACCGACCGCTTCCGTCCATTTGTAGACATCGGAATCGGAATAGACCGGTCCGCTTTGTTTAGCATCACTTTTCCCCGCGAGGCGCAGGAAATTTTTCATGCGACCATTAGCTTCGAGCAGCGTCTCCATGGACGGAATACTTTTGTCGACGTTAATCTCGCGGCGAGCGCCCCAGAAGCCTGCGGCGATGGTGACGGCGTGGACAGGAACGTTATGCAGCTTGGCGTAGGGAGATTTGTCGACGTAGAGCACACCCTCGTCTTTCCACACTGGATCCGATGAGGGCGAGGCGCCGGCTTTCGAGAACGCCATAAGATTTTGCAGCGGCAGGGAACTCGCGGCGGCTGCGGTGACGGCTGACCCGACGAATTGGCGTCTCGAGATTTTCGATGGATTTTTCATGGTACCCCCCAGAGTCTTAATCGACGGAATGTTTTGCGGTGGAATGCGCTTGCTCAGCGAGTTTGATCAGTGTGGGCATGAGGTTGCCGAACGCCGCGTCGCTTGGCTGGCCGAAGGAGAAATAGAATTTCTTATAGAGCGCGTAAAGCGAATCGTAGACTTTCTGTTCCGCAGGCTCGGGAGAAAAGACGCGGTGTTGCGGGCAAATCTTGTCCTGAGCTTCTTCGACGGATTTGAACGTGCCTGCGGCAAGAAACGCGAAGATGGCAGAGCCGAGGCTGGTAACGCTTTTGCTGGGAACGAGAACCGGCCGGCCGAGAACGTTGGCGTAAACCTGATTGAGGACATTATTCTTTTGCGGGATGCCGCCGGCATTAATGACCCGCTTGATGTCCACACCGTGTTCGGCCATGCGATCGAGAATGATGCGCGTGTGGAAGGCAGTGCCTTCGATGGCGGCGAAGAGTTCGTCTTGGGCGGTGCTTTGCAAGTTCCAGCCGAGAGTGGCGCCGCGCAAATTGGGATTGACGAGCACGGTGCGATCGCCATTGTCCCAGGTGATGCGAAGGAGGCCGGTTTGGCCAGCGCGGTATTTTTCGAGGCCAATGCTTAACGTCGGGACGTCGGTGTCCGCACGCTGAGCGATGGCGTTAAATATATCGCCGACCGCGGAAAGGCCGGCTTCAATTCCGGTGCGCTGCGGATGCACGCTGCCCTGAACAACTCCACAGACTCCGGGAACGAGATTGATCGACGGCGTGATGCCGATGATGCACGTGGAAGTGCCGATGACGTTGACCATGTCGTCGGTGCGGCAACCGGCGCCGATGGCGTCCCAATGAGCATCGAAAGCGCCGACGGGGATGGGGATTCCCGCTTTTAGTCCGAGCTTTTCCGCCCAGGCGGGGGAAAGCTTTCCGGCGATATAATCCGACGTGACGTAATCGCCCTGAAGTTTTTCTCGGACTCCGGCGAACAATGGATCGACTTTCACGAGAAATTCTTCGAGCGGCAAGCCGCCGAGTTCTGCGTTCCACAACCACTTGTGACCCATAGCGCAAACGCTGCGCTTGGCGAGACGGGGATCGGTGATTCCGCAGAGCGTGACGGCGGCCATGTCGCAATGTTCGAAAGCGGTAACGAATTGCGGGCGTTTTTGTGGATTGTGACGCAGCCAATGCAGCAGCTTCGAGAAACCCCATTCGGAGGAATACACACCGCCGCACCACTCGATGGCCTGAAGCTTTTCGCGGTGAGCGGCTTCGGTAATTTCGGCGGCTTCGGCTTTCGCGCGATGGTCGCACCACAAATAATATTCGTCGAGCGGCTGCAGGTTGTTGCCGACGGGAATGACGGAGGAGCCGGTGGTATCGACAGCGAGTGCCTGGACTTGCTCGCCGGAGATTCCCGCTTTCTGGACAGCCTCGCGCGTGGCGATGGCCAAGGCGCGCATTTGATCGTCGTGAGATTGCGTGGCGTATTCCGGATCTTCGCGTTTGCGATGGAGCGGGTATTCGGCAAGCGCAGTCGCGAGGAGTCCTCGTTCGCTGTCTACGATGGAAACGCGAACACTCAAAGTTCCGAAATCGACTCCAGCTACGATTGCCATGGTTTCACGCGTCTTCCATAAAACTGAATCTTAGCCTGCGTGGGCGTACATGTCCCAGCGGAGGTAGCGGGTGGCGGCTTCGTGGACGGCTGGAGCGACAGAGGAAAAGTTGGCGGCGACGTGATGTTCGAAGCCGTTTTCGCAGATGTAGCGGAGTAGTTTCTGTAAGCCGGGAATTTCCACTACACCGGCGCCGCCGAACGTTTCAAGCGGATCGTCAGTGAAGCGGCCGCTGCCGGTGTAGCCGCGAATTCTACCGTTGGCATCGTCTGTGGAGAAGCGCGCGAAACACATCGCGCCGGATTTCACCAACCCGACGCACGTGCCGAAGGTGTTTTCCTTGCCGACAGTGCCGGCGATGATGGCCTGATAGTCCATTTTCACTTCGCGGAAGAAATGTTTGGGAAGATTGCTGCAGTGGAAGCACACCGCTTTGTTGGGATCGGAACCGTAGTTATTGTTCCAATCGAGCAGCGCGCTGGGAGTTTCCGAAGCGAGTTGCAAGGCGTGCATACCCAGAACACCGCAGACGTCGACTTCGCAAGCGCTCGAGAGAAGCGAATCGCTCATCATGCTCATCACCGTGCAGGGAACGACGCCGAGATTTTCCTCGAGTGAGGTCCAGCACTGCACCGCGCTGATCTGCAGATCGGTGGCCTTCATCCAATCGTCGACTACCGCGCCCAGCTTGGCCATTTTGAGCAAAGCGGCGGGGGGAATATTGCTGGTGGAAACGTATTTCTGGATGGACTGCAATTTCTGGACGGCGGCAGCGTCATCATCTTTCATGCGGCTGATGCGGCCGAGAACTTCCGAGAGATCGAGGGTTTCAATAGAGATGCCGCTGGCTTCGAGAAGTTTCTCGCTGTAGCGCACGGTGTTGAACGCGGTGGGACGCGCGCCGAGTGCGCCGATGCGGAGATTGCGCAGGCCTTTGACGACGCGACAGACCCCGGCGAACCATTCGAGATCCCTGGCGAATTCAGCAGAGTCGGGAGTTTCCGTGTGCAGCGTGGTGAGCGAATAGGGAATGCCGTATTGCTTGAGATTGTTGCAGGCAGACATTTTTCCGCAGAAGCTGTCGCGACGATGCGTGATACCCATTTTGGCGGGCGTGTCTGGCGTGGCCTGGATCAGCACGGGCACGTTGAGGCGAGTGAGGCGCAGGGTATCCGCGATGGCGCGCTCGTCGCCAAAATTAGGAAGAGTGACGATGACGCCGTCGATTGCGGTGTCTTTGGAACGGAATAGTTCGGCGCAGCGTTTAGCTTCTTCGTGAGTTTCCACGGCGCCGTATTTGCTTTGCTCCGGCGTGAGCGCGACCACGTCGAAACCGGCATTTTGCAGCGTTTGCAACATTTCTTCGCGGCCGGTCTTGGCCAGATGATCCGGAAAAAATCCCCTGTTCCCTACGATCAACCCCATTGTCATTCTTTTCTTGCTGGCCATGTTGAGCTCCGCGAACTGTCACTGCATGGAAACCGTTCAACTACTAAATGCAATAAATCGCTCCGATGATGACTCTGGCGAGGCGGTTATCGTTTTGTCCCTGCCTGGCCGTAATAGGCTTTTTTACCGTGTTTCCGCAGAAAATGGCGATCATGAAGCGTCTTGCCGATGGGATTCGCGTGCGGGTTGATGCACACCGTAAGGTAGGCCATGCGCGCGGCGGCCTCCAGCATCCAGGCATTTTCCGCGGCTTTGTTCGGATCCGGGCCCCAGGCAAAGGGACCGTGATTCGCCACCAGAACGGCTGGCACAGCGACGGGATCCAACTTTTCAAACGTGCGGACGATCGCCGCACCGGTATTCGCTTCGTACTCTCCATCGATTTCGCTATCGCTCATGGGATCGGTGAGCGGAATGGGTCCGTGAAAATAATCGGCGTGTGTTGTGCCGAAGCACGGAATGGATTTGCGCGCCTGGGCCCAAGCGGTCGCGTGTTCGGAGTGCGTGTGTGCAATTCCACCAATCGAAGAAAACGCGCGGTAGAGCGCGGCGTGCGTGGGGAGATCGGAGGAAGGACGCAAGGTTCCCTCGATGATCTTGCCGTGAAGGTCGGTGACGACCAGATGCGCCGGCTTCATTTCTTCGTACGGAACGCCGCTGGGTTTGATGACGATCAGTCCTTGCTCGCGGTCGACACCACTGGCGTTGCCGAAAGTGGACAGCACAAGCCCTCTGCGAACCAAATCAAGATTGGCTTCGAGTACTTGTTGTCTTAAATTTCCCAGCAACATTGGCCGACGTGACTCCTCAATTCCGGGTCGAAAAACGCAAGACTGTCGTTGAATGGTACGTATGGCCCGGCTTTAATTCGGTGGACGGGAAATTCGCGTGGTTGGGCGAATCGGGAAAATGCTGCGTTTCCAGACAAAGGCCAGTGCGGTGCGCGTAGAGCACGCCGCCCTTGCCGCGGACTGTGCCGTCAAGAAAGTTGCCGCTGTAAAACTGGATTCCCGGCTGCGTTGTCAGAACCTGCAAAACTCGCCCGCTCGTGGGTTCATAGACTTCCGCGGCAGATTGCAGCTCTCCGTGGGAAGCGTTGTCCAGAACCCAGTTATGATCGTATCCCTTCCCGAATTTCAGCTGCTCGTTGTCCTGATTGATTCGCGCGCCGATGGCTGTGGGCTTCTCAAAATCGAAGGGACCACCGGCAACCGGGCGCAATTCCCCGGCTGGGATCATGGTGGAATCTACCGGAGTGAATTTCGAAGCGTGAAGGAACAACTGGTGATCCAGAATTTCCTGATTGGGGACGCCGGACAAATTGAAGTAACTGTGATTGGTCAGATTCACGACCGTGTCCTTATCCGTGGTTGCGAGATAGTCGATGCTAACTTCGTCGCTCTTGTTGAGAAGAGTGAAAGTTACTTTTACTTTGAGCGTGCCCGGGAATCCTTCTTCGCCATCCTGGCTCGTGTAGGTCATTTCAAGGACCTGGGCATCGGCTCGCGAGGAATCCACGCCGTGCCATACGCGTTTGTTGAAGCCGCGCGTGCCCCCGTGGAGACAGTTGGGGCCGTCATTCTTTGGCAAATGGCAGACTGCTCCATCGAGCGTGAATTGCCCGGCGGCGATGCGATTACCGTAGCGCCCGATCGTGGCGCCAAAAAACGATTTGTCGGTTTCATAGCCCTCAAGCGTGTCGTAACCCAGGACGATGTCAGAGAGCTTGCCCTTGCGATCCGGGGTTTTGAGCGACTCAATAGCCGCGCCATAGGAAATGATGACGGCTTCGACGCCGTGATCGTTCGCGAGCACGTAGCGGTAAATGGTTTCTCCTTCCCTGGTCTTGCCAAATTCGGAGACCTGGATCTTGCGCTCCGAACTATTTGCACGGAAGGAAGTGGAGAGAATGGGATAGAGCGCGAAGACCA
The DNA here is from genome assembly GCA_963795535.1 of Candidatus Acidiferrales bacterium. Taxonomy (GTDB): domain Bacteria; phylum Acidobacteriota; class Terriglobia; order Acidiferrales; family UBA7541; genus Acidiferrum. The sequence goes on from CAWCIG010000013.1 coordinate 450,972, forward strand.
AAAGAAAGAAGATTGGTCTGAGCACGACAGGGCCTCCTGGAACCCGCAGAATGCACCGGGAAGAATTCCGCACAAAGTAAGTAAACGTTTACCATGCTATTGAGGGCAATGCAAGTGCCTTTGCCGCGAATCTTTTGCGCAGGTTCATTGTCCCGAGACAAGGCCTTCGAGGAGGTGCCCGACAGGTGCAGATCGGTTGGACTGGCACGGAGATAGCGTATACTGATGGTCAATCAGATTTTTTCAATCGTAATGAGGGCACGTGGATATTCGGGACGTCGCAAGGCGGGCTAAAGTATCAACCGCAACCGTGTCGCGCACGGTAAACCAAGTGGCGACTGTGGATGCGCAACTTGCAAAGCGCGTCTGGAAAGCAATCGAAGAACTGGGCTACTACCCGAACCGGTCCGCGCGCGCGCTGGTGTCCGGACGAAGCCGCGTGTTTGGATTGATCGTTTCGGAAATCACAAATCCGTTTTTCCCCGAAATCGTGCAGACGTTTGAGACTCTTGCGGTCGAACAGCATTACGAAATTCTTCTGACCTCCACGATTCACGATTCCAAGCGCATGGAACTGGCGGTGCGCCGGATGATCGAAGGGCGCGTGGACGGAGTGGCGATTCTGACATTCGGCATGGAAGATTATTTGTTGGAGCACTTGCGGTTTCGGAATTTGCCGCTTGTTTTCGTGGACATCGGCCCCAAGGCTCCGCGCGTGAGCAATATTCGCGTGGATTATGCCGACGGGATTCGCCAAGCGGTGCAGCATCTGGCGGCGTTACGGCATGAGCGGATTGGCTTTATCACCGGGCCGTTACGCTTGCGATCCGCACTTGCGCGCAAAGACGCGTTTGAAACATCGATGTGCGAGATTGGATTGCACGCCACGCCGGAATTTATTGTAGAAGGCAACCACCGGCTGGAAGGCGGAAAAAGCGCGCTGAAGAAGCTTGCGGCGCTTCGCGAGCGGCCGACGGCGTTGCTTTGCTCAAATGACATGACGGCGATCGGGGTGATGAGAGAAGCGTTCGAACTTGGGATCAAGGTGCCGCAGGATTTGTCGGTGATCGGATTCGACGATATTCGCATGGCAGAATTTCTGACTCCGCCGTTGACGACCGTGCAAATGTCTCAGTCGGAACTGGCGCGACTGGCGTTTGAGGCGCTGCTGAAAGAAGTGAAGAGAGAGACGCCGTCGCCGGATGGCACGGAGTATGTTCTGAAAACGCGCCTAGTTCTCAGAAGCTCGACGACTTTCTCGCCGACTCACGTACAAAGTAAGCCGCGTTCCAACTCGAAGCGTCCGGCAAAAACTCGAACTGCCGAATAAGGCTGGGGTACGCGCACTCCGCCAACGTTGGCAGCGAAATTTCGATTATAATCAACAACAATTTGGTGGCAGAAACCGGGAACGAGACTGTAATCGTTTACTCTGTTCCTGCCCACTATGACCGTAGAGATCCTTCGCTAAGCGAACGGCGTTTCACTCAGGATGACACGGATTTTTTGTTTGGTGAAAAGACGCATCGATCTCGCGCGGCGCAGACTGCCTTCGCAGCCTCCTTCATTTTGGCTTGCCCTTGCTGGAAAGGGCGAACTGGTTGCCGTCCGGATCTTGAAATACGGCGATGGATCCCCAAGGCTCGGTCTTGGGCTCCCGGGTAAACGTGACGCCTTTGGATTTAAGGGCCTTGGCCGCGGCAAAGACGTCTTCGCACCAGAAGGAAATGGATTGGAATTCGCCGATGCGCTTTTCGTGACCATCAGGCGTGAACAGGGCGATGCCGGTTTCCGCACCGGAAATCGACAGCTCAATCCACCTCTGCTTGTCCGTAAATGGCTGGTCGGTGGCCACTTTTAATCCCAGCACTTCGGTATAAAACTTCAGCGAAACGTCCTGATCGCGAACCGGAATACCGACAAACTTAATCCCTCGAATCATCTTCTTCCTCCTCGATGTGCGCAGCATAGCGAGCCACACGGAGCGATGCAATCAGGCAGACATTGCTATATCATTTGTTGGTATAGCGATGCCGGCAATCGATGAATATGTGATTGACGTATTGATGCGCGACCTGGTCGGGCACGACCGCAGACCCGCGAGTTTCCTTGTGTACCTTTGGCTTGCGGCGGAACAGGCGAAGCGGAAGACGGCGGTGCAGGTGAGCTATCAGGAGCTGGCGGAGTCTGTGGGCGTTTCGAAGAGTTCCGCGCAAGCGGCGGTGCGTTGGCTTGTTGGGAGAAAATTGCTGGCCGCCAGCAAGGAAAACGCTACGGCAACTCTAGAGTACATCGTGAGAAGTCCATGGAAAGAAGCTTCACGCCGTAAGTAGCACCGCCCACCGCGACCCACACCAAGATTCCACACCAATTGCAAACAATCACTTGCCCGTGCCGGTAAGCAGAATGACGTGCTTGCCAACGAGGGTGTTGTCGGAGATGTTTACGGCGCCGGCTTGCAGGCCGGATTTTGTGGGCTTGAAGTCGACGGTGATGGAGCAGGATTGAGTGGGGGCGAGGGTGGTGTTGGCGGCGCAGGTGGTGGAGCTCGCGGGAGTGTAAGCGCCGGTGACGGTGATGGAGCTGAGGACGAGCGGCGAGGTGCCGGTGCTGGTTACGGTGACGGTTTTCCCGGTGCTGGTGGTGCCGACTTTTTGCGAGCCGAAGGAAAGGAACGTGCTGCTCAGGCTGGCTTTGGGATTGATGGTTTCAGCCTGCAGGGGAACGGATTGCGGGCTGCCGGCGGCGTTATCGGTGATGACGACGGAGGTGGAGGTGATTGCGCCAATGGAGTCGTCGTGATCCGGCACGTAGCCTACGCCGAGGACGCAACTGGCGCCGGCTTTCAACGTGGAGGGGCAAAGGCTGAGCACGAAGAAGTCTTCGAAATCGCCGACGCCGGTTTTGCTCATGGCGATTTTGGAAATGGCGATGGCGGTTTTGCCGGTGTTCTTCAGCGTGACTTCGTTGAGCGCGAGTCCACCGAGAGGAACCTGGCCGAAGTTGATGCTGGAAGGCGAAATCACCAGGCCGGATGCGGTGCTGGAGTTTACGGTCAACGTGGTGCTGGCGTTGGTGGCGGAGGTGAAGATGCCGTCGCTGGTGTAGCTGTAGGTGATGGTGTACGGCGTGGTGGAAGCCGCGAGCGCTGTCGTGGGGAATGTGGTGCTGAATGCGCCGTTGGCGCCTATAGTGGCTTGCTGCGTGACAGAGCCGATGGCGATGGGAACTTTCTCTCCGGATGCGGGATAGCTGCTGGTGCCGCCGATGACGCCGGCGAGATGGATCGAAGCGACGCCAGCGGTGATGGTTTGCGATGGCGTGAGATTGCTGAAGGTGGCGGTGATTCCCTGCACGGTTAATGTGGCGATGGAAAGAATTTGTTGCGTGCCGACTATGGTTGTCGTGGTGTCTGTGTATGGGCCGATCGAAGAGCTCGGGCTGAGCAGGCCGATGGTGAACGTTTGGCTGGCGGTGATGGTGCCGAAGCTGCAGCTGAGCGCCTGGCTTCCGCTTGCGCCGGTGATCGCGCACGTGCCGGGGCCTGCATAGGTTGGGCTGATGGTCCAGTTCACGTTGGTGCCTGCGGGCAGCGTGTCTGTGAGGACTGCGCCGGTGACGGCTCCGCCTGCGCTGTTGGTGACGGTGATGGTGTAGCCGATGGCGCTGCCTGCTGTCACTGGCGTTGCCAGCGGCGCGTCGGTGATCGTGAGGTTGCCTACGTTTGCCGGCGGGAAGGCTACGGCCACGTCGTTGAACTGTTTTGTTCGGCCGGTGATGCCCGCGTCTACTTTCTTGTTCGGGAGATACGCGGTGGTGATGTTGAATTCGAACTGGCAGTAGATTGGCGGATTTGTCGGGCTGCCGTTCACGAGCATCGGCGTGGCGCAGTTCGTGCCGTAGGGCGATGTGGGCGTTACGGCGTAATCAGGATCGTCGTAGAGTTGCGGAATACTTCCCGCATACGGAGCGGGCGGAACGAACGTGTCGTTATTCCAGGTGACTTCCCAATCGATGGGGCCGACGTAGTTGCTGGGATTCGGTTCCACTCCTGGCGTGCCGGAGAAAACTTGATAGTGCACACAGTTTCCGTTCGCGTACGGATAGCAGAGCGGAACCACTTTGTCGCCATTCGCGTTGGTCTGATACGTGAAGAAAGTCACGAAACGGCAGTCGAAATCCTGCGTGGGCGTGTCGCCGTTCGGGCAGATTCCGTTGCCCATCGATGGTGGCAGTTCGGTGGCTTGCACTGTGAGCGTGATGGACTGCAAGACTTGCGGAATTGAAAGCGCCAGCGCGTGCGCGTTGGGATCCGTGCAAGGATTCGTTGGCGTGGGATTGGGATTCGACGGGCAGTCGTAGGTGGCCATGCCGGTGACGGTGGTTCCTGGATTAAACGTGAGATTGATGAGTTGCGGCGGCGGCGCGAACGATGCGGTCACGGATTGCGCGGAGTTCATGGTTACCGCGCAGGTGGTCGTGCCAGTGCAAGCACCGCCCCATCCTGCAAACGTGGTGTTGCCACTGGGCGTGGCCGTGAGCGTGACTGGCGTGCCCGCGGTGTAGTTTGCCGAGCAGGTTCCGCTTTGTACTCCGGCAGTGGTGGTGCAATCGATCTGCTGTAGATTGTCGGTGACGGTGCCGTTGCCGGTGCCGATGTCGGTGACGGTCAGCGTGAATTGCGCCGGCGCTCCGGTCACGGTCAGCGTGGTGCTGCTGTTGGTGGCGGGAGTGAAGGTGCCGTCGCCCGCGTAAGTATAGGTGATCGGATACGGCGAGCTCGATGCTGCGAGCGCGGTAGTCGGAAATGTTGTGCTGAACGCTCCCGCGGTCCCGATGGTTACTTGCTGCGTGACCGAGCCGATCGCGATGGAAACGGTTTCGCCGACCGGGAATTGTTCTCCGTTGCCGACAGCACCGCTTAACGTGATCGATGCGGTGCCGGCCTGAATCGTTTGCGATGCTGTGAGGTTGCTGAACGTGGCGGTGATTCCCTGCACGGCCAGCGTGGCGATGGAAAGAATTTGCTGCGTGCCGAAGACGGTTGTGGTCGTGTCGGTGTACGTGCCGATCGAGGAGCTCGGGCTGAGCAGGCCGATGGTGAACGTTTGGCTGGCGGTGATGGTGCCGAAGCTGCAGCTGAGCGTCTGGCTTCCGGTTGCGCCGGTGATCGCGCACGTGCCGGGGCCTGCGTAGGTTGGGCTGATCGTCCAGTTCACGTTGGTGCCCGCGGGCAACGCGTCGGTCAGCGTTGCACCCGTGACAGCTCCGCCTGCGCTGTTCGTTACGGTGATGGTGTAGCCGATCGGACTTCCGGCTACTACGGTTGCAGAGAGCGGCGCGTCGGTGATGGTGAGGTTGCCTACGTTTGCCGGCGGGAAGGCCACGGCTACGTCGTTGAACTGTTTTGTTCGGCCGGTGATGCCCGCGTCTACTTTCTTATTCGGGAGATACGCGGTAGTGATGTTGAATTCGAACTGGCAGTAGATTGGTGGATTTGTTGGATTGCCGTTCACGAGCATCGGCGTGGTGCAATTCGTGCCGTAGGGCGATGTGGGCGTTACGGCGTAATCGGGATCGTCGTAGAGTTGCGGGATGCTGCCGGTATAGGGCGCGGGCGGAACGAAGGCATCGTTGTTCCACGAAACTTCCCAATCGATGGGGCCGATGTAGTTGCTGGGATTCGGTTCCACTCCTGGCGTGCCGGAGAAAACCTGATAGTGCACACAGTTTCCGTTCGCGTACGGATAGCAGAGCGGCACGACTTTGTCGCCGTTGGCGTTGGTCTGATACGTGAAGAAAGTCACGAAGCGGCAGTCGAAATCCTGCGTGGGCGTGTCGCCGTTGGGGCAAATCCCGTTGGCTACCGATGGCGGCACTTCGCTGGCCTGCACCGTCACCGTGAATGGCACCAGCACTTGCGGAATGGAAAGCGCCAGCGCGTGCGCGTTTGGATCCGTGCAAGGATTCGTTGGCGTAGGATTTGGGTTCGACGGGCAATCGTACGTGGCCATGCCCGAAACTGTAGTGCCGGGGCTGAACGTCAGGCTTATCTGTTGCGGCGGCGGCGTGAAAGAGGCGGTGACGGATTGCGTGGAGTTCATGGTTACCGCGCAAGTCGTCGTGCCTGAGCAGGCTCCGCCCCATGCTGCAAACGTAGTGTTGCCGCTGGGCGTAGCCGTTAGCGTTACTGGCGTGCCCGCAGAATAACTTGCCGAGCAGGTTCCGCTCTGCACTCCCGCCATAGTGATGCAATCGATCTGCTGCAAATTATCCGTGACCGCGCCATTGCCGGTGCCAATGTCGGTGACCGTCAGGGTGAACGACGAAACTACGGGATTCACTGTGAGCGTGGTGCTGCTGTCGGTAACAGCGCCGAAGTTGGCGTCGCCGGCATAGCTGTAAGTGATGACGTACGGTGTCGGCGAGGCAGGGATATTTGCGGTCGGGAACGCGGTAGTGAAAGTTCCATTGCTGCCGATGGTGACGGTCTGACTTGCGCCATTGATGGCAACGGAGATGGTTTCACCTGAAGGCGGGAACGTAGTGCCACTGCCAATCGTACCTGCGAGTGTGATCGAGGCGGTGCCCCCGAAAATGGATTGCGACGGAGTGAGATTGCTGAACGCGGCGACAAGTGTGTTGCCGGTGCCTGCGAGCGGTGCACTTTGCGTGGAACTGGCAAGGCCGTTGGTGCTGGTGATGGTGACGAACGCGGTGAGTGGACCGGTGGCCAGCGGAGTGAAGACAACCTGAAGGTTGCAGCTTGCGCCGTTCCCGGCCAAAGTGTTGGGAGGCTGGGGACAAGTGTTGCTGGCTATCGTGAAGTCGGAGACGTTTGGGCCAGTGAGCGCAATGCTGGTGAGAGAAACCGAAGGCGTTCCGGGATTCGCGACGTCGATGGTTTGGGAACTCGGAGTGCCGAGCGGTTGACCGCTGAAAATTAGGTTTGGCGGAGTGACCGTGAGGGTTGTGGCCTGGGAAGCGGGCGGGGGGCTGGCGATGACCATGCCGAATGGAGTGGTCAGCGGGAGTGTTGATGTGACGGTGTTCGTAGATGTCTGAATGAGCGAGAGCGTGCTGTCCTTGGTGTTGGCGACATACACGAGCGTGCCGTCGGGAGTAATGGCGATGGATTGGGGAGCGTTTCCAACGTTGATCGTCGCGGAAACGGTGTTACTGGAAGTGTCGACGACAGAGACGTTGTTTGAACCGGCGTTGGCGACATACAGTTGAGTTCCATCTGGCGTGATCACGTCATCATAAGGCGTGGTGCCAATCAGGATAGTGGCGAGTTGCGCGTTATTGGGAACCGACAACACGGTGATGCTTCCGGGCGACGCGGTTTGGCAACTTTGCAGGAAATAGCCAAGCGTGCCGGCAGGATTGAAGACCGGCGCACCGACACAACCGGCGGCAGGCTGACCAGCGGGCGGAGTGAGAGCGAATGTGGAACTGAGTGTGTTCGTGCTGGTGCTGATCACAGCGACCCTGTTATCGACAGCGCTGCCAACGTAGACGAAGGAGCCGTCGGGAGAAACGGTGAGGCCAGTGGATGCAAATCCGATGGGAACAGTTGCGACCAAGGTGTTCGTGGCAACGCTGAAGACGGAAACGTTGGAATCCCCGAATTCAGCGACGTAGCCAAACTGGCCGTTGGGCGAAACTGCGACAGCGGTGGCGCCAGGTCCAACGGGAATGGTGGTTACGAATGTGTTCGTGGTGGTGTCGACAACATTGAGAAGGTTGTTTACGTTGTCCGCAATGTAGATGCGAGTTTGATCTGGCGTGATACCGAAGGGCTCGTCAAAGGTGGTTACCGGGATTGCCTTGATGACCTGGTTGGTGGAAGTGTCTAGTACATCGAGGCAACAATTCGCGGAGCTTACGCTGCCGACATAGAGGTAGGGAGACGTGGCAGTGACGGTGAGTCCCGTGGATCCATTGACGTTGCCCAGGGTGGCAGTAATCGTAGAGGTTCCGGCGGCAACGCCTGTGGCTACTCCTGCCGCGCTGATCGTCGCCACGGTTGCGGTAGCCGAACTCCAGGTCACGGCGGCGGAAAGATTCTGGCTGCTGCCATCGCTGTAAATACCGATCGCGAGGAAAGGCTGTATCCCCTTGATCGCCACCGTCGAGTTTGCGGGCTCGACGATGATTGACTGCAGTGTAACGCCTTCGGGAGTTACAACAAGAGACAGGGCTCGGGTTTGCACGTGGGAGGCGCTATCGGCGACTTGCACGGTGAAGCTGGAGGTACCGACCGTGGTGGGCACTCCGGTGATGACGCCGGAAGAAGAGAGCGAGGAGAAGCCTGGAGGCAGAGTGCCGGATACGAGAGACCAGGTGTAGGGAGGAGTGCCGTCGATGGCCTGCAGGGAGAAAGAGTACGGCGTGCCGACGGAGGCGAGAGAAAGGGTTGACGTGCTGATGGTGAGAGTGTCGGCGGGGACGATGCCGTAAATTTCGCGGACGCGGTTGCTGAAGGTGTCCGCGAGGAACAGATTGCCATTGGTGTCGCCGGACAAACCGTAGACGTAGCCAATAGCTCCGCTGGTTGCGGGGCCACCGTCTCCGGTGAAACCAGCAGTGCCGTTACCACCGACGGTCTGGATCAAGCCAGTGGAGGCGACAACTTCGCGGATGCGAAAGTTTCCAACGTCGCCGAAGAAGATATTGCCAGCAATGTCAACGAATAGACCGTAAGGGTCAAGAATGTCGGCGGAAGTGGCGAGAATGTTGTCGCCATTGTAGCCCGGTGTGCCAGTGCCAGCCACGGTCTGGATGAAATTGGTAGAGGCCACGATCTCGCGTATGCGGAAGTTGTCCAAATCCGAAAAGTAAATATTGCCGGAAGAGTCTCCATACAAACCGGTGGGATTGGAGATCTGAGCAGTGGCGGCAGGGATGTTGTCTCCATTGTAGCCAGCGACGCCCGTGCCCGCGATCGATCTGATGATGCCGGTAGAAGCCACGACTTCGCGAATACGGCTGTTGTTATAGTCAGCGATGAAAATATCTTCAAAGGAATCCACGTAGAGGCCCCACGGTGCCGAGAGAGTGGCTTGTGTCGCGAGGCAGCCATCACCGAGAGCATCGGTTTGATTGGTGCAGCCGGCACCGCCACCAGCAACGATCGTGATAATTCCCGTGGAAGCAGAGACCTCGCGGATGAGGGAGTCACCATAATCCGATATGAAGATGTTGCCGGCATGATCGACGAAAACGGAGGTAGGTGCGCTCAGAAGAGCCTGAGTGGCAGGACATCCGTCTCCATAAGTGTCGGTTTGGGCGGTACAACCCGTGCCGCCGCCGGCGACGGTCTGGATGATGCCCGTGGAGGCAGTGACTTTCCGAATGCGCTCGTTGTCGAGATCCGCGATGTATGCGTTTCCGGAGGAATCAACGGCAACGCCGTAGGGGTAGTAGAGTTGTGCATTTTTGGCGAGTCCACCGTCGCCGCTGTAACTCGGTTTGCCGTCGCCGGCAAAGGGCTGGATGATGCCGGTGGAGGCAACAACCTCACGAGCGAGGGAAGAGCTCTCGTCCGCGATGAAGATGTTATTAGAGGAATCCACAGTCACGTCGAATGGAAGCATGAACGCTTCATTCGCGGGGCAGCCATCACCAAAGGTGTCGGTCTCCCCAGTGCAACCTTCTCCCCCTCCAGCGAGGGTCTGAATGAAGCCAGTGGAAGCGACGATCTCGCGAACTCGCTCGTTGTCCAGATCGGAAACGAACACGTTTCCAGAAGAATCAACGAAAAGTCCTGCTGGATAATAAACGTCGGCTGTGGTCGCAGGGATGCCGTCTCCGTTGTAGGCTCCGTCGCCGGTGCCAGCAATGGTCTGAATGAGTCCAGTGGAAACGGAGACTTCGCGAACCCGGTCGTCGGCGGAATCGGAGATGAACAGATTGCCATGGGTATCGACGAAAACGCCGGTAGGTGTGCTGAGAGAAGCTTGCGTGGGCGCGCAACCGTCACCGACGGAGTCGGTTTGCGCAGCACAGCCTGTGCCGCCGCCCGCGACCGTCTGAATGACGCCGGAAGAAGCGAGGACTTCGCGTATGCGATTGTTGCCGGAATCGGCGATGAAGAGATTTTGATTGGCGTCGAGAACTACCTGGTATGGTTCTGAGAGAGTCGCGGAGGTAGCCGGGCAGCCGTCGCCGATGGCGTCTGTCGCTGCTGTGCATACGGTACCGCCGCCTGCGACGGTGGTGATGGTGCCGGTCGACGCGATAACCTTGCGGACAGTGCCGTAGAGAGCATCCGCGATATAAATGTTCTGGTTCCCATCGACATACAGGCCATAGACGTACCCGAGGGTCGCGTTGGTGGCCAATCCGCCGTCTCCATTATTCACTGTCGTTGCAAAAAATATGGAACCGTTACCGGCAACGGTGGTGAGTGTGCCAGTGGGATCGATCTTGAACACCACTCCGCCAAGATAAAACGACCCGACGTAGATATTTCCGAGCGTGTCTCTAGCCACGGCGGTTGGATAGCCAACGCTAACCGAGAGGGCGGGAACGTTGTTGGGCTCGCCGCCCGCGATGGTGTTGATGGTGCCGAGCGTTTGCGCGGAGATGAATGGTGCGACAGAAGCGAGTAGCGCGAGGAGGAGCAGGAATTTTTTGAGCATGAGTGCGTCCTTCATTTATTGCAGGGTCCGCCGAAGCAGGACGTTGGCGAGTGTGGATTTTCCGCCCGTGGACTGAAACGTGACGAAGAATTGCTGATGCGGTCCGGCGGACCAGGCGGTGAAATCGTTTTTGGGGATGAGGAACTGGAGGGAAACTTGCGCGCTCGAATGGCTCTGAATCGCAGCGTTGGCCATGGCGCTTGCCATTTGGCCCGGGGAGGAAACACTGCGGATGGCGACGCGGGTGACCGTGACCGCCGAGTCACCGGGATTGAGGATGTTCAGCTCGACGGTGAGACGAATCTGGGCGCCCTGATCCGCGTTGCCGGTGATTCTGTACTTACCAGTGAGCGGAGGGGTGGCTGGGGCGAGCAGCGCGGAAATCACCATGAGAACGAACAAAAGCGCGACGAATCGAACGAGCACGTTCATGAGGGAGCGATCCTTTCCGATGGGGGCAGGTCGACAGACGCGACAGCAGTGCGAAACAACTTTGCATTGCCGAAGCCGCAGGGACGCGGCGTGAGCTTCTCGCCTTCGGGCAGAGGGACGAACCCGGGGAATTATGCTTTCGGACAGGGGCCATAGCTCACCTTGAGACCGCAAGGCGAACATGCACAGCTGCTAAATTGCGTGGGCCCGTATGACCGTTGCTCTCTGGCGAGGAGAACAGAGAAACAGCGAATGGCCTCGGAGCTTATCAGATGGAAAAGGCACGTCAAGTTAAAATAGAACCATCAGCAGCGCTCAATGAGCATTCGGAATGGGCGGATTCGAGTTCTGGGTCTGGTAGTACTTGAGTAGTACTTGATATTGTAAGACCGCATATTAAATATGACTTTACTTAACAGAAATAAGGCGGAGGCGTAAAAGAGCGCAAACGTCGTGCAAAGGGGGTGAGGTCATGTTGTCCCTTTCACCTCACGCGGCAGAAATGACGAGGCCCCGCCACCCACGGAACAACGAAAGTTCTGCGGCTGCCCTTGAACTGGTTCGCCTGAAAAAGTTGATGGAATCATCCGATGACCCTAGATGCCGGCTGGAGGCGCGGCGCTACAGTGCGCGGGCTTGGAACCGTGAGCCTAACGTTAGGTTAGGAGGAGCGTTAGGGCGGCGGTCGCTATCAGGGCTATGGCCCAGATTAGATCGAGGTTGAACCAGGCTTTCCGTAGTAGGGAGAGGCCGAGCCACTTATAGACTGCGCCGGCGATTGCGCCGGTCAGGACGAGATAGCCGAGAGTGTGGACGCTGATCGCGAGAAGCTGCGCGCCAATGCCGGGCAATTTCATTGCGTGCATTTCGTGGCCGGAATTCATGGCGGACATTCCCAAGAGGACAGGTAGGAGCATAAATCCGGCGCCGTGCGCGGACGCCATCAGGAACGACCAGACCGTGAGGTCGCTGAAGCCCACTTGCATGCCGCCGCCCCAGTGAGGATGGCTTTTGCCGACTAGACGGTAGACCCCAAAGCCGAATAAAACTATGGCGACGACAATCTTCATTATATGGAGAGGCAAGACGGCGCCGGCGAGAACGGCAACCAGAATTACGAGAACGATGGCGAAAACGTGGCCGGCTGCGATCGGCAGCAGAGCTTGCCATACGGCGCGGCCACTTTGTTTTTGCAATCCCAAGGAAACGGCAAACAGCCAACCCATTGCTGGGTTGATTCCGTGGTACGCGCCGAGAAGGAAGAGCGTTACCCAGGCCCATGCCTGAGAGTGAATCATGAATAGCAATAGGAATCGGAGGATGCATCTCCGCCTTCGAGATGCACCTGGTGGCTGCGAAGGCCGTCGAACTCCAGGAAGAATTTCGGATCGAGCGCGATTCCACCTTCGAGTTTAGCATCGACCTTTACGAGCCAACTGCAAATGCCGTCGGGATAAAACTGCTCGTCCCAGGGGGCATAAAGCGAATTTGTAAAATAGATGCGCTTGCCGTCGCGGCTTACTTCCACCATTTGCGGGCCGCCGTTCAGGGATGCCGCGGCCTTTTGCGGGTGCGGGGCGCGGCGGACAATTCCACCGAGATGCAGAGAGCCGGTAAGTCTTGGATGGAATGGATCGGAGACATCGTATTGCTGGAATTCACCGGTGGCCCAGCAAGAGACGTAGAGGAAACGATCATCAAGGGAAAGATTAATGTCTGTGACGAGGGGCGGGACAGCTTTAAAGCCCTGGAGAAGCGGGGGAAGGTTGGCAGGATCGGCGGGTTCAGCAGGAATTTCGATAACTTTTTTAATGGCCCATTTGCCATTGTCGCGATACCAAAGCCAAATCGACGCGGAGAGATCTTTCAGGGAAACAACCACGCCGACAAATCCGTAGGCCTTTGCGGGATCGTGTGCAGGGCGGAGCTCCAGCACCATTTGTTGTTCTGCGCCGAGATCGAGAGCCTGGACGTGGCGGCGCTTTCGCAAATCCCAAACGTGCAGCGAGTGGCCGTAGCCGCCTTTGAGGAGGATTTCTGGATTCACGCCGTGCTCCACCATGTTGGGCGTGCCCCACTCGCTGGAGATGAGCGTGTCATAGCCGAGATGCCACCAGAAGTCATAGCCTAAGTACTGTGGGCCGCGGTCGATTTCCCATTTGCCGAGAACGTCGAAGCTTTCGGGATCGAGAATGAAAATGCCGCCGGGTCCATCGCCGTCAGGCGCGCCGAGGGCACTGACGAAAATTCCATTTGGACCGCAGTGGACGGTGTGCGGGCGGCTGTATCCGGCGCGAGCGGCGATAGTTTCGGCCTCGATAACTTTGATGATTTTCGGTTTGCGTGGATCGGGCTTGGTATCGATGATGTGAATTCTGGACGAGCGTATGCCGGGCACGACGAGATAGCGGCGCTCGGTATGCGGGTGCGGCGCATAGGGGCACAGGCACGCGCTGCAGGCGTTCCAGCCGAAATGATGGAGTTCGTCGCCGGCATTGGGCATGTCTACTTGCCCGACAAGCTTGCCGTAGGAGGATGATGACGGGTCGACATCGACGACGCCGATGGCATCTGATGCGCCGGCATATTTCGGATTTAAGAGCGCGACGAAGGCCACTTTTTCAGGCGGCGCTTGGCTCGCGAGTCTCGGGGAAGGATAAAACGTAGGATCGGGCCGCCACAGCTCCATTGTGATTCTCCCTTCGGCGTGTCGCTGCAAAGTGTGACCTAAAAAGAAAAAGACCCACTGGACAGGTGTGCTGTCGAGCGGGCCTTGGGAAATTTGACGCTTCTGCCAGTTACATCTTGATGGCGTGAGCGTCCCGCTCGACCGATGTGAGGCCGTCAGGACAACACGAATTCGCGCGAGCAAAAAGCATGGTTAGGAAGCTACGCTGAAAGTAGCGGGTGCGTCAAATAAATGTTTTGGTCTTGTTTTGGTCTTTGTGGAGCGGTTGAGCAGACGACGGCGAACCCAAAATGCCGGCTTGAAGGCGCGGCGCTACGACAGCAGAAGAAGCCTGACCCACCCTTCGCAAAGTGCGCTCACAGTGGGGAACCCCGGAGAGAGGAACCCAAGAGCCCACATGCAACACCGTCATGTGGGACACCACCCGGGAGCTCGGAAACAGCCTGAAGGCTGGCTACTCCGGAATCGTGGGGGCTTATGCAGGTCCGGTCAGAGGGAGGTGTGGCCTAGCTTCAGGTTCCAGAGGGCGGCGGCGAGGGCGTCGATTTCCTCGCAGGTGTTGTAAAGGGCTAGCGAGGGGCGCACAGTGCTCTCCACGCCGAAGCGGCGGAGAATTGGTTGCGCGCAGTGGTGTCCGGCGCGGACGGCGATGCCCTGGCGGTTGAGGGCCGCGCCGACATCTTCGGTACGATAGCCATCGAGCACAAAGGAAAGCACGCCGGCTTTTTCTTTTGCGGTGCCGATCAGGCGCAAGCCGGGAATTTTCTGAAGGGATTCCGTGGCATAGAGCAGCAAATCGTGTTCGTAGCGAGAGATGTTCACCATGCCCACGCGCTCGAGATAATCTACGGCCGCGCCCAAGCCGACGGCATCGGCGATGTTCCCTGTGCCTGCTTCGAAGCGGCCGGGTGGCGGCTGGTAAGTCGTTTTTTCGAAGGTGACATCCTGGATCATGTTGCCGCCGGCTTGCCACGGCGGTGAGTTTTCGAGTACGTCGGTCTTCCCATATACGACGCCGATTCCCGTCGGCGCGAACATTTTGTGGCCGGAGAACACGTAAAAGTCGCAATCGAAGGCCTGCACGTCGGTCTGCATGTGGGACACGGCTTGCGCGCCGTCGAGCAAGACCTTGGCGCCGTAGCGGTGGGCCATTTCGATCATTTCGTGGGCGGGGGTTACAGTGCCGAGCGCGTTGGAGACTTGTGCGAAGGCAACGAGACGCGTCTTTTGTCCGAGCAGTCTTTGATATTCGTCGAGCAGGACCTGGCCGGTGTTGTCGACTGGTACAACGCGCAACTTCGCGCCCTTTTCCGCGCAGAGTATTTGCCAGGGCACGATGTTGGCGTGGTGTTCTAGCCAGGTGATGACGATTTCGTCGTCTTTCTGGATGTGCTGGCGTCCCCAACTTTGGGCGACGAGGTTAACGCCTTCAGTTGCGCCGCGCACAAAAATAATTTCGCGTACGGTGGGCGCGTTGATAAAACGCCGGACTTTTTCACGGGCACTCTCGTAAGCATCGGTGGCGCGAGCCGCGAGTTCATGCGCGGCGCGATGAATGTTGGAATTTTCGCGCTGATAAAAATGGCTGAGCCGGTCAATTACACTTTGCGGCTTCTGTGTGGTGGCGGCGTTATCGAGCCAGATCAGGGGCTTGCCATGCACGCGCTCCTGCAAGATCGGAAAATCGCGGCGAATGGCTTGCACGTCGAACGGCTGCGAAGAAAGATTCAGACCGGGCGCAGTGGCGGTGTGCGTATGCGACGGATCCGCGCCAGCAAGCGTTCCTGCGGGTGCCAATTGGCGGATCTCGTTGAGAAAGGAATAGCCGGTGGAGAAATCGGTGGTCTCTCGCGGGAATGAAGTGCCGGGCAATTGCGGTGCGGACTGCGCCGGGACGGATTCTGTAACTTCGGGAGTTGCGTAGCTTGAAAAACTGTTGACGAGCGCTTGCAACTCGGTCGCACCTGGGATGGTTACGGTAGCCGCTTGCGGCGTGAGGGGCAGCGGGGTTCCTTTCGGATAGGAGAAAATCGGGCGGATTTCGTCGAGAAACGAGAGCGAGGAAATTCCCCCGTAGCGCGTTTCCGTGACGCCGCCTGGAACTTCCGGGATGGCGGTGCCGGGGATGGCGGGAATCTGAGGGTGTACGGCCGGGAACATGGACGTGGTCGGCAGCGCGCGTAATTGGGTGTCCGACGGAATGTCCGCGGTGGGAACGAAAGCTGTATTCACCGGAACGCCTGCGAGATGCGCGCTGGGCACGCTTGTGCCTCGTTGCGCTTCGTTCAAGACGCTTTCGGCCACCGGAATGAAATCCGGTAGCGCTGTGAAAAATTCGTTGGCCATGCGCGCAAGCACATCTGGTTCCGGCAAACCTGCGGGAACCGTTTGTCCGGGGACGGACAAAGGCGGCGACCGTTTTTCCGGCTCACTTATACTCATGATAATGTCCAACCTCGACGTCATCGAGCGCGCCGATTGCGTCGTCCACCAAGATGGCAGCCGAGCAATATAGCGATATCAGGTACGAGGCCAACGCGCGGTTGCTGATGCCCATGAAACGCACGGACAAACCAGGTGTTTGTTCGCCGGGCAGGCCGGGCTGGAACAATCCGATGACGCCCTGCTTTTTCTCGCCGACACGGAGAAGAAGGATGCTTGTTTTGCCGCCAGGTCCTTTCGGCTTCAATTGCCCATCCACGTGCAATTTGTCTGTGGGGATCAGCGGCACGCCGCGCCAGGTCAGAAACGGAGTACCGAAAAGCGTGACCGTGGGAGGAGGGACCCCGCGGCGGGTGCATTCTCTGCCGAATGCGGCGATGGCGGCGGGATGTGCAAGAAAGAAAGATGGTTCTTTCCAGACTTTGGTCAACAGTTCATCGAGATCGTCCGGAGTGGGAGCGCCTTTGCGTGCCTTGATGCGCTGGCTCGGCACCACGTTTTTCAGCAGACCGTAATCGGCATTGTTGATGAGTTCGCCTTCCTGGCGCTCTTTGACATTTTCGATCGAGAGGCGCAGCTGTTCTCGCACCTGGTCATACGGATTGCTGTATAAGTCCGAGACGCGAGTGTGGACATCGAGGACTACGGAAATCGCGCAGAGCGTGTATTCGCGGGGCTTTTCTTCGTAGTCCAGATAACTTTCCGGGAGCGGCTTTTCATCCTTTTGGCCGCAAACCACGTCGAGCAGCTTATCTTCGACAACCCGGTTTACGCGGAGAGTTCCCGCCTCCAGCGGCTTCCAGTCCAACAAGCGCACGAGCCATCGTGGGGTAATCGCGCCGTATTGCGGAGGCGTTTTTGTGACATTGGCTAATTGAAATGCGGCGCGATCGCCTAAGGCATGATGAGGGGTATTTTCTGGCACGAGAGAGTCTCCTTTACGGACTTACACATGGTCGTACTGCAAAAAATTTTTGCAAGCACAGCGAAAAATCCTGTCCAGTAATTCATGGTTATCGGAGCGATTTTCCAGATTGACCAATTTGACCGCCACGATTTTACCGCCTTCCTGTTGAAACTCATACAACAATGCAAAAGGAACGCTAAGCTGACTTCTGAATGAATGATCGCGATTTTGGGGAGCGAAAACAGACTGGGCGACTTAAGTACGCGGGCGACAACGGCCGTGGCGAGGGATACACATTCTTCCTGGAAGATGGCGAGATCATTCGTGCAGGTCAACTCTATTGTTTGGATGCTGCTAATCGCGAAAGCGTGCCACTCTGCCGTGCGGCCGTTACGAATGTACGCAACGTTACAGAGAGTTGGCCCCAGACCCGAGCGATCGTGTAGCGGCTAGCTTATGTTTATGCGGTGTTGTCCATCCACCGGGAACTTTGCGTTGCTTAGGTGCTCGTGTTGTTTCGGTGCAACGCTCGGCGGGTGATGGGTCAGCACGAAAATCCGCACTTGGAATTCGTGGTTGCCGACGTACGAGTCGGGGTCCCAAGCGCCAGACATTTTCTTTCTATAAGATAGACGTCAGTCTTGGGGGAATCCATGCGCCATGTTCTCTTCGCCATTTTGCTTGTTATCGTTCCCACTCAGATCGTTTTCGCAAAAACCGTTGTTTTCTGGCAAGACGGCTTTCCCACCGTTGCCAGCCAGTCCCTCGCCCGCGAAACCTTGCTGAGAGCACTCGGCGCCGATAACACCGCGTTTCTCGGCCTCGACGCATTAAAAGATCCCGCAGCCTTCGCCGGTGTCGACCTCTTCGTTCTCCCCTACGGCTCCGCCTTTCCCGCCGACGCATGGCCCGTCATCCAAAGCTATCTCCGTTCCGGTGGCAATCTTCTTATCCTCGGTGGCCAGCCATTCCGCGTTCCCGTCGCGTTGGTCAACGGCAAGTTCATCGCAAGCCCCGAACAAGACGCTTATTCGCGCGACCTCGGCTTCCGCCACACATACGCGCTCCCTCAGCTGCAAAACATCAAATTCCAATGGCGATTAGGTTATTCGTTTCTTGGCGCTGAGGGAGTCCACGCTCGCCGCTTCTTCGCCGTCGAAGGCCGCTTGAACGGCCTCGGCTACATGATGAATTCCGATGGCGTGGAAGTTGCCGCTCCGGTGATCGCTGTCGACAGCACGAATATGTCCGGGCAAGCCATGCTCGGTTCCCGCATGATCATGCTCGATTTTGAGCCCGAGCCGGGCTACTGGGAATCCCCTGACGGCACGGACTTGATTCGCAAGACAGCGGACTATGCGCGCCAGGGCGCCACATCGTTCTGGCTCGAAGTCCTTTTTTCCACCGTGAAGCCCGGTGAGCCGCCGCAAATGGTCGTGCACCTCCGGAATTCCAACCGCGAACGCCAATCGCTCCCACTCTCGGGCGCAGTAAAGGTCGAACTGCTCTCCGGCAGCTCCATTCTGGATTCCGCTACTGTCCCGTGCACCGGCAGCAACGTCTCCGCGGAGCTTTCCTTCGCCAAACCACTCTCTCCCGGTTTCTACACCGTTCGTGCTCTGTATCAGGACGCCGGTCAACCAAAGGAATTTCATCAAACTGGTTTCTGGGTCGAGGACGAGAAACTGCTCACCTCCGGTCCTGTTGTCGGCGTCACCGGCGATTTCCTCACCAAAGATGGCAAACCCTTTTTCCCCGTTGGCACCAACTACTTCAGCAGCGAAGAAAACGGCTGGGATTTTTCCGGCCCGCGCAATGCCTGGACGTGGGAACACGATTTCGACGAAATGTCCCGCAACGGCGTCACGTTCGTACGCACCGGCATTTGGATGCCGAATCTCCGTTTCGTCGAACCATTAACTGACGAAGTCAACGAGCGTTTCCTCCGCAATCTTGAGGCTTATCTTCTCTGCGCCCGTCGCCACAATATCATTATCAATTTCACGTTCTTCGCCTTCGTGCCACGAACGAGTCACGGCGGTCTGCAACCACCGCCTAACGTCTCGGCTCCCCCGATCCCAAATCCGTACACCGATCCTTCTTCCCTACGTTTCGAGCAGGACTACGTTCTCTCCGTCGTCAGTCATTTCAAAGTCATTCCTTGGCTCTGTTGGGACCTGATCAATGAGCCCAGCTTTTCCAATCCGCAGCATATCTTCCGAGGTAACGTTCCCAACGGCGATCCGACCGAAACTGCCGCGTGGCACAAATGGCTTCAGGAAAAATATTCCACGCTCGCCGATCTCGCGGCCGCTTGGAACGTCACATCCAATCAATTCTCAAGCTTCGATAGCATCCCGCTGCCAAGCGACATCGACCTCACGTTCAGCCGCTATGGCAATGCCAATCACGTTCGAGCCGTCGATTACAACCTCTTTGCCCAGGACATGTTCACGCAATGGGTCCACACCATGGTTTCCGCAATCCGTTCGACCGGTAGCAGGCAACTCATCGACGTTGGCCAGGATGAAGGCGGCGTCACCGATCGCCTTCTGAATCAGTTCTACGGCGCCGGTGGTCTTTCCTTCACGACCAATCACACCTATTGGCGCGACGACAATCTCCTTTGGGATTCCGTCGTTGCCAAACGGCCCGGCATTCCGAACATTGTCGGCGAAACTGGTTACCAACCTGTTTGGTCGCCCAACGGAACATGGCGCTACGACGAACTTACCGGCTATTCTCTGCTCGAAAGAAAATGGGCGCTCGGCTTTGCTGCCGGAAACAGCGGCGTCTTGCAGTGGGATTGGGCGCGCGAAGTTGACTTCGGCATGAAACGCAGCGATGGCTCGGCCAAATCCTGGGAGCCGATGATGCGCGACATCGGCCAGTTCGCCGTAAAAATCGCTCCCTTCGCCACCGCCATTCTTCAGCCGCAAGTTGCCATCGTCCTGCCGCAATCCCTCCAACTTTCCATTTTCAATTCGCAGGCGCTCGAAGCGCAGCAAACCTCCGTTCGTGCGCTCTATCAATACGCTCGCGGAGAAGCGTACGCCGTCGGAGAGTACCAGATCGACCTTCTCGGCAATCCCAAACTTATTCTTCTTCCCTCTTCTTTTGTGCTGACTCCCGCCGCCTGGGACGCCCTTCTCGCCAAAGTTCGCGATGGCGCCACTTTGTTAATTACGGGCATTTTCGATGACAACAGTCATTTCCGCGCCACAAACAGGCAGAACGACATCGGCCTGGACTACACGCACGGTCTGCTGTCGAACCGTGAAAATTTTCTGAAGTGGCCAGACGGTGAAGCGAAACTGATTTTCCCGGGTGACAAAACCACCTATCTTGATCGAGCCGTTCTTCCGGACGGCAGCAATTGGGCTGAAAAATCCGTCGGCAGAGGCGAAGTTCTCTTCGCGGCATTGCCTCTTGAACTGAACGACAATCTTCAGGCTGTCGGCGACATCTATCGCTACGCCCTCAAAATCGCCGGAGTCACTCCCGCGTATTCAACCACTATTCAGGATTCCGGCATCCTGATCTGCCCCACTCGTTTTCCGCACGCCACTCTCTACGTTCTAACTTCGGAATCCGCTAAGCGCGCGGACATTTCCTTCCGCGATCAAACTTCGGGCAAACAACTCTCCGGTCACCTGGACCCAGGCCGCGCCGCACTTCTCCTAGTCTCTGAAGATGGCTCCCTGGCAGGTTCCTACAACTGGCCCGACAAATGAAGGCTCCTACGATGCTAGGTCAGTGATTTCCTTGGTCCCGGATCATCTTGCGAAGTTCCAGCGCCTCCTTGTTACCAGGCTCGAGCACAAGCGCCTTCTGCAAGAATTCGTCGGCTTCACCAAATCGGGATTGGCTGGCGAGAGCTGCAGCAAGATTCACAAACGCCTGCGCGAACGCGGGATTGTTCTTGATTGCTTCACGAAACAACCGCTCCGCCTGAACATCATTTCCTTCCTGTCCGTAGAGCGTTCCTAAATTGTTTTCCGCATCGGCGAATTGTGGATTCAGAGAAATAGCGGTCTTAAATTGCTTCTCCGCCTCGGCAGCCTGGGCCGGTTGGCCAGGCCGCGCGGCCGACACTAACGCCTTTCCAAGATTGTTGTGAGCTTCCGCGAGGTCGGGGTTCATTTCGATTGCCTTTTCAAACTCCGCTGCCGCCTCCTCAACGCGCCCACATTCCGCCAGAGTGCTTCCGAAACTGTTGTGCAGGTCGGCCGCGTCGGGATAGAACACCAGTGCTTTCTGAAACTCCTGGATCGCCGCATCGTTTTGTCCTGCACCGCTCAGGGCACGTGCCAGATTGCCATACACCAGATGATATTGAGGATTCAGTTCCAGCGCTTTCTCATACTCCGTAATGGCTTCCTCGAACTTGCCAACCCGCACGAGCGCCGCTCCCAGGTTATTGTGGATGCGCGCGTCGTCCGGATTCGCGGCTGCCAAGCTTTTCCATTGCGCAATGGAGGCCTCGTTCTGGCCTTTTTCGCCGAGTTCAACCGCAAAGTCAAACTGTTCGTACATAGCCACCGCGGGTGTATTGATATTCTGTATTCCCTCCGGCGGAATATTTACGAATTCAGGAATGTTGACGGCGCGGTTGGCTGCGGTCGCGTTCTCAATCAGAATCGCGGGGCTATCGTTCCCGTCCTCGTCGATATGCGTCAGATACATCTGCGTATATGGTGAACGGCTCTTCGAGGAAAACACCAGCCACCGTCCGTTTGGCGAAAAGCTATGCCATGAATTCATCCGCGATGTATTCGCCTTGAGCCGGCGCGCCTCTCCTCCTTCGGCGGGCACGATGTACAACTGACTGTCTGGGCGCATGACCTCGCCATTGTGAGCTTTCACAAATACAATCCAGCGACCGTCAGGAGAGACTTTAGGAAACGAATTGCTCGCCCCGTTCGCCGAAGCGCCGGCAATCGGCTCGGCTCGGCCGCCCTTGCCGTCGTTGAACGGCTCCCTATAGAGATCGTACTGGATCGGAACTTCGTTGGAATCGTTGGCAAACTCTGCCAATTTCCGGCCCGTCGGATATGGCTCCCTCGCTTCCGCGCGCGCAAATACCACATATTTGCCGTCAGGACTCCAAACACCGTTCGTTTGCACGTAGCGTGGGTCGTCTGCCCCCCGTAATGGATGTCGCTCGCCGGAAGCGCGATCGAACCAGGCCAGGATTCCGCGGGTCGGATAGAACACCTGTAGAAAACGGTAATCCTTAAAATTGATTACGTAATAGTTGTTTTGCGGTGGCCGGTCGGCCGCGGTAACCATGGTAAGCACATACTTGCCGTCAGGCGAAACCTGCGACATAAAACCCACTCGATTCAACGCAAACTGGCGATCTTGCGAGGGATTCCAGGAAATCATATCGGAAGCGCGGATGGTCATCTGCTGCTTCACGGGAACGACTGCGTAGAGCCCTTTGTCATTCCTTGGCCCATCCATATCCATTCCCATAGTCTTGCCGTTCATCGAGAAGGAATGGCAATTGGCGCAGGTGTGCATACCTGTGAGAACCAGTCTGCTTTGCGTTTGGTCGATGCTGCGCAAACGCCACTCGATCAATTGGATCGCGTTTGCGGCCAGCGGCTTGATGATCCCTTTTTCGGTCTCTGAGGGCATGAGCGGCACATCGCGATAGAAAATGGGCGCACCGACGGGATCTTTCGAGGTGTGAATGGAGATACGACCAATAGACAAAATGCCTTTGGATTCGTTTGCATTGTAACCGGTGACAATCACTTGCGCCGGAGTTGCGACAGTTTGCTTCTTGATCTCTTCCCAGGCTTTGGGGTCCGGCTTCCAAGTATGCGCTGCCGCTTGTTCGGGAGTAAGCTTCGGCAACTCGTTCGTTTTAGAGATACACCGCTGATCGATTTCGCCCACGCTCATCGGTTCACCACGAGATTTGAAATGCACAACGGATTTGCCGTCAGCAAATTTAATTTCGATGCGCCAATTGGTGGCTTGCGAGGGGTCACGCCACAAGAAAGCCGGCGCCGTAATCTCCGGCGGGAATATCGACTCATTGAGAGGATAGTCGATGGTGATCGACGGTGGATTTTCCTGTCTAGCAAAAACAGGTGGAACGCCATGGTGAATAACTGCGGTGAACGGGATCAGGACAGCCGCAGCAACACCGACAACGTTCGCAAGAATTGGACCGAATTGCATTGAGCCGACCCGGAATGCCACAAATCACCGTCCCATTCCCGCTGTCGCCTGTTACTCCTTGCTGTCGGCAGCATCCCTGTCTGCGTCTGTGCGAAACATGGCTATAGCCTCGATCTCCACTAATAGTTCCGGTCGGCAAAGCTTGGCCTGAATGCCGGTCGAGGCTGGCAAAGGACGAAGGCCCTGTTCTTTGAAGAACGCGGTGCGCTCCTCATTGAAGGCTTCATAGTCCCGATCAATATCACGCAGATAGCAACTCGTGCGCACAACGTCCCGCCATGTGGCCCCTTCGCTTTTCAGAAGCCCCGTGATATTGCGCAGCGTGCGGCGTACCTGGGCGCGGAGATCGCCGACGTGCACGGTCTTTCCATGCTCGTCGATGCTGGCAGTTCCGGAGATAAGCAAGATCGTAAGGCCGCCGAGATCGATTCTCATTCCGCGCGAGAACGAACTTGGTTTCGGATACGCATACGCTTCATTGAGGACGCTTTGATTTGAAATGGCGCGCTTTTGGATCGGAGTATGCGCAACCGCCTTCAGCAATTCCACGATCTCGTCCATGATGATCTCTCCCGCTTCCCATTTCGTCTTCGGCTAGCGTCCAAGCAATTCAGTGAAACCGTTGTCCCGTTAAAGCAGGCCGCCGCAAGCGCTGTCTAGCGTTTGCGGCGACCTGTGTCCGGGGTGGCATGGAGGACTGTAATACTTCGAGTGCCGACCCGCTCAGAAGATGAACTTGAGTGCGAGTTGAACGAGCCGCTGGTTATAGAAGCTCCCCATGGAGCTGATCACGCCGAATTGGCTGCCGGCATTGACGTTTGCGTTGGGCGCGCCAAATTGCGGATGGTTAAAGGTATTAAACGTTTCCAGTCGGAATTGGAGATTGTACTTATTCTCCGATCCGAAATAATTATTCTTGAACAAAGACATATTCCAGTTGTTCACGCCGGGGTTGTTCACTGTGTCAACCGTGCGAGGAGCGTTGCCGAGCGCAAAGGGCGCCGGCTGCGAAAATACCGCGGTATTGAACCAATGGGTTAGCGTCTGGTTGCTGACGGCTGCGCTCTGCCCGGTCCAGGCTGGCCTCTTCGCATACCCAAGCAAGCCCGTTTCATCCGAAGCAGCTGCCAACACCAGAGGAGTTCCGGTTGTAAAGGTAGGCTGAGCCACTACCTGCCAACCGCCAATCACTCGGTTAACGACATTGTTAACGTCTGCGCCAAACCGCTTGCCGTGTCCGAATGGTAGTTCATAGATGGCGCTGATCACCAGCATGCGAGTGACGTTCTGCGCCCCGAGAGCCCATTCGGCTTGAGGATCATACTGATTTTCGAACGTTTGACTTGCGGGTCCTAGATAGTTGACGGCCGAGGACGAATTGTCAAACCCCTTGCCCCAGGTAAACGAGCCGAGGAGAGAAAATCCGCCTGAGAATTTCTTGTCGACCTTCAGTGTCATGGCGTTGTATTTCGACGCCGCCTGAGGCTTGCGGAAGCTCTGCACGCTGCCCACGTATTGAGGATAGGGGCTCAGCAGATAGTTTGCCTGCACCGTTGGATTGTCGAGTACAGAACCGGGAACATTCACATAACCATAGAACGGATTCGGAACCTGGGCATAGAGCGCGTTGCCCAAGGCCAGATCCGAAGTTGGAAGTTGGCCATAGGGCACTCCGGGATCCCCGTTAATCAGGAACAACCCGCGATTACCGAGATAGCCAAGTTCAACCAGTGTGTTGTGGGGCAGCGCATATTGCAAATTGAGGTTCCATTGCTCGGAATACGGGTTGCGGTAAGAACCGAAAAAGGAATCGTAGATTCCAAGACCCACATCTGTATTGGGACCTCCCGCAACACCTTGAGGAAGGTTGAAGCCTGTTGGTGCGGGATTGCTGAGAGTCCCGCAATTCGTACACGTGGAAGGTGCAGTTTGTTGGCTCGTGAACGTGGAATTAAAGTTGGTATTGGAACTGAATCCCTCGATGCCCGGGGCTCCGTCGGTACCCGCCGCCTGCAGTGCAGACGGAGCGTACACAATACCGAAGCCCGCCCGCACGACAAAGTTCTTGAAAGCGTTGTAGGCGAGCCCAACACGAGGACCGAAATCCTTCCATTGCGTCGGGCCTTGGGCGCGTCCGTATTGACCTACCGGTGTGTCGACGAAAATCATCTGACCCATCAAATTGCCGCAATCTGGACAAGTGGCGGGGTTATAAGATCCCGCCGGCAGTGTGATCGCCGAAGGGAGGTTCGGATTCCAATAGGACAACCGGTTGTAGCGGTCTGTGCGTGGAACCTCGACGTCCCAACGTAGACCAAGATTGAGAGTTAGTTTCGCGGTGACTTTCCAGTCGTCCTGCACAAAAAGGGCAACATATTTACTGAGGTCTGCTGAAGTCGGTTGATGGGACATGTTGCTGCCAGAGCTCATCAATCCGAGCAGCATTGTGGCAAACGGGTTGCCGGTGTTGTTGGCGTTGTTGGCGAACTGCTGCGTCCAATCCTGATTCTCGTAAAATTGTCCGGAGGGGTAGCCATACTGAGCAAAGTTTTCGTAGAGCAGCCGATACTCCGCGCCAAATTTAACCGTGTGAGCGCCTTGTATTTTTATGAGGCTGCCCGTGAAGCTAAACGCCGATGGGTGCTCGTAGAACGAGTTGTATCCCTCCGGACCGAGAGGAGAGAACCCTTGGCCAATATTGAATGCAGGAAATACCAGGCCGTCTATCGCAGCGGTCGATACATAGGAAGCAGGGAAACCTAGACTAGCCAGATCGAATGGTTCGCCAAAGGTTTTGCGATTGTAGGCTGCGCGGCTGGCCCCGATGCGGAGTTCACCCAGCAATGTTGGGCTAAACGTAAAGTTGTTGTTGAAAGAGCCGCTCCACTCGGTGTTGGTTCCGGGTCCGTTATAGCCCGACGATGCGGCATTACCATAGTCACTGAGTGAACTGAAGGACTCGTTCCAGTGGGAGAAACGGAAGAATGAGTGCCATTTCTCACTGAAGTCGTGGTCGAAACGAGCGTCGTAGTGCCAGTAATTATCGAACGTCGATCCAGCAATGTAGTAGTTGTTATAGCAACCCGGATCACCGTACTGGCCATTCGATCCGAGGACGGGTTCGCAAACCTTCCCGGCGACATTTGGTTTAGGGAAATAGGCCAAGGCGGTAGTTGCCACGGTGTTTAGGTCTGTCGACGGGATAATGTTACCCGCAAAGGGTTGCCGCTGATATTGACCGGAAGAATTTACCGCAATCGTGTTTGGATCATAAATGCAGCCAAGATTCGCATTGTTAGAGGGATTTGGCTGGGCACAGTTGCTGACGCCGGGGACAAGCAGGTCCGAGAAATTGCCGTTGAGCCATTGAGGCTGTGGAACGCTGTCGGTTTCTGAGGCAGCCGCATGTTGCCGCTGATCTTCAAAGGCGAAGAAAAAGAAGGTGCGATGGTTGGGACGATCCAAAAGGGGGATAGGACCACCGATCGTGCCGCCAGATTGATACAGATACAAGGACGGCTGTTGCGCCTGGGCGCCGAAGGAAAAATATTTCGCGTCAAATAGCCCATTCTGCGCGAATTCAAAAAGTGAGCCGTGGTAGTGTTCGCCGCCGGACTTGGTAACCAAACTGACAGTTCCACCGGAAAATCGCCCGTAATCAGCGGGGAGCACGCTCGTTTGGACGCTGAACTCCTGTACCGAATCCACAATCGGTTGGTACGCCGATTCGTTATTTCCGACGTTATTCTCAGGCAAAATATTTGTCATGCCGTCAATGAGTTGTTCATTGTTGGCGTTGCGGGAACCGCCGATGTGCGGGGTCGAGGCGTTGCCCACATTGCTCACGGCGGGCACAAGAGTAGCAAGGCTAAAGGGATTGCGGCCATTTAACGGAATATCGAGGATTGACTGACTACCAATAACTGTGTTCAAGCTGGAGGATTCCGTCTCCAGTGTCCCTGAACTGGTTGTTACTTCGATGGTCTCACTCACCTTACCAAGCTGGAGGGTAAAGGAAAGCGGAAGCGTTTCAGAAACCGCCACCACCACATTGTCGCGCCTATCTTGCTTGAAACCCTTCGCCTCGACCAGAACGGTATAATTTCCTGGATTGAGGAAGGGTGCGCTAAACCGTCCCGCGTCATCAGAAGTGACAACCCTGGACACCCCTGTCGCATTATTCGTGATGGTGATGGTGGCAGCCGGGATTCCGGCGTTCTGCTGATCTAAAACCGTACCCTGGATCGTACCGGTCGGAGTTTGCGCGACAGCGCAACTCGCAAGCAACAACAAGACCGCGAAAATAGTATTGATTCGCACGTTGCCTCCACACTCCCTTTCAGACTTCGCCCCTGCAATCCCAGGGCACCTTCCGCGCCCGCGGACTGGATGGCTCGCAAAAGCGTCAATTTATGGTATCGTTCCCATACGACGGTGTTGCATTTATAGGGTCAATGATTTACTTTTGTCAATCAGAAAATGTAGTTGATCGCAAAAAAGCGATGCGCTGGTTCGAAAGAATCGCTTACTCGCCGCAGGCTGTTTCATGGTGAGCTACAATTTGGCTGGCACGCGGTTTTCTGTAACTGACTTATCACCAAGCAAATAGCTGCAGTCGGGAATCGAATTTACAATTTTGTCGAGGTCTTGATGTCAAGGAAATTGCTGGGTAGGCCGACCATTGGAGATGTAGCTCGCGAATCCGGGGTCGGCAGGATGACCGTTTCGCGCGTCGTGAACGGTGGCGAGCTCGTTAGTGCGGCAACCGCGGCGCGCGTCAAAGCCGCCATCCGAAAGCTTGGCTACGAGCCCAATGAAGCCGCGCGCATGCTCAAGGGTCACTCTTCCCACACGATTGGCCTGATCGTTCCGGACCTGGCCGATACGTTTTTTTCCATCTGCGCGCACGCGGTGCAGCAATTAGCCGCAAAACAGGGCTATTTGACGCTGCTCCTGGCTTCGGAACGCGATCGCGACAGCGAGGCCAGAGAACTCGCCATGATGAAATCCCGCAACATCGCCGGCATTCTGATCGTGCCTTCCAGCCCTGACAGCATCGGGCAGTTGAAGGATGTTCGGGCGCGTGGCGTCCCCGTTGTGATGCTGGATCGAACTTTTCCTGGACTCGACGCCGCTGCCGTTATGGTAGAAAACGAAGAAGGCGCAAAGAAGGCTGTGTTTCATCTGCTGGAGCATGGCCATAAGAGCCTTTTTTGTGCCGGTTATGACAGCCAATTTAATTCCATTGGCCAGCGAATTGACGGCTACCACAAGGCCATGGCCGAAGCGGGGCTGAAACCTGAACTCTTCATTGCCGAAGAAGCTTCGGCGATTTGTCCACGGCTCATCAAGCGTTTGCGCTCTCCCAAACCACCAACGGCTCTTTTTACGCTGAATAACGTTACCACCATAAACGTGCTGCAAGCCTTGCAAAGGGAAAACATCCAGGTTCCGCAGGATCTAGCGGTGATCGGTTTTGACGATTTTGAGATGGCGCCCTTGCTAAGCGTGCCGCTGACGGCCGTTCGGCAACCTGCTGCGGAGTTGGGCCGCACGGCTACTCATCTTCTCCTGGACTGGATTCGCTCAAAAAACACTGAAAAACGCCCGGTTAACCCGCAAATCGTGCTACCCACCGAGTTGATCATCCGGCGATCCTGCGGTTGTGAAGTGATTCGAAGAAGCTGGGAATAGTCACATTCCTGCCGGCTTGCATGCCAGAAAAGCTTTTGCAATAAATCCGCACAACCAGTGCCTCCCTTGCCCAACATTTCCGCTCGTCAGGAATTCAACGGATTTGTGTTATCGTTACCAGCGGTGCTCTCGTGTTCCAGGATGCGAATGAAACTGTTTTGGTTTTTGATGTAGGTGGCAGCCACATCGCTGCCAGCGTGTCCGGGACTCGTGCCCCTGCCGTGGGGAAACCGCAATCTGCTTCCGTGGTAAAGAACAGCAGTCTTTCCGAGTTCCTGGAAACCTTGTCATCCCTCGCGAAGCGCGCGCTTGGCCCTGCGGAGACTCCCGCAGGCGTTTCCATTGCAATGCCAAACCCGTTCGATTATGTCCACGGCATCAGTTATATGCGTCACAAATACGAATATCTCTATGGCATTGACTTGCGCGGCAAGCTGTCACACGTTTTTTCCTGTCCACCGGACAACATTCAGTTTCTGAATGATGCCGCGGCTTTTCTAATCGGCGAGATCGCCGAAGGATCGGGTCGCGGCGTCGACCGGGTTGTGGGTATCACGCTGGGAACCGGCGTTGGGTCTGCATTCGCCTCCCGCGGTGAAATTGTGACTGAGGGCCGGGGTATCCCGGCGGGCGGAGAGATCTGGAACCTTTCCTACAAAGACGGAATCGTTGAGAAATTCATCTCCACTCTGGCGATCCAGGAGCAGTACAAAGAGAGCACCGGGATTTGGGAGGAAGTTCAGGCAATCGCGAATGAAAGTGTCGCAAACCAGCATGCCCGGTACACGTTTAAGCAGTTCGGCAAGGAACTTGGCAAAGTGTTGCGCGCAACGTGCGTCGCTTTCAGTCCCGAACGGATCATACTCGGCGGCGGAATATCGCGATCCGCCGCATTGTTTCTTCCTTTCGCAGAGCAGGAGTTGCTCGGACTCGGCATCGGGCTGCGCGTGTCGGAGTTGGGAGAGCGCGCTGCGCTCGTTGGGGCCGCTGTGGATTGGGTGAAGAAGCATAATGACAGCTTGCGGCTGACAGAGGGGATGCGTCCCGCAGGGGAAACGTAAACTGGAGTTCCACTTGAGAAGAGAGACTCATTCTTTTTTCTATCCAGCCCTGCTTTTCTGGCTGGGTCTTTGTTACGCTCCGCGTCTGCTGTTCGCGCAGAACGCCAGCCAGCAATGCGTGCCCCAGAAATCGTTGGGCGCGCAGCTGCAGGCGCATCCCACGGCGGCTACCTATGATGCCCTCGGAAACTACTACAACGACCGGAAGGAATTCCCGTGCGCGGTCTGTGCTTTTCGGGAATCCCTGAAACTCAAACCGAATTCTCCGCAAACGCATTACTCTCTGGCCCTGGCGCTTCTCGCCGAAGGTGACGCGACAAACGCAATTCTCGAGTTTCGACAATCCTTACAGTTACAGCCAGACCAGCCAGAAGCGCGCTTGATGCTGGGAGTAGCGCTGGGCCAGAACAACCAAATGGATGACGCGATTCAGGAATTTCAGCAAGTCCTGAAGAGCGATCCGCAATCCGTCGCGGCCTTCGATTGCCTGGCAAAAGCCTACATGTCCGAGAACAGGTATCCGGCCGCCGTCGCGCTTCTCAAGCAGGCTCCTCCCGATCAATCTCTGGAAATCGATCTCGTAATGGCCTATTCGAATAACGGTGACAACGAACATGCCCTCCAGCTTCTGGCAAAAATGGAGCAGGAGCATCCGGAATCCGCCCTACCGCATTCAGCGATGGCCAACATCTACGCGCAGCAGCGCCGTTATGAAGATGCCGCGAAGGAATTCCAGGCAGACCTGCGCCTGAATCCAAAAGACGAAGCAGCTAAAGTGTCCGTCATCCGCGTGCTGTTGCTTCAGGCCAAATTCGATCTGGCTTTACCGTATGCGCAAGATTATTGGCAAACTAATCCGAACGATTTCGATGCGAATTACCTTTTCGGAGTAATAAACCGCGAATTGGGGAAATATTCGGAAGCAAAAACGCTTTTGGAAATCGCGGTGAAGCTAAATGCGCAAAATTACCTGGCGCTCTATAACCTGGGCCTCGTCTATGCCAGGTTGGGAGATGCAGCACACGGCCGAACCCAACTCGAACAAGCCATTCAGATCAATCCCTCCTCCGCGGAAGCTCATTTTCAGCTAGCCGCCATTCTCCGGTCCCTCTCGCTTCCGGACGAAGCGCGCGCTCAACTCACCCAATACCAAGACTTGATTGCCGAGCGTGACCGGTACGATGTTGCCGCCGCCAAAGCGAATCAAGCCCGTGAATCACTAAGGAAAGGAGACACGCAGAGCGCCGTGGAGTTGTACCGCGCTGCAATCGAGAAGGATTCGAACAACGCTCGTCTCTACTACGATTTCTCCGTGGCTCTCGAACGCCTGGGCGATCACGATGGCGAGCATCAAGCCATCTTGAAGTCGATCGAACTGGATCCTAAATTTGCTCCCGCCCACAATCAGCTCGGCCTCCTCGATCTTCAAGCGGGACAAACCGTAGGGGCGGAAAAAGAATTCGGAGCCGCGATTTCTCTGAATCCCCACGACGTCGAAGCCCGCAACAATCTCGGCATTCTGTACGGTCAACAGGGCAGAGATGCCGAAGCCGCGCAATTATTCCAAGCCGCCATCGAAAACGATCCACGTTATGCCCCATCCTACGTCAATCTCGCTGTCGCTTTCGCTAGTTTGTCGCGCTTTAGCGAAGCACAATCAGCCCTGAAGAAAGCTCTTGAGCTTGAACCCGATAACCCGGGAACTCAGGCGCTACTCTCGCAGGTGCAAAGCCGGCTGGAACGACAGAGCAATGATCATCCCTGATCCACATCCGCGATGAGTTCATCCTCCAATTCGTTTCGCCGTGTGCAACTAAACCGCCGGGCATTCGCCAAAAAACTTCTGGCCGCCTCCGCCAGCCCGTTCCTGCCGTTTACCAGACAATCCGCCCCAGCCGGACATTCGAAAGAAGCGCACCCGCAGAATCGAAAATCATTTTCCACATTCACAGACGTCGCCGCCGAGTCCGGCCTCACAACTCCCATGATCTATGGCGGGCTTTTCCAGGACACGTACATCATCGAATCCATGGGCGGCGGGGTCGCCTTCTTTGATTACGACAACGACGGCTGGATGGATATTTTTATCATCGGTGGGCGACGTCTGGAAAATACTCCCCCAGCCGCCACAAACCGGCTCTACAAAAATAATCACGACGGAACTTTCACCGATGTCACCGAAAAATCCGGCTTAAAGGACACTGGCTGGGCCAACGGCGTCTGCGTCGGCGACTACAACAACGACGGAAACGAGGATCTGTTCTGCACTTACTACGGACAGAACAAGTTGTACCGCAACAATGGAGACGGCACCTTCTCCGATGTAACCAAACAGGCCGGCCTTCTCGGCGACAACACTCGCTTCGGCACCGGTTGCACATTCCTCGATTACAACCGTGACGGCTTGCTGGATTTATTTGTCGCGAACTATGTTCAGTTCGACCTCGCTCATGCTCCGTTGCCCTCGGCCTCGATCCCGAATTGCAGTTACGAAGGCGTCGCAGTGTATTGCGGTCCGCGCGGCATGGTCGCGGGCATCCACTCCCTGTACCGCAACAACGGAGACGGCACCTTCACCGACGTAAGCGTTGAATCTGGAATCTCCGGCGTGCATTCCTCCTATGCCCTCACCGCCGTTTCCGCGGATTTCGACGAAGACGGCTGGCCAGACATTTTCGTGGCCAGTGATTCCACACCAAGCCTGCTATTCATGAACCAGCGCAACGGAACATTTCGCGAAGAAGGATTGATTCGAGGCGTTGCCGTCAGCGGCGAAGGCATGGAGTATGCGGGGATGGGCGTGGGTGTTGGAGATTGCAGTTTGGACGGCCATCTGGACATTTTCAAAACTCATTTTCAGCGCCAACCCAGCGGCCTCTACCACAATTCGGGCAAAGCCGATTTTGAGGACATCTCAGGGCGCAGCGGCCTCACCGTCGAGAATCGTTACGTAAGTTGGGGCACGGGTTTCGCGGATTTCGACAACGGCGGCTGGCCGGATCTTTTCCTGGTCACCGGAAACGTCTACCCTGAACTGGAAAAAGTCTATCCGCAACTCTCCTATAAAGGACCGCGCATCCTCTTCCGAAATTTGGGAAATGGTTCCTTCGAAAGAAGGATCGACGAAGCGGGAGCGGGCATAGCCGCGAGGCATCCCAGCCGCGGATGCGCCTTCGGCGATTTCGACAATGACGGCGATCTGGACATGGTCATCATGAATGTGAACGAACCACCCAGCTTGTTGCGCAACGATGCGCCAAAGGACAATCACTGGTTAAAAGTAACGCTCATCGGCACCAAATCGAATCGTAGCGCCATTGGCGCGCGAGTGTTGGTGCATTACGGCAGGCACACGCAAGCTCAGGCGCTGATGAGCCAATCCAGCTATCTTTCCTGCAACGATCCGAGGCTGCATTTCGGTCTCGGCGACCAAACGGCCGCAGACATTGACGTGCACTGGCCAAGCGGCCTCACCGAATTCGCAAAGCGGGTGCCCGCGAACCGGCTCATTACCTTTCGAGAGGGATCGGGAATGGTTTCGGCCAACCAGTTGTAGGCAGTTTCTCAATCGGAGGCGTATTGTGAATCGGCAATCGACAATTCCATTCCAAAGTTTTTCGACTGCGACAGAAATCCCGTCCGCTCATCGTTTCCGTTTTCTTGCCCCCCTGCTCTTGCTTTTTCTTGCCGGCGGATTTATTGCCGCGGCCGTTCGAGCTCAGTTTGTGCCCACGAATAACCCGCCGCAGTACGGCCCCTTCAACGCGATTTTCCTGCGCGGCGGTGACGGACTCCGCTCTCCAATCTCCGCAACCGACACGGTCCTGCGCGCGGATTCCCCGTGGACAATGTGGTGCTGGTTGCGTTTCGAAGAGCCAATCAAGGCGCCAACGCTTTTGGCTGGCCTCGGCGAAATTACAGAGGAATACCCACGCTATCTGAGCCTCGGTGCAGGAAAAGTCTCTCTCTGGATGGGCGAAGACAATAGTCTCAGCGCATCCGCCACACTCACACCCGGCAAATGGCATCTTCTCGCGGCAGAATTCGACGGAACACAATTCAGTATCTACGTCGACGGTAATCAACTCGCCCGCGGCACACTGGTGCTCGGCAGCGTGAGCCCCGTTCTCCAAATGGCGCCAGCCGGGTCCCCGGTGCCAAACGGAGAACACTTCGGCGGCAAAATCGCCGATCTTATTCTCGTGAGACAAGCCATCTCCGCGAAGGAAATCCAGCAACTCAGCGCGGCCCCGCCTGATTTTTCTCTGATCCCTTTTGATTTCGGTTCGAAATCCTGGCCGGTCCAAACTCATGCACAAGCCGGCTATCGCGCGCCGCAAGATCCTTCGGAAATGCCAAAGAGCGACGCGCCATTTTCACAACCCGTCTCGCATCCCGTGCCCGCCGTCGCGCCTTTGCGAGAGGCAGCGCACGACACGTGGCTCATCGAAGGCGGCTGGCGTTTGCAAGCGGCTCCGCTAATTGCCTCCGACGGCGCCGCGATCTCTCAACCTTCTCTCGACGCCTCCAGGTGGATGACCGCCATCGTACCCGGAACCGTTCTCACCACCATGATCGAACGAGGCATTTATCCTGACCCCGAATACGGACTCAACAATCTGGCGATTCCCGAAAGCTTGAACAAACAGAATTACTGGTATCGCGTCGCGCTCAAATCGCCAGACGGCCTGAGTGGCAAGCATCTAAGCCTCACGTTTCAGGGCATCAACTACAAAGCCGTGGTCTGGCTAAACGGACAGCGCTTGGGCACGATCACCGGCGCATTCATTCGTGGAACGTTCGACGTCACAAAGATTTGGAAAGCAGGCCGCGGAGAAGCAAACATTCTCGCCGTCGAAGTTTCACCACCTCCTCATCCCGGCATACCACAGGAACAATCCGTGAAAGGTGGACCGGGCGAAAATGGCGGGATCATGTGCCTGGATGGTCCGACCTTTGTTGCCTCGGAGGGGTGGGACTGGATTCCTGCCGTTCGCGATCGCGAAACTGGCATCTGGCAACCGGTCGAACTCAAAGCGGTACAAGCGGTCAAAATTGGCGACGCCCAGGTGATTACCGAATTGCCTTTGCCTGACACGAGTCGCGCCGATATAAAAATCAACGTTCCCCTGGAAAATCTTCTAGACAAGCCCGTGCATGGAACTTTGAAAGTCTCTTTCGAAGAGGTTCAGCTGACAGAAGAGCTGACCCTCCCACCCGGCGCCACTACCGTCGCGTTAACTCCAGCCGAGTTCAAACAACTCACAGTCCAGATTCCACGCCTCTGGTGGCCAAACGGCTATGGCAAGCAAGACCTTTATCACCTCAAGCTGAACTTTCAGGAAGGCAATGGCGATTCAGACGTAAAGCAAATCCGCTTTGGCATCCGCGAAATCACCTATGAACTGAGCTTGTTGGACGCGAACGGTAACCTACGCCGCGTGGAAATTGACCCAACCCGCGGGAAAGAAGGTTTCGCCGGTGTGGTGGACGTGAGCCACGAAGGAATGCGTGAAATTCCCGCTGCAGATCCGCCCCCGCCCAATTTCCCGAAGTCCGCGCTGGCCAACTGGCATTCCTGGGTCGCCTCTCTGCCTCCCGGCGCGGAATCTTCTCCCGCCGTCAAAGAGGCTTCAGACGATAGAGCATCACCCTATCTCGTGATTAAAGTGAACGGCGTGAGAATCGCCTGCCGCGGCGGTAGCTGGGGAATGGACGATTTCCTGAAGCGTGTCTCCCGCGAACGCCTGGAGCCTTACTTCCGCCTTCACCACGACGCGAACTTAAACATCATTCGTAATTGGGTTGGCCAAAATACCGAAGAAGTCTTCTTCGATCTCGCCGACGAATACGGCCTCCTCATTTGGAATGATTTCTGGGAAACCACGCAGAACTACAATCTCGAGCCGGAAGATCCCGAACTCCTACTTGCAAATGTGCACGACACCATCTTGCGTTTCCGAAATCACCCCTCCATCGCTGTCTGGTGTGGCCGCAACGAAGGCGTTCCTCAACCGATCGTCAATCAAGGGATGGCTCAGCTCATAAATTCTCTCGACGGCACTCGGTACTACTCCCCAAGCTCCAACCAGATTAATCTTCAGCACAGTGGGCCGTACCGTTACATGGATCCGAAGCTGTATTACAACCGCCTGAATCGCGGTTTCTCCGTTGAAACCGGCACGCCTTCCATGTCTACGGCCGAGTCTTTCCGCAATTCTGTTCCGCCCGAAGATCTATGGCCAATCAACGACGTTTGGGCTTACCACGATTGGCATCAGAGCGGAAACGGAGAAATGGCTCCCTTCATGGAGGAAATGCAAGCAGAATTCGGCGCGCCAGCGAGTTTCGACGATTTTGAGCGGAAGGCGCAGATGCTCGATTACGTAAGCCATCGCGCCATTTTCGAAGGCATGAACGCCCATCTGTGGGCCCCAAACAGCGGTCGCATGTTATGGATGACACAACCGGCCTGGGCCAGCAACGTTTGGCAGATCTTCAGCCACGACTATGACACCCAGTCTTCTTTTTACGCCGTGAAGAAAGCTTGCGAACCCGTGCACATCCAGTTGGACCTTTCCGATTACCTCGTGCAAGTTGTCAACACGACAACCACTCCTCTTCAGGGCGCGTTCCTCAGTGCCAATATTGTCTCGCTCGACAACGCGTCCCTCGCGTATCATGAAGACCACAAAGACCTCGCGGCAGACTCCGTAACCGATGGATTCCCTCTCGATTTGAAGCAATTCCTCTCAACGGGTGTAGTGATAGTCAAATTGGAATTGCGCGATGCCGCCCGAAAGCTGCTCTCACAGAATCTCTACTGGCTGGGCGCGGAAAGTTCGTCCTACCGCGCGTTGGGCAGGCTGTCTTCCGCCGAAGTCACGGCGACAGCAGAACCTCTCCGTCACGGCGACAACGTTTCCGTCCACGTAACACTCAAAAATCCCAGCAATATCCCGCTGCTTCAGATCAAACTCACCCTCGAGAATGCCAAAGATGCCTCGCGCGTTCTTCCCGCCTATTATGACGACAACTATATCTCATTGCTGCCTGGGGAATCCCGTGACATCGCCATTGAATATCGCGCGAGCGATGCCAAAGGCCCGCTTCAAATCGCGCTGCGAGGATGGAATCTCATTCCGCATTCCGTTGCTGTTCCGCCAGCAAAATAAGCCCTTTTACTTTGACGATTTCGCCGATACGACGAGACTGGCTATTCTCATCGGGTAACTACTGATTCGCATATTGATCATTCTTTCCCGCGTGGCCGCCCTCATCGCGAGGTATCCTTTCGCCGTCGCCGCTCGCTCTCTCTAATCATTTCGTTAATATCCGCTGCTGGACGTATCTCGATTGTACCACACTCCAACTTCACTCCGGGACATTGGGAAATGAGCTGAATTGCGTGATTCAGGTCTCGCGCTTCAAGCACCTGAATTCCACCCAATTGCTCCTTCGTTTCCGCGTACGGACCGTCGGTCACTGCAACCTTTCCGTTCTTCCAATACACGGTCACCGCCGTGTTGGCGGGTTGAAGAGGTTCCTCAGCGACCAAATGTCCGTTCTTCCGCAGTTCGTCGTTGTAGCTAAAACACTCGTCCAGCATGGTGTTGCGCTCGCTCTCAGACATGTTTTCGAACTTGCCGGGCTCGATATAGCCCAAACAGATGTATTTCATCAATTCCTCCTTGTTTCCTGTGACTCAGAGAGCCGTAGCTCGTCGTTCTGTTATCAGATAGTCGTTCGGGAGACCGAAAATCGACAGTTGCTCCATTTTTTTTGCCTCGTCAGAGGAATCTGTGGTCACTGATGCGATCGAATGGCGGCCGGAAGTTGGGCTCGAGGGTGCCCTGTCCTTGCATCGATGCTGACGACACGACTTTGTCCGTTCTGCACAAAATCCGTTGTGTATGCGGTCGCGGTACCCGCCCTTCGCCAAGAACGCGAAAGACGGGGCACCCCCACTGTGTTGGTGATGCCAGCGAGATCAAAAGCCTGGTCACCCGCCTTCCGTTGGGTCCTCCGTCAGTGAATCGGGCGCACCTCGACCGGCGCCCGACAGGCGACGGCAGCCTTGACCGGACCGGAATTCGACAAATCGTCCCAGACATTTTGCTTCTTCCGCGCGTTAGAACTATGCTTTGCGCGTGGTCATCTCAATATCCGCATCGGCTGCTGACGAGTCTTTTTTTATTTCAACTGCCGAATCCGATCTTGCAGGAATTGTCGCTCTGGTTCCTGTTGGGTCAGGGCCAGAGCTTTCTCATAAGAGGACCGAGCCTCAGCTGTCCTGCCGAGCCTGCGGTACATATCTGCACGGGCTGAATGCGCCAGGTAATAATTTTCCAATTCGCCATGTTCCAACACCGCGTCGATATGCGTCAGACCGACCTCTGGACCATCGCGCATTGCAATTGCCACGGCACGATTTAGCTGTACAACTGGCGAAGGCTGAATTCGTACCAATCGGTTGTAAAGCGCAACAATCTGCCGCCAGTCGGTCACAGCGACCGATTCCGCCTCCGCATGAACGGCCGCAATCGCAGCCTGCAGTGTGTACGAGCCGAAGCGGCGGGACTTCAGAGCTTTTTCCAGCAATGCCACTCCCTCCGCGATCTGCTCCCGGTTCCAGAGCGAGCGATCCTGGTTCTCCAGCAAAATCAGCTCTCCGGTCGGCGATGTTCTCGCGGCGTGACGGGATTCCTGTAGCAACATCAGGGAAAGCAGCCCAATGACTTCCGGCTCTGGCCGGAGTTCGGTCAGCAACCGGCCCAGTCGAATCGCTTCGCCGGTTAGCTCGGCCCGCGTTACTTCCGCTCCCGCCGCAGCAGAGTAGCCCTCATTAAAGACGAGATAGATGACCTGAAGCACCGTGCCCAGTCGCTCCGGCAATTCCTGCGGCGTCGGCACTTCGTACCGAATCGGTGTCTCTCGAATCTTTGCCTTTGCGCGCACAATGCGCTGCGCCAGTGTACGCGGAGTGATGAGGAAGGCCTTTGCTATCTCCTCGGTCGTCAGCCCGCACACCTCACGCAAGGTGAGCGCAACGTGCGCTTCCGGCGGTAGAGATGGATGACAGCAGGTAAAAATCAGGCGCAGCCGATCGTCCTCAAGGCTGTCCTCTTCATTGGACCTTCCCGCCGAACTCCATTGCGCTTCGAGAAATCGCACGAGCTCGTCTTGAGACGCATCAAATCTTGCCCGTCGACGCAGAGTATCAATGGCTTTGAATCGGGCCGTCGAAATCAACCATGGTCGCGGGTTGCCGGGCACTCCACTCCTCGGCCACAGGCTCAGCGCAGCCGCAAAGGCTTCGTGCATCGCCTCCTCGGCAAGATCAAAATCACCGAGCAAGCGGATCAGAGTTGCCAGGATTCGTCCCGAATCCACGCGATAAAGGGAGTCGAGCAATTCGCGTATCTGCTCGGTGGAACGCTCGGACATACGACGACCTTAGCAAACCAGCTACCCCGAATCAATTTGGCAAACGGCGGATCGATGCAAAGTGCCCAGGTCGTGACTCTGAAATCTGGACAACTGAACGCTTCCTCGGTTGACTCAAGATCGCCAATGCACTCATTTGACCTTCGTACAAGCTCAACACTACCGCGTTGCTCTCGCGTTCTGACGGGCAACTCGGAAGCCATCCAATGACCTGCGCTAC
Source organism: Candidatus Acidiferrales bacterium (assembly GCA_963795535.1). GTDB lineage: Bacteria > Acidobacteriota > Terriglobia > Acidiferrales > UBA7541 > Acidiferrum. The sequence goes on from CAWCIG010000013.1 coordinate 490,705, forward strand.
GCGTAGAAGTGCCCTTTAGCTCGCACGAAATGGCAGCGGAAGACCTTGCCTTGGATGGTTGCTCGCAACGAACGCAGTAGCTACGGTACCCGGACGGAATTCGTGCGTCGTCCGTAGTAGCCGTCAACCAAGTAAATGCACGCTAATGCGTCGCAGCGAGACTTGCGGCATCAGCCGCTGCAAGGAACCGGCCAATCTGCGCCATAGCTGTGCTCGCAATCGCTGCGCGGGTACAGTAATTCCTACCAGTACAGGATCCATCCTCGAGGGAGCCTCACGCCGTGCCCTTGTAACGTGATGCGCATACCCTTCGGCGCCGCCACTCCCGCGCGACCGATTGCATGCAAAACGTAGCCGTCGTGTACCACGATCCTCCCCGGTGAATACCAAACCGTCTGCGAAGAATGGCTGGCCGCGTATTGCGACGCAACAATTCCTAACCGTACCGCATCCTGGTACCGCGCCGGCCAGATTTCCATCGACGCTCCTCCGGTCGGCTCACGGACAGGTAGCGTGAAAGACAGCGTTCCACTGGGCGCATATTCCTGAATGGCGTGCATCCACTGCAGGTCAAAATGTGCACGCGCAGCAACATTGTCTTGGCTGCGATCTTCCCCTCGCAGCACGAATATGTGGAATCCCGGCAGCGCGTAGCGGGTATCGTACGATACCGTCTCACCCAGCAATTCCTCGAAAAATTCGCGTACTCGTTCCAACAACCAGTCAAACGATTCCTCGAGTATAGGATTCGTCACCGCGGCTGCCGCACTATAAGCCGTGTGCTGTTTTGTAGCGTCCATGTAAGAGGCCGCACCCAGCGTATAGAACGACCCCGCCGTGCGAACACTCCATCGACTTCTCAGCGCCAGCACGCATTCAGTCGCATCCTCACACTCCGCGGAATCCAGAATGTCATGCTGGCTCAGCGGAACTGTCTCGTTGCAATTCATGCCGGCCTGCCTAGGTGAGCAATAAGCTGACGAGTGATAGCGCCATCGCAGCGCGAATCGTAAGGCGAGTACCCGGGCATCGGGTTCGCCTCTAGACACCAATACCTGTCGTCGCTGTCAATTTTGAAGTCCCAACCTGCAAAGGCAAGCCCCAGTTTTCGAGTTCCTTGGAACAACAAGTTCTGCATCTCGTCAGAAGGTGTAAACACTTCCATTTCCTTCAATCCACCGCTGCGGCGATAATCTACCGTACTGGCGGCCACGCGTTGGGCCACTAGCGAATCCCCTATGACGTGAATCCGCGCATCGTCTCCTTTAACAAGTCGTTGAAGATGCACCGGACCACCTTCGGGATCGAAATCAGCGAAGGCGTCATCACTAGCCTCCATCGTATCCGCTCGGACCCCACATACTGCCTTCGATATTGCCGGGCCTTCGCGAACGAACTCTTTCAAAACGTCGACATCACTACTCGTGACGCTGTCTGGTACTTGAAATCCTAATTCCTTCAACACCGCCTCGTGCAGCGGCTTCGAACTGTTGCTCCCACCGCCCAGTCCTCGATTCACCACCAACCCCGGCACGGAATCCAGCCAGGTTCGCAACCCACCGATTAGCGCATGCCAACGAAGCGTCAGATTTACGTCTGGAACTTGTGATGACAGATCGATCAGCCGGCAATAGAACGAATCTTCGGGCCGCAGTTCAATGGGTTCGTCGTTGTAGTTCAGCATGGCGGCGCTCTCAGCAGGCACGTCGAAGCGCCACGTTCCCTCTACCGCCGCTCGCAGGTTAACCACGCGCAGGGGGACGTCAGCCGCCATCGCACGCTGCACAAACTTTGCGAACGTCTCGTCCACGTCCACACCAATCGCGGCAATCATGACGCCAGATCCTCACACAGCGCTTCGGAAACCTCATTCCAGGAATATCGCAACTCCTGCACCTCTGGAGCAGCGTTCAAGCGGATTGGCGTGGCGCCATTCTCGTCCACCGCCCAAGTGACCGTGGCCAAATGCACCTCGGTTCTTTGAACAAGAGCTACACTCTGCTCGATCAGGTTTAGTTCGGCCGTGCGGGAATCACAAGTTGCGGAAAATCCACGCTTTCCAACGACCGAAACAATTTCATATAGCGCCTGAGGGTTCAATTTTCTGGCTCGCAGCGGTCCACTTTTGCGCAGCTGAGAAACGGGGGCAGTCAGAAACTCCATGTCTTCGCCCCACAATGTGTCGTCTACGCCTCCCAGGATTTCCGGCCCACTCACCCACATTTCGCGACAGCCATTCACGTTTTGTGTTTTCAATATGGCCGCAATTGAGCCCGACGTCATTCGATACACGGGGCCATTGGGGCCCGGACGGTTGATCACCGGCGCTTCGCAAAGCGATGCCGCCGCCCAAAAGGTGGCATGCGCCTCCGCTCTAAGGAAGCGCTCATCCGAATCTTCTGTCTCGATGTTTTGCCACCACGCACTAGCTCGCACAAACATGGGGACAGTTGGCGAGACTGAGTTGCCTCCCGCGTGGACGCGAACCGTGAACATTCGGGCCGCGGCGGGCCCGTCGACTCGACAAACCCGCCGCCCCCTCGTCTCTAGCGCCTGATGCAATCGCTGAGCGACTCCGTCGTCTTCACGCGCAACGATCAGAACGTCGAATTGATTTTGCATTGCTCAGACCACAGGTGGCCGCGACATTAACGACGCAGGTCTCGTCGAGACTCTGCCCTTCGCCGAGCGGGCCGGACGCTTGCCCTTTCCTTTCGACGTTCGTCGCTTCAGATCTTCGGGATCTCCTCCATTGTCCGTGTCATCTTCCTTATCTAAGTCGCCTTCCTTTTCCAATTCGTCGATTTTTTCCAAATCGCCTTCTTTGTCATCCTCTTTGTCATCCTCTTTGTCATCGTCCTTGTCGTCGTCCTTATCTCCGTCTTTGTCCCCGTCTTTGTCCCCGTCTTTGTCCCCGTCTTTATCTCCGTCCTTCTCGCCGTCTTTCCCGCCGTCCTTCGTCTCCTTCTCTTCGTCCTTCAACTCCTTGTTGAATTCCTTGATGATCTCTTTCAGATCTTTGTGCTCTTTGTGTTCCTTGTTCTCTTTGGATTCCTTGTGTTCCTTGTTCTCCTTCGTTTCTTTGCTTTCCTTGTTTTCCTTAGATTCTTTGTGTTCCTTATTCTCTTTACCGTCCTTCAGGTCCTTGTGCTCCTTGTTCTCTTTTCCGGGATGATCCTTATTGTCTTTCAGTTCCTTGTGGTCTTTCTGCGGATTTTTCTCCAACTCCGTAGTGAGCCTCGACTTTGCTGCACCCATGGCCGCAACTTCGGCTGCTGTTTTAGCTGGCTTTGCAGTTGCGGCCTTTGCCGCGAGTTTCGACAATACGTCTACGCGGCGGCTTTTTCCTACGAACGGTTTTGAAGCGGGTTTTTCCCCCTCGAGTTTCGACATGAGGTTCTCCTCTCGATCAACATGAACCTGATCCTAGCAGGGGGCGAGGCCAGGGCTTGCACCGTCGAGTGGACCAAGTGATTCGCCGGATTATTCGCTCGCGTTTACGGTTTGTCAACAATCGGTTCGCTTCTGTCGTTTCTGCCCGACCGCACGGTCTCGGCACACCTCAAACTCACCCCTTCCCTCAAATTGAATTTGCATAGTGCCCGCGTCCACCACAATCACGGGCGGCCACGTCCGAACGGCTTTACCGGACGCGCGCAGAATTCCTCGCTCCCGTCCCACCTCTCAGCCGAAACGCGCCTCCGGTATCTTAGGAATACGGGCCTCGCATGCGTCGTCGAGAACCTTCCCGAGTACCCGTGTCGGGATGTACCCGGTCTGGCTGCAGAAGTTGGGCGAAAAGAATGTCTTCCCGCTAACTGGGCGCCTTGGGGTGTTCCACCTTACGCGCCCTGAGGAAGATTAGGCGGTCGAGAGTGAACGGACCTCCGCCCGTCGCGGCGACTGCCAGTGAGGCCAAGCCCATGATCAATGGGAGTTCGTACTCGCGCACCGCATAAATGCCTTCGTTCAGGTTGTATTTCCACATCGCCGCGGCCATATCGAGCAGCAAGAACAGTCCTGCAACTGGCGTAAACAGTCCCAGTGCGAGAGCCACCCCTCCGAAGAATTCAATCGCGCCTGCGACGTATACAGCATATGCAGGCAGGCCGATGGCCTGGAAAGCCTCCACAAATCTTTGCGTGCTTCCAAAGAGCTTGGGATAGCCGTGATAAATGAAAACAGTGGCCAAGCCGCATCGCAATAGAAGCAGCGCGAGGGCCTCCCATTTTTTCAAGAAGCTCATGAGGTCCCGCGGGGCCGATCCTCTTCTGTGGGCGGATGGATAATAACAAGATTCTGCCGAGACTCTATAACAATCCTTGATCCGGGGATAGCGAAAATGTTCTCCATGGCCGAAGATTCTTCCATCCCCGTCATAACTGTTCGTTCCATTTTATTGGATGCAGATGTCCCTTTCGCAGAGAAGTGATTAGGTCTTTCTGTGTTTCAACCTAATAACCAATGCTTTATCTTTCCCCCAATAGCGGAGCATTGCCTCCGGGTAACTTTTAGCAGAAACCATAAATGGGTCAGAACGGTGAGTACGTGTGTCTCCCCAAGTTTTCGCCCGCGACACCGAATCAGAAAGGTAGAAGTATGAGCCGCCGATACGGTCAGTCAGGATCCGTAGTAAGAAAGGGCAAGAATTGGCATGGACGTTTTTACGTTGACCTTCAAGACCGGCGTAAACGAATGTCTGTGCCACTCGGTAAGATAGACGAATTGACGAAACCCGAAGCCAAGCGGAAACCGCGAGACTTGCTAAGACAATTGGGAGTCAAACACCGAAGCCTGAGCCAATGCTTGAGTCACGATGAACTTGGAAACGATAACGCGCGCGGCTGCCCAGGCTGCTGGAATAAAACTCGCCCAGCGCAGACAGCATGGTGCCCGTGAGCTTTTCAATGGGTGAATCAGCAAAGACAGCGTCATTTAGCCGCGCAGTTGTCAGACAAGAAGGCCATGCATGTGAAGCTGGTTGAAGCCAAACTCCGTGGGGAACTGAACCAGCGAGACTTTGAAGCCATGCGTGATGTGCTGGCCAAGGACATCGAAGAGATTGAGTCAGCACACCGTGCAATGATTCAGGACGCAGAGGCAGCAATACTGCTGACCCCAAGGAACAAATCTATTCTAGATTGACACTTTGACAATCGTGATTGCGTCGACTTACCTTAGCAACAACTTGCAGTTCATATGCAGCAGCTTACGATTGCGTTGTCGCAGAGAATTCACAAGTTGTGGAACCCTCGAGATCATCGAAGGGTGACACTCCCCGCGTCGCCGTACGTCCAGTCCGCTACGGTTTTTCGAGGGCTCTTTACCCCCTAGCATTCTTATTTGCCTGAAGGTTGGTACGGCGCAACCTGTTCCGCAATCTTCGCTTTGTCTCCCACGACCACAATGGTCATTTCGTTCCGCCGGATGTACTTCTTCGTCATACTTTGCACTTGTTCCGGCGTCACGGCATTCACGTTTTGCACCCAATTCGTCAAATAGTCGTCGCCCAATCCCTGGAAATCCACGAAGCTCAACTGCTGGATCAGGGCTCCTCGCGACGAGTTCCGGATCACAAACAGTCCCGAAAGATACGTTTCAATTCCTTTCAACTCCGCCTGGCTCGGCGCTTCGTTCTGCAGTCGCTCGATTTCTCCGAATATTTCCTTCAGCGACGGCCCAGTGAACTGCGTCGTCACGTCCGCCGCTTCTGCCCAAAACGCGTCGTGATAGCGCCTCGACACATAACTGTACGGCGAATAGGTGTAACCCTTCTGTTCGCGAATATTGCTGGTGATGCGCGAGCCAAACGACCCGCCCAGCAGCGCGTTGGTCACATCCAAGGGAATGGTGTCCGGACTGTTCGGCCCAGGCACGGGCAGACCCATCAACAAGGTCGATTGCGCCGCCCCCGGTCGGTCCGTCAGTTCTAATACATGTTCCGGCTTCTCGTCCGGCACGTCTGTGGTCGGTGCGGGTCCAGCAGCCCAACTCCCAAAGCCCTGCGCGATCGCTTTCTTCATCTCCGCCGCATCGAAGCGCCCGGCCACGTATAGATGCGACCGCACTGCCCCAAAATTGTCGGCGTAAAACTTCCTGATTCCCGCCACCGACGTCTTGTCTATTCCTTCCTTGGTAGGAAACACCACGCCATACGGGTGATTCGGATACAGAATCTTCCGGAAACGTTCTTCCGCAGTGTTCTGGGGTACCGATTCGTCCACTGCCAGTTGCCGTAGCGCGTCATTCTTCAGTCGGGGCAGCTCCGCATCCGGAAACAGTGGATGCTCCGCCACGTCCGCGATTAGCCCTGCCGCACGCGGCCCGAATTCCGAAAGCACGTCGCTCGAGATTTGTGTTTCGTCCGCATCAATCGACACGTCCAGCGTGCCGCCCATGTCCGCGGCTTCTTCCGCAACTTGTTTCGCGCTTCGCGACGCGGTTCCTTCTTTCATCAGCTTTGCCGCCAGTTGTGCCAATCCCGGCATGTCCTTCGGTTGATTCGCCGTTCCCGCCCGCACCACCAGCATCAGCGTGACCTTCGGCAAGTTGCCATACGGCACCAGCGTTACTTTCATCCCGTACGGTAAGGCGTAGGTTTGGTGCGCCGGCACCGTAAACGCCTTCGGTGGTCCGCCGGCGGGCGGCGTCTGTTTCTGCGCGCAAACCGGCATCGCTAACAAGACCAAAACGGCCAACGCGAAAATCGTTATCCCTACTCGTTTCATCGCTCCCTCCCTTACTTCTTGTCCGCCGCGGCGGGCGCTGCTGGCTTCGGTTGGTCCACTAAAACCGTCCGGTTCGTCGGCCGCAGATATTCCTGCGCGGTCTTTAGGATTAGCTCTGGCGTCACCTTTGCGAACTGTGCTTCCAGTGTGGTCACGCGCCCCGGATCGTCATCAAACAGCGCGAAACTCGCCAGCAAATCCGCCAGTCCGAATCCCGAAAATTGATTCATGGTGTCGTACAGATTCGACCGCAGTTTCACCCTCGCGCGGTTCAGAATCTCCGCATCCACCGGCTTGCTCCGCAGCGGCTCCATCACCGTGTCCACTGCTTGCAGAATCGTGTCCGGAGTTGTCGTTGGGTCGTAGGTCAGATCCGCCATCCACAGCATTGGCCCGTCGTAATCGAACATATTCCCCAGGTAGTTGATTCCGCCATTCACCTGCGCTGTCAGCCCGCGCTTCCGCACCAGTTCCTGGTACAACAAGCTGTCGTTTCCCTGCACCAGCATTTGGTCCAGCAGTCCCATGGCGTAAAACTCGGGCGTATTCCGTTCCGGCATGTGATACGCAAACGCCAGCGCCGGCTTTTCGATCAAAGGATCCGGCTTGGTCTCCCGTTTCTCCTTTTCCTGCTTCGGCTCCGTTAAGTCGGCGCGCGGCGGCAGCTGTGAAGAGGGAATTGCTGCAAAATACTTTTCCACCCACTGTTTCGCTTGCGACGGCTCGAAGTCGCCGACAATCACCAGCGCCGCGTTATTCGGCGCGTAGTACATCTTAAAGAACGCCTGCACATCGCTCAACATCGCCGCATCGATGTCCTTCAGATCCCCATAGAAGTTATGGGCGTTATACCAGTTGGTATTGGCGTACTGCGGCATGTCCAGCCACGGGAACCCCCCATAGGGCTGGTTCAGCACGTTGACTTTCACTTCGTTGCTCACCACCCCTTTCTGATTGGTCAAATTCGCTTCGGTCACGTCCAACCCGTTCATCCGGTCCGCTTCCGCCCACAACGCCGTCTCTAACTTATTCGACGGCAAAATCTCAAAATAATTTGTAAAGTCGAATCGTGTCGACCCGTTCAGCACTCCGCCATTTTTCTGCACCAACTGGATGAACTCCATCTTTCCCAGGTTTTTCGACCCTTGAAACATCATGTGTTCGAACAGATGCGCAAATCCCGTTCGGTCCTTCGGCTCAATCCGGAATCCAATCCGGTAGTACACCGCCACGCACACCGTCGGCGCCGTATGATCCGGCGACAGCACCACCCGCAATCCATTCGGCAGCTTGTAATACTCCACCGGCACTTTAAATTCGGTCTCCCTTCCCGCCGCGCCTGCCACTCCCACACACACCATTAACAACGCCGTAAACACAAGCGCAACGCCCCCGATTCGGCTCACTTTTCCTCGCATATCCCCTCCTGCGAATTCGCCGCTATCTTAGCCCAAATCCTCTCCCCACTTGTTACAGACCTTGTCATCATTGGGCACTGTCTTGAAGTCCTGTGTGGTCGAAGTGCCAGTGGGTGTCAATCAGCCAGCGAGGCGATTGGTGAAGTGCCCAAGCGATGGCGCTGCGTATTTCAGGAACGCGCGGGCCATAGAGGAAAAGACCGTTGGGCGAGTCTCGACAACGGCCAGAGGAGTCCTTTGGTATGCGGCCCGAGAAAGTTCGACAAGACCGCCCGCCGGGAAGCTGTGGCGGTCATTCATGCGAACAGCGGACTGTCCTCCGGTCATCTTTCTCTCTCCTTCGGTCGCACTTGACATTTCATGACCGCCATTATGGGGCGTAAAAACCATGATTCCCGGCCGCACCGATCGCTCGATCCTCAAGATCATCGAAGGGCAGCTACTTTTCCAAACCGAAATACCGGCGCGGGCCTATTTCCGCCTCATCCAAGCTTGAACTCATTGCTCCGACACTCGCTTGAGTGAAGATAACCAGAGGTCGTGGCCCCGATGCATTGCATCGGCGTCCCTCTTGCGGAACTCCACTGCTCCCGGTCCTCTCACGACCTCTTCGGTGACGACACGACAACCCTCAGGTTCTTTGAGCAAAAGAAAAGTATGGTAGGCATCCATACCTGTTCCCTGACCGAGCCAGCCGATACGCGAATCCAGCGCAAACTCATGTACTCGGCTCTCAATGTGCACGCCGAAGGTATCCCATGAGAATTGTGTGTCATGGCGAAGCCTGCCGTCCGGGCTGTTCAGCAGTTTCACATTCCGTGAATTCGGATACCATTCGGGCCAAGTCTCCGCCTGAACGAGATGCTGCCAGACATTCGAGCAGGATGAATGAATCAGCAACTCGTTATGAGCGAATAGGTCCGCGTCTGCCGGCGTGTGTCCTGTGGCCAATGGATCTCGGAAGACCGTAACGGCCAATCGGGATTGTCGACCTGCGAAGTCTGTCCGAACATGGGCGCCGCCGTCATCATCCCCGCAGTCAGGGCCGCTTTGACCAGCGCTGTCTGCACCAGTGCTGCGATTTGTTTATTGGAACGCATCGTCCCCTCGCTTTTTTGTATTGGACGCACCGCGGCGCTAAACCAGGACCGTCCCGCCATCGACCACAACGGTCTGACCGGTGCCGAACCCTTCCTGCATCAGAAACAGATAGGCTTGTGCAATGTCATGAGCTTCGCCGACCCGCCCCACAGGCAGACGCTTGCCCGCGCTTTCATAGAGCTGCTCCCTTTCTGATGAGCTCATGTTCTGCCAGAGGTTCGTCCGAACGACTCCAGGAGATACCGCGTTGACGCGAATCGGAGCCAACTCGACAGCCAGGGCGCGAGTTAACGCTTCGATCGTCCCACAAACACTTGCGGCCACTACCCATCCCTTGTGCGGGCGCCGGCCGGCGACTCCCGTCGTGAGAACAATAGAGCCGCCTTTGCGAATCTGCGGATTTCCATATTTGACCGTGGCAAGTGCAGACCAATAACGCAGTTCAAATGCGCGTCTCGCCTGCTTGAGATCCGTATCAGCAAGCTCGCCCAATTGCAGGCTGTTACCTGCAGTGAAAACCAGGTGATCAAAGGCGCCAAGGTTCGTGAAAAACCTTTCCACAGCTTTTTCGTCCGAGACGTCAACCGCCTCTCCCCGTGCTTCTCCTCCGATAGATTGAATCGCTTCCTGAACTCGTCCTGCGTTGCTGGAGATGATGACGACCTCGGCTCCCTGCGATGCCGCCTCCTCGGCGACTGCCAAACCGATCCCCGACGACCCACCTACGATGACCACCCGCTGATTCTCGAAACCGTTTTCTCGTGACAATTGAATTCTCCTTCTGCGCAGTTCTGTCGACTTACAGAGCTACAGATTCCCGTTAGGTTCATCGTTTACTGAAATTCCCATGCTCGCGAACACCTTAGAGCCCTCACTCAGGCGTTGCTTGCGGTTCTTGACTCCGCGCCCGCAGGCGTCAGCAATTCGCTAAGGCCCACGCGATGCAGCATTTCCGTACGCACGCGGTCCATTACCGTAAATGCAACGTCCGCCCCGTCCTGCGTTGGATCTATATGAACGCGGAACGGGCGTTTGCCAAACGGCGCGTCCACGACTTTAACGATTGCGTCCGCCACCGAGCCCGCATCCGCGTCGGGCGGAACAATGGCGGCAAAAGCTTCCTGTATTTTCTTTCCATAGCCTTTGTACGGACCTGCTTCATACTCGGCTGCGCGCTCCTTGTCGGCGGGCGTGCCGGAATGCGCAAAGTGATTGGTGCCGCCGGTGAATGCGCCGGGAACGATGATCGAGGTTTCGATGCCCCACAGCGCCAGTTCGCGGGCATACTGTACCGCCATCGCGTCCATGCCCGCCTTCGAGGCAAAGTAGGGCGCGAGATACGGGGGCGTTCCACCCGCCGAGCTGCTGCTGGACACCCAGATGAGCAGCCCCTGGCGCTGGTTTCTCATTTGGGGCAGCGCTACGCGGTTTACCCTTTGGGTGCTGAGCACGTTGATGTCGTAGAGTGCAGCCAGTTGCTCCGGCGTGAACGCTTCCGCTGGTCCGAACACCATGTGGCCGGCATTGTGTATCAGAACATCAAGCCTGCCTTGTTCGGCGACAATCTGGCGGATCGCCGCTTCGATGGACTTTTCCGAAGACACGTCCAGTTCAATGGGACGCAAGTCAATCGAATTGTCGTGCGCAAACTTTTTCACGTCCGCAACTTGCGGCGCGTTGCGGCCGACAGTTTCCCGCATTGAGGCGTAGACAGTGTGACCGGCCTTCGCGAGGGCATTGGCGGACAGACGGCCAAAGCCGCTCGAAGCTCCAGTGATTACAATTACTTTCTTCATCGGTATCCTCCTTTCTGATGCCCTTCCATCCAGAACTTTGTGCTTCCCCGGGAGCGAACTCATTCCAAAGCCCTAGGCGAACCCACCGTTAGCGCGCAGTACTTGCCCGTTGATCCAGCCACCGTCTGGGCCAGCGAGGAATGACACTACGTTTGCGATGTCTTCCGGATTCCCCAGGCGCTCGAGTGGCGCCAGCTTGCTCAGCTGAGCGATCTGCTCCTCGCTCTTGCCATTCAGAAAAAGATCAGTCCCGGTAGGCCCCGGGGCCACGGCGTTCACCGTAATTCCACGCCCCCGCAACTCGTTGGCCAGTACAGGCACAAGCCCTTCTACCCCAGCCTTCGACGCGATATAAGGTCCATACGTCGGAAACGACTTCGCCAGCACGCTGCTCGAGAAGGCGATAATTCGTCCGCCTTCGGTCAGGTGCCGTGCCGCATGCGCAAAGACCAGGAAGGTGCCGCGGAGATTGGTTGCGATGACTTTGTCGAACGCCTCTACATCACCCTTTGCGATAGGCGAGAGAGGCATAATGCCAGCGTTGTTGACCACAACGTTCACGCCTCCAAACGTTTCGATGGTCTTCTCGAAGAGTCGCTTTACATCTTCGGGATTGCCTACGTCAGCCTTGATTGCGACCGCTTCTCCATCCGCAGCACGGATCTCATCCACAACTTTCTGGGCCTCGTCTGCCTTACCCGCATAGTTCACGACCACGGCAAACTCATCGGAAGCTAACCGCTTCGCAATGCTGCGCCCGATGCCGCGGGACGCCCCGGTAACGATTGCTGTCTTGGTCATAACTTCCTCCATTTCCTCTCCAGCTCCGTTCACCGAAGCTGCCTATGAATGAAGAATGCGACGAAATAATATATAAATCCAATGCATAGTAGTAATATTGCTTATGCGCTTCACACAATTACGCCAGGCTGATCTCAACCTGCTGATTGTCTTCGCTGTATTCGCAGAGGAGCGGAATGTCTCTCGGGCGGCGGAGCGTCTGCTGTTGAGCCAACCTGCTGTGAGCCGTGCTCTTCAACGGTTACGCGACATGTTTCACGACAATCTGTTTGTGCGCACAGCGGAGGGGTATGAGCTGACACCCCAAGGGCAGCGGCTTCTACAGGAACTTGAGGTCATGCTGCCGAAGATCGATCGTCTTCTGAGCGGCTCGAGCTTTGATCCTACTGTCGAACAAGCCGCCTTCCGGCTGGCAGTAACGGACAATGCTGCTGCCGTCCTTATTCCGGTGCTTTGTCGCGAGGTGCTACCCACGGCCAGAAGGGTGAAGTTCGACTTCGTCCCGTGGCATAGGGGCAGTTATGAGGAGGTCACACACGGAAGCGTAGATCTCGCTTTCGGCTCCAGTACAGTGGAACCCCCGTCCGCTCTACAGAGTCAGACCATCTACGAAGAACAGTTTGTTTGCGTGGCTGATGCCAAAAGACGTCTCCCAAAGTCGCTTACGCTTGGACAGTACTTGAAGTTGGAACATATCAGCATCACCATTCTGGGTGGCGTCCAGGTATCTCCTGACAAGCCTTTGGCCGCTATGGGCTACAAACGTCAGGTCGCAATCCATGTGCCTTATTTTGAGGCCGCAATCCGATCCGTTCAGGGAACAAATCTGGTAGCTACGATTCCCAGCAAATTTTTGGCGGGGATCGCACGAAATCCGGCGATCAAGATCGTGAAACCGCCGCCTGAAATCGTTGGGTTCCGTTATGTCATGACTTGGCACCCCAGGCTAAACACCGACGCCGCCCATACGTGGCTGCGAGCAACAATGCGGCAAATCGGAGAGACGGTGGCGAAGCACTGATGCCCTCGAGCAAAAACAGCATCGGCATGTATTTGGCGTCTGGCCCGCCGTTTCCCGCGATCGCAAGCCTGGATTCTAACTGGTGCCTGCAGGCCAAGTCAGTCATCCAGCTTGCTTTGCGTGCTGAATCAGGAATACGTACTCGGAAACGCGCAAGCCGGAAGCTATCGATTCGTCTGTCGGATTAGTACCGACAAACGCTAGCTATAGCTATAGCTAACAGTGACCATTGGATTGCTTGCGAGAAGCCGACTTCACAGGACTAATCCCGCCGTCGGAGCCAGATAACTTGTGGAGTCGATTGTCTGCTTCGATCTGGCTCTGGCCGATGTCGGACTAACCAACGACGATGTTTTGCGAAAAGTGCTGCACGACTATTTCGCCTGGGCGACCACGACAACGATGTCCCGCTACCACCAGTTCGCCGATGTTGTGCCTAACGGCCTCAGCATCCCACACTGGTCATGGGACGGACTCCAGACGTAACACTCCACCGCCCCAACTTCGAACCTTCATATTGACCATTATGGCGGAACACCCTACGAGCCGAAGGTAAAAATCTCCCTGACTAGCGTTTACCATCGACTCCAAGTGGATCGTCGGGAAACCTTCCCTTACCGGGATTATGGAAGGGTTGCCCGTCATTCGCCCGCAATTGGCGTTGAGCGCCAATTGGCTTCCGACTTCCCACATCAGGAGGCATACGTCTGACCGGTCGCCAGCGCGGCGCGACCAATATTGCATCTCGTAGAATCAAGGTTCTTAGTGACCGTGTAGAATGCACAATGCACGAACAAAGACGAATTAGGGCTTTCGTTCGCCAAGCGCTTTCAATGCAGGGAGGCACTCGTGGCAGTTTCGAAGAGAACACTAGTCAGATTTTTGTTGATCGTCTGCTTGGGCTTTACTGCCAATGCAATCGCCCAGGGCCCAGACGCCTCTTTACCCCGAACCATGCGCCCGGTCATCCGAGGCCGACAAGCAGCAGTGTCATCGATGAAGGCGGAAGCGACGGAGGTGGCAAGCCACATCTTGCAGAAGGGCGGCAACGCGTTCGATGCAGTCGTTGGCGGCCAAGCAGCACTCGCGGTGACCGACTTTGCCCTCAATGGTGTCGGCAGTGACGCCGTTGTGCTCGTTTACGAAACACGCGAGAAAAAAGTGCTTTCCATCAACGCGGAGCCGCGCGCTCCCAAGCTGGCGACTATCGAGTGGTACGAGAAGAACAGCGGCGGCAAGATTCCCGTCAGCGACGGACTGCTGTCGGGCGGACTTCCGGGCGTGGTGGACGCCTGGTACATCTTGCTAGATCGCTGGGGAACAATGAGCTTCGAACAAGTGCTGCAGCCAGCCATCGACCTTGCGGAAAACGGATTTCCCCTCAGTGAAGATCGCGCCCGCATGATTGCCAGCACCCAGAAAATTCTCAAGTACCCTTCGACCACCAAAATCTATAAGCCGAATGGTGAGGCTCCGAAGGCCGGTGAGATCTTCAAAAATCCTGATCTCGCTGCCACCCTGAAAAAGCTGGTCGAAGCGGAAAAGGCGAATTCCGCAAAAGGACGGCACGAGGCACTGAAAGCGGCCCGCGATCGTTTTTATAAAGGCGACATTGCGCGCGAGATGGCGGCCTTCTCAGAAGCCAATGGCGGCCTGTTCCGCTACGAGGACTTTGCGGAGTACACCGCGAAAGTGGAAACTCCGGTCTCCATTGATTACCGGGGCTATCAGGTTTATAAGAATCCTTCCGCTAGCCAGGGACCGACCGAACTGATCGCCCTGAACCTGCTGGAAGGGTACGACTTGAAAACCCTCGGCCATAATAGCGTCGATTTCATTTCCACCAATGTCGAGGTCATGAAACTGGCCATGGCCGATCGCGAGAAATTTCTCGGCGACATGGACTTCATCAATATTCCTTACGCCGGGTTGCTGTCGAAGGACTACGCGCGGGAACGTAGAAAGCTCGTCGATCCAGCAAAAGCTTCGTTGGAATTGCGCCCCGGTTCACCCGAAAAATTGGTCGCCGGCGCCGCGGAGCGCCAATGGCACGCCATTCTCGGCGGTCAAGCGGACTTCGCCGGTGACACGAGTTACATCGCCATCGTCGACAAGGACCGCAACATGGTCAGCTTCGAGCCCAGTCTTCACAGCGTTTTCGGAACCGGAGTCGTGATGGGAAACACAGGAATCATTTTCAACTGCCGTGGCGACTATTACTCGTTAGTTCGCGGTGAGGCCAACGCGCTTGAGCCCGGAAAACGGCCACGGAGCACGTTACAGAGCACGCTCGTGATGAAGGACGGCCAGCCGTTCATGATTACCGGAAGTCCTGGCGGCGACGACCAGGTGATGATCACGATGCAAACATTGATCAACGTCATCGACTTCGGCATGAACGTTCAGCAAGCCATCGAAGCTCCACGGTGGTCCACTCACAGCTTCCCGTCTTCAGTGTTTCCGCACACCATGGTTCCGGGCGAGATGGCGGTGGAGGAGCGCATTCCGGAAGCGACACAAAAGGAACTCATCGCACGCGGCAACAAGTTGCGTGTCGCACCTCCTTGGTCCCTTGCGTCTAGCGCCGCCATCATCATCGATGCGAAGACCGGCGTGCTGAGCGCAGGGGCTGACCCACGAGTAGAGGCGTACGCGTGGGCATGGTGAGAACGGTACCGGACTTCTGGCCCGGGATAACTTCCGGTTAAGCCCGTCGCCATCAATCTCAGATTCAGGTGTGCGATTGGCGATTCGGGCGTCCAAAATCATGCACCGACCGCAAATCCTCTCGCATCGAAGTGCGTTAGGAGGAACTGTATGAAAGCTGCAGTCGTTCCCGCTGTCAGCAGTCCGTGGCAGATCAAAGACGTTCCGCAACCTCAACCCGGACCTAATCAGGTACTGGTGAAAATGCATGCGAGCGGCATCTGCTACACCGACGTACATCTGACGCTCGGACACTTTCCCGGACCATTTCCGCGAATCTTAGGCCACGAACCAGTGGGCGAGATCGTTGCCGTGGCTCCGGACGTCACGACACGGAAGGTGGGCGACCGCGTGGGTACCGCCTGGATTCAATCCACGTGCGGACGCTGCGAATGGTGCCAGCGTGGTCGCAGAATGTTCTGTCCCTACATGAAGGGCACAGGAATTGAGGCACAAGGCGGGCACGCCGAGTACATGCTGATGAATGCCGACGCAACCTATCTGATTCCCGACAAGGTTCCCTACGAGCAAGCAGCGCCGATCTTCTGCGCAGGCTATACGGTCTACAGCGGGCTGCGCTGGGCCGATCCCCAGCCGCACGAGCGCGTGGCCGTGCTTGGAATCGGCGGCCTTGGACACCTCGCTGTGCAATACGCAAAGGCAGCGGGCTTTGAGACCATCGCCATTTCCCACTCTCCTGACAAAGACAAGTTGATCCGCGAGCTCGGCGCGGATGAAATTGTCCGCGACGGCAAGAGCCTTGCCGCTGCACGCGGCGCGGACATCATCCTCAGCACTTCCAATTCCACGAAGTCCATGGTGGACAGCATTCAGGGATTACGGCCAGACGGCCGGCTGATCGCCATGGGCGCGGACGCGGAGCCACTTTCCGTCTCTCTGATGGATCTCATCATGAAGCGCATCCGCATCATCGGCAGCCAGCAGAACGGTCCCGAATATCTCTACGAAGCGCTTGATTTCGTGGCGCAAGGGAAAGTCAAAACGATCGTCGAGACTTACCCATTGGCGGAGGCCGCCAAGGCCTACGAACGCGTTGCGGAGGGCAAGGCCCGGTTCCGCGCCGTCCTCACAATGTAATCGGCGATACGAGCAGTCCGCCGTTTTCAGGCGATCCATGGGCAACCCTTCCATAATTAGATAAGGGAAGGGTTGCCGATGATTTATTCAGAATGCAAAATTGAGTATTGACGTGCTGTTTCAAAACGCGATCACCAAACCTTCATTCCGCCATCGACGACGATATCGACTCCGGTGACGTACGAACTGTCATCGGAGGCCAGGAACAAAGCGACGTTCGCCACTTCCTCGGGCCGGCCGAGACGTCCGAGCAACGTCTTGCCGAGCATCGCGCTCGCCCATTCGGGGTCCTTCAGCTGTTCTCGCGTCTGATTGGTTTCAATCAAGCCAGGGGAGATGGAATTCGCGCGAATACCGTGTTCTCGCCCCTCCATCGCGAGCTGCCGCGTCATCCCGATGATCCCTGCCGTGGCCGTCGTATGCGCCAGTGAGCCCAGCGTCTTGAAGCTCATGAGGCCGTTCAGCGACGCCGTGTTCACGACGACGCCGTGGCTGGCCTTCAGACACGGCCACGCCGCGCGGGTGAGAAAAAAAACCAGGTCTATTTCTTCCCGCAGATCGCGGTTCCATTCCTCGTTGGTGATGTCTTCGAGCCAGTTGAAGTACGCCATCGCGGCGTTGTTGAACAGCACGTCGATCCGCCCGTACTCGTGCACGGCGAGATCGACCAGCGCCTGACACTCGGACGGTTCGGTCAGATGGCAGGGCTGAAGGGAGATCATCGTTCCGCCCTGGGCGCGAACCATTTCAACCGTAGCTTCAGCTGCGGCGACGTTCACGTCGCAACCGACGACCGACGCACCCTCTCGAGCGAATACCAAGGCGGCCGCGCGGCCCACACTTCCGCCCGTCCCCGTGATGACGCACACCTTGCCCGATAGCCTGCCTGACATCATGCATCCTCCCCGGCCCCGGCGGCTTGCTTCTCGACCTCTCTGACACGAATGTCGGCCTTCATCTTCGTGACTTCGGCGGCCGACATGAAGACGATACCCTTGACGCCCGCCCTCACGGCCGCGTCGATGGCAGCGACGTTCTGCGCCCCGCGCTTTCCGGGTTCCAGATCGACGGGCGAGATGATGAGCAGACGATCGAGACCCGCATAGGCCTCCGCAAGGCTTTCGGGCCGGTTGTAGTCCCCGAATCGTCCCTCAGCCGGTCCAGAGGCGGTTTCGGGCGTGCGCGTGATAGCCACTACCTCGTGCCCGTCGGGACGCTGCAGCAGTTCCGAAACGACGGCTCTGCCCAAATGGCCGCTGGCGCCACTCACACCGATTTTCATGGCAACCTCCAATACTTTTCTAACGAACAAATTAAGTTTCCGGCAACCTTCGCCGTGATCTCAATTACGGGCTTTACGGGCTCGCGTGCGCCCGTAGCCTCTCGGCGAGGAAAGCACCGATGGCATCTGGTCCTAACTGCTGCCGCAGCCAAGATCGTTTCCGGCGCAGAATCAAGAAACTGCGCCCGGAATACGCCATCCCTCGACGCTGCGGTTTCAATTTCCACTAGACTCGCGACCGCCGCAGAACTTCCTCGATATATCAGCGCACCAGTGGCGCTCCTGTGGCCCGCCATCGACGGCTTCTCTGAAGAATCGCTTGTTGGCAAGCTTCGACCTCTACAGGATCACAGCTGCTTCCTCAAAATTGAGCCGAGGATTGCGTGGGTGGAGCTTGCTCGGGTCTCCATAGCCGAGATTGCAAATAAGGTTGACCTTCCACTTGCCGTCTGCAAAGAATGCCGCATTCAGTTTGTCAGCGTCGAAACCGGACATCGGTCCGCAATCTAATCCCAAAGCGCGTGCGGCCAGGATGAAGTATGCGGCTTGGAGTGAGCTGTTGCGGAAGGCATTTTCCTCAATTAGAGGTTTATTTCCGACGAAGTAGGAGCGAATGTCCGCTTGCGGAAAGAGCTTGGGAAGATGCTCGTGGAATTCCGTGTCCCAGGCGATGATCACCGTTACAGGAGCGGCCATGGTTTTGTCGACATTGCCGGGCGCTAAAACTGGCTTGAGGAGCGCCTTGGCACCAGGAGTAGTTAGAAAAACGAATCTGGCGGGTGAGCCGTTGGCACTGGTCGGTCCGAGGCGCGCCAATTCGTAAGCCTTGCGCAAGAGCTCTACCGGCACCGGTTCGGGAAGCCACGTGGAGTGGGTCCGCGCTTCGCAAAATAGTTGGTCGAGAGCCTCCTGTGAGATCGGCGTTTTGATGGCAGCAATGTTCGATGGTCCAGATTGATTGCGCATTTTGGTTCTCTCCTTTCATTAGGCGCGTTCAGCGCGAGCGACGGGCATCAAGGCTGAACGGTCCTGCACCGAACTGAGAAATCAGCAGGGCGCCGCCGAGCATGGAGACGTTCTTCATGAACAGAATCATTTGGATCTGCGCCATCATGGGATCGCTTACGGTCCAGAACTTATGCATCATCAAGCTGACAGGGACCAGGAAAAGCACAATGAGCCAGGCGCCCAGTTTTGCGCGATAACCCAACAAGATGCTCAAGCCTCCGGCAATGGCCAGCACGCCGGGAAGTGGAACCGCGATCGCAGCCAAAGGCACGCCTTGCGAAGCCGCCGCATAGCCGATGGTTTGCTTGTTAAAATGATTGGCTCCAGCCATCAGGAAAATCAGCGCAAACAAAAACCGTCCCAAACCGAGTACCGCTCCCTGCCAAGAGCTTATTGCCCCCACATCTTTGGAAATTGCGATCGAATTCGTTGCCATGCACTTCCTCCTTTTGCTTGTTGAATCTGCTTACGAGCGACCGCGCAAACTAAGCTTGTTGCCCTGTTGCGCCGACTACGGCGATCAGTTTCTTGTTTGTGCGTTTCATTTGTAGGGTGCTCTATCCTGTTATCTATTGATGTCAAGTCTATTGATATAGATTACTTCTTCTGGACATTGGTTACACAAAAGGTCAGAATAGGTTCGTCATGGACAAGAACTCGCGAGACCCGATTCACTGTTGGTTGGTATTGGTGAAGGCCTTTCAGGCGGCTTCGAAATATCTCTATGCGGGACTAGCGGAGACTGGAATCGACGACACCGATTTCCGGATCCTTGAGGCCCTTTTGAACAAAGGGCCTTTGCCGGTGAATGCGATCGGCCCAAAAGTGTTTCTGACCCCCGGTTCGATCAGCACGGCCGTGGACCGCCTCGTCGAAAGGGGCTTGGTAAGCCGGGTCGAGAGTTCTGAGGATCGGCGCGTCCGCGTCGTGTCGCTCACACCAAAAGGCAAAAGATTGATCGCGCCGGTCTTTCGGAAACACGCCGCCGAAATTAAAAGGGTCTTTGCCGATGCGAGCCCGAAAGAGTTGCGAGCTCTTGAAACGGCATTGAAAAAGATTGGCAAGCGCGCCGAGAGCCTCGGGAGCGGAATCAAACCAAGGTCTTGAGCCAACTTTCACTTAACAGCGAAGTACGCCGGTCATCGAAATGAAAGTTTTCCTGGAGAAGTGACGTAAATGCAGATTGGAATCGACAGTTTCGCAGCAGCTATTTCGGACCCGGCCACCGGTCTCACGCTCAGCCCGGTGGAGCGCATGCACCATCTACTCGAAGAGATTGAGCTCGCCGATAAGGTCGGCCTGGACGTCTTCGGCATTGGCGAACATCACCGCGCGGAGTTCCTCGACTCAGCTCCGGTTGTAATCCTCTCCGCTGCCGCCGCGCGCACGGAAAATATCCGTCTCACTAGCGCAGTTACGGTGCTCAGCGCCTCCGACCCCGTTCGCGTTTTTCAGCAGTTCGCAACTCTTGACTTGATCTCGCGGGGCCGCGCCGAAATTGTCGCCGGTCGCGGTTCGTTCGTTGAGTCCTATCCCCTCTTCGGGCTGCGTCTCGAAGATTACGATTCGCTCTTTGCGGAAAAACTCGAGCTTCTCCTGAAAATCCGGGAAAGCACCAAAGTGCACTGGTCCGGAAAACATCGCGCGGCCCTTACTGGCCAGGCAATCTACCCTCGCCCGCTGCAGGATCCGCTCCCCATATGGGTCGGTGTCGGCGGCACGCCCGAATCTTTCGTTCGCGCAGGAATGCTCGGACTTCCTCTGATGGTTGCCATCATCGGCGGTGAGCCCAGACGCTTCAGGCCTCTTATAGACCTCTATCGCGAGGCTGGGCGTCGAGCCGGTCATTCTCCCGAGCAACTCACCGTTGGTCTTCATTCTGTTGGCTTTCTCGCGGACACCACGGACGAAGCCGCGGAGATATTCTTTCCGGGCTATGCGCACACTTTTACCGAAATCGGCAAGGAACGCGGCTGGTTACCCGCCACACGGGCTCAGTTTGACGCCCTGCGTGGACGTACCGGCGCGCTGCTAATCGGCGACGCGAAAACGGTCGCGAAAAAGATTCTTTACGTGAATGAAGTTCTCGGTGGCATTTCGCGCGTCACATTCCAAATGGGTGTCTCTACGCTGCCACACGAAAAAATGCTGCACGCCATAGAAATCCTAGGCACTCAAGTGGCGCCTGTCGTCGGGAGCGAGCTGAGTGTCACTCCTGTACGCCCGTAAGGCATTTCCTTGCGATGGTCCGTGAACTGAAAGGAGATGGTGATGCCGAAAGGCGAATACGAGATTTTTGAAGCTCTCAATCCTTTCTTCGAGGTCGTCATGGAGGGCTTACGCGGACTTGTTGATGGCGACCATTATTTCGACACGATTGCCGAAGACGCATTTTTCGAGTTCCGATATCAATTTCCCGGCTGGCCGCTGACGATTCGAGGGCGAGCCAATCTGATGGCTAGCTTCTCGGGATACGGCAGGACGATCAGTCTTCACTCCGGCGACGCACTTGTGGTGCATCGTTCTCAGGATAGTCGCGTCGTGATCCTCGAATACGAAGTGCACGGGAAAATTCTCTCGGCCGGCGCGCCCTACGACAACAGGTTCATTTCGGTCATCACGATTGAGAACAGGAAAATTGTTCATTGGAGAGACTACATGGACTCTTTAGCTGCATGGAACGCGCTGAATGGCTCCTCTTAGTGAACGTTGAGTGCAAGCTACTGGCGAAGGGTTGTGGTTTTACCATGGCAATATCGCAGGCCTTGTTCCCGGAGGTTTTGTTCCCATTCCCTTCAACTTCAACCGACCATGTCACTCCCCGCGACGTGGGGCGTTCGTAGCTGTCCAGAACTCCGGTTGGGGCAGGTCTCACCAGATAGGTGACGAGAAACGCGCTAGCAATGATCGACCGATTACCGGCGAGATGCCGACTTCCCATTACCAGTCCGAACCTTTTTCTGTCACGGCAGAGACCGCGGGGTTCGACTCTCGTGGCCCCTCCATTCATTCCGAAGCAGTTAGGCGAAATTCACTGAGACCCATGCGGAGCAGAAGAATCTTCGAATATCGCCTTGTGGAGTAGGAGGAAAGCAGGCAAGTGAATTGCTTTGCGGCAGCAAGACCTGGCAATGCGGGCCGGAGAGCAGGGGGATTTCTATTCACTCTTGGATGGCTCCCAAAGCTCGATCTGATTGCCATCTGGATCTTTAAGCCACGCAAAGGTCCCCATGGAGGGATATTCCTCGGTCTTTTCGATTACCACGCCTTTACTCTTAAGATGGCTGAGGACTTCTCCCATGTTCTTCACTGTGTAATTAATCTTACCCGTTCGTGGCTTATCCTTGATGTCTTGATCCGTGGGCATGATCGCCCACGCTATCGTTCGCTTAATCTCCGGGTTTGCAAGATCCCTATATTCGAACGATGCATAGATTGAACCGCACTCAGCATCTTCGCCCTGAGGAACTATTCCGAGGCAATCGCGATACCAAGCTGCCAATCTCTTTGTATCGTTAGAAAACAGAAAAGCGCCGCCAATTCCGTCGATCATAAGTTCCTCCGTTACGCAGTGACTCGTTTATTGCCCTTTATTCGATCATCCCAGATTTTCGGCTCCCGGAGTTCAAAGTTCTCATCGCTGCCAGTTTCCGAACCGGCAGGCATAGTTCCAATTCAAAATGCGACCAATCCGTCGCGTTTTCTTTGTCTAAGAAAACCTCAAGTGCTGGCGCATGCTCGGGCTCGTGGACACTATTGATAAGCCAATCTCTGTAAAGGTAGTCCCAAGCCGTTGCTACCTTATGGATATCGCCGGAAACCTTTATGGCGGCGTATCGCATGGCTGGCATTTTCAATTTCGACATTCCTTCCATGCACTCGAAAGGAAAAGACGACGCAAGACAGACCTCATATCGATAAAGATGCTTTGGGGTCAGGTGTGGATCGTCTACCGTCATTCCGAAAAGAATTCCTTGCAAAAAAATATCCTGGGATTTGGCCCATTCGATCACTGTCTTGAGGGCGGCAAGTACTCTGTCCAGTTCGAAGGCATTCGTAACCCGAATATAGGCGACTTGCCTTTCCGGAATGTCGATCAATCTCACTGGAAAAGCAGCTCTCTTTTCTTCCGCGCTCATGGGGAGACCATATTCCTCTTCCGGGAAGAGTTCTTTGCAAATCTTGCTCTTTTTGATCTCGCCGCTTTTTCGAAACTGACTTGGCGAGGTGTCGTAGCCGGATCGGAAGGCACGTGAAAACGCGGCCGATGACGAAAAACCGCAATCTAAGGCTATATCGGTCAGGCTTTGGTCGGAATAACGAAGAAGACGGGCGGCCTTTTCAAGACGAAGCCGACTCGTAAAATTACTCAGGGTTTCGCCGCAAACCGCTCCAAAAATCCGATGGAAGTGAAATTCCGAGAAGCAAGCAACATGAGCAAGCTCACCTAACTTCACCGGGCGATGCAGATTCTCGCGAAGATAGTCAATGACCCGATCAATTCTTCGGGAATATTCGCTGCTGGCCTGGGTCTTTGTATTTGGCACGGACTCTGCTGGCATTGTGGCATAGAAATACCACAATTGGCCCTATGCGGTCAGCATCCAAAAGTCTGGCTGCCATTCGTCGTCAAGAGTCTCGGAAGAGGTGGCGCATTTTGCTTTAAGGAAGATTGTCGAAAAAGAGATAGACCGAAGCAATGCGACCGTTCCGAGCGACGACAAAATCGGTCCCCGCGTAAGCTGGTGGAGTTTGCCGGGCGTGCCAGATACCCATCGAACCCGTCCGGCATCACCTAATTCCTCGGGAGGGAAGAGGGCCTGATATTCGAAATCTGGATGTGTTGCTTTTATCACACCAGCAATACGATCAATCTCGTCTCGACCACGAAATATACCGCCTTGGGGGTCATAGAATACTGCATCTTCGTGAAAGATCTCGTCGATTGCAGCGCGACGACGCACGGGGTCATTTTCGCGAAACACGTCGCTCAGATTACGATTTGAAACGGAGAACACGGTGTCCAACAGCATATCGACCTTGCTGCTTCGACCGCCATGCTTGCGCATGTGAGGAATAACGGCTTTCGCGAATACGATGCTTCCCAAAAGATTGCACTTCGGCTCCCGTGATGGTCTCGTAGCGCAGGCGCTCGGCTCTGCCGTGGGGCCATGGAAGCGTCTAGTGGATGCGGCTGCCTCCGGAGGACCACCCGTGACGTTACAATTCGGTCGTCGATGCCTATTTGGGCGAGACACACCGGAATCATCCCGGCACCGGTTGTCCGGTGGGGGCTTTGGCAGGAGATGTATCACGCAGCGACAAACAAACTCGGGCTGTCCTCACCAAGCAGGTGTCAGAGTACATTGAGTGGCTCGCGGACTTGATACGTGATGCGAGCAGCGAGGACAAGGGCGACGCAAGATCGCGCGCCGTCATGAGCTTTTGTGCGCTCGTCGAGGCCATCACGGTTTCTCGGGCGGTATCCCACGAACAGCTTTCGCGCGAAATCTTGAAAACCGTGGCACAGCTTGTGAAGAATCCTGAGGCCGAGTAATCGTTAGAGCCTAAGTTTCATTTGGCTCAGCCCACGATCTGGCGGCCATCGCTTCCGTTGAATCCAAGGAGTCCGTTTCACAAAAATCTGGCGGCAGCACTGACGACCGAGTTCTCGCCCCTCCGTTCCGTTCGGAATGAGTGCCTCATTTCCCGCCCAAAGGCACCTTGCGTTGCAATTCGTTGATGAAATTTTCCAGGAAGATCACGTGGCCTGCCCCGTGTTGCGTCGAGCTGGCGTAGGTGCTGACGACCATGCGCTTTCCGTCGGGCGCAACGTCGTATTGCGCTCCTACGGCGCCGCTGAGCGCCAGCGCCACATTCTGTCTCGACCACACTTGCGGCTTTTCAACCACCAACGAGTCACCCTTTACCGCGTAGCTGGCCACCATAATCTGATCGTCAAGAACATCAAAGTAAAAGAGTTGCTTCCCATTCCGTGAAAAGATCGGCGAGAGTCCGCCGTTGCTTGAAACTTGCCAGTGCCTACCTGTGTCGGGAAACCCGCTCACATAAACCTGCGGACTTCCTGACTCACTCGAAGAGTAGGCGATCCAGCGTCCGTCAGGGGAGAAATGCGCGTCCCGCCCCCCGTTGGTCGTGTGGAGAAACAACTCTGCCTTACCCGCTTTCAATCCGTTTTCGTCATGTTCGACTGGCAAGATCCAAATGTCGAACCCTTGTGGCCCCATTTGGTGAAACACAAGGCGTTTGCCATCCGGCGAGAAGGCCGTGGGATACTGAGATTCCTTGCTCTCCGTCAGAGACTGGGCCTTACCACCGCCGTCGGCGCGCGCACAGGAAATCCCAGTAACTCCCCTGTAAACGATATATTCGCCGTCCGGTGTCCATACCGGTTGACCTGCATTCCGTTCACCCGTTAGAGGCGCCATTGTGTCGCGCCGGATATCGTAGATCCAAACTCCGGACATCTCGTCGTTGTTTACGATTGCCAAGCGCTGGGCGTCGGGTGAGAGATGGGGATTCACGAAGAGGCCGGGCTTGTCCATTAGCGGTTGCGTCCTCCCATCCGCATCAAGCCATTGGATCGATACCCGGGAGAAGTCGATTTCGCGGCTGCGGTACAAGAATGTCCCAGTGCGCGAGAAGCTCAGCTTTGCGCTGCCAAACATCGGAGAATAGGAAACCTGCTGCAACACCGGCACGGGCGAACCGCTGGTCTCCAGTTTTTCCAGGTCGAATGGGACCGCGAACAGCGTTCCCCGGTTCACATACGTGAGATAGCCTTTGCCGCCGCTCACTCCCAAATAACGCCCGAAAGTCCCCCTGCGCTGCAGCGTTTTCCTGTGGTGATCCGCAAGAGTCATGACTTCGATGTTGCCATCGTCAAAACCTACTGTGGAATTTTGCGCGGTGAACAATATGGCTTTGCCGCCGGGCAAGATCTGCGGCCAGCGATGAGTCTTTTCTTCGCCTTGAAGCTCGGTGACCGACGTGGGAGTGCCGCCAGCCGAGGACACTTGCGACAGTCCGCCGGAAATCCGAAGGCTGGCGATAATACTGCCGTCCTCACCCCAATCATCGCCCGTGTAAGAGGATCCGGTGTCGCACAGCACGATCTCCGTCCCGCCTTCCACCGAAATTTTTCTCAGCTTTCCGCTCGCGGTAAAGCCAATCCACTGGCCATCAGGCGAAAAAAACAGGCTGGTCGCACCTTGCGTGATGGCAAGCTCGTCGGCTACCGGTTGATCGAGCTTCCGCGTGAAAAGGTGTCCGCGGGACAGGTAGGCAATGCGCATGCCATCCGGCGAAATAATTACGTCCGACCCGCCCAATGCGTTCAGATTAACGTCGCGCCCCAGATCCACTTCCAGCCGCACCAGCGGCTTCAGTTCTGCGGGGCGCGTCGAGCGATACGCGATCCAGCAAGCGCCTGCTGTCACCAGGCCCAGCACCCCTGCTGCGATCCACGGCCACGGCCGCTGCCGAACGATTGCACCAGCGAGACTGCTGCCTTCGCTCAGACTTTGTTCAATCCATTCCAGTTCGGCTTTCAAATCCCGCGCGTTTTGCCAGCGGTTTTCCCTGTCTTTCTCCAAACAGCGCTTCAACACTCGGTCCAACGCCGGCGGGGCAACCTCGCTAATTGATGGAGCCGGCCGTTCCATGATGGCGGCAATCACGGTAGCAGGGGAGGAGCCATCGAATGCACGCTTGCCAGTAAGCATTTCGTAGAGGACCAAGCCAAAGGAGAAGATGTCACTGCGCGCATCGATCTCCTGGCCCGTGGCTTGCGCCTGCAACTGCTCCGGCGACATGTAGTAAAGCGTGCCTACGATTTCGTTCTTACCGGTAAGTGCCATCGTGAGCGTGGCATCGTCCGTCGGCTTGCCCGTTTTCAACATTTTTGCCAAGCCAAAGTCCAAAAGCTTGATGCCGCTCTTTGTGACCAGGATATTGCCGGGCTTCAGGTCGCGATGAATGATGCCCTTCTTGTGCGCGGCATCGAGTGCGTCGCAAATCTGTGCTCCATACTTTAGCGCTTGCCGTACCGGCAAAGGCCCCTTCAGTGGCATGCCATCGATGTACTCCATCACCAGATAATTCGGGCCCACGTCGTGTAGCGTGCAGATGTTGGCATGGTTCAATGCAGCCACAGCGTGCGCTTCGCCCTCGAATCGTTCGGAGAACTGTTCGTTGGAAACCTTGACGGCTACGATGCGGTTCAGTCGAGTGTCGCGAGCTTTGTAGACTTCGCCCATGCCGCCAACACCGAGCGAGGCCGTGATCTCGTAGGGACCCAAACGAGTTCCAGGAGGCAGCGGCATAGGAGGTCAACGATTGTACTGTGCCGTATACGAATAGGGAACGGATGACGGGCAAACTGGAGGGCATCGAATTACTTCTTGTTTGCAGACAATCCAGGAGTTGACCAACATTCAACCTAGTCAATGAGTGTATTGGCGATATTTCGCCAACAACGACCAGGCTAATGAAGAACTCGCACTAAGAGCAAGGTCTGGTCATCCTGTTGCATGCCGTGCTGACGCACTTCCTCCATGATCAGCTCCCAAATCTGCGGTAAGGGTTGTGCCACGCATTGCGTCAGCAGTTGTTCCAGGCGGGCCAATCCAAACTCTTCGTCCTTCTCATTGGGAACCTCCGATATACCATCCGTCAGCATCAGGAACAGATCGCCTAATGAGTAAGTGGCGCGCTGGCTGAGATAGCAACCGCCGGGCATCATCCCCAAAGGAAATTGCTGCATGGAGAGCCGGATCGTGTCCCGGCTGCGCTCGCGATAATGCAGAATCGGTACGTGCCCGGCCAACGCGTACTCCACCTCCGCCGAACCGTCGAAATGGAGCAGAGCCAAAGTGGCGTACATATCGGGTTCCTTGACAGCAGGGAGCACACGATCCGCGCTCTCAAGCAAAGCCACTGGATGTTGCCGGAATTGCAGACCAACGCGCATGGCAGTCTTCAGCATTCCCATCAACTGGCCCGCGGCCAAGCCGTGTCCGGAGATATCAGCAATATAGGCTAGGAGGCCTCCCTCGCTCTGGATGACATCGATTAAGTCGCCGCCCATTTCTGTGCTAGGGATGGATTTGCCGTATACCTCAAAAGTTGAGTTGTGAAAAGAAACGGTTGGAACCAGGGTAGCCTGAATCTCGCGGGCAAGAGAGAGTTCGGTCTGCATCCGGACGCTGGCCAAACCCTCGTAGCTGAGAAATGACTGCAACAGGCGATAACTCAACCCCGTACAGAGAAGGATGGCGATGGCGTCGAAAGCGACCCGTTGCTTGAGGACTTCCGGTACGGGGAGGCGCGCGGAGGTATAGGGGAGGATAAAGGCCATGCAGGTGACAGCCAGCAAGATCAAATGGATGGGAGGGTGCAGACGAGTACTTTTTATTCTAGCGGCCAACGTGCCTGCTGCTATTGCGCCCATTAAGAGGGGCCAGACGAGGCCTCGACCCAGGTGGGGATGATTGAGTAACAGTAGATCGAAAACGAAGCCAAGCGCCGATACAGTGAAGAAGGCGGCGGCCAGGAGCTTCTTCAGCCGCCCCAACGGCATGGTGCGCCAGTAGGAGCTGGATGCGCTGGGATAGGCTGTGCCCAGGCTCGCCAACGATTTGTGAAGCCAGTTGTTCATCAGCGGATTTTCCGACCGCGGTGAAGTGAGTATATCTTTTTGGGGATAATTGAGGTAACCCAGGCGATCACACTCACTGAGAATTTGCCCATCCGGAGCCATTTGATGTCTCTCGTGATTGTGCCCGAGTGACGGGCAACCCTTCCGTAATCCGGTGGGGCAGGTTGCCGTCCACACGCGCAAAATCGCCTTGCGTGACAACTTGGCTCTAACGGATATCGCCGATTAGATTGATTACAATACCTCGCATGCAGATAGAGTTGGACCATCTGTTCGTCTGTACCGCTCTGGGCGCTCCCGAGGCTGAACAACTTGTTCAGTTTGGTTTGCATGAGGGGCCGCCAAATCAGCATCCCGGTCAAGGTACGGCCTGCCGCCGTTTTTCCTTCGCTAACGCCATGATTGAGTTGTTCTGGGTGAGCAAAGCAAGAGAGGCTCAAAGTGAAAGTACAAGACGCACCTTGCTTTGGGAGAGGTGGTGTGGTCGGCAAGGTAACGCCTCTCCTTTCGGCATCTGCGTGCGGCCGGTCAATCCTCAAGACACAGGATTACCTTTCCCTGCATGGGAGTACCAGCCGGCCTATTTGCCAGATCCGCTTTCCATGCACATAAGCGAAGCGGGAATTGAGGAGCCAATGTGGATCCATCTGAGCTTTATGCGAAGAGCTCGGCGCGAAGGATGGTTCACCGAGCATCCCATCGGCGTTCGTGAAATCACTCGCTTAACTCTGACCACTCCCATGCCGCTTCGGTCTAACGCGTCACAGAAAATAATTGAAAGTGGAGTTCTCGCAACAAGAACGGGAGCGACATCTCTGCTCGAAATTGAATTTGATGGTCACCGGCGAAAAGAGCGTGTGGATTTCAGGCCGCACCTGCCGGTCATCTTTCAACTGTGATTAGACTGGAAAAATTGAAACTCAAGGCCACATGTCGCAGATCGCGGATGTGTCACGGGCGAAACAGAAGTAATGAGACAACGCCTTCGCGATGCGCCCGCTCGCGAAGGCTTTTTCCTTCCCATAAGCCCTGTCCCAAATCCCACAACTTCTCGGTTTACTTGCTCAAGGCACGTTGCATGACTACACTAACGTCAACTCAGGAGGCCTGCCATAAGACTCTCAGTCTTCTGCGGAGTGAGCGTCGACGGTTTTCTGGCTCGTCCGGACGACGCGCTCGACTTCTTGCACACAGGTGATCAGGAGCCCCACGGGTTCAGGGAGTTCCTCGCTAGCGTCGATGTAGTCGTGATTGGCCGCAGGACCTTCGATGTCGTGCTGAAACTCGGGCACCTGGCACTCTATGGCAAGAAGCCCGTGGTCGTGCTGAGCAGTCGTCCGCACGATTTCTCATCGGTCAAAGGCGGCGTGATCGAGCAGATGTCGGGCGAACCGGCCGAAATAGTAAAGCAGCTCAAATCCCGCGGCTTCAAACACGCTTATATTGACGGCGGCATCACGATTCAGCGATTCCTCGCGGCCGGATGCATCGACCGGATGGTGATCACGCGCGTGCCAGTGCTGATCGGAGCGGGCATCCCGTTATTTGGCCCCCTGCCGAGCGACATCAGCCTTCGTCACGTTGCAACGCGCAGCTATAACGGCGGTTTGGTGCAGAGTGAATATGAGATTGGCGTTGAGGTGCAGAAACAGTGAACGAGCGGTCGCCGTCGATACCGAAAGAGGTTGAAGCCCATTATCTGGAGACCAAAGAGTCCGAACGTCTGTCGGGCGCCCATGGCGAACTGGAACGCCTTCGAACGCTGGAGATTCTTGCCCGAGCTCTTCCACCCGCGCCCGCTGTGATTTTTGACATCGGCGGTGCGGCCGGGGCCTACGCCTTTCCACTTAGTGGGCAAGGATATGTGGTTCACCTCATCGATCCCGTTGAGATTCATTTAGAACAGGCAAAAACCCGCTCCGCAGCGTCCGGCACCACGCTAGGCTCAATCACCAAGGGCGACGCGCGTTGCTTAAGGGCTCAATCCAATTGCGCCGATGCAGTTCTTTTGTTGGGCCCCTTGTATCATCTTGTTGAACGTTCGGATCGTCTGATGGCCCTTGGTGAAGCGCGCCGCATCGTCAAGCCCAACGGCGTGCTAATCGCAGCCGCGATTTCGCGTTTTGCTTCGCTTATGGACGGACTGGCGAGAGGATTCTTCCGTGATCCTGACTTTCGCAAGATCGTAGCAAGTGACCTGGCAACGGGTCAGCACCGCAACCCGACGAATCAAACTGCTTATTTCACGACTGCTTACTTCCATCGCCCTGAAGAATTGGCTGCCGAAGTTCGTGAAGCTAGTTTTGCTGATGTCCAAATTTTTGCTGTTGAGGGTCCAGTTTGGAGCACAGCGCATCTCGGGGAGGCTTGGGATGACCCTGTGCAACGAAAGAGCCTGATGGAGTTCTTGGCTCTGATCGAGCGAGAGTCCTCAGCACACGGTGCCAGCGCTCACCTTGTGGCAGTGGCCCACGCAACCTGATTCGAACCGCAAGCCAGACGAGGAGTTGAGATTCCCTTCCTGATTATGGCTCTTGTCGTTTTCATTCGTGGCGTCAACGTTGGCGGGCGCAGGACGATTCGCCCAAGCGTCCTCGCAAGAGGACTGAGCGACTATAGCGTCGTGAATGTCGGAGCTGCGGGTACGTTTGTCGTTCGTAAGCCTTGCTCTAGAGCAAAATTCCGAGCTACGTTGCTGCCATTCAAGGCGGAAGTTTGCTCTGCGACGGTCGCGATCTTATCCGCTTGTAGATGGAGAATCCGTTCGGAGCCGAGCCGGTACGCCCCGACATCGTTCGATTCGTGAGCATCCTGTCGAGAACCGGAGGCCTCCGCGCTGCCCTGCCAGTCAGCGTAGACCCCGAAAAAAGTGGAGCGATGATGAGAACGGAATTGCTGCGATTCAACGGCGCTGTCGAGCGGGATCCCGCCATCGACGCGTGGATGAAAGAGCGCTCAGGTGAATTGGGGGCCATCGCGCATCAGTGGTTTGAGGTGATGCGAAAATGCGGGGACGAAGTCCGGGAGCTTTTGCATGACGGCTGCCCGGTTGCATGTTTGGGAGATGCGCCCTTCGGTTACGTCAATGTATTCCATTCGCACGTAAACGTGGGGTTCTTTCACGGCGCAGCGCTGCCGGATCCGGCTCACTTGTTGCAAGGCACCGGCAAGTTCATGCGCCATTTGAAGCTGAGACCGGGAACGGCCACAAACGCCGCAGCGCTAAACAGGCTGATCGACGCGGCATACTCGGATATAAAGGCGCGCGTCGAAAACGGTTAGCTCACAGAAACGCCTCAAGAGGCCGACGCGGATGTGAACCGCCAAACATGCCGCGCACAGATCGCGGGTGGATTTAGGCAATCCGGAGGTTATCGGTTCGTGCGTCGGATTAGTACCGACAAACGCGCCAGCAGTGAGCAACCAATCGCTGGAGGGAATCCGACTTAACAATACTTATCCGACGGGCGAGCTACTCCGGGCTCAACCCGCACCTTACCTTGTGCAATGACCGACAGGATCGGCTTGCGACACCGATTTTCAGCCACCTGACCAATATTGCACAGCGCCAACACGCCAGAAAGGAGACAGTCAATGCGTGGGGGCCTTCCGGATAGAGCCTCAGGTCAACACGAAATTCGAGAAGAGTAATCCTGATGTTCTCCAAATTCAAGAGCCAGGGTGGAGGAGCAAGTACGTGCGCAACCGATGGAAGTTCATGTGTGTATTGGTAGCGGCGGCACAGCTGGCGAGTGCCACTGTCGCGCAGCAAGTCCTGACGGAGTCCGGCAGCATATCCGGAATACGTGCAAATGGACTGAGTGTCTACAAAGGAATCCCATTCGCTGCCCCGCCGGTGGGCGACTTGCGTTGGCGCCCCCCAGTTCATGCCGCACCCTGGACTGGCACGCGTAAGGCAGATGCGTTTGCTCCAGCGTGCATGCAAGTTGGAGTCTCCATGCCGGGCGAAACGCCTCCGGCAGTGAGCGAAGATTGCCTGTACCTCAACATTTGGACTCCGGCCAAGACCGCGCACGAGCACCTACCGGTGATCGTTTGGATATACGGGGGCGGATACATCAACGGGTCGGCCTCGATGCCGTTGTACTGGGGCGACCGGCTCGCGCAAAAAGGTGTCATCGTTGTCACCATCGCTTATCGCCTTGGCCCGCTTGGTTTTCTCGCACTTCCTGAGCTAACGCGCGAGTCCCCGCACCACTCGTCCGGAAACTACGGCCTGATGGATCAGATCGCCGCACTCGAATGGATTCAGAGGAACATTGGAGCCTTTGGCGGTGACCCGAAATGTGTAACCATCGCCGGTCAATCGTCGGGAGCGATATCGGTGAGCATCCTGATGGCCTCGCCCCTTGTGAAAGGCTTGTTTCAGCGCGCCATCGGAGAGAGCGGTGGCCTGTTTGAGCCGGTCGCACTCGCACCGAAATTCCTGTTGGCCAACGCAGAACGCGACGGGGACAAGTACGCTGTTTCGCTGGGTGCGCCCTCGCTCAAGGAACTACGCGAGCTCCCGGCGATTCTGCTTACCGGCAATGCCGGCGGCATCGTCCACGCGGTGATCGAACCGTATATGCTTCCGCTTTCACCCTACGAGGCATTCAGTTCAGGGCAACAGAACGATGTCCCGCTACTGATCGGTTCGAACGCCGAGGAGGCGCGAGCGATGGTGGATGTCACGCACGAGACAGCCGCCACGTTCGACAGCGACTTGGAACACAGCGTCGGTCAACTTCCCCCTGCGCTGGTTGCGGCGTATCCTCACGCGACCGACGAAGACGCGCGGCAGGCGCAGCTCGGCCTCGAGCGCGACCTCCGCTTCGGCTGGGACATGTGGGCATGGGCGAGGCTGCAAGCCGGAACGGGGCAGAGCCCAGTCTTTTACTACTCGTTTCGACAGCAGCCGCCGTTCCCGGCCGGCTCCGTGTACGCGGGTTGGGGCGCGAGCCACTACGCTGAGCTCTGGTATGTCTTCGACCACCTGGACCAGTCGCCCTGGAACTGGACTGCGGCAGATCGGAGGCTGGCTGAGGAGATGTCCAACTACTGGGTCAACTTCGCGCGATCGGGCGATCCAAACGGCCCGGGGCTTCCCTCGTGGCCGGCGTTCGCCAATGCGAACAGCAAGGTTCAGTATCTGGGCGATCCGATCACCGTTGGCGGCGTTGCGAATATCCACGGACTGAGGGTGTTCGATGCTGTGTACACGGCGGTGCGTGGCAAGCCATTTGCCGCACGATAATCCTTTGCAGGTTTGGTACCGCGAAACGCGCTGCTGGTCAGGAAATCAAGGACAGAATAATGCTTTCGCCACGGCAGTTGGAGGCCGCATGCTATGGCGAAAAGCAAACACAAGCGAACCGCTAAGACCGTCCTGAAGCTGCCGGATCTTGAACAATCGAAATCTGCAGTTATGAACAGCCTGACGTCGGCGAGTTCTAAGCGCTCCTACGATCATGCGATTCGCGAATTCATCGACTGGTACTGCTCAGAGCCTCGACTCGCCTTCAACAGGACGGTGGTCACACGATACCGGATTGCCCTCAAACAGCACCCATATGCTCCATCGACGAGCAACCTGAGAGGACAGAATATGTACCCCCAAGCCGACTTCTGGTTACTGATTTAGAGCCCAAGTAAGTCAGATCCGGTGTGGTTTGCCACAAGCGCGAGTCCAAACCTGACCGGATTGGTTCTGAACGTCAGTGGGACGAGGGCTACTTAGTCCAGACCCCGATACGACAGGGGAGCCTGTGTTGATTCAGACAGGACCTGGTGATCGCCAATTCCCCGCCTCAACGTTCGTGCGGTGAAGCGTGGAAGAGCTTCCTTGCGTCAATGGTCAGCGCCGAGGGTACGAGGGTGGCATTCGCGAGTATTAGCGAGACGACGATCGCACGAGTCTCCCGGCCATTGTTGACATACACCACATCGAAGGTTGCCGTGCGTACCAGGTTCCCCTAGGCGTAAACATCGACGGTAAGCGTGCCGGTGCAGTCCTGCTCCGCTGTGCTGGTTCCCTTGAGGGTGACGTTCGCGGTTGTGACGTTAGAGCTGCTTGTCGCCGTTCCCGAAAGATTCCCATCGGCGTCCAAGGTGTAGCTCGCTACGGCGACTACTGCTGATAAGTCGCGCTCCCGGACAAGTCGCGGCTGGTAGCCACTTGTCTGGGTTGCGCGTAAGGCGGGTTGGGTGAACCGTTGCTGAGATGATTTTTCTGGGGGGCGCTACGTTTGTTGCGCATGCTTTGCTGCGAATGTGTTTACGTTAGGCAGCGCTCAGGGCCGTGCGGGAGATGCGGGCGGTTTCCTGATCCATTTGATGCTTTTCCCAGCAACTTAGTGTTTCGCCGGCGAAGACCTCCGCGTGGTAGCGCTGGTAGATTGGTTCATGACCATTTTGGGACGTGGAGTCGTAAACCTTCTCGCGCACCCATCGCTGCCCCGGCGCGATTGAAAATAGGCAATAACCGCATTCGTTTACGTCGTAAGCAGCCATTTTTATCCTCCCAGCTCATTACAGTTACGGAAACCCGTGGCCCGGAATCTTCATTCACGCAAAGAGGTGACCGCAGGCCACCTTTTGCGTGGACAAATCAACCTACTTACTTCCGGGGCTGCCGAAAGAAGGCTTGGCGTTATTGGCCAAGACGGCAGTGCTCGTGGATTTGGATATCGGAATGTTGAAAATGTTGTCGGCGGTCTGGATTCGGCTGAGAAGGTGCTGGCCGGCATCGGTTTTAAAGGTTACCTCCGGTTTGTTGTCGTGAGCGCTTTCGATGTCGATGGGAAGGACCGTGGTAATCACACGATTTTCATAACTGGTGAGGACAAGTCCTCCGGACGGGTTGTCTTCAGACAGGCGATGCACGCGATAGGTGCCCGCTGGAACGGTTGTGCCGCCGACCACGAATTCAAAGGGCACCGTTACAACTAACTGGTCGA
Organism: Candidatus Acidiferrales bacterium; assembly: GCA_963795535.1. GTDB lineage: Bacteria > Acidobacteriota > Terriglobia > Acidiferrales > UBA7541 > Acidiferrum. The sequence goes on from CAWCIG010000013.1 coordinate 526,302, forward strand.
CAGCTTGTGCTTTGGTGGTGATGCCAAGAGCGGCGGTACCGACAAGTGCGACCGCAATACGCGAGTACAGCTTCTTCATCATTTCTCCTTTGTACGTTTTAACGCGCCATCGCAGATAGCTGCCGCTTCGAGCTTTTCATTTCGACTGGCGGTGCTTCGTAGAATCGCCCGCAAAACGTGTACAGAGATGAGACGCGATGAAACAGAACGAAGTAATAGAATTGAAGTAAACAGTGTGTCTCGTGTTGGTCATTTTACTCGCGGGATTATCGCGACAGATGGTACGCAGAGGGCGGCTTGTAGACGGTGGTGATGAATTCCGGACGTTTTTCGCACCCAAAGGAGAAAAGCAGCTAAGGTCAAACACCTTAGCTGCCTTTTGGGGTGTGCCCTCGAAGTGGTTGTTGCTAAGTAAGACGCCTAACGAAAAAGGTTTCGAAAACGCACCCGAAAAAATTGTCTGACGAAACGACATGCAACATACCCATGTGGGAGTAATTTATGTTCACATTTACTTGGAAAGTGTTCAATACACCTGGCAAGCCGAAACTGATGCCAGGTGGGCTCGGTATTATCCAATGACGCCATCGCAATTCAACGACTCATGGAATCTAGAGCTCGAGTTTCAAGCCATGTACGTGTATGCATCTTCGAACCGTCTCTACGGATTCGCCGACTACAACCGGTGCATCGCGGGTCAACTTCATCCCTGGCGTTTGATAAACAACATCGGGGGCGACCCGGGAGAGCAGAGGCCGCGAAGCTGCCGGGCGCAGCAATCAGTGATTCCGATGAGAGAAGTGGTCCGAGCTTATGAAGGAGCTTACGCCTTCGTGAGGCGCAGCAGGCGGAGGTGAGTCGCGAAGCGTCAAGCCGCACTTTCGGCTTCTTCTTCAAGGGTCTGATGGTCTCCTGCAGAATGCTCGCGGCTTTTTAGTCTGATGCAGGATTTTGCCCGATACGCCACGGAGAACGTTCGTTCCAATGGCGCAAGTTGTCCGTTGCCCATCCCGTGGATTTGTCTGTGTGACACGAAGTGCAAGGATCAGGGATCTTGTATTTCTCCATCATCGACGGGGAGATGAATCTGAATGTGTGAGCGTGGATGAAAGTGCCGGGCACCCCCTCGGTTTCTATCGCCGGCATGTGGCAGGCAACGCATTGACTTCCGGAGCTGCCATCTTTGTGATGCGTGTGCTCTTCGATAGTCGCGTTGCGAGGGCCGTTGGACGATGACGGTCCGTGACAATCCAGGCAAAGCTGGTCAGGTGGCTTGCGCAGCTGCGCGTAATTGCCCGTTCCGTGCACGTCGTGACAATCGAAGCACGTCACGCCGCGGCGGTACATGACACTTTGGACGAAATCGTTGCCTTGCATGCGGTTCTTGTGAGCGGTGCCATCGGGGAAATAATAGAAATTAGCAAGCTCGCCAAGCGTGTGGCCTTCCAGCTTCCAGAAATCTTGCAGATTCAACCCCACATAATAACCAACGGGCCAGTCGTAGTATTTGCCCTCTATGGGATTCGAGAGCGGTTGCCCCTGCGAATGGCACTGGATGCAAGTGTCGTTGGCGGCGACGTACTCCGCGTGAGCGGGATTGAAGATGTTGGCGCGGCCAGGATGAGCGGCGTGCTCGCTGCCGGGACCGTGGCAACGCTCGCAGCCTACGTTCCACTCGACGACCTGCTTAGTGTGAATATCGTAGCCAACAGAATGGCAGCCGTCGCACAAAGGTCCAGTGGGACGCTTCATGTTGTCCGGCGGATAAAAGGCTGCCCACCAGTCGCCGCCGGTCGCGACCATATATTTGCTCCATTTGTGATTCACCACTTCCCATTGCACGGGCAGCGGGAAATAATCGTCGCCGACCTTCGTGAAGTAGCGCTGCTTCCACAGGCTGCCGTAAACAAAGGCGACCTGATCCTTCGAGAATTTGAACACGTTGTTAGTGGCGAGGTCGGGAATGATCGCGTCAGGATGCTGGCGCGGATCCCGCACTACGTTGGCCATCGGCGTTTTCTGCCAATGCTCATATATTCCCGCGTGGCACTTCTCGCAAGCCTGCGAGCCGACGTAATGCGCGGAGGCAGAAGTCTGCGCCTGCTGCGTTTTTTCCTGTGGTGTCAGGGGTCGAAGGCTTCGAACAAAGAGAACAAGCTTCCAACTGTCGTCGTTCTGCGCTTGATGAGGATTGCTCCACGCGGGCATTCCTGTAAGTTCAACCCCATTTTCGATGATGTAGTGGATTTCACCGTCCGTGAGGTTTTGCGTTTGCGCGGAGCGGAGGTCAGGCACACGCGGGTACAGTGACTGGCCCATCGCGGTCAGGCCGCTGGCGTCGTGGCCATGGCAAGTTTGGCAGCGGACGAACGCATCACGACCGTCCTCGAGATTCTGGGGAGTAGCATCGAGAGGATTTTTCTCATCGCGTGCGGCAGTTGGAATCGAGAAATTGCGCGCGCTGCGAGCAATGGCAGCCTCAAGGCGGGAAGGTCGATTCGTGGCACGAAAGCCGCGATGAATCCAAAGCGCTGCACAAGTCACGCCGATAAGCAGGACCAGGAGCAGTGCCGTCGCGAACGCTTTCCAGACTTTCATATGGCGCTTCTTAATGCAGGTTGTTGCGGGAAATGTCGTTATATCTATACCATGCGTACGATCGGTTCTCCCGGCTTGAGAGTGATTGTATCTGGATCATTAGACCTCTTGGCGATGATCTCAATTCGCTTGGGTGATTGTGCGTGGCCTGTCGATTCGTTCCAAGCGAGAAAACTCACTACTAGGAACACTGCGCGGTTGGACATAGTCATTCCTTTAGTTTCTCCTCATGCAAAATTGAATATAGAGACTTAGGGCAGGAACTTGTAACCAGAGCTATGGACTGTATGAAAGTGCTTGGGATGCGCAGGCTCTGTTTCCAGTTTTTTGCGCAACTTCAAAATGTGGTTATCGACAGTCCTTGTATTAGGATAGTTCTCGTATCCCCACACTTCATTGAGTAGTTCGTCCCGTGAGATCACTCTCCGCGGGTTTTTGATCAGATAGGCGAGCGTTTTGAATTCCTTACATGTGAGAATAACGGGGCGACCATGGCGATGAATTTCCATCGTTGAAAAACATCCTGTCACTCCCCCAAACCCAAACGTGTCTGTGTCGTTGGGATTTCTCAACCAGGCCTTCGCTGCGTCCAGCGGTGAGCAGGCATCGCTGGTATCCATGAGGCCAGTGACGGACTTATTCCGTCCCGGCTTTTTCTGTGTCGTCTTATCATGAACAGCCGATTTTGGAACAAGCACGATCACCGGCAAGTAACGCGATAGCATACGAAACTCTTCCGGGATGCCAGAAACGGGCACAGATGCCAAGTCTTCATTGAGGAAGTGCATCGGATTTGAATCGAATTCGGTCTTGGCTTGCGCAAAAGGGAAAATTGCCGCCTTGATTGTTGCTGTCATTGAGATACCTCTTTACTCAGCTTGCCTTGCACAATTGGAGCCGCCGACACCGTGCAGCAAGGGCATTCGATGCAGCGCTCTTTTCGCGTGAAACATCTGCGTCTTTACTGCCGCGGTCGAAATCCCCAGAATTTCTGCCGTTTCTCTGATTGAGTGTTCTTGTAAGTGGAAGAGCTCCACGACGTTGCGAGCTCGCGGCCGAAGCCCCGAAATGGCTGACTTCACGATCCGTTTCCGTTCACGAAGGGAGCAACTTTCTTCCGGATCGAGAGCGTCGTCCCGAAATTCTCGTTGCGCTACGGGTTCAGACGACGGGTTTGGCTCATCTATGGGAACTTCTCGTGCTCCGCGGTTTTTACGAAGCTTCATCAAGGCAGCATTAATCGCAATGCGGGTCAGCCAGGTTGCAAATTGGGATCTTCCATCAAAATCCTTGAGATGGACGAAAGCATTCAGAAAGCAGTCTTGGACCGCGTCTTCCGCGTCTTCACGGTTTCGCGTAATCCGGCGAGTCACACAGGAGACTTTTTTCATATGGCGTTCGCAAAGCTCTCCGAAGGGAGCTCTTCGTCCACTTTTGGCGGCTGCGATCAACTGCTTCTCGCTCCACGCTCGAAGATTGCTAACCGCTGCGGCATCGCTCTGCGCCGAAGAAAATCTACTCATCACTACAGTGAACCTCCTCCCGCAAATCAGGGCTGCCAGTTCGTGGCTCCCTCAACCTTTTTCCCTTTCCATCCACTCGCGGACGTACGCCGGACAGTTCTCCAGCTTCATCCCATCCGCCTCGCAATCTCTTAGAAACTTCACTGCGTCGCGATCTGCCAGCCTCACGTCTCGTAAGTCCAAAACGATGCTTCGGTGGTCCGTAGCAAAGAGCGCCTTCAACTCCGCGACTTCGTCCGCATTCATGCGCCCACTTAGCGTAAAAACCATAATTCCCTGCCGCGCCGATCGCTCGATCCTCAAGGTCATCGTATGTTGTCTGGCCCAGGCGGCCATGGCGATTGTTGAATTGTTGCCATCGCGGCCCTGGTTTTATGAACATGCAACGCGGTGGCCACATGCAAACCACTGAAATGAAAGGCGTAGAGGGGAAATTGGATGACGAAAATTCGGGAAGTGCCGAATTTCCGGGAGTCAAAAGGAATGGCGACTACCCCTCCGCGATAAACTTGTGCTTCTTGATGTTCAGCTGCTTGATTTTCGAGTCCAGCGTCGATCGGGGAATTCCGAGTTTTGCTGCCGCACCTTCTGGGCCGGCAACTTTCCCTTTACTTTCCGCTAAGGCAGCTTCAATAATTTCTTTTTCCTGATTCTGGAGGGTATCGGGCAAAGGGCCTGCTAATTCCTGCCGGGGTGGGTGCACGCGTGCCAGCCAGGCCTTTTCGATCCAAAAGGTGTCGCCGCCGCACAAGATCACCGATCTTTCAACAATGTTTTGCAACTCGCGGATATTTCCCGGCCATGGATACGACTCGCACAGCTCCAGCGTCTGGTTGTCGATCTTGCAGATTTGCTTCCCGGCTTTTTCCGCGTAGCGTTTTACGAAATACTCCACCAACATCGGAATGTCCTCCTTACGTTTGCGCAGAGGAGGCACCTCAATCGGGAAAACGTTCAACCGGTAAAACAAGTCGGCGCGAAACGTTCCCGAGGCAATGGCTGCCGTTAAATCACGGTTGGTTGCGGCTATGACGCGAACGTCGGTGGGAAGAATTCGGTTACCGCCCACTCGTTCGAACTGCCGCTCCTGAAGTACTCGCAGCAACGCAATCTGGGTTTCTGCGGGAAGCTCGCCTACCTCGTCTAGAAAGATCGTACCCGAGTGCGCCATTTCAAAGCGGCCCTGGCGACGCTGCACCGCGCCCGTGAAGGCGCCTTTCTCGTGGCCAAACAGCTCCGACGCGATCAAGGAGGAAGGAATCGACGCACAGTTTACGCTAATGAACGCCTGGCCGGAACGTTGCGAGTGCTTGTGTATGGCGCGAGCAATCAGTTCTTTTCCTGTGCCGGTTTCGCCCGTGATCAGTACCGTGGAATCGGTGGGGGCCACTTTCACGATGCTCGAGAGCACGCTTTGCAAGGCTGGAGACGCTCCTACAATCTCCTCAAACATGAACGCTTGATCAATTTGCTCCCTCAGCGCAAGGTTTTCGTCGCGCATCCTCTCCTCGGCTCGCTTGCGGTCCTCAATATCCGTGCCAGTCGCGTACCAGCGAATAATGTTCCCGTGATCGTCGCGAAGGGGATTGAAGCGGACAAGGAACCACCGATAGTTACCGTCTTTTCCAAGCGCTCGTTGCTCAAGTTCAAAAGGCTTACCGCGCCCGAGCGCCTGATGGCGCTCCTCGCGCAGCCTTTCCACATCTTCGGGGTGGAAGACCCGTGCGCGCTGGTCTTCTCTCTGCACTTCCTCCAAAGTGAGACCGGTGTAATCGAGCACTGTCTGATTTGCAAAAAGGGCTGTCCCATCCGGGCGCAACACGTAAATATAACTGGCGATGGCGTCGGTCATCCGCCGAAGCTCTGTTTCCTCCACCTTTATTTGCTCAAACGCTGTCTGCAGAGCCGCTCTCGCTTCGTGCTGCTCGGTGACATCCATCGCCGTACCGACTAGTTCAACGACATCACCGGAAGCATTCACTACCGGGTGTCCGACCACGTGAATGTACTTGGCCGCGCCGTTTGGCAGAAGAAGTCTATGGTCGATCTCAAAGTCGGTCCTGTCCCGAACGGCCTGCTCGACCACCGGTGTGTAGTAACGCGCGTCCTCCGGGTGCATCCGCCGGACTACCTCCAAGTAAGATGGTGGCGTGGGATCAGGATCGAGGCCGAAGATCCGGTACATCTCTTTTGACCAATAGGAAGCGTTCCAGCCTAACCTTGGGAGCGCAGCAAGCTCTTGACCGGCCTCACCCTGCGCGTTTTCCATCTGAGGGACCCGCACCGCCCAACTGCCTGTGTGGGTCAATTTCTGTGCTTCCGCCAAATAAGCCTCACTCCGCCGAAGAGCTTCCGTCCGCTGCTTAATTTCCTCGAACGCTTTCTCCAACTCCGCTCTGGCCTTCCACTGTTCGGTCACATCCATGACGGTGCCGACGACCTCGGTGATTTCACCCGAGTCATCCCTGACAGAATGAGCGACAGAATGGAGGTGCTTTATGGTGCCGTTCGGGAGAATGATTCGAAAATCATTCTGAGAATCTAACCACTCTTTTCCAGAGGCCTCCATTCTTGCGCGCTGCTCGATCTGCGGTCGATCCTCAGGGTGAACTCTTTCGAGGAACTGTGGCCAAGTGGGTCCTATTGCTTGAGGATCATAGTCATAGATACGAAAGACCTCTTGCGACCAGAAGAGAACGCCGGTACGCACATTCCAGGCCCAACTGCCTGTGTGGGTCAATTTCTGTGCTTCCGCTAAATAACCCTCACTCCTCTGTAGAGCTTCTTCGGCACGTTTGCGCTGTGTAATGTCCTCGGACAGCGCCATTATGAATCGCGGTACCCTCTCGGTGCCAGGCACAAGAGAAACGTTGTTGCTTACCCAAATCGAACTGCCGTCCTTGCGCAGATACTTTTTCTCAATCTGAAACTGTCGTCGTTTTCCCTCCAGCAACTCGGTGATGAGCGCCCAGTTGGCTTCGCGGTAGTCCTCATGCGTGACGTCCAGAAAACGAAGTGCACGTAGTTCCTCCTCCGTGTAACCCACGATTGTCTGGTAGACATGATTGGTGGCTAGAAAGCGGCCGTTCAGGTCAGTCAGCGCAACGCCGATAGCCGAATTCTCAAAGACGGATCTCCACCGCTCCTCGCTTTTCCGAAGGGCTTGCTCAGCCCGCTTGCGATCTTCAATGTCGATAGCGGTTCCATACCATCTGACGAGCTTTCCAGTTTCATCGCGCAGTGGTACGTTGCGAATAAACCACCAGCAATATTCTCCGTCTGCCCGCCGAACTCGCGCTTCACTCTCCATGGCTCGCCCGTTCTTAAGGGCTGTGTGCCAATCGGCGACGACCCTCGTCCGGTCATCAGGATGAACAACCGCTTCCCACTTCCAGCCGAATGCCTCGTCCAACGCCAAACCTGTGAACTGCAACCAACGATCATTAACGAAATCAACCTGACCCTCGGGCGAAGTACTCCAGACATGCGCCGGAACCGAATTGACCACGTCGCGAAGCTCTCTCTCGCTCCGGCGGGCAGCTTCCGTCCGCTGCTTAATTTCCTCGAAAGCTTTCTCCAACTCGGTTCTAGCCTTCCACTGTTCGGTGACATCCATCGAAGTTCCAAAAAATTCCACCAATTCACCCGACTGGTTCAGGACCGGATGGGCGACCGAGTAGATGCGTTTGATCGAACCATCCGGGAGAACGATGCGGTAGGAGGCCTCGTAATCGGTCTTGTCGAGTCGGGCCCTTCTAAAAATCTCCTCATGGACCGGTCGATCTTCAAGATGCAACCTGTCAAGAAAGAAATCACCCGGCCATATGTCCTGATCGGACTTGATATCGAATATTCGTTTTGCTTCCGGCGAGAACGCCACCATTCCGGATGACGGGTCGTACGCCCAACTGCACATACGCACCAATCTTTGACTTTCAAGCAGATTTGCTTCGCTCCGTCGCAGCTTCCTTTCGGCCTTCTTTTGTTCGGTGATATCTCGATAAATGATGTAAATAGCCCTTTGCCCTGAACCAAGCGATAGCGGCGCTGCGGTGACGGAAACGTCCAAACGAGCGCCATCTTTGCGCTGGCGTACCGACTCAACGTGAACTCTCTCTCCACGCGCAAGGACGATCCTGTTTTGGAAGGCATCGGTGCGTAACTCCTCAGGAACGATCAGATCCTGAAGCGGACGCCCCAGTACCTCTTCGGCTGCGTAGCCAAACATGTGAGTGAACTCTTGGCTTACTCGCAATACCTGGAAATTTTCGTCGGTGAGAATGACAGCGACGGGCGACAATTCGAAGAGTCTATCGAGTTGCTCTTTCTGTTCGTGCAGGCCCTGACTCGCCGCAATCAGCTTCGCAGCCTGTTGTGTGACATTAACCTCGAGAGCCTCCTTTGTCCGTCTTACCCAGATCATGAGTATGGCAAAGAGCAGAAACACCAGGTCGTACAGAAGGCGAGAGAGGCTGCTGGTTTCGGCCTCGAAGATGAATCCACGGATCAGCGACGAAAGCAAAACTGCCACAATGCCGGGCTTCGTGCCGCCGTACCAAAACGTGATCGCGATTGCCGATAGCGCAAATGCAGCAAATGGATGAGGCAGATTGAAGTTGCGAAACAAAAGATCCAGCAACAGAGCGCCGGCGACCGAAGCGAAAGCCAATCCATAGCGGCGCGCGAACGACGCACCTGGGCGCGTCAACTTTTTGGCTGTAGCTGAATCAGGCATGGTTTAGCCGTTCTCTCACGCTCAGATCAAGGCTACGATGATTTTCGCATCGTTTATTACTGTAGCTCCGTTCCAAAGGGGGCACAACGCGCGGTGATGTACTACTTTAGAGTGGCTCGAAAGATCGTCAATGCGGTTCGAGCTCAGAACCTTGATGCGCTCAGAATCGCAAAGCGAGAAAGCTTCCTTGCGGCCAAGAGCGTGCATATCCTCCACAAATCCGCTCAGTTCGGTAAGTTCCCGCGTGATCTTCGGTGCAGCAACGAATGTGCCTTTGCCGCGACGAATCTCGACGAGACCACGGCTCACAAGATTCTGAACAGCCCTCCGAACGGTAATGCGGCTGACACCAAATCGCGCAATGAGGCTGTCTTCGGTCGGCAGTCGGTCGCCAACCTTTAAATCGCCATCGGCGATCTCGCTGGCGAGGACCGTTTCGACGCGTGAATAGAGAAGAGAGTCGTGCGCGATTGGCATGAAGACATTATGATGTCGTATCGTCACAAAACCCAGGGGTCGACAAACAGCTTCCGACTGATGGGAACCGGAAATCAATGCCTCCGGATTGGTCCCGATAAACGCGCATCCCATCAGTGCTTGATTTCCTGACGAGTTGCCGACTTCCCGATACCAATCATTGGTCGGTGAGTGCATTGGCGATTATGCGTCTGTTGACATTTTGAGCAGGGTGGGTGGGACGCTTTGCAGCTATCACAGCGCGCCGCCCTTCGCGCTATCCTTGTCTCGAATTCCATCTTCCCAAGCGAGGCTCCTATGCACGATTCACCTCAGTCGCATCGGATTCTCTCCAGCGACACCGCCGCGCTGTGGCTTCTCGGCCTCGCATTCACCGCGGTGCATTTCGTGGCCGGCGCGCGCTACGGATTCCACCGCGACGAGTTGCTCACTTACTCCAATGCGCGTGATCTCGAGTGGGGATATGTTGTTTACCCACCGGTGACCGCTTTCCTGGCCCGTATTGAGCTGGCGTTCTTCGGAACTTCGCTCATCGGATTCCGCTTCTTCGCCGCTATCGCCAGCGGGTTTGTGGCCGTACTCACCGGGTTCATGGCACGCGCCATGGGCGGCGGCCGCCAGGCCATGCTCGTCTCAGCATTTGCGGCGAGCATTGGAGGACCCGTATTCTTCACCGGCTCGTTCATGTCCTACATGTCGTTCGATCTGTTGTGGTGGGTCGCGGTGACCTAGTGCGTCTCGTGGCTGCTTCAGAGCGACGACGCGCGCTGGTGGCTCGGCATCGGGGCCGCCATCGGCCTTGGACTGATGACCAAGTACACGATGGCGTTCTTTGCTGTCGCCCTCCTTGGCGCAATGCTCCTGGCTCCGAACCGCCGCTATTTTCGCAGCGCCTGGTTCTGGTGCGGCGTGGCGCTGGCGCTGCTCATCGTCGCACCCAACCTCTGGTGGCAATACCAGCACCACTTCGTCGGCCTTGCCTGGATGCGCAGCATCCACACCCGCGACATTGGCCTGGGCCGCACAGACAACTTTCTCCTGAAGCAGTTCTGGAGCGCGACCAACCCTGCTGCAGTACCGCTCTGGCTCGCCGGGCTGTGGTTTCTCTTTGCGCGGCCAGGAGGCAGACGATGGCGCATGCTCGGCTGGATTTATGTGCTTACGCTGGTGCTCCTGATGGCCGCGCGCAAACCGTCATAGCCGTGGGCTTCAAGCCGGACGAACTCAACTAGATCTTTGCCTCCTGCCAGGTTGCTGCTCAACTCTCGAATCCGTATGGCGTTGTCAATGACATTTTCCTCGACCGCGACCGAGTCTACATCTGTCGCAATATCCGCTCCTCTTGGCCGGAGTTCTGGAAGCATTTCCAGCGCTACGGGTAGAGATGGCGCTCAGATGTTGTGAACAGGCCAAACCACTCATTGACTCGGGCGAGTTAATTTTGATCAGTAACGATAAACGCCCTTGTGTTTACGAATATCGCCTCAAGTTGGCAACCCGGAAGCTATCGTTCCGTACCGCTTGGACCAATTGTCGCTAGGCTTTTCGTGGAAGTGAACTCGGATGTTGCCAGCTCTCGAAAGGAATTCTCAACCACAAGACGCAATTTATTCGGGTCGACTGTAGGTCTCGCCGTAAGATTCAACCTATTAATCTTAGCGCTCTACGATTGAGCTACCGGGAAGCAGCGCACTGGCTTTGTTTTCATTCTATTGTAGCAATGTGCGTGGTGCCACGGCAGTTTCCACTTTCGGCGCGACACGGAATGCTCGTTTTCTATGAGGATTTCTGGTTTGCAGGTTTGTGAATTTTGAATTGTCCAGAGCAGCGATTAGGTCGTAACGTTGAGCTGCTCATTTGTGCAGACTAAAGAAGTAAATTCATTCGGCAGAGCAGGTTCTGAAAACGGGGATCTGAATGCAGCGAGTCGAATCGTGGGTCTACTTTGAGGAGAATGACGAAAGGTGCGCGAAGATCAATAGCTTTGTCCAACGAGCGAAATGCTTCGTCCTTTTCTCCTAGCCCGGCGTAGACGAGGGCGGCACCGAGCGTCTTCCAGGGAACATACTCCACTGTGTCGAGGAGCTTCATGGCCTCTTCTCGTTTTCCCGCCACAGCTAGCGCGTGGGCTAGCTCAGTTGCAGTGTGCGCATACACCGTGGAGGACTTGAGCGCCTCTTGAAGTTCGGTGATCGCCTCTTCATGCCTGCCCATCTGCACGTACGCAGCCCCTAGGCCGTGATGACAATTCCATTCGAGGCTCGGATCTCTTTCCACCCATCCTTGGCATCGTTCGATGAATTCGTCGTAGCGGCGCTCATAATAGAGACGCGCGGTCGCACCGACGTATATTTCAACCGAGAAGGGGTTCAATTCTTGAGCTCTTTGGATTTCTGCCTCTGCTTCGGCCATCCGGCCTTGGAAGATCAAAAGGTCCGAATACCACCAGTGCGCGGAGGCATTGCTGGGATTGACCTCGATAGCACGTCGGGCCTCGACTTCGGCCCCCGACCAATCCCAGGAGCTGGCAAGACGATTCATAGCCAGAGTGTAGTGCGCTGCGCTCAAGCTGTCGTCCAGCTCGAGTGCCTGCAGCGATGCAGCCTGGGATTTCGCAAGTAGTTCTGTGCTGTGAGCAAAATCGTACATTACGAGGGAGAAGTAGACCTCCGAAAGGCTGGCGTAGGCGGGCGCAAATGCGGGGTCGAGCTCAATAGCCTGCTGGAAATCGGCGAGAGCTCTATCGAGGTTTTCTTTGGTACGCCTGTTCAGAAAATAGCGGCCTCGGAAATAGGCGTCGTTGGCGGCGGGGTTGATGGCGTGAACGCCAGCCAGACGAGTCTCCTCCTGCGGCGTTAGAGTGACCCTGATTTCCCGGGCGACGGTCCGGGCCATCTCCCCGTGCAAAGCCAGAACGTCGCGCACCTCGCGGTCATAGCTATTGGCCCAAAGATGCCCTTCCGGCGCTGCCTCGATTAACTGCACCGAGACGCGCACGCGGTCCCCAACACGCAGCACGGAACCCTCCACAACCGCGTCGACCATCAATTCGCGTGCAATCTGCGGAATTGATTTTTTCGTGCCCTCATACCGCATCATGGACTGCCGAGAAATTACCCGCAGTGCGCTGATCTTGCCCAACTCGGTGAGCAAGGCCTCGGTCATGCCATCAGCGAAATAATCCTGCGCCAGGTCACCAGATAGGTTTTCGAACGACAACACTGCTAGCGACCTGCTGGCGGTAATCTTCTCCAGGTCCCCCAGAAGATCTGCCACAGATTGATATCGCACTGTCCGCTCCTTTTCGAGCGCCTTCAAGATGATCCGTTCCAGGCTGGCAGGCACAGCCGGGTTCAATGCCGATGGTTTAACCGGAGTCTGGCGCAGAATTGCGCCGATGAGTTCCTCAGATGTCTCGGCAAGGAATGTAGGCCGGGCGGTCGCCATTTGATAGAGCACCACGCCCAAGGAATAGATGTCCGTGCGGCTGTCCACCTCTTCGCCGCGCGCCTGCTCGGGAGAGAGATATGCCAGCGTCCCGGTGACGCTTCCAGGCCGCGTTACCGTGATTCCGCTGTGGGTGGCGGCCGTTTGTTCCTCTGCCGCAGAGACACTTGCCTTGGGAACGGCAGGTGCCTCGCCCGAACGCTTTGCCAAGCCGAAATCCAGGATTTTGATTTGTCCGCCGGCCGTGATGAAGATGTTCCCCGGCTTGATATCGCGATGGACGATGCCTTTGGCATGCGCGGCCTTGAGCGCATCGCAAATCTGCACGGCGCGATCCATTAGCTCCGCAATCGGCAGGGGTTTGCCCGCGATGCGGTCCCTAAGCGACTGTCCTTCCAGGAATTCCATCACCAGGAAGGGCCGCCCTTGAAACTCGCCCACATCGTGCACAGTGCAGATACGAGGATGATTCAGAGAGGAGGCGGCGCGCACTTCACGTTGGAACCGTTCGAGTGCAGCGGGATCGGCGGCGAGTGCGCGGGGAAGAAACTTGATGGCCACGGTGCGATCCAGGCGCATATCCCGGGCCTTATATACTTCCCCCATTCCACCCTTCTGCAGGAACTCTAGCACCAAGTAAGGCCCGATCTGCTCATCGGCCGGGACCGAAGCCTCCACTGAGTTTCCAGGTGTTGTGGATTCGTGTGTCTCCAGGAAGTTCACGGCCAGCTCCTCATGGGCCAGCAGCGACTCGACTTCGAGGCGAAGGGATTCATCGCCTACGCAGGCGCTTTCGAGGTAGGCATGTCGCTCCTCGGGCTTTCGCTCGCAGGCGGAATTGTATAGGGTTTCGATCTCACGCCATCGGTCAGTCACCTCACCCTCCTCTCTGGCCGCCCCCGCGCCTTCCGCTGGGCGTCTGTGCCACCTGCGATGGGTAGTCTTGGCGCCTTCTTGTTATCACTATATATTCCGGGAACGGTCGCCGAAAACTGTCATCGTTCGAGATTTTTTTTGATAGACTCGCGGAGAATGACGCCCGCTGGTTCCGAAGACATCACTGGGCTGCTGGCGGCCTGGAGCGAAGGGAACGAGGAAGCGCTAAGTCGCCTGATACCTGTCGTCTACCCCGAGCTTCGAAGAATGGCCAGAGCGCATTTGGCGCGCCGCGACCACACCTTGGAATCCGCGGCACTGGTTAATGAGGCGTATCTCAAATTGATTCGCGCCCGCGGTATCCGGTGCGAAAACCGTTTGCATTTCTTTGCTTTGTGCGCACAGATCATGCGGCGCCTTCTTGTGGATCATGCGCGTAGATTTCGCTATGCGAAGCGGGGCGGCGACCAGGTGCGGGTTCCCTTAGAAGAGACGTTGCTGGGGACGCGGGCTCGCGGAGTCGAAGTGTTGGCCCTGGAGGATGCGCTGGCATCGCTGGCCAAGCACGATCCCCGCAAAGCCCGCGTCGTCGAGTTGCGATTTTTCGGTGGCCTGAGCGTGGAAGAAACAGCCGAGTTCCTACGCATCTCGCCGGAAACTGTGTTGCGTGACTGGAAAATGGCGAAAGTCTGGCTGCTCCGCCAGCTTTCCCGCCACAGGGCGCCCCCCGCCGCACGCTCTTAGACTCTGCGTACGAGTCCACACGCTGCGTTAGACGAACAAACTCTGTCCAATCTGCACGCGCGGTTAATCCCAATTTATCCCAATGGCCTACTGGCCTGCCCAAACCGTCCAACGCGAATCACCGTCTTGAAAACTACTGCCGCCGTGGGCACGAGTGTGTTTCTGGTTCTCGCCGTGATCCGGCCGGTCAGTAGCGGAGTAGCAACCGGGTTGAGCACCATCGCGGCGCTGACGATTTCAAACCCCTTGTGGTGGACAGCGCTCTCCGCTTCGTTGGTTATCGGTTGCGCCGTTGTGGCAAGTTGGCAGACGCTCGTGAAGCGGTAAAGTCCAGGTCTTTTCAGCTCGTGAGGCGGTTTAGATCGAACCCAGTCCCAAGGTTGGGCGCTTGGGCGAAAACGCGGAGAGCTCGCTCATCCGGCCTGAGGTAGGCTAAAGGTATGCACGCGTCGTGCTACTCGGGCCCCGGAATCGAACCGGCCTAACTCGTCCCTCCATGGTACAGCCAGCGCAAGGCGACTCTTAGCTTCAGGAAGGCTTCCTTAATTCGCGTCCAATTGAAAATCTCAGCCCGAAATCGCGTCCAAAACTGTACTTGCCCCAACTCGCTGCACCCTGCTCAGGTGAATATTTCATCCGCTCTCAGCAAAGCAACGTTGAAGTTTCCGTGACGATCGATCCCCCGAATGGACCTCGACCCGCAATCCGTTGGATATGGAAAGGCTGGAGCGTGCTGGGAGCCCCTCCAGAACTGACCGAGGGCTCGCCCTTTCGGAGAGCGCGGCGAGACGTTCCGTGAAAGGGTCCTGAGAGTTTGGCACGATGGGTTTGTAGGTGGTACTTCGTGCGATTCTAGACTAACCTACGACAACTGTAGTTGTGTCCGCGGAATTTGTCGCCGAAAGCTTGGGATTCGTAGGTCGGATCGAAGTTGACTCTCGGGCCCCGCCGCGGCTTGCTTCGGAGGCCATCTATGAAACGTCGAGACTTCGTCAGTGAGTTTCTGGTCGGAGGAGCATTACTCAGCACTGGCGAATCCGCCATCGCGCAACATGCCGGCGCTCCACCCCAAGTTGGCCGGTCGGCCACGACTGAAGGCGTGTTCATCGAGCTCCCCGCCTCCGGCAAACCTCATGCGGGCAAAGTTCTCGCCGCTGTCCAGCCCCACACCGACGATATCTCCATCTTTGCAGGTGGCACGGTGGCCAAGCTTGTCAGCGAGGGCTACACGGGCTATCTCATTCGTACGACCAACGATGAAATGGCCGGGTCCGGCACGACTGGCGAACGCGTTTTGGCCAATGAGCGGGATACCGAAGCCGTTGCAAAAGCACTTGGTCTGCAAAAGGTTTTCAACCTGGAATATCGCAATCATCAGATGGACGAGATCTCACGCGTTGAACTGCGGGCACGGCTTATCCATCTGATTCGTCTTCTGAAGATCGACACCGTTGTTTGCTACGATCCTTGGGGAATTTACGAAGAAAATCCCGACCATTACGTGACCGCGCAAGTGGTGGAGGCGTCTTGCTGGATGGCGGGCATGGACCTTGATTATCCCGAGCAACTCGCCGCGGGCCTGCAACCGCACGCCGTGCAAGAAAAATACTATTTTGCGCGTGGCCCACAAATCGTCAATCGTGTTGTCGACATTTCTCCGTGGATCGATCGCAAAGTGGAAGCCAATCTCGCGAACAAAACTCAGGGGCCTTGCGGGGAAAACGGTGTTCGCCTGCGCGCCAAACTTGCCAGCCAAAAATTGAGGCTTCCGCTTCTCGGCGGAGATGACGACACCGCAAACCGTGCGTACATCAAGAACATCGTTCTCGATTACGACTCACTGTACCAGCGCGGTGTTCCATCAGATAGGGAGCTAGGCCGGAAGTACGGTCTGGAGTGGTCCGAGGCGTTTCACTACATCGGGCCTCGCCATTCCCAGCTCGAGCTCTATCTCTCTGACCACACGGTCCCCCTCTAAGCGAGCCGAAAAGCGAACCTGTAAGCTAACTGTCGCGGTAGGAACGATCATTTGCTGATCGCGCCATAGGTTGAACTGAGCCATACGGGCGGAGCAGCATATCTATCGGAAATTTTGAACGGGCTATATGCAGGGGCCGAGATTCGTAACTGCCTGCGCATACTTCGCGAGAAGGCTCTGGTCCGTGAGATGGTACGGTTGGGAGAATGGGCTTGGAATGCAAACGGGGACACCAATGACCTGTTTGGACAGATTAGAGTCCTTTCTGCCCGTATGGACGAGGGGATTGGGCGACGAGAAAATCCCCTGGTTTTCGAATCGGCCGACGAAGCAACTGATGGTTTTGATCAGACCTGATGGTTAGTTCAGGGGTATATCGCCGAGGGTGCTATTACGGTGTTGTCCGCAAAAGTGAACATGGCAAAACCACGCTTGTCGCCTGTCTCATCGAGGCTCCGCTCGGAGAGAAGCCGTTCCTGAACGGGAGTATGAGGCGTACTCCTATCGTCTATCTGACTGAACAACCGCGTGTTTCATTCCGCCTCGCTTTGCAACGGGCGAACCTGACAAGCAGCTCGAGATTAGATTTAAGTATTCTCTACTTCAATAAAACAATCGGTGTACCTTGGGCAACGGTTGCTGCGAACGCGGCTGACGAATGTAGACGGCTCGGCGCGAAACTGCTCGTGGTGACACGCTTGCCCAGTTCGCTGGGTTAATCAGAGATTCCGAGAATGACAGCGGAGCGGTCCTGGAAGCTGTTCACCCTCTCCAAGCAATCGCCGGAACGGGCGTTGCTGTCCTCATTCTCTATCATGATCGTAAATCAGGTGGTGAAGTCGGCGACGCGACCCGCGGGAGTGGCGCGCTGCCAGTTGTCCTTGCACTTCGTCGTCCTGATGGCAACGGACGGAAATCTCTAAGAGTTTTGCAATCCCTTTCTCGATTTCCTGAAACGCCAGACGAATTGCAAGAAGCCAAGGAAAGTCTTGCGAACTGCATGCCGACGTCGGAAACGGATGCGTTGACTGAGAACGAGCTCTTCGAACTCGCGAACCTGATTGATTTCTGGATGGGCACTCCAACGCAAGTATGGGAGATCGATACGGCAGGCTATTGGTGGAAGATATTGAATACCGGCAAGACCAAGTAAAAAAGGTCGGGCTGGGCTTTGCGCTTCCGCCGACGTTGTTTGGGCTACCTGGGCTACAAATTGAGCTAGGCTCACGGAAGGGATCGCCAATCCTTTGGGTTGTCCCTACAGGCTTGGCAATAGCTGTTCTCAGTTCAATGATGAGGAGCTATTTTTTATGAACGTTTGCCAGTCACCCGCATTGAGCTGCTTTAGGGTTTGGGACATGGCGGAATGTGCTACAGACTCAGCTTCCAACACCGTCAGGACTCCAATAAGGTAGCCCAGAGGTGAAGAAGGGCAAACTTCAATGCCGCACCTTTCAAGGAAGGAATCCACGGTTGGAAGCATCGCCTTATAGGCCTCGGCCTGGAGTGACTCATGCGCGGAATTTTCGCGGGCGCCAGTAGTTCATAATGCCATCGCTGAAGGTACAATCTGCAGGTCGACTTGGCGTTCTCGTAGAGCTTTCCGCAGACCATCATCGATCTTGCTCAGCTTTTCCTGTTCACTCTTCCGAACAACGTTTTCTGTTTTTTGGGCATTCATTCCCATTGCCATTCTCAAAACACACTCTGGACACAGCGCGTTTTGATCTGGTTCAGTGCAAGGGCCACGCCGCCCGTACACCGAAAATTCAGAACTGTGATTACGAACTAAGATTCATCGATCGCGAGCATGATCCATTCGACGTCAATGTCATGATGTAAGGTAGACATCGTGAGCGTCCATAGTACGACGGTACCTCGATAGGTTGGCCACGGGTCATGGAGGGGACAAACATCCTATTTCTTATGCATAGCCTTGAGTTCTGGCAGAACCTTCCGCCTTTCGGGCGAGGACTTCCGGATCGGTAGACCACGATGCCTCCTGCTCCTTGCGCGGCTCCCAAATCCTCACCGGTTCCGGGGCCGCCATTCATCGTTTTGATGAGCCCACCAGACTAGGTCGCATCCCCGCAAAGCCCCTTTCGTCGTACTCGATAAGATCACTGCAGTCCCGCCGCATTCACCGGTCTAGCTGTCGCGGTAGGGACGAGCATCTCTGATCGCCCCCCAAAGATCCGTACGAGCGCGTTTACGCATACGGTTCTGCTACCGTCACCCCATTTTTGACTGCACGCCTGAAGCGGTTTTACGAACTGCGTTCCAACGCATAGCCGATCGGAAGAGGTTCCGATTTTCTATCTTTTTTTCAATCTTTGTGTCTTGACACTTGCCTCGGACAGTTCTATTAAGGATCCACTGACGGAGCCGCCCAGCCGAGTTAGCTCTCCTGAGTTTCCCTGTAGGTATCCTCCATGTTCTCTCTGGCTCAGATCCGCAGACTTGAAATTTCCAAAGCCCTTCGGCCGTTCCTTGCACAAATTCATGGACGCTTGCGTCCATCGCCTCGTAGCTGCTCGACAAGTGTGGCTGAGGACCGAGAGGCGCGGTAGACATGGCGAAGCCGAAGGAAAAGCTCGTTTTGCGCGCGATGGTCTACCCCGGAGACCTGTTGATGCTGACGAGTGCGATCCGAGATCTGCACATTGCCTATCCGAATCGTTTTCTCACGGACGTCGATACCACATCCCAGCAGATTTGGGACAACAATCCGTACATAACACCGGTCGATCGAATCGAGACTCATCGCTACTTGAACGTTGGCTATCCCGCCTATTCGCATGGAGAATCGTGCCCCGAGCATCTTGCGACGAGATACCACAGAAAAATAGGCGCGCTTCTCGGTCTTTCAGTACCCGTGACAAAGGCATGGCCCGAAGTCTATTTGAGTGAGGAAGAAAAAGACCCAGAATTTCCGAGGTCACTTGGCCTGCGGAAACCCTATTGGATCCTGGTCGCTGGCGGGAAATATGACACAACCACAAAGTGGTGGAATCCGTCGCATTACCAGGATGTTGTAGACCGGCTCGACGGAAGAATTGATTTCGTGCAATGCGGAAGCTCGGAAGACTGGCATCTGCCTTTGCGTGGGGCCGTAAACATGGTGGGAAAAACGGATATTCGAGAATTCGTCCGGCTGGTATACCACGCCGATGGAGTACTTTGTCCTGTTACGTTTGCTATGCACTTAGCCGCTGCCGTGCCTACCGTGGACGGCCGCTCTCGCAGTTGCGTGGTAATCGTCGGCGGACGCGAAACTCCCTCGCTGATTCAGTACCCGAATCACACCCTGATGCAGGTAATCGGACAACTGGACTGTTGCCGCGAAAAGGGATGCTGGCGTTATGTCTGCCAGGAGACCCACGTACATCAAGTACTAAATAGCCGGTGCGAGAAACCGATTCAAGTCACTTCTTCTTTGAAACTTCCCCTCTGCATGGAGATGATCCAGCCTCAAACCGTGGTACACGCAATTCTTCGCTACTACCACGGACGCCCGCACGCCACTGTCAAGGAGTGGAACGGAAACGGTGCGACACATGCAAGAAATTTGCCCCCGAGAAGATTTGCGTATACGCACCCGCGACACCTGCAGGAGCATTATGAAAAGGCCGGCGGGGAAAATGTCTACAAGCGAGCAATAAGGAACCACAACGATTTTGCCGGCCTGATTGAACGGACCGCACCTGTCGATCTGCTGCTTGTCGGAAACCTCCTAGAAGCTCCTGAAGAACTTGCCTGTTTCTGCGACCAACACAGCATTGATCGAGTTTATGGTGAGTACGGATGGTTTCCGCATTATGCAACCGAACATGCGGACCCTTTAGGTTATGCCTGGAACTCCTCTCTTTGCCAAATGACCTTTTCCCGACTAACGCGAAGGCAACGCGTTCGCGTTTCTCACTTTCGTAAGCAATTCCTGTCACAAAAGGCCGGACCTCTTCCACAAACTGTCCAAATCCCCTTTGTGCTGTGGCCGATGCAACTGATCGCCGATCGAGTCAACCGATATGACCTCAATCTGAGTGACTGGTATGACCTGATTTTGTGGACACGTCAGATTTTGCCAGTGGGATATCAGCTCGTAATCAAGCATCATCCTGTCACATCGGCACAACCTCGCCTCGACTTTGTTCGTTGTCTACCCAACACCATCATTCTGGACAAATCGGCGCCGCTTCGATCTCTCATTGAACAATCCGCTGGTGTTATCGGTTGCAATTCTACGGTGTTGCTGGAGTCCCGCTTCCTGTTTAACAAACCGACTTGGGCCTACGGGCGGAGTTGGTATACGGGGCATCCCGAGCTGGTGTTTCCAATCCGCGTCTCCGAACGCCTGCCAAATCGCGAAATGCTTGGCAAGCCCTTGGATGATCCGTGGCTAGAAGACTATGCAACCTGGTTCCTCTGGCATCTTCTAGCCCGGCAATATTCGACTAGCGAGGCACGGAAGGATCCGAAAGGGTTTGTTCAGTGGATTCATCGGAGAACAGCGCAATCCTACGCTGCTCTCGGCGAGGATGCATTCAACTGAGAAGCACGATGAGCCGTCATCTACAGTTCGTGAACACACACCTTATTGGCACGGCGCGCGCCGACCTCAACAACGATGCCCCCCGGAATTTTGATCAGTTCCCCGCAAAACCTTTTTTGAATTGCAGAAATCAGGAGTACTGCCATGTCTGATCCAACCTACCCCGTCTATCCTCCGCAGCCTCCGCAGCCACCGTATCCTCCGCAGCCACCCTATCCAGGCGCCGGATCTACCAGTACTTGCGCGCCCTACCCACCGTATCCTCCGTATCCTCCCTATCCTCCATACCCTCCATATCCTCCACTTACCCCGTGCGCGCCTAGCGGGGGATATGTTTGTATGCCAGTTTGTCCCGTGCAGCCGACAGCTGCACCGACACAACAGCCTACAGGGGCACCAACGGGAAGTCCGACCGGAGGGCCAACAGGGAGTCCGACGGGTAGTCCAACAGGAACACCTACACAAACAGCGGGGACACAAAAACCTACCGGGAAACCCACAGCCGGCACACAGAAACCCACCACCAAGCCAACATCTGGAACACATAAGCCGACAGGCAAGCCAACTCAAGGCACCCAGAAACCCACGAAAGGTCCGTCACCCTCGGCAAGCGCGAGCCCTTCTCCTTCAGAAAGCGCAAGTCCTTCGCCTTCAGAAAGCGAAAGCCCGTCTCCTTCGGCGAGCACCAGCGCTTCGCCTTCGGCAAGCTCTAGCTCGTCTGCTTCCGCAAGTAGCAGCTCCTCGTCGTCGCCATCGCCGGTGTCTTCTCCTCCGGTATCCTCCCCACCCCCACCCGATGACGATGATGATGAGGAAGACGACGAAGAGGACGATGAGGAAGACGACGAGGAAGACGACGAGGAAGATGGCGATGGAGGAGGTTGCGTTGTTGCGGGTACCTCCGTCGTTATGGCGGACCGGTCGCTGCGGCCGATCGAGAACGTTAAGCCCGGTGATTCAGTCCTCTCCCGAGACGAAGCCACCGGCCGCTTGGTTCCGGAACTAATACTGTTCAACCGTCATTCTAAGGTGCCAACCACGGTGATGCTGCAGCTATCAACCTCTGTCGTACTGGGAGTGTCCCCCCGGCAGCCTTTGGTTTTACATGATGGGAAACGAATGAAGGCTCGCGACATTATGAAACAGACCAGGGTTCGCGCCGGCGCCGGCAAACGCTCAGGCAGATCGCACCCAAAACCTCTTCGTCTTCGTCCATTAGGGCGTGCGGAGGTTCGCGTGATGTCAAGCCAGCTGGTAATTGGGAGTCGCTCCGTCCACTGGCTTGAAACCAAACACAAAAGGAATATTTTTGTGGGCGATGTAGAGATCTCGACGGACATTGAACTCAAAGAGCTGCCCGTGTAAAGGCAATCCTAAAGGTAGTCAGTAAAGTTGATCCGCGCCATGAGTACGACGCGGAAGTTCGGAGAATAGCCGTGCGAGAAAATGGAAATCGTTCGAAAGGTCGAAGCCGTCAAACAGGAAGCCTCGCCGTTGTCGGCACGGGGATCGCCGCCATAGGACATATGACCTTGGAAGCAATCGGCTATATCAAGAATGCCGATGTTGTCTTCTATCACGCAAATAGTGGTGTCACCGCAAGTTATGTCCGTGAACTCAATGCGAATGCAATTGATCTATATGAATATTACGGTGAGGGAAAGGTACGGAACATCACTTACGTGCAGATGGCCGAGCTCATGTTGCGTGAAGTCCGCCGCGGCCTTTCGGTCGTTGGACTTTTCCACGGACACCCGGGCTATTTTGTGAAGGCCGGGCGCCGCGCCCTAGCGATCGCACAAATGGAGGGCTACGAGACTTTATTGCTTCCCGGGATTTCCGCAACGGATTGCCTTTTTTCCGACTTGCGAATCGACCCGGGCGTGATCGGCGTCCAGATATTGAAGGCCAGCCATGTTCTGCGCAAGAAAGTTGTCTTAGCGACAAACAATCATGTCGTATTAATTCAGGTGGCGTCGGTCGGTGACAACACCTTTTCCTTCTCCGGCTTCAAGCATGCCAAGTTGGATCGGTTCTTCGATAAGCTCATCTCCATTTATGGGGAAGACCATGAATCTGTCTATTACATCGCCTCGATTTTCCCGGGATTGGAACCGGTCATGATCGTTCGAACGCTTGGTGAGTACCGCCAGAAAGAAGCGCAAGACACCGTGAAGGCTGCGACGCTTTACCTGCCTCCTGTGCGCGTGTCCGTCGAGTCGCTCACTAACCTTCAGGCCTTTCACAACGGCAATCCGTACGGCAGATTCGAACAGGAGGCGATCAAGGAATTGGACAGGCATGAAACGCCAGTTGGGTTTCGAAACCGCGGAGCCTCGGGGCCAATGTTGCGGGCAATGATCGAGCTAGCCACCAACCCGTCCGAAGCTCGTAACTTCCAAAGAACACCCCGCGAATTCCTCACCCGACACCGGGATCTCAGTGATTCCGAGCTTAAGGCGCTGGCTAGTCGCGAAACGGGGAGAATGCGCTCCGTGACTACCACGATAGTGACGCCTGTACCGCAGACGCCACCCGGTGATTCTCTGCCTCGAAAAGTAGCCAATGTTGTTGGCCGGCGCGCTTTGGCCAAACTCGGTAGTTGAAAGCTTGCTGGAGAGATGGTTATGGTGCCCTGAGAGTTCAACATGGACGAATTACGCGGCCAAACCAAGCACTTCACAGTTTACTGCGATGACGGCGACGAGCCGGGTCGCGCTGCAGCCGATGCCATTTTGCACACCTGCGAATACGACTTTAATGTTATCGCCAGTGCATTCCCGCCCAACCAGCCGCCGGGGCTACCGTTCACCATCTTCGTAAGGCCTCAAGGTTGGTTTCGAAGTGAACCAAATGCCAGGGCAGTGGGAATTGCGGGACACGAAAACCAGGCGTCGCCGCAGTTCGATTGCATGCCTCCAACAGGACTCGATGTAGGCGAAACCGCACAACGAGCTGGGCTGACGGCTTCCATTGCTGCCCTCGTCGTCGACGTGTTCAACTCTACCGTCCTCACTTGGGGAGCGGGCAGTAGTCTCGGGCAAGGACTCAGCCTGGCAATTTCAAACAGCCTTCATCCAGACCTAAGCAGTTGGGAGAGCCCCGGAAACACTTGGCTCAATGCGCAGCTCCAATGGTTCGAAACCGAGCCGCTGGCGGATTTTATTAACTCATCTGCGTTTGACGATCCGACGGCTACCGGATGCTCTTTCTTGTTTTTGACTTTCTTGAACGAACAAGGCTACGCGTGGAATCGGATCGTCATGGCTGGCTTAAGCGGGGAGTCGACTCTCGCGGATGTTTATCGCGAATTGACCGGAGATGATGCTGATCCGTTTCCCCCATTTGCCAATAGCGTCCGCGAGATACTGAGTCGGAGCGTGCCTGATTTTCGAAATATCAATGCAGTCGAGGCTGCGGACCCGTCGTTTCCACCGGCAACAGCCTCGCCCGCGACTAGGAGTGTCAACATGGCTTATTCCAACCCGATGACTACTGCAGCATTTGCCTCTTATCCGCCTCAACCTCCCCAACCACCATATCCACCGCAGCCCCCGTACCCACCTCCATCGGTTACGGGTGGTTACCCCCCCTATCCTCCCTACCCGCCGTATCCTCCCTACCCACCCTACCCTCCGTATCCTTCGCTAAGTTCCTCTATCCCTTGCGCTCCGTGCGTTTGCCAAGCGGCGCCGTGTGAACCCGCGCTCGCCCCGACGTGTGGACCTGTTAGCACGACTGGAAGTCCAACTGTGACTCCGACCTGTGGACCCACATCCGGTCCAAGCGGAGTTCCTACAGTGCCCCCAACGGGCGGCCCTACGGGAGCTCCAACGGGTACTCCAAGGCCGACTGGAACTCCGAAACCGACAGGGACTCCCAAGCCGACAGGGACTCCGAAACCCACGGGTACACCAAAGCCATCGGCTTCACCGAGTGCTGGCGTTTCTCCGTCGCCAAGCCCCAGCGTCTCACCCTCCCCAAGCGCAAGTGCGTCTCCCTCGCCAAGTCACAGCGCTTCACCAAGCGCGAGTGCGTCGCCATCGCCTAGTCAGAGCGCTTCACCCTCTGCAAGCTCAAGTGCATCGTCATCACCAAGTGGAAGCGCTTCCGCCTCACCTAGCTCCAGCCCGAGCCCATCGCCCCATGTCGTGCGCAAGCGAGCGGCCACTCACGGCCCTTCTGGATTCTCCAACAAGCCCACAGGGCGAACTCCAACTCCACCGCATCGTCACCACAAGCCGCCAAGCGGGAAAACCCGCTAGATTTGAACGCGGCGCCTAAGGACAGAAGGGTCATGTTCCTCGAAAAAACCACCAGCGCGAATGGACAGCGCCTTGAGAGAGGGCAACTGCGTTCCAATCCCATTGAGCGACCAGGATTACACAAGCTCATTGCCGCAGCAGCTCGCGTCACAACCATCAGCGTCATCATAGTCAGTCACAACGAGAAGAATTTCCTTGCACGCACAGTGAAAAGCTTTCTAGACCAGTTCTCGGTTCGAACAGAAATCATCGTTGTGGATGATCAATCAACTGACGGAAGCTGCGATTCGTTGATTCGAGATGACAATCGCTACAAAAGCGTCAACGTCGTGCGCTCTCCTTGGCGGCTCGGTGTAAGTTGCGCCCGCAATTTCGGGGCATCTCTGGCGCGAGGAGAAATAATAGTCTTTAGTGACGCCCATGTTGAGGTCCCGGGCGGTTGGGCCAGGCAGGTCGTCGAAGCACTTGAAGATCCCACAGTGGGTGCCGTGGTCCCGGCCGTCACTGGCTTGGATGATCCCGATTCTGCTCAAGGATATGGGATGCACTTCTTGAATGAGAGTTTGGACGTTGGGTGGCTGGGGAAGACCGGGGATGAGCCTTATGCTGTCCCCTTAATGTGCGGCTGTTTCCTGGCCATGCGCCGCGGTGTGTTCAACGACGTGAACGGTTTCGATCCGGGAATGACGCTCTACGGCAGTGAAGACCTCGAAATGAGCCTTCATTTGTGGCTCCGCGGTTATGAATGCCGTGTACTACCCACGTTGACGATTGCCCATCGCTTCGCAGAGGAATTTCGTTATCCAGTCGAATGGGAACCGCTCTACAACCGATTGCGCATGGGAATTGTCCACCTGGGACCTGAACGTTGTTTTCGACTTCTTTCGCAAAACCAAGGTGATCACTACATAACACCGGTCTGGGAGCGCTTGGCTAACAGCGACGTTTGGGTTCGCCGAAATGCCATCCGGCTGGCTCGTCGCTACGACGACGATTGGTACTTTGAACGGTTCGGGCTGACTTCCTAACAACTACATCCTGCTAAATCAACTTCAAGCCGTCTTAGAGGTAGTGCACCAGTACCGCGAGGCCACAGCAATGATTGCCGAAACCATAGACGCACCTGTGTCTGACGTTGTGAGCCGGGTGGGAGAATTTAAAGACCGGCGTCACCGCAAACAGAAAAACAGAAATGTTTGGAGATCTAAATGCGAGAAATGTCGTCTTTCGTAACGCCACGGATTCAATCCCACCGGAGCCTCTGTTGAGATTCACGACAAAAAGAATGGGCACGCGCCCCACGTCCCGTTTTTGATCATCGATCCGGAACAGCAAAAACGGTATATGCCGATCCTGTGCTTGTGCCTGGGCAAAGATAAAAAAGGGCAGCCCTAAAAGAGCTGCCCTTTGCGATCCCGGAAACCGGGAAGGACCAAGCTATTTCAGACTGTCTAAGGCAGGTAATAGCGGAAGGACGTCCAGAACATATTGTTAACCGCGTGTGGCGCGACGCTCGTCGTGCCCGTCAAGCCGTTGCTTCCGGACCAGGTGTTGCGATAGATGTAAGAGTATTGGAGACCCCACTGCACTCTTCCTTTTTCGCCCTGATAAATCTTGTTCCAGAAGCCCACGGTCGCTTCCGAGATGTACCGGGTATCGCCCGCGCACGTACCGCCGGTTCCCGGCGTGCCCGTGGCGCTAGGCAGTGTCTCTGTGGAGCAACCTGTGTTGTTGGCATAAGGTGAGCCGTAACCACCGATGCCGTTCAACGTGATAGACGTTGCGGTCAGCGCCGGATAGCTCGGCTGAATGCCTCCGCCTGGGCATGGGATCTGTCCTACTGCACCGCAGCCAGGAATGGCGGGAGTGTTTGTCACCTTCACTGACTGGTAGCCCACATACGCTGTCCGCGCGGCATACTCGCCGCCCACGTAGCCGTAGATGTCCCACTTCGGTGTGGCGTGCCATTCGATTCGGCCCAGCCACGACGCATTATGGACCAGGGTGATTGTGCCATCCGGCCGAAGCGTGGCATCGGGCAACTGCGCGGATGCGTAGCGGCCTGCGCCGTCGCCGTACATCCCGCTCAGTCCAAGGTCTACCTTCTTCGAGAACACCGGAGCGATTATATTGAAGCCAATAGCTCCGCCCGTGCTCGAATTGTTGTACGCACCAATTGTACTCGGTGCGAGGCTGCCGTTGACTGGGCAGGGCAGCTCTACCGGCGTTGTCGGAGTCGGGAAGTTCTTCGCTGTAGTTCCCGCCACCGCGCAGGGATAAATGCGATTCTGGTACGTGCTCACGATGCCCCACAGCTCAAAGTGACCAAAGCCCGGATCCACCGCCAACTTGGCGATGAAGTCTGGCGTCTTGTTGAGGGAGTATCCGGTCGTATCGACGAAGTTCAGCAAACCACCGCCCGCGCCGGGGGCAAACACAAACGAGTTCTGATTCGTGGTCACCGTCCCTGTCGCCGAGGTATTCGTATACGTGCTGAACCCGCGTCCGCCGATGGTTGCCTGCGGGTTTTCCGCGGATAGAGCCAGCGTCACCTTGTTCTCGAATGACTTTGCAACGCGCAAACCGTACTGCCGTTCCCAGTTGAAGCCCACCTGGTACTGTGAGTCGATCGTCAGTGGAATCCACTCGGTCAGGTTCACCGTTCCTACTCGATCGGGTGTGACCAAGCTCCACATCTGGCCGCCGGAGATTGCCCAACCATCTGCGAAATCCGCGCGCGCGAACGCCTGCCGGATCCGGAACACATAGGAGTCGCTCTGCCGGTTGTTCGACGTTACGCCCGCGCCCAACCAGTCTGACTCGTAGTAGCCATACACGCTGGTATCGCCGACCTTTGTCGCCACCTTCAAGCTCAGTCGCGATTGCCGTGCCGTCATGTCCAGTTCCGGCAGCCTTCCTACAGAGTTAGCGCTAAACGGAATCGCGTTGAACTGCGTGTTGATGGTGTCGCTCATCGCGCGCTGGCGGTTCACCGTTTCTGCCGCGATGAACCCGCCCGGCGTGATTTCGACGCCCTTGAACCGGATCGTCAGCGGCCCTTTCTCGTCGCCTTGCCCGCCTGTGGCGTTCACCGGGTTTGCGCCCGGCGTGCTGCCCGATGCGCTGCCTCCGCCCGCGCTCGATGCCGCCGTGCTTGCCGCCAGGTTCGCTACGGACGAATTCAGTTCCGTTGTCGTCGCTTTCACTTCCGCGGAAGTTGCTGCCGCTTCACTGGCCTTCACGGTGGCATCCGCCGCTTTGGAATTCGCCGCTGCGGCCGCTTCCCTCGCTTCCTCGATCTGCTTGTCGCGATTGGCCAATTCTTCCTTGAGCAATTGCAACTGCTCTTGCTGGGCTTGGAGGGCCTGCCGCAATTCCTCCATCTCCGCTGCAATCTCCGCGTTGGTCTTGGCCGGAGCCGCCTTCGCCGCTGTGCCGTTCTTCGCGGGCTGCGCGTCGGTGGGCGCATCTTTCGGTGAGTCCTTTGGCGTGTCTTTCGGTGAATCAGCAAGCGCCGTTCCCATGGTCAGGAATAGCGACAGTGTTAGTGCTGCAAGTTTTTTCATTGCCTCTCTCTTTGGAACGAGATTCGAGTTAGTACTGAAAAGTGTGCGTGACACCCCGGGCAAAAGGTAAAGTCCCCCTCTTACAATCGCGTCAACCCAATATTAATATCCCGTAAACGCTGAGTGATCTGCGGTAAGTCATTTACATATAACAAGTTACGGGGAGAGGAGGCGAGGGATGTCTGAGTTTTAGTTGATTGCAGCGACTCTCGATATTTGGCACTGTAAGCCTACCTGCAGCGAAGTTCAAGCGACTTCTACGGTCCGGGCCTCCTTCTGCTGAATGCGCGACGGATTCAGGCGTTCCTTCAGCAACAGAATTTCTTGATAGCCTTTGATGCGACGAAACTTCTTCTCTGCTTCCGAAAGTCCGGTGGCGGTCCAGCGCAGCGGTTGATCTCCAGTCGCGCCAACGCTTTACGTTTCGCGCCACTCGCTGCACCGTCGACAGGCACGATTCGATCGGGTTGGTGGTGGCCAGTTTCCGCCGCAACACCGCTCCTATACCCAAGCGATGCACCGTCAGCGTTTCTTCCAGCCCTTCCTCCAGGCTCCGGGCAGCCGTTGGATTGATGCGCTCCAGTTGCCGGAAGATTTCTGCAACGCTTCTTTGGCCTCCGCGTAGTTGTTCATGGCGTACGCATTGCGCATCCGCCGATCGTAGTCTTTCTGGCAATTCTGGGGCAGATACTCCTTCACATTTCGCCGCTTGTGAATCTGACAACGCTGCAGTTCCACTTGATCCCCGAAAACACGCTCCACTCCGGCTCGCAGCGCCTTCGATCCATCCATCATCACTAGATACCGCCGCTTCCTATCCAGTCCTCGATCCACTAGATCTTCCAACAACCCTTTGACCAGCGTGGTGTTCTCCGCGGCTCCTTGCCACACTTCCAAAACGTGCTTTTCTCCGCTTTCCGCGATTCCCAAGGTCACTACCAGCACCTGACCACCAAAGTGAATGCCATCGATCATCAGCACCACCAGGTTCAGATCTTCCAGGCGCCGTTCGCACAGCACCCGCAACTGGTTGCTACTGGCCGCCACGAACTGCCGGCTCACGCTGCTTTTCTCGAAGTTCGGGCGAGAGCCGCTGCTTCTTATTCTTCAAGCTTCAACTAAACCCGGGGCATCCTCGGAAAGAGACGCCGTAGATTTATCGCCTGCTGCTCGCGGTTTTATGTTCCTCTGAATGCAGTAAGAAGTCTTGAACCAAGCCGACAGCTTCATAGGTTCCTTTGCTGGAATTACAGCTACGACAGCAAATAACCACGTTATATTTTTCCGTCAGAGGCCCATTATTATTCAGGGCCGTCTAAGTCGCAAAGTCGGGTTCCCTACCATGCGAGGAAAAACGGCTGATGAAAGCAAGCTATTCGAGAGCAATCTACTTGCAGGACAATCCGTTCAATCCGGAATTCCGTGCTTCTGCAATGCGTCGGCTAAAGACTTAATCAGTCCAGCGTGCGCCAGCTTTCGACGCCACTCTTGCGGTAACTCGAGCTCGCCGTAGTAGGCACCTGCGAGCCGTAAGCCTGCCCGCACACGCTCCACAATTAGGCTGCGCTCAAGTTCGGCCACCGCCCCGAGCACGGTAAAGATCATTTTGCCCGTAGGCGTCGAAGTGTCTACCTGCTCCGAAAGCGAAACAAACTCGATGCCGAGCGAGCGGAAATTCTCCAATGCCTTTAATAGATGCGAAACCGAGCGTGCAAAGCGGTCAAAACGCCACACAACAACTGCGTCGAAATAGCGGCGATGTGCGTCATGCACGGCGCCGTTTTTCCTTGCCGCCAGAAATCCCGACATCTACATACTCTCGAGTTATTTCCCATCCCCGCCGTTGGCAGTATTCCCGCAACTCCCGTAATTGCACTTCCGGAACCTGGTCGTTGTTGATGCTTACCGCGGCATAAATTGCTATTTTCACTTTAAGCCTCCTAAAGCCTGTTTTTGCCCGGCAGGGGCAGGCTAAACCACCGTTTAAAACCCCTGCCAAGGGCCCTACGGGGGCGCGAGCCGGGGCTATCGGTTGCGCATAGCCCTTTACCCTCATGAGTAGCGTGCGCTGCCTATTGACTATTATACCTATACAAGTATATATGTAAATGACAGTATATATAAATAGAGGTCTTGACGACGTGCGGAGTTTAGTCTGGGTGCAACCATGATCGTCTGCAGGCTAAAGGAAGTTCTCAAACGAAAAGACTGGACGCGATACAAGCTTCAGCAGAAGACCGGCATTACCTATCCAACTCTCCACGCGCTCTTTCACGGGCGAAGCAAGGGCTACAGCGCCGAGGTTTTGAATAAGCTTTGTTATGCACTGAAATGCACGCCTGGGGATTTGCTGGAGTGGCGGCCGGACAGGTTTCCGAGAACCAAGCAGAAGAAATAGACGCCCCCCAGACATCCGAACTATCGTAGTGATGCGAACGATCGAAATCTACTTCGAGCGGGCACCCTTTTATAATGCGTTTACCTGATGGACTTGACGAACGGTCGTCGGAGACCGGCGAGCATAGTCAATTCCCTGGACGTTATCTTCAAAGACTGCTCGGGCCGATAACAAGAATGTGGTGAGAACCTCTAGATCACTGGCGCAGTCAGGACACTCGAAGAAATGCTCTTCAAATTCCTCGCGTTCGTGGGACTCGAGTTCGCCCAACACGTAACCTTCAGCAGTCTGCATCCGCAATACTTCTGGGTGATCCATAGTCGCTATCCTCATCCCTAGCAGTAGTAGGAAGCGATTTAGTACGAGTGAATTCTCGTAAGATTGAAGGAATCATAGCATGGAGGGAAGATTTATATGACCGGTTGAGCCCGCAGCGTTAATCATGCACATCACTGTGTTTCTTTGCTAATCTCGCTGCTCGGGCAAAGGCCAGCAGGAG
The DNA here is from genome assembly GCA_963795535.1 of Candidatus Acidiferrales bacterium. GTDB lineage: Bacteria > Acidobacteriota > Terriglobia > Acidiferrales > UBA7541 > Acidiferrum. The sequence goes on from CAWCIG010000013.1 coordinate 557,960, forward strand.
GTTTTAGTGCAAGTGATGCAAGAGTGCTTTTATAATAGATGACATCGGTTAGGGTTCTGCTTGAATTGCATTTGAATGGAGGGAAGGAATTATCGTTATGGAAACTTCTGACGCGTCTGAAGTTCAGATTGCAGCTGAGCAAGGCCTTCAGAAATTGATCGCCGGCAACCAGAGATTCATGCGGGGCCAGGCTAAGTTCCCGACCGTGTGCAAGGAAACCCTTGCTGACCTGGCTAGTGAGCAGAAGCCTTTTGCGACGATCCTGGGATGCAGCGATTCACGGGTACCTCCGGAATTAATTTTTGATGCGAATTTCGGTGAGTTGTTCATTGTGCGCGTCGCCGGGAATGTGATCTCGCCGGAAGTGATGGGGAGTCTGCAATATGCAGGGGCGCATCTCCTTACGCCCCTATTTGTCGTACTTGGCCATGCCGGATGCGGTGCCGTAAAGGCTGCGCTGGAATACAAGCTGAATAGCGTCCAACTTCGCTCTCGGATTCAAATCCTGGTCAACAATATTCTGCCGGGGCTACCCGAGTTTGATGCACAGTCATCGCAAGAGGAGAAGCTGGCCATTGCCATCGAAGCGAATGTCCGATGGTCGATGCACCAGCTCCTGGAGACCCCCGAAGGGCAGAATGGCCTTAAGATGGGCGTTAAGTTAGTGGGAGCGGTTTACGACATCACCGCTGGGCAGGTCCGGTTCTTAGCCTGAACAGTCTTGGCCTATCGCACGCGTTCGTTCCAGAACCCATTTGGCCGGTAAGCGCTATCGGCTCGAACGGTCGACGCAACACCATCTAATCAGTTGATGCGTTGATGCGACAATACATCCCCTGGAAAACCGATCTGTTTGGCCGTACTCGGAAAACCTAGCCAGGGGAGTGTTCCGGCTGATCTAACCTAGCGAGCGACTTTAGCTTTGTTTTAATGCAAGGTGGGTTCGAGCTTAGTGTTGCGTCGATGCATTGAGACCACCGCGTCAATCATGAGTTGAGGCGAAGTTGCGTGTGTATGCTCGCTTGTATTTGACTAGATATTCTTTTCCTACAGCGTGAATTAGTGAATTAGGACTATCTCGTCAGTCGGCTGAGACAACAAAGCCGACAAGAAAGCAGCGGCGCAACCCTCTAGACCGAATGTCGCGAGACTAAGGTTGCGACGATTTCTTCGCGGCGTCTTCTTTGGCCCATTGCATTTTCTTCTCTTCGACGGCCTTTGCGGACGGTTGATAGCTTTTGAAGGCTTTCTTGATGCTGTCATCCGTGAGTTTCCAGATTTTGTCCGGATCCGTGTGATAAATCTTTTCGGTGGCAAACATTCGCCAGGCCAGACTGCGGATATTGGCGTCAATCAACTCGATCCCGATGGTGCCCTGGTTGGTTGTATGAGTGTGCATGCTGGTGTACTGAACGGTCCAGTGACCCGTCCAGTAAGTTCCGTAGGTCGCCCAGCTAGCGCCGTAACCCACTCCCGCGTCAGTTTTGGTCTCGACCCAATAACGCACGACCAAATCGGGTTTTTCTTCTAGTTGCACCTCGCGAAGTCCCTTATTTGTCAGTTCTCGGACGACAGCGCCATGAATTTGGTTGTTGAACTGGTCCGGATTCAACTGCAACCGGAGGAGCTGTTCTTGTCCGCCAATATACGCAAAGGTTTTGTACTTTGAGAAATCGAGATTGGGGTCGAAATCAATAGCCACCTTGGCGGTCGCCGGGAGAGCGCCCAGTAAGAGCATCAGCAAGCCCGTCAGCACTAACAGGAATCTGCAGCAATCCATCCTAGACAGCGACTTAGTCAGTTTCACGAGTTCCTTTCGGAGCTATTTCGCAAGAATTTTCTCAAAATGCCAGAGTCGAGGACTACTAGGAGTTTTCCTAGCCGTGATTCACAGGAGGTGAATGGTACCTCAGACCTATTTGTATTCCTCTAGTGGCGTGGAGCTAGGGAAGGCTCAGAAATGGCTCTCAATAGGTCGATGAAGTTGGCCGGATACGAGTTGACACAGCTCACTAAACTTTCTAACAAGCACACTCAAAAGCGACCTTCACACGCGGAGTGCCATAACGCACTTTCCGGTAAGCGCTATCGGACATGTTCGGGCTAGTACGTACTTAGGCGGTTTCCCCGTCATTAATCAAGACTTGAGCCCCGCCGTTGCATGAACCTGACACCATATGCAATGTGGGGTCCGGTGCGCTGTAGACGGGCGGTTAGAATAAAAACTTGACTCTGTACAAACGACGGGCGTAGGGTTCGTCTGGCGAACTGGCGAACTGGCGAACTGGCGAACTGGCGAACTGGCGAACTGGCGAACGACCATTTGCAGGCCCTGCCCCCCGGAATTTTCCTTCCCTGTGTTTGGAGGACTTTTCAATCAGACGACATAGGAGCGAAATATGAGATCGATCCGCTATCTTGCAGCCTTCACTTGTTTTGCAGTTCTTGCCTCGGGCTGGTCTTCAAGCGCCCGCGCGCAGGGATCATCCACGAGTGTCAGCGTTTTCGCCATGGGACTGAACAATCCTCGTGGTCTGAAGTTCGGACCGGACGGCTATCTCTATGTCGCCGAAGGCGGCTACCCCACCGGTGTCCTAACTGAGGCTCCCGCCGGTTTAGGCGGAGATTGCTCGGCTGGAGGGAATGGTCCAGGGAATTATTTTGGAAGTACGGCCGGATCGCGCATTTCGAGGATTGATGCCAACGGAAACGTTACGACCTTCGTGGACAACCTGCCATCGAGCGAGGCCGGCGGCCTCGCCAGCGGCGTTGCGGACGTCGCGTTCGTCGGTAACACGATGTACGCCATTTTCGCAGGTGCCGGATGTTCCCACGGCGTGCCTAGCATTCCGAACGCGGTTATCCGCGTGAACCCTGACCACGGTTGGACCATCATCGCCGATCTTGGCGCGTTTCTGCGGACTCATCCAGTGGCAAATCCTACGGATCCGATCACCGGCGACTTTGAACCCGACGGCACATGGTACGGCATGATCGCGCTGCGGGGTGACCTCTACGCCGTCGAGCCTAATCATGGCGAGCTGGACAAGATCACCACCGATGGCAATATCACTCGGGTGATCGACATCTCTGCCTCGCAGGGGCACGTGGTTCCGACGGTGGTTGCCGACCACGGTGTCTTCTATGTCAGCAACCTGGGCCGGTTCGACCCGGAGCAACTCAATACGCAGAGCGTCTTCCAGATCACTCCGAGCGGTCAGTTGAAGGTGGTTGCCACGGGCTTGAGCAAGGTGCTTGGCCTGGTTTTCGACGGGCGCGCTCGTCTCTATGTGCTCGAAACCTCGTACTCCACGAGTGACCCAGGCCCCGTACCTGGGACTGGCCGTCTCATTCGCATACTTCCCAATGGCAAGCAGGAAATCCTGATCGACAGCACGAGCGGTCTTCTGGTCGTTCCGACTGGCCTCACCTTTGGACCCGACGGCGCGCTCTACATCTCGAACGTTGGTTACGGCGCACCCCCAGTCGATGCTGGCCAGATTCTCAAGGTCCAGATAATCGACTGATATTCGGCGTGTGAATCTGAAGCCTCCGATGATCCAGCCGACCATCAGTTTGAAATAAACGAGAACGGCGACCAAATTCATCCTCGGGTGTGGAACAACGATTTCGCCGGAGTGCCAATCGTAGATAAGACGCAGCGCAGACCAACCATAACGCAAACGGAGCTTGAGGAAATCCTCACAAGCGTCAAAGACCGTTACCGCGTCCTGTTTGCTTTACTCGCCGGAACTGGCCTTCGCATCGGCGTTCCCGTACATGGGAAGCCCTTCAGGAGAGATGCTCACCTTCCCCGATAAGACCTCGTGTCTCCAACTGCAGGTGTGGGTCAGCCGTTGGGCATCGAGCAAAGATGCTTCGCTTGCTCGGAGAGCATCTTCAGCACGCTTCCGCTCCTCGAGATCGGTATTGTTCCGTACCACTTCGCGACATTTCCTGATCGGTCGCGCAGTGGACTACCGCGAAAGAGAAACAAGCGAAATTCGCCGTCGAATCGGCGGGAGCGGCCCTCCACTTCGTACGCTTTACAGAATTCAAAGCTTCCCGGAATCGACAACAAGGCGAATGTCCGGTACATCTCCAGGTTCTTCGAAGCCATGCTGCATAAGGATGCCATTGCGCGGATTATAGACCCATATGGCGGACCAATCGGACCGGAATTGCGTTGTTCCCCCCCCGCCAGGGAATGACGCGCCAGCGGTGCAAGTTGTCGCCGTCAGACATCTCGCTCCGAGGTCGCAGGGCGAGATGGTGCCGAGAACCTATTTGCGCACGGCGAACAGATTCGCGCGATCGTGTGAAATCCTGAAAAAGGCGCACGTTGGAAGAACCGTGGAGCAGAAATTGCGGTAGCAGACGTCGACGATCCGAGCTCCCTTGCATCCGCGTTCGAAGGAACGGATGGCGTATTTCTCATGATCCCGCCGAATTTTTCCCCGGCGCCTGGCTTTCCGGAAACGCGCAAGACTCTAGCGTCCTTTCATGCAGCTCTCGCAAAGGCTCTGCCGAAGAAGGCGGTATACCTTTCTTCGATTGGAGCGGAGCAGACCAGTGGGTTGGGTCTCATCACGAGTTTACATCTGCTGGAGCGAACCCTCGCATTCCTGAGGGCTGGCTGGTTCATGGAAAATCACGCCTGGGACATTACCACCGCACAGTCAGAAGGCAGGATCTTCTCGAATCTTTTTCCTTTGGACCGTAAATTCTCGCTGGTGCTACGGCTGACATCAGCAAGGCCGGGGCGGATGTCTTGCGGCAGGAATGGACAGGAACCCGATATATTGAGGTTGCCGGTCCCGAGCAGTATTCCCCCAACGATATTGCGCGAGCATTGAGCAACGCTCTCGGGCGTAGAATCGAAGCGGTTGCCGTCCCTCGCGAGAAGTGGACGAATTCTTCGTTGGCCAAGGCATGCCGGAGGGCCGGACAGAACCTCGCGCCGAGATGGTCGATGGGTTCAACTCGGGCTGGATTCATTTCGGTGTCCCTGGCACTGAGCACGTCACAGGCACGACAAGCCTAATGTCGGTGATTGCAAAGCTTGTGGCAAACGGGAGCCGGGAGGCGTAAGCGTTGTTCTCTCTAGTTCGCCCTTGTAGTATTCCCGACGGAACGCAGTCCTTACGCGAGCGCTCTTGGCGCGCAAGTGGACTGTGGAGCAGGCCACAAGCGATATTCAAAGGAGCCGACTCACTTCTCGTTCTGGCAACTCTCCGGACAGGAACTTATTGAGGCGTCAACGCGGGAGGTTCATCGATGAATCGGTGCAATGAATGTGCGATCGAAACATTGCGCTACCTTGACGATACGCTCGAGGCGTGGGAGCTACTAGACTTTCTCGCGCATTTGCAAATCTGCGCGAGTTGTCGAGCGCATCTGGAGGCCGAAAGAGAGCTCTCGGTAACCCTTCATCGCTCTCGTCCGCTATATTCGGCGCGTGTTACGGTTCGCGACCGGGTGGCCGCATCTGTGATGTCGAACGGACGCCAGCCCTTTAACGTCCAGGAATGATACTTCCGAGAATCCACTACACGCTGCCACATTGAAAAACGGATGAGCTTCCTCACGTCTCCATCACTCTGTTCGTGAAACAGTGGGTACCCCTCAGGGTCTTCCGCCGCTCGCAGTCAGAGGAAGATGTTGCGGCACCGCCAGCAAGCGATTTGTACAATAGAACGGCAGAGAGGGCAGTGTTGGAATGGCCTTCCGCATAAGCATCTTCGGCCTGAAGTCGTACTGTCTGCGCGTCCAGCAGGTCCAGTAAGCCGGTAGTTCCATTCTTAAAACGAACACTGGCGAGATCGGCTGCACGTTTACTATCCTTGGCGGCGAGCTGGAGTTGAGCGTCACGGTCCTGTGACCTCGCATAGCTCACCAGAGCGTTCTCAACGTCCTCGAGAGCCAAGAGAACCGACTGCTGATACTGGGCAAGCTCGATACGTTGACGAAGGTCAGGTAGTGGCCTTGCCACTTCAAGCTCAGAGACAAAAGCATCTGGAGTGAGTCCGCATAGCACGGCAAGGCGATGCTCATCGAGCGCGAAAGTAAGTTGTGACCTTCGCGTCGACTAGGCCGAAGTAATCGGCAATGAAGTCAACTTCGTTTGGCGTACAAAGCGTGCCTTGAACGGCCTAAGTTTTTTAGAGCGAAAGATCTGAAGTTGTCGACGACCGGCGCTCGAGTTCCTTTACGAACGGCCATACCAATTTCAGAGATCGGTATCCGATCTACGATGTTACAGGCGACTACCGAAGCGGCACTATGTTTGACCGCGGATAAGGGCATAATCGTGATACCCATGTGCGAATGGACGAGTGAGATCAGCGTTGGGACCTCTCCTGCCGTCTGAGTAACATTGGGAACAATCCCGGAATCGCGAAGGATCCCGAACATCAAATCGTGGAATCCAGGGGCCCAGGTACGCTCATACATCACGAAGTCCTCACCCGCCACTTCGCGCAGGCGCACCCTGTTTCTCTTTGCTAGTTTATGGGACGAGGGTACGACGAGCACGAAGGGTTCGCGATGCACTGTGACAACATCGAGGGCCGAGTGCCCTCCAATCGGCAGACGAAGAAATCCAATGTCGAGCGATCCGGTCTCCAGCATCTGTACCTGCCCCGCCGTGAGAATATTGCGCAAAGAGAACTCTACTTCGGGATTTAACTCTCTAAACTGACGAACGATATCGGTCACAATCTCAATTCCCGCAGTTGAGACGAAACCGATCCGCAATAGTCCCAGTTTCCCATTGGCAGCTAACCTCGCGCTGCGAATCGCTTGTTCCAATTGCGACAGCGCTGCGGCGGCATCATCACGAAAGGCCAAGCCAGCGGCGGTGAGCGTTGTTTTGCGTCGGTTCCGCTCGAAGAGTCGTACGCCGACCTCCTCCTCAAGAGCTCGTATCTGAAGGCTCAAGGCTGGTTGGCTGAGGTGAATCAACTCCGCGGTACGCCCGAAGTGCAGAGTCTCGGCAATAGAGAGAAAGGAGCGAATTTGACGAAGTTCCACAGAATAAACCTTATTTGCTCATCTTATCACAGACCGCAGAACAAACAATGACACTAATTAGAGCTCGAAGCCTCAAACGGGTGTGGCAAAGAAGTTTTCGATGCCACAGCAGAGTGTGAAGCAGGCTTGGCATTCGTGGAGTACGGTGCGCTTAGGAACGACGCCGCATGAAAGCGATCCAACCCTGAAAGAAGGGATAACATGAACTTCAATTTCTTACAAAAGCGAACCTCACGCCGCGACATTTTGCGAGGTTCAGTCACGCTAGCCGGCAGCGCTCTTCTGGCGCACCTCTTTCCCGCGAGGCTGCTCGGCGCCTCCGCAACGGCCCACGCACTAGCGCCGTCGCCGGCCGACCTGCTTGCGTATATGCGCGCCTGGTTCAACACCTTTCCCATGGAAACGCAAAAGCTTGCCGACAATCTCACTATGTTCGACGGCCCCGGCGGAGCCGTGGTAGCCCTCAACGGCCACGACGGCAAATTCCTGGTGGATAGTTTCGTAGCGCCCGCTTGGCCCAGGCTCAAAGAGGCTCTCGATGGCCTGGGCAACGCGCCGGTGAAATACCTCATTGACAGCCACTGGCACTTCGACCACACCGACAACAACGACCATCTCCACGCCGCAGGAGCCACGGTCCTTGCGCACGAAAACACAAAAAAGCGCATGTCCGAGCCGCACGATCTGCCTGTCTTATATAGGGGACCAAACGGCGTACTCGCCGGCTTGCATTTCGACCCCTCGCCCGCGGAGGCCTTGCCACAGCAGACCTTCCCCGACAATTACAAGTTACAAGCCAATGGGGAAACCCTCGCGCTGCAACACGTTGCTGCCGCGCATACGGACACAGATATTTACGTTCACTTTGAAAAGGCCGACGTGATTCAGATGGCCGATCTGTTTTTCAACGGGATGTATCCCTACATCGACCCCGGTACGGGCGGAAAAATCAGCGGCATGATTGCCGCCGCCAGCAAAATTCTATCTCTGGCCGGCAATGAGACCAAGATTGTTGCGGGGCACGGCCCGCTCGGCAACAAAGCGGACCTCACGAAATTTCGGGACATGCTGGTCACTGCGCGCGATCGCGTTGAGAAATTGAAGTCCGCGGGGAAATCCGCCCAGGAGGCCGTGGCGGAAAAGCCGTTCGCCGATCTTGACCCTGTGTGGGGCAAAGGCATCATCAACGGCGATCAGTTCGTGCAAATCGTTTATTTGGCCCTCTGAGTCTGCGGCTGAGGATTAATTGCATCACACCAGCTATTTTCACTACCGACTGCTGCGAACTCGCTTGATCTCGTTGCCCAACCTAATTAACGGGAGAGGAACATGGGTATTTCACGAGTATTTCGGATGGTTTCCGGCATTGCTCTTGGCTTAGCCACGAGTGTCGGAATGTCGGATCAAACAGCACCAACAACAAAAGGAGAGGCAATGCATATAAGCATTCAAGAAGTTCACGTCCAACGGGTCAATATCGTTACCACCGAGCCCTTTGACACGGTGGTTGCCCGAATCGACGCGCAGATCGGTCATCCTGATATGGCTGCATTCCGCAAGAGCCTTTCAGCCGCGCAAAACGAAGCTGAAATGGAAAAAGTAGTGGATCCGGTGACTCAACCGAACGGGCTTATGGAGTTTACGCGGTTCGACCACGGTGCGGTTCTCCAGAAAGAGAATGGGACCGCCAAGCCGAGAATTCTCCGCATCGTTGCGGGCAATCCGCTGATCATGAAGGAAATGGTGAAGCATGTTGTTGACGCTGGCTCGTATGCGCCGGTAACCATCCTTATTGAGGAGCGTCCAGATAGCGTGCGTATCTCGTATGACAGGATGGCCTCCCATCTTGCTCCCTATGGGAACAGCGATGCTCTCAAAGTAGCGCGGGAACTTGACGCAAAGGTCGAAAGGATTCTGGCTGCAGCCGCGAAATAACGTTGCGCTCTTTGGGCTTTAGGAAATGCCTACTTAAGGAGGACCCATGCTTGAAGGACTTTTTCAACCCACGCATCTGCCGGTGACCTTCTGACCGAGGTGACTCGGGGGAGAGTTTTTATCTGGGTTGTTTGTGTAGCGTTGGACCGACCATACAGTTTTTTGCGTTCGAAGCTAAACAAACGTCAGGTCGCCCGAGACATCTCGGGCACAGACAGGGACAAAACTTATTTTTCGGAAGAGATTTAAACGTTAAGGAGGTTTTATGATCGCGAACTACATGAAGGCGGGGCTTATATGCTTGTGCGCTCTTGGAATTTCCAACAACTCTGTCGCTCAAACATCGGGTGCGCCGGTAAAGAACATCGTGCTGGTACACGGGGCTTGGGCAGATGGTTCCGGCTGGAAAGGCGTGTACGACATTCTTGTCAAAGATGGCTACAACGTCAGCATCGTCCAAGAGCCGGAGACGTCCTTTAAAGAAGATGTGGCGGCCACGAAGCGCACGCTAGCCCTGCAGGATGGACCATGCATTCTTGTCGCTCATAGCTACGGAGGAGCCGTAGTTACGGAAGCGGGCACCGATCCATCGGTTGTCGGCTTGGTGTATGTCGCGGCCCACATGCCGGATTCCGGCGAGAAAGAGTCAGAGGACGGAAAGCGCTTTCCGAGCGACCTCGCCAAATCGGGCGCCATAAAGAAAACGTCGGACGGTTTCACCTATATCGACCCGACGCAATTCCATGAATTGTTCGCAGCTGACCTTCCCGCTGACCGGGCCGCACTCATGGCGCGCTCGCAGGTGCTCAACTTTGCAGACAATTTCTCAGCGACGATCACCACGGCAGCCTGGAGAACCAAACCGAGCTGGATGGTAGTGGCGGGGAACGATCGAACCATCAACCCGGATTTGGAACGTTGGTATGCCAAGCGGGCCAACAGCCACACGGTCGAAGTGGCAGGCGCGAGTCACTCAGTCTACGTCTCGCATCCAAAGGAAGTTGCAGATGTGATTGAGAGTGCCGCACGTGCGGTCTCGAAGTAGCTCGGACTCCGAAGCCGGCACACATAAGGCCGGCTTCCCTCGCCACGGAGTGACTATCCAAGGCACAAATATCCAGCAATCAGGAGTTCAATGCCGTCTAGGGTTCAACGACCACTCAGTGAGGTACCGACATATGTCAATTAGGACTGTTACGTCGAGCGGCGCCTCGAGGCGCAAATTCTTAATCGGAGCAGCGGCACTAAGTATCGCGTGTGCTCCGCGTCCTGCACAATCGTTTACCTCCTACGCGAGCGAGTTTGATCCGGTAACCCTGCCTCCGTATGGCAATGGAACGTTAGCGCCTGGCATCCGCTCCCGCATAGTGTTCAACATTAACGGGCTTTCCATGCATGTGCTTGAGGCGGGTTTCGACGAGCCCGATCGACCGCTCGTACTGCTTCTGCATGGATTCCCAGATCTGTGTTACTGCTGGCGCAAGATCATGGTGCCCTTAGCTGCGGCAGGCTATCACGTCATTGCCCCCGATCAACGGGGGTACGGCCGCACCAGCGGCTGGGATGATGCCTATGATGTTGATCTTGGAGCGTTCAGCCTGTTGACGATGGCCCGAGATGCCTTGGCTTTGGTCGAGGCGTTCGGCTATCGTAGCGTCGCCGCAGTCGTCGGCCATGATGTCGGATCCTTTATAGCTGCCTGGTGTGCATTGATCCGTCCCGATGTATTCCGCTCAGTCGTATTAATGAGTGTCCCCTTTACCGGCACTCCGGCGTTGCCCTTCAACAGCGCAAATCGATCACAGACCGAGGAAGCCGCAGAAGATTCTGCTAACAATATACGTGCTCAGCTTGCTGCGCTCCACCCGCCGCGCAAGTTTTACCAGCACTACTATGCGTCAAGGGAAGCCAACGATAATCTGCACCATCCCCTGCAGGGCCTGCACGATTTTCTGTGGGGTTATTTTTATCTCAAGAGTGCAGACTGGAAGGGAAATAAGCCAATCCCACTCAAAAACGCTTCAGCTGCCGAGCTGGCACAGATAGCCGGTTACTACATCATGGATCAAAGCAAGGGGATGGCGGAGACTGTCGCGGCTTTAGCTCCCTCGCCGGTCGATATCGGGGCCACTCCATGGCTCACAGAAACGGAGCTCGACGTTTATGTAAGCGAGTGGGGGCGGACCGGATTTCAAGGTGCCCTGAACTTTTATCGAGTCTTCGTCGACCCCTCATTGATTGCCCAGTTTCGGCTCTTCGCCGGGCGCACCATAGATGTGCCATCGGCTTTCTTTGGTGGAAAAAGTGACTGGGCAGTGTACATGACTCCGGGCGCCGTCGATGTGATGAGATCTCGCGCTTGCACGCGAATGCAGGAATACGCTCTGCTTGATGGCGCCGGTCATTGGCTGCAGCAGGAGCAACCGGATCCAGTCTGCAGCGCGCTGGTGAGTTTTCTGCGCAACAATACGGAACGTTCGCAACGGCCTTAGTGACATTCTCTCAGTTCTTAGTAGCGGCTGTGCTCGCGGTAATGTCTTTCAGCTTTCATGTGGAACGTGACTTCGTATGGGGCTCAAGCTGGATTGATTGTCAGTTCTTTCTTGTGCGGAGAAGGAGCAATGAGCAATGCCTGTCGCGCGGCCACTGCAAACAAAGCAGAATACAACTCAGCAGCAAATGTACTGCGATCTCTAAGCAACTTAGAAAAAGGAAGCAGTGGCAATTGGAAACGTGCAAAACCTTTCCAGGGTGTTCGTCTACTGTTATTGATGACTGTGTCGTTGCTGGATTCTGCCATTCCCCCTCCCGGCCATCCTTTGTCTATTCTCTGTCTGTTCTGTCTCTCTTCCCCTCACTACACCCTCTATGGGCATACTCTACTTAGACTTCACCCCGGAAGAGATAAGCTGAATCCCAAGTGTTTATGCGGGTTCTGAACTATTCTCGCAGTGCGTCGAAACTTTTACAAAATGTCACTTTTTGACGACCAGGCAGAACGGTGGGAGCATCCCGGGGACCGGCTTCTCGATAGAAGATTTCCAGCCCCTCCACGTTAAGCGTACGATAGAAAACGGTCGGCGTAATCTTGTTCGACATATAGACTCTCCTTTTGGCCATATAAACTCTCCTTCGGCGCGTGAATTGCACCTTCGTAAGCGTTAGGCAATCCCCGAGTCCTCACGGACGAACGCGGATGATCGTCTTTCCCTTGATCCGTTCGGTCCGGTTGAAGGCGGCGACGGCATCGTCGAGGGCAGCCACGTTACCGATGTTTGTCCGCAGCCGACCAGTCCGGGCGCGCTGCACGACCTCACTCAATTGGGCGCGATCGTGTACGACGACGAAATCGACAGTCACGCCGTCAGCGGGCCGCGCCTCGGTTGGGCCGGTGATGGTCACCAGCGTTCCTCCGGCGCGAATCACGCCCGCAGACCGCTTCGCGATGTCGCCGCCGAGGACATCGAAAACCAGATCGACCTTGCCGACATCTTCTAGGGCGTCGTTATCGAGGTCGACGAACTCCTGTGCGCCGAAGTCGAGAGCCGTCTGACGGCGGCCAGCGCGCCCCGTGCCGATGACGTATGCGCCCGTCTCACGTGCGAGCTGGCTCGCCATCGAACCGACTACGCCGGCCGCACCGTGCACGAGGACGCTCTGCCCCGCGTGAAGGCGGCCGTGCTCGAACAGCCCCTGCCACGCGGTTAGGCCCGGCATCACGAGGGCCGCGCCAACCGTGAAGTCAACGTCGCCCGGCAGCGGTGTGAGGTTGCGTGCCTCGACGGCCACATACTCCGCCAGCGTGCCGTCGCGATACCAGTCCGTGAGGCCGAACACCCGCTGTCCCACCGACAGCCCCGTCGTGCCATAGCCGAGAGTGGTGACCACTCCGGCCAATTCGTGTCCGGGGATTGAAGGCGTCCGGTCACGGCCGACGCGATCCGTCCAGGTCGAGGGCCACGTCAGCTCATCCCCGGTGAATGCCGACGCATGAATCTGAACAACGACGTCGTTTATCGCCGCCTGCGGCTCGGGCCGCTGCACCAGCTTCACCCCGGTCATTCCCGCAGCCTGATCCGCCGCCACAATCGCCTTCATCGGTCACCGCCTTGTGTCAATATGAACATCCGTTGGCTCTTCATACCGTGCTCCTTTTTGCTGGCGGCGGTTCTTCTGCGCTTCCCTCGCCGTCTCCAATCTCCGCTGATGCCCGGCGAACATGAGTTCAAAAGCAGGTGCAAGTTAGTTTGTCAGGATCTGACCGGGATCCAATTCAAAGCACTACAGAGACTAATCAACGGATCAACCAGGCCAGCATTACCTCTAAAAAGCAGAGAATGCTTTCCCAATCTTAGTCATAGCCAATATCTGGCCGCTTTTGTGAGGTAGCCTTGCGACTTCTTTCATTTCGCGGGAAAGAAACCGCCAAAGCAAGGAGTCGCAAAGCTAGGCTCACGTGTAATTGTTACCTGCCAGCGAAGCCCCGTTCACTAAGTCGTGGAGATCCCTCCGTGGCAACATCTCTGAGACAGGTTTAGTACTCTTAATTAATGAGCAGAAGGGCGAGAAAGCAGAGATCAGAGATGAGCGGGAATTCTCTTGGTGTTGTCCCTTCTTCTGGGGGTTTGGCTGCCGCGGAACGAAGCGAAGGCTCGCCTCCTGGCGAGCCGCAGCGCAGTGCAGCGGCAGCCAAAGCGGGCGCCGATTCGGGGGCAGCTTCGTGGCCGGATCCTGAGGTGGTAGCCAAAGCCAAGCGGCGTACCACCGCAGAATATAAGCAACGCATCCTCGAAGAAGCCGAAGCCGTTGCGGCAACACGCGGTGGAGTCGGTGCTCTCCTTCGTCGGGAAGGTTTGTACTCCTCGTTGTTGGCCACTTGGCGGCGCGAGTTGTTGACGCAGAGCGAGAATCTCGAGAAACAGGTTTCGTCGCCTTCGAAAGAGGCGGACGAGCATTCCGAAGCACACCCCGAGGATGCGAAACATGGTCGGGGTTAATAACAGAGGCAACGCGTGCGTTTCCGGTTTGCTGAAAACCCTGGTTGTGTTCCATCGCAGCATCGCTTGCGTTACCCCATTTAGCCGCCACATGCCAAACTCAGAAATAAGGATTCGTATCATGTCTGGTTTTCCGTTGAACTCCCTTACGAGCTGGGGCTTTCTTGATCCCCTTGCGCGGAGTCGCTTTGCGCCGGCTGACTCCCAGCGCCTTCTCCAACAACTCTTCCAGCAGTTTCTTTTCCGCTGGCGTCACCATCTTGGTGAACTTCTCTGGCCGTTCCGCCACCAATTGTTGCAGCTTGGAGATCCACCGCAAAGATTCTGCCGCGGGGTATTCGCCAACCTCGTCTACCAACTTGAGGGCCACTTCCAGATCAGGCACCGAGCGATAGCAGGTCAAGGCTTCTTTGAGATTTCCTACAGCCATATGACACTGCGCCGCTCCACGAAAATCGCCCATACCCTCCAGACAAATTGCCTCCAGCTTTGATGGGCGCTCCGCCAGCGTGCCCAGCGCCGCCAGAGCGGCTGCAAACTTCCGGTCTTTGATGAGCATCTGGATCGCGCTCTGCCGTATTCGTTGCACGCGGCCAAGCCGATCCGGAAGATCTAGAACTTCATACAAAGGCGGCAGCAGATCGAACAGCATCTCTGCGTTATGGCTATCCAAGAGGCCCGACTCCAGTTCTTCTAGCCAGGTGTTGGTTTTTGGGGCGATCTCCATTAGAAGCCAAGGTTCGATCTCATCCTTTCCCTTGGGAAGAACCTGGGCTAGTTGCACCAGCGTCTGGAGCCGACTCTCATTGCCCGCACGATGAACTCGCCCGACGGCATTGATGATCGCGGCCAACCCGTAGGAGCACGCACTGTATGCAGCTCGGCATGCCTCGTAGAACGGATCCGGCTTGCCCAACTCAGGAGCGAGCCGTGTATTGCGAATGCCCAGGGTACAGCATATTTCTGCCAGCGTGAGATAAACGGCATGGCGCGTCGCCTCGTCTGTCACCGCAACTGGGGAACTAAGCGGTCCAAGCAGGGTAACGGCCTGTTGCGCACGTGACCAGGCGATTTCAGGCTTCACCTGTAGATACTGTCGGGCATCAGCTTGGCAACGTTGTACGCGCTCTTCCAGATCCAATTCATCTTCCTCGAGGGTCTTAAGCAGAGCAGCAGGGACACAGGATGACACGCCGCTTTCCACCGGCCCGCCATTGAGAAACGCGATACTCTGGCGGACAATTTGGTCAGTCGGATCGACGTCGAGCCAGATCAGCCGTTCCGCGGGACGGCTGACGGCCACACGTAACTGGTCGATTGCCAGGCGCTTCTGCAGATCTTCAATGTCGGAGTCGGCCCGGTGGCGCCAATCCTGGCGCTGAACACGCTCGATATGACGACCGGCATCCAGCACGCACACGGAGTGGAAGTCCAGTCCCTTCGCCTCGGAAACCGTAAGTACGGCTTTGCGGGCCGCTTCTGGGACGTAGGTGGGAACCGTGTCTCCCAGAGTGATGAGGGCCATTCCCTCGCGTATGGAAAGCGAGGTCAGCAATTCGTCCAGCTCGGGGCCGGGTGTGGCCGTGCAGTAGAGGATCTGGTCGGTGGCATCATCTTCTATCTCCGCGTAGCCAGCACCGCTGGGCCGCTCCTGCTTCTCCACGTGAGAGTAAAGGTCCCAAACACGATTTACCAGCGTCGCGATGCGGCGCGGACTACGTAGATTTGCGGAGAGCTTGTAGTCTGTCGGTGTACCGACTTGCGCATGCAATAGATCGCTCAACCAACCCCATTCGAAGTCAGTTGGACGCACGGTCTGTGCCTCATCGCCTGCCATCAACAAAGGCACGGCTGCACGACGCTTCCCTCTAGCCCTGGAGGCAAGTTCCACTATGAGCCAAGCCTCGATGGGCGTCAGGTCCTGGCATTCATCGACAGCAATGCAGTCGTAATCGAACAGCCCGGGATTAGCGCCTGGCCGGCTGCCGATGGTGTCGCTGCGTAGTTTTTCGACGGTCTTCCAGGCGAGTGCCAATTCTGGGAAATAGCGTTCGGCAAGAGGGATGGAATTCGAGTGTTCCAGGCGGCGTGCGATCTCCAGTGCGGCTGTTACCGCTGCTTGACCCAGTGATCGCGTGCGCCGTTCCCGATACGCTTGGTCCGTGACGCGCGCATTCTTACAAGCAACGAAACGGCCGATGGCGACCGGAAGGGCATCCCCAGCCAGATGCGCGTGCAATTCGTCGTACAGAGCCGTCTGGGAATGTGTCCAAGCGCCGAGGATCCGGGTAAAAGGTGCCAAGTCGCGCACGAAGCGCTGCCGGGCTTCGCATTCGGCAACCACTTGGGCATTCGACCCGAATATCTGCCGGACCAGATGGGGAAACGTCAGCACAGTAAAGCGCTTGTGTGAGGAACAGAAGCGATCGAAGTACTCGCGGGCCAGCGCAGCCAGATCCTGGGAATACGTCACGTAGAGCCCGTGCTCCGTGGTAGCCGAATCGGCTGCGTGCCAAAGAGTGCTGGTCTTGCCCGAACCGGGATGACCCTTGAGAAGTCGCACCGGTTGGCGGGCCGAAGCAAACCGCTCCTGTGGTTGCGTCCAGGGCAGAGGCGCATATTCCTCGCGCCTCAGATCACGGACCGTCACCGGCATATAGTGGGTGTTGAACGACTGCGGCGTCAACGCAGAATGATCATCATGATGGCGGATGTCGCGCAGAAAGACCGCTCCGTCGGGGACGTCGGAAAACTCGCCCGACTCTTTCAGCGGAAGTGCATTCTTGGGAGCCCACCAGGCGTAGAAGTGACTGCCCTGGCTGCCACAGAGCCGTGAGCGGCGCCAGCCGCGGTTGATACCCGCTGTCGCCTTGTAGTGCAGGCGGCGGGCATCGACCGACAGACGTAGCATCAGAAAGGCGGCTCGCCTCCCAAGTGCATCCCTGCCATGCTCAGCCAGCTTTTCCAGAAACTCCTGGTGACAAAAGAGTGGGTTTGACGGCCGAGAGGTTTCGAATTCCGCGAGGAATCCAAGCTGCTGGTTAGTACGCATGGAGGCTTTCAGAATAGCCACCTGGCCAAAAAGGCGCAACCATCAGTCCCCGCATCCCCGCATCTTGCAGGACATGTCACGCTGATGACACGCATGCGCCGGCGTGCCAGTCGTAGGTCGACGCTAGCGGGTTTGTCGAATCCGTACGAAGGATCGAAATAGGCGCTGTGCCTCTCCAGAATTAAGAGCACATTTGAAATGAATAACATATAGAGGAGCCGTGTAACATTACGTGGTGAATTAAGCCCATCCATGTTGACAAGTATTTGTTGAAGCGATTGGTAGAAGACATGCCGCTAAAAACGAAGAAGACAACGCCTCCTCCGCCTCTGGTCAATCTACGAAGCTGATGAACACAACAGTCTTTGCGGTGCGTGAACTTTGCAGATCGAGAGAGCTAGCCTACATCGTCATCGGACACAAATGGTTGCTGAGCCCTGATGCAATCCGTGCGTTCATCCGAAAGCGCGAGGAGAAGTTCCGAAGCGGGTCGGTAGTAGACCAAGAGAGGCTTCGCCCACCAGGACCAGAGCGTTCTAAACGCAACCTAAAACAGCTTGTGCAGGGCAGTCAATCGATGGCATGGTCGTTGGCATGCAGAGCCAGCAATTTCCGACGGGGACCATGGGCCGCTCTCAGATTGACAAGTTTGGACAAGTCGCGTCGATCCAGTTGGCATTTTGTCCAACAGTCCCAACCGCTCCTGCTAATGACCGCACTTAGGGTCTCGCCCGAAACGGGTTGATCAGCTCCACAGCGAGGAGGGGAAGTCGTTCTCATCACGCGTTGCAACTGTCAGGGCGTGCACGCGAGCAGTTGCAGCAATCATTGCATCTTCTAGGAGGTGGTCTGATTTCCCCTCCATTAGCCTAGCCCATTCGCGAAAGCATAGGGAGTCCATGGCAATAACATTGTTGGACATTTCTAGCTGATCTACCCAGTTGTTGATTTCGAGGGCTTTTTGCGTATTCTGCCTACGCGTCCGCTCAATTTCCCTCTGCAATTCGCCAATCATGACTGCGGAAATATAGAGCTGATCGTCGCGCAATCCGCCGATCCATGCGATAACTGCGCCATGCGGTTTGGGCTTGCGCAGCTCGGAAACAACATTTGTGTCTAACAGATACTTGGTCACTTGAAATCCATCAGGCGGGCGACGTTTAAGATGCCCTCGCTCAAGAATGAGCTTTTCAAAACGAGCCCCAGGTTCGAGAAGCAAGGATTTTACGTTCGGGCGAGAGCTCTGTTTTAGACGCCGCCATTCCTCGATGGGAACTAAAACGGCCGTCTCAACGCCCCGCCGTGTCACGACCTGGGGGCCCTTTTTGATGGTGGCGTTGAGGAACTCGCTGGAGCGAGCTTTCGCATCTTGGACTTGCCACCTCCTATCTCTTCGCCATTATACAGACTAGTCAGATGTCTAGTCACTTTATGAGAATTGGGCGCCGCAGCTAAATCAACCTGGGTGCCATCCCAAAAACGCAGTTGACCGCCCATGTGTGAAGTAAGCCGTGCTCGGTGGATGACGTCCGGGACCTCGAGAGGTGGGCGTTCTACAGAAAACTCAACTTCGTATCGCTAAGGGGTGCACACAGCTCATTCTGTATTCTGATGCGAGGGCGTGGGCGTTTGGAAATCTCTTTTGATCAGACGGCTTTGCGTGGGCAAAATTGATGCAGGTCGCCAACTTTAGGGATCTCGTATAAATGCAACAATTTCAATGTGCAGGGACTTTTTGGTACGGACGACGCCGCGTGTTGACCTCCTACCCAGATTGAGCGCGACCACCCTCTGGAAGGATTATATGAGATAAAGGATGATGCGCTTCAACCTGCGACCTGTTTTCCAAACGACGACACACGATCCGGCCCCAACTGAATGAGTTCGAACGGGGTAAGCGCGCCATGAACTTCATCGAGCAGCTCGACGGCGATGATCGTGCTTACCGCTGCTCATTCAGATAACGAAGGTTTTCGGCCGCCAGTTTGTCATTTTTGTCCATCGAAACAGCGCGTTCCAACATAGTCCGGGCTTCTTCGATGCTGCCAGCTTGGTATAGCGACCAGCCCAAATCATTGACAAACTTCTGATTGTCGGGTTCCAGTGCGAGCGCAACGCGTGACGCCGATATAGCTTCGCTGTACAAGCCTTGGTGCCCGGCACAGCAACCCAAACCCTGGTGAAGATCCGATGTGCCTGGAAAACGGGTCGCCGCACGCCTGTAGAGCGCGAGACCGTCTTCATATCGACCTAACTGAATCAGGAAATCGCCGGCCTTATCGATGATCACGCATAGATCCTTTGTGTCATCAGGCAGCTCAAAAAGTTTCATAAAGAGATTCCACCCCTTTGCCTGATGACCCTGCTGGTACTCGACTGTGCCAAAGGACAGAAGAGCCGGAGCATAGGTTGGCATACACTCCATTGAACGCCGGAGCGCGTCGATGCAACCCTGGCTGTCGCCGAGTGCAGTGCGAAAGATGCTATCCGCATAGGCCGCTTCCGCGGCAAATAAACTCTCCGTCTCGAGTGGCTCACGGCCACTGGCATGCAATTCATTGCTTTCGACGCGGACCTTTGCGGCCGCCTTTCTATTATGTCGTTGGGTCATGGTAGAGGTGGTGATTTCTCTTGCCCGCCTGCGAGCGGCATTTTATTTTGCAGCTCAGGCAAACCGAGGGGAGAACCTTCGGAGAAGTTTTCCTAGGGGCACAAAACGATCGCATAAGGTTTCCAAAATGCATTTCGTGGTGCTCCTTCGAAACAATCGGCATCCGCTCAAGCACCCGAAGAAGAGTGCAGCCCTCGTTCGTATGGCATCCAGACAACGACCTCGACAGAGCCGTCATCCGAGTGATCCCGAATGTTAGGCAACGCTCCACATGTGGCCGTCGTGGATCAGACTCTCATCGATGCAGCAACGTTGCAACTTTTCTCCCGCCCTTTGCATGGGCAAGCGTCGCTTGCACCGGCTTGCACGACCTCTGGACTTGGCCTTCCTGAATTTCTCGTCGCGTGCTGGCTCCCCATGCTTGCGAGATCTCCGCAGAATCCTGCTTCAAATGGACAGCCCTTTTTACGTGGAGACACAAAGTGACGAGCGTAAGCCTCTTCAACATTGTGGTCGCCTGTCTTAGAAAACCGTAAGAGAGGACGAGAGCCCTTGGTCCATCGTTTATAGACGGTGAGCGAGGGTTTGAGATCCAAATCGTGCGCATGCATCCGCAAAATACGTAAGATTCGGCTGGCCTTGCTTAGATTGCAGCGTATGACCCTCTCGAGATAGGATATTTGGCCACGTCTCCAATCCTCGGCCGATTCCGGGGAAAGCAGGTTCATCCGGATAAAGAGTTCCACCGGGGCAACGAATCCCTTTTCTCGAAGAAGACCCTCAACCGCTCTCACAATCGGAGCGTAGTACGGATCCTGCCGGTAATTTGCCACTGTGATTTTCTTCAAAAGAGCTTCCTCGCGATCCCGAAGTGCTTTTGCCATTTCGCCGAGTACACCGTCTTCCTCCGTCTCAAAAAAGCCCATTGGCCACAACTCCGTCACTCGACGACCCCATACAACTTCAGATTTATCGGCCATCAGAGTTTTTGGGCCTCAAAGCGTGGGGGCAAGTCGCGACAACCGGACCAGCCAGGTTGATCGCCACTACAGTGTCGTCGGTTCGTTCCTGCCAATTTCGCCCGGGGAGACCGGATCGTGCTGTTTCGGTGTTCTCAACAAGCATTTCTCCCGTGCTGCTCGCCCCATCGCGTCTTCGCGCGCTCTAAGAACGGAGGTCGTTCGTTGCGTTTTGAGTCGGCAGCCAACGCCTGAAATCCACTGATGAAGCCGGTCTTGCGGTAATGCGATGCCCAAACCCAATGCACAGTTTGCTCCCATTCGGTCGCCAGTTCCGCCCGCTGATAGCAGTCTCGGGCCCGCTCGAAATTTGAGGAGCGCGGCGTTGTAGTATTTGCTCTTCTTGGCATTAACGATACGCATGCCCTGGGCACGCCAAAGCCGCGCGGCAAGTCCCGGATGGCTCTTCTCCAACCGCTTAGCGGCAGGGTCTGTGGCAAAGTGGCTCACCTTTTCGAGAGCCTCGTCCGAAGACCTGCGCACCAGGTCCGCCAGCCGCTCCATTTCCTTCATTTCGGTGAATAATTCGAGCAGCCAGTGCAGGTCCGCTCCACTCGCCGCATTCAGAGCCTTCTCGTGCCACGCTCTGCGCTCGGTCGTGGGCACAAACTTCATGAGATCGTCATAGGTGAATTTCGAGGGGTGCTTCCGAAAATCGCCCCAAGCCCCCTCCAGCGCTTCATCCGCTCGACCGAGTTTGCTCAGCAGCTCGCGGTGGAGCTTGTCCAAATCGTGAGCCGCCGCGGACCGAAACTGCTTCTCCCGGTCAAGGGCGCGCCCGCGCTCGACCCAACCCAGAGCCTGATTCGGCTGCCACGGAACGAGCACCTTGGCGATCACCAGACAGTCTTCCGGCTTAAGTTCCGTCTGCTCAGCCAGCCCGATATACGCCTGGATGTCCTCTTGCGCGATATAGATCTCGCGTAGGATCTCGGCCGTCCGCCGGTACGTCCAACTCGACGGGTCCACCGACGCAGCGTCAAAGCGTTCGCGGATCTGCTTCTCGAACGCTGCCAATCCTGCCTTGTCGAAAGCTGCTGCAGTATCTTTTTCAATTCGATAGCAAAAGGCGAATGGGCCGTCTTCCATCCACACGAGCAGGGTGGTAACGGTCTTGTGCGGGTCGGCGCCAGTGGCCGGACGGGACTTGATCCACTTGCAGATGAGGTCCCGAGCGAATTGCCCGAAGCTGCCGCTGGAGTCATCGAGTTCATCGGCCTTGGCATGGCAGCCCGCAAGAAAAGTCTCATACAGCGCGACGGCGCGAACGGGCTCGGTTGCAACGAGCGTATCGATTGCGGCGGCGACCTCTTCAAGCCCGCTCACAAACGAGAAGCACTCACCATCGCGAATGAACGTCCCAGGGCGGAAGGCGGACTCGATCTGCCGCTCGATTGGATCTGCCTTGCTGCGTGGCTTCGTCTTCATCCGACGTTTCCGTCCATCGATCGCTTTCAGCCAGTGTGCCACAAACATTCGATCTGCCAAAGCCGAATGGGCGAATACAGCGAATAAGGCTTCGGAAAACCAGGTGCGCTTTCACGAGGCCATTACTCCGCCGAGCTCAGCTTGCCTCACTTTTAACCCGCAAGCTAAGTTTTGGTTGGAACAGCGCCGTGAACTTCCAAACAAAACCACAGACAAAACAAAACCACAGATGTTGATAAACCACAGGACTTTGGAATTTGATTTTTCTTCCAAGAACTGCGATCTTGTACCTAATCTCCCGAGAATCGGACTCCCAGTAAGGCAAGCCTCCTATTGCCAGCTATAGCTAGCCCATGAACTCAAAGGAGAAAGGGCGCTCGCGGCTAACGGATATGAGACAAGAACGCTTGGTTTCCGATCAGACGCTCTTCCGATTTTCGTGTGATATAAGTCGCTGACCCCCTAAAAGAGTGGTCGGGGCGAGTGGATTTGAACCACCGACCTCCTGGTCCCGAACCAATGGATAAAATCACATAAGTCGCTGTCCTGGCGTCACTTATTGGTTCTTGGTCCGAGCAAAGATGGACAAGTTTTGACAAGTGCCCTTCGGCGTCCTGGTGGAAATCATCATTAGTTCTTACCCAGGCCAACCCTTCGGATAACAGCCGAACAACCAACTTCATCAAAACTTGCCGAAGTTGGCCCTAATCGAAGGAAATCAGCAAGTTGCGACTAAACCCGATGAATCACTTTCTCCTTCTTTATTCACCTTTCGTTCGCATTTTGCCTCGATTCATTACAATTAGTACTACATTTTTATGACAGTCGAAGCTATGGCAAAAACACGCGCTGTTCAGCATTTCCCCAACTTCGGACGTCGTTCCGGGATGACTTCCATGTAGCCGACAATTCAGGGTCTACCGCGCATGCCGCGAATCCCACTTGGCTCATGGGCGTAATACTCAGCCTTTAACCCCCAAACTTGTCGCCGAGCATGGGAAGGCCGCTCCTGGACGACTCGCGCGTGGCCTTTTCGACAATTCGCTTTGTGCGATGTGCAGCGCGGCTCCTCTGTTTTTCGCGCCTTCCCAGGCCGCGCGAGTCTCTGGATTATTGCGCTCCGCAAAATCCACTAATTCCGCCAGGGAATATACCTTCGCGTCATCGACCGCGAGTCGCGGAACCCCCAATGCTTTCGCCTCGATCCGGGGAAGGGGGTACATTTCTGTGCTGGTGAAATTCCGGAAATCGCTGCGATTAGCACCAGAAGAGCAAGAGATCGCCAGTGCAGAGTCGCCATCGTTGTTTCAAGTTATCCTGGTCATCTCCACGCATCTATAAAATACTGCCTTACTGGCGATCGCACCTTCCGCAGGCGCCGTCATAGCGGGGTGATAGCCAGCCATTCCGTGGGCACCTCCACCTGGGGGAGTGGATGCTCCACAAGGGTAAAGATTGGAACGCGGTGTGCGACAGAGTGAGGGTGTGGGACGGAAGAGAAGTTGCCCAAGATCCATGGCGCCTCCCACAAAATCACCGCCAATCAGCCAATCAGCCAATCAGATTTGGGTTCCACCGCTCAAGCGCCGATGAGCGGTGATTATCGGAATCTGATATTCGCAGGCCACAGACGAACTACCTGTTCGGTTGTTTTTTCAGCCAAGGCCTGAACGTAAGCTGTTGCCGGCCGCCCCGAAAAACACGGGCACCTCCTTACGAGACCGCAAAGCCGGTGAACACGCCTCTGCTCCAAGCTTCAGCCATTGACAAGCATCCGGGCAGCATCCTAGCATCATGGTTCTCAACGAAAACTTTGGCTGAACCAATTGTTAACGTGTCACCAATTTTCACTGCACAAGGATGCCCTCACCATGAAGAATAATCTGCTCCGGATGTTCAGTGCGGTATTTCCGCTCTTTTTGCTCGTTGGGCTGGCTGCAGGTCAGGGAAGCGGCCCCGTTGCCCAATGGGATTTCGATCAGTCGAATGGGGCCAGGACCATAGACGGCATCAGTAGACTTGAAGACAACGTGAACGGATACTTCGTCTATGCTCAGGGCGTGTCTGGCAAAGCACTGCGATTCGACGGATACACTACGAGTGTGACGCGACTCGCAAGACAGGCTCCCGTTATGGGGAGCTCCATCGGAGTTTCAGCGTGGATTGCGCCCAGCACTTATCCTTGGAATTGGGTGCCTATCGTGGACTATCAGGATCAGCAGCAAGGGGGCTATTACTTCGGTGTAGACGCCGAGGGACATATCGGAATGTCGGTGGAAGCTGGAGATCGCTGGCAGACGGTGACCTCTGACTCGGCGATTCCACTGAAGAAGTGGTCTTTTGTCGCTGGAACGTATGATCCCGCGCTCGGCTTATCGCTTTACATTGACGGCAAGCAAGCAGGCCACTTGAATGCCGCAGGAAAACTTCAGCCGCCGACACATCCGGTTGATCTAATCATCGGCCGCATTCGAGACGCCGTACTTCCCTATTGTTACATTCACCCGAAGATAACGACATGGTACTCGTTTGACGGGTTGATGGACGATGTCAGTATCTATAATCGCGGTCTCGACCCAAACGAAATCGAATCAACCTTTGCGCAGGCTAACCCACCAAAAGGAGAAGTACTGAGTTGGCCGCTGTTGCCTGCCGGCCCTTCTGGCACAGGGTCGTTCGGGGCCTATTCTGCGACCTTGAAATTTGAAGAGACTTGGGACCGTTTGTGGAGGCTAG
Organism: Candidatus Acidiferrales bacterium; assembly: GCA_963795535.1. Lineage (GTDB taxonomy): Bacteria > Acidobacteriota > Terriglobia > Acidiferrales > UBA7541 > Acidiferrum. The sequence goes on from CAWCIG010000013.1 coordinate 582,770, forward strand.
GTCCGGAAGCGGACGTGGTAGTGCGCTTCGATGACGCGCCTATCCGGCTGGTTTTTTGGCACGGATTCAACTACATCCCGGCCTGGGTGACTGAGAATGGCAAATGGTACACGGATGAATTTTTGGAAAGCGGGTACGGAGGTTCGAACGTCTATGATGCCGAGCCGATGTCTGATAAACAGACGCGCTACTCGCGAGTGAATATCCTGGAAAGCAGCTCTGCCCGCGCCGTGGTGCATTGGCGGTATGCACTCACTGACGTTCTGTCTCGTGGCGCACACGAAGATCCACTGAGCGGGTGGTTCGATTGGGCCGATGAATATTACACGGTGTATCCCGACGGCGTGGCGATTCGAAAACAGGTTCTGCATCACAGCGACAGTATTCAAACTTCCGGCATGTGGCACGAATGGCAAGAAACGATTATCGTGAACGGCCCGGGAACGCGGCCAGAGGACAATATTCAGGATGGTGCCCTGACGCTTGTCAACATGGCGGGACAGACTGCTACTTATTCGTGGTTGCCGCATCCGCCGAAGGCGCTGGACGGTCCGGCCAATGCAAACATTCAGGTGATCAATCTTAAGTCCGACTGGAAACCATTTCAGGTGGCACCTCAGCCAGCGTCGTTTGACACGTACAGCGGGGAGGATACGCGTTCGACCTTTGAATGGTGGAACCATTGGCCAGTGGGGTTAATTGATTCCAGCGGCCGTTGCGCTGTTGCGCCTGATCGCCCCTCGCATTCTTCTTTGTCGCACATTAAGTGGCCGGAATACTCACATGCAGAAGATTCGATCACCAAGATTTTGATGGATGGGTTGACGAAACGACCTCCGGCCGAACTGGCGGCGCTGGCCAAGTCTTGGTTGCATCCGGCTGTCGCGGAAGTGAGAGGCGCTGGATTTGAGAGCAAAGGCTACGATGCTGCGGAGCGCGCATTCGTGGTTAAGCGCACTGCTTCCGATGCTGCTCAACTGAACCTGAAACTCACGCCTCCACAAGATTCTTCGCTCCTGAATCCTGCGGTGCTGGTGAAAAACTGGAATGCTGAGACGGCGCAAGTGACGATCGATGGAAAGACACTGCCGGCCGGAACGGTTCGCGTTGGAATCGTAACGAATTTGGATGGTACAGACCTAGTGATATTCATTCGGCAGCAGAGCCCGAAACCGATGGACATTGCTATAAAAACGGCAGATTCCAAGTCGCATGGCAAACGGTTCTGAACTGGATTGATTCTCATTTCAGCTAGCGCGGACAAAGCAAAGCGTCGCTTGCTTTAGTGCGAACCCGCAAATTCGATGCGCAATACGTAGGCGTGCTTTCCGGTTGATTGATTGGGCAAACTCACGTGCAAACCGTCGGGAAGCTGCTGAAACCTTAGATCGCCTTCGGAACCAAGAAGGCGCACCAAGCGGACTTGTTCTCCATCCTTCAAATTAGCTGGAACTACCGAGCGGATAACGGCCAGATGATTGGCCGGCCACCCCAGTTCGATTGCATACAACTTCCCGTTCTTCTCCGTGAATCGAAAGTCCTCCGCTGTGTAGTTTAGGGTCGCCGTATCGTGAAACGCTCCATCAACAACCCGTGTCGGGCCTTCACCGAAAATGACCCACGGGCGAGTCCCATAGATTGCTTCCCCGTTCACTTTTAGCCAAGCTCCCAGATCCAGCAATATGGCCTGAACGCTTTCAGGAATCGTGCCATCCGACCGCGGGCCAATATTAAGGAGCAGATTTCCATTCTTGCTGACGATGTCAACTAGCTGATGAATGATGAACGTCGGGGATTTGAAAGTGTCGTTTTCGATGTAACCCCACGATTTATTGCTAACGGACGTATCCGTCTGCCAAGCGAGCGGGCGAATGCTTGAGAGTTGACCGCGCTCGAGGTCGAGAACGGCGGAATGTTCATCCATTGCAAAGTATTTGTAGTTGATGACGCCGACAGTACCGGAGTATTTCAGAGAATCGTTGTAATAGAAGGCAGCGAATCTGGTGAGTGAGTCTCGAATCGACGGCTGTCCGATCCACCAATCGAACCACATGATCTCAGGATGATATTTCTGCACGATCTCGGCGGAGCGCGCCAGCCAGTCGTCAGTCCAGGCGCTGGAAACAAACGTAAAGTCATTTCCCAAGGGAGTTCCGTTTTCAGCCTTTAACCAGGTATGGGCGGGGCCGTAAAATGCGGCGTTCTGAGGATAGTTGACATCCGATTTGATCGCGCGACCGCCGTCGAAAAAGAAATTGTGTTCAACACGATGAGAAGACGCGCCCAAGTGTAAGCCTTCCGCGCGTACGGCCTTGGCGAGTTCTCCTATCAAGTCCCTGTGAGGGCCCATCTTCGCCGCGGTCCAGTCCGAAAGACCGCTGTCGTACATGGCAAACCCATCGTGGTGTTCGAAGACAGGAACGACGTACATCGCGCCCGACCGCTTGAACAACCGAGCCCATGAGACAGGATCGAACTTTTCTGCCTTAAAGGAAGGTATGAAGTCCTTGTAGCCGAATTTGTCCTGTGTGCCGTAGGTCGCGATGTGATGATTATATTCTTCCGAACCCGGCCGATACATGTCCCGCGGATACCATTCACTGCCGAACGCAGGAACGGAGTAAATGCCCCAGTGGATGAAGATTCCGAACTTTGCGTCTCTGTACCAGCCAGGAATTTCGTAGGTTTGCAACGATTGCCAATCAGAGCGAAATGGCCCTTGTTGGATCGTGGCATCTACCCGCTTGAGCACTTCGTCGCGTTGAGAATCGTACTTGCTACTTGCCTGTCTCCAGACTTGATCGATGAGTTCCGGATTCTCAGATTGGGTCGGAGAGTCCTCACGGGTTCCTTCGAACGCACCTGATGAATACAAAGCGAGAAGCCCAAGGAGCACCGAAAGAGAAACGAACTTCGCGAATTTAAGAACCATCGCCACCTCGGGAGAGAATATCTAACCTAGCTTTAACAGACTGGTTGCAACTAAGGCTTGCCTACCTTGTGTTCGACATTAGAGTCACTGATTGACCCCGCTGGCGAGAAAGCCGCCATCGACAATCACAACAGAACCAGTCATGAAGCTAACAGCTTCGGAGGCAAGAAGAGACGCCGCGCCAACCAGCTCTTCTGCGTTTCCAAACCTTTTCATCGGGTCCTCATGAGTAATTCTTGCCCTCTAGGACCGCGTCAGCGACTGGACCGCCGCTTTGTTTGCTGCGTAACAAGCGAGTTCATGCAACGCAACGAATGCACTGAGCGAAGTAACATTAATAATTCGCCGTGCCCCATTTCCAGCATGTGCCGACCGAACACTTGACAGGCGCGAAGAAGATGACATCCGCTCCCAGCCTTGCTAGTCCAAGGGCGATCGCCCAGCCAATGCCAGACTTCCGCCAACTACTACGGCGGTCCTACCCTGAAGGTCCAAACCGCGGGATTCCGTTTTTTCTGTGTGGCAAGACTTAACGCCTTTTTCGACAGAACTTTCGTCGTTTCATCTTGGTTAGCCTTTATAAGTCAAATTTCGACATATCGAAAGATCGGACTGCTTAAAGACCTGGTTATTCGGCAGCTTGGCGGTAGAGTACCATTCACTCTACGGCCTTCGCCGTCCAAGAATAGATCAGAAATAAAACTTAAAACCCAGCTGTAGTTGGCGTTCCGTGTTTGCCGTATTGGACACGACGCCAAAATTGGGGTCTAGAAGGTAGTTATCAGGAATACCCATTACCGGCGTATTCGTGGCATTGAAAGCTTCGAGTCTGAATTCAAATCTCTTGGATTCCGAGAAGGAAAACGATCGAAAGAGCGAAAGATCCAGATTTCTCCCCCAATCTGAACGCAGGCTGTTTCGCCCCAAATCACCGAAAGTGAATGGAGCCGGATTTACGAAAGACGCAACGTTCAGGGGCTGCGTCTTGTCGCCGTGCGAGTAGGGATTTCCCACTAGATCGGCGCGCTCAACTCCATAAAGATTGTTGGTGTTAGGAATGGTGTTATCCGTCGTGACGTCATACGGCAGTCCGCTCGTTAAAGAGACGATGCCGTTCAGTTGCCAGTTGCCGATGATGTGATTCACAAGGCTGTTTCCAGTGCTAAATCGCCTTCCACCGCCAAACGGAAGTGGAACTACAAAGCTGCCGGCGAAGATGTGTGCTAGGTTGTGGCTGGCTACCCCTTTGCTTTGCTGGAGATTGTAAGGGTCTTCAATGCCACAACCACCGAAGGCGCCATCACAACCGACGACAAGCGCCTTCGAAAATGTATAGGCGAGAGTCGATGCAATCCCAGAAGGCAACCTAATCTGTGAAGAAACTTGGAGCGCATTGTAAGTGCTGGATCCGACACTCTCCGTATATGGCATTGGCAGGATGTATGGGTAGGGCGCACTCTGTTGAGGATCGCCCGGTCCTGGCGTGGGCGCCGCGTTGGCCGTTACAACACTGGCAATATGCCCGTTACGCGAGCCAACGTAATTCACGGTGGCGGTTGCGCCGGGGGCCAATTCTTGCTGGAAGCCAAAATTCCATTGATCCGAGTATCCAGTCTTGAGGTTCGGGTCCGTGTAGAAATTGACATTTAAAGGCGAGAATGGCGATGAGGCCGGCTCAATAGGACCGGCACCCAAGTTGAGGGGGTCATTAGCAAACCCTGTGGGCAGCCCAAGGTTCAAGTTGTTGGGTGCAGCCACGAACGCAACATTGGGCCACGACTGAGTGTAATTGGATTGGTTTTCGGTGACGCCTGCCCAATTGTCGTAAAACTTTCCATACGAACCCCGCATTACTGTTCTCGGCGTTAGGCTATAGGCAAATCCGATTCTGGGTTGAACGTTGCTGTAGTCATCATTGTTAATTTTTCCATTTTTGGCGATCACCGTGAACGGCGGGAGCGCTCCGCCTGGAATGCATGGCGCTCCTTGGCTCGCCGAGCATGCTGGCGCAGGATTCTGGAGTATATAAGTCCCATTGCTGAAATCGAAGTTACCTGTAATATTGCTCCCATTGGATGCTTTTCCTTGGCGGGGATTGATTGTGATGTCGTAACGCAGGCCCAAGTTGATGGTGAGTTTGTCGGTCACCCTCCACTGATCCTGAACATACATGCCTATGATCTTTCCGCCGTGGAGTAGGGAATACACGTTGTCGACTTCCGCGTAGCTCGGAACACCGAGCATCATCGATGCTAGAGCGTCGCCACCGTTAAGATTACCGTCAGCAGTTTGGGGTGCGTCAAAGTTATCCTGGGAGCCGTAAAATGGTTGCTCCCAGCCGTCGGTGGCTAGGCTCGCACCAGTACGTAAGGTATGCCGACCCATCGTCTTTGAATAATCCCCGCGGTATTCCCAGATGTTCGAGTAGTGCAGCTTTCCGACATAATTATTGCCACCGAGGTAGCCGGTAACAAATACAGAGGGAATTAGCGGACCTCCAAAATTAGAGTGATCGTAGAAAGCTGGCGCAAAGCCGGAATTCTGCAAAAAATCAGAAGGCGCATTCGTAAAAGTCGGCGTTGAGTTGTACTGCGCTGAAACGCGACCAAATGTAAGCTGCAGCACAGAGCTAGTACCAAAGGTGTGCGACCAGTTCACCGCGACATTGTAATTGTTGGTTTGTGTGTCATCTAAGAGACCCGGGAATCCGCCGGAAGCGGTGTCAGGTTGCCAGGCGCCCGTGTAACGTACGAAAATGCGATCGTTCGTACCAATCTGTTGGTCGAATCGAACGGAAACTTCGTCTTGCCTGACCGTCAAAGGGGTCGTATCGCGACCGTTGAAATTCGGATTGCCAGTGTTGATCGGGGCCGGGAATAGAGTTTTGGCATAGTAGACCATAGTGGAATTTAGCAGGCTCGACGGAATGATATTGCAGGCAGTAGATCCCGATATGGGCGTCTGAGTGCCGTTGGGATTTGCCGGAAGCGCGTGGCCCGAAGGATCGCACATAAAAGGTTGACGGGCATATCCGGTTGCGGTCGTCGGGTCTGGCACCGAGCTATAAGGATTAAAAAGCTGTGTGCCTTGAAGGTTGCTGAAATCGCCATTTAGCTGCTCTGAGGTTGGAGTCAGAAAAAGATTATTGGACGCGCTTGTTTCCCGAAACCCTTCGTAGGAGACGTAGAAAAACGATTTATTGCGACCGTCGTAGTGTGGGAAAATCACTGGCCCACCGATTGCTCCGCCAAATTGGTTTTGATTCAGTGGGGTTTTGACTGGATTGAAAAAGTTGGCAGCATCCATCGCATCGTTCCGGAAGAATTCCCAAAGCGCGCCGTGGAACTGGTTCGTTCCTGACTTAGTGACAACATTTACGATGCCACCCAATACTTGTCCAAACTGTGCCTCGTCGTTGTGCGATTGAACTTTGAATTCAGCTATGTCATCCAGCGTCGGTTGCACCGCGTAAGTGTCGCGGATTGAGCCATAGTTGTTAATTCCATCCAAGAGAAACATGTTGCTTCGGTTGTTTTGACCATTGACTGCGGGAAAGACTAGGGTGCCGAGGTAATTCCCTATACCGCCGCCCCCAGCATTTCCCGAAGCGTTTGCGGGGCTCATTCCAGGGCCGAGCAACAGAAGTTCTGTGAAATTGCGCCCGTTTAGGGGCAGTGCGTTGATCTCACTCTGGCCGATCACGCTGCCCAGCTCGGCCGTGGATGTTTCCAGCTGAACACTCCCCGCCTTGACCTCAACCCGGCTACTCGCGGTACCAACTGTCAAATCGAAGTTAATGGTTGCTGTCTGATTGACGGAAAGTACGAACTCAGATTCTTTCGCGGTGGAAAAGCCCTCTTTCACAATCGTCACCGTGTAGCTTCCCGGACTGATATCAACAAGACTGTAGTTCCCTGTAGAGTTGCTCGCAGTTACTTTCTTGAATCCGGTCTTCGTGTTCAAAAGCGTGATTGTGGCATCGGGGACAACGGCCCCCGTCGGATCTCGGACTGTTCCATTCAGCGCGGCTGCCGCGTTTCCTGCTTGCCCTTCCGCCGTACGGGGCATACTGACATCGATCGCGATGCCTAACATTATCAAAAATATAAACCTCGAAAGTTTCATTTACCACCCCCTGCAGCAAAGGAACAAAATCATCTGGAATCAATGCAATTGGTCCCACCAATTATTGGCAGACGCTAGCACTTTCATATTTTCGATGTCAAGCGTTATCTCTTTTATTCCAGTTGGTCAGCAGGATGAATTCGCCGCCTGCCTTGAACATGTAAAAACACTGTATATTTGACGCGTCGCAAAAGTTTGGCCAAACGGCCGGACAATTGACAACGAATCAGTTGTGTACCTACGATTTATCGACCCTGGTTCATCCAATATGAATACCGCGCAGTTGGCGGATCGTATTGAAGCAACTCGACCCTTGGGAAGATTCGGGAATTGGTATCGCCGTCGCAAGAGCTGCAGCAAAACCTTTGCGTCGCGGCTCACCTAGCGCATGTCAGCGTTGCGGGACATCGTCTCGCAGATGGAACAATTGTGCCACGCTGTTCGACCACTTAGGCACTGGCAGTTTATCCGGACACCTGCAGCCAAGTGAATCGGTGAATCTGCGCTCTATGGACCCACATACTTTCCGTCGCACAGACTACGAGGTTGCCCTTGACACTCTGATCGCAGAACAAGCTGGACGAGACTTGTATCCGGTTCAGCCTCTGGTTGAATAATGATTGTGGGCGACAGTTCCGAATGCAGGGCGGTCCAGGATCGAAACTCGCGGGTATTCGACCGCAAGACGCCGTCGAGAACGTTGCTGAATTCAACTCGACTCTTAGATTCTCGAGTAGCTAGGGATTGTGGTAGAGTTCTTGCATCATTGCCCAAGATTTCTCGCCAGTGAGGGGAATTTGCATAGGCCCTGACACGGAGAGCCACTTCTGGTTGCGAGGTTCCGCACCGAGCTTTTCCATGTCTGCTTTGTAGTCCTTTCCCGTGTATTCGTAGTAGCCAAAAAGATAATACTTTCCATCGTCCAGTTGGCGTATGTAAATGGAGAAATTATGCATGTGATATTTCTCCAGCAAGTCGCGGACGCCGGAATTGGATGCATCGTGAAGGGCTTTATAGGCGCTGATCTGGTCTGGCTTGATACCGATCACCATTCCAATTCGCTGCACATGAGAGCTCTGCGATCCGGCCGATAGCGCTACTTCACAGACTATTGCGGCAATTGTTAATCCTATAGAAATAACTATTTTCATCGCTCCCACCTCATAGCAGATACGTGACTACCTTTGTGGCTCATGCCACTGAACAGGAAAATCCTCCGTCAACCCCCATTTTCCCATGTCGAAGTTCTGGAAGCCTACCTTCAGCGCCGGCGATTCTGGACGCACATTGAAATTGTGCCGATCGGGGTCGACAAAAAGTGGATCTGCGAAGATGGAGTGTTCGTCAAAACCCAACTTCCGCCACTCCTCGAGATTGTAATGTTTTGCGTTGCGTCTGCCCTCTTCAGAGCGTAATTGATCGACCACGGCTTGGAATTCTCCACCTGAACAGTAAAAACAGTTGTTGTCGATTTTTTCCAGCCACGGTCCAACAGCAGGAGGCGCAATCACCGAGTAAAACATCTGCGGCCACCAGGGCCATCCCACTGGCCACGTAGTGCTTCCAGGATCCATGACAGTGATGTTGTTGAAGTACTGATCGTGGTTGTAGTTATTTCCCACGTGGAAACAGGGCGCGGCTTTGGCCAGGTACCAAATGTTGTTGTAAACCTTCCGATACGCACCCTCTCGCAACTTCATGCTAACTCCGCCGACTGAGATATTGTTGTAAATCTCATAATTGGTAGCGCCATCATCGAGATCTAATCCCCACCCCGATTTTTCATTGAAGAAATTGTTACGGACGATGACAGACTCCATTGCGTCGACAAGGGCTTCCCAAACATCCAGGCTGCGGTCGACAGTGTATGAACCATGCGATTGAGCCAGAGCCCAGCCACGATCCCGCCCCCAAGCGTTCAAGGGACCGTGATCACTGGTCTCGCGGACGGTATCATGCGTATGGTTGTACTCAACGATATGTCCTCCCCAAGTCCCATCACCTATACAGATAGCTGCGCGCGGCATGTTATAAATCAAGTTGTGGCTAGCCGTAATTCGCTTGGCGCGCGAGATGTAAACGCCCGCAATCTGCTTCCCGTAAAAGCCACAATCGCGAACTAGATTGTTTCGCGCTTGGCATTCATAAGGAAATGCACGTTGTGTGCCGTTGGTTTTCTCCAGGTCCCCTACAAAGCAGATCGCACTATCACCTGCATCGGTTATTTTGCAACCGACAACGGAAAATTGCCGATTGTAGTTGTTCGCGAAAATGCCGTTTCCCCCGACAGCGTCAAACCAGCAAGCTTCAATTGAGCAGTTCCGGGTACCCTCGGCAAAGACTGCACCCCCCCGGTGAATCGCCCAATCGCTGAGAGAGGGGACCTCATAGCTCTTGAGATAAGTGTTGGCAGTATGGGCAACCCGGAAACCTTGAACTGATACGTATTGAACGGGATCTTGCTGCGTGCCAGAAAACTGTATCGCTTGATCAAGAACGGGCACTTCCACGAGTGCATTGCTTAAATCAGTACCCCGCGCAGGATAGTAGTAGAGAATGTTCTTCTGCCGGTCTAGGTACCACTCGCCAGGCGCGTCTAGTTCCTCGAATACATTCTCGATGAAAAATCTCGAGTGTTTGTTCAGGACCTCAGGATCACTGCTCCACTTGGCGCCGATCTGTTGACCACCTTCGCCAAACCAGATTGAATTGCTGCCAAAGTCTATATTCTTGATCTTCCATTGAAGATTCCCCCAATAAGCCGCTTGAAAGATGTGAATCTCTGCTTCCCCTGGGTTCGCCCACCTCCTTTTTGTGAAGGTTGTGGGGTCGAATAAAATCCCCCTGGGAGCCTGCGTGGAATACGTCATGTCGTCATCAGGACCTGCATGAGGATTCTTGGCGTCAGCGGGGATTGGACCCGTCGCCTGAAGATATCCTGATTTCCCAGGATCCGAAGGATCGTAGTTCGGGTAGCGGGCACGAATCTGACGTTTGCCGTTGACGAAAAGCTGTGTAAACTCGAGTCCGGAAAGAACCGGGGTCATCATCACGCCGTCCTTGTAGGGGATCCAGTTGCAGCTTAGATTGCGCCCACCGCTGATTGTGACTCGCTCTCCAGGGTACCCCGAATAAACAACTTGCTCATCGCGCTTCCCAGAGTCTTCCGACAAAAACCTCAGTGGGCGCTGAAGGTAATAAGTGCCTTCCCGAACCAATACTTTGATTGGACCCGAACTCTCCTTCCGTTTACGAACGGCCTCCTGAGCCCGATGCAGCGATTTGAACGGCGAGTTCGCAGCTCCCGAATTATCGTCACTTCCAGAAGGAGAAACATAAAAGGTCGAGGATTCGCCGAGCTCCGGATTCGGCGCACTCGCCAAACTTTTGCCCTTAGTGGCGACCGAAGTCGCGGAAACAAACGCGGCAACTGCACTGCCCCCTAAGAATTCCCGTCGTTTCATGAGCCCTCTCTTTATTGGATGAGCCAAATCCTACATCAGTTTCTCTGCAAGTCAAGAGGGACCAGGTCAGCTGGAATTCGCAAACCAAAACATAACGATTTTTGGTGGCAATTGTCAGGTCGAAGAGTCTGAAGCCAGGCTCGCCGAGCTTTCGCATCATTGGCTCGACCGCTCTCAACGCGCAGTTTTTGGCGGATGAGATGTTTACGCGGTGATAGCAGGACGATCGGAAGCTAACGCAATCTCTCTAAAAGCATCTCTTCTGGGGATCCAAAGCAGCGTGGCACTTGGTACTGCTCTCATCGATAAGCATCGAACCCCAATAGAATAGGGCGTGGGCATCCAACCGTCTAGGTTACCCCCGGTTATTTCGAGGTTGATGCCAGAAATGTCTTGGTATCAGTAAGGTGTTCGAACATTTGACGACGAGCCTCTTCTGGGTTCGCTTGTTGAATTGCCGCAAAGATCCGCTTGTGAAATCCAAGTGGGCGATCAAGCGGTACCCGGGCTGAAAGCTGATACATACTGGTCAAGACGCTACGGTGGATTACGTTAAAGAGCAAATGGCAGATTCTGTTTCCACTGGCTCGGAAAATGCATTGATGAAACGCCAGATCCGCTTCCAACCGTTCATCGTTGGTGCGGGACCTTTCCATAGCAGCGATGGCTCGCCGCATGCCAACTAAATCCTCTGTGGTCGCCCTTTCGGCAGCTCGCGCAGCCAGTTCTGGCTCAACGATCATGCGAGTCTCCACAAGCTCGTGATGCGAGAGATCGTCCAGAAGAATGAGAAAATCAATCGGCTCTTTCAGGATCATCTCAGCGCTTGCACTGAGATAGGTGCCATCGCCAACTCTCTGGGTCAGCACTCCCATAATCTCAAGCACTTTCAGGACTTGACGCAAAGATGTCCGGTTGACGCCGAACTCCTTCGCTAACTCACGCTCGGGCCGCAATTTGGCTCCCGGCGTAAGAGCGCCGGTCGAAATAAGGCCCTTAATCTTATTGATAAGCGTAGCGGTGACTCGAGTGTCACCTGGATCTTTTCGTCTGGCCTTGGCCGAGTTTGCCATTCTATTTGTGTTCCATTATAAGCTCTCACATCCTCCCTTGATAGAGAAAATGACAATCAGTCCAAGGCTCCAAACCAGATTCGAACCGATAGTAAAACTCTAACGAGAAAAGTTTACATTTCTCAACTGGCATAGAGAGCTGGATTCTCTTGACGTTAGCTATCCATCGTCCATATAATTCGCCCATTGCTACTTTGGCTGAACCAATTCTTCGGTCCAAGCAGAGTAGTGCGGCAAGGGGATATTCAATGAGACAAATCCTACTGGCTGCGCCGGGTGAGTTGATCGAACGCCAGGTGGAGCGGCCTTCGACAAAACCCGGGGAGGCATTAGTACGCATTCGAAGAGTTGGAGTTTGCGGCAGCGACTTTCACGCCTTCGCCGGTCGTCATCCGATATACACCTATCCGCGAGTGCTCGGGCATGAACTAGCGGGAGAAATCGTCCAACTGCCGACTGAGACAAATGGATTGGCGGTTGGAGATAAATGCGCCATTGATCCTTACATATTCTGCGGTTCGTGCCGAGCCTGTCGGCGAGGCCGCACTAATTGTTGTGAACAGCTCCGACTGTACGGGGTCCATGTTGATGGCGGAATGCAAGGTTTTCTCTCCGTACGGATCGATCTTCTCCACAAATCGAAGCTTTTGTCGCTCGATCAATTAGCTCTTATTGAGACGCTGGGGATCGGTGCGCACGCTGTAGTCAGAAGTCGCTTGGAGGAAGGAGAAACCGCACTGGTGATTGGAGCCGGACCGATTGGACTCGCAGTCATTCAGTTCGCACGGCTTTCTGGGGCAACGGTGCGTGTAGTGGAACACAATCCCGTGCGCCGCAGCTTTGCGGCGCAAATGGGCGCTGAATCTTCCCCGACGATAGATGACAAATTGGCTGACGCGGTGTTTGACGCGACAGGAAGTTCGGAATCAATGGGGAATAGCTTGGAGCGTGTTGCTGCCACCGGTCGTGTCGTGTTCGTAGGACTCACAAGGGACCCGATTACGATCAATGACGCCCTGCTGCACAGGCGCGAGGCCACTATTTATGCCAGCCGCAACAGTTGCGGTCAGTTCCCACGAATCATACGCTCAATAGAAGAAGGAAAGATTGACACAACTCCGTGGATTACCGACCGCTTAGCCTTGAGGGAGGTCCCAGTGAAACTAAAGGATCTGCCCTCTAAGTCAACTCTGATCAAGGCGATTGTCGAATTAGATGATTCAGACATGTGAGACCCAGGTCTCATAAGAGGAGAATAATTGCGAATCTCTATCGTCGATCTGAGCATCATCATTGGGTACATCATTACTATTTTATGCGTCGGCATTCTTTCCACCAGAAAGCAGGCCGTCACTGGACAAGTTTTCTTTCTTGCGGGCCGGTCTCTTCCTTGGGGGATTGTTGGAGCAGCGCTATTTGCCAGCAATATCTCCACGATTCATTTGGTTGGCCTAACTGCATCCGGATACAACGAAGGCCTGGTTTGGGGAAATTTCGAGTGGATGGCGGGATTCACCTTGATCTTGCTGTCACTCGTGTTTGCCCCATTTTACTTCCGCAGTAAGATTTCGACATTGCCCGAGTTTCTGGAGCGTCGCTACAGCCCCGCTTCTCGCTCTTTTCTGGCATTCATGGCAATCGTAGCCGCGTTGTTCATCCACATCGGGATGAGCATTTACGCCGGAGCTGCGGTATTCCAACAGTTCTTTGGAATAAGTGTCGTTACCTCGATCTTGATCGTCTCGATCGTTGTTTCTATTTATACAGTTCTCGGTGGATTGAAAGCAGTTGTGATCACGGAAACCTTCAACACGGTATTCTTACTCATCGGCGCTTGTATCATCACGGTTTATGCCTTCCTGGCCCTCCCGCAACATGGCATTCATACCTTTGCCCAATTTGCGGCGGCAACTCGGCCAGACCAATTGCACATGCTTCAGACCCACAGTCCCGTTGGTTTGAATTGGTATGCCGTCTTTCTTGGCTATCCAATCCTGGGGGTATGGTATTGGTGCTCCGATCAAACTATCGTGCAGCGCGTGTTGGGGGCAAAATCTGAGATGGACGCCCAGATTGGCCCATTATTTGCCGGTTTTCTTAAGATTTTGCCGGTTTTCTTTTTGGTTTTGCCTGGAGTGATAGCATTCGTTCTATTTAAAGACCAGATCGGGACATCCGGCAATCAAACCTTGCCAGTTCTCATTAATCAATTGTTGCCAATTGGTCTTAAGGGTCTTATCTCTGCAGCTGTTCTCGCAGCTCTGCTCAGCGCCGTTTCTGCCGCCCTAAATAGCTCGGGAACACTCGTCGCAGTCGACATAGTTAAAAGACTGTGGCCGCAAACATCGGACAAAATGCAGGTACTCGTAGGCCGTATCAGCTCTGTGATGGTTATGCTTCTGGCAATACTCTGGTCTACGCAAGGCGGTCGTTACTCTAGTATTTTCGAAGCAATCAACGTCATTGCCGCCGATCTGGCCCCACCAATTACGACCGTTTTCGTATTTGGCGTGTTCTGGCGCCGTGGCACGAAAGAGGCCTCAATTTCGACACTAGCGTTCGGCTTTTTACTCGGGGCTTTGTGTTTTGTTTTAGATCTTCCGGTTTTCGGCAGGGAGAAAATCATCAGTCACACACTTGGGATTCCCTTCCTTATGCAAGCATGGTGGGTATTCTGTCTCTGCAGCGTATTGTTCATTGTTGTCAGCCTGCTCACTCCTGCACCTTCGGACGAGCAAGTGGACGGTCTCACTTGGGCAAACCCCTTTTCAGTGATTTTCGGCGCCAAAGCGCACACGGCCGTAGCCCCTCGGATCATTGCAGGAGTCCTTGTTGCAACGATGGCGCTACTCTATTTCATTTTTAGATAATCGCTGCCGATATGGCCACCCATTGCATTGATGCTCATCACCACCTATGGAGATACTCACCAGAGGAATATCCCTGGATTGCTGAGGGAATGCAGGCTATCCGACGAGATTTTCTGGTCGAGGATCTAAAAACCGTCTCGGTTGAGTCGGGATTTACAGGGACCGTAGTGGTCCAAGCTAGACAAACACTTATTGAAACTGACTGGCTCCTGAATCTTTCTTCCTCAAATGACTTAATACGCGGCGTGGTCGGGTGGGTGCCTCTGATTGATCCGGCAGTCCATCGGCAGCTAGAGAGGGTTTCTGCACACAAGAAACTTAAGGCTGTGCGGCACGTGTTACACGACGAGGCAGATGATTTTTACATGATGCGAGAGGATTTCAACCAGGGGGTTGCACTCCTGAAACGGCTCAACCTCTGCTATGACATCTTGATTTTTGAGCACCATTTATTACAAACCATCGAATTCGTAAGTCGCCATCCAAATCAGATTTTTGTGGTTGACCACATCGCAAAACCTCGAATTCGGGATCGCGCTATTTCGCCTTGGAAGGAGAATCTCTCGGAGCTTGCGCGTAGGGAAAATGTTTACTGCAAACTATCCGGGATGGTTACCGAAACAGAGTGGTCTTCCTGGACCGAGAATGATCTTCAACCTTATTTCGATATCGTTCTGGAGAGTTTTGGACCGCGGAGGGTCATGTTTGGTTCAGATTGGCCTGTCATTCTTGTTGCCAGCTCTTACAAACGGTGGGTGGACACTGTCCGGCACATGATCACTTCTCTCTCAACGGATGAAAAGGATCGAATCATGGGGGGGACTGCGAACGAGGCCTACGCTTTGGACTGATGAGGACATTGAAAGAATCGGGCTTATTTTTCAATAGAGGTTCTGGGGAAGATCGAGAACTATATGAAATACAACGAACTTGGCACGACAGGTTTGAAAGTCTCTCGGTTGAGTTTCGGAGCGTCATCCCTTGGCGGCGTTTTCCGAGCGGTGAATGAGGCAGACGCGGTCAGATCGGTTCATGTCGCATTGGACTGTGGCATCAACTATTTCGATGTAGCCCCGGCCTACGGCGCCACACTCGCCGAGACTGTTCTTGGGAAAGCTCTGGCCAGCATTCCTCGCGAACGGTACTTCATTTCAACAAAGGTCGGCAAGTATACGAAGCCTGGAACCTATGGAGAGGATACATTCGACTATTCACGCAGCAGGATTCGGGCTTCCCTCGACGAAAGCTCCCAACGTCTTGGTGTAGATTATTTCGATCTTGTCCATATTCACGACATTGAGTACCGAGATCGGCAGTATACGGAATGGGCGCTAACGGAAGGCTATGAGTCCGTACTCGAACTTAAGCGAGAAGGACGCATTGGTGGTGTGAGTTTTGGGATTTACCCTTTAGATTTGTGGCAACGCATCTTCTCTTCTCTCAACGTGGATGCGGGACTTGTCCATAATCACCATTGCCTCAGTGATACGAGCATCCTGGAGTTGCTCCCCCTCGCGAGATCCAAGGGAATTGGAATTATCAATGCCTCGCCATTTGCATGCGGTCTACTCACAGACCGAGGCGCTCCAGCCTGGCATCCCGCAACGGCCGAAGACAGAATGACCTTCCAATCCGCCGCCGAATTCTGTCAGCGGCAAGGGACTAGCATCGCTCAGTTGGCGTTGCAGTTCGCTAGTCAGAATTCCGACATCCCGACAACTCTTTTCAGTTCTGCTGACCCGGAGTCTGTTCGCAAAAATATTGCCTGGCATGAGCAACCGCACGATTCAAGCCTCTTGGCTGAAGTTCAGAAGATCTTACGGCCGATTTGTAACAAGCAGTGGCAGTATTAAGGAGATTCAATTCATCTCTAATAAATGCCCAGGCCGAATCTTAGGAACAAGTGTGATTGCACGTCATTTGGACTTCTAAAATGACCCCATCAGAAAGGACGCTTGCGGGTGATTTTGAAAGTGAAAGCATAATCACCCGGCTTTACGGTGGGAGTCTGTACCACCAGGCCTTCCTTCGTCATCTCCCATTTAAGCTCTTTGCCGTCACCAAGCATCGCGATGGACACGATTTCTGATGGATATAGACCCGCCCATGTTCGTCCACGAGGGGCAAGACTCTTTATGACAATTTTCTCGCCTGGCCAGTCCAGAGCGGTAGCGTATAGGACGTTGTCTTTGGAGGTGAAACGGATGTCCTGTGCGGTGAACTTCAATTCATTGTTTTCATTAAATGGCCCAACTTTTTCGAGTTGCGTAGGCCCCTCGGCGGCGATAAGCCAAGGTGTTGTGCCGTAAATGGCTTCCCCATTGGTCTCAAGCCACTTTCCCAACCCAAGCAAACGCTCTTTAGCTTCATCCGGGATTGTGCCGTCCGGTTTAGGCCCGACGTTTAACAGCAAGTAACCATTTTTGCTAACACGATCCACTAGGTTGTCCACAAGGTTGTCGACTGACTTGAAACCAGCGCCACGCACGTATCCCCATGCGCCTTGATTATCTACGGACGAATCGGTGATCCAATCGTTGTAGGTCATCTCTCGTTCTTGACCAAGTTCCAGGTCATCAACTCCGACCATTGGCACCAAGTCGTGTCTCTTATATGTGACAGTTACGTCCTTTTTCCCTTGTACTGCCTTGTTGAAATAATAGGCCAGCATTTCCTTCTTATAATCCTCTTGCACTAGTTCGAGCCCGAAATCAAACCAGAGCAAGTCCGGGTCGTAGTTATCGATGACTTCAACGATCTTAGCCTGCCACTTGTCGAGAAACGCTTTATCCGGGAGGGCTCCCTCTTCGTGAATTGGACCATAGAGGCCTGAGTAACGTGGATCGGCACAGTCATAACGCTTATCTGTTGTAGGGAAAAAAAACCAGTTCTCTGCATGATGGAAAGCTGTGACGAACTTCATTCCTTGCTTCTTAATCGACTTCGCGAGTTCACCAACGACGTCTCGCTTTGGCCCCATCCTCACCGCATTCCATTCCGAATATTTAGTATTCCACATGGAAAATCCATCGTGGTGTTCAGCGACAGGGCCCGCAAACCGGGCTCCAGCTCGGTGAAATAGGTTAGCCCATTCGTCAGCATCGAACTTCTCTCCGGTAAACATCGGTATAAACTCCTTGTAACCGAACTTCTCCAATGGACCGTACGTTGTCTCGTGGTGCTTTCTCTCAGGGGAGTCTGGTTTCCAGTAGACGTTGTAGATATACCAGGTGGCGTTCTTTCCGAATGCAGGAACTGCATAAACACCCCAATGTGTATAGATACCGAATTTAGCATCCCTCAGCCACTGTGGCGATGGGAGTGTCCGCAAAGAATTCCACGTCGGCTGAAACCGATTCCTCGGCGGGTGGGCTGTTTCCGTTCCCTCTGTGTTTACAGCTGCACGACTGGAAGCATTTCCAATGAGTGAGCCTGCAGAAGCGGTCAATCCAGCCTTCAAAATATCTCGTCGTGTATAGCTCACAACAAAATCTCCTTCGATAGGGCCTAATCTCCTCTGCCCAATGGACTAGACCGCCGAGTTCATGAAAACCGTAGAAGCAACGACCCCTGGTTACAATCGCGCTCCGCATAACCAGCTGCATTGGGATTCAAATAATTGGATGAACCAATTTATTTTGGAAGAAGCATAATTACCGACCGCAGGACTGTCAAGGCAGAATTCAGCGAATTCAGTGAAGTGCGGATTGTGGGAGGATGAATGGAGCGGGGGGCGATTTTTTGCTTGGTTGGATCGGAACGTCGGACGGTCGTACTCTGTCTGCCGCGGCAGGTGCGGTTCGCCGAACAGATTCTGGCGTATCGCGCCGAAGACCCCGACCGGCGCATCGGCGGTCTCATTCTCGAAGTGAAGGGGGATTTCTGTGCCCGTGTCCGCGAAATCCTCACGCGGCACGGACGCGCCGACGATTACGTCGAAATCAGCCTTGCATCCGAGTATCGTTACAACCCTCTTCACAACGATCTTGACGCGTACGCTCTTGCGTACAACATCGCGTCGAAAGCGTGGTAGGAAGCTCGAGCCTGAGCTGATAGCTGTATTGAGAAATGGTATCAATAAAACGATTGCCAAAGTCACCGTGCTCCAGCAAGCGACACCAGAAGAACTCGAGATATATAAAGCCAATCTTGTACGAAAAATAAAAGCTGAGACGTCAGAACCAGGCAAACGTCATGGGCTTATGTTTGGAGGCTGCCCAAAGCAATCGGACCCGCCTGAGCAGTAGACTTTCCCATCCTGAAAGGGGTTAGAACGTGGTGCCCCTTCTTATTTCACCCTCGTCATCAATCCGTGCCGCCCTTCCGCAAAATCAATTGCAATTGCTCCAGCGCAACGTCTTTCACAGCGCTCCTTGGCACAATCGAAGCATTGGTTGGTAAGAATGTCCCGTGGTGGTTGAGAGGCCCGTCCGCCCACGGGCCTTTTTCATTAACTGGGATGAGGTCTCAGAGCGCGCGGACCATATCATGCGAGCCTGTGACGCTGCCGAGCCGTCCGACCGGTGAAGAGATCTGTCTGTTGACCAAGTGATTAAAACGCCATCTACAGTTTTGAACCTACTTAAACCCCCGCAGTTCAATTACATCCTTACCCCGATAGCTCCATGCGTTCCACTTTCCTACAGTCATCGTCAGTTCCGATCCGTCGCATCTTCAACAGAAGGGCTTGAAAGGAGACATATGAAAACTACCGGCATTGCGATGCTTTTCGGACTCCTTCTAGCCACGGCAACGAGCGCTTCGCTCGCACAAGACACAACCAGCAGTGGCAAATCAAAAACACAGGAACGTACCATTACCGGCTGCCTCACCCAAGGGAGCAGTTCGAATTCTTACGTACTGAAGGGCAACGATGGCAGCACATGGGATCTCAAGGGCGACAAAGTTGCTCTAGCCGACCACGTCGGTCATACCGTAACAGTGAAGGGCACGGTCTCCCACGTCATCATGCATAACGCGAAGGAAGAAGCCAAAGACGCCGCAGCCGGCGGCGGCGTGAAAAAGACCAACGACGAAGACGGCGACCTCGAGGTGGCCTCCTTAAGAATGGTGAGCAAGTCCTGCAAGTAAGGCTCGCCGTGTATGCGAAAGCGCCTCATCACGCCGCCTCCAGAGACCATTCGAACTCGCGGAGGAGGGGGGTTAGATGTTGAGCATGCAGCTATTGTCGAGGTCACGTCGGAAGACAAGGACTTTCCGATCGAGTGGGCCTTTGTCTCCGGGGATTCGCGAGGGTGGCGCGCGGCCGCGCCGGGGAGTCAAACGATTCGACTAATCTTCGACCAGCCGCAAAAACTCAAGTGTATATCGCTCGTTTTTGAGGAGAACGAAACCCAGCGCACACAAGAGTTCGTTTTGCAGTGGTCGCCTGATGTCGGTCGCTCTGTGAAAGAGATTGTGCGGCAGCAATGGACCTTTAGTCCGCCTGAATCGACACGCGAGATCGAAGAATACCAAGTGGACCTTTCAAACGTTACTTTGCTCGAAGTGGTCATCAAGCCGAATATCGGTGGCGGACTCGCTCGCGCGTCGCTGAAGAATCTCCGTTTGTTTTGACAGTCGTACGCAGGTCTTACACTAGAATTTTTCTAATTTTAATCCGTCAGAACCTGCGACGCGCCAGCGCCGTCCGATCCTTTTCATAATCAACCTGCAAATGAATTCCGTCTGTGCGCTCCGCGATGGCGCGGACCGTCGCGTCTACGATGCGACCGGTAGGGGCACCTTAATACGTTCGCCGTCCTTGAATTGCCGTGCAGCTGGCACCGTAAACTTCAAGGACCGCCTGAAGATGTCCGCGAATGGTTTCGTTGTGACAAGTGTGAGGACGAACTCGAAATCGGTAAGCAGGTGCTCGTTTACTATGACCCGAAAAATCCCAGGAAAAATGCCCTAACTGAGTTCGGCGAGTTAGGCATGAATATTATAGTCCCTCTACTATTCATGCTTTTAGGGATCGGAGTGTTTGTATGGTACATCGGCAGTCGGCGAAGGCAAAACCGGATAAAGTTAAACCAGCCTATTTCCTCGCGGTCCTGATTCAATCAGTATTGGGAGCAGGGAGCAACAAGGTTGAACGACTTGCAAAAGTTGGAGCAATGGCGACCCGTCCCGACGGGTCTTAGGGATGCAACTGATCTTCAGGATATTGCGCTTGGGCAGGCATACCCTTCGCCCGGAATCGCAATTGAATGCCAACGCGAATGGGCACAGGAGTGCCGTCCGGGCTTTTGGCGGGTTCAAAGTGCCACGTCCTGATGACCTTGAGGGTGTCGGAATCGAAGTCCGGGTCCACCTTTTGCACGATACGAGCCTGCTCCACGTTCCCATCGGTAGCAACAACCATTGAAATTACGACGTTGCCCGAGAGTATGACTGGCTTATAGGAGGCGGGATACGGAAAGGCTGCCGTTTTCAGAGGCTTGGGAGACGTCACTCCGTCCAGCATAGGAAAGTAGAAGGGCCATCCTGAGGAACTCGTGCTCGCGGGAAAATATGCGAGCGTGTCAGGACGAAAAGGCTCGTCGTATACGCAATGGATCCGCGCCTTGCCAGACACATCGCGCAAAATGAGGTCTACGTGAAAGTAATTTTTTTCGGATTGGACGTTTCCGGTAAGCAGCGCGTCCACATCGAGCGCGGCGACGAATTTCTGGAGAATCTCGGGTTGCGCGAGATCACAGTCGTTCCAGTGGTTTTGGATCAAATAGCGGTGGGCATCGACACGGCTGAGAACCGTGAAATCCTTACTATTGTGTCCAAGGAGAAACGAAAAGTTGGCGGCAAAATAGGCCCCGGGTCCATCGGGACGAGAACTGCTGCCGCAAAAATCAGGAACGTATACCTTGTGGAATTCCAGGCGCGATACACTGTCAGCCAACGTTTTCGCGATGGAGGCGCGGTTATCGACGCTTTCGGTAGCGTGCACGGTGATGGGCACACTGCAGAAGACTAGAAGGATGGCGTAAAGGCGAAAGGGAGACACCCTCAGAATACTCATTTTGTTGTGAGTTTGGACCAGGGCTGTTGTTGATGTCAATAGACTAAGCGTTACATTTTTGAGCTAAAGAAGAAGATTGGGAAGCAATTGGCGCTCCCAAAGAAGTTCGACAGGTTGCGCGTTTCCGGCAAGGACGCAAACGGTCTCCAATCGAGCTCGCCGCCTCTATGTGTCCCAGCCTCGATGTCATGATTTTGCCTGGTCTCGTTTTTTGTTTAGTTGCACAACTTACGCCTATCGGCCAAAGCCAACTGAGCTTCGATATGCGCTACATCCGAATCATCGGCGTCATCGTCCAACCGATCCGCTACGTCGTTGACCTAATGGAGTTAAAGCATAGACGGGCCTGCCCGATCTATTGTCCCCCCCGAAAATGCTATCCGGCGCGAATGTCTTTAAAATCAGCGACCACCAGCTCGATCCGCGCTACCCGGCGGCAGAATGTAACAATGTTACATTCTGCGGCTGCCGAAATAACAATTCGCCAGTCACACGCATCCGTTCTCGTCGTGCTGCCGCTCGGAGCACCATAAGTCCTTCCATGAGAAGGCCGGTGAGTGTCAAGTCTTTTCTTTCATTTTGTCTCTTTTTTTCTTTCTTCTTCTTCTTTGTTTCTTCTTTTTCCAAATTGTTCCCATTCAGCCAAGCCGCCTCTGTCGCCACCCTTCCATCCGCACTCTTTGTTGAGCGATTGTCGCTCGGTGCAAGGTGGGTGTACTTGATTCAGTAGGTGCTGCTACCTGATTTTCGACCTCTGTTCCCCCTTTTGAAGGAAACGGGGCCAGGACTTAGTCGCAGTCACCTGATCTCGGCGGTCAAGCTCGGCTGTTTGGATACTCTCTTTTTTCTTTGCTCCTTCTTCTTTCTTCCTGCCTTTTCTACTTTTCACAGAGAAATTTTGAACCAGGATCCCTTAGGAACGACGATCGCGAACTCCGTCGACCCCTAGCATCCCTGTTTGTGAGGAGTTCTTCCCTCTAGGCCGCGGTGCGCATCGCTTTCTGGCTATTGCGCAGTGGTTCGTACACCTCCCCACTCACCCACAAACGATGCAGCAGTACCGCCAGCTTTCTCGCCACCGCAACAACGGCTCGCTTCTTTGCATTTTTCCCTCCTCGCGCCGCAAGTTTTAGCCCCCAACGCCGTAGATCACTGTCTGCTCCAAAGGGCCCCAGGATGTAGTGCGCCCCCTGCACCAGCATGGTCCGCAAATACCGGTCTCCTTCTTTACTGATGCGCATCTGCGGCTGGCTCTCACCAGAGTCCCTGCGCCCAGGGCACAACCCGAGAAAACAGCCAACCTCGCGACTCTTCGGGAAGCGACGCGGATCGTCCAGCGTCAGCACATATGTCAGCGCGATCTGCGTTCCTACTCCCTTCACCTGTTTGAGCAGTTCGACGTGTGGGTAGCTTTCCTTGGCGATTTTCTCCATCCGCACCTCGTATTCCTGGATGCGCTCGTTCAGTGATTCGACTTCATTGAGCAGCGGTTCCAGAACCTCGCGCAACTCGGCGTGCAATCCCGCGGATAGCTCCCGGCTCACCTGCTGTGTGCCACACTTGGGCAGTCGCTGCCCATAAGACTTCACCAACCCGCGTGCGGCGTTCACCAAGGCCGTTCGAGCACTTACCAGTTCGGCCCGCGCACGGATCACCGTCAGGTGGATTTGCGCTTGCGCGCTGCGATGCCGCACCGGCCCCAACAGCTCCGGATCGATTCGCGCCAGCCGTGCCAGTGTCCGCGCATCGTGTCGATCGTCTTTTCGATTGCTCTTGGTGATCAATTGCACCTTTTGCGCGTGCGCCACGATTACTTTGTATCCCAGCTCCGCTAACAGCCGGCTGACCCACGGGGAATGTGTTCCGGTCTCCAGGGCGATGAGACTCGGCGGTATCTTCGAAAATGTCTGCTTCATCGCTTCCGGTGTCATCGCCACTTTCTGTTCCAGAATGATGTTCCCCGCTTCATCCAAAATGCAGTAGCACGACCAGCGATCTCCCAGATCCATACCGATCGTCAGCTTCTGCTTCTTCAAAATTTCGTTCCTAAATGTCTGCTCAATGCTAATCTTCTTCATAGCCGGTCTCCTTTCCATTGCGCCTTGAGCGCGTCTTTCATTGGGAGCATATCGCATCCCGTTGGAGACCGGCCTTCTCATCCCATCTGACGCGTTATCGTAGAAGTGAGTTTTAGTACACTATGTCTTGAACGATGCCAACCGACAACCAATACGTAGCGATAAAGCCGTGCGAAAAACCTTGTGAAGGCGAAACGTTCAACGCCGAGGGTGTCCGTGGCGAATTCCTGCTTAAGCCGCGATTGGCGTGTGAAAGAGCCCACGACAATGGCCACGCCAACGATACGATTTCAAGGTCGCGCAGACGTTGACCTCAGGGGGTTCTTCCGGTGTTTTGCGGGCGAGACCGGCGTGACTTCGATGCAAATTGTAATAGTCCCTGAACTCCGATAGCTTCGATTCTAAATCTACAGCTGTCCAGAACAACGCGACGTCTAAGTACTCCCGACGAATGGTTCCAATAAGTCGCTCAACGAACGGATGTGGCATTGGCACGTAAGGCACAGTTTTGATCTCAGTGACGCCGAGCACCCGAAGATTCGCCTGCCATTGATGAAATCGATACAGCGGATCATGATCCGAACTCAGATATTTCGGAACCGTTTGCCATCGAATCGCTCGATTGAACACCCGACATAATCCGAGCCCATCCACGATGCCGCGGTGAACGCCGAATCCGATGATACGGCGCGTATATTGATCCATGACCACCAGCACCCAGTACGTCCGCAACGCCACCGATTCACATCGGAATAGGCCGATGCTGTGAAGGCTGTCCTTCGCGTGGCCTAAGAAGGTGAGCCACGAAGGACCGCTACGATCTGCGGGCGGTTGGTAATGGGCTGCGAGAATTCGGCGAACGACGTCCTTGTTGATGTCGATACCGAAGGCCAAGGCAATCTGCTCGGCAATGCGTGGGCATCCCCAACGTGGATTGCGCTGTTTCATTTCAACAACGGCACGAATCAGATCCGAGCTTGGGCCTTTCGGTCCCGGCCTCGTTCCGCGTTTTGCGGAAAACAGAAGCCGGTATTTTCGATGGACCATAGCGCGATGAAAGTTGAGAAGCGACGATGGTTTCACCACGATTGCGGATCGTACCAACCGTCTCGGCAGCACAAGTATCGCGCACAATCCGGCGATAAGCCGGTCCGAGGTGCGGAGATTCGGCGCTCGGTCTCGGGAACGATTCAGAATCAGCAACTGATGCCTGAGCAGAACGGATTCGGCGAGAACGGCCCGCACCCCTCCGGGACGAACCAGGCGAATAAGGACGGTGACCACATGGACGAATAGGAGGATGAGATCGCGCATGCAGCATGTTATCAAGAAAAAGAAAAAGCGCGGATGGTGGCCCAAATTAGCAATTCGCCATGGACAGGGACATCAACTGATCAGAGCTTACATCGGTAGTGTGCTGCACTCAGAAGCATTGACAAGTGACAATTATCACTATACAGTTGGCTTTGATGATTAGGAGCTTCAAGCATCGAGGCCTGAAACGTCTCTATGAACGCGGTGACCGCAGCGGGATACGGCCCGATCTCTTGGATACGGTTGAACGAATTCTCACGGTTCTCGATTCTGCCACGACACCGCAGGCTCTGGATCTCCCCCGCTATCGCCTGCATCCGCTCAGAGGCGATTTGAAGGGCTTGTGGTCCGTAACGGTACGGGCCAATTGGCGCATCATTTTTCGGTTTGAAGAGAATGATGCCTTTGACGTTGAATTGATCGACTACCATTAGGAGGACGAAACCATGTCTATGAAAAACCCGACGCATCCCGGCCTTGTAGTCCGGCATGATTGCCTTGAGCCTTTGGGGCTCTCTGTGACCGCGGGAGCCAAGGTCCTCGGTGTCACCCGACAGGCCCTCAACAACGTGGTGAATGGTAAGTTCGGTATCAGCCCAGAAATGGCTATCAGGCTATCGAAGGCTTTCGGCAGTACGCCTGAGACCTGGTTGCGGATGCAGCTCGCCTACGACCTCGCGACAGCGCGTAAGAACGAAAGCAAGATCAAAGTCCGCCGCCAGCATCTTGTAGAGTTGCACGCATAGGATCGTCCCCTGCGAGAAGAAAAATGCTGCCTGAATTGAGACAAAACCGCCAGGCTGTGTTAAATCACTTGAAGGCATGAACGCACGGTTTTTTACTGGCGGTTTATGGGCGGTTCGGACAGGAACAGCCGCTATTGCAGGCACCGCAAGCGAAACGCGTGAAATCAGTAACATAGCTGCTGCGATCCCACCACCGTTCTGTTATAAATCCTGACCATGTTTAGCTTCGTCGGGCTCTGCTTGGGAATGGTGGTACGCCTCTTTCGCGGGCGGGGAAGTCTCCTTCTCGAGAATCTTGCTTTGCGTCAACGACTCGTCGCGATGAAGCGTCGACATCCTCGCCCGAGCCTCGACCCCTTCGATAAGCTCTTCTGGGTAATCGCTCGACGGATCTGGTCAGCTTGGAAGCACTCCCTCCTCATCGTCACGCCCGAAACCGTAGTCCGCTGGCACCGGATTGGTTTTCACATGTACTGGCGGCTAATTTCCAGAGTCCGGAGGCAGGTCGGAAGGAAACCGACACCGAAGGAGATTCGAGACTTGATCAACGAGTTGAAATAGCGCAACTTGCAGCTTTCCACAGGCTCACTCGAATGGACTTCTCCGACTGAAAAACAGCGTCTACAATTTCGCTTTCACGGGGTTGTAGAGTCGGGGGAATCCAAAATGCTTTGGGCACGCATGCTTGCTTACATCACCGGAACCGTAGACCAGGAACTTCTACTGCGGAACGAATATCTGGCCGCAGAGAACCGCATCCTGAGAGCCCAATTCAAACGCAGGTTGTTGTTATCCGATGCCGAAAAGGCTACGTTGGCCGAGATCGCCCAGCGGCTCGGACGGAAAGCCTTGGAAGAATTGGCCGCGGTCGCGAAGCCGGATACGCTGCTGGCCTGGTATCGAAAGCTCATCGCCAACAAGTTCGACGGATCAAGATTTCGCCAACGAGTCGGTCGCCCACGAATTGATGAGGAAGCAGGACGGAAACGCAAGAAGCGACAAAGGACCGAGGGATTGGCGATGAGCCTAACAAGGTTAGTCTTGCAGATGGCGAAAGAAAACCCGAGCTGGGGCTTCGATCGCATTGTGGGGGCCTTGAAGAATCTAGGACACCAGTTGTCGCATCAGACGGTGGGCAACATTCTCCGTCGGCATGGCTTCTCTCCTGCTCCTAAGAGAAAACAGGCCATCTCCTGGAAAGATTTTATCCGTTCACATATGGAAGTTCTGGTCGGGACGGATTTCTTCACTGTGGAAGTCCTTACCCTTAAAGGGTTGGTTACTTACTATGTTCTGTTTTTTATTCACTTGGAGAGTCGGCGGGTGAGCTTGGCAGGGATGACGCCCTACCCAGGCCATGAGTGGATGGAACAGCAAGCACGAAATGCAACCATGGAGGAGTGGGGATTTCTGGGAGGCTGCCGATACCTGTTGCATGACCGCGATAGGAAGTTCTGTGGGTCATTTTGTGAACTGATCGAATCGGGAAGTGTCAAAACGATTCGCTTGCCGGCGAGGAGCCCGAACTTGAATTCGTTTGCGGAGCGCCCCTGGGTGAGATCGGTCAAAGAGGAATGCCTCTCGAGGCTGATTCTGTTTGGGGAGCGTTCACTGCGGCGAGCGTTGCAGCAATATGTGATGCATTACCATGAGGAGCGCAACCACCAGGGTAAAGAGAATCTGATTTTGTTTCCTCTGGAGACGGAAGGAGCAAGAAATAGGAAGGCAGCGGTGCGGTGTCGGGAGCGACTGGGTGGTCTGCTGAAGTACTACGAGCGCACGGCCGCGTAAGCGTAGAGGTAGGGACAGCGTGTCATGTGTGGCAATCTCATATATATATAAGGATGCGTGCAGTCTGACCCAAGGAAAGGGTCTACCGAGCCTGATTTATTATTAACCTGCGCTGGAGTGAGGCTCGTGCGTGGAGCGGCGGGCACGACGAGTTTTTTGACCAAAGGGGATTTGAACCACCGACCTCCTGGTCCCGAACCAATGGATAAATCACATAAGTCGCTGTCCTGGCGTCACTTATTGGCTTTTGGTCCGAGGAAAGATGGACAAGTTTTGACAAGTGCCCTTCGGCGTCCTGGTGGAAATCATCATTAGTTCTTACGCAGGCCAGCCCTTCGGTTAACAGCCGAACAACCAATTTAATCAGAACTTGCCGGAGTTGGTGCTACTCGAAGGAATTCAGCAAGTTGCGATGAAACGGGACGAATCATTTTCTCCTTCTTTATTCACAGTTCGTTCGCATTTTGCCGTCATACACCACATTCGTATTACGTTTTTATGACGGCGTGCGCGGTGTCGTGCAGGGGCGGTTCGTCGCTTAGCCTACCAGGTCGCGCGGCACGATCGGGTTCGAGATTCGAGATAGTGTCCCTCATGGAAACGGTATTCCCCCAAGGCTGCGCACGCCGAATGGAAACGTCAGGCAAATGCGAGGATTTGTTGTCGCCGCTGAACCCTGTGAGCAAGCCCGAAACGCGGTCCGAAGGACTTCTCTGATGCCGTCTGTCCGGACCATATGCGAAATCCTATTGCGGTTTAGCGACTTCTCCGATGAGCAAGGGCAGAAATCGGATTGGTCTGGCGCAACGCTTCGGCCTCCCCGCTAAGGCTTGGTTCGACTACGCTCCGTCCGAAGGTTCGCGGCTGAAATTGCGATTCGTTACTGGCGATCGAAGCGTAGTCCTAAACTTGACTAGACATCTGACTAGCCATAGAATGGCATCCTAGGAGTGTTTCATGACCAAATGGCAACTACAAGAAGCGAAGGCGCGTTTCAGTGAACTGATCGATGACACGCTCGAGAAGGGACCACAAGTCGTGACCCGTCGGGGAATCGATACCGCGGTTGTCGTTTCCATCGACGAATGGCACAAGTTAAAAGACGAAAACCGCCTGACCTGGAAGGATGTACTTTTGGGTGAAGGTCCGCGATTCGAAATCCCGCTCCCCACACGTGGCACGGTCAAATCGCGCAAGCCTGCGGTGTTCGATTGATCCGCTACCTGATCGACACGAATGTGGTGTCCGAATTGCGCAAGCCCAAGCCCCACGGTGCGGCAGTCGCTTGGTTGCAAAGTCTTGAATTGGGCCAAGGCTTCTTCTCGGCGGTAACGTTCGGGGAAATCCAAAAGGGTGTGGAACTCACCCGTCGACAGGATCCTGTTAAGGCGAACGAAATCGAGGCTTGGGCGGCACAGTTGGAACGCACTTCCCAAGTCTTGTCCATGGATGCAGCATGTTTTCGCGAATATGCCCGCCTAATGCACCGCCGTTCCGATACCCTGGGTGAGGACGCCATGATGGCCGCCACGGCTCGCGTTCATGGCCTCACCGTGGCCACTCGGAACGAACGTGATTTCTCGCACTTCGATGTAGCCGTCTTGAATCCCTTCAAACAGAGAGTGCCGTAGTGCTTGCGCCGAAGCATCCTCGCATTGGTTACGTTGGTGGACGCCAAAGGCGAGCCGAAAAGAGCGGCGCAAATCCCGATGTTTCGGCGAAATCGCACTGCAAAGAGGCCTTTTTCATCCTGTCTCTACTGAAAACTCCGTTCTTATTGAGCCAGTTGAATTTGGATGGCCGTCGCTATAGTTTGCAAGCGACATGTTCGCGATCACTCTCTCTCTGTTTTTCTCGATACGACAAGGTCTCCGGACTCGAGCCGCGCTCCACGCTGAGGTCATCACCCTTCGCCATCAGCTCCTGGTCCTTCAGCGGGCCAATCGAGATCGAAGGCTCCAGTTGACCGCCTCCGACAGGCTCCTCTGGGTCTGGCTCTCACGATTGTGGACTGGCTGGCGCACTGCGCTAGTGATCGCGTCAAGCCGGAAACGGTGATCGCCTGGCACCGACGAGGATTTCGGCTGTACTGGAGCTGGAAAAGTCACCATCGACAGGGCCGGAGAGTCGGAAAATCTAAAGCCTTGTGGGTACCGCACTTACAAACCGCACCACCCAAAAATCCCTGCCTTAGTTGGTGCACATGGTACACAAAATTATACAAAATTAGTCGAAACCGTTGCGGTGGTTAATTGTGTGCGAAAATGGTGCCCGAAAGTGCTCTTTGCAACGGGTGAGAGTTGAGACGCATTGCAGTCGCGGTCCTATTATTCGCGATAGTCGGTCCTCGTCGGGCAGCCGCGCAATCTCCGGTCGTGGACGAACCAGAAGCAAATCCAGGTCGTCCGACGGTCTCAACTCCGGCAACACTCACGCCCGTTGGGTATCTCCAGTTTGAAACGGGCTTCACGCCCGCATACGATTCGCCCGAGTTTTCCTCGCGATACAGTCTCAATGAAGTGATAAAGCTCGCCGTCGCACCGCGCCTGGAGCTTCTGGTGCAAGCGGAACCTATAGCGCACTTCACCACCGATGGAACGACCGCTAATCGCGTTGCCGACATTTTCGTCGGAGCACAGGGCGTTCTGTACCACGGCGAAGGCGCGACGCCGACGCTGGCGGCTAGTTATTTCCATCGTATGTACGATGGCGGTGCTCCAGAGTTTGATTACGGAAGTCCCACGAACTCGTTTCTGGTTTTGGCAAGCGCCGACGTGAAGGGTTTTCACTATGATGCAAACGTGTTTTTTACAGAATTGGTTCAAGGGCCTGTGCGCCACGGGCAGTTTGGCCAGTCATTGACGATTTCCCACCCTTTCCTGCGGCGGTGCACGCTCTCCGGCGAAATATGGCACTTCACGCAGCCATTCCTCAAGAGCAATGCTGTGGGAAATCTTTGGGCCGTCAGTTATGCCGCGCGGAAAACGTTAGTATTTGATGCGGGTTTCAACCACGGCCTAACCGGAACGTCTACTAGCTGGGAGGCCTTCGTCGGGTTCACTTATCTGTGCCCCCACCGTCTCTGGAAACCTCGATAGTTGCCCAAGTATCGCCGAGGCAATGAAACCCATCTCTCGCGTGTTTGTGCACCGTATGCTAACAACGAAGGTTAAGAGCCAGTACGAAGCTGGCCAGAAGGCTTCCTCTCTTCTGCAGGGCTATCTAGGCAACTCAGTTTTGAGAGTCATGTAATTAGGGTGTCCGGGTGACGGGGAGAGAAGTCGTATATTGAATCTGACTGTTCGCGTCATTTTGTCAACTACGCCAGTAGGCAATTTTAGCCGCAACTGCCCGGCGGGTCCTAGGTCAACGTGGTGATGCTTTTTTGCGTCCGCGCCGAGCTGGCTTGCGATGGCGTCGTCGATGGGAACAGGCACAATCGCATCGAAGCCAAATGTTTCCCACGGCGCCAGCGTCTTGGGCCACGAGAGCTTGTCACCGTTGGTTTGAGTCACATCCTCCAATTCCACATACTTAATTTTGTCTTCGGGACCTTCATCGTCAAAACTAATCCAAACTCCCACGACGCTCTGAGGCAATGACGTGTCGTTCATAGTGAAGATTCGAACCGGCAACAGCAAATATGGGCCGCGAAACGGTGCGTACTGATACTTCGGAAGCGCGTATTCGATGGCAGCAGGTGCAGATTCGATGGTCTCAGTCATCGTGGTGGTTGCCAGTTGCTTCTGTTCGCGCGCCTCTTGTCTGTCGATAAGAGCTGTCCGAAGCGAAATTACGGAGACGATGAGAGCAAGTAAACTAATTAGATTCTTTCGGAGAAAGGCCCAAACTAGTAGAAGCAACGTGCGTATATTGCCTCGATGTTTGTCTTTCGCCGTGTCTGTCACTTTTGCTTTCTCAACGCCAGTACGCTGCGTCTTACAAGTTTACCCGACGATGTTCGTGTGCGCAGCTCATCGCGCCACAGCCTAGACCGCTTGTACCTCTTCACGCACGGCGGCCCCGGACTACACCGCGACTAAGCACCGTCAACGAGCAAGAACCCAAAACTTCAAACGCGGTGCGAATCGTGGACATGCCCGAAGTGTTTGCAAGCGAGCTTCGGGGCTATCTCTCTTCCATTAACGGGTATCTGTTCGCGACCGCCGACGGGAAACCACTACAGCAGCGAAATGTCCTTCGAATACTTCATGGCGTTAAGAGCGGGGGTTCCACGCCTTTCGCCGTTTCCGACTAACGTGGCTCAGAAAGAATGGCGTCCCAAAAGATTTGGAACGCTACTGGATGGGGCACGCGCCCGAAGAGGTCGGCGACCTGTATTCAAAACTCAAAGACGACTTTTCCTTCCGCCAAGAGTGGGCGGAACGCGCCGGACTTGGCTTTGAGTTGGTACACGTTGGTACACAAAACGCGGGCGGAATTAAAATTGTGAAGGTAGCCTAAACCAATGTATCGCAGGGATTTAAAAGTGGTCGGGCACTCTTGCCGATTTTGAACCGGATAGCCCAACTTCGCACTTGTCTAAAGTCGGTTCAGTCCAAGACGGCTCATGATTGAGCCCCATTGTTGGACATAGGGGGTGCTGGGACGAACTTGTGGCTGGCGAATTGTTGTTTTGCCCATATTTCCTTAGGATTTCCCTTCCTGCTACGATTCTGCGATGAGCAATCTGGTTATTCTTTTTATCCATTTCCTTGCTACCCTGGCCCGCTTGCTCGGTCCTGGCGGCGTCCGTTCCATAGTTGCGGAGTCCCTTATCCTCAAGCACCAACTCTTGATCGTGGCTCGCTCACGGCAACGATCGCCGAATTTATGCACGTCGGACCGCATCCTCGCCGGCTTAATGGCACTCTTGGTACGTCCCACTCGTCTGCTCCGTTCCGCAATCGTTCTGAAGCCTTCGACGCTGCTAGCCATTCATAAAGCCTTGAGCAAAGGAAAGTACCGGATGCTGTTCTCCCCGGATCGCCGCCTGAAGCCCGGCCCGAATGGTCCGAGCGCAGAACTCATCCGTGCGGTCGTCGAAATGAAGGAACGTAATCCCAACTGGGGCTGTCCGCGAATTGCCCAACAGATCGCCTTGGCGTTCCACATCCCAATCGACAAAGACGTGGTTCGGAGGATTCTCGGCCATCACTACCGGCCGGGACAGCCCTCCGGTGGTCCCTCCTGGCTGACGTTCCTGGGCCACATGAAAGACAGCCTATGGAGCATGGATCTGTTCAGGTGCGAGTCGGCAACGTTGCGGACCCACTGGGTCCTGGTCGTCATGGATCAATATACGCGCCGGATTATTGGTTTCGGCGTTCATGCGGGATCCGTCGATGGTGTCGCCCTCTGTCGGATGTTCAATCTTGCCATTCGAGGGCAACGCTGGATGTCGAAGTACCTGAGCTCCGACAACGATCCATTTTATCGGTTCCACCAATGGCAAGCCAATCTGCGTGTACTGGAGTTGACGGAGATCAAGTCCATCCCCTACGTTCCCCTGTCCCATCCATTCGTGGAGCGGCTAATCGGCACCCTTCGCCGAGAGTATTTGGATCACCTGTTGTTCTGGACGACGGCCGATCTCGAAAACAAGTTGCTCGATTTCAGGACCTACTTCAACAACTATCGCACGCATACCTCACGGGAAGGGCGAACACCCGATACGCCGGCGTCACGACCAATCGCAAATCTCCGCTCGTTTGGATGGCAGCCCCATTGTCGATCCTTATTTCAGACTCCAATGGCTGCCTAACTTTTCAAATATTCGGGCTCACTGTGGTATCCGATCAGGCGCTGAAAAAACCTGGAATGAAATCATGCCGTATTTGCGCTCTTGGTTGCAGTGCGTTTCGCGGCTCCGACCGTTTCACTGTCACCAGGTCCGTTCAAAAAGGGAGAGGCATCTCCCTTTCGCGGCGGGATTTGCCGGTAATATCGGCCCTCGTATCAATTCGCCAGATACACCATTCTGTCGGGGTTGAGAAAGCAAACTATCGGGGAGCACCCGCCGAGGATTGTGCATACCTCGTTGAGCGTCTTTGTAGTTGGCTAAGCGATATGGGATTTGGTGGAGAGCTTGCCCTTCCAGGCGCGATGATAAAAGCCATACTCGCTCACCTCTACCTCGCTTGGATTCACCCTTTCGGTGACGGCAATGGAAGAACTGCTCGATTGATGGAAGCACAAATTCTCATGTCATCAGGAGTTCCGTCCCCTGCAGCTCATCTCATGAGCAACCATTACAACGAGACACGCAGCGAGTACTATGCTCAACTGAATCGCTCCAGTAAATCTGGTGGTGACGTAATTCCTTTCCTCGCTTACGCACTTCGCGGTTTCAGGGACGGCCTGCGCGAGCAAATTCAACATGTAAAGACCCTCCAACATAAGATTGCATGGACAAATTTCGTTCACGAAGCCTTCAGCGGCCGGAAAAGCATTGCGGATCACCGGAGAAGGCGCCTCGCATTGGAGCTGGCGGAACATGAGAAAGGAGTCAAGCTGGAACCGGTCAAGACCCTCAATGGGGCCATTGCACTTGAATACGCAAACAAAACCGGCAAGACACTGATGCGTGACCTGCACGAGCTAACGAAACTAAAATTGATAACTGTGCGAGATCGCGTTGTATTTCCGAACAGGGATCTGATCCTTGCGTTCCTTCCCGTCAGAGCACAGCTCACGAGAGCGACAGAGAAAGAAATTATCCGACAAGCACCTCTAGCTACCGAAGGGGGTGTCGCAGTTAGTGCCTAGGACCAGTTTCCAAACGTCTTAAGATTGCCATGTCAGGCAGAGTCTGTTGAAAGCCTGGTGAGGCAGGCCTGCCGTCCTCCGCCATGGCTACGATTATGAGATGGAGCGCGGCCACCACCGTGCGCATGCCCACTCGCTACGGGCATATCGGGCAGAGCACACAACGGC
The DNA here is from genome assembly GCA_963795535.1 of Candidatus Acidiferrales bacterium. Lineage (GTDB taxonomy): Bacteria > Acidobacteriota > Terriglobia > Acidiferrales > UBA7541 > Acidiferrum. The sequence goes on from CAWCIG010000013.1 coordinate 617,120, forward strand.
ATGCTGTGTCAACGCGCTGAACGCGGCAGGAATTCAGGACGATGTCGCAGAAAACTGGGTACATTCTCAATCGCGCCAACTGCGACAACTCGCTAACTGATTGAACGATTTGGCTCCCCGGGCTAGATTCGAGCTAGCAACCCTTCGGTTAACAGCCAAGGAATGCAAAATCTAAATGCCTTGTTTGGTGTCGCTTACCCGGAAAGACGGCGATTTTCAGTCCCTCAGTTGGGCTACTCGGGCTACCAAAGAACAAAATCATTGCTGCTTCAGTTGAGTCCCGATGAGAAGTTTGTGTTCGTTTGTGTTCGTGTCGTGTGTGTTCGTTGACTTGCCCTCTTGCGCGACCTAAGATGAGCGCCAAATGGCGGATTCTTCATCTCTGATCGGCCAGACCATCTCGCGCTACCGCATCATCGAAAAGCTCGGTGGTGGCGGTATGGGTGTAGTGTACAAGGCCGAAGACACGCGACTCCATCGTTCGGTAGCCCTAAAATTCCTGCCTGCCGAAATGCTGCACGATGCTGCTGCTCTCGAACGCTTCCGCCGCGAAGCCCAGGCTGCCTCCGCATTGAATCACCCCAATATCTGCACCATCTATGACATTGGCGACCGGGCCGGTCAGCAATTCATAGCGATGGAGTTCCTCGACGGTGCAACGCTGAAGCACCGTATTTCTGGCAAGCCGCTTCCATTCGAGGAGATGCTGGAACTGTCGATTCAAATTGCCGACGCGCTCCGGGCAGCACATGCCCAAGGCATCATTCATAGAGACATCAAGCCAGCAAATCTTTTTGTGACCAAGCAGGGCAACGCTAAAATCCTCGATTTTGGTCTGGCGAAAGTTGTCCCCGCTGGTTCGACCCTCGGCGCATCGCAGATGCCAACGGCAACTGAGGAATTTTTGCTGACCAGCCCAGGCAGTGCGGTAGGTACCATCGCATACATGTCCCCGGAACAGACACGCGGCGAAGAACTGGATGCACGGACGGACTTGTTCTCGTTCGGGGCAGTCCTCTATGAGATGGCGACGCGACGGATGGCTTTTCCGGGTAAGAATGCTGCAGTCATCCATGACGCGATTCTGAATCGAGCGCCGACCCCGATAGCACGAGTGAATCCTGACTTGCCACCGGAACTAGAGCGCATCGTCAACAAGGCTCTGGAGAAAGACCGCAAGCTGCGTTACCAGCACGCCGCCGACATTCAGACGGATTTGCAGCGGTTGAAGCGCGATTCTGATTCGGGCCGGTCAGCCGTCGCAGCAGGCGAGACCGGGCTGAAGCCCGCCCGGAAATTTTTTCGATGGGGGGCGGTCGCTGGCGCAACAATTGTGGTCATCGGACTAGCCGCGGGCGGTTGGCTGTTTTTCGCTCGCAAGGCGGACGCGCTGACGGACAAGGACACCATCGTTCTCGCCGACTTCACGAACTCGACCGGCGACACTGTCTTCGACGGCTCGCTGCGGCAAGGACTTTCCGTACAACTGGAACAGTCACCCTTCCTGAGCGTTATCTCTGACCAGCAAATCCAGCAGACCCTCGGCCTGATGGGTCAGCCAGCCGAAACAAAACTCACGCCAGCGATTGCGCGGGAACTCTGCCAACGGACGGCGAGCGCGGCTGTCCTCGATGGTTCGATAGCGCAGATTGGCACGCAGTACCTTCTGACGCTCAAAGCCGTCAACTGCGAGAGTGGCAAATCGCTGGCGAGCACGGAAGCGCAGGCGAGCGACAAGAACCATGTGCTCGATGCTCTGGGAAAGTCAGCCTCGGAAATTCGGAACAAGCTGGGCGAGTCGCTGAGCACCGTCCAGAAATTTGATACACCGCTCGACCAGGCCACTACGCCGTCGCTGGAAGCCCTGAAAGCTTTCAGTTCAGGCCATGCAATCATGTTCACCAAAGGGGCGACCGGAGCTATTCCGCATTTCACACATGCCGTCCAACTCGACCCGAATTTTGCACTCGCCTACGCATGGTTGGGCCGGGCGTATAGGGATCTTGACGAAAACGCCACCGCTGCAGACTACACCCGAAAGGCGTACGAACTCCGCGGCTCAGCCAGCGAGGCGGAGAAATATTTCATCTTGGCTTCATACGATATCGTGGCCACAGGAAATTTGCTGAAGGCCAAGCAAACTTGCGAGCTTTGGATGCAAGCCTATCCTCGCAATCCGGTGCCGCGTACTTTCTTGTCGGGGCCAATCTACCCGACCTTTGGACAATATGAGAATGCGGTTGAAGTAGCCAGGGAGGCAATCCGGGTGAGCCCGGATAGTCCTGTCCCTTACTTTATCCTCGGGTTTAATTACGTCAATCTGAATCGCCTCGATGAGGCGAAGGCCACCTACAAGCAAGCTCTCGAACGCAAGCTGGACCACCCTTATATCCATGCTGACCTGTACTTAATTGCTTTCTTGCAGAACGATACGGCAGCCATGAAGCAGCAGGCGGCATGGTCGGCGGGCAAGCTGGGACCAGAGAACAACATGCTGGCCTCACAAGCGGATACTTCCGCCTATTCGGGGCGGCTCAGGGAGGCTCGAGATTTTGCCCACCAGGCGATGGACTCCGCCGCTCGTGCAGACTTAAAGGAAGCTGCCGCAACGTACGCCGCCAGGGCGGATTTGCGGGAAGCCTTATTCGGCAACTTAGATGAAGCTCGGCGCAGCGCCGCAATGGCCATGCAGCGCTCGACAGACCAGGGGGTGCAATTCAGCGCCGCGCTCGCTTTCGCGTATACGGGAGACGACAAGCAGGCGCAAGCGCTGACCGCCGATTTGGACAAGAGGTTTCCGGAATCCACCATCGTGCAGGCCAACTTTCTTCCGACCCTCCGCGCAAAGCTTGCACTCAGCAAGGGGGATGCTTCCGGGGCCATTGAGAGTCTCACAGCCGCCACGCCGTATGACCTCGGAAGGTGCGGTAATTACGAGTGGACCGTCTTGTACGCCGTTTACGCACGAGGTGAAGCTTATCTAGCCGCCCATCAGGGCAAAGAAGCCGCCGCCGAGTTCCAGAAAATCCTCGCCCATCGCGGAATTGTACTCAACGAACCCATTGGTGCACTCGCGCATCTCCAAATCGGCAGAGCCTACGCCATGCAAGGCGACGCCGCCAAGGCCAAGGCGGCCTATCTGGATTTCCTCACACTGTGGAAAGACGCCGACCCTGACATCCCCATCCTCATAGCTGCGAAAGCGGAATATGCGAAGCTGCAATAAAGAAATATCTTCCGTGACTGAAAAGCGGATGATGGACATTGCTAAGGATGCTGGACTAATTGTTAGCATCTCGAAGAACTTCGATGTTACAGACATCGAGTTCACAGACCCTGTTACTCACGAAACCGTCCTCAGCGTAACCAAGATTGTGGACAAGTTTCCCAAACCTGCCAAACCACAGGAATCAAATGTTGCCCCCAAATAGTTCCAGACGATTGGATGATTCTCGAAACGAGGGATTGGCCTTCGACGCTTTAAAATTATTCCTTCCGATTGGAGGCGGAATTCCTAAACGCCTTAATCATCTCATCGTCAATGTGTCTAGAAATCTTTCTGTAGAGGTCCGGCATTTCATTTTCGGCAAAGTTTGTAGCAATCTCGATAACCTCTGCGACCAATTTCGGGGCAAAGTGCATGGACCATCCGACATACGCCATGGAACAGTAATCGGGATGCAAGTGGTCTTCGAACATCGTCCCTATTTCCCATCTCAGCGGATGCGGCCCAAGAGACGGACCCTTGCCGAGCCACACAGGGAGATTGGGAGTCGGAATCTCTTCGAGGTCGAACGCCAAATATTCTAGAAGGTCGTTGGTAATGTTGACGCGTTCGCTACCGACGCGAACACCGTTGATGCGAACGCGCAACGCGCCTCTCTCGATATAAATGGCTTCTCGACCCTCGTAGAGGGACCGCGCTTTCTCTACGATCGCCGCATTGCTCGTTGAGTTGCTCATTTGTTAGTCCTCTTGTCGTCCCATGTGGCTACTCTCTATTTCGCTCTCGTCATCAACTCGTGCCGCCCTTCCGCCTGCGAATACTTCGGATTTTTGATTTTCAGCCAGCCGATGCTATTGCTTTTGTAGATGCCGTGCTTGCGCTTCCCAACAATTCCTTCCAAATCGTTGTTGCAAACTTCTTCAAATAACAGCTTACCTTCCCGTTCGACGTGCTGAGCGTAGATGATTCTTTCTGGCTTGTTCCTCTCGATCAATTCTCGTAGGCGTTCCTTCCGTTCGATGAGAGGGAAGTTGCGCAAATCATCGTGATTGAGCCATAGCAGATCGAAGGCGTAGAACACTGGCGTGCCCTGTCGGGAGAAAAGCTGATTGAACTGGCTGATGCCGTGTCCGTCGATACAAATAATCTCCCCGTCCAAGATCGCGTTTTGAACTCGAAGCTTGCCCAATGATGTCTTCAATGATTCGAACGATTTGAACAAGTTGCTGTTGCGGCTGACCAGTCGGCACTTTCCCTCTTCGACGTAAGCGAGCGCGCGGAAGCCGTCGTGTTTCAACTCGAAAATGTAGTCGGGGTCGTTGAAGGGCTTGGCGATGCGGAGGCGCATTGGGTGGATGCGAGGGAGCACTTCCCGATTTTGTAGCACCTACCAGCGGAGTTTGGCACGGGCCAACATCGCAAGCGTGCGTGGGGGTGGGAAGCGGGAATCTCTCGTACCATTACCCACTTGTACGTTTACCGGGACTTGATGACGACCGAGGTGGTGCATTCCAGACGTGGCCGGACAGTTCCAAACTTCTTGTTAGTCCAGTGTGGATACCAGTCATCAGCAATCGGATAATCTGGAATCGTCGGCCGCCGTGTCCGTCATCTTTTGCGACTATTTTGGTTCGGTGATGGTTAGGGTCTGATTCGTTGGCAGGTTGTCGTGGAGGAGTTGTGACTTACCAGAGGGCCACTGGACTTCGATTTTGTCGACTTTGTCGGCGTCGCCCAGCCCGAAATATAAGGGCAGCGCGCTTTGGGAGAGATAGCCAGATTTGCCGTCGTTGTATTTGGTGAAAGTTTGGCCGGCGGCGGTGACGCGAACCGTGGCACCGAGACCTTCGCGATTGGAGGTCGTGCCCTCGAGCAGGATCTTGAGCCAGTGGATTTTGCGTTGCTGGGCGAGATCGCTGATAAAGACTTGCGGCTCGGAATTAAAGTCGTTGGTAACGATGTCCAGATCGCCGTCATTATCGAGATCGAAGATGACCGCCGAGCGGCTGGCTTTGGGAACGGTGAGGACGACCTTGCCGGTCGCGTTGCCGCAGACGAGCTCCTTCAGTTGGGGCTGTGACTTTTTGTCGCCACAATCGACGACGAACCAGGGAGTGTAGGGCTGGCGACGAGGTTCAAGTCCTAAGAGAAATTGGGCCGGGAGAAACTTTTCACCGCGGTTATTCAGCAGCAGGGTAATTGATGCCGTAGCGGAAGGGGAAATTCATACCCGCGGTGATGAATACGTCTTCCCAGCCATCGGCGTTGACATCTCCGACAGAGATTCCCCAAGGCCAGTAGGTTTCGGCGCCAATTTTGTCGGAAATCTCTTCGAACTTGCCATCGCCGAGATTGTGGTAGAAAGCGTTTCCGAAAACAAAATCGGTTTCCGGGCCACCGAGCATGTCGCTCTGGAAGTGATTGGTGATTTTTTCCTGCTCGTGGGCCGGATCCTGAGCTTGCATCATATCTGAGTGCATGTCGGTCACGTATAGGTCCATACGGCCATCGTTGTCGAAATCGAAGAATTTCACGCCCATGGCGCCCCAAGGAGTTTTTGGGAAGTATTCGGCGGTTCTGTCGATGAAATCCCTCCCCATGCGGTTTTCGAAATAGTGGTTAGCGCCTTGCATGTTGGGAAGGTAGATGTCAGGCCAATCGTCACCATTCAAATCGGTGACATCCACATCGCCGCTCCAGCTAAGAGGATTCAAGCCAACTTCCTCGGTGACATCTTTGAAGTGATAGTTGCCAAGATTTTTGTACAGTACCGGATGCTCGAACCGCTCGGGATGGAGGTGTCCCGTGAAAGCGTCCGGCAAGCCGATAAATTCGCCCGCAGGACCTCTTTCGTCGGAGGTATAAACGCCGACGTTGCAAACAAGCAAATCGAGGAGACCGTCGCGGTCGTAGTCAAAAAACAAGGCACCGGAAGAGTGAGACTTCAGGCCAAGGCCAGATTCTTGGGTGATGTCGGTGAAGTGACCGTTGCCATCGTTGCGGAAGAGCACATTGCCATCCATGACTGTAGTGACGAAGAGGTCGGGGCGGCCGGTGTTGTTTACATCGGCAAAGGACGCGCCCACACTGATGCGTCCTTTGAGTGCAACACCAGCTTGTTCGGTAATGTTCTGAAATTTCCCGTTGCCGAGATTTCTCCACAACTCGTTTCCACCGACTTGATTGACGAAGTAGATGTCGTAGAGGCCGTCCCCATCGACATCGGCGACGGCGATGCCGGTACCATGGTCGTAATGCACTTTCATGTAGTTGGTGGTGGCTTCGGGAACGGCGCGGTGGACGAAGGTGATACCGCTTTCCTGAAGCTTGTCGGTGAACTGGAAATCGTGAAACACCTTGAACTGCTGAATGGTGTCGCGTTGAGCTTGTTCACGGGCGGCCAGCGCCTGCAGACCTATGTCGACTTTGGGAAACGGGAGTTCGGGGAGTTTCGGGGAGTTGGCGGCGCCGACGATAGCGAGAATCCCGAAGCAGATCAGCAGAAAACCGAAAAGCACGTAGGACTTTTCTAAGATTGATTTGGACATTTCTGAGGCTCCGGCCACTAACCCCAGAAACGCGCGGTGTCTTTAGGGTGAGAATGAAATCAAAATTCCGACGCTACGCTAACCCCGTCATTTTGCATCTCACGCCGCGATTTATTAGAAATCGATCCGACTCTAAGCAAATCGATGGCGTGTCGCAACTATTGGTTGCTAGGTCTCGATAAGTCGGCTTGCATTATCGGAGAAGTCCGCTATTTCGCCCTCGTCATCATTTCGTGCCGCCCTTCCGCCTGGCGAATACGTCGGAAGGCCCGCCGCGCAAGACTCATTCGGGTAAGATGTCTCGCCCGGCGGGCCGGTAGCGCTAACAGCCTTTGCACTAAACCGCTCGCGCGGTAGTGGTGGCGTTGTAGTTGTGTCGGCTTATCCGGTCATATCGTCGCTGTTCCAGTTGAACATATCCCCCTACGGAAGTCCTCTTTGTTAAAGCATGGAGCGGCTGCTCACTGCAGCACATTCCATCTTGCAAAGGAGCTTTCCATGACGTCGCTTCGACAACGATATATCGAGGATATGCAGGTCCGAAACTTTTCGCCTGTAACACAAGCCTCCTACACCCGAGAAGTCTTGGGCTTTGCCCACTACTTCAACAAGTCACCAGAGTTGTTGGGTCCGGAACAGATTCGTGCCTATCAGGTCTATCTGACCAACGAAAGGAAGCTGGGGGTAGTTTCGATCAGCGTTGCCACCTCCGCGCTTCGCTTCCTCTATCGGGTGACCCTCAAAAAGAACTGGTGTATGGCCGACATGATCCCGGCTCCCAAGGTGCCTAAAAAACTGCCGATCATCCTCAGCCCAGAGGAAGTCGTTCGATTTCTTGACTGTGTCGCAATGAGGAAGCACCGCGCCGTCTTAACCACCTGCTACGCCGCCGGCTTGCGCATCTCCGAAGCCGTTGCTCTCACACTCCCGGCGATCGACAGCCAGCGCATGGTCTTGCGTGTCGAGCAAGGGAAAGGACTGAAAGATCGTTACGTAATGCTCTCACCGAAACTGTTAGAGATCCTGCGAGCCTGGTGGCGAATCGAAAGGCCTGGGCACTGGCTCTTTCCGGGTGGCACCCCGGACCAACACATAACCACCACTTCGGTTGCGGCGATGTGTCGGAAAGCCCGCCGCATTTCCGAAATTCCTAAACCGATCACACCGCATTCCATGCGGCATGCCTTTGCATGTCACTTGCTGGAATGGGGCACCGACATTCGCCAGATTCAACTCTTGCTCGGCCATCGCAGCCTGGAGACCACCGCAAAATATCTGCACATCGCGACCAGCAAAGTGTGCTCGACAGCGAGCCCACTGGATTTGCTGCCTCGCCCTGTTTCGCTGGAGGTCCAGCCTACTCCGTCGCAACACCTCTAACCGCCGGGCCCCTTGGATCGCCCGAAACTGGAAGTGGCGGACATTTTCCGCCGCTACGGTGAAGCCTATCGTGAGCAGCATGCTGCGTCGCTATTCCCCGCTCAACGGCGCGTCATGACCGCGATCGAGGTGTGTCGAACCGCAGCTCTCGGCGGTCATCTCGAGCGCTGCGACTGCTGCAATCACGAGCGGCCCTGCTACGACAGCTGCGGGGATCGTCATTGCCCAAAATGTCAGTCCCTCGCACGTGCAGAGTGGGTTGAAAAACGAACCTCCGAAGTTCTCGACACGCACTATTTTCATGTCGTCTTCACCATTCCCGAACCGGTTGCTTCCATCGCTTACCAGAACAAAAATCTCGTCTACGGCATACTCTTCCGAGCCACTGCCGAGACCTTGTCGACCATCGCTGCCGATCCCCAACATCTGGGCGCCGAGATCGGTTTTTTCGCCATACTTCACAGTTGGGGACAAAACCTGTTTTTCCATCCGCATGTGCATTGTGTCGTTCCAGGCGGCGGGATTTCACTTGATGGTGCCAGGTGGATCTCCTGCCGCCCCAACTTTTTCTTACCAGTAAAGGTGCTCTCTCGGCTGTTCCGGCGATTGTTCCTGCAGTATCTGCAGGAGGCCTTCGACGCCGGCAAGTTGCGGTTCTTCACTTCGCTTCAGGCACTCCATGATCCGCAGGCTTTCACCCGTCATCTCGATTTGGTGCGAGACGTGGAATGGGTCGTCTACGCCAAGCCACCTTTCGCCGGGCCACAGCAAGTGGTGGACTATGTCGGCCGCTACACCCACCGGGTGGCCATTTCCAATCATCGGATCGTCGACATCGAAGATGGCCAAGTGAAATTTAAATGGAGAGACTACCGCGACAACAATCAGCAGAAAACCATGCCCCTCACGGCAGACGAGTTCATCCGGCGATTTTTGCTCCACGTTCTGCCGAGTGGGTTCCACCGCATTCGCTACTACGGGTTCCTCGGCAATCGACACCGCAAGGAGAAGTTGCAGCATTGCCGGCAACTTCTCGGCATGGCTTCTCCAAAGGAAGGCTCTGCCGAGCCCACGATGCAAGAGGATTATCGTGATCGATACGAGAGGCTCACGGGCCGCTCGCTTCGGGAATGTCCCGTTTGTCATCGAGGTCGCATGATCGCGGTCAAGGCGCTGCCTCAAGTTCGCTCTTCACCGGCAATCCAAAACACTTCATGAGCGACCGTAAACGAATCCAAATTGCTCTCGCCACGAGCTCGACACTTTCGAGTCAACGGAGTGCTGTTGCTTCTTGCCGTTCAGATCACCCCGCAGACAGTCAAGCATCCCGCATTTTGCCCCACAAGTTCCCGCAGAAGACACCGAACTGCAACCCAGCATGCTCGTCTCCGCACTTACCTACCGCCTATGCCCCCTACGTCGCATCCCACTTATCAAGCAAAACCCATAGCGCACACACCTTGCAGCGGTTTAGTCCAAAACATTTTTAGCTCACCGGCCCGCCTTAGTCACGTTTCCATTCTGCTTACGCCTACTATCGGCATGCCGCCAAGCTAAAAATGCTCTGCCTTGAAGGAAATGAAGTCTCCAAGAGCATTGGGCAAAGTAGGGGTGAAAGGGACGAAGCCATAAGACTTTGAAATATCGAATCCTGCGGCCTTAGCGGCATTGATGTCAGCGAATGGCGTCAGCGCGGCAACCGCCTGGCCGATATGCGTCCAGCAAAGCGTGCGCTCATATCCGTTATCGTTCGGCGGATCTGCGTTTTCCGCCACACCCTGAGCGCCAGTGATTTTGTTGATAGGGCCGCCATCCTGGGCGGCAACATCAGGCCCGAGCACACGGGCAAGCGTGCGATGGTCGCTTTCGATCCCCATGATGCGCGCGGCGGTGACTCGCAAATCCGGTGTGCTGAAGTGCCGCACACCGACAAGATACGCCGCGATAAACGCGTCTTCCAGCGTGACCAGAACGTTTAGGGTTGTCTGCGCGTCCTGAAACATGCCTTTGGGGTAGAAAAAAGATTTGAATGGCGACGGCTCGTCGGTGACGGATTGCTCCAGCAGATAGTGCGACATCTCTTCTTGCCTCGCCGCGACGAGGTAGCCCTGGTCATCGGAAGGCAGCCGGCTGAAAAATGGCGCCCCGTCGATGATGTTGGTATAGGTGGTCACGGCAAGGGCCTCGGCGATTTCGGCGGCAATAAGGATTTTATTGTCACGCTTTTTCAAATCGTCGCTGTCCTCGTCTTGACCGTCATGATCGAGAGCGTTCAATCCCTGGGCACGTGGCGAGAGGAAGGTCAAGAGGCCGCCGGTCCCGGCGGCTCCGACGGCCCCCGCAATCGCAGCCCGCTGCAAAAATGACCTCCGACTGGTCCCCAGTTCTCGCGCCGGATCCTTACGCACCAAAAGGTCTTGCTCTATTATGTTCATGTTCTCTCTCCTGTCTGATGTTTTCTTAGGGAAATACAGCAAGGCGGCATTGCGCGCTACCTTCCAGGTGGACGTTCCCTTATGGAGTACGCAGGGTTTTGCAAATCGGATTGCTGCGATTCAGAGTATTCGGCCCATCGGGGGAGCGTTCACACTCATGCCTCGAGGGAAGCACCGTCTGAACTGCCGCGACAACCCGCCAGGAAAAACCTAATTGTGAAGCCCAAAAAGGAGATGCTGATTTCCCTCGCATATTTCTTCTTCCGCACTATAAATGGGAATGGCCTGTAACAACCGGAGTTGCGCGATTTCTTTAGTCGCGATGAATTGTAAGAACCGCGCTGCCTCCTGGGGCCGAAGGATATCGGAGAAAGAAACTTTTGTTGTCTGATGAATGTCCCGGGCAGGCAAACAAATTGTCTTATGCGTGCGACTTTTTCTGCGCAGGAACGCGGATTAGCCCAGCGTTATTCGCCTCGGATGGCGCTGGCCTTCAAAGTTTACGCAAGATGTTTGGCACCGCGTGATTTCCTGTGGCTGGCGAATTGGTACGGGGAACCGATTTGCCAGTAATCGCGCTCGAAAGTGAGCTGAGTCTCACTTTCGGAACGCACGCGGTGGCAGTGAAACGATCGGATCCGCGCAACGCTCTGCAAATAAGAACGCAAACATCGGATGATTTCATTCTAGTTTTTTGCAGAGGTTGACCGGATACCGCAGTGAGCCCGAGACTTTGAAAAGTCAGGCAGCCATTGGGGTCTGATATAAGTTACGACAGTGAGGTTGCCATCGAAACGAGCGGAGATTTGCCACTGGTCGGACCACAGTCGTATCCGGCGTTCGCCCTTCCCGTGAGGTATGCGTGCGATGGTTATTGAAGTAGATCCTGAAATCGAGCAGTTTGTGTTCGAGATCTACAGTCGTCCAGAACAACAGGTGATCCAAATACTCGCGTCGAATGGTGCCGATTAGTCTTTCTACGAACGGATGGGACAGGGGCACGTAGGGGATGGACTTGATTTGTGGTAACTCCAGTATTCGCAGATTGGCTTGCCACTGGTGGAACCGATAAAGGGGATCGTTGTCGGAGCTGACGTACTTCGGCAACCAGCGTTGGCCTCGAATGGCGCGGTTAAACATCCGACAGAGTGCGACACCATCGACGGCGCCGGCATGGACGCCGAAGCCAATGATCCGGCGCGTATATTGATCCATGACCACCAGGACCCAGTGGGTCCGCAACGTTGCCGACTCGCACCGGAACAGATCCATACTCCAGAGGCTGTCTTTCATGTGGCCCAGGAAGGTCAACCAGGAAGGACCATCGGAGTCCTGTTCCGGCAGGTAGTGGTGGGCGAGAATCCTTCGAATCACGTCTTTGTCGATTTGGATGTGGAACGCCAAGGCGATCTGTTGTGCGATTCGCGGACAGCCCCAGTTGGGATTACGTTGCTTCATTTTCGACGACCGAATGGATGAGTTCTGCGCTCGGTCCTTTCGGGCCGGGCTTCCGACAGCGATTCGGTGAGAACAGCATGCGGTACTTTCGCTTGCTCATGGCTTGGTGAAGCCCTAGCAGTGTCGAAGGCTTCAGTACGATTGCGGAACGGAACAGACGAGCTGGACGGACCATGAGCGCCAGCAAGCCAGCAAGAATCCGGTCCGACGCGCATAAATTGGGTGATCGTTGTCGGGAGCGATTCATGATCAAGAGTTGGTGTTTGAGGAGAAGCGACTCCGCAACTAGGGAACGGACGCCGCCAGGACCGAGCAACCGAGCCAGGACGGCGATGAAATGGATGAAAAGAACGGCCAGATTGCGCATCGAAGGATGGTAGCAGGACGTGGAATCCTGAGGAATCTTGGGAGAAATAACAATTCGCCAGCCACAGGTACAAGGAATCTCTTTTTTCCTTTATTGAGGATGACGGTGTCCCATGGCACAACAACGCTGCGGAACGAGCACTTCGACACTTGGCAGTCCAGCGGAAGATCTCAGGCGCATTCGGTGAAAGGGGCGCGGTTCAATACCTCCGCCTACTTGGTATCGCACAAACCTGTCGTTTCCAGCGCAAATCGTTTCTGGGCTTCATCTTGTCGAAATCTACAGACGTCGACGAATACAGAGAACGGAGCAGAATACATCCGGACTGGGCTGTCAACTGTTGGGAGACAGGGTAAATACTCACGCCAATGAAGCTGAGCTGGAGACGCGGGCGGCTCCCGGATTTGGAGGCCAATGGATATTCTGTCGAGTAGGAGTGCAACAGGCCCGATAGCGCGCATTACTGAAGTGTTTTTCGGCATCCAAACGGACGGCCGGATCAAAAGATCATCCACTGCGCCACTAACAGTTTCAATCTCGAGGCAAAGGATCTCGACTCGGCATTTGCAGAATTTAAGGCGAAGCTTTGCGATTCGGGCCGCCGGCTAGTAGTCAGGATACGGAAACGGCGTTCGAGGAGATCAGCGATCCATGTCCTCGAAGCGGACTTTGGGCCAACGTCAAAGACTGCGATCACTTGTCACAGCCGCTGCGCCGTGACTAAGGTTGAAGCAGCAATCGCCACTTGTCTCCATCGGTAAACACTAGCCGACTTCACAGGACTAATCCCGCCGTGGGAGCCAGATAACTTCCGGTTAAGCCGACCAACCGCCCAAAGCCTCGTGAAGAGTTTTCCGACTAAGCTGGTTTCCGATCCCGGAGCGAAGAGACGCGGGAGGGCTGAGTGCCCTCCCTTTCCTTCGTTTCTTGGTGGACTCGTCTCCCTGTGCCTTGCCGTGCCGCCTTGGCGTTCCAGGCGCAGCCTGCCCTGTTGTAATCTCTCGGAGAAATCCCTAGCCAGCGAGAAATTGTTAACAATGGGGGCGCTGTTGGTTCAGCGTGGCCCAGCGCGGAACGGACCGAGGCGGTCGCGAAGGACCTTCCACGCGTACTCGAAACGCGACGACCTGATCGCAACCGATGATGCGTCCGAAGAATCGACCGCTCCATCGGTCGGAGTGGCCAAATATCCATGGAAGTTGCCTTGGGTGTCGAAGGCCAGACCGATGATCTCCCCACGAGAGTTGATCGAGCAGGTGCTGAACAGATACAACTCCGAGTCCGAAGGAATCAAGGAGTTCAAGTCCACCATCTTCCCTCCCTTTGGCCGAATGAACGCGCGCGGCGACGCCGTTGGAACCGCTTCGAGCGAGCCCGCTGGGAACGAGACGCCCCCTATATCTCCGAGGTCACTGATCGAGAGGCCCACGCTCGCAACGTCGCCCAGTATGGTCCCAACATCCTGGATAAGCGTTTCGCGGCTCCAGAAGAAGGCGTGCTGCAATCCGCCGCTGGTACCCGATGTGCCGACAACCTGACCCGAGCTGTTGACGTAATACGCGAGGTTCCCGGACCCGAGTGGCGGTTGCGGTCCGGTCCCACCTAAATTGCCGAGGTCAATCACGGAACCGTTCCGCCACAGCGTGGCGTGGAGGGCGTTGAGATAAAAAAAACCCGTGAACCCCGCGCACGTACCTGTCGCGCCCACCGCCAGGCCGCTGTCATTAATCCTGAAAACCACACCATCGGGGTCATTGAACGCCTTCCCTTTCGAGTCGATGCCAGCTGTAGGCAATTGTCCGGTTTCGCTATTGGTCCAGATGACCGGCTTGAACTGGTACTTCTGATACTGCAAGAGAGCAGGATCGTAAGGAGGGCAGGTGGAGTCCGGAGTTGTGTTCTCGGCCACGCCGGCAACCTGGCCCGAAATGTTAATCCCCTTGGCGCCCGCATTCCGGCCCGCCACGCCGTTCTCGTCTTTCAGCAGAGGCAGCGCCCGCATCACGCCATTTTGCCAAATGAAAGCGGCGCAAACCTGCTGCGTACCGTAGGCGCAGAAGTCTTCTGAATCGTACTCCGCGGTTTCGGCTTCTCCGGCGACCTGTCCCAACTCATTCACGCCAAAAGCCGCACTGTTTGGCCCTCCCAGACCGCCCGCCTTTGCCAGGTCTACCTGCGTCTTTCCCAAGAACGAGATCGCGGCGTGCCACTCATTCGAGACAGCCACCGACTCAGCGATCAGGCCATCGTTCGTGATAACGAGCGGGCCCGGTGACGGGCCCACTAGACCGAGATCGGTAACGGTGTACCGGGTCTGCGCTAACTTGTCCGATTGCAACTTGGTCTCTTCCTGCGCCCGGTTTGGATAGGCAAAGATGGCAAGCATGCTCGCCGCGATGAAAATCTGGATGATTCTGGTGTTCATAAACGCCTCCTGCTTGAATAGGCGCAAAGGGCGTGCGGAAACTATCATCCGGGGGTAGCATTTTGAGAGAGACCCAGCGTTATAATTCTGCCCAATTGCCATGCCAAACCAGCCACAACCCGATGTAGCCGCTTCGGGCGATATAACTATGCTGCTGAAGGCTTGGAGTGAAGGGGATCAGACCGCGCTCGAAAGGCTGACTCCCATTGTTTACAAAGAGCTGCATCGCTTGGCCGGGCGTTACATGAAGGGAGAGCGCCACGGTCACAGCCTGCAAACCACCGACCTCGTCAACGAAGCCTACATGCGGCTTGTCGACTACAAACGGATGCAATGGCAAAATCGTGCACACTTTTTTGCCGTTTCCGCGCAGCTCATTCGGCGCATTCTCGTGAAACACGCGCGGCGGCATAACCTGAAACGCGGCGCGGGCATTCAGCACATTTCCTTGGAAGAAGTCGCTGTTACCGGTGGGGGGCGGTCGGGGAATCTCGTCGCCCTCGACGACGCCATGAAAGCGCTCGCCCAGATTGATCGACGCAAGGAGCAAGTCGTCGAAATGCGCTTTTTTGGCGGGTTGAGCGTCGAAGAAACCGCGGAAGTGCTCAAGGTGTCGTCCGTTACGTGATGCGAGATTGGAGCACAGCAAAGGCCTGGCTCTATCGGGAGCTCGGCGGCAAAAAATCCCATGGACTCCGATCGATGGAAACAAGTCGATAGCCTTCTGCAGGCCGTGCTAGAGCGTCCTCTCGGTGAGCGTGCGGATTTCTTGCAGAGGGCGTGCAAGGGTGATCAAACTCTTGAGCAAGAAGTGCGCTCGCTTCTTGCTTCTCAAGAGCAGGCCGGGAGCTTCCTCGAAAACCCGGCGATGGAGGTGGCCGCACAGGCATTTGCGCGCAGACAAAGCCATGAGATCGCAAAGGATGGAGATTTCCTCGCGGGCCAGCTGATCTCTCATTACCGAATTCTCGAGAAGCTGGGCGGCGGCGGCATGGGTCTGGTTTATAAGGCTGAGGACACCCGCCTTCATCGCTCTGTTGCTCTGAAGTTTCTTCCTG
Organism: Candidatus Acidiferrales bacterium; assembly: GCA_963795535.1. Taxonomy (GTDB): domain Bacteria; phylum Acidobacteriota; class Terriglobia; order Acidiferrales; family UBA7541; genus Acidiferrum. The sequence continues at coordinate 633,017 of CAWCIG010000013.1, forward strand.
CAGAGGTATCCAGAGAACCGCTGGCTTTAGCCCGATTCCAGCGTGAAGCGCGAGCTGCCTCGGCACTGAATCATCCCAATATTTGCACGATCTACGACATCGGCGAAGAAAACGGCAAAGCCTTCATCGCCATGGAACATCTGGAAGGCAAGACCCTGAAACACACCATTTCTGGTCGGCCCATGGAACTGGAGCGGTTACTGGATGTTGCGATTGGGGTGGCCGAAGGATTGAACGCAGCCCACTCGAAAGGCATCGTCCATCGAGACATCAAGCCAGCAAACATTTTCGTTACCGAAGGCGGCCACGCAAAGATTCTGGACTTTGGTTTGGCCAAGGTCAGTTCCGCAAAGAACGCACCTGCAGATGCGGAAACTCTGTCCGCGCAAGAAATTGACCAGGACTGTCTGACGAGTCCGGGAAGCACCTTGGGCACCGTTGCTTATATGTCGCCGGAACAATCACTAGGAAAAGATTTGGACGCTCGGACCGACCTCTTTTCGTTTGGTGTTGTTCTTTACGAAATGGCGACGGGAACGCTCCCGTTTAAGGGCGAGACATCGGCAGCCATCTTCAATTCAATTCTTAACAAGACTCCGGTGCCGCCGGCGAGTATCAATCACGAAATTCCTCCGAAACTCGAGGACATCGTCATACGCGCCTTGGAGAAGCACCGCGACTTTCGGTATCAGAGCGCTTCGGAGATGCGTTCAGAACTGAAGCGGTTGAAGCGTGACACAGATTCCGGCCGTACAGGCGCAGCGAGCGCAGGTGCTGCCGGCACTTTAACACCGGGGATGCCTTCGGTGTCCGGCCCGTCATCAAGTGCCGCGATTCTGTTAAGTGAAGCAAGAAAACATAAAGGGATGCTCTCACTGGCATTCTTGGGAGTTGTGCTGTTCACGGCGGCCCTGGGGACCTATCTATACTTGCAGGCCACGCGAACTGTGCCAAAGAGTGATCAGCCATGGGAGCAGCTGACTTTCTTTACTGATGCGGCGGTGTACCCAGCATTGTCACCGGACGGCCGATTGCTGACGTTCATCAGGGGGAGCGGTACGTTTTTTGGGCGGGGGGACGTGTACGTGAAGATGCTGCCGTCAGGGGAACCGGTCCAACTGACACACGACAAGTTGGCGAAGTTGAGTCCGGCATTTTCACCAGACGGGACCCAGATCGCGTATGGGACGGCGGACCCATGGGATACCTGGGAAGTACCGGTGCTGGGAGGAGAACCGCGCCTAATTATGCGCAACGCGTCGTCGCTGACGTGGATTGAGGGTGGAAAGCGGCTTCTGTTTTCGGAGATCAAGGGTGGCGGGTTGCACATGGGAGTGGTGACGACGGATGAGGGGCGAGGACAGAGCCGGGATGTGTATCTGCCTGTGGGAGAGCGAAGCATGGCACACCACTCTTATCTGTCGCCGGACGGGAAGTGGGTGTTGATAGCGAATCAGATGAACGAGAAGGGGGAAATCGTGCAGTGCGGCGTTGTGCCATTCGATGGCAGCGGCAAGGAGCAGTTGGTTGGGCCTGCAGGCGCGACGTGTACGACAGGAGCCTGGTCGCCGGATGGGAACTGGATCTACTTGAGCACGAACCAAGGCGGGCGGTTTCACATCTGGAGACAACGGTTTCCTCGAGGAGAGCTGGAGCGGGTAACATTCGGGCCAACGGAAGAGGAAGGGCTCGCGATGACGGGGGATGGCAGGTCGTTTCTGACGTCGGTGGGGACACGATATTCGACGATCTGGATTCACGATACGAAGGGGGAGCACCAGATGTCGTCCGAGGGAGACGCGTTCTCCACGACATTCTCAAGGGACGGAACGAAGTTGTATTACATAAAGAGGGCTGGTCAGAACGACGTAGCCGAATTGTGGAGCATAGAGCTGCCGAGCGGAAGGAGCGACCGGGTCGTACCTGGATATGGGATAGACGCAACTTTTCCAGACTACTACGCGAGCTACGCTGTGACAGAGGACGGGAATTGGGCGGCCTTTATGAAGAGGGACGAAAAGGGAATTTCACATTTGTGGATTGCATCGACAGATCACCGGACTTCGCCTCAGCAATTAGCGTCCGTGGAGAACGAAGACGAACCGATGTTTCTGCCGAATGGGATTCTGGTCTACCGGGCGAGCCAGGGTGGAAAGAATTACATTTACACACGGCAACCGGACGGATCGGGGAGAAAGAAATTGCTTGATGAAGAGGTGCTGGATCTGACTGCGGTTTCGCCGGACGGGCGATGGATAGTGGTCTTGCAGAAGGACGACGCGGATAAGGATCATCCCTATCGTACGGTGGCGTATCCGAATGGGCCGGGGAAACCGGTAATGATTTGCGCAGCGTGTCTTGTAAGCTGGAGCTTGGATGGGAAGTACTTGGTCTTGCAATTCGGACTGCCACCTAACTCACTGTCACAAACCTACTTCTTGCCTGTGAGTGGCGAACGCGGGCTCCCGGAGTCGCCGCCCGAAGGACTGAGCGGTCCTGAAGATCTAAAAAGATCGAATGGGGGGATGGTACCGCCAAGAGTGGATTCGGCGCTAGGGCCGGAGAAATACTCGTACATAATAACGAACATTCGGAGAAATATTTACCGGATCCCGATTTCGTGAAACGCCACACGGTGAAGCCCGCCACGCTTACGAAATCGCAATCGGTCCAAAGCTCGACGCTTCCGTCCGCCATTTCCTGCAGGAGCGTCGGGCGCGTCTGACCTCGCAGTTCCCGGATGACGGGCAACTCTTCCGTAATCTTGTAAAGGAAGGTTTGCTACCAACCGCCCAATGACGAGCGAATTCCGGGTTTGTAAGTGCTATCGCGATTTTTCGCTAACAATCCTCAGCCCGTTTGCTAGGCTGATCCGGGGACAAGAATGTTCACAGACCTGAATTCATCCCTCCGGGCTCTCCTGCTCGCAATTGTTGTTGCGTTGCTGCTGATTGCCTGCGGCAAAAAAGAGGCTACGCCGCAAGGTACCGACCAGACCAAGCAACAAGGGGCTGCCTCCGGTCCGACATCGTCCACCGCGACGAATGCTCTGTTTTTACCGCTTCACTTCGAGCACCACACCGGCGATCTCGACGAAATGGTGAAGAGGCGCAACATCCGTGCGCTCGTCATTCTTAATCCCATCGGCTTCTTTTATGACAAGGGACGGCCCCGAGGCGCCATCTATGAATCGCTGGAAGAGTTCCAGAGGTTTGCCAACAAGAAGCTCAAGACTGGACCCGTGCAGCTGAAAGTCACATACCTGCCGGTCGCACCGCCTCAAGCGGAAGCCGCCCTCAGCGAAGGAATGGGTGACTTCGTCGCGAACGCCATTGCTGTCACTCCTGAGCGTGAGAAGCGGTTCGCCTTTTCCGTCCCTATTCAGACCAATGTGACCCGGATCGTAGTGAGCGGACCCGGGTTCGGCTCCTTTTCCACCCTCGACGAACTTGCAGGGAAGGAAATCTATGTCAATCCGCTCACGATCGCCTACCAGGAACTGCGGAAGTTGAACGACTCGTTGAAGAAAGCAGGCAAGACGCCCATACACGTTCGGGAAGTTGACAAGAATCTCACCGACGACGATCTGGTCCAGATGGTTAACGCCGACCTGATCCCCGCCACCGTCACTACGCGGGAGCGCGCCGAACTGTGGTCAAAGGTCTTCGATAACTTGAGGGCGCATCCCGACGTGCCGCTCGTCAGCGAGGGACAAACCGCGCTTGTTATGCGCAAGAACAATCCCCAGCTCAAACAGCTTCTGGATGAATTCGTCGCCAGCCATGGAGTTGGTACGTCTTTCGGAAACACGATCTTGCGTCGCTACCTGAAGAATACCAAGTGGGTGAAAAATTCGACCTCCGGCAAAGAGATGGAAAAGTTTCGCGCCACCATTGCGCTGTTTCAGAAATATGCCGCGCAATACGATTTTGATTACCTGATGCTGGCCGCACAGGGCTACCAGGAATCCATGCTGAACCAGAACCTGCGCAGCCCGCGGGGTGCGGTGGGCATCATGCAGGTCATGCCCAGATACGCCGCCGCCTCACCCATTAACATCGCCAACGTGGGCGTAGCCGACGCCAACATTCACGCGGGGGTTAAGATGCTGCGCAACATCGCCGACACCTATTTCAACGACCCCAAGCTGAATCCTGTCGACCGCACGATGTTCGTCTTTGCCAGCTACAATGCCGGCCCGACCCGCGTCGCCCGCCTGCGCAAGCAGGCCGCAGAAAGCGGACTCAATCCTGATGTCTGGTTCGAAAACGTTGAACTGATAGCCGCCCAGGACATCGGGCAGGAAACCGTCACCTACGTCCGAAACATTTACAAATACTACGTAGCCTACAAGCTGGCCGTCGAACAGATAGGGCTAGTGCAGAAGACGGCGAAAGGCCAATGACGCCCGAGTTTCCTCGGCCCGTGCGGCGCGGATCGTTGGTCTGCATGCGTGAACCGCATGGGATCCTTTCCACCGGACTGGCTGGTTTCGGATTCTGGGCGGATGACGGGCTTTAGTGGCCAATCGTGATGCCCGCACGGCGTATGGTCAAAAAACTGGTCGTGCCCGCTGCTCCACGCACGAACCTCACTCCAAGAGCAGGTTAATAATAAATCGGCTCGGTAGACCCTTTCCTTGGGTCAGACTGCACGCATCCTTATATATATATGAGATTGCCACACATGACACGCTGTCCCTACCTCTACGCTTACGCGGCCGTGCGCTCGTAGTACTTCAGCAGACCACCCAGTCGCTCCCGACACCGCACCGCTGCCTTCCTATTTCTTGCTCCTTCCGTCTCCAGAGGAAACAAAATCAGATTCTCTTTACCCTGGTGGTTGCGCTCCTCATGGTAATGCATCACATATTGCTGCAACGCTCGCCGCAGTGAACGCTCCCCAAACAGAATCAGCCTCGAGAGGCATTCCTCTTTGACCGATCTCACCCAGCGCTCCGCAAACGAATTCAAGTTCGGGCTCCTCGCCGGCAAGCGAATCGTTTTGACACTTCCCGATTCGATCAGTTCACAAAATGACCCACAGAACTTCCTATCGCGGTCATGCAACAGGTATCGGCAGCCTCCCAGAAATCCCCACTCCTCCATGGTTGCATTTCGTGCTTGCTGTTCCATCCACTCATGGCCTGGGTAGGGCGTCATCCCTGCCAAGCTCACCCGCCGACTCTCCAAGTGAATAAAAAACAGAACATAGTAAGTAACCAACCCTTTAAGGGTAAGGACTTCCACAGTGAAGAAATCCGTCCCGACCAGAACTTCCATATGTGAACGGATAAAATCTTTCCAGGAGATGGCCTGTTTTCTCTTAGGAGCAGGAGAGAAGCCATGCCGACGGAGAATGTTGCCCACCGTCTGATGCGACAACTGGTGTCCTAGATTCTTCAAGGCCCCCACAATGCGATCGAAGCCCCAGCTCGGGTTTTCTTTCGCCATCTGCAAGACTAACCGTCCTGCTTCCTCATCAATTCGTGGGCGACCGACTCGTTGGCGAAATCTTGATCCGTCGAACTTGTTGGCGATGAGCTTTCGATACCAGGCCAGCAGCGTATCCGGCTTCGCGACCGCGGCCAATTCTTCCAAGGCTTTCCGTCCGAGCCGCTGGGCGATCTCGGCCAACGTAGCCTTTTCGGCATCGGGTGGTCACTGTGACCGTGGACGGTGTGGAGAAGCGAGTGCCGGAAGGAACTTATATCGTTGCCGTTTTCAAGCAGTTGGTCGGTGTTGATAGTTCTCGCTGCCGCGAGGCTGGTCCGACGACGGATTAAGGCCAGATGGCCGAACGGAATGCCTGATGTCCGCTGAAGACAATCCTCGACAGCCCCTGGATGGCATCCTCGACGGGCTTGCGGAATCGATTACTCGGGAAGACCCTCGCGAACTCGCCGAGGAATCCCGAGCCGATGGACAGAATCCGGAAACCATCGCTGACAATCTGAAGAGAATTTTTCAGGATGCTCTAAAGAAACATGAACAAAGAAAGCTCGCAGCTGCACGCGAAGCATACCGACTCCATTCGGCGGGCCGGACGAAAAAAGCTCCCCGGCTTGCATCTACGCCCGAGGAGAGAAAAAAACAACTCGCTACTCTGCTGAAGAGTAATCCAGATATTGGTGCAGCTCTTACCACACAATATCGTGGATTTGAAGAGCTTTCCGACCAGGACGTTGCTAGTGCTCTTGAGGACCTTGCGGACCTTGGCTACCTCGACGACGCACCAGACATGCCCTCAGAAGAGTAATGCAGAAACCCGTTCAGACACCGGAGCAAATTCTGGTCGACCTGGGGATTAGAGAGCCCGAGGACCTGGACATTGAAGCAATCGCTGAGCCCTGTGGCGCAACGATACGCTACCGGCCGCTCTCGGGCTGCGAAGCGAGAATTATCGGGTACCACAATCGAGCCGTGATCACAGTCAACCTGAATTCGTGGCGTGGTCGACAACGGTTTTCGGGAGGACATGAACTCGGACATTGGATGTGTGACCGAGGACAGGTTGCCTTTGGATGCGACTATGGGACATATGTTCGGGGATGGTGGGCGTCAAACCCAGAAACTCGGGCCAATCGCTTCGCGACTGATCTTCTTTTGCCTCTCGCTATGTTTCAACCACGCGCTCGATGTTTGCCTGTCATCTTCGACAGTGTTCAAAAGCTAGCCAGGCAATTCGTGATGAGCCTGACTTCGACCGCGATTCGGCTCGTTGAGCATGGAGGCTTACCCGCTATGCTCGTCTGTAACAGCGTAAGCAAAAGGGAGTGGTTTGTCGCAAGTCCGGAGGTGAAAGGGCGCCTTTGGCCGCTGGCTCGACCTGCTCGTGGGTCCTTGGCTCTCTCACTGCTGGCCGACTCGACTCAGAACCAGGGGCCAATCGACGTTCGCTGCGACCATTGGATCAATCATCCCCTTGCCGACCGTTACTGGATTAAAGAGGACTCTCTGCGTTTGAAAGAAGGAAGCGTCCTTTCCTTACTCTGGTGGGAAGACGAAAAACAGCTCTTGGATCTCGATGAATATGAAGAACGAGTGAGTAGCGGGAGATCGGACGGCAGAACCAACTGGGGGTGACGCGCTGCGACGCCGACCAGCGCGACACGTCACAGAGACCTTGGTGTTTTGCCCATCTGCAGCGAGTATCCCTGCTCTCGAGCCAATTTGATTGTGGCATTAATGAGGTCGTCCAAATCGCAACCGCCAGTTTGTCTCCCGCGCTCTCTGACAACGACGCGGCTCCCACGCCGCCCAACCAGCCACGACCGTCGCACGAGATCTTTGTATGCCTGACTCACGGTATTGTGGTGGATCCTCAGGCGGCGAGCGAACTCCCGCACACTGGGTAAGGCTTCACCGGGTTTTAGCTTGTCCGTGGCGAATTCCTGCTTAAGCCGCGATTGGTGTGTGAAAGAGCCCACGACAATGGCCACGCCAACGATACGATTCCAAGGTCGCGCAGACGTTGACCTCAGGAGGTTCTTCCGGTGTTTTGCCGGCGAGACCGGCGTGACTTCGATGCAAATTGTAATAGTCCCTGAACTCCGATAGCTTCAATTCTAAATCTACAGCTGTCCAGAACAGCGCGACGTCTAAGTACTCTCGACGAATGGTTCCAATAAGTCGCTCGACGAAAGGATGTGACATTGGCACATAAGGGACAGTTTTGATCTCCGTGACGCCGAGCACCCGAAGATTCGCCTGCCATTGATGAAATCGATACAGCGGATCATGATCCGAACTCAGATATTTCGGTACCGTTTGCCAGCGAATCGCTCGATTGAACATCCGACATAATCCGAGCCCATCCACGATGCCGCGGTGAACGCCGAATCCGATGATACGGCGCGTGTATTGATCCATGACCACCAGCACCCAGTACGTCCGCAACGCCACCGATTCACATCGGAATAGGTCGATGCTGTGAAGGCTGTCCTTCGCGTGGCCTAAGAAGGTGAGCCACGAAGGACCGCTACGATCTGCAGGCGGTTGGTAATGGGCTGCGAGAATTCGGCGAACGACGTCCTTGTTGATGTCGATACCGAAGGCCAAGGCAATCTGCTCGGCAATGCGTGGGCATCCCCAACGTGGATTGCGCTGTTTCATTTCAACAACGGCACGAACCAGATCCGCGCTTGGGCCTTTCGGTCCCGGCCTCGTTCTGCGTTTTGCGGAAAACAGAAGCCGGTATTTTCGATGGACCATAGCGCGATGAAAGTTAAGAAGCGACGATGGTTTCACCACGATTGCGGATCGTACCAATCGTCTCGGCAGCACAAGTATCGCGCACCATCCGGCGATAAGCCGGTCCGAGGTGCGGAGATTCGGCGCTCGGTCTCGGGAACGATTCAGAATCAGCAACTGATGCCTGAGCAGAACGGATTCGGCGAGAACGGCCCGCACGCCTCCGGGACGAACCAGACGAATAAGGACGGTGACGACATGGACGAATAGGAGGATGAGATCGCGCATGCAGCATGTTATCAAGAAAAAGAAAAAGCGCGGATTGTGGCCCAAATTAGCAATTCGCCATGGACAAGATCTCGAACACAAACTGCTCGATTTCAGGATCTACTTCAATAACCATCGCACGCATACCTCACGGGAAGGGCGAACGCCGGATACGACTGTGGTCCGACCAGTGGCAAATCTCCGCTCGTTTCGATGGCAACCTCACTGTCGTAACTTATATCAGACCCCAATGGCTGCCTGACTTTTCAAAGTCTCGGGCTCACTGCGGTATCCGGTCAACCTCTGCAAAAAACTGGAATGAAATCATCTGATGTTTGCGTTCTTATTTGCAGAGCGTTGCGCGATCCGATCGTTTCACTGCCACCGGATGCGTTCCGAAAGTGAGACTCAGCTCACTTTCGAGCGCGATGACCGGCAAATCGGTTCCCGTACCAATTCGCCAGGAACACATTCCCCGGATCCCCGTTTCCGGCCAACTTCTCCCAGAGTTGATCGGTTCGGCAAACGCTAGCGCGTTTTACCGGTACCAATCGCAAGAGCAAGTTTTCTCGCGCGTTGAAGTGCCCGAATACGCTGTTTGCGGGAACTACGACTTTGCGTTCTGGCTAGTCGGAGTCAATAAGCTCCGTATTTTTCAATCTTGTTCGATCTCTTGAGACCATCAGAAAACTAGCGGCTTCATCTCCCGGTCGGGAGATCGAGGTAGCTGTCGTTGTACCAGTGAATGTCCAAAGGAGCCTTGGCGTCCTGAATGGTCTCGGCGCTCACGTCTTTGCCGGTGCCGTAGTTGATTTCACGGCCCGGCTCTTTGATCACTTTCACTACGGCGACGACTCGGCTTCCTTGCGGCAGTTGCCGACTCATAAGTCGCACGCTCTGAAAATTCAGACGCTGTCGCTTGCCGGCACTGAGCAAGCGCCGGTTGCTGCGGTCTCCAACATAGCTGGCACGCGACCAGTACGACGCAAGCTGAACGTAGTCACCGTGCGGGGTCAGTTCGTACAGGTCGATCTCGAAGTCAAAGTCCTTCTTGTTCGCGACAAAGTCGAGCCGTCCAGAAAAGAGGCCGCTCAACTCGGCGGGTTTGGTTAGAGGTTCGCTGAGGAATTCGATGCCGTTCCAGTTGTCCAGTTCTGTGTCGAGCACGCCGCCGCCGGGAACCTTGCGGTCTGCATCGGTTCGGTCAGCGAGGTTGACCCGCAGATCGACGGATACGTCCTGCGGCTGTTTTTGTTCGCTGAGCGCGTGCGCGTTACCCGACTTCGTGGCACCCAGGTAAAATCTCCGCATTCCGCCAGCCATGGTTGCCAACGATGGCGCGTGCTTCCAGACGTTGGCGCCGGTGACTTCGTAGTTCACACGATCCTGGAGTAGATCAGGGCGCGGGGCGTTCTTGAAGACGTAGTCGAACCACTGGTAGCGAAGATCGGTCAGGTCAAGCACTGCGACCGGGTCCAGCTTCAATCCGGACAAAGAGGTAAGGCTGTTGCCCAACAGACCCAACGGGCCATACTGCGCCTCGATGTGGCCATACGGTCCAATCAACAAGTAATGTTCCGCCTCCGGGTTATACTTTTCATGCTGGCTGAAGTAGTAGACACCCGCACCGGGCCCGCCGGCGTAGTATCCAATCGTGATGAGGACCGGGATATTGATGCGTGCGAACTCCTCCTTGTACGGAATCAGGCTCTGCCAATACGCGTCGTAGCTGGGATGCTCGAGCCAGCGGTCGAAGATCGGGTTCGCCGTGCCATCGATCTTGTCCAGGTCGCGATACGCTCGCCCGCTCACATACCAATTGTGGTTTAGCTTCTCCCAACGCTTGCTGTCGTTGTAGGTAGCGTCGTCAGCGCCCTTTCCGTTCGCCGTATAGAACGGCCAAGGATAAATGAAGTTCCAGACGACGTTGCCTTCCATCGGCACATCGATGCCCGGCGCAGCCGGTGCTCCGGTCATCATGGCCTTCAGACCTTTGGGCATGTACTTGGCGGTTGCCCACTGGGTGAAGCCGTTGTAACTGCCCTCGTACATGCCCACCCGGCCATCGCTCCATGGCTGCGCGGTAATCCAATCGATCAGCGAGGCTGCGTCGGCACCATCATGTTCATAGGGGACTGGCTTGTCGGGACTGCATGCTTTGCCCCGTGTGAATCCAACGACACTCGCGTAACCATGCGCCGCTGTTAGTCGCGCATCGTTCAGGTTGTCGGCATAGTCGTAGTAGATCGTGAACAGCAGAAGAGCGGGATGGCGTCCCCTGGACGCTCGCGATCGTGCTGTCAGAGCACATACCGTGGCTCCATCGTTGGTCTCCACCTGAACGTCGCGCTCGATGGTGTAGCGGCGGCTGTCATCCTCGGCGATCAAGGCCGGCCGCAGAGGGGCAGAATCGCGATATGCCTGCACGGCTTCGTAATCGCGCACCAAAGTGACTGCCTCCTCAAGTGTGATGGTGGACTTGCCTTTCTGCGCATCAAGGTCAGTCTGAAGTGCTGGATTCACCCAGCTCTCGTCCACGATGTTGAAGAGGGGCATCGCCCTTGCGGAGGTGGAATCGTCGAGATGCCCAAACACGTCGCGGAAGGCCTGTTTATAGGCGTCGTTGAAGGTGATGTTCTGCGCGGACGCGACAGCACGGGCCCGAACATAAATCTCATACTGAAGATCAAGCCACGCGGCGTTGCTGACGTGGGCGGAGCGGCGGAAGTCGCGCAACGCCACAAAGCTCTGAACCGCCTGAGGATACTGGCCAGCAACAGCTTGCAAAGCAGACAGGTTGCTGAAATACGTCTCACGGTCATTATCCCTATAAACCGCGAGGACTTGACCCGCCAATGTCACCACTACTTTAGACAGTGTCTTGGGATCCTGGGCCGCAGCTGCGGGGAAATCAAACTGCTGCGCATCACCAAATGGAGCCAGGGCAACAATGAAAAGCACAGAAAACAGCAGTTTATGCATCCGAGCACCCTCTCCCCTAAAGGATTTCAGCACTAAACCTCTCTTGGCAACAGGCAGAATAAGTCTCCTAGAGAGCGCTGAATCTCGGCATTTTTCTAGTCTCACGTCCCGCAACAGTACCGGGAAGTCGGCTGGTGTTTACCGATGGAGAGAATTGGCGATTGCTGCTTCAACCTTAGCCACGGCGCAGCGGCTGTGACAAGTGATCGGAGTCTTTGACGGAGCCTGGTAGACTCTGGCTTTTCAGGCAGCCCGTCGTTCGTAGCGGTGATGCAACCCACCAACCTGCGGTACCGCTGCGACGGACCCCATTTCCGGCGGCTGAATCGCACGTGGCTCCGGTGAGTCCTTCCCCAACGATAGATGTGTTCGCGATCGGTGATAATAATCGAAATACGATTTGAGGGTTCGTCGTAACGAATTTTCATTGAACACGATCACATGATCGAGGCACTCGCTTCGAATGGATCCAATCACTCGCTCCACATAGGCTCGTTGCCAAGGCGAGCGCGGTACAGACAGGACTTCGCAAATGCCCATGTCTCGCACTTGTTCTCGGAAGTCATCGCCAAAGATCCTATCGCGGTCCCGCAGCAGATAACGCGGGAGTTGGTCAAAGGGAAATGCCTCCCGCAGTTGCTGCCCCGTCCACTCAGCGGTTGGGTGGGCGGTCACATTAAAGTGCAGAATGCGACGCCGGTCATGGGCCAACACCAAAAACACGTAAAGGACCTGGAAGCGGATAGTGGGCACCGTGAAGAAGTCGATGGAGACCAGTTGCTGGGCATGATTCTCGAGAAATGTGCGCCACGTTTGAGACGGCGGTTTGCGGTTGCGCACCATGTATTTGCTGACGCTGCTCTCACCGATGTCGATGCCGAGCTTGAGCAGCTCACCGTGGATCCGTGGTGCACCCCAAGAAGGATTCTCTCGGCACATCTTGCGGATCAGATCTCGCGCCTCACGGGAAATGACAGGTCGTCCCAGTTGGCCGTGCCGTACCTTCCAGGTCCAGAAAAGACGAAAGCCCTTGCGATGCCAAGCCACGACCGTTTCGGGTCGGACGATGGCCAGCGCCGAGCGCCAGCCGCTCCAGATGCGGGACAGCCAGACCCATAATAGGCGGTCCACTAGAGTCAATTTTGGGCGATTTCTTACGGATCGCTGAAGCACGCCGATTTGGTGGCGCAGAGCCAGGTTCTCCAGCTGGAGCGCAGCGCGCGAATGGAAGATCGAAGACAGATTTGTGAGCAGTGTCCTGAGAGAAATGAGCATCTGCGAGAATTATGAAGGAGAAATAACCCCCGTCCGCTCAAACATTTCGAGATTTTCGCCAGGAACAGGTCCGCACGCCCACAGTCGAGACTACGGTGACCACAATCTCGAGCCTTGTTTTTCCTTTGCTTTTGTTATAGACTAAACTAGTCTGACTGGTCTGGAGATATTCCATGCAAAAACGAGCAACCACAAGAAATCGCGGAAAGAGTCAAAAAACGGTGTGTAAGGGCCAATGGCAGCTCCAAGTGGCCAAGGCGCGCTTTAGCGAACTTTTTCGTCGCGCCCGCTCCGAGGGGCCACAACTTATCACGCGGCAGGGCAAGGAATGCGTTGTGATGATCTCCGACGAGCAATACGAACGGCTTGTGGGCAAGGCCCATCAACCGAAAAACCTATTGCAATTCTTCCGGGAATCACCACTTGTCGGAGTCGACCTAGACTTGGAGCGGGACAAGGATGAGGGGCGTGACATCGAGCTATGACAGGCTTCTTACTCGACACAAATTGCATTTCCGAGGTTGTCCGCCTTAAGCCCGATCCGCGCGTGACGGCGTGGATCGAAGCGGCTGAGGAGAGCTTGCTTTACTTAAGCGTCCTCACATTGGGTGAGATTCGGAAGGGCTTGGCAGCGCTTCCGCAAGGCAAACGGCGAAGCCGCCTGGAGACTTGGCTGGAAGTGGAACTCCAAGCGCGCTTCTCAGGAAGGATTCTGTCGATTGACGCAGCCGTCGCCGATCGCTGGGGTTTGATCGCCGCCGTCGCAAAGATTAAGGGCAAGCCCTTGTCCGCCATAGATGGCTTGCTTGCGGCGACGGCGATCCACCACGACTTAACAATTGTTTCTCGAAACGTCGGCGACTTTACGAACACAGAACTGCCGGTGGTGAATCCATGGGAACCATGACGATTCGCCGCACTTTTTGAGTGACGTATCTTTATGAAGATGTGGGGAATAAAGAAATCTGGCGGAGAGGGGGGGGATTACAAAAGGCCAGATTCAAAAAGCCAACAAAACTGAGGAAATCCTTGTTTTTTCTTCCACTTGAGCGACGGAGACTTTAGTACACTCTCCCCCACTTTCGTCTCCAATCGCAGGGAAGTATGCCAAAAACGGTAACAAAACGGTAACAAAATCTTGGCGGAGAGTGGGGACTCCAGAGCCGAATGCTCCGCGGTCGTGGACTTCTATTTGAGCGGCTCGACTTGATACGCCTGCGCTAAGTCGGCAGGCATCACGTACGGCGCGCCTGCCCCGGAAATCTCGCCAGTTTGCTGCGATGTTCGGCCAATCGGCGTATAGCTTCCGCGTAGCCCGTCATCCGCCAGGAATCTCGCATTGGGCCTGAGCAATCGCCGCCGAACACATGGCGACTACGGCACAAGTGCCCCGCGTCTAGTGTTTGTATTTGCCAACGAGTTCGTCGCTTGCCAAAACATGTCCTTTCATCGCCTTTTCAACCTGCTTCTTCGACGCTCCGGGAGGCAGGTTAAGCTTTGTATCCAGCGCGCATAAAACAAAGACGTAACGATGAGCCGAATGCCCCGGCGGACAGGGCCCCACGTAGCCGATTTTGTCAAAGCCGTTGTGCCCCTGGCGTGAGCCGTCGGGCAGTTGTTCCTGTTTTGCGACTCCCTGTGGCAGTTCGCGTTTGTCCGCAGGAAGGTCATAAAGCACCCAGTGCACGAAATTCAGTCCGAATGGGGAATCCTTATCGGTTACGGTCAGCGCGAAGCTCTGTGTGCGATCCGGCGGCGCTGCCCACGACAATTCAGGGGAGATGTCGTGGCCGTCACAAGGGCAGTTCTCCCTCGAGCCGGCATATAGGTCGGGGATGGTGTCTCCGGAAAAACTGCTGCTTTTCAACTCCAGTGTAGGGACTGACTGCTGGCTGAGTGCGGTGCCGCACCCCATCAGGAAGGTGCTGAGTATAAACAGAAGCCCAGCCCATAACAAAACGTAAAAGGCACTACGTGTGCCGTACAGAGGAGATCTCATGTCCGCCAACTCCAAAATTCAGATTCAACAACGTTAGCTATTCGCGGACTCGCATTGTCTCGATGCGCTATTCCTCTGTCTTGAACGATAGTGACCTTCTGCGTAAGCGGAAGGTGTCATGCCAGTGAGCCTTTTGAATCGACGATGGAAATGACTCTGATCGGCAAATCCCAACTCGATTGCCAGATCACAAATTCGATCACCGTCCTGCAGGCATTGTCTGGCCTCCTGAATTCTGAGTTGGAGAAGCCATTCATACGGAGGCATACCCACGATGCGGCGGAATGAGCGAATCACATAAGCTTTCGACAGCCCGGTGAGCTCGGTAAGTTCCTTCAGCGCTACATTGCGGTGAAGATTCGAGCGCAGATACTCTTGAATCAGAGCAATATGACGAGGTTCGGAACCAGTCTGCTGGCGTGCATTAACGCGGGCATGCCGCTTGAACAAGCAACTCAGGTCAGAGAGCAATCTCGTTTCGACCGCCCGGCAAGGACCGCCTAATTCCAGAGAACGACAAAGACTGCGTATCCGGGACGAGAGGTCCAAATCATAAATACTGATTTGAGGGAATGCAGGCAAGGCGGTGATGCCCGGGAAAACTTCCTTTACCAGTTCCTCGTGAAGGTAAAGCATCGAATGGCTTATCCCACTTTTTTTCAGGGGATATCCGGTATGCACTGCGCCCGGATTGACAGCGATTAACCCTCCGGGGCCGACGCGCTCATGCGCGCCGCGATACCAAATGCCAGCTGCCCCCTCTTCGACGACACCGATCGCCCAGGTTGAATGGCTATGGCGAGGATACTCGTGGACAAACCCGACACTTCGAAAACACTCGAGGTGAGGAATCTCGGGCACCGTCCATGAGTGCATCCTGCTGGTCGGCATGACGTGCTCCATTCTAATGTCTTTTCGCAGCATTCGCATTCTCTACCGCGATCAGACAGCGTTGTAGGAACCCGAGTCCAAGTTCTTGTTGAGTTGTCGGTTTGACCGGCCAATCTCTGCCCATTTTCGCGCCTCTACGTACGATTGTTGTTTTGTGGAGTGACCTGCGCATGGTGCACAAGGGCAGATCTCTAATGAGCTACGATTCCTTTTATTGCACTTTCCGCACCTGTTTTTCGAATTGTTATTTCTCCCAAGATTCCCCAGGATTCCACGTCCTGCTACCATCCTTCGATGCGCAATCTGGCCGTTCTTTTCATCCATTTCATCGCCGTCCTGGCTCGGTTGCTCGGTCCTGGCGGCGTCCGTTCCCTAGTTGCAGAGTCGCTTCTCCTCAAACACCAACTCTTGATCATGAATCGCTCCCGACAACGATCACCCAATTTATGCGCGTCGGACCGGATCCTTGCTGGCTTGCTGGCGCTCATGGTCCGTTCAGCTCGTCTGTTCCGTTCCGCAATCGTACTGAAGCCTTCGACACTGCTAGGGCTTCACCAAGCCATGAGCAAGCGAAAGTACCGCATGCTGTTCTCACCGAATCGCTGTCGGAAGCCCGGCCCGAAAGGACCGAGCGCAGAACTCATCCATTCGGTCGTCGAAATGAAGCAACGTAATCCCAACTGGGGTTGTCCGCGAATTGCACAACAGATCGCCTTGGCGTTCCATATCCAAATCGACAAAGACGTGATTCGAAGGATTCTCGCCCATCACTACCTGCCGGGACAGGACTCCGATGGTCCTTCCTGGTTGAGCTTCCTGGGCCACATGAAAGACAGCCTCTGGAGTATGGATCTGTTCCGGTGCGAGTCGGCCACGTTGCGGACCCACTGGGTCCTGCTGGTCATGGATCAATATACGCGCCGGATCATTGGCTTCGGCGTCCATGCCGGCGCCGTCGATGGTGTCGCACTCTGTCGGATGTTTAACCGCGCCATTCGAGGCCAACGCTGGTTGCCGAAGTACGTCAGCTCCGACAACGATCCCCTTTATCGGTTCCACCAGTGGCAAGCCAATCTGCGAATACTGGAGTTACCACAAATCAAGTCCATCCCCTACGTGCCCCTGTCCCATCCGTTCGTAGAAAGACTAATCGGCACCATTCGACGCGAGTATTTGGATCACCTGTTGTTCTGGACGACTGTAGATCTCGAACACAAACTGCTCGATTTCAGGATCTACTTCAATAACCATCGCACGCATACCTCACGGGAAGGGCGAACGCCGGATACGACTGTGGTCCGACCAGTGGCAAATCTCCGCTCGTTTCGATGGCAACCTCACTGTCGTAACTTATATCAGACCCCAATGGCTGCCTGACTTTTCAAAGTCTCGGGCTCACTGCGGTATCCGGTCAACCTCTGCAAAAAACTGGAATGAAATCATCTGATGTTTGCGTTCTTATTTGCAGAGCGTTGCGCGATCCGATCGTTTCACTGCCACCGGGTGCGTTCCGAAAGTGAGACTCAGCTCACTTTCTAGCGCGATGACCGGCAAATCGGTTCCCGTACCAATTCGCCAGGAACACGTTTTGCAACTAAAGGGAAACGAAGGCTGGGGCGGGAGCCAGCCCTCGTTCAGAGTCGAGAAGACGTGACTACCCACCACGGAGTCACGTCCACTCCTTCTCCTAGTAAAGTGCTCGGTGTGCGTCGTTGTCATAGAGCAACCAAGTCGTTGTCCTTGAGCAACCGATGGATGATAGATTCAAGACGCCTGTGCGCTAACACCAGCACTTGAATTCTGATGATTAAATGATTAAGTTAAGCATGTGAACCTGTCCTGCGGAAACTGTAAGACAATCCAACATTTCTCTGGCGACCCGCCAAAGTGCGACGTGTGCGGGTGGGTCTACAATGTCGAAGCAACAGACACTCGCTACTGGCAGGATTTAAGACGACAGAGACAAGCTCCACGACAAAAGGGAGAAGGGGCTTTAAGAGGCTGGGTGAAGGTGTTGCTGACTGGACTCGTGGTTCTTTTAGCATTCGAATTGATTACGTACTGGATAACGCCAGAACAAGAACGGCTGGCCGACCAGTACGGAATTTCTAAAAAGGACGTCGTAGTTGAACCCAAACCGCACGGGTGTGATTTTGCTGATGCTCCTCTAGGGGACAAACATTGCCACTATGAAAAGGACGTGGAAGTACAACGAATGTGTCCTGCTCCAAATTGTCGAGTCACATCGGTGTACGTTACGTGGCGAAGGGTGGAGGAATAAATGCGCCTCGAACCAATCTCTGAGCCATGGACTCGAACAATTACCTGCATTGGCGGAGTCGTTGCTACCTTCGCTCTAATCCTTGGTGGCGGCTTTTCGCTCTACCAATACTTTCAGAATCGAGCGTATCAATTGCAAACCCAGAGATTCGAAGCGGTCAGGCCGTTTTTCGAAGAACGTTTAAAGATGTATCTGGAGATAACAAACCTCACCGGGACGATAGCAACTAGCAAGAACGACGCAGACGTAGGAAAGGCGAAAGAACGGTTTCTAGAAATACTCTATGGACCTGCGAATCTGGTGGTCGATGGAGATGTCAGTGTGGCAATGTCTCACTTTCGGCAGTGCATGGACGATTCCAAATGCACGAACCTGCCGATTCTGTCTTCCAACCTTTCTAACCTGTGTAGCAATTCGGTCAAGTCAGGTTTTCTTCCACCCGACTCGGCAACAAATGTTAGAGTCGTCGCCAAATAAGCATGGATCAGAGACATGTCCATCTGATTGTTCCCTCCGGGGGCGCAGTGTTCCAGCATGCTCACCAGTCCAGTTTCACTTCCACAAGTTCTTTGCAGGACCTGTAGGCCACAACCTTCACGCCCTTTTCGGTTGCCTTCAGCCATTGCGCATTTTCCGAGCCGCACTCAGCATGCTTGAATTGGAATTGCACCTGCCATGGTTGGTAGACCCCACGACGGAATTTCTGGATGATCTGCTCGTGATTACCGATGGTGGCGACGCTGGCAGCAAAACTTCACTCAGCCATTTACTCGACGAACTTTCCTCATCCTCAACCAGAGTGTTCTCGGTCCTGTTCATTCGCAGACTATATGAACGCAACGATCCGCACTCAGACGTTCTGAAGTTGAAAGAGTTTATTGACTTCGTTCAAAAAAGTGGCGGCGATGTATTCGGACCGCTCCTCGTCAATCGCTCTGGCCAATACGCCATGACAAACCCTCAAAGAACATCCAAGCCGCTACCTCAAGAACTCACAGAGTTCTATAAAGAGATGTTGGAGAACAACGTGTTATCGGTGAAGACAAACATATCCCTCTCCAAACTAATCAAACTGGAACTCCATTCCTCATCCCAGACGAAGGAAAAGTGGAAAGACGCGACGCTCCTATTTCCTCACCAGCTTGGCCCATGTCTCGGCTCCCGCTAATCCAGACCTAACAGAGATTCTTTTTCGAAGGTCAGGGTCCAGCAGTAAAATAGGCTGCCATGCGCATTCTCATGGGCTGTTTACTTTTGGGTTGCTCATTTGCGTTTGCGGCGGAAGCTCTTCTCGCCCCAGACTCAGAAGCTCTTCACAAACTGTATGGTAAATCCACTCTAGTGTCGCCAAATCGAGCAGGGACTCCAGACTCTGAAAGTTTCCACCTGGGAGATGACATCCACATGACAGTGATGTATGGGTCGGACCGTCATACCTGTTTTATCGAGTTAACGCCGGAACAACCACTTTATCCTGAGCGCCGGTATCACGAAATGTCGTCAGAACGGGTTTCCGAGATTTTGGAAGAGATTGCGCCGTCGGCAAAGCGCGGGAAACTCAACGGAGGCGGCACATTCTGTGGGGGTTCACCGGGAATCGGTGATTACGACTACGAATATTTACGCATAACGCGACGCCTCAGGTGTGGCGAAGACAATTCGGAATCCAATACAAAGATGTATTTCAAGCGTGATGTCTGCCCGAAGCCATAGGCAGGGTCTTCGTGTGATTCCCTGGGTACTGTGAGCCACTTGTACGGTTTTGCCGTTCGGGACCTTGGAGCGTGCTAGCATCTTCGTGAACGCGCCATGGAAAAATTCTATACGTGTGCGGCCTGCTCTGAGCGATTCAAAGTAGTGAGCACGCCAGACAAGCCCATTTCTAAGCAGCACGAAGTCGAGAGGAACGTAGAATGCCCGTTCTGCTGTAAAACAAATGCGATTGTCTGGCCACAAAATGGATTCCTTCGCGTGCTGACAGAGGACGGAAAGCCTTCACGGTTTCTTGGGGCCATCCAGCAGGAAATTCTGAGCACCGCGAAGCAACCGATTGCAGAGCGGCTTGGCGTAATAGCTGCATCACGCAAATTAGCTGGGTTACGTCAATACGATCAACATGTCGAACCGCAGATAGCGGAAGTGCTTTTAACTTTTCTAGGAATCGACTCCGAAACTGACACCCTTCCAATCGGTGCAGACAGGAAACAATGGAATCGTGAGGCCCTGCTACTGAAAGACCAGGAAATTGAGGATGCTGAGCAATTTTACCGGGACAGTGCGATTAAGGCTGCCAGCGAACTCATCCGGCTTCATTTTGTCTTGTATCCGAGACAAACCCCTGTATGTAGCTGATGATCCAGACCCTTGATAACTCGCCGATGCCTGTGTTGAACCGACGGCGTGTCCGGAATTGCGGACATGGTTACCGCGTGCCTGTCATCCCAAACAGTTCAGCGTCGCGGCGCATCGAAGCGCGACTCGGCAAAGCGGATTTCTTACTGACCAGAAGCGCGAACTCGTTATCGAGCGGTGCCTCGCCGGACGTCCTTCGCAATAATCTGTCCGCTGGCAATCAAAAAGGTGCTGAACGAAAACTACACATCAAGATCGAACGAATGGTCTCCAAGCACCTTGACACGAACGCAGTAAGGGCTATAGCGCCGATGTTTTAAACAAGCTTTGTTATGCGCTGAAATACCCGCCGGGAGATTTGCTGGAGTGGCAACGGACCGGTTTCCAAGAACCAAACGAAAGAGATGACTTTGAGGGACTGAGAAGACTACGGGCAGTATTCCCGGTGTTGTCTTTTTCGATGAGGATTGCGGACTCGCCTGATGGCGTTACAGACAGTTCAGGTCGACGCACAAACAGCCACGAGTAGTCCGTCAGTCTTGCTTCGAGGCCAGCAGTGTGCTTTCGGCAAACCTCCACTCCTACTCGCCTTGCTTTACCAACTGGCATTCCGAGTCTATCAATTTGTGATATATTCGGCGTACTGAGAGGGCGTCGACATGGAATCAATACGAAGTTATTGCCGCGTTGTATTGACCCTTGCCGCAAGTTTCCTCCTCATGCCTGCGGCATCGTATGCTCAATTCGTCTATGTGGCGAATGAGAGCTCAGGCAACATTTCGGGGTACAGCATCAACCCGACCACCGGCGCACTCACGCCCATCTTGGGGTCCCCCTTCAGTGCAGGAGAAGATCCGGTCTCCGTGGCGGTGGACCCAACCGGCAAGTTCGCCTATGTGTTGAATTACGTTGGCTGCCCTTGCAGCATCTTCCTCGGTGACGTTTCAGGCTACACGATCGACTCCAGCACTGGGGCGCTCACGCCCATCCCCGGATCGCCCTTTCCGGCAGGAGCAGAGCCGATGTCCGTGGCGGTGGACCCGAGCGGCAGTTCTGCCTATGTGGTGAATTACGAAGACAGTAATATTTCGGGTTACACGATCGACTACATGACTGGGGCGCTCACGCCCCTCTTGGATTCGCCCTTCCCTGAAGCTATAGGATCCCTTCCTACCTTCATCGCGATGGACCCGAGCGGCAAGTTCGCCTATGTGACGAATATCAACCCCCCTAACGCTAACATTTCGGCTTACACGATCGAAACCGGGGGGCTGCTGCCCATCCCCGGTCCACCATTCCCCGCATTGCCATCGTACTCTATGGCGGTGGACCCGAGCGGCAAGTTCGCCTACGTGCCGAATTTCAGCGGCTTCATCTTAGTGCCCGGTAGCGTTCAGGGGTACACGATCGACTCCACCAGCGGGGCGCTCACGCCCATTTCCGGATCACCTGTCCCCACCGGGCCGAATCCGACCTCCATCGCAATCGACCCGAGCGGCAAGTTCGTCTATGTAGCCAATGACGACTACCCCTTACCCGGTAACGTTCTGGGGTATACGATCAACTCCAGCACTGGGGCGCTCACGCCGATCCCCGGATCCCCCTTCACGGCAGGAGCAGAGCCGGTCTCTGTGGCGGTGGACCCGAGCGGCAGGTTCGTCTATGTGGCCAACAACTTGTCTAATAACGTATCGGGATACACGATCGACCCTACTAACGGAGTTCTCACTCCGATTTGCGGTTCACCATTCCCGGCAGGAGTAGCTCCGCGGTCGGTGGCCATCACAGGTTGCGCCAGACCTCCCACGATCACAGACGTTTCCGCTTCGCCTTCAACGCTTTGGCCTCCAAATCACGAGCTAATCGACGTGCTGGTGAACTACGATGTAACCGCGCCTTGCGGCGAACCTGCCGTTTGCACGCTTAGTGTGGCCAGCAACGAGCCAGTAAACGACGACCAGACGTCTCCCGATTGGGTGGTGCTTGATGACCATCACGTCGAATTACGGGCCGAGCGATCGGGCAACGGAAGCGGCCGCATTTACACGGTAACGGTCCGCTGTAAGGATGCGCGCGGAAATTCGGCTACACAGAATACGTCGGTTACTGTAGCGCATGATCAGGGACACTGAAAGCGCACGACCTCACGGATCTGATCTTTCACAAATGGATACTCGGATCGGACTGGGTGGCTCGTCTCAAATGGCTGGCTCCTCGAAACGGCTCTATCGAACGCGCGCAGAGCACCTCGCCCGGACTTCACGCTTTTGCGAAAACGCGCCTCCGATAGAGTACTAACGTTTAACAGACCTACGGGTTGTTTCTCAGACTTTCCTATCAAGCGCGTCAATGATCTTGCGCCCAGCGTTGCGTCCCGAATTGCGAAATGCGTTCCAAGTAGAGTCCGATTCGTGGCACCAAACGCGCTCAAGAGTCACACGAACGTTTCTGAGCGGACCTAAATCCGTAGTCATCACAGGACCTTGGTTCAAAATGCAACGCCATCACCGTGAGTCTCAGCATTCAGGTCAATTCTTCAACTTAACGGCATACGTGATTTGGAGTTCCTTGGTACGCGCCCTTGTTATTTCTTCCATGCAGGCGAGGTATGCGGGATATTGCCCGGTTTCGTTGCCGTACAACGCTCGCTCCGCCGCGCAGTTTGAATCCCGATACTTGATCCATACACTTTGAGTTTCGACCAAGCGATTTGAGTCTTCGCCTTCGAGTTTCTTTTTGATGCTCT
The DNA here is from genome assembly GCA_963795535.1 of Candidatus Acidiferrales bacterium. Classification (GTDB taxonomy): domain Bacteria; phylum Acidobacteriota; class Terriglobia; order Acidiferrales; family UBA7541; genus Acidiferrum. The sequence continues at coordinate 656,002 of CAWCIG010000013.1, forward strand.
GGTACACGGAATTTAGTTTTGCATCGGAAGCGTCTTTCGCTTTCGAGAGGCAACTTACGAGGTCGCTGGTGACCACCACACCAGCACATGGAGAGTCTCGTTCATTCATGTGTTGTGCTAGGGACGGAGAGGCGGTGACGAGCAAAATCAAAAGTGTGAACAAAGAGGAAGCGGACAATTGGATCTTCTGTTTCCGGCTCATGGCCGAATTTTATCACGACGGCCCAGTACCCGGCGGTAATGCCGTTAGAACGTAGCCACCCGGCGGCGGACGCTTCGCGTGGGATGAACGGAGCAGTGGTTGCTTGTTGGTTGAGATAAGTTTGGGTCACAAGGAGGTCCCTGTGACCCATCTTCGTAAATTGATGCTG
>CAWCIG010000014.1:0-102894 GCA_963795535.1 Candidatus Acidiferrales bacterium
CTCCAGCGCCTTAACTACTCTGAAGAAACTATACGCAGTTACATCCACTCCGTCGAAGATTTTTCTCGACGGTTCAACTGTCCGCCGGACCGCTTGGGTACTCGGCACATTCGTGAATACCAGGCCGAGCTATTTCAAAAACGGAAGTTGTCATCGGGCACGGTTACGATCCGTCTGGCGGCCTTGCGGTTCTTCTACACCAAGACGCTAAGAAGGGCGTGGAGCGTCGCCGACACTCCTTATCCAAAAAGGAGCCATCGCCTGCCAACGATCCTCAGCCAGGAAGAAGTCGCTCAGCTCATTGATGCGGCTTGCCCTTCTTTCCATCGGACGATACTGATGACGCTCTATGCCACCGGCGCGCGATGTTCCGAGCTGACGCATTTGAAGGTCAGCGATGTCGATGACCAGCGCATGGTGATTCACATCCACAGTGGCAAGGGACGCAAAGATCGCGATGTCATGCTCAGTCCCAAGCTACTCGAAGAACTCCACACCCATTGGCAGCGCTTGCAGGGAAAACCCAGCGTGTGGCTCTTTCACGGCAACCATCGCCACAACAGTGATCTGCCGATCGATACGAAAACCGTTTGGCACGCGTGCTATAACGCCGCCAAGAGAGCGGGACTCGAGAAAAGCGTCCATCCTCACACGCTTCGCCACTGTTTTGCTACACATCTGCTCGAGGCTGGTGCCGATCTCCGAACCATTCAGATCCTGTTAGGCCATGGAGATCTGAAAGAGACCACCCTCTACCTGCATCTCTCCCAACGTCACTTGAACACTGCCGCCAGTCCGTTGGACTTACTGAAGCTCAAAGACCGCTCACCGCAGGAGCAGTAGATGAGCCGGCCCCCTCTCGAGGTGGCCGATCTCATCCGCGCTGCGGGGGAAGCATTCATCGAACGAAACCGCCACTGGATGCGCTGGAAGCATGTCAAAGTGCTGCGCGCCATTGCGCGGTGTCGCACTGCCGCTCTCGGCGGTCATCTCGATGAATGCACCCGCTGTGGACATCGTGCCATCTCGTTCAACAGCTGTCGTGATCGCCACTGCCCGAAGTGTCAGATCGCTGCCCGGGATCGCTGGATCGCTGCGCGTCAGCGAGAACTTCTTCCCACACGCTACGCGCACGTGGTCTTCACACTCCCCCGCCGGTTGGCGCCACTGGTCCTGCAGAACAAGAAGCTCCTCTACGATCTCTTGTTCCGTACCAGTGCAGAAACTCTTCTGGAAGTCGCCCGCAACCCGCTACGCCTGGGCGCTGAAATTGGATTCTTCAGTGTGCTGCACACCTGGAGTCAAAAACTCGAACTTCACCCGCATGTTCATTGTGTCGTTCCCGCCGGCGGCCTTTCGCCCGATCACACCCGCTGGGTTCGTTCACGAAAAAACTACTTTCTTCCCAAGAAGGTGCTGCGCAAAATCTTTCGCGGCAAGTTCGTCGATGCACTCAAACAGGCCTTTCAGAATGGTCAGCTCAACTTCCAGGGAGACCTTCAGCTCCTCGCTCAGCCCAAGATCTTTGCCGCCTGGCTACGGCCTCTGTTCCAACAACACTGGGTGGTGTACTTGAAACGCCCCTTCGGTGGCCCCGAATATGTACTGCAATATCTCGGCCGCTACACCCATCGCGTGGCTATCTCCAATCATCGTCTGATCTCGTTTACCGATGGCCACGTCACCTTTCGCTGGCGTGATTCGGCCCACCACAACGAACAGAAACTCATGGCCCTATCGCTCGACGAGTTCTTGCGACGCTTCCTACTGCATATCCTTCCCCAAGGCTTCGTGCGCATCCGCAACTTCGGCTTCCTGGCCAACCGCCGGCGTGCCACGCTCCTACCGCTTTGCTTTCACCTTCTCGGCTCGGCTCAACAGCCGCAAACTGAACAAAACCTCTCCTCCACCGATGCCCCGTCCGATCTTTGGTACTGCCCCAAGTGTGCTGGTCCGATGAAGGTTATCGAGCGGCTTACCGCTGCCGAAATCCAACTGCGCTCTCCACCCATGGTCACCGCTGCAGCATGAAACCGCTCTCCTCAATGCGTGTTCTTTGCGTGCCACGGCGCGGTTCGCACCTCTCCGCCTTGCCATCGGATTGCTCTCTTCTCTCCGCTTCTTCAACCGTTTTTTTCATCATTCTTTTCTGCCATAACCAGCTTCCACACGCCAGGTGTTACGCGGTGCACCCTGGCGCTGGGCCGGCGCGAACCTCGACGCCGCACCTTCCCATCATTGAATTTGCATAACACCCGCGCCCGCCGCAAACCGGCCGGCCACGTTCAAGGCAGAGCATTTTTAGCTTGGCGGCATGCCGATAGTAGGCGTAAGCAGAATGGAAACGTGACTAAGGCGGGCCGGTGAGCTAAAAATGTTTTGGACTAAACCGCTGCAAGGTGTGTGCGCTATGGGTTTTGCTTGATAAGTGGGATGCGACGTAGGGGGCATAGGCGGTAGGTAAGTGCGGAGACGAGCATGCTGGGTTGCAGTTCGGTGTCTTCTGCGGGAACTTGTGGGGCAAAATGCGGGATGCTTGACTGTCTGCGGGGTGATCTGAACGGCAAGAAGCAACAGCACTCCGTTGACTCGAAAGTGTCGAGCTCGTGGCGAGAGCAATTTGGATTCGTTTACGGTCGCTCATGAAGTGTTTTGGATTGCCGGTGAAGAGCGAACTTGAGGCAGCGCCTTGACCGCGATCATGCGACCTCGATGACAAACGGGACATTCCCGAAGCGAGCGGCCCGTGAGCCTCTCGTATCGATCACGATAATCCTCTTGCATCGTGGGCTCGGCAGAGCCTTCCTTTGGAGAAGCCATGCCGAGAAGTTGCCGGCAATGCTGCAACTTCTCCTTGCGGTGTCGATTGCCGAGGAACCCGTAGTAGCGAATGCGGTGGAACCCACTCGGCAGAACGTGGAGCAAAAATCGCCGGATGAACTCGTCTGCCGTGAGGGGCATGGTTTTCTGCTGATTGTTGTCGCGGTAGTCTCTCCATTTAAATTTCACTTGGCCATCTTCGATGTCGACGATCCGATGATTGGAAATGGCCACCCGGTGGGTGTAGCGGCCGACATAGTCCACCACTTGCTGTGGCCCGGCGAAAGGTGGCTTGGCGTAGACGACCCATTCCACGTCTCGCACCAAATCGAGATGACGGGTGAAAGCCTGCGGATCATGGAGTGCCTGAAGCGAAGTGAAGAACCGCAACTTGCCGGCGTCGAAGGCCTCCTGCAGATACTGCAGGAACAATCGCCGGAACAGCCGAGAGAGCACCTTTACTGGTAAGAAAAAGTTGGGGCGGCAGGAGATCCACCTGGCACCATCAAGTGAAATCCCGCCGCCTGGAACGACACAATGCACATGCGGATGGAAAAACAGGTTTTGTCCCCAACTGTGAAGTATGGCGAAAAAACCGATCTCGGCGCCCAGATGTTGGGGATCGGCAGCGATGGTCGACAAGGTCTCGGCAGTGGCTCGGAAGAGTATGCCGTAGACGAGATTTTTGTTCTGGTAAGCGATGGAAGCAACCGGTTCGGGAATGGTGAAGACGACATGAAAATAGTGCGTGTCGAGAACTTCGGAGGTTCGTTTTTCAACCCACTCTGCACGTGCGAGGGACTGACATTTTGGGCAATGACGATCCCCGCAGCTGTCGTAGCAGGGCCGCTCGTGATTGCAGCAGTCGCAGCGCTCGAGATGACCGCCGAGAGCTGCGGTTCGACACACCTCGATCGCGGTCATGACGCGCCGTTGAGCGGGGAATAGCGACGCAGCATGCTGCTCACGATAGGCTTCACCGTAGCGGCGGAAAATGTCCGCCACTTCCAGTTTCGGGCGATCCAAGGGGCCCGGCGGTTAGAGGTGTTGCGACGGAGTAGGCTGGACCTCCAGCGAAACAGGGCGAGGCAGCAAATCCAGTGGGCTCGCTGTCGAGCACACTTTGCTGGTCGCGATGTGCAGATATTTTGCGGTGGTCTCCAGGCTGCGATGGCCGAGCAAGAGTTGAATCTGGCGAATGTCGGTGCCCCATTCCAGCAAGTGACATGCAAAGGCATGCCGCATGGAATGCGGTGTGATCGGTTTAGGAATTTCGGAAATGCGGCGGGCTTTCCGACACATCGCCGCAACCGAAGTGGTGGTTATGTGTTGGTCCGGGGTGCCACCCGGAAAGAGCCAGTGCCCAGGCCTTTCGATTCGCCACCAGGCTCGCAGGATCTCTAACAGTTTCGGTGAGAGCATTACGTAACGATCTTTCAGTCCTTTCCCTTGCTCGACACGCAAGACCATGCGCTGGCTGTCGATCGCCGGGAGTGTGAGAGCAACGGCTTCGGAGATGCGCAAGCCGGCGGCGTAGCAGGTGGTTAAGACGGCGCGGTGCTTCCTCATTGCGACACAGTCAAGAAATCGAACGACTTCCTCTGGGCTGAGGATGATCGGCAGTTTTTTAGGCACCTTGGGAGCCGGGATCATGTCGGCCATACACCAGTTCTTTTTGAGGGTCACCCGATAGAGGAAGCGAAGCGCGGAGGTGGCAACGCTGATCGAAACTACCCCCAGCTTCCTTTCGTTGGTCAGATAGACCTGATAGGCACGAATCTGTTCCGGACCCAACAACTCTGGTGACTTGTTGAAGTAGTGGGCAAAGCCCAAGACTTCTCGGGTGTAGGAGGCTTGTGTTACAGGCGAAAAGTTTCGGACCTGCATATCCTCGATATATCGTTGTCGAAGCGACGTCATGGAAAGCTCCTTTGCAAGATGGAATGTGCTGCAGTGAGCAGCCGCTCCATGCTTTAACAAAGAGGACTTCCGTAGGGGGATATGTTCAACTGGAACAGCGACGAGTATGACCGGATAAGCCGACACAACTACAACGCCACCACTACCGCGCGAGCGGTTTAGTGCAAACGGATTAATCGAACGCGCCCGGAGCATCCCGGCTAAAATCTACGTTTCGGTGAAAACGCGCGTCCGATTAATCACTAGCATTTACCAGGCCTCATTGCGGGAAAAATTGAAACCATGTAGATTCACGGGCGTGGATTTCTGGAGAAAGACGTGTTGTTTCGGCCGTTGCCCCTGCTCAACTTCTTCGTCTTTCTGGTGATGCTCTCGATTGGGCTGCGTGTCAGTGGCGGAGAGTTGCTCGAAGTTTTGCGCAACCGCGCTCTGTTTACGCGGACGCTTCTGGCAAATTGTGTCCTCATACCCGGCATTGGCTTCCTCTTGGTAAAGCTCTTCCCGCTCTCCCCTGATGCCACTGTCGGCATACTGCTACTGGCTGCTATCCCAGGAACGCCAATTGCCCTGCAATTCACCCGCATGGCCAAGACGCGGTTGGCTTTCGCCGCCGTGATGACCTTTGTGTTATCGATGGTGAGTATCGCATTGACACCATTGGCTGTCGAAGTAATGCCACAAACAGCGAAACGCAGTGAGCGACCGATACTGAACTTAATCGTAAGTATTTTGCTGTACATTGCAGCGCCATTGTGCGCCGGACTGTGGATGGCGCGGCGTGTGCCGAGGAGTGCCGTTCAGTTGGTCCTGCCACTCGAAATTCTTGCAAGTGGCGTGTTCATTTTCCTGATGTGGGAGACACGCTTGGCGCGGCGAGAAGCCCTGTTTGCGATCGCCGGACGCGGCACCATTCTGGCGATGTTTTCCTTGCTGATTATATCAATGCTAATCGGGTGGATCATCGGTGGCCCTGACAATGAGTCGCGCCGGGTGTTGGCGACTGCCAGTGGGATGCGCAGCGTGATCGTCGTGCTCTATATAGCTCGCTATTGCTTCCCCGCCACCAACATCTACATGATCCCCATTGTGTATCTGTCCTTGATGGTTCCCGCCAATCTGCTTTTTCACTTGGCATTCGTGGGATGGCACAAATTGCGGCCTACGGCGGCGCAGGCTTAGTACCGGCACGAACTTTTCCGATAATGCGTTTGTGAGGACCTGACGCACTTCCGCACTTCCGAACTTCCGAACTTGATTCCCGACGGATTCCTTGTGCAGGCTCACCGAATCCGCTTTCGCGGATATGCGCAGATTATTTGGCCCCGAGCAACGGGATCGGAAATGAGAACCTTTCGTAAAACCGTGGTACGTTGTGTACCGCGCCAGGGGAGATCGCTTTCTTGCTCATGGATTTCATTTTACTTCGTTACCGCAGTCCGTCTAAGCGTCCTCGGATGCTCGCATGAGGTCCCCTGCTAACATTTAGAATTCTAGCTGCGCATTGAGATCAAATATCACTGCGCTTCCTTGGGAGCAGCTGTTCCATCTGACCAAGTGGGCACCGGAATCATGAACTCGGTTATAGGCTCCGGAGCACCCTGAAATTGTGGATTTAACATAACTGGAGAGCCTGGCAAATCTGCTCCCCATGACTTGGGATCTGTAAGCGGAACGTAAAACATCAAATGAGGGACCCAATGCCCGGCTGAATCGTTCAGATACCCTTGAGTTGACATCATGTAGCACATCGCGCCGGGTTCGACGGGCGGTAGTTCTTTCGCATCGAAAGCCTTGATACCCTCGATGATCTGAGCTTTGGCTAGTCCGGCCAATACCAATTCCGTCCTTTTGAAAGTCAGGGGTAAGATCGATCGCACCGCGGCTGGATTGAAGCAGATTGGCCCTCGCACCTTAGGATTCCAGAACTCCGGAAAGTCAAATGGGGACATCCATGATCGTTCTACGAGACAGACGAAACCATTCTTGCCTTTGACGGCAGTTTCGTAGCCACGCCGTCCGAGGACCATGACTTCGGCATCAATTGAAATCGACGCTGGTGCTGAACTACGTGCCATCGCAATCTCGGCATTTCGATCGGCTATAAGGTACTGATCGATGGGAGCCATTTTGGGATAGGACGCAGCGGTCTTTTGAGAATGTGCCTCTAAAGAAGCGCTCACCAGCACAGTCACAAGCAATGTCGCGAATATAATCGCTTTCATAATGCTTCTGGCTGTCTTCATAATCAATTCTCCTTTCTAATTCCGCCCTTCATGACCCAGAACGCAGTTGAAAACTGAATATTCCTCGGAAGATTGAAGAGCGTCCACCATGGCCGACCTCTGGCGAGATTCTACCAAGCCTTGAGTTTTCTCCTAGTGCCCGATTTGATCGCGTAACCGGTAAGTTGAGTCAGGGGGACCTGCTTTGCCGATTAGCGTTAATCGAACCTGCCCGCCAAACCCTCCTCCAACATTGACGATAGGATGCCGCGGTTGCAACACTCAATGGAACGGAATTGCACTATTCTAGGAGCGATGCGAATCGACCCCAAGGGCACGATGCACGGATATCCACTCCTTTATGTCCGAAAGTTGGTGCGCGTACTAAATAACTACCTGTCTTGGGATTTGAAAACCGTCCAGGCAGTGCTTTCGGTCGGTCCAACCAAAGCCAGGAAGATAGTGGAAGCGCTCGACGCAGCCGGCCTCTCGAAGCCGTGTCGGTTTCGAGGAAAAAATTCCAAGACTTGGACGACGACTCAAGCTGCGCAGACACTCGCCTCCGCTACCGCGGCAAAATCGATTACTCGCGAGACTGCAGAGAGAGTATTGGCTGGTTTTTTGGCACGCGTGGATCGTGTCAACAGCGATGACCGTTTTCTTGCGAAAGTTACGCGAGTGATCGTTTTCGGGAGCTATCTGCGCGCCGGCGTGGACAGACTAAGTGATGTTGATATAGCCGTCGAGCTGGCACCGAAGGAGAGGAGGCGAAACGTTTTCCGCGAATTGAACTACCGGCGAGTGGCACAGTCGGAAAGGAAGGGTCATCGTTTTGGCGGAATTCTGGATCGTGAACTGTGGTGGAATTCGAACTGCAGGTTGCGATGGGGGCTGGAGCTGGTAGAGATCTGCTTGTGATGGACGCGCAGCGAATAGCCCATCTGCTGGAGCAAGCGCGCGATGGCGTTCGGAGCGTTTGCTGGAACACCGATTATCCCTGGCGTTTTTTTTCCGTAGACTGGCGGCCTCCGCCTTTGCGGCGCGTCCCCGAGTTGACCACATCCTGGTCGAGCAGTTGCTGCCGGCCACGGGCAACGGTGTGGGCGTCTAAACCGAGGAAATCGCCGAGCAAGGTGTCGCCACCATGGCCCACGCGGATGGACTCCAAGCCTGCAAACAAGCGGCGTTGCTGTTCGTCGAGCAGTCCATAGAACAGGACAATGGCAGCCTTGAGTTCGTCGGGGGAGACCTGGAGGGCCACCGAATGAACCGCCAAAGGCACTGCTTGAGCGCTGCGGCGAGCCAAGATTTGGTTGCGACGATCGGTCGGATCGATTGCGGTGTAGAGAAACTGGCCATCGATTTCGGTGCGACTCAAACGCCCTTGCAGCAGGAGATGGCGCAAAGGCTCCTGAACTTCGGCATGCAAGACATCGGCAAGCTCATGGGCATAGTAGCCGTTGGAGGAGCCCAGGACGAAGGTTTCCACGGTGGACAACAGGGTTCCATAGCGTGAGAACCAAACCGCCTCGTGCGACCACAGTCCGCGATCATCAAAGCGGGCGATCTTCGGCAGCGTATAGAAGCGCCCGCGATGCGTATAACTGGCGAGGTAGCCGAGTTGCTTCAGCTTGCGGAATACCGTGACAGCAGTAGCGGTGCCAAGCACGCGTTTGAGTTCCGGCAATTCCGCGATCTTGATGCGGTGAAGATGCTGGCGGAGGACGGAAGAGTCGAATGTGGTGGGTCGCATAATGTTATAGTTCCGACTGCTTGCTCCTTTCAGTAAGAATTATAACATAACCACAGAGAGAGTCCGTTTGGAACAAGCGGCAGTCTCTTAGCCCAATGTTTATTGGATTCCGAGGATCATCGCCCGTCGAGAGCTGACAACTCGAGGCGTCGGAGAAATGTATAAGTTCACGTCAGCAATGGATTATTATTGTTGCGCGGCCCCTAAGACGCGCGACGTCAGTGGAGTCGACGATTTCCAATTGCTTTGTACGCAGCACCGATGACTGCTCGGCCTTTGGATTGAAGGTCGTTTTGGAGACGAGCCACAGAGCAACGAAAACGGTTAGGGCAATGTCGGCGAGCAGCCATGTCTGTTTCCGCTCCAGTCGCTCAATGCGGTCCTCAACTGAGTGACTCATTTTTCTACCTCCTGTTGTGCAATACCCGCGCAGCGTCGATGGTCGCAGAGCGTGTGCGCTAAGTGTATGGTTGGAGCGGGCCAGGTTAAGTAAGCTCTCGAGTAGCCGGGCTTGAACCGTGTGCGGCTATTGCTGGAAAACCAGCCGAGGTCCGCTAACCTGATGGGCCTGGAGGGCAACATCGACTTCGACGCGGTCGGCTATTTTGATGAACGGGATCCCGCTGTTCATGCCAAATTCCTTGCGATCAAAAGCCATGGTGCCCGTAACATGGCCGTTGCCCGTTCCCTTGCTCTTGGGGTCAATTGTTAGGGTTAGCGTTTCGGTCTTGGATACGCCCCGGATTGTGAAAGTGCCTTGCACATCAAAGTTAGTCGGACTGGTCTGCGCAACTTTCGTGGAATGAAACGTGATGTACGGATCATCCTTGGCGTTGAAGAAGTCTTTGCTCTTCAATTTGTCGTCCTTCATGCCGCTTCCGGTGTCCACGGAGTCTGCATAAATCTTGATGTCGAGTACACCTGACGTGGCGTCGGTCGATGAAAAGGTAAGCGTCGCTTCCCACTTTTTAAACTTACCATCGATGGCCACCGAGGCCTTCACGAAGAATTTTACGTCGCTTTCTTCCGGTGTGATCGTAAAGACTGGAACCTGGGCCCGGCTTACTGACGGCAGCATGGCAGAGACTAAGAGACAGAGAAAAGCTAATCGCATGGTATTCTCTCCTAAACGTGAACGTCGCGACGACATCGCGTTCTCCCAGGCTTTCACTCGGGAACACTGATTTCTATTGTCACAAATGACATAACGTCTGGTGCTGTAGAAGCGCGATGGGCCTGTTGGTGAAAACGTAACAACCTGAACCTGACGTGCTAAGTCCAAACGTGGCGATCAGGTCTCCCACACCCTTCACCTGTTTGAGCAGCGCCGTTTCCGGATACGTCTGTTTGGCCATCTTTTCGATTCCGCCGATCGTATTCCTGGATGCGTTCGTTTAACGCAACAGCGGCTCTAACGCTTCGCGCAATCCTGCGCTCAATCCACTCGTGGTCTCTCGGCGGAGCTGTTCCGTGCCACACTTGCGCAATCGCTCGCCGTAGGACTCGCACTGCGATGCTTCACCGGGCTCAGCAGTTCGGGATCGATTCGCGCCAGCCGCGCCAGCGTGCGCGCATCCAGGCGATCATCTTTTCGCCGGCTCTTGGTGATTCAAGCGCACCTTCTGGGCGTGCGCCACGATCACTTCGTGCCCCAGCACGGTCAACTCCCGGCTCACCCACGGAGAATGCGTCCCCGTCTCCATCGCGATGCGACACCGCGGCATGCTACCGAATACCTGCTTCATGGCTTCCGGTGTGGTCGCCAGTTTGTGCTCCAAAACAATTTCCCCTGCTTCATTCAAGACGCAGTACGCACTGGAGCGATCTCCCAGATCCACACCAATGGTCAGCTGTCCTTGGAAAATGTTTTTCCCACTCCATAGGTCGCGGTAGGGACACTCAGTTGCCTGGTGCCCCCCGCACAGATCCGTACGGGCGCTCGTTAGCGCATACGGCTCCTATCTCGGATGGGTGGCGGCGAAGCGTGTCTCGGGGTCGGGATGGAGCACGCGCGGTTTGGGAATCCAGTATTCAATCAGCTTGCGCATTTTCGTCCAGTTGAATTGCCGTTTCTAGCTGCGACGGAGTAACGTCCAACGCCAGAATCGATTCATCTCGAGTGCGGAACGCGTTGAGACTGTCGGTAGTTTCCCGGTAACGCGTAGTAGTGAAGTAACCCTGCACGACCGATTTGAGCCATGCCCCGGTTTGCGCAACGGGATCGTGCATACGTTTGCGGAGTTGCTGCTTAATCTGCTGCAACTTTGCCCGCATGCGCTTGCGAATCGTCTTGCGCCTCTAGGCGAACGTCCTTTCCGGTTCTTTCCACTGATGTGCGGTTGAGTAGGCCGGCGGAATTTCACCACCGGCCTCTCGCAGAACCGAGCGTGAGACTCTCGCCTCACTCGGCTCCCATCAGGCAAACATGCCGACCATACGGCTTGTGTGTCGCACGCATCGAGGTCCTCCTGTTTCCAGTTGCTTCGGTCATGCGACTGCCTGACCCGACCCCTTCGCTCCAGCCCCATTACGAGCCTTCCTCGCTCTTACGAGTCGGTCCGCCCCAGTGCTCTGCATCGGTACGCTCGCCTCGCGGTTTTGGCCGCTTGGGCTTCTCCCTTCGCATCAGAGCGACTGGTTCCTACAGTTCCGCGCAACAGCCTGCATCCGATTCACGCCCCCTCTACGCCGGTCGCCGTCCGCACAGTCATCAGGCACCCCGCGGACTGGTCCCAGGTGGGCTTTACGCTCCTGGTTTCGACGACACTTGTTTTCTTAACGACGCGTCTTCGAAGGGTTCACTTTCGTTCGTCTCTCGGATGCTCACCTGCACGAGTTTCTTCTCGCGCTTTTACTCAAACGCTCACCACCACGGCCTTTTATCGCAGCAGCTTGGATCAGTTTGGGATCTGCTCCTGAACGCCGATCCCGAGGGGCCTTCCCTCATCTATTGCGCAGCTTGTGATTCACACGGGTATTTAGTTCATGTTGAACTCCTTATCCGTGTGCTCCTGCAGCACACTAAAGCCCAGAAAGTCGAACGTCTCAGGTCTTCCTTCTCCCCTTTGCTCCCGGTCTCGTTCGGCATACCGCCCGAACTCGATCCGGCGCGTCTTGTCTGGGTGGAGTTCAAACCCGAACTTTCTTAGCCGCTCCCGAAACAGCTCCAGAAAGCGGTCTGCTTCCACTCGGTGTTGAAATCCCAATAGGATGTCGTCGGCATAGCGCACTTTTGGCGCTGGCAGATAGCTGGTCTAGACACCGGGATTCCAATCGGCCGGCGGAAAGGCTATGTGCCAGAAGCTCGGTATGGGTTGTGCAAATTCCAGCGCAACCTGGGGAGGTCCAATCGGGCCCTTCTTCACGGAGACCACGCGACACTCCAAATGTTGCCCGCTGTTTGGGTTTTGCACTTGGAGCCTTTGCCTAGGCACCACCATGTCCGTTAAGGCTATCAGCGCACCATGGGCGCTGACGACAAGTGTGTGCGTGCTTTCGTAGAACTGCGGGCCTTCCCCTGCGGCTCTATAAACGACTACTGGAGCGTTTAATTCAATCCTCTGGCTGCGCCGGTTTTTCAGCCATCGTTTCGCGCCATTGAGTTTCTGGTCGGACATATAAACCATGATAAGGCCGCTATTTTCCAGCGCGGGCACAACGGCTGCGGCGGTTTCCATGCAAGCATCCCTAGCGATAAGTTCATAAAACGCGGTTGGAAACCTTAAGTGTTGCGGTAGGGACGATCATCGCTGACCCTGATCGCCCCCCGCACACCCCTCGGGTGAAATATCAGGATCTACCTGTTCCGACTCTGCCTGCGGCAACACGGGCAATCCGAATACTTCCCACAGTTTTGTAATTTCCAAGAAAGACGAATACACATTCTTCGACCCACCCGGCGCAACCAGCAGCTCGACCGCCACTGTTAACCCGTCCGGTGCAGTTGTCGGTGATTACACGGATACGGTTGGTGAATTGAATCGCGGATACCTGCTGAAGAATGGGAATTACGCCACGATTGATTATCCAGGCGCTACGTCTAGTACTTTTGCTGGAGGGGGTAACCCCGAGAACGACATCGTAGGTTTATACAACTATGTTAGCTGCACAGCAGACTGCAATCACGCTTATCTGCTGCACAAATGCGTTTTCACGTCGTTTGACTACCCAGGCGCCATCTTCACTGAGGCAACCGGGATAAATCCTGGCGGTGTCATCGTTGGCGTCTTTGAGGACTTCTCGGGCAATGTGCACGGATTTATCCGGACGCCGTAGACGACGAGAGTTGTTCTCGCCCGTTGACAACCTCTAAATGGCCTCTCCTCAATGCACTTTTCTGCATTGACCTGAGGCCATTCTCGTTTGCAATTTTGGCACGAAGCCATCGAACAGGCTGATCATCGATCTGTCTTTTTTGGGGTCTGCGGCGGAAAGGCGAAGCTTTCCGCACCGCAGGTGGCAGAGCCGCTCAGTCTGACTGTATTGCCGCACAGTTTCCTAAGGGGCACCCTGGCAGCGGAGAAAGTCATGTCAAACCAAAACATATTTTCGACCCTAATTGTCACGTGGGTTGTCGTACCGAGCCTAGCCGTGTTTCTGGGTGCTGGTCCGGCCAGGGCCCAAAACATCTCTGCTAATTACACCTTCCTAGTGGCTTCGGGGTTACTGTGCGATCCCGGAGACTCTGCCACTTGCCCGGCGGTGGTCAAGTCAGCAAACGACGATAGCTACGAGATGAGTGGTGCAGGCTCGTTCGACGCGCAAAGCAAGTCGGTCACAGCAGCCGGAACCTTCACCCACAAATCCTCCGATGGAACAGTGCTCGAGGCGGGTGTCTGGGTCGTGGGTGAACTCGTTAGCTTTGATTCATATGGTATCGCGCCGGGTGAACTCATGAGTGGTGGACCAGCATTCGGCCCCCAAAGTTCGGCCCAAAGTGTCTGCCAATACTCTCTGGCTCCATGCCAACAGGCGGTCTCGCGGTATTCCGTATTCTCCTCTCGCCGATGTCGTAAACATCGAAGACCGCAGTGCTGCAGGTGAACTGCGCCCTGGGAAAAGTACCTGCTGAGCGCCAGATAGGGGGTATTCGACTCTTTTTGGAAAGGAATGGCACCGAATTCCCTCTGGAGGTGAGTAGGCGCGTGATGTTCCTGGCCATGCGTCCAGAAGTCAGCACGCCCGCCAAGACGCTAGAGCAGGAGCCCGTCCCGCCTTCTGCGGAAACTCCAAATAATTAAGGCAAAAGTCAGCTCAAGTCCCGGGAAACGGCGAAATCGTACAAGTGGCTCATAGTGCCCAGATGGATATCGTTCTGGGAATTTAGTTGAGCAATGCCTGAAACTGTAGTTCTTTTCCCTGCTACCGGCGCTGCCGGTGTTCCGCATCCCTAGCCGTTAGGCGTGGGCCGATTTCGTGGCTTATTGCGAATTCCCGTTCTACGTTCGACTCCACAGCGCATTTCTACGGCGGAGAGACCACGAACCTCACCCTCCCACCCGCAACACCTGCAGATAGCTTGGTATATCTTGGGCCTGATTTGGTCCTCGCGCGGTTGATCTTCAAAGGAATCTTCGGCGAATGCCTCATTCCTTCCACAATTGACACACCGAAACACAATAAGGCACCAGTGGGTCTTTGCGTCCGTCATAAAGACTCCTTGGCTCCTGGGGAAAATGGAGCGACTGTCAGTAATGTCACCGAGGGCCTCCGACCGACGACAGCAGTTGGACAGCGACGCCCCACTGGCCGTCGTCGAGCAGTTCGACCCGAACAACTTGGGCGAGGTAGTCACAGTCGCGGCGGTCGCGGGGGGAATGATAGGGGAGTGTCACCAGCAGGCGCATACCTTCTTGGTAATGCTCACGCTTGGTGAGGAGGTAAAATCCTTCGCGTGAGACATTGCTCGTGGTTCCGATCTCCTCAAAACGCTCGCCATGCGGTGCGGAAGGGATGAGTCTCACAGGCTCGCCGATACTGATTCGGCGGCTTCGACGATGATACTTGCGGACGGTCTCCTGCATAACAAAATCAGACTACAACTCGACGAGCCTATTGCGCATGAGAGTGTGCTTAACTTGGTATTTACACGGAGTTATATAGGTCAAGTCCTTCCATGAGAAGGCCGGTGGGTGGTCGAGTGGCCGGGCGGTCTTGCGGCCGCCCAGCCCTCTAAGAACCGGACGTGAGACTTTCGCCTCATCCGGCTCGAGCACTCAATAACGCCCCAAAAGAAACAGGGACGCAGCCTCATTCAGATGCGAATAAGACCTACTCGATACAGGCTTGCCGCCAACTCGCACGGCGATGGAGAAAACCCACCAGACGTGTGTGAAGCTGCACCAACAGCTCTCGCCGTCGTCATTTGCTTTGCTTCATTCATTGGTTCTTCAAACGTTCTCGAGTTTGAGCACCACCAAGAAGTCGGCTCCGTTTCCGGCGAGGTGATGTTGTTGTCCCAGAAAGACAACGCAACCTCTATTTGCCCGATTACAGGGCAGCATTCGCTTTGTCTCAGTTCCGCTACCCCCATCGCTATCGATCCGCCTTGCGGTGGTTCTTCCCCTTACGGGGAGCGATACGGGCTTACCCTGTTCCGCGGCAATGACACGATCGCGTAGGTGCTCCCTCTACGCCGGCAGTGTTGTGTGCTCATGACGCGGGAACCTAAAGCCCACGTACCCACTGCAAAAAGAGCGCAAGCATCTTCCGCTCCCCAGAACTTACGGCGCTTAAAAGAGTTTGCCTATGCTCACCATACGACCAACCCTAGCCCCAATCACCGCCTTGATGCTGGCAGGTGCACCTTTGCCTTGCGGGTCCGATGCCACTCTTGCGAGTGCGGGTACATTGTCCGAGGGCTTTCGACGAGTCGTTACCTTCCCGCCTTACCTCGTAGGATACGTTCGATGGGACGAACGGTCTGATCCATTCCTCCTCGTCAGACAATCATTTTCCGCAGCTTTCAGGTCGCACTTAAGTCTTTTCTGTCATTTCTTTTTCCAAATTGTTTACCAGCCAAGCCGCCTCTGTCGCCACCCTTCCATCGGCACTCTTTGTTGAGCGATTGACGCTCGGTGCAAGTTAGGTGTACTTGATTCAGTAGGTGCTGCTCACCGCTGCCGAAATCCAACTCCGTTCTCTACCGCGGATCAGCTGTGCGCCATGAAACTGCTCTCTCCAACTCCAACACTCCGCACGCTCCCGCACGCTTCCGCGCGCTACGCCCCTGTTCGCCTCGCCAGAAAGCAAATTCCTTCTTGCAGCCTCATCAACGACAGTTTTTCACAAAACGGTTTCACCGTAGCCATTTTCTGGGTCCGCGGTGTGACAGGTCGTGCTCCACAGCGCAGCCGTGGCACACCTCAAAATCGTCGCTTCCCACAATTAAATTTGCATAAGGCCCGCGTCGGCCGCAACCGCGGGCGGCCATCTCCAAACGGCTTTACCGGACGCGCAAAGAGCTCCTCGCCCCCGTTTACTCCTCAATGAGAACGCGCATCCGGTGAAGTACTAGCGTTAATCGGGCGCTATCTGGGCGGACGTCTTTCGAGATTTTATCATTGGTAATTTTGACAATAGCGTTCCTACTTTCTATCCAACAGTCTACCGAAAGCTCTTGGCCTCCTTTAGGCAGGTCAGACTTATTTTTCAGGGGGGCGCTGCCCAAGTCCTGCGGGACAGTAGTGAAGGCGCCTCCTCTTTTTTTTGAGTGCCGGAAACCATACTGTCACTTTTGCCAATTACGGATATCAAGAGGCGAGAAGAGACTATCCCCGCCACACGGGAACCAGAGTGCCGCCCCAAATCAAACCCTATTCCGTGACTGCTTGAGGCTCTGCTGCACGACTCGGCGTTGTTGCGTTGGGCCTAAATAGGAGTTCTCAGTTGAAAGAAGAAATAGGAGGATGCAATGAAGTTGAAATCGAAATTCACCTTAGCGCTAGCGGCAGTTGCCGCGCTGTTTAGCGCAGTAGTCTCACCAGCGGCCAAGGGACAGGAAAAGAAGCCCAATATTTTGGTGATCATGGGAGATGATGTCGGCTGGTACAACATCGGTGCGTACCACCAAGGCATCATGTCGGGAAAAACGCCGAATCTGGACAAGCTGGCGGCAGATGGAATGCGATTCACCGATTATTACGCCGAGGCAAGTTGCACCGCCGGGCGCGCTAATTTTATCACTGGCGAAATTCCTCTTCGCACTGGGTTGACTACAGTTGGTCAGGCCGGCGCCGACGTAGGCTTGCCCGATCAAGCAGCGACTATCGCAAGCGCACTCAAGGAACAGGGATATGAGACCTTCCAATTCGGAAAGAATCATTTGGGCGATCTTAACAAGTACCTACCCTGCGTTCACGGGTTCGACGAATTCTTCGGTTACCTTTACCACCTCGACGCGATGTCCGACCCCTACTGGTTCGACTATCCCCAAGACTGGATCGACAAGACCGGTCCCCGGACACTCACTCACTGCTGGGCTACCGATACTGACGACCCGACGACGATGCCGCGCTGGGGCAAGGTTGGCAAACAGAAGATTGAAGATGAGGGCCCTTTGGCTCCTTTCCCAGACATGAAAGATATGCAGAATTGGCAAAAAGGCAAGCCAGCCAAGTACGACATGGAAACCTTTGACGAGGTTCTCGTAGGCCACACCGCTGGCGCGATGGACAAGGCGAAGAAGGACGGCAAGCCATTTTTCATCTGGCACAACACCACACGCATGCACGTGTTCACCTATTTGCCTCCCAAATATCAGGCGATGATGAACTTCCAGAATAACTACAACCTGGAAGAGGCTGGCATGGCGCAGATGGACGACAGCATTGGCGCTATTCTCAAGCATCTCGAAGACATCGGCGAAGCCGACAACACCATCGTCATTTTCACCACCGACAACGGCGCTGAAGTTTTCACCTGGCCCGATGGCGGAATGACTCCCTTCCGGGCCACGAAGGGCACCGTTTTCGAAGGCGGCTTCCGCGTACCCGCCATTATCCGCTGGCCTGGACACGTAAAGCCGGGCACGGTTGAGAACGGTATCTTCTCGGGTCTCGACTGGTTCCCTACTCTCTTGGCCGCTGCCGGTAATCCCAATATCACCGACCAGCTCCTGAAGGGCGTGAAGCTCGGCGACCGCAACTACAAAAACCACCTGGATGGTTATAACCAAATGGCGCTCTTGACGGGTACCGGACCTTCCGCCCGTCATGAGGTCTTCTACTTCGGTGGACCTCATCTTGGCGCCATTCGCATCGATGACTTTAAATATCAATTTTTCCAACAGCCGTGGGGCTGGCCCGGTGAGAAAGTCACCACCGACATGCCTACCATCGTAAATCTTCGCCAAGATCCCTTCGAGCGCACGCCGTCAATCCGGGGCGAGAGCTTGAATGATATGGGTGGAGGCTATATGAATGACTTCTATGCGCGTGAGTTCTGGCGCTTCGTCGTCGTTCAGCAGACTGTGGCCAAGCTCGCCATGACCGCGATCGACTATCCTCCGATGCAGGATCCGGCTTCCTTCAACCTAGAGGCGATCAAAGCCAAAATCCAGGAAATGATTAAGGCGCACGAAGGGCAGTAGTTCAAACTCCCAACAGCTGGGCGGCTCGCAAGGGCCGCCCAACACATCACACCTGAACGACCAGGGCGCCCCGTGCGATATGAGTTCTTTGAGGCGGCAATCTTCTGGCGATGTCACCGAAATCAAGTGCCTTTAGCGGCCATTGTGGCAGCCAATACAGACGTTCACGTTCACTGGGGTTCGGTGCGAGGCGATAGGCATACAGCACGCACTCATTAATGATCTGTACACCGCTATGCTTAGACTCCGGATTGAAACCAATCCTATGACTGGCGAGGAGCGATTCCCTCCGCTGGGAACTAACAGCCCTTAAACACGTGTGAGGCATTTCGGCATTTCGCACACGATTCGCTGTTTGGGGGGCGATGACTTTTGTGTCAGTCTCGACCTATGAATCTGGAAGAGAGCTTTAACGCTGTCAGCCCATGCGTTATCGGCTTTGTATCGAAGTTGGAGCGCACCCGTATCGGCGAGCGCCCAATTTTCTCAACAATCATTGCGACGGGCTTTTTTGTTGACCCTTCCGGGATAGCGGTAACAACTCGGCACGTGATAGAGGCGGCCGATCAAATCCCAACGCATCCGACCACTGGAGAATTTCCGATTGCTGCATTTGTCTTTTTACAGGGTGATGCAGAAGAGTGTGCAGTTCCTTCTGCTGGAGATCAAAAAATGGTTCGGATTGCAGTCCTTTGGGTCGACCGGAGATTGGTACGGTCAGACCGTTCCGGACATTGGATCGTTCAACTGGGTGTACGGGAAGTTCCATTCTTGGCCCTTGCGACTCACGATTTCTATCTAAAAGTGGGAATGGAATCTCTACCGTGGGCTACCCGATGGGCACACTCCCTCTTACTGTAATGGGAAAGATGCTGAATCAGATGACGCCGTTCCTGCGGGAAGGAATCGTCAGCAGTGTGTTTCCGTTTCCGACCGCAAAGCCCCATGGATTCACTATCGACAGCATGCAGCAAGGCGGTTCGAGCGGTTCGCCCATTCTTCCATGTGGGGAGAACACTATAAGAATACTTTGCGGCGGACATTTTGTAGGGCGGAAAATGTTAAATTTTTGCTCAACGCTAGGCGGATGATGCCATTGGGAATACTGCCAGCGCGAGGAACTTATCTAATAGTTTAAAAGACATTATCGCAGCGTTTGCTAGAGCCGCTTGAAAGTGTTTTGCGTCAACGCCAGCTCCGGTTCCGCTGCATTTCGAGCGGTCGATTACTTCCTGTTTGCCCGTAAACCACCCGGAACAGCGGCAAGCGCCAGACTGGGTTAATTCATGTGGTAAGCTGCCGCAGCGAACGTTCGGGAGGGAGTACATGAAGGCACCAATCCTTTATCGAATCTCTTCTGTTCTACTGTTGCTATTTGCCGTCGGACATACGTTTGGGTTTCGCCAGAATAATCCGGAATGGGGAGCGGGCGCGGTTCTTGGGCTAATGCGCTCCGTCCATTTTGACGCGCAAGGGTTTACCCGGACTTATTGGGATTTCTTTAGCGCGTTCGGGCTTTTTTTCTCCGTGTTTCTTTCGTTCGCGGCGTTATTAACGTGGCTGCTGGGCGGACTTCCGGCAGAGACTTTGGCACGCGTGCGAAGCATTGCGTGGGCGCTCGCCATTTCCTTTGCAGCAGTCACAGCGTTGAGCTGGAGATACGCTTTCACCACTCCCATCGTTTTCTCAACGCTCATTACAGTGTGTTTGACTGCGGCGGCCTGGCTCTCAGCTAAGACAGGCTGAACTTCGGTTGGGAAGCGACAGGTCCGATTTTGGGCGGATCGTCGGCGATCCACACATTACAATCCTTCCAAACGACAAGTTCCGGCTACTCAAGACAAGGCCGAATTCAACTCCCCTGGAGGTATACTCCTCCCTAGCACGGCGGTCTTTCGGGAGCACACATACGAAATCCCAACTTGCATGCTCGTGACATGAGGGCAGACATGAACAGCGATAAACACAAGGCGATTTTTATCACCGGCAGTTCTTCCGGCCTCGGTCGAGCTGCACGTAGGGGAAATCATGTAGGATACTCGGCCGGGCGCAAAGCGAATCTCTGTGCCCTCCAGAATTGAGAATTCATTCCGCTTTAATGCCCCTGTAATTCCTAGCCGTCACCCTCCAGTTCCAGCCCCTTGGAGACCAAAAGTGTTCAATAGACTAAAAATAGCAGCTATTGGTTTTTCTATCGCAGTATTCCTGGCCCCGCAGGCCAATTCGCAGCAGATCAATCAGCGTAACGGCAAACAGCCGGTTAGCTACCCTCCGTCAAGGCTAATCGGAATAAAGGGAGGCGAGTTGACCTGGCTTGGCTCCCTCCTTTGGTGATTAAGAGTTAATTCGAACCACACCGACCCCAATCTTCTTCCTCTCTCGCTCCGGATATTTCGAGCGCGCTTTCTCCGCGAGCTGTTTCGTTTTGAATGGCTTCGACAGGAAGGTCACTTCGCCATCGATATATTTGAATAGAAGCCACTGCACAACGGGTTTGGGCATCCCAAATTTATAGCATGGGCGCGGCGCGAGTTGATGACGAGGGGCAGGCGATATCGATTCCAACCGTGTCGGTGTGGACATGGTGCGTCAATCCATCATCCGGCGCGCAACGCGAAAGACGAAAGGCCGATGTCACCGTGTGACTATCCCGGCTGCAAGTACCTTAATTACAAATATTGGCGCACGCGGCGAGAGGTGCAGCGGAATGGTCAGGCATCGGCAGATAACCGAAAAATTCAAGCTCAGTTGGACTTGGTCATCTGCGCTTTAATCAGCCCAACAATCGCCATCACAATGGCCCCGCCAACACCTCCACCACCCACGCTGGACAAAATCGAAGACATGTTCAACCCGGAACCCGCCGCCGCCGACATTGCCGAGGCCGCCCCGCCCGATGTCAACATGCTCAACAAATGGCCGCCGAGTCCACCGCCGACAAGCCCGGCAATCGAGTTGCCAATCGGCCCAAGGTTGAAATTCTTCAGAATGGCTCCTGCTATATTTCCACCAACCGCGCCGCTAATCAGCTGAATAATTAGAGGTACCATATTCACTTTCTCCTTGTCTCCCTAAAGGGCTGAAACTTATTTTCGAACCACACGAACGTGGGTTTTCTTGTGTGGGCGGATAATAACAAAAAGGGATTCTGGCGAGACTCTATTACAAATACTCACGCCGGGGATAGCGGAAATGTCCTCCCTTGGCCGATGGTCGTATGTCTTCAATCCTAGCGGCGATGTCACCGGTATTTTATGACGAGAATATTGGGTTCACCCCAATTCCGTGGGACCAAACTGGGACCACAACGCCCCGTTATTCGGCCTATTTCAGCAGGGGAAGCAGCGCAAGGGCAGTAGAATCAAAGAGTTTATTGGAGCGGGCGATGGGAATTGAACCCACGTCCGAAGCTTGGGAAGCTCTTAATAAAACTCTGAAAGCGACTGATCTGGCGGCACTTAGCTTTTCGAGTGACAGCCTTAATTGGAAACTAGATGGAAACTGAATCAGGTGCCAACCACAATTCAACCGGTTCCCTTTTGTCGCTGATCTTCCCGGAATACAGCTCGTAGCGCGTCTGCCTTCTATGCGTGGCGATCTGCTGCGACAACTCCATCCGGTATTTTCGATTATCAGCGCTCTCCACAAATCGGGGCATCTGCTCTTAGCTCAAAGCTAAACCCAATCGGTGGAAAAGATAGGGTTCCTGCACATTTACAAGCACCAACGCTGCTGGCCAGAGCGCCTGCTTGGCAGGGCAAAAATCTGGTTTCGCTTCCAAAGCCCCGACCCCGAAGCTGGAGGTCTAAACACCTGTTCTGACACCAAGGTTTTTAGGCCGCGTTGTGGACACTATCGCCACCAGTCACGTCGTCCACAGGTGCGCCCGTCCCCGATACGTGCTTTGGCCGTATCGCTCCCACCGATCACGCCCAAGCAAAGAGCGGCACCTTTGAGAGTAATTTCATCCTTTCACTCGCTAGTCCGCCTGACTTTCCCAACCGTGGGACCGGTAAGGTTCGCCTCACTCGGCATTCCGCACGAGACGCGCGTGCAATGGCTGTACTATTTTAATTCCCCGATTCGCAAGTGTTTCTATTTTCCTGATGCGCCCATTTTTCAGCGCTGAGCCTTCAGTCGAGCACCGTTAAGGCTCCTCCCGAGCGTAGCCACCGGCGCCCCACCACCGCCCTAAGCAAGTCTCTGCGCTCTGTTTTCCACGGCCCTCCACCTACCGGTAATGGTATACTCGGTCCGATAGGAGCAGGCTAATGGCATCTCCCAGCGACGTGATCGTTAAAGATCCAGAAATTCTCGGAGGAACGCCCGTCTTCCGCGGCACCCGCGTGCCCTTCGAGAACCTGCTCGATTACCTCGAGGGCGGTCACACGCTCGCTGAATTCCTCCGTCAGTTTCCGACCGTGACGCGCGAAATGGCTGTTCAGGCGCTCGAAGAAGCCAAAGATTCCCTTCTCGCTAGAATCGCGTGAAAATCCTAATCGACGAGTGCCTTCCTGTCGATTTGAGGCACAGCTTTTCCGCTCACCACGAAGCGCACACTGCCGAGTGGGCAGGGCTGAAAGGGAGAAAGAACGGCGAGTTACTCGATGCTGCCGAAATCTCCGGCTACGATGTGTTGCTGACGATGGATCAGGGATTTGCATACCAACAGAATCTCGTGAACCGTAGGATCGCGCTACTGATCCTTGTCGCTCCCTCGAATCAGATCGAAGATTTGGCCCCGCTAGTTCCAGCTGCTCTGGTCGCCCTAAACGAAATCCAGCGGGGAAGCGTCGTCCGTCTTGAAGGTGCCTAAGTCCTACCCAGCGGTCCTACGATTGATCGTCGTTATAGAAAATGCTCAAGTTGCGGAAATGCATCGCATTCACCGTATCAACGACACAAGCGCCTACTTTTGCTCACCCAAAAACCCCAAAAGTTCTGGCTTTGTAACTAATTGATTCTACGCCCTCAATTTTCACATCTTTGGGGTGCCCAGAATCACATGTTTATGGGACTGTCAGGCCACCTCCCAAATCGGCCCTTCCATCTCTGCTAAGTTCGCCTTAGGGCTTCTAGGCAAATGGACTCTGGCAACTCCGAAACCGTGTCCGTGGCGAATTCCTGCTAATTTCAACAACGGCACGAATCAGATCCGAGCTTGGGCCTTTCGGTCCCGGCCTCGTTCCGCGTTTTGCGGAAAACAGAAGCCGGTATTTTCGATGGACGATAGCGCGATGAAAGTTGAGAAGCGACGATGGTTTCACCACGATTGCGGATCTTAGTAATCGTCTCGGCAGCACAAGTATCGCGCACAATCCGGCGATAAGCCGGTCCGAGGTGCGGAGATTCGGCGCTCGGTCTCGGGAACGATTGAGAATCAGCAACTGATGCCTGAGCAGAACGGATTCTGCGAGAACTGCCCGCACGCCTCCGGGACGAACTAGACGAATAAGGACGGTGACGACATGGACGAATAGGAGGATGAGATCGCGCATGCGGCATGTTATCAAGAAAAAGAAAAAGCACGGATTGTGGCCCAAATTAGCAATTCGCCATGGTCACCAGGGCCGTGAAGCCGCTGCCGAGTTCCAGAAAATTCTAGATCACCGCGGCACCGTGGTCAGCGATCCCATCGGCGCATTGGCGCATCTGCAATTGGGTAGGGCTTACACACTGTCAGGTGAAAAGACCAAAGCGAAATCCGCCTATCAGGATTTCCTTACGCTCTGGAAAGATGCGGACCCGGACATTCCCATTCTGAAGCAGGCCCAAGCGGAACAGGCGAATCTCAACTAAGGCATTCCCTCACTCTTAAGAGCCCTTCTTATGCCACGGCAAGAAATCCCAAGATGGCCTGCAGTCGATTCCGTCAATGGCACCCGCAGCCTATTACATGCCCTTCCGTATTACGGAACTGATTCCGGCCAGAAGTCCGATTCTGAGGTAGAACTGGCCGGATTAGGAATGAGAAACGCGCCAGTGTTCACCGGAACCGATCAACTTCCGGATTGTCGGCTAGAACCCTTACCTCCTTGGTATTGCTTCAGAGTAGCCCGTTATTCATCCACAAAGGTCGTTTTATTCCCGCTTCTCGCTCCAAATCTTGCGTCGAAGATATGCCTCGATTTCTGTCCTGCCTGCATGTCTCGCCCGATCGGCTGGCGTAGCTCGCCAGAGAATGTCCTTCAAGTCCAATCTTGCACCGCGTTCGACGAGGAGCCGGACTACTTCATCATGGCCGCCCCCGGCAGCCTGGTGCAGCGGTGTCGTGTGGGAATGCCCTCCCACCGGGTTGTATCGGTTTGGATCTTCGCCCGCGTCAAGCAGCAATCGAACGATCTCGACAGGACCAAAATCCGCTGCCAAAGTGAGAGCCAAATGGCGGTCCTCACTGCTGGCGCCCGCAAGCAACCGACGGGCATACTCGATGCGCCCCAGCGCCGTTGCCACCGGCAAATTGATTCGAGCGCCACGCCCGATCAAGGCGTTCACTGCCTCGAGCTCGCCGTGCAAGGCCGCCGCTTGTATTGCGCTGTTGGGATCCGCTGCGTAATCGCACAGGAGATCGATTAACGGAGGTTGTGCGTGACATTCACGCGGTACACTTCCAGTCGAGACGAGCATGAGAGTCCCGTTCTGTGCGGATTGGCTCGCGCCAGCATCGAGAATGACCCTGGTCACCTGAACGATGTTCACCGGTAGAGTGCCATGGCGAGCCGGATTCTCAGCGACGAATTCCAACAGCGTTGGATCTCGAAAGTAGTTCCCGCCCTCGAAAACAACGTGCTGATGCACAAGATTCGGATGCTGATTCAAGTGCGCACGCAAACCAGCTACGTCACCTCTATCGAGGAGTTCCACGGCACGGCGAAATGTTGCATTTTCAATCCGCTGTTGGTGCGGCAAATCCAATCGATCGGAGAGCGTTGGTCTTTCAATGTGCCGTTTCAGCCTCGCCCAGCTCGGAAATCCATATTCGCGGGCGATTGTAAGTTGCGCGTCACTGATGCTAATCGGGGCGTCGAAGATTTCAGCGTCCGTGGCCCGACGAAAACGCGGGTGAAATTCCCTGACCCGCTGGGCTACTCCCAGAGTGTGGGCGGTACGCTCTTTTAGCAAATCCTTCGCTTGATACTTGAGATGATCGAGGTTCGGATTCGATGGGAGGCGTCTTACCGGCATGACGAACTTCCTTTCATATGCCCGAGGTCCGCAATTTATGGGCAGAAAGTTAGTTCGTGACAACGAATTGTTGCAATCCGGTGGACTTCTGTCCTTTCCCGCGGACCGGATACGCCCTTCGCGCTCCGGTGATCTTATCAGCAGAGAAGTCGGCACTACGGTCGCACCAGCCCAGCGGCCCCGAGGTCGCGCTCGCTCCGAGCCCGAAAACTCCCGGATGGCTAGAACGAAGCCTTGCCGGATTATGGAAGGGTTCCCCTTCATCCGCCTCTTGACGTGCCGCTTCGGATCGGAGTCAAATATCGGTTCCCGCCCTGCTCATCGCTTGCCCTCCCCAAGTCACACGTCGGAGGAGAAGATGCCCAACATGCGAAAAGAAACCGACAGCCGCAGAATCGTCATCGTGGGCGGCGGTTTCGCAGGCCTGACTCTGGCTGAGGACCTCAGTCGCCGCGTTGCGCGTGACGTTGAAGTGGCGGTCATCAGCAGTGAAAACCACATGGTCTTTACTCCGATGCTTGCGGAGGTGGCGGGCCGTTCTCTTTCCGGGCTCGACGTGGTGGTGTCAGGCCGGCAGGTCGCTCCCCACGCGACCTGGTTAACGGCAACAGTAACCGCCGTCGATCTAAAAAAGAATGAGGTCGAGCACACCCGCCCGGACGGCATGATTGCAACGCTTCCCTACGCTCACCTGATTCTCGCCTGCGGCTCGGAGATCAACCTCGACGTGGTTCCCGGCATGGCAGCTCATGCGTACACGCTCAGGACAGTGGGCGACGGCATGGTTCTGGGCAACGAAGTCATCGCACGTTTTGAGCAGGCAGCCGTGGAGCCCGAAGAGGGCGAGAGACAACGACTGTTGACCGTTGTGGTGGTTGGAGGCGGTTTCACAGGGGTGGAAGCGGCGGGTCATCTGTTTGACCTGATGCGGAATATCCACCCGTTTTACCCGGAGTTAAGCCACACTCGGCCTCGCATGGTGCTTCTGCAACGGGGCGCACGAATTGTCCCCGAATTTCAGCACGATTCCCTGTCAGAGTTTGCCCTGCGAAAAATCCGGCAAAACGGTCTCGAGGTCATGCTGCATACGGAGGTGCAAGAGGTTACGGCGCGCTATGTCCGGTTGGGGACGGGAGAGCGGATCAATACCGCTCTTACCCTGTGTGCGATCGGGACGGCACCGGTCAACCTTATCAAGAAAATCGGCTTGCCCATGGAACACGGCAGGTTGAAGACCGAGCCGGACATGCGGGTGACAGGTGCGGCCAACGTGTGGGCGTTTGGTGACTGTGCGGCGATTCCCAACGCCTGGAACGGACAGCTCTCTCCCCCGACCGCGCAGTTTGCACTGCGGCAAGCTAAGCAACTGGCGGCCAACTTGGTTCGGGTTCAACGCGGAGAGGCAACCAGGCCGTTCCACTTCCGTCCGCAAGGGCTTCTGGCTACCATCGGCCACCACAACGGGGTGGCTGAGATTTATCGGCTGAGATTCTCCGGTCTGGTCGCCTGGTTTCTCTGGAGAACCATCTACTTGATGAAGATCCCGACCTTCAGTCGCAAGCTCAATGTAGTCGTAGACTGGACCTGGGATATTTTCTTCAAGCCCAACATCGTCGAGGTGCACGTAGCGCGACAGCAGCGATTTAAGCAGGCCCACTACGCCGCGGGTGACTTTGTTTTTCGCAAAGGTGAACGGGGCGGTGCCTACTTTGTGGTCAAGGCGGGGAGCGCCGGGCTTTACGTGGATGAAGCTTCCGCTCCCCTCGTTATGTGGACGAAGGGCGACCATTTCGGGGAGACCGCGATTCTTGAAGACGCGGCGCACCCTACATACAGAGCGTCGGTCAAGGCGGAAACCCCTCTGGACTTAATCGTTATCGAGCCTGCGGATTTTGCCCGCCTCGCTGAGTCGCTTGGAGCGTTGCAGAAAGAGCTGAAGCATTCGTTGTTCGCGCGGCAGATCTACGAACACTTCACAACGCTAGCACTGAGAAACCCTACCGTGGGGGCTCTCACGGTTGCGGACGTCATGACTCGTTCCGTCCAGACCTTGCCGCTCGATCTCTCCTTGGTCGATGCCGTGGCGAAGTTTCAGAGCGGGCACACAGCCTTCCCGATCGTGGAAGGTGAAATCTTGAAGGGTTACTGCGGCCGTCGCGAGCTTTTCGCCGCGCTGGGCCGAGGTCTGCCCTTTGACACGCCCGTTCGCGATTTCATGCGGCAAGCTCCGCATACCGTCAGCGAGACTGACGCCGTGCTCGCTGCAGGTCTAGACTTTCTTCACAACGACATGGACATCCTGCCGGTGGTTGCAGCCGATGGCAGCGGCAGGCTCGTGGGGACCTTCACTCCGCTCGATGCCGTTCATAGGATTACGGGAATCGCGGGTCAGGACTTGCGGTTTCGTTCTTCGGCAGCAGCCAGCTGAGACAATAACAGCCCGGCTGGTTAAAGATCAAGAACCCGAAGTATTTGCAGGCGGAAGGGCGGCACGAGTTGATGGCGAGGGCGAAGTAGAGTACTGGTAGCCACACTTAGCAGATATTTCCGTCAAGACCAGCCACAGTTCTTCCACCTGAGCCTTCGTTCACAGACACAACTCTTCCGACGGCCCTACCAAATGCTAGAAAAATTGCGGACCTAGAAATTAAGGCTGGACCGATACGACAAAGCTCAGGCTGTCACCACTATACTGAGCTGTGATTTTCCAACAACCGATTGACAGAAGATCATTGATCCAGTCCACCAGTCTCCTCAGACGAGAACGTACGGGTTTTTCACTAAGGGAACTGTTCCGACCTTTCTCCTCTTTACTCATCTGGTTTTCTTTCTCTTCCCGACCATCTTCGCCGGCTGGCCTTCCCCGACCCACTTCTGTCGCCGGTTGCCCGGTCGCGTGGCTTTCGCCGCGCTTCAGGTACTATTCAGCCGTCCGTATACTGACAGAGCCTTACTCGCCACTTCGCTTCTGCTTATAGGTCCGCTTACTCCGGTGCCACCCGGAGACCCTGCCAGCACCTCCTGAGGTCACGTGCTGCTCTTCCGTACCGTGCCATCCGCAAACACCTTGGTGCGGTGGGTGAATGAGAGCGCCTTCGTCTCCATAGTGCAGACTCGACCTTGTCCCACCTTTGGCCGACCGGTTCATCATTGGGTCGCCCCATTGATTACGGCCCGGTACTTCTCCGCAGGCCCTTCAGATTCCATCTTGTGAGAATCACATCACTTGATGGACACCCTGCCCGCCGGAGTACAACAAGCGATGGCTCCAGGTCCGTCTTGGCTTTATCCAGCTTTCGCCTTCGTGCCCGTTTAGACGTTTCCATACCTTCCGCTTTCTCCGGCCAGCGAGGAATTATCCCCGCTTTTGGATATGGCGCTCCTCATTCGAGCACCAGAGGGACTTCAACCCTCCTGAACAGCACGCTGCTCAGCACACACAACGAGCCTCTCCGCCATCCCATACAGGCTGGCCTTTCTCTCACGAGCTGCCAGTTGATCCACACCGCGATCACCGCTGGGACTTCCCGTGTTGCGTATGGTCCACTTTGCCCGCATGCCGTCGCCAGTACTTATCTTCCCCCAATAAGAATTTCCGTAGTCTGTGCCAAAGTGGACAGCACAAACGCCCGCAGGTTTTCAGCATGAGATTGAGGCCTTTGTCCCGGCTAAATTGTGGAGGAAACACATGAAGCCAGTAATCGTTGGAGCATTGCTACTTCTTTTCGGGGTCACTGTTCCTGCCTTCGCGCAGGAGGAGCATCACGAAGAGAGCGCCAAGCCTGCCGCAAAGCAGGATGAAGCTAAGCCTGCTCCAAAGCAGGATGAAGCTAAGCCACCAAAGCAGGAAGAAGCTAAGCCAGCAAAGCAGAAAGAAGCCAAGCCGGAGCCAAAGCAACAGCAAGCCGGTCATACACAGCAGTCACAAGGCCAGTATGCTAAGAATGGTCAGAAAGATAGCCGTGGGCACGAGTACAGTACTAGCAAGTTCGGTCCTGACCATCATGCCCGCTTCGTTGCAACCGGGGGACGTCTATATAATGGACGGAGGGAGTACTCCTACGGCGGCTATTGGTTCTATGCAGGAGCATATCCGGCGTGGTTTTACCAGCAGGACGTGTACTTCATTATGGGAGCGGATGGGCTATGGTATGCAGTTGCATACGGTAACCCTTCTTTGACCTTCCAAGTCAATATAGAGTAGCGTGATAAGTGCCCGTGTGACGGAGCCGGCGCGAAACCACAGCCTCCGCGACTCTTGCGACCAACCCGGCCTATTACAGCGCAGGGAATGCTTAGCGGTCAGTCCCGAACAATTCCGTGCTTGCCTTCCCAAGAGATTCGCGTAGTGAGTCCACGCGCTTTTCAAACTGGAGAAGTTCTCCGTGCAGTTGCGTAATTCCTCTCTTGCTCGTTCGAAATTTCGAAATATCCGCCGTGGCCGAGCGTTGGAGCCGCAAGTATCCCCACCTCATTCGACCGCGCTTTCTCCGCGAGCTGTTTCGATCTGAATGGCTTAGACAGGAAAGTGATCTCGCCATCGATATACTCGAACAGTAGCCACTGCACAGGTTTGGGCATCCCGAATTTATAGCATGGGCGCGGCACGAATTGATGACGAGGGCGAAATAGAGTACCAGTAGCCCTTTTCCGATAACCTTATTTCACAAGTTCAACGTCAGGCAGCTTGAAGGATTCTGAAAGTAGCAAGACCTGGTGCCCAATTGGAATGACGCTCAGTGAAGGCTCTATAGCGGCGTCCAGATCTACCTCCTTTGACGCTTACGCTACAACAAGGCTAGCTCGCAGGTCATGGGAATAGCGATGTTCGTGGAACCTGCGAATATCTGCACGCGTTGGATTGCCAGGGGCCCTTGCTCCGCCACAATGGCGAGGAGCTCGACGTGATCCTTAAAACGCTGAGCGGTGCGAAACGTCTTGCGACGTCGAATGCCGAAGCGCTTCATGGCCTCGGCGCTGCGACGCACTTTTTCCTCTTCCGCGGCGTAGTAAGCCCAGTCTGAACCGAATAGATGGTCAAATACGACAACGTCAGGCGCCAGGGCTCTGGCATGCGCCAGCGCCTTCTGCGGATCGATGATCTCGTGCAAACAAAATTCAAAATAGACCACATCGCCAGACAGAGTGACATCTTCGAAGTCCGCCCCGACAACTTCCACGGAATCCCTCATGCCCTTAGCGGTGAGGTTCTTCTTGAGTTCACCGAGATTTTTGACATTCCGGTCAATGCGGATGAGCTTCTTTGTAATGATGGACGGGTCGAGGAACTGCCTCCCCCCCGGACCGACAAAAAGCACTATCTTGCTCGTAAAGTCATAGAAACAGCGAAGGGTCGCAGTGAGCTCTTTATAATCAGCTGCCAAGTGAGAATCCTTTCTCGGGAGTTGGGAACGACAAACACGTCGATTGGTTGAGCGCCTTTGAATTGTGGATTCAGCATCACCGGTGATTTCGGCAGATCGGCACCCCACGCCTTACCTTCCAGGCCCGTAGGTTACTTCTGCCCAGTGCTCACTGCTGACGGAAAGCTCGATTGCGCGCCGAAATAACAGTCAATGGATTGCAACTTTCCGTTCTTGATTCGGAGATACTCCACGTTCCGGAGCGATTTACCGTTCGTGGTGTAGCAAAGATATTTCACAAAAGCATCATCCGGGCCAGTGGCGACTCGCTCCAGGTCAAAATGCCCAATGAAATTGATTTGTGTTTCCCAGCATTGCGTTTTGAAAGCGCTTTTGCTGATGTGGTCGTCGCCGGCCGCGCTTGAAAAGGTGAAGTCATCGGCGAGCAGGCTATCCAGTGGGCCCCAGTCTTTCTGCCCCCAGCCTGCGTACCACTTCCGGACTACCTCCTCGGTCGTTAAGTTCTGCCCTCCCAATGCGCTGGCACTTGGCAGTCCGGGCATGCTTACGGCACCAACTAGCGCGCAGGCCCCCGTAGCGAGCAGATTCCTTCGCGACACTGCGATCCTTGTCATTGTTCGTTCTCCTTTTCAGGGATGTAGTTTGAAACGCTCGCCCGATTGCGATGCTGACCGTCCTAGCATACGAACCGGTTGGTACGTAACAGTGCCGAACTGCTCCTTCGAGACACCGATGCGATCAACCTCGCTTGCGGTTGCCCGGTTGGCGCAGAGACCTCAGCCAGCCCACGATATTCTTAATCCCCGCCTTTATCACTTTCGGATCCTGCGCATTCTTTCCCAGCGAGCCATAGCCTTCGACCATCGCAATCAGTAAGCCGGCGGCGTCAGTGGGTTCCACGTCGCGGCGAACGCTTCCGTGGATCTGGCCCTCTCGCAAAACGGAGGCAGCGGCCTCGCGCCAGGCATCGAAGATTGTCTCCAGCCGCTTCCGGAATCCCGCGTCAAGAGGAGACATTTCCTGCGCCAGATTGTTCAATTGACAGCCGCCGCATACATCCTCGGGCCGAACGGATATACCTTGAACAATGCCGATCAAAGAATCGATAGGATCCTTGACGCTCTGTAAGGGCCGCACCCATGTGCCGCGGACGGCGGGGGAGATGACCTCTTCGACGACGGCATATCCCAAGGCTTCCTTGTTTTTGAAGTGGTAGTACAGCGCTCCCTTGGTGACGCGAGCAGAGGCCAGAATTGTGTCTAGGCTTGCACTCTGGAAACCCGATCTGTAGATCTCGCGAGATGCCGCTTGCAGCAAACGCTCCCGCGTGCGCTCGGGATCACGCAGCCTAGTCGCTCTACGTTTCGGATTCTTGCGTGCCGCCAGCATACCGATCAGTATGTATGGTAACTATCAGAGCGTCAAGAGAGATCCAACACACGCTCAACAATATGAAAATCCATCGTGTTCCGTCACACCTATTGAATTGCGTAGGTAAGCCCGGGATGATCATGTCTCATGGTCTTGGCCCGCTCGATTATTAGATTGGCTTCTCCTCGTGACCTGTCTAACATACAGACCGGTATGTATGTTAACCATCTGAAAGTCAATCGAAATGAAGCGTCCTGCTATTGACTGCTGACGTTCTCGGCTCATAACCTCTCGCCAGTGAGTATGAAAAGTTGGAGAAACAGTCACTCTAGCCGTTTTAGGATCGTCTTAGGTCTTTGTTAACCCGCCACTCGTTTTCGAGCTCTGAGATGTTGAGCCTGTTATGTCACGTAATCGTTGTGGACGTGGAATACCACATGCTCCCTCAGTTGTGACTCTGCAGGTATTTGTGGAGTTGTGGCCAATTCTGCTCTCAAGACATTGCTTGCATCAAAAGGAGAAGACATGAGCGCACTAAGACAGTTGCGGAATTTCTGGATACCGGGAGTTGCGACGATTGTTCTGGGTAGCTTCAGCAATGCGTTCGCTCAACAGAACTACAAAATTACCGATTTGGGCATTAACAACAGCAAAGACAACTTCAGCATGGCCATGGGCCTCAATAATCAGGGCTGGACGGAGAACATGGATGGGACCGTGAACCCTCCCGAGAATAATCTGTTTACGTCAGTTTCAAGGGGCCGCGCGGTGATAAGCATCTACGGATTCAACATCGACCTGGGCACGCTTGGAAAACCCGACGGCAACAGTTGGATTAACTGGGGCGGGATCAACGACCGCGGGGAAGCCGTTGGTCAGTCCGAAACAGCTGATCCAGATCCGAACGGCGAAGACATTTGCGGCTTCGGCACACACCTTACGTGCGTTCCGTTTCTTTGGCGAGACGGCCACATGAGCGCTCTTCCGACGCTCGGCGGAAATAATGGGCAGGCCAGCGCCATCAATAACCTCGGAGAAGTCGTCGGATTTGCCGAAGACGGTGCCGTGGACTCCACATGCCCAGCCGGCACAACCAACAATCGGATCGCGTTGTCGGCGTTGTGGGAAAACGGCAAAGCCCAAGCCCTTCCTCTGGTGGGCAACGATCCAGACGGTTTCGCATTCGGGATTAACGATCGAGGCCAAGCCGTAGGCTACTCGGGAAACTGCATCGCAGCGACGCACGCCGTAATGTGGAAAGACAAGGCTGCCTTCGTGCTTCAGGATCTCGGAGGTACAGGTTCCAATTTCGCCTACGCCATTAGCAACCGCGGCCAAATCGTCGGGCAAGTCGGCAGTGCTGACGGCACAACCTTCTATGCCGCGGTTTGGCAGAACGGCGCGGACGGCGCAGTCACAAACCTTGGCGCTCTGCCGGGCGATTTTGCCGCCTTTGCCACCGGCATCAACAACCGGGGCCAAGTGGTGGGAAACAACTTTGACTCCAATTTCAACTGGTCCCACGGCTTCATCTGGCAGGATGGTGTGATGACCGACCTTAACACGCTAATTTCCGCGGATTCCAACCTCTTCATAATCTCGGCTAGCAATATCAATGAGCGCGGACAAATCTCGGGTATGGCAACGGTGCAAACCGGGCCCCATGCGGGCGACATTCACGCCTATCTTTTGACCCCCCTAGACGGACGCATAGGCGCCTCGATGGCAGATTTCGCACGTACACACCCGCATTCCATTTTGCCCGCGAATGCTTGCAACCACTATTTGCAGAGATTCGGACCCGGCCGATTCCAGCGTTAACGGGCATTTTCGGAGCTTCCGCGTCGTGTATTCCAGGCATACGCTGCGCGAAGGCGCAAGGGCGGATGATGTTCGGGACATTCTGGGTCACGCAAATATCGACGTGACCCGGAATGTTTACGGCAAAAACTGCTGGGAAGAGCGAGAGGATGCGGTCACCCAAGCTGTCGAAGCAATGACCAATGCCGCTCAAGATGCCGAGAAAGAAGAGAATCAGCCCCAGCAGGCGGGGGTCAGATTTACAAGTTGATTCCACTTGCCCCGCAGGTCCCTCGCGTTATCGTCCATTTGAAGTGGAGCTTCACTTCTGCGGTTAGTGCGTTTGATCAGAAGTCTGGCGATTAGACTTGACAACACTCTGTTGTCGCAGTTTATAAGTGCGCCGCGTCGACCAAAACGATTCGCACGGTGAAGGGAGACGACCCTATGCTGCGTCTGCTGATGCTGGCTTGTGTTTTGGCGTATGCGACTTTGCCGGCGGCTTCCGCTCAAACGACGGACGTTGGCTATGCCGATGAGTTGTCGCCCTCGCTGGCGGGCGGTGCCAAGGCGATGCACGCGGCGATTCGCCGAAATCTAGCGGAGGCGGCAGAAAACATGCCTGCGGATGAATACGCCTTTCGACCGACGCCGCAGGTCCGGAGCTTCGGTCAGATTATCGGTCACCTAGTCAAGGCGAACTTCTTCTTCTGTTCGGAAGTTGCGGGCGAAAAGTCGCCAGCAACCGTTGACTACGAGCAAATCACTGACAAGGCTGCACTCGTTAAGGCGTTGAATGATTCGCTCGTCTATTGCGACCGGGCATACGCAGCCACTACCGACGCGAGCTTCATCCAGCCGATGCAGGTTGCGCACGTTGTTGGTACGGGGTCGACCAGTACCGTCCGGGGCGCCGTGCTAATGTACAACATCGCACATAACAACGAGCATTACGGCAACCTCGCCGTTTACATGCGGCTGAAAGGCCATGTTCCGCCCTCAACAGCTCGGGACGAGCAGCGAAAAAATCAGTAATGCCTGGTAGGTCGTGCGGGTTCTGCCGGTCGGTGCAACACCATCCAGTGCATTGATTCGACAATCACTCCGACTGGGGAGAACCATCTGCTTGGACGTACTTGTCGAGACCTAGCTGCTAGGAAGCGTTCCGTTTGGTCTTGTCCTAGCGAGCGATTTAGCTCTTGTTTTCACTGCGAGATCGGTTCGAGCTTAGTGTTGCGTCGACCCGTTTGAGACCACCCGCGCAATCGGAAACTGACCGATTGCGGAAGTTTGAGCTGGAAGACCGCGTTTGCAGCACACGTCTTTCTAATATTTCAAGGATCGCGCCAATAAGGTGGCTTTCTTGCCCGGTTAGTCGCCTAATGAAATTTGCGCTCGTCAGGCTTCAACCGGTTAGCGAAGAAACTCAAGAAGAAACTCAAGCAGACGAAGGTGGAAGCAGGCAATTACGGGAAAGTTGTTTTGATCGAAGTTCCCTCGGACTTTCGGACTGCTGACCAAAATAAATTGAACAGAGCGCTCGCCGACGCCGTCAAACACTCGCAAACTACATTAGCCGTCGTTCTCGCACACCGTGAAGGCAATCCGCACTATCGGCATCATTATTCCCTTCTTACATCGCTTAACTCCACTGCATTTGCGCTGAGACCAGAGCTGATGTCGATCTTTGATCGATTTAGCTCCGGCGAGATGCGGACTGACCCAATCACTGGGCTCCCGTATCAGAGCTCCTGGGAGGAAGCGTCTGCCCGAGCGCAAACCAGAATGGAACAATCCCGCTAGTCCCTCGCACTGTACCCAAGGCCGTGTTGCCAGTCACTACCGGGTCCTCCGCGACATCCCGCCACGGGGCGATCCCGCCCCCGGCCTACCCTTCGAGACGCAGGAGGCCAGTGGAGCGGGAAAAGAGAAAGAGCGGGAAGTGAATTCCAATTAGAGGTTGTGTAAGTTTTGTGTCAGTTTGTACCGCTATTCATTACCTTGCCGTTCCCAAAGGTGCCGGACGGTGCCAAGAGCCTCACCTTCCGGTGACACCGGTCTGACCGTATCAAACCAAATCCTTTGATACGGGCAAGAACCCCAGCCGATGCTGACTGCAGGATAAGCACTTACAACCGTGGGATTCGACAACCATTTGATACGCGGTTCTGGCGGGATTCAAAGTTCAGACTGACCGAAATAATTCAGAAAGTGAGATGTCGTTGCGTGCTAACGAGAATTTGGCTCATGACTGGCTACTTGTTGAGCGCAGTAAGCGAGCATTTCTGCTACATAGGAATCACCCCTCTCTGTATTAAACATTGCGTCGTACAATTGATACTCGGGCCAATCCAGCTTAAGGTATCTCTTCACAAACGCGGCGCGATCCCTGTCAATCGTATCAACGTCCGTTATTGCCTTTTCTTGTGGTGTTCCAGTTGTGATCAGCCTGTGGATCTTAGACGTGCGAGAAGCATAGAGGAACGTCCGAAATACGTCCTTGCGATTGCGAAGAAAATATTGCGAGCCCCGACCAACGATTACGCACGGGCCGCCAGAAAGTGCGTGATTGACCACCTGTTCGGAAACGGTGGCGATTCGCTGCGCATCAAGCAATTCCAGCCGATCGGTTGGCGGTATGGCTCCCTCGAATGCTCCCCTAAGAAAAGACTTAAAGACGCGATAAACCGCAGGATCATCTTTCCATTCCCGCTTCTCGACCGCTTGCGGCGTACTGTTGGTCAGGCGTGCGATTTCCTGAGTGAGTTCGTGGTCCCACAGCTTCCAGCCGAGTCGTTGGGCGAGCAGGCTTGCAATCTCGGATCCGCCGCAGCCGAACTCGCGCTCAATTGTGATTGCTTGAATCATTGCGCGTATCCTTACCCGGCCGCCACACTTCCGCTGGCTCCTGGATCATTCTTTTTCAAGAAAAATGCGAGAACGAACATGAGCGAGCAGAACGCACCCAGGATCCAAAATGTGTCCATATAAGACAGTGCGTGTGCTTGTTGATTCGCTAAGCCGTAGAACCTGGCAATGGCCTGATGGTGAGCGTCCGTGGACCGGAGGCCGGAACGTGCGATTTCGGAACTCAAGCCACGCAACGCCGAACGAAATGCAGGGGTATCCGGAGTGATATGGCCGACGAGGATTTGCTGGTGATACTGAGAGCGCCGCACGATCAGAGTGGTCACCAACGAAGTCCCGATACTGCCGCCAATGTTGCGCATGAAATTGATTATTCCGGAGACGCTGTTGCCTTTCTCCGGCGGGACTCCGATGTAACCTGCCGCGGTGATGGGGACGAAAAGAAATCCGACTCCCACTACTTGCGTGATGCGCAGCCACATTGCAAAACATCTGTTTCAGGCGTTGACGCAGACTGGCAAGCTCACGAAGGCAAAAGGTTGGAACACGTTTGAGGACGCCAGTGCAAAAGATGGCACCAGCTACCGGGCGCTGTTCTGCGATTCGTGTGGGGAAAACTACAACAACGGCAACGTTAGAATGGCGAAAGAGCCCGTACTGGTGTAAAGCAAGCCGATAGTGGCAGTTCTGGTGATTTCTGCTTTGTTCGGTGTCTAAGTATTTATGAGAGCCCTTTTCGGAATTG
The DNA here is from genome assembly GCA_963795535.1 of Candidatus Acidiferrales bacterium. Taxonomy (GTDB): domain Bacteria; phylum Acidobacteriota; class Terriglobia; order Acidiferrales; family UBA7541; genus Acidiferrum. Next base: position 37,658 of record CAWCIG010000014.1, read on the forward strand.
CGACGCTTGCTCTTGCCGCAGCGGAGGAGCCGGCTTCGGAGGAAGTCCCGATGAGAATCGGAAAGTGGAAGGGCTGCCGTAATTCATGTGAAACGGGAATACAAGCAGAACGGTTGGAACGTCGAATCTGTCGAACAGGACAAATGCGGTTACGACCTGCACTGTACCAAGAGCAGCCTTGAAGAACACGTCGAAGTCAAAGGGATTCGGGGGCTGGACCCCTCATTCATAATTACCGCAGGCGAGGTTCGCAGGGCTGGCAGTGACGTCAACTGACCGATGCCCTGGACAAGCCGCACACACTTCGGTTCACTGGGAAAGAATTCCGGAAGCGCTATGACTTAGAACCTCTGAGTTTCAGAGCGACCACTAGAGCGATAGGCAACAAACAGGCCGTAAAGTGAGAGGTGTTCCGAAATCCACCTCGAAGCTGCGCATGTAACTGGCTGAATCGCAATAGGGCCAGGTTCGTGGATTGCTTAGACGCCGGCGCTTCCGATCCACACGCTCTCGAGCTCTTTCATGATGCCGGCACGTGACGTGTGGGGATCGCGCTGATGTCGATCTTGATCGGCGGCGCGAGCTCCTCGCCCACTACGGGCTGGACGGGCTTGCCGAACATATAGAACTGCGCAAGCTTGAATGCTTCCCAGCGATAGTGCGGATCCTTGTGCTTCAGCCAGTATTCCCACTCCTGGCGGTTACGCGAATCCTCGAGAAGGGAGAGCAGCAGATCCTTGATCGACTAAGAGAGATGCCCAAAATAAATGTTTGTGGGCAATCGCGGCAAACGCGCTGCCGCAGTGACGCAAGTGCCACCAGGCTTCCCACAACGCCGTTTCTGGTCCGTGAGGGGCACTTGTCCGAGTAGGCGACTAACCGGCCTTCTCATGGAAGGACTTGGCTGCGTAGCCGGTCAATACGCACCAAATAGCTAATCACCCAGCAGGTTCGTCAGATTCTCTCCATCGAGAAATCCGCATGACCTCAGGTGGGCAGCCTAACGATTGCTGATTCGCTGGAGGGCCTCGGCTGCTTGGCGGACGACATTCGGGTCTCTGCTGGCTGCGGCTTTGCGTAGGTGCTCAGTCGCGCTCCGCAGATCTCCTTGTGCGGCCAGAACCAACCCTAAGTCCAGGTGTGCCAAACTGAAATCAGGCTGTAGTTTCACCGCCTGCCGATACTCGCTTACCGCCTCCGCCAATCGTTGGTCTCTGGCGAGAAGTCCACCCAACAATACGTGGCCTTCAGCAAGATTGGGATCCGCGTTCACTGCGGCCTGCGCTTGTGTCCGCGCCTCGTCTAACCGCTCGGCGGCTCCCAGCGCCAGAGCATAGTTAAAAAGATAGGGTCCATAGTCCGGACGAAGATGCGTTGCTTTTTGGAAGTTATAAAGAGCCATAGACATTTGATTCTTCCCTGCCAGCACCCGCCCCATCAGATCGTAAGCATCCGCGTCGTACGGATCAATGCTTAGTGCGCGTTTCAAAGCTGTTTCGGCAGGTTCCATCTGCGCTTCGCGGATAAAGAGGGTGGCAAGGTTCAGGTCGCCCTCCGGCAAATCTGGATCTAGCGCAAGCGCTTTCTGAAGTTTCTCGATTGCGCGATCGGTTCGCCCAAGGTCGGCCTCAAGCATCGCGTATTGATTCCAGGTGCTACCGTCGAGAGGTGCCACGTGTAGCGCCTGGTTCAATGTCTGCTCGCTTCGTGAGACATTCCCCGATGTTTTCAAACTAGCGGCCAAGGACCGTAATGCTGTCACAGATTTTGGCTTGATCCGAACTGCCTGTTCAAACGCTCCAATGGCCGCTTTCGAATTTCCGCTGTTTTTCAGGGCATCCCCAAGTGCTATGTAAAACTCCTCCTCGCGAGGAGGATGTTGGTTTATTTCTCGGGCCAGGTCGGCTACTCCTTTCTTCAGATTATTCTGACGAGCCACTTGCGCTAGAGCAAGGTATCGGCTGTTTTCGCTCGTTTTCGGCAGGGGCGACGGATAATACGGGACCACTTCTCCGTGGTATTCCTCTGCATCAGTCAAATGACGTTCCTGAAGCTCTGCCTGAAGATCACGCATTGGGACCTTACGCTGAATGAAATGGTCGGTGATAAGTGCGTGAACTACATCCTCAGTTCTCCTTTTTGGCATGTGGCACGAAACGCAGTCAGCTGCATCCGGGTGCTTGCCCTGGGCAACCAAGGTACTAATGACGGGTTCATGACAATGACGGCATTGCCCGGAATAGTAGCTTGTCGCTTCCTCGCCCGCGGGGAGCTTGCGATGTGGATCATGGCAGGACAGGCATGTCAGCGCCCCCTTGCTCTCTAGAAAGCAACGAGATTTCCGAAGTCGATATGCAACACTCACGAATTCAAATTTGTCATCGTATCCGGTGTTAGGGGCATGATCGAAGTACAGGACAAAGTCCTCAAGGGGTTGCCCTGGGACGTAGGAAAATATCCCGCGATTAAATCGTCTCACTAAAGCTGGGAGGCGGCCGCTCGTCGGCTCCAGGTGGCATTGCATGCAGAGTTCCATCTGGAGCTTTGAACTTAGCCGTGCAGGATTCACAATTCTGCTACTGATGTCCGAAAACTCAGCGCCTGTCTGAGCGGCTCGAATATGTTGGCCGCCCGGACCATGACATCGTTGACAATCAATCCCTTCAGGAAGGTCCCCAGTAAAGACCGGATCAGCGTCCGGAACATCGCTTCCGGAGGGCACTTGAGGATATCCATCGTGACAAAATACGCATCCATACGAGACCAATCGCCGGGTCTGCGGATGACGGGCATCGAATCCTGGACTCATGCCCCAATATCCACCTCGTTCCGTATACCAACCCAGAGGAAGTTCGATCAACGTTCCTCGTGCGGTACGGTGTAGGTAGGACCTCGAGTGGTCGCCTGCACCTATCACGTAGTCAATTTTCATCTCTTCGACATTCGTCTCATTGCCGTCGGAGCCGATTTGCCAGCGTCTCTGGTAATAGGCCTGGTCGCGAAAAATCATCGAGTAGTGCGTGTCAGACAAGGAGTGGTAGAACTGCGTGTTCCCTTTATAGTCTTCGATTGTGTTCGCAGGAGCGGGCTTAAACAGGGATTTGGCCATTCCTGTCTGCCGATAGTTTTCATAGATTTGACTATGGCAACGCGCGCAAAGCCGGGAGTCGACGTATTCATTTACTGAAGTGCTTTTAGGTGGGGTGACGCCTGCGACTGGTATCCCGGTTTTTCCCCAGGTACCCACAATGAGTCCACCCACGCAGAAAATGAGCCCAATCACGCAGCAGAGGCTGAACCAGCACTGAGACTTCATATCGGCTCCTTGCACCACTCGTTCCCAGATGGCGGCTCCGCCTGCGCGTAATCGCCTGCATCGGTGAGGCTCAATGCCTAGTTGTTCAAGACTGTGCTCCGTTGGGTGCCTTGTCCGCAATATCCTTGGGACCGTAACCACCGCGGAAGGACGTGCTCTTTATTTTCGTCCTCTGGAGACTTTCCGCAAAATACGCAAAACTTTTTCATTCTTCTCTAGTTTACATCTCGCTGCCGCTGCAAGGTGATTAACGGCATTCGCGGAGAAGTGGACTCACCAGCGAAAGCTGACGCGTCAAATGACAATTCACGGAACACCGGCTTCCGCCCGCCTCTTCAGTTGAGGTGAACACGTAAGGGAGCCAGGGCTCTGGGCGCGGTGAGTGACCAGTTCCGAATACGAGGCTCAGCGTTCCACGGGGACGGATCAGGAGCGCTCCGCCTTCCGAGGCGTAGCGCATCCCGTTGCATTTCCGGCACCCCCACGTTGAACGCACGACGCTGTTGGTGAACCGTCCACCTGGCTCCCATCCGTACAGCCCTCGACGCGGGATGCTGCAGTAGGGGCAAATCAGAAGCCGGACTCTTCCCCCATTTCGCGGGAGTGTGCGCAGAAGCGTGCGAATGAAATCCCACGTTCCATCGTGGCGCTTGATCTCGGCCGAGTCAGCCCAGTCCGGGGGGAATTGGCCATACGTGGAGACCCGGACAACCTCTCGCACGGAATTGTCCTCGGGTCCTTTCCACACGAGCAGGTACGGAATCTTTCGTGGATCGTCCAGAACCCACGCCACAGCCCAGGCCGGCAGGAAAGGAACCTGTTCGCAGTTCACTCTACGCCCGAAGAACCGCCCTTCGCATCTGGACTCGGGGTATGAACTTCCCCTGCTCACCATCTAATCCCCGTGATCACTCTTTCCAGCGAAATCCCAGTTACGACGCGCGTTCGCAAAGAAAGCGTCAAGGTCTGCACGCCTGAATCTCCAGCGTCCGCCAATAATTCTCGCTTCGATCTTGCCACGCTGAACGTTCGCACGCACTGTCCGTGGATTTAGACGGAGTATCTCTGCAGCTTCAGCTAGAGTGAGTAAACGATCTCCGATCGGCTTAGCAGATTTCCTAGAAGGCATGAACCTCCTCTCCGAAGTCAGATTTCATGCAAGGATCTTCCGGATCTGCCAGCGGCCGATCCGTCAACCGCATGTTTCGGCGTGCAGTCCCGCCGAGTTTTCACCCTTCCGACTGCTTCCACTGATAACCCAAGAAGCCCGAAACTCTGAGAATCGCGAGGTTCTCTTCTTAGCCAGTTCCGCCCGATATTCCCTCTTTGCCTTCCAAACGCTCTCAAGTGCCGCGCTAATGCCCTCTTTCGGCGCCCGTATCGCCCAATTTGCGGCGATCTTGCCAAAGGGCATGTCCAACCCTTGTAAGTTGCGCTTCGCCTCTATCTAGGTCCTTGTGGTCGTATTTCTGCCGTGCCGATAATTTCATGCTGCCCCTCCCATGCACGCTTCCTTTTTCGCGTCCAATTGAAAAAAGAAACGCAAAATCGCGTCCAACTGCGTCCAAAACGCGGGACTTTATGGGTCAAATTGAGGGTGAGAAGCCAGTAAGGCCAACTGCATCAACAGGATTTATGGAGCGGGCGATGGGAATCGAACCCACGTCCGAAGCTTGGGAAGCTTGCTGTAGACAGCTAAGAACGCACAAATTGGCGGCAATTTGACGTTTTTCGAAATTCTCAAATGGATTCCAATTGGAGCAGCAGGACAGCCCTGTGTTTCAGCGGCGTCGCCGCTACTCACCCCGCGCAACTGGAACAAACGGAACACGGGTACAAACACAAATAACGCTGGCACCCCTTTGCGAGATATCGGAGTTTCACATCTTCCTACCAAGAGACCCGCGATATGACGATCTAGGCGCGAGCTTCTTTGAGCTTCTTAGTACGAGGGCGATGCGTCCGCCTTGTCCGCTGCTTGACATTTTCTGGTTTGAAGGCGGCTTGCACCACGTAGGCCGATCGCGTTAGACCAGCAGCTCGTGCTAGACGGTCGATTTTTTCGATCTGGCTCTCCCGGGCAGTAATGTTGATGCGAACAGTTCGCTCCGTGTGAGCTGGAACGAGAAACGCCACAGCATGTTTCATAGCCGGATCATCGGCGATGTCGTCAATTGTTGACGGATTGGGAATTTCTTCCGCGTCTTCGATCATGCCTGCGATGTGAAGGCTGAGGGCCTCTGCAGCCATGCGGCGAGCTTCTTCCAAGGTCTTGCCAGCGGTTACACAACCGGGGAAATCGGGGAAACTGACGCCGAAATCGGAGCTGCCGTCCTTATGAAGATATGCGATATAGTCCATACTCACCTCAGTTTGATACCTGCCTGCTTTTCGATGCTACGCAGGGTGCCGATAGGTATATCCCGGTTGGGGTGCGGCACTGTGACCCTTCCCGGTTTCGTGGGATGCTTAAATTGCTTGTGACTCCCGACGTGGGCGACCTCATACCAGCCATCCTGCTTTAACAGTTGAATTATCTCCCGGCTGGACATAGTTAATGATACACACTTTTTACACACTCGTCAAGATAGACGGTCACCGAACTGGCAACCAACGTTGCCAGTTTGCCAGTCAAGCGGATCGGCTTTGCTTCAGTTCAAATTCAATTTCCGACCAGCGAAATCTTAGGAGCTCGCCAGGGAATCGGTAAATGACTGCGACGGAGGGTTGGCTCGTAGACAGTCGATTTGAGGCGAGCGGACATGTTCTGCCCCCCGTTTGTTTTGGAGCGGGCGATGGGAATCGAACCCACGTCCGAAGCTTGGGAAGCTTCTATACTGCCATTGTACGACGCCCGCTCGGCGGATTGGACTTTTCGATTATACACAATCCGGCAAAAGCTGGCACCGAGGCCCGGGAACAGCACTCACCTCGCATTCCCCTAGCGCGGGTTGGCTAGCTTTTTGCCGCTGCTCGTCGTCCAGTGCTGGCTGCGTACATGGCAGACATGTCGACGACGGCGCGAATTTCGACTCCGCCCGCGCGCACGACCGGATGTTTGGACATGAGATGGATGGCATGGTTGAGGTCGCGGGCTTCGATCACGTAGATGCCGCCGATTTTCTCTTTGGTTTCCACGTAGGGACCGTCGGTAACGGAGACTTTTCCGTTGACGATGCGCAAGGTTGTGGCGTTCCGCGCGCTCTGCAGACCTTCCGTGGCAACCAGGTGTCCGCTGTTGCGCAGTTCGTCCGTGTAGGCGAAAACTTCGTCCAATGCTGCGTTCCGCTGGCTCTCGGTCATTGTTCCCCAACCTTCTTCACTGACATAAGCAAGGCAAATGTATTTCATGGGATCCTCCCGCTTTCTTGAATTCTAAACCGCTCACATTCGATAGTCGTTTGGCCAACGGTCATTTCGACATGCTCCCGAAAATTTAGTTTTCGCCCAGTTCCTGGAGGCGCTTTTTCAGGAAATGGCGCTCCGGCTCCTGTTGGCTCAGGCTGAGCGCCCTCTCATAAGACGCGCGAGCCTTTTCGGTTTGGCCTAACTGGCGGCACAGTTCGGCGCGGGCGGAGTGAGCTAAATGGTAATTTTCCAGATCCCCTTTGGTCAGGATCGCTTCGACCAACTGCAGGCCTGCTGCAGGTCCGTCGCGCTCAGCCACAGCTACGGCGCGATTCAGTTCGACGACCGGATTCGGATCGACGCGCAGTAACAGATTATAGAGGGCTACGATTTCAACCCAGTCGGTGGCGGCTGCGCTTAAAGCTTCTACATGCAAAGCCGCGATCGCCGCCTGCAACGTGTATGGACCAAAACGGCGGGAAGATATCGCCTTTCGCACCAGCGCGATTCCTTCGGCGATCTGCTCGCGATTCCATAGCGATCGATCCTGATCGTCCAGGAGGACCATTTCCCCACAGGCAGAAACCCGTGCGGCGCGGCGCGATTCGTGGAGCAGCATCAATGCCAGCAAACCCTGGGCTTCGGGTTCAGGCAGTAGGTCAACGAATAAGCGCGCCAGGCGAATGGCTTCGGCGGAAAGATCATGACGCGTTACCGAAGCGCCGGACGAAGCGGAATAGCCTTCGTTGAATACCAGGTAGATGACGCGGAGCACCATGTCCAACCGGTTTGGCAATTCGCTGCGTTCCGGCACTTTGTAAGGAATATGGTCTTCGCGGATTTTTGATTTTGCGCGCACGATGCGCTGGGCGATGGTGGGAGCGTGAGTGAGGAACGCCCGCGCGATTTCTTCGGTGGTGAGGTCGCAAACTTCACGCAGCGTCAGAGCCACCTGCGCATCGGGAGCTAATGCGGGATGGCAACAGGTGAAGATGAGGAGCAGGCGGTCGTCCTCTACTCCGGGCTGGTCCCAAGCGGCGGGATCGACGCCACCGAGCTGTTCGAGCATCGCGTCCGTGACCGAGCCGTCAAACCTGGCTTGGCGCCGCAATACGTCGATTCCTTTAAATCTTCCCGTGGAAACCAGCCAAGCGCGCGGGTTCGCCGGCATTCCTTCGCGTGGCCATTGTTCCAGGGCGGCGGCAAAGGCAGTTTGCACCGCCTCTTCGGCTAGATCGAAATCGCCGAGCAAACGGATCAGCGTGGCGAAGACGCGGCGCGATTCCGCGCGGTAAATCGCTTCGACCTGGTCATAAATTGGATTGCTGGCCTGTTCGCTCATCATCTGCTTGCACGGCGCTCCTGCCGGCGGGCCGGCACAACGCCCGCACTCTAGTATGTCGAATTTGAGGGCGCTTTTTCGACTATCCAATGTAAGAAGTTGATTTCCGGATGCGCTGGCAAGGGGTTTGGCATTTTTCGCGCCGGAAAAGGGGAAATCCAATGAAAACGAGCGCCTTTATCATTGTTGCCATCGTTATTGCCACGGTTCTGGCAGGCTTGGGATGCACCGCGCTTCCCCTGGCATTGCTATGTCTCCAGATTCTGGTTTTTCTTGCGGTATTTTCAGGAATTGTGGATTGGAAGTGGGTGTTGACTCTCAACATCTGGATTTGGACGGCTGCACCTGCGACCCTTTTTATCCCTGCTCTGTGCGAGAAGAGGGCCTGGATCCACTCTGCGATTCATGCGGCAGTTTTGATCGCGAAGATTTTTATTTTCGCTAACGTGGTTGGAGGCAACGCAGGAGGAAGCGCAAGGTAACCATTCGCTACGGGCTACTGCAGTTGACGAAAGCGGTGGCAGCTCACCAGATGATCGTTGACCAATCCCGTGGCTTGCATGAAGGCATAGCAGATCGTTGGGCCCACGAAGCGGAATCCGCGCTTCAGCAAATCCTTGCTCAACGCTATTGAAAGCGCGCTTTTGGCAGGTACTTCCTTTTGCACCTTCCATTTATTCTGGATCGGCGCGCCGCCGACGAACTGCCAGATAAACTTGTTGAAGCTGCCGAATTCTTTTTGCACGCTTAAGAAAGCCTGGGCATTAGTGACGGTGGATGCCAGTTTCAAGCGGTTGCGCACGATTCCCGGGTCGCGCAGAAGATCTCGGACTTTCTTGCCATCGAATCGCACCACTTTTGCGGGGTCGAATCCGCTCAGCACTTTGCGGTAGCGCTCGCGCTTTTGCAGAATTGTGTCCCAACTCAGGCCCGCCTGGGCGCCTTCCAGAATCAAAAATTCAAACCATAGGCGGTCGTCGTGCACCGGCACTCCCCATTCTTCGTCATGATATTTGGTACTAAATTCATTGGAAGCCCACGGGCAACGGACCAGTTCTTTGCCCGCAGCGCTCACGGCGTCACTTTTTCAGGATGGAATGAATAATGAGGGTATTTCCCCCGAGAAGAACGGGGTCGGCGGTCAGTTCGCGGGTCCAGCGATCCTGACGCCGCGCTTCCGGGGTCAGCGCGGCCACGAGGCGGATCAGCGCGATGATCGGGAAATACATCCACTGGTTGCCTTTCACGCGATCGCGGTAGACTCCCTGAATTTCGAAGCCATTCAATTCTAGATAGTAGCGCAGTTCGTTATAACCGATGGGATTCGCATGCACCGCAATCTCGTTCTTGCCGGCGGTGTCATAGTGAATCTGCGCCTTGAATTTATTCGAGAGCGGCTTGAAGTGGGATGTGTAGCCGAACACCAGCCACTTCAAGCGTTCTTCGACGTTCATGATGTTCGGAACGCTGATGATGAGGTGGCCGTTCGGTTTCAGCAATCGGCGATATTCGCGAAACGCTTGCGGCGGCGAATCGATGTGTTCGAGTCCGTCCAGCGACGTGATGTAGTCGAATGAATGGCTCTCATACGGCAGCGTGCCGCTCAAGTCGCCCTTCTTGATTTCCGCATTGTCCAGACGGAACAGCTCGTCATACAGATCACAAGCACGAACGTCGAAGCCGACCGCCAAGAGGCGTTCGACCAATGCCCCCTCGCCGGCAGGACAATCCAAAATCCGTCCACGTGGGAGCGGATCGAGGACTTTCAGCACAGTCTCGTGCAAGCCCGGGCGAGACATGGCCGCAGGGCCGCGTTCGCCCGCCAGTAACGGCGGGTGATCCGCGGGTTTGACTCTTCTGGAAGGAGCAATTTCCGGCGTTGCCAAGTTTCAGCGTCCTTGGACTGTTTGTTTTTCGAGATTATCCAATGTGCCGCTCGAGGGCTTTGGTGATCTGGTCCTTGGGCACCGCGCCCACAATTTGCTCGACGACCTGGCCGTCTTTAAAGACCAGGAGCGTGGGGATGCCGCGGATGTTGAAGCGGCCAGCGGAATTCATCGCTTCGTCGACGTTTAACTTGGTCACCTTGAGCTTCCCGGCGTAGTCCTGCGCAATTTCTGCAACCGTGGGAGCGAGCATGTGACACGGACGGCACCACTCGGCCCAAAAATCGACCATGACCGGTTGCGCCTTGCTCGCGGTCAGCACTTCTGTTTCAAAATTTCCATCGTTCACTGTCAGAATATTCTCAGCCATAACCTTTTGTTGTTTCCTCGACCGGCTGCAACCAGGCAGCCGCCTTCCTTAGTTCAATTAGATGATGGAACTGCTGTTTGGTTTCGCGCTGCACGGGCAGCTTCATATAGTTTCGCATATTCCGCCGCCGACGTGTTCCACGAAAAATCCTGGGCCATCCCGTTCAATTGTATGCGTTTCCAGACGCCTTCGTCGGAGTAATGATGCAGAGCTTGGCGGATGGCGTGCAAAAGGGCAGAGCCAGAGTACTCCCAGAACTTGAAACCGGTGCCGGTTCCGTGCTCCAAATCAAATGGTTCGATGGTGTCGTCCAAGCCGCCGGTTGCTCGCACGACGGGAACAGTGCCGTAACGCAAGCTGTAAATCTGGTTCAAGCCGCAGGGCTCGTAACGCGAAGGCATCAGGAAAATGTCCGCGCCTGCTTCGACGAGGTGGGCCAAGCGATTATCGTAGGCAATCACGGCGCCGACGCGGCCGGGAAAGTCCGTTGCCAGGGCGCGGAACAGTTCTTCGTAGCGCCGCTCACCTGTTCCTAATACCGCTAGCAGAATATCTTCCTGGAGCAGCTCGCGCGCAATTCTAGCGATCAGATCAAAACCTTTTTGATCAGCAAAGCGCGAGACAATTCCAAGCACAGGGCGGTTCGGGTTGTCTTTCAACAGTTGAAATTCGTCGAGCAGCGCCAGCTTGCATTCGCGCTTTCCTGCCAAATTTTTGGCGGAATATTTTGCGGGAATCAGCGTGTCGCGGTCCGGGCTCCATGCCGAATAATCCACGCCGTTCAGGATACCGACCAGACGGTCGGCTCTCATGCGAACGACGCCTTCCAGTCCGAAACCAAATTCGGATGTTTGGATTTCTTGGGCATATTTGCGGCTCACAGTTGTCAGATAGTCGGAATAGACCAGTCCACCTTTGAGGAAATTAACGTTGCCGAAAAATTCGATTCCTCCGGGATGAAAGACCGCCGGCGGAATCCCCGCGCGATCCAACGACTCCTTGGGGAAAACGCCGTGATAACCCATGTTGTGGACTGTGAAAACCACCGGCAAATCGCGTACGGTGGGGTCGTCCGCATAGGAGGTACGCAGGAACACGGGAACCATCGCAGTTTGCCAATCGTGGCAATGGACGAGATCCGGCATCCAAACTTGCTTGGCCAGTTCGATAGTGGCGCGGGAAAATTCGGTGAAGCGCTCGGCGTTGTCCGGGTATTCGCGGTTCTTGTCTCCGTACAAGCCGTCGCGGTCAAAATAAAAGGGATCATCGAGGAAAAAATAGCGGACGCCGCGATGTAATCCGCCATTGGCAATCGCGGGAAACCGCAAACGCGTGCTCTGCGGAATAGTCATGCTAGCCAGGCTGATGGCGGTGGCTTTCACTCCATGATAGAGCGGCAGAAACACGGTTACTTCGTGTCCCAACTTCACCAGCGCGCGCGGCAGCGCTTCGATCACGTCTGCCAAGCCGCCAGTCTTCGCGTACGGCAGCGCCTCGGATGCTGCAAACAGTATTCTCATGTTCAGAGCGAATTTCTTACGCTATCGGACCCGGGTGCCAGCGTCAAGCATCATCCCGTGTATGGGGGTCGTGGATTGTTGGCGATCGTCAGAGCGGATGTGAAGCCGCAGCACTTCAAAGACAACGGACCGCGCCGGGAGGCGAGCCCTGCAAAAGCAGGACGCGGCGGCGTTCAGGCTCCTTCGACGATGCGAATGTCGCGCTCGGCGACGCCGACGAGCAATTTTGCAGCGGCTTGGTAATTTGGTCCTTCAAATGTTGCCGTGGCTTTCGCTACGCTCTCAAACTCGATAGCCACCGCGCGTTCTTGGATGCCCGCTTCGTAGACTTTCGCGGGGACACCGCGGGCGATGAATTTTCCTCCGCCGGCTTCGATCGCCGGTGTTGCCAGCTTGGCATATTCCGCCAGGACCGCGGGGTTCTTGATGCTTCGATAAAACGTGATCCAGTAACCTTTCGCCATTGTGTCACCTCTTACGTTGAAGTTTGCTCGACGCCAGCACGATTGTATCGCGCCAAGCCATACTTCTGCCGCTCCTGCTACACTCATTAAACCAATTCCATGGCAAGACAGCGGCTCGGTCAACACTTTCTTGGCGATCCCGGGTGGCGCGAGAAAATCGCTCGGGCCATTCGCGTTTCTCCACACGGCATTCAGCCGTTCGCACCGTCCGTTGACAAGGATTTTTGCTGGATCGAAATCGGCGCCGGGCATGGCGAAATGACGGAGCACCTCCTGAAAAGTGGGGCGCCGGTAATCGCTGTCGAGGTCGATCCTCCCCTGGTCGACGAGCTGCAAAGACTGGCCCGCAGCCACTCTGGTCTGACGGTGGTTTCCGGGGATGTGCTGAAAACCGATCTTGCGGCGCTCGCCGGCGGCCGCCGGATGCGGATTTATGGCAATCTTCCCTACTACATCACCTCGCCGATCCTGCACCATTTTTTTCAATACTCGGGGCAGATCGATGAAGCTCACATCGTGATTCAGTTCGAAGTGGCTGAGCGGCTTGCGGCGCGTCCAGGAACGAGCGATTACGGCTATCTGTCGGTGGCCACGCAATACTTTTCGCGACAAGATCTCGCTTTGCGCATTCCTCCCGCAGCGTTCCGGCCGCCGCCTGAGGTGGATTCCGCGCTGGTCACACTGAAATTCCCTGGCCAAACCACCGACTTGCAAATAAGCGATACGGAAAATTTTCTGGAGTTCGTGAAGACCTGTTTTGCGCAGAAACGCAAAACGCTATCCAACAATCTTCGCTCGCTCGCCACTCCCGAGCGCGTTCGCCAGATTTTACGTGAATTGGAACTGAGGGAGGATGCCCGCGCCGAACAATTGCCCGTCGCTCAGTTCGTTGCGCTTTATCAGGCTATTTCTTTAACGCTGTCAGAAGACGGTCAGGATAATCGCTCATAATTCCGTCGACGCCAGCGGACGCGAGCATACGCATGTGGGCAGGGGAATTTACCGTCCAGCAGACCACTTGCAAATCTCGTTTGCGTGCTTCCCGCAACAAATTCGGCGTCACGAGGTCGCCGCGAACGGCTACCTGGCGCGCACCGATTTCCACGGCTTTTTCAAACGGATTTTCGATTTGTCCGTTGTAGAGCAGTCCGGTCATCAACGTTGGCTCAATCTTTCGCAGCGCGGCCAGAATCGCAGGATCGAAAGAAATAATCACACTTCTGGGAATCTCGCCAGAATCCCGCAGCGCGCTGATCATCGCGTGCTCCCCGCCCCAGAAGCCGCTGGGCTTCAGTTCGAGGTAGAAAACAACATCGTTCTTTTTCGTGAATTCCAGAATCTCTTCCAGCGTGGGAATACGTTCGCTCATGAACTCGCTGGCGAACCAGGAGCCAGCGTCGAGCCGCCGCACTTCCGCAAGCGTCATTTCATGGACAGAGCCGTGCCCGTTTGTTGTGCGGTCCACGGTTTCATCATGGATAGCCACGAAATGGGCGTCACGCGTAAGGTGCAGGTCTGTCTCGATGAACGAAACCCCTTGCGCGACGGCGCGCCGAAAAGCCGCAAATGTATTTTCCGGCGCGTATCCTGATGCGCCGCGGTGGGCTATGGCCAGCACGTGATTGGCTTTCTCCTGGCGTTATCGACCATTTACAATTTGGATGTAGGCCCCGATTCCTGTCGTATTCTAACAGTGTACAGCATGCGCTCTGGCTCGCTAAGCGCGGGTTGCACTAGGGTCTTTGGCGCAGCCGGAGGAAATTACGCTATCCATGAAACGATTTCTAACCTGGCCTGTTATTTTCGCGCTGCTATCCACACCGGTTCTACCTGCTCTTGCCGCGCAGAACACGCCTACGAAAAGGCCAAGCAAGACCGATGACCAAGTGCCTGCGCTTTCTCGGGAGATTCACCACCAGATTCTGATACTTCCCTTTTATTCGGTATTCGACTCCATCCGCTTCACGATGAACGGGCATAATGTGATTCTTACCGGCCAGGTGCTGCGCCGCAACCTGAAGGAGCAGGCCGAAGCCGCGGTGAGGAGCGTGGAGGGTGTTGGGGTGGTAGTCAATAAGATCGAAATCCTGCCAGCGTCGCCGTCCGACGACGACTTGCGCCGTGCGATCTACCGAGCGGTTTATGAAGACTCGACGCTAGCGCGTTACGCAACCCAAGATGTTCCCCCTGTCCACATCATCGTCAATAATGGAGCTGTTTCGCTCGAAGGATCGATCGATTCCCTTTCCGACAAGAATCTGGCCGAGGCGCGCGCGGGAAGCGTAAGCAGCGTGGCCAGCGTGAAAAATAATCTGGTGGTACATCCGAAGGAGAGCGCGGCAGAATAGAAATCAGATGATCGCAGTGAACTTTTCGCCAGGGGGCTCACAGTGGCTCAATCCAAGGACCCATATTCGAATCAAGGAGACTCGCGCGACACGCCGGCGCGGCAGAAACTGGTGGCGCTTCGGGAAGCCCTATTGCGAATTCACAAGTCGCTGCTGGACATGGAGCGACGGAGCTACGAAAAGGATCACGGCACGGTGACAGCCGGCGAGCTTTTTCGGCTCGTCGTGGATGATCAGCAATTCTCGTGGCTACACAACATTTCTGAATTCGTGGTGCGCATCGACGAGAATCTTGCCAGCGAGGAAGGCGTGACGGACAAGGACGCGCATGTGGCGATTGCTCTGGCACGCAAAATATTTGCGCCGTCGGAATCCGGGGATGGCTTCCAGAAGAAATATTATGATGCGATCCAGCGCGATCCTTCGGTAGTAATGGAGCACGCCGAACTCGCCCGCCTTTTTCACAGCGAACCAGTGGACCCGGAAAACGAGTAATCCGGCGGTTTCAATACGAGAACATGATTCGTCACACTCGCCAAACATTCGTCCATCGCCTAAACTAAACGAGGAAGGTCATTTCCGCCTGGGAGCGACTCCCGAATGAACCGTCTACGCCCACATCGCTCGAGCCTTAGGTCATTTCTGCTTCGGCTCTTTTTCGCTATCGGACTCGCAACGTCGTCGTTGCCGGCCAAGACTGTCGTCGATTTCAATCCCAATCTCGATTTCTCCAAATATAAGACTTTCGCGTTCGTTGGTGGCATTGAGAATTTGCTGATGTTCCCGGTCAATCCGGACTTGATCAGCGAACGCGTCCATCGCGCCGTCACCCGGGAGCTCACCGGCAAGGGGCTTCGGGAAGTGCAGCCGAGTCAGAATCCCGATCTGATGGTTCGGTATTGGGCAAATCCTTCTTCGCAGGTCAACGTGACCACGATGGGCGCGTGGGGGGCGTATCGGCCGTTTATCGGATCGTATTGGGAGTGGGTGTACAACGAGGTTTCTGCGAACAGCGCGAAGGAAGGGTGCCTGATCATCGACCTCATCGATCCAAGATCAAAAGAGCTCGCCTGGCGACTGTACCTAATTCATAAAATTACTCTACCGGACAAGGAATGGAAAAAAGCGGACGACGAACTGACGAAGGGGTTCGATAGCTATCCTCCGTCCGATAAAGAAAAAGAAGCAAAGAACAAAGAGCGGGCCGCGCATCCTAGCAATTCCGAATAGCTTTTGCTTCCTCGATCCAAACGCAACGTCCTAACCACCTCTGAGCATCAGCCGATTTCTGAAAATTCCTTGTGCCTTTCTGGCGGAGGATTGAGGTAGCATGTGGAGGCATTTCAGGAGAAAGCTCATGGCCAAGAAAGACAGACTCACTGTAGTTTCCCAGAAAATCGGCAAAGCGCTCGGCAAAGCCGACAAACAGGCTCATATTCACGCCCGCAAATTGTCGGCGGCGAGCAAGGTAACCCGAGAAGAACTCGAGGAAATTTCCAAGCACGTAGAAGCGCTCAAGAAACAGCTCGCGAGGACAACGCAGAGATTGAAGAAAGCTCTGGCGTAACGGCTTCGCCTCAGTTCGCCCCATGCTGCACCGCTCGCAGTTTCGGTATACCTTCGCCCCCGCCGCAACTCTTCCGTCTGAAGCGTGTTTCATAGCATGTAGGGTGATTGAACAGCCCGGATAGAGATGAGCCAAGAAGCTCATTCTTTTCAAGAAGCTCCGGGGCGGAAGCGAGGCAGGTTATGCGTTATCTAAAGTATGCCGCGTTATTGGGGATCTTGGTTCTGGGAGTGGCAGGAAGCGCCCACGCTCAGGTAGCGGTTGGTGTTCGCGTAGGACCGGTTGTGGCAGGCGTTGGGCCCGCGCCGGTTTGTGCATACGGGTACTACAGCTATTATCCATACGCTTGCGCTCCATACGGGTATTACGGGCCTAACTGGTTTGTTGGCGGCGTATTTATCGGTGCTGGTCCCTGGTATCACGGATACTATGGGCCGCGCGGTTTCTATGGCCGTCCGGGTTATGGCTATAGGCCTGGATATGCGTATCGGCCGGGTTACGGGTATCACGCGCCTGTTGCCCGCGGATTCGGCGGCGGACATCCCGCAGCGGGTTTCCACGGTGGCGCCAGCGTCGGCTTCCATGGCGGTGGTTTCCATGGTGGCGGCGGTTTCCATCGGTAATCTGTTCCAGGGTGCCGAAGCGAAATGCCTCGGCACCCTGGATTTTTCTTGATGTTCTTCGAATTTCTCTTCCACGTCGGTCAAGTTCTGGGACAACGGCAATCCCTCGCACAGCTTCACTAGTTGAGCCGCGATCTGAGGCGTAATTACGATAAATTCAAAATCGTACATCGCGCCTTGCTTGCGCCGCACAATGGCTTCCGAGCGCTTGCCGGCCACGGGATGCAAGCTCAATCTTTAATTCTGCCGTCCGTGGCCGCGGGCAGACCGGCGACGCTGATTTCAATGGCACGAAACCACATACCATCCCTCTTTCCAACGTAGAACCGCCGATATCTGTGCCGTGGATGCTTGCGCCTCTCTTCCATCATTCCGCCGGGCGTTTCTCGCTCGGCCGCCTGGACATCCGCTCTCCTGCCGTGTCCGCGGGTGTTATCTTCTGCGCTGTCCCATGCTAGCCGCGAGACTCGACGCCGCGCCCGTCGTCAGACGGGGTGTTACCCACGCCTCCAGCTTCGTTGCTACCGGCGAAACGGCGCGAATTATTGGTCACGGCGATTGTGAAGCGGAAAATCGATGAAAACCGATGATTCTTCGTGCCGGCGTACCGGTACACACACGACTCACATTTGTGTTTCTCTCACCGAAGTTGTGTGCGAGCCGTCACCACTTGCTGTTGACCGCGCCCTATAGATGATTGCCGATCCAACGGATCGGCTTATATTTACAGGCCGGTCCTGACCATGGCACCGGAGACATTCGCAGCGGGGCTAAAGGAGATGTTGTCGATGTTTCATATCCATTCTTTCGTCATGATGTTGCGAAGGCTCCGGTCGGAATGACGGTCTGTGGGGGCAGAAAATATCGTCCCTGCGTGCTGATTTCATCGCCAATCCCCTTCTCGTCAGGCTTGCGATCCCTGGCGTAAATCGCCAGATTACCTAGGTTTGGCCCCTCCCCACACTTCCCGATTCGTTGCTTGACTGCCGACGTCTCCCGGGGTAGCGTACTGGCCACCAAAGGTGGCTGGCTTGGAAATCGCTTCTCATATTGGAGTTCCACTGATGTCCCCTGATTTCCGCATACTGCATGCGAGCGCAATCGTGGCAGGGTTCGGCCCAAACTTTGTGGCGCGAGCAGAGCTGCTCATGCCACTCGTAATCATCGGCGCGCTGCTTCTTTTCATCTATCTGCAGCACCGGTGGCACGAACAGGCGCGCGACCTGCAAGCCCAGCAGCATGCCTTGGGAAAACGTATCTCCGAGTTTGGGGAGCGTCTGGCGGCGGGTCCGCTGGACCAGGTCGATACCACGATCATTGCCGGCTTGAACGGCATGATCGAACTCCTCGATGCGGACCGCATTTGCTGGTATGAGGTAGAGGAAGATTCCGGGGCTTTGCTGCACAAGTATACCGCCAGCGGACGCCCGACTCCGCAGTCGCCCAAGATAATTCTTCCGGGGAAGATGCCTTTCCTGGCGGAAAAATTGAGCCGTCATGAAGTGGTCGTTCTGCGATCTCCGAAAGAACTCCCACCGCGGGCAAAGGCAGACCGGCAATTCCTGGAAGGCCTGGGAGTGAAGTCACTGTTGCTTATCCCGTCGAGCTACAGCCCCCGGCGAAAGGGTGCCTTGGGCTTGTCTTCTTATTCCACGCAGAAAGTCTGGGCGGAAGAATCCACCAGCCAATTGGCAATCGCGGCCAACATCATCGGAGCCACGCTGGAACGCAAATATGAGCAAGCCGCGCGCCAGGAAAGCGAGGGGCGCTTCCGATATCTGTTCGCCCAAGCGTCCATCGGTATCGCGCTGGAAACCATGGAAGGGAGCATTATCGACGTCAATCCCGCATTTTGTTCCATGATTGGTTATTCGCAGCAAGAGTTGCAGAGTGCCACGTGTGCGCGCATCAGTCATCCAGAGGACGAAGAGGTCGAGAAACCTTTGTTCGAGGACCTGCGGCAGGGACTGCGCTCGAGCTATGGCATGGAGAAGCGCTTCTTCCGCAAGGACGGGTCGCAGATGTGGGGACTGGTGAATGTGTCTCTTCTCAACCTGAATCACGGCCGGCCACCGCTTGTGATCGGCATGGTGATCGACGTGACGGCGCAAAAGACCGCGGAGGCGTCGCTGTTCCAGAGAGATCAGGAGCTGCAGCGGCTGGCGGGCCAGTTGATCGAAGCTCAGGAGGAAGAACGGAGACGGATCAGTCGAGAGCTGCACGACGATATCGGCCAGCGCGTGGCGCTGCTTGCCTGCGAGTTGGACCTGGCCTGCAGTCCTGCGGGGCCATCGCAAGAACGGGAAGCATCTTTGCTTTCGAAGTTGCGCAAAGAACTGGATAGCATCGCCACAGACATCCACGAACTTTCCCACGAACTGCATTCTTCGAGCTTGCAGTGCTGCGGGCTTAAGGTGGCGCTGAAGGACCTTTGCTGGAAGTATTCACATAACCAACACCTACAAATTGAACTGCACGCCGAGAATTTTGATTCGAAGCTGCCGCCAGACGTGGCACTATGCCTGTTCCGTGTGGCGCAAGAAGCGCTGGCGAATGTGTTGAAGCATGGCGGAACAAAGAAGGTTATCGTGCGCGTGATGCAGGATTCGGAAAAGGTGCGTCTTACCGTGAAAGATTTCGGCTTGGGCTTCGACCCTTCGCTTCAGTCAGTGGGGCTGGGCTTGATGAGCATGCGGGAGCGTCTGCGCTTTTGCGGTGGCGTGCTATCGGTGCGATCCGCATTGAACGAGGGCACGGAAATTTCGGCGGAGGTAGCCGCCGCCAAGAAATTTGCCGCTACCGCTTGAACAAACCTCTACAAGGAAATATTCTTTCGCGTGTGCGTGACCCCCCGAGCCTGGAAAGTGGCTAGCTCGGGCGCGACTGCGCCGAATCCTCGTGGAGGATTTCGTTCAGCGTGATCGTGAACAGATCGACGTCGGAATCCGAGAAAATCAACGGCGGCCGAAGCTTGATGACGTTGTGGTGAGGACCGTCGATGCCAGCGAGGATGCCGCATTCGCGGAGGCGATTGACGACATAGGCAGCTTGTTCTGTGGCGGGGGCACGGCTGGAGCGGTCGTTGACCAGATCGATGCCAAGGAAGAGCCCGGAACCACGGACGTCGCCAATAAGCGCATGCGTGTTTTGAAGTCCGTGGAGTTGCGCTAGCCAGCGCGTGCCCACCTCGAGAGCATTGTGCTGAAGATTTTCGTCCCGGAGAACATCCAGGACAGCAAGCCCTGCGACGCAGGCGACGGGATTGCCCCCGAACGTGCTGAAAAACTCCATGCCATTGTTGAAGGAGGTCGTGATTTCGGGAGTGGTGATAACGGCAGCGAGCGGGAAGGCGTTGCCGATAGGCTTTCCAAGGACAACGATATCGGGAACTACGCCTTGGGTTTCGAAACCCCAAAAGTGCGTGCCTAGACGGCCGAAACCGACCTGCACTTCATCGGCAATGCACACCCCCCCGGCCGCGCGTACATGTTTGTACACTTCAGCTAGATAATTTGGTGGGAAGACGATTTGGCCAGCGACGCTCGGGAGCGTTTCGGCGATGTAGGCAGCGATTCCGCTACCGGTCCTTTTCATCGTGCACAAAATTTGTTCGACGTGTGAGGCGTATTTCTTGCCGAGGCCGGGCTCACCGCGGCGGTAGGGCCCGCGATAATCGTCGGCGATGGGCGCGACGTGTACCCAAGGTTTTTGCCCGTGGCCACCGGGGCCATTGAACTTGTATGGGCTGAGGTCGATGAGCGTAGAAGTGTGGCCGTGATAGGCGTGTTCGAGGACGATCATGTCTTCACGATTGGTGTGGGTACGAGCGAGGCGAAGGGCGAGTTCGTTGGCTTCGCTGCCGGAGTTGAGGAAGTAGCAGACCTTCAGTGGAGAGGGCAGAAGCGCGGTGAGACGTTCGGCGTAGCGGAGGATATTGTCGTGGAGGTAGCGAGTATTGGTGTTGAGCAGTGCGAGTTGCTGCTGGGCAGCGGCAACCACGCGCGGATGAGTATGGCCGACGAGAGGGACGTTGTTGTAAACGTCGAGATACGCGCGGCCGTCTTCGTCGTAGAGATATTGGCGCCAGCCGCGAACAATCTTGAGGGGTCGATCATAAGAGAGGCTGAGATTGGCACCGAGGAGATTTTTTCGCGTCGAGAGCGTTGCTTCCGGAGTGGGTGGGGTTGGCGGAAAGCGTTGCTCGGGGATTCCTAGAATCAGATTGGGATCGGGGGATAGAGTGGTGAAGACGTGGCGTTGAGAAGGAAACGCGACACCCGGAAAATCGGTGGAGAGATCGAGAAGGTCCAGAATGATCTGAAAATGGAGGTGCGGGGGCCAGCCACCATTTTCGGAGGCGTCGCCAATGCTGGCGAAACTCTGGCCGTGCGCGACGGGATCGCCTACGTGTAAGGACTCTAGTGATTTCCGCGAAAGATGGCCGTATAGCGTGAAGAATGCGAGACCGTCCGTCGTTTCATGTTTGAGGATGATGACTGGGCCGTAATCGAGTGCGGTGCGATTGTCCGCAAAGGCGTGGACTGTGGCGCGGAAGGGCGCGGCGATGGGAGTGCCGGGTGCGGCAAAGAGATCCAGGCCGAGGTGGATGGTACGGCTCTCGATCGTGGGATTTTGACCCGAGGAGAAAAGTTGGGACGAGTAGAAGGGGCGCGGCTCGTTGTAGCAGCCGATGGCAACGGCAACCTTAGCAGCCGCCAGGATCGATTGAATTCCCGCGGTTGCGACAGGTTCGGCGAATCGCGAGGGATCGGCGCCAAGGAACGTGCTGCCGACGCTGAGATCCAGGGCCGTGCAATTCCCTTCCCTAAGGTTTGAGGGAATTACAGCCGCAGGAGAATTCACGGTGAGCCAGTGACAGATTTTTTCCGCATGAGGGACGGCAGGTAGGCCGCAGGCAGCGCGAAAGGTGTAGTGCGCAAGGCGGGGATGAATCTTGGCAAGACATTCGAGGGCGTGCCAGGCAGGGACTTCGCTAACGGTGACGTAGGGATCGTCTGGGACAAGCGACCGGCGATGGGCGGAGTTGATGACGCTGACGGCGAGGCGCGCACAGAGCATGGGAAAGAAGGCGGCAATTTCTTCTTCGCGCAGAGGAAATATTTTGTGGTACGCGGAGAGCAACGCGGATGCGGCCGGAAGAGGGCGTTCGTGGCCGAGGATGGCGTAGGCGGCGGCAATGGCGGGTTCGGCAACGGTGAAGCCGACATGCATATCGCCGAAATCGATAAGGCTGAGAACGCGGCGGGGCAGCGGCCATGGCCAAGAGACGAGGGCATTATGGTCGTTGGCATCGCCGTAAATTACACTGCGGCGAAGCTGCGGGAAACGCGGGACCGCTTCGGTTTCGAAGAGAGTTAGAAATTGTCCGGCGAGAGCGCGACGCGGGGGTTCATGGACGTGGGAAAGATAGTCACGCGCCCAGAGCGAGCGTGAAACGTCCCATTTCAAGTCGCGGGTTGCTGCGGGATGAGAAAAATCCAGGAGTGCGGCGTCAATTTCCGCGAGGAGGGATCCAAGAGAAGCAAGCAGTTCGGAGGAATGCGGTTTTGTTTGAGCTAAAGTGAGGCCGGGAAGAAATGTAAGGAGCCAGACGAGGCGGCTGCTGCCCTCTTTCGTTTTGACACGAGAGAAAAGTTGGCCTTCGGTGGTGGGGATTATGCGTGGAAGAGCGAGATGAGGAGCACGCCCGGCCAGATGAGTAAGCGCACGGCACTGCATATCAACGAAGGATTCTTCGCGGGAGGGATGCATGAGTTTGAGGACAAACGCGCGGGAATCGGAAGCGACTAGATGGAAATTGTCGTCATATTCGCCGGGAAGAGAGCGGGCAGTAGCTTCCAGGCCGTAGAGATTGAGCGCGATGCGGGAGGCGTCAGAAGAAGCGAGAGGCGGGGCGACGCGGGCTTCAGGCATCATGCGGGAGATTGTAACGGCGCTGAGACAGTTGGGCAAACGGTTCGAATTACGTACCGGCGGTAGTTGGCTGGGGGTTGGGGCGAGCGCGCAGGACTAGAAAAATCATACAGAAACTTACGACCAAGGGAATGAATAGCCCTGCGCGAAGAGAATGCGTCGTTGTGGAGACGACGCCGACAAGCCACGGGATGACGCCGCCACCGACTCCCGACATGCCGAAAAAGAGGGCGCCAATCCAGGTAGAGTCCTGACGGAAGATGGCGGCCAGCCAGGTGACGAAGATCGGATATTGCGGAGCCAGACCAAAACCGGCAATCGCGGAGCCGAGATAGAGGACATGAGGCGAATGAGAGATGGCGATGAGGGACGCGCCGAGGGTGGCGACGAAGAGTCCACCAATGGAAATGACGACCTGAGAAACACGACGAAGGGCAAAGGGTGCGACGCCGCGTCCAAAGAGCAACGCGCCATAATACACCGACGGAGCAGCAACAAGAGTCAGTGAGCCTGAGCCAGGAAGGCGCTTTTCGAAACTGGCGACCCAGCCGCCCAGAGCCACTTCAACGCCAACATAAAGCATAAAAAGAAAAAGCAAGGGAACAGCCTGAGGCAAACGAAGATGCGCGAGCCAAGCTGCCAAAGGATAGGTGGCGCGCGCGGGATGCGCCGTCACGGTGGTAGTGCGCAGAGATAGGTGGGCCAATACCAGTAGCGCGGCGCAAACGGCGATGGTTACGGAGAATCCCCGCACATGCACTCGAGGGACGAGCGCTGCCACCAGAAACGGGCAAAGGACAGCACCGATGCTCCAGGAAAAATTGAGAAAGGTCACGGCTGCGGCGGTATTTTTGGATGGCAACTGCGTGGCGCGCAGGTTTATGGAAGGATTGGTAAGGCCGTAGCCGAATCCATTGATGCCGACCAAGAAGACCGAAACGATCCAGGGACTAAGTCCGAGAAACGCGAACCCAATCACGAACGCGACAAATCCCGCAGCGGAGACCCTGGCAAAACCGAAGCGCGGGAGAAAGACGCTGGTGAGAATCACGCCGAGCGTGCTGAAAAAGTATTGGGAGGTGAAGAAAACGCCGGCCTGAGCATCGGTAAGGGACCAGGTATGGGAAAAGTAGGGCAGGATCGGGCCCAGGAGAGTGGTGATGACACCAATGAGAATAAAGCTCAGGTGCAGGATGGCCCATTCACGATGCGCACTGGTGGAAGAAAGAGCGATCGGGGGCGAGGCCATTGGAAAAGGAGTGTGGCACAAGATGAATGAGCGGACAAGCAGATGAAAAGATGGGGTTAAACGCATTCAAAAAAGACAAATTGCCCGGTATGTCCGCAGAGCTTATGGTTCCTTAATGTGGCACTCACCGTTTCCTTAGAGTGGAGGAGTATGCTTAGGGGTCGTCGGGGAGTATCAGATGAGCGATGTGATTTTTGTTTTGTATGCGGTTGTGTTTTTTTCGCTGGGTATTTTGTACCTGAAAGGCTGTGAACGTCTGAAGTAAAGGTTGCCACCATGCTCGGAAATATCCTACTTATCCTGATATCCATTCTGCTGTGCGTGTACCTGTTTTATGCGTTATTGAAGCCGGAGAAGTTCTAATCATGACCGAAAACGGGTGGTTCCAGATTTTTCTGTATTTCGTGGCCGTGTTGCTGGTGACCAAGCCGGTGGGAGTATTTTTGTACCGGGTGTTTGAGAAGAAGGGGACATTTCTGGATTTTGCGCTCCGGCCGATTGAGCGATGGATTTATCGCGCCACGGGCGTCGATGAACAGAAGGAAATGGGCTGGAAGGAGTATGGCGTAGCGATGCTGCTTTTCAGCGGCGTGTCGCTGGTGCTGCTTTATGTGATCGAACGGATGCAGGTGTGGCTGCCGTGGAATCCGCAGAAGCTCGCGAACGTGGTGCCGGACCTGGCATGGAATACGGCAGTGTCGTTCACGACGAACACGAACTGGCAATCGTATTCCGGCGAATCCACGATGAGCTACCTGACGCAGATGGCTGGACTGGCGTATCACAACTTTGCTTCGGCGGCGGTGGGAATCGCACTGGCCATTGCGGTGATCCGCGGAGTGTCACGGCGGGAATCGAAAACGATAGGAAATTTCTGGGTGGATACCACCAGGGCGTTCCTGTGGGTGTTGTTGCCGGTCAGCCTGGTTGTGGCGCTATTTTTTGTGTCCCAGGGAATGATCCAGAACTTGCGGCCCTACACGACGGCGACGGTGGTGGAACCGCAAGTGGTGGAAACGAAGAATCCCGATGGCTCGGTGAAAAAGGATGTGGTGGCGACGCAGGTGATCGCGCAGGGGCCGGTGGCTTCGCAAGAAGTGATCAAGATGTACGGCACAAACGGGGGCGGATTTTTCGGGGCAAATAGCGCGCATCCGTTTGAGAATCCTACGCCGTTGACGAATTTTGTGCAGATGCTGCTGATTTTTGCGATTCCATCCGGATTAACGTACACGCTGGGGCGAATGACTGGTTCGCGGCGGCATGGCTGGGCGGTATGGAGCGCCATGGCGGCGATGTTTCTGGTGGGAGTGGTAGTGGTGTATGCGGCGGAGTCACGCGGGAATCCTCTACTGAAAGGCATGGAAACGGCAGCGACGGACGCGCAGCCGGGCGGAAATATGGAAGGAAAAGAGGTGCGCTTCGGGATCGCGAATTCGGCGCTGTTTACGACAGTGACGACGGACGCCAGCTGTGGCGCTGTGAACAACCAACACGATTCCTTGACGCCACTGGGAGGCATGGTGCCGCTGATCAACATCATGCTGGGAGAAGTGGTGTTTGGCGGAGTGGGCGCGGGAATGTACGGAATGGTGGTATTCGTCATTATGGCAGTGTTTATCGCGGGATTGATGGTGGGACGAACACCGGAGTATTTGGGGAAAAAGATTGAGGCGTTTGACGTAAAGATGGCGGTGCTGGCGATTTTGATTACGTCGCTCACGATTCTGATTTTTTCGGCGATCGCGGTGGTGTCGAAGTTCGGAGCTTCGAGCATTACGAACCCGGGACCGCATGGATTGTCGCAGATTTTGTACGCATATACCTCAGCGGTGGGTAACAACGGCTCAGCATTCGGCGGCCTGAGCACGAATACGCTCTGGTACAACTCCAGCCTGGCGGTGGCGATGCTACTGGGGCGGTTCTTCATGATCATCCCGATCCTGGCCATCGCGGGAAATCTTGCGGCGAAGAAACACGTACCGGAATCGTTGGGAACATTTCCGGTGACGGGACCGCTATTCACAGTGCTCCTCGTCTGCGTAATTTTGATTGTGGGTGCGTTGACATTCTTCCCTGCTCTGAGCCTGGGGCCGATTCTGGAGCACCTGCTTATGAATGCGGGAAAGGCGTTTTGAGGAAAAGATGACAACGGCACAGGCAAAAAACGCAGCGATGACAGACCGGAAGATCCTGAAGACGGCGATTGTGGACTCTTTCTGGAAGCTGGATCCGCGCGTGATGTGGAAGAATCCGGTGATGTTCGTAGTGGAAGTGGGAGCGGTGATTACGCTCGTGGTGCTGGTATCGAATGTGGTGAGGCACACGGGCGGATACTGGTTTGGGTTACAGATCACGCTGTGGCTTTGGTTCACAGTGTTGTTCGCGAATTTCGCGGAGGCAATGGCGGAGGGCCGCGGAAAAGCGCAGGCGGAAACGTTGCGGAAGGCTCGTGCGGAGACGGACGCGCATCGGCTGCGGGAAGATGGGAAGACCGAGGTGGTGGCGAGTTCGAAGCTGCGAGCCGGCGATGTGGTGTTGGTCACCGCAGGAGAATACATCCCCGGGGACGGCGAAGTGATCGAAGGAGTCGCGTCCGTGGATGAATCGGCCATTACAGGTGAATCGGCGCCGGTGATCCGGGAATCGGGAGGAGATCGCTCCGCAGTGACTGGTGGAACACGCGTGCTTTCGGATGAAATCAAGGTGCGCATCACTTCGAATCCGGGGGAGACGTTTCTGGATCGCATGATCGGTTTGGTGGAAGGCGCGTCTCGGCAGAAAACGCCAAATGAAATCGCGCTGAATATTTTGTTGGCGGGATTGACGATTATTTTCCTGCTGGCCGTGGTCACGCTGCAACCGTTCGCCATTTATTCGGGAGCACCGCAGAGCATATTTGCACTGGTGTCTTTGCTGGTGTGCCTGATTCCGACGACGATTGGCGGATTACTTTCCGCG
This sequence comes from Candidatus Acidiferrales bacterium, assembly GCA_963795535.1. Taxonomy (GTDB): domain Bacteria; phylum Acidobacteriota; class Terriglobia; order Acidiferrales; family UBA7541; genus Acidiferrum. Next base: position 64,586 of record CAWCIG010000014.1, read on the forward strand.
ATCGGCATTGCGGGAATGGACCGGCTGATCCAACGAAACGTGATTGCCATGTCCGGCCGAGCCGTGGAAGCGGCAGGTGATGTGGACGTGCTGCTACTGGACAAGACTGGAACGATCACGCTGGGTAACCGGGAGGCAACCGCGTTTCACCCGGCGCCGGGCGTGACGGACAATGAGTTGGCAAGTGCGGCCCAGTTGGCTTCATTCGCGGATGAAACGCCGGAAGGGCGCTCCATCGTGGTGCTGGCGAAGGAAAAGTACGGACTGCGTGGCCGTGAACTGGCACCGCACAATCCGCTGTTCATTCCTTTTACCGCGCAGACTCGCATGTCTGGCGTGGATATGGACGGGACGGAAATTCGCAAAGGCGCGCCGGAAGCGATTTCACGCTACGTGAGCGAGAAGGGGCAGGTGGTGCCGCCGGAAATCAAGCAAAGTGTCGAGCGGATTGCGAATTCGGGCGGGACGCCGTTGCTGGTGGCGCTGAATCATCGTGTGTACGGAACGATTGAGTTGACGGACATCGTGAAGGGTGGAATCCGGGAACGCTTTGATCATCTGCGCGCGATGGGCATTCGCACCATGATGATTACGGGAGACAATCCGCTGACTGCAGCGGCAATTGCGCGGCAGGCGGGCGTGGACGATTTTCTGGCAGAAGCGAAACCGGAAGACAAGATGGCGTTGATCCGCAACGAACAGGCGAAGGGCAAACTGGTGGCGATGACCGGCGATGGGACCAACGATGCTCCGGCGCTGGCGCAGGCTGATGTGGGCGTGGCCATGAATACCGGGACACAAGCCGCAAAAGAAGCGGGAAACATGGTCGACCTGGATTCCAATCCCACGAAGTTGATTGAAATTGTGGAGATTGGGAAACAGTTGCTGATTACGCGCGGGTCGCTGACGACGTTTTCGGTAGCCAACGACGTAGCGAAATATTTCGCGATTATTCCGGCGATGTTTGCGGGAACGTTTCCGCTACTGGGAGTTTTGAATGTGATGAAATTGCGGACGCCAGAATCGGCGATTTTGTCCGCGGTAATTTTCAATGCGCTGATTATCATCGCGCTGATTCCCCTGGCGCTGCGAGGAGTCAAATACCGGCCCCTTGGGGCAGCGGCACTGCTACGACGGAATATGTTTATTTACGGGCTGGGCGGGGTGATTGCGCCGTTTGTGGGGATCAAGTTGATCGACGTGCTGGTGGCATGGATGCATTTGGCATAGAGGCAAAGATGAAACGAAATTTACTGATCGCGATTCGGTTTACAGTGGTGACGACGATTGTGTTTGGGCTGGGCTATCCGCTACTGGTCACCGGGCTGAGCCAGTGGATATTTCCGAGGCAGGCGAATGGGAGCCTGATTGAGAGGAACGGTCAGATTGTGGGCTCGCAGCTGATCGGGCAAGGATTTTCGAGTGACAAGTATTTTCATTCGAGGCCATCGAATGCTGGGTACGGCTACGATCCGACCTCATCGGGTGGGTCCAACCTCGGGCCTACTAATCAGGCGCTGGTGACACGCGTGCAACAGGACGTTGCAAAATGGCAGCAGGAAAATCCGGGGACGCCGGTTCCTGCGGACCTGGTTACAAGTTCGGGATCGGGGCTTGATCCAGATATTTCTCCCGCAAGCGCGGAATTCCAGATCGCACGTGTGGCGAAGGCACGAGGGATCAGCGTGGAGCAAGTAAAGCAAATCGTCGCGAAACATACGCTGCCGCGGCAGTTTGGGATTTTGGGTGAGGCGCGGGTGAATGTGCTGGAATCGAATCTGGATATGGATGCAAGCGCGCCGGCAAAGCCGTGAGCAGAACTAGTTTCCGCGTGTACAATTTTGCGGGTTGCGAGGATGCCCTGTTTTATCTAAATGAGTAGTTCGACGTTGACCTGAATGAACTCTGCCAGTTTTTTCGCCTGCGCCTCGCTGATAGAACACTTGTCGTGAAACACCTCGGAGGTATCCCTTTCGACCGAAAACCTTCCAAAGGTCTTTCTGGGTCAGGTCACGCGCCTCCATCAAGTGTTGAAGTGTTTGTCGCGGGCTAGCCTTCCAGATCAGGTAGCGGCGTTGTTCATAGTCGTCCATCAGCAGGGTCAGCAGTTCGGCGACTTCTTTCTATTCTGACGAAGGATCCTCGCGTTCGTCAAAACGGCCGGTTCTTCCGTGAGGCGCTCGTATTCCTCCTCCGTGCGGAGGACATGAGCAAGCCTACCCCCAACAACTGTCCATAGGTTTTTCCGTCAAACTCGATCGTTGCGGTCATCTGTTTCCATTAGCGGATAACAACGATCGAGGGTTTCGTTTACCCGGAACGAAGTTAAAACAAACGACTTAATGGGGTTTCGATCTACGTAACGCGTTCACGATTATCACTCCTTCGCGCCGCTTATTTACAACGTTTTTTACGACACCGAAAAATCAAGCCTTTTGTGTTCCTGCGACGGTGAGACGCTCGACCCTGACGAGTGGGCGTGCGCGTGAGCCACAGCTGACGCACGCGAGCTAGCCGGACAGCTTCTGAATCTTTTTTTTCTTAGCATGCTTCAGTCACCAGATCTTCTAACATTTTTTCCACACAAAAAGATTGTAGTCATTCCACCTCTAGGCTATCATTCAGGCTCCCTGGTTCCCTGCGAGTTGGAAAATCCTCTTCACTTACGGAGGTTTTCTTATGCGGAACTTGATGCAGTTTTTCGACCCACAAACGGTAGCTCTCGAATCCGAACCGATTAACCCCGACTGGATTGTGCGCGGCACGCCCACCGCCCGCAGCAAGAAGCTGATAACCAGCAGCGACTGGATGGTGAACGTTCTCGTCTGGGAGTGCACTCCTGGTGTCTTTCACTGGCGTTACACCAGAGACGAAACGATTTACGTGCTGGCTGGCGAAGCGTTCATCTCTACCGGAACTGACCAGCAACACCGCTTTTCGGCGGGCGATCTGGGTTTCTTCCCGAACGGTTTCGTGTGCAATTGGTGCATTACGAAGACTTTTCGCAAATTTGTTACCTCGAAAGAGACGATGCTGGCTCCTCTCGGCCTGAGTGTAAAGGTCTTCAAAAAGCTGCTGCGCAAAAGCGGTGTGTTCGGAAAGGCTCATTGGCCGCCAATCGTGGACGTGCCGGTTGCTACCAAGTTGGATGAGAAAATCGCGCCTAGAGGGGAGTCGGCGGCCGCCGCAGCTGCCGGCACCTCAGGGGTTAGTTTCCACCGTTAATGAAATATAATTTCGCAGTGTCTAGATCTAGCTGTCCTCGTCTAGATGTTCTTTCTTGGGGTGACTTCCCCAAGGCAGATTCCTGTAAACCGCTGGGCGCAGCCCAAGGAGTATTTAGCCCTTAATGACTTCCCCAACAAGACTCTACCCCGGCGATCTTGTCACGGTGAAAAGTCCCGAACAAATCCTCGCAACCCTCGATGCTTGCGGAACGCTAGACGGTTTGCCGTTCATGCCGGAAATGGCGCAATTTTGCGGCCAGCGTTTCACGGTCTTCCGCAGAGTGGTGAAAACTTGTTCCTCGGGAACCAGCTCCACGATACGCGCCTTCCGGGGAGACGATGTTGTTCTCCTCGAAAATCTGCGCTGTTCCGGTGCCGCACATGATGGCTGCGAAAAGGCCTGTATGATTTTCTGGCGCGAAGCCTGGCTGCAAAAAGTATTAGACTCAAGCGGTCCGCGAGTCCCGACTTCGCAAGGCCATGAACTGCTGTGGGCCAGGCTGAAGACTTCTACTGGCTTGAATACCTATTTTTGCCAGGCCAGCGAACTTTCGCGCGCCGCGCCCGGGATCTCGCGTCGCGAACGTTTCTCCAAGTGCTTTGGCGAAATCGCGGCGAGAAATTGCACCACTTTCGAAATGGCTCAACGCATCACTATCTGGTTGTTCTGGAGGGTCCGTCGCCTGCTGTTCGGCCCGTTCGGCCGCGGAACAAACAAAACCACTCCCGCAGAGACTTTGCACCTGAAGGCTGGAGAGTTGGTGCAGGTACGGTCGATGCCCAGCATTTCGCAGACCCTGAATTCGAAATCTTTCAACCGTGGCCTCTGGTTCTCGCCGGAAATGCGTCGACTCTGCGGTACCCAGCAGCGCGTGGCTCAACGCATAGATAAGCTGATCGTCGACGGCACTGGAGAGATGCGCCAATTACATGACACCGTGTATCTCGAAGGCTCCATGTGCGGCTGCGCTTATGTAGCCTTTGGCGGGTGTTCCCGCTGCGAATTCAATTATTGGCGGGAGATTTGGCTGCGGCGCCCCTCTGGTTCTTCTTGAGGCGGCAACTCCTCATCAAGTTCACATACCCACAGACCACAACTCGTCATCGAGAGTACTCGAAAGGTGGACAATAAGGACGGCAAGAATAGCGGACACTTCGACCGCGCGGGGAAAGAAGCGATCAAGCATCTCGACGCCGCGGCTGGCCTGCTGCAGGAGCTGTATGCTTTTCTCGAAATGAACAAGGGATGAATTGGATTTCGACGCCAGAACGATTCACTTCTTTTTCAAAATTCCTACGTAACCGTCTCGATCAGTTTCCGCGCGCGCAAGATGGTCGCGTCAAAAAGAATCGCGCGTAGTCCGAACCTCTGAGTTCCAGTACCAGGCTCGAAAATCACTGCGCTTGTGCTTGGCTGGGTTGAGGATTCGGTGATTCGATCCGATATCCCAGCTGTTGGAGTTGCCGGATCATTCTCTTCGTGCGCTTTTGCTTTGACTGCTTGGTGACGGCTGGGCCCCGTTCTTCGTAACGAACTCCCTGGTGCAAGATCAACCAGATCAGTCGATACTGTCGATGGGCAATAGCCCCGATGGCTTGATTGTGTCCCAGGCGTGGGACAGGCGATACACGATTTCGAAGATGCTTCCTTTGGTCCTGGCTGCGGCGTTGGCACACTGGTTGAGAACACGCCGCATGTGGCGGTTGCCCTTCGGGGACCGGTGGCTGTAGTTCACGCCCGCGCTCTCGTCGTCGCCCGGGCAAGCACCGACCCACGAGGAGAGGCATTTCTCGGAGGGAAAGGTCGCTGCGGTAGGGCCGATGAACATCGACGGCGTTAAAGAGTTGCTTCAGATAAGCGACACCTTCAGGCCAATGTTTCCGCTCGGGACGGTTCCAGCCTTATAGCGGCGCGGTTTCCCTGGCTGGTACGTTTTCTCATACACGCAGCCTTCGACTGTTCCAGACTAAGCACCTCTCAGGGGCACTTAGCAAAACTACGGTCAACTCCCGATTTGATTGCATAACAATGTCGGCTGCTCGATCCGAGTAAACTTTGGTTGTACGACGACCAAAGGCTCGGGAGAAAGAGCCGGACATGTTACTGATAGGCGTAGATAATCACCCGAGCTTTCAGACCATTGCATTTCTTGTCGAAGAGACCGGTGAATACGATGAACGGCGGTTGAACCACAGTGATGGAGAGGCAGAACGCTTTTATCGGGACCTGCAGCAGCGAGGAATCCGCGTGCGCGTAGGAATGGGGGATACCGGATATTCACGCTGGTTCGAGCGACTGCTGGCAGAGCTGGGTTTCGAGGTATGGATCGACGATCCCGCAGTGATCAAGACCAAGCGAGTCAAGAGGCAGAAAACCGACCGGGAAGACCCCCCGACTGCTGCTGAGGCTGATGCGGGAAAATATCTTTCCTCGAATTTGTGTACAAAGCCCAGACAATCGGGCTCTGCGACAACTGCTGTGGCACCGGCATCGGTTGGTGCAGATGCGCACGCGAATCCTGAATCAACTGCAGGCGCTGGCGATGAACGAGGGCTATCGCTGGAAGAAAAAACTATTCAGCGAAAAGGGGCGAGCGCTGTTAGGGAAGCTCGCCTTGGCTCCTTGGGCCAGTCGGCGCCGGCAAGAGTTGCTGGAGCTGTTGGACCGCATGAATCCGACCATTGAGGAGTTAACCGCAGCCGTCGAGCAAGAAGCCAAGAAGCGGCCCGAGGTGCTGCGACTGATGACGCATCCGGGCGTGGGTGCGCTTACGGTCCTCGCCTACGTGTTGATCATTGGAACCTGGGAACGCTTTCCATGCGGCAAGCAGGTTGGCAACTACGTGGGGATGATTCCGTGTGAGGAGTCTAGTGGTGACAAACAACGATTAGGACACATCTGCGACTTGAAACGTACGAAAGGCCCTCGGAAGCGACGCAAGGTTCTTAACGGGATGGGCGGGAAGCGGCTTTGTGGGTTGGCTCTTTGGGCGGTTGGAAACGGTAGCCGACCCAGGGTTCGGTCAGGATGAATTTGGGCTGGGACGGATCCTTTTCAATTTTTTTCCGCAGTTGATTGATGACTACGCGAAGATTCTCGGTTTCCTCCCCGTATTCGGGTCCCCAAACAATTTGAAGCAGGCGGCGATGAGTTACCGGTTTTCCTAGATTGGCGATCAGATGGCGCAAGACTTCGAACTCTTTCGGGGCTAAGTGGACTTGTTCCCCGCCCACAGTGACGCGGCGAGACTCAAAATCTACGGACAATTCCTTCGAGACGAACGGCTGGAGGGCATCCGCAGACGGATGACGGCGGAGCGAAGCGCGAATGCGCGCGAGGAGTTCCTCAATGCCGAAGGGCTTGGTGACATAGTCGTCGGCGCCGGCATCGAGAGCAATGACCTTGTCTCGTTCGGCGCTGCGAACGGTCAGCATAATGATGGGAGCATCGGTGGAGCGGCGAATTTCGCGGCAGGTTTCGATGCCGCTCATGCCGGGAAGATTCACGTCGAGAAGAATGAGATCGGGCTTGAGTTTGGAAGCCAATTCAACGGCTTCCTCACCAGAGGAAACTTCGCTAATCGTATAGCCACGGAAAGAAAGCGTGGAGCGTAAAACGCGGCGAATTTGCGGTTCGTCGTCCACAACGAGGATATTCGCGGAGTTCATCGCACTCCACTCCCAACCTGGGCCACAGGAAGCGTAAAGGAAAACACTGAGCCGCGGCCCAACTGGCTGGTGACCGTGATGGATCCGCCATGGGCGGTGACGATGGCCTTGGCAATGGGCAATCCCATGCCGGTACCACGCACCTGATACCGCTGATCGCGGCCGCGATAAAACTTGTCGAAGATGAGGCCCTGTTCAAAAGAGTCGATGCCCGGACCATGATCGGCAACGCTGAAGGAAATGGCGTCGCCGGTCAATTCGGCGGAAATAGCGATGGGCTGATCCTTCGGAGAATAAAGATGGGCGTTATCGATCAGCTGCACAAGAATGTCTTGAGTGCGCTGGAGATCGGCGCGGACAGGGGGCAGATTTTCGGGGACATTCAGGATAATCGGACGGTCACCGAGTGACTTCTTGAGGTGTTGCAGCGCGTTATCGATGATCACCCCTACAGGAACCGGCTCCATGTGCAATTGAATTTCTCCGGCTTCGAGCCGTGCCATTTCCGCGGCTTCCTCGACCAGGCGATTCAACCGATCACACTCTTCATTGATGATTGTGAGAAGTTCGTGCTGCTGGGGATTAGCGGGAGAACTGGAAGCGAGAAGATCGGTGGCGGCAGCCTTGATGGCAGTGAGAGGCGTGCGGAAATCGTGAGCGATGGAGTCCAGGAGCGCGGACTTGAGGCGTTCGCCCTGGCGCTCGGCCTCGGTTTCGCCGATCTGCTCAATGGCGCGCGCGCGCTCGATGGCAATGGCAACGAGTGAGCTGATGGCATCGAGCGTCTGGCGCGAGAGCCTGGCACCGGAAATGCCCAGGCTGCCGATAGGCTTGACGCCCAGGCGAACGGGAAGGAAGTACAAGGCGCGGACGTTGTCGGAGATGATCTCGTCCCGAAGGAAGGCAGACTTCATCTGCTCTTCGTCGACCTGTGCCGCGCCATAACCGGAACGATAATATTTCTCTTTTTGGGGAAGAAACAGCTCGGCGGCGCCGGCTTCAAAACAATCCACGATGAAATTGGAGATGGCATTCATGAGCTGGATGACGTTGCCTTCGCCCAGCAATTTCTGGCTGAAGGCGTAAAGGCGCTCCACCTCGCGGCGGCGGCCGTGAGCAGCATCAGCCGATTTGCGGATACGGGCGGAAAGCTGGCTGCCCATGATGGAAGTGCAGAGAAAGGCAAAGAGCGCCACCCAGTTCTGGGGATCGGCGATGGTGAACGTGCCAATCGGAGGAAGGAAGAAATAATTAAACAAAAGCACGGCGGAGACGGACATGAAGACGGAGACAACCATGCCCCAGACGGCGGAAACTGCTAAAATCGCCAGAAGAAACGACAACGCCACCGTTGTCTGATTGACGTGAAGGAGCTTGCTGTAGCCGAAAGTGATAGAGGCGAGCAGGATAGCGGCAACGACGAAGCCGATCCCGCGCCCGGCGACCAAGCGCGACATATAGCTATTGTAACTCAGCACGAATTCCGACCGGGGAGAGAAAGAGCACTTGCCAAAGAAGCCTGAGGAATGGCTCGAGGTGGTATCGCCCACGGCGAAATCGCGTGGAATCTTCAAGCTGTTTCTGGGCTACGCCCCGGGTGTGGGAAAAACGTACAGCATGCTGAGCGAGGCGATACGACGGAAAAGCCGCGGCGAAGACGTGGTGATTGGGATCGTGGAAACCCATGGCCGCAAGGGAGTGATGGAACTGGCGAGCCAACTGGAAGCGGTCAAGCGCAAACAACTGGATTACAAGGGCACGCTGTTCGAGGAGATGGACGTGGATGCGATCCTCGAGCGCAAGCCGACCGTGGTGCTGGTAGACGAACTGGCGCATACGAATATCCCGGGCAGTAAGCACCGGAAACGGTATGAAGACGTGCAGGAGTTGCTGGCCGCGAATATCGATGTTATCTCCACACTGAATATCCAGCACATCGAAAGCCTGGCGCCGACGGTGCGCGCGATTACCGGGGTCACTGTACGGGAGACGGTGCCGGACTGGGTGCCGCTGTCAGCCTCCGAAACGCTGATGGTGGACCTGACGCCGGAAGCACTGCAAAACCGGATGAAGCGCGGGGACGTGTACAGCCAGGAAAAAGTGGAGCAATCGCTGAAGAATTTTTTCCGGCGCGGAAATTTGATTGCGTTGCGCGAACTGGCCTTGCGACAGGTTGCGGAGCAGGTGGATCGCAGCCTGGAATCATACATGGATGCGAAAGACATCCGGCAGAACTGGGGCGTGAGAGAAAGAATCGCGGTGTGCATTTCGGGGAGCCCGGCGGGGCAATACCTGATCGCGCGATCGGCACGGATGGCAAGAAGGATGGACGCAGAGCTATACGTGCTGCACGTGCAGCGTGAATTTGCACCGAGGCAGGAGAATCCAAAAGTGCTGGAGGCCAACCTGCGGTTTGCGGAAAACCTGGGCGCGCAGGTGGTGAAACTGAAGGGACAAAGCGTGGCGGATACGATTGCGGAGTTTGTGCGAACGAAACACGTGACCCAGGTGATCTTCGGGCGGGCGCCGTTGCGGGACTGGCGCAAGTATCTGTATCTATCTGTAGTGCACCGGTTTTTGAGAGAATCGCCCCCGGTGGATGTGCACATCGTGACGCAGGAATCGGATGAAGCGGACCACTAAAGGTAGAAAAACGCCCACTGCCGAGCAATCCTGCGTAGTCCGGGATACCTCCGCCCAAGAGATCCCAGCGGCCTTGCCAACCGTTGAAAATCAAAATCGTTGAGTCAACAGAAGACAAAGCTTTCTACACAGGATTGCGCGAAAGTGGGCCCAGAAAAAGAGGCTGACTTCGGAAATTCCGGTCGGGACTACGCAGAGGCATGTCTGCAGTGTCACAACGGGAGCAAGTATACAAAACCATCACGACAGTAAGGAACTGTCAATAGTTACAGTTTAGGCTACCGCACGGGTTATTTTATGCGCCAGGAAACGATTGGTTAAACGATTAGGTTGCGTTGCCGCTTCATTGGTTGGAGTAATACCCATCCCTGGTCTGGACGGTCAGATCCTTGTCTCTGGTGGTGAGCTGAATCTTGTGGTAGCCGGCGCCGGTGTCCTTGTCCGGGGTATAAGCGAGGCTGTACTGGTTGCGGAGTTCTTCCTCAATTTCCGCGTAAATTTTGTCGACCGTCTCTTTCTTGGATACCTGGAAGAGCCGGCCTCCGGTTGTCTTTGAGATTTGCTCAAGGATTTTCTTACCATCTGGACGCTCTTGTTGCGGATATCGCCCGCCGCCGCGGTGACCACCGCCGCCATAGGGACCTCGTGGTCCCATCATTCCGCCGCCGTACGGACCGTTGCCCTCATCGTCCTTGAACAGGATCGCGTAGATGACGGTGTCGGCGCGCAAGGCGGATTCGATAGCTTCCGCCAAAGTTTCCTTGCTGCCGCGGTCTACGCCGTCGGAAAGAATGATCAGCGCTTTGCGGCCTTGCTGTTTGCTCATCAATTCATCCGAGGCGAGGTAAATGGCGTCGTAGAGATGCGTGCCACCACCGCCTCTCGGGTGAGAGCCGTGTCCACCGTAGCCACCACAGCTACCGCCGCTGTCGGTACCGCCACTGCTGCTTCCGCCACCACTGTTGCCACCACGATTATTGTCGAATTGCGGAGTTTGCAGCGACTGCAGAGCAGCCTGCAATTTCGTGCGGGAGGGAGTGAAATCCTGGAGCAACTCGACTTCTTTGTCAAAATGAATCAGGAAAGCCAGATCCTTGTCTTCGCGCAGCAGATGATCCAGGAAGCTGTAGCTGGCGGTACGTTCCTGATCGAGAACTTTTCTTTGGCTGAGGCTGGTGTCGACCAGTAGCCCCAAACGCAAGGCCACGTCAGTTTCGCGGGCAAAATAATTAATGGTTTGGGAGCGGCCGTCTTCTTCCAGGACGAAATCGTCTTTCTTTAGATCGGAAATGATCTTGCCATGCTTATCTCGAACCGTGGCCAGAAGGCTGACGGTCTTCACCTGGACAGCAATCTTGGACGGGGCTTTCTGGATCCCTTGGGCAGTGCTTTCTTGTTGCTGGCCAGGCGTGGTCGGAGCGGAGGTTTGTTGCTGAGGCTGGGTTTGAGCAGCCGCGCCAAATGCCGGCAAGACAAGAAGCAAGAGCAGGCGGAGTGATCCTGAATAGTGGGATGCGGAATTCACTCCAAAATATCGCAACGAAAGATTCATTTCGCTCCATAAACCCGGCTCCAAACCTGAAGTGTTGGACGCTGGTTCTTGGCATTCTGTTGTCCTGGGAGCACACCTTCACGCCAGCTGTGAGGCCCAGAATGATATTCCCGGTTGGGCCGCAAATAGTTCCAGGATTCCAGAGACGCGAAGGAGTTAGGGATTGGTTTTCAGAGAATCATTGTAAGAATGCCGGGCCCAGCCAAGGTAATGAGGATTGTTGCGATTGGCGTCGTCAAGTTTCTGCAGCATCTCGGGTAGCAGTTCATTGTAGTCAGGGGTGCGTAAGCCAATTGCCATTTTCGCCAGTGTTTGCTCCGCCAGGCCTTCGTAGGCCATGGCGAGGAACTTCTGGCTGGATTCCTGTACCTTCGCCGCTTTTTGTTCGACGGTTTCACCGTCTGTGGGACTACTCAGTTCGTACATCATCAAAGTGATGCGGGGAACGGCGGAGAGCAGCATTTTCCGTTGAGCAAGGTCGCCCTTGAGCAATTTACTCAGGATGTCGGCGTTGACAGTCATGCCGGCTGGTTCCGCGACAGCGCACACGGAGCGATAGGCATCTGCCAAGCCTGGCAAAAAGCGTAAGTTTCCCGGGCCCTTATTCTCCGGCCGCTGTTGCGGCTCGATGTCCAGATGGATGCCGTCAAAGCGCTCGCCAGAATGCCGGTGATTGAATTCCACGATTCCTTGGACGTGGCGCAAAAGCGTGTCTCGGTGTTTGCCGGGTTCATCGGCTTCCGTGCTTGATAATAAAGCATCTACACGAATATTTGAGCGGTGAAGAAGCGAAATGAGATGAACCAACTGGTCTTCTTCCGCGGGCTCGCTGCGTTCGGAGATGGAAACGTATACCTCGTTTATGCCCTGGGAACGACAGAATTCGAGCAGGGATTCTGCGGCGTGAGGAGCTTGCAGCACGGTTGGGCTCTTCCAAACCCATAGACCATGGGCCTGAGGAGGTGCTCCATGAATAAAACCCGAGAACCAACAGGTGCAGAATAGAAAAATCGGCGCTACGCGAAACCACTTGCATGAATTCGGCCTGGTCATTTTGCACCTCGACGGCCTGCAGAGGATTAGTTGAAAGGGCGTGCGCCTTAAACTTTCGCGGTCTTGCCGGTTCGCGCGGCTTCGTAGATGGCCATCATGAGCATGATGTCGCGGAGGCCTTCTTCGCCGGGCGTAAGTGGCTGCTTGTTCTCCATGACGCATTGGGACATGTGATCCATCTCCAAGGCGAAGTGATCGCGCACGGGAAGGTTGATCTCTTCGATGATGTTTTTCCGGCCGACTTTCATTCGCAAGCCGGAATAAATCGTGGCGGGATCCATATCGAGCCATCCCTCGGTTCCAATGACGCGATAGCAATTTTGAGAAACATACCCGTAGCTGGAAGAGCAGTTGGCGAGGACGCCGCTGGGAAAACGTAGTTGAAAATTGATGGTCTCTTCGACTTCCTTGAAGCGGGGATCGTTTGGAGCGCTGTACATCATGGCGTTGATTTCGGCCGGCTCCTCGCCGGTAAGGTAGCGAGAGGCGTTAAGGCCGTAGATGCCGATGTCCATGAGCGAGCCACCGCCGGAAAGATCCTTCTTCAGCCGCCACTGATCGGGATTGCCGATGTTAAAGCCCATATCGGCCACAATCACCTGGATGGGGCCAAGTTCACCGGAACGCGCCATGCGGATGGCTTCTTGGTTGTACGGTTCGTAGCGGCAGCGGTAGGCGACCATGAGCTTCTTGCCGGCTTGACGTGCGGCGTCGATCATTTTTTGGCAATCGGCGGGATGGCAGGCCATGGGCTTTTCGGTCAGAACATTTTTGTCCGCCTGGAATCCGCGGATGGTGTATTCGGCATGCATGCAATTGGGAAGGACGATGTAGATGATGTCTACTTCGGGATTATTCTTAATTGAATCGTAGTTCTGATAATTGTAAATATTCTTCAGGTCGACGCCGTAGCGCGCGGCCAGCTTGTTGGCTTTGTCTGGATGACCGCTGACAAACGCCACGGGTTTGGACTTTTCGCATTTGGCGAACGCGGGAAGAATCTGATTAATGGACAAGCTGCCGAGGCCCACGATGGCCCATCCCATTTTCTTTCCTGGCGGATCGGGCACCACAAGGCCTTGCTGGCCCATGGCTTCTTTCAGAAATGATCCCGCGGCACCGGCGACCGCCAGTCCTTTACCTACCTCGCCGAAAAATCTCCGGCGCGAAATTTCTTTCACAGGCGAATCCGGCATGGCGTTCTCCTTTTTACTGCTGTTCGGCGCTTCGCTGCTTGCGGAGCTCTTCGAGCCGTTTTTTCAGATACTCCTGATATTCAGCTTGCAATTTGGGATCGGTCGGGCTGGAGTAGATTTCACTCGACTTGTACTTTCCTTCTGCGAATTTCTTTTTGGTCCACTCATCGTGGATATGCGTGACGTCGGCGTGGTCCAGAACTTCCTTCACAAATTGCGGAGGAATGAAATAGACGCCTTCGCGGTCGCCGACGGCGAGATCGCCCGGCATCACCGTCACGCCACCGATACGAATGGGGATGTTGATCCCCGTGAGCATGACGTTGTCGATGGGGGTTGGGTCAACAGATTTGAAATAGGCGGGCATGTCGATTTCAGCCATGCCGTCGAGGTCCCGAACGCTGCCGTCGACGACGAGGCCGCCTTTGTGGGTGGCGGTCATGACGTAATAGAACAGATTGTCGCCGACGATGGTTCCATCAACTTTCTTGCCGAAGAGATCAACGACGAGGACATCGCCAGGCTGGAGCATATCGATGGCCATCTGATTGGTCAGGGGCGGAAGACCACGTTCCTTGGCTTTTTTTTCCGCGACGCTTTCCACATCTCCACGCATTGGCATGAACTGTACTGTGAAAACTCGACCGACCATGGTCTTACCCGGATGCAGGATGATAAATCCGTCGGCGTACTGATTGTTGTAGCCCTTATCCTGAAGCACGGCCCAAACTTCTTCGGAGGAAAGGTCGCGTGCCCGCTCGATTAACGCGTCGGGAATTTTCGGGCGGCCGTCAGGAAAGCGGTCAAAGGGATTCGCGGAGGTGTAATCGATCAGATTCTGCTTGGAAAAAGTTACCAATTGGGCCGCGGCGGAGGCAGGAAAGAAGAGAGCCATCGAAACTGCCGCGATAAAGACGAATCTGATTCGAGCGAAGCCACTAAGAGATGCGTTGGCCATGAAGGACCCTCATTGGTAAAAAGAATCATCGACGGCAAGCCATAGAATGTGCGCGAACGGTGCATGCGCCGCGGCTCGGAGACGCCGAACTTCTGAAAGCGGAGGCAATTTATCACGCTCGACAGCGACGCAGCAATGGTAGGATGCAGCCCTGAATCGGCACGATGAACTTTTTTGTGTCCACTCTGACGGGAGGAAAGCCTTCCATGCACAAAAACAATGGCAGCATGTTCGGTCGGCGTGAACTTTTGCAAACCTCCGCGCTGGCTATGGGCGCGCGGCTGCTTTCGAACGAATCCGCTGAGGCTTATCCCAAGGGAGTGAACACTCACTCCAGTCCCTCGGAACTAAAGATCACCGATTTGCGCGTGGCTACGGTGGCGAAACCGGGACCGAGCCCGTGCCCGATCATTCGCATCGACACCAATCAAGGCGTTTATGGACTCGGCGAAGTGCGAGATGGCGCCAGCCCGACGTATGCGCTTTTCCTGAAGAGCCGCATTGTGGGAGAGAATCCTTTGCAGCTTGACAAGGTTTTCCGTGAGATCAAACAGTTCGGCGGGCATGCGCGCCAAGGTGGAGGCGTTTCAGCCATCGAGATGGCCTTGTGGGACATCACCGGAAAAGTTTACAACGCGCCAGTGTATGCGTTGGTCGGAGGCGGAAAGTTTCGCGACACGATTCGCATTTACGCGGATACCACGGAGTCCAACGATCCGAACGTTTATGCGCAAAGAATGAAGGAGCGCAAGGAAGTGATGGGACTGACCTGGCTGAAGATGGATTTGGGAATTGAAATGGTGGCGGGCACGCCGGGTACGGTGACGAACCCAACAGACATTGAACAATGGAAACCGCACCAGCTTCCGCATCCGCTGTTGGCCATGGAGGTAACGGATAAAGGCATCGCGATGCTGGAAGAATATGTGGCGGCGGTACGCGGCGCCGTGGGCATGGAGATTCCGCTGTCGATGGATCATCTGGGGCATTTGGGAGTGAAGTCCATCATCCGGCTTGGCAAGGCTTATGAAAAATACAATCTCTCCTGGATGGAGGACGTGATTCCGTGGAACTTTACAGACCTGCTGAAACAAATTTCGCTGGAGAGCCCCACGCCGATCCTGACGGGAGAAGATATCTACCTGAAAGAGCCATTCGAGGTGCTTTGTGACAATCACGCGATCGGAAAGATTCAGCCGGACCTGGCGACCTCTGGCGGCATTCTGGAGACGCACAAGATCGGTGACATGGCGGAGGGCTACGGCGTGCCGATGGCATTGCACTATGCGGGAACGCCGATAGGTTGTATGGCGAGCGTTCATTGTGCTGCCGCCACGCAGAATTTTCTGGCACTGGAGAATCATTCCCTGGATGTGTCGTGGTGGTCGTTACTGGTCGAAGAAGGTGCGAAAACGCCTATCGTGAATCATGGCTGGATTGAAGTGCCGGATCGTCCTGGGCTCGGCGTGACGCTCAATGAGGACGTAGTGCGGGAGCATTTGGCTCCGGGGAGCGGATATTTTGAGCCGACGCCGCAATGGGATCAGGAAAGGTCGTGGGACCGGTTGTGGAGTTAAGTTTGAGCGCCGGAGTCGCGAGATAACTCACAAGCTGCGCGGCGGAGCGACGGAGTGGCGCTTGATCAGCTCCGGCGCAACCGCAATTTCGGGGACGAAGTTTGTGCGCTCCTCGATCCTCGCGAGCAAAGTCTGCGCCGCAATCCTGCCCATTTTCTCGAGCGGCTGGCGAATCGTGGTGAGCGAGGGAATGGAGTACGAGGAAATCGCGATATCGTCGAATCCAATGATGGAAACATCTTCAGGGACGCGAAGTCCCGCTTCCTGAAAAGCGCGCATGGCGCCGAGCGCGGAAATGTCGTTATAGGCAAACAACGCCGTGAACGGGATTTTGCGGTCCATCAGGGCTTTGCCATAGGGATAGCCGAGTTCCGGTGTCGATTGCGTACCTTCAATCTGAAGCACGAGCTCGGGTCTGATCTGTATATCAAACTTTTGCGCCACATCTTCGATTGCTTCCCAGCGAGCCGCGGAATCGGAGCTCTTCGGCAGGCCGCGCAAGAACGCGATGCGCTCGTGGCCCAGTTCCCTTAAATACTGCAGCGCGAGTTCGGCAGCGCGATGATGATCGAGAATGATATTTGTGACGTTTTCGACCGTTTGGTGACCGGCGACAGCGACCGTAGGCAGATCAGGTTCTTCATCGATGGAAGTATCGATGGTGATCAGACCCTCGACACCACGCGAAGTGAGCAATTGCGAATAAGTCCGGAGCAGCTTGGGATCGTGACGGTGGGCCACGGTGAGAAAAAAGAAATTGCTTTCGCGGAGGAACGGCTCAATGCCACCGACGATCGAACTTCCGTAAGCGTCCCCGATTTCTTCCACGATGACGCCGACAGTGTAGGTGCGTTTCACGCGGAGGGAACGCGCCAGAAAATTCGGCTGGTAATTCAAATGGCGCGCGGCTTCTATGATTCGTTTGCGGGTGGTTTCGGGGATAGTTCGGGCGGCTTTTGTATCGTTAAGAACGGCGGAGACTGTTCCGGGCGTCAGACCTAAATACTGTGCTACGGCTTTCAGTGTTACGGTGCCACCGGGTTTTGAACGGGAAGACTTTGCACCAATCATTTCGCCGATCCTCTGGTAGAAGCTGTCGAAGCGATCTCACGAAGCACAAGTTCCGTCATCCCACTTCCTTCGACCTCTTGTTGCCGACATTCTAACTCTTCTGCGAGGGAAAAACATATAGGGGCGTAATAGATAACTCCAGAGGCGAAAAAATTTAGCGCCCCGCGGGCATTCAGGAAGAACGTTATCTACTGCTCGTTTCGTTGTCCTTGCCGAGCCCACGGTAGCTTTCGGGTGGCCCCAGATAGCTCGGCCGGACCTCTCCAAGCTTCACCAGTAATTTCTCGAGGACAATTCCGGGATCGACCATGCAGAATCTCAGCGTGTGATAGCCGGTGCCCGAGAGCATATGCGGGGATTTGCTGATACGCACATTGTCTTCCACTGAGGTAGACCAATCCTCCACTGAATTTTTTGCAAGCGCGTCGATGATCTGCGGCGGCTGATCGTCGAACGAGACGGCGTAACGGAGGCCACGACCCGGGACAAAGTTCAGTGAAGGAGCGAGTGTCGCGTCAAGTTCAACCTGGCTGGGATCAAACAGATACATCTGGTATTCCAAGCAAGTACCCTTGTGGGGTGGCCTGACACTTGCCGCATCGACCGGAAAGACCGACATGGCGGATCCAGTCCGGCCGTAATCGGTGATTTTCTCCCAACGAGACGATGAGGTGTCGACTTTGCGGGTGTAATGATCCGCCTCCATCGAGACATAGCCATCAGACTCAACGAAACCGTGCACGGAACCGCGCGCCGGCGTTTTCGGATTGAAGACTGACAGGCTCAGCGAAACAGATTCTCCGGTGGAGGCAGAAACCTTTATGGCAGCGGTGGTCCTCCTGGCGGGAACTTTGCTCCAGTCGAGGCTGATGTGGACGCGCTGTTCTTTTGCAACATCGCCCGAGGATTCGCTCAACACGATCCATGGCTCGCTGGCGCTGGCCGTAAAGTGAAACGGAGTACGGCCTCGATTGAAAACGTCGAAGTAGCGGCGTGGGCGAGTGAAAGTGTCGAACGGGGGAAGAACAGGTTCTTCCTTTGCGCCGGGCCATGCCGACGTGGAGCCTTGCACAGCGATTCCCATGCTGGCGGCTAGTGGCACGTTCCGTTGCACAACGTCCGGCATCACGTTTACGGGAGGGTCATGCCACGACGTGTAGCCGATGTGGCTTTGGTCCATCATGTGATCCCATTTGCCGCCGGACAGCGTGCGGTTGTAATAGGCAGAGAGATCAGCGTCGGCCTGAAATAATTTGGCGACCTCATCCGCGTAATCGTTTGCGCCGGCCCGCCCTTGCTTGGCGTAAAGCTGGTTCTTCCCTGCGGCTATATAAAGCTGCGTGACGATCGCGGGCGCTTTCAGAGGAAACAAGACAAGTTGAAAGAAAGCGTCGCGGTAGGTTTCCGGAAGCTTGCTGTAGATTTCTTCGGCTTGCTTCACGGCCGAGCGATATTCTTCGGAAACGCGGTCGGCTTCTTCGTAATTGACCAGACTGAACGTGGTAGGTTCGAGAAGTTCCGGTTTACGCCTGCCAGTATATTTGCCGTACTTGGCAATCAGATCGGCGATTTCCGTAGCGTACGCGGGACCGAACTCGCGCGCGGCCCAGAGCTTGGTGAATTCGCCAAGGCGTTCCTTCGGCCACGCTTCCGGATTCCAGGCAAACGTCAGAAAAAACTCCGTCGGAAATTCCATGGGTTTCAGGTCGCCAACGTTGACGATCCAGATGCGATTGGCGCCATAGCGATACGCAAGATTCATCTGTTCCCAAACTTTGGGAATCGGATTCGTGTTGATCCATTTGTAAGATCGGGGATCGCCAACATAGTCAAAATGGTAGTAAATGCCCGCGCCGCCGGTCCGACGGCGTTCTTCGGGAGTGGGGAGACGGCGGATGTTGCCCCAATTGTCATCGCACCAAAGCAGAGTGACGTCGTCGGGGACGCGCATTCCCTTTTCGTAATATTGCTGGACTTCCTTGTAGAGCGCCCAGTCCTGAGGAATTTCTTGAAGATCGGGATTCATTTTGTCGGCCAGGATTTTGCGCTGGTCTGAAACAATTTTCTCCAAGAGGGCAACATTGCTCTCCTCGGACATGGGCATATCTCCATCGCCGCGCATTCCGAGCGTGACGATGCTCTCGTAACTCTTGTTACGCTCGATTCCCTGGGCCCAGAATTGCCGCAGGACTTCGCCATTGGTCGAATAATCCCACGGGCCCTTGCCGTGACGCTTCCACTCCTGTTGCGCGCGCAGCATGGGCTCATGATGGGAAGTTCCCATTACGATTCCATATTCGTCGGCCAGTTTGGGATTCAGAGGATCATCTTCATTGAACGCACTCCCCCACATCGCGGGCCAGAGAAAATTACCCCGCAAGCGCAGGATCAGTTCGAAGACCTGTACGTAAAATTCGTGGTTATATCCGCCAAATTTTTCCTTGGCCCATCCGCTAAGAGCGGGCGCTTCATCATTCAGAAAGATGCCGCGGTATCTGACGGCGGGCTCGCCCTGAAAATGACGGCCCGGTTTGACGAAGAGAGCCTCCTGGTGAGGGATGGGCACATCGGCCCACCAATACCAAGGCGAAACGCCGATCTGTTCGGAGAGTTCGTAAATGCCGTATATGGTTCCGCGCTTGTCGCTGCCAACAATGACGAGAGCGGAGGAGACACCGGGAAATGGCTGGGCAACGGTCTCGATGAGGTAGGACTCCCACTTCCCTACCAACGCAGCGGTATCGATCTTGCGATCGCGGATCAACTGGTCAAGAAGCGCGCTTTTACCCAACGTGGCGACGATTACGGCAGATTGTTGGGAAGCGGGTTGTTGAAGATGGACCGAGGGCGCAATGCCCGTCACGTTCTGAATGTCGTGGGAGAGATTGTGCGCGGCGCGGATGACTCCGGGGTAATCGTTGGAATCGACGTAAAGTGGAGCTGCATCTTTTCCCTGGACCAGTGCGAAGTCACCCTGCTGATGTTTGGTAGCGACAATTTGCTCCTGGCCAACCGCCCAAGACAGTCGGGGAAATATGGCGGAACCTAGAAGAAGCGCGATGCGAATGTTGCGGAGCATTCTGTTGACGAACATCGACCGCAGGATATCACTTTGCGGTGGATTCTTTGACGTGGAGCACGTGATCGCCGGCGACATCCTGAAAGGTTTGAACAATGCCGGATGGCCAATCAATTTCAACGAGCTTGGCTTTGGCATCCCCACCGAGACCGAAGTGGACGGGCCCATCACTAGAGGATGCGTAACCAACACTTGTGGTCATGTGATTGTATTGCGCGCCCGCCGAGGTCACGATCTTAATGCGCGCGCCGATGCCATCGCGATTGCTCTTGGTGCCTTCCAACAAGATGTCCAACCAGTGATTCGAGTTTTCCGAGCGATTCATCCAGATTTCCGCGTTGCTGCCCAGAGCCGTGACCACAACGTCGACGCGGCCATCGCCGTCGAAATCACCGAATGCGCATCCGCGGTGGCGCGCGGGCGGAGAGGCTCCGAGGCCTGCTTCCGCCGTCAACTCTTCCCATTGTCCGGTGGGACCGGGATTGCGGAAAACGGTGTTGTACTGTTTGATCTGGTAGGTTGGCGTGTCGATGGACTCCACATGGCCGCGCGAGACGAATAGATCCTTCCATCCGTCGTTATCGAAATCGGACAAGCCCGGTCCGTAGCCGGACATGGCGCGGGAAAGTTTGCGCATGCCGGTGGCATACGTCACCTCTTCGAAGCCCTTTCCGCCTTTATTCAAGAATAGGGGAAACGTTTGGTCGTTGAGGGCAACGAAGACGATGTCGGGATAACCGTCGTTGTTGAAGTCCCGAAAATCCAGTCCCATGCCCGAGACAAATCCGCCATCTTCGACCAGCGCCACGCCCTGTTGAAAGGCGACTTCTTCAAATTTTTTCCCTGTGTTGTGGAACAGGAAGTTGTAGGAAGTATCGTTGGTTACGAATAGATCGGGACGGCCATCCAGATCGTAATCGGCAACACCCACTCCCATGCCTTTTCCAACGTGATCGCGAAGGCCCCATAATTCCGAGGCATCTTCAAAGGTTCCGTTACCGCGATTCAGGAACAATTGATTGGGTTGGCCTTGATAGAGTTTGGGGCTACAGTAATCGAACGCTCCCGCAAAGGTGCAGAGCTTTTCTTTCTTCAAGTCCCAGCGCAGGTAATTGATAACCACGAGATCGAGAAGCCCATCGTTGTTGACGTCGACCCACGCAGCGGCTGCGGTCCAGAGAGGACCGTATTCAGGATCGACGGAATGATTGAGGCCGGCCTTGACGGTGACATCGCTAAACGTTCCATCGCCGTTGTTGTGGTACAGCGTGTTGCCGTGGACTCCGCCAACGAAGATGTCGGGATAGCCGTCATTGTCGTAATCGCCGACGGCAACGCAAATGTCGTATCCGGTGCCGGCCAGACCAGCTTCCTTGGTTACATCCGTGAACACGCCGTTGCCATCATTGCGGTAAAGATGGTTGGAAAATTCTTGCGAATCTTTCTTGAGTGTCTGAATATTGGCGCCATTGGTGAAAAAAATATCGGGCCGGCCGTCCTTGTTGTAATCGAACACGGCGACGCCGCCCGCCATAGTTGCGGGGGCGTGAGGAGTTTTCAGTGTCTCGTCGGACTCCACGCGAAACGGCAAGGAATGGAGAGCGAATTTTATTTTGGCGACGGATGGGACATTTTGCGAAACGGAAACAGCCGGGGGAATAAGGAGGAGAACCGGGAGTAGTGCGACACGAACAATGCGTACATGACGAACAAGCACCAACAATTCCTCCGCAGTGTTTCCCATGAAGTGCCTTCGCATTTTCTCATAGATAGAAACGAAAAGGAGGTTCGGCGATTGCATGTGGCGGCTGCCTGAGCGCGTTCGGGCAGTCGCGATATGAGACGGGAGGAGCGCGTCTGACACCCAGTAGGACGTGGGAACAAGCATCGAAGGAACCGCACCAAGGAAGCAACCGCTCCGATTCTGCCTTAATAGGTAACCCCTGGTTCGCGGTCCGAAGTCGAAAAAGCCGTTTGGAGCAATATTGACAACCTTTGCATCTTCAATAGATTGCAGGGAAAGGGAATTTTCTACCAGCGGTGAGCATGAGTTTTTCCTCTAGAAAATCGATATTTAACATCGAAATTCTGAAAAAGAACACTTGACAACATATCGGCTGGGGAGTACATAGGCGAGTAGTCGATAGCGCGAAGTGGTCCGATTTGCGCCGTCATGCCATGTCTGCAATTGGCAATTAAGGTCGGTCGATTGCGGAGGGGCAGGGTGCTTGGGGTGGTCGAGTACAGGCTTTTGCCTGGTTCTATTCCCAAAACTGCCAAGGTGCTGGTCAATGCGTGATGAGGGCAAGGTGTGTCTTGCCGGAGTCTCGCTCGTAGGAATCTGGGTGGCCAGATCTTCTAGATCCAGCGGTTGACTTGCCGTCAGGCGACGCTAAGCCGCCTGGGGCGGAGGCAAATAATGAAATTTGTTTCATCCTGTAATTCTCAAAGCTGTGTGCGTGCTTTGAGGAGATTCTCGATTTCGCACTTAGTGGTCTTAGCCTTACTGCTTCTTGGAGCAGCATTCCTTACCAGCGCGCAAGAGGCGACGATCGTGGGGACGGTGACGGATCCGAGCGGAAGCGTGGTTCCGAACGTGACCGTCACGATCACGAACACCAAGACCGGGGCGGTACGTACGATGACCACAAACGATGTTGGTCAGTACGTGGCACCGGGATTGGCGAATGGCACATACGATTTGAAGGCGGAATCTTCCGGGTTCAAAGTGGAAGAGTCCAAGGGCGTAGTGCTGAACGTGAACGATCGCGTTCGCGTGGACTTTCAGATGAAGATGGGCACGAAGGCGGAGACAGTGTCCGTCGAATCGAACGCCATCGCCGTGCAGACCGACAGCAGCGAAGTGAGTTCGCTGTCGACGGGTACGCAGATGTCGGAACTGGCGACAAACGGCCGAAGTATTTACACGTATGTTATTTTGACGCCGGGCGCGGCGAACCTGATGCCATCGTTCCAGGCGCCGACGTCGGTAGGCGCCAACGCCAACGTGAGCTTTAACGGGAACCGTCCGGGGCACAACCTGTACCTGCTGGACGGCGGCGAGAACTACGATCGCGGGTCGGGCGGCACGTCGAGCATCGCGCCATCGATCGACGCCATTGCAGAGACGCAGACGCTCACTTCAAACTACAGCGCCGATTACGGACTTTCTTCGGGCGGGACGATCAGCTCGGCGGTAAAGTCTGGCACCAAGGCATTCCATTTTTCGTTGTGGGAATTTTTCCGCAACAACGATTTGGACGCGCGCAATTACTTTAACCCCGTGCCGCAGTCGGTGGCCGAGCTCCGTTACAACCTGTACGGCTTCAACGTGGGCGGTCCGGTGACGTTCGGGAAGTTGTACAACCCGAACAAGAACAAGACATTCTTCTTCTACAACATGGAATGGCGCAGCCTGATTCAGGGGCAGACCCTGAACGTGACCGTTCCTGAAGCAAGCACTTACGGCGGAGACTTTGCCAACGCGCTGCCCGCGAACTCCAAGGATGTGAACGGCAACGTGATTCCGAACTCGGGCTTGCACGTGCCCTGCGAGAATCAACTTTCGCCGGCGCTGATAACCGCTTTCCAAAATGCGGGTCAGACATTCAGCACTCCCACAGCGAGCGGTTCCTGTTCGGTGAATACGAAAGTAACCGCGGCCCAGAACCCGGTCTTCCAGCCGTTTACGAACAACGCCATTCCAGCGAGCCTGTTGAACCCGAACGCTGAGGCGTTGCTGACGGCCGGCGGGAAATATGGCGGCATCTTCCCGGCGCCGAACAACGGCGCACAGTTCCAGGGCGGCAACAATTTGCCGACGAACGTGCGTGAAGAAATTGTCCGTATCGATGAAAACGTCACGGACAAGTTCACCATCTTCGGCCATTTCGTGGCCGAACAGGTCAACCAGAACTATGGCACGACGATGTGGAGCGGCGACAACGTGCCATCCATTGGGAACACTTTCGGCAACCCATCCTACGCGGCGGTCGTGCACGCGGCGTATGTGATCAGCCCGAACGTGGTTAACGAAGCTTCCTTCAGTTACAACGGAAACCGCATCGCGATCACGCCGTTTGGCCTGGTTAGCGCGCCAAGCGATTTCACGTTCAACCGTTACTTTGACGGGCCGAACGCGGAAAACCGCATTCCCTCGATCCAGTTGGGTGGCAGCACGGGATCGCAATACACGGCCAACTGGACGCCGTGGAACAACGTGGCGAACAGCTACCAGCTTCGCGATGATGTTTCCTGGACCAAAGGGCGGCACCAGTTGAAGATTGGCGGTGACTGGCTGCTGTACAAGAAGGTGCAGGACTGGTTCCAGAACACGGAAGGCGGCTACAACTTCAACGGGTTCTACACCGGCAATGACTTTGCCGACTACCTGCTGGGCTATGCCAACAACTACACCGAGAACGCGGTCAAGAGTTCCGGCCACTGGAACAACGTTTCGGTAGGCTTGTACATACAGGACAACTACCGCGTGAACAACCGGCTGACCTTGAACCTGGGACTGCGGTGGGATGGCATTCCGCATACCTATGAAGCCAACAACGTCATGTCCAATTTCTATCCCAACCTGTATAACCCAGCGAATGCCGCGGTCCTGAATACCGGGGATCAATCCATTAGTCCCACCAGTCCGGGACTGGGGATCAGCCCGAACCCGATTTTGGCAGGGTTGCCCCTGTATTTGAACGGCGTCGGCATCTGCGGGGAGAGTGGACTTCCCGCCGGCTGCGTGAACGGCGCTTGGAAAAACTTTGGACCGCGTCTTGGCTTTGCCTACGATTTGACGGGCTCGGGCAAGACGGTGATCCGTGGGGGCTACGCGATCATGTACGAACGCGTGCAGGGCAACGACGTGTACAACATGGCGGGCAACGTTCCGTTTGCAGCGGGCGTGAGCTTCCCGAACGTGTTGCTGTCGAATCCCGGCACCAGCGTCCTGACGGGCAATACGGTGGCGGCATCGACTCCGGTGAGCAGCATCGTAGGCATGAACCAGAATAATTACGCGTCTCCCCGAAGCACGCAGTTCAGCATGGGCATCCAGCACTCCATCGGGAAGTCGGTGCTGTCGGTGACCTATGTGGGCAGCCAGAACCGCCACCAGAACTACTACACGGAGACCAACCTGGTGCCAGAAGGCCTGCTGCCGGGGATGATCACGAGCAGCGCGCTGGCACAGACCTACAATGGCAACGTGCCGTACCTCGGCTATAACAGCGTGAAGATGGCGCTGAACGAGGCCAACAGCGACTACAACTCGGTGCAGTTCTCGTTCCGCGGCAGCACGCTGAAGAACGACCTGACCTACCAGGTGGGCTACACCTATTCGCACACGAACGATTCGTTCAACAGTTCGGGTAGCGGAGGTGATCTGTATCCGGTGTCCGACCCCTATGAGGGATGGAAGTATGATTACGGACCGTCGGCATTCGACATCCGCAACAACTTCTTTGCCAACTTCGTGTATCAGGTTCCATTGCTGAAGAACAGCGGCAACAAACTGCTGAAGACAACGCTCGGGGGCTGGGAAGTCTCTGGTATCGTCACGGCCATCACCGGGGCACCGCTGAATATCGGCGTGACCGGGCAAAACGTGTGCAGCGTCGTTCCCAACTGCGCCAACCGTCCCGACGTCTCGGGGTCGCTGAACAACCCGCATACCGTCAACGAGTGGTTCGATACCGCGGCGTTTACGATGCCGGCAGGGACGTCAGTAAGCACCTTGTGGGGCGATACCCCCCGCAATTATGTGCGCGGGCCAGGGCGGCAAAACTGGAACATCTCGTTGTTCAAGAACTTCATGTTCAACGAAGAACGCGGCACCAACCTGCAATTCCGCGCGGAGTTCTTCAACATCTGGAACCATCCGCAATGGCAGGGCGACACCCTCAACGGCGGCGTCAGCACCAACCTCGGCGCCAGCAACTTCGGCGCGATTACCAATGCGTATGACCCCCGGGAAATCCAGCTGGCTCTGAAGTTCACGTTCTAGCCGCGGTTCCCGTAGCCGTTAACCCATGCGGCGTGGCGGATCACCCCCCGCCACGCCGCATTTTTCTTTCCTCTACCGGTAGACGTCTTGCTGAACACGATCAAGCAATACCCAGCCACCATCTCCTAAAAACACGGGTCTACTCGCAAGTTAGTACGCAAGCACCGGACAGCGTCCGACTCCTCACCAGACGCCCAGACTATCCTCACTTCATGATTCGACGGCAAACTACGGCGTAGGATTGCTGACCGCATGGATTTTTCCGTTCGCGGCCAAACCATCCAGCCAACGCTTGGCAGTGGCCGCATCCGGACTGTTTGCATTGGCCTTCAGAAATTGGCGGAGGACCAGCGCAGCATCCTCGTAGCGGCCAACGGCAGTAAAGCACTGTGCGACGAGCAGTTCCACCTGCGGGGCGGAGCCATGTGCTGTAGTCCGTGCTTGCTGTGCCATCTCGAGCGCTTGCTCATACTGCTGGTGATAGTAGTAGGCTTTGGCGAGTGTCCATTGTGTTTCCCAACTCGAGGTAGGCTCCAACTTAAGGGATTTTTCCAGCGGCGGGATAGCCTCATCATATTTTTTCTGATTGCAGAGCGCCATTCCCAATGCCACAAAGACACGGCCCTGATTAGGGTCGATCTGGGAGGACCTTTCCAGAACCGATTGCGCTTCGGCCCAATCGCTGCGTTTCATGTACAACATGCCCTGGACATACAGAACCTCAGGATTGCCGGGAGCGAGCTTCATCGCCTCGCCGATATGCTTCTGGGCCTCGTCCAGTTTGTTATCGCCCATGGCTTGCAGCCCCTTTACCAGGGCTTCCTTGGCCTTGGGCGCGAGGATTGGGCCCGCCGGAACACCCGCAGTCTCGTTCGAACCCATATTCCGTTGGAGAGTCACGTCCACCTCAGCCCTGATGGGAGAAGACACAGTGACATCTTTTTGTGCAGTCTTATATCCCGAAGCCTCGACAACAACGCTGAAGTCACCTAACCCGCGAACCACGAAAAAGGCCCGTCCACGAGACGTCGAGGACTGATCGATAGGCATGCCATTGCTGTACAGTTTTACGGTGGCGGTGGATGTGATGGGCTCGCCCGAGGCGTCTCGCACGGTGATGGCAAGCTCCGCGCGGCTGCCACGGGTCATGGTGCCTTCCTCGGCGCTGTCTTGCGGGAGGGCAGGAAGCGCACAGAGAGAAAGGCCCATCAGAACCAAAAGCGAAACTCGCGCGAGGAGCGACGGCAAGCGGACCTTCATGGAGGGCCCTCACTGCACCCAGGAATAGGGCCAGAGTAGTCTTCGCTCCGGGAAGCGTCAAGCAGAACGTTCTCCACAAAAGCGTGATCCATCTGCGCAGCACACCTGGACGAGTTCGCTCAGTTGAGGCCGAGGTTGCAAGGCTATTGTGTTCAAGGATAATAAGCGGATGGGAAAAAGTCAGAGGCAGGTCGGGGCGAAGAAAAACCGAGGATGGCTGCTCGCCTGGGCCGCGCTGTTGTTGCCGAGCTGGGCGCAGGGTCAGAGTGCAAGCCCCGCGGAAGCTACGGCGCTGGAGCAACAAGGCAGGCTGGAGGAAGCGGCTCAAGCGTGGCGGGCGGTCATTCAGCAAAATCCAAATGACGCCAGGGCGTTCGCCAGCCTGGGGGTTGTACTGTCCAGGGAGCAGAAGTATCCGGAGGCGGCCAAGGCTTACCGGAAAGCCCTGGCCTTGAACCCGAACTTGCCTGGCGTGCCGTTGAATCTGGGACTAGCGGAATTTAAGCAGGGACAATTCGCAGCGGCAATCCCGCCGTTGCATGCAGCGCTTGAGGCAGATCCGCAGAGCTTGCAGGTGATAACGCTTCTTGGTCTCAGTTGTTATGGCGCGAAGGAATTCACAGAGGCTTCGAAGTATCTGGCGTTAGCCGTCGCCTCCGACCCGGGCAACGCGGAATTGCACCAAACTCTGGCGCAAAGTTGCCTGCTGGCCAAGAAATATCCGTGCGCGTTGAAAGAATTCAAAAAACTTCAGGACCTTAACCCGAATTCCGCGGCAGTCCATATTTTCACTGGGGAAGCCCTGGATGGCGAGGGCAAGACCGAGGAAGCCATCGCGGAATTTCAGGCGGCGGTAAAGATTGCGCCTCAAGAACCTAACCTGAATTTTGGACTTGGGTATCTTTACTGGAAGGCGCATCAGTATGACGATGCAATGGCGTCATTCGAAGCGGAACTCGCGATCGACCCAAAGAACGCGCAGGCGCTGACGTACCTGGGCGATATTGCGATGAAGAAGGAAAATCCGGAAAAAGCGCTGAAGTTGCTGAGAGAGGCGACTCAATTACGCGATGACGTCCGCATGGCGTATATGGATTTGGCGAGTATCCTTGTGGACCAAAAACAATATCCGGAGGCGCTTGCGGCGCTGCGGCAGGCGGAAAAGCTGGATCCCAAGCAGGCCGACGCGCATTTCCGGATGGGGCGCGTGTATAGCCTGATGGGAGACGAGGCCGCCGCGCAAAAAGAATTTGCAAAGGTGCGCGAGCTAAAACAGAAAGAAGAAAAGGAACAACAAGACGTCGCTTCGAAGTTGGGGAAAGGTCCTGCGCGCTAGGGTAAGCGGCAATGAGCAGATCGGAGTTCCAGCCCCAGATTGACTGAGTTCCGCCTATTTTGCCGGAGTCGGAGGCTTGAGACTTGGGTCCAGGCGATTTGCTTCGGCAAATTCCGCTTGAGCGGATTTGGTATCGTTCAGACGAAGCAACGCCATGCCGAGATTATAGTGGGCATGCGCGAAAGAAGGATGCAGGCGGACGGCTTCGCGATAATTGGCAGCGGCATCTTGAAATTTTCCCGCGCTGAAGAAAGCAGTGCCGGCGTTGAAGCGGACATTGGCGTCGTCCGGCTTCATGGGTATCAGTTTCTGATAAGTGGCGATGGCGGCGTCAAATTTGTTGGCGGCTAACTGGCTGGCGCCAAGGCCAACAAGGGAATCGGGAAAGTCCGGCTTTTGCGCAAAGGCCTTTTCGTAATAGCCAGCGGACTTGGCGTAATCCTTCTGCGCGTAATATGCGTTTCCCAAATTATAAAGAGCGTAGAAATCGTCCGGCTTGAGAGCTAGCGCCTCTTCGAACGATTGGATGGCTTCCGGGAGTTTGCCTTGATCGACCTGCGTCTGACCGAGGGCCAGGAGGACATCCTGCTGATCCTGCTTGAGTGTCAGGCTCTTCTGAAAAGCGGTGGCGGCCTGGTCGTAGCGTTTGGACTTGTAATAGACATGACCGAGTTGCGCCCAGGCCGAAGGCTGATCGGGATGCTTGGTGGTCAGCTTGTGATAGGCAGCGATGGCTTCGTGCGTTTGGCCGGTTTCGTCCAAAGCGCGCGCATAATTTTCCAGGAATTCCGGCACGTCTGGCCGCAGCGTGTGCGCCTTGCGAAGAAAGGGCATGGCTTCTCCGGCTTTATTTTCCGAGAGCAGCGCGGAGCCCAGATTGCCCAGAGCGTCAGCGTTTTTCGGATTGCTGGCGATTGCAGAACGAAACGCCGCAATGGCTTCGTCATTCTTGCCGAGATGAAGAAGTGCAGCTCCCAAGCCATTTTGCGCTTCGGAGAAATTCTTGTGATGTTCTAGCGCTTGGCGGTAGGCGGCGGCTGCGTCTTCGTATTTTCCCTCGTGAAATAGACCGAGGCCCTTGTCGGCGTACGCGGCAGCATTCTGCCGGGCTAGTTGGATAGCTTTGTCGAAGTCGGCAATCGCTTCGCTGTCTTTGCCGTTGGCCTCGAGAGCTCTGCCCAGGTTGTCCAGCGTGTCCGGCGACTCGGGTTGGAGCTGGAGCGCTTCGCGAAAACTTGCTGCGGCCTGGTCGTATTCCTTCCTGTTGAGATGCTCCAGGCCGCGACGATTCAGCTTGGCCGCTTCCTGAGAATTCTGAGTGCCGGTGTCGGCAATGGTTCTTGCCGGACAATTGAGAAGAGAAATGAGCGCGATTGCGACAGCAACGGCGCAGCGACCACATGACATTCTCATGAATTTGCGGCTCCCTAACTCGACATGAAGCGGAAGGAGAATAGTACTGAAAGGTGAGCAGAGATTCACGCAGGTGCAAATTTTCAAAAACAACGTAGATCTTGTTTACGGCTGAATCGGCTCCAAGGCAGGAGGCGGTTGTCCCCTCGACGTCGCAGGCTTTTCGGCGCTTGGATGTTTTTTATTGGGAGAGCCAATTCCCTTCCCAGCTTGCTGAGAGAGTCGCTTGAATGGCGACACATCTCCGCCAGCGATTCGCCTTAGAATTAAAGTGCTGTCGCCGTCCCCCAGAAATAGCTTCACTTCATCTTTGCTGAGCCATTGAACGGCGGCAGGCGTGACATTTTGATCCGCGAACACGAGACGGACTGACCAGGAAGTGAGATCTCGCTTGTCAATCGAGTAGGTCCCCTGCGATTCCAACTGATCGAATACGCCTTTCTGAAATTCGCTCTTACCGAAGAAAATTCTCTGCGGGTAGAGCTCGATCGGAGCCTCGTCTGATTGTTCATCCTGCTGCAGAATTGCCCATGAACCTTGCAGTCCGGCGGTTGGAATCTCCGAAGCAATTTGCGCGGTTGCATCCCGATCAAGCTGTTCTTTCCGGGCCATAGATTCGGTTCGCCTCGCAGCGTCGTCGGGATCGCTGAAAATGGACAGACGCAACGGCACAGGTAAGGTTAAGCAATGAATCGCCCCTTGGGACTTCGCTGCCGCCGTGGCCTCGATGGTGACAATTTGTGTATTGGGACCAAATGCGGCGTGAATCTGTTGCAAGGCTGCGGACTGTACGTCCGGCTCATAATCCTTATACGATGGGCCAAGAATCTGTCTGGATCCGTCGCTGCCTGTCCGTACTAATGCATTTAGCATACTGGGGTAGTAAGTGTGGCCATTCGCGGGAATTCTTGGAAACGGCGAAGGGACAGGGACCACGTCGTAGCCGAGATGCGTGAGCCGTTCGGCATCCGATTTCATGGCCAGATCGGCGTTCAGAGCCAAATCGCGTTCAGCATCGTTCAATTGGCTCCAATACTCTGCCGCGAACGGCGAGGAGAGGTCGTAGGAGGCCAGCAGGATACGATTGCCACCGACTGGAAGCGTGAACATATCGATGTGCTCGATGACTGGACCGGGCAGAGGATCGAGATAGGTGACATCCTTGCAGCCGCCGAGTTTCTCGAGTTCCTGGTCGACATTGATGTTTTGATCCTTGTTGCGAGACAGGAGTACCCGGGTTGTGAGGCAGCGGCCATCTTCCAGCTTGAGAAGATTTCCTCCGTCGAGCGAAACCGCCGAGCTTTTGTAGTTGAAATCAGGAGCGGCGAGGACCGCGTCCGCAATGTCATAAGCGGAGTTCTCGTCGTTGGAACGTTGCGGCGAAACTTCACTCAGAATTTCGGAATACTCTCGCAGGAGATAAAGCTTATCGTCAATGGTGGAAATCGCGGCCTTGCGAGCTTCCGGCGTCGGCTCTTGAGAAAAGGCGTCCGGCTTATCCTCTTCTTGCCGGGTTTCGAGCAACCTTAGCCGTGCTGTCTCCAATTCCTGTTGCTTCTCTCGCTTGGCCTCTTCTGTTCGAATATCGAAATATCGCCAATGGACGACGTAGGCGGAATCTCCGGCTGCCTCTATTTGCGGGCCGAAGTCACGGATCCATACGCCCTCATGGGGCACAACTTTAATGCGGACTTGGCCGATCTTGAACAGTTCGCAAATCTGAAACTCCTGACACCTTTGATGGACGGCGTTTTTTGTTGTCTCATCGGGAGCCACTAGAAGGACAGGGCCAAATTTGGCGGTTTCTCGGACAATGTTCATCTGTATATCGAGGAGCCCCTTCTCTACGTCGAGGTCCGAACCGAAATTTCCAATCAGTCCTTCTCTCACGTGTTGACGGTGCTCGACGCGAGGATCCAGGGCTTGCAGCGATAGCAAGACAACTTCATTCGCCCGGCGTTGAGGCGGAGTTGGGGCAGGTTGCCCTCGTAGGCTGGCGGCGGGAAAAGGAATAAACACAATGAACAGAACCAACAGTGAGTGTGTTCGATTTCTCTTCTTGAGATGAGACACACCTTGGAGCCAAGTGACCAACACCTGTGTGAGTGTTTGCACTCTGGTTCTGGGCGCCCCCATAAAGAACTATTTCCTTAATGGCATAAAAAGGTTCCTGATAGACCGAGGGGGCCGGGCGCAGCCAACCGGCAACGAGGTCCTCTTCGCTAGCACCATAGCCCTGCTTTTGACATATCCACGAAGAAGGTCCACTTGGGGAAAGAGTGAGAGCAGATGAGGGCCTTAGGGGGTAGTGGGAGAAGACTTCTTCGGAGAGGCGGCCGGGGGTCCCTCGTTCCTTCTCCTCGCCACCGCATGTTGAATGGCATCCACAGCTCCCGCAATGTTCTCGCGTGGTGACCACGTCAGCATTCGCCGCCGTGCCGCGTGCCCCAACATCTTGCGGCGATCACCATCAACCCGTAGTACACCGAGGAGTTTCGCAAGGGCCTGCACATCTCCGCAAGGATAGATAAGGCCGGGATTGACAGGAGCAATCAAATCGGGGGCCGCGCCTACACGGTCGCTGGCGACCACGGGGCAGCCGCAACAGGACGCTTCGTTGACCACAACCGCGAAGGGCTCGTAATCAGACGGCAACACCATCAGGTCGGAGGCCGTGTACACGCTAGGCAACTCAGATTGGTTCTTGAATCCGAGGAAACGCACCCGGTCTGCTACTCCCAGAGCTCTCGCTTCCCTTTCCAGTTCCTGACGTTGCAGCCCTTCGCCAGCGTAAACCAAGAGGGCGTTGGGAAGGTTGGCCTGGGCGAAGGAGCGCAGCAGGTCCAGCGGCCTCTTCCATGGCTGCAGCTTCGCGCAGAATAGAACCACGAAGGTGTCTTGCGTTGCACCCCATTCCGCACGAACTGCGGCGGGATTCACTTTGTCGGACTGGGCTATCCACCAGTCGTTGTCGACCGAATAGGGGGTGAGGGTGATGTGCTCCGGAGGAATACGAAGCGCGAGCATTAAATCGCGCGTGGAACTCGAGGGAACGATGACCTGATCTGCCAGAGAAAAAAGTTTCGGCCAATAAGCGCGTTTCAGAAGGGTCTTCCACGACTTGCCATTTCGCGGAGCCAAGCTGGAAGCATCCGTTCCGAAAATAAATGCGGTCCCAGCGCGCTGACTGGCGAAATAGGAAATCCAAAAGGAAGCACACAAATAGCTGAGGTAACAAAGGACGACGTCAAATTTCCCTCTTCGTATGAGTTTGAAAAGCCCCGGATTACGAAGGCCCCAGAAAGATTCGGCGCCTGAGCCACGATTGGGGATCTCTTGCCAATTGTAGCCGTCGAGCAGCGGAATATCCCATTTCACGGTGATGTTGAAGTCCGGGTCATGGGCGGGTTTCACGCCTCGAAGTGTGCAATAGGCCACGGAGAGGTCCAATTGAGGGTGCTGCGTCATGCGACGGAGGATAGGGGCCATGTACTGAACTGGATGGCTGCAAATCGCGAGTACACGGTAGCGGGTCTCAAGCAAACGAGGCGACCTCAGTCGGAAATCATGTCAGTTGGCAGGAACCGAAAGTATATATCAATTTCGCTGTTCACTGCACGGCTGGTTGTGCATGGACATAGGGCGCGACGACCAAGTGGACGAGCATTACCCGAAAGGCGCAGCCATCCATCGTCAAAGAATACAGTGACCGTTGGAATTTGTGATTCGATCCAAGCTAGTGCCCGCCGTGCAAAATCAATTTTCTGATTCCGCAGCTTGACGACGATCTTGCCGACTTTGCATTCTTTAGCCACCCGTCGGGTATCGTGTTCGCTATTCCTTGCGCGGTTCCTCTAGCTGCAGTTTATACGGGTCAGGTGTGCCGCTAACGCGAATCCCGCACAATTGTCGGGAATGTTTGCCAAATGCGATTAGCGCTTCGTCAGACATCGCTGGCAATCGTTCGCGCAGTCTGCGCAGATGCATTTCTTCCGATTCAAAACCGACAGCCATTTGTGCCCTCCGGTAGAGGAGGGGCTACGAAGTCTATCAAAGCGATAGGGTCGCGAGATGAAGCGAAGCTGCTTCCGATAAGGGCGCGTGCAGCCCCTGAGAGATAAAGGAACTCCAAACGAATACGACGAAGCGTCATTCGGGGAAGCAAGCTCTAGGGTAATCCCCAACCTTACTTCTTTTCTGCGGGCGCGGTTACCTTCGTCGGATTCCCAGTTTTGGCCGCCTTCTTCTCGGCATAGCTTTCTTGCACGACGAAGTTCTTTGGAAGTCCGGGAATCGCGAATCCCTTCAAAATCAGTGTGTTTCCGTATTTCTGAAACGTCACTTCCACTTTTTGGCTTGATGCGATTGGGTCTCCTTGATAGGTGGCGAGGAAGGCGCTGAGCGCTTTGGAGTCACTGGAAATGTCCCACTCTTCATCGGATTCCGGTTCCTGGCGAATCGTGTACGTTCCTGCAGGGAATTTGGTATCGCCTGCGATAAAAGGCCCCGAAACCTTGAAGGTCAAGGCCGGGCCGCCTTGCGCTCTGGCTCCTACCGCTACGAGAGTGCCGAAGAGTACTGCCACAATGAAGGACCTCTTGATAGACGCTTTCATGTCTACTCCTTTGCTGAACGGCCATTGATTAGACAACGGGACCTCAGATGGAGGGGAGCGGCTAAGTCCTCCATGGCGAAGCCTACTCAGAGCGGAATCCGAGCACAATTGTCACAAGTGACAGATAGGGAAGAATCGCGGAGACAGTGGGCAGCAGGGCCGGAACCCATCAAAGACGACTCGCATGGTTACTTCAGCGTGTCCCGGCATTGGAATACTGATCGTGATCTGCCACGTGTCGAGCTAGAAGGAGGAGTGCGTGCCGCACGGTCTTGGCCCTTGGGGTCTTAATTTGGAGAAAGTGGAAAATACACCATGAGAGCATTGCAGCGCGATGGTGCCGGGTGTACATTGAGGCTCCGCCCAAGTCCAAGTCGAAACCCAGCCCACAGGTTGCGAATACCCCGGTAACTTTCATCGGTCAGCAGGAGGGATTTATGTCGATAAAAGCGATCGAGCATCACCGCAAGGCGGCAGAGCATCACGAACAGGCGGCGCGACATCACAAAGAAGCCGCAAGACACCATGAATCAGGAAAACATGAGACCGCAGCGCATCATGCACACCTGGCCCGAGGTCACCACGAGTACGCGATGCACCATGCTGGAGAAGCAGCTAAGGCGCATGTCGAAGATCACGGTAAGGCCAAAACGGCCACTGCGTAATTTCTTGGGCGGAGCCGCCGCCCACTCCGCCTTTCGTTATAACTCACGGACTACGCCAACGGCAATGTTATTGCGTTCCCGCTCCGGGTATTTCAGTGGTGCTTTCTCTGCGG
The DNA here is from genome assembly GCA_963795535.1 of Candidatus Acidiferrales bacterium. GTDB lineage: Bacteria > Acidobacteriota > Terriglobia > Acidiferrales > UBA7541 > Acidiferrum. Next base: position 100,023 of record CAWCIG010000014.1, read on the forward strand.
GTTGTTTCGATCTGAAGGGCTTGGATAGGGGCGTGAGTGCTCCATCGACATACTGGGAAAGCAGCCATTTCCCAGCTATAATAGTGTGGTCTCTTTTGCGGTTGCGGCCACCCACTACTTTTTGATGCTGATGGCCCACACCCGTTGCTTGGGATCGCTGGGCTTCGCAGTCAATTCTGTTTCCAGACCAGTTCCTGCCTTAATCGCTGTTGGACCCTTTCGACGGCTGGCATGTCGTCCGCACTCGCATCATCCAAGTAATCGACCCATTCGATAAAATCCTTCAGGTGAATAGATTGCCGTTCGATAATATCTGCTCTCGTGCAGTGCTTGAAACGCAGAAATACGGTTTTCAAAGGATCGCCGCAAAGATGGGGCTGAAACGAATTGGCGGACTGGCAACGGTGACCTGAGTGGGAACGTCAGTCATCAACCCCATCAACCGTCGAGACGAAGCATACGCGGTTAATCTGTAAAGAGATAGGACTCAATCCGACAATTCGTAATCGCGGCATTTGCATTTGGGATGATTGAACGGGCTGCGAAGCACCTGTTCACCTTTAACTTCGACACGCTGGGTAGCGTGTATGGCTAATACCGTCACCGCGATGACGGCTGGGACGTTTCGTGTTTTTGGGCATCGGCGGATTTATCGCGCGTGCGAGTAGAAGGGTTGGGGTCAGCGCGGTTCGAAACAGATCGTAGATGGCAGGGGGGCGAGGCCAGGAGTGATTAACACACCTAGCCGCGTCTAAACGGTAACTTGGCATCCTCAAAGGTCACTCCTATATTCTTCGAGGCAGTTCCACCTTTTCGTCGATACTGCTGACAATCTCCGCCCCTGGTTGTTCTGAGTGGATCAAGCGCTGCTCTATGCACACGTCTGCCAAACTCCCGGCCTTTTGCGCGTTCGCTTCGCGTTTGCGGTCTTTGTGATGCTACAGTTTCTTTTCTCCGATCTCACCTCCGAGCGGCTATGTTGGCGGGAACATGCAGATGTTGACCGACATTGCCTTCGATCCAGCCGGTAACGTCTGGGTCGCGAACAACTGGCAGAATCCTTCTTCCTGTTTCGACAAAGGCGGGGAGGCAAAGTTGACTCTATGCGGTGGCAACGGCCTGACGGTTTTCTAGGAATGGCGAAGCCGTTCGTGTACCGCTCATCGGACCACCGCGTCAGCCGTAACAAGGCAAGTGAATTCCATTTGCTCGCCGCCGCATTTTAGCGAGTTCAATGTGAGGTCATGACGCGTTGCGCGCGTCTGCGGCGGCGTTCGGTGCCACCGGCATTTTCTTGTCCTCGATCTTTTGAAAGTATTGCAGCAAAGCTCGTGGTCTGTTCGCTCAGCCAAAATCCTCGGATCAACGCGCCGTTGCATCTTGCGGCGAATCCAGCTGGTCAGGGCGCGCTTCTCAAGCTCTGACATTTGTTGAGGAGGAGTCTACCACCAGCGCACAACACTAGTCGCATAACCGGAATGTGTGGCGTGTGCCCCGGCTCATGCGACCACGAATGCTAGAATCAGCCGTGCTCCCTCGAATCCATCCGATGCGCCTCCGCATCGCCAAGCCCTTCAACGATCCCGACTACATTTTTGAACTGAAACACGGGCTGGAATGAAAAAGGCCCGTGGGCGGACGGGCCTCCCTACCACAGGACATGCTACCAACGCATTGATCGTGCCAAAGAACGCTGTTAAAGACGTTGCGCTGGAGCAACTGCGCTTGATTCTGCAGAAGGGCAGCACGAGTTGATGACGAGGGCGAAATAAGCCTGTGAGAGTTTCTCTCGGACGTTTCTGCTCACAAAATAATTGCGAGGCAGCTTCCTATCGCAATACGAGCAACTTGCAGGGGCAACTGTATGCTGTCTTGCAGCGACGTGTCATCGGCAACAATGTCCTCTCGGCCCGCATTAGGTTGGAAGCAGACCGGACAAGTAAACGAATAGTGGACTTCGAAGGTTGGCATGCATCCTCACCCGTCAGTATTATGCGCTGCTTGGGCGAGTCCACAATAGGGCCGATTAACTAGGCGAAGTACTAAGGCCTCGTTACTTGGGATCCGCAGACGGAACCGTGGCACGAATTAGTGACGAGGGTGAAATAGATTCAGGTCCCGCCTGTCGATTTTTCAGGGTGAGCGCAAAGGAGAAGCCAAGTTGTATGATGGTTATTCGCGGAAACGTACCACAGAACTGTCCGATTTTGAACAGCAGTCACTTTCAATCCTCTCTATGATTCTTCATTGAACGGCGGGAAAGAGCGGTGCTGTCCGGTCTGGGCGGGTCGGACATGATCGGTTATCTCGCCGTTCTTTTCATCTTCACTCACTCGTTACCGTTGCAGTCCCCGCGGGGTTCGAGAAATAAAGGACTCGGGCCGCAAAATTGTTGTCGAAAGGGGCTAGTATGGGTTACTGGATAGTACAGCGCAAACTGATTTCGGACGTACAGATCAAGATTTTACTATTGATAGCTGGATTTATTGCCGCGGTGACCTTCCTGACATTCTGTTTCTACAGTATTTCGCGACATTAATAAGACAGCTGCGACATTGTCAACGGTTAGGTCAAAGAATGTCGCAGGCCGAGGGGTCGATGTGCATTGAGCCCACGTCTATCCTTCTGCTGAAGTCGTGTCTGTCCACAACTGAACACTTCCGAGGTTGAAGGACAATTTGGAGGAAGCGCGGCAAGACAGTGGCGTAGACCGTATCCGAAAAGTCGGTAAGGAAGACAAAGGCATGCGTTTGACGTGCAAAAGAAGCGTGACGCACTGAGCCTGGATTTCGATTTCTGGTGGAGCAGGGACTACAGTCTACTCGACGATCTCTCGAGTCCCAGTACAGATACGCATTTTTCCGGAAACCGC
>CAWCIG010000015.1:0-431304 GCA_963795535.1 Candidatus Acidiferrales bacterium
AAGGCACATTGACTTGGCCTTGCAAGTTGCTACAATGCGATCAGGCGAAGGAGTTCGCCACTAACCGCTGTCCTACCGTTAGCCGGACAGATGATGACTCCTGACAAGGATTCTTGTCGCGGAGTCATGTCCACCGGCAAGAATCCCAAACAACCGAAACGAGGTAGCCCATGGGAAACGTGTGGGTCCTGGCTTCCGTGTGGGTTGGTCTGGCGCTCATTGCCACGCTGCTGGCCATCTGGTTCAAGATTTCAACCGCACTGACTGAGATCGTCGTCGGAACCGTAGCTCAGCTCGTCATTGGCGCGCTCGTGGGCACTGCGGGGCTCGGGGGAAAGAGCGAATGGATTACGTTCCTCGCGGGAACCGGCGCCATCGTCTTGATGTTTCTTGCCGGTGCGGAATTGGACCCCGCCATTTTCCGGACGAAATGGAAAGAAGCGACCGTCGTCGGCCTCGTAGGCTTCATCAGCCCGTGTCTCGGATGTACCGCCATTGCGCACTACGTTCTGCACTGGACGGTGCGTTCAAGCTGGTTGGCGGGCGTAGCCTTGTCGACAACTTCGGTCGCCGTGGTCTATGCCGTGATGCTAGAGCTAGGCTGCTCATGGCGGACCGCTTGGGCGCAGGAGCAAACGGAAACAGGAACGCCCATCGCCGTTTTTGTCTGACGCATCTCGACCAGATATTGGTAGCCCTTCGCAACATGTCGGCGGCGAAGCAGTTACTCGAGAAAGAAAGCAAGACGTTCCGGCGGATCGTCGAGAACCGGTTGCCTGTGATTGTGAGGGCGGCATGACCTCTGAAGACTGTAAAGCCCCGTCGAGCCTGAACGAGTTTCAGGCGCGTGGTCTCACTGTGACTTGCCAGTATGTGGACAAAGTGATCGGCGAAATCGGAGAGATCCTTCATTCTGCATCATCGAAAGCGGCCTTTCCCCGCTATATCCAAGACATTACGCCAATGCAGAAAAGAACGATCGAGGACTATCTTTCCCGGATTCGAGCACAGCTCACGCGCGTTCTCGACGGCCAAGGAATTCCACGCCCAGGGGCCTGGGTTCCAACCAGTCGAGCGGTCTACACGGCATTGACGACGATAGACATCGCCCTTGAAGAGTTACGGCCGCGGTACATGCAGGGATATGGTGAGGTAGCTTCCGAAGTGGCCACAGAACTAGAAGGAATCAGTGCAGAACTTCGCGGCTTGGTCGAACGTTTGAATCGGTACCTGATGGAGGATACGGGGCAAGACCTGCGCAAGCGGCTCGAACGGCTCGAACAAACCTCGGGCGAACTGGAACTCCTGGCCAAGATCGAACGCGTTGTCAGAGAGCGTGGGCTGGTGGAATTTCGTAGCACCATTGCGAGCATCGCGGACCAGCTGGAAGACCAAAGTCTCGAAATCGCCGTGTTCGGGAGGGTGAGTTCGGGAAAGTCCTCCTTGCTAAATGCAATTTTGGGCAAAGATATTTTGCCGGTGGGCGTTACCCCAATCACGACGGTGCCGACGCGCCTGCGTTATCACCAGACGCCGTTGCTCACGGTGTGGTACGCCGAACGGTCCGCGGAAACAATGGATGTTGCCCGACTGGCGGAATTCGCAAGCGAACGAGGAAACCCGAACAACCAGAAGCGAGTGGCCCGCATGGTCGTGCATCTGCCCTCGCAGCGGCTTCGCGAAGGTGTCACGCTCGTGGACACGCCGGGGCTCGGTTCGCTAGCCACAACGGGTGCCGCAGAGACCCTCGCCTACCTGCCAAGTTGTGATTTGGGTGTGGTGCTGATCGATGCGGGCTCCACGATTACTCAGGAAGACCTGGAAACGATTCAAGCGCTGTATCGGGCGGGTATCCGTGTGCAGGTGCTCCTGAGTAAAGCGGACCTGCTTTCTGCCGAGGATGCGGAGCGCATGGTCGGATACGTGCGGCAGAGCATCGCGGACGAATACCGCATCGACCTGGAGGTGCATCCGGTGAGCGCGATTGCGGAGCGACGAAATAATCTTGATCAATGGTTTATGGCCGAAATCCTGCCGCTATACGAACGTTGCCGGGAACTCAAATCGGCATCCGTGCGGCGCAAAGTGGGAGCCCTTCGTGACGCGGTCGTCGCGGCGCTGACGATGCAAGTGCGGAGGAGCCGGGGGCTTTCGGGTACGGGCCAGGAAAAGATTCATGAGATTGAGGCCAGCCTGCGGAAAGCCACTGGACGGATAGCGGAAACACGAAATCGACTGGAAAAAGACATTCGTGCGTTGGGAAGAGCCAGTGAATTATTGCTCGAACGTGCAGCCATTCGATTGACCGAACAGTGGACCGAAGACGGCGATCGCGCTGATCAGGGCCTGGTTGTTTTCCAGAGCATTGTGTTGGACGTGCATCAGCAGGCGAAGCTCTACCACGAGGAAATCGCGAGCCTGGCGCGCGATCTTCACTCCGAGTTGGAACGGGCCGCCAAAGCCTTGGAAATGCCGAACGGGCCGTCCGAGGAAGAATTCCTATCCGTCATTCGCGCGATGCCGGTTTTCGATTTCGCTGCTGCGCGCGACCTTGGGTTTCCTACTCCGTTGTGGAGGGGCATGTTTGGGAAAACTGTCTTGCGTGCGAGCGCCCGGCGGGCCGTGAATGCGCGCCTCGAGAAGCCTCTGTCTGAGACGTTATCCATCTATTCGGGTGTACTTGGGGAATGGAATTCTTCTCTGGTGAACGTCATTGAAAAACGCTTCGCTTCGTTTGCAGACGGGTATCGCGCGCAAGCGGAAAGGGCGCAGAACGTTTCCGGACCGGGAGACGGCGACAAGAGCGCGGTTTTGAATAATCTACGTGATTTGGGCGAGATCTCGACGGAGACTGGCGTTTCCATCGGTTCATCGGATTAAGCGGGGAGTGGCAAGAGCAAAGGGTTGCAAGGCTAAGGGCGACACGAGAGAGGAGCGATGGGGAAATGCCTGGTGGTAGGAGTTGGAGGATTTCTGGGTGCGATTGCGCGCTTCTGGTTGGGCGGTTGCGTCAGCTCGAAGATGGGCACGCGATTTCCCTACGGAACATTCCTCATCAACTGCTCGGGGTCGTTTTTGATCGGTTTCATTATCACGATTCTTGCCGAAAGAACGCACTGGGGCCCGAACTGGAGGTATCTGATCCCCATCGGGTTCATTGGCGCGTACACCACGTTTTCCACGTTTGAATACGAGACGTTTCGCGTCATTCAGGACGGGGAACTTCTCATCGCGTTCCTGAATGTCGTTCTCAGCGTTTTCGTGGGGTTTGTTGCGGTGTGCCTTGGCGTAATTGTGGAGAGGTTGAGCGCATGAATGAAGCAAAAGCCATTCGAACGGTCCCATGACGGAAGCAGCAGCCCATGGCGCGTGTCTCGTCTGCACGGTCCTGCGTCATCACCAGGCGCGGTTGGTGGAGATGACCGGCGTGGCAAAGGCAAGCCACCTCTGCAACCACCATGCCTGGTTGCTGGCGCGTTCGGCACCTGCGACCCTGGCGGCCGAAATCTATGCACAGGTTCTGACCGAGCGTCGAAAGTGCCCGGCCGTGGAAGCAAGGACGTTCGCTTTCTGAGCCGAGTTGCGTCAGCAGGAAGCGATGCGGCTCGATGAGTTGGTCGAGCAGATGAAAATGCCGTCTTTCACGATGTGGATGAGGCGGAGCGGCACGCTGTGCTTGTGGCATGCGAGCCGGTTGTCGCTTAGACTGCCGGCGAAGGCGCGCATAGTTGTGGACAAAGTTCTGGGGAGAACAGCGGACGAGCTTGAGGAGGACCTTCTGAAGTGTGCGGTCCAGGCTCGGCAGGGCAGCATGCGGGAAGTGGCGTGCTTGGTCGTGTTGCGGAATTTCTGGTTTGCCAGCGAGGTATTCCTGGAGAGGAGACACCATGCTGAAAGTTGGACCGGCAAAGAAGGTCATCATTTATGTGGGCGAGGATCACCAATATCACGGCCATTCGCTCTATACCGCGATACTCGATTACCTGTTCTATCACCAAGTGTCCGGGGCGAACGTAGTGAGAGGGATGGCGGGATTCGGCGCGGACCATCACCTGCACAGCACGCGCATTCTGCGCTTGACGGAAAACCTGCCGATCAAGATCGAATTCATCGAGAGTCCCGAAAAGGTCGACGAGCTGCTGCCCAAGCTGCATGAAATGGCGGGCACCGGACTGATCGAAGTACAAGACACCACCGTCGTCAAGCCTGCGGAGTTAGCGAAGGAGTCGGAATTTCGGGGGGAACCGGCGCCCGCGCTGAAGCGGGAAGGCAAGGCCAAGCTGATGCGCGTGTATGTGGGAGAAAGCGACAAATGGCACCAGAAGCCGCTGTACAAGGCTATCGTCGAGGCTCTGCGCGCCAACGACGTAGCTGGCGTCACCGTCTACAAAGGAATTCTTGGCTATGGCGCAAACCGGCGCATGCACAAGGGCTCCGCGCTCAGCTTGCCTCACGATTGTCCGATCGTGCTTTCTGTTATCGACACTGAGGAGAATCTACGGAAGATGACGCCGTTGCTCGATGAAATGGTGCAGCAGGGTCTCGTCGTGTTGTCCGACGTAGATATTATCAAATACACGCACGATTACGTGGGCGAGGAACGGCGGAAGGAGTCGCGGGCATGAAACTCGAAGGAAAGGCCAAGATGCTCCGTGTTCATTTTGGAGAAGACGACAAATGGCGCGGGCAGCCTCTCTACATGGCCATCGTCGAGAAGTGCCGAGAGCTAGATATCGCCGGCGCGACCGTTTATCGCGGGATCGAAGGCTACGGTGCCAGCACAATCATCCGGCGAACCCATCTCCTATCGGTGTCGCATGATGCGCCGATTATGGTGAGCATCGTGGACGTGGAGGACAAGGTTCGGAAGCTGATTCCCGCGCTCGACGCCATGGTCGATGAAGGACTGATCGCCATGTCGGACGTCGAAGTGATCAAGTACGTCCACCAGGAAGCGGCTCGTTCTTAGAATGGCAGCGGCTCGTTCCATGCATGACATCGCTCTCGAATCGGCGCTCTTCGTCGGACGAAAGAGCGAGCTCGCTCGGCTCCGTGAAGCGATTCACAAGCGCGAGAGTCTGCTGGTTTGGGGCGCGTCGGATTCTGGAAAGAGCCGGCTGGTTTCACGAGCCATAGTAGAACTCCCCGAGCGAATCGTGAAACGGTGTATTTGTACAAGAGGAACCGGAAGCCCTCACGATATCCTTCGTGGAATTGCACAGGGATTCGCGGATGATCCTTTGTTCCGCTCCAAATTCCGTGCCGACACCGGGTATGGTGCTTCGTTTTCGCATTGGGTGAAACAGCAAACTAGCCTTCGTTTGCGCGGACTACTTTACCGTGCAGCGTGCGCGGGCGAATATTGGATCTTCCTGGAAGACTTTGCACCGATGACCCACATGCTTACGCGCATTGTCAAAGAATTGATGATCAATCGAGAGACGCCGATTTACTCCATCGCTCCCGGTTGGACCTACCGTGAACTCGGATATGGGACCCAGGTCTACTGGAACGACCGGCAGAGGTTGCAGGTCGGTGGCTTGTGCGTGCCCGCTGCCAATGAGCTTCTCGAGTGGGCGATCCGAAAGTTCGGACTAGCACAGTTCGATCTTGACGGATTTCGCGACGACATTCTGGAGTTCAGCGGATTGTTGCCGGGAGCGATTCTCCGAATGTGCGAGGCTGCCGCGGACGGGCGCTATCATTTCGACGGGCGCATCAAGACGAAATTGTTACACGTGGACTATCTGATAAAGCGCCGCCAGGGGAGCCACGGCACTGGAATCTAGGTAGGTGAGCGGAGAACGGAACATGGGCTCTGTATCGGAAAAGATGGCGGTCATGGGGTCGAACGAGCTAAGGGCGGCGGCCGTGCAGTCGAGCGAGGCTGTGGGTGTAGCGCGGAAGCTGACGCGTTTAGCGGAATTGGCGCAAGAGTTCGGTTCGGAACACGTCAAAGAGGAGGCGACGAATCTTGCAGAACGCCTTAGGGAAGGACGCTTCTACGTCGCCTGCATCGGACAGTTCAAACGAGGGAAGTCTACGCTGCTGAACGCCCTCGTGGGAGATTCCGTCTTGCCCACCGGCGTTGTCCCCATCACGACAGTGCCGACGGTGCTTCGATACGGCGAGAAACGGAGCGCACGTGTGCGCTTCCAGGGCGGCGCTTGGACAGACCTCGCGCCCGAAGGGTTGGTGCAATATGTTTCCGACGAACATAACCCGGAGAACGCGAAGAGCGTCGCGGGCGTTGAAGTTTTCCTTCCTCACGTTCTGCTTGCCGATGGCATGTGCCTTGTGGACACGCCGGGTCTCGGATCGATTTTCGCTGGCAATACGGCCGCAACGCAGGCATTCGTCCCTCAGATTGATGCCGCCATCATCTTAGTCGGAGCCGATCCACCGATTGCGGCAGAAGAACTGGCGCTGGTTGAAGAAGTAGGTAAGCATGTCCGACAGCTACTGGTGGTTCTCAACAAAGCAGATCGGGCGAGCGAGGCAGAACGGCGGATTGCCGGGCCGTTCACACGGAAGGTGCTGGAGAAAAAGCTGGGACGTTCCGTCGGCCTTATATACGAAATCAGTGCGTTCGAACGCCTGAAAAACAACAAAGCGGAATGGGATTGGGATCTGCTGGTGGCGTCGCTGCAAAAACTGGTGGAAGAATCTCGCCACACGCTGGTCCGTGCGGCCGGTGAGCGAGGTTTACGGCGTCTCAGTGAGGAGATGCTTTCCGTGACGCTCGAAGAACGGGAAGCGCTGGTAAGGCCGATCGAGGAATCCGAGCGTCGTATTTCCGCCATGCGGGAAACCATCGCAGGAACGGAACGGTCGCTGAGAGAAATCGGATACCTGTTCATGGCGGAAAAGCATCGCCTTTCCGATCTATTTCTCGAACGGAGAAAGAAATTCCTCGGCGAAAATCTGGCTGCGGCAAAAGCAGAAGCGAATGAGGAATTCCGAACAATACGGCGTGGATATGGTCCCCGATTCCGCCGGGAAGCGATGCATGCAGCGCAAACAATTGCGGCGAGTCGCGTTCTACCGTGGCTCGCGAAGGAACAAGCGGCCGCCGAAGAAGAGTATCGCAAGGTGGCTGGGCGTTTTGTGAATATCGGCAACGAATTCCTTGCGAAGCTCTCGGAATCGAAAATCCCGGAGCTTTCCCGGATGCCGAATGCCCTTAGCTCTGAGAAAGGGTTCCGCGTGGGATCTCGCTTCCGCTTCGAAGAGATGATCAACGTGGCGGAGCCGGCTTCACCGTTGCGTTACGTCGCCGACGTCGTGCTCGGGCTAGTTTGTGCGTGCTCGGTAATTCAAAAAGAGGCCATAGCGTTTTTCGAGTACCTGCTAGAGATGAATACCACCCGCGTGCAATCCGATCTTGTGGATCGCGTCGAGGAAAGCCAGGGTCAATTGGAGGCGGAAATCCGCAAGCTACTCCATCAAATCACGCGTGTCGCAACCGCAGCTCTGGAACACGCGCGGGAAGCGAAGAGTCTTGGCGCTGGCGCAGTCGAGGAAAATCTTCGGCGAATTACAAGTGCAGAGCAAGAAATCCATTTGCTCATCGGAAATTGACGCGAAATGTCTTCCAATTCGCAGGTTGTTGTACTCAGCGGCGGGCCATTAGAGGCTGTCTTCCAACCCACAACCTGTCTAGGACGACTTCCGCGTGTTTTGGCAATCCCCCGGGTCTTGTGGTTATTGCAAACGAAGAAGTTGGACCGCTTGCCAATCCGAGCGACCTCGGTGAGCCAGCACACGACGCCGCTCGACTGGTTCTGTGTGCAACAGCTCCCCTGCACAACAGGCTCAGGATCACGGCTGTGCAGTTGGTCGATTTTCATGAAGACTACGGCAGCTCGCGGCTTTACTTATTTTAAAGCTGGCGCGGGATTTTTGTTTCTTTGTGTCCAGGGATTCCGCAGAACCGAAGTCCTGATCTTTGTGTAACTCCTGAGCACGCTGCGGGTCAGTGGGTCATGGCGTAGACCACGTAGTTGACGCCTATGCGGATGCCGAGGGCGGAGAAGCGCTCGGGATAAGAGGGGCGATCGGACCATTCCCACGAATCGCCAATATCGGAATTGTAGGAGATGGCCACCATGATGCGGCCTTTGTCGTCATAGATGGCGCGCCAGTGGGCTCCCTTTCCATCGTTGGGTCCCTGGGGATAGTCCGGCACTTTGTAGCCGCGGCGCACGTGGGCCTCACCTGGAATCTGATAGCGGTCGTCGAGATCGAACAGAGTGTGGAATATCGGATCGTTATCGGGGATATCGACGATCGGACGATCCGGAAAAACCATGCGCATGCGCTCGGTAAACATCTGCCATTCGTAAGCGCCGTGAAAATCGTCAGCCATCAAGAAGCCACCGCGCAACAGATAGTCTCGCAGGACATTCGCCTGGTGTTGCGTGATTCCCCATTCGCCCACCTGGACAGCGTAAAGCCACGGCCAGTTGTAGACTTCGTTGCCATCGTCGAGATTCACGTCCTGTTCCACGGATCGCGCGTCGATGCGCGTGAGTCGGCGAACAGCGGCGGCCATTGCACGATCGGCCGGGGGCCCGTCTTGTGTCCACAGTGACATGCCTTGCCGCCAATCACCGTCGAAACGGCCGCGATAACCATCATTGGGACCGGGCGGGTACATGAGCCGTGCAAAAGCCCATTCGCCGGGGCGCTGCCAGTCAGTGGGCAACGGGGTCGATTCGCCATATTCGACGGATGGATACTGGCGGAACGGGCGCTGGGCGAACAGAACAGCTACGAGGCCGAGGGTGCCGCAGAACGGCAGAACAAGTTTGATGAGGCCTCGACGGGATAGTTTCATTCCCTGGCTCCCTACGGATTTTTGCTCAGCCGTTTGTAATATTCGGCAACGGATTCCTGATAGCCTGACGGAACGGCGGAGGATTTTCCTGTGCGGACCTGGGTCGAGGCAGCATCGCGTCGCAACTGGAGCTCCAGCCTGTCGACGGAGCTGAGCACTTCCCGATGCATTTGCTCCAGCATCGCCGGATTGCCCGGGAAGCGGCTGGGATCGAGCAGCTGCATCTGGCGCGCGAGTTCCGCGACCTCTTGCGCAGCCTGCGGATCATCCCGGACCATCTGCCGAAGCTGGTTCAGCCCTCGCATGCTCTGCTGAAAAGTGCGCTCCGTGTCGGCCGGGTTGCCGGAGGCACCCGGAGAACCAGACGCTTGTCCCGGTTGTCCGTATCGATTGTTGCCGGTGTTGATGTTGCCCCACACGGTGCCATCTGAATTGCGGCCGCCGCCATTGCGGACATCTCCGCTCTGGCCTGCGCGGTTCTGTCCCGGCTCTCCGCCGCGCTGGCCGTCTTGCGATGAGGCCATGGCTTCAAGCTGTTTACGCAGACCTTCCACCTGATCGAGCGCCGTCGTTTCACCGCCATGGTCCAGGCTGCGTTGGCCCGGTTCGCCCTGATCCACTTTTTTCTGTGCCTCCTGAAGCTGCTGGTCTAATTTCCCTAGACCCTGCGCGATCTCGCCTTCGGTGCCGTTTGCATTCGGATTGATTCCCCTGCGCAACCAGTCCGCGGTTCTTTGCACACGATTGTCTAGATCGGACTCATCCATCTCCGACAGCGCGTCGCGCAACTTTTTGGCAACGCCAGGTTGAGCCGAGGCCATCTCGCGCGCCGCTTGGCGGAGGTTTCTCTGCAAGTTCGAGATATCGTCGGAGAGTTGCTGTCGGTCTTTCGCCAGACGATCGCGCTGATGAAGGCGTCCCAACATTGCGTCGAGATTTGTGGCGTTGGGGTCGGGCTGCTGGCCGGCGAATTTGTTGATCCGGTCGGCTTGCGCGTGCTCCTCCTGCGTCAAGCGGTCAGCCTCGCTCGCGAGAGAACCCACCTTGCCGGAGGCGAGCTGCTGCTGCGTGCCGGCGAGCAGATTCGACGCTTGGCGCAACTGGTCCGCGGCCTGTTGCCCGGCTGCGCTCTGTTGCGGGTTGCCGTTGCGCTTCATCGCGTCGGTGGCTTGTTGCAAACGTTTAAGCGCTTGTTCGATACGCTGATCCCCGGATGCGCCCGCCTGCGATCGGGAAGATTGGCTACCGGGCTGTTGACGCGATGATTGCGAACCGTTCGGCCAAGACGCGCTCTGCTGTTGCGAATCCTGCTCTGATCCGTTGGCTCCCTGCTGGCCATTTCGCGCCAACTGCTCCATTTGGCGTTGCAGCTGTTCTGCTTCGCGCCGCAGCATTTCCTGTTGCCAGCGTTCCTGGAAACTTTGCTGAGGGTTGTGTTGCTGGTTGGCCAACTCTTCCTGGCGTTTGGCCAGCGTGTCGAGTTTTTCGAGCGCGTCTTCCACATCCTTCTCATGCTGCTGAGCAGGGGAGGCGGTTTGCGCCGTCTCGTACTGATTTTTCTCGGTGTCCAATTCCAGGTCGAAGAGACTCGCCAGGTCGCGGCCTGCGTTGCCGCCGCTTCCTCCAGCTCCTCCCTGTTGGCCGAAGGCAACCTCGATTTTCCGGAAAGTCGCTTCCGCTCGCAGCAGCGCCTGAAGCGCTTTCTGCTCCAGCGGAATCGCATCCTTCCACTTCATGCTCTTCAGCTTTTCCGCCGAAGGCGCCATAGCCGCGGCGGCGTCCTGCATATCCTTATCGAAATCGGTGAACTCTTCGTTGGCCTCGGAGATATCGCGGCTCTGCATGCGGATCGAGAGCGCCGCCACCTGATCGCGCAGCTTCTCTTGTGCGTCAGAAAGGAACTGCCCCGCTGCCGCCGCGTCTTTGGGTGTCGCAGTTTTATCGTTTTGCTGTTTCCAGGTTGCAGCGATCAATTCCTTTTCGCGCTTCGAAATTTCCGTCTGATTGTTAGCCCCCCCACCTCCACCGCCCCCGCCGCCGCTTTGTTGAGACTGCGAAAACTCTCGTTCGAAAGGTTCGACCTGAATGAACGCAATGTCTGTGCGCGCTGCGCTGTGGCCGTCTCTGGCAGCGGCATAAAGGCTTACCAAATCGCCGGGTACCAGCTTGAAATCCTCCAGTGGAAGCGTGAAGGAACCATCGGCGCTTTTCGCGCCAGGCGATTTGAGCAAATCCACATCGCGGTCCGGCCCTCCATTGACAGAGTAGTGGATGTGCATGTCATGCAGACCGAACTGGTCGGCTGCCTTGACGCCCACGGTAACTTCCTCAATGGGGCTTGCACGATAGTCACCGCCGGGTCGTTCGATCGAGATCTGCGGCGGTAAAGCCTTGTCTGTAGCGATGAAGTAGTCTTCCGAGAGCCGGACCTGCTGTCCTTCATCAGTCTCGGCAAGGTGATACGCGCCGTCCTTCTCCAAATGAATCGAGCCCTTGTATGTGTTGCCGGCGCCGCCTTTGAGAGGAATAACCTGGCCATCGTCCAGGGTGAGTTGGCCATCCTTCAACGGACGATCCATCTTTAGTTCGATCGCGGCGTCGGTTCCTTCAATGGCGCGCAGATCACCGGACTTTTCTTCGCTGGACGGCTTCATTCCGGTCCATGCCGGATAGTGATAGGTGACGCTGATGTCCTTGACCGATGGCAAATCCACAACGCGCACTTTGAAATGCGAAGAGACCAGCGGGCCGGCGGTTACATAATATTCGACGTTTTCAGGCAGCCCTGCGAAAACGAATTGGTAGGTTGCGCCTCCGCCGGAGTCGGGTGCGGCCTGCATTACGGCGGGCTCCCAAACGCTGGAGCTTTGATACCGTGCGAACAGTTGCGCCTTGCCCGGCCGCAAGCGCGTGACATGAGCCGTGATCAACTGATCGCTGTTGCGACGCACGGTGACGTTACCCGGAGTGATTGCGATGGTATAGATCGGAGCAGCGTTCGCGTTCGTCCAAAGCAGTGACGCGCCGTAGCCCAGGTAACCCGGTCCGGCGGCGATCATCCACACCAGCACGGCGAGACACGCGAGCCCTGCGCCGCCGAGCGCCAATAGACGGTTGTCGGGAACAAGCAAAGCTGGCTGTGCGCCGCGCGTGTGCGCCAGCGTATCTGCCGCCAAGAGTTCAAGGAAGGGATTGTGGCTCTTGCTGGCGCGATCCTGAAACGTCGTCAGTCGCTGTTCCAAGGCGGGATTTGCGGCTTCGGCATTGCGCACCGCCCACTGTCTTGTGGCACGCATCAGTGGCACCGCAATGCCAAACACCGCGGCGACGGCAAGTGCAACGAAGATGGCCAAGCGTGCCGCGGTGACGCCATGCGCCGGAAAAGCAAAGCGATTGAGCACGAGCACCAGCACGACGGTGACGACGAGTGCGGTGCCGGTAAAGATGGCCGCGCCGCGCAGCCATGCGCCCAGCCGCAGCCTTTTCTGCAACTGTTCAATGTAAGAATTGAGGTCGCTGTGGTTGCTCATACTTCCTCCCGCGGCGTGCCCATGTAGCCGCTGGCGAAAATCATTTCTGCTAAAGCGACCAGCAACGCAAGCAGCATAACGTACCACCACAAGCTTGCGGCCCGATACGTCGTTTCGATCGGCGCGCTGGCTGTCGCCTGCGGTGCGCCGCTTCGGGCACTTCCACTCCAAAGTTGCTGCACATCCTCGGCTAAGGGTTGCAGATCCGATTCACGCCGGTCGGGATTCACGGCGATGACGGTATCGCGTCCAGTCGCAAACCGAATCTGGTAGAAACCTGCGCGCTCCAGGCGTAACGATTGCACCGTTCGCGCCTCGGCCAGCGAAAGCGGTCTTCGCCCGTCTGGATCGATCACTTCGATATTCGTCGCCGCACCGACCGGTTCACCAGCCGAGCGCAGTTGGACGAACGAATCGACCAGTCTGGATCCACCGAGGCGTTCGCTGCCGGACAGATACCGCGCCGTGCGGTCCACGAAAGCCACAAATACCGGATGCAAAGGCAGGTCGTTGGTCAGATTTTCAAGGCCCGAGGTGAGGAGCACTATGTGTCCTTCGCCCAATCGCTTGTCGAGCAAAAGAGGTGTGCCGTCTGCGAGGCGTGCCGCCACGCGCGCCTCTCCGGCGTCCAACGCCGCTGCGTAAAAGATTTTCACGTCCGCCCAACCACCGTTGTCCTGCCCGGGTTGCTCTTGCGCAAAGGCGGGATAGCTGAAGTCGACCTGGCCGATGGTCGCCGGACTGCCCGTGCGCGCATATTCGTGCACGTCTTTCACACTGCTATCCCACAGCGGAATCCGCGCATTGTGTGCCGCGGCCGTGCCCAGCGTAATCAGTACGCTGCCGCCTTTCGCCACATACTGCGCAAGCGCGTGTTCGAAAATTGAAGGCAGCACAACGGCATCCGAGAGAACGACGAAGGCGTACTTCGACGGATCCAGGTCCGTGGCTCGCTCCGCGGCCACGGATTGCAGCACGAATGCTCCTTGCGCCGCGGATTCCAACGCAGACCCGAAGTACAGCGCTGAGCGCGTCTCACCCGTGGGGTGTACGAACAAAACTCGTTCCGGGTCCGAGCGTCGCACGGCAAAAACGCTCGCATCATCGGCCGGGAAAGCGTCTCCACTCTCGATCCGCACCTCGCAGCGGCTGAATCCGTATCCCACATCGAGCGGCGCAAACTCAACTGTGGCGCGGTCATTCGCCGGGACATCTATCTTTCGCGTGGCAATGACTTTTCCATTCACCAGCAGCGACACCGTCTTCGAAATCGCCGGTGTACCGAAACCTGCCACGACTGCCTTTACACGAGACCACTTGGGATCTTTCGGATCGGATAAAACCGCCGGCGCGTCGACGCTCTCGACGGTCCAGTTCGGCGGCCCTGCACCTTTCGCGACAGGTTGCAGCAACAGAGTTACGTTGTTCGGTAGGACCATGTCCGCAAAGTTTGCGGGCATCGCCGTGCGCTGCATGTCGCTGAACAGGTGAAGATCGATGGGCCCGCGCACGGTCTCAGACAGTTGGCGGATAGCGCGCCCCAGCTCGCCAAAATTTGCGCGCCCATCGCCCGGCTGCACACTTTCTAGAGCCGCGCGCAACTGCGCTTCGTCAGCGATCGGCTGCGTCAAGACTCCGAACTGGCCGCCGAGCGTCATGATCTGGGCTTTCTGTGTATGCGGCTTTGCAGCCAAGGCGGCCAGGGCTTGCTGCTTCGCGTCCATGAACCGCTTTCCGGCGCGCATGCTGAACGAGTTATCGAGCACAATCAAAAGCAGCCGCCCGTTTGCGTCCGCCGCGGCATGCCGCACAAACGGATTGGCGAATGCGAGCACCAGCAGCAACACCAGTGCAAATCGCAGCGCGAACAACACTAGATGCCGGAGCCGCCGGTACCGCGTCGAGCTCTGCGTGCCGCGCTCGAAGAACATCAGCGAGCTTACCGGCCGCGGCGTGGCCCGGTGATGTCGCAGCAGGTGCAAAAAGACCGGCACCCCCAGCGCGACCAGCCCAGCGAGAAACCATGGCGCGAGAAAGCCCATTAGTTCGCCGCCTTGCGCAGAGACAGATACTCTCGCAGCGCCTGATCGAGAGGCTGGTCAGTGACGAGCAAGTGGTAATCGATGCCCGCGCCGCGTGCGCGCGACCGAAGCTGGTCGATATGCGCATCGATCTTCGCGCGATACGTGGTCTTCGCATATTCGGGGATGACTTCGATCTTTCGATCGGTTTCGAGATCGACAAGAATCGCCGATCCGTTCAGCACCGGCCTGACTTCCTGCGGATCGAGAATATGAAACAGGACTACGTCATTCCCGCGAAACCGCATCGGCGCAATGATGTGCACGATAGTTTCAGGGTCCTCATAAAAATCCGAGATTACAATCGCAATGCCACGCCGGTGCCGAAAGCTCTCAAGGTGTTTGAGAGGCTTTGCAAAATTTGTCAGCGCGCGTGGCTCGGCTTGCTCGAGTCCCGCGAAGAGGCGCGCCAACTGTCCCGGACGCGTGGAGGGCTTGATGTACTCGCGCACCTCGTCGTCAAAAACGATTAAACCCGCCGCGTCACGCTGATTGTGGATGGCGAGATAAAAAAGCGAAGCGGCGATGAAGCGCGCATAATCCATTTTCCTGGGTGGACCGGAGGTGTATTGCATCGAGTTGCTGGCGTCCAGCATGACGGTGAGCTGGCTGTTGGTTTCGCCGCGATAGCGCTTCAAGTAGCAGCGTTCGGTGCGCGCAAACAGGTTCCAGTCCACATGGCGTAGGTCGTCCCCCGGCGTGTAGGCGCGATATTCCGCGAACTCCTGGCTGAAGCCAAAGTCCGGCGAACGGTGCAGACCTGCCACAAAGCCGTCCACTACCGTCTTCGCGACCAGATCCAGCGAAGAGATACCGGCGAGGACTTGAGGGTCCAGGAACCGCTGCATCAACTCTCCTTTGGCCGCTGAACGTGCGCGATCAGTCTTTTAAGGATTTCGTCCGCATCGACGCGTTCCGATTCCGCGTGGAAGTTCAACAAAATGCGGTGCCGCAACACCGGCACCACCACTGAGGTGATGTCTTCGTAAGTCACGTGATAGCGTTTATGGGAGAGCGCCCGAGCTTTCGCCGCAAGCACAACGAATTGAGCCGCACGTACGCTGGCTCCGTAATTTACATATTTCTTTACGAAATCGGGCGCGTTTTCGCTTTTCGGCCGCGTGGCACGCACCAGGCTTACGACGTATCGCGCAAGTGCTTCTGCAATGGGCACCATGCGCACCAGTTGCTGGAAGTCGAGCAAATCTTCGGCCGTGGCCACGGCTTCGATCTTCGCAACAAGGTTCGCCGTCGTCAGGTCGATCACCTTCAGTTCGTCTTCCGCACTCAGGTCATCCAGGATCGCGTTGAACAGGAAGCGGTCCAATTGCGCTTCGGGTAGCGGATAGGTTCCTTCCAATTCAATGGGGTTTTGCGTGGCGAGCACGAAGAATGGCGCCGGTAACTTGTAGAGGTGCCCGCGCACGGTGCAAGAGTGCTCCTGCATTGCTTCGAGGAGAGCCGACTGGGTTTTCGGAGGCGTGCGGTTAATTTCATCGGCCAACAGGATGTTGCCGAAGATCGGCCCCTCGACGAAGGTCCACTTGCGATGACCGGTGGTTAGATCTTCCTCGATGATATCCGTGCCGGTGATATCGGATGGCATCAAATCTGGCGTGAACTGGATACGCCGAAACTGCAGCCCCAGCGCTTCGGCGATTGTGCGTACCATCAGTGTTTTTGCCGTGCCGGGCATGCCCGTTAACAGACAGTGTCCTCCGATAAAGATGCCAATCAATATCTGGTCCAGCACTTCCTGCTGGCCCACGATGACTTCCCGCACCTGCTTCAGGATTGCTTCGCGCACCGCGTGGAAGCGCTCGATACGTTTCTGGAGAGCAGCTGCGTCTTGATTTAATCCGGCAATGGAAGCCATCGATTTCCTTCCTCTTCAATTAGATTTTGCAGGCGGCCGTTGCAAATCCAGCAATAGCTTTTGCGCCGGCCGGTAGCCGGGAGCGGTTTCGAGGGCGGCCAGCACACTTTCCTGCGCCTTGTCCTTCTGTCCTGCGGCAAAATACGCCTGCGCCAGATTAAACTCCGCGCCGGCCTTGTCGACCGGATTCGATGCGACACGCGCGCTGTATTCGCGGATCGCTCCGTCATACTGCTTTTCCGCAAACAGCAGATCGCCCAGCCGGCGATGCAAGTCTTCATCCTTGACGGGGTAAATGTAATTCACGCGTTCGAGCGTCGCTGCCGCTTCGGCTGGTTTTCCGGCGGCCTCTTGCAACGCAGCCAGACGCTTCAGCACCGCCGGCATCTGGCCGCCTTCGTGTTCGTACGAGCCGAGGATGGCAGCCTCAGACTTGGCGTCGCCTTTCGCTTTATCTGCGTCGGCCATTAGCACGTAGACGTTTGCTTCGTCTACATATTCCGGGTACATCGCCAGGATTGCGGGGCCTTGTTGGATCACGACATCGTATTGTTTCTGTTGTGCCGCGGCATAGAGCGTTTTCAGCTTTTGCCGCCACTCATCGAAGTGCGCAGCCTCGGTCCCATATTTCTGGCCAATCCAGGCGAGATATTGTTTATCGAAATCGTCAGGCGCAATTCCAAGGTCCTGCCGGATCACCTGCGGAGTCGTCTGCGACTTCGCATAGGAGTGTGCCATGTCGAGCAGCTTTCCTTCGCCCCATTTCTCTTTCACAAAGTCGCAAATGCTGCCAGCCTGAAAGTAGGAGACGATTACCTGGGACGGGTATTCGGGAGAAACAAAGCCGCGATCGAGCGAGGCCACCGGCAACAATTTCTTGTCGCGAATGGCGAGCAGCACTTCCGGAGTTACGCGGTTTTTCCATTCCGGCGAGCGTTCGCCTTCTTCGTGCACCGCCAACCCTTCCGTGAACCAGCGCGGCACGCGATGATTCGTGGCCGTCAGAATGAACACGTGGCTCATCTCATGCCACAGCGTCGATCCCCAATTGAAATCTCCCGGCTTGCGTGCCGACGGGCTGTCCATCGCCACAACTTCACCGAACGTAACTCCCAGGGCGCCCAGTCCTGGCATGCCCATGGTGCGCACCGCGAAATCTTCGTGGTTTGGATAAACCTCTACCTGCACGGGGCCGGGAAGCTTCATACGATATTTTTTCTCGTAGGTGGCCAGGATCGTGTGCAGCTCCGATTGCATGTACGGCAACAGCAGTGCGGCTTCCGTTTTGTTCAGCTTCAGGATCGTCGCGCTGTCGCGAAAGGTGTCGAAGTTTTTATAACTGTCCAGCAGACGCAAGCTATTCACGGTTGCGGCATCGCGATAACCGTTGTTGTAGCTGAGTTCAAGCTCCTTGAACGGCTCGGCTTCCTTGCCCAATCGCATCAGACCGATTCCGAGCGCAGAATGCGACGCCCACAACCGAGGATCGACCTCGATCGCTTTGCGGTAATACGTAACTGCGTCCTCGTAGCGGTAGTGCAACTCAAGCTGGCGCGCCACACGGGCGTATGCTTCGCCATAACCGGGATTGATCGCCCGAATCGTTGCGAACCAGGCATCGGGTGTGCGATCCGCAATCAGCTCGATGGCCGCGTGAATCGCCAACGCATCGAGCGCATCGTTCTCGAGCGCGATCGCTTTATCGGCCTCCGCCGCGGCAGCGTCACGATCGTCGTTTGCGAGCGCAAAGTCAGCCATGAGTTCATGTGCGGCCGCCAGCTTCGGATCGAACTGGATGGCCTTCGCCAAATATTCCGCGGCTTTGCCGTCAAATCCACCCGCTGACACTACGGCCAACCCCAGATACGCGCCCGCATTCGACGGATCCTTGGCCAGCGCTTCACGGAAGAGGCCGGCCGCATCGGTATCATTGAAGCGCTCGTGCAACAACATTCCCCAACGCACTTTGTAGAGAGGGTTGCTGTTTGCGGGCTGTGTTGCGAGACGGAACTGCTCATTCGCCTGCTCCCAAGCTTCCCGTCCCCAGAAACCTTCGGCGCGGAAATATGCATCGCCGCTTCGCGTCAGATAGTCGAAGCACGTTTGTGCTTCCGCGGGATGCCCGCGCTTGCGCAGATTCCAGCAGTCTGTGGGGACAGCCGCCTGCGCTGCCGTAACCAACGCGAACAGGAATGCTGGAGCGAGAGCAAGGAATCGCCTCATTTGTCCAGCTCCTCCTGCACCTTCGCCAGCTCCACCAATGCGTCCGTCAATTGCTTTTTGTAATCATCGGGATCCATTGCGGCTTTCTGGTACTTCAGCGCGTCAATTTTTTGCTCGAGCTCGTCTTTCTCGTTGAGCAACGCGCGCTTGGCTGGATCGTTTGCGGCCTGTTGGCTGCTGCCCAACCGCCTCAGGGTGAAGGTGGACATTAGCGCCCCTTGCCCGTTTCCAGCTTCGCGCACAGGTTCACCCGTGCCTACATCGTTGAAAACCGCATGCTCGGTTGCGAGGCGTTTCTCGGAATCGTAAAATGCCGCCGTTTTCTTCGTGGCGTATGTGAACGCCTCCATGGCGCTGATGGAATCACTCTTGTCGACGTCCGCCGCCGGATCTTGGAGCGCTTCCACCCAATACCGCGCAAACACGGTGGCGTTCTTTTCCGTTCCTGATTTGGTTGCTGCGATCACGGCGCGGCCTGGGCGCTCGAGAACCTGCAAAGCGCCCCCGCTCGCACTGGTTGTGTCCACCACAAGCTGGCGCTTTGCGGCGATGCGATCGCACAGCGCAGCGATCTGTGCTCCGGTCAGGTCCGGTCCAACAAGATTAAACTTGTATTCCACTCCGTCAAACGAACCATGGCCAATGAGGATAAGCGCGAAGTCGTCGTTGGCCTTGGCGTCTCGCGCTACCGCGCCCATGGTCTCTGTGAGCTGCGTTGCCGTGGCTTGCGGCCCGGACAGCGTGTAGACGTGCACCGTGGGGCCGGACGCCTTGAAGATCCTGTCCAGATCCTTTGCCGCCGCCATGAAGCGCTGCTCGTAATCTGGCTCTCCACCCAACCCGGCCACGATGACGTAATAGGTCGCGGCATGCGCCTGGACCGCAACCGCACACGCCATCGCCAGCAGCAAAGCGCGCTTCATATCACGCCCCACTTGCGGCGCAGCAGCCACTCGCCAATCGGCAGCCCGAGCAATAGCAGAAATACGATCGGCATATCCCACAACTCTTTCGTGCTGCGAACAGAGATGCCCGCCTCAGAGTACGAGATATCCCGCGGCAGGTTCTTCAAGTCAGACGATTTCCAGTAACGTCCGCCAGTCTCTGCTGCCAGTTGTTCCAATAAATGGCGGTTCTGTTCGGCGTGAAAATTCTCCGCGACGCCGTCCTCGCGCTGAAACGTGACCACGTCGCGCCCGAGTTCCTGTGGCGGGCTGCCCGCCGATTCTGCGACAACTTCCGCCACATACGTCCCCGGCTTCTCCGCGGTCCACTCGGTTTGATACAGTCCCGGCGTTTCCTCGGAAGGCGCGAGGTCGACCAGCGCATTCACGCCTTCCGGTCCCAGAATGTGCGCGGTGACGTGTGCGTTTGCGGCCTGCTGAAATTGCTGATCGCGCACTTGCGCCGTCAAACGCGCCTGCCCTTCATCCATCAGCAGACGCTCCGGCATGGACGCAACAACTGGACCCGGCGACTCTGCGATCAGCCAGCGCAGAAGTTGCTGCCAGAAAAGATGGTGCGAGGGATCGCCCAGGGCCTCGCTCATCTGCCACCGCCAAGTGCCCCCGGTCGCCATGATGGCGGTGCGGCCGTGTCCGTAACTCTCGGTGATTAGCAACGGCAATTTGCGCCGTCCTGCGTTCATATCGGCGAGTACAGTGGCGCCAGGTTTGGGCGCGCCGGCATCTTCGTAGTCGGCCAGATATGTCAGCTTCTTCCAGCGCAGTGCGTTCTTGTCCGGATCATCCAGGATCTGCGTGATCGGCGAACTCACACCTTCCGGGGTCAATTCGACGGTTGCGGCGTTGCGATGGAAATTGTGATTTCCAGCCGGCAGAAAGGTGGGAAGCAAATCGTTCAAACTCGATGCTGCCCAGCCTCCGTCGCTTAGCGAATAGCGGCCACCCAGAAACAGAATGCCGCCGCCGCGGCGATCGACATACTCACGTAAAAGTTCCTGTTGCAGCGGAGTGAAATAATCCGCATCAACCGAGCCGATAATGATGCCTGCATAGCCGAAGAGTTGCTCCGGCCGCGACGGAAACCCTTCTGCCAGCTCACTCGAATCTCGAATACCTTGCCGGTAAATCTTGTTTTCACTGGTACGCAGCATGGAAACCAGCTGCACCGTCGGGTCGTCTTCTTCCGCTCGCCGAATGAATTTGTATTCCCAGCGCGGCTCGCCCTCGACGTAAAGAATCCTTCGCTTCGCATCGCTCACGAGAATGGGACGGGTCACGGCGTTGTTCGCCAAGTTTTCTTCGCCGGGCAGCAGTTCCACGCCGAACGCCAGACTTTTTGCACCCGCGGCGCCGATGGGAAAGAAAAGCGGCTCGGTTTGCACGAGTCCATCCGGCGGCAAAGTGATTTGGCGCTCCGCGAGAGATTTGTCTCCGTCGCGCACGGTGAGTTTCGCCTTTTGCTCCGCATAGCCGCGCTGTGTCAGGCTGACGGTGGCGGCGATACGCGCGTTGGCCGTGGCGGTCGGGGCCACGCTGACATCCTCAATTTCAACGTCGTGCGCGGATTGTTCCTTGCCGAAGCCTACTGTGTGAACCGGCAATCTCCGGTTCCGCAGTGCCTGCAGAGCATCGAGACTAATCCCGGAACCGCCGGTCCCAGCCGTGTTCTGGCTGCCGTCGCTGAGCAAGAGAATGGCTCCTACCGGCAAGTCCGCAGTCTCCGTGGCCAGTTGTTTCAGGCCGTCGCTAATATGCGTGGCCGCTTCCACTGGCGCGATCTCCCGCGGCCCGCCGACTCGTGTGAGCGCACTGCCCAACCGATACACTCGTGTCTGAAAACGTTTCTGGAGTCCAGCGAGAACACCGTCCTCGAGGGCCGCAATCGCCGAGGCTTCGCGCGTCTTCCCGTCACTGTCTGCGATGCGCATGCTGCGCGAATCGTCTACGACCACGGCGATAATGTTCTGCTGAGAGTTCAACTCGCTCACCAGCATTGCCGGCTGCCAGAGCAGAAAGAACACGAGTGCTACTAGTGCCGACTGCAGTCCCCAAATCAGCCATCCACGCCAGCTTCGCAGTTCAGGCGTTGCACGACGCAGCCTCCAGCGGATCAGTAGGGCAAGTCCCCCGGCGGCCGCAGCAATCCATACTGCCAACGTCCATACCGGCCAACCTGCGAGCAGCACGAACCGTCCCTTCGTAAATACCGGAACCGGGTACTTGAATAAAAATTGGAACATCCACCCTTCTAGTCTTAATTAGCTTGTGCAAATCTTTTTTCCGCTGCCATTTAACTCTCGCCGGACATGCCGCAGACGCTAATGCGTCATACCATAGAGGATGTAGTCCAGCCCTACGCGGAACGCCATCGAAGCGAAAGTCTCCGGATAATTCGGGTCGTCCGCCCACTCCCAGGCGTCGCCCAAATGCATGTTGTGGCAGATGGCTACGATGATGCGGCCCTTGTCGTCGCGAATGGCGCGCCACTTCGGCTGATAGCCGTCTTTCTCATACGTGCGGCCAGACCAGACATACTGCTCGCCGGGTATCTGCATCTTGTCGTCGATGTCATATAGGGTATGAAAGATTTCGTCGCCGCTTTGCAAGTCTTCAACCGGACGATCAGGCAGCACCTGGCGCATACCATTCATGAAGTTTTCCCAATCCTCGGTGCCATGGAAATCGTCCACCATCAGGAAACCGCCCTTCAACAGGTACTCGCGCAATCGCTTGGCTTCAGAATCGGTGAACGTCCAGTTCTGCACCTGAACTGCATAGATCCACGGATAGTTAAAAATGTCGTTGTTATTGAGGGTAACCACTTGTTCGGTCGGGCGTCCGTCAATCCGCGTTAGCCGGTGCATGGCGATCAGAAACTGGCGGTCGGCTTTTGGATAATCCCGCGACCAGGATCGATACCATCCATGTCTGGCGTAGGGGTTGATGCTGGCCATATTTGAGGAATAAGCCAGGCGAGACCAGTAGAACTCCGCTTTCACGTTGGCGGGCGAATCATCATCGCCGAAACCGAAGTCCGCGGTGCGCTGGGCGCAGAGCCCGACACAGCAGAGGGCAGCCGTCACACCTGCCAGCGCAACACGTGAAAACCTCATGCAGGAACCTCCGCAGCGGGGCGTCAAGGGGCGAGAACAATTAGACGATGAATATCTACTGTTGGTTGCAGTTCGACGCATGTTGGCCTCGCTTGTCCCGCTGCTTTCTCCGTGAGACTATCCAGGAATGGCCAGCCGGAGTGAAAGCGACGATTGTGCAGAGGCGCAATTTCCTCCAACTCGGCGGCATGGCCTTGGCCCATGGCGGAATTGCGCGACTCCCCCTTCTGCCTCAGGCCGATCCGTCCCAGGCAGCGGCTCCCGGCGCTAACGCCGATCATACCCTGCGCATCGGCCCCGTCACCGTGGAACTGGACCGTTCCCACATTATCTCGACCGTCGGGTATAACAATTCCGCACCGGGGCCCGTGCTGCGCATGCGGGAAGGAAAGCCGGTTACCGTGGATGTCATCAACGACACGGACACGCCGGAGCTCGTGCATTGGCACGGCATGCTCCTTCCGCCGGAAGTGGATGGAACGGAGGAAGAAGGTTCGCCACTCGTACCGCCGCATGGCCGGCGCCGGTTCCAATTCACGCCGCGTCCGGCGGGAAGCCGGTGGTACCACTCGCACGCCATGGCAATGGCAGATCTTCATAAGGGTGCTTATACCGGCCAGTTCGGGTTTGTATACGTCGAGGGCACGGACAATCCCGGCCAATACGACGAGGAACTTTTCCTTGCGCTCCGCGATTGGGAGCCGTTCTTTACCGGGACGATGGACGACGAAGACGACGATACCCATGATGGTCCGCTGCTGGAAAAGCCAGCCACGCTGAACACCGACCCTGACGGCCTTGAAGTCGGTTCGATGACCTATTCAATCAATGACAAGGCCCTTGGATCCGGCGATCCTATTCGAGTCCGGGAAGGCCAGCGGTTGTTGATTCATTTTCTGAATGCAAGTGCCATTGAAAATCGCCGCATCGCGCTGGCAGGCCATAAAATGAAGGTGATCGCGCTCGACGGTAATCCGGTGCCCTCTCCGAGAGAGCTCGATTCGGTTTTTCTGGGCGCGGGCGAGCGCGCGGATATAGTGATCGAGATGAACAATCCGGGAATCTGGATTCTCGGTTCAACGGAGAAGATCATCCGCGAGTCCGGCCTTGGAGCTGTTGTGGAGTACGCGGGGCAGCATCGTCAGCCGCAATGGATCGATCCGCCAAAATCTCGATGGGACTACACCATTTTTGGAACGGGCCTCGGAATTGCCACTTCCACTTCGCCCGCTCCGCAGCAAACCATCGAGTTGGTGTTCGAAAAGATTCCCGGCGGCGCCGGTAAATTCAATTTGTGGCTCGTCAACGGCAAGCCTTATCCCCACGAACGCGAGTTCGTGCTGCAACAAGGAACGCGCTACCGGCTGGTCATGCGTAATCGTACCGATGACGCGCATCCGATGCATCTTCACCGGCACAGTTTCGAGCTGATCGAGATCAATGGTAAAAAGACTGCCGGTGTTATTAAGGATACGGTCGTGATTCCTTACTATGGTCGTGCGATTGTCGATTTTACCGCCGATCAGCCCGGTCTCTCCCTGTTTCACTGCCACATCCAGCAGCACATGGATTATGGATTCAAAGCACTGTTTCGCTACGCCTGACGTGTTCGTGGATGTGGTGCTCAACAGCAACTTCCGGTAATGGCCGCAAGAACAAAGCGAGGCAAACAATACAAAAGTGGAAAGGCGCTCGGGAAACTCACAAGCGCCCTGGTAGTTTGGAAGTGAATGCGAAGTGTACCTCAGGGATCACCTCCTTACTCGACAGGATGGTCGCAGCCACAAGGCAAGAAAGATTCCGGGCGGGGTCGAGACGAGGACATTGCGGGCGACCCACTGTTTAACAACGGAGCTGCTCGAGCTCTTGGCGATTGGCGCTCAATCCCTGGTCATCAGGAGCGCGCGCCGCGGTCAGCGCGGGTGTAGAATGGCCTTCAGGAGTCCAGAATACGGGCTTCGCTGTTTGCGCGTGTAGAAATTTGGCGTTGCGGACGCGGGACATGGGACAGAGGTAAGTACAATGAAGAAACCGGACTTATTCAGAATTTTTTGCGTGATTACAGCATTTATCCTGCTCGGCTGGTTGGCATCGCCGGCGTTTGCGCAGCGTGGTGGTGGCGGTCATGGAGGAGGTGGAGGTGGAGGCTTCCACGGTGGAGGCGGTGGTGGTTTTCACGGCGCCAGCGTTGGTGGATTTCATGGTGGCGGTGGCTACTACGGCGGAGGCCGCGGTTATTATGGCGGAGGCGGATACCGGGGCGGATCCTACTATCGCGGTGGTGGATATTATCGTGGCGCAGGCTACTATGGCTGGCGTGGTGGCTACGGCTGGCGTGGGGGATATTGGGGTTATCCGCGTTACGGTTATGGATGGGGCTTCGGACTAGGATGGGGCTGGCCGTATTGGTGGGGATACCCGTACGGATACAGCTCCTATCCTTATTACCCTGATTCCTACTACTCTGATCCGTACTCTTGTCCTCCGGGCTACACGTGCACTTACAACGGGGGAGACGATCCTCCTCCATCCAATTCGAATCCAAATACCGGGTACTATCCGGCAAATCCCTCCAGGCCTCCCGCAGGAGCGGGACCTTCGAACTATGCCCCCAGTGAGAACGGTGATGGTGATGATGATTCCGGCGCGCCAATTCTTTCCGTTGACCGCATACCGGCTACTCCAAATTACGGTTCAGCCGCGGGTTACGCGGGCCAGCCGTACGCGAGTGCACCGATTGTTTCGGTCGATCGGATGACGGCCACGCCGAGCAGCTACCGGGTGGCGCATCCTGCCGCAAAGCAAGATCCGGCCGTGCATCAAACGGTTCGACCGGAAGTGCAGAGTGCGATACGCGCTTTGCACGAGATGCCGCCGTTTGCCCGCGAGCGGGAAATCGAAACAGGACGCTACAGCCATTTTTCGCCGCAGGAAAAGAAACTTCTGAGAAGCGTGAACTAGCAGCCGCTGATTTCTGGCGAACTCCGTAAATTGAACCCGCCGTGGCAGGCTTCCCGGAAAGCGCCGGGTCCGTCGACCTTTTCCATTGCTACAGACGAGACGCTCCTGTAGTACTTAGGGGCGAAATTCGCATACGGCAAAGAACAGTAGTGTCCCAACGTTATGCGAACAAAATCAATTGGTTATCGGAAACCGGTTGAATTTCGTCACTCATCGTTTGTGCAAGTAGTTGATCCAACGGGATTTTCTCGAACATGGTCAGGCTGAGAATCTGTAAGATTTCATACAGGCTGGCCGAGAGATGCAATCGCTTTTTGACGATGGCGACCAGAACGTAGGTGGAGACGGCGATCCAGATTTGTGACCTGACCGCGTTCTCCGAAGTTCCGAAGAAAGCTTTGATTCGCAGATGCTGCTTGATCCATTTGAAGAAGAGCTCTACTTGCCAGCGGCAGCGGTATAGTTCGGTGATCGTAAATGCTGGCAAGACGAAGTTGTTGGTCAGAAAGATGAGGGTCTTGGCGGTTTCGGGGTCCTTGAAGCGGATGCGGCGCAGTGGCGCCTCGAAGCCTTGGTGCGAGTAGAAGCCAGTAAGGACGACACTTTGGTCACAGATCAACCCCGTCGTGCGATCAACCGGATGCGAGTAGCGGCGTTGGACCTTGAGGTTCGACTTGCCGCGGGTCACGAAGAAGCTGCCGGCTTCGTGGAAGCGATAGAGGCGCTCGAAGTCGAGGAAACCACGATCCATGATGTAGAAGGCGCCGGGCTCGGGCAGCAGTTGGTCGAGGATGTTGACCTCATGCACCTTGCCATCACTGATGTGAATGAAGGTGGGGATGTTGCCGCGCAGATCGAGCAGCGTATGCAGCTTGATGGCTGCCTTGGCCGTGCGGAACACCGCCCACGGAAATACCGACAGACACAGATCGATCGTCGTGGTGTCGAGCGCATAGACGGTTTCTTGCAGATCGACGCCGAAGGACTCTTGCGCATACAACGGCCGGGCGATGCCGATCAGGCTCTGCGCAAAATCGGCATAGATGCGCCAGTCGCGCACCGCGTTGGCATTGGCCAGCGTATTACGGGCCACCGCCGAACGAATCCCGAGATGATAGAGCTTGGAACTTTGTGCGCGCAGACATACTTCGATGTCTCGAAGACTCTCCCGAAACGTCAACTGAGCGAAGGCCATGCATAGGAATTGATCCAGGCACGAGAAGGACTTCACTTTGAACGCGCCTCGATAGCGGGTGACGCAACGACGGAAGGTGGTCAATGGAAGATGCTGCATCAGCTGCGCAAACACCAGCTTGCCTCGGTTCATCGCTGCCCCCACGAAGTTATGCTTCGCAGGGTCGCAGAACCCGCGTTACGAGTTCAAATCGAGGCCAAGAGAATTTGCCGGTTATGCTTTCCTCATCAATAATTTACGGAAGCCAAGAGGCAAAACGTTGGGACACTACTGGGCAAAGAATATGAATCAGCATCGACGCATCGTTTCTTACGATCGTTTCTTTCGGACGCTAATAACAACATCGCTGTTCGTCTTCACGCTGGCTTAGGTTTGTGCACAAGGTGTATTTGCGCTGCGCGTAGCGCAGGCCAACGATGTCCCGTTTCTGGAGATTCGCCGCTCGGGGCAATCGACGACGCCGTTCGTCTTGCCGCGCAGAAAGCTCTGTTCAAGGAGCAGTACGAGGATGACTTGCGCGCTTCTCCGGAGAAGCGAGACGGCCCGGGGAGATTATCGCGATAACAGTCGGCTGGACGATTACTCGCTGGACGCGAGCAAGAAGCAGAACGCAACGGATCGCGAGCATCGCGCGAGGCTCGAAGCGATTTCGACGGAAGGATTCCCCGAGCAAAGATCATTTGTCGGACGACCTTTTGCTGCACGTATTGGACAATCGCTTCGCGGATTACGAGCTGGCTTTCATGATGAGATCCTCAGTGGAGGAATCCTGCCACTCGATATGTTGGAAGCGCGCGTGGACAGCTGGATCGGAAGCCAGCTTCGAGGCGCCGTTGCCAGATGAAACCTCATCGACGAGCTTCGTAAAGCCGGTTGGCAGATTGCTTGCGAGCCGATAACAAAGCAGCGACCATCGATTAGCCCTCCCTAAGATCAGAGTCCGCATGCAGGTAATTTTTTCCCACCGCCGTACTGCGTAACTTTAAGTCTTGACAGCGCGGCCAATGAGTATTTGAATCGATTCAAATAAGGGGCCGGGGGACAGTGACCGCCATCCTGTGTCTTAGGGGCGCGTCGAAAATCAAGCGAGATTGATGCCTGTGCCCGCCAGGGTGTCATTGCAAACATAATCGCGAAGGTGCCGCGAGTTGTTGCATAGGTTCGCCTATGCAAAGGAGATTGTCATGAACCGTATTATTTCTGGAGCAGACTCCAAGCGCCTGGCAGAACTTTTCCGTGGAGTGCTGTTCGTTATTCTTCTACTTCTGCCCGTGGCCTTATTCAGCCAAGCTTATTTCGGAACGGTGAGCGGGGAAATTACGGACCCGACCGGCGCCGTCGTGCCCGGAGCCAAAGTGCTTCTGACGGACCAATCAAAAGGTTTCGTGTTCAATGCCAAGACCGACAGCCGCGGGCGGTATTTATTTCCCTCGATCCCGCCGGGGGTGTACACGGTGTCGGTGGAGATGGAAGGCTTCCAGAAGGAAGTACGCACTGGCATCCGGGTGGACGTGACCGAGAACGCGACGGCAAACCTGCGGCTGAAGGTGGCCAGCGCGTTGCAAAGCGTTGAGGTGTCGGAGCAAGCTCAGCAACTGAACACCGAAGATGCCGTGACCGGCCAAGTAGTCAACCGCAAGTTCATCAACGACTTGCCGCTGGTTGACCGTTACGTGCTTGATTTTGTCAGCCTCGGGCCGGGTATCACAAACATGAGCGACCAGAACTCGGTGGGTGACACGGGAACGAACTTTGTGTCCAACGGCAGCCGCGGGGCCAGCGCAGATATCCTGATGGATGGCGCCTCGATCACCAATTTTGAACCCAATGGCGGCATTACGTATGTGACATATACGCCGTCGGCCGAGGCCGTCGAAGAATTCAAGGTGGAGCAGACGAACTTCAGCGCAGAATATGGATTCTCGGGCGCGTCGGTCGTCAACATGATCACGCGGTCCGGCGGCAATTCCTTCCATGGGAGCGCGTACGACTTCATTCGCAACCAGTTGACGGATGCGAATAACTGGTTCGCGAATGCAGCGGATCAACCGCTTCCGCCGGTACACCGCAACAATTTCGGCGGCACCATCGGCGGGCCGATCATCAAGAACAAGCTTTTCTTTTTCTTCGATTATGACGGTACCCGGCAGTCGTATATGAACACTTACCAGGCTGGTGTGCCCAGCGCGGCGGAACGCACCGGAGATTTTGGGGGATTGTGCGCTGTGAATGGCGGAACGTTTAATGGCTCCGGTCAGTGCAGCGCGGCAGCAGGGCAGATTTGGGATCCGTATTCCGGCACATACCAAGCCCCGGCGAATGGCACTGCCGGAGCTTACCGGAGTACCTTTATTCCCTTCAACAACCTGGCGACTTACACGAGTCCTGGGAATCCAAACCTGAACGGCACTCCCTATCAATTGTCGCAGGTACCGGGGAACCTGATCGATCCGGTGGCGCTGAAGATGATGAGCCTGTTCCCGATGCCGAACTACGGGGGTAACGGCATTTATGACAACTGGATCGCGACGGGAGCAACGGTGAATCCCAACAACCAGTTCGATATCAAGATCGACTACCGCATCAACGAAAAGAACTTGCTGAGCGTGAGGTACTCGCAAGACACGAACAGCGCGACTCCCTACAACTGCTTCAAGAATTTTACGGATCCCTGCGGGAGCGGACCGAACAGCGGCTCGTCTCACTTGTTTGCGGTCGACGATACGCAGACCTTCAGCCCCACGCTGATACTGACCAGTACGTTTGGTTTCACGCGGGGCGCGACGCTGATCGATGCCTACAACAGTAGCTTGAACTCCAATCCGCTGGGCGCGCTTGGTTTCCCGTCGTATCTGGGCACCAACGGGTTTCTCGGTGTTCCCGCGATCGCTATCAACGACTACTACTCAGCCAGTTACACAAGCATCGGGCAGGATCCTTACGGAAATTACAGGCAGGGCCAGGACACGGGCCAGCTGACGGAACTTCTGACAAAACTCCACGGCAACCACGAGTTGAAATTCGGCTTTGAAGGTCGTATCCACCAGCAGAACTATATTCAGACCAATGCGCCACTCGGAATATTCAGCTTTAATGCCCTGGGCAGTTCCCAGTGCCCGATCCCCGATATCACGCAGTGCGGCGGCGACAGCATGGCCAGCTTTATGATGGGCCAGATTTCAACCGGCGCTCCCTATGGCAGCACCTATGAAATCCAGTTCGAACCGGCAACGCAAAGTTTCCAGTACGCCGGATACGTGCAGGACAACTGGAAAGTGAAGCCAAGGTTAACGTTGAACCTGGGACTGCGGTACGACGTGAATACACCGCGCACGGAACGCTATAACCGCATGAACTGGTTCAATCCCGACGCAGTCAGTCCGATAAATGGCGGCACCATTACCTATCCCGATCCAATCACTGGAAATACGGTAACTCGGCCGCTGCTCGGCGGCGAAGTGTTTGCCAGCCCCGGCGAGCGTACGAACTGGGTCACGGACTGGACCAACATCCAGCCGCGCATCGGCTTTTCGTTTCAATATGACCCGAAGACCGTCCTACGCGGCGGCTACGGCATTTATTACGACCAGACGCGCTCTGGCGCCAACGGCCTGTTGAGTTACGGTTCGCAGGGATTCAACCAGTACAGCAACCTGGTTCCCACCTATCAAAATGACGGTGCGACGCCGTACTTGCACCTAAGCAATCCGTTCCCCAATGGATTGCAATTGCCCACGGGAAACTCACTCGGATTGCTCAACGACGTTGGCTATGGCGCCATCGGGCCGATCCGCGACTCCTTCTACGCAAGAACCCCCAGCGAGCAGAGCTGGAGCCTCGGGATGCAGCGGCAACTGGCAAACAACCTGATATTGACGGTGGATTATATCGGGAAGAAGGGAACACACCTGTACTACCAGGGTCTGAATACATTGGACATTTTGCCGATACAGGTGGAGAAGTACACACCGGCGCAGATGAACGCTCTAGTTAGTTACGTACCAAATCCCTTCGCGTCGATTCTCACGGGACCTTATTATTCCAACAGCTCTCTTACGAGCCCGACGGTTCAGGGATATCAACTAGCGCTGCCGTATCCACAATTCACCGGTGTGACCACGGATGAGCCGCCGGTCGCCAACTCCATCTACAACGCGTTGCAGATCACGTTGGAAAAACATTACTCCAACGGGTTGCAGATCGCCGCGAGTTACACCTTTTCGAAATCCATCGACGATTCCTCTATCTACGATGGCAACGTGAGCTGGCTCGCAAATACCACAAGCGGCATTTACGGCCCCCAGGATCCAAACAGGCCAGAACTTGATCGCAGCCTGTCCACCTTTGATATTCCCCAACTATTCAAACTGAATTACACCTACGATCTGCCGATCGGGCGGGGACGACCCTGGCTGAACGACATGCCCCGTCCGCTGGAACTACTGATCGGCGGGTGGAAAACCGCAGGCGTTTGGGTAATTCATGACGGCTTCCCGCTCGCCTATATTATGGAGAACGGTGGAAATCCGATACCGACTTACGGCCAGCAGCGACCGAATATTACCGGCCCGATCGAGCGCACTGGCGGAGGGGATGGAAATTGGGTCAACAACTACTTCGCGGATCCGAGTGTCTTCCAGGCACCGGCGCCGTACACACTTGGCGATGCGGCGCGTACAATCGGCAGCGTGCGGAGCCCGTTCTTCTTCAGCGCGAACTTGTCGGTCAGCAAGCAGTTCGAACTGTCCACCAAGCACGAAGGAATGAACCTGGAATTGCGGCTTGAAGCGGAGAACGCCTTCAACCACCCAGTGTTTGGCACGCCAGACACCACCGTTGGCGATCCCACGTTTGGACAGATTAATTACACCGCGGTCGGACCGCGGCAATGCCAGTTGGCATTGAAGTTCAACTTCTAGCGAAGTCACATTTCTGCTTGCCGGCGCGTTATCAGGCCGGCAGGGACGCAGGCTGTTGCAGGCGGAATTCGAGCAAAGTCTCGCTGGGCACCTGGACCGATTTGCCTTTCTGGACCACGGAGCCTACCGCCGCGGTAGTCGCACCGATTGCGGCGCCCTTGCCGGCATTGCCCGCGATGCCACCGACCACGGCTCCCAAGCCCGCTCCACCGACAAGACGCTTGGCGCTTCGCTTGGTGCTGCTGCTGCCTTTCACGTGGTAATCGCCGGTGAGAAGCGGATACGCAGTGCCATGCACGACGATGTCCGTAAGTTCGAGTTGCAGCTCGGAGGAACCGGTTGCGCGTCCGGCCTGTTTCGCTTCGGACAGCCGCCCGTAAATAGTGTTTCCCTTGGGAACGACCACGGTGTCGTTCGAGTTGTTCGTGTCACGTTCGCGCGTTCGTTGACTTGCCTGCGGGCGCACCCTAATATGTGCAAGCACATGACCGGAACCGACTCGCTCATTGGCCAGACCTTCTCGCACTATCAAATCCTCGAACGCCTGGGCGGCGGCGGCATGGGTGTTGTCTACAAGGCCGAAGACACGAGGCTGCACCGCTTCGTGGCGCTGAAATTCTTGCCAGACAATGTCGCGAAGGATCCACAAGCGCTGGCGCGTTTTCAGAGAGAAGCGCAGGCCGCCTCAGCCCTGAATCATCCCAACATATGCACCATCTATGACATCGGCGAATCGGATGAAAAAGCGTTCATCGCCATGGAGTTTCTGGATGGGCAAACGTTGAAGCATCTGATCAGCAGTCGTCGCATTGAACAGGAAACTTTGCTGGATCTCGGGATTCAGGTGGCTGACGCCCTTGACGCCGCGCACAGTCAGGGCATCGTGCACCGGGACATCAAGCCAGCGAACATTTTTGTGACCAAGCGGGGCCATGCGAAAATCCTGGATTTTGGACTGGCCAAAGTGGCGAATGCGAAAGGGAGCGGAGTCAGCAAGGCCGATACACTGGCCACGATGGGAGTGGACAGCGCTCAACTGACTAGTCCCGGCACAGCTCTGGGCACCGTGTCTTACATGTCTCCAGAGCAGGTGCTGGGAAAAGAGTTGGACGCGCGGACGGATTTGTTCTCGTTCGGAATCGTGCTGTATGAAATGGGGACCGGGGCTCTTCCGTTCCAGGGCGAAAGTTCGGGGGCGATCTTCGACTCGATCCTTCACAAGACTCCCGTTGCACCGGTCCGGCTCAACAGCAATCTTTCCGCGGAATTCGAACAGGTGACCCACAAGGCGATGGAAAAGGACCGCGATCTGCGCTATCAGAGCGCAGCGGACATGCGGGCCGACCTGAAGCGCTTAAAGCGCGACACAAGTTCCGGTCGAGTAAACGCGGTCAGCGCCTCGGCACAACAATCGGGCCTCGAAGCGAGTCCGGCGGCGGGCTCGTCATCCAGCGGCGCGACTCGGCTGGCAGTCCAGGTGAACAGCGGTTCCTCGAAGCTAAGGTGGATCGCGGCAGTTGCCATGATTGCGCTGCTTGCCACAGCGGGTATCGTCCTACGGATGTTCTTGAGGCACAGCGGCCCACGGCCATTTCAGCAGTATTCCATCAGCCAGATCACAAACTCAGGCACCGCAAGGCTCTCCGCAATTTCGCCGGACGGAAAATATGTCCTTATCGCCATGCGCGAAAAAGGACTTGAGAGCCTGTGGCTGCGCAACTTGCCAACGGGAAGCGATACGCAGGTGGTAGCACCGTCTCTTGCGTCCTTCGCGTCTCTGTCGTTCTCGCCGGACGGCAACTATCTTTACTTCCGCCAGACCGGAGACAGCTCCGGGCTCTTCCATGTGTTGTTTCGCGCTCCGGTCCTCGGCGGCACTCCGAAACTGATTGTTCGAGACGTGGATGCGCATCCGGTATTTTCACCGGACGGCCAGCGCATGATCTACATCCGCTGCAACAGTCCGGAAGCCAACAAGTGCCGTTGGCTTTCCGCGAATCTCGATGGAGAGGGCGAACAAACGCTGCTCATCCGTGAAGCAACCATACCCGAATGGATGAGCTGGTCTCCGGACGGCAAGCGCATCGCCTTTACGCTGAGTTATGGCAGTGACAAGGAACACGAAACACTAGGGCTGTTCGATCCAGCCAGCAATACCGAACACCCTCTTTTTTCGTTTCCCGGCAAGCGCATCTACGATTTGAGTTGGACTCCTGACGGAAATGGCATCCTGGTTCGTTACTCGGACAAGAGCTCTAATTTCGGCCGTGGACAGATCGGCTATATTTCTTACCCAGAGGGAAAATTCGAGCCTCTGACCAACGACACGAATAACTACAGCACGTTGAGCCTCTCTAGCGACGGAAAGACGCTGACGACCATTGAGTCACAAATCGAGGGTGAAGTGGATTTGCTTCCCGCAGCTGGCGGCAACACCAGCAGTGTTATTCCTGGAATCAGCAAGATGATCCGGCAAGCGAAAGGCCTTGCCTGGGCGAATGACTCGGAATTTTTGTTGTTGCTGCGCGACAAAATCCTGCGGATCGGAATTGACGGGGCGAAACAGACGGAAATATTTAGCGACAGCGAATCGACCCTGGAGCAGGTAGCAGTTTGTGGAGGCGGCAAATCGATTGTGGTAGCTATGCGGGGCCGCGAAGGCCGCCCCGCAATGAATCTCTGGCGCATGGACGTCGACGGCTCTAACCTGAAGCGCCTGACTGAGGGCGAAGATGACATTGGGCCCACATGCGCCGCGAACGGCAGCAGGTGGGTGTATTACTTTGAGGCCGCCGGTAACCGCTGGATGCGCGTGCCTTTGGATGGTGGCAAGGCAGAACCTTTGCCAAGAACGGGTGTGCCGGGATCCCCGGCTCTTTTCATCACCGACGTTTCCCGCGATGACTCGCTGCTGGTTACGCCGGCTTCAATATTCGAAGCGGCAAAGAACGCTTACAAACAGACTTTCGGCGTAGTTAAAACCAACTCACTGGCTACACTGCCTCAGGTGTTCGACGGAGACTCGCGGATTGTT
This sequence comes from Candidatus Acidiferrales bacterium, assembly GCA_963795535.1. Classification (GTDB taxonomy): domain Bacteria; phylum Acidobacteriota; class Terriglobia; order Acidiferrales; family UBA7541; genus Acidiferrum. The sequence continues at coordinate 34,737 of CAWCIG010000015.1, forward strand.
CTGGCGGGTAACCGAAGCCCGCTATTCACCCCAGATGGGCAGGCCGTCACGTATCCCATTCGCGGCGGGAGCGATGAATACAACCTGTGGGTGCAGCCGCTTGACGGAAAACCGGGACGCCAAATCACTCACTTTCCTACAGAACATATCCCTTTGTTCGGCTGGTCGCCCGACGGCAAGAAGTTGATGGTCGCGCGGGATCATGTCGAATCGGATGTGGTGCTGCTGCGCGACACCTCGAAGTAAGTGGCGACAATGACGCGACGCGGCTAGTCTTTCGAAATGGGTTTGCCCTTCCAGTAGCGGTTCCAGTTCTCCAATGACGTGAATGTCCGGGTGTGCATGCGATCCAGGTAGAGCGTGCCACCGAGGTGATCGATCTCATGTTGAAGGATTCGCGCGTACCATCCGGTCGCTTCGACCTGGCGAGCTTCGGCACGTTCGTTCAGGAATTCGACGCGGACCGTGTGGGCCCGCGGCACCATGGCCGAGAAACCAGGCAAGCTGAGGCAGCCTTCGAAGAAGTCGCGTTTGTCCTTCGTCATTTGCACGATTCTGGGATTGATCAGGACGTGAAACGGCACGGGGTTGCGTTCCTTCTCGAGAAGATCCTGCGCGGGAAGAGTTTTCAGCAGATCCTCGCGATCTTCGATGACCGCTAGTTGCAGCGAGAGTCCGACTTGGGGAGCGGCGAGACCAACGCCGGGCGCGTCGGACATGGTCTCTTGCATGTCGCGAATGAGTCTTTGCGTTTCTTCGCTGACGATTTCCCGAGGGGTGAGGGCGCGAGCGGATTGCCGTAGGGCCGGATCACCTGCTTGCACAATTTTCAGCCGCAACATTCCCTCCCGGAGAGGATCGCGAATTCGCGAGTCACGATGGCGCAATGGCATCCTTACGAATCTCGATGGACTCTTGGGTATACCCGGCCCGGTCGTCGTTCAACTGCCATGAAGTCATCTGTTGAGGAATGCCCTGATGCACACTCACGATGACATAGCTGTACCAAGGCCACGCGTGTTCGCGGTCGTATTCACTTGGCTCTGCCGGATGGTCCGGGTGCGAATGATACCAGCCGATGACGTCCAGCCCGCACGACTGGGCGGCACGGTCCGCATCCATCACATCGCGCGGGGTTACCGAAAACCGGTTCTGCGGAGAATCTTCATGGCGATTGATTAACGGGAATAAATCCAGAATTTCGCGCGGCTTCGATGGTTGCCCGGCTGTATTTACATCATGTCCGAGAAGCGCGCCGCAGCATTCGTGTGGATAGGTTTCCACACCATGCTGGCGAATCTTCGCGGCAAGTTCCGCGCTAATATAAAGTTTGCTCGGATCCGCCATGTTAATCCTCGTCCCAAAAACGCTCACTGAGATATTTTGCTGCCGAATCGGGAAACACGGTCACAATAACTGCGCGTTCGTTTGCAGGGATTTGCTTCGCAACTTTGAAGCAGCCATGAAGAGCCGCGGCTGAACTCGGGCTGACGAGCAAGCCTTCCTGTCGCGCCAACTGCTTTACCAGGCGATAGGCATCCTCGGTTCCTACCTCGATGTTTTCGTTCGCAAGCGTGGCGTCATAGATGGCGGGACGCATAGCACTCGGCATGTGCTTCCAGCCCTCCAAGCCGTGGAAAGACGCATCGGGCTGCAGGCTGACACAGAGAATCTTGGGATTCAATTCGCGCAAGCGCCGCGTGGTGCCTACGAACGTGCCACTCGTGCCCAGTCCGGCAACAAAATGGCTGACCCTGCCCGACGATTGCTGCCAAATTTCATTAGCTGTCGTGCGAAAGTGGGCCTGCCAGTTGGCGGGATTGCTGTACTGATCGGGATAATAGTATTTGTCCGGATCTTCCGCGACGATTTTGTGAACGCGCCGGATCGCTCCATCGGTCCCTTCCTCACCCGGCGTAGTCACCAGTTCCGCGCCATAGGCCGTGAGGATGCGTTTTCGTTCATGCGAAGCGCTGTCGGGCAGGCAAAGCTTCACGGGATAACCGAGGGCCGCGCCAATCATGGCGTAGGCAATGCCGGTGTTCCCGCTTGTGGCGTCGATGATGATCTGGCCCGCGCGCAAAAGTCCGCTGGTCAGGCCGGCTTCGATCATGCTCAGAGCTGGACGGTCTTTTACGGAGCCGCCGGGATTGAACCACTCCGCTTTGGCGTAGAACTCGATATGGGGAAATTCACGGGCTATACGTGAAAGAAGAAGCAAGGGCGTATTACCGATCTGGTCGAGAAGCCGGTGGCGCGCGTGATTACTTTCGACAAGCTTTGGTTCGGAAGCGCTTGCCGCTGTGGCTGCGGGCTTGTCCAATAACACGGCGCGTATCTCCCGGTAATTTTGGCAAACAGCTTGCGTCGCGAACTAATGATTCTCTATGTGTTTGAATGAAAGAGCAAGGCGAGTCGATATCAGGCGAAGAAGTTGAGCAGCGCTCGCATCTTTGACCTTCCAACTTACAATGGAGAGAAAAGTTGTTGAAGCTGTTCGAGGTCGGATGCAGCGGTATCCGACACAGCATAGAATTCCATCCCGCCTTTGCGCCAGCAAATCCATTGATAGCCCTGATGCGAGCCGGATCGCGGGGCGGCGTCAGTCTCGGTTGTGGGCCAGATGAACACGCTGACCTCATGTTTGTGCCGGCCATAGACCAGCGCAGCGATGGTGCGGCCCTGAACCACGTCGAGCCGGCCACCCTGCAACGGGTATCCCTGGCCGGCAAAATCGCGCACTGGCGGAGAGAAGTCGAGCTTGCCGTCAAACCAGGGCTTCACGGTGTGCTGGTCGGTGGAAAGTACGTCGGTAAGGTGGCCGGGTTGCAGCGAACGCAAATGCGCGTCAACGACTGCGGCTGCAAGCACTGACTCTTTATCCGTTGCGCGGTGCACCACAAAGAATTGCCATCCTGCGATTGCAAACAGAAGGAGCGCAGCAGCGAGGGCCAGCCACTTCGTGGTGCTGCGACGCGGAAAAATGGCAGGCCGGGAAGAACTTAGGTCGGCGAGGACTTTATTTCGCAACAGGGCCGGAGCTCTTTGATAGAGCTGCGCGCCGGTAATAGACGAGCGCAAGGATTGCAGCGCCGTGAGCGATGCCGTGCATTCCGGACAGTGGTCGAGATGGCGTTCGAATTCCGCGGCGCCCACGGGATCCAGTTCCTGGTCAAAGTACGCATGAAGAACGGTCTCGGCCCGGTCACAACTCATGATGAGCCTCCTTTGGGGCCGGATTTGCCAGCGCGGATTGAAGCTGACGACGCGCGCGAGAAAGTGTGGACATGACCGTACCTATGGGGATGGAAGTGATGACGGCAATTTCCTTGTACGAACAGCCTTCTAGCTCGCGCAGCACAATCACCTCACGAACGCGCGGCGGCAGAGACTCCAGTGCCTGCGTCAGCCGTTCGCGATTGTTGCTCGCAATGGCGAGGGCTTCCGGCGATGGGCTTGGGTGCAGGTGCAATTCTTCGTCAAACTGCGCCATATTCTGGGTGCGGTGATTCTTCTCCAGCCACGTGTAGCAGGTGTTTCGAACGATCTGCAGCAGCCAGGCGCGCACATCTCCCCCATGAAATCCCGGAAAGAAACGGTACGAACGCAGCACCGCCTCTTGTGCGACGTCTTCCGCATCCGCGCCGCCGCGCACCAGCCAGCGTGCCAGATTGAACGCCGCATCAAGATGCGGGAGCACGAGCATCTCAAAGCGTAACCGATCCTGTGAGTCCAGCACGTCTGAACGTTTCTCCTGGACAAGATTGCTCATTTATAGGACTGGCTGGGAGGCAATTTTATTCCCATCCGGTCAACTTTATTTGTGGAGGGAGAAAAACGCCAGTTTTTGCTTTTTGTGGAATAAGCAGCGAGCCAGGCCGGTCTATACAAACGAAACACGTCCCCGGGCTCATTTTCTGAGGCTACGTGATTGGCAGCGGTAATGCATGGACGAAACACTTCGTAGAGGGCAAAGATTATGGCGGACAAAACAAAAGACGAATTGCTGCACGATCACAACAACGATGGAATCAACCGGCGAGGATTTTTGAAATGCATGGCGTGGGCCGGCACTGGAGCGCTCTGTGTGATGCACGGTGGAGTGCTGAAATCCTACAGCATGAGCCAGATTTCGAAGATTAGCGGACAAGTGGCCGCGGGAGAACTGAGCTTCGTGCAGATCAGCGACAGCCACATGGGATTCAACAAGGCAGCGAATCCGGATGTTGTGGGCACGCTGAAAGCAGCCGTGGACAAAATTAACGGATTGACCACGCCGCCGGAATTTCTGTTACATACCGGCGACATCACCCACCTTTCGAAACCGGAGCAGTTCGATACAGTCGATCAGATACTGAAGGACGCAGCAGCGAAAGACGTGTTTTTCGTGCCGGGAGAACACGACATGCTGAACGACGACGGAAAACAGTATCTGGAACGTTACGGAAAAGGCGCGAAAGGTGCGGGATGGTACAGCTTTGACAAGAAGGGCGTGCATTTTATGGGGCTGGTGAATGTGGTGAATTTGAAGGCGGGTGGACTGGGTACGCTGGGAGCCGAGCAACTGGAATGGATGAAGAATGATGTAAGGCATCTGAAGCACAGCACGCCGATCGTGGTTTTTGCGCATATTCCATTGTGGTCGGTTTACCCCGATTGGGGTTGGGGAACGCAGGACAGCGCGCAAGCGCTCGTTTATTTGAAGAAATTCGGATCCGTGACTGTATTGAACGGACACATTCATCAAACGATGCAAAAGGTAGAAGGCAACGTGACGTTTCATACCGCAGCATCGACGGCATTCCCCCAACCGGAGCCCGGAAAGGCGGACTCGCCCGGACCGATGAAAGTCCCCGCGGAGGAATTGAAAAGCTTGCTGGGAATCACGGGCGTGAATTATGTAAGGGGGCAACATGCCCTGGCCGTGGTAGACACGAAACTTGGATGATTCGACAGAGATAGCGACCAGATACAAAAATTAATCCTGAATGAGTCGAGAAAGGACAAAACAATGAGACGGAGATGTGTGTGTGTCGCAGGTTTGGCAATGCTTGCGACAGCGATGGGGTTGTTTACAGTGCTGCAGAGTCCGACAGTGAGCGCTCAACAAGGTGCAGGGGGCCATGCGGAAGTAAAGATCGATAACTTCAGTTTTGGGCCGGGAATGCTCACCCTGCCAGTTGGCACTACGGTGACATGGACGAATCGAGACGATATTCCGCATACCGTCGTCAGCACCGACGGCGTTTTCAAATCCAAAGTGCTCGACACAGATGACAAGTTTTCGTTTACGTTCAACAAGCCCGGGGAATACACCTACTTTTGCTCGGTTCATCCGAAGATGACCGGAAAGGTTATTGTGCAGTGAGGGACTGTTCCCTTGGGATCTTCAGGTGCGCGGTTCGAACGAGACAGGCTGACGCCAAGCAGGGTCTCCGATCGATTGCTGAAAGTCAGCGACGAGTTGCATAAACGATTCTGTCTTATATTGTTCCGCTCGGTTTTCGAAGGGATAACCGGACCAGTGCGGCGCTGCGTCTTCTGTTTGAACTAAGTGACGAAAGCGCTCTGCTTCCTGGCTAAAAACCTGGGTAAGGCCTCGTTGGGTGCGGTATTCTCTGAGCATCCGCCGCTTCACTCTCAGTTCCCGCTGCGAGAGTTGCAAAGCACATTCACCTTCGTGACTTTCGCGAAATCTTTGAAACACGTCTTGCTCGTCTCTGGATTTCCAATACAAAGGAAATTCCAGCGCCGGAAGGCCGCACGAGCGCGCCAGCTGTTTGGCCAGAAAGTGGCATGCATCGTGATCGATGTGGCCCCCTTCGAAGGCGTGCGAGACCAGCAAATCGGGGGAGAACTCCCGCGCGAACCTCTGAAGAGAAATGAACGCTGCAGGGAGATTCAGAAAAAGATGCTGATCGCTGAACCATGTTCCGTCCCCCGTAGCCAGCCTCAGGAAGGAACAGTGCGGAACAAAGGACAAAGCGCGAGAAGCTTCGCGGAAACGTGCGACCGAGTAGTTTTGCAGCGAGCCAAATTTCCTTTCGAAACCATAGCAGTGGGGAGCGCCATCGACCGCAAACACAACAAGAGCGGTCGAGGCGCGCTGGAGCAGGCCGCCGCAGGCGATTGTTTCGTCGTCAGGATGCGCGGCGAGGACGAGGACCTTTCCAAATTTTTCTGTAATGATGCTCATTCGGCTACGCCTGGTTTGTCGCAGAGGGCTTGCGCGCTCGCCCGGCCCGCACCGAACGCCTGACATCGGCGGCGATATCGAGATCTTCCCGATGAAATGCCACCACGTCGCAAAATCCCTGCAAATCCATAAGGAAATGATGGAGATCCAGCAGCGAATCGACCTGGTCCAACGAGAGACTCATAAAATACTCGCCAAAATTCTGATAAATCAACAGAGTGAAATACCCGAGATCGCGAAGTTGAGGAAACACAGCAAATGGCTCGTGACCCACGGTTTCGCAGGATTTTGGGAAGTATTCGAAGAAGAGAACGGGTTTGTTGCGTCTCAAGAATTTAGCTTCGGAGGCAATGATCTTGCAGTCAAATCCTTCCGCATCCAGCTTGAGCAGTTTGGCGGCCGCAAAACGCGCATGGCGAGCGAGGGCTTCGCTGAGCGTACAGATACTGGCTTGCGTGGGACCCGGACCCAGGCGAACCTGCGCGTTGCCTCTTTCCCTATCAATCCCCGTGACGTGATCTCCGGCCGCGCCAATAAACGTTTGCTCCAGTTCAATGTCCCGCAGATTTCGCGTGTTCTCCGCGAGGAGTTCAAAAAAGCGCGGTTCACCTTCGATACAGAGAAGCGGATGTTCGCTGAACATACGCACCACGGCCACGGAGTCGCCCACGTTCGCCCCTACGTCGATCATGGTGAGATCGGGATACTTTTGACTGACATGGAACGAGACCCTGCCAAGATTGAGCGCGTATTCCGGGAAACGTTTCTTGTAGAACGGAAGCTCGTGCGAGAGCGGCAGGCACAACCGGCACGAGCCAAGAGGAAAGGTAACCACTGGATCGGAAAGAGCAAGCCGCAATTGCCGAACTGCGCGAAGCGCCAGATACGTACCTTTGCCGACCGCGCTGCCGGAGGGTGTTTTGAGCAAAACGTCCAATAGCCATTGATCGAAAATGTGGGGAGCTGGCAGCTGTTTTTGCATCGTTAGGGACATCATATTTAAAAGACATCCTGCGGCTTCAGTTGGGTTGGTTGCCTGGAAACTCGACCAGACAATTTCCTGGTTACTGCCATGAGAGATGCGACTGCAGGGGTAGGAAGAAAACTGAGGAAAAGCTTAAGAAGCGCTTTCCAATAAGCTGGGCGAAGCTTGAGAGCGGCGGCGAGTTCAGGGCGGGAGGACTCTTTGGCGCCCGAGTGAAGCAGAAACGAACCATAAAAGTAAAGACGTTTCGCGAGCGCGTGATGCAAAGCCTGCGTTTCCGCAGGCGACAGTCGGGGACAGCTGGATTGAACATGCTCAAGCGCGGCAATGCCATTCTTTAAGCGTTCCGCTGGCGAAATGCTCTCAGACAAGCTTCCAGAGCGCTTGTGAGTGGTGGCAAGCGCTTCCGGCAGGCACGCAATGCTCCACTTCGCCGCGATCCGCAACCAGAGGTTGAAATCTTCGCTGACGGCTAGCGACTCTTTGAAGTAACCGACTTCATCCAGGCAGCGCCGGCGCACAACGACGGTAGGAGTAAAGACAAAGCAGTTGCGCGCCAATTGGTGGAACAGTTTTCCAGAGTCAGGCAGGGACTGAGGTGCGGAAATGACGCGGGTGTCACGGCCGGGTTCGCTGACAAAACAAGCAGAACAGACCAACCCCAAAGTGGGATCCTGCTTCATCAAAGCAATCTGGCGTTCCAACTTCTGCGGCAGCCATTCGTCGTCCGCGTCGAGAAAAGCAATGAAAGGACTGTCGGACATTTGAATGGCGCGATTCCGAGCTGCTGCCGGCCCGGACTGCGGTTGAGAGGCAAATGAGCAGCGAAAAGCATTTGCCTCCAGGACGCGCACGGTGCCGTCTGTAGAGCCGTCGTTCACAGCATAGATATGAAAATCCCTGAAGGTTTGGGCGAAAACGCTATCGAGGGAGCGCTGGAGATACAACGCAACGTTGTGGCAAGGAACAATTACGGCGACATCACTGCGCATTTGAGAGTCTCTGGACACGGACTTGAAGATCTTTTTTGGCGCTGACGCTGTGGTTGACGTGAAGAGTCCACCCCCACCGAATTGTTAAGCGAATGGCCAAACGAGATGTCACCAGGATGTCAAAAGAATGTCAGTTGCACTTCAAATGCGGGTTTTATGTGAAAATCAGCGCTTATAAATAAGAGACAAACAACGGGCAATATCGAATTGGGTTTGTTACCTTCGAGACGAGATCGGCTGGGGCTGGAGGTTACTATGCGTGGCATCGGCATGGGCAAAGGGATTCTCTGGACGTGCGGACTGGCGGGAGCTGCTCTGGCTCAGCCTGCTACGACGCTGGCACAAAGCGCGCCTAACACCAGGCCGACCACCGCCCAGGAGAACACGCCACAGATGGATCCCGCGTCGGTGGGCAAACTGCTACAGCAACTGCAGTCGCAAGTGCAGGAATTGAGCGGACAGGTGAAGAGCCTGAAAGCAGAACAACAGTCCGCGCACGCCGAGTCCGCGGAGCTACGCAAAGAACTGGATGCCACGAAATCGCAGCTTGTGGCGTTGTCCGCCCAACCGGGTGGAGTTGCCCCTAGCCAACTGGCGCCCTCCGGCGGAGCGCAGGCGCAGACTTCGACCGAAGAACGAATCTCTCGCCTGGAAGAAAATCAGCAATTGGCCGATGGGAAGGCTGCGGAACAAAGCCAGACGAAAGTAGAGAGCGGTTCGAAATATCGCTTACGGCTGTCTGGAATCGTGCTGTTCAATATGTATGCGGATCGCGGCTCCGTGGACAACCAGGATTTTCCGGAATTGGCGACGCCGCGAAATCCGCTCTCCTCTGGCAACAGTTTCGGGGGCTCGTTGCGTCAATCGCAGATCGACCTGCAAGGATTTGGTCCAACAATCGGCGGAGCGCGCACAAGCGCGGAAGTGCAGTTTGATTTTGCCGGCGGATTTCCGGATGCGCCAAACGGAGTATCGTTCGGGATCATGCGCCTTCGAACAGGGACGGTTCGGTTTGATTGGGAGAACACATCGGTGATCGCTGGTCAAGACACGCTGTTTCTGGCGCCCTTGAGCCCGACTTCAATCGCAACCCTCGCGGCGCCTGCTTTTGCGTATTCCGGGGATCTCTGGAGCTGGACGCCGCAAGTGCGCGTGGAGCATCGTTTCACTGTCAGCGATAATTCAACTCTCTTGCTGCAAGGGGGAATTCTTGATTCGTTTACCGGAGATACGCCTTTTTCCGAGTACTATCGCTATCCGACTTATGGCGAGAATTCCGGCCAGCCGGCTTATGCAACGCGAGTGGCCTGGACGCAAACCGTAAATGGGCAGAAGATAACAGCTGGCGTTGGCGGATATTATAGCCGCCAAAATTGGGGATATGGACGGACGATCGATGCGTGGGCGGGCACGGCGGATCTGACCTTGCCGCTGGGCAACCACTTCGAATTCACAGGACAGTTCTTTCGAGGACGTGGGATTGGCGGACTTGGCGGAGGAATTGGACAAACCGCGCTTTGGATCGGACCCTTCACCGACCCCTCAACAGAAGTGTACGGGTTGGATTCGATCGGAGGTTGGGCGCAGCTGAAATATAAGGCAACCTCAAAGCTGGAATTCAACGGGGCTTTTGGGTTGGATAACCCATACGCCGCGGACATGCGACAGAATGGGGGGGGGCAGACGTATTATCCTTCGCCACTGTCGAAGAATCTGAGCGCGATGGGGAATTTCCTGTACCATCCGAAGTCCGATATCGTGCTTTCCCTGGAATATCGAAGGCTGAAAACATATACGTTGGACAGCAACGCGAATGCGGCGAACATCATAAGTATGAGCGTGGGGTACATATTCTAGTGGGAAAACGGGCTCTGAGCCAAATTGCGATAGCGGTGGTCTGGATCGCAGGAACCTGCGCGTTTGAGAATTACCGAGCCGTGGCGCAGGAAAAACCAGTCACGGTGCGCGTCAACATCGAAAATGAAAGTTCGAAGAGGGCTGAAAAGGCGGCGGGCGCTCCGCAGGATGCATCCGAAGTTGTTGTGTGGCTGAAGCCTGTTGATCCCGCGGACAATCAGACCGCCGCGGCTGCGGTTCCGGGGAAAAGACCACAGGTGATTCAAAAGAACAAGAGTTTTCACCCACATTTGACTGTGGTTCGTGTGGGATCAGTGGTGGATTTCCCGAACCACGATCCATTTTTTCACAACGTGTTTTCGTTGTATGACGGAAAGCGATTCGACCTAGGCCTATACGAAGCGGGCGCGACGAACTCCGTACGATTCGATCACGTCGGCGTCAGTTATTTGTTCTGCAACATTCACCCGGAGATGAGCGCGGTGGTGGTGGCGGTGGACACTCCCTACTACGGCGTAACTGACAAGTCTGGGCATCTGGGAATCGCGAACGTGCCCGACGGGAAATACGAATTGCGCGTGTGGTACGAGAAAAGCGTGCCAGATGCCTTGAAAGGCCTGACACGAACCGTGCACCTCACAAGCGATTCGCGCGATCTGGGGACGATCGTGGTTCCGCAGGATCCCGCTTTCACGCCTGCGCACAAGAACAAATACGGCCAGGATTATGCTCCGCCGCCAAAGCAGGGCTATCCGCAACCTTGATGAAACTGTGGGATCAAATTGTGGCGCGAATGCCGCTCTGGCAAACGGTTTGCACTGCGGCATAACGGCTCTCCGCGTTTAAGCGGCGCATAATCCGGTGCACGTGGTTTTTTACGGTAAATTCGGAGAGGCGCATGGACTCGGCGATTTCCTTGTTCGTAAAACCGCGCGCAAGAAGCGCGATGAGCTGTTGCTGCCTGGCAGTCAGACCTAGGCTGTGGCAAAGACGCTGATTCAGAATCATTGAACCTTCACGCGTGGTGCGCGCAACAAACTGAAACAAATGATGGCAGAGGCATGGAGGCGACACCGCTTCTCCCGCGACCACTCTGCGGACGGCGGCAATGGTTTCCTCGGCGCTGGCTTCGCCCAACAAATAACCGCTTACGCCCGATCTCACCGCCTGCAGGAACATCTCCGGATCATTCTCCATTCCGAACAGGATGGCTTTGCGGCGCGGAGAGAGCGCCAGAAGATCGCTCACGAAATTCGAAGGGAAAGCGGCAGAGGAAGCCTGGTCAGCAAGCAGCACGTCGCAGTCAGAGGAAGCGATGAGCTTGTGCGCGTCCGCGGAGTATCGGATAGAATCCAGCAGAAAAAAATCGGGCTGCTTCTGGAAGAGCGCGGTCATGGCTTCGCGTAACATGCGGTTTTCGATGACCAGGACCAGCCTGGTCACTTTCGTGCTGCAAACCATTTTCGCAGTATTCATAAGACAAAAAGTGCAAACTTCCTAGCTGCCACCTAAGACCTTACTTTGGGAAAGAGGCTGGGTCAATCCACAGGATGTCAAAAGCATGTCAAGAATATGTCGGGGGAGATCAAAGAAGGACGCAACGAGTGAAAAGCATGAAAGAAACGGTCAAGAAAGAGCCGAAGTGGTGGGGTGGGGACTCGATTGTTCAGAATAAGGCAGGCGCACAAGGACGGTGGTGCCCGAGTCTGAAGTGTGCTCGATAGAGACTGAGCCAGCGTGGTCGTGAACAATCTTGCTGACAATCGCAAGCCCTAAACCTGTGCCGTTCGGTTTGCCGAAACTCACGAACGGATCGAACAAAGAGCTCTGAATGCTCTCGGGAATCCCCGAGCCGTTGTCTTGGATACGAATTTCGAAAGAACTGCCATCCCTTTTGGCATCGATGGAAATCAGGCCGTCTCCGCCAGGCACAGCTTCACAAGCATTCAGAATCAAATTGAAGAACACGCGTTCCAGCTTGCGGGCGTCGAACATCCCTTCCAGATCATCGGAGGCTATCAGCAGTATCCGGACATTACGAAATTCGGGCTTTGCATGAATTGCCTCTATCGCGCGGCGAATCACCTGATCGATTCTGGTGGGGGTAGGGGTGATGGCATTACGCTGGTAAGACAACTCACGAAGGGAATCGATCAGATCCGTCATCTGGTTGGCGGCGGTCTTGATTTCTTCGTAAATTTCGTCGCGATTGAGCTTCAACACATCGGCTTCGTACAGGAATTCGGCGTTGGCAACTACGGCCGCAAGATAATGACGGAGATCATGGGAAATCGAGCTGGCGGCACGGGCGAGCGCGGCGATCCGCTCGGTTTCGATTCGTTGCTGCTGCAAAGCCAGCAACTGGCCACGCATTTGTGCAAACGAGGTGCTGAGTTCAACGAGTTCCGTGCTTCCCTCGGGCGTGATGGAGTAGGCAAAGTCGCCCGAGGCGAGCGCTTTCACACCCGCGACGAGATTATCGAGAGGGCGGGTAATCGTGCGCGCCACGAATCCGATAAGAAATCCGCCAAATAAAACTGCCAGCCCGCCCGTCAGATAAATCGAATAATCCAAGCGCTTGATGAACGTATTGATGGGAACGAGAGGCATCATCACGTAGCAATACACGGGGGAAGGGGAAGAGCGGTTGATCAAAACCGAGGAGAAAGTGTAGTGGTCTGTCTGCAACGCGATGTCCCCGGATGTTGCGGCCACCAGAAACTTTCCGGATCGAATGCGGCGCTCCAGTTCAGCCTCGTCTGCGCCAGGTAAAGTGGAAGCGATCACAGTGTCGGTGGTCGTCAATGCGATTTGATTGTTGGCGGCGATGGCCAGTTGCTGCGCAACTGCCGAATCGACCTGGTAGCCGACAGCCAGGGTGCCCTCCTGCCGAGTGGTGTCTCCCGCGCCGGAGATGATTGGATGCAAGAAAACCCAGTACAAGCGGCCATCGTCGTACCACCAGGAAGCGTCTTCGCCGAGCTCGATGGATCGCTTCAAATCCCGCTGGGCATTGGCAGCCGACCATCCAGGACGCGTAACATGTAGCGCGACCACTTGTCCGTCCGGCTTGGCTAGAACGAAAAGGTCGCTTCCCGCGAGCTTCCAGAAAGTCTCCGAGGCATCTTGAATGGTCAAAGCGTTCGCGGGCATCATAGCTTCCAACGGTGGAAGGTCGGCAAGCATGGCCGCGGTGCGGGAAAGTTGCTGTTCGCGCTGTCGTTGGACACTTTCAAAAGCACGAACGGACGCTTCGGTGCCGTCGCGAACCGATTTCTGAATTTCCGCATTCACAGTGTGTCGAATGAAAACTAGCAGCGAACCTGTCAATCCCAGGATGATCAACAGTGCCGCAATCAGTAGCTGTGAACGGAGCCGAAGGGGTTTCATTGAAATTTCAGAATAAGCTGAGCGACGGAATCAGGTTGCTGTGCCCTCCGGTATGAATTTGTACCCGGCGCCGTGCATGGTCAAGAGAAACCGGGGAGATGCCGGGTCTGGTTCAAGTTTCTGGCGAAGGCGGAGGATATGATTGTCCACCGTTCTGGTCGATGGATAATTCTGGTATCCCCACACTTCGTTGAGAAGTTCCTCGCGAGAGATGACTCTGCCGGGTGAAGACGCGAGATACTTCAGTAGCTTGAACTCCTGGGTGGTCAGGGTGATGGACTTTCCGGAGCGCGTTGCCTCCATGCTTGTGAAATCGACACGCGCATCGCCGAAAGTCAAAATCTCGCGGCTTCCGGCTCTGGCAGCGACCGGAGAGATGATCGGTTGCGGAGCGGCGGTGCGCCGCATCGCGCGCCGAACGCGGGCCAAGAGCTCTTTCGGGCTGAAAGGCTTGGTCACGTAATCGTCCGCGCCAAGCTCGAGCAGCAGAACTTTATCTTCCACTTCGGAATTAGCGCTTAAGACCACGATGGGAACCGAAACCGCGATGGACTTGAACTCGCGGCACAATTCCTTACCGGAGATGCCCGGAAGCTTCAAGTCCAGCACAACAACGGCCGGGAGTTGTTTGCGGAAAAACTCCAGGCCGCTCGGACCATCGCCCGCGATCTGAACTTGCAAGGAATCCGATTCAAACAGGCGTTGCAATGTTCGTTGCATCGGCCGGCTGTCTTCGACAATCAACACTGTATCCATCGAACTAATGACTCCTATTCGAACCACTTGCTTTGGCGCACCGCCCTGGAAAGAAGTTTCTGAAGCAACGGAATTCGTGATTCCCATATGATACCCCTCCCTCGTGAACTAACCATTCAGAAGTCTGCATCGATACCGAGCCTCCGAGAGGACTCAAGAGCGCGTTTCCAGCGGAGCTGCTGCCGCGGAAGGGCGGCAATATCCTTGAAGTGCACGGCAGCACGGTGAACCAGGTACCTTACACGAGCGGCCTGCAACTGGAAGAACTTTTGCGGCGTGGCGGGCACGAACGATCCCAAGGATGCCTGCGCCGCTCTCGGAATAAGCCGGCTGCGCCAATAGCGCATGCGAAGGCTTGAATCGGGTATGAACTCCGCCGTCAGAAAAAGATTATTGAGGCTTCCGGGCCAATCCGAGAGCGCCCAGTCGCAGCCGAAATGGTCCAGCCAAGCGCGCATTGCTGGCGTCGTTGCACCTGTTGTCCAGGCGGTCAGAGGCGCAGGGATTGAAGTACGAAACAGGCGCGCGACAAGGCCGAGAACAAAAGCAAAAATGGATCGGGTCAAGCGGGTGCCACCGGTGCGGGCAATCACGCGATTCCATAGCGCTTCATTTTGCTGATGCTTGTCCATACATTTTTCAAGTTCGAGAAGCCAGGAGATGCGGATCCAGGAGCGGAACGCGTGGCGGAACAGATGTAGCACCTGCAAGAGGAATTTATCCTCCAACGACAGACCGAGTTGCTCTACACCATGAATCTTCTGCGGCTGCGCATGCTCGAGGCAATTCTGTGGAACTTCCGGCAGAAACCACGAACAAGGTTCCCAGATTGAGGTGTGCACATCGACTTGTCGTTGCCTTTGCAGCGCATACAAATCGTCGTTGGCAGTCGGAATGTGCTCGGAGCGCGTGAGGAAGCAAGTTTCGCCTGACTCGTTCAATTGCGCGGTGAAATAGCCGCAAGTCCGGAGAGCTTCGGCAGCTTGCTGGACACTTCCCGGCGCGATCAAAAAATCAAAGTCGACTTGATGGCGAAGGAACGGATCGTCACAAAAGTCCGGTACGAGGGTGAAGCCCTTCAAGGTAGCGGCGGTAACATGGAAGGAACGGAAAGCACCATTGATGCGTTGCGCTTCCTCGAGAAGATCTCGTGTGCGCGCCGAATTGCGGGCTTGTCGTTGGCTAAGGGAGTGGTGCCACTCTTTCCGGATTTGGAGGGTGGCATCGTAGTCATTCAACTGTTTCAAGAAAGGAAGAGCCAGACCACCTTGGTCCATCCACTGTGAAAGCTCACGGCCTGCTTGGGTGTTTAAGGATGGCAACCCCGCGAGCCCGGCAAAATCAGGATTGTGGCCGAGGACAGATAGAATCGCTCGCTTTAAAGAAGCGCTAGTCATTCGCGGATGCCTCGTTCTGGCCTCTGCGACCAGCGACTGCGCCCGCGACCAATGCTTCGCTGGTCATCCGGCAGAGAAACGGAACAATAAATTCCTGGTGAGTCCGCGCATCGATGCTGCGCCCGATGAAGCCGAGCAACTCTCTCCGCTCGTGGTCCAAGCCCAACAAACAGCCAGTGCCCATGACAACGACGGTCAACGCGGATGAGGTCATCAATGTTGGGCTTTCCAATAGGCCAGGCGAGTCCATATCTCGAATGAGCTTCCACTCCAGAGTTTGCTCCGCCAGCGTATTGGGATTTGCCTCCAAAGGGAGCGCCGGAAGAAGAGTGAAATCGTTGGTTTGCACCATCACACGATGGGACCCAATGCGATAAACAGCTCTCAACGGCGTCGGTATAAATCTTCGCAGCAGGTCGAGCGGGTCGCCATGCGCCAGGGAGTCAGGCTGTTGCACGGCTCACCTCCACTAGAAATACATCTAACGCGGCCGCTGTTGTTTGTGGGCTCTCACCCGTGCGAAGAATCCAGGAGGGGCAACTGGAGAGAAGTTGAATCACGCTCGAACGAACAGCTTTTGCTTCCGGAAGTTCCTCCGGGAGGAGCTCGGCATTCTGTTCGAAGAAGTCTCTGACAAATTCGGCGCGGCAAGGAATCATGCGGCAACCACCGGAGGAGACGCGTTCCAGAAAGAAAATATGGCGAGGGTGGGTAGACATTTTCACGTCGAAAGCATTTGAGTGAGTAGGATCTAATTCATAAGCAATTTCGCCGTTAAGAGTGGATTTGGGAGTAAGCGCGCGCAGTTCGGGAAAGAATCGATCGGCGTCGGGTAGAAGCTTGATGGGAAATGAAAGCCCGTGCGCAAGAAGACCGGAATTCGTCTTCGAGACATACGCCCAGTCATCCGAAATGAATGCAAAACCACGATGAGCCAGGGCTGTGGCCAGCGTGGATTTGCCTGCGCCGGAAACGCCAGCCACCAACACCCCATTGCCATAGCGATGAAGACAAGCGCAGTGCAAAGGTACGACGCCAATCGTTGTGCCGAGAACACCGATCGTGATGGGAAGAAGTAGTTTGTTCCAGAACGAATGGTCGCTTGCAGCAGCAGGCGAAAGCACCGCGTGAACGCGTCTCCGCAACAAATCGTAGGCAACGAAACTGCGAGGCGGCAGAATCCCAAACACGAGGTGACGATTTCCTCGAAAGTGCGCGGGCTGTTCGGGATTGCCGCCCATATCGGGATCAACGATAACTTCCATTTCAAATGAGGAAACCGCAGCGTGACTTACGAGTGGCCGCCAACGCGCCGCGGCTTGCAAAATGTCATGAGAATTTGTGGAAAGGAGGCACTGCGTTCCGGCAATCAGAAAGTCCGTGCGGAAAGGAAGTGTCTGCCGGTTGAATGTCACTGTCATGGTCACAGTGTTGTTCACTGTAACCCGAAATCAAGCGCGGAAATCGCCTCCGAAAAACAAATGACAGCTGCTTGACATCCTGGTGACAAATCGCGTCCAGCGCTCACGTAACGTCTGCTTGTGAGCTTGGGACGAGACCGATGTCCAAAAAAGTAGTTTTCTTTTTTCCTTCCTTTGCGAGTTCGGAAGCCACCGCGCCGCTGGGAATTCTGGCCGTGGCGACGCCTCTGTTGCGAGCCGGCTTTTCCGTGAAGCTGATCGATTCGACGATCACGCCGAATTTCAAGAAACGGGTGTTGGAGGAAGTGCGCGATGCGTTGTGCCTGGCGATTTCGCTTGTGACCGGGCCGATGATCCGCGAAACCGTGGACATTGCCCGCGCTGTGAAAACGTGGAACCCGGATTTCCCCATCATCCTCGGCGGCTGGCATCCTTCGCTTCTCCCAAAACAGACGCTGGAAGCCCCGTTCATCGATATCGTGGTACGCGGGCAAGGCGAAGAGACGCTGCTGGAAGTTGCGCAACACCTTGAAGCGCGAACTCCCGTGGATTTGATTCCAGGAATCGGATTCAAGCGGAACGGGAAATTGCATTTTTCAACGGAACGCCCGCTTAAGCCGATCGTCGAACTCCCGCCCAAGGCATATCATCTCGCCGACTTCGATGCGTACGAACGCAGTTGCGGGCGGCGCTGGGCCATGTACATCTCCAGCCTAGCGTGCCCGTTCAACTGTTCCTATTGCACAAATGCCGGGGTGTACGGGCGGAAATGGAATGCGCTGCCTCCCGAACAATTTGTCGAAGAGACCGTCGATCTTACGAACAGATACGGACTGGAGATGTTGTGGATCGTTGACGACAATTTTCTGGTCGATCTGGATCGCGCACGCCACATTGCCGAAGGCCTGGTGCGCGCGGGCGCGAATTTCAAATGGAGCATTCAAGCCACTACGAACCTGACTGCGCGTTTAACTCATGAGGATTTGAAACTGCTGCGGCTCAGCGGGCTTCACCAAATCTGCCAGGGAGTGGATTCCGGATCGGAAAAGATTCTGAAATTGATGAATAAAACGTTTCAGGATTTTGATTCGATTTATGAGAGCGCGTCCCGCTGCTTAGAAGCCGGGATTCGCCCTTCCTTCAACATTATTTTCGCTTATCCGGGCGAGGGCAAGAGCGAGCGCCGCGAAACCATCGATTTCATGATGGATGTTTGTCGGAGATTTCCTGGGGCGGAGTTCTGGACCAACATTTTTACCCCCTATCCCGGCTCGCCCATTATGGAGCAGGCACAAGAACTTGGCATTCAAGTGCCCAATTCCCTGGAAGGCTGGGCGGATTTTTTCCCTCGCTACACTGTGCTCCCGTGGCTGAGCGGCCGCGAACACAACCGTTTGCAGGTGATGCGCGATTATTTGCGAATCGCCTTCGATCGCGTGCCGATTGCCGCAGACACGCGCAAGCGCTCGACGCGCATCGCGCAAAAAATGCTCTCCTTTCCGGCAAGGTGGAGGCTGGACCGCGATATTTACGCGCTGCCGGTCGAACTGTGGATCAATAACAAGCTGAAACGCAAGATGCCCACGTTCAAACCTGCCGTCGATGCAAAACGGCTGGAACCAGCTCCGGGAGGGGCGGCTTGCTGAAGAAGCGCAAGGTCGTTTTGTTTTATCCGCCCTATGATGGGCCGCCGCTGGGTGCGCCGGTTTGTCTGCTGAGCTTGGCCGCTCCCTTGCGCGAATCGGGTTTCGAAGTGGCCCTGATTGATGCGGCAATTGAACCAGACTGGCTGAACGTGGTTCTGCGCGAATTGCGGGATGCGTTGTGCCTCGGCATTTCCGTGCTCACCGGACCGATGATTCGCGGCGCGGTGCGCATGGCCAGGGCTGTAAAGAAGGAAGCTCCAGGCATTCCGGTGATTTTCGGTGGATGGCACCCGAGTCTTTTGCCAGGGCAAACGCTACAGGAAACTTTTGTCGATGCGGTTGTGCGTGGGCAGGGCGAACTGACACTCCTCGAGGTTGCCGAGAATCTGGCCAACGGCAAAAGCTTCAGCGGCATTCACGGCACATCGACAAAACAATTTGGATTGCCACAGCACGCTCCCGAACGCCGCGTTGCGCTCCTTGATGATTTGCCCATGCCCGCTTTTGACATGGCTAACTTCGACGAGTATGAGCGCGTTTCCGGGGAACGCAAACTCGCGTACGCGACCAGCGTGGGCTGCCCCTATGCCTGCAATTACTGCACAGACATGGTTTTTTACAAGCGGCGGTTTAATGCGCTCGACCCGGCGCGCGTCGTCAACGAAGTGACTGAACTTGTGGCGAAGTACCGCATCGAGGAAGTGGCAATGCTGGATTCCAATTTGCCCGTGGATTGGAGGCGGGCGCGAGACATCGCGCGCGGATTTCTGGATTCGAAGATCAAGTTTCACTGGACCTTCCAGGCGTCGACGGACTTCCTTTGCCGGATGAGTGACGACGACGTGAAACTTCTCGGCGACAGCGGCGTTACGCACATGGGCTTCGGCACGGAATCCACCTCGAGCAGCGTGCTGAAGCTGATGAACAAACGGCATCAGCGCGTGGATGAAATGTATGAGACCGCTCGCAAAGCGGCGATCGGCGGAATACACGTCACCTACAACCTGATTTTTGGTTATCCCGGAGAAACCGAGGCGGACCGCGTGGAAACGCTTCGCACCATGAGCGACATCGCGCGCCAGTTCTGGAACGTGAGTTTTTCTCCCAACATATTCACGCCATATCCCGGAATTCCTATCTGGGGACAACTGCGTGAAATGGGTGTGCACGAGCCGCAGTCGATGGAAGAGTGGGCGGAGCTTCCGCTGGGCAGCAACACGCTTCCCTGGCTGCAGGGAAAAGAACTGGAAAAGCTCGGGCGCATGCTGGATTTCTTTCTGCTGAACAACCAGCTTCGTAAAGCGACAAAAGATCATCCGCGATTGCGGACAGGGTTGCGCCGCGCGCTGGGAGTTCCGCTTCGCTGGCGGCTGCGTTCGAATCAATATTCGTTTCCGTGGGAACTGTGGGTGGGCCGCAAGCTGGAGAAAATAGTCACGCGGCGATCTCTGGTGACCGGGCAACCTCTGAGTCCGCAAGGGGCGGACGCATGTTAACGCCCGCCAATTGTAATGAGCACCTTCTAGCAGGAGGCATCCATGGCTGATGTGCTCCTGACGCATTCCTACCATTTAGCTTACGACCGGAAGCAGGTGCGGAAGATGGAGCCGTACCCGCCGCTCGGCACTCTGTACGCCGCGGGACTTTTGCGCGCCCACGGGATTTCCGTTGCGGTGTTCGATTGCATGCTGCAAGAGGCGGAATCAGGGTTAGAAGAAGCGCTACGAATGCACCAGCCGAAGATCGTCGCGATCTATGAGGATGATTTTAATTTTCTGACGAAGATGTGCCTGACACGGATGCGCGAGCTGGCTTGGGAGATGATCGAGGTCGCCCGGCGATATGGCGCGCGCGTTGTCGTCCACGGTTCGGATGCGACAGATCACGCTGCTGACTTTCTAGAGCACGGCGCCGAATGCGTCCTGGAGGGTGAGGCCGAGTACTCCCTGCTTTCCGTGGTGCAAGCGCTATTGTCCGGCGCAACTATTGCGAATATTCCGGGAGTAATTCGAGTTGGACAGAGAGGAAACGCGAAGAGCCTGCAGACCATCTCGCCAAACACCGTCCGACGTGCATCGACACTTCCCTTGCCGGCGCGGGATTTGATCGATGTGTCCCTGTATCGCAAAGCCTGGAAACAGGCTCATGGAATTTTTTCCCTGAACCTGATCGCGAGCCGGGGCTGTCCGTTCCGCTGCAACTGGTGCGCAAAACCGATTTTTGGAGACAGTTACCAACTGCGTCCTGCATTGGATGTCGCGAACGAAATGCGATTGTTGAAGGAAACTTACCGGGCCGAACATTTGTGGTTCGCTGACGATATTTTCGGATTGAACCGCCATTGGCTTGCGGAGTTCGCCCTTGCGGTGGAAGAGTTTCATTGTGCGGTGCCGTTCAAAGTTCAGGCTCGCGCGGATTTGCTGACACGCGAGACCGCCAGCGCTCTCCGGCGAGCCGGTTGTTCGGAAGTGTGGATGGGCGTGGAATCCGGCTCGCAGAACGTTCTGGACGACATGGACAAGGGATTGCTCGTAGAAGAGGTCGTAAGCGCCAGGGAACACCTGAGGCGGGAAGGGATTCGCACGTGCTATTTCCTGCAGCTCGGTTATCCCGGCGAACACTGGAACGATATTCAGAAAACGATCGCGCTGGTGCGGGAAACGCGGCCGGATGACGTTGGGATTTCGTTTTCTTATCCGCTTCCCAACACGCGATTTTACGCCAGGGTAAAAGAGCAGCTAGGAAAGAAGCAGAATTGGTCAGACAGCGAAGACCTCTGTGTGATGTTCAAGGGTACGTACACGGACCGGCTTTACCGCGCAATCCGTGACGCACTGCATGCTGAAGTGGAAAGCTGGAAACCAGGTGCAATGCGCAAGGAGCGGGCGGAGGAGAGCGCCGAACTTTGGAGACTCGTGGAATCACTCGAGCCCGTCAGTCGCAATTTGGATCCCACGGAACTACCCGAAACACCGCGCAGAACGCGTGAGCCATATTTCCCGCGGGATGCGCATTTTATTCCGTTGCGCGCGGTGATTGCCCGTTCAGGAGAAGCCAATGATTGATCTTCTCCTGACGCACGGATATTTCTTGTACGAAGATCCGAAGGAAATGCAGATTCTGAAGCCATATGTTCCGCTCGGGCTTCTTTATATTTGCGCACACCTTCGTTCGAAAGGGTTCGGAGTGGATGTGTTCGATACCACCTTCTCGACGATGGAGGAACTGAAGAAGCATTTACAGAGCGAACGCCCCTCGGTGCTCGGAATTTATGCCAACCTCATGACGCGCAAGAAAGTGGTGGAGATTCTGCAAGCGGCTCGCCTCGCGGGCTGGAGAACTGTTGTTGGAGGTCCGGAGCCGGGCGCGTACATCCGCGAATATCTTGAGGCCGGCGCGGACGTTGTTGTTCTGGGTGAGGGCGAAGCAACGATGGAAGAACTGCTTCCCGCCCTGCGCTCCAAATCGGACTCCGGGTTGCAAAATGTTTGCGGTATCGCGTTTCTCGATGAATCCGGGAATCTGCACGAGACCAGTCCACGAGCGCAGATTCCGGA
This sequence comes from Candidatus Acidiferrales bacterium, assembly GCA_963795535.1. Taxonomy (GTDB): domain Bacteria; phylum Acidobacteriota; class Terriglobia; order Acidiferrales; family UBA7541; genus Acidiferrum. The sequence continues at coordinate 56,934 of CAWCIG010000015.1, forward strand.
CATTGACGCGTTGCCGTGGCCGGCACGCAACGCCGTGGACATTCGGCGTTATGTGGAAACGTGGCGCGGGGCGCATGGCAAGGGCTCGCTCTCGTTCATTACCGCGCGAGGGTGTCCGTATCACTGCCGTTGGTGCAGTCATCAGGTTTTTGGTAAAACACATCGCCGGCGCAAACCCGCAAAAGTTGTGGACGAAGTGGAATGGCTTCTCAAGACATACGAGCCGGACATGATGTGGATTGCAGACGATGTTTTCACCGTGCATCACGGATGGCTGAAAACGTACGCGGCGGAAATGCGCAACCGCGGGCTGCACATTCCCTTTGAATGCATCACGAGGGCAGACCGCCTGAATGCGGAATCCGCGGATCTTTTGGCGGAACTGGGATGTTTTCGTGTGTGGATCGGGAGTGAGAGCGGGTCGCAGAAGATTCTGGATGCGATGGAAAGAGGCGTCACCGTCGCGCAAGTGCAATCCGCGGTGGATTTGTGCAAGTCCCGTGGCATCCAGACCGGAATGTTTCTGATGTGGGGCTACGAAGGCGAAGAGCTGGACGATATTGAAGCGACCATTGAACACGTAAAGCGCACCGATCCGGACGTTTTCTTTACGACCGTAGCTTATCCCATCAAGGGCACGCCGTATTATGCGAGAAACGCAAACGCTCTGGTGCAATTGAAGCCGTGGCGACAGTCCTCCGATCGTGAGCTGTTGTTGCGCGGCCGGCACGGTCCGGACTTTTATGGATTCGCGGACCGCCTGCTTCAAAACGAGGTGCAACTCGCGCGGCTGCAGCGAGCGGGCATCGATGAAGCGGCACAGCAAGGATTGCGGCAGCAGGTGAGGGCGTTGCGGGAGTGCCTTTATTCCACTTCCTCCGAGGTGAAGGCATGAACGCGGCAAATGGGGTGACTCTCACTGCTGCCGCAACTGCATTTGATCGCGTGGCGGATTCCTACGACGAATTATTCACGCGCACGGCGATTGGGCGGGCACAGCGAAAGCAGGTGTGGAAAGAATTGCTTGCCGCTTTTCCAGAAGGTAACCGGATTTTGGAATTGAATTGCGGAACAGGTGAGGATGCGCGCTTCCTGGCAAAGCAGGGAAGATCGGTGGTGGCTTGCGACGCGTCCGCGGCAATGATTGCCGTGGCGCTGCGACACGAAGTCTCAACGATTCAATATTTGCAGACCGCCAACGAAGACCTTGGGGCGTTGTGTTTTGAAAGACCATTTGATGGAGCGTTTTCGAATTTTTCCGGCCTGAACTGCCTTGCGGATTTCCCGTCGTTTGCCCGCAATCTGGCAAAGCTAGTGAAGCCGGGAGGTCGAGTGTTGCTGTGCCTCTGGAGCCGCGTGTGTCCGGCCGAGATACTGTGGTATCTGCTCCACGCACAGCCGAAAAAAGCAGGACGAAGATTTTCGAGTAAGTCCACGGCGAGGCTTGGGGAGTTAACGATTTCCGTTAATTATCCGACAGTTCGCGAAATGCGCCATTCGTTTTCTCCCTGGTTTCAACTGGTTTCGCGGCGTGCGGTTGGATTGTTTATACCCCCGTCCTACACAGAGCGAGCGATTGCCGGACACGACAAAATGCTCGCTTGTCTCGAGTGGCTAGATTCGCTGTGCGCGGGATGGCCGATTTTGCGCAACGCGGGGGATCACGTGCTACTGGAGTTCGTAAGATGCAATCCGTAAACGCCATATTTGCCGCAGGAACCTTGCCGCCGCGCGCGGCGATGCCCTCAGCGACGCCGCTGTTACCGCCTTACGTCAGATTGCGTTGCCCTACATGTACAGCCGCGCTTACGCCCGTTACATATCATGCGTTGGGCAAAATGCATGAGCAGATTGTGTGCGCGGAATGTTTTGCGGTTATGCCACAGAAACAGGGAATCTGGCTGGCCTTGGCCGCAAATCGTGAAAGTTACTTCCGGCATTTCATTCAGGATTACGAGACAGTGCGAAAAGCAGAAGGCCGGGGAAGCGATGATCCGCAATTCTATCTGTCGTTGCCATATTGTGACCGAACCGAGCTGCATTCGTGGCAATGGGGAATTCGTTCACGCACATACAAACATATCGAACGCACAATTTTGCCGGCGATAGCGGCGAAGGTGGTTCAACCACTGGCCGTCCTTGATCTTGGCGCAGGGAACGGGTGGCTGTCTTACCGACTTGCCACCCTGGGACATCGGCCCGTCGCCGTCGATCTGCAGACAAACGCATTCGATGGACTGGGCGCCGCAGTCCACTATCAGCACGCGTTACCGATGTTGTTCCCGCGTTTTCAGGCGGAGGTTGACCGGTTGCCGTTTGGAGACGGCCAGTTTGATTGTGCCGTTTTCAACGCGTCCTTTCACTATTCGGAGAATTACGACCGGACGTTGGCGGAGGCCATCCGCTGCCTGCGCCCTGGCGGAACGATCGTGATTGCGGATTCGCCTACATATACTCGCGAAGAGTATGGCCAGCAAATGGTGGAAGAACGAAGGCAATCTTTCCAGAAACGCTTTGGATTCGTGTCAGCGAGTTTAGCGAGCGGCGAATATCTGACCACCGAACGATTGGTTGCATTGGAAGTCAAGCAGGACATTGAGTGGGAGACGTATAACGTCTGGTACGGAATTCGCTGGGCTTGCCGGCCCTTGATCGCCGCGCTGAAGCGCCGGCGCGAGCCATCTCGTTTTTGCATTTATACCGCTCAGGTGAAGACGAAATGATCATTCTGTTTAATCCGCGTGCCACAAAACCGCGCAATCGCCGCTTTCCACTCTCCGTGATGGCGCTCGCCGCCGTGCTGGAAGGCCGGGAAGAATATCAGATTGTCGACGGGAATCTTGACGAGAACCCCACAGAGACAATTTCGGATTTGATCCGCCGCAACAATGTGGAACTTCTGGGAGTTTCCGTGATGCCCGGACCACAGATGGCTTCCGCGATCGTCAGTTGCAAGGAAATTCGCAATCAATATCCGAAACTGCCGATTGTGTGGGGTGGTTATTTTCCATCGACGTACGCGGATGCATCGCTGAATGCCAAATATGTCGATTACGTGGTGCGCGGCCAAGGTGAACATACGCTGCTGGAGTTGCTGGAAGCGATCCGGGAAAAACGCGGATTCGACAAGATTCTGGGGCTGTCTTACAAAGACATTTTCGGCCTGCACCGCCACAATCCGGAGCGCCTGATGCAAAGTCCGGATTCGTTTCCCTGGTCGCCGTTTCATCGCGTGCCGGTCGAGAAATACCTGCGGCCGTCCTTTTTCGGGAAACGGACCGCGGCACATCATGCCAGCATCGGCTGCCCCTTCCGGTGCAGTTTTTGCGGAGTGCACGCCATCTATGGAAACCGCGAATTGGTAGAGAGCGCGCCACGAACAGAAGCGGTGCTCCGGCATCTGAAAACGCGATATGGCGCGGACTCCGTGCAGTTCTACGACATGAATTTCTTCGTAAAGGAGAGCCACGCGAAGGAGCTTTCCGACCGCTTGGCCCCATTGAACCTTCGCTGGTGGTGTGAAGCGCGCATCGACACTTTCACTCGCTATTCGAATGCGACTCTTGAAGCCATCCGGCGTGCCGGTTGCGCCATGATCTTTTTTGGCGCGGAATCCGGCTCGGATTGGGTACTGAAAGAAATGCAGAAAGATATCACCACGGAGCAAACGCTCGCGGTGGCGCAACGGATTCGCGAATTCGATATCATTCCGGAATTTTCCTTCGTTATCGGCAATCCGCGCGATCCTGAAAGGGATACCGCGGAGACGCTTCAATTCATTCGCAAGCTTAAGCAAATAAACAAGCAGTCGGAGATTATTATTTATCACTACACCCCGGTGCCACAGCGGACGGCAATGTATGGAGACATCGACGGGCAGGTTAACTTTCCGACCACTCCGGATGAGTGGGCGACGAAGCGCTGGATGGACTTCACACTGCGAATCGACCCGAATACACCCTGGCTGAAAAGAAAGACGAAAAAGCTTATCGATAATTTTGAAGTGGTGATCAATTCGCGTTGGCCGACCGTGCAGGACATACGCGCTCCTCGATGGAGTCGGACGCTGCTGAAGACCTTGAGTGCCTGGCGCTATGCCGCGCGCTTCTATGCTTTCCCAAAGGAACTGCGATTGGCCCAGCAATTCATCACGCTGCGCAAGCCGAAACAGGAAAGTCTGTAGATCGATACGCGAGACAACATGGCAAGTTTTCTAGCCCCATCCTATCTCACACCAGCCGACGGTTACCGTCTGTGGGCCCATACTTATGATCATGAACCTAATCCGATCTTATCTCTGGAGCAACGGGTTCTTGAACCACTTCTGCCGAATTTGGGCGGACTTGATGTGGTCGATCTCGGCTGCGGTACCGGGCGCTGGCTGGACGTCCTGAAGGGTGCTGGAGCAAGGAGTCTGGTCGGCGTCGATCTTTCGCGGGAAATGCTGAATCTGGCGGCAGCGAAACTGGGCGGTGCCGCCAGACTATTGTGCGCGGACTATGCGGATGCGGCGCTCGCCAGCGGCTCCGCCGACATTGTGTTCTGCAATTTTGTGCTGAGCTACATCGACGACGCGGAACAATTCTTCAGGCTCGTACGAAAAATCTTGCGGCCAGGGAGCCTGTTCTATTTGTCAGACGTGCATCCGGAGACGGCATCGGCACAGAATTGGCGGCGAGGCGTCCACGGTGACAGTTCATTCCGCGAAATCCGCACGCATCGGAGAGCTATAAATGCAGTGGTCGAGTTATGCACTAAAGCCGGTCTGGAATTAAGTTTTCGCCTGGAACCACCATTCGGAGAAAGCGAACGGGCTCTGTTCGCACAATCCGGAAAACAGGAATATTTCGAATATATTCGTGAATTTCCCGCAATCTACCTTCTTCGCATGGCCAAGCCAAAAAGACCTCGCAACCTGCTGTTGCGAGAAAGCAAAACAACCGGAATCAGCCGCCTGTATGGCGGACGGTTTGCCTTCGGGCCTGCGGAAAGCACTGTTGCGGAGATGCGCATTCAGGATTCCCGCATCGATGAAATATGTGGCGCTGCTAGCGACCAGTCTTTCTCGCTATCTACAGGCCCGGGGATCGATCTGCGTGGGTATATGCTGCTCCCGGGCCTGATCAACGCGCACGACCATCTGGAATTCGCCCTTTTCCCTCGACTGGGAAAGGGCGACTACAACAATTTTCTAGAGTGGGCGGAAGACATTCATCGCTCTCATGCAGCAGAGATTGCCTGTCATCGCCAGGTGCCGAAAGATGTGCGCTTATGGTGGGGTGGGATTCGCAATCTTTTGTGCGGCGTCACCACCGTGTGCCACCACAATCCTTACGATCCAAACGTGTTTACAAAAGACTTTCCCGTACGGGTGCTCAGAAATTATGGATGGGCTCATTCCTTGCTGTTGGAGCCTGGAGCCGCGCTAAAAAAGAAAACGACTCCAAAAGGCCAACCATTTCTTATCCATTTGGCGGAAGGGATTGACGAGCAAAGCAGGCAGGAGATTTTTGATCTCCACCGTGCCGGAGCATTGGATAAGAACACCGTGATCATTCACGGGCTAGGCTTGGCAGAAGAAGGATCTGCCGCACTGCGCGCCGCGGACGCGGGGCTCATCTGGTGTCCGAGTTCCAACTTGTTCCTGTTCGGAAGATCGATGCCGGCCTCTGACATTGCAAAGTTTCCAAAAGTTTCTCTTGGGAGCGATTCGCCATTGACTGCCGAGGGAGATTTTCTCGATGAAGTTCGATGTGCGCACGAAGTGCTGCAAACACCCGCTCCCGACCTATACCGATACGTAACTCGGCAACCGGCGCAACTCCTTGGTTTGAAAAATGGAGAAGGCACATTTCGCATGGGGGGAATTGCGGATTTGTTTGCTGTGCGTGATACGGGTTCGTCACCGGCACAGACGCTGTGCAGGTTGTCGCATCGCGACGTTGAACTTGTGCTTCTCGGTGGCCGCGTGCAGTTAGCGTCCGCGGAACTAAAGAAACGCCTGCCGGACAGCGCGTGCGCTGGGCTGCAGCCGCTTTCGGTAGAGGGCATTCTGCGTTGGGTTCGCGCTCCGCTGGAGCGATTGTTTTTGAACACGGAAGCGCATCTGGACGGACCAATTTATCTCGGCGGTAAACAGGTGTGCATTGCAAGTTAAGGCAGAGCATTTGAATCCGATCGCGGAGGTGGTCGACGACACGCACGGCCTTTCCGCGCTGCCCGTTCTGGTCGTGCACGCCCATAGCTCTTGCAATTGCCGCTGCGTGATGTGCGACATCTGGAAAACCAAGGAAACGAAAACATTCGGGATGCGCGACCTGGAGCCGCAACTCGAGTCCATTCGCCGCCTCGGAGTGCGCTGGATCGTGTTTTCCGGTGGCGAGCCACTGATGAATTTAGAACTTCCGCAACTCTGTAGCACCCTGCGGCGAGAAGGAATCCGCCTGACGCTCCTGAGCACCGGATTACTTCTGAAGAAAAATGCCGATGCGGTTGCAGAGGGTTTTGACGACGTAATCGTTTCGTTGGACGGACCTCGCGAGATCCATGACGCGATTCGCCGCGTGGAAGGAGCATTCGCGCTTCTGGAAACAGGTGTTAGCGCGCTTCGCGATGTGCGGAGCGACATGCGGATCACCGCGCGAACTACGGTGCAACAGGCAAATCATCGAAGCCTTCTGGAAACCGCACGAGCCGCGAGCAAACTCTCGTTGAACGGAATCTCCTTTTTGGCTGTGGACGTGACTTCTACCGCTTTTAATCGAGCGCTTGCGTGGCCCAAGAGCCGGCAAACGGAAATTGGCCTTTCCTTGCCGGAATTAGCCGGGCTGGAAAACGAAATCGACATGCTGATTCGCGCCAGCCGAGAGGAGTTTGCCGCCGGCTTCATCGCGGAATCTCCGGGCAAACTGCGGCGTATTGTGCGTCATTTTCGCAGCCAGCTAGGTTTGGAGTTATCCGAATCTCCCATATGCAATGCGCCGTGGGTTTCGGCGGTGATTGAGGCGGATGGCGCGGTGCGTCCGTGCTTTTTCCATGCGCCGATCGGAAATCTGCAAGACACGACGCTGGAGGCCGTGATTAACGGGGCAAAAGCCCGCCAGTTTCGTCAGAATCTGGATATACCCAACCATCCTATTTGCAGAAATTGCGTTTGTTCGCTGAACTACCGTTTTTGACGGGACGATTGCGGAACCGGAGGAGCGCTGTCGTCTCCGGAATACATCGGCGGTTCCCCCAGACTGCCTGCCGGGGGCAAGTGGCGAATATAAACAACGATGGACCACAACTCGTTGTCCGTCAGAATTCCTCTGGACGCGGGCATTCCCGACGGAGAAATGCCGTTCGCGAGAATCCAATGAAGTTGCCCATCTGTATACGATTGCACTGAGGGGGAATTCAGTAAGGGAACGGGAGGCGCGACAGTGTCCGCGAAGGGAACCCCGGTGTTTTGCCCATCGAACCCGTGGCACGCAACGCAGTAATGAGAGAATGCAATCCTTCCGCCCTCGATATTTTCTGGAGTGGCGGCAAGGGGATTTTTCGTTTGCTTGCCGCCCACCGTGAGCGAGTGCTTGATCTTTGTGATCGTAGCAGTTTCCCATTTTCCAGGAGGAGTAGCTCTGCAACCGGCCAAAATGACAGCCGTGGCAAGAAAAACAATTGTGGTTGATCTCGGCATTGTATTTACTCCGTAACGTGAACGGTCAGCCTCATCGAGCCGTGGCCTTTCCCGCAAAAGTGAGCGCACTTTCCTTCGAACGTCCCGGCGGTTTCTGGAGTGAACTTCACCTCGGCCGACTGTCCCTTCTTCACATCGGTCCGCACGCCCAAATCTTCGATGACCAGTCCGTGGCTGACGTCCTGAGACTGAATCACCAGGGTGACCTCTTCTCCCTTCTTTACGGTGATTTCGTCGGGGGTGAAGGAAAACCGTTTTGCTGCGATGGAAATGGTCTTCGGGGCCTGGTCGCCGGCGGCAAGTGGGGACAGCGCAATCGCCCACAGAACGAGTGATCTTAAAAACATATTGTGGTTCATAGCTATTTCTATTTCCCTCAATCGATGGAGTTCTATTTCAAGGAGCAAGGAATTTCAGAATGAGTTTTTCATCCTCCGCGGTTAACATGGCGCGGACTCGCATGTGTTGCACAACCGCTTTCACTTCACGAGGCGAAAGGGCATCGGGAGGATTGTGGCAGCGGCCGCAATTTTCTTGAAACTTCTGCGCCCCAAGGTCGACGGAGGCTTTCTTGGAGACGGTCGTGGCAGGCTTCTGCGTGGTCGCCGCCTGCGGCGTTTGGGGCGTCGCAAACACCTTCAGCGAACATGCCGCGAGCAAAGCTCCAGCTAAAGCGAATAGCAATTTTCTCATTGGCTTCATCAGCGACCTCCGGGCCAAGCGGGGAACAGGAATCGATAGGTGATTTGGAAATTCCAGATATTGGCGTTACCGGCGGTGCTGTATTGCCGGCCGTAGCTGCCGTTGAGGCGCACATTATGCGGCAGGTAGTAATTCAAACCGATATCGAATTGATTTGTATTCGCAGACGGCAATAGGTCCTGCGGCGTCGGATTGCCCTTGAAGTATTGCTGGACTCTGGCGACCGCCTGCAAGCGGCTCAACCAGCTGGTCATGTCGCGGCTTGTTGAGAATCGATACGCGCCTTCGAGCCAATAGCCCTGGCCACCCGGGGAATAAGCGTATTCGCCACGCACATCCAATGGAATTTGTGGCGGCTGCCACACGGCATACATGCCCGAGGCGTTGTAATCACCGCTTTGCAAGAATCTTTGATACGAAGCTCCGACCTCAAAACCAACCTTCGGCAAAAACACTCCCATCCTTCCACCCGCGGACCGGCCCGACTGCAGATTTTCGGTGGTGGTGAGCACAGAAGCGTAAGCGGTGTAATTCAGAATCCAGTTCTCTCTCGCTATGGCCACTCCCCGCACCATGCCACCGTTGCTCGAAGCAGAAGTGCGCGTGCCGATGGTGAAAATGATGGGCGAGTCTTGCAGATTAGCGATCCACAACGCGGAAAATCGCTCGTTGTATATATTGAAGGGGGTAAGAAAACGACCGACGGTGACCGTGAGATGAGAATTGGCAATGTAGTCCAGTTGGAGATAGTCGAGAGAGGCGAAGAATTGCCCACTGTACGGACCGGTAGTTCCATCCTGTCGCGCGAAGAACCCCTGAATGTCAGCACGCGATTCGACTAACCAGTGATCTCCGAACGGCGCGACGAGAACGGGAGCGATGACCGGTTGATAGGTTGGTACGCCGCCAGTGTTGGCTCCCAGAAACGCGACGGCACCAGAAAGGATAGGAACGTCCGATTGCGCCCAGAGGCCCGGGGCGGCGGTGGCGAATAGTAAGCCGAGAAGAAGAATTGTGAAAACTCGATTCATCTAATTGTCCCTTTAAGCCGTGATTGCTTCGGCCCACGTTTCCTACGCTCATTCACGGAGCGCTGTTCACTTCGAAAAATCGTGAGACATTTCGGAGACTACTTGTTCGTCTCTTCGCAGTTGTCACCACAAAGTCAAACCCACGTCATCTTCGTGCATGACATGTTTCAGGGCAGTTTTATTGCGCTGTGGCGCGTAGTCCGAATTAGAACCCGACGGTTAGAGCGAATTGGAACCTAGCGATGACAGGAATTGGTCCTGTTTTTCGTTCCGCTTTCGCGGACACTTATCGAGCGAGGAATAATTCGATGGAAAAAACGACGCGCATTCTCGTGGCGAACCGTCCCAAGCTGATGAGGGAGGTAATACTCGCCACGCTCGCGAACCAGCCCGGTATTGAGATTGTTGGTGAAGTGTCGGACGAATCCGAGATCCTGAAGCAGGTACAGGCCACTGTTCCGGATTTGCTGGTCATCGCGCTCGATGAAGGTGAACAGAGGCCTTCTCTGTGTGACCGGGTGCTTCGCGAATATCCCGATCTTCGAATTATTGCGGTGGCGTCACGCAAAGACCGCACTCTTTATTACTGGGCTTCCTTCGACATTCATTGCGCCGACATTGAGACATCCACAGCGGGCATTCTGGGCGCCGTTCATAACACGGCGGATTCCGCAAGAAGGCCCGCATGACGTTGGCCCGCATGTATTCCCTAACCTTGGCAAAACGGACAGCCTTTTCTTTTCTTGCGGTGCTCGGTTGGGGCACTGTGGCAATTGCACAGACGACGCCGTCAGCGCTTAATAGCCAGACATCACCTGGTGCACGGCAGAGCCAGACGGAGATAGAACAAGAGAAAAGCAGGGTGGCGGCCCCGGCGGAACAAATTCGGGTAATTCTCGTGAAAGATCCGGGGTTGCTGGTTGAACTGGAACGCCTGGTAGAACGCGAAGTGATTTCGAATGGACAGCTCGTGGAAGATTCCGATCTTACCCAGGACGCCATCTTTGAGCGGCTCGACAACGATATCGCTTTCCGCGCAGCCGCGACGCGTCTGGTGCAGCATTACGGATATCTGCTGCCCACCGTGAATCCGAACTCCGAAATTGGCAAAGAGCAGGATCTGGTGTTGAAGGAACGCGCGCGGCGATTGGTGCAAATTGAAGCGCAGGAAGACGCCGAGTCGCTGAAGCCCTCAAAGACTGAGGATAATTCGCCCGCTTTGGCAGCCGACGGAAACTGTGATTCCGCGAGCAACGCAAATTGCAAGCCGTCTTCGCCACGTCGCAGTCGAGGCGATTCTGCAAATCCTGGGGAACTGCCGCAGGGAACCGTCCCCACTGCGCCGCCCGATTCCAATCCCATTCCTCAAATGAATGGCTCGCCCGTAATTCAGACGCGACTCTCTGGCGGGGGCCTGTCGGGTTCCATAGACAGCTCTGATTCGAACGACATGATCAGGATGGCGGCGATGAACGGGTCGCGCGATCCCTCCAGCCTCTCCGCTTCGCCAGAAGACTTGCAACGCTTGATGAGCCGCATGAGAAATGGCTTGGCAAATTCAGATGCGGACACGGCGCAAGTTGATTCTTCAGCCGGAAGAACGTCCGCGAAGAACGAATACGCAGCTTCACCACTGATGAAAAGCGGCAGAACCGTATCCAACCGTGCGATTGCAGATTCCTCGCAAGGAACGATAGTTCACAAAGTCAGTCCTTATTCCGATGTTCCATCGCTTGTCGATCTCTATGTTCAGGTTTCGGCCCGCGACAAAGCCCCGGAACGGTTTGGAATCAACATCCTTACCGCCGGCGCGCGCGATTCTGGCGCGGTGCCAATGGATTTGCCTGTCGGCCCGGATTATGTGGTTGGTCCTGGTGATGGGCTGGCGATCGATCTCTGGGGAGGCGTCTCGCAACGATTGCAGCGCACCGTGGATCGCGAAGGCCGCATTTCTTTGCCGGAGTACGGTCCGATTCTGGTCAGCGGCAAGACCTTGGGAGAAGTTCAACTGACCGTTCAACAACTTCTACGCACGCAACTGCGCGATATTTCGACCGACGTATCGCTGTCGCGGCTAAGAACCGTGCGCGTGTATGTTGTCGGTGAAGTGGGAGAGCCGGGCGCTTACGACATCAGTTCCCTGTCCAGCCCGCTGAACGCGCTTGTGGCGGCGGGCGGCCTGACGGAACACGGTTCGCTGCGATTGATCAAACACTACCGCGGAAAGCAGTTGCTCGAGGTGGTCGACGCATACGATTTGCTGCTGCGTGGCGTCAGGCTGGACGAAGTGAAGCTGGAAAATGGCGATTCATTGCTCGTGCCGCCAGTTGGCCCGCAAATCACGATTGAAGGAATGGTTCGCCGCCCCGCGATTTATGAACTTCGTGAAAGCACTTCTCTGGAAGAAGCGTTGGAGCTTGCCGGAGGAGTGTTGCCTGCTGCCGCTCTCAAACACGTGGAGGTAGAGCGGCTTGTCGCACATGAAAACCGCACAATGCTCAGCCTCGACCTTTCCGAAAAACCGGATAGTGACGAGGCACAAGCGCAGCTGAGAACTTTTCACGTTCAGGATGGCGATCGAATTCATATTTTTCCGATCGCTCCCTATAACGACCAAGCGATTTACTTGCAGGGCCATGTGCTTCGCCCCGGCCGCTATTCTTTCCGAAAAGGCATGACTGTTCGAGATCTCATCACTTCCTACTCCGATCTCTTGCCTGAGCCTGCCGGTAACTATGCGGAAATTATTCGGCTCAATCCACCGGACAATCGCCCGACCGTGGAGAGCTTTGACCTTTCCGCGGCGCTTTCGAACGCCGGGAACGCTCCGATACTCGAGCCGCTCGATACGGTCCGGATCTTCAGCAAGTACGACTTTGAGCCGGCGCCTGACGTTCGAATCGATGGAGAAGTGCGCATTCCCGGCCAGTACGTCACTTCTGGGCAGGCTCATTTCCGCGACGCGATCTTTCTTGCGGGCGGCCTCACCGCGGATGCCGCCATGGATTCAGCTCAGGTTTACCGCAGCGGAAAAGACGGCATATCGACGATTCTGAGCGTAAACCTGAGCGACGCCCTTGCGGGCAAGTCCACCGACAATCTGGTTCTTCAGCCGCACGATCGCATCGTTGTTCATCGCAACACCACAAAAGCGGAACCGCCTGCAGTTTACGTCAAGGGAGACATTGCGAATCCTGGCCGCTATCCACTGACCGCAAACATGCGCGTCGAAGATCTAGTACACGCCGCGGGCGGGCTGAAGCCGAGCGCCGATTCGCAAAGCGCCGTCCTTACGCATCGGGAAGAAAAACAAACCGGTGAGACTGAGGTGGAAAGCCTGAACGTGAATCTCAGCGCGGTCATGGCCGGCCACGCGGACGAAAACAAGCCGCTCGTCAACGGAGACGTGCTCACGATTCGCGAGAAACCCGATTGGACCGACATGGGAGCGACAGTCACGCTTCGCGGTGAAGTCGAGCATCCCGGAACGTACGGGATCGGGCCCGGTGAAACGTTAAGTGCCGTGCTTGAGAAGGCCGGCGGATTTACGCCACAAGCTTATCCGTATGGAATTGTGCTGACGCGGCGGGAAGTCCGGGAAATTGAGATGAAATCGCAGGAAGAGCTGGTGGCGCGGGTGAAAGCGGAAGAGACACAGCTGAAAGCGCTTCCAGAAAACGACGCGGATCAGAAAAATTTAAAACTTACCGCCATCGCGCAAACGGACACCGCGCTTACCCAGCTTGAAACTTACTTGCCCGTGGGCCGCGTGGTCATCCCGGGCGCGCTCGACGAGAAATCGTTCGATCGCACTTCCGGAGAAACACCGCTGCGAAATGGCGACGTGATTCTTGTCCCCAAGAAACCGAATTACGTCGTCGTGCAGGGCCAGGTATTCAACGGAACCGCCGTTGGCTATGTACAAGGAAGAAGCGCCAATTGGTACCTGGGCCAGGCCGGTGGCTTTACGGAACTCGCGGATAAGAAGGCCGTGTTTGTGATACGCGCCGACGGATCCGTTTTAGCGGCTAAAAATAATCACCCGATGTGGGCAGGAGATCCGATGGATGCCGTGCTGATGCCCGGAGACGTAATCGTGGTACCAGAGAAAGCTCCAAAAATTGGAAATCGCAATTGGGTGCCGCTGATGCAGACCGCGCAGGTCGCGACGTCCGTGGCTCTGGCGGTCGCTTACCTGCGGCCATGAGAAGAATTGTCGAAAGGCGATGAAAGGAATCACATTGGCGCGCTATCTGATGATCGTAACGCTGACGATGACAGCCGGAGGCGCTCGTGCCGCGCTGCCGCAACAAGTAGAAGACGGTGACAGCGTGACTGACGCGGCGTCCGGAAAGGTTGAAGCGCCGCCGGCAAAAACAATTGAAGGCACGAGCGGTCAATATCCCGAATGGTCGAAGACTCCGTTTACCGACGCGGGGAGTGCGGGCGGCCGTCTGTTCAAAGATCAGAAGCATATCTGGACTAGCCCTTTGCGGTTGCGGCTGTCCGATGCGGAGTGGCTGTTGCCAGTCGCGGGCATTACGTCAGCGGCAATTCTCACCGACCCAAGTTTCAGCAAAGCTCTTCCCAACAATCCTAGTACGCTCCATCACTTTGAAGATATTCGTAACGGTAGTGTTGCAGCGTTGGGAGCGGCTTCGGGCGGCCTCTATCTGTGGAGTCTTCGGACACACGACCCGCACCAGCGAGAAACAGGCTTGCTTGCAGGCGAAGCTGTGATCGACTCCCTCATCGTCACGCAAGGCCTGCAGCTTGCCGCCGGGCGACAGCGGCCATTGCAGGGAAATGGTCAGGGAAATTTCTTTGAGGGCGGCATGTCGTTTCCGTCCAATCATTCTGCCGCAGCCTGGGCCGCCGCGGGAATTTTGGCGCACGAATATCACGGGCCGCTGGTGAAACTGTTTGCTTACGGACTGGCATCCACCGTCAGCATCGCAAGCGTTGGAAGCAAGCAACATTTTCCTTCCGATGTGCTGATCGGCAGCGGCTTGGGCTGGATGATTTCGGAATACGTTTATCGGACTCACCACAATGCCGAAGTCGGTGGCAGCTCGTGGAATCCCTTCGGCGAAATCTTCCGTGACACGGATTCCGGGCCGGCAAAATATCCCGGTTCTCCCTACGTTCCCGTGGACAGTTGGGTTTATCGAGCGTTTGATCGATTGGCTGCGTTTGGACTTTTATCCGAGGGTTACCAGGGAAAACGGCCATGGTCTCGCGAGCAGTGCGCTCATTATTTGGTCGATATCGACGAAGCATTTGCAAAATCCGCCGAATCTAACACGCAAGTCGGTGGGCAGGTGAGGGGTTTGCTGCAGGCGCTGCACCAGGAATTTGCTCGCGAGGAAGCCACGTTCACCGGGCCAAACCGATCGGCTGAAGTGGATTCCGTTTACACTCGGGTTTTAAGCGCCAGCGGCACGGTGTTGAACGACGGATACCACTTTGGCCAGACCTTCGCTTACGACTATGGCAGGCCATTTCGCGAAGGCACAAATCTGATTGATGGCGCATCGGCCAGCGCCACTTACGGCACTTTGTTCTTCTACATTGACGGCGAGTATCAACACTCTCCCTCTCAACCCGGCTTGTCCACCGCAGTCCAGGAATTTATCACCGAACGCGACAAGGGGCCGGCGCCCTCTGGCGCGCCATTCGCTCCCATCAATCAGTTTGCTCTCCTGGATGCCTATGCCGGCGTCAACTTGCAGGGATGGCAGATCACATTTGGAAATCAAAGCCTCTCGTGGGGCCCCGGTGTCGGCGGCTCGCTGCTGTTGAGCAACAACGCCGCGCCGTTTCCGATGTTGCGCGTCGCTCCTGAAAATCCAATAGAAATTCCAGGCGTCTCCAAGATTTTGGGCCCCTTCAGCATGGAAAACTTTATCGGCCTGCTGGAGGGCCACACCGGTCCGTCTCAACCATGGATCTACGGCCAGAAGATCAGCATGAAGCCTTTTCATTCGGTGGAGTTTGCGTACAGCCGCACAACCATGCTCAGTGGCACCGGCGGCGATCCCTTCACAGCCGCAAATTTTCTGGAAAGCCTGACCGGGCGCGTCAATTCCAAGATCAACAGCGTCCCCGGTGACTCTAGAACAGCGGTGGATTGGACGTGGCGCCTGCCGGGAATGCACGATTGGGTGACGTTTTACGGCGAGCTTGAAGACGACGATGACTTAATTCCGCTGCAAAATTTGAGCAAGAGCGTTCTTCGCCCCGGCATTTATCTACCGCGGTTGCCGTTGCTGCCAAAGTGGGATGTCCACTTTGAGTGGACAACTTCCACGAGTCCCGGACGCGCATCGTTCCAGAATCACGGCAACCTGAACTATTGGAATCTGGATTATCCCGGCGGCTACACAAACGACGGCAACCTCATGTCCAATGTGGTTGGCCGCGAAGGAATAACTCTGCAGGCTTGGATCCGTTACTGGGTTTCTCCTGTCCATACGCTCGATTTTTCGTGGAAGCAAAGCCGGGTGCTTTCCGATTTTGTACCCGGCGGCGGAAAGTGGCAGGACTTTCAGGCAAGTTATTCCGTCACGAAACGCAGCGGACTTTATTTCAAGGGCTTTTTTCAGTTCGAGCACATTTCTTCCTATCCTTTGTTATTTGCTGGATCACGAAACAATGTTGTCGCCGCGATTGAGCTCGGCTTCCTTCCCCAGTGGGGACGTCACGCAGCCTCTTCCACGAGTTCAGAAAGCGCGCTTGCAAGTCAGCCGGCAGGGAGCCACATACCATGAGTTCGATTTCAGCCAAGCCCGCTCCGGAAGTCCTTCGCGCACTGGACATTGATCAACTGCTGCAAGATCGCCTTCACCAGGATCAGCTGGAGAGCCGCGACAGAAAGATTGCGCGAATCAGCCGGCTCTGGGATCAACGGAAATTGCTTGGACGGTTTATGGCCTATGGTGCTGCGCTCGCGTTGATCATCGCGATTCTGATCCCTTCCCGCTACGCGTCGACAACGCGGTTGATGCCGCCCGATCCGCCCAGCGGTCAAGGTATGGCATTCCTCGCAGGCCTCGCGGGAAAAATGGGAGCTACGCTCGGCGCTCTCGGTGGCGATCTGTTGGGGATGAATACTTCCGCCGACCTTTTCGCCGGCGTGTTGCAGAGCAGCACGGTACAGAACGAATTGATTGCGAAATTCGATTTGCGCCGGGTTTATGGCCATCGCCGCTGGGTCGACGCCAGGAAGGAGCTTGCCCGGCAGACCGACATTTCCATCGATCGCAAGAGCGGAATCCTTACGATTCAGGTAACAGACCATGATCCAAGCCGGGCGACCGCACTGGCGCAGGAATATGTGGCGCAGTTGAACAGCGTTGTCATCCAACTGAACACATCGTCCGCCCACCGGGAGCGCGTGTTCCTGGAAGGACGCCTTGGCCAAGTGAAGACCGAACTCGAATCCGCGGAAAAAGACTTCAGTGTGTTTGCTAGCAACAACGGGGCGCTCGACATCAAGGAACAAGGGAAGGCGATGGTGGAATCGGCTGCGATCCTCGAGGGGCAATTGATCGCGGCCCAAACGGAATTGCAAGGACTCCGCCAAATCTATACGGACCAGAACATTCGTGTTCGAACAACGCAGGCGCGCATCGACGAACTTCGGCGCCAAATCCTCAAAATGGGCGGTAAGACGGGTGCCGATGTAGCCGGGCCTTCGAAAGAGGACGATCTGTATCCGTCGATCCGCAAGCTTCCTCTGCTTGGCGTGACTTACGAGGACCTTTACCGCCGGATGAAAGTGGAAGAAACGGTGTTCGAAACACTGACACAACAGTACGAAATTGCGAAAGTTCAGGAAGCCAAGGAAGTGCCAAGCGTCAGGGTGCTGGATCCTCCGGAAATTCCAGAGAAAAAAGTATTTCCGCCGCGCACGCTGCTGGTCCTGCTAGGGGTGATAATCGCGCTCGCCATTGGGACCGGATGGACCATGGCCAAAGACAACTGGCGGGAGATTGACCCGGAAGACCCAGGGAAAATTCTCGTACTCAGAATGGTTCGCAGCGTGAAGCCGCAATTGGAATACGTCGTTCAGCGGCGAAATTCAATCGCTGAGCAGGTCAAAAGGAATTTGGATCGTTTGCGTGGAGCGGCTCCATTGGAAACGAAGGAGTAGCAGGTTGACCGGAAGTGGAGGGATTTTTTCTTGATCGTGAGTTTGTGCATCATCGGCCTCTTTATCGCGACGCTGCTTGGAATCCTGCTGCAGGACGTTCCGGGAGTTCTTATCGCTGCGGCGCTCTGCCTTTTGGCCGCCACACTTGCGCTTGTCCGCGGGACGGCCCTTCGGCGCCTTGGCACGACGAAGACGCTGTGTGTTCTTTTCTTCTCTCTAGCCGTTGCGCACATCTTCTTTGGCTTTCTGATGGCGAATTTGACGACGCAGCACACCTCGATACGATCTAATGCGGAGGTCTACTACGCCAATGCGTTTCTTATCGACAGCGTGGGCCTTCTGGCGGCCGCTCTTGGGTACTCATGGAAGTTGCACGGCCAGGCAATTGGTTTACATCGTAGCTTCCTCGCGTTGGCGAATCCGGACGTAGCGGAAGCTCTGTTTCGCCTGCTCCTGTTGGCCGGCGCCGCGATGATGTTCATTGTCTATTGGCGGCTTGGTTTTCTCGATTACCTGTGGGTGCCCGCCAAGTGGCCTTTCCTTCGTTACATTACAAGCGACATTGCGGGTGGTTCTGCGCGCGACGAATGGTTCGCCAATCGCGCCATGGATCTGCTCACCGTGGCTTTGCCATTCCTGGTTTATCGGGCCGTGAAACGCCCTCGAGTCGTCAGCATTCTTTTGATCGTAGTCGGTTACTTTGCCCTTTTGTTGCCGCTCCGCCGGGCAAATCTTCTCGGAGTCATTTTCTCTTCGTTGATTCTGATTGGAATCGGCCGCCACGACGTGTATCGCTTGACCCGCAAATGGCTTCTGATCGTAGGTTCTTTTTACGTTTTCACGCAGTGCCTCTTCTTGTTCGGTGTTTTTTATAGCGATCTGAATCCCGCGACCGTTCTGACTGTTTCCAGCACGGCGCTTCCCGAAGTTCGCGATCTAGCCTGGACCCTCAACCGGCTGGACGGCGAAAGACTGAATGGCGTCACATTCGCCCAGGCAATGATCCCGTTGCCCAGCATTGCCAGCGATTGGAGCGCCAACAACAGCCTGCGTGCCATCAGCACCAAGCTCATTGGCGTCGACCAAACCGGCGAAAGCGGAGGTTTGCGACTCACGATTATGGGCGAGGGCTACATCAACTTTGGCTTTCTCGGCGCTATCGCGGTCAGCTTCCTTTGGGGATGCGGAGTCGCGTGGTGCGAGCGACTACTTCTTTCCATTGAGCGAGCGCAATCTGAGTTCATGAACTACGTCTCGGTGGTCTGTTTCGTATGGATTTGTTTCCTGATTTATCTCGCCGGGACACAGGCCGCCGCTTCCGTGAAGGTGGGGGCGCTGCTGGTGTTGGGAATCGCCTGGGCCTGCAAATACCGGCCGCATTTCGCGACGATTGGGCCGGCGCTCGGCGCCAGGCAGAGCGGCATATGAGAGCGGTATTGCAAAGCGTCGTAAGCGTAATTGGCGGCGAGGCCGCTGTGCGCGCGGCCAACTTTGCGGCTGTCCTGGTTATCGCGCGGGCGTATGGCAGAGCGGCGCTCGGAGCATACGCCGTCAGCCTAGCGGTAGTCACGGTCGTTGTGATGTTTGCCGACAACGGATTGCAGACGGCGGCGATCACGCAAATCAGTTCGTTAAATGCGTATCGCAATCAGATTATCGGCCGGCTTACTGCCTCCAAGTCCATACTGCTCGCGATGGCTACGATTCTTCTCGCCGTCGTAGCAGGTTTGACGAAGCAAGAAGCTCTCTTTCTGGCGATCGGGTTCTGGGTGACCGTCCGCGCGATTCTGCAGTCCTACTCTCAACTGCAAATGGCGGTTCTCAAATCTGTGTCAAAGGCTAACTGGATCGGAATCATTCAGTGCCTGCATAGCGCCATTCTCGTGGCGGGAATTTGGCTGGCCATGAAGGATGGCTGGGCCATTTCTAGCCTTCTCTGTTGGTTGGCATCTTGTCAGCTTCTCGAGCTGCTGCTCGGAACAGCTGTCCTATATCGAAATGGAATCTGGCCAAGTCGGCCGGTTCGCCTTAATTTTTTCGCAACTGTGAAAATGGCGGCGCCGTTTGGGATCACTTGCGGACTCGCCAATTTGATCATCCGTGCAGACACGATTGTCCTTTCAACTTTAGTCCCGCTTGCGGAACTAGGAGCTTTTTCCGCCGCGAACACAATTCTTCTGATTGTTTATGTCTGTGCGTGGCTTTTCGGCAGCATCCTGCTTCCAGAAATGGTCCGTCTCTCCAGCCAGCCCGAGAGCTTGAAGATGTACGCGAACCAATGGATGCGTCTGGTGGTCCTGGTTGCTGTGCCGGCCGCTCTACTCGTCTCGCTTGCGGCGCCCAGGGTGATCATGGTTCTGTACGGCCCTCCTTTCGCGGGCAGCGGAACTCTGGCCTCGATCATGGTCGTCGCTTGTCCACTCATTTTGTTGAACTCCATTTATACCGCCCGCACGATCGCCACAAACAGTCGCGCCATGCTTTTGGGAATTTTCAGCGTGGGCGCACTCGCTAGCCTGGCATTGGATTTCCTCTTTGGCCGCGCGTACGGCTCGCTGGGCATTGCCTGGGCAATCGTTATTCGAGAGGCGGGGATGTTGGTCGCTTTTTGGTTGCTGACTTCGCGCCTCTCGGTGGCCGCTACTGGTTTAGAGCTTCGCGTTTCTTCCGGAGGCAGTTGAAGGCAACGAGGCGAGCCCATGCTTAAGACAGTCACAATCGACGCTCGTTGGCTGGTTGGAGGAATCGGGACGTATACCCGAAATCTGCTCCAGGAACTCCACGAACAAGTAGATGGCTTCGCAATCGAGGCCATCGTGAGAAAAAGGGATTCCGGAAGGATCAGGAACTTTTGTGCCGGTGTGACCGTCATTGACACGCCGATTTATACATTGCGCGAGCAATTACTGATTGCGCGAGCCTCTCGCCGCTGCGACCTGTTGCACGTGCCACATTACAACGCGCCGCTTCTTCATCGAGGACCACTGATCGTTTCTATCATGGACGTGATTCATCTCAGTTCGCCTGCGTATCGCGACAACCTGAGCACATTTTTTTATGCCAGGCCGATGTTGAACGCCGTGGCGCGCAAGGCGAATCACATCATCACGGTCTCCCACTATTCGAAGAACGAAATCGTTAAGACGCTGGGGATTCCCGAATCCAAAATCACCGTGATTCCCTGTGGTGTTGGGGAAGAGTTCACGACGAAGCCCGCGCCCTGGGAATCCTCGCATCTAGACGCAATTTTGGGCATCGCGACTCCTTTTCTGCTCTATGTGGGAAATCTGAAACCACACAAGAACGTGGCGACCCTGCTCCGGGCATTCGCGACTGTCCGCAGAAAGAACAAACTCTCTCACTCTCTCGTAATTGTTGGGGACGACGCCCGCTGGAAACAATCGGTTGTGAAGGAATGCGTGCGCCTGGGCATTCGGGAATACATAAAGTTTCTTCCTCACGTGCCGCAATCTCTTTTGCCTTACGTTTATGCCGCGGCGCATCTCGTGGTGATGCCTTCCACCGTGGAGGGTTTTGGCCTGCCCGTTCTGGAGGCCATGGCATCCGGCACTCCCGTCATCGTATCCACGGCGGCAAGTCTGCCCGAGGTGGCCGGTGACGCTGCCCTCTATTTTGATCCCGCAAGTCCGGAAGAACTCGTCACTCAGATCGAACGAATACTGCAGTGCAGTGAGTTACGCGCGTCACTGCGAAGCAAGGGGATAGAACAAGCAAAGAAATTTACATGGCGGCAATCGGCGCGCCAACACATCGAGCTTTACAACCGCTTGCTTGGACTCAATTGACGACCATGAATACACACCCGCACGCAACTCCGGATCGTTTACCTGACGGTTATCGCCTTGCAGACGCCGCGAGCTCGAAATGGGAACAGTTTGCTCATGAGGATCCTTATTTTTACATCCTGACCAGCCTCAAGGGGGCCGATGCCGGCGAATTCTGGAAGAGCGGCGACCGTACGATTCAGAAAGAGTTTTTCCCGTTGCTCGAAGCGCATGACGTGCGGCCGCTCTTTGCCCTAGAGTTAGGGTGCGGCGTCGGACGCCTGGTCGTTCCACTGGCGCATCGTTTCCGCGAAGTTGTGGGGGTGGACATCTCGCGCGGCATGATTGAACGTGCCACTTCCTTCGCTCGTAACAACGGTATTGCCAATGTTTCGTACTCCGCGATTTCCGGCCCGGTGGATTTCCTGCGGCAAGCCGGAAACTATACGGGCAAATGTGATTTCGTTTATTCCCTTCTGGTGTTCCAGCATATTCCGGATTTCTCGGTAATCGAGGGTTATCTTCACGTCATTCGCCATTTGCTGCACAAGCAGGGCTTCGCCTACCTGCAGTTCGACACGCGGCCGAAAACGTTCGCGTATCGCCTGAAGACGCGCCTGCCTGATTTTCTGTTACCGCGATTCTGGCGGAGAGGCATCCGCCGGATTCGCAGGTCAAATGAGGAGATAGAAGCGGCGATGCGGCGCGCAGGGTTAGAGATCGTTCGCGAGTTGACTCCTCACACTGCGTATCACCGGTACATTCTCCGGCCGGCAAAAAACACGGCGGTTTCCGAATGAAGGTAAACGTCCAGCACGCAGCTCCGTTGGCCTCGCCAAACATCGCTGCGGGCGATTTGCGTTCACTTCAACAGCTCCGCGTCGCCATCGTGCATTATTGGTTTGTTACACACCGCGGCGGCGAGCGTGTAGTCGAAGCGATCGCTAAGATGTTTCCGCAGGCTGACCTGTTTTCGGTGGTAGCCGATCCCGAAGCAATTCCGGAATCCTTGCGAGGTCGGTCACTCAAAACCTCTTTCCTGCAAAAGTTTCCCGGAAGCAGGCGGTGGCACCGGCATTTCTTGTTGCTGTATCCATTGGCCTTGGAGCAATTTGACCTGAGCGATTACGACTTGGTGCTCAGCTCCGAGTCCGGCCCCGCCAAAGGTGTGCTGACGCGCGCCGAAACTTGCCACGTTTGCTATTGCCATTCACCAATGCGATACCTCTGGGATTTTTATCATCGCTACAGGAATGGAGCGACGGTCGGCCGGTTGTCGCGGCCATTCTTCACGCTTGCCAGCCACTATTTGCGGATGTGGGACACTGCATCTGCGGATCGTGTGGATTATTTCGTGGCCAATTCCCAAAACGTTGCTTCCAGGATTCGCAAGCACTATCGACGAGATGCAACGGTGATCTACCCGCCCGTGAACGTCGATGCGGGATATGTGGCGGACAAAATCGAGGACTTTTATCTCGCAGTGGGTCACCTGGTGGACTACAAGCGCATGGATCTGGCAGTTGCCGCGTGCAATCGTCTCGGTCGACGGCTTCACGTCGTCGGTAACGGCGGGCAGTACGCGCGCTTGCGGAAGCTCGCGGGCCCCTCCATTCACTTTTGCGGGCCACTTTCCGATAAGGAACTGCGCGAGCAATATGCCCACTGCCGCGCATTACTGTTTCCCGGCGAAGAGGATTTCGGGATCGTTCCGGTGGAAGCGCTCTCTTTCGGGCGGCCAGTGATCGCGTATGAACGCGGCGGAGTGTTGGAAACCGTGAAGGGGTTGCGCACCGGATCGAAGGACGTTCCGGAAAATTCCACGGGCGTTTTCTTCCGCGAGCACTCCGTCGACGCGCTGGTCGAGGCAATTCAAACGTTTGAAGGGGTTGCGCATAGATTCAGACCGTTTTTTATTAAACAGCAAGCCGATCGCTTTGCTCCCGAGCGCTTTCGGGACAGTTTGGGCGTGTTCCTGGCTCGTAGATGGGAAGAGTTTGGCGTGGGTTCGATCGACACATGATTCACGGAAGACTCAAAAGCGCGCAGTTTGTCCTCAATCTGGTAGTGCTATCGTTGCCACTGGCCGCTTTTGGTCTGGCTGCCTATTTCCGTTTTGCCACCCGGGCGCTCCCGCGATATTCCACCGACGCTGAGCCCTCGCCTTACTTTGGCTTGCTGGTTTTAACGACCATCGTCTGGGCCATTATTGCGGATCACTATGAGCTTGCGTCCATCGAGAATCATTTGCAGGTGACCAGCAGGATCGGCAGAGTGCTGAGCGCCTGTCTTGCCACTTATCTGGCGGTACTTGCCGTAACATTTTTCTACCGGGACACTTTCTTTTCTCGAATATTTATCTGGCTGAGCGGCACAAATCTTTTCTTTCTTACCTTATCCGTGCAGGCGCTTTTCCGGTGGGCTTGGATCAGCGGCAGGATTTCACACAAGTCCGAGAGCCAAGTGTTGATCGTTGGCGCGGACCATTTCGCGGTGCGCGTTGCCGAATCGCTCCTGTCGAATCGGGTTGCGCCCTGCACGATAAAGGGATATGTCAAACTTCCCGGCCAGGATTGCGTGGCCAAGAACCAGGCCGTATATGAGCTCGACGAAATCGAAAACTTGGCAATCGGGAACGGAATTGATGACGTGGTCATCGCCATTCCGCCGGACCGTCTTGGCGACCTCTCTCAACTCCGCAAAGTACTTTCACCTTTGTGCGCTCCGATGCGCCTGGTGCTGGATGTGGGAGAAACCATCGAAGGCAAACAACGGTTATTTTCTCTCGGGCAGGTTCTGCTCCTCGATCTGCAAGGGACGACGGCGGAATCCGTGCTCTACATCATTCTGAAGCGCGCCTTCGATCTGGTTTTCGCAGCCAGCGTGCTGATTATGGGAGCACCGGTCCTGCTCCTCATCGCCCTGCTCGTCCGGCTCAGTTCGCCGGGTCCGATTTTCTTCGTGCAGGAGCGCGTCGGCTTGAATGGCAAGCTTTTCCGGATGTTCAAATTCAGGACCATGACCGTGTCCGCTCAGGCAGACAGTGACAGACGATGGACCGTGAAAAACGATCCACGCTGCACGCGCTTCGGCAGAGTCCTTCGCCAAACGGGCCTGGACGAACTGCCGCAATTCTTCAATGTCCTCAAAGGCGAAATGAGCGTAGTTGGTCCCAGGCCTGAACGCCCGATGTTGGTGCAAAGATTCATGCAGTCCGTCGGCAATTACAACCGGCGCCATTATTTGAAAGTGGGCATCACCGGCTGGGCGCAAGTGCACGGCTGGCGCGGAGACACTTCGATCGAAAAGCGCGTGGAATATGATCTTTATTACGTACGCCATTGGACGTTGACTCTCGATCTTTTAATCGTGATGCTGACGCTCTTCCGCGGATTTACAGACAAAAACGCCTACTAGGCCGCAGCATTCCCGTCTCGCACAACTCTGGCTCCTCGACAATTAATTTGCCCCTCGTTGACCTTTCCGTGACAACCCCACCCCTCCGTTCCTCTATGCTTCGGTTTCGGTCGGGAGCGTTCCGGTTCTTTACCTTGCGCGGATTAGAGGGCTTGAACGCTTTCCCGGCCGATCCTCGTAATACCTCTGTCTCGTTAAGGATTCGCTGGTTCCTAGTTCAAACCAGCCCAATTATTCGCAGCCAAACACAGGGCGTTCTTTTTACATCCTCATGACATCCTGCTGACAATCGCCAGGCGAGTTGCCTCTATTCTTGCGCCCGCGCGTTCAGCTTTTGAGTCGCCCGACTCCGAACCTGTCTGCGGACCCACTTATTTCAGGAGAAAGTAAGGAGCTTCACAAATGGCAAGACAATCCAGCTATCGGCTCAAGAGCATCCTGGGAATTGTCGTCGCATTCGGCCTTGGCAGTTCACCCGCTTTAGCCGGCGACGGTAATTCCATTCTCAAGCAACTGAAAAATATTTCAACTATCTCCTCCACTGTGCCGTCGAACGGTGACGTTAATCCTTACGGGCTCGTCCGTGTTTCGCGCAGCGTGGGGAATTTGCAGGAAGGCAACTATTTAGTGAGCAACTTCAACGCCGTTTCCAACCTGCAAGGCACGGGAACGACGATCGTGCAAGTCTCACCGGGTGGAGCGCTCACGCTCTTCGCCCAAATTAATCCCGCCACGCTTCCTGGTCCTTGCCCAGGTGGAGTCGGCCTGACCACTGCACTGGCAGTTTTGCAGACGGGCTGGGTGATCGTTGGCAGTTTGCCCACTTCGGACGGAACTTCTGCTACCGCGCAGGCAGGCTGCCTGATCGTTCTGAATAGCTATGGCACTCCGGTGGAAACGATCTACGGCTCTCTGATCAACGGTCCGTGGGACATGACGTCGGTGGATGGGGATCACGGCGCCGTGTTGTTTGTCACGAATGTCCTGAATGGAACGGTGGCGGCAAACGGCACCGTCGTACAACAAGGCACGGTGGTGCGTGTGAACCTTGCGGTCTCTGAAAAACAGATGCCCGTGCTTGAATCGCTGACCGTTATCGGTACAGGATTTTCCCAGCGCACCGATCCGGCGGCGCTGGTTATTGGCCCGACCGGCGTGGCGCTTTCCCCGCGTTGCGATCATTCGGGAGACACCGATTGCTGGACTCCTTTTGGTGAAGACGAACCGGTACTGTATGTGGCGGACAGCCTCAACAATCGCATTGCGGTAATCACCGATCCATTTACACGTTGGGAGCCTTCCGTGAACGGCAAGACGCTTACTAGCGGAGGACACCTGAACGATCCGTTGGGTTTGACAGTCGCTCCCAACGGTCACTTGATCGCTGTCGATGGCAATGATGGTTTTGCCGTCGAGATCACGCCGCAGGGCAACCAGATTGCCACCAAACTCCTCGACGACACGGGAGGTCCGCCTCCGGGAGCCGGTGCGTTGTTTGGCGTGCTGTTCGATCCAACAGTGGGATTGGTGTTTGTGGACGACGCTTCCAACACACTGAATAAACTTCACTAAACTTCAGAACAGAGAGCGACTGCGTCTGGCAGCTTGGCGCGGTCGCTCTCCTGTTTTTAGGGCCGTGTGCTGATGATTTTCAAGCGATCCCGAGCCTCTTCTGCAATTGCTCGAGCGAGTACCCCTTCGTCTCCGGATAGAACAACAGCACCACCACAAACTGGAGCACCATCATCGCGGCGAAAAACACAAATGGATATCCGCCGGACTTAGCCGCCATTACCGGAAAGATCAGCGAAATGACTCCGTTCATAAACCAGTGCGAAAAGCTCCCCAAGCTTTGACCCTTCGCGCGCACTCGATTCGGGAACACTTCACCGATGTACACCCAGATGACCGCGCCTTGGGAAAATCCAAAAAAGGCGATAAAGCCGACCAGCAGCCACAAGAGCAGCGCCTCGTGTTCATGCGCCAGGAAAACAGCCGCAACACCCGCAAGACAGAACGCCGTTCCCACCGCGCCGATCAATAGCAATTTCTTGCGTCCAACCTTGTCGATCAGAGTCATCGCCAGCATTGTGAACAATAGGTTGGTCGCGCCAATCACCACCGCCTGCAAATCCGAAGACACTTTGTCGAAGCCGGCACGCGCGAATATGTCGTTGAGGTAATAAAGGATAGCGTTAATGCCGGAGAGTTGGTTGAAGAACCCGATGGTGACGGCAAGGAAGATGGGCAGGCGATACTTCCGTGAGAAAAATGGCTCGTCGGTAACGTGCTCCGTATCGATCGATTCAACGATGTCCTTCAGCTCCTGCTCGTAGTTCTGTTCTCCGATCAGTTGCAGCACTTCGCGCGCCTCGGCGATTCTTCCTGTTTTGACCAGCCATCGCGGGCTGCGGGGAATGAAGAACAACATCAACAGGAACGCAGCTGCCGGAACCGCCGCGACGCCCAGTTTCCACCTCCATTCCGCCCAACCCAGATTGAATGAGCCAACAATATAATTCGACAAATAAGCCACCAGAATGCCGAAGACCACGTTGAACTGAAAGAATCCGACCAATCGGCCGCGCCACTTCGCAGGCGAGATTTCGGCGATGTACATCGGTCCGAGCACGGACGATCCGCCAATGGCCAGCCCCCCGATCACACGGAATAAAATCAACACCGGCCAATTCCACGCGAACGCGCAGCCCACGGCGGAAACCAGGTAAAGTACCGCCAAACCGCGCAAGCTATCGCGCCGTCCATATTTGTCGCCCGGGATTCCGGCAAGGATTGAACCCAAAATCGTGCCGGCGAGGGCGCTGGATACGGTTATCCCCAGTGTGAGCGGAGTTAGGCTGAAGTATTTCGTCAGGATCTGCGTGGTACCAGCAATGACCGCGGTGTCAAAGCCAAAAAGCAGTCCGCCAAGCGCGGCGACCACCGTGCTTCGCAGCAGATAAGAATTAAGTTTCATCGACCAGGTTGAACCTCGGTGAGCGGCCCGATTGTAGTCGATTTTCTGCGGATTATGAATGACGCGGACGGTGCGCGTAGAAGGTCAGGCAGCCGCAAGATAAACGTACCGCAGAATAAACAGCCCAGTGAGAATCCACACGAGCGTATTGATCTCCGCCACTTTGCCCGCCGCGAGTTTCACTACTGTGTAGGAAATCACGCCAAAGCTCAGCCCGGTGGCGATGCTGAAGGCCAGCGGCGTGACCAGTATGGTGATAAATGCCGGCAACGCTTCGGTAAAATCCTGCCACTTCACGTGCGCTATGGATTGCGACATCAACACGCCTACAAGAATCAGCGCAGGTGCGGTAGCGTATGCCGGAATTGCAGCCGCCAGCGGCGAAAAGAACATTGCCAGAAGAAACAGGGCCGCCACTGGCACATTGCTTAGCCCGGTGCGCGCGCCGGCGGCGACGCCGGCGGCGCTTTCGATGTAACTTGTCACTGTAGAAGTGCCCGTCAAAGCGCCGAAAATCGTGCCCACGGAGTCCGCCAGCAGCACACGGCCCACGCGAGGGATTTTGCCATCCTTGACGAAACCCGCTTGTTCGCAAACACCGACAAGCGTGCCTACGTTGTCAAAAAGGTCCACGAACAGAAACGCAAAAAGAATCTCCAGAAATCCCAGGCGAAGCGCCCCGCGAAAATCTAACTGCAAAAATGTGGAGGAGGGATGGGGCAGAGCAACGAAGCTGGCCGGCCAACTGGAAATGCCACGGAGCATGCCGACCAGAGTGGTTCCCATAATGCCCAGCAGGATCGCTCCATGGACCCTGCGCGCCATCAGAATCAAAGTGAGGGCAAGACCGAGGCAAGCAGTCTGCACTTCCTTGTCGGCGAAGCTGCCGAT
Source organism: Candidatus Acidiferrales bacterium (assembly GCA_963795535.1). Taxonomy (GTDB): domain Bacteria; phylum Acidobacteriota; class Terriglobia; order Acidiferrales; family UBA7541; genus Acidiferrum. The sequence goes on from CAWCIG010000015.1 coordinate 85,573, forward strand.
GCCGACAAAAGTGGCGGAACTGGCGACAATCAACTTGGCATTCCGCATACCGACAAACGCGATGAACATACCGATTCCCGCGGCCGTCGAGTGCTTCAGGCCATCCGGCATGCCGTTCACGATCTGCTCGCGAACGCGGGTCACCGTGAGAATCAGGAACAGCACGCCGGAAAAAAACACGACGGCGAGTGCGGTTCGCCACGGTACATGCATCGCCAGGCATACGGAGTACGTGAAGTAAGCGTTGAGAGACATGCCCGGCGCCAACGCAATGGGGTAGTTGGCATACAAACCCATAACCAGCGTAGCTGCGGCCGCCGACAAGCATGTGGCAAACACGACGCCATCGGCCGGCATACCTGCCTGGGCCAGAATCTGAGGATTCACCACAACGATGTATGCCATCGTGACGAACGTGGTGAGCCCGCCGAGCATCTCCTGTTTCACCGAAGTCTGGTTTTCCGAAAGTTTGAAGTAGCGATCGATCAATCGTCCGCCCTCCCCTTGGTCCGCGTGAATTCCAGACTCGTTTCGACCGCAAATACACCCGGGGGATTGAACAGCCAACATCGGCCGTGCAGAAATTCATCTATACATCTGAAACTCAACGTGGGCCTGCCAAATCGCCAGCAATTCTCAATACGGAATTTTGCCGGCCTTTTCGGTCCACGCGCGGAACCCCGCGAGGGCTTCTTCGTGCATGATCTGAATTGCAGGAATGTGACGCTGGGAATGGTGCTCCTTCAGCTCGCAATAGATAAACGAATCGTCGAAACCGATCTTGGCGGCATCTTCGGCGGTGTTGGCAAAATAAATTCGCGACAGCCGCGCCCAATAGATCGCGCCGAAGCACATCGGACAAGGCTCACAGGAAGCGTAGAGTTCGCAATCCTTCAGCTCGAACACGCCAAGTTTCTGGCAGGCCCGGCGAATGGCCAGCACTTCCGCGTGGGCGGTCGGATCGTTCGTAGAGGTCACTTGGTTCGAAGCCTCGGCGATAATCGCATGGCCCTTCACAATCACGGCGCCAAAAGGACCGCCGCGGCCGGACTGAACCCCTTCAATCGACAGTTGAATCGCGCGCGCCATGAACGGGTTGCTCATGGGTTATCGGTAGAAACGTTCCATTGTTATTTCACGAGGCGAGCAAGGGAGCAAGTATAAGCCCGGAAGACACCCATCCAGAACATTTTTCGCGTTGAATTATCGATTTTGGTGACTTGAAAAACGGAAGATATGAAGCTACGCTCTTGCCTCAATCTCAGGGGATTCTGCAGCCAAAGCCCTTTCGATCATGAGTCTGCGCGCCTTCCTTTCTCGCCGTGTAGTAACGCCGGAAGGGGTGCGCCCGGCCGCCATACTGGTAGAGGGAGAACAAATTCGCGAAGTAGTGGAGCCAAACTGCGTGCCTGTGGAGGTTGCGGAAACTCTGGATTTTGGCGATGCCGCGATTCTCCCTGGTCTCGTGGATTCTCACGTTCACATCAACGATCCAGGCCGCACGCACTGGGAAGGATTTGAAACGGCCACGCGAGCTGCAGCGGCCGGAGGATACACGTTGTTGGTGGATATGCCGCTGAATTGTTTGCCGGCAACCACCGATGTGGCCGCGCTCGAGGCAAAACGCATGGCCGCCAAGGGACGTTGCCGGGTCGATTGGATGGCCTGGGGCGGAGTCGTCGAAGGCAATTCACGTTGCATTGAGCCGCTGGCCAACGCTGGAGTCGCCGGATTCAAGTGCTTCCTGGTTCATCCCGGGATCGATGGCTTCACAATGGTCACGGAAGAGCAACTCCGCGCTGCGTTGCCTTACGTCGCGCGGTCAGGCTTACCGCTGCTGGTACATGCCGAGCTTCCCGGACCAATCAGTGCGGCCACAGAAAGATTGGCGGGTGCCGATTGGTTACTCTACGAAACCTATCTGGCATCGCGGCCGGAAGAAGCAGAACTGGCGGCGATTCGAATGCTGTTGGCACTGTGCCGCGAATTCAGGTTCCGGCTGCATATTGTGCATCTGTCGGCCAGCCAGGCGCTTTCGGAGTTGCGTGCCGCGCGCGCGGACGGGCTGCCTGTCAGCGTCGAGACCTGTCCGCACTATTTATATTTGACAGCCGAGGGAATTCCCAGAAGAGCAACGCTTTTTAAGTGCGCGCCTCCGGTTCGCAGCGGAAAAAATAGGGACGCCTTATGGCAAGGGCTCCGCGACGGAGTGATTGACCTCGTCGCCACCGATCATTCTCCCTGCCCGCCGGAAATGAAGCGGTTCGACGAAGGAAATTTTCGAACTGCATGGGGCGGAATCGCGAGTTTGTCGCTGGCTTTGCCGCTGATGAACACCGCTGCCAGCGAGCGTGGATTTTCACTCCGAGATATCGCGCGTTGGATGGCGGAAGCTCCGGCAAAACTGGCTGGTTGCCAGCAGCGGAAAGGGCGCATTGCAACGGGGAACGACGCGGACTTTGTTATTTTTGATCCTCAGAGCGAATTTAAAGTTAGCGAAAAGTTGCTGCACTACCGCCATCGAGTTTCGCCGTATCTTGGAGAGAAGCTCCGTGGCAAAGTGGGGGCAACGTATCTTCGCGGCAATGTGGTTTTCAAGGACGGAGAGTTTCTGGGAGAGCCGCAGGGTCGGGAGTACCAGCGCACGCTATGAAGCATAGTCGCATCGTCGGCACCTCGGTCCCGCGCCAGGAAGGCCGGGGAAAAGTTACGGGAGAAGCGCGGTACGTCGACGACATGGTGTTGCCGGACATGTTGTACGGCGCGACGGTGCGTAGCCGCATCGCCCGCGGCAAAATAAACAATATCGTGTTCGGACCAGACGTTGCTTGGCACGAGTTCGTAATCGTCACCGCGAAGGATATTCCCAGCAAGAATTGCATCGCCTTGATCGATGATGATCAGCCATGTTTGGCGGATGGAACGATCAATCACCCGGAAGAGGCGATTCTCTTGCTTGCCCATCCGGATCGCCACCTCCTGCCGAAAGCGGTCGCGGCGATATCGATCGAAACCGATCCGCTGCCCGCAATCTTCACAATTGAAGAAAGCGAACGGTGCTCCGAAATCATTTGGGGCGAGGACAACACTTTCAAGAGTTACCTGATCGAAAAGGGCGACGTCGACAAAGTTTGGCAGCACGCAGATCACATCGTCGAGGCCGAATACGAAACGGGCGCGCAAGAACAGCTCTATATCGAGAATAACGGAATGATTGCGGCGTTTGACGCGCAGCAGGGCGTGACGGTATGGGGTTCGCTGCAGTGTCCTTATTATGTACACAAAGCCTTAATGAAGCTTTTCGGCCTGCCTGCGGAGCGCGTTCGCGTGATTCAGATGGAGACCGGTGGCGCGTTTGGCGGCAAGGAAGAATATCCATCAATGATTGCCGGCCACGCTGGGCTGCTGGCCATGAAATCGGGCAAGCCGGTGAAGATTATCTATGACCGCATGGAGGATATGGCCGCTACCACTAAGAGACATCCGTCGCGGATCCGTCACAAAACAGCCGTAAGCGGCGACGGCAAAATTCTGGGCGGGGAACTTGAATTCGTGATTGACGGCGGCGCCTATAAAACTTTGTCGCCCGTGGTTCTTTCGCGCGGAGCCATTCATGCAGGCGGTCCTTATTACTGGCCGAGTATCCGCATTCGAGCCAAGGCGGTCGCAACGAACGCGCCACCGCACGGGGCTTTCCGTGGATTTGGCGCGCCGCAGTCGCTCTTCGCGATGGAGCGCCACATGGATCGCATTGCTCAGGTAGTTGGCATATCGCCGGTCGAGGTTCGCCGGCGTAATTTCCTGAAGCCCGGCCAGACCACCACCACCGAGCAAACCGTAAACGAACAAATCGATCTCGACAAACTGCTGGAACGCGGGCTTGAGCTTTCCGACTACCACACAAAGAAACAAAGATTCGCGAAGGAAAATCAGGCGGGCGGCCGCAAAAAAGGAATCGGCATTGCTGCTGTCCTGCACGGTGCGGGGTTCACCGGGTCGGGCGAGCGCTATCTCGGTTCCGTAGTTGGTGTGGAAGCGTGCGCCGATGGAAGCGTTCGCGTATTGGTCTCCAGCACGGAATTTGGACAGGGAACAAAAACAGTGCTTTGCCAGATCGCCGCGGAAGCGCTGGGGTTGCGGTATGAAGACGTGGGAATTGCCCGACCGGACACGAAGGAAGTGCCGAACAGCGGGCCCACGGTGGCGTCGCGGACGGTGATGGTGGTGGGCAAACTGGTGCAATCCGCGGCAATCGGAATCAGGCAAACACTGGCTTCGAGCGGAATGCTCGGCGAGTCGTATTCACCCGAACAGTTTCGGTCCGCGTGTCGCGCGTATGTCGCGGAGCATGGCACATTCCGCAGCCTGGCGCGCTATGAGCAACCCGGCGAAATCGTTTGGGACGACGAGAAATATCGCGGCTCTGCGTATGCCGCATTCGCGTGGGCAGTCTATGTGGCGGAAGTCACGGTGGATTTGACGACGTACGGCGTAATCGTGGACGACTTTGTCGCGCTGCAGGAAGTGGGAAAAGTGTTACACCCTGTGCTCGCGAAGGGGCAAATCATCGGCGGCGTGGCACAAGGTATCGGCTTCGCTCTCTATGAAAAAGTGGTGTGGGACAAGGGCAGGATGCAGAACGGCCAGATGACCAACTACATCATGCCAACCTCCGTCGATCTGCCTTTGATCCGCGTTTATTTTGAGGAATTGGGCAACCATCACGGTGCGTACGGCGCAAAAGGAATCGGCGAACTTCCGATGGACGGCCCGGCACCCGCGATCATCAATGCCGTGGAAGATGCGCTCGGCGTTTCCTTCGATTCGATTCCGCTGCTCCCCGAGGACATTTTTGATGCCATGAGCGAAACAGTGGAGCCGGGAAAAGTTCCCGTCGCGGCACCGAGGGAGTAAATGAGCGAATCGTCACGTGTCCGCGAAAAGTGCAACGTCTCGCTCACAGTCAACGGGCAGGCGAAAACTGTGCGAACCTATCCGATAGAGCGCCTGCTGGATGTATTGCGCAATGAGCTCGGCTTGACGGGAACGAAGGAAGGCTGCGGAGAGGGAGAATGCGGCTCTTGCTCCATACTGATGGACGGCAGATTGGTGAATAGCTGCTTGATTCCTGTACTGCAAGCCGCCAATAGCAACATAATTACCATCGAAGGCCTCGCCTCGAACGGCCGCCTCAGCGCATTGCAGGAGGCTTTCCTTGCTTGTGGCGCCGCGCAGTGCGGAATCTGCACGCCGGGCATGCTGCTCGCCGCATGTCATCTATTGAGCAAGAAAACAAATCCTAGTTTGGATGAGATTCGCGAAGGGCTGTCTGGCAATCTCTGCCGCTGCACGGGGTACATGCAAATTTTCGAAGCGGTCGAGGAAGCGCGACGCCGGGATGGCGCGACATGAGAGCGCAACCGGTCGAATACGAATTGGTGGCTCCGGCAACATTGCCTGCGGTATTGTCGCTCATGGAGCAAGAGCCCGGTGCATGGCTGCCCATTGCCGGGGGCACGGATGTGATGGTGCAGTTTTCCGCCGGTGCTTTGTGCGCGCGAAAACTCGTCAGTATCTGGAATCTTCCGGAATTGCGGCATATTGAACTATCCCCTGACGAGGTTCGGATTGGCGCTGCATGCACCTACACCGATTTGCGCGAGCACGAAATGATCAATCGCGAATTCCAGCTGTTGCCGGTTGTGGCGCGCTGGACAGGCGGAATCGCAAACCAGAATCGCGGCACCCTTGGTGGAAATATCGTTAACGCTTCGCCGGCGGCCGATTCGCTTCCGGCGCTACTGGCTTACGAAGCGGAATTGATTCTCATCTCCGCGCGTGGGGAACGGCGGGTGCCATACGGCAGCTTCCACGTTGGCTATCGCAAAACGCAACTCGGAGCCGACGAATTAATTCGCACAATCTGCTTAAAGCGCCGGTATTCAGGGTATTATGCGCATGCGCGGAAAGTAGGCGCTCGCAACGCACAGGCGATTTCCAAGGTATGCCTGGCCGCGCTGGCGCAAATCAAAGACGGCGTCATCCAGGATGTTCGTCTGGCGATGGGAAGTGTCGCGCCGGTACCGCTTCGTTTGACAGAGACGGAGCGTGTGCTCAAGTCAAAAACGGTGAATGCGCGGCTCATTCAGGACGCGAAGAACGTCGCCGCCGCGGAAGTACGGCCCATTGACGACATCCGCTCTTCAGCACGATATCGCGCTGCCGTGGCGGGAAATCTTGTAGCGGAATTTCTGGAGAAATTAACATCCGGTGGAAGCAGGGCATGAATGGCGTGCTGGCGCGATGGAATCAACTGAGTTTGCAACAGGCCGCGGAAGAGATTTTGCCATGCTGCGGTTCGAAGAATTGGGCGCAACTAATGGCCATGCGAAGACCGATTGGCGATGAAGAAGCACTATTGGCCGCTTGCGACGACGTGTGCAAAGGCTTGACGGAGTCCGACTGGGACGAAGCTTTTCGCAGCCATCCGCGCATCGGCGAGTCGCGCCCGGAAGGGCGTGGCACGGCGAGATCGGCAGCGTGGTCGGGCCAGGAACAGCGTAACGTCGGCGGCGCGTCAGAGGACGTTAAGACAGCACTGGCGGAAGGCAATCGCGCCTACGAACAGCGGTTTCATCGTATTTTTATTGTCTGCGCTACCGGCAAATCGGCCCCGGAAATCCTGGAGATACTCCAGCGAAGATTACGAAACGACCAACGATCGGAACTTCTTGAAGCAGCCGGGCAGCAACGGCAGATCGCGCAGCTCCGGCTGAAGAAATGGCTCGCAACATGAAACGAATCTCCACTCATGTTTTGGACATTGCTCATGGCCATGCGGCGAAAGATGTGCCGGTGCGCCTGGAGAGGCGAGAAGGCGCAGGCGAGTGGGTCCGCCTCGCTTCATCGCGCACCGATGGAGACGGCCGCTGCACTCAGTTACTGCCAGAAGATGAGCCTCTTCGCGCCGGCTTATACCGCTTGGCTTTCGACACGGCCAGTTATCATCTCGCTCACAATATCGAAGGATTGTATCCAATCGTCGAAATTACCTTTCAAGTGCGGGAAGGCGATTCACATTTTCACATTCCACTGTTGTTGACCCCGCATGGCTACACAACCTACAGGGGAAGCTGAGCCGATGAGTCTGCTGGCAGAAAATTCATACGGTAAATCACGCGTCCGGCTCGTCAAGGTGGGACGGCATCTGGACCGTCACGATTTTCGCGAATGGACGGTGCAGATTCTGTTGGAAGGCGACTTCGAATCGTGTTTTGTGGAAGGCGACAACAGCAAGATTCTTCCGACCGATACCATGAAAAACACGGTGTATTCGCTGGCGCGCAATTCCTCAGCAGAATGCATGGAAGACTTTGGCAAGGAACTGATTGTTTTCTTGCTGGAGCGTAATCCGCAGATTTCCGCGGCCACCATCGCAATTTCGGAAAAAACCTGGGAGCATCTGCGCACCGGCGGCAAGCCGCATCCCACAACGTTCGTGCAATCGAGCGGAGAATGCCAGACGGCTGAGGTTTCGGCGAAGCGAAATGGCGCGCCCTCAGTGCAGTCTGGGCTAGAGAATCTAGTGATCCTGAAAACCGCGGACTCCGCATTCGTGGGCTATATTAAGGATCAGCTCACAACCCTGCCGGAGGCCACGGATCGCTTGTTTGGCACTGCCGTTCGCGCGCGCTGGAATTATGCGTCGCCAAGTCTGGCGTTCGCGGAGTTGCGGCGTAAAATCCGGGACATTTTGCTGAGCGTGTTCGCATATCACTCCAGCAAATCCGTGCAACACACTTTATACGCAATGGGTGAAGCGGCGCTTGGGCAGGTTCCCGAAATTGCCGACATCGATCTGGCCATGCCCAACAAGCATTGCAATCTGGTGGATTTATCACGCTTCGGCCAGGACAACCCCAACGAGATTTTTGCGCCCATCGATGAGCCGCATGGCTCCATTGAGGCGCGGCTTCGCCGGCAAGGATGAAACTTCGTGCCCGGACTTGATAACGCAACCGCTCACGCAAACAAAATCGTCTCTCGTTGCAAGCTGTTGGCGTCCTTTTCCGAGGACCCCGCTGCGATACGCCGCATGTTCCTCTGTCCGGCGATGCGCGACTGCCATCGCGAGATTTCCAGGTGGCTGAACGCGGCTGGCGCGAAAGTCAGCGTGGATGCGGCCGGCAATTTGCGTGGATCTTACGCGGGTGCCGAGGCGGGCGCTCCAAGGCTGCTGATCGGATCGCACCTGGATACGATCCCGAATGCCGGCGCGTATGACGGCGTTCTGGGGGTCGTGCTCGCAGTGGCCTTACTGGAATCCCTGGAAGCGCGACAGCTGCCTTTTGCGATCGAGATCATCGGATTTTCCGAGGAGGAAGGCGTACGTTTCGGCGCTCCGTTCATCGGCAGCCGCGCGCTGGTCGGAGGGCTTGACGAAGAGTTGCTGAGTCGCCGTGACGAAACCGGCATTTCAGTTCGCGCGGCTATCGAAAGTTTCGGCCTGAACCCGACGGAAATTCCACACGCAGCTTTAAAGGACGAAACCTTAGCTTACCTGGAATTTCACATCGAGCAAGGCCCCGTGCTGGACTCTCTGGGCCGGTCGCTTGGGGTTGTAGAAGCCATTGCGGCGCAGACTCGCGCGGAGTTCGTTTTCACGGGCCACGCGAACCATGCCGGCACTACGCCCATGCATCTGCGCCACGACGCGGTCGCGGGTGCTGCCGAATGGATCGTCGCCGTGGAGCACACAGCACGGAACACGGCGGGATTAGTGGCTACGGTCGGCCAGATTGAAGCAGAACCCGGCGCGATCAACGTGATCGCCGGAAGCGCTCGCGTCACACTGGATGTGCGCCACGGGACAGATGAGATTTGCGAGCACGCTGCAGAAACGCTGATACGGCAAGCCGAAGCGATAGCCAACAAACGTGGCCTGTCCCTGAAGCAAAATGTGTTACTAAAGCAAAGGGCCGTCAAGATGGATGCGTTTCTCGTCGGACAGATCGACCAGGCCATCCGGCAAATCGGGTGCGACCCGCATCGCATGGTCAGCGGCGCGGGCCACGACGCCATGATCCTGGCGGAAAAAGTACCCGCCGCCATGATTTTCTTACGGAGCCCAGGTGGAATCAGTCACGATCCGGCCGAATCGCTAAAAGTTGAAGACGTGGCAAACGCGCTGGAATGCGGCCTGCAGTTGCTGGACCAGCTTGCTAAATCTTCTGAATTTCAAAAAAGGATGTGCCGTGCATAATCTTGGCGGAACGCGAAGCAGCCAGCAACCGAACCATTTACTACTCACCGCGGACACCTTCGTTCGTACCATGCTACCAGGCATGAAGGCGTGCGTGGCGATCGTGCATGCGGGTCCGGCGATAGGTGCGAATTTTGCGCAGTACAGTGCTGAATTCGAAGCCGGCGGCGAACTGGGCGCATCTCCCGCGCAGCGATTCATCTATGTACTCGATGGCCAACTAATAGTAGAGGGGGAAGGGCGCCACACCGAACTGGCCGCGCGCGGCTATGCTTATTTCCCCGAAGGTGCCACACACAAAGTGACGGCAACAAAAGCCAGCCGCGCCGCCGTGATTGAAAAGTCCTATCAGAAACTCGCTTACGTCGATGCTCCACTAGCGATCATCTCCAACGAGGATGCCGTTTCATCGCATCCTCTCGGCGACGATCCGGATCTACAGGTGAAATGCCTGCTTCCCGACTCCATGAATTTCGACTTCGCTGTGAACACAATGGTGTACAAGCCCGGCGCGGCCCTCAGCATGGTCGAAATGCACGTCATGGAGCATGGTCTGCTGATGCTGGAAGGTGGCGGCATCTATCGCTTGGGAGATTCGTGGTATCCGGTTACCGTCGGCGACTTTATCTGGATGGGGCCATGGTGTCCGCAGTGGTTCGGGGCAATCGGCAAAGTCCCGGCGAAGTACCTTATATATAAGGACTGGAACCGGCATCCACTAACTGGGTCACCAAAATGAATTTCGAAGCAGTGGATGGAGCGCGGTTGGCTACGGAGATTGAAGAGCTGGCTTCGATTTCCGACGCAGAGGCTCCCGCTGTTACGCGCATTGTTTTTACCCCCGCCGATCGCAGAGCGCGTAACTGGCTGACTGCTCAATGCGAGAAGGCTGGCTTGGAAGTTCGCGAGGATCCCATCGGAAATATTTTTGCGCGATGGATTGGGTCGGAACCACACGCCGCAGCGGTGGGCACGGGCTCTCATATCGACGCGATTCCGAACGCCGGAAAATATGATGGCGTGGTTGGCGTGCTCGGAGGGCTGGAAGCGATTCGATCTCTGCAGTGCCGCGGTTACCAGCCAAAACGATCGATCGAGTTGCTGGTCTTCACGTCCGAAGAACCGACGCGATTTGGAATTGGCTGCCTGGGAAGCCGGTTGCTGTCAGGAACACTGTCCGCGACCGCCGCGCGGAAGCTCGTGGATAAACAGGGAGCGTCACTCGAAGAAGTGCGGCAAGCCGCGGGGCTAGTGGGAAAACTCGAAGAAGTGAAACTGCACGCGGGCTACTACAAGGCATTCGTCGAACTGCACATCGAGCAAGGACCCTTACTGGAGCGCCAGAAGATTCCTCTCGGGATCGTCACGCAAATCGCCGCTCCCGCCAGCTTCAGGACTTCGATTGAAGGTTCTGGTGGGCACGCCGGCGGAGTCCTGATGCCAGATCGCAGAGATGCATTGTGCGCGGCGGCGGAACTTATCCTGGCAATCGAAACTGCCGCCCGCACAAGCGGAGCCGTGGATACCGTGGCGACTGTGGGCATCTGCGATGTATTTCCTGGAGCGATCAACAGTATTCCCAGCCGCGTGAACCTGACCGCGGATATACGAGACACAAATCTGGAGCGCCGCGATGCCGTAATTCAAGCGATGGAGCGAGCGGGCCAAGCCATTGCCGCAAAGCGCGAAGTCTCCGTGCAAACGGAACAGTTGAACGCGGATGCGCCGGCCGAATGCGATCCCGAAATTGTGGAAGCACTTTCGCAGTCATGCCGGAAGCACCGACAGGCGTTCGTAACGATGGTCAGCCGCGCCTATCATGACTCGCTCTTCATTTCTCGGATTGCGCCGGCGGCGATGCTATTTATTCCGTGCCGCAATGGCTACAGCCACAGGCCCGACGAATACGCCTCTCCCGAAGATATTCAACGCGGAGTCGCGGTACTCGCGGAGACTCTGGCTACTCTGGCGGGCTAATCTGAAATTTGCGTTGCTGTTTGCGCGGAGCGGATTTTTGCGTAACCCGGCTTGATAACGGAGTAGATGAAATCAATGCGCTGGTCGTAGGGCAGAAAAGCGCTTTTCATCGCATTAATCGTAAGTTTTTCAAAATCGTCCAGCGACAGCCCGAACGTTTCCACCGCAGCTTCGAATTCCTTCGTCATCGACGTATTGCTCATCAAACGGTTGTCCGTATTCAGCGTGACGCGAAATTTCTCCTGGTAAAAAGTCTTGAACGGATGGTCGGCCAGGCTGCGCGCGGCACCAGTGTGCACATTGCTAAGAAGGCAAATCTCAAGGGGAATCCTTTTATCCAGAACGTATTGGGCTAAGTCGCCCAACTTCACCACCTTGCCATCGGCGATGGCGATGTCCTCGATTAATCGTGTCCCGTGACCGATGCGGTGTGCTCCGCAATATTGAATAGCCTGCCAGATGGATTCCTTTCCAAAGCCTTCGCCGGCGTGGACCGTAATGTTGAAATTTTGCCGCTGAATATAGTGGAACGCGTCCACATGCTTCTTCGGTGGATAACCTCCTTCTTCGCCCGCCAGGTCGAATCCCACCACGCCGCGCTCGCGAAAGTCCACGGCGAGTTCGGCCATCTCAAGCGATACGTCCATATTGCGCATCGCGCAGATGATCAAACCCGACGAAATTCCAAACGTCTTCCGCCCCTCTTCCAATCCTTTGAGCACCGCGGAAATCACTTGCTGGTGCGTCAATCCGCTTCGCGTATGAAAGATAGGAGCGAAGCGCGTCTCGAAATAAACAACTCCATCGCGGCTCAGGTCTTCCGCCTGTTCGTAAGCCACGCGTTCGAGGCCTTGTTCCGTTTGCATCACCGCGATCGTGTGTGCAAAACCTTCCAGGTATTTCGGCAGGCTTCCCTGATTTGCCCCTTGATGGAACCAGCGCGCCAGTTCTTCGGGATCTTCGCTGGGAAGTTGGTCATAATTCACGCCGCGCGCCAATTCGATGACAGTTTTCGGCCGCAGCACGCCGTCCAGATGTTCATGCAACAAGACTTTCGGAAGCCTTTTTAGTACCGCGCGATCCACCTTCATGTGGGCCTCCTCTTTCCGCGTCGCCTATTCGCTCACTTAAGGATAAGCCACTGTGGGAATCCAAGGTATAGCGCTCCATATTCACATGCGGACTCTTCGCGGCAATCAGTGAGCGCGCACGAGTTCATCCGTATACGCGTTCCCCGAGTCAAACTCCTTGTCAATCACTTTCAATTCCACAAGCTGTTTGTAGGAAGCACCACAACGCGCCGGATCCATCTGTCCGTCGGCCACAAAGCGTCCATCGCGCAATTTTTGCCAGGTGCGTTTGTGGCACGTCACGTCGACGGGAAACTTTTCGCGACAGCCGCGAAGTTAGAAGAGCGCTTCGCGAAAGCGCCCGTGGAACAACCCTCTGTCGCGGTGAGCGCGGCGTAATTTATGTCAGCGGTTAAAACCTCAAGCTGAGCGTCATCTGAATCTGCCGCGCGCTGCCAATGGTCTTGTTCACGCTGCCCAATCCAAACGGACAATTGTAAAAGCCGCTCGTTTCATTGGAGGTGCCGCAGCCGGTTGGCAACGGTGTGGTTCCCTGAGTCGGAAACCCGTTGTAATACTGGTTTTGCGTTACATCGTCGATGGGAATGTCGAAGCTGGGTGTGTTTGTCACGTTGAACACATCGAAGCTGAATCGCAGCGTCATTCGTTCATTAATCTCCGTCATTTTGACGATGGACATATCCAGACGCTCTTGCCAGGACTGTCGGAAAATATTGCGCTGCCCGGTAGTAAATGTGGTTTCATAAGGATCATTCGAGGGAATTGCGCCGTTGAGCGCGCCAGGTTGCAGAATTGGAATCGTGAAGCAAGCCGCATTCAGTGCCGGGCCGTTCACGCCAATCTGTCCGGTGAGGGCCGTTTTCGGCGAACATCCCGGAGCCAGCGGCACGATCGGGTTGGTGATGCCGTCGGAAACTCCATAATACAAGCTGCCAACCGCGCCGCTGTAATCAATCACGCTGTATGGCTGCCCGCTCTGGTAAATTCCAATACCTTCGAGCGACCAGCCATTCGTAAATCTGCCCTTGAGGGAAGCGTCCGGCGCCAGTTTCGGCAAATCGAAAACAAAGCTGAAGTTGAATACGTGCGTGCGATCAAAGTCGGAAGTGCCATACGCTTCGTGCAGGTTCAGCGGGTTATTGCCATTATAAAACAGGCCCAAAGCGCTCTGCTCATCCGTGGCATGGGAGTAAGTGTAAGAGAAGCCGATGCGGAAGTTATGGCTCATGCGCTTTTCGACGTGCGTCTGCAATGCGTTATAGGCTGAGATACCAGCCGCGTCGTAGCTCTCCGATTCCGAAGAATATCCGACGTAAGGTACGCGGAGATCGATATTTCCGCCTTCATATGTGGACAGATAATTCCCGGGATTAACATTCGATCCCGGCACTGCCGGAAGAGCGGTCGGATTGCCGCTGGAGTTAAGAATTGTGTAGCCGTAGCTGTAATATTGGCCGTTTATGGGATGACTTGGTGAAGCAATCTGCGCCTGGTTGAAGGGCACAGGAATCACCAAGTGGCGTCCCAGGTTGCCCACGTAGCCGATCTGAATGGCGATGTCGTTGCGCGGCTGCCATTGAATATCCAGCATGTTGTTGATGGTGTAGGGCAGCTTATTGTTGCGATTGTAGACGGCGAACGAGAACAGTGGCGCCCCGTTGATAATCTGCGACGCGGAAGGAAGGTAGTTGAGGATATTTGCGGGATTGCCGCTGGGCGGCGGTTGCAAGGTGTTGCCCCAGGGGGCGGCGAGAGAGCCGCCGCTCGGCGAGGTCGGGTCGCACGTCGGAATGAAATCCTGGTACGCAGCGGTAAGAGTGGAACAAACCTGCGAATTTACGAACGGCGGCGCTTGATTAAACCCAAATGGCCCGCCAGCAATAACACCGGCGGCGAAGCCGGGCGACAAATACGTGAACAGTTCGCCCCGGTCGTAGTAAAGTCCGGTCCCGGCGCGCACCACCACTTTGCTATGGAACATTTCCGGACTCCAAGCAATTCCCAAGCGTGGCGCAAATCCCCATTGCCGGCCGGTGAGCGTGCTATTGCTGACGCCTTTGCTAGGAAAATCTGTGTTGTTGCCAGCGACGATGAAACCGCTAGAGGCGACGGTGCCGGTGTTTTGATCGTAGGAATACAGCGACGGATCAAAATTATAAATGCGCCCGTACTTCTCGGTAAACGCCCCGTTCCAGTCGTAGCGCAATCCCAGCGTAACGCTGAGATTTGGACGGAACTGGTAACGATCCTGGATGTACATCCCGGTGTCGCCAGCGCGCAAATAACGGTTGGCGTTGCCCTGCAGGTACGCTGTGGTTACAAAACCGTCCGAAGTGTACGGCGTAACCAGTCCTTGTACGAACTGAGAAAAGTCTGCGATGCCGATGTTCCCCTGATTGGTACGCTGGTCTCGCGTGTTCAATTGCGTGTAGGAATAGCTGCCGCCGAATGTGATCGTATGTTTGCCGAGAGTCCAGATGGCATTTGCCGAAGGCATGAAACGATTTTGGAAAACCCCGGTAAACGCGCCTTGGGAGGCCGAACCTTGCCCGACCGTGAGCGCGGCGTTGGCAACAGGCGCTGGATCGGCGCAGTTCGGATTAATGTTCGGGCACCCGATGTTGTAAGCGGCGGTGTTCCCAAAATCGTCCACGATGGTAATACCAGGAAAGACAGGCGAGCCGAAAGTGTTGATGCCGAAAGGCGACGGACCAAAGGGCTGCGAAATCGTGCTGTACACCTTCTCTCGGATGAAGCCAAATGTTTCCGTGATGCTCAGATTGGGACGCACGGTCTGCGTGTTGGTGATGGAAGCAACCTGGCTGCCGGCATCCAAATGCTGCGCGAACCCAGCGACGCTCGAATACGCATAAGGCGCGGTCGTGGGATCGTGCTGGTAGTAATACTTCAACGCAACCGTGTCCTTCGCCGTGGCGTTCCAGTCCAGATTGGCAACCGCCTGATCGGATTTAAACAAAGCTGTCCCGGGAACTACGGCGTTCTCCGGAAAATTCACCGTGGGAGTATTTCCGTCGGCGGAAGGAATTAGGTATTGGCCGTTGGGAAATTTGTAATTCAGCAACTGGTAGGCAATTGGGCTGATGTCTCCAGGGCCATTGCCAACAACCGGATTCACGGTCGCCGGAAAGTTGCCGTTCACCACGTTGGCTATGGCCGTTGGGCTACGATCGTTGGTAAGCCCGTAAGGGACTGTGAGGCGCGACAGTCCGATCTCCTGATCCGACGAGTGAATGTGCTGGTAGCTGATAAATCCGAAGAGCTTGTCCTTGATCAGCGCGCCACCAAGAGTGCCGCCAATATCGTTGCGATGAAGTTCAGGATTTTTCTGATCGGAGGGGATGTTGGGATCAGCCTTGAAAAAGAAGGGAGCTGCGTTGATCCAGTTGGTGCCGCGATGGATGTACGCCTGGCCATGGATGGTGTTAGTGCCGGAAGCCGTGCTCATGTCGATGTGTGCGCCACTGGTGGAACCCTGTTGCGCATCGTACATGGACGTATTCACGCGCAGTTCCTCGATGGATTCCGGAGCTGGCGTTGGCAGCGCTTGGCCAATCGCCAGATAAGGCGAAGCAGTGCTCTGGATGACAGCCGCACTGGAGCTCGCGGCGCCGCTGACACCGGTATTGTTCACGACTCGCGCGGAAGCCACCTGGCTGGTGCTTTTCCCGTTGAACAGGTTGCTGGCATCGACACCGTTCAGAAGAAAACTGTTGCTGGTGTCGCGCTGGCCATTGGCCCAGATTGGTTGGTTCCCAAGTCCACTGTTCGCCCCGGTGCCGCTGGGCAGCTCTGCGTTGACACCGGGAGAAAGAATAGCCAAGCCGGTAAAACTTCCCGTTGGTAACGGAACGGACTCGATTTGCTGCTTTTCCAGAATGTAGCCGTTGGTGGTGTCCTCGGCGTTCATCAGCGGCGTCGCTTCCACAGTGACTGTGGTGCCAACTTGGCCGACCTTCAACGTGGCATTGACGGTCGCGGTGCGATCAGCCTGCACCACGATGGAAGGAATTTTCAGCGTGACGAAACCGTCGTGAGTAAAGGTGAGTGTGTATGCGCCGATCGGTAGATTCACAAAATCGTACGTGCCCACGTTTGTCGTCTTCTGCGTCCGCGTGAGCTTCGTGCCGTCCGCGACCAGCGTCACTTGCGTCTCCGCGATCGCTCCTCCGGATGCGTCCGTCACCTCTCCCGTGACGCCGCCGAGCGTTTGCTGTGCGTGTGCCGCAAATGGAAAAAACAGGAGCAACGCGCACGAGAGACACGTCGAGAGGAAGAGCGAAACTTCTTGTGCTGTTTTGGCCATGCTGTGATGCCTCCGGGGATTCTCCATACAGGTTCGCTGTCAGCACCGGGCAGCAATGAACCAAGCAATCTTGTCGGTAAATGGAATGTCCCGCTTGGCCCGCCTGTGTGCCAATTGTTCCAAGGAAGCTATGCCAAATCGACGTAGAACCGAAATGAAAACTTTCGCTGTTCTAAATTCGTTTTTCCTTTTCTGAGGAAAACTGGCTGGGCACCTGGTGATGGGAGACTTAGGCCGCGAAAATTCCGCTCGAAGCAATATCGGCTTTTGGATGGAAGCACTTACCGCGAATAGGAGCTCATCGAAATTTTTCACTTGCGAGCAGTGCGAGGTGCGATAGCATGTGCCATGCCACGACGGTTGCCGCGGTTGGCGTTCGCCGGTCTGTTTCTGATCCTCGCCAGGAACGCTTCCTCCATTGCTTCCACCGCATCAAAAGCGCAAGCCGGCGAAACTGCGGATAATTCCAAGCTGCCGTTGCATCCCGCGCGCACTTCTCCCCGGGATCTGGAAGTTACCGGCGACCTGCTTGGCCTGCCACAGGGTTCCGCTCGTTACATCCCAAGAGAAGATCTGCTAAAGCTTCCGCAGGTGAAATACGCTGGAGCTACCGATGGCAACCTCACGGTGCCCGCCGTAGTAAGCGGCGTGGCCTTGGAAGAACTGGCACGGCGCCTGAACGCGAATACGGAGTCCAGCTTGATGATCGCCATCTCCAGCGACCGTTACCACGCGTACTATTCGCATTCCTACATCACATCCCACCACCCAATTCTCGTACTCACGATCAATGGGAAATCCCCAGAAGATTGGCCAAAAGATGCCGAAGGTCTTGGTCTCTCCTTGGGCCCTTATCTGATTTATCAAAATCGCTTCACCGCCAGTTTCAAAGTCCTTTCTCAAGCCGAAGTCCCGCAAATTCCTTGGGCCGTCGTGCGTCTGGATTTTCGAAATGAGCGCGAAGTTCTGCAGGCGATTGCGCCGCGCGGCCCACGCGCTAACGACGACTCCGTACAAGCCGGCTATCGCATCGCGCAGCAAAATTGTTTTCGTTGCCACAACATGGGCCGGGAAGGCGGCACCAAGGCAGGCAGGCCGTGGCTTGTCCTCGCGGCCTGGGCCACCGCCGCGCCGGAATATTTCTCTGCATATGTTCGCGGTCCCAAGTCGAAGAATGCCAACGCGGAGATGCCTGGCAATCCGAACTACGACGATGCCACCATCGACGCTTTGATTTCCTACTTCCGAACCTTCCTTGCGCGGGAGAAACCATGACTTTGCGCGCCGCCAAAATGTTGCTCGTCCTAGCCGTGGCTCTCTATTTCACCGTCGTCGTGTTCACGAACCTAACCGACTACGAACCCAACTTCGAATTCGTTCGCCACGTCCTGATGATGGATTCCACTTTCGTCGATGGCCGCTCGATGTGGCGCGCCTTGAACGCGCCCGCGTGGCATGTCGCGTTCTACGGCGCGATTGTCGTGTGGGAATTGACCGCGGCGATTCTTTGCTGGTTTGGCGGCTTGCGGCTCGCAATAGCTTTGAAAAAAGATGCGTCGGCGTTTCGTCAGGCAAAGAATCTCGCGATCGCTGGGCTCACATTGAACCTGCTGATGTGGTTAGTCGCGTTTCTTACGGTTGGTGGAGAATGGTTTCTCATGTGGCAATCCAAGGTATGGAACGGTCAACAATCCGCGTTTCGGATGTTCACCGTAGTGGCAATCATTCTGCTTCTGCTGGTGCAGCCGGAAGCTGAAGAAGCGCGACTTTAGCTTTCCGCCAGCGCCGGCTTGCGGTTCCGAGCGCGCAAGAAAAACCAACCTAGTCCCGCGGCTAGATAAGCCAGATAGATAAGCGGGAGCTTGCCGTAGGGGCCTTCGGGCACGGGATACAGGTTTCCAGCCAGCGCCAGCAGCATGGCGCAACACGCCAACCACGGAATGATCTGCGCTCCCGGACGGTAAGCCTTGTGGTCTCGCAGGTAGCGCGGCAAAGCAACACTCACCAACGCGTAGGTAACGATAAAACCGTAGGTCGCCAGCGATCCCATCCAGCCATAGACGTCCAATCCACTTGCGCCGCGAGCTGCAAGAATTGCGGAGGGTAGAACCGCCGCCGTGCCCGTAACAATGATCGCCAGGGTCGGGGTCTCATTTCGCAAATGCGTTTTGTGCAGCGATTTGTGCGCCAGGCCGTTATGAGACATCAGAAGAAGCACGCGCGCCGCCGCCGTGATGCACGCAAGCGTTCCCGCAAACATGCTCACCAACGCGCCGATGTCGATAAACAATCCCAAAATAGGAACGCCGCCAACTTGCGCAAGCACGCGCATCGGAGCCTGGCTGGTGCCAAGATCCTGGCCGGCGCTGCGTACGCCCAGCACTTCTGCATAGGCGCACGCGATAAACATCGCGCCGGCCAGCAGCGCGCTCTGAATCACAGCGCGAGGAATCGTCTTCAAAGGATCACGTGCCTCGGAGCCAAGCGTCGTGGAGCTCTCGAATCCCACGAAACTGAATAACGCCAGCACCAGTCCCAGCCGCAATCCGCTGCCGCTCATACCGCGCAGCCGTAATTGGTCCCCATCGAGGTGCCAGCCATGGCGCACGAGGACGGCCGTCACCACGATCAAGATAAACGACACCGAAACCGCTTCGATGCATAGCATCAAGCGCGCGGAGATCTTTACGTCGCGCCACGCGATCCAGATCGAAATCGCCGCCACAAAAATTGCCAGCAGCGCCGCCGAAGTGCCGTGGCCCGTCGCGTCTCGTAGCAGCAGATTGCCGTAATGATAAAAACCGCCAATTACGCTCGCTCCCGTTGCCACGTAGGCCAGCAGAAGACTCCACGCCGCCGCGGCTCCGAGCGACGGGGGAAGGATCATCGACGCGTATGTATAGAGGGAGCCGGGCGAAGCCGAATAACGCGCGAACTTCCCGATGCACAACGCGACCAGCAGAACCGCCGCCATCGCCAACACGTAAGCAAGCCACGTCCCATTTCCTGCCAGTGCGCACACGAGCGGAATTGTTGCCGCCGGCGTGGTGGTCGGCGCAATGGTGGAGACCGATTGCGCGAGTGTCTCCATCGGCGAAAGCGCTTCGCGCCGCAACCCGTAACTGCCGGTCTCAACTGGGAATTGCGCCTTCTCCTGCATCGGCCTCCACTCTCTTTGCCGCGTTTTAGCGGCCGCGTAAAGGTGGCTACGATACAGGCCCCGACTACTTGGCGCAAGGTTTGATTTGAATTTTATTTCAGGATCACTTCTTTTGCGGCGGATAATCTTTCAACAGTTTTGCAACTCCCTGGTCCATGTGCTTCTGTTTTTTGTCGGGTTTGGCGTCCGCGTCGATCGCATTTGCAACAACGCCACGCCAAATCAACTGTTTGGATGCCGCGTCATACATATCCAGAACCAACAGGCCCGTGTGAACCACGGTCGTTGCCGCCCCACCGGTTCCACCAGTTGCTCCCGCGGCCGATCCATAGGATGCGCCAACATTGTATTGGCTCAATTGCTTTTCCTTGCCTCGAGCGACCTGATAACCGATCAACAGATCCGCCTTGTCCGTTTGCGACTTTTTCAAGCCCTTCTTGGCTAGTTCGGATTCCACGGTTCCCGCCAGCTGGTCCGCGGTCAAGTCATCCACATGTTGCGCGTTCTCGATGTTCACCCACTTATACGTTTTATATTTGGAGAAATCCGTATTTTTGTCGTAATTCGCGCTTGCGTTTTGCGCGGCCAAGCGTCCAACCGCCACGATCAACAACAGGCTTGCGAGAAAAACCCATTTCTTCATTGGAGAATCGTCCTCAACATAAAAAATCAGCCCATCGACGACTCCGAGAATTATACTCGCGAGGCAGCGCCCCGCCATGGCTACTTTGACCGGAGCCAAGCCGACGCTTCGCCCGACGAGCTTTTCCGGCTAGGATACATCAAATGAAAACAAAACCATTTTCGCGAAGAAGCTTTCTTGTGTTTTCCGCGGTGATGCCCTGGGCGTGGCGCGCCGCCGCCGCAAAGATTCCCATGGGCATTGAAATGTATTCCGTTCGCGACGAATTGAAGAAAGATCCGCAGGGAACCGTTCGAGCCATCGCCGCAATGGGCTATCAAGGCCTGGAGTTTTACGCTCCGTATTTCGAATGGAGTCACGCGCAAGCAAAAGAGATGAAAAAGCTCCTGGATGATTTGGGGATCCGGTGCTTCTCCACGCATAACGACGCATCTTATATGAACCAGGAGCGCATCCAGAATGCCATCGATCTGAATCTCAATTTGGGCAGCAAATACGTGGTGATGGCCAGTTCCCAGCCGAAACCGGGATTGCATGGCTGGAAAGAAATTGCGGATGCTCTGAATTTTGCCGCGGAAAAGCTCGAAGCGTCGGGCTTGCAAGCCGGCTACCACAATCATCAACTGGAATTCACCCCGGTGGATGGCGTGCGGCCCATGGAAATTCTGTCGAAAAACACCAAGCACTCCGTAATGCTGCAACTCGACGTAGGAACCTGCCTGGAGGCGGGCTCCGATCCGGTCGCGTGGATTCGCGCGAATCCAGGCCGCATTCGTTCCCTGCATTGCAAGGATTGGGCGCCAAGCCCGGACAAAGGATATTCCGTCTTGTTTGGCGAAGGCATCGCCGATTGGAAGGCGATTTTCGCCGCAGCCGAAAGCGTTGGTGGTGCCGAATATTATTTGATGGAACAAGAAGGTAGCCGCTACTCGGAGTTGGAAACAGCGAAAAAATGTCTGGAGCTGTACCACGCTAAAGGTTTTTAGCTAAATCCAGACCATTTTCCCGTCCGAATTGCGCTCCTTTCCCGTGCCCAGCCGGTAGGCGTAGACTTCTTAGAGGGGAAGAAACTATGCCTACGAAATACGCTCTTCGAATTAATGGACAGAACGTTTCCGTGGAGGCAGAACCCGATGCAAGCCTGCTCATGATCCTTCGCGAGCAACTGGATTTAACCGGCACAAAATATGGTTGTGGCGAAGGCCAATGTGGCGCATGTACCGTGTTGATTGACGGCCGTTCCTTTCGCTCCTGCCTCACTCCCGTTTCCACCGTTTCCGGAAAATCTATCGTGACCGTCGAAGGTCTTGCAAATGGCGATCGCTTGCATCCAGTTCAGCAGGCGTTTCTTGACGAAGGCGCGATGCAGTGCGCCTACTGCACCTCTGGGATGATCATGTCCGCCGTGGGCCTGTTGAACACACGCGAAAATCCTTCCGAGGCGGAGATTCAGCACTTCATGCAGGGCAATATCTGCCGCTGCGGAACTTATCCGCGGATTGTTGCGGCCATACGAAAAGCCAGCGCCGCCGGGAAGGAGCACGTCCGATGACCACGAAAACCGATCTGGCAGCAGGCCTCGAACCGGAGCGCTACGAACTCCACGCGCCCGTGTCCGTCATTTTCGAAAGCGATCGCCGTAGCTTTTTCAAGTTTCTGGGCGCGGGATTTTTCATAGTTTGTGCTGCCACCAAGGCGTCCGCGTTGCAGGAATCGGGAAAGACCGGCCGCAATAGCGAAGACAATCTGCCCCAGGAAATCGACGCGTGGCTGCACATCGGAGAAAAAGGCGAGATCACCGTCTTCACCGGTAAAGTGGAAGTAGGACAGAACATCCGCACATCTTTGTCGCAAGCCGTGGCGGAAGAGTTATGCGTGCCTATCGAATCCATCCGCTTGGTAATGGGAGACACGCAGTTAGTGCCCTTCGATATGGGCACATTCGGCAGCCGCACCACTCCCGTCATGAGTTTGCAATTGCGCCGGGTTTCGGCAGCCGCGCGTGACGCCCTGATCGCGCTCGCGGCGAAACAGTGGAACACGGATCCCGCCCACTTGACCGCCGCCAACGGCAAAATTCTCGACCCGAAGGCGAATCGCTCTGCCGGCTATTGCGATCTCGTTAAGGGTCAGCAGATCACGCAACTGCTTCCTGCTGAAGACCCGCTCATCCCCGCGGCGCAATGGAAAATCGCTGGCCAATCCGTTCCCAAAGTTGATGGGCGCGATTTTGTGACCGGCAAGCATCGCTACCCTTCCGATTACAAACTCCCGGACATGCTCCATGGCAAAGTCGTGCGGGCGCCCTCGTTTGGAGCGACACTCGTTTCCGCGGATACCCACGCGGCGGAGCAAATGCCGGGCGTAACTGTTGTCCGCGACGGCAACTTCCTCGCTGTCGCTGCTCCGACCACCGCCAATGCAGAAAAAGCTGCCGCCGCCATCAAAGTCGAGTGGAAGCCGGAGCCGCAGCCCTCCAGCAAAGAACTTTTCGAGTACCTGAAGAAAAGTCAAACTCCCGGCGAAGAACGCAATCCCGCGTACGAAACGGGAGAGATCCAGAAAGTTTTCGCTTCCTCCGGCCACAAATTGAATTCCACCTTCAATATCTCCTACATTGCCCACGCTCCGCTCGAGCCGCGCGCCGCCGTCGCACTGTGGAACGGCGACCAGCTGACCGTGTGGACCGGCACGCAGCGGCCTTTTGGCGTCCGCAGCGAACTTGCCACCGCGTTTCACCTGCCGGAAGAAAAAGTGCGCGTCCTGATGCCAGACACAGGATCAGGCTACGGAGGAAAACACACGGGAGATGCCGCACTGGAGGCTGCCCGCCTGGCGCGGGCCGCGAAACGCCCGGTAAAGCTGGTGTGGACCCGCCAGGAAGAGTTCACTTGGGCCTACTTCCGCCCCGCGGGCGTGATCGACGTGACCAGCGCCGTCGACGCTGAGGGCAGGATCACCGCATGGGAATTTCATAATTACAATTCCGGCGCGGCCGGAATCCGCACGTATTATGACGTCCCCAATCAGCGCATCCAGTTTCATCCCGTGAATTCACCGCTGCGCCAGGGCTCCTACCGGGCGTTGGCGGCGACCGCGAATCACTTTGCGCGTGAAGTACACATGGACGAAATTGCTGCGTCGCTAAAAATGGATCCTTTGCAGTTCCGCCTGAAGAATTTGAAAGACGAACGCCTGCGGACCGTGTTCGAGCAAGGCGGCAAACAATTTGGATGGGATAAACCCCGCGCTGCCCATCAAGGATTTGGCGTAGGCGGCGGCTTTGAAAAGCTCGGCTATATGGCCACGTTTGCCGAAGTCTCGTTGAAACCGGATACCCGCGAGATCAAACTGGAGCGCGTACTGACGGCTTTCGATTGTGGCGCGATAGTCAATCCGGACGGCGTGCGCAATCAACTGATTGGCGCCAATATCATGGGAATCGGCGGCGCCATCTTCGAAGCCATCGAATTCGCGGACGGGCGCATCGTCAATAATCTTTTCTCGAAATACCGCGTGCCGCGCTTCCGTGACGTGCCGCCCATGGACGCGCTGCTGATCGACCGCAAGGACCAGCCCTCGGTGGGTGCAGGCGAGGCTCCCATTCTCGGAATTGCTCCTGCGATTGCCAACGCCATCTCCGCCGTTACCGGAATTCCGCTGCGTTCCTTGCCGATGGCGCCGCAACTTGCGGCCCAGGGCTACAAATTTTCCTGAGGGCGCATTCCTGAAACTAACAAGGAATGGACGGCGACTTCCACTATCTCTTCCATTTGGCCGCGTCGCGTTTTAGCGCTTGCGGTGAGGCGCCCTCTTGTCCAGTATGTGCAGCAGAACGCTCGCGCTTGGCGGGGGCTTCGTTGCACCCTTCAGCACGATAGCCTCTGCGTTGACTTCTTTTCCATACAGCTTTTTGTTGGCGTCGTTGTCTGGCCGAAGCGTGGAGCCTTCCAGAGAAACACCGGCAAAGGCGCCGCGCGCGCGCGAATAGCTCAGAATCTCCGCTCGCATGGTTGCGTCCGTGGCGGCGGCGGCTGTGCGGCCCACCGGCCCGGCCGCAGCGGACGCATCCGCTCCCAGCTTGACCTTGCTCGTCAATATGCCTTTCGCGCTCCGGTCACTCATCAACAGCAGCACAAAGTCGGTCGCTTCGCCGCCGATCTGCAAACCGAAGCTTCCGCCTTCCAGCGCCATCATGGTCGGCGCGCCCCAAGGACCCTCAAAATTGGCGCCCGCCCGGCAGGTCATGACCCCGCGTCCGTAACTGGCGCCGACGATGAAGGCCGCCTTCAGCACCGATGGCAGCACCACGACGCAATAGGCCTTGTTCAGAACGTCCTGAGGAATGTTGTCCGGCACATTCAGGATTTCTGTCATCACTTTTCCTGCATTTTCGACCCGATCGGTTTCTTTCGTATCGTCCGCAAACGCACTAAAACTCGTAAAGGCCAGGAAGAGCGCCACGAGCATGGAACTCCAACACTTTTTCATAACAATCGCTCCTTGAGGCTTTCTGTGCCGGGACCCAGTCCATGGATCATTTCGGCGGGCGGGGTAATGCGACCGCGATTATGGGACACTGAGCAACATAACATAAAGGACAGAAGAAAAGCGCTAAGGTGTTTGGGGTATCCTCGCCTGAAACTGAGCTAGCTCCAACCGGCACATAGCGAAGAAGCGCTGGTGCGTATTCCAATGAACTGAATGCGGACAAAATAGATCGCGTTTTCATCGATGAAATTTTCAACGCTTTGTGTCAATTTCATTGACACTTTCTTCGTTTGCTGCGACGATCAGGTATCCTTTCGAGTTATTATCCTGACAATTTGCACTCCGGCGCGTACGTTTAGTTGGCACATTTTCCCGGTTGTCAGGCGCGTTCAACATGCCCGAACTTGAATGCTTTTTGAGTCCGCAAGAGGCTCAGGGTTCGACACTGGTGTTGGATGACACAGTTCGCACACTCCGAACCGGATCGCCAAATGTATGAAGGGACACCCCTTGGCATAACTCGGGGCTCTCACGGTAATTCACGCCCGGCCGATGCCACCTTATCTATGTCCACGGCTAAGGATTACACTGTCAAAACACAATTTTTTCGGAAGGCGACAGGAGCTCGCGAACCGGACACCTGTCGAAATCTATCGAGGAGAGCAATATGGAAAACACGATGAAGAACCTGGGTGCGATGACGCTCGCCGGGGCGCTGCTGGCAGGCATTTGCCTGTTCAGCTCCCCCGCAAAGGCGGACGTTGCCGCTGCGGAAGCAACCTTTAAGGCCAAATGTGCCATGTGTCATGGCACCGACGGCAAAGGTAAGGATGCGATGAAGACGCGCGACCTTTCTTCCGCCGATGTGCAAAAGCAGAGCGATGCCGAACTGAGCGCCATCATCACCAATGGAAAGGGCAAAATGCCGCCGTACAAGAGCATGACGCCCGATCAGGTGAAGGATATGGTGTCGTACATTCGCTCGCTGAAGAAGTAACCAGCCGAAGGTGTCTCCGCAGACATCTGGCACGAAGCGCGGACGCTCCTACGCGCTTCGTGCAAAGAATAAACACAAGGAGGAAGTGATGAAGAGGGTTTTCTCAGCAATCGCAGTCATCGCAATGCTCTGTCTGCCAGCATCCGTTTCGCGCGCGCAAGATGTTGCGAACGGCGAAAAGGTCTACAAGGCCAAGTGCGTCGCCTGCCACGGACCAGACGGCAAAGGTGATACCGCCGCCGGAAAGGCCACCAAGGCGCGGGATTTCAGTTCCGATGAAGTGAAGAAGGAATCCGACGCCGCTTGGACGGACATCATCGTGAAGGGCAAGAACAAAATGCCCGCATACGACAAGAAGATCACCGACGCCGAAGTAAAGGATGTCGTGGCCTACATTCGGACGCTCGCAAAGTAAGTTCGCCGGTGCGCCTGCGAAACCAGGCAAACAACCAAGCTGTTCCCTCGCGGGCCCCGGCTATCCTTTGCTGGGGCTCGTGTTCTTGCAGGGTGCGGCCAATTCGTTCGAGAAGGCGAGGACACTCGGGCCATGAACTCCAAAAATACGATTAAGGATTGGGCCAGGCTGATTTATTACCTGAGCCAGAACACGCTGAGCCTTACCGGCGTTGTGTTGACCACCAGCAGCGCCCTCACCCTGATCGGCTTTTGGATTTACGATTTTATTCTGCCCGGTCCTCCGCACCCGTACATCGGCATCCTCATTTTCCTGCTCCTTCCGGGCGTCTTTCTCCTCGGGCTCATCCTCATGCCGATCGGAATTTTTCTTCGACGCAGGAAATTAATGGCTGCGGGAGAGTTACCGTCGATTTATCCAGCCATCGACCTGAAGACGTCCGTGGTCCGCAACGGACTCATGTTTGTCGGTCTGGCAACGTTGCTCAACTTGATGATTTTTGGATTTGCGTCGTATCGCGGCGTTTCTTACATGGACACGACCACGTTCTGCGGCCAGACCTGCCACACCGTGATGGCTCCGGAGTTCAGTGCCTATCAAGGTTCGCCGCACTCGCGCGTGGAGTGCGTCGAATGCCATATCGGTCCCGGAGCCGGCTGGTTCGTTAGGTCCAAGCTCTCCGGATTGCGCCAGGTCTTCGCGGTCACGTTTAAAACCTACTCGCGCCCGATCCCTTCGCCGGTGAAGTACCTGCGCCCTGCCAGGGAAACCTGCGAACAGTGCCACTGGCCCGCGCGATTCACCGGAGACAAGTTCTTGGTGAAAACAAGTTACACCGAGGACGAAAAAAACACGCCGCTCACGACCGTGCTGTTGCTGAAAGTTGGCGGGCGCACGTGGCAAGGCTCGGTCGGCATTCATGGACGCCATCTCGATGATGGCTCTCGCATCCATTACATCTCCACCGATGAGAAACGTCAGGTCATCCCGGTGGTCTTCTACACGGACGACAAGGGCAAGACCGTTGAGTATGTGTCGACCGACACCAAGGTCAGCAAAGCGCAACTGGAAAAGGGCGAGCGGCGCGCGATGGATTGCATCGATTGCCACAATCGCCCGACCCACGCGTTTGAATTGCCGGAGAACGCCGTGGATTTGCGGATGTCGCGGGGTTTGATCAGCCCTGAATTGCCTTACGTGCGGAAAAAAGCGGTGGAGCTGCTGAAGGTGGACTATCCGGGCAGGGATACGGCCCAATCAAAAATCACGAAAGGTATCATCGCCTACTACCGCACAAGCTATCCCGACGTGTACAACACGAAGCGCGCGCTTGTGGAACAGGCCGCCAGCACCACCGCGGACATTTATTTGCGCAATATTTTCCCGGATATGAGGGTTACCTGGGGCGTCCACCCTAACAATCTCGGACATAACGACTTTCCCGGCTGCTTCCGCTGCCATGACGGGTCCCACACTAGCGTGGACGGCCAGACGATCACCAATGATTGCACCGCTTGCCACAATCTTCTGGCGGTGCAGGAGGAAAAACCCAAGGTCCTCACGGATCTGGGATTGCAGTAATTCAAAATTCGTGGGCCCTCCCGGGCCCGGAGGTAGTGCCTTATGAGCTCCATACGAGCGCGTAGGCAGGGCCGCAAATTCACTACTTGCGCCTTGCTGATCGCCTTGGCGTGGGTGCTCGCTCCCACTCGCGCTACTGCAACATCACAAAATACGCATCTTCTGAAACAGGATGAACCATGCCTGGCGTGCCATGGCACAGCAGGTATGAAGTCCGATAGCGGCAAAGACATTTCCATCAGTCCGGCGAAGCACGCGGCCGGCGCGCACGGAATTCTCGGTTGCCAGGATTGTCACACGTCGATCAAGAATTTCCCGCATCCCGTCAAACTCGCCAAAGTGCAATGCAGCACCTGTCATCAGCAGGAAACCAAAAGTTTCGCCACAAGCGTTCACTCGATCCTTGGCGATTCTGCTTGTGCCGCTTGCCATGGCAGCGTGCACGAACTGATCACCGCTGAAAATCTTGCGCCCGCAAAGTGCAAAGAATGTCACGGCGATCAGGTAAAAGAATTTGCGGCCAGCATCCATGGGCAGGCCGCGGCGAAGGGCGATCACGATGCGCCGAAGTGCGTGTCGTGCCACGGCTCCATCCATGAAGTGAAGGCTGCCAGTGAACCAGACTCCGCTGTGGCGCGCAAAAACCTGGCCGATACGTGCGCGAAGTGCCACAGCGACGCCGGATTTTTGTCCCGCCACCAGATTCCTGTGGCGCATCCGGTGGAATCGTACAAGCAAAGCGTCCACGGCCGTGCGATTGCAGCGGGCAGCGAGAAAGCCGCAGATTGCAACAGCTGCCACGGAAATCACGACATCTACCCCGCGAGAGACGAACGGTCCCGCGTCAATCACTGGAAAGTTTCGCAAACCTGCGGCGAATGCCACGGCGAAATGGCAAAAATCTATAATCAAAGCGTGCATGGTGCAGCCGTGGAAGCTGGCGTGAAGGATGCGCCAGCGTGTGTCGACTGTCACGGCGAGCACCTGATCCTTGATCCAAAAAATCCCGCCTCTCCGGTAAACGCCGCCAATGTTTCCGCGGAAACTTGCGGGCGCTGCCACGCGAGCACGCGCATGGCACAACTCTACGACATCCCCGCCGACCGCGTCCCGTCCTATGCCGACAGTTATCACGGCCTGGCATTGAAGGGCGGAAAGCTCACCGCCGCCAATTGCGCTTCCTGTCACGGTGTTCACAACATTTTCAGGTCCGCCGATCCGCGCTCCACGGTGAATGCCGCGAACCTGGCGAAAACCTGCGGCCAATGCCACACGGGTGCCAATCAGGCTCGTTACGCCATCGGACCGATTCACTTGCAAACCGGCTCCGGGCCAAATCATCCGGTTGTGCGGTGGATTCGCTGGACGTACCTGATTCTTATCCCAGTGACGCTTGGCTTCATGCTGCTTCACAATTTGTTGGATCTGCTCAGCAAGTTGCTGCGGCGCAAGCCGCGCCGCGAAAGCAATGAAGTGGCGCTGCGCATGAATTTATGGTTCCGCATCGCGCACTGGGGCATCATGGCAAGTTTCCCCACGCTGGTTGTTACCGGCTTCGCGCTCAAGTTCCCCGATAGTTGGTGGGCAAAGCCGTTGTTGTTTTGGGAAGCAAACGCGGGCGTGCGCGGTGGATTGCACCGCACCGCCGCCGTCGTGATGATCTGCGCCACGGTATTTCATTTCGTTCATCTCGGGTTGAGAAAGAAGGACCGCTCTTTTGCGTGGTCCATGATTCCCACCATGAAAGATGCCACGGACATGCTGGACGTCTTCCGATACAGCCTCGGACTAACGAATCAAGAGCCCAAATTCGCGAAATTCAACTACGCGGAGAAAATGGAATATTGGGCTTTCATGTGGGGCACCACAGTCATGGCCCTCTCGGGTTTCCTGCTGTGGTTCAATAATTTCGCGTTGCGTCATTTTCCAAAGTGGATTACCGATGCCGCCACCGCGGTGCACTGGTATGAAGCGCTGCTGGCAACGTTCTCCATTTTGATCTGGCACTTTTATCTTGTGATCTTCGATCCTGCCGTCTATCCGATGGACACCGCATGGCTCGATGGAAAAATTCCCGCCGACCATTACCGCCGCACGCGGCCTGCCTATTATCGCGAGCTGGTGAAACAGGGGCTGGTCCAAACGCCGGATGATTCCGAGGAAGCGGCAAAATCGCCCGAACTCGTGCACGGCGACGATTAAAAAACAGCAGCGTCGCTTGGCCTAAAACGCTTGATTCCGGTGTGGTAGTGTTGCTTTGGGAGCTTGTCTGCGCCATGCCAATTCGCACGATCATCGAGCCATTTCGCATCAAGAGCGTTGAGCCCATCCGCGCCACCACCCGCGCCGAACGCCAGAAACTAATTCACGACGCCGGCTACAATCTTTTCCTTGTGCCTTCCGAAGCCATCCTCATCGACCTGCTCACCGACTCCGGCACGTCCGCCATGTCCACTGAACAATGGGCCGCGATGATGCGCGGCGATGAATCCTACGCCGGTTCGCCCAGCTTCACGCGTTTCCGCAATTCCGTGCAATCTATTTTCGGCTTTCGCCACGTGATCCCGACGCATCAGGGTCGCGCCGCGGAACGCATTCTTTTCAGCGTGATGTGCAAGAAAGGCGACATCGTTCCAAACAACACACATTTTGACACCACGCGCGCGAATTGCGAATTTGTGGGCGCGCAGGCGTTGGACATTCCTATCCCGGAAGCCAAGGAGCCGTCGCTACTTCATCCATTCAAGGGAAATATGGACACGGCTCGCTTGACGGAGTTGATCGAGCGCGAGGGCGCCGGAAAAATTCCGCTGGTGATGCTCACGGTCACCAATAATTCCGGCGGCGGCCAGCCTGTGTCGCTCGCGAACATTCGCGATGTGAAACAAATCTGCAAAAGCCACGGCATCCCGCTGTACATCGATGCTTGCCGCTTCGCCGAAAATGCCTACTTCATCAAATTGCGTGAGCCGGGCTACGCCGACAAAACTCCGCGAGAAATTGCCCGCGAAATGTTTTCCTACGCCGACGGCTGCACCATGTCCGCCAAGAAAGACGGCCTCGCCAATATCGGCGGCTTTCTTTGCACCAATGACGACATCCTCGCTCAACAGGAAAAAGATCTGCTGATTCTCACTGAGGGTTTTCCGACGTATGGCGGACTGGCCGGCCGCGACCTGGACGCCATCGCCGTCGGTTTGAACGAAGCGCTGGAAGAAGATTACTTGCACTATCGCATCGCTTCCACCGCATTCCTGGGCAATCACATTTCCAGCGAAGGCGTTCCCATCGTGCTGCCGCCTGGGGGTCACGCCATCTACATTGATGCGCGCGCGTTCCTGCCGCAGATTCCGGTTGCGCAATTCCCTGGGGTGGCGCTTGCCGTGGAGCTCTACCTCGAGGGCGGAATCCGTTCCGTGGAAATCGGCACACTCATGTTTGGCGAACATGCTTCCATGGACCTGGTCAGGCTGGCCATTCCCCGCCGCGTGTACACGCAAAGCCACATCGAATATGTGGTGGAAGTGATTCTCGACGTTTGGCGCCGCCGGCACCAGATTCCCGGCTACGAACTGGTGCATCACGCGCCCTTTCTCCGCCATTTCACTGCTCGCCTAAAGCCTCTGCCGGCCTGAGGCCGAACAAAGCGCTCTATACGTCTTTTCCCTCCCTAATTCGTGCCGTGAATTGAGCGCGCGATGTGCGAATCCGGTTTCCGTCGGGTATTCTTAGGCGCATGGCGACCCTGACAATCGATCCCGGCTTGAAGCTGAAATGTCCGCGCATCTCGCTGGGCTTCCTGACCGGCCGAGTGGTTCCACGGGAAACCCCTACGGCTCTGCTGGAAGAAATGAAAGTGCGCGAAACGGAAATTCTGCATCTTCCCGAACCGCGCACCTTGTTGGAATCTTCGAAGATCCTGGCAACGCGCGCCGGCTACAAAGCTCTGGGAAAAGATCCCGCGCGTTATCGTGGCTCGGCGGAAGCATTGCTGCGCCGCATCCTTTCCGGCAAGGGCTTCCCGCAAATCAATTCCGTCGTGGATATCATCAACCTGATCTCCGTAGAGAGCCGTTTGCCGATCGGCCTATACGACCTCGCGCATGTAACCGGCGATATCGTTTTTCGATCGGGTCGCAGCGGCGAAACCTACAAGGGCATCGGCAAATATGATTTGAACCTGGAGGGTTTGCCCGTTTTTTCCGATGGCGAGGGCCCGCATGGCAGCCCGACAAGCGATTCCGAGCGCACCATGGTCACGCCATCCACGCGCAACATCGCCGCTATCCTGGTTTCCTTCGGCGGCGCGGAAGGCTTGCAATCTTCCTGTCAGCGCATGGTTTCTTTGCTGCAAAAATATGCCGAAGGTCAGGAACTCCAGTTCAGGGTCTGCTGGTAACGCAGGAGTCGCGCGTCATCTTTGCGATGGCCTCCGCATGGTGGTTCAGCCGCACTTGCGAGTAAGATGAAGGCCGCCACCCAATGAACAATAATATTCACCCCATCGCCAGTCTTCTGGCCGCGCTCGCTCGCGGGATCAGTGGTGTGCAGGTGCAATGGGCTGGTTGCCAGCCGGACGAACGCCAGCGCATTTATTTTGCCAATCACAGCAGCCATCTCGATTTTGTGGTTCTCTGGTCGGCCTTGCCCTCGGAAATTCGCGCAAGGACGCGTCCTATCGCCGCAAAAGACTATTGGGAAGCAACGCCGCTGCGTCGTTACCTGGCACAGAATGTCTTCCACGCGGTATTCCTTGAACGTGTTCCCAGCCACAGAGCGAAGAGTGCAGACGAACCGCATTTCGCCGGCCGCCACCTGATCGAGGCAATGGCTGAGGCGCTCGACACGGAAAATTCCCTCATACTTTTTCCTGAGGGCACCCGCGGCACCGGCGAAAAAGTCGGCCCCTTTCGATCGGGCATGTATCATCTGGCGCTGCGGCGGCCCGATGTCGAATTGGTACCGGCCCATCTGGAAAATCTCAACCGCATTTTGCCCAAAGGGGAATTCCTACCCGTGCCCATGCTCAGCTTGTTGACCTTTGGCAAGCCTCTTCATGTGGAACCCGATGAAGACAAAGATGCGTTTCTTGAACGCACGCGCGAGGCCGTCGCCAGCCTGCGCCGGATTGGATCGGCCTGATGTTTGAAGCTCTCCACGACACAAAATTCGATTGGTTATACGGCGGTGTTCTGTTTCTGCTGCTGATCTCCACCTTGATCGTCAGGATTCTGAAAACTCGCCACCGCGCCGACGACAGCCGCACCACCATCGACGATTTCAATGCCCGCATTCGCGCGTGGTGGAAGATGGCCGCTATTTTCGCGGTGGCCGTCGTGAGTGGCCGCATCGGCTCGCTAATTCTGTTCGGCATCATCTCTTTCCTGGCGATGCGGGAGTATATGACCCTGGTGCCCACGCGTCGCGGCGATCACCGCACCTTGTTCTGGAGCTTCTTCGTCATTATGCCGCTGCAGTATTACCTCGTCGGCATTCAGTGGTATGTTTTGTTCGCGATCATGATCCCCGTGCTCGCCTGCATTTATATCCCTCCCAGTATCGCCATCGCCGGTGACACGGAGCATTTCCTGGAGCGCGCCTCCAAGATTCAGTTCGGCATTATGGTTTGTGTGTATTCGTTAAGCCACGCGCCCGCGCTGCTGTTGCTGAAAATTCCCGGCTTCGAAGGGCACGATGCGCGCTTGCTTCTTTATCTCGTGATCGTCGATCAGATGAGCGATGTTCTTCAGTACGTCTGGGGCAAGCTAATCGGAAAACACAAAATTGCGTGGCGCGTCAGTCCCAATAAAACGTGGGAAGGGTTAGGCGGGGGCGTCGTGAGCGCCACCGCGTTGGGAACCGCGCTTTGGTGGGCTACGCCGTTCACGCCTCTGCAGTCGGCCGGAATGTCCCTGCTGATTTGCATTCTGGGTTTTAACGGCAGCCTGGTGATGAGCGCCATCAAACGCGACATCGGCATTAAGGATTTCGGCGTCGTGGTCGAAGGACGCGGCGGCATTCTCGATCGCATCGACTCGCTCTGCTTCGCCGCGCCGATCTTCTTCCACTTGGTACGCTATTTATTTGTGCCGTAAGTGCCCGGCGCTTCAGCGCGTCGCCTGTTCCACTTCGGCCTGTTCTGCCTGCCGCGTTTTCAGGAATCCCCGTGCCGCCAATAATTCCGCATTGAGCAGCGCAGCACCCGCCGCACCACGCACCAGGTTGTGCGACAACAACGTCAGTTTGACGTCCAGCAGCGGGCATTCCCGCACTCGCCCCACTACTGCCGCCATTCCGTGTCCGGTGTTCGCGTCTTTTCGGGGCTGCGGCCGATCGTCGCCATCCTGCACCACGACCGGATGTTTCACGGCCGTCGGCAACGATTCCAATTCTTCGGAAACTTCGAAGCTGCGCAACGCTTCCCGCACTTCCGCGATCGTCGCGGTTTTCTTCAGTCGCACAGACACGCATTCCAGATGCCCGTCGACCACCGGCACGCGATTGCAATGCGCGCTGATTCCCAAGCCGGCATCGATGAACCGGTTGCCGTCCCACTTCCCCAACAACTTCTGCGGCTCCGTTTCCATTTTCTCTTCTTCACCGCTAATGAACGGAACCACGTTACCCAGCGAATCCATGGCGGGCACTCCGGGATAGCCGGCTCCGGAGACCGCCTGCAGCGTCACCACGAACAATTTCTCCAAACCAAACGCATCGGCCAGCGGCTTGAGCACCAGCACCAGGCCCGCCGTCGAACAATTCGGATTGGTGACGATGAATCCGGAATCGTACCCACGATTCTTTTGCTGCACCGGAATACAGTTCACGTGTGCCGCGTTCACTTCTGGTATCAACAGCGGCACATCCGCATCCATGCGGTGATTCTTGGAGTTGCTCACCACCGGATACCCGGCGCGCGCAAATCGTTCTTCGGCTTCACCGGCAACTGAGGAATCCAGCGCCGAAAAAACAAAATCGCAATCCAGCGTTGGCTCAAGATCCTTCACCACCAGCCCACGCGCACGCTCTGGTATCGGCCCTTCCAGATGCCACCGCGCTGCGTCCGCGTACGTTTTTCCCGTGGACCGCTCCGAAGCCGCAACCGCGCTCAACTCAAACCACGGATGGTCCGACAAAAGCTTCACCAGCCGCTGTCCCACCATTCCGGTAGCGCCCAATACGCCCGCGCGCCATCTCTTTGAATTTGCTCGAGCGCTCATGCCAATCCTCCGTTTTGTTGAGAGCCAATGCGCGTACCGCGGGCCTCTGGCTTAAACGTATTCCTGACCCAAACCGTCATTTCCGTTTGCGCCGCCAGCGGCAGCACGTGCGGGTGCAACACTTTCGCTCCGCTTGCCGCAAGCGCGTGAGCCTCGTCGTAGCTCAATTCGTGCAGCAGCATGGCTTCGGCTGATTCTTTTGGATTCGCGGTATAGATTCCATCCACATCCGTCCAGATCACCAATTCCTCGGCGTCGACCACGTGCGCAATCAGTGCGCCGGAAAAATCCGAACTGTTGCGCCCCAGTGTCGTGATTCGACCGTCCTGCGTAGCGCCGATGAACCCCGTCACCACGGGAATGATTCCCGCTTCGAGCAGTGGCAACAAAATCTCGCGCCCGCGGCTCCGGGTGTGTTCCAGATGTGGCTTGGCGTCACGAAAAGTGTCGCACGTCAGTACAAAATCCGAAGAAGCTACTGGTACCGCCGTCACACCCGTCTTGCTAAGCGCCGCCGCAAACAGCCGCGAGGCATATCGTTCGCCGAAAGACGCCAACCGGTCAAGCAAAGCCCCGTCAGCTTCCACGTGACCGTGCAACGGAACATCGTGCAGCAGATCGTCCGTCAAAAGCGCCAGCTCTTCCTCCACGCGCTCATGTTCCACAGGTTCGAGGCACAAATCCGCGAGGGTGACTCGATGCAACCCCGCAATGGACTCCGCTTCCTTGCGGGCTTGCAGGCTCTTGCCTTGGCCCAACCACTCGCCCACCTGCAACAGCCCGTCTGTCACACCCTTCATTGCGGAAACCACCGCCGTCACCGGCCGCGTGCGCGACTCTTCCTGCGCAAGACGTGCCGCATGGAGCAATCTCTCCGCTCCCAGCAACGAGCTGCCGCCAAATTTAAAAGCAATGACGTTCTGGAGTAAGGCATGTTCGGCCGGGAGCGCAAACACACGCTCCAGGCCAATGCCTCGCCGGTGAGGGCCTAACTCACCCTCCGCGTTGTGACTCGCTTCTTGCTGTTCCTGTGCCATGACAATCGCTCCTTGGTTCTTTTCTGCGGGAGCGTCTCTGGAGGGAGTTTAGACTAAGAAACCCACCGCCAGGTTCGCTTCCGGCGGTGGGTTTGGAAACTTTCTCTAGCTGGCTAGCTGTTTCTCCCCGCGCCCGAAGCGATTGTAGTGCGCATAATAGTGGACGTAGTCGACTTGGAGGACTTGGTCGACGGAGAGGAAATTCGCTTCGTGGCAATAGCCAACATGCGAAAAGAATATCATGGCTCGCCGAATTTCCAATCGAATTTTAGAAGAAATTGCGCGAAGGCGTGCCGGCGAAAATGAAGCGAAAGACCTGATTTCTACGCCTCGAATACCAGCGCGGAACATGTCAACCCGGACTCCGCCTTCTGTAACTCGCTGATATCCAGGGGTAATACGTGAAACCCGCGGCCTTCGATGACCTCCCGGGTCTTCGGGAACGACGCCGGGAAAATCACGGAATTTCCAATCGCCAAGGCATTCCCGGCATGCGCTTCGCTGGGTACGAGATCCACCCATTCAAATCCTTCCATCCTTTTCCAATCGAACCAACCGCGATTGGCCAGCAGCGTGTTCCGGCCAAGATAGGTCACAGCGGATTTCAAGTGCAGACATCCGGTTACCCGCACCGCGGTCACGTCGTACCCCAAGTGTTCCAGTATCACGGAGAATTGCCGGATGCCTTCCGGATTGGAGCGCGCTGTGAATCCCGCGAACACTTTTCTTCCAACTCGCAAAACGTCCCCGCCCTCCAACGTGCCTGGCAACTTCACATAAGCGAGCTTGCGGAATTTTTCCAGCGCCGCCGCGATCGTTACCGCTTCTTTTCTCCGCGATTCTGTGCCCAAGGGACAAATCACCGCCACTTCATCCAACACCACCGCCGGGTCTTCGACAAACATCGAATCCGGTAACTCCGATTCCTCCGGCAGGGAAATGACAGAAGCACCAAGTTTGCTTAGCAGTTCTTCGTAAGCGTGGTGTTGCGCGCGGGCCTTCTGCATATCTATCGGTTTGCGTTCGATGAAACTCAGTTCACAATTCGCTAGCGCGGAACTTACTTTTCGCGTAATGGCCGTCAGCATTTTGTGAATGTATCAAAGAACAGCGCTTAGGGCACGGTCACGGGCGCGTCCAGCGCTTCACACGGTTGTCGCTTCTCGCAATTCTCGATAGACTCCCATCATCTTCCCACAGCGAGCTGAAAGCTAAAGGAGCGCCTGGACATGTCTGACGTTGTGCGTAAAGTGATTGCCCTTTCAATCTTGATTCTCGGCGCGGGACTGCTGTGGGCCGGCAGGCGTTCCTATACCGATCCCGAAGACGCGAAGGACCAAACGAAAGCGACTGTCGCGGCGGCTCGCGAGCGCGCGGCATCCGGCGATCCGCGGCTGAAGGGCTCTTACAGTTTCGAACGCGGCGGCTGGGTCTATGTTCATCTTGAGGGTGATCCGTTCAACATCGGCTTTCAGCATGGCTATTTGCTCGCTCCTGAAATTGAAGACGCGTTTCCCGCGGTTTCCGCTGGCATGATGCATTCCACCAAGCGCGACTGGCCTTTTTTCCGTGAAGTTGCCCGCGAAAAACTCTGGCCCAAGCTCGATCCCGAGTATCAACAGGAACTGGAAGGCATCGTTGAAGGACTGAACGCGCGTTCCGGCTCGCAATTGGACGTTTACGACATCGTAGCGCTCAACTCCTTCGAAGAAGTCCCGGATTACTATGTGCCCTGGCTCGACAAGCAGGAAAAAAAGACCAACGCACCAAACCTGAAAAGCCCCGGGAACTGCAGCGCGTTCGTCGCTACGGGAAGCTGGACCAAAGACGGCCAGATTGTTATCGCCCACAACAACTGGACCAGCTACATGAACGGAGAACGCTGGCGCATCATCTTCGACATTCAGCCCACACATGGCTACCGGATATTAATGGATGGTTTTCCCGGGGTCATCGTCAGCGACGACGACTTCGGAATCAACAGCGACGGATTAATGGTCACGGAAACCACCATCAGTCAGTTCGAAGGCTGGGATCCCAGTGGCAAACCGGAATTCATGCGCGCACGAAAGGCTCTGCAGTATGCCGGCTCCATTGACGATTACACGCGCATCATGCTCGACGGCAACAATGGTGGCTATGCCAATGACTGGTTGCTCGGCGATCGCAAAACAGGAGAAGTCGCCCAACTTGAACTTGGTTTGAAGGCTTACAAGCTCTGGCGCACGAAGGATGGCGTGTTTTCCGGCTCCAACTGGGCGCGCGATCCAAAAGTCTTGAAGCTTGATGCGCCACAGTTTGATTCCAACAATCC
The DNA here is from genome assembly GCA_963795535.1 of Candidatus Acidiferrales bacterium. Classification (GTDB taxonomy): domain Bacteria; phylum Acidobacteriota; class Terriglobia; order Acidiferrales; family UBA7541; genus Acidiferrum. Next base: position 124,085 of record CAWCIG010000015.1, read on the forward strand.
CGAATCATCGCCCAACGCCCGCCGCGCCCGCTGGGAGCAACTGCTCAATGAGAACAAGGGCAAAATCGATGTCACCCTCGCGCAGCAGATGCTCGGCGATCACGTTGACTCGTTCGAAAAAAAGACCGACGCAAACGAGCGCACGCTGTGTGGCCATGTGGACAACAACGCGCGCGGCATTTCCATCTGGGGCTGGGGTCCCTACTATCCCGGTGGCGCGGTACAAGGAAAGGCGACCGACTCAGCTATGACCAAAGAAATGCGCCTCGTAGCCCGCATGGGACATCCCTGCGGCGAAAATTTCCAGGCGAAACCGTTCCTAGCCGCTCATCCCGAATTCGCATGGCAGGAGCCCTACCTCCGGGACATGAACGCCGGTCCGTGGTCCTTCTTCCAATCCGGCGAAGCCGAACCCCCAGCCGCGAAATAAACAATTAGACATTTCGGAGTTTCGTCCCGTCGGATCAGCCACTCGGCCGCTATCTCTGCAGACCAGCCTGCGCCTGAGCAGAAATTTTAACTTTTTTCTCCAAGCACTCGCTTTGCCTTTCCGCAGGCAAACAATGCCGGTAAGCCGCATAAGTTTTCTCAAACGCTCCATCCCAGGTTACGCCCGCCATTCTTTCCCGGGCCGCGCTCCCCAATTTCTTCAACAGCTCCCGGTTGTGTGCCAATTTCACGACTCGCCCCACAAACTCCGCATCTTTCTCCGCGATGTAACCGGTCTCGCCGTGAACCACCAAGTTGTGTGGGCCGCCTTCATTCGTAACCACTGCCGCCACGCCGGAAGCCGCCGCTTCCTGCACCACATTTCCAAAAGTGTCCGTCCTCGATGGAAACACGAACACATCCATGTTTGCGTAAGCGCGCGCCAGTTCATCGCCGCGTAAAACGCCCATGAATTCTCCGTTAACCAGCCGCCGTTTCAGCCACGCCACTTCGCTGCCATCGCCAACCACTATAATTCGGAAATCCTTCGATCCGCTTTCCAGCAGCGCCCGCTCGATTTTCTGCAACAGCCGGACACCTTTCTCCGGCGTCACTCTGCCAACAAAACCCAAACGAAGAATTCCGTCCCCCACAGTTCTATGTTTCGGATTGAACTGCTCAGTGTCCACTCCTCGCGGCATCAGAAACGATGGCTTTCCCAATTCCTTCTCTAGCCACGCAACCTGCTGCGCGGTGGGCGCCAGCGTCACATCAGCGAAGCCGTAAAACCATAACAGCATCCTCAGCCCGCGCCGTTCTGACCACGCCACGGTTGGCCGCACAATTTTCTCCGGCAGAAAACCAATCAGTTTCTGCAAACGCCGCGCCGCGAATTGGTGGAAATTCGTGTGCCAGGAAACCACCAAGGGAATTTTCAGCTTCCAGGAAAGATATACGCCAAGTTCTCCAAGTTCTCCCGGACTGGTGATATGAATAACGTCGGGCCGGAACTCGAGTAATTCCCGGCGTATTCGATCGCAGTACCGGCAGAACGCGAAGTCAAACTCCAGGTCTCGTTCAATTCCAACGCTCAGCCAGGACCGCCTCAGTTCAATCCGTTGCACGCTGCCTTCGTTGCAAACGCCCGGCTGCTTGCCCCCATGAATCGCCAGCAGCGGAAAATTTTGCCGCCTCGCATACGCCACCAGCTGCCGCGCTGTCAACGCCACGCCATTGATCTCGTGGTACGTTTCGCAGAACAGCGCGACGCGCGGATGGAAGGACATAACCCTCCTTCACCCGCAGCGTAGAAAGGCGTTATTACGGTTCTATGACGGAAAGGTCAAGATTGGTCTCGCTTGCGCAAGCTGGCAAGCCCCGTCTGATTCTTGCTCCGCGGATTAGCGTCCGTCGGTTTCTGGCACAACCGACACTTCGACGCTCGATGGATAGTCCGCCGAGCGATAGATGCGTTGCGTCGCCTTCTGATAGTCTGCAGCGGTCGCCTCAAAGATATTCGGCACGAATTTTTGCGGGTTGCGGTCATAGAGCGGGAACCACGAGCTCTGCACTTGCACCATAATTCGGTGTCCCTTTTTGAAGACGTGATCGGCGGTGTGCAAGCTGAACATGAATGGCGTAACTTGCCCCGCCACCAAGGGCTCGGGCTTTTGGTACGACTTCCGGTAACGGCCCCGGAAGATCTCGTCCGCGATCATCAGTTCATATCCCGAAAGTTTCCAGTCCGACTCAACCTTTTGCGGATATACATCGATCAGTTTCACGACCCAGTCGCTGTCGGTGCCGGTGGTCGAAGCAAAAAGTTTCGCGGCGACTTCGCCGGCGATGGTCACGTCATCCTGTAGTTCGTCGGTCTGCCAAGTCAACACATCCGGCCGGTTGTCCACAAACCGCTGGTCCTCGACCAGCCAGGTGTACCAGGATCCCGGATGGTCGTTGGGATAGGTCATGTCCACGGGCCGGTGACGATAAGGCACCGGATGCGCCGGATCGCTTACGTAAGAGTCGAACGCCTCCGTGCTTTTTGTCGTCGGCGCGTCAAACGATAGCTTGCCGTCTTCGCCAAAATATAAATTTTCCTTCTGCGCCTCTTTCGGCGGCCAGGAATCGAATCGCGTCCATGTGTCGCTCCCGGTCTGAAACAGCAGCGCCTCTTTCAGAGGCAGCGATCCTTTGTCATGCAGCCAGTAGGCAAACCACGGCGCTTCCACCTTTTGCCGGAAATATTGCGCTGTATTCGAATCAAACGGAATCTCCCCAAGCGAATCGCCGGACCCGTGCGCCCAGCCCCCGTGATTCCACGGGCCTACGACGACGTAGTTCAGGTGCTTCGAATCGGACTTTTCCAGGTTCTCGTAAGTGCGCATCGGCCCATAAAAATCTTCCTGATCCCACCAGCCGGCCACATTCAGGTTGGGCACCGTCGCCTGCTTCAATGCGCTTTCCACCGCATGAACCTGCCAGAAATTGTCGTATGTAGGATGATTCACGAAATTGTCCCACGTCGGAATCTTTCCGTGAAAATACAGTTTGTTTGCGTTCGACAGCACGCCAAGCCGCAAAAACCAGTCGTACAAATCGAACACGTTGAACTCAAAACTATAATTTTCGTTCGACGTTTCCATCAGCGCGGCGTATTCGAAGCCATAACTCAGGCGAAACGCTCCATTATGAAAAAAATCATCTCCCATCCAGGCGTCTCCCATGCACGCCTGTTCGGAAACCGCTTTGAGCGCGGGATGTGCATTCACCATGGCCATGGCGGCAAGAAAACCACCGTAGGAAATCCCCCACACGCCCACGCGCCCGTTATTCTTCGCAACGTTTTTCACCAGCCAATCGATCGTGTCGTACGTGTCCGTGCTTTCATCTACGCCGTTCGCGTCCTTCGAATCGTGCAACGGCCGGTTCATCTCAAATTTGCCCTCGGATCCATATCGTCCGCGAATGTCCTGGTACACAAATATGTATCGGTCCGCATACAGGTCCTGCGCCGAGTAAAGATGACCGCTGTAACCTTGCGGTCCGCCGGAAATACCGTAGGGCGTGCGTTCCATCAGCATCGGCAGCGGTTCCTGCGCGTCGCGCGGCGTGTAAATCTCCGTATGCAGTTTCACGCCGTCGCGCATTTTAATCATTACTTCTCTCTTCTCGAACAGTTTCGGCAAATCCGGCCGCGCCGGCTTCTGGTCCTGCGCGCTGGCCGCCACCGCCAGCAGCGTCATCAGGGACACCACGACCCACATCTTCCTTTGCAGCGTCGCAATTCGGTGCTTCACATTGTCCTCACTCATTTTTTGACACGCGCACAAAATCCTCGTGAGCATACCATGCCAGCTACCATGGCTTAGAGCTGCCAGCGAGTCCTCACGCAACCGCGTTTCAGACGACACTTCCGAGAACCGCCCGCTTCCCCGCCCGCTCTGGCTCTGCTAAAATAGTTGTATATAGACCGCACCTGTAACCGATGAAGAAAGGGATTCGTCCGGGCTGCTGGTTGTCTCAGCAGCTATTTTTGTCTAAAGACGCTTTGCACACATGACCCAAGATATTCGCAACATCGCCATCATCGCTCACGTTGACCACGGCAAAACGACCCTGGTCGATACCATGCTCCGTCAGAGCGGCATTTTTCGCGCCAACCAGACCGTCGTCGAGCGCGTCATGGACTCCAACGACCTGGAGCGCGAGCGCGGCATCACCATCCTCGCCAAGAATACCGCCCTGTTTTTCCACGACACCAAAATCAATATCGTGGACACTCCCGGCCACAGCGATTTCGGCGGTGAAGTCGAGCGTGCCCTGCGCATGGTCGACGGCGTCGTGCTCCTCGTTGACGCCAGCGAAGGACCGCTTCCCCAGACTCGCTACGTGCTTCAGAAGGCCCTCGCCGCGAAACTTCCCCCGGTCGTCGTTCTCAACAAAATCGACCGCCCCGACGCGCGCGCCGAAGAGGTTCTGAACGAAATCTACGATCTTTTCATCGACCTCGACGCCACGGAGGATCAGCTCGATTTCCCCATCGTCTACACGAACGCTCGCGCCGGCGTGGCCCATCGCAAAGTGGGCGACGACTCCGAGGATCTGCTGCCTCTGTTTGAAGCCATCGTGAACAAAATCCCACGTCCCACGGGCGATCCGACGGGTGTGCTTCAACTTCAGGTCACCAATCTCGACTACTCCGATTTTCTTGGCCGTCTCGCCATCTGTAGGGTGTTCAATGGCACTCTGAATCGCGGTGAGGAAGTAGGCATCAGCAAGCTCGACGGAAAGCTTATCTCCACGAAAATCACCAAGCTTTACACCTTCCGCGGTCTTGAACGCGATGAGGCCGATAGCGTTGTGGCCGGAGACATCGTGGCCATCGCCGGCGTTGAAGGAATCCAGATCGGCGAAAGCATCACTTCGCTCGAAAATCCTGAGCCGCTCGAGCCGCTCACCATCGACGAGCCCACGCTGGCCATGATTTTCTCGGTCAATTCCGGCCCGCTCTGCGGCCGCGAAGGAAATTACCTCACCTCCCGGGACCTCCGCGATCGTCTCGCCAAGGAACTGCTCACCAACGTTTCCATCCGCGTCGAAGACACGGAAACCCCCGAATCGTTTCGCGTGCTCGGCCGCGGCGAATTGCAGCTGGCCATTCTCATTGAAACCATGCGTCGCGAAGGCTTCGAGCTCATGGTTGGCAAGCCCGAAATCGTTGTGCGCAACGAAAACGGAAAGAAACTGGAGCCTGTCGAGCGCCTGGTCATCGACATCCCGGAAAACTTTATCGGCATCATTATGGAAACCATCGGCAGCCGGCGCGGAGAAATGCTGAAAATGAGCAATCACGGTTCCGGCCGCGTGCGCCTCGATTTCAAAATTCCCTCGCGCGGTCTGATCGGCCTGCGCAGCCAGTTGCTCACCGACACCCGCGGCACCGCACTCATTCACTCCATTTTCGATGGCTGGATGGAATATGGCGGTGAAATGGCTCTTCGGCCCACGGGCGCGCTGGTCGCCGATCGCCCCGGTGTCACCACCGCTTATGCACTGTGGGGCTTGCAGGAGCGCGGCGAACTTTTCATTGGCCCTACGATCGAAGTTTACGAAGGCATGGTCGTCGGCGAAAATTCCCGCGAGCAGGACATGGAAGTGAACGTCACCAAGGAGAAGAAGCTCACCAACATGCGCTCTTCCTCCGCTGACGAAGCCATTCGCTTGATTCCCCATCGCCAGCTCAGCCTGGAACAAGCCATCGAATTTATTGCCGACGATGAACTCGTCGAAATCACGCCCAAATCCATCCGCCTGCGCAAAAAAGTTTTGCAATACAACAAGCGCCCGCGCCGCTGGCAGGAAATCCGCGCCAGCCAGGAAGCCGCCGGCTAAATATTTGTGCGGGTCGCGGCCCAAACCGTGGTTCCTGGTCCTACGCAGGCAAACGGCATCATTCCAATGAAAATTACCAAGGCATGAGCCGCAGAGGGACCTGGCCTTCCGTCAATTCAGCAAGGCCTTGCCCTCCGCCGACGGCAACGCCAGTCCCGCTTGCTTCGCTAACGTCGGCGCCACGTCACGCATATCAAGCAATCCCAAATCTTTTCCCGCAGGCACTCCCGGCCCAAACACGAAAAACGATGCGTGCAAATCCGGTACGTCCGGCAATTCTCCATGCGTGCCCCCCGGCTTCACCTTTGCCACGACGGGCCCCGTCAACGACGCGCCCGTCCTCCATCCCGGTTTCAAGCTCACAAAAAACGACGCGTTCGGATAGCCACCCCGGTTGTGCAGTTCCTCGGCATCCAGCACGCGATCAATCCCGTTTGCAGAATCCGCAGCCAATTTCGCCAACAGGTCGCGTACTCGTGCCACCATTACCTGGTCTTGCGGATTCTTCAGCACAATCGCCGCCGACCCGCCCGTTTCCCACGGCATAGCCACCCAGTCCGTAATGCCGCCCTTTTCATTCGTCGTAATGAATCCCGCCTCCCGAAACGCCGGAAACAAATTCAGTTGCTGGTCGCTGTTTGCAAATCCGTGGTCAGACACCACCGCCACAATGGCGCGCCCCGGCCGAGCTTGCTCCGCCGCTTCCCACACCTTGCCAATCACCGCATCCAGCCGTTCCATAGTCGCAACCGACTCCGCGCTGAATGCCCCGGTTTCATGCTCGATGTGGTCCAGTGCAATCAAATGCAGCGTCAACAAACCGGGATGCTTCTTTTCGAGAATCCAGGCGGCATATTTCCCGCGCACTTCGTCGGCCTCCGGCGTAGCGTCAATGCCGCCTCGGTACGGCCCGACCTCCGATCCGGCTTCCTCCAGCAACCCCTTCGTGGACAGCGCGCGAACCAGCTTTGCATCGTCCGGTGTACCCGCACGCCAAATCTCCGGGATGTTCCAGGTGATGTTCGCGCCGACCGTCACTGGCCACTGAATGCTTGCCGTAGTTCTGCCTGCTTTCGCCGCCGCGTCCCAAAGCGTAGGCACACGAATATCTTCGGCATACCAATACCAGCCCTGATAGTTTTTCTGCAGCGGGTCAAATGTCGTGTTCGCCCAGATCCCGTGCTTCGCCGGCCACACTCCCGTAACCAGTGTGGTGTGGCTCGGATAAGTCACCGTCGGCACCACGCCGATCACTCCTTCCCCGTAAGCCCCTTCCTTCATAAACCTCGTAAGGTTCGGCAGTTTTGCCCCGTGAGCCGCGGCTTGCGTCACATAATCCGGCCGCAGCCCGTCCACGGAAATCATCACCAACAATGGAGCGGGACGATCCTGCCCAACCGCCATCGACAGGATCAAACCCCACGACAACAATCCGATACAAACAATCCGACGCAGCGCAGGCCTACTCTTGGCGGCCATTTTCCCTCCTTGTTCATTCAGCGTATGATTACAGTTTAGCCCCAGGGTGATCCTTGCCATTTCCCCTGCAGCTCGATTTGATGTAGAGTAAGCCACTAAATGGTTCCATCTTACTGGGTTGCAATTCACTCTCGGCTGTCGAACCAATTTGAGAAGCTAACAATACCGGGTGGGGGACGGTGAATGTGAACTTGCCGAATCAGGTCTCTTCAAATGGGCATTCCGCAACTGCCACGATCTCTGCGTGTGCCACTGCTCTGCCTCCATACCTTATCACGCGCGATGACGTTAAATATTACATGGGACGGGTCTTTGAGATCCCAGAGCGGCGCGTGGAAGCTATGATGGCCATCGTGGACAACGCCCAGGTGCACCAGCGCCACGCTATTTTCCCGATCGACTATACGATTGAGCCCCGTGCCCTCAGCAAAACCAACAACGAATACATTGAACATGCCATAAAGCTTGGCCGGGAAGCCGCCGAAAAGTGCCTGGAGAAGGCTGGTCTCCGGCCAGACGAGATCGATCTGATCATCACTGTTTCCTGCACCGGCTTCATGATTCCTTCCCTTGACGCGCACCTCATCAAGCTGATGGGATTTCGCTCCGATGTTCGGCGCATGCCGTTCACCGAACTTGGTTGCGCCGCCGGCGCCATGGCTATCTCTCGTGCCGCGGACTACATCAAGTCGTATCCCCAGGCGAACGTGCTGATCATCGCCGTGGAGTTGCCCTCGCTCACCTTCCAGCGGAAAGATATTTCGCAGGCCAATCTGATCTCCTCCATTCTGTTTGGGGACGGAGCCGCCGCCGTCGTCGTCACTGGAAAAGAAAGACCCGGCCCGCGCGTGCTCGTCACGGAAACCTACACTTTCCCGGATTCTCTTGGCGCCATGGGTTTCGACCTTCGCGATTCCGGCTTCCACATCCTGCTGGCCAAAGACGTTCCGGAGATGATCGGCGCGGAAATCAAGGGGCTTGTACAGGGATTCCTTGAGCGCAACGGCAAAGAGCGCAAAGACATTAAGGGCTGGATTCTTCATCCCGGCGGCGCGCGCCTTCTCGGAAATGTCGAGGAGCAATTGGGTCTTTGCAAGTGCGATACCCAGCCTTCCTGGGATATTCTCGCCAACGTCGGCAACCTTTCGAGCGCGACGATTCTCTTTATTCTTCAGGAGTGGCTCGAAAAGCGCCCGCTTAAATCGGGCGAGCATGCCATGGCCGCGGCTTTCGGCCCGGGCTTCAGCGCGGAGTTTTTGTTGCTGCAATGGAATTAAGCGTCAAAGCCTATCTCGGTCTCCTGCTCGTCGTAGCGCTTCTACGCATTTACGAACTCCAGATTTCCCGCCGTCACCAGCGCGAAATGGTGGCCCATGGGGCTTCGAAGGTAGTCGATCCCGTTTTTCGCCCCATGGTGCTTCTTCATACGGGGGTGCTGCTCGGCGCCGCGCTCGAAGTGGTTTTTCTCCATCGGCCCTTTTATCCCATTCTCGCCGCCGTTTGCTTCGCGATCTTTCTTGCCGCCAATGCCGTGCGCTGGTGGGTAATTCGCACGCTTGGCGAGCATTGGAACGTCGAAGTGATGAATTCCACCGGTATGGGAGTGATCACGTCCGGACCCTTCCGCTACGTCCGCCACCCGAATTACGCAGCTGTTTTTGTTGAAATGGCGGTGCTCCCGCTGATTCATTGTGCGTGGATTACCGCAGCCGTAGGTTCTGCCGCCCACATTCTCGTTTTGTCCCGCCGAATCAACACCGAGGAGCGCGTCCTTTTTTCCGACGCGCACTACCGGGAGGCCATGTACGGGAAGCCGCGATTTCTTCCCGGACTATTCTAAGGGCAGGTGGACGATGCGTTTCCTTTTTCAGGCGCTATTGGCGACTCTCATGGGTCTCGGTTTCTGCCTGCAATGTGTAGCCGCTGACGAACCGAAGGGCCCGGCCTTTTCATCCACTCCCGAACTCGAACAGGGCTACCGCCTCCTCTATCAGCAGAAGTTCGGGGAAGCTCGCCAGGTTTTCCAGAATTGGGCCGACCAGAACCCTACGGAGCCATTCGGGCAGGTCTCGCTTGCTGCCACCTATTTGTTTGAAGAGTTTTTCCTTCAACATGTCTTGACCAGCGATTATTTCCTGGACGACAAACGCTTTCTCGGCGGCATCACTGGCACGCCAAATCCCGATCGCATCAAGAAATTTCAGGAGTCTTGTGGCCACGCGCGGACTTTGTCCACCCAGCTTCTGAAGGGTCATCCACGCAATCCCGAGGCACTCTACGCGCTAACGCTTTGCTCCGGCATGCAATCCGACGCCGACAGCATGCTCCTGAGGAAGCATTACGACGCGCTCAAGCACCTGAAGGAAGCCAACGCCAACGCGGAGTTGCTTCTTCGCGATCACCCTGACGCCTACGACGCTTATGTCGCCCCCGGTGTCGCCTATTATGTGATCGGCTCACTCTCCTCCTCCGCTCGTTTTGTTCTTTGGTTCGGCGGTATCCACGGAGACAAGGAGTTGGGCATGTCTGAGGTTCAGAAAACCGCCGATAATGGCCACTACCTAAAGCCGTTTGCCCAGATTCTTCTGGCCCTCTCCGCCCGCCGCGAAAGGAACGAGGCTCTGGCGCAAAAAAACCTCAAGGAACTGACCGAAGAGTTTCCCGGCAACGAGGTCTACGACTCGGAGTATGCCAAGGCTATGGGCCGTCCCATCCCAGCGACTCTGAGCCCTGCCAACTGATCGGCTGCGCGAGTCCCCTTCTCGCGCTTTTCCATCCGTCCCCGAACCGCAACTGCGCGATTTTCATCACGCTCCCCTCTTGGACCTGCGTCTTCTCACTCATAAACGCCGACTCGCGGCCGCTCATGAACTCCTTATCTCACCTGTTTCCCATTACTTACAAATCCCCTACTTTGGCGCGGCACCTGCCCTTCCTGACTCGTTGATCATCCGCCCAACCGCCGTCTGATTTGAACGCGGCTCGTGGAGGCAAGAACATGCAACTGAAAGAAGCGTATCTGGAGCGCGCCGTCGGCGAGGTTGAGGATGTGGCCGTTCGCGTTGCGCTGTTGAAGACTCGTTTCGCGCGGCAAAAGGTGAACGTCAAGCTGGAGCACTACTGGGAACTGGAGTACGTCCGCACTTCATTCACCCAGTTTAAACGCGCTATCCAGGCCCTTGAAGATGCCGAAGACGCAGAAATTGACCGTACGCAACGGGCCGTCGAAATGGCCTGGAAGGATTTGATTCACGCTGTGGAGATGCTTCTCGCCGCGCTACCGTAAGGCGCGTGTCTTCGGCTTCTCGCCCGAAGACTGAGGCTGCAATGCAGGCAGACAGCGACCGTTTTGTCCACAACGTGATTGCGGTAAGCGGCGGGGTGGGCCCAGGTCCCCATCTCGCCCTAGTCTTTTCTGCTTGGCCGGCCCCATAGCGCTCGGTCGTCCGCCACGCCGGGTGGATCCTCCCTGTTACAATGCTGCTTCCCCAAAAGGAGGTCCGATGTTTTCATCCGATCTGTTGAAGGGTCGCGCCATATTTCTTAGCGGAGGCGGCAGTGGCCTCGGCCGTTCCATGGCCATCGCATTCACCAAACTCGGTGCGCGCTTGTTCCTCATCGGCCGCCGAGAGGACCCGCTGAAAGAAACTTGCGCGGAAATTCACAGCCTCGGCGGCGCTGCCGCATTTACGACCTGTGACGTGCGGGATTACGCGCTCGTTGAAGCTGCATTCGCGGCCGCGGAAGCGCAGTTCGGCGAAATTGATTCGTTGGTCAACAACGCGGCGGGAAATTTCATGGCCCGCACCGAAAAGCTATCCCCGAATGCGTTTAACTCCGTCGTGGGAATTGTGCTGAACGGCACGTTTCATTGCACTCAGGCCTTCGCCAAACGCCGCATCCAAAAAAAACTCGGCGGCAATATCCTGAATATCACGACCACGTATGCCTCGGCGAATTCGGGTTCGGGATACGTCGTGCCTTCGGCGTGCGCCAAGGCCGGCGTCTTGGCGATGACCACTTCGCTCGCCGTAGAGTGGGCCAAATATCACATCCGCGTGAACGCCATCGCGCCTGGCCCATTTCCGACCGAAGGCGCGTGGTCCCGCCTGATGCCCTCAAAACAGTTCGAAGAGCATGCCATCAACAAGCACCCCATGAAGCGCTTCGGCAAGCATGAGGAGTTGAGCAACCTCGCCGCATTTCTCCTCAGCGATATGGCGGAATACATCAACGGTGAATGTGTGGTGATCGACGGCGGCCAATGGCTCCGCGGCGCTGGTGAGTTTAACGATCTGGCGATGCTGCCCGATGCAGTATGGGAGCAACTGGAAGCGGCGCGTCCAAAAAAATAGAGTTGGGTTTATTCCGGCAGGGCGTTGGCCTTCAAAAGCACGCGCAGGTTCACATCTCCAGCCGGTTTTCCTTGTGCCTCTGCGTGGACGGCCACGTCTTGTGGCGTCGCCTTCTTCAACTCATCCCCGGACAAAACCGGCGTATCAATCAGAATTTCAAGCGCTGTGGATGCTTCTGCCGGCAAATCGAATTGTCCCCCGCCATGCGACAATTTCCATCCATCCGGTAGTTTCACGTTCAGATTTAGCGCCAAGGTCTTTGCTGGGTCATGAAGTACAACCACAGGAATAACCAGCGTCGTTCCAGCTTTCACGCCAATCTCAGGAACTTTTGCGAGCGGCAGATGAACCAGATTGTGCGCCGGACAAAATTCCGCATAGAACTTCCACGGACCACCCAGTTCCATTTGCGGTAGCTGACGTCCGCTCTCCTCTCCTCTAAGCGCGCCGCTATGGAATAGCGCTTCCTTCAGAGGTTGTTGATCGACGTTTGCGAAGACGTCGTCGGTTGGTTTCCCACCCACCACGGACTTCCCGAAAATCAGCGTTAACGGCTCCGACCACCAGGCGGAATTCGGGTCGCTCATCACCTTTTCCAGTTCGGTGTCGCTCATCTTCGAAAGCCGTGCAATATCTTCTGGAAACTGCGTACGGTGGGCCATCGCGGAATCGACGGCCAGCCGCCAGTACGGCTTCTTCTGAGAAGGCGAAATTTCTCGGATCGAATAGGTTGGGCCAGTGCCGTCAAACTGCTTGTTGTCATTGGCGTCGCTGCCGAAATAAATCTTCTTGGCCTGCCACGGTTGCAGGTTGGACAGGTAAGACTCGTAGTGACTGGTGGGTCCCGCCAGTTGCGAAGGAAAAATCAGCGGATCGCCCGCAAGATCGAACGCCTCGGTAACCAACACACCTGTAGCCTGATGGTCTCCATGGTTTTCCCCGATGAATACCCCGGGAAAATGCGTAAAAATCACTTCCGGCCGCGTCAGTCGAATCAAACCGACAAGCCTTTCGAGATTTTCCCCATGGCCCCAGTTCGAGAACGAATCGAACACGTTCTGCGACGGCGTGTCCTTCCCGTCCAGAAACCACACATTTGAAATGTCCAGTTTGGCGCACGCATCGCGCGCTTCAATCTCCCGCTCATTCGCCATTGCCGGTCCGCGCTCGCGCGTATAGCGGTTCACTCCGCTGCCCCCGTGCGTGCTGAAAATCACCGCCACTCGCTTGTGCATGTCATAAATTGCCCGCGCCAAATATGGTGTGAAGAACGCTTCGTCATCCGGATGCGCCACCACCACTAAAATGTCCGCCTTGTACCGATCGTCCGGCCCGTTCACCTTCTGTGGTGTTTGCGCTAACAACCCTGTAGGGAACATCAAAATCAACAAAACTGCAAAGCTTTTGAAGAAGCTTTTCATCCATTGCCCCCGCTCGGTGATTCCGTCTTTTCGCGAAAAAGAGATTGTATCGTCACTCAGCCCTAAAAACGCAGGTGCCGCCTTATCGCACAGAGAGTCGATCGATGTACATGTTGACATACTAATTGCAGATCGATATGCCATCCTCGATGCGAGCAAATCAGCTGAGAGCTCAGCGCATAACGTTAGACAATGACTTTGCCGGTTTTTCGGGTGTGACCTTGCTTTGACCCGGCTCGCCCGGGCTCGCCTTGACCATCTCTTCACCCGCCTATACTCTAGTGAATTAACTACACGTCAGGACTCCAGACCATGGATCAGATTCACGTAACTCTTCCCGATGGCAGCGTAAAGGACCTCCCAAAAGGGACCACTCCCCTTGAGATAGCCAAGTCCATTTCTCCCCGCCTAGCCGACGCCGCCCTGGTCGCCAAGGTACGCGCCAGTAACGGCAACGGAACAAAGGAAAAGTCCGGCATCTTTTCCAATTCCGTCGATCCCGACGAAGATGGCAGCCTGCTTTTCGATCTTCGCCGCCCGCTCGACCAGGACGTCTCCCTTCAGATCCTCACAGAAAAAGATCCAGACGCCCTCTACGTTTTTCGCCATTCCGCCGCGCATCTTCTGGCCGCCGCTGTCATGGAGCTTTACCCGAACGTGAAACTGGGCATCGGGCCGCCTGTCGAAAACGGCTTTTTCTACGAATTCCTGCGCGACGAACCATTCACCCCCGAAGATCTGGAAAAAATCGAAAAGAAAATGCACGAGCTTGCCGCCAAGGATCTTCCCAACGAGCGCAAGCTCCTGCCAAAAGACGAAGCCCTGCAGCTGTACAAGGACTCCAACCAGATCTTCAAATGCGAGCTGATCGAAGAAAAAGCCGATGAGCCCATGGTCTCGTTCTACACCACCGGGAAATTCATCGATTTTTGCCGCGGCCCGCATATCCCTTCGACCAAGCGCATCCAGGCGTTCAAGCTCATGAGCGTTGCCGGCGCTTATTGGAAAGGCCAGGAAGGAAACGCGCAACTTCAGCGCATTTACGCCGCCGCATTTTTCAACCAGAAGGATCTGGACCAGTACCTCCATCGCCTGGAAGAAGCAAAGCGCCGCGACCATCGCAAACTCGGCACCGAACTCGAGCTTTTCAGCATCCAGGAAGACGCCGGCCCCGGCCTGATTTTCTGGCATCCCAAAGGCGGCTTGATTCGTACCTTGATAGAAAATTGGCTGCGCGAGGAACTGCTAAAGCGCGGCTACGATCTGGTCTTCACTCCGCACATCATGCGTTTCGACCTTTGGAAGACTTCCGGCCACGCCAATTTCTACAAGGAAAATATGTTTGGCGCGGTGGAAGTCGAGAAAGCCGATTACCAGCTAAAGCCCATGAATTGTCCGGGGCATATCCTGATCTACAAATCCAAGCTGCGCAGCTATCGCGAACTCCCTGTCCGTCTTGCAGAACTTGGCACCGTTTATCGCTACGAGCGCAGCGGCGTGCTTCACGGACTTCTTCGCGTCCGTGGCTTCACTCAGGACGACGCGCACATCTTCTGTACTCCCGATCAGATCGAAGCTGAAGTGGAAGCTTGCATCGACTTCGCCTTCGCCGTCATGAAAAATTTCGGCTTCGAGAATTTCGAGGTCGAGCTTTCCGACTGGGACGCCCAGCATCCGGAAAACTATGCCGGCAAGCCCGAAGACTGGCAGCGCGCCACAGCCGCCCTCGCCAGCACCATGTCTCGCCTGAAAATTCCGTACAAAAAGATGGAAGGGGAAGCCGCCTTCTACGGCCCCAAAATTGACGTCAAGCTTATTGACGCCATCGGCCGGCCCTGGCAACTCACCACCGTGCAATTCGACTTCAACCTTCCTGCGCGCTTCGGCCTCGAATTCGTCGGCGCAGACGGAGCCCGCCACCAGCCTTTGATGGTTCACCGCGCGTTGCTCGGCTCCGTCGAACGCTTCTTTGGCATTTTGATCGAACACTACGCCGGAGCTTTCCCCCTCTGGCTGGCGCCTACACAGGTGGAAATCTGCCCTGTCAGTGAAAAAGTGGCCGATTACGCGAAGCACCTTTTCGAAACCCTGAAAAGTCACGGCATCCGCGTGCACCTCGACGATCGCAACGAAAAACTGCCCGCGAAAATCCGTGATGCTCAGCTTCAGAAAATTCCCTACATGCTGGTCGTCGGCCCCAAAGAAGCCGAAGCCGGTACCGTGAGCGTCCGCCATCGCAGCAAAGGCGACCTCGGCGCCCGTCCCATCGCCGACCTGATCGACGCCCTAAAGCAAGAAAGCGATTCGCGTTCCATTTAGGCGTTTATC
Organism: Candidatus Acidiferrales bacterium; assembly: GCA_963795535.1. GTDB lineage: Bacteria > Acidobacteriota > Terriglobia > Acidiferrales > UBA7541 > Acidiferrum. The sequence continues at coordinate 139,491 of CAWCIG010000015.1, forward strand.
TTCGTTTCACATCTCAGCCTTTTTTTACGTGCGTGCAAGTAGACCGCGCGACAATAGCACTCACGATAAATTTATTTTCGGATATCCCGCCTTCATGATAGCGTTCTGCTCATCGCGGGCCTTAACGGCATCATTTTCCAACTCGCTTCCACTCCCGTTCCCGCCGAGAGTTGGGTTCCCAAACAGTCTTCCATCCCCTAGTTCCTGGACATTCTGCGGCCTTGCTCCCGTCTCTTCACGTGCTATACTTTGAAGTCTGCCCCACGCTGCGGAAGCAGCTAGGGTTAGGTGTCCAAACGGGGTGTGACCCGGCTTGCCGGGTGCCTTTTTTTCTTAGGGGGATTTATCGCTGAGCGGAATTTCCGGCAGGCCGACCGTATCCGAATTAACGAACGGATACGAGCTCGGGAAGTTCGAGTGATTGATGAAGATGGTGGGCAGTTGGGTGTCATGCAGCCGTTTGAAGCGCTTCGTTTGGCGCGCGAACGGGGACTGGATTTGGTGGAGATATCGCCTACGGCGGATCCGCCGGTTTGCAAAATCACCGACTACGGCAAATACCAGTATCAGTTGAATAAAAAGGCGCACGAGCAGCGCAAGAGCAGCCGCGGTTCGCAGCTGAAAGAAGTAAAGTTTCGCCCCGCTACTGCCGAGCATGATTATCAGGTTCGCAAGAATCAGATCATCCGGTTCCTCGGGGAAGGCCATAAGGTGCGCGCCATGATTTTTCATCGTGGCCGCGAAATGGCTCACCAGGAAGTGGGTCGCGCCAAGATGACCCGGCTCCTCGGCGAAATTGGGGAACACTGTCAGATTGAAACCATGCCCCGCATGGAAGGCAACGTTCTCGTGGCCCTCCTCGCCCCCAAAAAGGGCGCTGGCGCTCCGGCCCGGCCGGCCAGCTCGGCTCAACCGAACGCTTGATTCAACCGGGAAATTTTCAGGGCTGGCTTTGGCCGGCTCGCAGGGAGAGGATTTACAGCAATGCCACGCAATTCACTGAAGCCCAAGAAGAAGCTCAAAACTCATCGCGGCGCCAAGAAGCGCTTCAAGATCACCGCAAACGGCAAGATCCTGCGCATGCATTCCGGCAAGCGCCACCTGCTCGGTACCAAGGCCGCCAAGCGCATGCGTAAGCTCAAGAAGCTCACCAAAGTAAGCGAGCGCGACGTCGCCGCCGTGCGCCAGATGCTCCCCTACGGAGCCTGAGCCGCTTCGTCTTTGTAGGGGCGCAGCACTGCTGCGCCCCATCTCGGCAAGAAATTGAATCTACCGAGACTCGACTTTTGCACTAACCGGGTTCGCTCGGCTAAATGCAGGAACCGCGGAACCACCGTTCCGCAACACGTGCCAGGCAGCGCTTCACGGGTGCCTGCCGGCCGTTTCGCCCCGTTTGGCGGGGCGCATGGATGACGCCTCTGGCCGACTCCATGTAGCGCTGGCTTTTATGCCGGCGCAGTTGCAGCCAGAACGAAAGTTCGGGCCGCAACAAATCACACCGGAAACAAACCCGTTGCGGAAAGCGCTTCGCTGCGCCTCTCTGCAACCTGTCTTGTTTCCCACATTCGAAGGAGAAAACCCATGCCACGCGTAAAACGCGGCACAAAACGCCGGGCTCGGCGTAAGAAGTATCTCAAGAGGACCAAAGGCTTCTTTCTCACCAAGAGCAAGCTCTACCAGTCCGCACAGGAAGCCGCCAATCGCGCGGATCGCTACGCAAAACGCGATCGCCGTGTGAAGAAGCGGCAATATCGCCGCTTGTGGATCCAGCGTGTCGGCGCCGCCGCTCGCCAGAATGGCTTGACCTACGGTCAGCTCATTCATGGCCTCAAAGCAGCAGGCATTGCCGTCGACCGCAAAGTCCTGGCCGATATGGCTGTGCTCGACCCCGGCGGATTCACGTCGCTTGCGGAAAAGGCCAAAGCCTTCGCCCGCAAACCCAAGCCCGCCGCAAAAGTCTAACTAGAGCCCCGTCATTCCGAACGCAGTCTGCGGAGTGAGGAATCCCTCTTTCTTGCGTCGCGATTGCCATTACTCGCGGCGTAGAATTTCTTCGGCGTGGGGGCGGGTGCAATCACGCCCCTCCGTGTAATCTATTCCTCAACGATGCCAATGATCGACGATCCAACGACCCGAACGCTAGCCGAGCTGGGCTTGACCAACAGCTCCGAAATTCCCGCGCTGTTCGCGACCGTGCGGGAACAATTCGATCGTCAGATGGAGAACAAGCCCGCCAGTGAGCCCGAATATCTGGCCCTGCATCAGGCTTGGCTCGGGCGCAAGTCCGGCAAACTCAGCGCGATCACCGACAACTGGCTGAAACCCGCTGCTCTTGCATTGAAGCCTGCCGTTGGACAATCGTTCAAAGAGTTGAAACGCCATGTTGAAAGCAGCCTGGAATCCTGCCGTATTTCCGCGGAAAAATCCTCTGCAGACTTGGCGGCCACTCGGGAAAAGATCGACCTCTCGCTTCCCGGTCGGATTCGCCCCATCGGCACGCACCATCTGATTCGCCAGGTCTTTCAGGAAATCGAAGATATTTTCTTTTCCATCGGCTTCTCCGTCGTCGAAGGCCCCGAAATCGAAACGCCCTACTACAACTTCGAGGCCCTGAACATTCCCGAACATCATCCCGTCCGCGACGACATGGATACCTTCTATCTCGACCTGCCAAAGGGCGCTCCGGGGCCGCTGCTTCTTCGCACGCACACATCTCCCGTGCAGATCCACACCATGGAGAAGCGCCAGCCGCCTGTGCGCGTCATTGTGCCCGGCAAGGTCTATCGCCGCGACAATCCCGACGCCACGCACTCCTTCATGTTTCACCAGATCGAAGGGCTGGCCGTCGATTCCGACATCACCTTTTGCGATTTCACCGGCACCATCGACTACTTCGTGAAGCAATTCTTCGGCGAAAGCGTCCGAACCCGCTTCCGCCCCAGTTATTTTCCGTTCACCGAGCCGTCCGTCGAATTTGACGCCTCCTGCATTTTCTGCGGCGGCAGCGGCACTGCGAAAACCGGCGGTACCTGTGGCAAGTGCAAAGGCGCTGGCTGGATTGAACTGTTCGGCGCAGGCATGGTCGACCCGGCCGTCTACGGCTTCGTCAATTACGACCCGAAAAAAGTCAGCGGTTTCGCCTTCGGCATCGGCATCGATCGCCTGGCCATGCTCAAATACGGCATCGACGACATCCAGGTTTTTTTTCAGAACGATGTGCGCTTCCTCCGCCAGTTCCCTTGATGGGTGGGGCGCGCCGATTTTGGTTTTACACAAAAAACTGCGAACGGAGAACTAATAACTATTTTCCATGCCCTTCGCTGACGCCAAACAACGCTTCTCCAACCGCGTAACGGACTACGCCCGCTACCGGCCCGGCTACCCGTCTGCCCTGATCGATCTCATCACAAAGGAATGTGGCCTGCGCAGCGACCACGTCATCGCCGATGTGGCCTCCGGCACGGGCCTTCTCACCAAACTTTTCCTCGTTCACGGCAATCGTGTTTATGGAATTGAGCCGAACGCGGAAATGCGCGCCGGCGGCGAAGACTTTCTTCGCGGCTATTCTAATTTCACCAGCATCAATGGTTCTGCGGAAGCCACCACGCTCGCCGACTCCTCAGTGGATTTCGTCACCGTCGGCCAGGCCTTTCACTGGTTCGATGTTGCCGGCGCGCAGCGCGAATTCCATCGCATTCTGAAGCCTGACGGCTGGGCCGTCGTCATTTGGCAGGATCGCCGTATGCACGAAACCGCTTTCGCTCGCGAATATGAAAGTGTGCTCGTGCGTTTTGGCATCGACTATAAATCCGTGAAGGATACTTATCCCGAAACCGAAAAGATGCGCAACTTCTTTGAACACGGCACATTTCAAACGCACGACCTGCCGAATCATCAGGATTTCGATTGGGAAGGCTTGCGCGGACGGCTGCGCAGTAGTTCCTATGCGCCCACCCAAACCCACCCGAACTACGCTCCCATGATCGTGGAGTTGCGCCGGATCTTTGATACGTACCAGCAAAACGGAAGCGTGCGCATGGATTACTTCGCTCGCGTCTATTTCGGAAAACTCGGCGGGACCATTCGATGAAAGTTTCTTACAACTGGCTGAAAGAATTCGTGGACATAACCGCTGCGCCGGAAGAAGTAGCGTCGCGACTGGCCCTGGCGGGAACGAATATTGCCGGTATCGAAATTGGCGCCTACGGCCCGGTGATCGACGCCGAAGTCACCTCAAACCGCCCGGATTGCCTTGGCATGCTCGGCATCGCTCGTGAAGTCGGCGCGATCTATCGTGTGCCAGTAAAAACTATCGCACCCAAGCCAGCCGAAACCGCTTCCGCCAAAGCACGTGATGCCGTCACCGTCAAAATTGAAGCGCCGGAGTTTTGTGGTCGTTTCACCGCTCGCGTAATTCGTGGTGCAAAGATTCAGCCTTCTCCCGCATGGCTGAAAAATCGTCTCGAAGCCGCTGGAATCGCCAGTGTCAGCAATGTTGTCGACATCTCCAATTTCGTCATGCTCGAGCTTGGCCATCCGCTTCATACTTTCGATTACGACCTGGTCCGCCGTCACAGCATCGTCGTACGGCGCGCCCGCCAGAACGAAAAAATCAAAACACTCGACGGTATCGAGCGCGTCCTCGATTCGAATACTTGCGTCGTCTCTGATGGCGACGGCTCTCGTGCGGTCGGCATCGGCGGCATCATGGGCGGAGCTGATACGGAAATTTCCTTCTCCACAAAAAACGTCTTGATCGAGTGCGCCTGGTTTGACCCCATCGCCGTTCGTCGTGCCGCGCGCTCGCTGAAACTTCACAGCGAAGCCAGCACGCGCTTCGGCCGCGGCGCCGATCCCGAAATGGCGGAAGTCGCCTCTCGCCGCGCCGCGGAGCTGATCCTGCAACTCGCGGGCGGAGAACTTCTCTCTGGCCTCGTCGATGTATATCCCGGAAAACGTTCCGCCAAGAAAATCACCATCACGCGTGCGGAATTCCTGCGCGTCATGGGCGCGGACGTTCCCGACAAGGAACTCGAGGCCATTCTTTCCTCCTTGGGCTTTGCTCCTGCGCGTGTCGATCACCATCCCGGCGCCGCGAATTCGCTCCTCGCCGCGTGGGAGTGCACGCAGCCTTCCTGGCGGGCCGACGTCGAGCGCGAGATCGACCTTATCGAAGAGGTCGCCCGCGTTTACGGCACGGACAAATTTCCTCCGCGTCTGCCCGAGGCGCGATCCGGCGCGGCTCGTTTGCCGCATCAGGAGGCGGAGTCCCGCTTGCGGGAACGCCTCATCGGCCTTGGCTACCAGGAAATTCTCACCATTCCTCACGTTTCGGAAGAGCGCAACGAATTGTTCCGTCCCGCCGAGGCCGTGCCCGCGAAATTGGCGAATCCGCTCAGTGAGGAAGCCGGAGTCCTGAAATCTACCGGCGCAGTTACCATGGCCGCGGCCATCGAGTGGAATCTCAATCACAGCCAGCGCAATGTGCGACTCTTCGAAATTGGCCAGCATTATCGCTTCCTCGACGGCAAACCCATTGAGAGTCGCGTGCTCACCATTGGCGCAACAGGCGCCGCGCGCTTGCAGGGGCTCTACGATTCCCCCCGCGACTATAATTTCGGCGACCTCAAAGGCGATCTCGATGCCATTGGCGCGCTTTCCGGCGGCTTGCGCTGGGAAAACGGCGGCGCCGAATGGCTGGACGTCGCGAAACGCGGCACGATTTTTCTTGGCAAGGAAGGAAATCAGGCGCTCGGAGTCGCCGGCCAACTCGCAAAGCGCGTGGCTGACAAGCTTAAATTCCGCCAGCACGTTTTCCTCTCGGAAATCACGCTCGGCCCCTTCTACTGCATGTATTACGGCGCAAAGAACAATCGCCGCTACGAGCCGCTTCCGCGCTTCCCCGGCGTCGAGCGAGATTTCTCGCTGTTCCTCGCCGAAGGCGTCACTTTCGCAGAAGTCCGTAAAACCATCGAATCGCTGGGCATTCCGGAGATCGCTTCCATCGAAGCCGCCGATCTGTTCCGCGGCAAGAATGTTCCTGCCGGAAAATATTCACTGCTCGTTCGCGTGACGTTCCAGAGCAGGGAATCCACATTCACCGACCCGCAAATCAGCGATTTTTCCAATCGCATCGTCGCCGCGCTCGAACAAAATCTCGGCGCCATTCTGCGCGCCAGCTAGCGGCCCGCATCAATCCGCCTGCTTCAGCGCTCGCTCCACCAGTGTAAGGCAGCGTTCCGCCTGCTCTTTCAGCAGTTCCTCGCGCTCGCCCCGCTCTTTCCTCAAGCTGTGCAATTCATCCGCGATGGCCATCGCTGCCAGAATTGCCACTTTCTGCGTGTCCACCGTTGGCGTCATTTGCACGATGGCGTGCATCTTTTCATCCACATACTCCGCCAGCTTCTGCATGTACGCCTCGTCCAACTCGCCTTGAATCGGAAACACCTGCCCGAATATTTGTACTTTCACGTTCTTCGCCATCTTTCACCTGCTTATTGCGACCACGAAGTCGGATTACGGTCCCACCGGTGAGCCTGTAATTTCTTGCTTAGCTCCTGGGGAAGCGGCCCGGCTTTGCTCGCCGCGCAATTCGCTTCCACGTTTTTCAGCTTGCGCATCCCCGGAATCGTCGTGCTGACGTCAGAGTTGCTCAGCACGAACCGCAGAGCCATTTCCGCCATCGTACTCCCCGCGGGAACCAACGGTCCGAGCGCCTCTGCATGCGCCACGCTCGATTTCAGATTTTCAGGAACAAAGTATGTATTGCGCCAGTCTCCCTCAGGCCATTTCGAGTCCACGGTCAACGTTCCCGTCAAAGTCCCTTCATCAAACGGCACGCGCGCAATCACCGCAACTTCCTTCATGCGGCAAATGGGAAACAGCGCGTCCTCTGGGTTCTGGTCAAACACGTTATAAATCACCTGAACCGCGTCCGCATAGCCTTCCAGCACAGCGCGGATCCCGTTGCTCGGCTCCCAACGATTCATGCTGGGTCCAAATGCGCGCACCTTCCCGCTTTTCTTCATCTTTTCAATCGAGCGTGGCAAGCGATCGTCATTTAACCAGCGATCTTCCCACGTGTGGTATTGCATCAGATCGATCGTCTCCACGCCCAGATTCTTCAGGCTCTTCTCGATGTACTCCTCCACATATTCCGGTGGGTAGCAGTCGTCCAGCGTGAATGCCCTCGTGCTCGGCCAGCGCCGGTTTTTTGGTGGAATTTTTGTCGCCACATACAAGTGCTGGTCTGGACCGCCGGCCGAATCGCCCTTGTGCTCCTGCAATATTTTCGCCAGGATTTGCTCGCTCTTCCCGTCTCCGTAGGCCCAAGCCGTATCAAAAAAATTGCAGCCCAACTCCACGGCGCGGTGCAGCGATTGCCGCGTCTCCGCCTCATCTGAGCCGCTCCAACCCGCCAAGCCCCACATGCCGTATCCAATCTCGCTAACCTTCCAACCCGTGCGCCCGAACTGCCGGTAGTTCATCGAATATCTCCCTAAAACGCCCGTGCCATTGTAGCGGAGAATCCGCTCCGAGAGATGTGCGCCCTACCTTCACGCGGGCGTTTAAAGCGTAGCCAGCGACCGCCGGTAACGTCGCCACAACACAATTGCCGGTAAAACCAGAATAATCACCCAGATCACCAGCACAGGCCCGTATTCGGCGAAAAACAGCACGATCCCGATCAACGTTTCCACGGCGCTATGGAAGCCTTCTACAAAGCCGTTATGCAGCCGCGTGGCGATCGAAGGAGACGGCATCGTCAGTTGCGCCTGGTAAACGTCTGTCAGGTTCAAATGGATGGTGGCAAAGTCAACGCGATGTTCGAGTCCTCTCTGCTCCGCTTCCATCTGCTCAATTTCCCCACGCACGCGCGCAATTTCCTGCTCCACTTCCAGCACGTCGCTGATCTTACCGGTCCGTTGTTGCAGAATGGCCTGCAAGCGTTGCTCAGTTTCTCGGGAATTTTTCAGCCGCGCCACGAGGTCCGCGTGCTGCTGCGTCACCTCCTCGCCCGTCTGCGACTCATTCTCTACGCGTCCCAGCGATTTGAAATCGCTCACCGCGGCAGCCAGTTCCGGAGCAGGCACACGCAAGGACGCATTTAGAGTCCGCGGCGCGCCTTGGGCTGTATTGATCGTTAGTTCGGCGGCGTAAGAATGATGGCGTGCCAAAACCGCATCAAGCGTGGCGCGAGCGGCCGCGAAATCCTTCACCACCAGCATCAGCGACACCGTTCTCGTAATCATTGGCGCTTCTGACGGCGCCGGCGAAGGATTGGGAGTACTGCGGTAGGCCCAAGCAAGCGCATCCCGCTGAGCCGGCGTGTCCCCCGCGAGCGACTCGCTCAGCTGCGCTGGTTCTTTCATTTCCTGCATCCGCTGGTAGGTCTGCGACGGCTCCGCCGCGTTATGTGGTACCGCAACGTCAGCCGGCGGCTGAATCGTGGAAATGGCTTGTCGTTCTATCGTAGGCCTAGGAGACACGGCTTTGTAGCTATTCCGTTGGCCAAGCACGAGCAGCGCCGCCGCCAACCCCAGACCAAGCACCCACTTGCTCGCAGTCGACGAGAAGCGCTTAGACATCGCTTCGCCCTGAGCCTGTGCCAGCCTTGCGCGCACGTTTTCTTCCACGCGCCCCGGCACCGCTTCCACGTGCCATGCCCGCAGTTCCTGCGAACCGCTGCGCGTCTCCGCGGCTGTTTGCCTGCATTCCTCGCACTCGGCAATATGTCGCGCCACGGAATTGTTCCGCGCGATGGACAATTCTCCGTCCACAAAAGCCATCACTTCTTCCGGCGCAATTGGATGTGCACTCGTGTTCATGCGTGTTCCTCAGATTCTTTCAACTTTGCGTTCACTGTTTTGCCGTTTGGTGCGGCCAACAACTCGCGGAGTGCTATGCGCGCGCGGAAAAGCCGCGAACGAACGGTGTTCAGCGGCAAATGCAGAAGCTCGCCAATTTCCGCATAGCTTAATTCCTCAAATTCGCGCAGCAGAAGAACTTCCCGGTCGGTGCGGCCCAGTTTCCCAATGGCGTGACGCAGGGAGACTTCCGCCTCCGTCGCATTCCGCACCACGGGCTCGCGATCTCCGGTTGCCAGTCCCAGAAACGCCCCGCGAAAAGCAGCGTTTCTTCGATACGCACGCAGGAGCTTGAACGCGATGGCATACAAATAAGTTCGAAACAACGCTGTCGGCTCGTAGCGCCCGGCCGCGCGCACCACCGCCAGAAACGTTTCCTGCATCAGCTCTTCCGCGCGCGCCGGATCGGCCACTCGCCGCCGGAAAAATCCAAAAATAGGCTGCTTATAGCGGGCAAACAGCTCCGTGAAAGCCTCGACGGAGTCGCCGGCAAACGCCAGCATCAACTGCTCGTCGCTGGGAGTACTGGTGTCGTCTTGCGTTGGTTTTTGCGAAGTGTCGCCCATGGCTGGTTTCGTCGCCTCCGACTTTAGAACGAAGGCGGGTAGCGCTTCTTGCATCGGCTCGGGCCTCACTACAGGTAATGGCGCGACAAGCCGAAAAGTTCCCGGTAGCAGTGGCTTTTATTGCCAGCGCCGCAAACCAACGCAGAACAACGGCACCACCCATAACGCGCCTGTCCTCCTGAGCGAAGGATCTCAACCGCAGCGTCTTGCTACTTTTGTCGTGTGCGTGCAGCCTGAGGCGAACTGACGTGCCCGGCAAGCTCAAGCGTTGGTGTCGTCGGCAACAGCTTGAAGCAACGTGCCTTTTCGTCCCAATAGAGGCTGTCTTTGTGCGCGTTCCAGGCCGCTTGCCAGTGCTCCTGCACGAATTTTCGGCCTTTTTTCCGCAGGAATTTTCGCCAACAAGGCTCGCCCGGCTTATCGCATTGCATCTCGAGGGAATCCAGCTCCGGCAGGGAAGTGACAGTCAAGTCCGAGGAGGTGAAAAGATCGAACAGAAGAGAATTGGCGATATCGCCTGCCGCCGTGTACTTCCACAAATCGTAGATGGAACGTTTGGTCTTCCGCGTGTCGGTCAGCTCAGAAATCAGCAGTGGAATGGCATCTTTCCCAAGCGCCAGGACATGGTCTACCACCTGCGAGTCGCAATGTTCCCTGTCCTGGAAGCGCCCCATCGTGCGGCAGGAACCGGGCGCGGTCATCTCATCGAATTTCCATAATGGGATTTCATCCCCGGGCGCGGGGATGTTCTGCGCCGCAACCAACGAGCCGCAAAACAGGCAAAAAAGCGCAGTTAGCCACAGGGAGCGAATTAGACCTCTTACCAGCACCGCGGAAATCTACACGCCTGTTAGCACTGTGGCAAGGGGGATACCTGCCGCCCCTATTGCAGCGCGACGACCGTCTTCGCTTCGGCCAATTCCGGACGGTCCGCGCCCGGCCCGCACATTTTCATCAAGTCAGCATAGAAAGTTTGCGCGCCGCTTTTGTCTCCGACGGCTTCGGCCGCGCGTCCGGCACCCAGCAAGGCGTCAAACCGGTTCGGTGCGTTCTTCAACACAATTTTGTACTGTGCCAGCGCATCGGAAGATCGCTTTGCTTCGGCAAGCATGTCCGCAAGCATCTCGCGCGCCGGAATGATCACGGATTCGCCTCCATTTTTCTCCTCGCGTCCGATCGCCGCGCGCAATTCCGCCAGCGCGTCGTCCGTTTTTCCTTGCGCGTAGGCCAGCCACGCTTCCGCTTCCCTCAAGTCCGTGGCTTTTTCGATGGACACCACGTAACCGGCTTTCCGCGAGCGCGCCTCTCTCGCAGTCACGCTCTTTGCCAACTCCTTTACCTCGGTTTCCGCCTCGGCCACATTTCCGTTTCGCGCTGCTCCAATCGCGCGCGCCCAATGCGCGCTGTCCTGTTCGTCGTCCCGAATGTCCGGCACCTTAACATTCGCGGCTTCCTTCCATTGATGCAGCTCCAGCGCTGTGCGAGCCTCCAGGTACGCGCCGCGCTGCTGCATCGACTCATGATCCGCTCCCACAACGTGGTCCATCTGCGGAATCACACTGCGCGCTTTCGCTTCCTGGCCGCTCTGCAGGTAGGAATAATTCAGGTAATCCATGGCATGCGTCTGATAATGCGCTTCCGACTTGTGTTGTTCCGCCGTCCGCCGCGCCGCAGCCCACGAAGCGATGTTCGAAGTGATCGAGTCCTGCCATAACCCCAATCGCACAAAAATGTGCGACGGCATGTGGATGGCGTGCGCGGAATCCGGCGCGATCTCCGCGTAACGTCGCGCCGCGGCCAGCCCCTGCGGGGCCAGCTCCGGCCGATCACACGCGTGAATCAGATAGTGAGCCACGCCCGGATGGTCCGGGTATTTCTCAAACAGCGGATTCAGAATTGCGATCGCTTTTTCCTGGTTCGCCAGACTATGCACATCCTCTTCTTCCGCCAGCGCCACCAAGGACAGCGCCGTGAATGCTCCGACTTCCACATCGTCCGGCATTTGTTCGTGGAATTTTTCCATCGCTGCTGAATATGCTTTGACGCGCTCCTCGTGCGTGAGCTTGGCCTTTTCCTGATAGAGCACACCTGCGGTGGTCAGAAATCCTTGCTCCTTCGCCGTTTCCGGCCCCAACTTTCGAGCTAGCTCGATTTGTTTGTGGCCTTCCTGCAACTGTTTGTCGTCGGGAAACTCCCACAATTGCTCGTATAGCGACATGGCCTGACCCCAGTGCGCCATCGCGCATTTTTTGTCACTCGCCTCGGCCGCCTCGAACGTCTGGCGCGCCTCCGTGTATTGGAAGGAGTGCAACAGCGCCAGCCCCTTGTCGAGCAGCGGTTGCGCCTCCGCCGAGCAACTCGTCGGAAAATCTACCTTGCCGAGATGGGACTGCAGAGTGTCGGCTTGGCCCGCGGCCGGCCGGGCGGAAATCAGGGACACGACCAGCAAACAAATTCCAAGGACCGCCACAACAACATGGATCTTTGCCATTGCGAACCTCTCCTCGACGTGGCCATTCTACTCTTCGCCTGTTCAACCGGTCAGCTAAAGCTTTTGCACTTGCTAGCCGCGCCGGTTGGACGCCAAGCCGCACTCGGGGGATAATACGCTGTGGAGCGGTACTTCGAAGCAGGTGAGGACGCGAAAGCCGTTTGAACCGTAACGAATCTCTGGGGTGCTGCGGATAGTCAGCTTGTGTGCACGGCCTGTCCCGTCGGCAAGTCTCCTGGCGAGACTTGCGGCCGGGGCAGGAAAGCCTAATGGCTGACTCGTGGTGCCCACCTATTTCAGAGGTTCACGGCCCAGCTTCCCACGGCCCAGCAGTCCGCTCCATTCTTGTCTTTAGTCATTAGTTTCAAGTAATAAGTTAGGCCAGGGTGCATGGCAGATTTCTGCCTTACCGGCTAGCTTGCGTCGGTTACACGATTTTGGAACTAGAAACTTAAGAACTTAGGACTTATAACGTTTCATGCGCGTTCTCTTCATCGGCGACATCGTGGGCTCGCCCGGCCGCCAGATTGTTCGTGACCGGCTCGCCGACCTCGTCGAGCACCAGCACATCGACCTGGTCATTGCCAACGGCGAAAACTCCGCCGCGGGATTCGGCATCACCCCGCGGATCGCGGAGGAACTGTTGCAACACGGCGTCGACGTGCTCACCGGCGGCAATCATAGTTGGGATCGCAAAGAAATTTTCGAGTTTATCCCGCATGAGCCGCGCTTGCTGCGCCCCGCCAATTTTCCCGAAGCGAATCCAGGCGCCGGCCTGTACATGGGCACCGCCAAAAATGGCCTGAAATTTGCCGTGTTGAACGTGCAGGGCCGTATTTTCCTGACTCCCAACGACGATCCCTTCAAGAAAGCCGACAACGAACTCGCCAAAGTTCCGCCGGACGTGGACTTCGTTCTCGTCGACATCCACGCTGAAACCACCAGCGAGAAAATCGGCTTCGGCTGGTACCTGGATGGGCGCGCAACGGTCGTCGTGGGCACGCACACGCACGTTACGACCGCGGATGAGCGCGTGCTCCCCGAAGGCACAGCATTCATCACCGACGTCGGCATGACCGGCCCGCACGACGGCATCATCGGCATGGAGCGCACCGCCATTATCAAGAAGTTCATCGACGGATTACCCACGCGCTTTGAAGTGGCCACTGGAGATATCCAGTTGAATGCGGTACTGATTGAAACCGACGATTTGGGACCTCGGAACCAGGCCGGCCGCCTGCGGGCCAAGTCCATCGCGCGTATCCGTCTCCGTCTGGACTAAACCGCAAGCAACCACTGGATTGCTGGAGTAATCTGACAGACCATGCGGAAATGGATCAGCACGTTTGCCCTCGCGGCTGCTCTTTTGCCCATCGCCGGCACGCTGTGGGTCAATGCCTCAGAGATCGATGATGACTTAACGGCCACGCGCCGGGTGTTTCCGACCATCGGTCCCGGCTTGCGCGCCGTTCGCCACGCGGCCAACGGTAATTACTACGTTCTGGCGTCTCCCTCGGTAGGCGTTGCCATCTTCGATCCCACCGGCAAGCAAATTTCCGTGATCGGTGCTCCTCCACCGGCTCCTGTAACCAACAAAGCCGGCCGCGCCGCCATCGCGTTTGGCGAAGATTGCGACGTGGACGCCCAAGGCAACGTCTATGTTGCCGACAGCGGCTACAACCTCATCACCGAATTCGCGCCCGATGGCAAGCAGTTGCGCTCCTTTCCGGCGAATTCGCTGCTATCGCTGGCGGTGTTGCCCGAAGGCCAAGTGGCAGTCACAACGCTGCAGCAATCTCATCACGTCACCGTCTACGGACCGGATGGAAAGTTGGACACAGAGTTCGGCGACATCGAGTCTCTGTCCTCTCGCCAGGACATCGATCAATATCTGAACCGCGGCCGCATATCGTCAGACGCGCAGGGTCACATTTATTTTGGCTTCACCTACATGCCGGAGCCTCTTGTCCGCAAGTACGACCGCTTCGGCAACGCCAGCCAGGAATTTGCGTTCACTGGTGTCGACGCGTACCCGGAAGCGTCATCGACCCGCAAGGCCATCGACCGCGAGGAAGGAGATTCCGAGCCACCGAATTTTCGCCCCATCCTCACGGCGTTTGGCATTGACCAAGTCGATGGCGATCTTTGGATGGGTTTGCACAATACGCTTGTGCACTTTGACAAAGACGGCGTCCGCCGTTCCGAATATCAGATGTACACGCCGAAGGGTTTGCCCCTCGACGCAACCATTATCGTGGTCGAACCCGATCGCTTGTTGATCGGCTCAGACCCTCTGGGTGTCTATGAGTTTCACCGTCCGGACAAAAAACACTAAAAAATTACCCGAGTTTTCCTCAGGCACGATTGCACCATTATGGTGCACTTCTTGCGTGAGTGTTTTTCTCTATCGGCAAATTCCCGTATTTTCGTCGTATTTTTTAGGCACTTGCACATTTCCGGTGCTTGTGGAAAAGTTGTGAATGCCATGTGAACGTTAGTACTGGGCTTGGCACACTTTTCGCTTGCTCCAACCGAGACAGTGCGCGAGAATCCATCCAGTTTGATTCAGAGGAACGTGGTCCTGCAAATCTGAACGGGCTGCGCGGAACCACAGGGGCATAAAAACATTCGTTCCTGCGCGGGCAAGAACTCCAAGGCGTGATGCTTTAGGGCTGAAATGTCTTTCCACAGGTTTTTCACACCTGTGGAAATATAGTGCTGTTTGATTGTTTGAATTCTCTCATGACGATGACGACTGCTACCCAAATTGGCCGTGAAGCCGCTGCCCTCAGTGTCTGGGATAAGTTCCTGGACCTGATCAAATCCAGAGTCAGCATCAACACCTATTCCACCTGGTTCCAGCCCACGCGGCTGAGCCGCCAGGAAGGCGACACTCTGTTCGTCCAGATTCCTAGTGCCGTGTTCCGCCAGGTCCTGACTCGCACCTACGGCGAAATCATCAAGGCTGTGTTCCACCAGATGGGCACGCCGAACACCAAGGTTCAGTACGTATGCACCGAGGAAGAGCCTGTGCAGGCTACGCCCGCGGCGACGGCCGCCAAGCAGTCCAAGCTTGATTTTGAAAGCAGCGATCATCAGCTAAATAATCGCTACACCTTTGACAGCTTCGTGGTCGGCAAGTCCAACGAATTTGCCCACGCAGCTTCCCGCGCTGTCGCCGAGCAGCCTTCGAAGGCGTATAACCCGCTGTTTCTCTATGGCGGGGTGGGCATGGGCAAAACGCACTTGATGCATGCCATCGGGCACACGATCAAGAAGCGCAATCCGGCGATGCGCCTCAGCTATGTCAGCGCCGAAAAGTTCACCATAGAGGTCATCAATTCGCTGCGCTTCGACCGTATGATCAGCTTCCGTGATCGCTTTCATACCGTCGATGTACTTCTCGTCGACGATATCCAGTTCATCGCCGGCAAGGAGCGCACCCAGGAAGAGTTCTTCCACACCTTCAACGCCTTATACGAACAGCAGAAACAGATCGTCATTTCCTCGGATTGCCTTCCGAAGGATATCAATTCCATTGAAGAGCGTTTGCGCTCCCGTTTCGAATGGGGTTTGATCGCCGATATTCAGCCTCCCGATCTTGAAACCAAGATCGCCATCCTCCAGAAGAAAGCGGAGAACGACCGCTTTCATCTTCCGGATGAAGTTGCCGAATACATCGCCCGCGCGATTAAATCGAATGTGCGTGAACTGGAAGGCGCTTTGACGCGTCTGATGGCTTACGCTTCGCTGACTGGCACGGCCATCTCTTTAGCCACCGCTCAGCAGGTTCTTCGCAACATCATCGCTTCCCAGGAAAAGCGCGTCACCATCGACCTGATCCAGAAGCGCGTCAGCGAACATTTCAACTTGCGCGAACAGGATCTTAAGATCCGCAGCAACACCCGCGCCATCGCCTTTCCGCGCCAGGTGGCCATGTACATCGTCAAGCAGCTCACCACCGCTTCGCTCCCGGAAATTGGGAGGCAATTCGGCGGTAAGCATCACACAACGGTGCTGCACTCTATCAACAAGATCGAAGAGTTGCGACGTTCCGACAAGGAACTAAACCGCACCATCACCCGCCTGATGGACGCGCTTCAATAGTCACGCTCTAAAATTACGGTTTCCCGCCCGCGCCCTACCAGGGCCGCGTTAGGCCATCGTGACCGACGAACTTTCCTGCAATTTGTTGCGGGTCGCCGGCAAGCACTTTGCGCATCCCGCCGATACTTTGCTCTGGCGTAAGCTGCGCGTGCTGGCCGCCCATGTCCGTTTTCACCCAGCCAGGATCAAGCAGCGTCACGCTGATGCCGCGGGGCTCCAATTCTTTGGCCAGGATGGATAGCGCCATGTTCAACGCGGTTTTGCTGCTGCGGTATTGATAGGACGTGCCGGCCTGCCCCACAGAGCCTCCTTCGACGCCGCGTAGCGACGCCATACTGCTGCTGATGGCAGCAATTTGTTTGCGCTCGCTGGCCGCCACATTTTTAAGCAACGCCTCGGTGACGCGCATGGGACCGAAGACGTTCGTCTCAAACGCCGCCCGCCATCCGGTGTAATCGATTTCTCCGACCTTCTGGCCTTCACGCGGATAAACGCCGGAATTGTGGATCAAAACATCGATTGGTTGGTCATCGAGCGCTCGCGCAAGATCCTTGATGGATTTTTCATCCGTGACATCCAGTTGGTGGATCTCCACGTTCGAATATTTCTTTGCCACATCCCCTAGCTCCTTCGCTTTTTTCGGCTCGCGGACGGCAGCCAACACCTTCCAACCATCCGCGGCGTACTGCCTCGCAAATTCCAGCCCCAATCCTCGATTCGCACCTGTTACAAAAACCTTGGCCATGTTCTGCCGCTCCTTGAATTCCAGACTTCTCGCGCACTCTGTTTGTGCAAATTTTGTTGTGGCGCGCATCACGTTGGATGAACGTCGCACAGTTTGGTCACTTGGATCGCTTGTGGAGAACATGTGGGGATCGCGTGGGAATACTGCGGACGCTTTGTTGAAGAATTTTGCGTCCGGGAATCTCTTTTCAGGAAACAGAGAGTTTTCCGAACGCCCGCGAAAATTTCCTCTGCACACATGTCGACAAAAATGCGTGCAGGTGTTCGTTATGGACACTTTTCCACCAATCCACAGCAGTCATTACAACAACAAGGTCCAAAAGTTTCTATTTAAAAAAATTACTTGTGAAGACTGTTGTGTATGTGGAGCTGTGAAAAAGTCCCAATCCGGGAATCCCTCCCGGTTCGAGAAACTCCGCGATCCTCCCGATGAATTTCTCGACAAACCCCATTTCCACCGCTCTTTTTCGCTCTCGGCCCTTTATACTTGGGCAAAAAACGAGTACAGTACGCTAGCGGTACTTCTGTACCGGAGAAAACATGACCGCAACTGGAACTGTCCGCGAGGAAACCCAATCGATGGAATTCAGCGTAACCAAATCAGCGCTGCTCAATGAACTCACCACGACTCAAGGTGTTGTCGAACGCAAGACCACGATCCCGATTCTTTCGAATCTCTTGGTCGAAGCGAAGGGTACTCGCCTGACCATTACGGCCACTGACTTGGAGCTCAGCGTTCGCACGTCCTGTGAAGCCAAGGTCAAAAAAGAGGGAGCTGGCACCATCCCCGCCAAAAAGCTGCTCGAACTTATCCGTCTCCTCCCTGAAGGCGAGATCAAGTTCAAACTTCTGGATAATCACTGGATCGAAATCGTCAGCGACAAAAAGAAATATAAAATGGTCGGCATGGCCAAGGAAAATTTTCCCGCTCTGCCTGCGATGCCGCACACGTTGGTCAAAATCCCCGCTACGGTGTTAGAAAGCCTGATCGCCAAAACAAAATTCGCCATTTCGATGGAAGAATCGCGCTATACCCTCAACGGCGGCCTCTTGATCATCAAGCCGGACACCCTGGCCATGGTTGCCACCGACGGCCACCGCTTGGCCCTTGCCGAGACGGACCAAAAGCTCGGCGGCCTCAATGGTGAAGTCCGCGTGCTGATTCCGAAGAAAGCCATGGACGAAGTGGAAAAGCTTTCGGCTGCGGCGGGCTCAGACGCGCAAATGGAATTTGCCAAGGACGAGAGCCATCTCTTCTTTCAGGTTGGCCATCGCCTGCTGATCTCCCGAATTCTGACCGGCCAATTCCCAAACTACGAAGCCGTTTTGCCACGAGAGAACAACAAGACGGTGGTCCTCGAGCGCACGGAGTTGACCGATGCGGTACGTCGCGTCTCCCAACTGGCCGACCAACGTTCGCATGCGGTGAAGCTCGCAGTGTCGACCGAAGGCGTGGAAATTTCCGCATCCAGCCCCGAGTATGGCGAAGCCAGGGAATCGATCGACAAGGAATACAAAGGCGATCCCATCTCCATCGGATTTAATTCCACTTACATGCTCGATTTCCTGGCCGCGGCCGCCGATGGTCCGATCAGCATCGAGTTGAAAGACGAACAATCCGCTGGCCAGATGCGTCCGCTCGCCGACGAAAGCTACCGCTACCGTTACGTCATCATGCCCATGCGCATTTGATTTGTTCTCGTTCGGTTTGAAACCATAAATTGTGATCTCAAGGAAATGCGGGTCGTGGTAACGTAAATACGACTCCAGATTTCAGGCGGTTTCTGCGACCATTCCGCAAATGCTGCCCGCCCGTTCCTCAAAAAAAAACGGATAGGATTCCGCTCGACACCCGCTCGCTAAAGACGGCTGGTGCTGTTCGCGAATAGCCCATAATCATCTGTAAATACTGTACTTATTTATCCACAACCCCACTTCTACCCCTTGAGAAAATACCGCTTTTCCAGTAAAATTGCAGTGTTGTCGATTCGCAATTTTTTCCTCCAAATCGACACGTCCGCCAGGTGTTGTTGACCGTAAAGAGCCCTGCGCCAGGGGCTGGTCGGCAGCCTGGAGAGCATAAGTCTTCGCCACGTCCCGGAGCGCGGGACGGGATGAAGCAGGAACCCTACGAGCTTCGATCTAGCCCCAGCGAGATCGCGGTCAAAGGGTGAGGCGACGCATGGGGATAGCCAACACCACGCCTTCCTGGCTTCACAAAAATTGCTTTTGCACCATCGCCGTCGGAATCCCCGTTGTGCGCCGGGGAATTCCCACTTGAACGGGTTGCCGTAGGCACGTACATCAGGAGATCACATGGGCGACAAAGAAACTGTGACGGGCAAGGGCGGTCACCAATATGACGCCAAATCCATTAAGGTGCTCGGCGGGCTAGAAGCCGTGCGCCTGCGTCCCGCGATGTACATCGGCTCGACTGGCGAAATGGGTTTGCATCACCTCGTCTGGGAAGTGGTGGATAACTCCGTCGACGAAGCCATGGCCGGTTTCGCCGATGAAGTGAACGTCACCGTGCATGCCGACAACTCCGTCACCGTCGTGGACAATGGTCGCGGCATTCCTGTCGATATGCACGCCACGGAAAAGCGCCCAGCCGCGGAAGTAGTTCTGACGGTTCTTCACGCCGGTGGCAAATTCGATAGCGACACGTACAAAGTTTCCGGCGGTCTCCATGGCGTCGGTGTTTCCGTCGTCAACGCCCTTTCCGATTGGTTGGAACTGGAAATTCAGCGTGACGGCGCCGTTTGGGAACAGACCTACGAAAAGGGCAAGCCCACCAGCAAGCTGAAGCAAACCGGAAAGACGCGCAAGACCGGCACAAAGGTTACATTCCATCCAGACGGCACGATCTTTGAAAAAACGGTATTTAGTTTTGACACGCTTGCCACCCGCCTCCGCGAATACGCCTTTCTCAATAAGGGCCTGAAGATCACGCTGACTGACGAGCGCACGGAAAAGTCCGCCGAGTTTCGTTTCACCGGCGGCATCGCGGAATTCGTCAAGCATCTCAACCGTGGAAAATCCACGCTGCACGATTCGCCCATCTACATGGAAGGCAAGAAGGGCAACGTCGAAATCGAAATTGCCCTGCAGTACAACGATACCTATGGCGAAAATGTCTTTTCGTTCGCCAACACCATCAACACCGTCGATGGCGGCACGCACCTGTCCGGCTTTCGTTCGGCTCTCACGCGTTCCATCAACAATTTCGCCTCTGCCAACGGCATGCTGAAAGAGCAGAAAGACGAAGTCACCATCACGGGCGATGACGTTCGCGAAGGCCTGGTTGCCGTTGTCAGCGTTCGTCTGCCGCAGCCTCAATTCGAAGGGCAGACCAAAGGCAAACTCAACAGCGATATCAAGGGCGATGTAGAGCAACTCGTCAACGAAAAGCTCGGCGAATGGTTTGATAAACACTCAACCGTGGCACGCCGCATCATCGGCAAGTGTATTGACGCCGCCCGAGCACGCGAAGCCGCCCGCAAAGCCCGCGAACTCACTCGACGCAAATCCGCCATGGATTCCAGCGGCCTCCCCGGAAAACTGGCCGATTGCCAGGAGCGCGATCCTGCGCGTTGCGAACTCTTCGTGGTTGAGGGCGAATCCGCAGGCGGATCCGCCAAGCAGGGCCGCGATCGCAAATATCAAGCTATCTTGCCGCTCAAGGGCAAAATCCTAAACGTCGAAAAAGCGCGTTACGACAAGATGCTTGGCCACGAAGAAATTCGCGCCATTATCACCGCGCTCGGCACCGGTATTGGCAAGGACGATTTCGATGCCGGCAAGCTTCGCTATCATAAAATCATTTTGATGACCGATGCCGACGTCGACGGTTCGCACATCCGCACGCTTTTGCTCACTTTCTTCTTCCGTCACATGAAAGAGCTCATCGATCGCGGCCACATTTACATCGCCCAGCCGCCGCTGTATCGCGTGAAGCGTGGTAAGACCGAGCGCTATATCCGCGACGAACGCGACTTTGCCCGCGAACTGATGAAGCGCGCTACGGAAGACCACGTGGTGAAGGCCAAGGAAGGCGTGATGCTCCAGGGCGCCGGGCTTACCAGCTTCCTGCTGAACATCCAGGAATACGACGCAATGGCCGCGAAACTCGGCCGCCGCCTGAAAGAAAATGGCCTCGTCGAAGTGTTGGCCGAACACGGACTCGATAAGAAAACCGAGTTCGAGGATAAAAAAGCGCTCGAGAAGCTCCTGAAGGAAATCGACAAAGCCAAGCTCAAACTCGAAGGCAAAGTGGCCTTCGACGAAGAACACAGCCTGTACGAGATTCAGTTCGGTGCGCCCGGCAATCAGAAGATCAGCTGGGCACTCGCCTCAACCCCCGATTACAAGCGCCTGCGCGCCCTCGCCAAACAGGTCGAGGAGTACAACAAGCCGCCCTTCCTGATTACGCGCAATGGTGACAAAGCCACGAAAGAAAAGGCCAGCGATGTTCTCGGCTACGTGATGGAGGATGCCAAGAAGGATTTCACCATCACGCGATTCAAGGGTCTAGGCGAAATGAACCCCACGCAGCTTTGGGAAACCACCATGAACGCCGATACGCGCACTTTGCTCCAGGTGAAACTGGAGGACGTGGTCGAAGCCGAAAAAATCTTCACCACGCTGATGGGTGAAAACGTCGAGGATCGCCGGAAGTTCATCGAAGACAACGCCCTCGACGTAGTGAATTTGGACATCTAACCCGAAAAATGATTTACCAGTTGGGCTGGACGACATTGCCGGGGCTGCGTGGACTAAGCGTGAGCGAATTTCGCAGCACGCCCACCGCGACTCCGGATAACGAGAAGGGCGTAGCGGTGGCTTTCGAAAACGAAGCCTCGTGCGAAGCCTTTCTGCAGCAAATGGAAGTGGATTTCGCGCCGCGCCGTTTCACTAACGCGGCCGATGCCTTCGACACGGTGAAAGCCTACGTGTTGGAGCGCGTAACGCAAGGATAAGAACGAAGAGGACACATGGCTGACGAACAGAATCAATCCATTCTCCTGCCGGTCGACATCGAAGCCGAAATGCGGAAGTCGTACCTCGATTACGCCATGAGCGTGATCATCGGGCGCGCGCTTCCCGATGTCCGCGACGGCCTCAAGCCCGTGCATCGCCGCATTCTGTTCGGCATGTACGAGCTCGGCCTCACCTCCACCAAGCCCTATCGCAAATGCGCCAAAATCGTCGGCGAAGTTCTTGGCAAATTTCATCCGCACGGTGACGCCCCGGTGTACGACGCCCTGGTCCGCATGGCCCAGGATTTCAACATGCGGTACCCGCTCGTCGACGGGCAGGGTAACTTCGGCTCCGTCGATGGAGACATGCCCGCGGCGATGCGATACACCGAAGCACGCCTCGCCAAAATCGCGGAAGAACTCCTCGCCGATATCGAGAAGGAAACTGTCGATTTCATTCCGAACTTTGACGAAACCGAGAAAGAGCCCACCGTCATGCCGACGCGTGTGCCGAATCTTCTCGTCAACGGCGCCAGCGGTATCGCCGTCGGCATGGCCACCAACATTCCGCCGCACAATCTTCGCGAAGTAATCGACGCCACTATCGCCATGATCGAAAAGCCCGAACTCACGCTCAAGGAAGCGATGAAGTTCGTCCCGGGCCCCGATCTTCCCACGGGCGGCTACATCGCCGGCCGCGAGGGCATAGAGCAAGCTTACAAAACCGGCCGCGGCAGCTTCACGATGCGCGCCAAAGCAGCCATCGAGGAATCCGGCAAAGACCGCGAGAATATCGTTATCACCGAAATTCCCTACCAGGTGAACAAAGCCCGCCTGATCGAACGCGTCGCCGATCTCGTTTCCAACAAAAAAATTGAAGGCATTTCCGATGTTCGCGACGAAAGCGACCGCGATGGCATGCGCATCGTCATCGAGCTGAAGCGCGGCGAAGAATCCCAGCTCATCCTCAACAATCTTTTCAAGCACACCCAGATGCAGGAATCCTTCGGCATGATCCTGCTGGCCATCGTCGGCGGCCAGCCGCGCGAAATGGGACTGCTTGAGTTCATCCGCCTGTTCATCGATCATCGCCGCGATGTCATCCTCCGCCGTTCCCGCTACGACCTTCGCAAAGCCCAGGAACGCGAACACATCCTGGTCGGCTACCAGATCGCTCTCGATCATCTAGACACCGTCATCCGCATCATCCGCGGCAGCACCAGCCGCGCCGAGGCCAAGGAAAACCTGTTCAAGTATTTCACCGAGCAGGACATCACCATCTCCGAAGACGGCAAGTCCAAGAAAATTTCGGGTGTAAAGCTCGACGGCCGCAAATACAAATTCCCAGGCGCTCCCGAAATTGAAGCCGCCGGCCGCGCTTCAGGTCTTGGCCTTTCCTATACGCAGATCGACGCCATCCTCGAACTGCAACTCCACCGCCTCACGCAGCTCTCCATAGACGAAATTCTCAAGGAATTGAAATCCATCCGCGAAAAGATCGCTGAGCTCGAAGAAATCATTTCCAGCGAAAAGAAACTGAAGGCCGTCATCATCGGCGAGCTCAAGGACGTCCAGAAAACTTACGGCGACGATCGGCGCACGCAGATTGTGGACAAGGTCGACGAAATCAAGCTGGAAGATTTGATCGCTGACACCGACATGCTCATCACCGTGAGCCATGCCGGCTACATCAAGCGCACGCCCGCGGAAACCTACCGCCACCAGTCTCGCGGCGGCAAGGGCCGCATCGGCGCCAAAACCAAGGAAGAAGATTTCGTCGAGCATCTGTTCATCGCCTCGGCGCATAGCTACATCCTGCTCTTCACGTCCAAGGGCCGCGTGTATTGGCTGAAAGTTTACGAACTTCCCGAAGCTGCCGCTGCCACGCGAGGAAAGGCCATCGCCAACCTGGTAAAATTCCAGGAAGACGAAAAGCTCACCGCGCTCGTTGCCGCCACGAACCTGGAAGAAGAAGGCCGCTTCGTGTTCCTGGCGACCAAGTTCGGCACCGTGAAAAAATCCGCGCTTACCGAATTTTCCAATCCGCGTTCCACAGGCATCATCGCCATCAACCTCGAAGACAAGGACGAACTCATCGGCGCAAAGCTCACCGACGGCAAGAAGATGATTTTCCTGGCCAGCCACGAAGGTCAGGCCATCCTCTTCCGCGAAACCGAAGTGCGTCCGATGGGCCGCAACGCAGGCGGCGTAAATGGCATGGATCTGGACAAGGAGGATTACGTCGTCAGCATGGACGCCGTCCAGCCCGACTTCGAAATCATCGCCAAGGAACACAAGCAAACCAGCCAGAACCTTGAGGAACTCGAAAACGAGCACATCAAGGATTCGTTGACCACGCTCATGCTCACCGTCGCCGAAAAGGGTTACGGCAAGCGCACCGCCCTCGCCGAATACCGCATCACTTCGCGCGGCGGCAAGGGCGTCGTCAACATGAAGACCACGGACCGCAACGGCGCCGTCGTCGCCACCCTGCAGGTCACCGAAGAGTCCGACGTGATGATCATCACCGAACACGGCAAGGTCATCCGTGTACACGCCAACGAAATTCGCGAAGCCGGCCGCTCCACGCAAGGCGTTCGCCTCCTCCGCCTCGATGACGACGACTCCGTTGCCGCCGCCGCCGTCCTCCACGAGGAAGACGAACAAGAGAAGAAGTAATCGCGCATGGGTAGGGGCGCAGCGCTGCTGTGCCCCAAGTCCGCGCGATTTTGCCCCGCACCACGCTGCCGCGTTCCAAAAACCGCGATACACTACTTCCCATGAAAATTACACGACGCCTGTTCGCCTTCCTGGTTGTTTCTCTACCCCTGTTCGCTCTCGCATTCATTACTGCCGCGCGAAAGCCTGCTTCGAAGGCCCATCACCTCGCTCTCGTCGGCACTTACACCGGCAAAACCGGCAGCAAGGGCATTTATGCAGTCGATTTTGATTCTTCGGTTGGTATGCTCATCCCCAAAGGCCTCGCTGCCGAAACCGCCAGCCCTTCCTGGGTCGCCATTCATCCCAGCGGCAAATTCGCCTACGCCGCCAATGAAAACAGCAAGGAGAGCGCCGTCACGGCATTTTCCGTTGACGCCAAATCCGGCAAACTGATGCAACTGAATCAGCTTTCCGCTCTAGGCGAAGATCCTTGCTATCTTTCGTTCGATAAAACCGGTAAGTATCTTTTTGCCGCAAACTACACTTCCGGCAACGTGGTCGTTTTTCCGATTCTTCGCGACGGCAAACTCGGCGAGCATACCGCCAACGTGAAAGACGCCGGCGCCCTCGGCCCCAACAAAGAACGCCAGGAAGCGCCGCATGCCCATTGGGTGCAAGTTTCGCCGGACAATCGCTTCGTCTTCGTATCCGATCTCGGCCTCGACGCCATCCTCAGCTACCGGTTTGACGCCACCAAGGGCACGCTCACTCCGAACGATCCGCCTGCGGCCAAGCTCACTCCCGGTTCCGGCCCCCGCCACGTGGCTTTCTCTCCCAGCGGTAAATTCGTCTACGTCGTCAGCGAACTCAGCAACACCATCACCGCGTTCACCTACAACGCGGCAAAAGGCACGCTCTTCCAATTCCAGGTTCTCTCGACGCTGCCCGACGATTTCGTAGGCCGCAATGATGACGCCGAAATCAACGTTCATCCCAATGGCAAATGGCTTTACGCTTCCAACCGCGGCCACGACACCGTCGCGGTCTTTTCCATTAGTGCCTCGGACGGCTCGCTTACGCACATCGGCGAATTTCCGACCGGCGGCAAGGAGCCTCGCCATTTCACGATCGATCCAACCGGAAACTTCCTTCTCGCTGAAAACCAAAATACAAACTCCATTGCCGTTTTCCGCATCGACGCGGCCACCGGTCGTCTGAGCCAGGTTTCGCTGGCGGGAGACATTCCGTCTCCTGTTTGCCTTACCTTTCTGCCGTAGAGCGAGCGCCCTGCGTTTTTTTCCTTACCCGGCAATCTGCGCTAGAATCGCGGTTCGTCCATCTCAAGGAGATCTCTATGCCCCGCCCATCATGCTTGAAATTCGGGCTGCTCGTTTGCGCTGCATTGGCGGCGGCCGGCACCGTTTTCGCTGACGGAGAAACCCAGCCAGCGCGTGATCCTAAGCAACCCATCGACGAGGCTTACACCGCCAAGATTCACAAATACACCACCGAGTCCTACTTCTCCTCGCCTCTCGTCGACTATCTTCCTGCCAGCAAATCCGTTCCGACTCCTGAAGTGGTCCTCGGCGACGTCGCCGGCGCTCCCGGAATCCTTCCCTACGCCGAAGAGGTCTACAAGTACATGCGCCTCCTCGAGAAGGCCACGCCGCGCGTCAAAGTTTTCTCCATCGGCACCACCGAGGAAGGCCGCGAAATGATTGCCGTGGCCATCTCGTCGGAAGCCAACCTGAAAAATCTCGAACAAAATCACCAGCGCCTCGCAAAGCTTGCCGATCCCCGCGCCATCCAGCTCAACGACGCCGAAGCCGACAAACTCGTCGCCGAATCCGTCCCCGTTTATTACATCACTGGCACCATCCATTCGACCGAAACCGGCGCTCCCACCGCGTTGATGGAGCTTGCCTATCGCCTCGCGGTCGATGACAGCCCTTACATCCGCGAAATCCGAGATGGCGTCATCACGCTGATCACTCCCGTTGTCGAAGTCGACGGCCGCGATCGCATGGTCGATATCTATCGCTGGCATCTTGCGCACCCGAAGGATTTTTATCCGCCGCTGATCTATTGGGGCAAATACGTCGGCCACGACAACAATCGCGATGCCATGGCCGTGAAGCTCAAGCTTACCGACAACGTTTTGAATACCTACGTTGGTTGGGACGCCCAGGTGCTCCACGATCTGCACGAATCGGTTCCATACTTGTACGACAACACCGTCGGTGATGGCCCGTACAACGCCTGGGTCGATCCCATTCTCGTGGACGAATGGCAAATGATCGGCTCGCGCAACGTGGCGGATATGACCAAGTTCGGGATGCCCGGCGTATTCACCCACGGTGACTTCGATACCTGGTCTCCCGGCTATCTGATGTTTATCGCCGCGATGCACAACGGCATCAGCCGCCTCTATGAAACCTTTGGCAACGATGGCGCGGACACGCGCGAGCGCACTCTGGAGCCCGATGAATATTCGCGCACCTGGTACCGCGCCAATCCGCCGCTGCCCAAGGCGCTGTGGTCGCAGCGCAATAACAACAATTACGAAGAAACCGGCCTGCTCACCTCTCTCCACTATTTCAACGAGAACAAGCGTCTGTTCCTCAAGAATTTCTATCTGAAGAGCAAGCGCTCCATTCAAAAGCCATCCACCGAAGGTCCGGCGGCGTACGTTTTACCTGCCGATGATCCGCGCTCAACCGTGCAAGCGGACCTGTTGCGCGTCATGTTCAAACAGCACGTGGAGATTTCGCGATCAACGGGAGCATTTAGTGTGGCGCTTCCCGTCAAGAAGGAAAAGAAGCCTGCGAAGCCGGGCGATAGCGAGGGAACGCCCAAGCCTCCGGCGCCCACCCGCCGCAGCTTTCCCGCTGGCAGCTACGTGATCCGCATGGACCAGCCATATTCGCGGGTCGCCGACGCCCTCCTCGATTATCAATACTGGAGTCCCGACGATCCGCAAAAAACTCCCTACGACGACACCGCCTGGACCCTTGGCGAACTTTTCGGCGTGCAAGTCGCGCGCATCGCCGACCTGAACATCCTCGCGGTTCCCATGGAGCGCGTCACGGAATTGCCCCGCGTGGGCGGCGTGCAGGGCGAAGGCGCGCTCTACGCCATCGACAATCACGCCGAGCCCGCTCTTGCTACGCTTCGCTACCGTTTGAAGGGCGCAACCATCGATGCCGCCGAAGAATCATTCCAGAGCGGCGACCATAAATTCTCTCGTGGTACCTTCCTCATCGGAATCAGCATTCGTTCCGACCTCGATGCCGCCGCCAAATCCCTGGGTCTGCGCGCCATAGCTCTTGCCGCAACGCCCAGCGTCAAAACTCATCCCGTCCGCGCTCCGCGCATCGCCTACATTCACACCTGGATCAGTACGCAAGAGGAAGGATGGTGGCGGCTTGCCCTCGACGAATTGCAAATCCCATACGATTACATCAGCACGCAGGCGCTTGCGAAAATTCCGGATCTCAACGCCAACTACGATGTGATCTTGTTCCCGCCGGTCGGTTGGAACGGCAGCACTACCAGGATTGTCGAAGGCCTGCCCACGTCCTGGGGCAATCCACTTCCGTGGCAAAACACGCCGCAAACGCCCAATCTCGGGAAAAATGATTCCACGGCGGATATGCGCCCTGGCCTCGGCTGGGACGGCGTCGCCAAACTGCAGAGCTTCGTGGCCAAGGGAGGCGTGCTACTGACGGCTACAGACACGTCCCAATTCGCTCTATCGATCGGCATGGCGAACGGCGTGACCGCGAGCAATTCCGAAAAGTTGAAAATCGTCGGCGCGATCGTTGGCACGCGCCTTGTGGATGCCGCCAGTCCCATCGCCTACGGCTACGACGAAAAAGTCTCGGCCTACTGCGACAATGGCCCCATTTTTTCCGTAAACAGCATGCTCGGCTCCCGTCGCCGCCATCTTGGCCCGGAAGGCAACTCGCGCCCCACCGGACGCGGCACCAAAGACGATCCGGACTATGTGGTTGGCCGCACCGTTTCTGAAATTCCCGACGAGCCCGAACGCGAGCAATGGGAAGTTCCCATCCCCACCGACGAGCAGCTCGATAATAATCCCCGCGTGATTCCGCCAGCCGACCGCGCCCGTGTGATCCTGCGCTACGCCGACTCGAAAGATCTGCTCATTTCCGGCCTGGTCGAAGGCGGCAACGATATCGCCCAGCATCCCGCCGTCCTCGACGTCCCTAGCGGCGCCGGCCACGTCATCCTTTTTTCTATCAACCCCATCTACCGCGGCGAAACCGAGAACACCTATGCCCTGGTCCTCAATACCCTGCTGAACTTCGACAACCTGAATGCCGGCCGCAAAGACGCCGAAAAGTAACCGACTCCACGACCTCCACTACAATTCCCATTGCGCTTCGGCGCATTTGGAGTAAAATCCCCGCCGACATGCCCAAACGAAAAGCGAAGAAGTCTCTCAAGCGGCGCGCCCGCCGTAAGTCGAGCGGCACCAAAATCACCAAACTTCCCAAGGGCGCGCTGACCCTGGTCGTGATGCTCCGCGCCAAGGAAGGCCAGCACTTGCTTCTGGAGGCCGAGCTGCGAGCCCTCATCGGCCCCACACGAAAAGAAGAAGGCTGCTTGCAATACGATCTGCATCGCGGCGCCGATCAACCAGGCACATTTCTGTTCCACGAAGTATGGGAAAGCCGTGAACACCATGCCGCGCATACCCGCACATCTCACTTCCTGCGCTGGAACGCCCGCAAGGACTCACTCTTGGCCTCAAAGGAATCCGCCTTCTGGCAACACATCGCGTGAATGAAAAAGCAGCACGATTAGCGCAATGTCTTCGACATCCTAACAACCGTCAGCGCCAAACCATTAGGTAGTGGCGCTTCTATCGTTTCATCCTTCCTGTATCCTCGCGCCGCATACATCGGTACTCCCGTCAGCGTTGCACCCATTTCAAATCGCCGGAATCCTCGCGCATAAGCCGCGTCCTCGCAGGTCGTCAAAAGCAACGTGCCAAGTCCTCGCCGAACCCATTCCGGATGCACGAAAAACGCCCGGATCTTCGCCGCGTCTCGAGCCGGATCGAGCAATTCGCTGTTTCGATTCGGCCCATGATCGCTGCCGAACAGTGTCTTCCGCATGCTCCAACCACCGCACGCTACAAGCCGCTCCGTGCTCGAAACTTCCTCGACCGCTGCAACATAATACGTTTTGTCCGCAATCAATTGCGTATCCACTCCATAAACGGTCCCCAGCGCCGCTTCCCGTTGTTCCGCGGAATAATCCGTGCGTTGCAGAACGCGCACCGACAATTCGATCAACGCGCGCAGCGCGGGAATATCCTGCATAGTCGCCAGCCGAACACGAAGCTGTGCCTCGGTCATTGTCATACGCGCTCACATCCGCACAAACAAATTGGTCGGATTGTATTTAGCAGCTTCCGCACGGATTCGAGGCTCAGCTTTCCGGCGGCTCGATGTAATATCCCGGCCGCGCCCGCACCGTCAAATCCTTGCGGTCTATGGTCACACTAATTTCGTGATAACCGTCCTTCACATCCCCGTTTGGGGTGTAGGTCAGCGTGTATTGCGAGTGCAGCTCTCCGCCCATGTCGTCGATCACTTTTTCGATTGTGCGGTCCTTCCAGGCTGAAACATGCTGCCCTCCCGTCGCCGCCGCCGCAATTTCCAACTGGTGCGCGGTCACCTTATCCTTTGCGTGCATCACCGCCCACACTGCGAGCGCAAGCGCCGCCTCGGCTGGACTCCCGGCCTCTGCCGCCTGCTGTTCCGTCGTCGGAGTCTCCACCGTTCCCGGCGGTGGTGGCATCCCAAACGTGCCATCCGGAGTCGCTTTCGGCGGCAACTTGTCTTCCGGCTTTCGTTTCAGATCGGCTTTCGCGCCCGATATTCCCACCGCATAAATCGTAATGTTCGCCAATTGAGCGCGCCGAAGTACTTCTCCCAATTTTTCTTCGCTACCCGAATCGTGCGCTTCCCCGATTACCAGCATCACCCGACGCTTTCCCAATTCGTTCTGGGAAACTTCCGGCCTCCCGCTCAGCATCGCCACAGCCCGCGACATCGCGTCAAACAGTTTTGAACCACGCCCGCCCTCGCGCAGTCCGGCAATGGTCTTTTCCATCGCGTCCGGACTATTCGTGAAATCCAACAGTGTTTGCACTTCGTCGTCAAATCCCACCACCGCGCCTTCGCCCGTCGGTCCTGTCACCGTTTGCGTAATCAATATTCCCGATTTTCGAATTTGCGGAAGAAGCGGTCCAATGCGCGCGCTCGTCTCGACCACCACGACCAGCGAAATGGGATCCCCTCCCAAAGCAAAATGTGTGATTTTCTGCGGCACGCCGTTATCGGTAATCCGAAAGTCGGATTCTTCCAGGCTGTGTACCATTTCCCCTTTTTCGTCTCGCACCGTCACCGGCGTATTCACGAGCACCGTACGCAATTTGATTGCGGGCGTTTTCTGGATCGTTGTGCCTGGCGGTGGCGTCATCGGTCCTTCCGGCGCTTGCGCGTCAGCATAGAACGCCATGGACAACAGGCACAGCGCTGCCACGAACGCCTGTGGCGCAATCCTCTTCACGATTTCCTTCACCACACTCACAAAATTGACCTTTCCCGTTGCGTATTCCTTTCGACGCATCCCGGGCCAAAGACGTTGCCGGAAGTCCAGGCTCTGCCTACAATCGTAACTCGCTTCATTTGGAGATTGCCCATGCCCGACGGAAAGCGCCTCAAGCCCCAGCATTCCCCGAAAGCGCCGCACGAAAACCACGCCTTCATGCAAAGCACCCCGGCTCGCCCGATTCGCATCCTCGCCGAATACATTCATCCATTAGCGCAACTCAAAAAGGAAGGTATCGGCGACACCATCGTCATGTTCGGTTCTGCACGCATCGAATCCCACGAGACCGCTGCGGCGCGCTACACGAGGCTCAAAGAAGTGAAAACCGGCAATATGACGAAAACCAAGCAGAAGCACCATCTCGTCGCCCTGCGCGACGCCAAAAGCTCTCTCGAAATGTCCCGCTATTACGAAGAAGCGCGTCAGCTTTCGCACCGGCTTACCACTTGGGCTTTGTCCCTCGGCCCGCGCCCGCGTCGCTTCGTCGTTTGTTCCGGCGGCGGCCCCGGCATCATGGAAGCCGCCAATCGCGGGGCGTACGAAGCCGGCGGAAAATCCATCGGCCTTTCCATCGAGCTGCCCCACGAGCAATTCGCGAATCCTTATATCAGCCACGAACTCAGCTTCAACTTCCACTATTTCTTCATGCGCAAATTATGGTTTGCGCAAATCGCCAAAGCCTTGATCGTTTTCCCCGGCGGTTTCGGCACCATGGACGAACTTTGGGAAATGATGACGCTTTTGCAAACCGGAAAAATGCCGAAGCACACTCTAATCCTTATTTACGGCCGGAAATACTGGAACGATGTTTTGAATCTAAAGGCTATGGTCCGCTGGGGCACCATCAATCAAAACGAATTCGATCAGCTTCAATTTGCCGACAATGTCGACGAAGCCTTCGAAGTCATTCGCTCTGGTTTGGAGCGCTACCACATGCAAGTGGACCCTTTCTTACAGGCTTATTGAATTTTTTTCGTTCTAAAACTCCCGGTAACCACTTTTCTATCAATAAAGGCATTGTGGTATTCCGCGTGCCCTTCTTCCTTCTGTAGTTTGAATAACGCTGCATCAACGGCGTCTTGACTCGCCCAGCGTTGCTGCAAATCTAAAGGGAAAATTGTAGGAGACGATTAATGACTCGACGTTCTGTTTTGGCTCCCATCGCTTTTGCAGGAGCGCTGATGTTTGCAAGTGCAGCAATTGTGCGCGCGGATGATGATTGCCAGAAACGTACGATTAAGGCTGATCATAATCTTCACGAAGCAATCGCCAAGCACGGACCGCAAAGTCCTGAAGCAGAACACTGGCGCTCGGAGTTGGCCACTGCGCGCTCTTATTGCTGGGAACACAACCATCGCTGGTGGGACGAGGATACTCACTCCTGGCACAGCGATCACGATTGGGACGCCCACGATCACAACCACTGATCTTCTCGCTTACCCCTGACCAACTCACCCCATGGAGGGCGCGGACTCACACCTCTGCGCCCTCTCCTTCCTCTCTTTAACTCTTTTTCTCCCGCCTTTTGCTCGCAACCATTCCACCAAACAGGTGTTTGATTGTCTAGGACGCTTACCCGAAGCCAGCCCGGGCGCGTAACTGGAGGATGTTATGAAACTTCCCGCTTTGTTGTTTCCTTCCACACTCGGCAAAACTATGATCGGCGCTCTGGCTCTCGCCGGCTTTTTGTTCTCCGCGGGATCTCCCGCAGCCAAAGCAGCCAACCCTTGGGGCGAGTGCAATCGCCGCGTGTCCTACACGAACATGCGATACCAGCAGGCCGTCGAACGCTTTGGCCCGTACAGCCCGGCGGCTCGTCACTGGGCATTCGAACGCCATGAAGCCTACGTTCACTGCCGCCGCGATTGGCGCTAAATCCAGGGCACAACAACTCCGCGTCGAAGCAAAATAAAAGCGGGGCGCCGTAATCGACGCCCCGCTTCTTTTCTATGATGCCGTGCTACTCAGGATCTTGCCGCAACCTCTTCCACTTCCTCAGAAAAGATAGCCTCGAACCTTTTCACTTCATCGTTATCGTGCAACAGCACCACTGGCACCACCTTCATCGACTGCTTGCAATAGTGGCACTGCACGCCTTCTCCCTGAAGATCCTGCAAGAATCCATCCGTAAACCGGTACTCGGCCCGCTCGCGCCTTGCCTTTTTCTGTCCCTTCGCTCCGCAATGGGGACAGTGAAATTCCACCGTGTCCTTCTGCGGATCGCGTTCCAGAGCAGCCCAGCCCGTGCGGCGTACCCCGACAACTTCCGGAATATGCCTATCCATTCAATCCTCCTCCCCCGCCCTCGAAATCATTGGATGCTGCAAGGATTGCGTGAGATGCTCAAAAACCGTCATTGCTTCGCTTTATGTTCGCTAGGTCGATTCACTATGCCGTGTCGTCACTAATACTTTTTAATTATTCCTGGAACTTGTCCTACGCCACGGTGTCAAACGTTGCAGAGGACGCGCGCACCTCACATCCCTGCGAGAGCGGAGCCGGTCTCCTGAAGGCAACCGAGGAGGCCGGCTCCGCAAAATCCGAAGCTCGTTGAAAATTTGTGGAGGTGTGTGATGACCTTGGCTCCCGTTCCCCAACCATCGATTCCGGAAGAATCGATGGGCTCTCTTCGAAGCTGTCTGGTCGAAGGTGACTCGTTTCAGGAATCGCGCGCTCGCCGTAGCAGGCAGCGCGCTCTTCTGCTCTCTATCGCGGTGCAGATGGTGATCCTCACCGCGCTGGTTTTATTCCCGCTGTTCAGCAAAGGCGAAAATATCGCCAGCCGCGTCTTCGTCCCGACTGTGCCGTATTCACCGGGAAGAGCTCCAGATCATCAGAAAAACACGATTCAGCCGCGGCCCGGTAGAGCGGACACTTGTCGATTCTGTGCGCCGCCTTCCGTTCCTAACCAAATCGTCACGAACGATTCGAGCCGCCTCGGCGATCCGACGGCACCGGACGAGCCCAGAACTCCAGGCGCGCCAGATGGCCAGCAAATTCCTGGCCTGGGAACGCCAGGCTCGGGCCACCAACCCACGCCGCCCGCCACACCGGCTCGCCCGAAGGAACGGCTTCAAATCAGCGCACCCGTGCAGCAGGCTATGCTCATTCGCCGCGTCGAACCTGTCTACCCACCGCTCGGAATACAACTTCGCCGCAATGGCCGCGTCGAACTTCACGCCATCATTTCCACCGACGGCTCGATTCAGTCTCTGGAAGTAATCAGCGGCGATCCCCTCTTCCTACAGTCCGCACTGAACGCCGTCCGCGAGTGGCGCTATCGCCCAACGATCCTCGATGGCCAACCCATTGAAGTCGACACGCACATCACTGTCGTCTACACATTAACTCGCTAAGTCGTGAACATGCCCACAATCTCTAGCCGAAGAATCAACCGAAAGCGCCAAGCCAACGACCGAGCGCCAACTCTTACAACTTCGGCTCGCCCGAATACCGCGCGATCACCTCGCGAGCCTCATCCCGCAGCCGTACAATCGCCTGCAGCTGATTCGGATCGCCGTTCGCCACATGCTCCGGGTAAATCGGGGGCGAAAGCGTAATCGTCACGTGTGTCGGCCGCGGCAACACGGTCCGGTCTCGCAAAAATCGCCTGGTTCCTGCCAGCGACACCGGAATCACTGGCGCTCCGGTCGCCACCGCGCCGCGAAACGCGCCCAACTGGAACGGCCGCACGCCGTCCTCCGGTGTGAACGTCCCTTCCGGGAACACAAACACCGATTCGCCCTGTTTCAAATACTCTTCAATCTGATCCACTTGGCGCAGCCGCGAATTCGCGTCGTGCCGGTCAAACGACAAATGCCCCATCTGGTTCAAAAACGTGCCGATAAAGATCATCTTATTCACTTCGCCTTTGGCTACGAAGCGATAAGGCACACCTAATCCCATCATCAACGGAAGCACGTCGAAATAACTGGCATGGTTGGACGCATACACCTTCGCTCCGGGCGTATCCATATATTCCTTGCCAACTACCTTTACGCGAATGCCCGTGAGCGCAAACAATAATTTCAGCGCCGCCGAAGTGTACCGCCCCGCCGCGCGGTGGTCCTTATACAGCTTCACGATCGCGCAAGCCGGAATGATCCACAAGATAAAAACAACAAAAAAGTACACACCGTAAATTTTTTCGAGCACCGAGCGAATTCCGCCAAGCATCTTCCCGCCGAGTCCTTTGACAAACGAGCCTGTCCCCAGCCGCGCGATCTGCACCCACGCCGGCGGCTTTGCCGCCGACAGCGTGCCTGCAACATAAAGCTGCTTGGTCTCATCCCGCCGCAATTTTCCGCTCGACGTTTTCGGAATGCTCCCAGCGGGAATCAACTCCACACGGTCGGGCGGCAACCCCAGACCTCGCGTGACCTCGTCATTGATCGCCGCCACCAGTCGAGCGAGCTTCGCGCGATCTTCTTCCCGGCACTCCGCCACGATCACCAGCTTTTCCGTTCCGGTTTTTTCGCCTCGTAATCCAAACGCCACCACGCAACCCTTGCGAATTCCTTCCACACGCGATGCCAGTTCTTCCACCTCGTGCGGATACAAATTCCGCCCGCCCTTGATGATGATGTCCTTTACGCGCCCGGTGATATAGATCTCGCCGTCGGCCCGATACGCGCGATCGCCGGAATTCACCCACGGGTATTCGCCCGCGCCGCCGGCTGGCCCTCCGGCAAACAACTGTGCCGTTGCTTCTTCATTCTTGTAATACCCGGTGGTCGCCGACGGCCCGCGGAACCACAAAAATCCCTCGGTGCGCTCAGCCGCCGCATTTCCGTTCTCGTCGGCAATGACAACTTCGTGCCCCGGTAGCGCCATACCGGACGACACAAACGCAATTGCATTTTCGTCTTCCGCCCGCGCCGGTGCAGCGCGCCCCTGTGTTGTGAACGATTCCCGTTCCACCCGATCCACTTTCGGCCCGCGGTAGAGCGGCGGAAACGTCACGCCCAGCGAAGCCTCCGCCAGCCCATATACCGGCAGCATGGCCTCCGCACGAAAACCATACTTCGCGAATCGATTCTTGAAGCGCTCGAGCGTCTCTGGATTGACAGGTTCCGCGCCATTCAATGCCGCGCGCAACGAACTCAGATCCACGCCTTCCATCGCCTTATCGGAAATTTTCCGTACGCACAATTCATAAGCAAAATTCGGCGCCGCCGCGATCGTTCCTTTGTATTTCGAAACCACTTGCAGCCAGCGCTCCGGCCGCGTCAGGAACGCCAACGGTGACATCACCACCAACGGCACGCCATAGAGCAGCAACGTCAGCCACGCCCCGATCAGCCCCATATCGTGATACAGCGGCAACCAACTCACGCCCACATCGCGCGGCCCAATCTCCACTGCTTTGGCAATGGCACGCATGTTTGCCAGAAGGTTGGCATGGGTTAGTGTCACGCCCTTCGGATCGCCTGTGGAACCAGACGTATATTGCAACAGCGCAAGGTCGGCGGCTTTTCGCACGCGGCTGCCGCTGATGAACGCGGGTAACGCCCCTGGAGCCGGTGGCGGTTCATTGTCCGCGGTCTCCAGCAATTTTTCCGCGTCCACCACGTCCAGCAATGATTTCACGCGCGGCTTCAACAGTTTTGCCACTGCTTCCGCGCGCCGGAACGTCAACAGCAGGCACACGCTCGCATTGTTCAGAATTGCCGATTGCCGCTCCGCATATTCTTCAATTCGATCCGCGCGAAATGGAGGATAGATCGGCACAGGCACCGCGCCCGCCAGCAAGATCCCCGCATAACAAACGAAAAACTGCCGCGAAGTCGGCAGCATCAGAGCCACACGTCCGCCCGCTGGCACGCCGCGTCGGGCCAGTTCTTCGGCACATTTCTGTGCGGCGCCAGCCAACTCGCCAAACGTCAGTGTCTGCGAGCGCTCTCCTTGTTCATCCTCTTCCGTAATGATCAGGTGCGCCTGATTGGCGTCATGGATTCCGCGGTAACGGATCACTT
This sequence comes from Candidatus Acidiferrales bacterium, assembly GCA_963795535.1. GTDB lineage: Bacteria > Acidobacteriota > Terriglobia > Acidiferrales > UBA7541 > Acidiferrum. The sequence goes on from CAWCIG010000015.1 coordinate 176,529, forward strand.
CCACCAGCGTTTCCGCTCGCTCCGAGATGGACTCTGCAGCCTGCTCTCGCATCCGCTGCGCCGCGAGCGCTGCCCGCGGGGCCGACGATTCTTCGTCCTCGACCGTCGCCGCTCCCGGCGCCTTGCCGATCGCCTCAATCAATTCCTCGGCGGTGTTCGCCTCCGCCGCCAAGGTGTCTGGCAGGCGTACATCGAAGGCAGCCTCGAGCCTCGTCAACAATTCCACCCGTTCCAGGCTGCCCAATCCCAAATCGCGATCCAGATTCGAATTCACGGAAAGCGTCTCGATCGCGCCATGACTACCGAGCTCCTCCAATAGTCCACGCAGCACACTGAGCACGCGCTCGCGCAGGCCTGGCAGGTCCAATTGTGTTGTGGTTGTAGCCAAGTTTGCCTTCAAATGAGGACTTCGCGTGAGGCTAACATGCACTGCTGGCTTTTGCCATCACACAGATTTTATATCGGCAAAACTCCGCCAACTTGCCGGACAAATCCGCGAATGGCGAAGATGTTAAGCGCCAGACACGCGGTCGGCACGGCGTCCACCAAACATGTGAATCGTGCGCGTTCCCGCCAGAACTTCGCCGCTGTGATACACTCCGCGCGGGATCATGTATTCCTCGCCCGCCTTCAGAGGAATCCTCGCGCCGTCAATGATCAGCGTGTAACAACCCTGCACCACCAGCATGTATTCGTCGAAATCGTGGGTGTGACCCGCCGATTGCGCGGTTTCTCGGCATGTCCAGAACGCCATCTGGCTGCCATCCACGCCGTCGAAGACGTATCCCGCAACCCCTGCCGTGGCTTGCTGAGAAATGGCGATTTTGTTCGCGGGATGCTTCATGAACTCCGGGAAATCTTCCATGGCCGCTCCGTTCCCGCCGCTCAAGGTGATTCCGTCATCACAAAGCTAGGCCCCCTGTTTCTTTGCGGCATATCCTGGAGGCATAAGGGTCGTGGAAAGGTCCACGTCGGTCAGGTCTGCTTTGCTGATATCGGTTTCCCGCAAAATCGCAATTCCCATATCTGCGCCGACAAACTTCGCTCCATCAACGTGCGCGTCGCGGAAATTCGCATTCCGCAGCATCGCCTTATGGAAATTAGCGTTGGTCAAGTCGCACCGGAAAAACTCCACTCCACTTGCCTGCGCTTCCGTCAGATCTGCACCTGCCAGGCTGGCCTCAGTCATGTCCGTATTGCGAAGATCGGCCTTCTTCATCCGCGCGCCGGCAAAGTCCGCGCCCGGCAGCCGCGCCCCACGCAGATCGGTTCCTTCAAGATTCGCATTTCGCAGAATCGCGCCCGCCAGATTCACTTTGCTCAAGTCCGCGCCAGAAAGATCCGCGCCCGTCAGGTCCGCCCGCACTCCCGCCCCTTTCCAGAAGCGATCGTGCTCGTCGAGAATCTCCGTTAATTTCTTACCTTTGTGTCTCAATCCGTTTAGCTTACGCAGCCCCATAGTTCCGTTTTCCCTCTGCTTTCTAAACTCTTATTTTACCTAATCGCGGGGCTGCGGAGAACTACGCAGATAGGCTGTACTCGCCCTCCGATGAGAGTATGCTAATTTCCTGAGCCCGAGCGCTCCGACCAGCTACAGGGAAGCATCGCATGCGTATTCTCCTCACACTAATCGCGGCATTTGGTCTCATGGCCATTCCCGCCGCCGCCCAGGAAGACGAAATCGTCGCCAATCTTGCTGGCGGCCGCGTAATCATCCACGTCGCCAATGACGGCATCGCCTTCGGCGCCATCGATCATCCGCTGGAAGCCAAGTCCGTTCCTCCGCGGGTGGCCGCCATCGGCTCCTCTCATATCGGCATCTTCTTCGGCGCCTCGGAGTGGCAAGTTCCCGCGCAGCCTCAGCCGATCCGCATGGACAAAAACATTTCCGACCTTCGCCCCTCCTCTAAATTAAGCTACCGCCCTCCCGGCACAGGTGATGCCGATCTCGAACTGATTGGCGTCGGCTTTCTGGAAAAACTTCGCCCATTGGTTTCCCAGCTCCATCACAAAATCGATATCAAGCCTGAAGAGCCTCTCTTCGAAATAATTCTCATTGGCTATGCTCCTCAAGGCTATGGTCCCGAAGTCTGGCTGATCGAATATCACGCTGAACAAGTAGCCGTAAGCGCTACCAGCGATTTTTGGCAAACGCGTATTCTCCGGCCCCACTTCACGCAGCTCTACCCGCCGGAAAAACATGAGGCCAAGACGCTGGTCGAAACGCGCTTTCCCGCCGATCTCCAGGAAGTGCCGCTCATCGGACTGATCCAGCAGAACGATCCGCGCATTGCCAAGCTCCGCGCTTCCGATCCTCGCTTCAACAAGGTCGCCGAGCACATCGAACGCGGCCAGGCCAACAAAGCCTTGGTGCAGGATGCTGCCGATTTCCTGCGAGCCGCTTTGCCCTTCCTCGCAGGCAACGCCCACTTTGTCGAAGGAACCGTGGGAGAAAACGGCGGATTCGAATGGATTGTTCCTCCCGAAGAGCCGAGAGAAAAAGCGCAACGCGGTCAAGACGACAAGGAACGCCCCGCCGACGCCCCGACGCTCACGCGCAAGCCCAACCCGAATTAGCTCGATCCTTGAAACGATTCAGCGTTCCCAGCCGTCCCTGAGGCGGGCTGTGTTGGGTGCGCGACTTACAAGTGGAACTTAAGCCGCCCGACGTAACTCCCAGTAATTTTCAAACTCGCCATTGAGATGGCAGCAGCGTAGAGCCAGGATCGCGTTCGCTCCTCGAACGGTCCAGAACATTCCTGACCTCTTGAGACGGAAAGCGACCACCGTCTTGCATCCGGCTTCAATGACGCCCGAACCAACAAATAGGTGTTGGCGGCGAAACTTAGGGTATCGCATGCGCTCTGCATTCCGTTCAAAATAATCTGCCTCGGTGCGAATCTTCTCCATTACTTCGGGGTTATCGGAGTCGATCGAACGGAGTGCACCAACCAGCTTTTCGATTTTCCCCCGATCCAGCAGGCGCTTTTGGTGGATCTTCATCCAGGCTTTTTGTTTCCCTTCGTTATTCGGGTACAGCTTGCGCGCGACCTCCCAAAGATGCTGGCGGGCGTGGTAGAGATCGACAATCTGCATGGCGTCGGAAAAATGCAGGGCAACAAGATTCCAAATCCATTCGGCGCCGTCGCCGATAACGACCTTCTTGAGTGCGCGACTCCAGCCGCGTCCCCAGGCTTCCCCATAGATTCGACGGCCAAACTCTTCCGCACTCTCGATGGCTCCGGCGTACGTGGTGGAATCGGGATCGCGGATTGGATAGCCTTCCTTATCCCACGTCGTCTGGGTGAACACGCATCCCAGTTTGACTTCCCGAGTATGGGCTGGCTGACCTTCCGTCTTGCCCTGCCGACCGACCGTCTCTTTCTTCACCACCGGAACTCCCGTCCCATCCATCTGCACGTACAGCACGGGAATCGGCTCGCCGGCAACCACGGGTAGTTCCAACTGCAGGGCTTTGTGAATCTCGGTTTGTTCGCGCTGAGCGATGTCGCCTCCGATGGCCTCTGCGGTACGCTCTACTGATTTAGTGGTCACTTCCAGGCCGGCCAGAACCTTCATCTGTTCGCGGCCGTGATCGAACGGTGCCTCCTGGCCCACTATCGCCTGCATGCGGCGTACGCCGGGAGAGAATTCCGTATTCTCGACATCCAATTCGACATCCACCGGAAATTGGCCGACGCCGCAGTGTGCGCATAAATAATAGGGACGTAAAACTTCCACCGGACCCACGACGGTCAGCACGGGCTTGCTGCGTTGCTCGCGGTAGTGGGCTTGTTGGCCGCAAGGGCAAGCCAGCCTGCGCCCTTCCTCGCCCGGAGCTGGGAATTGGAGCAGTTGGCTCAACGCAGTGGCGCCCGCCCGGTGTAAAGCCGAGCGCATGGCCATCTCGGTCGCTTCCAGATCGAGGCGCCCCGTGTTGCGCCGCTCCTGGAACACCACCCGCAAGAACTGTTCTATTTCGCGCGTGATTTCTTGCCGGATCGCTTCGACCGTTTTTTTTTCCGCTCCGTTTCTGCCTTCTCATCGAGAGGCCGCAAACGGCAGATCTCCGCGTTGGTTCCGAGAAACTCACGAGTGAGCTGCTGGAATTTCCGGAATTCCTCCACTTCTCGCTCGGCTTTCTGGATCGCCGCAGGGGTGGGCAACGCTTCCGAGATGGTCTTGCCATCGACCTTATAGGTGAGCCGGAAATTGGGCCCGTGACCCGGCTGACCGGGTTGATGGCAGTGACACTCTGGCTTACCGCATCGACCCGAGGTACCCGTAATACTGCCGGGGCGAAGGTCCCCGAGCTCTGCGATGCGCTGAGCAAGAAATTCACGTCGCTGTTCTAGATCAGAAAGGGAATCGGGCATGTGGTGGTCCTCCTATACCGAGCGTATAATATACGCAAGGAAATGGCCACCCGAAAACGATATTAGCCCCTTCTCCCTTTAAAGTCGCCCGCCCGGCTGTGTTCCGCGCATCGCGAAAACTCAAAGCATGCGATATGATGCAAGCCGCATCCCACTTCAATGAGGTCGTTCATGCAGACTCGATGGAAGTTTGTCGCGCTCGTTGCTGTGTCAGCTTCGGTCGCCGTCGTCACCATCGGCCAGAAAGCCGCCTCCACGGCCACGCCGCAAGTTGCGCCAGCCAACATCGCCGTCAGCATCGCAAGCCCCGCCGAGAGCGACACCATGGCCATTCCCGACACGACCCTTGCCATCAATTCGCCCACGCCCATGTCGCAGCGCATCGTCCACTACCGGATCGACGCCAAGTATGACCCGCCAAAGCACGCTATCGATGCCACTGAGATTTTGACCTACCACAATCTCACCGGCCAGCCGCTCGACCATTTCCCGTTCCATCTTTACCAAAATGCCTTTCAGCCAAACTCCACCTGGGTGCGCGAGGCCAAGCGCGACGGCAGCCGCGATACCGGCTACGATAAGTGGGATCCCAAGGAATTCGGCTCCGAGGAAATCAAAAGCGTCGAAGTGGTAGGCCAGGGCGATCTCACTTCTCAATTGCATTTCATCGCTCCCGATGATGGCAACAAAGACGACAAAACCGTCGTCGATCTTGCTCTGGCCAAGCCCGTTCCCGCAGGCGCTTTCGTTCAGTTCAAGATCGTCTTCCACGACCAGATGCCAGAGACCCAAGCCCGCTCGGGATGGAAACGCGACTTCATGCTCGGCGGCCAATGGTTTCCGAAAGTCGGCGTGTGGTGGCACGGAGCTTGGAATTGCCATCAATACCATGCCACCACGGAGTTCTTTGCTGATTTCGGCGTCTACGACGTGAAGCTCACTGTTCCGCAAAACCAAGTCATCGGCGCCAGCGGCGTGGAAGTTGCCAGTTCGAACAATACCGACGGCACAAAATCTCTCACCTATCACGGCGACGACATCCATGACTTCGCCTGGACCGCCAGCCCTCGCTTCAAAGTGCGCGAAAGCGTCTACCAGGCGCAAATGGGTCCCGTGAAGCTGCGCTTCCTGATGCAGCCTGCGCATTGGAGCCAGGCCGAGCGCCACGAACGCATCATTCGCGAAACTCTCGATCACTTTGAAAAATGGTACGGCCCTTATCCCTACAAATCTCTTACCATTGTCGATCCCGAACCGGACTCCGCGGCTGGCGGAATGGAATACCCCACTTTCATCACCGGAGACAGCAATTGGTTCGAGCCGGAGGGTTTCAAGTTGATTGAAAACGTTCTCGAACACGAATTCGGCCATCAATATTGGTATGGCATGGTGGCCACCAACGAATTCGAAGACGCCTGGATGGATGAGGGCATCAACAGTTACACGGAAGTGAAAGTCCTCGATTCAATCTTCGGCAAAAAGACTTCGATCATCAACATGGGGGGCGCCACACTCGGTGAGCCTGGTGAACAACGCCTCAGCTATATCGGAGTCGCGGATCTCGATCCCATGGCCCAAAACGCCTACAACTATTACAGTTTCAACTCCTACGGTGGGGTCACCTACGGCAAGACCGCTAGCGTTCTCCTCACCCTGGAAGGCATCATCGGCGAAGACACCATGCAGAAGGCCATGCACGCCTACTTCATGAAGTACCGATTCACTCATCCGACCAAGGAAGATTTTCTGAAGACCATCGAAGAAGTTTCCGGCAAGGATTTGCGCTGGTACTTCAACCAGGCCGTATACGGATCACAGGTGTTGGACTACGAAGTCCTCAAAGTCGATTCTTTCCCGGCGAAATGGTACGAGAGCGACAAAGAAAAGAAAAACGAAGCGCAGGGCGGCAAAAATAACACCGTTTATCAGTCTTATGTCTCCGTGCACCGCAAAGGCGATTTTGTAATGCCTATCGACGTGGAAATCAAATTCGACAACGGCGAAAGCGTCCGCGAACATTGGGACGGACAAAACCGCTGGACTCGATTCAGTTATCAGAAAAAAGCCAAGCTGGTCTCCGCCGAAATCGATCCCGACCACACCGTGCACATCGACCGCAACAATCTCAATAACAGTTACGTCGTGAAAGCGAACGGCAAACCAACCTACAAGATTTCCAATTATTGGCTCTTTCTGACCCAGTGGGCCGGCCAAGCATTGGCCTGGTGGGGTGTCTAAAGGCGGCATGATTTCGAATTCAGCGGCGATCCGGACAAAAAACGATGAATGACAACCAGGATTTACTGAGCAGTGGCTTGGGTATGGTGGCGCGCAATAAACGTTACTTGATCTGGTTCTGGTTGCTGAACTTGACCCTCGCGGAGTTTGGCGCCAGCGCTTTCCGGCGAAGTGCCCACGCGATGCTCGATCACAGCCTCGCTGCCGCGTCGCTGTTCCATGGTTTTGACCTGGCCACATTCTCGGAGCTGTTAGGAAACCCGCAGTTCGGCCGTCTACCCGCGATGAGCACTCCGGCCATGTACTTCTCCTTCGTGTTCTTTCTCGCCACCGCTCTGTTTCTTCCCGGTGTTTTCGAGGGATATGCATCGCCATCACGTCTTCCTCGTGAAGATTTCTTCCGCGCTTGCGGACGAAATTTGTGGCGTTTTATCCGCCTCCTGATTATCTCCGGCATCGTGATGTCGATCGTCGCAGGCGCGCTGTTTGCAATCCAGGCCCCGCTCCTGAAAAAGATGGGAGAGAGCACCAACGAGCTTCTGCCATTTCGGATGCGCATTCTCAGCATGACGATAATTTTTCTGGTGATGACCGTACTCCGCATCTGGTTTGATCTCGCGGAGGTCGACGTCGTCTTGCATGATCAACGCGCGGTGCGCAAATCCATTTGGACGGGTCTCCGCCACACTCTGCGAAGCATACTTCGCCTGCTCGCAGGCTATGTGGTCGCAACGATTCTCGCGGCGATCTTCCTTGTTGGTGGCTTGTGGTTCTGGCTGAAATTTGTTGGTCCGGAAAGCGTATTGGGCGCTTATGTCGTTGCCCAGGCGATCTTGTTTCTGCTGCTGATCCCGCGTTTCTGGCAGCGCGGCATTGCCGTTTCCTACTGGCAGCAACGAATGATGGCGCCCGTTGTTGCAGTTGAACCAACGCTCAGGCCAATTTTTGTGCAGCCAATTACGCCCACAATTCCCGAGCCTCCGCCGATTGTTCCTGATATTCCGCCGCAGACGCAGGAATCCTAGCGGCCCACCATTGAGACGGCCTGCAAGTCGATCCGGTCTCCCCGGCGGATCATTCCGCCGCGCAGCACTCGGCACAGCATCCCCCTACGGCCCTGCAGTTCGTTCATCAAACCCGGCCGAATGGTCTCCATCAATTCACAAGGGTCACAGACCGCACTGACCTGCAGCTCCACAGCACCGACGCTGAGTTTTTGTCCAATCTGCATCGCGTTGACGTTCAGCCCTTCCGTCGTGATGTTTTCGCGAATAATTCCCGGCGCAAGTTCCATCACGCGCAGCGTCTCAATGTCGACCAGCAGCACTTGCCGTTTTCCGCCCGGCCTGGCGTGTGCGCAGCCCGCAATCCCCACGTTCTCGACAACCAGCGCTTCGCCCAACTCTTCCATGACGCCGTGCCGCTTGCCCGCTCGAAACAGATTTCTTATCTCTGCCACGTCGATCAATCTCCGGCTACCGAACTTCGCCCCCTATGCTGCCCAATGTCCCGCCGGTAATGCATGCCATCAAAATGAATCTTGCGGACAGCCTCATAGGCTTTCTCGAGCGCCGCGGCTAGCGTACTTCCCGTTGCCGTCACGCCAAGAACCCGGCCCGCACTGGTCAGTATTTTATTGCCGTCGAGCTTCGTCCCGGCATGCAGCACCTTGACACCGGGCAATTTTGCCGCGTCTTCCAATCCGTGAATTAGCTTCCCCGTTTCGAATTTTCCCGGATATCCGCCGGATGCCAGCACCACGCATGCGCTCGCCCCAGCCTTCCATTTCAACTTTTCCGGCCGAAGCTTTCCCGCTGCCACTTCGCTCAACACTTCCACCAGGTCAAAATCCATGCGCGCCGCAATCGCCTGCGTTTCCGGATCGCCCAGTCGGCAATTGAACTCCAGCACTTTTGGCCCGTCCTTGGTCAGCATCAATCCCACATAAAGAAAACCCTGGTAGCGTATCCCATCGGCGGCCAGCCCTTTCATCGTAGGCTCAACGATCTTCTCGGTAATCACGCGTCGCAGTTCTTCCGGCAGCAATTCATCGGAAGAATAGGCGCCCATTCCGCCGGTGTTTGGCCCCACATTGTCATCAGACACACGCTTATGGTCTCGCGTCGGCAGCAGCGGGGCGTAGCGTTCGCCGTCCGTCAACAGGATGAAGGATAGCTCGTCGCCCTCCATCGCTTCTTCGAACATCACCCGCTTGCCGCCCGCGCCCAGTTCATTTTTCTCCATCACGCGCTCGATAAAATCCGTGGCCGCGTCCGGATGCGGAGCCACAAACACGCCCTTGCCTGCGCACAATCCATCCGCCTTGATCACCACCGGCCAGTCCACTTCGCACAGCGCCCCGTAGGCCACTCCGGCAGAATCGTAGGCGCCATACATCGCCGCAGTAGGAATGGTGTGCCGTTGCAGAAATTCCTTTGTGAACACCTTGCTGCCTTCCAGTTGCGCCGCATTTTTGGTTGGGCCAACAACGGCCCACTTGCGCTGCTCGAAGGCATCCACCAGCCCGTTTACCAAAGGTAACTCTGGTCCCACAACGGTCAAGTCTGGCCGCAATTTTTTCGCCAGCTCCACCATTTTCTCTACGTCACCCGCATCTGCGGCAACACAGTCAGCCTCTCCGGCAATGCCCCCATTTCCGGGCGCACACCAGATCTTCCCAGCATTCGCGCTGTCTTTGAGCTTCCACACCAGTGCATGCTCGCGTCCACCGCCGCCGATCACCAAAACGCTCATAAATTTCACGCCTCGAAACAACCTGCTCGAACAATAGTAGGCCAACACTGGCAGTGTCAACCCAGCCGTAACGCCAAAATGTAACTGTAGAGGTGCGCTTTCAGGCCGGCAGTTTGGGTGAAATCGTCCAGGTAAACGACAGGAAAACCTAACCATCAAAACGGTAGAAAGAGGTTAACGCCAAGGCCTTGATACGCCTTCCCCGGCTGCCGGCGGCTACGCCTGGCTAAGCGCTCGAATCGGAATCGTCACTCCCGCTGCCGCATCTGACGACGCGAGCATGTGGCACCGTCCGTCAAATATCCCGCCAGGATCAATCACCATGCACGGCGAGTGCACCTCACCCGTCACGACACCTTTCGCTTGAATCTCCACGCGGCCCTTGGCAAAAATCACACCATCAAAGCGGCCTGCAATGACCACGCGATTGCCTTCGATCTGTCCTTCAACCTTCGCGTTCTCGCCAAGCACCACAGTCTGCTCGGAAATAATGTTTCCCTTCACATGTCCGTCGATGCGGAAAGTCCCAGTAAGCGTCAGCGTTCCTTCCAGCGAGACGCCCTGATCAATGAAGCCTGTCCATTCCTCGCTACTGCCGTTTCGAGACGTACCCGGCCACTTCCATGCCATGGATTAACCCCCAGAGAGATCACATTCCCAATGTAGCGTGTGCGCCAACGAAGTCAACGACACTGCGATAGGGAGTTGTCGAATGCAATTCCTGATCGAAGGTGCAGGAGCGTGCTCTAACAGAGCTACTTCATTAACCGGTCGTAAATTCCCATCAGTTGTGCGTCATCGTAATATTCAAGTACAAGGTGTCCCGGTCGCACTCTTGTCTTCTGCCTCAACAGCACCTTGGTCCCCAGGTGCCGCTGCAATTCTTCGAGCGCTTCGCGAATATTCGGATCCACCGAACTTTCCGCCGGTGTCTTTGCCCCGCGCGATCTCCGAGAAGCCAGCCGCTCGATCTGGCGCACGGTCAATCCGCCCCGCGCGGCGCGCTGCGCAAAGCGCATCCGCAACTGCGAATCTGACACGGCCAGCAAAGCCCGCCCATGGCCAGCGGTCAATTTTCCTTCTTCAATCCAATCCTGAATCGTTGGTTCTAATTTCAGCAGACGAATCGCATTCGCCACAGTTGTACGATCTTTGCCCGTGCGCTCCGCAACTGTTTCTTGCGTTGCGTTGAACTCGGCCATCAATCGCTCGAAGGCGCGCGCCTGTTCCATCGCGTTCAAATCTTCGCGCTGGATGTTCTCAACCAACGTCATTTCTAATGCCAGCGCATCGGGTACCTGACGCACTATGGCCGACACGCTGGTCAGTCCCGCTCGCTGCGCTGCTCGCCAGCGACGTTCGCCGGCGATCAGCTGAAAGCGGTGTCCGATTGGGCGCACCACCAGCGGTTGGATAATGCCGCTCGATTGAATCGAGCGCGCCAGCTCATCAAGCGCTTCCTCGCGGAAGCGTGTGCGGGGCTGATACGGACTCGGCTCGATTAGTTCAATATCGATCAGTAGTGGTCCGGCAGGTGCCGGACTCATCGCCGGCGCAGCTGCCGCCGCCGATCCACCGGACGTCGGCACGCCCACAGCTGGCACCGATGCATCTTCTGCCGGTCTGACGGGAGCCTGAGGCTCAGGCTCCCGTATGAGCGCTCCGAGCCCCCGCCCCAACGCGTTTCTCGGCATTGGCAATTACCTCCTGTGCAAGTTGCGTATACCCTTCTGCACCCTTGCTATGTATATCATAGAAAATAATAGGTTTACCGAAGCTTGGAGCCTCGGCCAGTCGCACATTACGCGGGATCAGGCTCTGAAAGACCTGTGCTCCGAAGAAGCTTCGTAGATCTGTCGCGACCTGTCGAGAGAGTGTCGTGCGCTCGTCATACATCGTCAATAAGATTCCTTCAATTTCCAGGCTAGGATTCAGCGTCCTTCGAATCCGCATAAGAGTGTCGAGCAATTCAGACACGCCTTCCAAAGCCAGGTATTCGCACTGGATTGGCACCATCACGGAGTCGGCAGCAACCAGCGCATTCAACGTCAGAAGATCGAGGGCCGGCGGACAATCGAGCACAATGAATTTGTAATTCGCGCGCAGGGGCTGCAAAAAAGCTTGCAGCTTATATTCTCGGTGTTCGGCCACGACCAACTCAACCGCGGCGCCAGCCAAATTTTTGTCGGCAGGAAGAACGTCCAGCCCGTCGACTTGCGATTTCTGCACGATCCTCTCGAAGGGTTCGCCCATAATCAGTGCGTGGTACATCGTCCGACGGGAAGGATCCTTGGGATAGCCGATCGCGGCCGTAGCGTTGGCCTGGGAGTCGCAGTCGATGAGCAAGGTGGGCTGTTCAGCAGCGGCCAGGCAGGCCGCGAGGTTGACGGCAGTTGTCGTCTTTCCTACTCCACCTTTTTGGTTGGCAATCGCTATAACCCGGGCCAAAATTCCCCCAAACTGAAGAGAAAAATAGCAGAGCAGTCGCAGTGACGCAAGTTGTTTCACGTGGAGCAAACGTCGTCTGCGGATTTTCTGTGGAAGCCTGGTGTTCCACGTGGAACATATTTCCCTAGCCGATTCACAGTGAACGACTTGGACGCTAACGCGTCGTGTGCATTCCACGGATTCTTCCACAGGCCCTGTCACAGGCCAGTCACGCGTGCAAATTGCTTTAAAGGCGGACAGTTTGTTTCACGTGGAACGATTTCAGCAGCAACCATCTGCGCCTGTGTTCCACGTGGAACGTTTTGTGGTTGTGTTTCACGCGGAATCATTTACGGAAGTTAGTTAGATGAAATTCAGAGATCGATCCGAGGGAGAAGCTTGAATCGTGAATTCAGGACCAAACTCTCGGACCATTCGTCGTCACGCCGACTTTTACGACTTTTTCGTGCCGACCAGCAGGTATCGGCGCAGTGACTGCGGCACGGCGATAGGTTCTTGCCATTCCCATTGCGTTGATTTCCTTACTTCGCCCAGGTCGCGGCCGCCAATCCACAGCAAAGTTCGCCTCGCCGCCAACCGCTCCGATGCCGCCCAGTCGAGAAATGGACCAAATTCCCCGACCGCTCGCGAACACACATAATCGAGCGGCGCAAGCTCTTCCGACAGTTCCTCATAGCGGCTGATCAGCACCCTCGCATTCATAAGTTCAAGTTCACGAACAACTTCCGCCAAAAATGTTCCCTTCTTGATATTCGATTCGACGAGAAAAAGATCAATCTCCGGGCGTAAAATCTTCAAAGGAATGCCCGGAAACCCCGCGCCGGAACCAATGTCGGCGAGCCGACCAAAATCGCCGGGAATTGCCACGCTGGCGTACATCGATTCGCAAAAGTGACGATGTAGCATCTCGAGTGGGTCGCGAATCGCCGTCAGGTTCAACTTCTCATTCCACTGCAACAGAATCCTTATATACTTCTGAATACAAAGCACTTGCTGATCATTAATGTTAATCTGAAACTCGCCAAGCGCTCGTCGGATCGTTTCCTCGGAGACCGGCGGTTTACCCTCATTCGTTGTCATTAGGGCGATTATCTCCGTAATGCATTGATATTAAACACTTTACAATTCAGCGCTGTCCACCAACAAGTACCTGGGCGCCGCGATCCCCGCAGCTACATCCACCGCCGAATGCCATACCACCACCGGCAGCAGACTCTGAAACGCCAGGCGCGCAATAGCAAACACCAATCCCAGCAACGTCGTCCCGACGACTCCGCTCCGGCCCTGATAACTATGAGCTAAGCCGAACAGAACAGAGGAAATAACGACCACGACCCAAGGGTACAGTCCTGCGCGGGTGAGTGCTCCCATAACAAATCCGCGATACAGGAATTCTTCGCAGACTCCCGCCGTAAAGGCAAGTGCGCAGTACGGCACAAACTCCACAGGCCCATGCGGCAATACCCGGTCCGCAAGTTTGCGCATGAAATCAGGGACCGCACCGCTCATGCGTCCAACTCGCCGAAGATTGAACCACTGGAAAGCACCGAGCAATAAAGTACCCGCCACGCTCCAAACTGCCAGGTCCCATCCCACACGGCGAGCGAGTCCAAGGTCCGCGCTAGTCAATCCGCGAGCAAAAGCGCGCCACGCGATCAGTCCCATCAAAACCCATTGGAACGCAATCGTCGACCCGTAGAGAACCAGCTTTTCTTTCGTGCCCACGATCGGCAGCGCCAACAAGTGTTGCAACCGCAACCGGCCTCGCCACGGAATCAACACGCCGAGAACGAACAGGATCAGCCAGAAGTCCCAGGGCATTGAGCGATAAGAACACTTTCCCCGCCATAAACGCAAGTTCTCCGCCTGTGGTATCTTGCCTGCGCGACACAAAAGGACTCCCGTTGGCATCGACTCCAAATCGACTTCCCTGGTGGGCGTGGACCTGGCCACTGTTGGCCTGCATTGTTTTGGTTTTGCAATTGTTCCTAGGATCCGGCGGCCCTCTCGCCGCGGCCGAAGCATTCGCGCTGATCGCCACCGTTTTCGCTGCGGTGTATCACGCGGAAGTTGTGGCAGCCCGCGTGGGCGAACCTTTCGGCACGTTGGTGCTGGCGCTCGCCGTTACCATCATCGAAGTGGCGTTGATTGTCTCGATGATGGTCACCGGAGGAGCCGACAAGGCAGGATTGGCGCGCGACACCGTATTTGCCGCGGTCATGATTGTTTGCAACGGCATTGTGGGCTTGTGTCTCCTCGCTGGCGGCATGCGCCACCGCGAGCAATCGTTTCAGCTTCAGGGAGCAAACGCCGCGCTGGCGGTGCTGATCGCGCTGACGACGCTCACGCTCGTTCTCCCCAATCTTACAACAACAACCGCAGGCCCGACATTTAGCCCATCTCAACTCATATTCGCCGCCGTCGTTTCCCTCATCCTTTACTGCTCGTTTCTTTTTGTACAGACGGTGCGTCACCGCGATTATTTTCTTCCGGCCGATGGCGGAACCGAAGAGAGCCATGCGCCACCGCCGACGAACAAAGTGGCGTTGCTGAGCGCGAGCCTGTTATTGGTCTCTCTTGTCTCGGTTGTCGCGCTGGCGAAAGCGCTCACACCCATCATGGAATTTGGAATCGAGAAAGCAGGCGCGCCAAAAAGCGTTGTGGGCATCATTATCGCCGGCTTGGTACTGCTGCCAGAGGGCCTGGCGGCCTACAGAGCAGCCCGAGCAAACCGTCTGCAAACAAGCATGAATTTGGCGTTGGGTTCGGTGCTGGCCAGCATCGGCTTGACGATTCCTTCCGTCGCCGCGGTTTCCATTCTGCTGCACAAACCTTTGACGCTAGGCATCAATCCCAAGGAAGAACTGTTACTGGCGCTCACGCTGTTGGTCAGTATCCTCACGCTGGGGACAGGTCGCACGACAGTGCTACAAGGCATTGTGCATCTGGTGATTTTCGCCGTATTTATCTTTCTTTCGATCGTACCGTAGTTGCTCCGCAACGAGCGCGAAGCTGCCGGCATCGTTATAATCGAATCGAAGTTTAGCGAGGTCCCACGTGACGGAATCGATCAAGCTCACATCCATGGCGAAGGCAGCAGGATGCGCCGCAAAAATGGCGCCGGGAACGTTGGACGCCGTTCTGCGCAATCTTCCTCGGCAAACTGATCCCAACGTTTTGGTAGGCTTCAGCACCAACGACGATGCCGGCATTTACTTGCTTGGTCAGGGACTGGCCCTGGTGCAGACCGTCGATTTTTTCACGCCGGTTGTTGATGATCCCTTCACGTTTGGGCAAATCGCCGCCGCTAATTCCCTTAGCGACATCTACGCCATGGGTGGCCGTCCAATCTCCGCGCTATCCATTGTGGGGTTTCCGGAAAAAGGCGATCCCGCCATCCTCGAGCAAATCATGCGCGGCGGATTGAATAAGATGGCAGAAGCGAAATGCAGCGTTATCGGAGGGCATTCCCTTCGCAATGACGACATCCAATTCGGTTATGCGGTAACCGGCTTGATCGATCCCAACCGCGTTTGGCGAAATGTCGGAGCCCAGCCCAACGACGTGCTGCTCTTCACCAAGCCGTTGGGCACTGGCGTGATCTCCACCGCGCAAAAAAGAGAACGCGCATCGAAGGAATCTGTCGACGCAGCGGTCGCCTCGATGAGCCGCTTGAATGATGCCGCTTGCCTGGCTCTGCGCGAATTCGAATCGAAGGCAGGCCAAGGCTCAATTCATTCGGTTACCGACGTTACGGGCTTCAGCCTTCTTGGCCATGCTCGAGAAATGGCGCTCGGCGATCCCGGCAATGGCATCACGCCGGTTTCCTTCGAAATTTGCCATGGTGCGTTCGCGTTGCTTCCCGGCGCACTCGACGCGATTCGCGATGGTATGATTCCCGGCGGACTGAAGAATAACCGCGATTTCATTGGCGATTGCGTCGTTTTTGCCGGCAATGTTCCGGAGGAATACCGCGCCATCCTGTTTGACCCGCAAACTTCGGGCGGCTTGCTGATCGCCATCTCGCCCGCGACGGAACGAGTTGCGCTCGAGTGCTTGCAAAGTCACGGCGTGAACGCCGCGCGAATCGGCCGCGTCCTGGATAAAACCTCTTCTCTGTTGCTCGTAGTCTAAAATTCCTGCCCACTACTATCCATGGACACAATCACTCACGGAATTGCTGGTGCTTTAATCAGTAAAGCCGCCTTTGCTGGCCGCGATTTGTTTCCCACGACGGAAATGGAAAAAAAGCGCCTGACCACCTGGGTGCTGATGATCGGGGCGATGTTTCCCGACATCGACGTGGCGCGCGAGTTTTTCTCAAGCAGTCCGCTGTTGATGATCACTTGGCACCGCAGCATCACCCACTCGCTGCTCCTGCTGCCGATCTGGTCCGTGATTCTGGCGGCGGGGACGCAAGCTCTCGCGCGTTGGCGTAAATGGCCGGCTCCCACGTTCCTGATGCTGACGGCCATATACGCCGTGGGGATTTTTAGCCACATTTTGCTGGATTTGTTGACCGACTACGGCACCATGATCTGGTCACCACTAGAATGGTCGCGCCCGGCTTGGGACATTCTATTTATTATAGATTTCACATTTACCGGGATTCTGCTCGTCCCGCAATTGCTTGCCTGGACCTATGAGGACACAGAACATGTAAGAAGGCGCGCCATCATGTTGTGGGCCATCTTCACGCCAGCACCGCTGTTGCTTTCCAGGCTCGCGCTTAGCATCGGCGTGGAAATTTCCCGCTCGGCGATCCTGATCGCCACGGTGATGTTCACCGTGCTATTTTTTCTGCCGGCCGCGCGTGGCTGGGGTCTGCGCGTTCGCTATGCGACATGGAACCGCGTTGGGCTCGCTCTCGCCATCGCCTATGTTCTTGCCGCAACCGTGGCGCACCGCGCGGCTTTCGAGCGCGTGAAACAATTCGCCGCTCAGGAACAGCTGGACGTTCAGTCCATCGGGGCACTGCCGCTTCCGCCATCGATCTGGCATTGGGATGGATTGGTAAAAGCCCCGCGTGGTGTGTATGAAGTCCGCTTTGATTTGAGCGACGATTTAGTGAAACAGCACGACGCGGCCGGCGAGGTTATCACCCGCACGTATTACCCGGACGCCCCGCCCAACGAATACATCGAAGTGGCGCGCCAACTCCCGGAAGTGCAAAAGGTGCTGTGGTTCGAGCGCTTCCCGGTAACCCAGTTCCATAAAGAGGGAGACGACGCCGTCGTGGAATTTTCCGACAAGCGCTTTCCGCAAATTAGACGTGACCGGCCCGGATCCTTCACCTACCGTGTGCGCTTTTCCGCCGACGGAAAAGCCATCACCCAAGGCTGGGTCGGGCGTTAACGGGTGCGCGACTTACAAGTGGAACTTAAGCCGCCCGACGTAACTCCCAGTAATTTTCAAACTCGCCATTGAGATGGCAGCAGCGTAGAGCCAGGATCGCGTTCGCTCCTCGAACGGTCCAGAACATTCCTGACCTCTTGAGACGGAAAGCGACCACCGTCTTGCATCCGGCTTCAATGACGCCCGAACCAACAAATAGGTGTTGGCGGCGAAACTTAGGGTATCGCATGCGCTCTGCATTCCGTTCAAAATAATCTGCCTCGATGCGAATCTTCTCCATTACTTCGGGGTTATCGGAGTCGATCGAACGGAGTGCACCAACCAGCTTTTCGATTTTCCCCCGATCCAGCAGGCGCTTTTGGTGGATCTTCATCCAGGCTTTTTGTTTCCCTTCGTTATTCGGGTACAGCTTGCGCGCGACCTCCCAAAGATGCTGGCGGGCGTGGTAGAGATCGACAATCTGCATGGCGTCGGAAAAATGCAGGGCAACAAGATTCCAAATCCATTCGGCGCCGTCGCCGATAACGACCTTCTTGAGTGCGCGACTCCAGCCGCGTCCCCAGGCTTCCCCATAGATTCGACGGCCAAACTCTTCCGCACTCTCGATGGCTCCGGCGTACGTGGTGGAATCGGGATCGCGGATTGGATAGCCTTCCTTATCCCACGTCGTCTGGGTGAACACGCATCCCAGTTTGACTTCCCGAGTATGGGCTGGCTGACCTTCCGTCTTGCCCTGCCGACCGACCGTCTCTTTCTTCACCACCGGAACTCCCGTCCCATCCATCTGCACGTACAGCACGGGAATCGGCTCGCCGGCAACCACGGGTAGTTCCAACTGCAGGGCTTTGTGAATCTCGGTTTGTTCGCGCTGAGCGATGTCGCCTCCGATGGCCTCTGCGGTACGCTCTACTGATTTAGTGGTCACTTCCAGGCCGGCCAGAACCTTCATCTGTTCGCGGCCGTGATCGAACGGTGCCTCCTGGCCCACTATCGCCTGCATGCGGCGTACGCCGGGAGAGAATTCCGTATTCTCGACATCCAATTCGACATCCACCGGAAATTGGCCGACGCCGCAGTGTGCGCATAAATAATAGGGACGTAAAACTTCCACCGGACCCACGACGGTCAGCACGGGCTTGCTGCGTTGCTCGCGGTAGTGGGCTTGTTGGCCGCAAGGGCAAGCCAGCCTGCGCCCTTCCTCGCCCGGAGCTGGGAATTGGAGCAGTTGGCTCAACGCAGTGGCGCCCGCCCGGTGTAAAGCCGAGCGCATGGCCATCTCGGTCGCTTCCAGATCGAGGCGCCCCGTGTTGCGCCGCTCCTGGAACACCACCCGCAAGAACTGTTCTATTTCGCGCGTGATTTCTTGCCGGATCGCTTCGACCGTTTTTTTTTCCGCTCCGTTTCTGCCTTCTCATCGAGAGGCCGCAAACGGCAGATCTCCGCGTTGGTTCCGAGAAACTCACGAGTGAGCTGCTGGAATTTCCGGAATTCCTCCACTTCTCGCTCGGCTTTCTGGATCGCCGCAGGGGTGGGCAACGCTTCCGAGATGGTCTTGCCATCGACCTTATAGGTGAGCCGGAAATTGGGCCCGTGACCCGGCTGACCGGGTTGATGGCAGTGACACTCTGGCTTACCGCATCGACCCGAGGTACCCGTAATACTGCCGGGGCGAAGGTCCCCGAGCTCTGCGATGCGCTGAGCAAGAAATTCACGTCGCTGTTCTAGATCAGAAAGGGAATCGGGCATGTGGTGGCCCTCCTATACCGAGCGTATAATATACGCAAGGAAATGGCCACCCGAAAACGACATTAGCCCTTTCTCCCTTTAAAGTCGCCCGCCCGGCGTTAACTGCCGCATTGCAAAGCTAAGCGGGATGAATCACGATGTGGCGTTCTTCGCCGGTGCCGGCGCTTTCGGTGCGCACTCCAGGCATTTCTTTCAAAGCGAGATGCACGATGCGGCGTTCGCGGGAAGACATGGCGTTCAACTGAAACGGCTGTTTCGACGCGAGTACCCGTTCCGCGGCCACCCGCGCGGTCATGCGCAACTCTTCAAACCGCAGAGCGCGAAAGCCTCCGCAATCCAGATGAATTTTTTCGTGATACGCGGGCTCCAGGCCAAGCGCGCGAAACGAAAGGTGCTCAAGCGCCTTCAAAACTTCTCCGCCTCGGGCCGTCAGAATCTCTTTATCCTTACCGTCAAGGTCCGCAAATACTTCGGCCTCCCCTTCTACCGTACCACTGGTCGATACGGCCGCCCGCACGTTCACACTCAACTCAAGCTTTGCCGACGCAATTATTCTTCGCAGGAAATCGCGCAGAG
Source organism: Candidatus Acidiferrales bacterium (assembly GCA_963795535.1). Classification (GTDB taxonomy): domain Bacteria; phylum Acidobacteriota; class Terriglobia; order Acidiferrales; family UBA7541; genus Acidiferrum. Next base: position 196,022 of record CAWCIG010000015.1, read on the forward strand.
TTTCTGCCGTGGCTTCGCGGTCCAGCTTCCCCTCGCGGACAAGTTCCTTTGTCATGTAACTCCCGACTGAGTCGTCAGAGTCCATCTTCAACCAGCCTGCGCTATTTCTTGGCACGCGTAGGCTTAGTCGGGGCGGGGATGGGGTGAGTCCGATTCAAATACCACTGTTGCACAATGCCGACTACGCTCTGCGTCAGAATATACACCGCCAGGCCGCTGGGGTACGGAATAATCATAAACATAGCAGCCATGCCGATGGGCATGACCTTCAGCATCTGTGCTTGTTGCGCATCCGTCGTCGGCACCGGCGTTATTTTCGACGACAAATACATGGTTACGCCCATCAGGATGGGCAGAATGTAATACGGATCTTTTGCCGAAAGATCGGTAATCCAACCGAACCACGGTGCATGCCGCAATTCAATCGTTCCCTGCAACGCGCGGTACAAGCCAAACCAAATAGGAAGCTGTAATAACTGAGGAATGCAGCCGCCAACGGGATTCACGCCTTCGCGCGAATAAATGGCCATAACCTCTTTATTCATTTCGGCTTTGCGCGGGTCATTCATTTTGTACTTCTTATAGCGTTCCTGGATCTGCTTGATCTCCGGCGCCACGCGCTGCATTTTCATCGTGCTTTTGTAGCTGGAAATGCGCAGGGGGAACAACACCATGTTGATCAGCAGCGTGAGCACGACGATCGCCCAGCCCCAGTTCGGAATATAGTCGTGCAGCCACTTCAGCCCGTGAAATAGCGGGTCCGCGATGAACTCCAGCATTCCGAAATTCACGAGCGACTGCAGCGGCGGCTGCATCGCTTTCAGCATGTCGTAGTCCTTGGGGCCAACGAAAACGCGCATCACCTCGGGATGGGTAGGAGTCGCCGCGGCCACCTCCGGCACCGCTTCGGATTCCTGCTTGCCATCGGCGGTGGTCGTGTCCCACACCTTCCAGTAGCGGGTTTCGAGCTTTGTCGAAGGCGCATCGGTCGGCGGCAAAAAAGTAACGGCAAAATAGCGGTCCTCAATCCCCGCGAAGCTTTTACCGCTTTCCCACATGTTGCCCCACTCTTCTGGTGAGCGAAGCTTTTTGTAACCGGTGGTCGCCAACTTTCCATTGTCGCTATAGAACGTCATCACGGTAGTGATGGGCGCGGGATTCGTTACGGTCACGTCGCCAAAGCCGCCGCGCCACGCAAGCCCCGCGTGAACAGGCAAACCGTTGTTGGTAACGCTGGTTTCCACGCTCACCACATAGGAATGATCGAAATGGAATTTCTTGACGATTTCCAGATGGCCGTCGCTCCAGGTGAAGGTCACGTCGGCGGGTGCGCTGAGGGAAGAATCGCTGGTCGAAATCTTGTACAGCCCATTGTTCGCGGCCTTTTCCAATTGCGGATCGTCGAACACCAGAGAGAAGGGCCAGCCGCCGGTCATTTGCGCCGAGCGGTCATGCACAAGGTCGAGCGTGTGCTGCGGTTTTGCGTCATCCTTATATTTCTTCAGCTGCCAACTTTTCACCACCGCGCCATGATTGGAAAATTCCACTCGGTAAAGCGCATTTTCGACCACAAGCGTGCGTTCCTGCGCGTCCGCCACTGTGGGAGTGCTCGCGGCGGAGGCCGCATTTGCACTGACCGTTGCAGCCGCTGACTTGGTAGCTCCGGTGGCACCGCTGTTCGCGGGCGTGCCAGGCGTTGCGGGAGTGCTCATCGCGGCGTTGTTCGGCTGCTGCGGATGCGCGGGCGGCTTCGGGGCAAAATATTTGGCCCACAGGAGAATCACCACCATGGAAAGCAGCGAAGCTACGAGGATGCGCAGCTCCGGCGTGAACTTGTCTTTATTCGGCCCGATCGGCGGAAACTGGTTCAGCGGTGGCGTGCTCACGAGCGCACTCCATGTGTGTCAGAAGGCATAGCAGAATTCGATCGCATCTCTTCCCATTTCTCCGGAACCGGGTCGTACCCAAATTTTCGCGACAAGGGATGGCAGCGCAGCAGGCGTTTTGTTCCCAACCACACGCCGCGCGCCACGCCAAACCGTTCGATAGCCTCGTACGTATACCGCGAGCAGGTTGGCTGGTAGCGGCAATTCCCTGCAAGCAACGGCGACAGATAAGATTTGTAAATATTCAGCGCGAACAAAGCGGCGCGCACACCGGCGGAATGGTTTGCGGATTTGCCAGTGTCGCTCACAGCTTCTTCAGCAGGCGCAACAGATCTTCGGTGATCGCCACAAAGGTCGCCTTGCCCACCGAACTCTTCGGATGAATCACGATGTCCCATCCTGGCGATATCTCCTGGCGGCGACAGCGCACCACTTCACGCAACCGGCGCCGGATGCGATTGCGCACCACCGCGCCGCCTAACGCCTTCTTGATGCTGAAGCCGAATCGGTTCAGGGCGAGTTCATTACGACGAACGAACACGGTGAAGTGGGGATTCGAGAAACGCTTTCCCGTGCGGTAAACGGCGTCAAACTCGCCCCGCCGCACCAGCCGCGCCTCCCGCGGAAACGCCAGCCCCCTCGCCTGGCCAATGGGGGTTTCGCCGTCACTACTCGGGCGTAAGGCGATGACGTCCCTTCTTGCGGCGAGCCGCAAGCACTTTGCGGCCGCCTTTGGTCTTCATACGCGAGCGGAACCCGTGAGTTTTTGCGCGGCGGCGCTTCCGCGGTTGAAAAGTACGCTTTGGCAAGACATTCCCCCTTGTTTCTCTATGCGATGTTTCTCGATAAGCCTATGGAAAATCCCATGCGCCATTGCCGCCCGTTAAGCGGCTCTCCTGGATACGTCCCGCGCTGGCTAAGGGATTCTCGTCGCAAAGCCTACTGCCACAACTCCGGCAGCTTTCGGAATTTACTAGTGTACTTGCCGCGTGCGCACAGGGTCAAGAAAAGCCGGGGGTAAGCTATAAGGCGGGGAAAAGTGATACACCCCCATTTTTCGCAATCCGCGCGGATGGTGCGTGAACTCACCAACCAATCTTCACGAACGACGCGCCCAGCATTGCGGAGAACACAATGACGGGGCAACGTTTTGGGCGTGTAAGCGAGCCGCAATTCACTACGGCCTGCGCTTGCCGTGCCGCGTCGTCTTGATCTGAAGCGCAGTTAAACTACGGCAATTCCAGATCGAGAACGTAAATCTCGTCGGTACTCAAGTCACGGACGAAGAGAGCGGAGCCGTCGGGGGCAATATTGCTCCAGGGACCTGCGGCACGACTCTTGAATCTGGTCAAGGCCTTCAAATCGGCCAGAAGCTCCGAGCGAGTTTGGCCGACCTGGATACGCTGAAAAGTGGGATGGTCGCTGAACGCGATGTCGTAGTAAAGGTAGTGCCCGTCGGATGACCAGTTGGGAAATCCGAACGCTCCCGGTTCCGCGATCCAGTTCGACCATTTCTGGGTCTTGAAGTTGAATAAGAGGAGTTTTGTAGAGTCCTGGCTGAGCGCGGCCAGATATTGCCCATCGGGCGACCAGCGGGGACTGTACAGGTTTTCGGAGCCAGGGATGGTCGAGGCCTGCCGAGTACTAAGGTTCACAATCTGGATCAGCAGTGGTTCGGCCTGTCCTGTTTCCTGGGTTCGACCCAAGGCGAGCTTCTTGCCATCGGGGGACCAACTCGGATCTACCTGGGTATGGTTTTCTGGGAGGACTTCCTTGGGCGAACCACCTTGAGCGGAGATCAGAAAGGCCTTCCAGGGCCGGCCCAGCTGGGTGTCAACATACGCGATCTGCGTTCCGTCGGGAGACCAGCGAGGCAGACCGGCAGAAACTGGTGGGTAGGTTAGCTGTAAACGCTCGGTGCCGTCCGTGCGGCTACGCCAGAGCGAGTATTCGGGGTAGGAAACGTAAGTGACCCACCTGCCATCGCGGGAGAAGTCTAGTTCTCCGGCTGAAATCCCTGAAAGAAAAGGCACAAACTGATAAGACTTGGCATCGTAGCGGACAAGTTCGCCGCGACCTTGCGACCCGTGCACAAACAGTTTTCGGCCATCTGGACTAGGTGTCAACGAGGTAAAGGACAACGGACCGGTGGTCAGTTGAAAGGGTATGGAAGAACGCCTGCGAAAATGTCCTGTGGTTTCGCGTAACGCCCAAATGTCGCTTCCGGGAAAGCCGCTCACGAAAAGATAGTAGCGGCCATCCGGCGTCCATACGCCGCAGCATTCGACGGGCGGACTGTGCCATCCCGGAAACAGGGGATGAAGGTCGCTGCCGTCGGAGCGGATCTCCCAGAGCGCGGACGAGCCGCTCTCGGGCCTTGCAATGGAAAAGCTGATGCGAGAACCATCCGGAGAAAAGTGGGGTCCGTTGGGCTCGCCTGAAACGGTGGCCAGCTTGTGCGGATCGGTGCCATCGGCGTTAGCCTGATAGATGTCTAATCCAGTGCAGAACACGACGTGGCGACCGTCGGGTGACCATGCGCCGCTGTGGCCGGAAAGATCGCCGAGACGGCGAGGAGCTCCAGTGGGCAGGGGTACACTCCAGAACTTCGACTCGGCCTCGCTCCCCAGGCTATCCAGGACCAACAGCTGGCTGTGATCGGGCGAGATCGCATTAACGATCGGGTTGGCAAATGGAGTGGGAATGGGCGAAGTCTCGCCGCCATTCGTGGAAGCCTGTACGATCCGGTCTGCGTTGCCCGCCTCGGTTGTGTACAGCCGGGAGCCATCGGTCAGCACCCCGATCTTGGGGATGCCATCGCGAGTGAGTTGCATGGTGGCCGTCACCCTGGGCGGAGGCAGCGGAGAGCGGAGCCAGGCAAATGCCACGGCGCCGACAAGGATTACCAGTATGATCGTAGCCGCCCACTGCAAGGTTGACTTACGCGCTGGGCGGGTTGGGGCCACGACCTTCCCGGAAGTAGTATCTGGGCTGACTTTCGAATCGGCTTGCAACACGGCTGCGCTTTGGAAGCGAACTTCACGATCTTTTTCCAAGGCCTTGTTGATGATGCGTTCCAATTCCGCGGGCACTGCAGGATTTAGGCGCACTGCCGAAGTGGGCGTCGGCAGGACATCCTTCGCAAAGTCGCTGTTCGGAAAAATTGGCTCTGCAGCAGGATCGTCCTCCGTGACCGTGGCAACAAACCGATAACCCCTCTTGGTGATTGTCTCTATAAATTCAGGATTGTCGGGTTTGTCGCCGAGTGCTTTGCGAATCTCCAGAATGTATTTCCGAAGAACTTCTTGGTTTACGTAGGTTTCCGGCCAAAGTGATTCCAGCAACTCGTCTTGGGTAACAAGACGCCCTGCGCGCTCCACCAGATACCGAAGAACATCGAACGCCTTGGGGGTTAGAGAAACGCGCTCATCTCCGCGCAAGAGGAGATGATTTGCCGTGTCAAGCCGGAATGACTGAAACGATTTCATTTGCCAAACCCAAACCCGACCAGGGATGGCCTACCCCGGAACTGCCTTGGTCCGGATTGATTCTAACAAGTACAGCGCAGCTTACACGAAAGCTCCAGGCGACCCTTGGAGGTCGTTCCCGAGGTTCGTGGGCATCTCTGTCAGCTTTGCCGAGTAGAACAGAGATTCAACGGGAACGGAACGGAAACGTCACACCTTAGATTGGCCCAGCCTTTACTTTTTGTAGCGAGATACCCAAAGTTCGCCCGAAGGAAAGCAACTCCCGACTGCCCATATTTTGGCATTAACACCGACAAACGCAGAAGCGGAGTTTTCATTGTCGACGTCGTGCGTCGGCAGAGAAGCAAAGGAAATATATGTTAGGAGCATGTGCAATGGCTGTTTGGAAAAAGGACGAGTACAAAGCACCTATCGGTGCTTTGTGGAATAAACAAGGGAATAAATACGGGCGCGGTCGATTCGCCCGAGAGTTGTTTACTGGGCGGTATCAACCGGGTGAACTGTTACGGCTGTCCAATACCGCCGCGACATACGAAATCGACGAGGAGGCATTGCTGAACATATTTTCGGAGTGCCAGTCGCTCGGTTTGCTGACGCTGTCGAACAAGAAAACTGCAATGGTGTGTGCGCCAAATCCCAAAGAGATGCAGGAGGCTTACGAAATACGGGCCGGTTTGGAAGAAATCAGCGGGCGGACCGCAGCGACTGTGTTCAAAGGGAACACGGGACGACTGCGGTATGAGCTAGCCGCTATGCGAGCTGCGCTTGAAGAGCGCGATCTTGACGCCTGCGCAGAACATGACGTGCGATTCCACCGAGCTGTTCTGCGGGCTTCACAGAACGACGTGCTTCTGCGTGTTTGGGATGCCCTGGCAGTCGATCTCCGCATGCGGGCAACAATAGGAAAGGTGACGCAAAATCTGCCTGCGGTGGTGGACTCTCATCAGCCCATTGTAGAGGCCCTTGATCGCGGTCAGGGGAGAGAAGCCGGATTGCTGCTGCGAAATCACGTAGAAACCTCTATGCAATTCCTTAAAAAGGCAGATTTCGACTCCGGTGTCCAACGGGCGGTTGCCAAGGACCTGGAGACCGCGAAGGATATTCAAAACGCCTTTTTCCCGCAACAAGATATTTCGATTCCCGGCCTCCATTGTCGAACGTTCTATAAGCCGGCGCACGGTATCGGCGGAGACTACTACGATCTCTTTCCGTTGTCGGACGACCGCTGGGGCATCGCGATTGGAGATGTGTCGGGAAAGGGGATCGGCGCCGCGTTGATCATGGCGAGTCTACAGGCCTCCCTTAGAGCACAAGCGCTGCACCCACATTTGGACCTTCCGGCGATAATTGGGGGCGTCAACCATCTCATTCACGAATCATCCCCGACCGGTCTTTTCGCGTCACTCTTCTATGCGGAGTACGAGCCCGCGAGTCGCAGGTTGCAATATGTGAATGCTGGACATAATCCGCCGATCATCGTGAGGCCCCGAACGCAATGCTGCGAGCTGTTTCACTTGCGTGCACAAGCTGTGCCTATCGGCATGTACGCCGAGGTTCAGTTCGAGGCAACACAGTTCCAATTGGCGAAAGACGATATTCTAGTGTCATACACAGATGGAATCACGGAGGCGTCCAACACTTCTGGCCAACTCTGGGGGGTGGAAAGGCTCGAGAGCCTGCTGCGGCCTTGCTGCCGAATGGCGCCTGGGGAAATCGTTGAACGCATCCTGGCCGAAGTATCCGATTTTGCAAATGACGAGGCACAGCGTGACGATGTGACGCTCGTGGTAATGAAGGTTCAGGAAGGATGCAACGTTTAGAGTTTAGTCGATAATCCTCGCACTGTTGGTAGCGGGCCGTTTTGTCAGCTATTCGCTGAAACGATTCCCTGAACAGTCAGCGGGGATTTCTGTATTCTTTCTGGATAACGGCTTACCGGTGTTCGTACCATTACTCAGCCTGTGATTCTAGCGGCTGTTTGCCTGATGATCGAAAGAGTCTGAGGGCGAACTCCCGCAAAACAGAGGCAAAGCTAACGCATTGACATCGCCGTGCTCAGCTGAACAGCGCCTTTCGAGTCGCGATTCAACATTAGCTCGTATCATAGGTCCCGAAACGTTGAACGTCTGGGCGAGAAGTGGCGACCCTTTAGGTCTGTTGCATGCCGGTATCTTTGCCGGACTCTCGGCAACGAGCAACTCGGCTAATCAAAGACCAAATGTTTCTGAAACGCCAGCGAGCCGTGCGAGGGTCTGCCAGTGTCTCGGATGAGGCAGTCGTGTGCCACATCGGATGTTCGTTGCGTATGATTTAGAGACAGCTAATGCCGCTCTCAAGGCAGGTACAGTTATCCTAGCGAGCCTAGGTTGAATTTTTCGACGATATGTTTCTTCATCCAGCCATGCGGGTTGATCTGACGGTTGCCAAGCGCTAAGTGCGGCGGCGTGTCGTCGCCTCTTCTCGGCACGTTTCTTTTCTGCGTCGGAACTATGCGAGGCTAATCGCCCTTTTTCTGCTGCCTTGATAAGTTCCCCCGCGCAGACGCTGACTTTGCAGGATGCACAGCGGTGGTATCCAACGGTAACGCTCGCTCCGCAGGTTCGGCAAAGATGTGGTGGACGCGGCGGCGTAGCAACTTGCAGATGTGGGAGACCCTTTGCGTTGCGACGATTACTCTGGGTCAAATGCGTTGGTGCTGGCGTGCGTCGGCCATTGTTCCGGATCGTAGACCAGAGCACACGAGAAACCCACTCGGCAATTGGTGCAACGGCTTGACGCCAAGCTGGCGAGCTTTCAGAAAGCCTCACCGCGAAAGAAGCCATCAATCGGCACGACCCGTCGCGCTGTTCAAAGAACCATTCACGTCTTAGCGGCTCTCTAGTAATCCAATGCAGCAAAAACGCGTCTACTCTTGGCCGAGCGACTTCCATAATATCGAGGGCCAGGGAATCCCTCGAATCGGTGTCGACGTGCAAGAAACCAATACCCGGGTCAAGGCCTACCGCAGCGGCAGCAAGTCGCGACTCTGAGCCGAGCAGCGTATATAAAAAATTTAACATCCCGTTGGCGGGGTTCACGGCGAGCCGAGGTGATCCCGTGATTGGTGATTTGCGCGTACCGAAGGTTCGCCAATGTTCGGGAACGCGACTGTAATCGGCAGTCGGAAAATTGACGGGCAGATTATGCCACCCAGACCAGTAAGCTTGGGCCGCTATCGATTCAACTTGTCTGACCGATTGGACTGTCGTTGCGCTATCCAACTGTGATCGGCTAGATCCAATGATGTCTGCGGTAGCAGAGTCTTTGAGAACATCGCGGACAAGGCGCTCTTGCCCCTGCAGCTTTTGCGAAATCAGTTCTCGACTGATGCGCACAGCCACATCAGATTGGTGCGCGAGAGATTGAGCGCGTCGTAATCGTGCATCGGATGGACCCACAGGACCTGACACTGCCAAAACCGTGCCGTCGCGGTCCAACAGAGAAAAGGCCACGTCCTGGACGGCCATCCAGCGTAGCGCTTCGAATGTCACCATTCCGGTCGATCCGATCACGACGAGTCTTTTCAATCCGTGGCGGACGCGGGGAAACCGTCCTTGTCGACGATTCATGGCGATTCCATCGTTCAGAATCAGGTGCCCACGGTCAACCGAGGCGGATGAGTTGTACCCAAAGAGAGTGACGACTCCGTGCTCGGGTGTTATCTCAGCGAAATTGCAGTGCGGAGATTGTTGAGGTACTTTTTTCGTAGCCGCCATTGGAGATCAACCTCCTTGGTGGTTAGGGCTTGTCGACTGCTAGTAACAGGCGGCAGGCCCGTGTTGTTATATTGACGCTATATCATTATATATCAGTGACATACGCTGGGAAATGGAGACGTTTTGGCTAGTGGAGAGAATCAGGGTTGGCCGGTTTCCCTTCTGCCCAGCGCTTTCTAAGTCTTCCAATTGTTCCAGCCTTATGCTCCTTGCCGCATGGACATAGGTCATCTGTGAATTCCGCGATTCCTCTGTGAGTCAGTTCGTTCATACCCACCAGGTCCGCTATCTTCAGCAAATTTCTGTGTAAGAACTGAACTTCTGGTTTAGGAATGAACTCGTCACCAAAGGAATGAATCAGGTAGGCCGCGCTCACAGCGTACAAAATCTTTCGCCGAACTATGTGGCTTTCCCTATCCCCAGGCGCGGCAAGTCTTAACGCGTCTTCATACCTGCCATCGTTCTGCAGTTCGTAGACGGCCTTAATTGTTTTCTCATCCACGAGGTCGGAAAGACACAGAAGAGGAGGGGGTGAGGGCAACTCGGATTTGTCTGATGAATCTTCCGAAAGTTGGCGACGGATATCGGCGAACGCATAGTCAGTGTTCATCGGATATGAATTTGGGTGTTTCTTGTCTGTCTGCCACGCCCATTTAAGCCGCCGTGCCGACTTCTCCAATACGCAGCGAGCGTGATCACTGACCGATAGCTTCCAGCGGTGCTGATTTCCTCTCACCCTTGGGATTCAAGGCTGGACTTGAAGCTCTGTCAAGCTGTTTGGCTACGCCGTTTCTGCGAAGAGATACACGCTCTTCACAGAATCTAACAAAAATATTTCCATTGAGAAAGCCAGCGGACACGGCTTGGGATACCTCTTTGCTCCGAAAGAACGAGACAGCGATAAGGATGATGCAGAGGACGAGGAAGAGACACCGGAATGGGTTTTGGAGGTTTGGGAATACTTGATCCACAAGGAATTCAGGTATCAGCCAAAAGAGCCAAGCTGGTTGGGTCTCCCGGCAATGATGCGTATGGTGATGAGCTCACCGAATGTAATGCGAAATCGACGACCTGAATGGTTAGCCCCGTTCAGTTTCTTCCTGTTTCCTATGATCTCCAATGTCGGCGCTGGCTACCCAGCTGGTTTCGACAAATCCAGCTTTAAATTCATTACACCAGCGGAGACAAACAGAAAGAAGTGGAAGCAGCTGGAGGGCATCAATTTATTCGACGAGCAAATCTATCAAATTTCAATGGTGCCAGATCCGAGCCAGAGAAAAGTAACTCCGGACTCCTTTCAAATTATTTTGAACGAGTATCTTGGAAAACCCGAAGTGAAATCCCTGGCACCAGACGGCACACCGTGTGACGCCGAGACGAGAGGATTGCTCGGCCGAGCCACAGTTTTGGCCAAGAACATAATGCCTGTGGGGAAAGAGACTGACCGACATTGGGAGCAAGGCGAAGACCCCAGCATGCTCGATCCCAAGATCGAAATATTTGGTCCGTCTGGAAAGATGGTTGTTGCGGAGCCTGCCGATAGGGAAAAATGGCTTACTGTTGGCATTCGTAAATGGAAGGACGAATCTAAATTAAGCCAAAAGGCTGTTTACGCTGTCCTCGCGGGCAAGCCCGTCCGCCGTCATACTCTAGCCGTTTTCAGAGCTGCCGCAGAAGCCCTTGGCGTGTGAATACTAAAACGCACTTGTCCGGTAACGCCTTTTGGGCGCCCTGAGGAGATATCTCGATGAATATATCTTTTGAGAATAAAGTTGCACTCGTCACAGGCGCCGGCTCTGGACTAGGCCTGGCGACGGCGAAGAGTTTTGCGGAATCAGGTGCTGCTGTGGTGTTGGCGGACTGGAACAAGAAATCGGTGGGCGTTGCGGCCGACGACCTGGTCGCCCGGGGTCACAAAGCACTCGCCGTTGGCTGCGACGTTTCGGATGACGGGCAGGTGGAGGCAATGGTTGCGCAAACTGTAGCGACCTTTGGACGCCTCGACGCAGCCTACAACAATGCCGGTGTCCAAAATGTCCTTGCAGAGACTGCTGATTCCCCGCGAGACGACTACGACCGGGTGATGGCGGTCAATCTGCGCGGCGTATGGAGTTGCATGAAGTTCGAGCTTCAACAGATGCGTAAGCAAGGAAGTGGTGCCATCGTCAACTGCTCTTCGCTCGGAGGACTTGTGGGAGGCCCCCAGCGAGGAACGTATCACGCCGCAAAGCATGGAGTTCTTGGACTAACCAAGAGCGCGGCTTTGGAATATGCGGCGCGTGGCATTCGGATTAACGCCATATGCCCCGGGCTCATTTGGACACCAATGTCCGACCAGATGGTCGCCGATGGTCAGGGTGAAGCCCTCAAGGCGTTGCTGGGAAGCGTCCCGATGGGCAGATATGGCCGCCCCGAGGAGATTGCGGACGCTGTTCTGTGGCTTTGCAGCGATGCGGCAAGTTACGTGACCGGCCAATCCATCTCGGTGGACGGTGGCTTCATCATGCGCTGAGGGCGATGTCAGCGACAAAAGTCGGCGGTGGATTCCAAGTCCCATTGAAAGCGGTCTCCTTTGGCCAGTACATCCGCATCACCACGTGTTCGATCTGAGTGTGGCATCCGACCCATTGAGGCCAACCAACTTACCAGGAATTATCCAAGGCCTCCTCGCAGGACTCATCCGAATTCCGTTCTTATTCCCTATCTCTCCCGTATTCACTTGCTTTAATCTTCTGCATTAAGTATGGTTAACATGAAACTGGCCCGCGCAATAGAAGTTGCAGTCTATGATTCGATCGCTCTTTTTTGTCCATATTGTAGCTTCGTTGCTGGTCTTTGCCCTTCCTTCCATCGTGTCTGCTCAGGGTGAAACCACCAGCGCCATCGTCGGCCAGGTGACTGACCCCAGTGGTGCTGCCGTGCCCGGCGCCAACGTGACAATCATCAATGCGGAAACTGCCGCAACGCGAAGCGCACACACCGACAACGATGGCCGCTTCAATTTTCCGCAACTGAAGCCAGGCACGTACTCTATAAGAGTGGAATTGCAGGGCTTCGAAACAGAACAAAATCAAAACGTCTACGCAGCACTCGGGCAAAAACAAACCATAGACTTTAGGTTAAGAACTGCAGGCCTCAAACAAAGCGTCGAAGTATCCAGCGAAGCTCCGATTCTCAACCCACAGAACGCAAACACATCGACCTCCCTGACTGCCCCGGCACTCGAAAATCTTCCCAATCCAGGCGGTGATTTAACTTACCCTCTCCAATTCGCCCCAGGCGCCTTGATCAATACGGCGGGAAGCGGCAACGATTTTGTCGGCAGCTCAAACGGGTATGGCAACGTCGAATTCAACGGTCTCCCTGCCCTCTCAAATGGCTACATCGTAGACGGCTTGGAAACGAATGATCCGTTGACCAATCTGAATAGCGGCCTCTCGACGAACTTGGTCCTGGGCTTGAACTCCATCTCGGAAGTTACAGTCAACACGCTTTCTTACTCCGTCGATCAAGGTCGCTATGGCGCCTCGCAAGTGAACTACGTAACAAAGTCAGGCTCCAATCAATTTCATGGCAATTTATATGAACTGTGGAACGGTTCGCGCTTCAACGCTGCCGACTATTTCACGAATTCCACCCCCGGAAATCATAAACCGCGCTCCACGGTAAACCATTTTGGCGGAAGCTTGGGCGGCCCGCTTCTCCATGACAAGTTATTTTTCTTTTTCGACACCGAGTGGGTTCGCATCGCCCTGCCTATCGTTACCGCAACCACCGTTCCGACTCCCGCATTCCAGAACTACGTTCTGCAACAACTGCCTCTCGGCGGGATGGATTCGGTCACGGGGCAGGTCTATCAACCTTCACCACAGTCCGTGCCTTTCTATCAAAAAATGTTTTCGCTCTATGGAAACACCAGCGGGACGCCGTTGAAGATTCTCGGCTGTCCGTTCGATGTTAGCGGAATCGCGCCCGCGGTTCCGAATGATGGAAACGGCTGCGCCAATCGCCAAAGCATCTCCCATTCCAGCGACGATCACGAGCAGGTTCAAACCGTCAGAATTGACTACAACTTTGACCAGAAGAACACCACTTGGTATCGGTTCCAGGCCGATACCGGCCTCCAGGCCGCCTATACGGATCCAATCAATCCTGTGTTCAACGCAATCTCTCCGCAGCCCCTCTATTCTTTTGCCGCGGGTTACACTCACGTTTTTTCCGAAAACCTGGTGAACTATTTCAATCCTGCCTTTTCCTGGTACGAGAGTCTTTTCGGGCCCGCCAATCTTCAACAAACGCTTTCCGCTTTTCCCATCGTATTGCAAGGAATTGGCGCGAATGCGCCATTCACCACACTCGGCGGGTTGGATAACACTTGGATCCAGGGACGACGCGCTTCCCGCTTCTTCATCAACGACAACCTCGCTTGGAGCCACGGGCGTCACGAATTTCGCTTCGGAACCAACACTCGGATCCTTCGCCTGAACGATTATGATTTCGGCGAAGGTGTAGTTCCAACCGTTACCTACACCACGCTGCCCCAATTCATTTATGGAGTCGCTTCAACTGCAACCCAAGCCTTTCCCACTTCCGCGAATGAGCCCTTCAATTTTCTCAACCTGGATTTTTATGCGCAGGATACATGGAAATTTACCAACAATTTGACTTGGACGTTCGGGCTTCGTGACACGTTCAATTCCAATCCCTTGAACCCTCACGATCAGATTGCCCGTTTGCGTGGCTCATTCGATTCCATCTCACATGATGTGAATCAACCCCTCAACGCTACGATTCAAACTGGCCTGGGACATGTCTTTTCTTCTACACCCCTGGCCATCCTTCAGCCGCGCACGGCCATCGCCTGGCAATTTAAGTCGGATACGGTTCTTCGGGTTGGATTTGGTCTGTTTAGCGATATTTTACCCGGCAGCGTCGCGGATGTCGTCGGCTTCAATCCACCCTACGTCAAAACTTTCCAGGGAGGCCTTCTTGGAACCGTGGGCGGCAGAACCATCGCTCCGGGAATTCCCAACAGTGCCGTCGACGCGACCGTGGCGGCAAATCAATCGTTCAGTACGGGCTTTTCTCAGGGCGAACTATCTTGCGCGGCGGCACTGGCGAATCCTGCAATGTGCCTGCCTCCAGTCGCCATTACCGCTGTTCCCCAAGGAGAACTTCATGCCCCTTACTTCATGCAGTGGAGTCTCGGCCTGGAACATCAATTTGGCTCAACAGCAAGCCTCAAAACGCAGTACGTCGGCACGCGTGCCGTCAACCAGCCATACATGACGCAGGTCAACGGCTACCAAACTGTCTGCGACGGCTGTTTTTCTCCGTTCCCTTACGATCAACCTACGGATTCGCGTTTCGGCTCCGTCACGCAATTGTCTACCGGCGCAAACAGCCACTACGACGGTTTGCAGCTTACCGCGATGAAGCGCTTGGGCCATGGTGTTATGGGGCAAATCAATTACACCTGGAGCCGTTGCATGGATACCGTCTCAAACGGAGGCTTTTTGCAGTTCTCGGCCGGCGGAATTCTTGCCCCCCTTCCGGGCGAACTCGCTCGCGATTATGGTCCCTGCGACTATGACATTCGCAACAATCTCAACGCTCAATATGTCTATCAACTGCCGGTCAAATCTGAAAATCACTACCTCGGATACGCTGTGAATGGCTGGCAAATTTCCGGAACCGTGTTTTGGCATAGCGGTATTCCCTTCTCCGTACTCAGCACGCCATACTCCGCGAACGGAAATGGCATTGTGAATGGAAGCGGGCCGCAATTCGCAAGCGTCGTTCCCGGCGTGCCCCTCTACGACCACAATCCGATTCCGGGCATAACGCAACCCGGCACCGTGCAATGGCTAAACCCGAATGCCTTCGTATCCACCGTCGATCCCAGCACCGGTGCGTGCTTGGGCGGCGACAGCCCAAAGAATTGCCAGTTCGGAACTCTCGGCCGTAACGCCTTGCGTGGACCGGACTTTGTCTGGAGCGACTTCTACTTAACGAAATGGTTTCCAATCGCCGAACAGGTCAAGCTTCGTTTCGATGTTCAATTCTTCAATGTCTTCAATCATCCCAATTTCGGTCTTCCCAGCCTCGCTCTGGCGGGCATTCCCGGCAAGCCCTCCACGCAGACTGGTTTTGGTGCGCTCACCTATGCTACTTCGCCCCCTACAGGTTTGCTCGGAGTCGGTTTGGGCGGCGACAGCACTCCTCGCATGATTGCGTTTCAAGCGCGCATTGAATTCTAAGAAACTTTGTATGTAGGTCGGAGGGGGTGTATCACTTTTCCCCGCCTTATAGCTTACCCCGTCAAGAAAAGCCGGGGTATAGGTATGGGTGGGGGGAAAGTGATACACCCTGGGTTTCTGCAGATTCGTATTGAGTTTACGTTTGGAATAATATTGAATACGATAAATATATCAAATGCATAAATTAGCGCGCTATCGATGTAGACGATACGCAGGGCAAAAGTTCACCGCACGGGGGCAGCAATTTGAATTCTTGGGAAAAATCGGAGATGGCGCAGTTGGACTCGTACGAAAAGCTCAGAATCTGTTGAACGGGAACCAAGTTACCGGTTTCGCGACAAACCAGGCACAAACCGCAGTTGATGTAGAATCTCTTCAATAAATAACCGTAAAACTATTCCTTTCCGATTCGTGTTACCGGCCGCTGAATTGCTCATCTGTGGAGTTTTGTTGTGGCCGCTATTTTTCCAACCTAATTCCAAATGGTGACGCGTGGGATCGGGCGGGGGATTGGGCGGGGGATTATGCGCTCGCGAAACAGAAGCGGTCGGAGCCAATAAGCCACAGTCCACGCTTCGGCCCTAGTTTCGGGGTTAGCTAAATCTTTCAACACATCCGCTCGTGCGTTGTCCCAGTAACATGATTCTTGCACTTCGCGAAGTGACCCTGGATAGCACTCACAAAGGTCGCGAAAGAGTACTTGAAACACGCACCTATCTCGTTCACCTCCGGCTGCTGCTTTCTCCGAGGTTAATCTCCTCGTATAGACATCTCCCGCTGTCATAGCCCTCGCGAGGGCAAGAGCAGCATGCTCCCCTTTTTCGAATGTCTCCATGTCAACAGCGCTAAGATCCGGTTCGATAGCCGCCATGTCTGCGTGAATCTTCCCTCGGCCATTTTCCAAGACACAACGGAGACGCGGCCCCCGAAAGGTAAAAGCATTAACAGGGACACCCATTTTCAGGAAGTACCAGTAGTGGCCTGCCTCGTGAATGCAGAACGCCATGACTGTCGATCGTTCACTCAGGACCGCGCGCATTTCAGCCAGGGCTGCCCGAAATACTGGAGTGTTCTGTATCTCTGGCGGGACTTCGGATGTACCGATGTAGATGTCCGATTCCATGGCTGTGATCACCTCATGGTAGGTTGGGAAAATGCGACACGAAGGAATTGGTCTTAGCGCGAGCCTACCATTTCCGGGTACCGCGATTCCCCATACTCTTGCTGTTGTGGGCTGGACGCCGCCGCTTCGGCTATGCGGAACACTGCGGCGAGAACTTCGAGCGCGACTCGACAATAGAGTATCCACAAAATGTATCCAACCAATGCACCAATCAGGGCAAGCAAACCCTGAACCGGGGCCTGCTGAAAAGCCACTACAACCCAGGCAACACCGGCGATGAGTCCCGCCAATAGGTGTATCGCATACAAGAACTTCAGCATTTTTGGCGTGGCATATTTCCTGAAGGAAAAATCCATCAAACCTTCCCACATTCCGTTTGCTTCGGCCATTTGCATCCTCCTAACGCATCCACCGCATTCTTTGGTTGGCGGAAGCAGATCACAACTGACCTAACGGCCAGTCTTGCCCTAGATGGAAAGGGTCGGCATTGGATAGGCGAAGTCACGTTGGTCCCGGTACCCAAGTTTCCGGTAACGCGACTTCTCAGGAGCGCAGCCCATTTCCTCTGTATGGTCTTGCAAATTCCCCGAGCCGCAATGACAATTCCCGCTCTAGGAGTTGTTATGAAGCGAACGCCTCAATGGGTGCTCGGATTTCTCTTCCTTGTTCTAGCCTTTGCCGTTTCCCCGTCAGTGACTCTTGGACAGTCCTGTTCCTTCAACACGGTTCCCCGGGGACGCGTTTGCGCCAAGCTTGGCGCTCGATGCAGCCCTCTTACCGTGGGCGGGGGCGATGTAGGCGTGTGCATCAACGAGTCTGGGCACGCGGATACCTTGGCATGCGAATGTCAAGGCGCACCAACTCCCAGCTACAACGTGACTCTTACGCTTCTGACTCCTTCCGACATGAATGCGGGCGTCGCCACTTTCAGGATCGCGGTCATTCCATTTAACGGATTCACTGGCAAGGTAGACTTCACCTGCGCCGTCTCCGGACCGAACAACCCCGCGCCATCCTGTGCTACTCCCCCTCCCGCTAACGTAACGGGCCCGGGCTCTGCCACTTCACAGCTCGCGGTCTCTGTAGTCAGTTCTACAGCTCAGGGTGCCTACAGCGTGACAGTCAGCGCAGTGGATGGCCACGGTCGGCCGCCGGACAACGGAGCACAATCTTCGACCGTGTCGGTAACACGCTTGCACTGGACCATCGGGAACATGCTCCGGGCCGTGGGCATTGTCCTCCTGGCTTTTTTGGTTGCACTGGCGCTTTGGGGGCTGTGGCTCAGCAAGCGACCCGCCCCCTAAGCTTGCGAGCGCCCCAAGTTGCGTCGAGAATTGTCCCGCTCGTGTTTCACCTTGAATATTTTCGCATCCAAAACTCTGAAGGACGACGCGAACTACTAACCGGAAAAAAGAAGTGAGCCATACTTTAGGGGCTGCATCAGGAACTATTACCTAACTTTCCGATTATCGGACGTAGCAGGCCTAGGCGTAATCGCTTGCTTATGTCGATGTGTGTGACTTACGTTAGGCTCACTTCGGTCAGGACAACGTCTTCATGGACGCCGAGGGAAACAACCAAATCGTACTAAGGAGACAGATCGTGAAGAGGGAAATTATCCGCGTCGAACCGTTTGACAGCAATTTCGAGAAATGGGGTGTGCCGGTCTCGACCTGCACTCGCGCCGGCGACATGATCTTCGTCTCGGGTCTGCCGCCATTTGATCCCAAGACCGGAGAACTTCTCGTCCACGCGCCTTTTGAACAGCAGGCCGAACGCTGCCTGGAAGAGTTAAAGACGGCACTTGAGGCGGCGGGATCCGACCTCGAGCACGTCTTGAAGGTCAACGTACTCTGTGTAAGCTCGGAGCACTTCAAGGCATTTAACGAAATTTACGAGCGCTACTTTCCCAAGAATCCGCCAGCCCGCATTTTCTTCTGTGTGCCGGTATGGACGGGCCCGTTTGATATTGAAATCGAGTGTATCGCGGTCCGGAAAGACTAGTCTTATCCCGGCGGTTCGTTAGCCTGTCCATCGGCGAGCACCTTACCCACCCCCAGAGTCCTTCCATGAGAAGGCCGGTTAGTGTCAAGGCTTTTCTTCCATTTTTTCTCTCTTTTTTCCTTTCTTCTTCTTTATTATTTCTTCTTTTTCCAAATTGTTCCCATTGAGCCAAGCCGCCTCTGTCGCCACCCTTCCATCCGCACTCTTTGTTGAGCGATTGTCGCTCGGTGCAAGGTGGGTGTACTTGATTCAGTAGGTGCTGCTACCTGATTATCGACCTTGCTCCCCTCTCTAGAAGGGAAGTTGGGCCAGGACTTGGTCGCAGTCACCTGATCTCGGCGGTCGAGCTCGGCTGTTGGACACCATCTCTCTTGCTTTTTCCTTTGCTCCTTTTTCTTTCTTCCTGTCTTTTCTACTTTTCACAGAGAAATTTCGAACCAGGATCGCTTAGGAACGACGATCCGAACTCCGTCGACCCCTAGCATCCCCTGTTTGTGAGGAGTTCTTCCCTCTAGGCCGCGGCGCGCATTGCTTTCTGGCTATTGCGCAGTGGTTCGTACACCTCCCCACTCACCCACAACCGATGCAGCAGGACCGCCAGCTTTCTCGCCACCGCAACCACCGCTCGCTTCTTTGCACTTTTCCCTCCTCGCGCTGCAAGTTTTAGCCCCCATCTCCGTAGATCACTGTCTGCTCCAAAGGGCCCCAGGATGTAGTGCGCCCCCTGCACCAGCATGGTCCGCAAATACCGGTCTCCTTCTTTACTGATGTTCATCTCCGGCTGGCTCTCACCGGAGTCCCTGCGCCCAGGGCACAACCCGAGAAAACAGCCGACCTCGCGACTCTTCGGGAAGCGATGCGGATCGTCCAGCGTCAGCACATACGTCAGCGCGATCTGCGTTCCTACTCCCTTCACTTGTTTGAGCAGTTCGACGTGCGGGTAGCTTTCCTTGGCGATTTTCTCCATCCGCACCTCGTATTCCTGGATGCGCTCGTTCAGTGATTCGACTTCTTGGAGCAGCGGTTCCAGAACCTCGCGCAACTCGGCGTGCAATCCCGCGCCCAGCTCCCGGTTCACCTGCTGTGTGCCACACTTGGGCAGGCGCTGCCCATAAGACTTCACCAACCCGCGTGCTGCGTTCACCAAGGCCGTTCGCGCACGCACCAGTTCGGCCCGTGCCCGGATCACCGTGAGGTGGATTTGCGCCTGCGCACTGCGATGCCGCACCGGCCCCAACAGCTCTGGATCGATTCGCGCCAGCCGTGCCAGTGTCCGCGCATCGTGTCGATCATCTTTTCGATTGCTCTTGGTGATCAATTGCACCTTTTGCGCGTGCGCCACGATTACTTTGTATCCCAACTCCGTTAACAGCCGGCTGACCCACGGGGAATGTGTTCCCGTCTCCAGGGCGATGAGACTCTGCGGTATCTTCGAAAATGTCTGCTTCATCGCTTCCGGTGTCATCGCCACTTTCTGTTCCAGAAGGATTTGGCCCGCTTCATCCAAAACGCAGTAGCACGACCAGTGATCGCCAAGGTCCACACCGATCGTGAGCTTGTGTCCTTTGAAAATCATGTTTCCATTTACCTGAACAGTGCTAATCTTTTTCATTGCCGGTCTCCTTTTCATTGTGCCTCGTGTCCTGAAAAAGCCGGGGCGTACCTGCCAACCTTTTATTTCTTTCGGGTCCTGGCGCATGATTCGAGGAGGGGGCAACATTGATGACAAGAAGGACCCGAGTTGTGTTGTGAAAGTCGGAGAGGGCGTGGGTTTATTTACGAGCAGCGCATCAGCACGAAAGGTCTGCTCAAGAGAGGCACCTTTCTAGTGCGGTCGGGCGAATCGTCAAGCGGCTACCTGCTTTCCAGGCTTGAGAGGTGGAATTAATGGAGTTTCGCGTACTCGACTTTTGCATGCTTTAAGATGGGAATATCGGGGTCAGCGTCCTTCCACAGAGCGAGGAAGTCCTGATAGGCTGCTTTCGCTTTAGCGTTGTCTCCCGAGAGCGCAAGGGCTCGGCCTAGTTGTAGCTGCGCGAGTGCACCTATGGTTTCATAGGTTACGACTCCGCGATGGTCGATGATTTTCCGGAACTGCGCGGCGGCTTCAGGGCCCTTGTGCAAGGCAAGGTAAGCCTCTCCGCGAACATACACCGGATAGAGTGCCCCAAACAAAGCATGCGTACTGCTGCGAGGCTTACCCAACTCATGGGCGCTGGCGGTTTGCAGCAACTCAATGGCATTTGAAGGCTGCCGCTGGTTCAACGCGAACAGGGCTCGAAGCGTTGGCAAATAACTGAATTTCACCGACGTATCTTCCGGAAAGCGCCTCTCGAGATCGTCCGCGAGCCGTCCAGAACCAGACGAATCCCCTGCGAGGGCGAGTACGACGGCCGTGCCATATTCCACTTCACTATTCTTGGCAAGTTCACGGGCCGCCATCGCAGTTTGTCTGGCCTGAGTTTCGTTGCCGAGAAGGGCTTCCCAGACAGCTGTTGAGACCTCCCACAGAGCCGCTCTTTCTTGTTGGCCTCCTTGTTGAGCCAAGTCCAGCGCGCGGCGTGACATGATCCTCGCCTGCTGCCGTTGACCCATGTAAGCGAGGGTGACAGCTCGCATGTTAAGGAGCCAAGCCTCGGTTCCGGATCTCCTTTGACTCAGAGATGTCGCCTTTTCCATTCCAGCCGTGTCACCCCTTAAGAAGGCGATATCGTACTCCGCGTCCAACAACTCAGGGACTCTCAGTTGGCGGTTGTAGGCTTGCTGAATGGTACTTTCAGCTTCGTTAAGCCGATCCAGATTCTGGTATCGCGCCGCAAGAATGTGATAGGCAATGCCAAGGTCCGGATTGAGCTCGATCGCTTTCTTTGCTTCTTCGACCGCAATTTCGTATTTGCCTGCTTCGGGGTAAATAACCCCTGCCAGGAATGTATGGGGGAACATGTCACGAGGATAAGCTTGAATCCACAGCTCACAGGTCTGTTGCGCTTTCTCTAGGTTTCTGGTCACTAGTGTTTCGTGGGCAGCAGTGATCCATAACCTCTCCCGGTAACTGGCGCGGTCCCGTAATTGATACGCTTTGCTGATGCTCTCCGCCGAATGATCGGGCTCGTCAATATCGGCATACATGCGTCCGAGAACCGCATGGGCCATTGCAAATTGAGGGTCAATCTCCGTGGCGCGTTGGAAGAGAGGCAAGGCGGCAGCGGCTCCGCTGGATGCGTGAACCTTCCATCCTTCGCTATAGGCTTTCAACGCTTCGAGTGAGGTCGTAGTGGCTTCGGCGAGCGGAGTGGAATGCTGTTCAACCGTAGTTAAAGACTCGCCCAGCTTCTCGCGCATCTCCAGAGCTGCGTGGTCCATGGCAGCGAGCAAACGGTCCTTGCCATTAGCGCGTACTTGCACTTGGGCCAGGGAAGTGCCTGTGTGGCAGTTCGTGGCCCGCAACCCCAACACGTATTGGCTGCTAATGCTGGTAATCGAACCATCTAGGACCGCAGTGCTCCCAATTCTCTCGCAGACTTCACGCGCGTTGTCTGGAGTAAGCCGAGCATCCGGCGGTTGGCCCATCATCCTCAGGGTGTGCTGGATTTCTTGATCCGAGACGAGACTTAGAAAGGGCGACTGTTCGAGCTGTACTATTAGTCCTTGGCGCAGCGTCCCGTCAAAAACAGGGTCGCCTGTGTTGTTCTGGAATTCGGCGAGGACAAGGGTGTCTCTTCCGCTGAGAACCGGTGCGCGGCGCATGAAAAACCTGAGTGTAGCAGCAGCAACGGCAAGCAAGACGAGCACTGCCACAGCAATCCGTCCCCAGGGTTTTGTTTCCTTCACCTGTACTTGGATCTCGGAGTGATTCGCAGAAATGATGCCAACTTCTTGGTCCGCTACCACGCGCACGTTTTCGGCAAGACGATATCCCTGGCCGGGCACAGTAACGATGTATCGATGATCCTGGGGACTCTCTCCGAGCGCTTTCCGCAGCATGAAAATGTTGCGGCTGAGGTTCGCTTCCTCGACGAATGTATCCGGCCACACCGTTTTCATTAGATCGTCTTTGGTCACTACTTCTTTATTGTTGCGGATAAGCACCAGCAGGATCTGAAACGTCTTGTGCGTCAGCGGGACAGGCTCGTCATCTCGATGCAGTGTTTCTTTTTCGGGATCCACGCGAAAAGGACCAAACTCGTAAGTTCCCATAGTCTCTACCCTTTCGCTCGCGGACATACGGAACTCTCGCATCGCCATCCGGAACCAATGGCGCAAATCTTAGCACGAATCTGGAGCCAAGCCGGAGCACCCCCGCCGACTTGGATTCAGCCAAGCGCCGTGTTATCTGAAGCTTAAGGTCCTGCGAGAACTTGTCAAAACTTTTCAGAGGCTTTGCAAGGACATTTCAAGAGCCTTCCCGGCACTCTGTACTCGTTTCAATCACGCGGGCGGTTTCGGGAAAGCTGGGTTCATGGCGAAGCAGACGAAGATCACCATCGAAAGCGAATCGTTGTTGATCCTGCGGGGCAGGAGTTCCGCACGCGCCTGGTGTCCCCATTGCGCGGCAGAAAGCGAAATGATCGCAATCGATAGCGCCGGGGTGATCTCGAACTTGGGACGACCTGCACTGGAAGAATGGCTCAATTCTGGCGGGCTCCATCAGTTGCAGTCAACCGATGGCTCGACACTGATTTGCCTGAATTCGCTACTGGCTCGCGTGCGGAAAACAAAAACCGACTAACTAGGCTATCCCACAGTTGAGAAATAGACAAAAGGAGACGATATGAAATCCAGATTGTTGTTTAACATTTTATCTTCAGGCTTGCTGGCGCTTCTAGCGATGACGGTTCGGGTTGTCGCACAGGAAGCGCAACAAGCGAAAGTAGATCCCCCTCCGCACTATACCGTCATCGACCTCGGCCCGGCTGGCAGCCCGTTTAGCCAAGCTACCTTCGTGATCGATAATGGCCTGGTGACTGGTGTGGAGACCGCCCCTGACGGCACACAGCACGCCGTGCTCTGGTACAGGGGGCAGACGACGGACATCAGCAAACCCGGACTCGGAGGATCGAATAGTGGAGCGGGCGGCGCCAACCTATTCGGCCAAGTCATCGGCGGAGCCGAAACCTCCAATACAGATACAAATAATGAAAATTTCTGCGGTTATGGTACAGGCCTCCAATGTCTAGCGTTCCTGTGGCAAAACGGCGTGATGGTTCCGCTCCCCACGCTGGGCGGCACCAACAGCGGATACGGCCAGATCAATAATAGAGGTGAAGTGGCTGGTTACGCGGAGAATAGCACCCGGGACCCGGATGGGTGCGCAGTGGCACTCAACGGCACCGGGCCTCAAGTTCTCGACTTTGAACCGGTGATCTGGGGGCCAAGGCCGGGAGAGATACGGGAACTCCATCCGCTTCTCGGGGATACCGTTGGCGTAGCCTTCTCGATCAACGACAGCGACCAGGCGGTCGGGATGTCCGGTTTGTGCTCGAACACCGTGCTTCCTGGACCCTCAGCTGGGCCGCACGCCGTGCTCTGGGAAAAAGACGGCTCGGTCCATGACCTCGGCAACCTCGGCGGTACATCAAATCCTGCTCTATTGGCAGTCGGAAATGCCGCTCTCTCAATCAACAACAAAGGTCAAGTGGCCGGTGTTTCGGCCCTGCCTGAAAGCAAGATTACAGGATGCCCTGGAGTTCCGCCGAACCCTCTTTGCTTTCCGTTTCACCCCTTCATGTGGACCCGAGAGATGGGGATGCGGGACCTCGGCGTGCTGGCCGGGGACTTTGTTGGCGCGGGCCTTGGCATTAACAACAAAGGGGAGATAGTTGGTCCATCATTTCCGGCGCCCGGCCCGTCCGGCGCAAGCCCGCGCGCGTTCCTATGGCGGAACGGTGTGATGACCGACCTCAACACTCTCGTCTCGATGGACTCGCCGTTGTATCTGCTGCTTGCCGACGGGATCAATGACGCTGGACAAGTCGTAGGTTTTGGCTTCAACACCACCACTGGCGAGGTTCACGGATTTCTTGCGACCCCGTGCGCCGCGAATCATGCTGACACGGACTGGTGCAAGGGTAGTGCTGACGGCGCAGGCGCAGAGCCAACCGTCACCACTGCAAGGCCGAGGCCAAGTCTCTCGGAAAATGCTCGCAGGCAGCTCCAGAACGCAATGCGCTTCCGCCTAACCGGAGCTCAATCAACTGAACCACAATGACTCTCCCGCAAGCACCAATCCGAATGTCGTTTGGGAGCCGAGAGCTTGAGGAGAGAGGCGCGATTGAGAGGGCAGGGAAGTCTCCTGCTCTCTCTTTCTTTTGTCCCTCCGCTCTGGAGTCGTAAACTGGTTGTGGAAAGCGACGGACGAGGTTCTGGGCGGATTGTCGGCTATTCGTAGGTTATCCTCGGAACCACGCGGCTAGTTCCTGGAAAATTCGCACTATGACTCAGTGACAAGTCCTTCTGCCGTTTGTCGAATGATCGCGAGGGTCCGAGGACGAACCGCTATGCCTTTTAATACGTTGGAAACCGGAGTTAGGCTCAGGTTTGATTCTCTCTTCAAGCGTCTAAGGCCGATAAGCCGCGTCGCCGGAGCTTCAACTCTCGAATCCCAAATCGAATCGAGCATCCATTCGGCAAATGGGCTAACAGTTCTTTAATAAAGACCGGCTATCAACACTGATGAGGGGCTTCCACCCCGACGAGGCGCGCAAGTTGCTCCCAATGTCGCTGGTGCGGTAATTGTCTGCCGGATCGAATATTAGTCGCATAGGATTTGGAGACGTCCAGAGCCGCTCTTATAGCAGGCACCGTTACGTTCGTGAGCTGAGGTTGAATTCTTTGCAGATAAGTTTCTTCGCCTTGAAGATTTGCTTCTGTTCTTGAGTGGGGAGGGCCGCTCGAATGCGAATTGTTGGGCAGCTGACCTGTTGTCGCTCAAAGTGAAGGATGGGAAGCAGATTGGTCAGAACAGAATCTACCAGAAGGCCTTCATGGCACTAGCGTTTATCAGGACCTTGCGCTATTGGATTGCGACGCCGTCTGGTGGCTTTTGGGGCGAACTTATCGTCTGTCTCGATGGCAAGATTTTAGAAATGCGCCGCGTACGACGAACTCACGCCTCCTGCGGAAGTTCCCGGGAGAAGTCGTAAAACACACGCAGTTGGTTGTCGTCGAGGTCGGCGACTCTGAACTCGCGCAAACGCCATGGCTTGTCCTCCGGCTGTGAAATAATATTTGCGCCAGCTTGTTGCCAGCGGCGGTACAGTTCGTCGACTTCTTCTTTGCTTTCCAGATTCAACCAAATCATAACCGGTCCGCCCGTAGCATAATTTTGGCGGAACGGTGCGTTCGTGAGGAACATCCGGCATGCCCCCTGCGAAATGCCCCCAATCCCGCCCTGGTCATTGCCCCAATCGAAGCGGAATCCGAGCACATTAACGTAATACTCAGCGGCTTTCTCAACGTTGCTGACGGGAATCTCAGGGACGGCTTGGGGGAAGTGTGTGAGCATGGGACCTCCTCAGTTCTGGAAGCGTAGCTCTCTTCGAAACGGCGGGCAAGAAGCGCAGCTCGACTGGGGTCGCGGCGCTTGAACCAACGCCCGAGAAAGATTCTTTTGCGCCGGGAATCGCCTCACAATGAGCAGGAAGTTGCATAGGCAGTATTAAATCATTCCCGCGCAAAATTACTCAAATCCTGATAAGTCGCGAAATCGGAGAAGTGAAGCAGTACTTCACATTGACGGGAACGCCGTTAACCAGCTACCGAGAATTTTCTCGGTTGTGCGTGTCGATTCTACACCTTCTCGTTCGACTATCAGTAGAGCAGCAATTAAGCTCTGAACTTGAACGTCAGACCAACTCAACCCGAAAGGACAAACAAAATGCGATTCATGGTCATCGTCAAATGCTCCGAAAACGAAGGCGCACTCCCCGATCCTGATCCCCAGCTCATGGCCGACATGAACAAATTCAACGACGAGCTCTTGGAAGCCGGAGTCTTGATAGGCTACGACGGTCTTCACCCCTCGTCCAAAGGTGCCCGCGTCCACTTTTCCGGCAAGAGCCGCCCCACCGTGGTTGACGGACCCTTCGCCGAAACCAAGGAACTGATCGCCGCCTTCTGGTTCTGGCAGGTCAAGTCTCTCGAAGAGGCCATCCAGTGGGTCAAGCGATGCCCCAACGAAGGCGAGACCGACATAGAGATCCGCCAGGTCTTCGAGCCCGAAGACTTCGCATCTGCCTTCAACGACGAAGAAATTCAGAAGGAAAAACAGTTCCGCGCTCGAATGGCAGCGAACGCAGCCAAGAAATAGTCCCAGTTGCACTGACGTATCCAAACTGGTGTGATCGGTACCCGATGAGTCACGAATGGACGATGAAGTTTGTTGAGCACCGCGTGGCTGATCGCCGGATCCTGCGCCTGATCCAGAAATGGTTAAAGGCGGGAGTGTCGGAAGACGGCCAGTGGTCGGAGAGTAAGGTAGGGACACCGCAAGGAGCAGTGGTTTCTCCATTGCTAGCCAATGTGTACCTACATTATGTATTCGATCTGTGGATCGAAGCTTGGCGCCAGAAAGTGGCCACGGGTGATGTGATCGTGGTCCGCTATGCTGATGATCTGGTGGTGGGTTTCGAAAACCGAAGGGAGGCCGAGCGTTTCCTGGAAGCATTTCGGGAACGATTGGCTAAGTTCGGGCTGGAACTACATCCGGAGAAAACACGGCTGATCGAGTTTGGGCGGTTTGCCGCACAAGATCGGGAGAGGCGTGGCGAAGGAAAACCGGAGACCTTTACGTTCCTGGGTTTCACGCACTACTGCGGGAAGCGAAGGAGCAACGGAACATTCATCGTGTGGCGGAAAACGGCGAAGAAGCGCATGATGGCGAAGCTGCAAGCCCTTAAGGCTGAGCTGCGCTTTCGCATGCACGAGCCGGTTGCCGACGTAGGTGCATGGTTACGAAAGGTCGTCACAGGCTACTACCGCTACCATGCAATCCCGGGAAACATCGACCGGCTGAGTGTCTTCGGACAACGCTTGCGGCGATTGTGGTGGCTCCTTTTACGCCGGCGCAGTCAACGACGCGCGTCGTGGGATCGGGTCGCCCGCGTTTTCCCGCAGTGGATTCCAGCTCCCCGTGTTCTGCATCCTTATCCTACAGCTCGTTTCCTCGCCACTCATCCAAGGTGGGAGCCGTATGCGTAGAAGCGCTCGTACGGATCTGTGCGGGGGGCGATCAGCAATGGTCGTCCCTACCGCGTCAGTTGAAGATTGAGTGCGTCGCCGTAATCGAATGAATCGAGAGGACTCCCCAATAAACGGTAACGCAGCAGAGGCCATAAAGTATAATGGCGGGCGGCCAGGGGCCGGTTGGCCTGCCTTTTTCCCACCCCAAAGTGAAATATCCGGGGTAGCGGAGCGTCTTATGGGGGATAGTAAGCCCTTCGCCTCAACATTCATAAGGAGAGAAGCTATGAAACGTTTTTCAAGGTTTGCCTTGGTATGGTTGGCGGTGTGTTTTGCATTGGCTCCCCTGCGGGCCCAGGAAGCCCCGAAGAAAGCGCCGGGGCCGGCTCCCAGCCCGTCGGAAGCCGTGCTGGAGTCATGGAACGACATCGGACGGAAGCTGATTGCCATGGCAAGTGATTTTCCGGAGGACAAGTTCTCGTATAAGCCGCAGGCGGAGTCGCGGACCTTCGTCGCGAATCTGGTGCACGCTTCGGCGTCCATGTACTTTTTCACGGATACCGCCGCTGGCAAGAAGCCCCGCAAAATGGCCTACGCCGATGATCCCAAGGACGTCAATATCAAGAACCGGGCGGATCTGGTGGCGTTCGTAAAGAAGTGCGTCGAAGACGGCGCCGCGGAGATCAAGGCCAAGGGCGACAAAGGCCTGATGGAAGCGGTCAACGACGGCGGGCCGCATCTGGACCGGTTGTATGACCTGGCATACGGGCTGATCGAGCATTCAGGAGAGCATTACGGCCAGTTGGTGGTCTATTACCGGGCCAACGGATTGGTGCCGCCAGAATCACGGCCGAAGAAATAAGGAAGTGAAGGACGTAAAGGAAGGAAATGAGGTAAAGGATTTGGAGGATTGGAGTACGGGGGCGCGGTGCAAATGCATCGCGCCCTTTTTTTGGGAAGGCTACTTTTGGAGTGCGGCGGCTCTGCACATAGCAGTTAAATCGCTTGCAGTGGGTGATGTTCTAGAAGCGCATTTGCGATGGATCATCCGCGAACCGATGGCACCGGGTCACTTCTGGTTTGACGATTCATATTTTCGTTCCGGCATCTGCCTGAGAAACACGACAAAGGTGGACGTACCGGCTAAGGTGGCGGTCAAATTTCGGACGACCGGTCCACAACCGACCATCAAAGAGGAAAATGGAAGACGCTTTTACATTTTCGAATCATCCAATCTCAAAAAGTTCGAGGAATCGAAAATCCCGGCGTGGGAAAGGAATTTTCATGGCGCATCTCCACCGGACATTCAAATCTCGTCGTTTCTATCCTGGGAGGAGATTGGTAAGTGGTTCGGGTCGCTTGAACAGGCGAAAGTTGCGATAACTCCAGAAATTCGAAGCAAGGCCGCAGAGCTAACAGAGGGAAAGACTTCGGAGGATGAAAAGGTGCGCGCCATCTACGATTTTGTGTCGACGCGATTCCGTTACATCGGGATTGACCTTGGACATCGAAGATACGCTCCGCACAGCGCTGCCGAGGTGCTTGTCAACCGTTATGGGGATTGCAAAGACAAGCACACTTTGTTCGCCGCATTGTTGCAGGCGGCTGGAATTAAGGCGTACCCCGTGCTCGCCAGTTCGCAGTACCGAATGGACCCTTCTGTCCCGACAATGAGTCTTTTCAATCACGTCATCACGGCCATCCCACAAGGAGACTCTTTTTTGTTTCTCGATACTACGCTTGAGGCCGCCCCTTACGGGATGCTAATGGCGAATCTGCGGGACAGAAAAGTTTTGGTCATTCCGGATTCTGGAGCCTCACTTCTTGTAAGCACACCGGGGGACTTACCTTTCCCTTCGGTGGAACGGGCTCAAGTCAACGCTTCGATCGATTCGCAAGGAACGCTCGACGGTAAAGTACACCTGGAGGAGCGAGGGGACGGAGAACTACTTCTTCGGCTGGTATATCATTCCACGCCGCAAAACCGCTGGCAGGAACTGACAGAGAAGTTAGCAGCGGGCATGAATTTGGGGGGCAGCGTGAGCGAGGTTTCCGTTGCGCAGCCAGAAGACACGCGCAAACCATTCTGGCTTGATTTTTCGTACCACCGCACGGACTATCCGGACTGGAAGGATCACCGGGTCATTCTTCCCGCTCCGCGCTTCTTCATTACCACGCTCAATGAAGAACAAAAGCTCTCCAAGGATCCGTTGCCGATGGGTGCTCTCCAAGACGTCACTTATGACGTGAAAATGAAATTCCCGGAAAGTTCTAAGCCGGTGGTTCCCAAAAATGTGGACCAGACAACGAAGTTCGCTGAATTTACGGCGAGCTATTCGTTGGAGAGTGACTATCTTCGGGGTATTGCGTCCCATTGCACTTTCACCGGCCGCCCGATCCATCCCGGCGGCAAGCTGTAATAGGCCGCTTCGACTTCCACGCAACCATCCAGATGAACTACACGTTCCCCGTATTGGTAGTAGCGGAAGGGTTCCAAAGGGAGTGCTCGCAGCTGCGGTTTTTCTTCCGCGAACATGGCGGCAACCTGGCGTTTGGTAGTGCCATGGATGCGCGTGTCGGCCCAGCGTTCTTCCCAGCGGTCGAGATACGCTTGCGCTTCTTCCAGGCTCTGGAAGC
This sequence comes from Candidatus Acidiferrales bacterium, assembly GCA_963795535.1. Taxonomy (GTDB): domain Bacteria; phylum Acidobacteriota; class Terriglobia; order Acidiferrales; family UBA7541; genus Acidiferrum. The sequence goes on from CAWCIG010000015.1 coordinate 226,355, forward strand.
GCATCCCTTTGAGTGGGGTTCTCTTGGTGTGGCCGACGCCCGATCCCACTTTTCCTTTGCGATCGGGATCTTGGATGCGGCAAGGCAGAGCCACCACGCCGTAGTGCGCGAGCACATCTCGAAACAGTGGGTTGACGGTGGGATCGTAGATGTCGGGGACCGTTACACCTTCCCTCAAGTTGTCCAGAACAACGACTCTTGGAGAACCACCTAAGCGACGAAAGGCCTGCTCATGTAACTCTGCCCAGATGCGGGTACTCGATCGCCACGATAACAGGCGCACGGATTTCCGGCTGTAGCCGAGGGTCAGAACGAACAATCGTGTCCGTCGATACTTGCTGGTTTTCGGATCGCGCACCATCGGACCACTGCCGTAGTCGACTTGCGCTTCTTCTCCTGGTGCGGTGAGGATGATGCCTGCGGCTTGCGGACGTTGCGGTCCGCGAAGCTTGCGCACAAAGCGCTTCACCACCTGATAGTCGCCGGCAAAACCGTGGTCGGAGACCAGGTCTTGCCAGATCGCTTTGCCGTTGCGTCCTCGCGCCAGACCCTGTTCGATCAGCTCGCGATACTCTTCACAGACACTTGCCGATGGAGGCAAAACACCCGGTTTTTGCGAAAAAGGCGCAATAAAGTCGGGGGTCACTATGGCCGGTTTTGCCTCAGAGTCGGGGGTCACCTGTATGGCCGGTTTTGCCGGCGCTCGGCGTCCCCACCCAGGCAGGCACACCACCACTCCGGCTGCTTTTAGATAGGCGCTCGCGGTCTCCCTACGCACACCGGTGGCTTGCTCGATGCGCCGCAGGGACCATCCGAGCTTCCCTAGTGCGATAACTTGTTGTTTCTTGTCGGTGCTCAAGACATTGCTCATGCCGAGGAAGCCTATAAGGGCTTCTCTCGGAGTCAATGTCCCGGGTTTTGCTATGGCCGGTTTTCAGCTGACCCTATATGGCCGGATTTGGGTGACCCCTGAGGCATAGTACCCGGTATGATTCTCTGGTTTTAATGATTTAGAATGAGCATGAATGGCAACTCGCATCATTGTCGGAATTGTTGCGCTCGCGTGTATCTCGATTTGTGGCCTGGTCGCGACTCTTGCAAACTTCGAGCTGGTAGACAAGGTCAATGACAAGTTCCCGAAAGAGGAACAGTTTGCACTGCTCGGCTGGTATTGGTCTAAGCGCCAACGACTCCATCACGAGTATAAGAGGCTGTATCCTGAGAGGCGCCTTCTCTTGAAAGTCCGTGTGCTTATGGCGCTGATGCTTGCGTGTTTGCTCATTTGCGCGTGGAGTTTTGGGTTCTTCGGACGGTGAGACATCGATGTCCCCAACTCTTCTGTTGAGGTGATGGTGAGCGCAGAGTTGGCCAAGGTCCCGGCAAACGGCAGAATCGCCGAAGTGCAGTTGTTCAGCAATTGCGCGGACGGTACTTGCGGCGTTATTAATCTGCCAGAGCGGCTTCCGTAATCTTCTTTATTTGTTCCCACGATTTTGGGCCAACGATTCCACGATTCAGTTTTTCAAGCCTTTTCCAGCACTGATCGAGCTTCGGACCTTTGGCTTCTCCTCTGCCGATGGCTTCATCCGCTCGACCCAGAATCTCTTCCGTAATTCTTCTGGTTACTTCGTTCATATGGACTCCTGCAAGGAGTTTGTCAGAAAAGAGCAAAGGGCCGCAACCTGCGCTCGAATCCAACCAACACATTCTTCATCTGGTGAAGAGTCAGTGCCTGGTAAACAGGCATGACCGGAAAGGTTCGCACTAAGTGGTCTCTGCGTTGTTGTTGACCGACCGCACCTTGAACGCGATGTCTCGGTGCACCATCCCGAGGGCATGCGCTGCTCCCAGGCCCTCCCCCACGCCTCGGGCAATTCTCAGTGCTCGCGCCAACGGCAACGCTCCGCTAGCGCGCAGAAGGTTGCGTAGACTGGCACCGTTGACATATTCCATGGCGATGAAGAAACTACCGTCCTCCGCTTGCTCGAAATCGTCTACGTGTACAGTGTTAGGATGTCGCAATCGTCGTGCTGCCCTTGCCTCTTGCTGAAATCGCCGAAAGGAATTTGGATCTCTCGCTAGGTTCGCAGCCATCACTTTCAAAGCGCGTACTTCTTCCAAGGCAAGATGTTCAGCCTTGTACACGATTCCCATGCCTCCCCGACCGAGCTTGGCCAGAATCCGGTATTTGCCGCGAATCACGGTTCCAGGTGTCCACTCCCGGATTTCCAGCAGAACTGCCCCATCGCTCGGGCAGATGGTATGTTCGTCCGAGTACCTGGTTTCACAGATCGGGCACTCTTTCATGGGTGGTCCACTTCTCGGCTTCCCCGGCGTTTACGGCACTCTTAGGAAGGTCTCGAAGGCATGCCCGAAATCATAACTAACTCACAACGTCAAACCAAGATGTCTTGGGATGGGAACCAATCGAGGTCTACCCACTGAAAACACAAATAAATCCACGCCCATTTGTCGCTACCGGGTAAAGTTCGTACTATGGCTCAAACCATGAATTCCATTGCAAAGAGTTCGATTGTATTTGCGCTTGTCTTCGGAGGCGCGTTGTGCGGAATTTTCCTACGCACTGTATTACCCGCGGACTATTTCGGTGCGGACACGAAAGATATCGTGAAACTGGGCATGGCGTTGGTTTCCACGATGGCTGCCCTGGTACTCGGGCTGCTAATTGCTTCTGCAAAAAGTTCGTATGACGCCCAAAATACAGCAATGGTGGAAAGCTCCGCAAGGATCGTTATTCTGGATCGTGTCTTGGCGCATTATGGACCTGAAACGAAGGAAGCCAGAGAGCTGTTGCGCGACGTGGTGTCTCACATTGTGGAGCGAACGTGGCCGGAAAAGCGAACGAGGCCTCCCCGGCTGGTAGCGCCTTCTATCGAAGGGGAAGTCCTTATAGACAAAATCCACGAACTCTCGCCGAAGGATGAAACCCAACGCTCGCTGAAGGACCAAGCACTGAGTAATGCGTGGGTTGCAGTACACATTCGCTGGTTGCAGTATACACACCAAGCCATTTCAATCTCCATGCCGTTGCTCGTCACCCTGGTGTTCTGGCTTATAGCAATTTTTGTAAGCTTTGGATTGTTTGCCCCACTAAATGCGGCTGTAGTCGTCTGTATGTTTATTGCTGCAGCGTCTGTTTCCGGCGCGATCCTCATGATCCTCGAAATGTATTCGCCGTATAGAGGACTCATGCAACTTCCAAGCGCTCCCTTGCGAGCAGCTCTTTCGCAGCTGGGCAAATAGTGTGGGGTTCGCAGATTTAGAGATTTAGACGAGTCGCTTCCAGTTGTGGTGATTCTCCGTTGGCCCGCAAAACAGTCGTAAGTCCCAATCAGTTAAAATTCAGTAGAACCTGTCTAAGCCTCCTAGTTCGAATACCCAAGGAGATATAAAGGGAGACTCGAGCTGATGGAATGTTTACCACCGACCCCGTTGGATTTCAGCAAACAATTCCGAAGGCCGCTTCAATTTAATGGTAAATTCACGCTCGATTTCTGGGCGCTTTTTTAGAATTGTTCGAAAGTCACGGGTCAGGAAAATGTCGCATTTATTGTGGTGGTATCCAGAAAATCCCGCTTTGTCTCGCCGGTGGCAGGACGAGTGGATTTTGGGCAACGAACGCGATACTCGCTTGATCCCCCATTGCCAAACGCCATTTGGATCATTGGGAAAATCATAACCACTGGCGGATCGTTTTCTTTCTTGAGAGTCCAAGCACGGACCGAATCGGGGTTCCGCCGGGCGGCTTCGACAATCCCCTTCTTTGTTAACTTTACCCAATATTTCGTAATTCAAGTCTTCCCTGAGAAGCTCGGTTTCGTAGTAGTTCCACCAGTCATCTGCATTCAAGACGGGAAGATCTCGCAAAAATCTTTCTGGAACAAATAACAGTGGACCGCCGTTGTAAGGATTCGTAGGGACTTCAACTTCAGGAATTTCCCATCTCATTCGATCCCTGTCGAAAGCCGCGGCAAAGATATGGCGCCCCTTTGTGGGGATGGAATGCCTTTCCGCAATCTTTTGAGTGTACTGAACCAACCAAGACTTAAGGATGGTGCATGTGATGTCGGACATCCGGTCAGGACCGATTCCCTCATTAAGGATTCCCAGTTCTTCGAAGTGCTTAGGGTGTTGGAGCCCTCGCTGAATTGCGTCGCTGATAGCTTCCGCGATCGCCGCAGCATACCCAAGACCACTGCCCAGACCGGCCGTTCCCTTCGACGTATAGCCTAAACATAATTCCTTTGGTTCTCTGAAAACCAGTAGCGCGAGTGCTTTTCGATATTGGATGCTGTTAGGATTTCGATTGCCATTGGCAATCAACAGGAACGCCTGATCAAAATGATCGATGATTCGTCGGTGGCCGAGTTTCCAGAACTCGCTCTTGTCTTTGAACGCCAGAAATGGGTCGACGAATAGTTCTGTATCAGCGTCAAGGATAGGATCGAACCAATCGTCTTCGCGCAAACGTCTTATATTGAAGTGAGTACTGGCAAGCATCCGGAAAGAGCTTACAATAAATCGGGCCGCAATGGATGGCACAGTGGATACGTCAAGGTAACGACAATAAAAAGATCGGTTACTGTAGCCAGGTCTAACTCAATTCCTGAGGACTAAGAAGAGTTCTTTGAAGCGACTGGCCATCGAATCCCATAGCCCAAGGGCTTTGAATCGCTGGATGAGCTGTTCTTTACTTGTTCCAGTCACTCCGTACCGGAAGCGAAGAAAGACGCTAGCGGGATAGATGACATTTCGATAACCCAGTTGCCTAAAAGGATGTTGAGGAGAACCGTATGCGTAATGAGCCGTCATTCTCAGATAACCATCTTCACTCAGGGACGCCCGAACCCGCGCCGCAAGCGCGTTGAATAGATTAAATGTAATTACCAAGAACAATATTGCATGCTGTGGAGTCAACGGTATCGGAGCTGTGGCCGTGAGCTCCGGAAGACTCGGCGTCATTCGGCGGACTGCGGGTGCAAGAGCCTTAAAACTTCTCTGTACTTCTCGCGACTTTGCGAATTCCATCAAATCACGGCCAGCTGTACCATCCTGGTGAATAATGCGATTTCGGCATCCCCTCCCTGTAACCTTACCTGTCAAGAAAAGCCGGGGGTAGCTTACAGCGCGGGGAAAAGTGATACACCCTGCTTGGGAATAGCAGGGGGTACTCTTCGCGATTGGCATTGGGGACTACGACGACTTTCCTTGCTTTTTCGTTTCGCGACAGAGATCAACAGTCGTCGCGTCAGCTTGCCGGGCGCGACACCTCTTGTTATCAATTGGCTATCGAAACTTCCAGCTTGCCGGGCACTGGATAAAAGATGGGATCATCAGGGGCCCACGGCAGGGTGCAGGTTTTTTGATGGTTGTACAAGTCGAGATTCCGTCGAAGCTGGCGCGCGACGGCCGACTCTCCTGAACTTTCTAATTGTTGAATCAAAGCTTGCTGGTAGAAGGCGGCTTCCTTAAAGCGACCAACTGCGGCCAGGGCCATGGCGAGAGTCACCCCTACTTCGAAAGCGTCGCCTTGCTGATTCTGTACAAGCGATTCGACGATCCGAAGAGCTCGGTTTTCGTCACGCACGGCGGGATCTGGCGCCGCGGCGAGCAAACGCGCAAGGGCATTCGCAATATCGGGATCGTTGGGCAGTGCCAGAGCGGCTTCCTCCAAAACCTTACGCGCCTGCGCATATTCACCAGAGTGAATTAGAGCCATGGCTTGCATCAGGCGGGCGAATCCATTCCGCGGATCAATGTCCACTACCAATGCATATTCGCGAGCCGCTTCCACATTCTCTCCCTTGCGCATGAGGAGATTTGCGAGCTGGAAATGGGCTGCAACGAGTCCGGTATCCAATCGGCTGGCTTGACGAAAATGATCGATCGCCGCGTCCTGTCTTCCAGCCTGGATCAGCAAGACCCCCATGCTGTAGTGAACTGCAGCACTGTTCGGGTCCAACTGCAAAGCGCGCTCATAATTGTCGAGCGCTTCCGTACGCTTTCCAGATTTGGCAGGGCTACACCGAGATAACGGTAGGCAATCGCGTCGTCCGGGTCTATACGAATCATCTCGCGATACGACGCAGCGGCGTCAACGAACCGCCCTTCATTCATGGCTTTTGTCGCTCGCTCCAACAGGGCTACTTTCCCCTGCTTCAGCAAATCGATTTCATCCAGCAAGGGATCTTTGATCGTCGGTTCTTTATCGCCGCGAGCCTCCATCTCCTTCTGCATTTGGGCGGTCTCACCAAGCGCCCGATATGTCATTGCGAGTTGATAATGAAGGCTGGATGCCTGAGGTTCCCGTGCAAGAGCTTCCTTGAAGTATTTCAATGCGGCAGGATACTGATGCTCCGCCAAAGCAACCTTGCCCAAGCCCATCAAAGTTGCGGCCGATGCGGAGTCGGGTTGATCCATGGATTTCAGGAACCAGGACTTTGCCAAATCTGGACGGTTAGCCGCGAGTTCCAGGTTTCCCAGACGCAAGAGTACGTGGCGATCCTTGGGTCGAAGCTTCTGGGCGCTCTGATACGAGTCCAGCGCAGATTCGTCGCCAATTCTCTGTTTGAGGTAACCCGAGTAGTAGTGCCACTTATAGGACTGAGGGGCCAATTTTGCCGCGTTCGTATATGCCGCTCGAGCCGCATCGTCGAACCCGTACGCCTGATAGATTTGGCCGAGCCGTCCGAAGGCGTCTCCCCGTTGCGATGACGATGTATTCGGTCGAGCCAGTACGTCCGCCACCATAGTTTGTGCTGCTTGAATCTGTTGTTGAACGGGCGGGCCAGCGCTGTTCAGATCGGGTTGCGGAATCTCAACCAGATCGATGTGCTTATCCGTTGTCGGGGCAGATTGCTGATGAGAGACCTGCAAAGAAAAGTCTGTAGCGCTGGCTACCGTGCTCAGGACGAGCAGAATCAGAGTGATACCGGAAGCCGTTTTCATCACGTAGACTTGGTGCTGCCACTGCCCTCGCGGAGTGTGGTGTACTTCTCCAAGGGCAGGCCACTCCATTCTTCCACACGTCCACTCACCCAGTGTGCTTGAACCTTGGTAATGTCCGGAGCATCGCCCAATCCGAACAGCACCCTCGGGTCGCTGGACGAACAGTAACTGCCGTCGCTGTGAACTCGCCGCCAGAGCGTAGGAGCGTTTCTGCGAAAGACCGCTACGCGGGTCCCATACATGTCCCGATTGGACTTCTCTCCAACCATGCGGAAACCGATCCAGTGTTTCTGGTGGCCCACATTGTTCACCAGCAGGCGGGCGGGGCCACTGTTATTCACCAGCACAACGTCAATATCACCATCATTGTCAATATCGCCGAACGCCGCGCCGCGACTGACCTCCAAGAGGGAAAAGACAGCTCCTGCACGACTGGTGACGTTCTCAAAAGTCCCGTCGCCATTGCCACGAAACAAAAGTTTGGATTGCCCGAGCGGATAGGTGCTCCCTTTCCGTGCCTGTTCCTCAATTATGGTAACGCCACCATTCACCATCAGCAGGTCGAGCCGCCCGTCATTGTCGTAGTCCAGCATGGCCACGCCAAATCCAGTGGACCGTCGCGTGGCGAGGGCGATACCGCTCTCGTAGGAGCGATCCTCGAACCCACCTTTCCCGTTGGCATAAATATAGGCGTACTGGCCCGCGAGATTCGTGATGACCACGTCCTCCTGTCCGCGGCCAAACAGATCACCCGCATCGATACCCATGCTGGAATGCGGACCGCCATCCCGATTGAGAGCGCAACCAAAGGCCAGCGCCTCGTCTTTGAAAGTCCCGTCACGCTGATTGATCCAGAGTTGGTTGGGACGCATGTCGTTGGTGACAAAGATATCCGGCCACCCATCGCCGTTAAAGTCGGCGCATACGACCCCTAAGGCTCCGTAAAACTCGCGGTTAACTCCGGAACTTGCCGACACGTCCTCAAATGTACCGTCACGACGATTACGGAAGAGGCGGTTAGGAAGCGGTTTAAACGCCAAAGGCCCGCAGTAGTCCGGTGCGCCGCTCGGAGCGAGACACTTTTTCAGGTCCGTGAACCGGAAACCGATATAGCTGCCGACGAACAGATCCAGCCAGCCGTCGCGGTCATAATCGACGAAGGCCGCACTGCAACTCCAACCGAGAACGTCGGTGCCGCTCTGCGCGGTGACATCCGTGAACGTGCCATCTCCGTTGTTGCGCCACATTTGATTGTGACCAAAATTTGTAATGTATAAGTCGACCCACCCGTCATTGTTAAAGTCCCCTGCTGCCACACCCATACCGTACCCGACCGCCCTTATGCCACTTTCCTCGGTGAATCGACGAACTTGAGCGTGACGCTCCCATCGGCGTGACGTATTGAGTCGTTTCGGTAAAGCTTGCCTCGCAATGGCATTTGCGGATGAAATAAGGTCTGATTTGGGTCTTGACTGGGGTCCAGCATGGATCCCTGGACGAAGAAGATGTCGAGGTCGCCGTCGTTGTCGTAGTCGAACAGCGCAACACCCGACCCTATGATTTCCGGGTAATAGTGCGCGCCTGTCATCCCATTGAAATGAATGAAGTCGATTCCGGATTCTCTTGTCCGATCGGAGAAGATCTCTTCCGGCGTAGACGAGGCAAATGAGTGGCCTGCTCCCGCGCGGCTCAAGGCACCAGTGATCCCCAGCTTGATAAAGTCACGCCTACCGATGGAATGCATTTTGAGATTTGCTCATATCACGACGTTCAGGTACGGTTTGCTTCAGAGCCCTCACGCGGCAAGACTCCCTCCGACTGGCCATCAAGCGATACTTGGGCTGCCCGTAGGAATCCAGCTAGCGAAGTGCAGAGTAGAGCGGTTGCAATGATATTTCGGCTTCTCACCATCACAGCGATTCCCCCATTGACATCCAAAGATACTGTATCCTGTTGATCCGTGCCTACTCTTTAGACGGTCGGCTGGTACGACCGTTCCGGGCGGCCCCGACGCTAAACCAAAAGCGAATCTGCATACGGTCTGCGAGGGTAGCAACGGCCTTTGACTTGAGTGCCGCGCGACATGACTTTGGTATCGAGATGTTAGTGCCCGCTTACCGGTAAACTGTCTGCGATTTATCCTATCTGGTACGCGGGTCCGGACTTGATCGCATCTGCCTTACTCAGACAAAAAGCCCCTCGGGTCATAAAAGCCGTCCGGATGGTACCGATTGGAGAGCAAAGAAGGCTGCATTCGACGAACTTGGATGGCATGGTTCAAATTGATCCGCGAAAAGATGATGATGATTTTTTCATTCGCGTAATTGAGCAGAAGAGCCGTTTTAAACGTGAAAATAAGCCTTTGGCTGATTTCCTTAAAGTCCTCGGGAATTCCGGAAGCTATGGATTGTTCGTGCAAGTCGATCCAGAAACGAAGGCTAAGGCCGCAAAGGTAAGGGTTCATTCAGGCGAGAAGTCTTTTTCAATGTCTTCGGAATACATAGAAAAGCCCGGCCTGGTATTTCCCTCCGGTTGCGTCTCTGATTACCTCCGGTGGGCGGTTGCTTTTGGCAATGCTCGAACGATGCGTCCAAAATGCTCGCGGAAGCTACCTTTTCTGCGACACCGATTCAAAATGTGTATCGTCGCCTCGAAAAGAGGTGGGCTGGTTCCTTGTGTCGGTGGAAAACGCAAACTTCACGGAAAAGATGCAATAAAAGCACTTTCGTTCCGCCAAGTCGAGTCCATTGCGAATCGGTTCACCAGGCTAAATCCTTATGATCCGAATCTCGTACGCGAAATTGTGAAGATCGAAGACGTAAACTTTGTAGACTCAGACCCAAGCAAACCTCAGCGCCAACTCTTCGGGTACGGCATAGCCGCAAAACGATACGCGCTCTACACGCGAGGCCGGAATAGCATTTCGATTGTGAAAGCCAGCGGCCACGGTCTCGGCTATCTCTTCGCGCCGAAGAAAAGAGACAGCGATGATAAGGATGAAGCCGAAGAGAACGACAAAGTTCCGGCGTGGGTAACGGAAGCGTGGGACTGGCTGCTTCGCAAAGAGTTAAGGTTAAGGTCGAAAGAACCAACGTGGCTTTCTCTTCCGGCGATGATGCGCATGACTATGACTTCGCCAAATGTAATGCGTAACAACCGCCCCGAATGGTTGTCACCTTTCAATTTCTTTCTCTTTCCACTTATCTCGGACCTTGGCGGCTATCCAGCTGAATTCGAAAGGTCTAATTTTGGGGTAATTTTAGGTTTATCGTACCGTTTGAATCGAACCGTTCTAGATGGAAGAGCCTTACAGGCATCAACCTGTGGGATGAAAAAATCTACCGAGTTTCGATGCATCCCGACAAAAATCGAACCACTGTAGTTCCGGAATCATTTCGAATCATCCTGAGACAATATTTGCAACATCCGGAGGGGAAGTCTTTGGCTCCGGACGGGACCGCGTGCGTAGCAAACACCGTCGGATTGCTGCGGCGTGCTTCAATTATCGCTCGTGACCTAGTTCCCATAGGTAAGGAGACAGATCGCCATTGGGAGCAAGGTGAGGATTCTAGTCTGGTGGATTTCAAAATTAAAGAGTACAGAAAAAAGATGGCAGTGGCGGACATTTCGGACCGCAAGAAGTGGAGAGAGGCTGGCGTACGTTATGGCCGACGCAAATCCGGTCTAAGCCCAAACACTGTTTCAGACATACTCAATGGTGTACCGGTCAAGCATTCGACACTTGCAACGTTCGCGCTGGCGATGAAAAGCTGAGCGAGATCGGTTTCATAATTTCGAACATTCGCTTCAGTTGGAACGAACTTTATGCGCTTCTCGCCTACCCGGACCCCAGACTTATCTTGCAACTGAGACCATTTCCGAATCCCACCTTCTCACGTCGTCAGGCTCGATATAGCAAAGGGGCCCTAACGTTGGCACGAGCGTTTCTTTTCTACGGACCGACGTTATCCAATATCCAGAGATTACCGGCGTCTTGCTCGATAGTCAGGACTAAATGATCTTGATTGAGCGAAACGTCTATAGAGGGCAAGTGTTGCGGCATCCCGAGTCTCGGGTTGTCGAAATTTGTGACCGGGAACGCCTTTCCGATTGGCGTTCCTCGAGCCGGGTCGAAGCGGATTCCCCATACATTAAAGAACCCTCCCCGACGCTTGACGAAATAGATTATTTTCCCGTCCGGTGACCAGCGAGGCTTGTCGGCCCACTGTTTGTCATCTGTGATCTTGGTCCATTGGCCGCCTGACCCGGGCGTCACGTAGAGTGTGGAGTCCAACGTGGTAGGCAAATCTCGTACAGCTCCGAATGCAATCCATCGTCCATCAGGAGACACGTTTGGGTCGTAAAGATCGTGGTTAGGATCGGAGATCAGCTTTTGTCCACAAGGAGTAGCATGGGATGTTTCATTTGTGCGTACTTGCCATATTTCTGCTCTGTTCGTACGAACGCTCTTACTCGATACCAGGAACGAATTGTCATCGGGCGACCAATCAAAACCGCCATATACGTTTGTCGCATCGCAGATGGGTTCTTCCTCTCGAGTTTCGGCAGACCACAATACGAGCACATCTTCTTGGGTCGACACGTTAATCCGCTCGTACAAGAGACGCTTGCCGTCGCGCGACCACCGGGGATTATCGCGAACGTAATCATCATCTACGATGGGACCCATACTGGTATCGTCTACTGATCTTTTCCACAGTTGAGAACGTCCTGCGTAATTGCCGGAAAAGGCCAAATTCCTTCCGTCTCGGGACATACTGTGGCGCCACGCTGACATTCCGGCCGGCGTCACCGGTTGTCCAGGACCTTTGATCTTGCCGCCGTCCGCATCAAACGGGTAAACCCATGCGCGGATGTGCTGAACTTGTGCTGTGAATGCCAACTTGCTTCCATCACGAGAGAGGGCTAGTTCACGATCCGGCCCTGGGCCGATGGTCAATCGTTCAATACCGGTAACCAGCATTGCCGATGGATCAACGGTGAGCTTCCACAGATTTAGGGCTCCCCGAAACGATTGTGCACAATAAATGGCTCGACCCGATGGCGCCCAAGAAAATGTGAAATCCATGGTTTGCGCCACAATTCCCTGCAAAGCAACTTCTTGTAGTTGCTTGGCGACTTCAGGAACAAACGAAGATTTGACTACGCGACCTCCCAGGAGAGGAACAGTCCAAAAGTCGGGGCTCCATTCTTGGTCCACAACCCAAACCGATACTCTCTTGCCATCGGGATACCAGGCGGCCGACAGAGTCGCCTCGTGCTCGGCGGGAAATTCCGTAAGCACTTCGCGCGGCGGACCTCCGTCAAGGCCTACGACATAGAATCGGTTCAACCCTAAGTATTGCGTGGTCCGAAATAGAAGCTGCGAACCATCTGGGGACCAGCGCGGATAATAGCCGAACGCCGCTATTTTTCTCGCCGATTCGGCTCCGCCCAGTGCAGGGATGATGTATAAGCCGCCGTCCCCGTTTTCTGAACGGTAGGCAATGTATCGACCGTCCGGTGACCAGTCCGGCTGCCAGTTGGCACCAGGTCCTTTCGTAATTTGAATGGGAGGGCTTCCACTGACCTGCTGGAGCCAGATGTCGAACTTGCCGCCATGGTCGGAACTATAAGCAATAAAGCGACCATCGGGCGACCAAGTGGCCCCGATCTGCAGGCCATCGTCGAAAGTTAGGCGGGTCAGCGCACGCTGTTTTGGCGGTTTCTGAGTTAGTGTACGTCTGTATAGGACAAAACCCATGCCTGCGATCAACGCCACGCCCAAGAGCACACCCATGTATCGAACGATTCCGGTCCGCAGAGCTCTCTTATGTCCTGACTCTGTGCCGAAATCATGGGGCGCTGGGTTTTGGCCTAGGTCTGTCGAGTTCGGGACGCAAACGCCGCCTTCAACCGGCGCGATGAAGCGATAACCGCGCCGCGGCATGGTCTCAATGAAACGAGGATTGTCTGGATCATCCGCCAACGCTTGACGCAATTTGTTGACGGCGACGCTGAGGCCGTGCTCGAAATCCACGAACGTGTTGGAAGGCCAAAGCGCCTGACGGAAATCCTCGCGGGTGACCACTTTTCCGGGGCGGTTTAGAAGAAGGATCAAAACGCGCAGAGGTTGATCCTGAAGCTTGATACGGGAACCGCCCTTACGTAGCTCACCCGAAGATATGTCCAGTTCAAAAACGCCGAACCGAAACTTGGACCCTTCGGCGGGCTCCAGCATCCTGCACCTCTACGACGTTACCGCGATGACCTGAGTGGTGACCTGAAAAGCTAATAGGCGGCTAATCAGAGCATTAGCGGTTGATGAAGTCAAGATGCAGCGATGAAGTCTGGTGAATTGAATTTGCTGCTGGTCCATCCAACCTTGCCCAAAGCCGCGAATGCGGCCGAGGTAAGCGTCGATGCGCCACTGGATGCTGCGGGCCGTGCTCGTTCTGGTCAATATCTCTGCGTTCGCTGGAGAGGGACGGGGACAGGAGGCAGGCGCGTTCGAGGCCGCGAAAGCAGTCCCATTCGATTTGGCGTCCGATTTCCTGGTAGTGGTAAATGGAGGGATTGGGAATCTTGACGGTTTAAAATTCATCGTGGACACAGGGTCAACATTTAGCGCCATCGACCTCAAGGTGGCAGAAAGACTTCAGTTGCATCGCAGTGGCGGAAGAATCATGAATTTCGACCGGTACATCCCGATCGAGTGGGCAGACGTCACGGAGCTTCGCATGGGACCCATTCGGGCCGAGGGCATCCGCGTGATGGTGATGAACCTGGCCAACTACTCTGAGTTCGCGAAAAACGTGGACGGTATCATCGGGTTGGATCTGTTGAGCAGAAGCAAAAAGTTCACGATCGACTACGGCAAAAGGACTCTATATTTCGAGCCAGCCGAAAATGGAACAAGCCATCGCTCCGTTCCCGGCGGTTTCTTGGTGACGGTTGTCGTTCAAGGTCTTCCCATTCGGTTGTGTGTAGATACCGGGTTTCGGGGGATCTTACTGTACGGGGGTCGCCTTCGGAAGCGCTTGCCGAAACTACGGACGGAAGGAGAAGCGAAAACGGTAACAATAGGACGCATCCAAGGCATTAGCGTTGCGCTGCCCGAAGTGCAAATTGGCGGCCAGGAAGACGTAATGACGGTGGTGGTGATTGACGGTCCTGATGAAGACACGATGCAGGGTATGGATGGCTATTTAGGTACCGCATCGTTACATGCGAAGCGCATCGAGTTCGATTTCGCCAAGATGGTTTTGTGGTGGCAGTAATGTGCGTGAGGTACTCATGAAGCCTCAACCGGACAACTCAATTGGCTTCAAAATAGGGTGTATCACTTTTCCCCTCGCTGTAAGCTACCCCGTCAAGAAAAGCCGGTGTATGGATATGGGGAGGGGAAAAGTGAAACACCCGCGCGGCAAAGCATTCGCGGGCTGCGTGGCAATTAAGCAAACACCTTTGTTGACTTGGAAAGTTACTTTGACAAAAATCAGTGGAAATGGCAAAGCGCGCAGATACTCCGGCTCCAGGGTCACGCGAGTTTAGATCACCCGAGGAACTGGATTCCGTTATAGGTAAACTCAATCGTCGCGTCGATGAACTAGAAAAACTCGACGTGAGGGCAGCAGTTTTTAATCACACTGGCGCTGTGAAAGTCGCTCGGAGCAACGTTCGCGAAACGATTCGGGCAGTCTTCGGGTCAAATTCTCCAGAATTCGCTGAACATCAGTATCTGGATATTTGGGCTGGCCCGATGCATATGGGAATGCACGACAGAGAGATCGTTCAAGGTACCGAGCGCGGACGCGGCGAAGTTATTGCGATTCTGAAAGGGTTAATTGGCAGGCTCGAAGAAAAGCGTTTTGATTTTGGCCGTGGGGATGTCGCTGCGCCTTCCTCTTATTTTGACCGGTTGAACTTGCACCCGCGAATCCGTGATGTAGCGCGTGATCGGTTCATGGATGGATATCACTGGGGTGCGGTTTTTGCTGCATCTAAAGCGCTGATAAATTTCATTAAAGAACGATCCGGCCTGGATATTGACGGTGCATCTTTGGTGCGAACCGCATTTTCCAGAAACAATCCTATTTTTGGCGTTCAATGAGCTTGCCAACCAAACCGACATTGATGAACAGGAAGGTATGATGCATTTGTTCGCGGGTGCCGTGCTGGCGATCCGCAATCCAGGCGGGCACGCTTTCCCCGAAGGCTCTGAACAGCGCGCTATCGAATACATTTCTCTCTTGAGCCCTTTGGCCTACCGGGTGCAAGAAGCGAAGCTGCGCAAGAATCCGTAAGAACCTGGATTTCGGATTTGGTCCAATGCGGCGAAACACTTTCTTGCGCTCTTGCGCTAGGAGCGGAACAGGAATCTCTTCGCAAAACGGATGAGTTGCTGAGAAAGAACGCCGTCGCAGAACTGACAATTACTTAGGGCTGGGCGGTCCGGTCTCGATAGCGGTATCCACTTGTCGGGTTTTGCCGTTAATCGGGGCTTTGACGACTTTTCGCGTAACTTCCCGATTGCGGACACTCGCGAACACAAAGAAACAGAAATGAGACAACCGTAAATCAAATGCCCGAAGACACCTCTAAAAGAGGTGAGCTATGTGGCGATTTCGCCCTGCAACAGGGGGATCGTGGATATTGCTCGGAGAATTAGCATAGTCCGATCGTCTGTTGGAGCCGCGTTGTTTGTGAACTCCGCAATCACCTTTCTAATAAGCGCCGCACAATCGCATGCTCGTTCTGAACTGTACTCGCTTAACAGCTGATCGAGCCGCTCGGTGCCGAACAACTCTAGATCATCGGTGCCCGGCCGCATCGCTTCCGTGATTCCGTCGGTGTAGATCACCAACAAATCTTCCGGCTCGAGCGTGATGCCCACATCCTCGTAGGTTGCCTTCGGGTCAATTCCCAATGGAATTCCGCCTCCCACATCGAGTGCTAATACGCTACCGCGACGCACGAGACGCGGCGGATTGTGGCCGGCGGAAGCGTAAGTCAATCGTCGAGAGACCGGATCAAGCACTGCGGCCCAAACCGTCACAAAAAATCGGCCATCTCGCAGGGAGTTCTCGCACATAACCTTGTTGACGTGTTCCAGAAACTCGCCCGCCGACTTATCTCGATTGCTCGGCAATTCTGCGTGTATCAAGGTCCGCATCACGGTCATGATAACCGCCGCCGGCGTTCCATGCCCCGACACGTCCGCCATGACAAATCCCCACTGGTCGTCGATCAGCGGCACCACATCGTAATAATCGCCGCTAGCATGATCGCTCGGCTGGTAGTAGGGTGACATTTCAAAGCCGGGAATGTTCGGCAGCGACGCCGGCAGGAGTGAACGTTGAATCTCCCCGACCGTCTGTCGTTCGCGATCCAACTCCTCCAATACTCTGGCGAGACGCACCTCGACAGGATCGGACTGAAGGGAAACCAGCGTTTGATTCAGAGCCATAATGACCTCCAATATGGGCAGAGACGCGCGCACCAGTCGGGCCAATTCTTGTGGTGTTTGATTTAGTTCGCCGGCACCAATACGGGAGCGCCTTTGTCCTTAACCAGGAACACTACAAATTTCGCTGGCTTGGTTTGGCTGGCATTTCGCCCAACGACGTGAACGTCGGAGGGACCTTCATAAAAGGTCTGACCAGGTGTCAGAGTCACTTCCTTTCCGCCCCTCACCTGCATCACGATTGAGCCCTCGAGCACATAAACAAACGCATGTGCGTTGTGGCGATGTATTGGATCCGACCAGCCCGGTGGATACTCAACAGTGATCATCAGACCTTCCTTGCCAGGGCAGTCCGTCAGGTCTTTCGAGAAAAGCGACGTCACTTTCGCGTCTTGGGGTTCCAATGTGACGGACATCAGACAAACCAGCATCAAAACTAGTTTTGCAATCGTCATAAACAGACCTTTCGTTTGGCTGAGGCCGGTTCACGCGAACCGACCTCTCTTTGACGGATCCACTAGTGGGTGCCCGCCACTTTTTTCGCCGCGGGCTGAGCGAGCCAGGTTTCGAAGCGCGTCTCGCCGAGTCGTGCGTCATCGCCGGGAACGAGTGTCCTCTCGCTTAGCTCGATGCCGTAGTAGCGCGCCTGCGGGTCCGCGACAACCTCGCGCGGATCCTTCCATGCAGCTAGACCTCGCCGGACCAGTTCATCGAGATGAAACTTTTCAGGCCCCCCAACTTCAACGGTGCCATTCACTGGTGAGCCCACAGCGATCCGGCCCACCGCACTGGCGACATCGTCGGCGGCCATGGGCTGGATGAGCGCAGTTGGGAGACGTACTTTGTTGCCCTCGGTGGAGAAATCGGCGATACCCTTGACGAATTCGAAGAACTGCGTTGCGCGGACGATCGAGTAGGGGATTGAGGAACCCTTGATCAAATTCTCTTGAGCGATCTTTGCACGGAAGTAACCGCTTTCGAACATCCGCTCAGATCCTACGACTGACAACGCCACGTGATACCTTACGCCTGCGGTCGCTTCACCGGCGAGAAGGTTACGGGTCGATGTCTCGAAGAACTTCATCACCGCCGCGTCTTCCCACGAGGGCGCATTCGATACGTCAACGATCACCGATGCACCCTTCAGCGCTTGGGCCAGTCCCTCGCCAGTGACGGTGTTGACACCGGATTTGGGTGACGCTGCCATTCCCTCGTGGCCTTGCTCTCTCAACTTCGGCACAAGTTTTGATCCGATAAGTCCACTTCCGCCGATCACTACGATTTTCATGATTGCCTCCTAGATTTTCGACCTCGGCATTCCGAACCTGCCGATCGTATTCGCTAAGACCGAGCATCCCATCCGTTTTGTGACACGATCCTATCAAGAGCGCTCATTGTGCTTGAGCAAAGCGTGGGGCAGGGAGAATGCTTGAGTGAGGGCTGTTGCTGATTTGGATGCGAGAAAACGAAGCCGAGGTTACAACTCCTCAAAGATTTTGCTTCGCTCTGTATCAACTCCCGGTCGCGTAACCGGTAAAGTCCTATTAAAGGGAATGTCAAGAAAAAAGTGCTCCCCTTCGGCTCAATGCCGATCTTTTTTTCTCGGCATTCAGCCCAACTGATTGGACGTAGGCTTTGCTTCCTCTCTTCCGTGGTCCCATTTCGCTGTTGTGACGGCGCCCATCTTTTCTGAGACTACAAGCCGGACGATTGTCCACTCGAAGAGTGGCAATGCATGGTCCTATCGGAGGCTCTTGGCCTATGGCTTTCTTCGATTGTCCGAGAGGGCATAGGGTTCGCTCCGGAGACTCGCGTGTTTAAGCACGGGCCTGACTTTACCGGTTGCTACTTCCCCTCGAATCGAGCGTCTCAAGAGTCCAACGGTCACCGTCTGGAAATGATTCCCAGGGATAGAAGGAACTCTCAGCCAGAGGCGCTCAAGCTGCTTGTTGTTTCAAATAATTAGCGTCGAAACGTACCTCCTTCTTCCAGACGATCAAGGTGATCGCGGCAATCTTCCTCGCCAGAGTCAGGCGTGCCATCGTGGGCTTCCTCCCCTTAGCGAGTAAATTCTCGTAGAAATCGTGCAGCGGTCCGACCGCGGTGCTGGCTCTCATCGCCGCACCCTTGAAAATATCTTTGAGGTCGTGGTTGTGGTCCCGATTTAGGCCACGAACCGTGGCCTGTTTCTTGGCACGTTGCAGCTGCCCTTCGACCGCGCGGTACTCTCCGCTGTCATGCGTTTCCAGCCCCAACCCACTGTAGGTCCACAGCTGTCGCTTGGTGCGGAACCGATGAGGCGTCTGCATTACGGCCATCAGCACGGCCGCGCGAATCGGACCGATCCCTGGAATCTGGCGCAGCAGTTTCCAGGCCTGGTGTTTCTTGACTTCCCGCAACAAATCCCGCCGCACTTCCTGGCGCAGTAATCGCAAGGCATCCAGTTGCTGGTAGTAAAACTCCGCCCGCCGGCGTACGCCCGGTTCGCTGATCTTGCCGAGCCATTCCGCACGGTGACGCGGTGCATACACTTCCTTGCCAGCGCAGGGGATGGCCCAACTGCGATACACCGCCTTAGTCCGATTCATCACCCGAGTCAGATCCTTGCTGATGGTTAGATAACTGCGCGCCAATTCTTTCAAGGTTCGCAGGCCGTGTTCTCCGTGATAGACCGATTTGATGTTGTTCATGTACAGCTGTTCGGACAACTTGTTGGCATCGATTCGATCACTCTTGCTGCCATCTTTGAGCAGTGCATTCTTTCGCGGATTGCAGACCTGGACTCCTGACACGCGCGGCTTCAGCAAGTCGTACAACCAAGCGGCCCAGGTTCCTTCTTCGAAGGTGACGCGCAAATCTCCGCGCAGCCCACCGATGAACTGCAGAATCGTGCTCGCCTTCGTTTCGATGACGCTTTCCATCACTACCTTGCCGACAGAGTTCCTCACACAAATCGAAATACTTTCCTTGTGTACATCTAGCCCGATATATTTAACGCTGGTCATAAAAGGGTGCTCCTTTCTGGAGAAGTTTGAGCAACGCACTCAAAACGTACTCCATTGGGGCGCCCTTTTATAATGTGTTCCTCCTAGTACTCACACCGCGCTGTCAACCACTTGTCTGAAGCTGGATAGGTTGTAGCAACGAACCTCTTCACCCTCAAGAATCTTGTACACAGTCGTTGGGCTCAAACCTGACGCTCGAATTAATTTCCTGACTCCGATTTTTGACCATCGCTTTCTGTCGGCAAGGTCAGCTACATCAGCGCCAAAAACGACGTGCATCTTCGGACAGCGGGGCGAGCACTCGCTCGAATGCGTCTTGATCGACGTTGCGTTTTCCTGCGAAGAATTTCAGCCTGTTTTTCAAGGGGTACCACGAATACTCGGCTTGTTCTCAGACCCTAGGAAACACCATTGTCTTCGGCGGTGCCTAGACGTTGGTCATGCCCAAACCAAAACCAGCAGCGGCACCAAAGTCGTAGTAGTTGTACTCGTCATCTCAGCACACTCAAAGATGCCTGTTGCAAAATCACTTGGCAGGACCTCTCGAAGCGATGGAGAAAAAACTTCGAATGGAGGCCGAGCCACAGCATCAGAATGCACATGGTAACCAGCACCCACTTTTCGCGGTTGTCTACGTCCAGCAATTCGCGGTTTTTCTGTTGTGTGACCTGTCCGTAGAAAACTCGCTGGTAAGCCCACAGAAGGTAGCACGCCGATAGGATCACCCCTGTAGCAGCCCACGCCGCCCACCTCCAATGCACCTGATAAGTACCGAGGAGCACGAGAAATTCGCCTATGAAACCACTCAGCATGGGCAATCCCAAAGAAGCCAGCACCGTGAACAGGAAGAAAGCCGCATATTTCGGCATGGGAGTGGCCAAGCCGCCAAACTCCGCAATTTCAAATGTGTGCCGTCTCTCATAGAGCATGCCGACCAGAAGAAACAGGGCGCCCGTAGCGATGCCGTGAGCAAGCATCACGTAGATGGCACCCTGCAGGGCGATCTGCGAGAAGGCAAAGATCCCTAGAACCACGAATCCCATGTGGCTGACCGAGGAATAAGCCACCAGTCTCTTGAGATTCGGTTGCACCATGGCCACGAGCGCGCCGTAAATGATGCTGATGATCGCCAAAACCCCGATGTAGGGAGCTGCCTCACGAGACGCACTGGGGAAAAGGGGAAGGCAAATGCGTATTAGTCCGTACGCTCCGGTTTTCAGAAGCACGCCGGCGAGGTCTACCGACCCTGCCGTGGGCGCTTCGGTGTGCGCATCTGGAAGCCATGTGTGAAAAGGGACAATCGGCACCTTAACGGCGAAGGCGAGAAAGAAACTTATGAACAGCAGCATTTCCGTCCTCGGCGAAAGCACTAGCACGCCTTGCTGAATCATGGCCTGAATTGTCGGCAGATCGAAAGTGCCAGTCCGGTTGTAAAGCCATATCATCCCGAGCAGCATGAAGGCGGAGCCCGCAAAGGTGTAGACCAGAAATTTGATCGCAGCGTAAATTCGTCGCCCATGGCCCCAAATCCCGATCAGAAAGGCAAGCGGTATGAGGCTGAGCTCCCAGAAGACGAAGAACAGAAACAGGTCAAGCGAAACAAAGATGCCAATCACCGCCATCTCCAAAAGGAGAAGCATGATGTGAAATTCCTTGACCCGGTGCGTAATGTCATTCCATGAGGCGAGGATGCCGATGGGGGTCAAGAGCGTAATCAGGTGGATCAGGAAAATACTGATGCCGTCTACTCCCAGGTGGTAGTTAATGTTAGGAGCGGAGATCCACGGAACGAAAACCTCGAGTTTGAATCCGACAGAACCCGGTGGGATATCCCGAATCGGGAGAAAGGAAAGCAAGAATTCGGTGATTGCGACCACGAGACTCAAACGGCGAATCCAGAGGTGATCGTCACTCCGAAGACAAAGGAGGGCAAACACACACACGAGGGGCAAGAAAAGCAACAGAGATAAAATATCACCGTGTAAAAACATGAGATACCTCACGGATCTAAGCTCGGAACCACTCAATAGACGAACTGGGGAAGAAACAAGGGTGTAAAGTTCGCCTAGAATTGCGACATCTTAACCCACACGATTAGACCTAGGAAAGCTCATATTCCAGAGACTGACGGTGCTCGCATCAGCTCTCCCCAGAGTCCCTGCGCCCTGGGCGCAATCCCAGAAAACAGCCGACCTCGCGACTCTTCGGGAACCGATGCGGATCGTCCAGGGTCAGAACATAGGTCAGAGCGATCTGCGTTCCTACTCCCTTCACCTGTTTGAGCAGTTCGACGTGCGGGTAGCTCTCCTTGGCAATTTTCTCCACCCGCACCTCGTATTCCTGGATGCGCTCGTTCAGTGATTCGACTTCTTTGAGCAGCGGTTCCAGAACCTCGCGCAACTCCGCGTGCAATCCCGCGCCCAGCTCCCGGTTCACCTGCTGTGTGCCGCACTTGGGCAGGCGCTGCCCATAAGACTTCACCAACCCGCGTTCCGCGTTCACTAAGGCCGTTCGAGCACGCACCAGTTCGGCCCGCGCACGGATCACCGTCAGGTGGATTTGCGCTTGCGCACTGCGATGCCGCACCGGCCCCAACAGCTCCGGATCGATTCGCGCCAGCCGTGCCAGTGTCCGCGCATCGTGTCGATCGTCTTTTCGTTTGCTCTTGGTGATCAATTGCACCTTCTGCGCATGCGCCACGATTACTTTGTATCCCAGCTCCGTGAACAGCCGGCTGACCCACGGGGAATGTGTTCCCGTCTCCAGGGCGATGAGACTCTGCGGTATCTTCGAAAATGTCTGCTTCATCGCTTCCGGTGTCATCGCCACTTTCTGTTCCAGAAGGATTTGGCCCGCTTCATCCAAAACGCAGTAGCACGACCAGTGATCGCCAAGGTCCACACCGATCGTGAGCTTGTGTCCTTTGAAAATCATGTTTCCATTTACCTGAACAGTGCTAATCTTTTTCATTGCCGGTCTCCTTTTCATTGTGCCTCGAGCACGTCGAACATTGGGAGCTTATCGCATCCCGCGGGAGACCGGCCTTCTCATCCCATCTGGATGACGGCAACGGCTCCTCGATGAGCGCATTGGTCTGTTATCGCTAACCGAGAGCGTGCCGATCACACATCGCGCGTCCGGAGACTCCGATGCTTGTCCACCCACGTTATTGGGTTTTTGGCATCGGGGCATCCAGAAAATCATCGACCATTGGCACGAGCCACTCCGAACGGGACATCAGTGTCATGTGATCGGTGTCGGGCAGTATGGCAAGGCGCGCATGCGATAGCAGTCTGAACTCCTCCAGTGCATGTTCCGGACGCACAACGTCCACATCACCGACGATTACAAGCGCTGGCGCCCGAATGCCGCGAATTTTATCGGTCGGTATGTCCTTGAAATCGCGCATCCGTTGAACAGCTTTGTCAAAGAACATTTGCAGGTTCTCAGGATGCGGCGCCACTGCAAGATATGCGTCCCGCAATTCCTTCGGCATATCCTGAAGCTGCGCGTCAGCAAACCCATTCCAGAACGCGGGATAACCACCGTCGCGACTGAAGAAGCCTGAAGCTATCACTAATTTGCGAACCATGCGCGGATGCCGGATCGCCACCAGCAGCGCGATTGTGCCGCCATTGCTGAATCCAAAAACATCGGCCTGATCTATGTGGAGATATTCGAGCAGCGCAGCCGTGTCATCTGCGGATTGTTCGAAGCTGAAAGGCCGGTCTGCAATGTCCGCGGTGTGGCCGTATCCTTGCTGCTCAAACGCGATCACTTGCCGGTCGCGCGCGAATTCCGGCAACACATGGCCGAACGAGGTCTCTATCGTGTCTCCGCCGCCATGAAGCAGCACAAGAGGCGGATGCGTCGGGCTCGCGGTTCCATGAATCTCGTAGTAAATTCTGAGGCCGTCAACCGGCGCGTAGCCTCTTTTAACTTCCATTTCGTTCTCCTTCTTGCTCTGGCTTGAGCTGTCCTGCCGAGGCTGCGGTACATATTTGCATGGGCCGAATGCGCCAGACCGGCCTCTGGACCATCGCGCATTGCAATTGCTACGGCACGATTTTTGCGAACGACAGGGAAAAGCAAGGCCAGGAGCAACGCATATGCGGAGAAGAACCAGTCAAGCCGCGTTTTCTCCCGCAGCGGCCGTTAGAGTTGTTTTCCCGGGCTGGTTCGCGATCATGAGCGGCGCATCGATGGAACGAACGCGCACGTCCTGCTGCGGGAACGGCATCTCGATTTTCTTTTCACGGAACACGCGGAAGATTTCCATGAAGAGGTCGCTTTTCAGTAAGCCGGTGCGGTCGGTCGTGATCGTCGTCGAAACCCGCAGGCTGATGTCGACGCTGTTGTCGCCGAACCCCGTAATCATTACGACGGGCGCAGGATCTGCCAGAATTTGCTCGTTGTGTTTTGCGATGTCCAACAGGACACCGCGCACCACTTCCAGATCGCTGTCATAAGACACTCCGAGCGGAATTGTCATCCTCACGGTGCGGTCGTTCGCTGTCCAGTTTGTTACCCGGCCGTTGATGAAGTCGGAATTTGGCACGATGATCACTTCGTTGTCGTATGTCCGCACCCAAGTGCCGCGGGCTCCAATCCGGATTACTTCTCCGTGCGTGTTGCCCACATCGATGATATCGCCCACCTTGACCGGTCCTTCCCACAGAATCACGATACCCGCCACGAAATTAGCCACAATGTTTTGCAAGCCGAATCCGATGCCCACTCCCAGCGCGCCGCCCAACACCAGAAGGCTGCGCAAATCCAAGCCGGTCGTGTTCAGGCCAATAATCAAGCCCAGCAAGAAAATGAGGTAGCCAGCCCCCCGCACAAGCGCGTACTGATATCCGCGGTCCATGGACGTGTGAATCAGAACTTTGTCAGCGAGAAATTTCCGAAATAAACGCGAAAAAAGTGACAGCAGGATTAAGAACACCGTGCACTTGATCAGAAACAGCAGCGTTAGCGGCACTTTTCCGATGGTAAAAAGCGGCCATTGCAAAAACCGGCGCACGTCGGCGTTCAGCATGTCGAATAATGATGTGGATTGCGGCCGATGTAAAATTCCCCAGCCAACCAATCCTGCCGCCACGGCGCTCGCCAAAATAACAATGCGATTTTCCAAGTTCATTTTCATCTGAGTCACTCCAATCCAGTGAACGATAGCACTCTAAACCGCAGCGTGCAGCGGCGACGTTGCACATAAGAAGGGCCGCGCGCAATTCGGTGTATAGGCTCGTACTTGGGCAGGCGGTATGGCTGACAGGAGCAGGGCTGGCAATTGGGCTGGGTTGCTCCGTGGGAGCATCGCTGCTAATGCGCAGCGTATTGTTCGGGGTCGAGGCATGGGACGCTCTGACGCTCGCTAGCGTAGCCATATTGTTGGGGCTAGCGTCGATGGCCGCTAGTTTTCTGCCCGCGCGCCGTCGGTGAATCCAATGGATGCGCTTCGAGCCGAGTAACAATCTAACTTCCCAATTCTTACGTCTCAAGAATTAGTCGAGAGCACTGTAGGTGCTTCGGCGGTCTGCGGGCGAATCACGAGCAACTCGGAAGTAGTGCCTGGCTTGTTCGGCTTACCGGTGAATGTGTTGGTTATAGTACGCTCAACGCGCTTGCTTTTCCTGCGCGTACTCCTCCAGCACTCTCAGACACTTAGCGAACTTGTTCGCCTGTCCGGATATCTGTTTACAGATTTTCTCCAGCGTGTGTTGATTCACTCCGCGACGCATTAATTCCCGCTTGGGAACGCTTGCGATGCGTGCAAACTGTTCGTCATTTGCGATAACTTTTCCTTTTCGTGTGTACTGGACCGCTTTGAAATCCAGCAAACTCAGGTCGTCTCCTTCTTCCCAGTGCCGGTCGGACTCCTTCCCGAAATAGATAGGCGGCCAGATCGCAATAATGTGAGCCCGCTGAAGCAGGCCCCGCGTTTTGGAGTCGCACGGATTGCCGTCTGGACCAAGGCTCTTGGCTTCAACAACCTTCTCACAGACGTCCATCTCGACTTCTGGAACAAATCCACCACTTAGCTGTTCCCGCTTTTAAGAGCTTTTCCACGCACGGCCTAGAAATTGCATGGATGGAGCATGGTATTCGTCCGACCCCTCCTCCTGCCCCAGTGTGGCTGCGCATTTCAGCAATGGTTACGAATGCGACGTGACTAGGCGCATTCCGATCCAGGAACGAACTTGTTCAGGCCCGACAAATCGAGAGGTGGCCTCGACAGGTCACCGTTTTGCGATGCACGCAGAGTCAATAACCTGGTCTAACGTATTCGGTCGTTCCCCGGGCTGCAGCCGCGCTGAAGACGCGCGGCGACCTGTTGTGTTCCCAATGAGTGCGGGGTATGCTTCCTGTTGGAAACCAAAAGGGCGCTGGCCATGAAACGAAAAACGGACGTTCCTCAAGGCACTTTGGCGCTGATGATCCTTAAGACTCTCGACGTCCTCGGCCCGCTGCATGGCTACGGTATCGCCCGACGAATCGAGCAGATCAGCCGGGACTTGCTCGCCGTGAATCAAGGCACGCTCTATCCAGTGCTGCTGAAGCTGGAGCAGGAAGGCTCGATAGTTTCCGAGTACGGCGCCTCAGAGAATAATCGCCGGGCGCGCTTCTATCGTTTGACACGGGACGGACGCAAGCAGTTGCAGGCTGAGCTCCGAGATTGGGAGCAAACCGCAGGGATCATCGGGCGATTCTTTGAATTGAAGGCTGAGGATTTGTCATGAGAGACCTGAGGCGGTTCCTCAAAAGATTGAGGAACCTAGTGACAAGGCGGCGCAACGACGAGCGACTGAAAGAGGAAATTGAGGAACATATCGCCCTGCAGACGGCAGAGTATATGAAAGCGGGACTGCCGCCCGCGGAGGCGCGCCGGCAAGCGTTGCTGAAGTTTGGCGCAGTAGAGGCGATTAAGCAAGAATATCGGGCTCAAACAGGATTGCCATTTGTAGAGACTCTGCTTTACGACACGCGCTATGCGCTGCGTCGATTGCTGAAGTCACCGTCATTCACCATTACTGTGGTCTTGACGCTGGCGCTGGGCATTGGTGCAACAACTTCTATTTTTACTCTGTTCTACGATGTTCTGCTGAAATCGCTGACAGTGGCTAATCCGGGCGAATTGTACCGCCTAGGCAAAGAGGCACGTTGCTGCTACTGGGGCGGATACAGCCAAGAGAATGAGTATTCCCTTGTCTCCTACGATCTCTACAAACATTTTCGGGACCACACTCAGGGTTTTGCGGAATTGGCGGCGTTCCAGGCTGACGATCCGCTGTTGGGTGTGCAACGTTCCGGCGGCACAGAGTCCGCACAAAGCTATCCCGGTGAGTTTGTTTCGGGGAATTACTTCACCATGTTCGGCATAAGCGCATATGCCGGACGGCTGCTGACTTCCACCGACGATCAACCCGGCGCTCCGGCGGTAGCAGTGATGAGCTATCGCCTGTGGCAGCAATACGGATCGGACCCGTCCATCGTTGGCGCTGTCTTCAACATAGATAACACGCCATTCACCATCGTAGGAATCACTCCACCCAGCTTCTTTGGCGATACGCTTCGCAGCGAGCCACCCGATTTCTTTCTGCCGCTCAACTCGGAAACATTGGTGCCTCAAGCGGATGCTGGCGATCTTAATCAGGCTGACCAGTATTGGCTGGATTTGATCGGACGCATCAAACCCGGCGCTGAGCCCACATCAATAGAGGCTCAAATGCGGGTGGAACTGAAGCAGTGGCTTCTTTCGCACCAGAGCGAGATGAGCGCGAACGATCGCGCGAAGTTGCCCGAGCAAACGCTGTTCCTGCGCCCCGGAGGCTCGGGAATCACCAGCATGCGCGCGGAATATGAACACTGGCTTCATATCCTGATGATGGTGTCGGCGTTTGTGCTGCTGATTGTCTGCGCCAACGTGGCCAATCTGATGCTTGTTAGCGGCATGCAGCGGCGAAGGGAGACATCTTTGAGCCTAGCACTGGGCGCGCACACGTCGCGCCTTGTGAGGCAGGCTCTTACGGAGAGCATTCTGCTCTCACTTGCGGGAGGCATCACAGGTCTGGTCATCGCATTTGCCGGTACGCACCTTATTTTGCTTTTTGCATTTCCATCGGCCCGGGGCGCAACAGGTATACCGATCAACGCGTCCCCTTCCATGCCAGTGTTGTTGTTCGCTTTCGGCGTTTCGTTGGTCGCGGCCGTGGTCTTCGGCATCGCTCCCGCATGGATGGCCACGCGGGTAGATCCGATTGAAGCCCTTCGGGGAGTGAGCCGCTCCACCGCTCGCACAGGTGCGCTTCCCCGCAAGATGCTGGTGGTGTTCCAGGCAGCTCTTTCATTGGTATTGCTGGCAGCATCCGGATTACTGACAGCTGCTGTGCACCGGCTGGAGAGTCAACGCTTTGGCTTCCTCCAGGAGCAGCGCACGATCGTCAGGATTGATCCAGGTCTGGTCGACTATCAACCAAACCAGTTCACCACACTATACGATCGGATCCGCGACTCATTATCCAGCATTCCCGGCGTAGCTGCCGCGGCGATCTGCCAGTACACCCCGCTGAGCGGAAATAATTGGGCTACCAGCCTGTGGGTGAACGGGCGTCCGGCTCCCGGGCCTAACGAGGATAATGTTGAAAACATGGTTTATTGGGATCGGGTGACGCCAGGATACTTCAGCGCTATCGGAACTCAAATCATCGAAGGACGAAGCATATCTGAGGAAGATACAGCGACTTCGCAGCATGTGGCGGTGATCAATGAGGCGTTCGCGAAGAAGTATTTCAACAAGGAAAACCCGCTTGGACAATACTTCGGACGTCCGGAACTGGAATCACCGCGTCTCTACAAAATCGTAGGTGTAGCGCAAGACGCACGCTACCTCAACTTCGATTTCGACAAGCCGATTGGTCCATTCTTTTTTCTGGCCGAAGCGCAGCACGATGTGGTGCCAAAGACTGGGGGAGACAGCAATCCCGGCTCGCATCACCTGCACGACATCATCCTTGTGACGCGGCCTGGCGCCACTGTATCCGCTGCGGCAATACGCCAAGCGATAGTTTCGGTAGATCCCCGTCTGCCGATCGAGTCGATAGGAACTTTGGGTGAGCAAGTATCCAACCAGTTCCGGCAACAACGGCTGATTGCAAAGTTGTCATCCTTCTTCGGAATGCTTTCGCTTGTCCTTGCTTCCATTGGACTATACGGAGTTACTTCCTATAACGTCGGACAACGCACAGCTGAGATTGGGGTGTGCTTTGCACTCGGCGCTACTCCCGCGCAGGTGGCAGTCCTTGTAATCCGAAGAGCGTTGGCCCTGGTAGCTGTCGGTCTGACTCTTGGATTTCCGTTGGCTTTGGCAGCGGGCAAGTTCCTGGGCAGCCAACTGTACGGATTAAATCCGTATGACCCCGCGGCGACTCTCCTGGCCATCCTGACACTCAGCTTTTCGACGCTTGTCGCAGCATTCATTCCCGCTCTGCGGGCAAGCAGGATATCTCCGTCGGAAGCGCTGCGCGCCGAATAAGGCTCACCTACCTTTGAGGAGGAGGCGGGCGCAATGGACGCCCTGAACGCGACTAGCCTCTGCTGCCGCTGGCTGGTTTTCCAACGTTCGGTGATACACTTCGCTCGAGAAGACGAAGAGTCCATGCTCTTTCTAAATCAGTACGAATTCCGCGCTCATTCAACATTCTGGCGAGTTTCGATCGGCCCCAACGACTTACGTCATAAACAAGAATAACTGAAAACTCCGCGCTACCTGACTCCACATCTTTTATCAATTGTTTCAATGCATCACGCCCATCAATCCGAAGACCGCTCTTTCCCGTCGTATAGGTTCGAACGATAGACATTCTCCGAGATTTCGCTTATTCCTGTATTACTTGCCGTTGGTACGCTGTCGAATATTGTTGGTGTTCAGTGGACATGCGCCGCAGCCCGTCGCATCACGAAAGGAGGCTGCGTTATTGATGGCGCTTCGACTCTTTCTTTAGAGATTTATTGAAAAGCGCACCTTTGTATGAAACGCGCTCGAAGAAAGGTGTCAATCTATGCCGTGAGGCATTTCCACGGTGTGAATTAAAAATTCACGTCTCTTCTAGCTTTATTGTTCAAAGATTGATTGAAACTCAATGTGAACGCGCGTTTTTCTTTTCGTTCAAACGCAAAGTTAAGCAGGAATGGAAAAGTGAAATAGATGTATCGGGAAGTCTTTGCTCCTTACCCTTACTTGGGCCGATACCTGGGAGGCCGCGCTGTACTTCCATGCGGATTAGTCCTCGCTTACTATCATCACATCTGACCGCACGGGCAGCCGCGTGGCAAACGGAGCGGATCGGTGAACGTTAAGAAAAAGGAGAAACGAATTGAACGGCCTTAAAGAACTTAAAGACAAGGTCGCGGTGCCAACGGATGCCATGTATGTGATTTTGGGGGCGAGCGGGAACACCGGCTCAATCATCGCCGATTCCCTGCTATTGAGGCGCGAGAAGGTGCGCGTCGTAGGTCGCGACGAAGGACGACTGCAGCGCTTTGTGCGTAAAGGCGCAGAGGCGTTCACGGGCGACGTGAGCGATGCGGCTGCGCTCACCAAAGCCTTCCGCGGTGCGCGCGCGGCATACTTGATGTTGCCGCCGGCGAAATCTCGGGAGGACCAGGAGCGAGACAGCGATGCGATCGCGAAGGCCGTCGAGGAGTCCGGCCTGCGCTACGCGGTCCACTTGAGCAGCTACGGCGCGCAGGTTCCGGAAGGCACCGGGCCAGTCGCGGGGCTGCATTCTTCGGAGCAAAAACTGAGCGCGATCAGCGGTTTGAACGTTCTGCACCTGCGCGCCGCGTATTTCATGGAGAACAATCTGGCGGCGATCGGCATGATTCATGGGATGGGAGTGTTCGGAAATGCGCTGCTACCCGACCTGAAACTGCCCATGATCGCTACGCGCGACGTTGGCGACTACGCTGCGCAGCGCCTCCTGGACCTGGATTTTTCCGGCAAACAAACCCACGAGCTGCTTGGGGAGCGCGACCTGTCGATGACCGAAGCTACCGCGGTGATTGCGCGCGGCATTGGCAAACCGGATCTGCGTTACGAGCAGTTTCCCGTTGACCAGGTGCAGCAGGCGTTGACCCAAATGGGTGTTCCGCCGAAGGGAGCCGCGTTGTACATTGAGATGTACAAGGCGATCAACGCAGGTGTCCTCGCTGCGCAGGAACCGCGTTCGCGGGAGAACACCACACCGACTTCGTTTGAAAAATTTGTGCAGGACGTCTTTGCGCCTGCTTATCACGGGAAGGCTACCACTGCTTAGTTAAGGCGTGAGTCACCAGAAGGATTTGTATCGGTTCTCGCTCGGTAGCACGTCAGTCAATTCCACTTGGACGTATACTCCGCAAATCGGACATCTTCGGGCTAGATAACCACCCCAAGAACATCAGGTATGTCCTCTCGAAAAACGGCCTCTACGGAATGAATCTTGATGCGGTGACGGGCACGATGGTCGCCTTGACGGGCGATACGCTCGACCTCCATTACGTGATTAAGGATTGCTAAGTACAGGCGAGCGATCTTTTGGCGCGAGGTCGTTCGGATCGGACAGTTTACCCGCCGTGACGGGCATTCAGGTCCTGACATCCTAAGGGAAGCAAGCCTCTAGGATGGAGAAGTCGTCCGCGAGCTCGTGCGATCCGTGGAGTGTGCGCACATGAGCAAGTAGTTCATCCATGAGGGCTCCTCCGCGCGAATCTTGCCTTGCCAGGTATTCGATACATGCGTCCATGTCCCAGACAGGCTGCCCATCGCGGAGAATCTCGAAAACCCCGTCACTGAAAATTAACAGGCGTGCGCCGGCTACTTCGCACGATTCGGCTGGGTATTCCTGTCCGCTCATGAACCCGATTATCATGCCGGAGGACGGCAAGAGGATTGGATCACGCGCACCTGGTGCGAGGAGAATCGAAGGATGATGGCCGCCGCCCGACCACGTCAGCAATCCGGTGGAGCGCTTATATACGCCATACCAAGCCGTGAAGTACTTTTGGCCATGCCGCGCGCTTGGGAACGCATCGTTTAGTTTCGCTAGCACCTGATCCGGCTGCCTCATATCGGTGCCCATCAGCGAACCGGATCGCAAGACGTTTGTGATGGTGACGGATAGGAGCGCGGCGTCCAAACCGTGTCCCATCACGTCGATGAGGTAGAGTGCCAAGTGGTCGTCGTTGATCCAATGATAGCCGATACTGTCGCCGCCGAGGTTTGACGAGGGGACGTAGCGCCAGTCGATCGAGATGGGTCCATCCATTGGCGGCGGGATGCAGCCCAGGACATATTTTACTCCCGCCGCAAAATCGTCACGCATGCGCTCGTTTCCGAGTGTCTCCAGCAGTGTTTTGGCGTCCACGAGGTCCGGCGTCGTGAACCCTTCCGTGTACGTACCGTAGACAGCCGCCAGCGCGTCGTGGGCCTTGTTGCGACGGCCTTGGCGCTGCCAGAGCCGGGCGAGGCTCACTGTCGCGCGAAGTTCCCAGGCCCTGCTCTGCTGGCGGCGTGCGGTTTCGATGGCGGTGTGAAAGCACTCTTCGGCGGCGGCTTGGTCGTCCTTCTCAGCTAAGTGCAACTCGCCCGCGAGGCGGTGCAACTCGGCCTCCTGGAATCGGTCCTCGTTCTTATTCGCGAGGTCCAGCCCCTCGCCCAGGGCGCGGTGCGCATCCTCGAACCGGCCCGCCCGGGTGTAGCCGTCACCAAGAAGACTGAGGTAATAAGGAAGTGCGAGTTCAGCGCCGGTGGCCCGATAGGACTCAAGGCCCGCGATGAACAGCGGAAGCCCTCCCCCAAGGTTTCCTTGCAAGAGCAACCCCCCGCCTCGGTAGAGCGTGCCCGTGGCATGCCAGAAGACAAAACCCTGTTCGGTCGCGATCTCGATCTGTTCATCGGCTGCCGCTTGCGCTTCGTCGCCGAGTTGGCAGTGTTGTCGAAGCCAACTTGCATGGTGCAATGCGTACTCCAGAGTGAACGGCTGGCCGATGGTGCGCGCCAACGCGATGGTTTCTCGACTGAGTTGTAACGCCCGGTCCGGGTAACCCAAATGCCATAGAACCAGCGCCAGATAGCAACGGTGGGTGGCACCGGAGTCTTCGCCGGTGTGGGTGGCCCAGAACTTTGTGCGCTTGCGGTCATCGAAGTCGGCCACTGCTAGCGAGCAGTGATCACGGGCGCCGGCGAAATCCCCACGGTAGAACTTTGTCAGACCCTGCAGGAACAGCGCTTCCATCATCATGCCGGGGTCGTTGAGCGCCCGAACAAACTGGATCGCTTCGGCTGCCAGGTCCACGCACAAATTGAAGTCGCCACGCACCACATGCCACGCAAAGTTGCCCCGCATGACCACAAACCGCTGCGCCGGCTGCCCAATCCGGTCAGCCAGTTCGCGCGCCCGGCTGAAGACGGGGCCGACCTCTGGTGAGGCGTAACCGCGCGCAGCGATATAGGTAGTGCCCAACGGATTAAGAAACTGCAACTCTTGGGCATCACGTTCTGGCGACTCTGGTAAAGCTCGAACAAGCGCAAGCCCTTTTGTCAGGTGGCCGATAGCCTCGACGTTTGCCGACCGCTCCAGGCAACGCAATCCCGCCTTCAACCAATAACTGACTCCCTCCTCCACCATGCCCGCTTCGGTGAAGTGGTGAGCGAGCAACTCCGGCAGGGTCTGGGCGGTCTCCGGGAACCGCGATTCAAGGGCATCCGCGATCTGCCGGTGGAACTGCTGTCGTTTCTCCGTAGCCAGCGCATCGTGCAACGCGCCTTCGAGGAGGGCGTGCTTGAACATGTAAGTGGAACGGGGCGGGCTGCCCTTCTGATATAGGATCTCCGAACGGACCAAAGTCGCCAGCTCGACCTTGAGCGTCGCCTCGCTCACCGTCGTGACGGCGGCGAGTACCTCGTAAGCGAACTCGCGCCCGAGTGTCGCGGCGAGCTGCGCGACCTCAGGATTCCTCGTCATACCGTCCAGCCGAGTCACCACCAGGTCTCGGAGCGTGCCGGGGAGCCCATGGTCGAGCAGGTCGCATCGCGTCTTCTCTCCCCCGGCCTGGTCAAGCCGCCTCGATTCTCGCACTAGCCTTGCGAGTTCTTCAACGAAAAGGGGCACACCACCGGTCCGTTCGTGGATCTGATCAATCAGTTGCTGCGGCAACGAGGCCGCGGCGCTCTTCCCCAACAGCTCTCCGACCTGGCGCCGTGTAAGGCGGTTCAATGCGAGACTGGTCTGGTGTGCGACGGCGGGCCAGGGTGTCTTGAACTCGGGACGGAATGTGAGCACCGTGAGGATCCGGTCGTGCAGGCCTTCCGTGAGGAACTGGCCCAGGAATTCCAGAGTGGACGCATCCACCCAGTGCAGGTCCTCAACGACGAAAAGGACCGGCCGCCGAACCGCGCGGGTGTGTAGCCATTCCCGCATGACCCGGAACGTTTCTTCCCTAAGCCGGGTTGGAGACAAAGAAAGCGGCGGGAAGCGGTCTGAGGTTGGCAATCCCAGCAGCGACGCCCACAGAGGCAAGGTTTCCGGCCGGGCAAGGTCGTAGGCCTCCAGGCGACTGAGCAGGCGGTCGAATTGGGCCTGAGCCGATTTCTCGAGGCCGAACTCAAGGGCTCGCTCGTAAAAGTCAATGGCCGGGTGCAGCCCCGTGTTCTGGAAGTGCGGCGAGCACCGCCACTCGATGACAGGCGAGTCCACCTCCCCTTCGACCATCTGCCCGAGGACATGCTCCTTCAGCGTGTGCACCAGACGCGATTTGCCCAGGCCCGCCTCGCCGATGAGCAATACTACCTGGCCCATGCCTTCGTTTGCCTGCTCCCAACGATCCTTTAGGAGATTGACCTCAGTATCGCGACCCGTTAACGGGGCGACCCGGGCCATCACCGACATCTCGTCGTCGACAGCTCCCCTGGGTTCGGGCACCGGTCCCGAACGAGATGATTTTGAGAATCTCGATGACTCTTTCCCTTCGAGCGGCATTCCTTCACGAGCTTTCTTGAATTATGGTAAACGACCAGTTTTGATTGATCATCCTCATATAGACTCAGCTTATCTCCTTATGCCTGTGCGATTGGGAGCCCCCGCAACGATACTTCATTTCATCTAGATCGAGCTACTCGCCAGCGTGACTAGCGGCATGTTGATTCTTGATTTGCTGGATAACCTGAGTCAGGTTGTAGGTTTCAAGCTCCTTCTCGATGTTGGGAGTTTCACCGACCATCAATCCGCGATGGTAAATGCTCGGTTGCATCCAGCCGATGTCGTCGCCCACGATAAATACGACGTTTGGCTTCTTCGCCTGTGCCTGGATCGGAGCCGAACCCCCGAGGGCCAATCCAGCGAGAACTGTCGTGCACAGCCAAGTTCTTGCACACCACTTCATAAAACCCTCCTCGTGTTAATCGATTAGTCTTGACGGGATGATCTCTTCCTTCCAGGTGGTGCGTTGGAACTTTCTGCGCCCATCGATTGAAACTGTCAAGAATGGCTGCACGCCCAGACGACGCGGGCAGGAGAACCGAAATATCGGACGGTACACCGTGTCGGTTCCGAAAATTCTGACCCTTTTCATTCCGGAAATTCTGAGCCGTCCGGCAATAGCCGGAAGGGCTAAAACTCTCCCTGTGCCCCCGGTCGGTGAACCGGTAGGGCGGAGGGAGGAGGATGTTAGGAATGTTAAAGCGTCACGAAGTCGAGATTTTACTGAAGGCGGGTCACCCCAAGACCGAAGTGGCCCGTCTGGCGGGAGTGTCCCTGTGCTCTGTTAAGCGCATTGCGGAAGAAACTCCGGTGGTTCATGTCGATAATGCCGCTGAGCGAGAGAAGCGGCGGATCGGCAGACCAAGCATCGTTGAGGACTTCCGGAAAATCATTGTAAAGATTCTGGAAGAAAAATCCGACCTACCCTCTCTGGAGATCCTTCGCCGGGTTCGCGAAGCAGGCTACCAAGGAGGCAAGACCGCCTTGTACGCTCTGGTGGCCTCGGTTCGTCCGCAAGAAACAAAACCACTGATTCGTTTCGAAGGCCTGCCCGGAGAATTTAGCCAGCATGACTTCGGAGAAGTAGACGTTACCTTTCTCGACGGGTCGTCCCGTCGCATCCACTTCTTCGCTTCTCGTCTGAAGTACTCCCGATTCATCTGCGTCAGTGTAGTGAAGGACCAGGCAGTGGAGAGCTTGGTGCGTAACCTGGCCGAGCATCTCGACAGTTGGGGTGGCGCCCCGCTGATGTGTGTCTTCGATCGACCGAAGACGGTGGCTCTGAAGTGGCGGAGGAACGGCGAGGTGACGGAATGGAATCCGATCTTCGCTTACGTCACGCTCGAGCTGGGCATCGGGGTGGAATTGTGTTGGCCTCATAGTCCGCAGCAAAAAGGAACTGTCGAGAACCTGGTGGGCTTCGTAAAATCTTCCTTCTTCAAAGTGCGGTGCTTCCACGATCAGGAGGATCTCGAGCAGCAACTCGTCGCATGGCATCGCGAGGTGAACCAGGAGCGTCCCTGCCGCGCGACGGGCGTAATACCCGCCGTGCGTCTTAGCGAAGAGGCTCCTAGGCTTCGTTCCTTGAAGGTGCACCCGAAAGATCTAGCGCTTCGCATTCCTGTCTATGTAGGCCCGACGGGCACCGTCCTGCACGATGGCCATCCCTACTCCATGCCTCCCGAGGCCATTAGTATGCCGGCGACCCTGTACTTGTATGCCGATCGCGTGCGCATTGTGGCGGGCAGATATGAAGTCAACCATCCACGAAAATTCATTGCGCACGAGGGGTCCACGCTCGCCGTGCATCGTGCGGCCATGGTGGCGGCGGTATCGGGCAAGCGCGGCAAGCGTTATCTGAAGCGCCAGCAGTTGCTCGAACTTGGAGAGCCTGCGTTCCGCTACCTCACCGAGATCGTTCATCGCCGGCCCCGGCAGTGGTTCTACGACGTGGATCGGCTGCACGACATCCTGCAGAGCCATGGAGCTGAGGTTCTTCGCCGCGCCATGGAACAGGGACTGCAAGAGCAAGTTTTCGGTGCCGTCTACATCGAGCGTTTTCTTCAGCGTTCACTAGTTTTCCAGGAGGAGATCCCATGAGCAAAGAACAGGTTAAGAAAAATCCGCGAGGTGCATCGATGACGCCAAAGCAGGACGACAGCATACCCAAGAGTCTGGAACTGTCTGAGGGCCAGCTCGAGGTTCACTTCCGGCGTCTCAACCTGGCGCACACGCGCCGGATCTACAAGGAGGTTGCCGTTCGGGCGGAAAAAGAAAGTTGGTCGTATCAAGACTTCCTGGCTCTGCTACTGGCTGAAGAAGTAGCGCGAAGGAAGCAGACGCGACTGCAGCGCTGCACGCGGAGCGCACACTTTCCGTTCTTCAAGACCATTGAAGAGTTCGACTTCACTTTGCAGTCGACGCTCCGGGAATCCCTGATCGGCTCCTACCTCGGGCTGGACTTCGTCGCCGAGGGGCGGTCGCTGATTCTGCACGGGAAGACCGGTAGAGGGAAAACTCATCTGGCGGTGGCCGTCGGGTACCGCGCCATCCAGAACGGCTTCGAGACTCTCTTCACCACCGCGGCGGAACTCATCGAGGACCTCTCGAACGCCAGCAAGCGAGGACATCTCCAGGAATCGCTGACAACCTACACGCACCCTCACGTGCTGGTGATCGACGAGGTCGGCTATCTGACCTACGGGCCGGACGCTGCCAACGTGCTCTTCCATGTGGTGAACGATCGGCACCTGAGAAAGCGGCCGATGATCTTCACAACCAACAAGCCGCTGAACGAGTGGGGAAAGGTATTGCACGACGAAGATATGGCGGCAGCCATCCTCGACCGGGTGCTAGAACGAGGGCGCTTTATCCATCTCGACGGACCCTCGGGACGAACGCGTCATCTCAACTTGGAAGAGACCTTGCAAGAAAATACAAAACGGCTCAGAATTTCCGGAATTGATGGCTCAGAATTACCGGAACCCACACACCGGCGGGCACGTCGCCTCAAAGTCCCTACTACAGAGCTACCCAGCGAGGGTGACAACTGTCGCTACCGACAGGGCGAATCGCTTGAGAAGCAGTTTTGATCGCCGATGGGGCGCGATCCGACACATTTACGCTGGCGGCGGACGAAGACTACAGCATAACAATTCTCTCCGATGCATGTGTTGATCCCAAGGCAAGCCTGCATGAGGAGCTGATGACGAACCTATTTCCTCGTTCGGCGACGGTTCTCACCGTCGATCAATGGATTGCTTCGCTGCTGGCAAAAGGATAGCGGAAGTGTTGCGCGACACGGTTGAGAACAAAGGGATCAAGCGACCGTCACTGCCGTGACGTGATACCTCACCTTCGAGCCGTTTTGCAGAACTGGGTTCTCACCGCCTTGAATAACCAGCCTGATGCAACTGCCGCACGGCGACTGCGAGAAACAAATGTAAATTATTGCAGGCGTGGATTTGGATGCGACACCGGAATGCTGACTGGTGAAAAATGGAGTAAAATTGCCGGGACAATTGAAATAGAAATGCGAATTTAAGCTGTATTGCGCGAAACCGAACCACGCTGACGAAACTGCATTTGATCGGTCATGACCAAGTACACCGTCTTCTTTGACGAAAGTGGCGATCAACATATAAAAGTCTTCGCAGGATTCGTTGCAGCAAATGAACAATGGGAGCGTTTTGAGCACGAGTAGCGCGAAGTGCTCAAGAGGTTTAACGCCGTCATTACACATGAGGACTTTTGCGCACGGCGTTAATGAGTCTGCTGAATGGAAGGGTGACCAATGCCGGCGCATGAGCTTTTTGAAGGCATTGGTGGGTGTGATCCGGATTCGCACACGCACATTGTTTGCAGCGGCGGTCCTAGTTAAGGCTTCAACGACGCGGCGCGTGTCAACGACCTTGAGACAGGTGGTCATAAAATTTAGTGAGTTTTTCATGCGTTGGGTTTTTCACAAAGAAATTTCGCGCCAGGATCGCCTAGGAACGACGATCGCCAACTCGGTCGACCCACAGCATCCCGACTTTTGTTTTCCTCAGGCGCATTTCGCTTTTCCAAAGTACATTGCTGTTGGCAACTGGCCGGCTTGTTAATCCAGACTTCGCTGGGAAGTGCTGGTGGTTTGGGAGCGCTTCGTACGAAGCGCTCCGGGTGACGTTGGTAGGCAACCTCGAGGACATCCTGGCGCTGCCGCAAGACGTTTTCCGCTTGGCCATAGTGAACCGTCGCTGGCGTCAACAAGCCTATGCCGGAGTGACGGTGCTCGTCGTTGTACCACCGAAAAAAACTCTGACAGAAAGCACGACTGTCCTGCAGGCACCCAAAGCGGTCCGGGAACTCCGGCCGATACTTCATGGTTCGGAATTGGCTCTCGGAGTAAGGATTGTCGTCCGAGACGTGTGGCCGACTATGCGTTTTCGTGACCCCCAGATCGGCGAGTAGAAGAGCTACCGGCTTGGACCTCATCGAGGTGCCACGATCCGCATGGAGCGTGAGTTGGTCGGGTCGGATGCATTGTTTCTTGCAGCTCTCCTCGATCAATCGCTTGGCCAGCTCGGCGCTTTCGCGATAAGTGACCATCCAACCGGTGACGTAACGGCTGAAAACATCGAGGATCACGTACAAGTAGAAATACGTCCATTTCGCAGGGCCGAGTAGCTTGGTTATATCCCAGCTCCAAAGTTGATTCGGAGCCGTGGCCAGGAGCTCAGGCTTCTGGTAGGGCGGATGCGTCAACTGGTCGCGGCGCTCGCGCACCTCGCCATGCTCGTCGAGCAAGCGATACATGGTGCGAATAGAGCAGTGATACTCGCCTTCATCGAGCAACGTCGCATAAACAGCAGCTGGAGAACGATCCTGGAAACGTTCTTCGTGTAGTCGAGCCAGAACCGCTTCCCGTTCTGCCGGGCGGAGTGCGCGTGCCGGCGAAGGCCGCGACGCGCTCACCCCCGGAAAAGAAGTCTTACGGACATCTCGATAGTAAGATGCGCGAGGCATACACAGAGCTTGGCAAGCAGCGCTGGTGCCGACGTCGTTCGCTAGCTCGGCGACCGCAACCATCAGGATTTCTCCTCCGGGTCCTGCTCCGGAATCGGATGACCCAACAGCGCAGCCACTTTTTTTTGGACGTCGATGATGATGTGCGCCTTACGCAGATCTTCGGTCAAGCGGGCGTTTTGTCGGCGAAGTTTCTGGACTTCTTCTTCCATCGGGTTGCGCTTGGACTTCGGCCCGCGTTTCTGTGGGGTCAGAGCCTCGAGGATTCCCTGGGCCCGCTCTCGTCGCCAGTAGGTCAGCAGAGACGAATACAGACCTTCGCGGCGGAGAAGGGTGCCAAGGCCACCTCGCGTCGTCGCAACGACTTCGGCTTCATGTAAGATGCGTTGTTTGTACTCAGCTGTGTAGGTCCGCCGCTTCGGTTTGGCAACTACTTCGGGATCCGGCCGCAAAGCCGGCCCCAGATCGCCGCCCGCTTTGGCTGCCGCTGTCGAGTAGGCACGGCGGGTTGCCCCGCCGCGCCTCTCACAGAACCGGACTTGCGGGCCTCGCATCCGGCTCTTTGGATTGTTGACTCAAAACGCCAGACAAAGCTGGTCAGAGACTTCTGCTGGAGGATTCGCAATGCACCAGAGGTCATAGGATGGAGTCCACTGGGTAGCGAACCACGTATTCGAGTACGCCACATTGATCCCCTTGCGGTTACTGCGATGCCAGATGCCCCGCCGACTGTAGGCGGTGCCGGCAGCTTGTCGAGGGTTAGCTCCCCGTCGCAGGAGATGACGGTACAGAAAACGCGCCCGTTTCTTTTGGTGAATGATGATGGCCCGCAGCCTGCGCTGCAGGTGTGCATCGTGCCTCTGGAATTCGGACGCTCCTTCTTCAGTGCAGATTCGAAAGTGCCCGACCCATCCTCGGAAATATTCGTTTATTTTCTCAAAGCAATTACGTAACGATTGCCCCCACGATCGCGGTGTTAACTCCCGGATCTTGACGAGCAGTTTCGCTTTGGTCTTGGCCGATAGCAGGACCGCAACCCGATTGTTGCTTTGGAGCTTAAAACGAAAACCCAGGAAGTGGACCTTTCCCGGTGTGGTGACGGAGCTTTTCTCCTCGTTGATCTGAAGCCGTAACTTCGTCTCCAAAAATCGCCGAGTCGATTCCATCACCCTCCGCCCAGCTCGCCGACTACGGACGAAAATATTACAATCGTCGGCGTAGCGTACGAACCGGAGACCACGACGCCCCAACTCCCAATCCCATTCGTCCAAGACGATGTTGGATAGCAGCGGGGAAAGCGGTCCGCCTTGCGGCGTTCCTTGTATCGTGGCTACTTTTGTACCATCTGGCATAACCACTTTTGCTGTCAGCATTCGTTTCACCAAGTCCAGAATGCGCGAGTCGCGCACCTGCTGTCTCAATCGTTCGAGCAGGCGTTGATGATGAACCCGATCGAAAAATTTCGATAAATCAAGGTCCACCAAGACTCGGTATCCTGCCTTGAGGTGTTCTTTTGCTTCAGCAATTGCGGTAGGAGCGCCCCGGTTCGGACGAAATCCGTGACTGCTTGCGTGGAAGGTTGGTTCAAAGATCGGCTCCAGTATTTGCAGCACGGCCTGTTGAACCCAACGATCCATCACATTCGGAATTCCCAGACCCCTCTGCCCGCCTCCTGGCTTTTCAATCCATACCCGCCGGATGTCTCCCGGTTGATATGTGCCCTGAAGGAGTGCAGTTTGTAGTTTGGGCAGTAGACTCGGGGCCTGTTCGACCACCTCTTCTACTGTTTGATCGTCTATGCCAGGTGCTCCTTTGTTTCGTGATACGTTCAGCAGCGCCTGCGCTAAATTATGTGCCGACGCTACCGACTCCATCGCCCGCTCGCTATCCGCGGCGGCCTTGGAAGTGGCCGGATCTTTGCGGTTGTTGACCTTCGCCGTATGCAGCAGGTGTCGTTTCCCTCGGGATTCGTCCTGAGTTCCGCGGTCCCTGCCCCCTGTCGGGCTGTCGGCGAATGCGAGGGCCAGTTGCCGTGATCCTGCGCTTTTCAATCCATCTCCCCCTTTGCTCCACTGACTTTCGCCAGCTTCACCGCTCGTATGAGGAGATCCGACTTCTCCGCAAGCATCAGGTCGTCGTCGTTTCCTTCTCCGACCCTACCGCCAAGGCGGACTTGCGGAGCTCTCTTGAAGTAAGAATGACCAATGTCCTGCCGCCGCCTTCCCCAATACTGTTCTGATTGTGGTTGGATATCGGGCGTCGCATTGGTGCGCACGCTTGCCTCGATCAGACCAGCCTTACGGGGATTCACTTGCGTTAGGTGCTGCAGTTTGTCTCCGGCTTCCTTTCCACGCGCCCTCACGGGAACATCCCTTTCACATTTAACACGCAGTTGCCTTTGACTCACAGTTGCCTCCAACAGGCTCTGTAAGGGACTTGCACCCTCAATCGATCACTCATGTTCAACGTACGCACTCCGCTGCGGCTCGCCAGGAGGCGAGCCTTCGCTTCGTTCCGCGGCAGCCAAACCTCCAGGGGAAAGAGCAACACCAAGAGAATTCCCGATCATCTCTGATCTCTTCTTTCTCGCCCTTCTGCTCATTAATTAAGGGTACTAGACTTGTCTCAGAGATGTTGGCACGGAGGGACGTGGCCAGACGCTACCCAGAGATTCGCGAGAATCACACGCCATTTGCCATCGCTGGGAACAGCTGCATTCTGAAAGTTGCCCGGTGGGCGCAGAGATACAAAATACCTGGCGAGGATGTGCCCTCCTTTTTGAGGATGGGTCGGCTGAGAAGGAGGCCTTTGTCCGGGAAGCCAAAAAACACCTTGGGATTACTCCCGCTTTTGCCAAAAAAGGTGAGTACGCTGCGTTTCAGGCTGCTGACCTATTTGCATTTGAATATCTACTCTCTAATAGGGCTATAGTTGCGGCTGGGGAGGATATGCTCAGTTTTAGTGATTTGCAAAAACCGCTGCAAGCTTTACTTGCATCTCAACCACGAAGCGCGGAAGCTCAATGGGGCGTTCACGATAAGGATGTGATTGAAAGAGCCTGGGTGGCAGATGAGCTTGACCATAAGAAGCCGACCGAAACCTAGGAAGCCATGATCGATTGGCTATAACACTTTCACGTCATAGTCACTGAAACGAATTTCTACAGCGGATACAAGCGGATACATACGATGGATAGTCTTGCTGCCGCGAGGGAGATGC
Organism: Candidatus Acidiferrales bacterium; assembly: GCA_963795535.1. GTDB lineage: Bacteria > Acidobacteriota > Terriglobia > Acidiferrales > UBA7541 > Acidiferrum. The sequence continues at coordinate 269,041 of CAWCIG010000015.1, forward strand.
ACGTCCGTTAACCGGGACCTTGACCCTCAATCGCCCTCTCAGTTACATACGAGCGGGCAGGAGACTCTTTTGCTGCAAGACAAGAGCAACGGCTACGAACAAGTTGCGGGGCGTTTTATGTCCGCACGAAATCCTCGTATAGGTGCGGCAATCATTCGGGAATGGAGCCGCACGGTACCGCCTCGTTCTATCATCCTGGACCTAGGCTGCGGCCATGGAGTGCCGATTTCGCAAACTTTGATCGAAGAGGGATTCACTATTTTTGGCGTGGATGCGTCCCGTACCTTGATTGAGGCATTTCGGAAGCGATTCCCTAACGCATTCGTTGAATGCGCAGGGGTTGAGGACTCTGAATTTTTCCAGCGCACATTTGATGGTGTCGTTGCATGCGGTTTAATGTTTCTGATGCCAGAAGATACTCAGTCGCTCGTGATTCACAAAGTTGTCCGCGCTTTGAATCCAAACGGCAGATTTCTATTTACATCCCCCAAGGAAATCGTCAAGTGGCGCGATGCCCTGACCGACCGCGAATCCCTTTCTCTGGGAGCCAAGCGGTACCACGAAATCTTGGATGCGGAAGGCCTCGCTGTAGTCGGCGAGCGATCGGATGAAGGCGGCAATTATTACTATCTAGCGTCGAAGCGCTAAGACGCCCTTCGAGCCAGTACCCCCCTGGACGGTTTTGCCGTTCACCAGATGGACTTACGGTCGCTGCACTCTTAAATTCGGAACTTACAGCGTGACTGAAAACAGAGACCCGTACTGGTCTCGCATTCGGCAATAATATGACGATGACAAGAACTTCCGTGCTTCTGTTGTTTCATCGTCCGTTGTACGAAAGGTAGATGCCGAATGCACGATACAGAAGTCGTGATTGTTGGAGCCGGTCCGACCGGATTAACCCTGGCGATTGAGCTTGCGCGCCGGTCGATTGACTTTCGCCTCATCGACGCGGCGAACACGCCGTTTGGCGGATCGCGCGGAAAGGGCATCCAGCCGCGGACACTCGAAGTTTTCGATGACCTCGGCGTTATCAAACAAATCCTGGATTCCGGCATGCCTTACCCGCATCTGCGCGTACACCTTGGACCGTTTTCGTTGCGGTTCGGTCCTATGGGAGGGCAACGCCACGCGACGGAAAGCACCCCCTACGCCAATCTGTGGCTGGTTCCGCAAAATCGCACAGAGTCGATTCTGCGGGAACGATTGGTCGAGTTGGGCGGAAAACTCGACTTCGGAACGACATTCGAATCGTTGTCCCAGGATGAGGATGGGGTTAGAGTTCGCCTTGCAACAGGAGGATCGCTGACAGCGAAATATCTTGTCGGTTGCGATGGGGGCCACAGCACAGTCAGAAATGCCATGGGGCTGAGCCTGCACGGGAAGGCACTCGCTGATCAGGTCTTGCTTGTCGCCGATGTTGAGATTGAGGAACTGGACCACACGGTCTGGCACGTGTGGCCGCTGGCACGCGGAGGACCAGTCGGCCTTTGTCCCTTACCAGAACAGTCTCTATTTCAAATGACAGTGCCCCGAGCACCAGCGGCAGGCATTGAGAGAGTCCTTCAGAAGGTGTCCAACTCACGCGTCATGCGCATCGGATGGAACTCGACCTATCGGCCTGCGATGCGTATGGTCGATCGTTATAGAGTCGGAAGAGTCTTCCTCGCTGGTGACGCGGCGCATGTGCATCCTCCGACCGGAGGTCAAGGCTTAAACACCGGCGTACAGGATGCCTACAATCTGGGATGGAAACTTGCATACGTTCTCCATGGCGGTCCGGAGGCGCTACTCGACACCTACCAGGAAGAACGCTTGCCAGTTGCGGCAGCTGTGCTCGGCCTGAGCAGTCGGCTATATAAAACGCGTTCGCTGAAACGAGGAGATGCCACGAATCAACTCGGCCTTCACTACAGAATGAGCAGCTTGTCTTCAGGTACACGAATGGGGAGATTGCATCCTGGAGACAGGATGCCGAACCTGCGGCTCGCCGATGGAACAAATCTATTCGACCAGATGCGCGGGATCCACGCCACCGAGGTCGTGACACAGGAGGATGTGTGCATCCTGGTTCGGCCCGACGGCTATATTTCCTCTATCGGAACGCGACCGACCGAAAAGTATGCGGGTGAATTCACTCGAAGGGTGCAGTGGCTCGTAGATGGCTTGGCGAATCCTCGCAATGACTGAACCAAGTACGGGTAAGTCACGATCATGATCCTGCTTGCCGTTATGATTGCCCTGCCCTCCCCACCCGGCCACGGTTTGCCACGGATCGATGGTGGGACTAGCGAAAATGTCTTTGATCAATTCGTCCGTAACCGGAAAAGTTCCGTATAGTGCCCACATCGAAGGTAACCGCCTCTATCAGTCACAGCGACTTCTAAGGGCGTTAGAAGATCGTCAACGTGCCGCCCAACCTCCGTCGACTGGCATGACGTGTCCCGTAATATGCGAAGCCCTTTCCGAGCACAGAAAGAGGACTGTCTCTGCGATCTCTTCGGGCTCGCACCACCTGTCTTGCGGAACTGCCGCCAACATCGCGGCCTCGGCACTAGGGTGGAGCTTAATGATTCGATCGGCGGTGGGGGTACGCACCAGCCCCGGTGCCACAGCGTTCACTCGGATTCCCTGGGTTGCGTATTGCAGCGCCGCCGACTTGGTTAGACCCGATACGCCGTGCTTGGAGGCAACGTTTCCGACAACACCGGGCGAGCCCACCAGGCCAGTCACGGAGCTGTTATTCACTATGGCGCCCCGCCCGCGCTTCAGCATCTCGGGAATCACGTATTTCATGCAGAGCCAAACGCCCGTGAGGTTCGTTGCCACGACAAGGTTCCAGTCGTCTTCGGTCGTTTCTACGATGCCTGCAACTGATCCCACCAAGCCGGCATTGTTGAAGGCAAAGTCCAAGCCACCGTACTGATCGACAGCCTTTCTGACCAAGGCCTGCACATCAGCCGAATTCCCCACATCGACTCGCAAGCAGCCTGCCTTGCCGCCCATTTCCCTGATCATGGCAACGGTATTCTCCGCGCCCGCAACATCGATGTCTCCGACGACCACTGCGGCGCCTTCTCGCGCAAACGCGAACGCGGTTGCCCGCCCGATGCCGGATGCACCGCCAGTTACTACGACGACCTTGCCGGTCATGGCCTCTGACTTTCCAGCCGTACTTGCCATTGTGAACCCTTAAGCGAAACCGCAGTATACATGTGAGCGGTCAACTCATCTGGGAAGTCTGCATTATCGTTAAGGTTCGTACTAGGCCAGTACCCGGAAATCGCCCAGGCTCTCTATTTCACGGAAAACAGCTTCTCGCACAATTCCTCCGACAGCCTGGCTCCTTCTTCCGATAGCCACACGGACTTGTTTTTCGTCGCTGGATTGGAGATGTAACCCTTCTCGTGTAGCCGATCCATCACACTCCATGGAAATGCTTTCCAGGCCCCTTTTCCCGCGGGCTTCTCGTCAAACGAGTTTAGGTAGAGAAGCGCGAGGACAGTTTGTTCCAGCTTTTCAGCGTCGAGATCCATGCGGCACCTCAGGCTTTGTTGGCACAGTGCTCTTGTTTTGGCACTCTCCGTTCATACTCCGACGCCACAACCGTGCCTAGGGATTGCGCGTCAAGAGCGTCAAGATGACTCATGCCATTCCCAACTCCTAACGTCGGGAGGTGCTCCATGAGAAGAAGAACCAAAACGAGAAGACAAATCGACAGAAGACAAAGTTGGGACTCCCTGATTTGGAGCATGTAAAATCGGCAGTGCTTGTGAGTCTCCGGTCACCAGAATCGCAGCGTAGTTACCGACGTTCGATCGCTGACTTCGTTTGCTGGTATTGCTCGAAGCCTCGGCTGTCCTTAAACAAAACCGTGGTGACCCGCTACAGGATTCATCTCGAAGATAAGTTGCTCGCGCCAGGCACCATCAACGTGAGGCTTGCCGCAGTCCGACGACTCGCCTACGAGGCGGCGGACACGGGACCGCTTAGCCAGGATTTGGCTGCTGGTATCCGTCGCGTAAAGGGGGCGAAAAAGCTGGGCATGAGGCTTGGGAATTGGCTGACCGTGGAGGAAGCCCGTGCCTTCTTCCCAATATGCACACCGTCAAAGGCAAAAGGGATCGAGCCATCCAGCTTCTAGGGTGTGGACTTTGTCGAAGAGAACTCATCGATCTGACATTGGACCATATGCGGCGCCGAAAGGACTATTGGGCCATCGTTGACCTGGTCGGAAAGGGAGGACACATCCGCACAGTCCCGATGCTTGAGTGGGTAAAGCAAGCGATCGACCACTGGCTGAGCGTCGCCGAGATCGTGCACGGTAGGATTTTCTATGGAAGGGCCGTCTTTGCACCAGTTGAACGCGAAACCAGGCGAGGCCTACTATTTCTTTGTTCATGTGGTCGCTCGAGGGGGTTACGACGAGTTGACGCTTAGCCAACGGGACCCGGACGAAGGAAAAGAGCTAGTCGGAAGGTCGAAATTCCTTTCCGTTTTCCCGACTTAGCCGTCTGACGCGAAACAACTCGGCACTTCGTGCGTATAGTAGATTGCGGGTGTTCGGAACGAGTGTCCTTTATGACCCGCAAGGTGGCACGATTTCCCGAAAGGAGTTTTATGAACAAAAGACTCGGTTTTGTGTTTGTTGCATTGATGGCAGTTCCCGTTGCTCTGCTCGGGCAGGAGAAACCACCGGCGTCGTCCGCTCCACCGGCGCAGTCCGCTCCGCCCGCGAACCCGATTACCGCTAGCGAAAAAGGTTTTTACTCGTTTGTAAGTAGCGCGGTCGTCGGTGCGGCGCAGAAAATGCCGGAAGAAAACTACTCCTTCAAGCCGACACCGGACGTTCGCACCTTTGGCCAGCTCGTTGGCCATGTGGCCGACGCTTCGTACATGTTCTGTTCGCAAGCCATAGGTGAAGCAAACCCAGCAAAGGACATCGAAAAAACGAAGACGTCAAAGGCGGACCTCGTGGCTGCACTCAAGGACGGGGTGGCGTACTGCAACAAGGCATTCGACAGCATGACCGATGCAAAAGGCAGCCAGATGGTGAAATTCTTCAACTTCGACATAGCGAAGCTGACGTTGTTCTCGATAAATACGGCGCATACGGATGAGCACTATGGGAACATGGTGACCTACCTGCGACTGAAGGGGATCGTGCCGCCGACAAGTGAAAACCAGTCCGCACAGCCACCGAAGTAAGAGGCTCGAACACCTACTCAGCAAACCGCTATGTCCTGGTAATCGGAAACTTGGAGCCCAAGACTGGCACGTTTTAAGCTGGAGGCCACAATTCCAACTTCACCCCAGCTTCTATTAATAGGCGCTGCAATTCTTCTCTATTTTTTCTTATCTGGGCATCATGCGCTGGACCGCGCACACCGCTCTCCTGCACCACAACGACAAGGCCATACGGCCATGCGATAGACGGTAGCTTTTCCAAGTATCCGACCACCTCCGCTGGTGACATCCTCGGGGCCTCGGTCGCCGCATTGGTCGGTAGTGCGTCAATGCCGTTTGCGTGGACCACCAGGTATGGATTCTGCGAGTCGCGTGCGTCCCGAACGGAGTGGTACTTGGTCGGGTCTGCGGGAGGAACACGTTTCTTGAGTGTGGATTTTGTGGTGTCAACAGGTTTCTGCGCACCAATTGGTAGTGAGTACGAAACCATAGCTATTGTGAGGCACAAGCATATTGAATGTAAGCGCCGCATCATGCCTCGCTTTGTAAACCCAATTCGCGTCACACTGATGTGACGCACCTCAAGGCCAGGTCCTGATAAACGGCATAGATGGGTACTGGTTGGAGCTAAGCGGGAGTTGCCCCAGCCCCGCTCGTTTCATGGATTTTTCTTCTGCCCCTGTTGTTGCTGCTTCTGTGCCGCTGCCTTCTCCGACTCCTCTACCGCCTTGCGAAACTGTTCCGCCGCGGCCACGCCCGGTGGTTTCAATCCATCCTTCGCGATGTGTTTCCAAACTGGCGCGTTATCCAACGGGTACGGAACCCCTCCTTGAAAAACCATAAAGGTGTCATCCGCGGCTCCGACTTCCGTCCCCGGATGCGCCCTGCCGTTCGGTCCACTCATATCCGCCGGAGTTCCCTCCTGCGTCGGATCGGGAGGACGCCCCTGCTGCACCATAACCCGCACCTGATTGTCTGTTGTCTCGACCGTTCCAGGTCGTGTATCCACCGGCCCGCCGTTGATCGTCGGATTCGCAACCTTCCCCGTTCCTTTTCTCACGGCAATAACTAGGTCGGCCGTGCTGGTGTCCAGAGCCAACCGGTACCGCCCCCACTTCATAAACGCCTTTTCCACTTCCTCTTGTGCCTTGCGGTTCGCAGATGGATCATCTATTGGTTCGCCTGCATCGGGCATTATCACCACGAGCACAGTCTGCGCCTTCAAGACATAGTCCGGCAAATACGCCTTCTCTTTTTTCTTTGCGCTGGCAATCCCCGCCGACATCACGACGATCACCACCATAGCGGTGGTCGCCCCCGCCACGAAGGCCATTTTTCGAATTTTTGTTCGCAAGGATGTATTCATGACAACCTCCCACCGAGCAGTGGGGTACCCGTCTTGAAGTCCAATCGTGTGAGTTCCAAAGAGCAACGCTGTAGTAGGGACGCACGGGACGCTCAGCCAGGGTACGCCGAAAAGGAACACCAGAACACTATGCTAACTCACCAGGTCTGATTAACGACGTTACATCGAGGAGACTGTCATACCAGCGCAATACCGTAACACGCCTGAAAGCTCATTCGGTTTGTCGCGGCTCAGGAGACATGAGCGCGAAGCCGGATCCGAGTGGGAGCCATGCCTCCCTTATTGGAACCAAATTGATGCCACCAGAGCTGCGCGGAGCTATTTGAAAACTCACATACGCAAGTGCAAACAACAGAAGATATACAGTCAGTGCGTTCACCAGACGATTGGAAATCCAATCGGTCGGATGGTTTTGCAGCTTCCAAGCCCAAAGTGCGACAATGACGAGACCACATACCAGGGAAAAGTTTTGTGACAAGTTGATAGCAAAGATTGCTGTCGCATTAGGAAGGCCCGACGCGGGTAAACTGGCGCACGCAGTTGCAGCGAAACCAGCTAAGCTAAACAGTGCAATTTTCCTGCGCGGAATTATGTCGCCGACGAGACGTGCACTCAGCTGGCATATGCTGAAGAACAAACAAATCCCTAACAGCGCGTGCGAGACCGAGTAGAAAGAAAAATAACCGGCGGAAGCCAATCCGAAGCGATGCAAGATTGCATACCTGCTAACCGTAGCAGCAGCCGAAAGAAGAAGATACAGATTTAAAAACAAGAACTGGCGAAACAATCTCTGAATCACGAAAACGTAGACGACAAAGCCCTGAATTAGAGCTATCAACAAGTACAGCATAATGTTGGGAAATGATCGCATGCCCGCACGGGAGGACAGCTCTCAAACCTAGTGCTGGCCCCTCCCCTGAGTCCCCTGAGTCCCCTGAGTCCCCTGAGTCCCCTGAGTCCCCTGAGTCATTGTGTCACATTCTCGAACGAGCAAGTGCGGTTTGAACCGTCCTGGTTCGCGTCTCTATCATAGAAGTGTTCAGTGCTCACGCATTCTGCTGGTTAACTCCTAGCGCTTGCGCTTACTTTTATTTGTACTCTTAGCTTCAACCGCAGCCTTCCCCCGCACCCGCTCATACTTCAGCGTAATCAGGCCGCCCGAATAAGTCTTACTCTCCGTCAACGTGAATTCCCGCTGCGGAAACCCTGGGGCGAACAACGGAATCCCTTCGCCAACCAACACTGGGACGATTGCTAAATAGAGATCATCCACCAAATCTTCCTTCAAGAACTCCCGCGCCAATTCCCCACCGCCTGCCAACCAAATATCCTTCCCCTCCTTTTTGCGCAACTCTTGCACAAAACTCTTGGGCTCTTCGCGCACAAAAATAGCCCCGTCGCGTTCCCCCTCCGGCAACGACCGGGAGAAGATGTAGCAGCGCAAGCCGTGACTCTTAAACTTCCCTCCACTCATGCGCATCCCGACCTCGTACGTTTTCCGCCCCATCAGTCCCACATCAATGGTTTTGAAGAACGGCCCCATCGAGTAGTTCGAGGGCTTCAGGTGCAAAAAATCCAGCGACCCGTCCAGTCGTGCGATATAGCCATCCAGGCTCGTCCCCACGCCATAAATAATCTTTCGCATGATAGAGTTCCGACTGTGACAATCAGTTTCGGCCCGAAATGAGTGAAACTCCTTAAGGAGTGTGCCAGTCATGGGACGCTACGTCTATGCGAAAGGGTTCCGTGAACAATTTGTCCAAATGATGAGATTCCGTAGGGCTCCAAAAGTGCAGAGCATGAAACTGTCCCCAACGCCCTGAACTTAACTTTACCAGTGGGGCCGTAAAGCCGCGTCCTTCAGGGCGGGGATATTAAGGCCCTTTAGAACGGAGTCTTTTGTTGCTCGACGTATTGCTTAATGATGCCCAGCGGTGCCCCGCCGCAACTGGCGGCAAAGTAAGACGGCGACCACAGGACATCCTTCCAATAGCGTTTCTCAATATCAGGACGCTCAATGCGAAGCAACCGACTGGAAACACCTTTGAGACTGTTGACCATGCTCGACACCGAGTGCTTCGGTGGATAGTTAATGAGCAGGTGAACGTGTTCGGTTTCGCCGTTCATGTCGACCAGTTGCGCCTCGAAGTCGGTGCATACTTTCTCGAAGATAACTTTGAGCCGTTGGATGGCGTCTCCGTCAAATACGTTTCTGCGATACTTTGTGACGAAGACCAAGTGGACATGCAATGCGGAAACGCAATGCCTGCCGCGACGAATATCGTTGAACAGCAGCATAGACCAAGAATATAGTGGGTTGTGTTGAGACTGCAAGTATTCCAGTTCGAGTTAATGCCGAACGGCGAACAACTTCGCAACCTCCCGACAGTTCGCTGGGTCCTGCCGCTTCGTCTACAACAAAGCCCTCGCTCTTAATATCGAACGCTACGAAAAGAAAGAAAAGCGTTTGGGCTATGCAGGTCTGTGTGCCTTGCTGCCCAACTGGAAAATGGAGCACGAGTTTTTGTCCAACGTACCCGCGCAAGCATTGCAGCAATCCCTCAAAAATCTTGAGCGAGCCTACACAAACTTCTTTCAAAAGCGTGCCGACTTCCCCAAGTTCAAAAAGAAGGGTCAGCGAGAGAGTTTTCGTATTCCTCAAGGCTTCGAGGCGGACAATCAGAACGGACGCATCAAACTGCCGAAACTTGGTTGGATGCGCTACCGCAAATCGCAGGACATTCTGGGCGAAGCTAGCAACGTCACCGTAAGTGAGTCGTGTGGCAAGTGGTTGGTGTCAATTCAAACCGAGCGAGAAATCGAAACGCCGCAGCACCCATCAACGTCAGCAGTTGGCATGGACTGGGGTATCGTCAACTTCGTAACCTTGTCGGATGGCGAAGTCGTAGACCAATGTCAGCCGTTGAAGAAGTTCCTGCCGAAAGTAGCGAAGTGGCAACGCCGCATGGCTCGCAAGAAAAAGTTCTCGAAAAACTGGCACAAAGCGAAAGCCTGTATCGCCAAATTGCATACGAAAGTCGCCAATATCAGAAAGGATTTCGTACACAAGGGTCTCGAACAGCATCAGCAAAAACCACGTCGTTGTTTGTATCGAAGACCTGCAAGTCAAGAACATGAGCAAGTCAGCGGCAAAGAAGATGGCACAAAAGTCTGGGCTGAACCGTTCAATCTTGGACGCCAGTCCGTTCGAGTTGCGCCGTCAACTGGAATACAAGACGCTATGGCAAGGTGGTTTGCTTGTCCCTGTGCCAGCACAGAACACGAGTCGCAGGTGCCCCGAGTGCGGACAGGTATCAGCAGAGAACCGCAAGACACAAGCGAAGTTTGCTTGCGTCGGATGCGGATTCTCGGCCTGATTCCGTCAACCTAATTTGGCCCACTTTGATCACCTATCTGGCCACCACCTGGGTGAATCAACTCCCGCATCCCGGTCGGAGCGAAGCCCTGCGGCGCCCGTAGGGCGGCGCGTTTAGGGCGTAGCGTAGACCGGGATGCGGGAAAAGTTCTAGAAGCGTGGCGTCAGCGTCTCCCAGGAACGACGATCTCCAACTCGGTCGACTCGTAGCATCCCCGTTTTCCGAGGAGCTCGCTACCCGTTGCCTCATCCCTTGCCGCCTTTCTTCTTATTCAGGGTTCTGCGGAAACGATACGACTCCGTGCCGGTCTCGATGATGTGCGCCTGGTCAGTCAACCGGTCGAGCATGGCCTTGCACAACCTGGCGTTCGGGAACATCGTGGTCCACTCCGAGAACGGCAGATTCGTTGTCACGATCACCGCCGCTCTCTCGGCCCGGCCAGCGATGATCTGGAACAACAGCTCGGCAGCTGCTTCCGGCATCGCTACATATGCCATTTCGTCGATCACGATTAACTCATAGCGCATCCACCGGTTGGTCACACGATTCAATTCGCTCTTGTTCTTGGCTTCGGTCAGTTCATTCACCAGCTGCGCCGCCGTTGTGAACCTTACCCGTTTTCTCTGGCGACAGGCGGCAATCGCCAGCCCCGTTGCCAGGTGCGTTTTACCCGTGCCAGTCTCCCCGAGAAAAATAACTGGCTCGCTGCGGCTCAAGTACCCGCCTTCGGCCAGGTTCCGGATCTGGGCAGCAGGAAGGTGCGGCGCATCAGCGAACGCAAAGTCCTCCAGTGTTTTTACCTTGGGGAAATGGGCATCGGTTATCCGCCGTGCTACCCCATGCTGATAGCGATCTTCCACTTCCGCTCCGAGCAGCGCTTCCAGATAACTCAAGTGCCCCTGCTTCTGCTTGGCTGCTTCTTCGGCCATCGACAGAAACTGCCCTCCCACCGTCGCCAGCCTCAGGTCTTTGGCATACTGCCGAATCGTCGCCTGTTGCACGGGAACCGTCGCGGCGCTCATTGAATCACCCCGTTCCCGGAATAGTTCTCCAGCAACTGGTCGTAGTTCCTGGTGGTCGGTTGTGGCCGGTCATACACTCGCAAGGCCCCGACCTCGACCGCTTCACGCGGCTCTCGTTTCCCGTTTCGTTCCGCCTCCAGGAGTAGGCGCACGGCTTCCACATCGAAACAACTCATCTCCAGAGCCTTTTCGATCGACACTTGCAGTTGCGGGTAGCCGTGCTGCCGGCCCAGCAAAAGCACCTCGATCATGGCCCGTGTTCCGGGTTGCTGGCCCCTTCGTTGCTTCAGCATCTCCCAGTAGCGATCGAAACTGGCCGGCCAACGTCCTTGCGCCCGCCACTGCTCGAGCGGTGTCGAACCAGCGAACGCTCCGGGCTTCTTGGTCAGCGCCTCCAGGTAGTGCTCCAGGTTGAGTACTTTCTGCTGGCGGTTGAAGCACCGTTCATGCCGCGCCACACACTCTCCCTGATGCCAGATCTCCACGTAGGACGAATGCACCTTGGCCTGCACTTCCACTCCGACGGGAAGAGGAGCCGAGTAGAAGTTGGTCAGCACCTTCACGCAGCCGCTGGCGTTTACCTGCGGAAAGTGGACCGCAGCGAGGTCGAAACCTTCCTCGGGCAGCGTGCGCAGATGTTCCCGTTCAAGGTTCATCCCCATGCCGACCGTCTGCGTCCGCCCGTTGATCATCCGTTGCTCGTCGCCCTTGGAAGCCTCCAGCAGCAGGGTGTTCAGCTCCTCCCAGCTGTCCACTTTCGGCACAGGCACCAAGTGGTTCCGGCGAAAGTAACCGCCTTCTCCCTCCACGCCGCCTTTTTCGTGCCCTTCTCCTGGTGTGCAGAACTCCGACTCGAAGCCCCAATGCGATCGGAAGGCGATGAATCGCGTGGTCTCCTCTCGCTGGTGTCCTCGCAAAATCTTCTTCACTGCACTCGTGAGGTTGTCATAACGGCAGCGGGCAAATACGCCGCCAAAATAGGTAAACGCCCATTCGTGCGCTTCCAGAAACGCTTGCTGACTTGCGTGTGGGAAAGCGCAATGGAACGCTCCTCCGCTGGCCATACTGCGCATGCAGAATACGTAGGCCAGCTCCCGCTCTCCGCAGATATCTGCGTAAGCTGCATACCAATCCACCTGCGCTTCTCCTCCCCAAGCGTAGGACTGCGGAATGAACGTCTCGTGCCCGATGAGTTGTAACTGAATCTTCCGCTCGCGCACATAGCGACGAATTGATGACTCGGCGATGCTGACTTCCGGAAGTTCCTTGCGGATCCGGCACCAGATCCGATGTGCGGTGTGTCGCTGCTTTCTTGGTGCCTTCTGATCGGTCTGCAGAATCGCGTCGATGAAAGTCGCCGCTGCTTCCAATTTCGGCTTCGGTCGAGTGTTGATTTTTCGCTCCCTCGGAACCGCGTCAGCCAATGCTTCCCGCACCATGCGCCGATGAATTCCAAGCTTCCTCGCCACCCCTTGGATAGTCCCCACACCGTGGTTGTACTCCCGCCGAATCTGCTCAAATAGTTCCACTTTGGCTCTCCTGTTCAACCGGGTCTCCTCGGGGGCTCGCCAGCCCGTAACGAGATCCACGGTATATAGTTTTCAGTAGGTGGGCCAATTTAGATGATCGTTGGTGGGCCAAAATAGAGTATCGAAATCATCGGCCAATGCGGACTTTGTCAGTGCTGTGAATATCAGAGAGGCGGGTCTCGCCTCGCTAGCCTGTTCGCAACCTTCGGGTGATGTAAGCCCGTCGTGTCAGGAACCCACCGAAGGTATCCCCGCCTAGCGGGTGAGCCAGTAAGAATCCCCTCCTTCAGGGAGGGGAGGATGTCAATTTGCCCTCCCTGCCAGCAAATACATAGGCTCGAACGCCGCGACTGGAAAGAAGGCGTCCCGACAGACCTTGCGAAGTGTGAGATGTGCGACAAGCCCAGCGAGGATTTAGCGCCATGCACCGCCTGCCTTTATATGCTTTGCTCGCACTGTCGAAGCCTGCATAAACCTGAGCAACACAAGGAGGGCGGCCATGCGGTAGCATTGGATAGACGCGCTCTTGACGAAATCTTGAGACGAACGATGGCAAGCATCGGCCAGCCACAATTACCGATTATGTAGCTAATCGGGCCCCAAAAAGCATAAAAGTTTGCCTCCCCGCCCGTATTTAGGTCTTGACATACTAAGTCGCATTCCGATATATCGGAATGCGACCATGAAAGACGCCTTTAATGAATTTCTTCCGCTATCCCCTGCCAACTTCTACATCCTGCTTGCTCTGTCTAGTGAAGACCGCCATGGCTACGGAATCATGCAAGAGGTTGCACGCCAGTCGGAAGGCAGGTACAAGCTCGGTCCCGGCACGTTCTACGACAATCTGGAAAAGCTAATCGCTAACGGAGTCGTCAAGGAAGTCCCTCGGAAGTCCGCAAACGACGACCCGCGACGGCGCTACTACCGAATGACGGGATTTGGCCGCAATTTGTTCTTAGCGGAGGTTTCGCGTCTGGACAGTGTCGTTCGAGAGGCAAAGGCGCGTTTGCGCATCGTCAAGCCAAAGGAAGCCTTGTGATGCGTTTCCTTTATGCACTACTTATCAGCCTGCATCCGTCTGCCTTCCGCAAGCGGTTCGCACAGGAGATGTTATTAATTTTCGACGAAGCCGCGAATTTGTGGGGCGCCGGTTCACTCTTCCGTGATGCCATGCTCTCGCTCTTGCGACAGTGGCTCATTCGCTCAGAACTCTGGAAATGGTTAGTAGCAGGTATCGCCGGTCTCGTCCCGCTCATGATTGCCTTCGGTAGCTTCTTGCCGTGGGACAGGTCGATGCATCCTTAACCCGCCGGGGTATCTGAGCGGACCGTTTTAGTTTCCCCCCGGAAAGGAGAATTCTCTTTGAGTCGGCGAACCAGGACCGTTCTAAAGAGCCTAGCGCTTTTGATCGCGACGGCGCTCGTCGCGGGGATCGTATATGAACAAATCGGTAGCAGGCGTGACCGAGCGCGGTTTCCACAAATCGGCAGGTCCGTGGACATTGGCGGCCGGACTCTTAATATCTTCTGCTCGGGAACAGGTACGCCCCCAGTGATCTTCGAGTCTGGCGGACCCGGCCCCGGCCTCGAATGGGAGGCTTTTCAGTCGGAAGCCGCCAAGTTCACACAAGCCTGCTGGTACGATCGCGCTGGCGAGGGTTGGAGCGATTTGGGATCCTACCCTCGAACCAGTGTGGCCATTGCAAAGGATCTTCATGCGCTTTTGAAACGAGCAGGGGTACCAGCGCCCTACGTGTTCGCAGGTGCGTCCTTTGGCGGTCTGAACTCGCGGGTTTACGGGGGCCTTTACCCGAATGAAGTAGCTGGGATGATACTCATTGACTCCGCACACGAAGACGAACTACGTCGCGCACCCAAGTTCTTTCTGGGCCGCACGGCGCCGCGATTTCTCTGGCACCCACTTCAGATGGCATTCGAGGCCGCGGATTTCGTTGGCTTGCTGCGACTAACGCAATCGTCTCCGACGCAGGGCAAGGATTCCTCGCAAATGACCCGCGAAGAAATCATTGAGGCCCTGAGGCAACGGCCAAAGTCGTTTCTAGGAAACGTCTCAGCGGGGATCGTCCTGCCAGAGAGCTTTGCCGAGGGATCGTCTGTGACGAGGATTGGAGACTTTCCCTTAATTGTGTTGACGGCAGGTCAGTCCCTCGATTTCGGGGATGCCGAACTAAATCGGGAGGCTGCGGCATATCAGCAAGTGTGGATTCACCAAATACAACCGAAGCTCGTTGGGCTTTCTACGCACGGTCGGCAAATCGTTGTCCCGAATGCAAACCATGGGTCGATCCCGCAAGAATTGATCATCAGCTCCATCCATGAGGTCATAATGGAAGTTCGCGGCGGTACCGCGACTCATTAGCTAAGGTAAATTGGGCTCCAAACGATCCGGAAACTTGAAGTACTAGGCTGGACTTTTCCGGTTACGCGACCAATCAGGAGTCGAGGATTGTTTCTTCCTAGGATTTCTTGGCTGGGAAAATAGCGCTAATCTTTGTACCCAAAGCATTGGATTCAACAACCAATTCGCCATGACAATGGAACACGCGCTCTCGCATTCCCTTGATACCGACGCCGACCCCGACGCCTTGCGATTGAATCTCAGCCAATCGTTCTGCTGACATTCCCTTGCCGTGATCCTGAACTTCCACATAAATCCGGTCAGGCTCGCGAGCAATATGAATTACTGCAGTTTGGCTTTCTGAATGGTGATAGATGTTTGTCAGGCATTCTTGCACGAGACGAAATATAGCGAGTTCCATCTCTGGAGCAAGCCTTTCGAGTGTGTCCGGAATTTTCAACTCGATACTGAGGCTGCTGCGCTGCGCCAGGCCATCTACGTACCAGCGAAGTGCGGACGACAGTCCCCCTTCCTCTAGCATTGCTGGGTGCAAGAGATAAGAGGTCGTGCGTATCTCTCGGGTCAGATTCTGAATTAAATCCCGAGCATCTTTTATACTTTGGGATAATCGCGTAGGATCTTGCTTCGCTTGGTGTTCGAATCCCCCAATCATCATTCCCAGTGCAGCCAGATTCTGACCGGCGCTATCGTGCAGTTCACGTGCAATGCGCCGACGTTCCTCGTCCTGCACAAGCATTAATCTTCCTGAAAGGTCTCGAAGTTGATCCGACTGCTGAAGAATCTCAGCATTTTGGCGCCGCAGCTCTTGAGTCCGAAATTGCACTTGAGTATCAAGCGCATCCGCGAGTTCGCGAAAACGTTGTTCGCTCTCTTTCAGTTCACGCTCGAACCGCTTACGCCCGGTGATATCACGCGCTATTTTCGAAGCACCGATGATTTTGCCTGCAGCGTCCCTGACTGGGGAAATTGTCAATGATATCTCGAATGTAGTGCCATCTTTTCGCAAGCGAATGGTATCGAAATGATCGATCCGCTTTCCTTGATTGAGTCGTGCAAGGATTCTTGTTTCCTCGTCCCTACGATCGAGCGGAATGATCAGCGAGATATGCTGGCCTATGGCTTCCTTGGCTGTGTATCCAAAGAGTCGCTCAGCACCTGTGTTCCAACTGGTGATGACGCCCTCTAAAGTTTTGCTGATAATCGCATCATCGGAAGAATCTACGATTGCAGCCAGCAAGCCGAGCGCCTTATCGGCTTTCTGGCGCAATAAGGGAATCTCGTCCAAAACTGATTGACTGGTCTTGTCTGTGCTGGCTTCCGGGTCATTAATAATACAACTAGCCAGCGCTTCATGTGTCGCGAGAAGCTGCTTGATATCATCCTCAAACTGGATTTCAGGATGGACCTTGGTCCAGTAGTGTGCCGCTCGAACGAAAGCCAGGAAAAGCAGCAGGTACTGAAGTCGAACGGAACCTAGCAATCGTTCCAGACCATCGAGGCACTCCGTCGCATCCGCCGTCTGCAAGAACACATGACTGGCAAGTGAAAAAAGCCCATTTTCCATTTGCGTGTCGGCCGTCGGCATTTCGATAAGCGGTGCGGGACTTTCCGAACAAAACGAAAGGCGTGACTTTAGTTCAGGCCCACGTGGGAGGGGCCGCCGTAGCAATTTGACTACATCCTCGACGCTTTGAGCCTGGGCACCCTCATCGCCAGCCGGCCGACCAAGTCCAATCAAGAAACCGGTATGGCGGGCGATGCAGTAGCGGACTGCACAAAAGCGAGAAAGATGGACGAAAAGTCGTTCCTTGAAAACCGAGGGGAGAGGGTTATCAAGATAGGCTGCTTGAGCAAATCCCCACAGTTTTTCGGTTATCTCGGGAGTCTCGGGCGCGACCCGGAAGAAGTTCGGAAGCACGCCAAAACGTTCATTGACGCGCCGCTGCAGTCCCGGCCCAGTAGTACTCGCCGATTGGTCTCCAAGAACTTCGGAGAAGCTTTCCCTAGTCATAGCTAGTGTACTGTCCCATAAATAAGTTGCAATAGTATTGCTGGGAATTTAGGCATCTCCAGTGCAGAATGGGGGGTGTCTATGGCAATGGGACGACCGAAAGCGGCCTTGGTTTTAACTCCGGAACAGCGCGAACAGCTGGAAAGCTTGGCGAGTTCACGATCCCTTCCGGCGGGATTAGTGACCCGGGCCAAGATTATCTTGTTGAGTGCTTCCGGCAAGACGAACCTGCACATTGCGCGCCAGTTCAGACTGACCAACGCCACCGTCGGCAAATGGCGGCGGCGATTCCTGAAGCACGATGTGGCCGGTTTACATGATGAGTTGCGCCCGGGGCGCCCACGCCCGATTAACGACGAGCGCGTGGCGCACCTGGTGCGCAAGACCCTGGAAACAAAACCAAAAGGCGGTACGCACTGGAGCATCCGACAAATCGCCGCGGAGACGCGGCTGTCGAAATCGACGGTACACCGTATCTGGCAAGCTTTTGGATTGCAGCCCCACCGTCAGAAACATTTCAAGCTCTCGACGGATCCATTTTTTGTAGAAAAAGTACGGGATATTGTAGGGCTGTACTTGAATCCTCCGGAAAATGCAGTAGTTTTGTGTGTGGATGAAAAGAGTCAGATTCAAGCGCTCGAACGCACCCAGCCGCTCTTGCCGATGGGACTTGGCTATGTCGAGGGTGTGACCCACGACTACCGACGGCATGGCACCACCACCCTGTTTGCCGCGCTGGACACGGCCAAGGGCAAAGTGCTGACGCAATGCCGACAGCGTCACCGACATCAGGAATATCTGGACTTCCTCAGAGAGATCGAGAAAAACGTGCCGGAATGCTTGGAGGTGCACATCATCGTGGACAACTATGCCACGCATAAACATCCGCGCGTAAAACGCTGGTTCGCCGCACGGCCACGATTTCACGTGCACTTCACGCCGACCTATGCCTCCTGGTTGAATCAAGTGGAGATTTGGTTCAACCGCATTACGCAGCAGGCCATTCGTCGCGGCACGTTTCGCAGCGTCAAGGAACTGGTCGAGAAAATCGATCAATATGTGCGAGCTTCCAACACTCACGCGCAGCCTTTCGTGTGGACCGCCACAGCGGATTCGATCTTTGCTAAAGTCCAGCGACTATGTGAACGTATTTCCGGGACGGCACACTAGAACATTAACAGCATAACTTTCCTAGGCCTGTGCAAAAGTGAACATCACAAAGCGTCAACCCATCTGGCGCTGTGGGCAAGGCAAACTAATCGGACTTGTGGGAGATGCGGGGATTGGAGGATTGGACCTTTGCCATGCCGGGATACTATCACCTAGGTCTACTTATCGATATTTTGTAATCTTTACTTTTGCAGCGCGGATGATTGCAGGGACTGCGCAGCACTCGTTCGCCTTTAATCACAACGTAATGGTGAAATGAATGACTGAAGGTCCTGGTTAGTATTCGCGAGCGCAGCACAGGCGACAATCGACACGAACGCCAGACACAAGAAAATGACCGGCCGATGTGCAGAAACGATGACCTTCATGCGCGCTTATCGTACGCTAAGCTTGCAGATTTTCATCATGCTCAGACCGACAGACTCTGAAACGATCCACTTGCCTGGTAAACGGAAAGGTAGGCCGGTACGATGCGGAACACATTATAAAAGGGCGCCCCATTGGAGTACGTTTTGAGTGCGTTGCTCAAACTTCTCCAGAAAGGAGCACCCTTTTATGACCATCGTTAAATAGGTTCTGAACGAGAATTCGGAGAGACCCGCATTTTAGGCTGCTTTCTGAAGAACGATGAATTCGGTCTTGGTGACCGCCATGCGTTGTGCCTTGAGCAATAGATAGCCGAGATTCTTGTAGCCACGGCCCCTTCTAAGCAGAGTTTTGATGTTGCCGTTGATGGCTTCCACCACTCCGAAAGGTACTTTGGTGCGGCAGTAGTTTAGAATGCCGTCGAGATGATCCAGCAGCATGAAAGCGAGTTTTTGAAAGGGTGCCAACCGTTGCCAGCGCAGTTGATCGATCCAACTTTGCAGATAGCGCAGCATGGCTCCCTCATAGCGGTAGGTCCATAACCGCTCCAAGCTTTCCTTTAGAAGGTAGGCTTTCATCACCCGCCGATTGAGGGCGAACAACTCGTTTAACTGCTGTCGTTTTTGGCTGTCCAGATTCATCCAGCGCGTCAGCAGCAGCCAGCGCTTGCCCTTCACGACACCGCGCATGCGCCCGCCTTTGCGGAAGAACTCCGCTCGGCGCACTTCATCGATGGCTTTGTTGGCATGCTGCAGAATGTGGAACTTGTCGTAGATGATGCGGCAATTCGGGGCCCATTGTTCAATGCTGTTAGTGAACGGCCGCCACATATCTACGCAAGCCGCCTCGATGCGCTTCCGCTGAATTTCCCCCAGTTGGGTTCGGAAAAACTCATCGAGCGTTTCCTGCTTGCGATCCTGTCCGAACCACAAGGGCTCGCCGGTCGCCAAGTTGCTGACCACGGTAATGAACTTCATCTGCTTGCCAAAGTAGATCTCATCCACACCCATCTGCTCTAAGCGATCCTTGCGACGCGTCGCATTCCATCGCTGCAGATACCGCAGGTCGATCGCTCGCACCGTGCTGGCAACCAGTCCGAACTGCCTGGCCACCTGGCGAACCGATGCGCTTTCACACGCCAATCCCACCGCATCCTCAAAGTCTTTGCTGAATGGCGCTTTGCCCGGCAGTTGCGGAACCTTCTCGATCCTCACCCCGCACTCGGGACAGCACACCCGGTTTAGTTCGAAAAGTCGATGAAGCAAAACCATTCTCCCAGGCGCAGTGATGGTCCCTGCAAATCGCATTCACAAAGGGGCTGAACGACGAAAGAGTCTTGCAGAAACACGACCGAAAATGGGACGATTCCGGGCGTACTGGTGCGGATAGCGTACCGCCAGGAGTGCTCCGATGAAAAATCGATCCAGAATATCGGGAACAGGCGAGATGGACGTACGAGGTGGCCGTTCTCGAGGTCCAAAAGAAATTTCTGGATTGCTTGTCCTACTCCTGCTCGCACTCTTTGCTTTCGCCGACGATAAGTCTGCCGAAGTAAAGGGTGGCAACGGAATCGTCCTTCCACCTCCACCTCCCACGGAAGCAAAGCCCCTCGCTGAGAACATTCATGGAATCACGCTCACCGATCCCTATCGCTGGCTGGAAGACGCGAAGAGTCCGGCGACGCGCGCCTGGATCGACGAGCAGATGAAATACACCGAACTATATCTTTCGCAAGTGAAGATCCGGCCCGAGATCGTCAATGAACTCACAAAGCTAGAACGCGTGGAGAGCTACAGTATCCCGATCGAGCGCGGTGAGAATTATTTTTTCAAGAAGCGGCTTGGGGACGAGAACCAGGAATCGATCTATGTACGGCACGGATTGCACGGTCAAGATGATCGGCTGGTCGATGCGACGAAACTGAGCGCCGACCAGAACACGTCCGTGCAGATCAATGACATCTCGAAGGATGGCACGATGCTGGTTTACGGAATTCGTTCCGGCGGGGCCGATGAGGAGTCGGTTCACATTCTCAATGTCGCAAAGAACGCGGAACTCCCTGATTTTCTCCCCTCCGCGCGTTACGTCAGCATTCAGCTCAGCCCCGATAAACAGGGACTCTACTACGCGCGTGTCGACCCTACGGGATCGCTGGTCTTCTATCACAAATTCGGATTACCTGCCGCGAGCGATGAACTGGTATTCGGCAATAGCTTCGAAGGCGAGAGCTTCGGTCCCATGCAAATCATCCCCGCAGAGATCACCGAAAACGAGCGCTATTTGATGATCTACGTATTGCACGGTGTTCCGGCCAAGCGCGTCGACATCTATGTGAAAGATCTGCGTAAACCAGACTCGCCGATTCGCCCGGTCATTCATGGAATCGACAGTCGCTTCAGTCCCGAGAACTACGGCGACGACCTCTATGTTCGAACCGACTACGAGGCGCCGAACTATCGTGTGGTGAAGGTGCAAATCGCCGACCCACAGCTACAGCACTGGACGAACATCGTGCCTGAAGGCAAGGACGTCATCTCTGGCAGTTCGATTGTCGGCGGGAAACTCTTCGTCACTGGATTGCACGATGTAGTAACGGAAACCCGCATTTTCACGCTCGATGGGAAGCAGACTGGAAGCATCGCGTACCCGACCCTCGGTGCCGCCACCGAAATGCACGGCCGCCAAGATTCGAACGAGGGCTTCTACAGTTTCGAGTCATTCATCATCCCGCCGACCATCTATCACTATGACGTCAACACCGGGAAAACTGAAATCTTTGCAAAACCGACGGTACCCTTCGCCTCCGATCAATATGAAGTGAAGCAGGTTTTCTACACATCGAAAGACGGCACGCGCGTGCCCATGTTCATCTCTTCAAAGAAAGGGCTTAAACGCAATAGCGAAGCTCCGACACTGATGTGGGCTTATGGCGGATTCCTGGTGAACATGACCCCGCTATGGAACCCTGAATATGCTTGGTGGCTGGAGCAAGGCGGCTTCTATGCGCAGCCCAATCTGCGCGGCGGGGGTGAGTATGGCGCGAAGTGGCACGAAGCGGGAATGTTCGAACACAAGCAGAACGTCTTTGACGACTTTTTCGCAGCGGCTCAGTATTTGGTCGACGAGAATTACACTTCGCCCAAGCGACTAGCCATTCGCGGGCGCTCCAATGGCGGTCTGTTGATGGGCGCTGCCATGACGCAGCACCCCGAAATGTTCGGAGCCATCTGGTGCGGGTATCCGCTGCTCGACATGATCCGCTACCAGAACTTTCTCATTGGTAAGTGGTGGACCACCGAATACGGATCAGCCGATAACCCGGACCAGTTTCCTTACCTACTGAAGTATTCCCCCTATCAGAATGTGAAACTCGGCATTAAGTTTCCCGCGATCATGTTCAACACGGGTGACAGCGATACACGCGTTGATCCTTTGCATGCTCGCAAGATGACCGCTCTCGTCCAAGCCGATAACGCCAGCGACCGACCCATTCTGTTGCACTACCAAACGGTAAGCGGCCATAGCGCAGGGGTTTCTATCACGCAGGCAATCACGGACACCGCAGATGAATTGGCGTTCCTGTGGAATGAGGTGAGCGGCAAGTAAGTTCGGCAAGCATTACTTTTCCATATTTCGGCTAATAACGGAAGCCCCACCCAGCGGGGCGAGAACTACTGCTGCCAAACAACGTGGACCTGCGGCAGAAAAACATTTCGGATCGCAGCCCATCCACGGCGTCGTTCGATTCGCTGACAGTTCGAAATAGCCGGGCGCCATCAAAATCGCTGGCGGACACCGGCGGCGGGAGGTGCCGTGTCCGTCCCGCTGCCTGAAATCTTCTCATCCAAATTGCATGATCGAGGTGTAGAGCGAAATGGCTGCCGAGACGTTGTTGGGCACACGCTCGCAAACCCCTGAGCGAAATAGATCGAAACTTTTCCTATTCATGATTCATGTCTTCGTCGAGACCTGGCTGAATGAGGTTCGGCGGCGCGCGAGTTTGTCTTGATCGAAGAGCTGCGCGAGGTAGCGCTGCTACCTCGATACTGAAGCACTGCCTACAAGGACATAGTGGATTTGCCAACCTTCCGACGGGGAGATGGCGGTGACCTGCTGCGGCTGCAGCGTGAACTGTAGATCGACGGTTGCGCCGGGCACGACAGCGAGTGCGCTGCTTCCGTTGTATTGCAAGGGTAGGAGAAGCTCAGGCGAGTCGCCGTTGCCCGTGAAATGAAGCTCCTCGACGCGGCCGTCTGCCATGAGCATGCAATTTCGGCGGTTGTGGCCGCAGGAATTTTCGGCGGGTAGCGCATCGGGGTCGGCAGGAGTGTCTGGCAAGAATTGAAGGAGCAGTTCATGGTACGTGCCTGCGGGGACGGATGCGCTTCGAACGAGAATTTCGGGGTTCGAATCGAAGAGCAGGTCGATCTGGCGAGGTTCACGAAGGAGTTGAGGGGCAAGTTCGAGCCATTGGGGACTGTTTGGAGAGTCGGGGAAAACGGTTTGCAGCTGAATGCTTTTGAGGGTAACAAAAATATGTTGCGCTCGGCTGGAGGCGGTGCAAATTTCGCAAATCTGCGATTTGCCAGCGGCGACGTTCATCATACCCATGCCCGTCGCAAAAGGGCAGGCGGGCGGCGGAGTCGTGTTCTTAACGAGGATGACGCCGGTGCCATTGGCGAAAATACCGGCGACGCAGGTAGTGCCACAAGACGTCAAAGCAACGCATGCCAACACCACGACGGCGCTCAGGAATGTATTCCGGATACTACGAGGAAGGCATCGCATGGGTCTACTCCAAACTGCGTTACCCAACCATGCGCGGATCAAAATTCTGCGTGAGATTCTATGCTCGTGAGGGGTTTGGCACAAGAAGGGAGATTTTATTTTTCGCGAGAGGCTGCTCACGGCAACGGCACATTCAAGGTCTTCTACGTCGAGACGCGGAAATCAGACCAGGTTTCTCCTGCACCATGACCGACAGCACGCGTGTCGGTATCAGCCACAGCGTCGCCATTTTAGGATGCGTGCTTCGACTAAGTCAGCGAATCGAGGTGACTTGGCGACAAACTAAACACTAGCTCCTGGGAATCGCCTATTTTGGCGCCGGGCCCAGTACCTTTGTTTGTAGAAAATTTATCTTCATTTCGGCTCAGACATCCAATTCATGTCGGCTGGGCCTTCTCGAAGAGCGAACCACGGGCTGGATCTGGCGCTATTTGCGTTCCCTAGGGCAAGCCATGGCCGAAAACAAGGCGGGAGGGTAGCATGTTCCCTACGCACTCCGTTTCGAGCGGCTGGCCTGCACCACGGAGCGGACGTACTAGAACGAACCGGTAACGCGACTTTGACCTGTCAGCATCTGGCGCCGAAATCTGCGGGTCAACATAATTGCGCAAGCTAATCGGTAGACTTGATTGTGAATACTCTGTACAGGGTCTTTGGGGAAGATCTGTTCTCCGCGAGATGAAAGGCTTAGGGTTTCGCGAGCATGCTCGCGAAGCCCTAAGCTCCGCTCTACCAGTGGGAATCCTCTACTTCTCGTCGCGATCTGCCAAGAACTGCTTGCTGTAGACACGACTTTCAATCACTCCTGCGTCTGTACCGATGGCCCGAATCTCTGCGCCGTCGCGGTCGATGACAAAGTCTGCGTGTACGGTGGTCTGAAACTGCACCACGTAGAGTGTCATCGATCCTGTGCAGTTCGCCTTTACCGTGTACGTGCCTTGGATTGTCGCCTGCTGCTGGATGTTGCCGTTTGAGCTTATGGTTGCGGTTGCATTCGTATTCCCTTTTCCATCGAAGGTCTGCCTACCGACCTCCGCGAAAGGTCCCGCATAAGGAGCTGGGACAAACGAATCGAGAAGCGTTCCTGTGCTGGTGTATCCGAAACTACCCTGTAGGGTAGCGATTGAGCATTCGTTAACCTTGGCTGACTGGTCCTGCGCCAAAGCAAGCCCAGCAGACATCATGAGCATACCGGCAGCAGCGATCGCGTACTTGAGAATATTGGTCTTCATAACCACCTCCTACGCATATAGGCGCAGAACGGGCGGGAAAACTATCATGCAAGCGGTGGTGTTTTGAGAGGCATGCGGCGATATAATCCTGGCCAATAGCCATGCCGAACAAAGCACAACCGGATAAGGCGGCAGTGGGTGAGATAACCGTGCTACTGCGCGCCTGGAGCGAGGGAGATCAAAGCGCTCTTGAACGGTTGGCACCCATCGTCTACCACGAGCTTCACCGCATGGCAGGCCGATACATGAAGCGTGAGCGGCGTGGCCACAGCTTACAAACGACAGCCCTGGTCAATGAGGCGTATATGCGGCTTGTGGATTACAAGCGAATGGAGTGGCAGAATCGCGCCCATTTCTTCGCGGTATCGGCACAGCTCATCCGAAGAATACTTGTGGAGCACGCGCGCCGTCACAACCTGAAGCGGGGAGGCGGCGTGCAGCACGTCTCCCTAGAAGAGGTGGCTGCCGTGGGCGGAAGCCGGTCCGCCGACCTGGTAGCACTCGACGACGCGATGAGGCGGCTGGCGCAACTCGACGCGCGCAAAGAGCAAGTCGTCGAGATGCGCTTCTTTGGGGGACTCAGCGTGGAGGAGACGGCCGAAGTGCTAAAGGTGTCGGCCGTTACCGTGATGCGGGATTGGAGCACAGCCAAGGCATGGCTTTACCGAGAACTAGCGGGCGGGGCTACTAATGGACTCCGATCAATGGAAACAAGTCGATAGGCTTCTGCAGGCCGCGCTGGAGCGTCCTCCCGCTGAACGCGTGGATTTTTTGCAGAAAGCGTGCAAGGGCGACCAGGCTCTTGAGCAAGAAGTGCGCTCTCTTCTGGCTTCTGAAGGGGAAGCCGGGAGCTTTCTCGAAAGCCCGGCGATGGAAGTCGCGGCGCAGGCATTCGCTCGCAGACAAAACAAAGAGATCGCGAAGGATGGGGATTCCCTGGCAGGACAACTGATCTCTCATTACCGGATTATCGAGAAGCTAGGCGGCGGCGGCATGGGTGTGGTTTATAAGGCCGAGGACACGGAACTCGGACGTTTCGTTGCCCTGAAATTCCTTCCGGATGACCTTGCCAAAGACGCGC
Organism: Candidatus Acidiferrales bacterium; assembly: GCA_963795535.1. Taxonomy (GTDB): domain Bacteria; phylum Acidobacteriota; class Terriglobia; order Acidiferrales; family UBA7541; genus Acidiferrum. The sequence goes on from CAWCIG010000015.1 coordinate 294,549, forward strand.
AAGCCCTCGAACGTTTCCGGCGTGAGGCTCGCGCGGCCTCGGCATTGAACCATCCGAACATCTGCACCATCTACGAAATAGGCGAGCATGATGAGCGGCGCTTTATCGCGATGGAATATCTGGAAGGCAAGACCTTGAAGCACACCATCGCGGGCCGCTCCATGGAACTGGAGCCCCTGCTCCGTATTTCGATCGACGTCGCAGACGCTCTCGACGCGGCGCACTCCAAGGGGATTATCCATCGGGACATCAAGCCAGCGAATATTTTCGTTACCCAAACGGGACACGCCAAGACTCTCGACTTTGGACTGGCCAAGGTTAGTTCGACAAAAAGTTCGATTGACAACGCGGAAACGCTGTCGGCGCGAGAGGTAGACCCAGAGCACCTAACAAGTCCCGGCAGTACGTTGGGAACTGTGGCGTATATGTCGCCGGAGCAGGCCCGAGCCAAAGAACTGGACGCGCGCACAGATTTGTTCTCGTTCGGCGTAGTTTTGTATGAAATGGCGACAGGTTCGTTGCCGTTTCGCGGGGAAAGTTCCGCGGTTATCTTCCACGCCATTCTGGAGCGAGCACCAGTCGCTCCGGTCCGCCTGAATCCAGAAGTTCCGCCGAAACTGGAAGACATCATCAACAAAGCGCTCGAGAAGAATCGTGATTTACGTTACCAACACGCCTCGGAAATGCGTACCGACCTGAAGCGTGTGAAACGGGATTCCGAATCAGGAGTCACGCCGGCGCTGCCTACGCCATCTTCTACCAAGGGGCGACGCACCCTTCCGATCGCCGCAGCGATCCTTCTCTTGGCTGCGCTTATAAGCGGCGTCCTGTATCACTATTCGAGGCGCGCCCCAGCGGCCAGCAATGAGTGGGAGCAACTTACTTTTTTCACGGACTCGGCCGTTTACCCCGCGGTTTCCCCTGATGGACGCATGCTTACCTTTATCCGGGGTAGTGGCACATTTCTCACGGCAGGTCAGGTTTACGTGAAGCTGCTGCCGGGTGGACAGCCCGTCGAACTGACTCACGATTCGCGGATCAAGCTCAGCCCAGTCTTTTCGCCTGATGGCTCCGGCATTGCTTATGGGACCGCGAATCCGTGGGAGACCTGGGAAGTGCCAGTTTTAGGCGGGGAACCGCGCCTGCTTCTTCCCAATTCTTCCTCATTGACTTGGATCGAGAGTGGAAAGCGCCTACTCTTCTCTGAAATCAAGCAGGGCATGCACATGGCAGTTGTCACCACCGATGAAGGTCGCGGGCAGGCCCGTGAGGTGTATAACCCTCCAGGTGAACGTGGGATGGCCCACCATTCTTACTTTTCTCCAGATACTCAGTGGGTGCTCATCGCTGAGATGCTAAATCAGGGACTCTTTGTCCCTTGCCGTGCGGTTCCTTTCCATGGCGGCAGCGAAGAGCGCGTCGTCGGTCCCCCCGAGAGCATGTGTACTTCCGGTGCTTGGTCACCTGACAGTAAGTGGGTGTACCTAAGCGTAAGGAAGGATGGTAAGTTTCATATTTGGCGTCAACGATTCCCCAATGGTGAGCCTGAACAGGTGACTTTTGGTACCAGCGAGGAAGAAGGCATCGCGATGGCTCCCGATGGTAAGTCATTTATCACCTCGGTTGGCACTGAAGTCAGCACGTCCTGGATTCACGACAACAGCGGCGAGCATCAGATTTCCTCGGAAGGCGAAACAGGAAGTGTCGTGGTACAAGGCACGCGTGACAGATTCAGGAAAGTTGGAACGTTCTCATCGGACGCGAAGAAATTCTACTTCTTGATGGCTAACGGTCGGACAACTGGGACCGAACTGTGGGTCAAGGAGCTCGCAACCGGGAAGTTGGAGCCTGTGCTGCCCGGTTATTCCATGGAGGAGTATTCAGTTTCCCGGGATGGAAAACAGGTCGCTTTCGCGAGAACGGATCCGGGCGGTCTTCCAAGCTTGTGGGTCGCGCCTACAGATCATCGTTCCTCGCCGCGCCATATCGTTTCTCCGGTTGTCGAGGATCGTCCATTCTTCCTGCCAGATGGTGACCTGCTATTTCGTGCCAGTGAAGGAGGGTCCCTTTTCCTCTATCGGATGCATGCTGACGGTTCCGATCGCCGGAAGATAAGTCCCATCATCGACCTGGCCTCTGTATCACCGGACGGACGCTGGGCCGTTGTGAATGCGCCCGACGAAAATGAGGAACACACGTATGCTATGTTCGCGCTTCCCGTCGAGGGAGGTTCTCGTGTTAAGTTGTGCATCAACGTTTGCACGCCCGTATGGGACGCCGGTGGAGAATTCATGTTGATGAATTTCTATTTGCAGGACGACCCAAACACCTACGCGTTGCCCATCCGGCGCGGCGCTGAACTGCCGGACCTGCCCTCTGCAGTGATTACGGGGATTGAAGACTTGAAGAAATTGAAATCAGCTGTCGTGATTCCACACATCGTGCACTCGGCATTCAGCCCTTCGCTATATTCCTATACGACTCACGACATTCACCGTAACCTCTATCGTATACCCCTGCAGTGAGCCAGCTACTAGGCGACGGAAAATTAAGTGTTTGCATCGACAAGTTTCCAGACCACTTCGTTAGTGGCAGAGGAGCCGCGGCGCGTACCGAGTGCGCGCCTCCTTCCCCGAGGAGCATCGGACTTACTAAACTTTTAGCATTACTTCCGTTAAAATCTGCGTTGTTGGAGGTGGCCGTGACAGGAGTGTTGCTACGCTCGCGTAAGACTACCGCCTTCCGTTCGCTTGCTTGAAGCAATTAGATATCCGCTGATTTAGACTTCGATTGACAAGTAAAGGGAACGGATGCACGGATGGTAGTTCCACCTTTAGGACCGGCGTCGATCAACAACTCGCCACCAACTAGCTTCAGACGCTCCATCATGCTCGCGAGTCCGAGACCGCTTCCCTTTTGCGCCTCTGCAGGATCAAACCCGCGACCCTCATCGCAGATTGTCAGAGCAATTTGATTTGAGCATTCCGCGAGCCGCACCTTGAAGTGGTTAGCCCCACTATGTCTGGCAGCATTTTGAAGAGCTTCCTGCAACACACGAAACATGCATAGCCCAATGGCTTCCGGTAGTTCCTTAGGGATTCCGTCGCACTGAAAATCGATTGCCACGTTTTTTTGTTTCGATAGCTCTCGACAAAAACCCGCAGCTGCAGCGGCGAGGCCTACGGTGTCGAGTTTAGAGGAGTGTAGCCGGTGCGAGATCAGGTGCACATCACTTACCAGATCCGAGATCTGCTTCGTCGCATTTCTCATGACCGACCGCATTTCCTTTGCAGTAGAATGTAAATCTCCGCTCTGGCGATCTAGACTCATGGCCACTAGCGCGAGTCTCTGGTTGATGTCATCGTGAAGTTCCCTGGCAATCCGAGTCCGTTCCCGTTCCTGCGTTTCGATCAATTGGCCGCTAATGGAGGAGAGGGCTTCTTCGGCTAGCTTCTGTTCGGTGATATCCACACAAGAGCCGATGTAGCCAGCGAAGGAGCCATCTTCATGGAACCTTGGCATGCCGATGTCGACCATCCAGCGGTATTGCCCATCGTGTCGTCGCAAACGGCACTCTTTCCTGAAAGGTTGCCGCTTTTCAAATCCCTGGCAATAGCTTTCATGACATTTTTGGTAGTCCTCGGGATGAACGATTCCGGCTAGACCGTTCATAAGATCGGTCTCCGATTGACCTGTGAATGTCAGCCAAAGCCGATTGAAATAAGTCGGGCGTTTGTCCAGCCCTGACATCCAGATCATGACGGGAGCGCTGTCGGCGACCAGCCGGAAACGTTGTTCGCTCTCCCTAATGGCTTCTTCAGCCCGCTTACGCTCAGTGATATCTATGTTGACGCCAAGCACCCGTAAGGGCCCGCCAGAATCGTCCATTAGGGCTTGCCAGCGTCCAGCTATCCAATGAACACTCTCGTCGGGCCAGATAACGCGCCATTCTCCGCTCATCGCTTGTCCAGTTCTCAGTGCCTCGTCAACCAACTTCTTGACTAGTGCCCGATCGTCCGGGTGAATCAGATTTTCGAAGGCCGTCCGGGTTCGCCCAAAGCCCCCCGGCGGCAAACCGTACATTGATTCCATTTCTACGGTCCAAGTATTCACACCTGTTCGAATATCCCGTTCGAAGCTTCCGATGCCGGCGACCTTCTGTGCTAACCTCAGCCGTTCTTCGCTAGCGCGTAGGGCCTCTTCCGCAAGTCTCTGATCGGTGACATCCGCGACAATCCCCACAACCCGCAACATTCTGCCTTCCCCGTCGAAGAAAGCACGCCCGCTGCTCTTCACCCAAACTGGAGCCCTACCGGGAAGGAGCACGCGGTAGGTAACGTCAACGGTCGGGTTTTTTGGCGAATGCCTAGCAATGGCTGAGATGAGTTTCGGCCGATCGTCTGGGTGGATTTTTTCCATGGCCTGCTGGTGGGTCAAGGTTCGCGGCTCAGTCGGAGCGAGTACATTCACATATTCCGGGGATCGTACTAACACGTCGGTTGTGGCGTCCCACTCATAGGCGTACATCTTTCCTGCCTGAATTGCCAAACGGAGCCATTCTTCGCTCTCGCGCAATGTTTTTTCAGCCTGCATGCGTTCAGTAATGTCGACCACGACAGCCACCCATCCGTTTACGGCTGCACTGGCGTCGAGCGTGGGCGTATAAGCTGCCGAAGTCCACCTTAGCCCAATACCTCGGAAATTCGTTTCTTGCTCGTAACGAACGGTCTCCCCCGTGAGCACTCGATGAAAATGAGGCAGCAAAGCTTCAAATGCGTCCTTTCCCAAGACCTCCAAGATCGGGTGGTCTACGATTTCGTTCAGGGGACGTTGGATCCAGTTGGCATACGCTTGATTAGCCCACAGGTACCGGAAATCTCGGCTAAAACGAGCCACACCCGCGGCCATTTGTTTCGTGACCATTTCCCATGTGTTTAGTAGCTGTGACTCGCTTTCGTTCATGTGGCGGAGGTATATCACTGTACTCTAGCGACTGCAAGCCATCGCAGTCGCGCAGAGAATGGCTGCGAAACCGTCACCGTCCGATTGGAAGAAGCACTCCTAGATGGAAAGTTTATCTATTTTTGCGCATAGTGACCGCAAAACCCACTGGTACGGTTTGGGCGTTTGAACGTGTTGGGGACGGCCTCCGCCGTGATGTAGACTTGAAACGGCTTTGGACCGGCGGCTGATCGTTTCGTAAAGGTCCTACAGTATGCGACTAACAGTTTTGTGTCTCGCAGCGTCCATCGTGTTTTCATTCGCGAGTCGAGCTCAGGCTCCTGCCGAAGGCTTCAAGATTACGTTTAACGTAAAGGCGTCGGTGCCTATCGAGGGGGTTTTCGAAAAGTGGGATGCCAGCCTGAAATTCACGTCTCCGGATGTCACGACAGGCGTTTTGGACATTAAGGTCGATGCCGCCAGCGTGAGTACGGGAAGCGGTCTTAAGGACGGCAAGCTGAAGGGCAAAGATTTCTTCGACGCGAAAGAGTACCCGTACATAACGTTTCACTCATCCAAGATTGAACAGACTGGTCCCACCACCTTTGATATTCCGGGCACGTTTACAATACGCGGAATACCCAAACCCGAGACGCTGAGCCTTACCGTGTCCGGCAAGGGGACAGGCACCGGCGATATTAAAGGGACGATGGCGTTCGATCGTAAGGATTACGGGATGAATAGCGGCATTCCCTTGATAAAAATTGCCGACCGTGTTGAGGTTGATGTCCACCTCCAAGCAAAGCAAGTTAGCGGCCCTCGCCTGGTTTATAAGGAATAGACGACTTGGCTCCGTGAGTCCTTCGTCCTTTGAATTAATTCTTGGTAAATTGCATAACCGGTGACGTAGTAGCCCTTCCGGCCGGTATCCCTTCGGACACCGCTACCGGCTCCAAACGTGACACCACACCCCCCAGCAACTAGATTGGGAGTCCCAGCTAGGAGTCGGACCCGTGACTACCATATGCCAACGCATCCTGGTTCTGGCTGCGGTTCTCGCTATTTGCAGCCCCACCCTTCGATCTGAGCAGCCACAAAAGGCCTCGCGCGCCACCCAGGAAGACCGGCTCAAGAAGCTTGAGGAGCGCGCCGATGCCGCCGAAAAAGCCGCCAGCAGCGCAGTGATGGAAAAGGACTACATCACGCGTACGCAGAATCAGTACGAGTCTTACTACCAAAGAGTCCTCAACACGCAAATGTGGACACTGGGAATCATGGGAGTGATCCTGATAGGCGTGTTTGTCCTAGTTGCCAGATTCAGCCTGAAAATGATCGACGAACAGACAAAAACCGCTACGGCCGGAGCCACCGTTCAAATGCGCAACGAATACGCGCGGGCTTTGGCCAAGGAGGTCCAGAAACTGTGGGATACCAATGCGGCCGATGTCAAGAAGCTTAAGGAAATACTGACAGCACAGTTCGCAGAACTCGAGCAGAACCTTAAGGATCGAGCAAATTGTCAACTGCAGTTTGTGCAAGCGGTCGCGGAAGGGCTCGATGAGCGCCAAGGCGATTCAGTGCTCACATTTCGCACCGCACTCAGGGCCTACAAGTCCGGCAAACCCCGAAACCTCATCGAAGCAAAGGTTGGCGCAACAACCGCACGGTCAATCTTTGAGTCACTCCGAACAAAGCATGGGGAGAACTATGTAGACAAAGTACGAGAGGAGTTGGCAGACTCGCTCTACAACGACCTCGAAGAAGAGCTTGCCTTGGCCGCACTGCGGAGCCCCTGGCTCACACCCTTGATCAACGAAAGAAGTCCGGCTCTCCCAGAGCCCCCTGCACCCGAGCAAACTGCGGAGGAGCGCCCCGTAGCAACAATCCCTGAAACCGATCCCCCAGAGCCAGGTCTACCTTTCGACGAAGAGTCTGACTCCTGCCGCCTGCTAAACACCTGACTCTAGGACACGCGTCCTCTCACGTATCACTCGCGCATGCTTGCGGTTGTGGTACGAACCCGTTAATCGGGACCTACCAGCCTGGAAGCGCCTGAAAGTTCAAATCCAGAAGTCGCCTTGGTCTTGCTGCTGTGCCATCATAATCCCGATTGAGGATGATATTACGCTGTCGAGGTTTGATGATAACCACAGCTAGAGCGAAGCGAATCAGCCCTATGTTGGCGACCGCCGACATGGAGGAAACCATTTTGTTTTATCAGGACGTGCTTGGATTTACGCCGACGATGAAATCGCCAGAGTACTTGATCATGGAACGGGACGGCCAAACCATCCACTTCCAAAAGGCCGCGTCGGAAGAGGTTATGAAGTGCGTCCGCGAGCATACCGAGATATACATCGAAGTTTCTGGCATTCATGCGTTGTGGGAACACGTGAAGACTTTCAAGGAACGTTACCGAATTCGAGATTTGTTTGAGCGGGAATATGGGATGACTGAGTTTCACATTGCAGACCCAAATGGGTGCCTAGTATTCGTCGGCGAGCCCACGGCACAAAGCTGATCGCCAAATCGTCCCAGTACCAACTTCTAGTCGGGTATGACAACAATTCCGTTACGCGCAGCCATCTGAGCGCCCTCAGAATCTCTTACAACCTGGCGAATCACATATTTCCCGGGTTTCAGATCGAAACTCGACTTCACCGTCAATCCCGTGCTGCACCATTTTTCAAACGCGCTATCAAGTAGCCGTAATTTTACAATCTTTCCACCGTTGGTCAGACAATTTCCATTGTCGTCAAAAATGACCGTCGCGATATTCAACTCGTTGTAGTGTTTGCCATCAGCCATTCGGAATCGCAAATCCTTCAGACCAATGTGCGAAACGACACTCAGCCGCGTTCCGCCATCCCCGGTTTTGAAATACTGCGTTTGCAGCGTGAACGCAATGTCATAAATCTCGTCCTTCGAAAAGACCGCGTCTTGCATTTCCTGCTTTTCCGCTTCCTGCGGATCGTCCACTTTTTTCGGAGCATAGTAGCCACGCCGCGCCTGAATTGCGTATTTCTGTTTACCGGTCAGCGTTACCTTGAGCGCGTGGAAATGCCCGTCCATTTTTTCATTCTGCGGGGAAAAGCCCAACACGTAGCAGATTTCCGGCACAATCCCCAATTGCTTCAGACCGCCTTCAAGGTCATTGGAATTATGGAAAAATCTCCCGCCCGTGCCATAAGCAAAATCCCCTAACACGAATTGCTTTTCCGTCTGGATGCTGAATAAGACGCTCGCCGACTGTCCCGCCACTTGCGCAGGTTGCGCATATCGCTCCGAAATGTCTCCGAAATCCGGCGTGTACAGTCCGCGTGCGTCAATCGTGTTGATCACGACATTGGACCGGTTCGCATGGTCTACGAACGCCGACGATTCGTAAATCAATGTTCCGAACGGGTCGAGCGGAAATCCCGGCGATGCTAGCAGTAAAACTCGTTCGCCGGGTTTGCTGGCCAAGAGGCGAAGCACGCTTTCGAGTTCACTATAAACGTTCCGGTTCTCCGATTCTCCCAGCTCTTTCGCCGCACTTAACGCAGCACTTATGAGGGCTTGAATCGCATAAGGGGTAAGCCCAGGCGCGCACGCAAGTGTTTGTTGATAGAGAACCGCAGAGGCCATGGGATCCTTTGAGACCTCGATCGCCATATCATAGGAAACACTGGGCAAGTGCCCTTGGTGGAATGAGCGCGCGACATCACTTTCAAGAGGGCTTGCTTCAAAAGTTCTTTGTTGCTGGTGAAATCCTGGGTTAGTGCTCCCGACGTTGTGAAAAGTCCTAGGCGGTCACTCGGGCCTATCGAATCGATGAATCCATTTGCGGCAGTTCTCATCGGAGCCACATCGCCAGTCAGTAGATGCACGTCGTCGAAAGTCAACGCGATGAAACGCTCAGGTACTGTCACTGGGGCCTGGGCCTTGGTTTCCCCGTTATCTAGGCGAATTTGTGCGGCCGCGTCCGTGCGTTCCCGGTGGGAATCAGCATCTTCGACAGCAAATGTCGTGATCGCTTGTAATTTGTTGTTGTCATACAACTGAAAATCTTCCTTGTGCAGATTCTCGACCGGTTTGCCCGCAGAGTCCCGCACAACCACATGCACCTGCACAAGGTTCACGCGCAGTTTGAAGGTGCCTACCGTATCCTCAGTGGACACTTGGGGCTTCGGCTCCGTTTCAGATTTTTGCGGCCGAGTTGTGGTGGCGTCGGTCGAAGGGGTAGGTGACGCGGGTTGCTGGCTGGATAGAGTGTGCGACGTTGCGCATGCCAAGAATAACGCCGCAGTTAATCCCAAGCCAATACGCATGAACGTTTGTCCTGATTCTAGCAATGCGAACAACAAGCAACAAAACTAAAACGTCGAGCTTCGGCTTCGTTCAGTCGGTAAGACGTGTTGATCATCCTTAATAGATACGAAAATATCATAGCCCCGCTCAAGTCCTGGTTCGCGAAACCGTCCATGTGGATGCTAGTACCCGAGTTTCAGATTTCCCCGTTTAATCGGGACTTTGTATGAGCGCAGAGCTTTGTGCCCGAAGTAGAATGCGGCAGCACCGTTGGAGGGCGCCATGGACTGGACACGATTCGTCGCCGTCGTCATCGGAAGTGGTATTGCGTCTTCACTGACGGACTGGTTCTTCGCGGGTGATTGGCTCCATCGGCGCTACACATATCCTGAAATCTGGCGGGAAGGGGCCGAAGGACGAGCAATCGCCCTGACCAGCCCACTACCTTTTCTGACTTGCGGAGTGTTTACCTACGTCATCGCCCGGCTGGGCCTACACGCTGTAGGCAGTGCCGTCAAACTGGCCCTCGCTGTCTGGTTGCTCGGTCCCTTGCCGCTCATTCTCACGAATGCTGCCTTCATGAAACTACATCGCGTTTTCGTGGCGTCATACGCGGCCGGATGGTTGGTGAAATTGATTGTCGTTGCAGTGGCGGCTGGCTGGTTACTTCACTAATGCGCGATTTTGCCGTTTAATCAGGAGCTAGCGTCGGTTTGGCCTGCTGATCCCTTGCATATCGACCGAAGCAGGTCGATGATTCCCTGGCTAGATTCGGCTGGTGGGAATCCCGGCAGTGAACCAGCGAATTTTGCAGAATAAGGACGACAAATTCAGCGATTTTGGCTCTCTCGAACGCCGGGTGGCGACAGTGCGCGGCGAAATTGAGCGCATCGAAGCGGAGCGCGCTGCATCCAGAAGCCGCGTTTCTTTCGCCAATGTTTTCATCTCCCTGCGGGAGGAACACGCCTCGACTACCAAAACGATTGGAGCGAAACTTCGCAGCGCCTCGATCGGCGGTTTGAACGATGCTCTCGACAGCTTCTCCTCCATCCTACTGTTCATGGCGGCCCACGGCCCGCTCATCGTTTTGTGGGCGGTGCTGATTTATTTCCCGGGGCGCTACTTCTGGCGCCGTCGTTCGCAGTTAGCCCTCAGCGCGGCCCAAGTTCCCAAGAATTCCTAGGACCTCACATCTCCGGTTGCCATTAATCGGGACCTAGCAATTTTACCAGAGGAGTTCGTACCGGGACCCCGACGACTCGCTGCAGTGCGGCCCTATTCGGCGATTATGCGATCTGCCCACTCAACTAGAGAAACAAAGATGGCTGGGTTACCGAACTTCGCACTCCAATAAGCGAGATCATTTTCCGAAACCCCACGGGCTCGGGAGCAAGCTCCTCAAGAAAACACCGGAACGTGTTTGGCGACGATTTTCTCGCGCAATTCACTGAGTGGTGGCCAACCAATGGGAATCACTGCATCTGCCGTGGCTTTCCGCATCAGATACGTGGCGTCAGCAGTCAAGAATATCTGAACTTCGTGACCTGCGTCCGACAATGCGAGCGCATGTGCAAACACAAATGAGGCTCGCGTCGGGTCGTCGGTTCCCCAGGAACTCCTCATCATGATTTTCAGAATTCTTTTCGATTCCTGGGCCTTCGCCCCCAGTGCTAAAAAAGGAAGGCCGACCAACTGTGACAAGAATCTGCGCCTGGCCATGACTGTCTTCTCCCGTTTGTTCCGTCCGAACGGAGGATTCGAGAAAACCTACATTGACGTATTAGTTCTGTCAATTGGTTAAGTCCCGGCTCGGGTAATGGGACATGTTGCTCATGGTACCCAGCTGCTCACAATCAGGATTTGGAATAGCGGTCGAGATATTTCTACGTATCCAAATCAGATGAGTTTTGATTTGGCTGGCACTAAATCAGCTTTGGGATTGCAGTAAACCCCATAATTCCCCGTGCTCTTCGAAAGTAAGTATCTCGACATGAAAAAGCAGGTCTTTTGGCAGTCCTACGCTTATCGGTAGACTTTCTCGTCGTGCCTGGGCCCGCTTACGTTCCACCAGATTCTCGCTGGCGTGCCTGTTGCTAAGAAATTACCGTCGAATCGCTTTGATTTGCGTGTCTTTTCGCCCCAACACGTCAAGTCGCCTCGGACGCGCGAATAGCTAGTTCGCCTGAGGAACGGGATAGACCTTGATCCAGTGGTTGCGCATTTTCGCTTTGACTTGTTTTTCCGCGACGTTGGAGATGATCAAATTGGAATCCTGCAGGGGCATGTGGCAGTCAATGCAGTTTTCGCGGATTTTGCGACCTAGTTTCGCAAATTCGCCGCAGTCTTTATCTTTGTGGCATTGCAAACATTTTTCGGAGTATGCGGCGGCGGGCCGTTCGGCGGCGTGCACATCGTGGCAAGTTGTACATGTCATCTGGGAAGATTGGTAGCAGCGGCTTCTTTGCGTCAGCGCGACCTGGTTGCCGTGGACATCCACGCGGGCATCCTCATCGGGGCGCTGCAGCTTGATGTACTTCTCCAGCGGCTGGCCGGGGATGTAGGAAAATGCCGACGACAGCGATTCGCCGATGCCTCCATGGCATTGCGCGCAAATTTCCATCTGCCGCCCGTGCGTAAGAGACCCGGGATTCACAATCGCACTTTTGCCAGCGGAACCGGCGGCCGCAGCCAGGCGTTCTTGCCGTACGTGTTCGCGGCCCGCCCCATGGCAGCGTTCGCAGGAAATTCCCAACACGAAGCCGCTCTTGCGATAAAAATTGTCCGCTCTCTCGGAAGGCTCGGAAGCGAAATACGTGGCGTGGCATTCCAGGCAGCGCGGCACGATGGGCCTGTTGAAGTCGGCGACGCCATCCGTGAAACCGGGACTGTTGACCCACGCGCGCAGGTCGGTCCAATATGAAACCGGCAACTGAAAAAGCTGGTTCCCGCGCCAATACAAATAGGTCTGTCCCTTTTCCCCGGAACCGGTGACGAAATCGATGCGTTCCGAGCGCATTTTCTGATCCGGCGGCTGCCAGAACACGGCCGTCTGATAGAAACCGCCGGCACGAGCCTTCATCAGGAAATGCAGATCGGGATTGCTGGTCTTCAGCACATTGCCGTTCGGCACAAAGCTGCCGGCAATGGAATCTCTGGTGGGAAGTTGTGAGGTCAAGTGATGCGTCGTGTGCAGGTATGTCTCGGCAATCGCGCCGTGACATTCCTTACAAGCCGAATCGCCAACAAAGTTTTGCCGAGCGTCCTCAGCTTTCTCGGCGGCAGCAGGCTTGGCACCAGCAGAACGCGCCGGCGTGGCACTCTGCGCCGCGACGGAATGCGCAACGCAAAGTACAAGCAACGCCGTGCAGACCTGTTTAGCCACACACACGACCATCTGACGTAGCATCCACCGCGACGCGTTCCACAAATATTCTGCGTGGACAAGACTTCATTGTGGCTGAACGGTCCGCAGGCCACTACTCGAAAAAGCCGCAGGGTCAGCGAAAGGCGCTCGCCCCGCGCTATTGCGCCGCAGCCTTGTCCTGGGCTGCCTCCGAACGCACCTTTTGCCAGTTATACACCGGGTACTTCGGCCGCTTGATCGGCGCCACCGGATGTTCCTTCAGATCGGTCAACGCTACAGACACGGCCTTTTCCAGTTGTGGGTCGTGGCCTTGGCGCCAAAGCGCGGGATCGAGATCGACCTCAATGTCCGGCGAAACGCCAATGTTTTCCACGTCAAACTGCCCGGTCTTCGGATTGAACAAGCCGAATCTCGGAGCGGTGATAGCGCCGCCATCCATCAGCGTGGGATAACCGCCGATGCCGATCAGCCCGCCCCAGGTGCGCGTGCCGATCAGCGGGCCGATGTTGAGCTGCTTGAACATCCATGGCAGCGCATCGCCGCCGGACCCCGCGTACTGGTTAATCAGCATAACTTTGGGACCAAAAATCACCTGCGGGAGAACCACGTCCTTGCCTTCGCGGGTCATAGCGGCCATCAGCAACGGGCGGTTCAACCAGTCGATGATGTAGTCCGCCAGCCAGCCGCCGCCATTGAAGCGCTCATCAATCACGGCGCCTTGCTTGTCGTTTTGCGGGAAATAATAGCGGTTGAAGTTGGTGTAGCCGCCTATAAAAGTATCCGGCAGATAGACGTAAGCGAGCTTGTTGGCGCTCAGCTCGTCCACCTTGCGGCGATTGCTGTCCATCCAGTCGCGCAAGCGCAGGCTGCGTTCGCTGCCGACGGGCACCACGGTGACTACGCGCGCATTTTTTCCCGTGGGATCCGGCCCCACCTTCAACTGCACTTCCTTGCCGGCACGTTCGATGAAGAAGCTGTAAACATCGTCGCTGCCATGCAGTTCGCGGCCATCGACAGCCAGAAGATATTCGCCGGTTTGCACGTTCACGCCCGGTTCCGTCAGGGGCGCGCGCAAGTCGGGATTCCAGTTTTCGCCAAAATAGACTTTCGCAAAGCGGTAGCGATCGTGATCGGTGGAGTAATCCGCGCCCAACAGTCCCACATTCACTTGCTTCACGTCCGGGCGGTCGCTGCCGACGATGTACACATGCTGCGCCGTGATTTCGCCCAGCATGTCGCCGAAGATGTAGGTCAGATCGGGCCGGCTCATCACGTTATCGACAAACGGCTGGTAGAAAGCGATGAGCGCGTTCAGGTTGGCCCCGTGCAAGTTGGGATCGTAGAAGAAATCGCGCTCGATGCGCGCCACTTCGCGAAATATCTGTTTCCATTCGGCACGCGGATCGACATAGATCTTCATCGCTTCGGTATGCAGCGTCCCATCCGGCTTGCCCGGTTCCGAAGGCTTTCCAAGGCCATCGACGGGCTTGATAGACCACTGGCCATGCGGTGGCGGACCATCGGCCGGCGCCATCGGATTGCGCGGCGGCAATTGTTCGTACAGCGCCTTTTCGCCGTTCGAAGAAATCACGAACCCGCCGATATTGTCGAGCAGCTTGTCGGTCTTCCGGGTGCACACGTCGAATTTGTGCACGATGTGGCCGCTGGCACTGCCGTCATTGACCAGCGGACTTTCGACCAGGTACAGCACATGGGTCTTTCCGGCAATCAAGGTGTCGTAATTGTTCGCCGGAATCGGCAGGGCCAGGATGCGCTGGTTAATATTGTCGAAATCGATCTTTACTTCGGCGGCCTTGTCTCCTTCTTTGGCCGCCTGATCGGTTTTCTTTTCGTCCTTCTTTTCATCTTTCTTGTCGGCGGACTTGTCGGCCGTCTTATCTGATTTGTCCGCAGCGGGCTTCTCTTCCGGCTTGCCTTCGCCTTCCGCTTTGCAATCGTCGACGGGCGCGGATTTGTCTGACGCGACTTTTTCTTCATCGCTTTGTGGAGCCAGCGGCGATTTCAGATCCTTACGCAAAACCACGACGTACGCGCTGCGAGTTACAGGAACCTTGTACGCGCCCATGCTACTGGAGATCGTGGGGCCAAAATCCGTGCTCGCAAAAAAGTATAAATATTTTCCATTCTTATCGAAGGCTGCCGACGCGGCGTCGCTCAATCCATCCGTGACCTGATGAACGCTCTTATCTTCCACACCGTAAATGAAAACGGCATGCACGGAGCTGTCGAGTTGCCGCGTGTACGCAACCCAGCGGCTATCCGGCGACCAGACGGGATTGAAATTCGCGCCGTCGAACGCATTGGTGTCGATGCGGATCGGCTTGCCAGCGTCAATATCCAGATACCACAGGTTCAGCCGCTTATCGCTGAAAACGATCTTCTTGCTGTCCGGCGACCACGTGGGCGAATAGAAGAATGACGGAAGCTCGCCGAGGTTGATCTTGCGCACTTCGCCCATACCGTCTTGCGGGCTCAGATGCAGCGCATACTCGCCGGTCTCATCGGAAAAATAGGCGATCCACTTCCCATCGGGAGACCACGTGGGGTCGCGATCGGCAACGCCGGGTGTATTGGTGAGGTTGCGGACGTCGCCATGTTCGACGGGAACTGTCAAAATCTCGCCGTGGGCTTCAAACACCGCGCGCGCGCCGCTGGGCGAAATGTCGGCGGCCTGGATCTGGTCTCCAACGTCCATATAATGCGGACGCACGCCGGGAAAGTCGCCGGTCACACGAATATTGACGGCGTTCTGCTTGCCCGTCGCCGGATCAAACACGTGAAGGGAGCCAAACTGTTCATAAACGATGGCGTCCGGCCCGGCGGAAGCAGACTTAATGTCCATTCCGTTGCTCTGCAACGCCAGACTCACTTTTTTCGTACTGGAATCGTAGACATACAAAGACACTGGGCCATCGCGATCGGAAAGAAAATAAACTTTATCGCCAACCCACATAGGCGCGGAATCGTTTGAATTGGTGCGAGGAACTTTTTCCACCGAAGAGTCCGCAAGCTTCGCGATCCAGATCGGCGAAGCCGTGCCGCCGCGATAATGTTTCAATCCGCGCTGGAATTGCCAGGACTCCCGGAAATTTGTGAACGGCACATAGGCCAGGTGCGAACTATCAGTCGAATAGGAACCTTCATACGCCATTGGCAGCGGCAGCGGTTCCGGTAAACCACCGGAGACGTCCACGGTGTAAAGCTGCGTGAAGCCGGCATAGCTGCCGCGCGGCGAGCGAAACAGGATACGTTTGCCATCGCGAGTCCAACCGACCACCTGGTCGCTGCCGGGATGCGAGGTCAGGCGCTTCGGAATGCCGCCCGCTGTGGGAATCACGTAGACATCTTCGTTGCCGTCATATTCGCCGGTGAAGGCGATCATCGAGCCGTCGGGAGAAAAAATCGGATCGATTTCGATGCCAACGTCGCTGGTCAGGCGCCGTGCATCTCCTCCGTTGCGATCCACCACCCACAAATCACCGCCGTAGCTGAAAGCGATCTGCGTCTTGCTAATGGTGGGCTTGCGCAACAGCGCGTATTGGTTGCTAGACTGCGCCATCGATTGCGGGGCGGCAACTAGTAGAGAGAACGCACTGAGCAGAATCGCTGCAGTCAAAAAGAAGATGGGCGAGCAGAATCTTCTCGTCATTACGACCTCCGAAGAGAAAGGGCTTTGCATGTTGGACGGTTGACCCCGCGTGGACAGAGGTCGATCTGTCTATTCAGACGTAGAATCCGTGGTAGAGGTTCCGTGGCCGCGCCATAAATTTGAAACAAAACCAGTATCGAGCGAAACGTATGCGGGTCGAACGGAACAACCCGCAAGAGTCTACCACAGGGTTTCGGAGAAGAAATCGGCCGACGGAACCACAAGGGAGGGCCGAAACGTCCAATTTCCGATGGACACCTGCTTGGCAGTGAGATATGGTGCGGATTCCGAAGTTTTTCTCTCCGGGCGCGATAGGCAGTCCCCACCTCACAGGAAAAGCGCGCCGAAGGCGGGACCGATGGGTAAAATCACGCTCGCCGCGCTGGCTGCAATTGTATTGGTATTCGGTGCTGCGACCAGTCGTGCGCAATCGTCCCCGGGCCAACCATCCGACGAGCAACGGCAACAGCAACCTACCGGCCACGCGCAAAGTTCCACGACTCCGTGTTCTGAAACGCCTGCGGGAGACCGGCTGCGTTTCGTTTGTCCCATGCCCGCCTTCTTGCCGGACGAAGCGGAAGCAAACGACGACGATTCGACCGACCAAGCCATCCGCGTTGTCCTCAAGCTACCTGAAGGAACGGCACTGCGCGTCGAAATAGACCAGCGCACACGCATTTCGCATGTAGGCGAAGCCGTTCAAGGAAACGTGGTGCAAACGGTTTATGCGTTCGACCAGCCGGTGATACCGGCGGGAACGATGGTGACGGGCCATGTCACGAAGATTGTTCCGGTGGCGAAACTGCGTCTCCTGGAATCTTATGCCAACGGAAATTTTTCTCCTTTCCGCCAATATCAAGTGACCTTTGATCGCCTGTTGCTGGCGGACGGGCGGGAACTTGCCATCGAAACCACCGTCGCGCCAGGCGCCGCGGAAGTCGTCCATGTCGTTAGCAAGCCGGAACGAAATCAGGATGACGAACAGGCTCAAGCCCAGAAAAGCGGTGCTGCCAGAGCGGTCGGCGCCGCCAAGCAGGGAGTGAAAGAGACGGTGCAGGAAGCGAACGCTTCCGCCCACGAAGCCGCGGACGAAATTCGCAAACCCGGGAAATGGCACCGGGTGAAGCAATTTCTGGTGGAGCAGTCGCCCTATCGCCGTCAATATGTGGAAGTCGGAACACGTTTCAGCGCATCGTTGAATCAAGAGCTCGATTTTGGCTCGGAAACGCAGACGCAGGATCAACTGTCGCAACTCGGCAGCCTACCGCTCGCAAACACCATCCTGCACGCGCGACTGCTGGTGGAGGTAAGTTCGGCAACGGCCACGCGGGGAACTCCCGTGGTCGCCGAAGTCACCCTGCCGGTGTACTCGCGCGATTATCGCTTGCTGCTGCCTTCGGGCAGCCGGTTAATCGGCCAGGTGGTGGAAGCCCGGCCGGCGCGTCGCTTGCACCGGAACGGCGAACTGCGCGTGATCTTTGAGCACATCGAACTGCCCGGCGGCAATCTTCAGGAAGTGCAGGGCACGCTGGAAGGGATCGAAGTGGACAAAAGGGCGCACTTGAAGCTCGACGAAGAGGGCGGCGCGCATGCCACGGACAGCAAGACGCGTTACCTGTCCACCGGCGTAGCGCTGTTGATGGCCGCACTTGCTGCGCATCCTGATATGGATCGCGGAACCACCGTTGATCCTTCAGACGATGCTGCCGTACGAGCTGGGGCTGGCGCATCGGGATTCGGTTTGGCAGGCACGCTCATTGGCCTAGCCGCAAAATCCAATGCGGTCACGATTGCTTTTTCCGCGTACGGAGCCTCAGCATCAATTTATTCAAATTTTCTGTCGCGGGGACGAGAAGTGGTGCTGCCAAAGGATGCGCCGCTCGAAATTGGCCTGGGCACCCGCCACCCGCACGCGAAATCCAAAGTGCATTAGCGCGAATTGAGTTCCGGCCGATCCCTTCCGTTGAGCCTTCCGCACTCTTTCAGTTTGCGTTCCAAAAATCTTTTCTCGGGTTCGGAGCATGGCAGCTTCAGCGCCCTCCGAAAGCATTGCGCTGCGGCAGATAAATCGCCCAGGTCCATCCACAGGCGTCCTTCGACCGCGGGCAACAGGTAATAGTTTTTCAGCGATGGTTCCATGCGCAATTCCGTCAAGTCCGCGAGCGCCTGTTCCGCGCCATTCATCTTGGCCACCGCGACTGCCCGGTTCAACGCCGCAACCGGAGACGGACTAACCTCCATCAGCTGATCGTACAAGTCCAAAATCATTTCCCAATCGGTGTCGCGTTGCGAGTTTGCGCGCGCGTGGACGGCCGCGATGGCCGCCTGCAAATGGTAAGCGGAAAGCTGTGGCCCTTCCGCACTGATGGTGAAGTGATGAAAACCAAGAACAACCATGCTCGTGTCCCATAAATTGCGATCTTGATCCTCAAGCAGCACCAGCTCGCCATGTGCATCCACGCGCGCCGCCAATCGCGCCGTCTGGAACGCCAGCAACGCCACCAGCGCGTGAGTCTGCGGCGTGGCAACGGAAGAAGCGGCCAGCAGCTTGGCGATTCGAAGCGCCTCACCGCACAGGTCGTGGCGAATCAACTCTTGCCCTGATTGCGCAGCGTAGCCTTCATTGAACATCAGGTAGATCACTTCCAACGCCGAATCCAGGCGCAGGGCCAGTTCATTTCCCTTCGGGACATCAAACTTAATTTTGTCTTTCCGTATCTGACGCTTGGCGCGAACCAATCTCTGCGCAACCGCCGTTTCTTCAGACAGCAACGCCTTGGTAATTTCCCGCGTACTGAATCCTCCGACAGTTTTCAGACTTAATGCCACGCGCGCATCGCGTGGCAGCGCCGGATGGCAGCACATCAGCACCATGCGCAGTTCGTCGTCGCGCAATTGCTCTTCGAAGTCCGCGTCTCCGCCCGCCGTTGCTCGAGATGCACTTTTCGCTATTTCCCAGGCGGCCACACCGGCAGCTTTCTGGTCAACCAGTTTGCGGTGACGGATCACGTCAAGTGCCGCATTCCTGGCCACGTGAAACAGCCAACCGCTCGGATTGTCGGGGATGCCGCTGTAAGGCCAGGTCTGCAGTGCCTTC
The DNA here is from genome assembly GCA_963795535.1 of Candidatus Acidiferrales bacterium. Classification (GTDB taxonomy): domain Bacteria; phylum Acidobacteriota; class Terriglobia; order Acidiferrales; family UBA7541; genus Acidiferrum. The sequence goes on from CAWCIG010000015.1 coordinate 313,911, forward strand.
AACAACGATTCCTGGACTGCTTCTTCCGCCAGATCAAGATTCTCCGGCCCAAGCAGCCGGGTGAGATAAGCAACCAGCTGCCCCGAGCGGCTGCGGAACAGATGGTCCACCAGCCTGCCGGATTCGCCGGATAGCGCGCCGCTCGGTGCGAAGTTGCGCATGCCTTTCAATTTCCCGGAGTGGGCTCCACTTCGCGCACTTCGATGGTGCCCCCGAAATCCAGCGCGGGGCAATCGTGGGTTCGTTCGACAGCGGCGTCGTAATTGGCGGCTTCGATCGTAAAGTAGCCGCCCAACACTTCCCTGGTTTCGCTGTACGGCCCGTCGGTAACGCGGACGCGGTCGCTTTTGCGGAGAAGTTTTCCGGCATCGTCGCGCAATTTGGCGCCCCCAACCAGAATGTTCTCGCTTCGCAGCTTCTGCCTCCAGGCCAGGAATCTTTGCAGCGCCTTCTGCATTTCTTCCGGGCTCATTTTCTGCCAATCGGCGGGGTCGTTGTAGATCAGCAACATGTAACTTGGCATTTCGGCCTCCTGCGATTCACGAGTGTACCGCATCGTTTCTCTAGAGTTGGGTCGGCCGCTCTCGAAGAACAGCTCCCTTTTCCTCTATAAGAACGAATGACCGGGCGCAATTTCGACAATAGCTACGAAACGCGAACCTTCCCCATTTGGTCTTCGGCCTTAGCTGGCGAGCACGAGGACGAGGGCGAATCCATCGTAGCCCTTGCTGCCGACGGTCTGGATCTCCGTGGCGCTCACGCGCGGCTCCGCGGCCACGCGTTCGTTGAATCGGCGCACGCCCTGCACGTCGGCGTCCTTGCTCGCGGAGTCAACCACCGCACCGGAGCGGATCACGTTGTCCGCGATAATCATCGTGCCCGGCCGCGAAAGCTTCAGCGACCAATCGAAATATTGCGCCATCGTGGATTTGTTGGCATCGATGAAGATCAGATCGAACGGGCCGCGGTTCTCGGCGGCAACATGGGGAAGAGTGTCCAGCGCCGCGCCCAGCCGCAGCTCTACCATTTCCGCCAGCCCAGCCCGGGCAACGTTGGCTTGCGCCACTTCCGCGTGCTTGGCATCCGCTTCCAGGGTAAGCAAGTGCCCGCCCGCAGGAAGCGCTCGCGCCATCCATATAGTGCTATAGGCGCCCAGCGTGCCAATTTCCAGAATATTGCGGGCCTTTATCGAACGCGCCAGGATATGCAGCATTTTCCCTTGTGGAGGAGAAACCTGGATCGAAGGCAACCCTGCCTTTTCGCTGGCCTCGAGCGCGGCTTCCAGGATGGGATCGCCGGGAATCAGCGCTTCGTTGATGTATTGATCTACGGTGGTCCAGAGTTCCTGCGTCATAAGATTCTCCAATTGCCGGCGCACGGGTTAGAAGCGCCAACCATAGCCGACCACGAGTTGAATACTGTGCTGCATCTTACCCCCGGGGACGGAGGTGGTCTCTCCATCAATCGTCAGGTCGCGTGTCCCGAAGAAAAGGTGCGTATCGCCGACCTCGACACGCAAGGTGCTTCTTTCATTGGGGTACAGTTCGACGATGCCGCCGAGATCGAGGACGAAATTAGTGGAGCGTCCATAGGAATCGGTGGGCGCTCCTCCCGTGTTGGTGGTGCTGGTCAACGCAGCGGAATAACTGTTAAATCCTGGGCGCACTTTACCGAAAAAGCCGAAATGGTTTCGCCGGATACCGCCCTTCAGGCCGAACAGCCCTTGCAGAATCGTGCCTCCATCTTGCGGACTGGAAGAATTGGCGGTACCGCGAGGAAAATAAAGCAGGTCGCCATCCAGGTAGAAAACGCCGTAGAAGCGGTAGGAAGCGTATCCTCCGACGCCGGGTTCGGTGCGCACGTTATCAGGTATTCCTTCGCGGGAAATCATCAGCGCGCTGAAGAGCGGCCCAAACTCCCACTTGCCAGGCACGTTGGTTTCCGGCTCGTTTTCGATCAGGGCGCCCGGCCGATACGCAACGCCGAAGCTCAGCCGCGTCGTGTCATTTATCTTCCCGGGGAGCACCGCGCTGCCGCCAGGAGAAAAAAAGGCGGGCACTCGGTAAGGGTCACCTTCAATATCGGCGCGCAACACCCATCGCGGAGAAGCGTAATACTCGATACCACCACCTAGATTCAGCCCGAAATACGTGGCCGGCTGCACGGCGTAGGAGATGCTGGAGCCACCCCCAAGCACTTCCACGCCGGAAAAGTGCAGCAATCCCGGACGCACGAGCCCGAACACAGAGAAACGCCGGGTCTCGATCACCTTGGCACGAATGCCAAAAACGGCTTGGAGCGTTTGACCGCCCTGAATCAGGGGAAGCGGCAGGCCATTTTCCGGGAAATAATCGATCTGAGATTCGAAGGCGAGCCGCCGGGTGAGGTTCCAGTCGAAACGGCCGCCGAATCCAGAGAAATTTTTCCCTTCGAGAGCGTAATTGGTCTCGCGGATGGTGGAATATTGCGCGCCCAGTTCAAATTGCGTGGAAGTGTCTTGACCGCGGCTAGTGTGCGCCAGCGCGAGCGAGAAAAGTGTCAGGAACGAGCCCAAAAACAAAGTCTTGCGAACCATGATTGACAGCGAGCCCGTCCTTTTGCCGCTGAAACTAAAGATGCCGCGAGCGCAAAAAAAGTATGGCACGCGCCGGAGCATCTGGCCAACCGCTTCGCTGGCGGATCAGGCGGGATGCGTTTCGCGGTACTCGTTACAGGTCTCGAGGAACCGCCCAATAAATCCCGCAAAGGATCGCGAAATTCGTTCCACGCGGCGTAGCCCCAGATTGGATATAATCTTCGGCATCGGCCTGGGCCAGGCGCTCGGAATCGCGATAGCCTTCGAAAACGGCTTTCAAAACGGACGTGGGAGAAGAACCCACCGTGCCGTTGTTCAGATCGATTTCATGTTCGGGAATCAGAAAAAGTTTACGGATTTCGTTGCAGTTATGCTTCCTCGTCCGTCTCATACAGTCCGCGGTCAACCATCGTACCCTTCGAGGAACAACGGCGGATTCTAACTCGAATTGCAAGGCGCGAGCAGCGGAATACGCGCAGACCACCGACCTTTAGGGAAAGCATGCCGGGCGCTATACTGGCAAATCAAAGTGCGGCCGGGGTGGGGAGTGATCCTTCGGGGTAGCTTCGATGTGGCGTGTGTTTTCGCCAGGGCGATGGCTCTGTGGGCTGCCGTCGCGCTCGCCGCTTTCGCGCAGAATCCGCGGGGAGCGTTGCGCGGTACTGTGCAGGATCCGAGCGGGGCGCGGGTGGCGGGCGCAACAGTTGTAGTGACCAGCTCGCAATTGTCGATCACGCGTGAAACCGAGACGGATTCGCGCGGAGAGTTTCAAATCGAGGAGCTTACGCCGAGCCCGTATCAGTTGAGCGTGAACGCCCCAGGATTTGCGGACGCGCGCTCGACGGCAGTCGTGGCGATCAGTACCGTGAAGGACGTGAACGTCACCCTTCGGCCCAAATCGGTTGCGGAAAAAGTGCTGGTGAATGCAGTAACGCAATCGATCACCACGGAGCCGCTGGATACGGCCGGCGCCGTGCATCAAGCCGTAATTTACCGGCAAGATCTGGACACGATTCCACTGGCGGCGCGCAGCTTTGCCAATATCGCCTATCTAGCGCCGGGCACGGAACCGGTCGAGCCTTCCGATCCGACCAAAGCGCGCATCACCGCCGTGTCCACCGGAGGCAGCTCCGGATTGAACAATGAACTTTCTGTCGATGGCGGCGACAACTCTGACGACTACATCGGAGGGTTTCTGCAGAATTTTTCGCCCGACGCCATTCAGGAATTCGCCTTCCGCACGGCGCAGGCGGACGCGGACACGGGCCGCACGACCGCCGGTTCCGTGGTGATCACGACGCGCAGCGGCACGAATACCTGGCACGCGGAATTTTCCTTGTACGACCGCGCAGCGGCGCTCAATGCGCGATTCCCCATCGATAATCCAGCGCCCAATCCAAAGCAGCCCTTCTCTCGCCAGAATTATGTGGGCACCCTGGGGGGCCCGATCGTGAAAGACAAAGTCTGGTTTTTCAGTTCGCTCGAATACGTGCACGAAGACGCCAGTATTGCTTACAGTGACGCGAGCACGGCGCAGTTCAACGCACTGGCGCAACTCGCAGCGATGGGCCTGATTCCCGGAGTCAGTTCGATCGCTGTGCCCAGCAGCGTTCCGGTGCCCTTTCGCGATTACCTTGGCAACATACGTTTTGATTGGGCGCAGTCCGAGCGCTCGCGCTGGTTTCTGCGTGGCGCGGTCGATACCTACACAACCAAAAATGCGTTGGTACAACAGGGAGCGCTGCCTTCGACCGGCGTGACTTCTCACAATAATTATTTCAATGGTGTTATTGGCCAGCAGTTTACCTTTTCTCCGGAATGGATTGGTTCGCTAGTGCTCGAATTTAGCGGCCTTCATCTAACGCAAACGCGCAACTCCGATTTAGGGTTCGCGCTGGCATTTCCATTCACCACCACGTCCAGCGCTATTACTGGTTTCGAAACCTATGGCGACAATCAGTTCGTCACCGGCATTGCGGACTTTCCGGTGTTGCGAAACCAACAGAAATACCAGGTGCGCTACGACGTAACTCACATCATGGGCCACCATACGCCGCGCTTTGGTGTGAATTTCATACACGAGCCGGTTTTGAGCGGCGCGCTCACGGCCAACGCCGAAACACTGGTCACGTTTCCGCAAGACCCCACCTACTATCTGGCGAACCAGTCGCAATTTCCGATCGATTACGCCGCGGGAAGCGTGTACACGCCCGCCAGTGACGGAAGTTTCTCGCAGAACGTGCAACGCCTCGGGCTTTATGCGGAAGATTCCTGGCACGTCACGCAGTCGCTCACCGTGAATTACGGCTTGCGCTATGACACTACGTTCGGCTTGTTCATCGCATCCGGCCGCGACCAGAGCTTCAACCCCGCTTTGAGCACCGGCCTGGTCCATGGCATTCCTAACGATTACCGCAAAGCCTTCGCACCGCGTCTGGGCATCGCGCAGGCCTTTGGCGCTTCACAGACAACCGTGATTCGCGCCGGCGTCGGGCTCTACTTCAACGATCTGGCGCAAAATGGCTGGGTGACCGCGTTTCAATCCGTCAATGCGGGCAGCCTGCAAAACGGACCGGTCACTCCCTCGCTCATCGATCCGAACTATCACACGCCTTACGCGTTACAAGCAACGGCGGGAATTCAGCACGCCTTCAACGCCAACTGGATGATCAGCGCGGACTATACGCGCGAAACGGGAATGCATGCCTACCGCAGATACGATTATCCCGAGGCCGCCGTGTTCCGGTCGGACAATCGCTCCGCCTACGACGGGCTGTCGCTGCGCGTGCAGGGCAACGTGTCTCGCAGGGTGAACCTCACGGCGCATTACACGCTTTCCTCGGCAAAGACATGGGGATGCGTTTTGGGCGAACTGTTCGATTACGTCAATGGCGTCTGCAATCCTTATAACGCGTTTGCACCCGGCGACTACGGTCCCTCTGGCGAAGATGTGCGCAACCGTTTTGTGTTTGTCGGCAGGTTCCGTTTGCCGGCGGGATTCGAAGTTTCCATGCTCGGCCAGGCGGAAAGTGCCCGGCCCTTCACGATGACGACGCCGGACGGCACACGCGCGGTGATCAACGGGGTGGAAACCACTCTTGATGAATTTCGCGGAACGCCCTACATCCAATTCGATATGCGCGTCAGCCGCCCGTTCACGATTCACGAACGCTGGTCGGTGTTGCCGTTCATGGAGTTTTTCAACCTGTTCAATCGCAATAATCCAGGTGCGTTCTACATCACCAATCTTGCGGCCCTCCCCACACCGGTAAACAATCTCGCCAATGCCACGGCGTTTTGCTTGAATCCTTCTTGCACACAAACGGAGCCGATCACCAGCCTGAATCAATTGCGTTATCCGGCCGGCGCGTTGGGAGATTTCTTTGGTCCCGGCACAACCGTGGGCATACCGTTCGCGGCGCAGGTAGGGATTAAAGTTGCGTTCTAAAAAGAAAGGCCGGCGGCTTACGCATGCTTACAAAACCGCGTTCGATTTTGCATCTGGAAGGTGCGGCAATCTTGGCTGCGGCGCTGTATTTCTATCGCGCCGGCCATTACCCCTGGTGGCTCTTCGCCGCGCTGTTTTTGGTCCCTGATCTATCCATGCTAGGGTTCGTGAAAGATGCCAGGTGGGGCTCGGCAATCTACAACTTGGTTCACACACTCACGCTCCCGCTTCTTTTGCTCGGTGGAGCGCTCCTGGTTGGCGGGCCGCAGTGGATTCCTTACGCGCTCATCTGGCTCGCCCACATCGGATTTGATCGCGCGCTCGGATATGGCCTGAAATATCCGACATTTTTCAAGGACACGCATCTGCAACACGTTTGATTCGTCTTTGCATGCAGGCAAGACTTTCGGCACTGGGCTACTTTGAACAAAAGCGGCCTAAGGTGAACGGAAATGGAGTCCACCAAGAAGGAGAAAGAAGCTTGGCCTTCGCGGTCGTGGGTCATCGTGATTTTATTTCCCATTCCGTTCAGCCCGTGATGGCCGGGAATTGTCTCTTCTGTGGCATTCATTTTGTTGATCGTTTTTCTGAAGCCGGATTCGAGCCAGCCCAGCAGCAAATGGTTGGCGTCGAAGACACACTTTCTCTCAAGGCGGTACAATAGTGGAGTGCGTAAAGGGCGTTAAACACCATGTTTGAGAACCTGACCGATCGGCTGCAACGAACATTCAAGAACCTGCGCGGGCAGGGCAAGCTAAGCGAAGAACACCTGGACGTGGCGCTAGCGGAAATTCGCGAGGCCCTGCTCGAAGGTGACGTCAACGTCGGCGTTGCCGATGAGCTGCTGGCGAACATCCGCAAAAAAGCGCTGGGCAGCGAAGTGATGCTGCAGCTGTCTCCCGACCAGCAAGTCGTAAAAATCGTTCGCGACGAACTGCTGAATCTGCTGGGCAAACATGCCAAGCCGCTGTTTGCGTCGCGGCCCCCTTCCGTGTGGATGATCGTCGGCTTGCAAGGCTCCGGTAAGACCACCACCACCGGCAAATTGGCCAAATGGCTTTCGCAGCACGGGCACCGGCCGATCGTCGTGTCGACGGACGTGTATCGCCCCGCCGCGCGGGAACAGTTGCGCCAGGTGGCCAAATCCATCGGTATTTCGCTTTGGCCCGGCACCGGAACGGATAAGCCGCTCGAAATTGTGCGCGGCGCCATCAAGGAAGCGAAGCTTTCGGCCAGCGACGTCATCATAGTGGACACCGCCGGCCGTTTGCACATCGACGACGAATTGATGAACGAGCTCTCCACGTTGAAGAAGGAATTGCAGCCCACGGAAATGCTGTTCATCGCCGACGCTATGATCGGGCAAGACGCCGTGCGCTCGGCGGGTGAATTTCACAAGCGCTTGGGACTTACCGGCGTGATCCTGACGAAGCTAGACGGCGACGCAAGAGGCGGCGCGGCGCTTTCCATCAGCAAAGTTTCCGGAGCGCCGGTAAAGTTTGTGGGCTTGGGCGAAAAATACGATGCGCTGGAGGGATTTTATCCGGAGCGAATCGTGTCACGCATCCTGGGCATGGGCGACCTGCTATCCCTGATCGAGCGCGCGGAATCGGCGTTCGACAAAAAGACCGCGCTGGAACTGGAACGCAAGCTGCGCAAGGAGGAGTTTACACTGGAGGATTTCCGCGACCAGTTGCGCCAAATCCGCAAGATGGGGCCGCTCGATCAGCTTGTGGACATGTTGCCGAAGGTTGGGCCGCTGCAAAATCTGCCGAAGGACGCGTCCGTGGACGAAGGCAAGTTGAAGCAAGTGGAAGCCATCATTAATTCAATGACCAACGAAGAACGGCGGGACCACAACGTCCTCGATGGCAAGCGGCGCAAGCGTATCGCCAAGGGCAGCGGCACCACCGTGCAAGACGTAAATCAGGTGATCAAGCAATACCTCCAGATGCGCACCATGATGAAGCAGTACGGCGCCATGGCCGCGCGCGCCAAGATGAAAGGCCTCGGCAAGCTAGCAGGCCTCGGCTGAGTTCCTCTTCTTTTCTTATTGAGTCGACAAAAGAATGTCCGCGACTTTCAGGGCCAGCTCATTGGGGTTGAGGTCGGTACGATTGCTTAAGACCACGATCGTGAAGTGATCGTCGACGAAGCGCTGGATCGTGGTGCGAAATCCCAGCGTTCCGCCATCGTGGTAATTGCGGGCGTGCCCCTTGTAGGGATCGAGAAACCAGCCGAAGCCATACAGCAGCAGGGGTGGCTCGGTTGCGTCCGTGGCGTGCGGATCGCGGGGCCAACGCGGTGTGCTTCCATCTGCAAGCTTCACCGCCATGACTGCCGGCAACATTTCCTGTTCGCCGAGCAACGTGTGTTTGCGAAGGCCTTCATCCCATTTCGCAAGATCCGCCACATTTGAATAGATTCCGCCGTCGCCCAACGTTGCCGAAGTGGCGCTCTGATCGGTTTCGATGAGCTTGTCGTTTTCCTTGGAGTGTCCGTAAGCGCGCCGGCTGATCTCGTTTTTGCCCTTTTGATAGACGACGGTGTGATTCATTTTTAATGGCGTGAAGATGCGTTGCCGCAGAAACTCACGATAAGGCGTGCCAGAAACCTTTGCCACGATCAAGCCCAACACGACGTAGCCCGAGTTACTGTATTCCCACCGCGTGCCAGGCGCAAATTTCCCGACCGGCTGAGCTTCCAGAAGCGCAAGAACTTCCTCATCCTGGACCTGGTGGTCGGGGCTCCACTTCGGCCCGCCATTGTTTTCCTGCTGCTCCATGATTTCAGAGTAATCCGGCAAACCGGAAGTGTGATTCAGCAGATTGCGAATCGTGATGTCTTTTCCATACGCGGGGAACTCGGGGAAAATGGTGCCCAGGCGATCTTCGTAATGAAGCTTCCCGTCGTCGACCAGCAGCATAATGGACATGGCTGTGAATTGCTTGGTAACGCTGGCGAGGCGAAAATTGGTTTCCGGATCGATCTGCGCATGAGTGCGGAGATCGCGCAGGCCATATCCCCTCTCGAAAAGAAGCTTGCCGTCTTTCTCTACCATCACCGCAACGCCCGGCTCTCCCGCCTGGATACGGCTCGAAAAAATCGCATCGATTTGCGTGTAAACCGGGGCATCCGGCGACGCGCGGGCAGAAAGCAGCGCGGCCAAGCCAACAATGAGCCCGATTGACGAAATGTTAGGCATGGCTCCCCCTCGAACGCAGAAAGCATAACATTCAGAAGGCCCGTTTATCTGCGCGTAACACATCTGAGATACTTGTGATCGCTCACCCAGGACGGCTTATGGCACGTATAGACCTTCACGATCACCGCTTTTACCTCAACCGCCACCTGCAGTGGATGGCGTTCAACCAGCGCGTGCTCGAAGAAGCGCGCGACCGCCGCAATCCGCTCCTCGAACGCGTAAAATTCCTGGCCATCACCGCCAACAATCTGGACGAATTCGTGGAAATTCGCGTGTCGGGCTTCCTGCAAAAGATCGAACATGGCTCGCAGAACACCGGCCCCGACGGTTTGACCACCGCAGAAGAGCTGGACCATGTCTCGCAGGCCATGCATCAATTCGTGACAGCCCAATATAAATGTTGGAATGCGGACTTGCTGCCAACGCTGGCCAGGCATCAGATTCGTCTGCTCGCGGTGGACCAGCTAAGCGCGAAGGCCGGTCATTTTGCGAAACTCTTCCATGACCGTCACGTCTACCCGATGCTGACGCCGGTCACCGTGGACCCCACGCATCCGTTCCCGCACGTTCTCAACAAGGCGCTGTGCGTCGCTTTCCTGCTGCGCAAGCGCAAGAAGTCCGGAGAAAAGCCCGTCTTCGGCGTAGTCACTGTGCCGCGAGCGTTGCCAAGGTTGCTGCGCGTGCCGACGGGCAATGGCGGAATCCATTTCGTGTTTTTGCAGGACATTATTTCCCGTTACGCGGAGAAGCTTTACCGGGGCTACGAAATCCTGGCCTCCGCGCCCTTCCGAATCACACGCAACAGCAATTTGTACCTCGAAGAGGAAGAATCGCGCACGCTTCTGGAAGCGGTGGACTCGCAAGTGGCGCAACGCCGTAAAGGACAAGCGGTGCGCCTGGAAATCGAAGTCGGCGCACATCCGGAAATCGTCTCGCACCTGGTAAACACATTCGAACTGGAAGAATCCCTGGTGTTTCGCGTGGCAGGCCCGGTGAATCTGCAGCGGCTTTTCCACTTATACGAAGAAACGCCGCGTCCCGATTTGAAGTACACCAAGTTTGTGCCGCGCCAGGTGCATATCGGGCACGACGCGGATTCCATGTTCGAAGTGCTGCAGCACCAGGACGTTCTTCTGCACCATCCCTACGAATCCTACGATCCAGTGGTGGAATTTCTAGAAACGGCGGCGAATGACTCGCGCGTCCTGTCCATGAAGCAAACGCTGTACCGTACAAACTCGGATTCGCCGGTGGCAGAGGCGCTGCTCGAGGCCGCCGGGAAGAAAGAAGTCACGGTGGTAGTGGAGTTGAAGGCCAGCTTTGACGAAGCTTCCAACATTCGCTGGGCGCGCAGCCTGGAAGATGCCGGGGTGCAAGTTTCTTACGGCTTGGCCAACCTGAAGACTCACGCGAAGCTGGCTCTCGTTTTGCGGCAGGATCCGGATGGAAAAATCCGGCGCTACGCGCATCTGGGCACCGGGAATTACAATCCGTCTACCGCCCGTTTCTACAGCGACTTCAGTTTGTTTACCGCCGATCCCGCAATTACCTCCGCTGCGCACGATGTTTTCAATTTTCTGACGGCTTACGCGGAGAAGGCGCATTATCGTCCGTTGCTGGTTGCGCCAAAGGATATGGCCAAAACCGTGATTGCTCAGATCGATCGCGAAGCGCGCCATGCCAGGCGCGGCAGGCCCGCCAGAATCATTGCGAAGTGCAACGCAGTAGTGGATCCGCCGGTCGTCCGGGCGCTGTACCGCGCCTCGCAATCCGGAGTGGAGATCGATTTGATCGTTCGAGGACAATGCACGCTGGTGCCGGGGCTGCGCGGAATCAGCAGCCGCATCCGCGTAAGAAGCATCGTGGGGCGTTTCCTCGAACACAGCCGCATTTATTATTTTGAGAATGGCGGTTCGCCGGAAGTGTACCTGGGCAGCGCGGACTGGATGCCTCGCAATCTGTACGAGCGGGTGGAAGTGCTGTTTCCGCTGAAGGATCAGGAACTGCGCGAGCGCATCTGCAAAGAGATTCTGCCCGCGTACCTGGCCGATAACCAGAAAGCGCGGGTGCTCGGTTCAGACGGAAAGTACTCCGCCGTCCGCCAGGCAAGTGGCACCAAGCGATTCTCCGTGCAGGAGCATTTGATGAAGCTCGCCGGCGGCTTTATTAACGGATCGGGAACTCCGCGCGGGCAATCGCCCCGAGTTGCTTATACTAAAGGTGAACCAAGGAACGTCCCCATTGAACCCACACAAACCCTAGAGCTGGAAGTACAGGACTCCTCAAATGCAACAGTATGATCTGGTGGTGATTGGGTCTGGACCGGGCGGACAGCGTGCCGCCATCCAGGCAGCAAAAGCCAAGAAGCGCGTCGCCGTGGTAGAAAGACAAACGATGGTCGGGGGCGTGTGTATCAACACCGGCACGATTCCCAGCAAGACCATGCGCGAGGCAGTCCTGCATCTTTCCGGATTCTACGACCAGGCCTTTTACGGTTCCAACTATCACGTCAAAGAAAACATCACGATGAACGACCTGAATTTTCGCGTCACGCGCGTGATTGAGAATGAAGCGGCGGTGCTGCAAGACCAATTGAAGCGCAATGGCGTAGACCTTTATCACGGCGTCGGCTCGTTCATGGATCCGAACCACATTCGCGTGGAGAACAGCACCGGCTTTAACGAACTGGAAGCGGAATTCGTCGTGATCGCCACCGGAACAAAACCGGCCGTGAATCCCAAGGTGGCCGTCAACGGCCGCAACATCGTAAACAGCGATCAAATCCTCGGCATCCCGACGATACCGAAGACGCTGATCGTGGTTGGTGGCGGCGTGATTGGCGTCGAATACGCCTGCATGTTCACCACTCTGGGCGTGCGCGTCATTATCGTGGAGAAGCGGCCGCGTCTTCTGGAATTTGCGGACGCGGAAGTCGTGGAAGCACTGAGCTACCACATGCGCGACCGCCGCGCGACCATGCGGCTGACCGAAGAAGTGGAAAGCGTGGAAGAAACTGCAGATGGCAAGGTGGCGGCAAATCTTGTCAGCAAAAAGCGGATTCTCGGCGATGCGCTGCTTTACGCTGTGGGGCGCCATGGGAACATCGACCGGTTGAATTTGCAGGCCGCCGGCGTAGAGGCCGATGACCGCGGCCGCATCAAGGTAGACGCGGAGTACCGCACTTCGCAGAAACATATTTTTGCGGTGGGCGATGTGATCGGCTTTCCCAGCCTGGCGTCAGTTTCGATGGAGCAGGGACGCATCGCGGCGGCGAAGGCCTTTGGACTGCAAGCGGAATCGGATCCGGCCGGCTATCCCTACGGCATTTACACCATTCCGCAAATTTCGTTTATCGGAAAGACCGAAGAGCAACTGACCGAAGAAGATGTGCCATACGAAGTGGGTGTGGCCTATTACCGCGAAATCGCGCGCGGGCAAATCAGCGGACACACCGAGGGACGGCTAAAGTTGTTATTCCACCGCGAGACGCTGGAGCTGTTAGGCGTGCACATTTTTGGGGAAGATGCCGCGGAATTGTTGCACATTGGCCAGGCTGTGCTGCTTCTGAAAGGCCAGATCACCTACTTCATCCATACCGTATTCAACTATCCAACGCTGGCGGAATGCTACAAGGCGGCGGCATTCAACGGGATGAACCGCCTCAACTAGAAGGCTTTCCAAACACAAGAAAGAAAAAGTCAGGAACTCGTCTCTGGCATTTTCGCGACGAAAAGTCCGTACACGAAATTGCCGGACGCGAATCCAGCGCGCACGGCTTTGTAAGCTTTCAGGTAGGTGACGAACTCAGAGCCGTATTGTGCGGCCAGCGACCAAAACGCCTTGTCCTTGATGATGTCCACGCCGATGTCCCACGTTTTGGCGCAATTTTCGTTGAGCACCTGGCGATGGACGATTTGTAATCCGCAGGACTCAAGATGGCTCGCATACTCTTGCATTTCGTGAAGTTCGACGAACATGCCTATTTCAATGGGCTCGATGAACTTCTTTTTCTCCACTCGCGAAAGATCCTCTTTGCGGAACCAGTCCGTCAACGCAAACGTTCCTCCAGGCTTCAGGAGTTTCGTCGCCGAGGCAAAAAACTTCCCGAGGTCTTCATAGTGGGAAATGGATTCCACCGACCAGAGCACGTCAAACGCTTCGGAGAAGCGCAACGCTTCCGCGTCCATCAGCAGGAATTCCGCGTCCACTTGCTGTTGTGCCGCTGCCTTGTTGGCCATTTCTACTTGCACGGAGGAAATGGTGACCCCGGTCGCATCAACTCCATAGTGTTTTGCAAGGTGCAGGCTGCTTCCACCATAGCCGCAACCAATATCCAGCACGCGAGAGCCAGGCTTGATGTTGGCCAGCTTGGCGATATGCTCGACCATCTGAACCTGCGCGGTTTCCTTGGATTCGTTGCCACGAATCCAGTAGCCGTGGTGCAGGTGTTCGCCCCAAAGCGAGTGATAAAGAGGGCTGATCTTGTCGTAGTGGTCAACGATTTTTGTCTTTTCGTTAGGACGAGGCATGGTCAAGAATTGACGCTCAAATTTTCTCGTTTGTGGATTTCAGGCAGCGACCTAGTGTACTCCGCGTTGGCCCGCCCGCAAAATGGGATCACGATTCCGTTACGCAACTGACCGAACCATAGACAGTAGCGTCCAAACGGGACGCGGCATATAATCGCGGGCGCTTGCACGTCCGCACGCGATTTCGAGAGTGCGAAGCGGCTCGCCATTCCAAGGATCTCTCATGAATTTCACGAAAATGTCTCGGGCTGTTCTGGCCCTTGCTTGCGCCCTGAGCTTGGGGCTGCTTTCCCAATTGTCCAACGCGCAAGAAGCGCCGCCCAAGTATCCGGACTATCCCAGCGAAATTCCGGCAAAAATCGTGCCCGTCACCAGCAGCTTCGACTACATCAAGCGCGACGTGATGATTGCCATGCGCGACGGGGTGAAGCTTCATACCGTGATCGTGATGCGCAAAGGCACAAACAACGCGCCCATCCTGCTGACGCGCACGCCTTACAGCGCCACCGGAATGGTCAGCCATGAAGCCAGCGCCCAGCTTGGACCGGCTCTTGAGGGCTATGACAACGTGACCGACGTGATCATCGAAGACGGCTATATCCGCGTGATCCAGGACGTTCGCGGAAAATATGGTTCCGAAGGCGATTACGTGATGACCCGGCCGCTACACGGGCCGCTGAATCCTACGCCAGTCGATCATGCAACCGACACCTACGACACTATCGACTGGCTGGTGAAGAATCTGCCAGAAAGCAACGGCAAGGTCGGAATTCTTGGGATCTCCTACGACGGCTTTTTGCCACTGATGGCCCTGGTCGACCCGCATCCTGCGCTCAAAGTGGCTGTGCCGATGAATCCGATGGTGGACGGCTGGAAGGGCGACGATTGGTTTCATAACGGCGCGTTTCGCCAGCAGAACATGCCCTACATCTACGAACAGGAAGGAAGTCGGTCGAACGATGTTTCCTGGTGGACGAACGCCTACGACGACTACAACCTGTATATGAGAGCGGGATCGGCCGGAGAGTTAGGACGGCAGCACGGAATGGAGCAAATGGGTTTTTGGCGCAAAATTCTGGAGCATCCGAGCTATGACTCTTTCTGGCAGCAACAGGCGATGGACCAGATCCTGGCCGCGCAACCGCTGAAAGTCCCCACCATGCTCGTAGCCGGATTGTGGGACCAGGAAGACATTTACGGCCCAATCGCCGTGTACAAAGCGATCAAGCCCAAGGACACGGCAAACGACAAAGTGTTTCTGGTCATCGGGCCGTGGTTTCACGGGCAGCAGATTGAAGACGCCAGCACGCTCGGAGCGCTGCACTTTGGCAGCGACACCGGACTCTATTTCCGCCAGGAAATTTTGCGGCCGTTCTTGGCAGAGTACCTGAAGGATGGAGCACCGAAGCCGGACATCTCGACCGTGACCGCGTATGAAACCGGCACAAATAAGTGGCGGAGATTACCTGGATGGCCGGCGGGCTGCGTGACGGGGTGCACGGTAAAGCCCACGCCGCTGTACCTCGAACAAAATCAGAAATTAGGTTTCACGGTGCCAAAGGATAATGGCGCGGCGTTTGACGAGTACATTTCCGATCCAGCCAAGCCCGTGCCTTATCGCGCGCGGCCCAGCCAACCAGTCGGTTACACCGGCCGTTTGACGTGGGAGTTGTGGTTGGTGGACGACCAGCGCGAGGCATCGGGAAGGACTGACGTGCTGACATTCACATCGGACGTTCTCACCGAGCCAGTAAAAATCAGCGGCCAACCGGTCGCCAATCTGGTGGCTTCGACGAGCGGCACGGATTCCGATTGGGTGGTAAAGCTGATTGACGTTTACCCGGACGAAGTTGCCGCCGAAAGCTGGATGGGCGGATATGAACTGATGATTTCGGCGGATATTTTCCGCGGGCGCTATCGCGAAAGTCTGGAGACCGCCAAACCCATCGCCAGTGACAAGCCCCTGCCTTACCGGTTTGCCCTGCCCAACGCCAATCACGTTTTCCTGCCGGGCCACCGCATCATGGTGCAAATTCAGTCGAGCTGGTTCCCGTTGTACGACCGCAACCCGCAAACATTCGTCCCTAATATTTTCTGGGCCAAGCCGGAAGATTACCGAAAAGCGGTGCAACGCGTGTATCATGCTCCGGGCCAGGAGAGCTTTATCGAGCTTCCTGTCGTGGAAAAACATTGACATCCTCCCCTCCCTGAAGGGAAGGGATTCCTACTGGCTCACCCGCTAGGCGGGGATACCTTCGGTGGGTTCCTGACACGACGGGCTTACATCACCCGAAGGTTGCGAACAGGCTAGCGAGGCGAGACCCGCCTCTCTGATATTCACAGCACTGACAAAGTCCGCATTGGCCGAGAATCCGCATCCGACGCAAGCAAACTTCGCTTGTGTCTTGCGGTTCTCTGCTGATACCTGTCCGCACTCGGGGCTGTCTACTTGGTCTTCGTCACAAAGTATCGCAGAAACGTATTTGACGGAGACGCCATCCAACGGCTCAAAGTTATCTTCGAGAAAGTATGCACCGACTTCGAGGCGCAACTGGTCGACATGAACGGCGAAACCGAACACGTTCACCTACTCATTAACTATCCACCGAAGCACTCGGTGTCGAGCATGGTCAACAGTCTCAAAGGTGTTTCCAGTCGGTTGCTTCGCATTGAGCGTCCTGATATTGAGAAACGCTATTGGAAGGATGTCCTGTGGTCGCCGTCTTACTTTGCCGCCAGTTGCGGCGGGGCACCGCTGGGCATCATTAAGCAATACGTCGAGCAACAAAAGACTCCGCTCTAAAGGGCCTTATATCCCCGCCCTGAAGGACGCGGCTTTATGGCCCCACTGGTAAAAATGTGCGAAAGCCGCAGTTATTCGACCAGCGATGGCGGCCTTGCGGGCGTATTAGGATAGTTTGCCGGAGAGCGTATAGTCGCGATAGAATGGTAAATCTCTAGGAGGACGTACTTAGTGTTAACGATTCGTCTGGCAAGGATTGGCAAGAAAAAGAAACCGTACTACCGCGTGGTAGTAATTGAAAGGACGCGAGCCCGCGATGGGCGTGTACGCGAAGCGGTGGGAACGTACGATCCGCTTAAGAAGCCCGCGGAAATCAAGTTAGATTCCGAGCGTATCAAGTATTGGCTTGGCGTAGGGGCACAGCCGAGCGATACCGTTCGGAGCTTCATCAAGCAGCAAAAAATCGCTTAATAATCCGGCGCTTAAGCACACGCTCCCGTTCTCTTTGTTCTTCCAGGTCAGGTCCCAGTGGCGGAGTGAATTAGCGCGTCCCTGTGGGGTGTGGGCGCGCGTGAGTATGTGACAAGCTGAACGCACGCGGGGGCCTGTATGAAGGAATTAGTTGAGGAGATTGCTCGAGCGCTCGTGGACCATCCCGAGGGAGTTCAAGTGCAGGCGGTGGAAGGTTCACAAGTGACGGTGTTGGAATTGCGTGTTCATCCGGAAGACTTGGGTAAAGTGATCGGTCGGCAGGGACGAACTGCGAAAGCCATCCGCACGCTGCTGGGCGCCGCCGGGATGAAACTTCACAAGCGATTCACGCTTGAGATTTTGGAAGATTGAGCAATCCCGGCGAACAAAAGCGACGTTGGATCCTGGTGGCCCGAATCCTCAGGCCGCGCGGCAACAAGGGCGAAGTCGTTGCGGAACTGTTGACGGATTTTCCCGAGCGATTTTCCTCATTCAAACAAATCCATCTTTCGAAAGACGGCGGCGAGCCTCGCCCTGCCGCTTTGCAGCATTTTTGGATCGATCGGAACCATCCTGGAATGGGCGTGTTTCATCTCGCCGGCTACTCGTCGATCTCTGAAGCGGAAAGGCTGCGCGGCCTGGACGTGATGCTCCCGTTTGAGGAGCGCGTCACGTTGCCGGCAGGTCAGTATTTCGTGACGGACTTGATCGGTTGCGCGGTGTTTCCGGTTTCGCCGGACGCCACAGCAGAAGCGCCGCAAACCTTAGGCACCGTGAGCGACGTATTGTTCCCCGGAGAAACCTTGGCGGGCACGCCGCTTTTGCAGGTGCAAACCCCCAAGGGCGAACTGCTGGTGCCGCTGGCTGAAGATATTTGCACGCGCATCGATGTGGCGGCTCGAAGGATTGAGGTCTGCCTGCCCGAAGGTCTGGGCGAACTCAACGACCGGGAAAGCCCCCGCGAATAAGCGGCCTACCCGCGAAAGTGAATCTTCATTACACTCCAAACAATGCGATTTGATCTGATTACCATTTTTCCGGAATTTTTCGCCGGCCCGCTGGACCACGGCATCGTGCGCCGTGCGAAAGAAGCAGGCATAGCCGAGATCCACGTGCAGGATTTGCGAGAGTTTACAAAGGATCGCCACCGCACCGTGGACGATCGCCCGTTTGGCGGCGGTGAAGGCATGGTGCTGAAGCCAGAGCCGCTGTTTGAAGCTGTCGAAAAGCTCCTGGGTCACGGCGTGGGAGACGCGCAGGAAAAAATCCAGACGGGGTCAAGCACGGCAATTCTGTTGATGTCGGCAGCCGGGCATCTGTTTACGCAAGAGACCGCACGCCGGTACGCCAAGCTGGACCGGCTGATTCTGATTTGCGGGCGTTACGAAGGCGTGGATGAACGCGTGGCCCGGCATCTGGCCACGGAAGAAATTTGCGTGGGGGATTACGTTTTAAGCGGCGGCGAGTTGCCTGCAGCAATTGTCGTCGACGCCGTGACGCGACTGCTGCCGGGAGCCCTGGGCAATGAAGCGTCCACCCAGAACGAATCGTTCAGCGAAGGCCATTCCGGCAAACCTGCGGGCAGATCCGGACTCCTGCTCGATTTCCCCCACTACACACGTCCGGCAGACTATCGCGGCTGGAAGGTGCCCGAAGTCTTGATCGGCGGCAACCACGCCGAGGTCGCTAAGTGGCGCCGGGAGAAGGCTCTGGAGAAAACCCGCCAGAATCGCCCCGAATTCTTCGGAGAAAACGGCTAGGCAAGAAATCGGCCTTTGAGTATAATTGGTGTTTGCCTTAGAAGTGCTGGCCCCGCCTGAGTGGGTCTGCAGGGAATACAGAAAATGAATCCGGTAATTCGTAAGTTGCATGAAGCGCAATTGCGCAAAGATCTTCCCGAATTTCGGCCCGGCGATACCGTCCGGGTGAATGTGCGCCTTTTGGAAGGTGAAGGGGAAAAGGTCAAGGAACGCATCCAGTCGTTTGAGGGTGTGGTGATTTCGAAGAAGGGCCGGGCCAGCAGCGCCACGTTCACCGTGCGACGCGTCAGTTTCGGCACCGGCGTGGAACGCATTTTCCCGTTACACTCGCCTTCGATCTCCTCGATCGACGTCGTCGGCAAGGGCAGCGTGCGCCGCTCGCGCCTGTACTACCTGCGCAACCTGCGCGGCAAGGCCGCCCGCATCAAGCGCGCCGCCCGCGAAGAATCGGAAACACCAGCCGCCAGAGCCAGCGCGTAAATCGCAACAACAAGAAATCCAGCAAAGGACAGGCAGAAATGCTTGTCCTTTTTTTTGGGGGCGAAACGGTGCTCAGCCCTCAACCCACACGGTAAAGATCAATTGGGCGTGATAAAATCCAGTCGCATTCAACTCTCTATGAGCCGACTTTGCTCTTCCCGTTTCGAGCGAGCGGCGCGCAAGCTCGGCTGGACTCGCGTCGCGGGTCTCGATGAGGCCGGGCGCGGCGCGCTGTTTGGTCCCGTTGTCGCTGCTGCGGTGATCCTGAATCCCAAGCGACGGATCGTCGGGCTGGACGACTCAAAAAAATTGACCGCCGACCGCCGCACGGAGCTGGCGGTGCGCATCCGGGAACACGCCGTGGCCTGGGCGGTGGCGGAAATTGATGCGCAGCGCATCGATGCCTGGAACATTTATCAGGCCAGCCGCCAGGCGATGACTGCGGCGCTGCAGCAACTGTCGATCGTGCCGGATTACCTGCTGATTGACGCCATGCAACTGGATGTTCTGATCGAGCAGAAATCCTTGATCAAAGGTGATGCCAAAAGCGTTTCGATTGCCGCCGCTTCCATCCTTGCAAAAACCCACCGGGACATGCGTATGGAAGAATGGGACACGGTCTACCCTCAATACGGCCTCGCGCAGCACAAGGGATACAGCACGCCAGAACATCTCGAAGCGCTCCGGGCACACGGGCCCACGCCGCTCCACCGCCATTCCTTCACTCCAGTGCGCGTTGCGGGTTGCTGGGCTGCCGGCGCTGTACAGGTGGCGTTGCCGCTTGAAATCTGGCCGCGCAGCGAGCGCGAGAGTTAGTTCTAGAACCACATCGCCACAAATTTCCGATCACTACGGAAAACCATTGTTCGCCGTTTCTTCGCCCAAAGTGGCGTATCTGCCACGGGGATAACTGCCTGCTCACAATCACCCGCGCTTTCATTGACGCCCCAACCCACGGAGCGTAGCGTGAAAAAGTAGAGTCGCAGACGTCTGGAGCGCCTGCACTGCGTCCAGGAGAAAGTCACGACGGCTTTGCTGGGAGAGCTGTCGTCGAAAGCGCATGGCTTATAATAAAAGCAAGCTTGTCGAAGCCGCACAGAAACTGCTGAATCAGGGGAAGGTGGCGCAGGCCATCGCTGAGTATCAGCAGATATTGAAGTATGAGCCGCGCGACCAGGTCACATTGATGACCATCGGCGAGCTGTATATTCGCCAGGGTGAAACCCTACAGGCCATCGATTATTTCGAACGCCTCGCGCAACTGTTTGTCAGCGACGGCTTCCTCACCAAAGCGATTGCGGTCTACAAACGAATTGCCAAGCTTGCGCCGGAAGAAATCCGGCCGCTCGAAAAACTGGCCGACCTGTACGTGCAACAGGGAGTGATGAGCGAGGCGCGGCCGCTGTTTCTGCAACTCGCCGAACTGCACCTGAAGAACAACCGGCAACCTGAAGCGGTTTCCCTGCTGAAAAAACTGCTGTCAGCCGAACCGGACAATCTGCGAATCCAGATCCGGCTAGCCGATTTGTACCAGGCCATGGGCCAGTCCGGGGAAGCGCTGGAGACTTACGTATCCGCGGCGCAGCGAGCGCTGGCGCGCGGCGACCACGCGGAATGCGAAAAGCTGGCAGACAAAGCCCTGCAACTCAATCCAAAACAGCTCGATGCGCTCATCATCAAAGCGCGTGCGTTTTCTACCGTTGGCAATGTCGCTAAAGCCTCGGAAATTCTGGAAAAAGTTCCGGATCTCGAAAAAGGCGGCGAGCCGGCCGAACTGCTGCTCGACCTGTACCTGAAAAATGCCAAGTGGGACGAAGCCACCGGGCTCGCACTGAAAATTTTCTCCTCCGACGAAAAGAATTTTGGAGCCACGCAAAAGGTCACGGAAGTCTTGATGGAATCCGGCCAAGCCGAGCGGGCCATGAGCATGCTCTCGCGCATCCGCATTCCCATGATTGACGCAGGCGAGCACGAAGCGGTGGCCCATCTTTTGACCGAGCTGTCGACGCGGTTGCCGGGCCGGCTGGAGCCTATGGAATGGCTGGTCGATACGTACGGACGAACCAGCGATTCGTTCCGCATGCCAGACGCGCTGGCCCAGCTGGGCGATGCGCTGGTCGCCTCCGGGAAGCTCGACCGTGCCAAGGAAGTTTTCGGGCAGCTTGTAGACCGCGAGCCGGAGAGCGATCCAGCCAAGCGCAAGCTTGACGATGTCCTGAAGAAACTGGGAATGGTGGTGGAAGAAGCAGCGCCGCCGGCCGATATTGTGGTCGTCACCGAAGATTTGCAGCCGGAACTGCAGAAAGCGGAAGCACCGAAAATCCGGCCGGACCTGGAGCCGGAGAAAAAGCCAGTCGCGGCAGAAGCGGCGGGAGGCGCGCACCCGGAAGCGGAACTGGACGAAGACACGCAAAAGTTCATCGCGCAATCGCTGACCGACGTGGACCTGTTCGCCAGCTACGGATTGACGCAGAAAGCCATCGGCTTGCTGGAAGCGATCCTGCGCCGCGCTCCCACGCACACACCGACGCTCGAGAAATTACTGGATTTCGTGCTGGGTGCCGGCGACGACCGTCGTACCGCAGAGCTTGCCGCGCAATTGGAACACATTCATGCGAGCCGTGGAGACGTTCGCAGCAGCGAACGTTTTGGAGAGTTGCGGCGCCGATTCCAGCGTGCCGCCGGGGTGAACGATGACGAAATCGCCGCGGCCGTAGCGGCCGCTATGCCGCAGGCGGTAGAAACGGTGCCGGTCGAGGAACTTCATGTTCCGGAAGCCGCAGCAACGCCAGCAGAAATAGCTGTGCCGTCTGTCGAAGCCGCCGCACACACGGAAGAAGCGCCAGAAGCCGCCATGGAGATGGAGTCGCGAGAAATTCAGATGGTGGAGGAGGTCCGAGCGCAAGCGCCCGTCGAGCCGGCAGTGGAAGCTGAGGCGGAAGAGGTTGACCTTTCGGCGGAATGGGCATCCCTGCTCGAGGAAACCAAGGAGCCTGAAGCAGCTCCGGTGGTTCCACAAGTTTCTTCGCCGCAAGCGCCGCCGGTTCATGCCGCTCCGGCAGACAGTGTCGGAGAGTTTGAGCTTCCGGAACTCGCCATGGAAGAGTTCAAGGCGGAAGACCTGCCGGCGGAACCTATGCCGTCAGAGCCGCCTGTGGCTGAGCACCAGGACAGGGGCCACGCTGAATTTCCCGTGCCGGCGGCCGCCGAGGAAGAACTGGACGATTGGAACTCCCTGCTCGCAGACGCAGGCGTGCCGGCGATCCCCACAGAACAAGCCGCGCCGGTCGAAGAGGAAGTCGGACAGCATCACGAAGAGCTGTTGCCTGGAGAAGAACCAACCGCGTTGCCCATTCCAGAGCACGCCGAAATTGCCGCCGAGGGGCGCGAGCCTGCGCTCGAAGAACCACAAGCGGCGGTGCCGAAAGCGCCTCCTCCGCAGGCGGAACTTGAGCTGGACCAGGAATTCGAACTCGTGCTGGAGCCTGAGGAAGTAATTCCAGCGCACGAGATGTTGTCGCAGATTCCCCCACCCGCGCCGCCAAAGACCGCGGAACCCAAGCAGGAGAAACGTCCTGAGCCAGTTGCCGCCAATATGTTTTCCTCGGACCAGTTCCTGTCCGATCTGGCTAAAGAAATCGATGAGCTGGGTTTGGACGAGCTTATCCCGGGCATGTCCAAGCCGGACGAACCCGCCCTAGCGGAGGCTCCGTCGAAGGAGAAGGTTGGGGCCATCACCGAATCCGGTCCCTTGAAAGAAGTGTTTGACGAGTTTCGCGCTGAGCTTGGCGAAATGGGCGCGGAGGACGAAGACCTCGAAACGCACTACAACCTCGGCGTTGCCTTCCGGGAAATGGGCTTGCTCGAAGAGGCCATCGGAGAATTCCAGAAAGTCGCCAAAGCCAGCGATCGCGGCAAGGCGTTCCGCTACGCCATGCAGTGCAGCACTCTGCTCGGCCTGGCGTTCATGGAAAAAGGCCAACCGGACATCGCTGCCATCTGGTATGAGCGAGCCCTCACCACCCCGGGGCTCGATTCGGAAAGTAAACTGGCGTTGCGGTATGATTTGGGAGTGGCACAGGAGTCGGCAGGCGATCTGGAAGCGGCACTAAAGAGTTTCTCTCAGGTCTACGCCGTCAATATTGATTACCGCGATGTGGCGGAACGAATTGCCTCGCTCCAAAAGCCGGCGCGCTGAGCACCTGCCCACGGTCATCCAGGGAATTCCAAGGGATAATGAACCGGATTCTGCGTGCGTTAGCGGTTGTGCTGTTGTTTGAAATGGGCGCGCTCTTATTGTATCTGCCGTGGTCCAGTTTCTGGGAACAGAACTATTTCTTGAGCCACCTTCCCTGGTTAATGCCCGTCATCCTCAATCCTTCCCTGCGCGGGATCGTCAGCGGAATCGGCGTGTTGGATATTTTCGTGGCGTTTGGGCTCTTCAGCCCGCAACCGGCGGCCGCCCGTGTCTCTCCCCCCTCGAATTCGTAACATGAAAGTGTGCTACGTGACGGACCGCAAGGCGCTGCCCGGCGCCGCTGACGCACCGTTGCGCTTATTGCTCGAAAAGATGGAGAACGCCGCAAGCGCCGGTGTCGACTGGATCCAGATTCGCGAAAAGGATCTTCCGGCGCGCGAATTATTTGCGTTGGTCGAACAGGCCGTGCGAACCATCTCCCGCGCTTGTCGAATTCTGGTGAACGACCGGCTGGACGTGGCGTTGGCCGCCGGCGCAGGCGGCGTGCACCTGGGAGGGCAAAGCATCCCTGTCGAAGCCGCGAAACAATTCGTGAAAGAAAAGAATCCGCACGCCGATTTCTTGGTTGGCATATCCGCGCATTCGCTCGAATCCGCGCAGGCAGCCGAAAAAAATGGCGCCGATTATGTGATTTTCGGGCCGGTCTACGAATCGCCGTCCAAAGTGGCATTCGGTCCGCCGCAAGGAATCGGGCAGCTCGCAGAAATCTGCGGCAGCGTTTCTATCCCTGTGGTTGCGATTGGCGGAATCACTGTAGAAAATGCCTCGGATTGCGCCGTGGCGGGGGCCGCGGGAATTGCCGCCATTCGCTTGTTTCAAGATGCGCCTCGCCTGGCAGCAGTGCTGGCTGCGTTGCGCGGGCGCTGAATTTCCCTAGCGCTCCTGCAGCCGCAGCAGCAAGCGGATCTGGCCGGCGTGATAGACGTCGTGGAAGGCGACGCCGTACAGCATGCGGACATGCTTTTGGGCGTCCGATGATTTCAGGATCTTGCCGATGGCCTGAACGAGTGCGCGGTGTTCGTTTTCGAGGATGGCCCGGTCGGCGCGCCAATCCGCTTCGCCGGCTTTTCCCTTTTCCGGCCGCGCAAAGAAATTACTGCCCTTCAAGATAAACGAACCGCGTTTGCCGCCCTCGAGCTTGCGGCGCACCGCATACTTCCAGTAGGCAGCGTGCAGCGCTTCTTCCCAAATGTTATGGCGGGCGGGAGAGGGGCGCCACGCCGCCTGCCTTGCAGACACGCCGTTGAGCGCTTGCCGAAGGTTCGGGCCGTGCCAGGTTTTCTTTGAGTACGCTTCATCGAGAAGCGCGAGTAGGATGGCTTCATTGTTCATGGTGCCCTCGGCGAATCGCAACATTTTACTTCAAGGGTGGCGTTGAGTGATCGAGCAGAAAAGCCGCAGGGCTCGCGGACCCACTCTGCGCGGCCGTTTCGTTGAGGATCATAGCCAGACGCACCCCCGCCCGGGCGATCTGCTCTTCGACGACCGGAGCTGCGGATTCCTGGTACTTCTCGCCCGCGAACAAATTCAGGTGCAGCATGCGTTCACCGATGTTATTGGCATCCGTACAAGAATGAACAGCTGCCGGAACTTCCACCGGAACCTTGGGAGTGAGATCGCCATAGACCACCGTTTCCGCGAGATTGTGGCTTTCCGAAGCCCACGCATCCACGTGAATCCCCGCGGCCTGCCATTTCGGAATCTCCGCCGAAAACAATTGCGCCAGGAATGCCGCATACTCGGGAGCTTCCGCGCCCTCCATATCCCGCTCCAGAATCGCGGTGTCCCACAGCGCGTGAAGATTTGGCGTGAAGTAACCATTGTTCACCTGCGGACTGCGGCGCAAATAATGCACCGGCACGCAATTGCCGCCTTCATCGTTATTGGTGGTGGCGTGCAGTGGCATGTGGAGATCGCCAATGAAATGGATGACGTAGCGCAAAGCATCGGCGCGCAGGCGCGGATCGGCATTCTTGTCGTTCAGAATGGCAACTTGATCGGTGATGGCTTGAATCACACAACCGCTGCTGCCGCAGAATTCCGCCCATGGACCGTGGGCAGAGCCACGCGGAATGTCGATGTAATGCCACGGGCCATTCTTCAAGGTGCCACGGACATCGTCTGCCCAGGTAGAAGCGTCCGCCATCAAATCGCGCGTGGTATTCCCGCAATATCGTTTGACCTGTGGATCGACCGGATTTTCCGACAACAGTTTCTCCACAAACAGGCGCGCCTCGGGCGTGAGCAGCTTTTCCGCGATGAGCGCAACAGTTTGGTGGCCCTTGCATCCCCAAGCCCAGCAGGGATGGCACGCCAGAAACAGGGCAAACGCCAGGAGCAGGAGCAGTCGGGCAGCAATCGGGTGAATGGTACTCACGGGAAGGTTGTCCTCCGGTTGAAAAAACACCGCGATCAGGCGCTGAGCCAGCGTGCCACCGGCTTCCAGCCTTCTGTGTGATCACAGATGACCCGGAGAGCCGCAGTGATAGGAATGCCCAGGATCAGGCCCATGCCTCCCCACACCCAGCCCCAGAAGAGCAAGGAAATGGTGATAGCCACGGCGTTCAACTGCACCTGGCGGCCAACAAGTTGCGGCGCGATCAGGTTCTGCGCCACCACGTGAATGCTGGTAAGCACAAGCGCGATGACGCCGAAATGGCTGACCGCCTTCCATTTCAAGACGGCCAGGAAGAAGCCCGGAATCCACGCGAGCACCGCGCCAATGTAGGGAACCATATTGAACAGGCCAGAGGCAATGCCAGCCAAAACCGGATAGTCGAAGCCCATGGCGAGGAAGAAAATGCTGCTGCACGCGATCACCACCAGCGTAACCACGGACATGCCGATCAGATAATCTCGAAGCACGTTGCGCAGATCGTCCAGCGTTTCTTTTACCTGAGTCCGGCGTGAAATGGGGAATAGCTGCAAGGTCGAATGCCAGGCTTCGCGCTTTCCCGCAAGCATAAAGAACACCAGGAAAGGCACGAACGTGCCTTCGAGAACCAGTGCGTACAGCGAACCGATGCCGCGCAGAAATAAATTGTGCACGGTGCCGCTGCTATCGGAAGGCGGGGTCACAGGTTTACCGCCGGTGGGAGCCGTCAGATCGTTGACGCTTCCTTCGATGCCGCTGATCTTGCCTTGCACCGCGCCACTCGCCTCGCGAAGAATGTCGCGGTACTTCGGCCAATTGGCGGCAAAGTCCGAACTGCGTACCCACAAACCGTAACCCATCGCTCCAATCGCTGCGATCAACAGCAAAACCATGATTAACGCGCCAATCGTCCGGGGAATCCGCACGCGTTCCAGAAGTTCCACCGCGGGATCGAGAAAATAAGCGAGCAGAACCGACAGCAACAGGGTGATCACCACCCCGGCGGCATAATAGAAAAACAGCAGCACAACCGCGCCCGCCAGAATGCGCAAGCTGGTCGATGTAGCCGAAATGCGCAGCGCCGCTGGCGGTGTTTCGGTGGTGGACAAGCGACACCCCTCTTACCGAACACGGTAGCATATTCAAGGCCCGCCGGGAGAAAAGCGCGCGGCTTGTCACGCACGTTTAATAAATAGATATGCGAATGCGAACGCGAACGATAACCGAAACAAAACTCGCGCGACGACGAGCGCGCGGAAAGCTCCAGTCGATGCTGTGTTAGACTGCCTCGAAGGTCGCTCGCTCCACCGACCTAGTCGAAACTATGGCCAAAGAACTGTTCGGTACAGACGGAATCCGTGGAGTCCCTGGAACTGCGCCTCTCGACGACGCCACGCTTTACGCCACAGGCCGCGGGCTCGGCGAGTTTCTGAGAAAAGAGCACGGCGCCGCGCACGTCCTGATCGGAATGGACACGCGTGAATCTGGTCCGCACATCGCCGCACTGCTCGCGGCTGGGCTCGAGAAGTCGGGCGCCACCGCCGAATTTGCCGGAGTAATTACCACCCCCGGAGTCGCCTGCCTCGTTCGGCAGAATGACTACCAGGCCGGTGTCGTGATTTCCGCTTCGCACAATCCCTACCACGATAATGGCGTGAAACTTTTCTCGCACGCGGGCATGAAGTTTCCCGATGTGGAAGAAGAAAAGATTGAGGCCGATATTTTTCGCTTACGAAGCCAGCCCGTGCCTGTCGAACGGCCGGCACTCGTGGCGAACCATGCGCTGCAGATGGAGTATCTGGAATTCCTGAGGAGCCATGTACTCGACGGCGCAAGGCTTTCCGGCTATCGCATGGTTCTGGATTGTGCGAATGGAGCGGCCTATCAGTTGGGGCCGGAGTTGTTCCGGTCCTTGGGCGCGCACGTTGTCGCGATGGGCGTCACCCCGGACGGGCGCAATATTAATGCCGGCTGCGGTTCGCTGCACCTCGAGGGGTTGCAAGCGCGTGTGAAGCCGGAAGAGGCGCAGTTGGGAGTTGCGTTTGACGGCGACGCCGATCGCGCGTTGTTTGTCAGCGGCGGCGGGAAAATCGTGAACGGCGACGGGGTGCTCCTGGCGGTGGCGCGCTATCTGAAATCCCACAACGCTTTGCGGCAACAGCGGGTGGTGGCGACGTCCATGTCGAACCTTGGCCTGGAGCGGGCGCTGGCGAAAGATGGTATGTCGCTGGCTCGCGCGGCCGTCGGTGATCGCTATGTGCTGGAAGAAATGCTGAAGTCAGATAACAACCTGGGCGGCGAACAGTCGGGTCATATCATTTTCCTCGACGACAGCCCAGCGGGAGACGGCTTGCTCACAGCGGTGAAGCTCGCGTCGCTGGTTTCCATGAAAGGTTCGCTGGAGCTACTGGTGGAAGGGCTGAAAGATTATCCGCAGGTCATCGTCAACGTAAAGGTGAAGTCCAAACCGCCGTTGGAATCGTTGCCGGCCGTCACGCAGGCGCTGGCAGACGCGCAGACGAACCTAGGTGACAATGGACGGGTGGTCTTGCGTTATTCGGGTACAGAGCCACTGGCGCGGGTAATGGTCGAAGCAGAGCACCAGATGGACGTGGATCGATTTTCGAAGTCAATCGCCGACGCCCTCCGCGGCGCGATAGGTGCCTGAGCGAGAATAACGATATTGTGGCGGACGGGAAACTCAGCTCTCCATGGCATTCGAGAGATCGGAGTTCCAAAGACTGTAGGAAACCTGCAAGAGTCTGTGGGATTTTGTAGATTCTTGCGAGCCTTTGTTCGACCCTCCATCTTTTGAATCTGCTAAATTCATTTTTATCATTAACATAGGTGGGCAGCCCTGTTGCTGCACGCACTTGGCAAACGGCGTGCATTCATAGACGACAATTCATGACTTTGGCTTCCCGGGGTGGCCGGAACTCAACCTCGACTGAGATTCCGGTTATTGGGGGGTCAGATCAATATAGGGGGCTTGCACCGGCCCCCTTTTTTATTTCTCTCGTCTTAACTTCCCACCTGATTGTGATTAAGTTCCCGTTGTCGTCCCCGCTTGCTTCTTGCGGTTTGTGGTCTGCCCAAAAAAAGTGAGCGGCCGGTGGGGGTTCCGGCCGCTCGGGCGTGGGGGATGGAGGGACTACTATCGGAAGATCAATTTTTTTCAGGGGTGGCAGGTTGTTCGACTGCACTCGCCAGCAGAAGAACAACACACAGGAGCAAGATCGTTAGGATCATTCCGCCACTCCCGATACCGAACCGAACTCCCGATCACGTAAACGATTCTGCCGGACACCCTGGATCGCGTCACTAGGCTGGAAGGTTCAATTTGGGCAGTACTCCGCACTGGCACTTCCGTACCTGTACCAAAGGGAATGCCTCGACGAAGGGCGACGAATGAGCCGGCGCACTTGCACGTCATGCACCACTGGCCACGCCCCACTTGCCTACGTTATGCTCTTAAAACCATGCATGATTTAAACTATTTCCGAGATCACTTGGACGAATTCGCCGAAATGGCGAAAAAGCGCAACACCACCCTCGATCTGGATGGCTTCGGCGCGCTCGACAAAGAACGGCGCGAGCTGATCCGCGAAAATGAAGAGCGAAAAGCCCAGCGCAACAAGGCCAGCGACGAAATCGCGCGCCTGAAAAAAGCAAAAGAAAGCGCGGATGCACTCCTCGCCGAAATGAAGCAGCTGTCGGAAAAGATCAAGCTCGTCGACGAACGCATAAGCGAGCTGGACGCGAAGCAGCGCGATTTTCTGCTCACCATTCCGAACATCCCTCACAAGAGCGTGCCCTACGGCAAAGGTGCAGAGGGAAACCAGGAAGTGCGTCGATGGGGCACCCCGCCGAAGTTTGATTTTCAACCGAAGCCGCACTGGGAAGTGGGTGAAAAGGCGGGGATTCTCGATCTGGAAGCGGCGGCCCGCACGACCGGCGCGCGTTTCGCCGTGTATAAGAGCTGGGGAGCGCGCCTCGAGCGGGCTCTGGCGAATTTCTTTCTGGATGTGCATACCCGCGAGCACGGCTACACGGAGATCTTGCCACCATTCTTGGTGAACACCGCCTCGCTCATGGGCTCGGGGCAATTGCCGAAGTTCGCCGCCGATCTTTTCCGCGTCGAGGACACCGATTTCTGGCTGACGCCGACATCGGAGGTGGAACTACACAACCTCTATCGCGATGCCACGCTGACCGAAATCGAGCTTCCTATCCACGTCACGGCCTGGACAGCGTGCTTCCGTTCCGAAGCCGGCGCTGCAGGTAAGGATACGCGGGGAATCCTGCGCCAACACCAGTTTCAAAAAGTGGAACTCTTCAAATTCACGCATCCCGATAAAAGCTATGAGGAACACGAAGCCCTGGTGGGGAACGCGGAAACGATTCTGCAAAAACTCGGACTGCATTACCGGACGGTCCTGCTTTGTACCGGCGACATGGGCTTTGCCTCCGCGAAGACCTACGACCTGGAAGTGTGGCTGCCTTCGAGCAACGAGTTCCGCGAAATTTCCTCGTGTTCGAATTGCGAAGCCTTTCAGGCGCGCCGCGCAGGCATTCGCTTCAAGCCGAAGGGCGGCGGCAAGAGCGAATTTGTGCATACATTAAACGGCTCGGGCTTGGCTGTGGGGCGCACTTGGATTGCCATCGTCGAGAATTATCAACAAGGCGACGGATCGATCCTGATCCCGGAACTGTTGCGCCCCTACATGGGAACGGACCGCATTCCGGCGGGAGCCTGAGAATCTAGGCCCCGCGCATCAAGTCAACCTAAGCCTTTTATAATGTGTTCGTTACGAACATGTGCGGGGCAGGAACGCTCCCAACCGAGAACCGATACGCCGCGCAACCCCTTGAAAGTACAGCTTTTCGTTTGACTCCCTGAGAAGCGCTGCATACACTCGGCTCAACGCGGTTTTGGCCGTTCCAAGGGCGGTTCAGATGCGTGCCGCGGAAGAGACGCAAGGATGACATTTATTGCTCGTATGCTGAAGTACCTGTTCTGGCTTTTGATCGTGTCCTGGAGTGTCGCCATTCTGCGGAAGATCGTTGGCAATATGGCCATGAGCGACGCGGGACCGAAACCAGACGTGGACGTCCCGAACAACGCGGTGAACCAGAAATTGGTGCGCGATCCGGTCTGCGGAATGCACGTGGCCGAGGGGCTCGCGTTGTCGATTAAGCAGGGCGGAGAGATCGTGCACTTCTGTTCCGCCGAATGCCGGGACAAATTCTTGGACGGAACGCAGAAAATTTCCGCCAGCGCATAACGGCTGGCGTGCTGCAGCGGAAAGAAGTGATGTCAGGCTCGGTTCCACAGAGTTAGAGAGACTCAGCGCAAAGGAAAGGACCGAAGCGAATGGCCACGGTCGCAAAACCCCCAGTCCCCAGTCGCACCGTAAATGCACCGCCGATAGTGCCGCGAATCGCCCCGCGGGAGGAGTTGAATCCGTTCCGCATCGCGCAGATCCAGTTTGATATCGCCGCGGAAGTCCTGAAGCTCGATCCCGGCTTGCGGCAAGTGCTGCGGACGCCCAAGCGCGTCCTGGAAGTATCGCTGCCGACGAAAATGGACAACGGGCAGGTGAAGGTGCTGACCGGCTTTCGCGTGCAGCACAACATTGCTCGCGGCCCAGGCAAGGGTGGAATCCGGTTCCATCCCAACGTCACACTCGATGAAGTAAAAGCATTGGCCGCCTGGATGACCTGGAAGACAGCGATGGTGAATGTGCCGTTTGGTGGCGCCAAGGGCGGGGTCATCTGCGATCCGAAGCGCATGTCCAAGGCCGAGCTGGAGCGCCTTACGCGCCGGTATGCCAGCGAGATATTGCCGCTCATCGGGCCAGACCAGGATATTCCCGCGCCAGACGTTTACACCGACGCGCAGACCATGGCCTGGATCATGGATACCTATTCCATGATGAGGGGCCACACGGTGCCGGGCGTCGTCACCGGCAAACCAATTTCGATCGGCGGCTCCTTGGGTAGAGCTGAAGCCACGGCGCAAGGCTTGGTATACGTGGTGGAAGAAGCCTGCAAGGTGAAGAAAATCTCGATACGCGGCGCCACGGTAGCCGTGCAAGGCTTCGGCAATGCTGGGGCAACTGCGGCGCGGCTGCTCGCAGACAAGAAAGCCAAGATCATTGCCCTGAGCGACACGCGCGGCGGCGTCACGAACTCCCGCGGCATCGATCCGATCAAGGCCATTCGCTACAAGGAACGCTCCGGGACCGTTGTAGGTATGCCCGGCGCTTCGCGAATTTCAAATGACGATTTGCTGGCCATGAAGTGCGACATCCTGATTCCTGCGGCCCTGGAAAATGTAATCACGCTGCAGAACGCGGAATCCGTGAAGGCGCGGGTGGTGGCGGAAGCGGCCAATGGGCCGACCACGCCGCACGCGGACGAAATCCTGGCGCGCCGCGGAATCACTGTGCTGCCGGACATTCTGACCAACGCCGGCGGCGTCACCGTCAGCTACTTCGAATGGGTCCAGAACCAGGAAGGCCTGCTGTGGGACTCCGACGAAGTGAACGTGCGCCTGCAGAAAATCATGGTGCGTTCGTTCCACGATATGATCGAGGCCATGCGCAAATACCACGTGCCGCCACGCACCGCCGCGATGACGGTGGGTGTAGGACGCGTAGCCGAGGCAACGCTGGTGCGCGGCCTCTTCCCGTAAAACAAAAATTCACCCGGCTCGGGTGAATCCTTGATTCTTAACAATCCTCACATCCGGTAACCTCTTTCAGACGCGAGCGGGCGATTCGCTTTCGCACTGAGAATTTCCTTGCAGAGAAAATTCAGTGCGCGTACATTCGCAAGTGCCGGGCGTTTTCCGGTGCGAACACGAAAAGATTTCGCACTGGCGAGCGTGACCGGCTATTTTCGTCACGGAACGAGGCGAAAGACAGACCAACATGAGCCATCTTCACGCACAGGGCATCGCCGTCCCTCCTATTTTGCTGACGATCGCAGGCTTCGATCCCAGCTGCGGCGCGGGCGTTGCGGCCGATCTGAAAACTTTTGCGGCCCACGGTTGCTACGGAGTGGCGGCCATCACGTCGCTGACGGTGCAGAACACGCAAGGAGTGGAAGCCGTCCATAACACTCCGAGCGCGGAGCTTCGCGAACAGCTGGAAGTGCTCGTAAAGGATTGCGAAATTGCGGCAGTGAAAATCGGAATGTTGGGCAACCGCGGAAACGCCGTAGTGGTGGCGGAATTCCTAGACGCGCATAAGTTCAGCCTGGTCGTGCATGACCCGGTGATGAAGTCTTCGAGTAATTCGGAATTGTTGGATTCCGGTGGCGTGAAATACGTGGCAGCGGAGCTGCTGAAACGCGCGAGCGTAATTACCCCGAACGTGCCTGAAGCCGAAATTTTGACCGGCATAACGATCAAGGATGTCGCCGACATGGAAGCAGCGGCGCGCAAGCTCGGGGAAATGGGCGCGAGGGCCGTGATCGTGAAGGGCGGCCACATGGAAAAGGCCACGGACGTGGTTTTCGACGGCAAGGACTTGCACCAGCTCGGCGGCGATAAGGTGAAGTTGGAAAACACGCACGGCACCGGCTGCACGTTCGCATCGGCGTTGACGGCGCAAATGGCTGCCGGTCGCGGCCTGGTCGAAGCCGCAACGCTGGCAAAGGCCTATGTGATGAAGGCAATCGAGAAAGCATATCCGGTAGGCAAAGGCTTGTTGCCTGTCGATCATTTTTTCCGGATGCGCATCGAACCTTTGACCCGCGGCACGCACGAAGTTCCGCAACACGGATTGCATCCCGCCGCGGAGCCCGCCGCGCACTAAGCCACCGCCAAGAAAAGTTGCGTCCAGTATTGAGCCCGCTGCCGACTGTTGCTACTCTCTCGTCAGACCGGGCGCGGCTTTCTCAACGCAAGTAAACACTTTTCAACACGCCTGGGCGTATTCCGTCGCTGCAAGTTCCGGGGGAACGCTTTTCATGCCTAAAAATCCGGCCGGCCCGCCGAATGCCTCAAGCCGCCTTCCCCTATTCCTGGGCATACGGCCGTTCCGCTGGTCAGAGGTTCCAAAAAATCTATTGGCGGGAGTCACGCTCGCGGCGATGAACATCCCGCAATCGCTCGGCTACACGAAAATTGCGGGCACTCCGGTCATCACCGGTTTATACACACTTCTGCTCCCGCTGATTGCGTTCGCTACGCTCGGTTCTTCGCGCTACCTCGTGGTAGCGGCCGATTCCGCGACAGCAGCCATCCTCGCTGGCGGCCTTTCAGGTATGGCGCCGGCGGGCAGCGAGCGTTACGTAGCCCTCGCCGGACTCGTCGCGCTACTAACCGGCATACTTCTCCTGATCGCGCGGATGCTGAAGCTCGGCTTTCTGGCCGATTTTCTCTCGCAAACCGTGCTCGTTGGATTCCTCACCGGAGTAGGTTTTCAGGTGGGCATCGCGGTGTCGGGAGGCATGCTCGGTCTGGAAATACACAGCCGCCGCACTCCGGCGCAATTTCTGGAAGTTGTGCGTTCGCTGCGTCAGGTCCCGCCCCTTACGCTGGAAATCTCGTTTGCCGTGGTAGCCAGTATTCTCATTCTCTGCCGGATTGCGCCGAAATTCCCCGCGCCCCTGTTTGCCGTTGCCGGAGCAATCGCGGCAAGCGCAGCGTTCGACTGGGGCGACCGCGGCGTAAAACTTCTTGGTGCGGTGCCCGGTGGCTTGCCCCACTTTGGCCTTCCTGATGTGAATTGGAAAGACGTAGAAGTTTTGTTGCCCGTAGCGCTCTCCTGCTTTGTCATGATCGTTGCGCAAAGTGCGGCAACCGCGCGGGCTTATGCCACGCGCCATCACGAGGAGGATGAGGAAAACGCGGACCTGATAGGTCTTGCGGCTGCCAACACCGCGGCAGCCTTCAGCGGAACGTTTGTGGTCAACGGCAGCCCCACGCAAACCGGAATGGTCGAAAGCTCGGGCGGCACAAACCAGATCACGCATATCACCACCGCCGCAGTCGTGGCGTTGGTTTTGCTTTTCCTGACGCGCCCACTTCAGTTTCTTCCAGAATGCGTGCTCGGCGCGGTCGTCTTCACCATAGCGGTGCGGTTGATCGACCTGCGCGCTTTAGAGGCCATACGCCGAGAGAGCCCGGGAGAATTCGCCCTGGCAACAACCACGGCGCTGGTTGTGGTGTTTGTTGGCGTGGAACAGGGCATCGTTCTTGCCATGGCCTTGTCGCTGTTTCGCATTGTGCATCACAGCTACCGCCCGCACACGGCGGTCCTCGAGCAGGGACGCGACGGAATCTGGCGCATGAAACCCGTCGTGCCGGGAGCAACCACGGAACCTGGACTCGTGATTTATCGTTTTGGAGCGCCGCTGTTCTATGCCAATGCCAACCATTTTTCCGAGGAAGTGCGCATGCTGACCACCACCGCGGCTCCTCCTATGCACTGGGTGGTTGTCGACGCGGGCGCGATCACCAATGTGGATTTCACGGCTGCGCGCGTGCTGCGCCAAGTTGTCGAGGATCTTCGGTTGCAACGAACCGCCATGGTCTTTGCGCACGTGCAATCCGACTTAAGACCCGATCTCGATCGTCATCACTTGACCGAAGTCATCGGGCCCACGCGTATCTTTGACGCGCTGCACGACGCACTGGCGGATATTCGTGGCAAGGTGCCGTCGTTTGACTCCATGGAGATCGAACCTTGACAACAGTGGTATAGCTTCGCGGTCCGCCCCTCAACTAATTGGTAATAGCACTGCAGGGCTGGGGGGACCTCCGCGCTGAACAGGTCAAGCAAGGAGGATCGTTGCAGAAAATTTTCCGTTGCAGAAAATGTCAACAGGGCATGCGCGTTGTCGGTTCGACAGGTCTCGGGAAAGAAGTTGGACGCGTCGCGGTTTGCCCATACTGTAAGACAAAAAACAAAGTGAGCTGGCCGCGCGGTGATCCTTTTCGCGTGCAAAGAATCGCAACGCGATAAAGACACACGGCAAATCACCAGCCTCCACCGCCGCCACCACCCCCACCCCCTCCCGATCCTCCGCTTCCTCCTCCGCCTCCGGACCCTGGAGACGCTGTCGACGAAGAAATCGCCGACGTCAGCGAACTGCCAAACGAAGAGGCAAAGCTCGCTCCGCTGAAACCTCCCAGGGTCGCGCCAGAATAAAACGAAGGGGAATACAGCCCGTCGGAACCTGCCTGGGCCGGCGGGCCGCTCGCTCCGGCGAGCAGCCCGGAAAACTTTTCTGCCCAATCCTGCTCCACATCCAAGGCCAAAGCGTACGGAAGAAATTTCTCGAACACGGCGGGCGTCTGCTGCGGAGGAAAAGCACGATTCAGACGATCACCGTCAACCGCGCCGAGAAACATCTTGAAGCCTTCCACCTGGTCCATCAGCCGTCTTCCGGCGAAAGTCGGCGCCTTCATCAGGTACAGAAACAGAACATGCAATCCGCCGGCGACAAAGACGAATAGAACCAGCGCAAGCGAGGTCATCTTCAGCAGAAACCAGAAGCCCATCACTTCGCCAAGCAGGAATGGAAGCGCAAAGGCGGTGAGGAACAGTGCCTTGCCAATACCAGAAACTTCGGCGAGGGTCGTGGTGTGAGGGTGGAGCATGCCGCGCCAGGTGCTGAAAACGGTGAAGACCAGCCCCGCCACGCCAAGGGTCCAACCCGTGAGCCAGATACTCAGGAACGCGCCCGCCACGACCTGAGGCATACCCTGGATCACAAGGTAAGAAATCACGATGACGGCGGAAAGAATCACGGGAGGAATCATGTATTTCGAATTAGTGACGAAATAAGTTTTCTGTTCTGTGCTTGCCAGGCATTTTTTCAGCGCTTTCATTGCGAACTGGATGGTTTGGTGATTCTCCTGGTGCAGCCAGATTTCATTGCGCCCCTCGAAGAGCACCGCCGCAAGTTGGCTCTCGTCGGCCGACAGAGAAATGTTCGGTTTGCCGGTGAGATAAAGAGTGTAAGAGCCGGCCTGATCCTTGATCGTGAGATAACCGCGTACGGCCATATCGAGAATGGCGGCCGCAAACGTTTTGTTGTCGAAGCCCATGCGCAACAGGTAGCGCATCCCGGCAGGAGAGAGGTTCTGCGGAGGATCGTATAGAGGCATGATGACGCCGCGCACCGGATCGCGGCCGACGGCGGACCAGGCAATCAGATAGTAGAGCACCAGCACCAGGAAGCCGGTGGCCAGGTACAGAGCGTCGCGATTGTCGCGGAAGAAAAATTCCATCTTCTCCGCAAATGTGGGCTCCGCAAAAAATCCTTTCGGCCACATCATGACGACGCTCAGACCCTCCCGGGGCCCGAGTGAACGATTCGTATCGAACTGAAAAGTTGAATCTCCGGTGGCCGTTGCCGTCAGCTGTGCCTGCCGCGAATTCTGGACCCCGGTGTAGCCTGAAAGCTTCACCTTATCGGCTGGAATGCCGGCGGGCAGATGCACCGTCGCGGAGGCGTGCCGGATCGGGAAGATCCAGCCGTTGCCGGTAGCGTTCCAGTAAAGCTCGTCGTGATCCTTGAAGAAGCCGAGTTGCCGGTTGGTCGTGTAAGAAATGGTGTAGACGTGGCGCCCACGCGGCACAATCGCGTTTGCATCACCCAGGTAAATGCGCTTGCCGTTGCCATAATCCTCGACGCGAAACGTTTCATCCCTGGAATCGCGCGCGGCCGAAAGCATCTGAAAGCCCACCACATAGCGATTGTTGAATGCATCGCGATAACGCGTGGGCAGCTCACGATAAATTCCATGATGGATCTGCTTGCCGGTGACGAAAACCGTGATGGTTTCGGTGATCTGGAGAGAGGAGTCCTCCTCCAGCGTAATATCGCTATGGAAATCCAGAATTTGCTCGGTCTCGGGCGGCACAGCCCCTGCGCAAACGAGCGCCGTCAGCAGACACAGCAGGAGCTTGATGGCGGATTGGGCGCGCATGGTAATCCTTACTCCCAGTTTAGCCCGCTGGTCCTGCGCTGAATGTTTGAATGCCGCCAGATGGATATTGGCGAACTGGAATAACCGGTTTCCTGGAGTGCGGCGGCTGGCTGCCGCTTTTGCGGCGAACGCTTTTCCGGCAAAACGCGCCTGCAAGGCCCACCAAACGATATCGGAAGACGCGCCCTAGTGCTTGTAAACGATTTTGCCGCCAACGATCGTGGCGACGGGCCCGCCCTTGAACGTATGGCCGTCAAAGGGCGAGTTGCGGGATTTACTGGCGGATTCCCCGACGTTATAGGTCCATGGACGATCAAGCGAAAACACGGTGATATCGGAAGCCTCGCCAATCGCCAGTTTTCGCTCTTTGCCCAAGACCCGCGCGGGACCCGCGGTGAAAAGCTCGACCATGCGCATCAACGAAATGCGGCCAGAGTGAACCAGCTGCTCGAGAGCCAGGCTGATCGCCGTTTCAAATCCCAGGATGCCGAAAGGCGCTTTGTCAAACTCCACATCCTTGATCGCCGGCTCGTGGGGAGCGTGGTCGCTGGCAATGGCATCAACGGTGCCGTCGGCCAGGCCTTCGAGCAACGCTTCGCGATCTTCGCGCGCGGCCAGCGGCGGATTCATCTTGAAGCGCGAGTCGTACGTCACGTCTTCATCGATCAGTGTGAAATGGTGAGGCGTCACTTCGCACGTCACGCGCAGGCCGTTCTGCTTGGCAAGGCGCACCTGGGCCAACGAGGACTTGGCGGAGAGATGCGCGATGTGCAGCCGCGCGCCGGTGAGTTCTGCCACCTGCACGTCTCGCGCGACGCATACCGATTCCGCGGCGGCAGGCATGCCGGGAAGACCCAGCCGCGTGGAGGCGATGCCTTCGCGCATCACCGCGCCGGCGGCAAGGGAAACATCTTCGGCGTGTTCGATCACCGGGAGATCGAGCGAGCGGCAATAATCCATAATCTGGCGCGCGAGCTTTGCGGTGGCGATGGGTTTGCCGTCGTCGGAAACCGCAACAATCCCCGCGTCGCGCATGGCTGCGATATCCGCGATCGCT
Source organism: Candidatus Acidiferrales bacterium (assembly GCA_963795535.1). Classification (GTDB taxonomy): domain Bacteria; phylum Acidobacteriota; class Terriglobia; order Acidiferrales; family UBA7541; genus Acidiferrum. The sequence goes on from CAWCIG010000015.1 coordinate 352,761, forward strand.
TCCCCTTTACTGCCAACGCTGGCAGCGCCGATCGGCCACACGCGAACATGGCCAAACGCCTTGGCGCGATCGACAATGAAGCGCGTGATCGAAGCGTTGTCGTTTACAGGCTTGGTGTTCGGCATACAGCAAATCGCCGTGAAACCGCCGCGTGCGGCCGCATGCGATCCCGTCTCGATGGTTTCGGAATTTTCTTGCCCCGGCTCGCGCAAGTGCGCGTGCATATCAATGAAGCCGGGCGCTACGACCAGGCCGGAAGCGTCAAGAACTTGTGCGCTGTCGCCATGCGCGATTTTTCCAGGCGCGGCGATTTCGGCTATGCGTTCACCGTCGAGCAAAATGTCTCGCGGAGCATCGCTCTTCGACGCGGGGTCAACAACGCGGCCATTTTTAATCAGAAGCATGGGCAGATTCCTTCACTCATGATGCCGGCTTTCCTTCCAGCGCTGGATGCGTACCCTCGGTCACGCCGGTCATCAGCAGATACAGAATGGCCATACGCACCGAAACGCCATTGGTGACCTGCTCGAGCACCGCCGAGCGCGGGCCATCGGCAACATCGGGCGTAATTTCCGTGCCGCGATTGATCGGACCAGGATGAAGAATCAGCGCGTCCGGCTTGGCGAGTTTCATGCGCTCGGCATTGAGCTGGTAGAGGAGGATGTAATCGTTCTGCGAGAGCGAGGGTTCATGCAGGCGCTCCGTCTGAACGCGGAGCACGATGATGACGTCGGCATCTTCGAGCGCTTCTTCCACGCGATAGACGCAGCGGATCGGCGTGCCCGGCGGTCCGATATGCTCGAGTTCGCGGGGAACCCACATCGCCGGGCCACATAGCGTGAAACGGCAGCCGAATTTGCCGAGCAGGTGGATGTTCGAACGCGCCACCCGGGAATGCGAGATGTCGCCAAGAATCGTCACATTCAGGTTGTTCAGCGAGCCTTTGCGATCGCGAATGGTCAGCGCGTCCAGCAGCCCCTGCGAGGGATGCTCGTGCGTGCCGTCGCCCGCATTGACCACCGGAATTTCCAGGTGGCGCGCCACAAAATCGGCGGCTCCGGAAGACGAGTGCCGCATCACGAAGCAATCCGGCTTCATGGCGTTCAAATTGTTCGCTGTGTCCAGCAGGGTTTCCCCTTTTTTCAGGCTGGAAGCTTCCGCCTGCAGATTCATGGTATCGGCGCCCAGTCGCGAAGCGGCAGTGCCAAAGCTCAGGCGCGTGCGCGTGGAGTTTTCAAAGAACGCCAGGGCCACGGTTTTGCCGCGCAGCGTGGCCAGCTTCTTCAGCGGATTCCGTTGAATTTCCTGGAAGGGTTTGGACTGGTCGAGAAAAAATGTGATTTCGTCTGCACTGAGAGGTTCGATCGCGAGTAAATCACGAAAGCGGTAGTTCAACTTTATTCTCGTAAGAAGCTGAGGCGCAGCACGGGACAACGAGAAAGGCCGCGCTCCGGATCGAACTTCATTTTACGCGGAGAATCGCCGGGACGCAAAAATTTCGCAGCCCGCGCAAGCTGTAGAGGAACAATCAGGAATCCACGCGATCGACAAGCACCACGCGCTCTTCGTTATCGATTTCCTGCAACCGCACTTCGATAATTTCCGTGTCGCTCGTCTGCACCGTGCGCCCAGTGTATTGCGCTTCGATGGGCATTTCGCGGTGGCCGCGGTCGATCAACACGCAGAGAGAAACGCGTTTTGGCCGGCCAAGGTCGAATAGTCCGTTCATCGCGGCCCGGATGGTGCGCCCGGTGTAAAGAACGTCGTCGACCAGTACCAAATCCATGGCGTCGACGGCAAACGCGATGTGCGACGACTGCAGCACTGCCTGCGGAGCAACCTTCGAAAGATCGTCGCGATACAGGGTGATATCGAGCGTGCCCACGGGCACTTCCACCCCATCGATTCCGCGCATAGCACGCGCTATCCGTTCGGCCAGCGGAACGCCGCGGCGCCGGATCCCGATCAGCGCCAGATTCCGCGTGCCTCCGCTCTTTTCGACGATTTGATGCGCAAGCCGCTGCAGCGTCCGATCAATCTCTGCCGCAGACATCAGCTGACTCTTCTCAATGATTCGCATGCCGGCGTAAATGCTAACACAACTAGGCAAACCCCATGGAGCGCGGGAACCGAGGTCCCGCCACCGTAATCCTCGCCATGCTAAACTTCGCAAGAATCTGGAGACCAAGCAATGAAGTTGAGCACAAGCTCGCAGCCGAGCCTGCGGAACAAATTGATAGCGGCAATCGCCGTGGCACTCCTGTTTGCGTTGCCAGGCTGGACGCAAACACCGAAGTCCACACCGGCCACAACACCAACGAAAACCCCCCTCCCCGCCTCTCGCCCCAAGCTGATCGTAGTCATCGTCGTTGACCAGATGCGTGCCGATTACGTCGATAAATTCCGTGGCCAGTGGACCGGAGGCCTGAAACGACTGGTCGACGAAGGCGCCTGGTTCCGCACTGCCGCCTATCCCTACGCCTCTACGGAAACCTGCGTGGGCCATTCCACGATCTCGACCGGCGCATTTCCCATGAACCACGGCATGGTTGCAAATTCCTGGTGGGACCGCGACGCGCAAAAAATGGTCACCTGCACCAGCGACCCTAACGTAAAGAACACGGCCTATGCAGGGGGCACGACCAATGGCGGAGACTCGGCGTGGCGTATGTTACTGCCTTCCTTCGCGGAAGAACTAAAGTTTCAAAACCCAGATGGCCCCCGCGTCGTCACGTTTTCGTTGAAAGCCCGAGCGGCGATCACCATGGCTGGCCATAAAGCCGACGCGGCAACCTGGTTCGACAGCAGTACCGGCGCGTGGGTGACCTCCGCTCCCTACACAACAATGCCGTTTATCGAGCAATACGTGAAGCAACATCCGGTGGCTGCGGATTATGGCAAAACGTGGTCGCTCTCCTTGCCGAAAAGCCAATATTGGTATGCCGAAGAAGCCTTAGGAGCGGCAAGTGTGACTGGGTGGGGAGCGCGCTTCCCTTTTGCTCTGCGCGGAAAAGAAGGAAGCAACGCCCCGGACGAAAGTTTCTACCAACAGTGGACTACCAGCCCTTTTGCCGATACGTACCTGACCAAGCTCGCTGAAACCGCGGTCGATTCGCTGGGATTGGGAAAAGCGGCGACGGATTATCTGGGGATCAGCTATTCCTCAACAGACTATGTGGGCCACACCTTTGGGCCGCGCAGCTGGGAAATCCAGGACATGCTCGTGCGGCTGGATAAGGACTTGGCGGAGTTATTCACCCACCTGGACCAAAAAGTTGGCCGCGGCAATTATGTCGTGGTGCTCACCGCCGATCACGGCGTGGCGCCGGTCCCCGCCGATATGCAGCAGACCGGAGTCGATGCCGGCGTGCTGAGCTTGCCGGATCTTCAGGTCCGCCTCGAAAAAGCATTGGAGCCATTTAATCTGGCCAAGCAGCCGATCGCCAAGATCGCCGGGAATAAGATTTACTTCGCGCAGGGACTCTACGGGCAATTGCGCCACGATCCTGCCGCCATGAAAGCCTTCCTGGACGCAGCACTCTCAACACCCGGAGTGGCGGAAGTATTTCAAGCGGGGGAATTGGGCGGAGGGTTCAAAACTGTTTCGCAAACTCGAACCGCGGCGGAGTTGAGCTATTTCGCCGCCCGCAGTGGAGACATGTACATTCTGCAGCAACCCTACTGGCTTACGGACGGCTCGCCGAGCGGAACGAAGCAAACCGGCGCCGGCCATGGCACGCCGTATTACTATGACCAGCGTGTGCCTCTTCTGCTGATGGGTTTCGGCATTCAGACTGGCCAGTATTTCAACGCCGCTACGCCCGCCGACATCGCCCCGACACTTGGCGCATTAACCGGAGTAACATTAGCCACGCACGATGGCCGCGTGCTCAGCGAAGCTCTACGGACGACCGCTCGCAAATAGGCCGGCTTGCTGGCAGAACCGGGCTGCGTGGTATCCTCGGGAGCTAGCGTGAGTCCTTCAAGTCGCATGGATTCCAATCCCAAGCAAGTCGACCTCAGCGTCCAGGTGGGCGCTCTCCGCTTTGCCAATCCGATCATCGCTGCGGGCGGAACCTTCGGCTATGGTGTCGAGTTCGCCCCTATTGTGGACTTGAACCGCCTGGGCGGCATCGTCACCAAAGGTATCTCCAGAGAGCCACTGGAAGGCGCCCCGGCTCCACGGCTCCACGAAACCGCTTCCGGGATGCTCAACGCGATCGGTTTACAGAACATCGGCGTCGACGCGTTCGTCAAAGAGAAGCTGCCTCTGTTGCTAAAATACAACACTCACCGGATAGTGAACGTCTTCGGATACTGTTTGGATGAGTACATTGAGGTCATCGGGCGGCTGGAGGATGCCGAAGGAATCTCCGCCTATGAGCTTAATATTTCCTGTCCCAACGTAAAAAAGGGAGGGATGCAATTTGGAGGCGATCCCAACTTGGTAAAGGAAGTCGTTAGCGCAGCTCGCAAGGCGGCAGGACGGCGGCCGTTATGGGTGAAGCTAAGTCCTTTGGTTACCGATATTGTCGTAATTGCCCGGGCTGCCGAGGAATCTGGAGCCGATGCGCTCACGGTTGCGAACACGTATCCCGCTATGGCCATTGATGTTAGCACCGGGCGATCGGTATTGGGGAATGTCACAGGCGGCTTATCCGGACCAGCCATAAAACCCATCACCCTGCGCTTGGTTTGGCAGGTCGCGAAGTCGGTGAAGATCCCCGTCGTGGCCCTGGGAGGGGTGGAAACGGCGGAAGACGTGCTTCAATATATGACTGTGGGAGCGTCGGCAGTACAGGTCGGAACGGCGAGCTTTGCTGATCCCAAGGCCAGTGAAAGCATCGCCGGACAGCTGGCCCAAGCGCTCAAAGCAGCTAAGGCATTATCTTTCAGAGAGGTACGAGAACGCTTCCAGGCTGAGAACGGTTGACATAATGCGGTACTAGTGCTACACTTTGTTGAAATTTCGTAGCGAAAAGAACACACTATGCGACGACCACTCTTCATGATTTGGGCGGCCATCCGTTGGGTTCCCCTGATGTTCCTGATCGCTCCGGGAATCGAAGCTCCCCTAGTCGCTCACCTGAGCACCCCCGTAAAGCCGATCAAGGTTTGGGTTGGCAACGCCAGCTGGTATGGACCCGAGTTTGACGGCAAAGTGACTGCCAACGGTGAGCGATTCAACGCCGAAAGCCTCACGGCAGCCCACCCCAACCTGCCATTTGGTTCCTGGGTACGCATCGTGAACCCCAGAAACGGCAAATTTGAGGTTGCGCGCATCAATGATCGCGGTCCTTATCAAGAAGGGCGCGAAATTGATGTATCCTATCGTATAGCCCGGAAGATTGGACTGATCAGTTCGGGAGTCACACAGGTGCGGCTGGAACTCCTGCAAGTGCCGCCGAAGCACGCCCGCGCTGAGGCTGATCCAAACTAAGACCTTTCGGGCACGCCCGAACCTTGACCTTCGACGCCCATCCACGCAGCAGCCTGATCGTAGCCCTCGACTTTGATTCATTAACAACCGCGGTGAAGTTCGCCAAGCAAGTGGCGGATGTCGTCGGCATGTTCAAAATCGGCAGCCAACTCTTTGCCAGCGCCGGGCCGGAAGCGGTGCGGCAGGTAGCGCAACTGGGTACTGGCATCTTCCTGGACTTAAAATTTCACGACATACCAAACACCGTGGCCGGCGCCGTGCTCGCCTCTGCGGCCATGCCTGGCGTGCAACTCGTCAATGTGCACGCGCTCGGTGGCACGGCCATGATGCGCGCGGCAACACAGGCGGTAAGCGCAGGAGTGCCGATGGGCGCGGACCGCACGCGGCTGTTGGCCGTGACGATCCTGACCAGCATGGATCAAAAAACCATGCGAGAAGTCGGCATTGGCGGTGCGCCGAAAGCGCGTGTGGTAAAGCTCGCGAAGCTGGCGCAAAAGGCAGGTGTGGACGGCGTGGTCGCTTCAGTACAGGAAGCCAAAGCCATTCGCAAAGCTTGCGGCCGGGACTTTCTGATTGTTACGCCCGGTGTTCGCCCCAAGGATTTGAGCGTAGGCAAGAAAGATGACCAATCGCGGACGGCCACGCCGCGCGAAGCAATCAAAGCGGGCGCCGATTTCATTGTCGTCGGACGCCCGATCCTGTCGGCGGCCGATCCCCGCGTCGCCGCGCAAGAAATTGTCGACGAAATCGCCGCCGCCAAGGGCTGAGCGTTTCACAAACACTCCTGCCTGTGCGAAACTCCTTTCGCAGCGACAAATATTCGTCCGTTAGCGCTCGTCTCCAATGACCAAAAGCATCATCGTCGGAACCGCCGGACACATCGATCACGGGAAATCCACGTTGATCGAGGCGTTGACGGGAACGCATCCCGATCGCCTGGAGGAAGAAAAACGGCGGGGCATCACGATTGATCTCGGCTTCGCGTTTCTCGAAGCAGGTGGCGTGCGGTTTGGCTTCGTCGATGTGCCGGGTCACGAGCGCTTCGTAAAAAATATGCTTGCCGGCACTTCTGGAATCGATCTGGTCCTGCTGGTGGTAGCCGCCGACGAAGCCATCAAACCTCAAACGCGCGAACATTTCGATATTTGCCGATTGCTTGGAGTCGACCGTGGCGTAATCGCGCTCACCAAAACCGATCTGGTCGACAACGACACCCAGGAATTAGTGCGCATGGAACTGGAAGAGTTTGTGAAAGGGTCGTTCCTGGCGGGCGCGCCGATTGTAGCGGTTAGCGCGAAAAGCGGCGCGGGTCTGGCAGAGTTGAACAAGGCGCTCGAAGACCAGGCCCGCACCATCGCGGACAAACAGACGAATCGCTACTTCCGGCTGCCCATCGATCGCTCTTTTGCGGTGAAAGGTTTTGGCACGGTCGTGACCGGGACGCTCATCTCCGGCCACATTACTGCCGGCGATGAAGTGGAGCTGTTGCCCGAGAAAAAGCTTTTGCGTGTTCGCGGCATACAAACGGGCGGAAAAACCGTCGAACGCGCCCAGGCCGGACAGCGCACGGCAGTGAATCTTTCCGGCATCGAACACACAGCCGTCGAGCGCGGAATGGTAATCGCAGCGCCCGGACGCTTTGCCAAAACACGCCGCATCGATGTACGCGTCGAATTGCTGCCGGGCGCGCCCACGCTGAAACATCGCGCGAAAGTCCATTTTCACGTTGGCACCGTGGAAAGCATCGCGGAAGTTTTGCTGCTCGAACAACCCGAATTGCTCCCCGGCGAAGCTGCTTGGGCACAACTCCTGCTCAGAGACGAAGTTGTGGTTGTGCGCGGCGACCGCTTTATCATCCGCCAATCTTCTCCGGTCATCACAGTAGGCGGGGGCCAAGTTCTGGATCCGCTGGCCAAGCGCCCCACGCGTAAAGATTCAGGCCGCATACAGTTCCTGGAAACACTGGATCGCGGCTCGCGCCCGGATATCCTGCGCGCCATCGTCGACCGCAACATCCTCGGCATCGGAATGGAAGTCATCATCGCGCGAACCGGATGGATGGAGTCCGAGGTGCAAGCGACCGCGGAAAGCCTCGCAAAGTCGAAAATGATCCGCGGAGTTAGCGCAGAGCCGCTGCTGCTCATCGCGGAGACGACGTTTCAGGACACGGAAAAAAAACTGCTCGCGCGCGTTGAAGCATTCCACAGGCAAAATCCACTCTTACCCGGCATCCCGCGCGAAGAACTACGAGCATCCGCCGCCCGCCGCGTGCGCACCGAAACATTTCGTGCCGCGCTCGAGGAATTAGCCAAGCAAAACAAAGTAACCTTCCACGGCGAACTGGTAAAAAAAGCCGGAACCGAAATCACGTTGACCCCGGAAGAAGCCCGCGCGAAACAGCAGATCGAGCAAGCCTTTGCCAAGGCAGGATTAGCGGTGCCATCGGTAAAAGAAGTCCTGACCCAATTGGCCATCGAAAATAGCCGCGCGGAAAAAATTCTGCAAATTCTCCTGCGGGAAAAAGTGCTGGTCCGCGTCTCCCCTGAGCTCATTTTTCATCGCAATGCGCTCGCGCTTCTTCCCGCCCTGCTGCAAAATTACAAAAAATCCAAAGGCGAACGCATCGGCGTACCTACATTCAAGGACCTGGCGGGCGTCAGTCGCAAATACGCCATCCCTTTGCTGGAGTACCTGGACCGCCAGCGGTTGACGCGGCGCATCGGCGATGAGCGTGTTATCCTAGTGGACTGAACAACATCGATTCCGGTCGAAAACCGCGAGAAATTGCCCAGTTGCCGGGCAGCCGGATAATCGAAAACGGAGCGGAGATTTGTATGGGTGAATTTAGCGTATTTCACTGGCTCGTAGTACTGGCGATCATCCTGATTTTCTTTGGCGGCCGGCGCATCCCGGAAGTTATGAAGGGTTTGGGTGAAGGCATCCGCAGTTTCAAGGACGGCATCTCTGGCGGCACCGCAACCGCAACGGCACCCGGGCCCGCTCAACCAACGGCGGTCGCGGCGCCCGCCGGAGTCACGGCGAAGCCGGGACACGGCCAAGTTTCCATCAACTGGAATCCCAGCACCGGCGCCAGCAACTATAACGTGAAGCGCTCCGGAACTAGCGGCGGACCCTACGCACTGATCGCTTCCACTGCCGCCGTCAGCTACTCCGACGAAGGATTGGCGAGCGGCACGTATTATTACGTCGTCGCCGCTGTCGGTCCCTACGGCGAGAGCGCACATTCCGTCGAAGTCAGCGCCACGACGGCCTAAGCCACAACTCCTCGGAGGTAAATTCCAAACAAGTGATTCTGCAACTAGGCGCCAGCCTTCTTGTGTTTGCGCCACCTGTATGTTTTCCGATTTTCTCGACCTGCCTATTATTGTGCCCAAAGGGTTATCTAGTTCCGTCAACGCTTCGGCACAACTGTTCCTGCGTCCAGTTGAGGGCGCGCAACTATCTGCCCAGACTTGGGTATTACAGGTAACCCCGGGAACAGGTTCAGAAAGAAAAAAGGAGACAGGTCATGAGCCTCAAAATCTCGAAGTGGACCATACTGCCCGCAGCGGTGCTGTTGCTGGGTACGGTGGCCTTAGCACAAGATTCGTCATCGAGCAGTTCTTCTTCTGCGCCGAACTCCGGCACGCCGGCAAGCACAACGGCGAAGCCGGGCGAAGTCGCCGAACGCAAGGAAAATCAGCAGGACCGCATCGCCAACGGCGTGAAGAGCGGCCAATTAACGGCCGGCGAAACCGCAAACCTCGAAACAAAGGAAGCGGCTATCAACGGCGAAACGCGCGCGGACCGTGCCGCCAACGGCGGCAAGCTCACCGCAGCGGAAAAGCAGCAAGTGAACCAGCAGCAGAACCATCTTTCGAGTCAGATCTACAATGACAAGCACAACGCCAATACCACGCACTACGGCAACAATCAGGTGGGACAGCGCCGCGAGAACCAGCAGGATCGCATCGCGCAAGGTATCAAGAGCGGGCAGCTTACTGCCGGGGAAACCTCCAAGCTGGAAAATCAGCAGAAAAATATCAACCAGCAAGTGAAGGCAGATCGCTCGGCGAACGGCGGAAAGCTGACGCCAGGCGAAAAGCAGCAGGTCAACAAGGAACAAAACGGCGCGTCAAAGAACATTTATAACAAGAAGCACAACGCGAAGACGCAAGGCAGCAAGTAACGCAAAAAATCAGAGAAGCTCAGACACAAAGCGCCCCAATCCGGCGGGGCGCTTTGTCTTTTTCCTACGCCGCGCCCATGCAGCGGTGATCACGATTCCTGTTCCGCGGACCAGCCAAGCTCCTCGAGCGTGCCGACCAGCCGCGCCAGCGGAAGACCGACCACGTTGAAATAACAGCCCTCAATCCGCGGAATATAGCGCCCCGCATAGCCCTGAATCGCATAGGCTCCGGCCTTATCGAAGGGCTCTTCCGTGGCCAGATAGCGGGAAATTTCGTCGCGTGTCAGCGGGGCAAACGTAACCAGCGTGGTTTCGACGAACTGCCGCCGGTCCATTTCCGGCAAGCGAATCAGAGACACGCCGGTCACGACCGAGTGCGTGCGCCCGGAAAAAAGCTGAAGCATGCGGCGCGCATCGTCGGTAGAACGCGGCTTGCCAAGCACGTGCCCGTCGACAACCACAGCCGTGTCCGCCGCAATCAGAATCGCGGGTCCAACGGCGCGCGCCGAAACCAACTCTGCTTTGGCGTTTGCCAGGCGCTCGACCATCTGTTGCGGCGTTTCGCCGGCGTACGGGGTTTCGTCCACCGCGGATGAAAGCACGGAAAACGAAATGCCGGCATCGCGCAGAATTTGGGCGCGTCTCGGCGACGCAGAGGCAAGGATCAGCTTCATGAACTTGTGCTCGCGGCCAGAATACTACACAGCCGCCTAAGTGTAAGCTGTGCTTTAGAGCAGAATACGGAGCATGTCGGTCGAGCAGGCATAGGAGCACCGGAAAACGTACAGCGATCCTGATTCGAGAGCGAGGAGTAACGCCGATACAGTTCGCAATCGTGTTACGGTAGCAACGAGTCTAAAGCGAACGCGCGCGGCGAAAGGAACTGATCGCGAAGAAGATGAACAGCAAAGAGACCGCGACGGAAATTCCAATCAACCAGTGCGCCACGTCGCGGGTCCACGCCCGAAAGGCGGAATTCAGCCACGCAAACGCCAGAATCGCAAAAATCGCGCCCACAGCTTCGTAGAAAAGCTGTTTCAACACGCGCCAAAGCCGCTTGAATCCGCGCGGTTCCGGCCCGCTGGGAGGATTGACGGCCACCATGGACATAAAGGAATCTTAACGCAGCAGAACCATTGCCGCGAACAGCCTCCCGTCCGAACGGACAGGGGTCAGGGGCCTGTGAATAGATTGAAGACAACGGCAAAAGGTCAGCTTGTATCAAATAAAGCGTAGGCCTAAAATCAGGCTTAGTGGTACTGGGGGAACCGGCCTTGCAACTTGACGATCACCTCAAGAACCTTCTGCGCGAGCTTGGGCACGCCATCAATGACACCGTGTCGGAGTCTGAACGTATCACCGGTGCGATAGCCGGCGTGCGCGCCCATGGCTACGACATTGTGCTGAAGCTGGACGCTACGATCGGCCTGGCTCGAAGGGATGGAAGTGAGATGCCAAAAATGACCACGCAGGACCGCCGCTTTCTGGAATCTCTGCGAATCCAGGTGGACCAGGAATCGCTCGACCAGGAATCGGACAAGAGGCAGCCATCGCGGCTTACGATGACTCCGCAGGACGTGCGTTTCCTGAAGTCATTGCGCATCGCCACGGACGACATCGAATGAAAAAGCTCTTTACGATCGCGGCGGTTTGCGCGCTGGGGATGACGGTGCTCGGCACGCTAGCAGCTTCTCGTGCCGCGGCGCAGGACCCCATCCTGGTGCCGGTCATCATCGATGAAATAGAACCGATCATCGCTAACGCAGTGGCGCCGATCGTGGTGAAGGCCTTGACGCCGAAGCCAAAAGTGCCCGCGGGTCTCGAGAAGTTCGAAGGCTACATCGTTCACGCGAATATCGCGCAGGTTACGGTCCGCGCCAAAGGCAACGACATGGGCATTCAGACCTTTCCGCTGAATCAAACAGTCTCGGCGCAAATGCAGAAAATCGTGGACCAGGGCGGCTACCAGTATGGCGACAGGATCACCGTGTACTACGATCCCTCGTCGCACACGGCTGTAAAAATCAAAGGTAAGCCTTCGCGACCCCTCTAGATTCGGAGGGAGCTATGTTGCGCCTTCCTGCCGTAGCCGGTCAGTTTTATCCCGGCAATCCGCAAGAACTTTCCGCCCTGGTCGAAGAATACACAAAAGAAAGAAAAACGCAGGAGAGGCGAAAGGCACGAGCATGCTTGGTGCCTCACGCGGGCTACATGTATTCGGGCGCGGTGGCGGGAGCGGTGTTCGCGAGCATCTTTTTGCCTCCGAAAATTCTACTGCTCGGCGTGCGGCATTATCCACGGGGAGAAGCGCTGGCCATTCTTTCTCGAGGCGCATGGCGAACGCCACTGGGCGACGTGCCCGTCGAAGCTCCCCTAGCGGCGCGTTTGCGGGCTGCATGCCCCGCGCTGCGCGAAGATGCTGTGGCGCACAGCCTCGAACATTCGCTCGAAGTAGAGCTGCCCTTCTTACAGCTGCTCGATCGAGGCTTTTCGTTTGTCCCCATAGCGATTGGCACCCTGCGCTATGACGATCTGCGTGAAACAGGCGAGGGCATTGCGCGAACATTGCATGAATTACCCGAAGATATTTTGATCGTCACCTCCTCTGATATGAACCATTACGAAGACGAGGAAACCACTCGACGCAAAGACGGGAAAGCCATCGATTGCATGTTGAATCTCGACCCCAAGGCGCTATTCGAAGTTTGCCGCAACGAAGAGATTTCCATGTGCGGTCTCGGGCCGGCGATCGTGATGCTCACGGCGATGAATCATCTCGGTGTGAGGAAGGCGGAACTCGTGCGCTATCGAACCTCGGCTGACACCTGCGGGAACCGGCAGGAAGTGGTCGGCTATGCAGGGATGATCTTCGCATAAGCCGGCGCAACAACTCTTGCTTCTTTCCCACTCCAGAAAAAGAAACGGCTCGCCACCGTGTTGCGCGAGCCGTTCTGATTCCATGGATATCGAAATGTTAGTGATGCCCTCCACCGGAATGCCCGCTGGGGGCAGCTGTCGTTGTGTGAGAGGAATTCGTCGAGGTTCCCGGATTGCCCGCGCTCCCATCCCAAACCGCGCTATTCGAAGAAGCGTGAGACGAATTCCCGGAACTCGGTCGAGAAGGCGGCGAAATGTGTGGACGTGACGGCATGGTGGCGCCATGCGCAACCATGGGCGCACTTGCGTTCCCCTCCCGCACACCAGCAACAGAGCTTTTTGCTGTAGTTCCCCCGCCCACCCCTGATTCCTTCGCTTCCTCCGTCACCTCTTTCGGCGTGCTGTTGCCGTTCACAAAGCGGTGCTGCTTCCCGTCATACACGATCGACGAATCGCGGCTCAATGTGACCGGCCGGCTGCCGGAATTCCCAGACAGAATTGTGCGAGACACGCGCGGGGGCTGCGTGGCCGGCTCCAGAGAAGCGGCCGAAAGAGTACCGCGCGGCGGATTCTTTACCACCGACCACTTTTCTCCCGCGGCTGCAGTCGTCGGCGTTGCCTCAAGCGTGTTTCCGCGCACGGTGTAGATCCCCTGCGCTGCATTGATCGGCGTCTTGCCGTGCACATCAGCGGGATTCAGCGGCACCAGGCCCGTGGTCGTGCCATTGCGCACCCAAACCGCCGTTATCGGGTGATACGACAGCGGTGCGCCGCTGCCAAAGCCGGTCGGTGTCCACAACCATCCGTAGGCAGGACTGAAAATCCAACCGCCGTAGTGATAGGGCAACCAGCCCCATGGCGCAGAACCGATAAAATTCCAGCCGTAGAACGTATCGAAATACCAATTGCCGAATCCGAACGGATTCCAACCGAAGCCTGCGCCGTAAGGCTGCCAGCCATAACCATAACCCGCGACGTTGTAAAAGGATCCGTAATTGTACAAATCGGCGAAGCCCGAAGTGTAATCCGGCGAATTGACATACTGGCTCGTGTAGGTGGTCGCTGTCGCAACGCTGTCGATCCGCCCGGAAACCCACTTATCGAAATCGTCGTATTCGCCGGAACGCGCCACTAGCGGTGTCCCGCCGTTATTCATGTTGACGGAATAGGATTGGCCCTTCTCAAGAGCCTTGGAAGTTTTGTTACGCAGTACGTTGATCTTGCCCAACTCCACGCTCACGTTGCTGCCGTCGTCATAATTGTCCAGGCGGAAGCGCGTGCGTCCGTTTGCCTCCACGCTGAAATCACCACCGGTCACGCTGAAGTAATCGTTCTCTGCGGGATGGACATAGAAAATCGCGCTACCCTGCCGCAGGATCAGCCGGGTGATGCGCGCGCCATCGTCCAGCGACAAATCGTAAAACTCAATCACCGTGTTGGCGCTCAGGAACGCCATGGCGCCATTCTCAAATTCTACTTCCGCCCGGCCATTCGCATCCGTCCCGATCGCATATCCCTCGCGAATCGGCAGATTCATCGGCGCAATTTCCCAAACAGCCTTGGAATCGTCCATTGCGTCTTTATGAAATTCGTGGGCGAAGCGCACGTCGCCCTGGACCAGGCTCAACCGCACAATACGGGCATGGCTCGAATCGGCCAGTGCAGGCGGAGTCGTCAACCCGGAAAGAGAACTGATAAAAAGAAAAATGGAGACCAAGGACACTGATTTCATGGGGCACCTCAAGGTGCGCGGGACCTGCAACTTAGACGATAGCGCATGTCCGCGGGTTGCGTGAAAGAAAAATGGCTCATTACGTGCCGGGCACAGGCGGCCGGCGGAAGATTAGCCAGACGGATAGAGCTCATAAGAATTATTCATCGGCAAGTTCTTGACAACAGGTGGGTTAATCGCTAACTTCCTTGTCCATGGCATTCTCGATGTGTAGTTCCTTCTCCAATTTATAGCTCTCTCTCCTGGTTCGAACGTTTCGCAAGACAAATTGTGGGCAGGGGAACCCGGACGTGCGGGGTCGACCGGGGCGTGTTACAGCAATTTATTTTCTAGGGGGTTAGAAATGAACGGCATCATTCGATCGGTTGTTCTGGTTTTTCTATTGACGGTAGTTTTCTTCTTGCCGGGAGCTTACGGCCAGGGCGGAGCCACCGGCGCCATCAGCGGCAGCGTGACGGACGTAAGCGGCGGAAGCGTCCCGAACGCGGACGTGCAGATCATCAGCACCGCCACGGATCAGCTCGTACGCCACTTGACCACCGGCCCGGAAGGTACATTCCTGGTGACACTGCTTCCTCCCGGAACCTATTTTGTGGTGGTGAATAAATCTGGATTCGCGCAAGCCAAGGCCAACGACATCGACGTTCGCGTCACCGAAACCACGCGCGTGATTATCCCGATGAAGCCGGGAACCGTCAGCGAAAAAATCGAAGTCACCGCGGAAGTGACGTCTGTGGACACTTCGAACGCCACCACCGGCCAATCCATCGAGTCAAACACCATCCGCAGCTTGCCACTGGCCACACAAAACTTTCAACAATTGTTGACGCTTTCTGCAGGCGTGCAGAGCGACCTGAACGACTCAACTCAGCTAGGACGTGGCGACGTCCGCATCATGGTCAACGGCCAACGCGAAGACAACAACAACTACCTCATCGAGGGAATCAGCGCCACGGACTACAACGTGGCCGAGCTGACGAACACGCCGCTGCCCAACCCAGACGTGATCCAGGAATTTAAGGTGCAGACTTCCCTTTACGACGCCACCCAGGGACGCAATGGCGGCGGCAACATCAACGCCATTCTGAAAAGCGGAACCCGCCAATTTCATGGAGACGCCTACGAGTTTTTCCGCAACACGGCGTTGAACGCCAACGACTATTTTCTGAACGCCGAAGATGCCAGCCGCCCGGTGCTGAAACAAAATATTTTCGGCGGCAGCCTAGGCGGGCCGCTAGGCCCGGAAAAGCTCGGCTTCTTCTTCGTGAACTACCAAGGCACGCGCCAGAGCAGCGGCCTTTCCCCGGGAACCTTTATCAGCACGGAAATTCCTTCGTTGCCCACTACGAGAGACGCAGCCACGCTGGCGTCCACGTTCAGCAGCCCCGCGCAGGGGTTGTGCCCGGCGTTGACGATTAGCCCGAGCCAGATCGATCCGGTCGTGCTGAATCTGTTGAACGCCAAGGGCACGCAATTCGGCAGCAGCTCCGGCGGTTACCTCATCCCCAGCGTCGGCTCCAATCCCGGTATTTCCTACGTGCAAACCACGCAGCCGAACGCACCGGGTTTCTGCCAGCCCACCGTAAACCTGGCGTCGCTGGCGGTCAGCCGTCCCGGCACGTTTGATGACGACCAGTTCACAACCAACTGGGACAAGGAATTCAACGGCGGCGTGGACAAGATTTCCGCGCGGTTTTTCTACTCCAATTCGCAAACCTTCGAACCATTCGGTGCCGGCGGCTTGCAAGCTTCTCTCGGCGGAAGCATCGCCGCCTCGGACCTGAACTTCCCCTACACCTTGCCGGTGAGGGATCGTTTCTTCGGGCTGACGGAAACCCACCTGTTTTCTTCCGCCATCGTCAACGAAGTGCGCTTCGGCATCGTGCACATCAACAACAAGGCCATCAACTCCCAACCCGCGGACTCCACCGTAAATGGCCAGCCGTTCAACGTGAACACCGTGGGCATCAACCGCCCGATGAGCAATATCACGGACAGCATCTACAAATTCACTCTGGAAAGCTCCGGATTCCAGATCGGCCCCACGCCGCAGGCCAACACTTCGAATATTCAGAACAATTACGACGTTGTGGACACTGTCTCCTGGGTGCACGGCGCGCACGTTTTCCGTTTCGGCGGAGAAATCACCTTCGTGAACTTGGACAAACTCTTCCCGCAAACGTTCAACGGCCAGGTGTTCTTTGCCAATACCGCCAACAACGGGCCACTCAGCGCCTCTATCCCCTCGACCGACTGGCAGAACTTCCTGGTCGGCGCGCCGGAGTTCAGTTTCGGCGGCGGCGGCGTTTACAACCACAACTACAAGCAGAACGACTATGCCGTGTTTTTCCAGGACGACTGGAAGGTCACAAGAGACCTTACCTTGAATCTGGGCCTGCGCACGGAAATCATGGGCGCATGGATCGATGGCGCATGCCACATCGGCAACGTACAATCCAGCTTGACGCTGCAAGGCGAAAATCCGTTTGTCTATCCCGGTTGCGTGGATTATCTCGGTGTGCCGGGCTTCACGGGCAACGCCGAAGCTAGCACGTTCAACAATCAATATGCCACTGGCCTTGGACCGCGCATCGGTTTGGCTTACAACGTGTTGGGCGACAATAAGACCACGATTCGCGCCGGCTATGGCATCTATTACGTGCGCGAAGACGTCGGCGCCGTCGACCAGTTATCTTTCCAGACGCCGTTCCTTCCCATCGTGTTTGCCGGCAGCGCTCCCGGTGGCCTCACCAATTTCTTCGCGCCCTGCGCCGCCTCGAACCCCAAACCGTACAGCCCCTATTGCGATCCCGTCACTGGCTTGAACCCTCCGGGCGGCGGAAATCTCAACGCTTTGCCCGCGGCAGGAGTCCTCAGCTCCGCGTTTTTGCCGTGCTTGTCAGTGCTGCAGGGCTTCGTCACCAACGGCACCAGCACACCGACTGCCGACAGCACGCAAACTCCCGTGTATGCCAACCAGGCGGGCTGCAACGGCCTTGCCTCGGTCAACGACTTCGCTCTTGAGGTGCCGAGAGACTTCAAAGTGCCGAGCACGCAGCAGTGGAACCTGTCCATCCAACGAGACCTGGGGAAAAACTGGATCCTCGAAGTCGGCTACGTCGGAACCCACGCCATCCATTTGCGCGAAACTAGCGACGCAATCCAGTCGCTCAACGCCACTCCCACCAACCCCGTCACTGTGACCGACGTGGATGGCGTGAAGTATCAAATCACGTCCAACACCCTTTCGAACGCCATCGCGCGCACCCCCACGCCGGGCCTCAACGGCTACTCCGGCTACCAGATCTTCGCCAACAACGCGTATTCCCACTACGACTCGCTGCAAACAACCCTGTCGCGCCGCTGGAAAGACGGATACCTGCAGGCGGCTTACACCTGGTCCAAATCGACCGACGCCACTTCGACCGGCAACACCGCATTCAATACCGCCTACAACGACCAGAGCAACATCAATGCATCGCGCGGCTTGTCGGACTTTGATGTTCCGCAGCGCCTGGTGATCAGCTACGTTTACGACTTGCCATTTTTCCACAACGCCACTGGATTCAAGCGGGCGGCGCTCGACGGCTGGGAAGTCAGCGGCGTCACGATCTTCCAATCGGGCCTGCCCTTCTCGATCCTTGATTCGGGCGCCGGAACCGCATTTCTCGGCGCGGGCAGCACTCCGCTGCTCGGTGCGGAGCTTGCTTCAGGCGCAACGATTGCCGATGGTTACACGCACGGCAGTATTGCCAGCCGCTTAAACGGTTACGTGAACATCAACAATTTCACGCCGGTGCCCGTGCTCGCCGCCAACCAGGCCGAATGCAATTCCGGGAACACCAATTACTGCGTCACCGGCTTCGGCGATCTTGGCCGTAATATCTACCGTGGACCTTTTCAGCAGAACTGGGATTTCTCACTCATCAAGAATTTCCACATCACAGAGCGCCAAGCGTTGCGCTTCACCGCGGACTTCTTCAACCTGTGGAACCACGCCAACTTTGCCAACCCCGTTTCGACCGACGTCGAAAGCCCCGGCAATTTCGGCGTAATTACCAGCACCAAGGGCGTGCCGCGCCTGATCCAGTTTTCGCTCAGGTGGGCGTTCTAAGTTTGGAAAGCAACGAACTCAAAGCACTGAGTCGCGACACCTACACCGTGAACATGTATCAGAACGTGTTGGACAACTTCCAAGCGGCGAACCCCGGACTTGAAAACGTGCAGGACGTGGATCGCGATTCCATTCTCCGCTACGTCGAGTGGGATGCGCAAGAATATGCAACTCCGCACCGACAAGGCGTCCGCGGGGAATCTGGTGGTCCTCGTAACGAGTTATTTCGCGGTGACTCGTTAGAACGTTCACACTCAGCCAATCGGTGATGATTTTGAGAGCCGTGGGCGACATCGTCTCGTCGATGTCGTTGTACTCGCTGGGTGCCCCGCTGTTGGCGTCTTGAAGGAGATGATTCATCCCCGCCAACTCCACGACTGTGGCTTTTGGATTCTCTTTCAAGGCCTCGCGAGCGGCGGCGAGGTTTTCCCTCGCTGGTACCTGCACGTCCAATGAACCGTTGAGTGCGAGCACCGGCACTGTGAGCCGAGCCAAGGTTGGTGCGGGATCGTAGGCAAGGAAATAGCGCTCCCATGGCCGTGTATCGTCTTTCGGTAAAGTCTCGGCCTCGTTTGCATCGACGATTTTTTCGGCGACGCCCCGAGCAACGAGTGCTTTGGCACGATCGAAGGCGTCCGATTCGGACGGTGCCGAGAGAATGGCGCTGTAGAGCTCTTGATCGAATACCTTCCGTTTGGCGATATAGTCGTTCGGCGCGCCGTAAGCTTTCGCGGTCATCGCCGATTGCAGGACGAACAGTTTGTCGCCACGAATGCAAGGTCCAGCGATCATGATGACGAAGGCCACGCTTCTATCGGCGGCAGCAACAGCAGGCCCGATAATGCCGCCCTCCGAATGACCGAGCACACCGATTCGACTTGCATCGATTTGCGGTTGAGTCTTGAGCCAAGCGACGGCCGCCTCGGCATCTGAAGTGAAATCGGCGGTGGTTGCCGTGTCGTAGTCGCCTGAAGAGTCGCCGACGCCGCGCTTGTCGTAGCGAAGGACGGCAAGACCTTTGCGGGTCAGCGCGTCAGCCAAAACCAGAAAGACTTTGTGGCCCCAAACGTCTTCGTCGCGAGTGTTTTGTCCGGTTCCGGAGATGAGCACGACAGCTGGGAACGGGCCTTCGCCGTGAGGCAGGCTCAATGTACCGGCGAGCTGGTCATGGCCGGCGAAATTGTTGAAGTGCGCTTCGCGCTGCACGTAAGGTGCTGGTGCGGCATTGATGGCGTCTTCCTCCGGGCGCTTGTGAACGGCTGGGGCGAGATCTTCTGCGGTGGCGCGCTTCAGAATTAGCGGATACACCAGCTGAAAAGTCAGATTGCCTTTCCACGCCTTCTCTTGTTCATTCCAGACGGCGTCGTAGCTCAGATTGAGCTTGTGCACAGCAAAATGCAGTTGTGTACCGTCGGACTTGATCTCATCGAGAATGGTTTCGCTGCCGCTTGGATTGATAAGTTTTCCGCTAAAGCCAGAGCCGACCCTTTCGAAGTGGACGCGGACTTTGAAGCTTCCGTTCATCTGTCCGATCCAATCGCCCACAAGACCTTGGGCAAGGGCCGATGTGGTGACCCCACACGCCGCTAAGAGGAGAACGATAATCTTGCGCACAAACATCCTTTCTCTTCACAGATGAACAGAAAATTTCTCGAATCTCCAAAATAATATCAAAGGCAACTAAAATCACAGATGGTTTGTCGATAAACCCGGGGTAATCGCCTAACGCCTGATTAACGGCGTTCCCGTCAATGTGAAGTACTACTTTACTTTTCCGAGTTCGCGACATACCAGATGGGATGAGAAGGCCGGTCTCCGCGGGATACGATAAGCTCCCAAGGTTCGACGCGCTCGAAGCGCAAAGAAAAGAAGACCGGCGATGAAAAAGATTAGCACTGTTCGGGTAAAAGGAAACACGATTTTCAAAGGACACAAGCTCACGCTTGGTCTGGACCTCGGTGATCACTCGTCGTGCTATTGCGTTTTGGATGAAGCGGGGAAAATCATTCCGGAGCAGAAGGTGGCGATGACACCGGAAGCGATGAAACAGGCTTTTGCAAAGATACCGCGAAGTCTAATCGCCATGGAGACGGGAACACATTCCCCGTGGGTCAGCCGGCTGTTCACGGAGCTGGGATACAAAGTAATCGTGGCGCATGCGCAGAAGGTGCAATTGGACTCGGCTGATATCCGCTTTACGGAATCTCGGGCAGAGGGTGAGGCGCTGCGAAGTTCGCCAAACGTAGAACACATGAATAAGGACAACTGCGAACGATGCAGGGCGGTTTATCGCCAGCTTTTGTGGGAAGAACGCGTGATTTGGGATTTGAGGGCGAGAAGGAATTAATGAGCGTTCAAAATGACTAAAGTCGGGAAAATCGCAGGAATTTTGATTGCTACACTCACCGTCGCTCTCGTAGCGAGCTTGATTGCCCTTTTTCACGGCTACTTCGATCAGGGGAAATTCGAGATTCTGGACGCGCAACGGTCTACATCGGGACAGATTGCGATGCTCGCGGAACGTTCAGACCATCAAGCGATGAGCAGCTGCGTTCATTTTGTTGTTGTCGGGGACCATCTGTTCTCTGCCAACGAACTCAGGCATGCGTATCATAGCTCTGCGGTGATCTTCTCCGCCGCTGCAGAATGTCTGACTCTGCGCTGGACAGATGCCCAACAGCTGACGGTAACGTGCAGCGACGGCTCCCTCGACAAGGACCATATAAACAGCCAAAAGAGCAAAAACGGAAACGTGGATGTCTCCTACGTAAACATTCCGAATTGATCGCACCAAGTAAATCGTAAGTTCCTCCTCCGCATCCACCCAATGCGCCTGAGTCCGTCCCAGTAACCACTTCGGCGATTAGCAAGTTAACTTCATCGCGGCAAGAGCCACGTCTCTCTTGTGCTAATCGCTACGGTGCGCCGATCCCGCTGGGCCATTTTCTGATTGCACCAGGTCCAGGCCCGGCTTACCATGGGTGGTCCTCATTTCCTGTACTTTCCGCCCACTACTCCGCCTCGCCCCATCGGTTCGTGTGACTGGAGAGGCGCGACCGTCTCTCTTCCGGAGGGCTAGCTCAATGTACCGTACCAAATCGTGGATGCTTTTGGTGGTCGCCCTGTTTGTATTGCCGCACTTTTCCAGCGTCGAAGCGCAGTGGGTGATGGCGGCTCATGCCGCGAAAAACCGCATTCAGCAAATGAAACAGAAATCCGGGAATGGCGGCGGTTACGATGTGGCTATTGTACTACTCGAAGCCGCTCCCACTGCCGTGTACGACAAAACCCTCAAGACGCTGCAGACTCATCCGGAAATCAAAATCACCAAGAACGACAGCAAGAACGGCAGGATCGAGATCAGCAAGGATCAACTGGTCGCCGGGTTTCAGATTACGGCGCTTGGTGACAAGCTCACACAACTGGTGATTGCTTCCAACGTCAGTGAGAAAGCGGAGCCGAGCCCCACCTCGATGGTCATCGAAGCGGTCCTGCGCGTCTGCGAGCAAGTGAACGTGAAGTGCAGCGTGGAACAGAACTGAACGGTTATCGCGTCGTTGCCGTGTTCCCATCAGGTGTTTCCCGTATTTATGGGGTCCTGTGAAGAATATGTGGAAGATCACTCCCGCTTCTTGCCCTTCTTCTTCGCCACTATCTGCCGCCGCAGTTTCTTGTCGCGCTCCAACAGTGAATCGAATTCCTTTAACCACTGCTCGAGTGTAAGGTCCGAAATCTTTTTTACCATCACCGAAGACGTGAGCCAGTTCACAGCCTCGCCACCGCCAAAATAAAAGAAGCCGACGCCTTCACGCAAACTTTCATCGCGCCCACGAGCACGAAGGGCGTCATTGACGATTTTGCGGGTGACGCGGTTGGGCTTCTTTTCCATTCGACTCATTTTAATTAAGAAACTATCCTGTGGTGATAATGAAACAGATTGCAAAACTGTCACCGCGCTTCAAGGCGCGGTTGGCCGGTGCCCTTTCTTTGCTCGGCTTGCTGGCGGCGGTACTCGGCGAATTCTTCGTTCGCAGGTTGGAAATCGCTGGGGATCTCATTGCGGTAGTGAGCATGGTTCTTGTGACGCTGGTCCTCTATGGCATCTTTAAGCCGGTGAACAAGGGCCTGTCTTTGCTCGCTGCGTCCCTCAACCTCGTGGGACTCACGTGTGGCGCTCTTCGGTGGAATCCTCGGAGCGTGGACATCCCCGTAGCTTTGAACGGATTCTATTGCCTCCTGATCGGCTACCTCATTTTCAAATCCACCTTTCTACCTAGAATTCTGGGAGCGCTGATGGCGATTGGCGGTCTAGGTTGGCTGACTTTTCTGTCACCGCCGCTCGCAAGCCGTTTGTCCCCCTACAACCTGGCCTCCGGTATCATTGCGCAAGAATCGGTAATGCTGTGGCTCCTCGTGATGGGTGTGAACGTTCAACGATGGAAGGATCAGGCCAAGCGCAGCGATTCGAGTGGCGAACACACGAAGTAATCTCTTCTGCTGACCGTGGGAACGGAGGCAACATGAAACATGCACTTCTGCTCGTAGTGCCCTGCCTGCTGTTCTGGAGTGGTTGTGCGAACTATGGATATAGATCAAGCGGCTTCACGGCCCTAAATATAATCGACGGCCACCTGAATCCGGAAAAAATTCCAACTCATGTTGCAGCATCCAGCTGGTTCAATAGAGCTGCGAGATACATGAATGACATATCCGGATCGCTTCGTTGCGGCCCTGCACGATACCGGACTCAACGAAGCAGATCAAGGAGCGCTAAAGGGCATCATCTCCGGTTACTATGAGACTAACGCGAAACGATCCGCTATCTACGACGCCAAAGTGTCGCTCGGTGAAATGACTCCAAACGATATGCACGCGCTTCACAAGGAAATGTACCTACTGGCCTTGGATGCGCTTGAACAAGCGAAAAAACAACTGTCTCCAGACGGCGCACACAGATTCGCTGATTACATAGAAGCCAGCAAGCGGCATATTTCCATTGAATCATCAATCGGAAGTGAACTGAATCAGTAGTCTCTGGAAAACTGACCGCACTCTCGCCAGCGACGACGGATGTTAGAATGCCGCCGTGCTTCCCGCATCCACCCAATGCGCCCGAGTCCGTCCCCGTACCCACATCTCCGTTTGAATCGTCGTATCATGGTCCGAATTGCTCCCTAACTAAGCAAATAGGAGTCTTCTCATGATGAAGATTTTCACCCATCAGAAGTCCCTCGCTGTCTACTCGAGTCTTCTTACAATTTCCTTCGGATGGGTCATCCTGGTTGGCGCACGCAATGCAGCAACCAGCGCGACCTTTGACCAAATTACAGTACACCGTATTAACGTGATTGAACCAGATGGTACGACGCGCATGGTCCTCTCCAACAATGCCGAGTTCCCAGGTTCCTTCTATATGGGGAAGGAGTATCCGCGCTCTGATCGGGATGCCACAGGAATCCTGTTCAACGATGAGGAGGGGACTGAGAACGGAGGTCTCATCTTCGGTGGAAAAAAAGACAAGACAGGCGTGACTCACAGCTGGGGTCATCTCAGCTTCGACGAGTATCAACGCGATCAGACGATGGTTATGGAATCAAGCAGCGACGGCGACTCACGGACGACTTACTACGTCATCAACGATGATAATACGCTCCATCCTATCACCCCGGAGGTCTCTGCTGAATGGCAGCGCGTGAAGGCAATGCCGAATGGCCCCGAACGCATAGCTGCCCGCAAAGCACTTGAAGCCAAATACCCGGGCGGCATTGTCAATCGCGGCTATTTTGGTAGGGCCAGGGATAAATCTGTCAGCTTCAGCCTTAGCGATCAGCAAGGGCATGAGCGTCTCGTGGCGCGTGTCGCGCCGGATGGTACACCGCTTATCCAATTTCTCGATGTGAGCGGCAAAATACTCCGTACAATCGGTGCTGATACGAAGTAGCTGATAGAACAAATTAGCCTAGCTCATCTGTCTCTTGCCGGGTGAGTCGGCTAACCAGAAAAGTGGCGGCTAGTAGCCGTGTGTGCCGACTCATGCGACGACGGATGCTAGAATCAGCCGTGCTCCCCCGAATTCACCCGATTTGGGCGTGTCCACAAGCCCCTCCCCCCCAAAAAAAAGAGGGAACGCTATCCGGTTCCCTCTTTGAATCACAACCTCAGCAGTAGCACTTTTTCTACTGCGAAATAACCGCAGCAACGATCACCGACTTCGCCTCCTCATGATTCTGGGCAAGCCGGACTTCCGTGTGGCTTCTGGGCAGTTCGCGTCCG
The DNA here is from genome assembly GCA_963795535.1 of Candidatus Acidiferrales bacterium. Lineage (GTDB taxonomy): Bacteria > Acidobacteriota > Terriglobia > Acidiferrales > UBA7541 > Acidiferrum. Next base: position 377,386 of record CAWCIG010000015.1, read on the forward strand.
CTCGAATTACCTGCAACCCAGATCTGCTGGAGGAAATAGTAGCCGTCCATTTTTTGGAAAACGAGCTTGGTAGTCTCTGAAGGTCTGGCGCTTTGGCATCCTTGAGACAACAGCAGTCCCATGCCGGTTCCTTCGGCATTGGTAATCTGAAGAACCGCGTCGCTGTTAGTAAAGGAATAGTCGCCAGCAGGATAGGCGCGGTCGCCAACGACGAAGTTGAATGGAATGGTGGCGTTGACTCTTGTGTGTTGGGCCTGAGCGGCCGTAGCCATCGTCAGCAGTGCACCTAAAACTGTCAGGATAAAACGTATGTTTTTCATGGGACCTCCTTCGTTTCGAACAGGGGAAAGCGGCGGAAACGGACGGCTCACGATTTTCACGAGCCATGTCGTTCCAGATCGTTTTGTCAGCACCGAGATCGTTACTGCTTTCCGGTCTGACCGCATCACCATGCAGCAATCGCTGATTTCGATCAATGCACTGCGGATAACCTGTTAGTGAACTTGAATAATCTGATATAACACAAACTCTACGGGCCAGAAAACGAGGTGAGGACGGATGGTAGAATCAGGCTATGCTCCCCCGCATCCACCCAATGCGCCCGAGTCCGTCCCAATGCCCACTTCGGCGATTACCCCTTTTTACAGTGCGTTTACAAGGGCTTGAGTCCGATACAGGAAATCCTCTTCGCCCGAAAGTCATCAGTAAACACTGGCCGACTTCCCATTACTAATCGCGGTAAGCCTCAGAAACTCAGAGCGTAAGGTCGCCTGCGGGGAACTGGGTGCGACGTGCTGGATGGCTGCTTCGATTTAGTATTTTCAAGGTATTGGACGACGGCAGAGTTCGTCAGAGTCGTCAGAGTATGTTCGCTTGACAAGTTACACTCCCCGTCGTTAGCCTGAAAAAAATCACATCCTACAGTCTTGGCCGCCCGATTTCACGGAGCGATTCGAGGGAACTACCAGCCAAGCACGCATTTCAATGGAACGGCGGCACGGCTGATTGGAGTTGCGATGACGGGACCCGATAACGCAGGATCAGCTGGAATTGGGGAGAACCACTTCGAAGATCCGCAATCTCCCAGACAGGTCGAATCTAAACCACTTGCGGCTCTCATCGATCATCTCGGCCTTGCGCCACATTTCCTCGGGGACGCAGTGCTGCACGGTGCCGATCCGGTGATCCGTTCACCCCACCGACTCGGCGAGGCGGCCGGTACTGCCCAGTTGCTGATCGGTGTCGCGGGTGCCGCCATCTGGCATGCCCGGACTGGTCAGAAAACAGACATTGGAATCGACATCATCGATGCGCTGCACCACCTGCATCCTACGCACTTCGTGGAGCAGCAGGGCCGCCCGATGAATGTCGGCGCAGAATTTGTCGATCTGAATGGTATGTTTCTTTGTCGTGACAATCGCTATCTCATGATTGAGGCTGGACCGCCCTATATGAAGTTGCTGAAGGGTTACTTAAATTTCTTTGATTGTGGCTACAACAAGGATTCCATTGCCCGTGAAATCGCGAAGTGGGATTCAGCTGACCTGGAAACGGCGCTTTCAAATGTTGGCCTTCCTGCATGCCGTGCCTTCACCCGTGAGGAATGGCTCGCTCATCCGCAGGGCGCTGCGCTCAGTCGGGTACCGGTTATTGAAATCGAGAAGATAGCGGACGGTGAGCCCGTGCCGTTCGACCCTGATGCAAACTCTCCGTTACAAGGCGTTCGCGTTCTAGACTTCACGCATGTTCTGGCGGGTCCCCGCAGCGCCCGTACGCTCGCTGAGTATGGCGCAGAAGTGCTGCATATCAGTTCGCCGTCTTATCCCGATACGTTCGCCCAGCATCTCGGTGTTGATGTCGGAAAGACATGCGCCTACCTCGATTTGCGCGACAGCAATGATCTTGAAACCATGAAGCGGCTTGCTCGGAAAACGGACATTTTCACCAACAGCTATCGTCCAGGCGTGAACAAGCGCTTCGGGCTGCTGCCGGCGGAACTGGCTGCAAAACGCGAGCGCGGCATCGTCTGCATGACAGTCAACGCGTATGGTCATTCCGGCCCTTGGACCGAACGCTCTGGCTTTGATCAGAATGGGCAAGTCGCTTCCGGCTTCGCTTCGAAAGAAGGGGAGCCCGACAAACCACGTTTCTCGCCTGTTTTCTACTTGGCCGATCTCATGACCGGCTATTTCGCTTCAGCGAGTATGATGGCAGCACTGCTGCGCCGGTCAATCGAAGGCGGATCCTATCACGTGAAGCTGTCGCTGGCGCGCAGCGCGATGTGGGTTCAGGAGTTGGGCTTTCTCGAAACCGCGACGCAGAAATCCCTACCGGAGCACGATACTTATCCGGCTAAGAGGACGTCCATCGATTCAGTCTATGGGAAGGTTTCTTTCCTTGCTCCGCCTCTTGCCTTCAGTAATCTGATTCTGCCAGATGTATCAAGGCTCGTGCCTTATGGGGCCGAGGCGCCGGAATGGTCGAAGTAGCCTAGAGGTGAGCCATCGTCACGAACCATCTGAACATTTTGGTTCATCTGCCGTCTCACGCCAACAAGTTCGAGTGAAACAGCGGTAAACGGGGACGGATCACGTTCTTATGAGCAAGCCAGAAACTATCGATTCGTCCGTCGGATTGTGGCATGGGCGGGCGAACGGGTACTAACCCCACCTTTCCGATGAATCGGAAAACACAAGCGCGTTTGTCGATACTAAATCTAACGTTAATCAGGAGTTAGCCGTGATTTCCTGCGTATTTCTTCGATTGCTGCGGGGTCGATTGCATTTAATTGGTCTGCGACCGATTCGTCGAGAGGTACCCAGGCCTCAATCCTCGTTCCCTTGCCAGGTTTCGCGTGAATCTCGAAGTTTCCGGCTAAGAGGCGTGCGCGTCCTTGCATGCTGAGTATGCCCAGCCCAGATGTTTCCAGACTGTCCGGATCGAATCCGATACCCTCGTCGCACGAAGAAAGAGATAATCTGTCGCCCTTATGGCGCAAACTCAATTCAGCCCTTTTCGTACCACTGTGTTTCTTCAAATTCTGAAGTCCTTCCTGGGTAATGCGAAACAGACATAAGGCAAGTTCCGGCCTAACGCTGCGCGGAATGTCCTCAGATGTGAAAACGACTTCGATACCTTGCTTGGCACCAAACTCTTTACACAGAGACTTTAATCCGATAACCAATCCCAGAGTGTCCAATGTGGATGAATGCAGTCGGTGGGATAAATTATGAAGGTCGTCACCAAGCTCACAAACTGACTGCCTCAACTCGTCGAGAGTCTGTCTTGACGCATCTGTTAAATCGGGAAGTGTTTCCGCAGTATTCTGCAATCCGAATGCAAGTAGCGCCAAGCGTTGACTAAAATCATCGTGTAGTTCCGATGCCACTCTGCTTCGCTCCTTTTCCTGCGCGTCGATTAAGTGGCTGCTGAGCTGTACCTGTGCGTCTCGCGACTTCTTCAGTTCCGCTCGGCTATAGTGAAGGTAAGTCGCAAAAAGAGACAAGGCGAGAATTATGAGTAGCCCGCTGATCCAGATCCGTTTGTTGCGTTCCCAAACTGAAACCTCTCGGAACAACAAAGTGCTGCCCGGAGGAAGATTACTTTCCCTTAGTCCCCAGCGCTTTAGCGCCCGCCAATCGAACATGTAGGTGTTTACGCCATTTACCCTAGGTATGTCCTGGGGCTTTGCGCCACTGAGCAGACTCAGCGCCATGGCTCCCGCAACCTTCCCTTGCTCTCTAAGGTTCGAAAGATACCCCCCCACCTCTCCATGATTTAGGTAAACATCGAACAAGCCAAATACCGGTGCGTTCGCTGCGGCAGCGACCATCGTGCCGGTTTCGTTTCCCTTGAACCGTGTTCCTGCCGCATCCATCGATACCGTGCTGAGCAGGACGAGAGTGTGACTTGGCAAGTGCCTCAAACGCTCGAGCAGATCAGGCATGGCCAGCTCCGTCATATAGGTAATGTCGAGATGATCCGTGAATGCTTTCAGTTCCGTCTTCACGTTGGCTAACTGGTGTCTGTCGAAATTCCCTATGCCCCCTACCACCACCACATGGTCTGTGCCGGGCTGGAGCCGCAATGCTGTTTCTAGAGTCTTCGCCGGAGCCATATCATTTTCAACACCCGTAAAATCAGAATCTAGTGCGGGAGCGCCCGGTTCTCCTACAGTAGGCAGGCAAAAAACAATCGGCACGCCGGGAAACGCTGTTTGGTGCACCTCTTGCATAAATTTGAGCGGGGATGGCCCGACTGTGATAATGACGTCTGGTTTGCGATTCTTATATCTGTGAAGGTAGAAATCGCGAAACTCTTGCTGATCGGCCGGATCGGGAAACAAACTGGTCTCCATGTACTCGGAATAGAATTCAAGACGATAAGGCGAATCATTCAGTCCAGCTCGGATTCCCTCATTGATGATGGCAATCGCGGGATAAGTAGTGCCTGCCTCGTTCAGAATCAGAATCCGTCGGACTTCCTTTGTGGGAGCTGCTGCAATCGGGTGTGGCAGGAAAAAAATGGCTGCGAGAGCCGCAACCCAAACGTGGCGTGTTCCTCCTGGGCCTTGTCCAAGTTTGGGACGATGATCATCTGCCCGCGATGCCATATTTTTTAACGTATACGATTGGGATTCTATTCTAACCAGAACTGATCGGTAAAATCCTAATAAGTCGGCAAATCTCGGGTGCCGGGACCCAGATGGAAGATAAGGCCGTTTACGAAGCACTTGGAGCGAACGGGCCGGAGAATCAATGCCGATTGTGTGACCAGCACACCGGTCCTAAATGTTGTGGCGGTTGCTAGGGATTCCCCTAGTTGCATGGGGAGCCGGCTACGTCTAAAAAATTCGGAGGTTTAGGTCGGAGGAGGCAGAGAAACCATGTGCAAGGACACGCCAATGGCATCACGAGAGAAACACCTTACACTGGTGCTTTTCAGCTTGTTGCTCTGCGGAATCCTCTACGACTCGCCCACATCAGCGCAACAACAGCAGAAGATGACGGACACGGCCCAACCGGCGCAAAAAACGTTCCCCTCAGCTCAAGCGGCGGCTGATGCTTTCATCCAAGCGGCAGAGAGTTGGGATGTGGCCGCCCTCAATCAGATCTTGGGACCACATGGTGAAGATTTGGTTTCCTCAGAAGACCCGGTTCGAGATAAGAACAGCGCGGCCCACTTTTCCGCCGAGGCCCATGAGAAAACGTTGGTTTCGGTTGATCCGAAAAATCCAAACCGCGCCAGCCTTGTGGTCGGCGATGATGATTGGCCGATGCCGATTCCCATCGTCAAGCGCAACGGCGTGTGGCTCTTCGATACCAAATCGGGCAAACAAGAGATTCTCGACCGGCGCATCGGTGCCAATGAATTAGACGCCATCCAAATTTGCCGCGGCTTTGTTGAAGCGCAAGAGGAATACGCCTTGGAGAAGCATGACGGTTCCGAAGTCAACCAATACGCCCAGAAAATCATTAGCAGTCCTGGAAAACACGATGGCCTCGTCTGGCGGAATCCCGATGGCAGCCTGGGAGGTCCAATCGCGGAGAATATCGCCGACGCCCTCGCCCAGGGCTATTCCGACAAAGCCAAGCCGTATCACGGCTATTTCTTCAAAATCTTGAAAGGGCAGGGACCCGCGGCGCCTCTTGGGAAAATGGACTTCATGGTCGAAGGCGCGATGATCGGCGGTTTCGCCCTCGCGGCCGCACCGGCGGAATACCGGGTCACAGGGGTTATGTCGTTTATCGTGAGCTATCAGGGCATCGTCTACCAGAAAGATCTTGGCCAGGACACGCTGAAGATCTTCCAAGACATACAGCTGTACAACCCGGATAAATCCTGGCGGCCCACGAACGACAACTGGCCAACCCAATATTCGGACGCGCAAGCCAGGAATTAGGCTGCCTGTCTCCGCTCGATGCTGGAACTGTAATAGTTCTTTGTAAAACTGCGCACACAAACCTCGTTAGTGCCTGATTTGATTTGATTGCATAACAATGTCGGCTCCTCGACCCGAGTACACTGTGGTTATTCGACGACCGCAGGCTCGGGAGAAAGGAGCCGAACATGATGATTGTAGGCGTAGATTACCACCCGAGCTTTCAGACGATTGCATTTTTAAGTGAAGAGACTGGTGCGTGTGGTGAACAGGAACTGAAGCACAGCGATGGTGAAGCAGAGCGATTTTATCGGGACCTGCAGAAGAGAGGAATCCGCGTGCGTGTAGGAATGGAGGCTACCGGATATTCACGCTGGTTCGAGCGACTATTGGCAGAGCTAGGGTTCGAGGTATGGATGGGCGATCCCGCGGAGATCAAGGCCAAGCGAGTGAAGAAGCAGAAGTTTGACCGCGAGGATGCTCGACTCCTGCTGAGACTCATGCGGGAAAATAATCGACACGATGGCGCCGCGCATACACCTGCTTGCCGGTACAAGGGATGGCCCAACTTCGATAAATTGCTTTCACCCGTGTCATCACCCGTCCGAGGTCTTTGGTGATGGTCAGATAACTGCGCACCAACTCCTTCAGCGTACGTAGACCATGTTCGCCGTGATACACCGGGCTGAGATGATCGAGGCGCAGCAGCTCGGCCAATCGGCGAGCGTCGATCTTGTCGTTCTGGTTGCCTTCCCTCATGGACTTGTTTTTTCGCGGATCGCACACCACCAATTTCGTGACGTGCGGTTTCATTAGGTCGTACAACCAGGCGGCCGACGTTCCTTCTTCAAAGGTGACCTGCAAATCTCCGCGCAGCCCATCGATAAACTGCAGAATCATGCTGGCTTTTGTTTCGATGACGCATTCCATCACCACCTTGCCGACGGAGTTCCTCACGCAAGCCGAAATGCTTTCCTTGTGCACATCCATACCGATATATTTAATGTTGCTAGTCATAAAGGGTGTCCTTTCTGGAAGGGTTGGGGCGAACACTCAAAACCCTACTCCAAAAGGGGCGCCCTTTTATATTGCGTTCTAGGACTTTAAATGGACGGTTTCGCCGTTTCCCGGGACTTGACGCACAGCTAGTGAAATCGAACGGACGAAGCGGCACAGCCCATTTCTTCGGTTTGACTTCAACATAAAAGAATTGCGCACACCCGCTTGATGGGAATGCGCATGAGAGGATACACATGGGTCTTGGAGATATGCCCCTTTGGAGCTCCAATTGGGCGTGGGGCTTGCCCCTTATTGTACTCACTGTGATTTTTCATGCTTACAGCCTCGGCCTTCTCAACAACGAGGTAACCGCTAGGCTGAATAAAAAAGGACGGCTCAGCCGTCCCTTGTCTGTCCCAACTTTTCTCATCGGTGGAACGGCGCTTTCACTTACTCTGCTGCACGGGGTGGAGGGTGCTATCTGGGCGACCGCTTACCGTCTTCGCGGAGCTTCCATGGACAACAAATCTGCGGTGCTCTATTCGTTAAACGCTCTTACAAGTTACGGTCACGAGGAACTCCATTTAGCGCCACACTGGAAATTGATGGGTGCCCTAGAAGCGTTGAACGGTTGGATTTTATTTGGTCTCACCACGGCATTTCTTTTCACCGTGATTCAGAAAGTCTGGCTGCAGACCATCGTAGAGCAAACACCATGCGCTTGAGGTAAGCCGAGAAACCGGGGTAAAGCTCGGCTCAGTACCACTTCCAGCTGCAGGAATTGCGAAAGCGCCGAAGCCAGCACAGGACAAGATAGCGGCATGGATGAAAGAGGGTATCGTCGCAGGAGATATGAAAGTTGAGAATGGTTGGTCCTTTACGACAAAGGCCGGAACCTACGGCACGAACTACATTCAGCGGGCGGCGGTTACTTGGTATGGGCTGGGCGCGAATCGCCCCGAGGATGCAATCTACCCCATTTCCGAAGGTCCTGAAATCGTCTCGAAATACAACGGCGCTAACAAGTACGTGCTGCACTTCGAGAAGGGTAAGATGCCACCCGTAGACGGTTTCTGGTCCGCCACTATGTACAACGCGAAGTATTTCTTCGTGGATAACCCGCTCAACCGCTATAACGTCAGCCAACGCAACAAATTCAAAACAAATGCTGACGGCTCAACAGATATCTATATTCAAGCGGATTCGCCGGGCAAAGCGAAAGAATCGAATTGGCTGCCAGCGCCGAAGGACGATTTCGTCCTGATGATGCGTTTGTATTGGCCCAAAAAGACCGACCCAACGATTCTGGACGGTTCGTGGAAGGCTCCGGCAGTAAAGAAGGTGGGTTAGAGAAGGAACAACCGTCACGCAATGTCGCTATCTTTTGGTTGGCATTGATAACCCAGAATCCTATAGGAATTTTGTCGGAAGAATGCTCAACTCCCGATTTGTCGAAATCGGTAAAGTCCCGTTCGCCCGGCTTATGCGCCCACGGATGCTAGAATGCATCCGTGCTCCCTCGAATCCACCCAATGCGCCTCCGCATCGCCAAGCCCTTCAACGACCCCGATTACATCTTCGAACTGAAACACGATGGTTTCCGCGCCCTTGCCTACGTCGAAGAGGGACCGTGCCGACTAGTCAGCCGCAACAGCAACTTGCTGAAATCGTTTCAAACATTGAAGGCATCATTGGGCAAGCTTCGAGTTCAAAACGCGATCTTGGACGGCGAGATTATCTGTATCGACGGACATGGCATCAGCCAATTCAACAAGCTTTTCTCACAACAGGGCACGCCAGTCTTATACGTCTTCGATTTGCTCTAGCTCAATCATGAAGATTTACGGAACGTACCGCTGATAGAACGGAAGGAACGTCTGCGGGAATTGATCGACAGAAACAAGCCGGAGAGAATCATTTACGCTCAACACGTCGAACGAGAGGGTAAGCTGTTGTTTGAAGAAGTTTGCAACAACGATCTGGAAGGGATTGTTGGGAAGCGGAAACACGGCATTTATAAATCGGGCAGCATTGGCTGGCTCAAAATCAAGAATCCGAAGTATTCGCAGGCGGAAGGGCGACACGAAATGATGACGAGAGCGAAATAAGCCTACGAGAGTTTCTCTCGCACGTTTCTTCTCACAAAATAATTGGGCGGCAGCTTCCTGTCGCAATAGGAGCAACTTGCAGGGGCAACTGTATGCTGTCTTGCAGCGACGTTGTCATCGGCCACAGTTTCCTCTCGACCCGCATTAGGTTGTAAACAGACCGGACAAGTAAACGAATAGTGGACTTCGAAGGTTGGCATGTGTCCTCGCCCGTCAGTATGCGCCGCTGGGGCGAGACCACAATAGGGCCGATTAACTAGGCGAAGTACCAAGGCCTCTTTACTTAGAGATTCGCAGGCCAAGGGGCGGCCCGAGTTAAAGAGGGCGAAACTGAGGTCGCTCACGAAAATTCCGATCATGCAATTGCGGCAGTCGAGGCGGCGTGCCTACTGCTTATGGGACAAAGATTATCCCTCTTGTTAAACTCAAGACCGCCACGACAAAAACGACAATTAGCGCTGGAACAACATTTAGGAGCTTCATTGCAGCACGGTAGGGCTGTGGGGAAATCGTGTCTATCCACAATTGTCCGTAGCCGAACTCCGTTCGTGTCCGTAGACCTACCTTGAAGAGTGGCTGTAGCACTGGCAGGGCGGCATGATGATGAGGGCGAAAATAGTTTCTGCTAGATCGCCAGGGGCGACACTAAAGAGAACTGCGTATTCTCAGCCTAAGGCATCAATTCTAAACTCCCGCTCGTAATTGCTGTGGGCTTGCTGGTTGCCTTGAACCTTGGGCGGGGCAAGGCAGGCAGCGGCCCCTTAGCTTCGAATAACTTTTGCGGCATCTCTCCCTGAGGCTTGCTTACGGGCAATGCGAGGAAATGGCACGTAGACTGGTATGGACGGAGAGACAAAACTTTCAGGGCTACGGCTGTTCTGAGTGTCATTGGGTGTTTGAGCCAACTAGTGCGGTCTTTGGCTTTGGCAGATCACTGGATAAAATGAAGCAGGTTTACGAGGCCGAGCGAGACAAGGCGTTCGATGCCCACGTCTGTGCCCGTTATCCAAGAAACAATTCCGCGAAGTACTAGAACTGTGCAATATTGCACATCCACTCTCCGCGTCGTCAAGTATTATCCATCGACCGTCCCCTAGGACTCTCTTTTATGGACGCCACAAAATTACAATATCCCGAATGGCAAGGTCCGCTTCAGGAAGTGATACTCGAATTTGACCGCCAAAATTTGCCCGATAAGGCGCTAAAGGCAGAAGGTATAATTCTGGAGCGGCTTCGACAGCTTCAGCAATCGGACAATGGTCACCATGAGCGCGAGGCTATACATTACGGTTTGTCTGTTCTGAGAACGATCAGGCGCGAGAGGCAAGTACGCTGATTCGCGAAGTAAGACGTCGGTAGACTAGAACATACCCATTTCAAGCCCGATAGAACAGTTTGATTGGTGTATTCATATACCCTTAGCGCAGGGGCTGCACCCGCCCTTATCGGTTGCGACCTCGCTTCATCTCGCCATCCCATCCTTGTAGAATCTCAGTAGCCCTTCCTCTACCGGAGGGCACAATGGCCGTTGGGCAGAAGCCGAGCTCCCGCTTTCTCCTCATCTGGCCGGATCGACCAACGATTAGCGGCACCCTTGCCGGCGCCTCCCAAATTTTCCGAAGCAAAGTGATATGATTTCGAACTCATGGCAAAAATTGCAACTCGCGTTTCATTCTTGACCGGCGAAGGCGCTCTCGCCGTCTTCACCCGCGCCAAGGAACTGGAAAAACAAGGCCGCTCCATCATCCACCTGGAGCTGGGCGAACCGGACTTTCATCCCGCCGCACCGGTAGTGGATGCCGTTCGCGCGGCCGTAGCCAACGGCCACGATCGCTACGTTGCCACACGGGGCATTCCGGCACTGCGCGCAGCCATCGCGGAATACCTGCGGCGCACACGAAAGCTCGAAGTGGAAACCGAACAAGTTCTGGTTGCACCCGGCTGCAAAATGGCGCTCGCGCTGACAATGATGGCGCTGATCGAGCCGGGCGACGAAGTGCTTTATCCCGACCCCAGCTTCCCCATTTATCCTTCCTTGACGCGTGGCCTCGGCGCCAAAGCCGTTTCCTACGCCCTCTGCGAGCAAAACCAGTTTCAACCGGTCGTAGCGGAGATTGCCGCGAAAATCACACCGAAAACCCACGTGCTCGTTTTCAATTCACCAAACAATCCTACGGGCACAGTCTTCAGCCAAGCGGTGCTGGCAGGGATCGCCGAACTTGCGACAAAGCACGACTTGTGGGTGATCGCCGACGAAATTTATGCCCGCATCCTCTTCCGCGGTGAATGCAAGTCTATTTGGGCGCTCCCGGGGATGGCCGAGCGCACCGTTATCATCGATGGCTTCTCGAAATCGTTTGCCATGACCGGATGGCGCCTGGGTTACGCCGTCGCGCAAAAGCATGTGATCGATGCACTGGACCTGCTGGTACTGAACACCTTCACGTGCACGGCGGAATTTTCGCAAATCGCGGCTATCGAAGCGCTGGAAGATTCGACGAAAGCGGTCCCGGCCATGGTGGAGGAATACCGACGCCGGCGCGACGTTTTCGTCGAAAGGCTGAATAAAATTCCTGGATTCCGTTGCCAGTCGCCCGACGGCGCGTTTTACGCCTGGGTGAATATTGAAGAAACCGGCAAGTCCGCCGAAGAAGTACAAAAAATCCTGCTGGAAGTGGGCGTGGCGGCTATAGCCGGCACTGCATTTGGCTCCGAAGGGAAGAACTACCTGCGCTTTTCCCTCGTCAGCGCCACAAACCTGCTAGAGGAAGCGCTCGATCGCATCGAACGCGCCGCGGTGCACTGGCGCGCCATGGTGCCTCGCTGACCCATCCTTCGCATAGACTTTCTTTTTGGAGAATCCTCGCTATGAATCGTCTGCTGCGTGTGGGATTTGGGGTGACCTTGGCCGCCGGAATGGCGTATTCCGCCGCTGGCCAAGCGCGGCCGTATCCTTCAGGCGACGTCAGGAAGACCTATGAACGTTTGCTGAAGCAAATTGACGCGATGCCGATGTATGACAATCACGCGCACCCCGGCTTCGCAGACGACACGGATGTCGACGCCATGGCCGCGCCGCCCGACGAAAGCTCCACTCTACGGCTGCGCGAGGACAATCCCGAATTCGTTGCCGCTGCCAAAGCGTTGTTTGCCTATCCCTACGACGACTTTCAGCCGCAACACGCGAAATGGCTCGCGGACAAAGCGAAAGCAGCTGAGCAAGCCGGCGGCGTCGCGTATTTCGACACCATCCTCGACAAGCTGAACGTGGACATTTGCCTCGCGAATCGCGCCATGATGGCGCCTTATCTCGATCCCAAACGGTTCCACTGGGTATTTTTCGGCGATTCGTTTTTCTTCCCGTTCGACAACACCCAGCAGACCGCCAGCACTCCGGACATGGGAGTCTACATCCCGCTGCAGGAAAAAATGCTCAGCCGCTACAAAAAGCTGGAAGGCCTCGAGGGATTACCCAACGATCTTGCCGGCTACGAAGACTTCGTCCGCCGCACCATGGCCGACAATCAGCAGAACCGTGGCGGCGTCGCCATCAAGTTCGAAGCCGCTTATTTTCGCACGCTGCACTTTTCCGATCCGCACCGCGAACACGCCGAAGCCATCTATAACAAATATCGCGCCGGCGGCGTGCCCACTCCGGTTGAGTATCGCGAATTCCAGGATTATATTTTTCGCGTGATGGTTGACGAGGCCGGCAAGCTGCACCTGCCCATGCATTTCCACTCCGCCGTCGGCATTGGCGATTATTTCAGCTTGCACAACGGCAACGTGCTCAACCTCGAAAATGTTTTGCGCGATCCGCGCTACAAGAACGTCACCTTTGTCCTGCTCCATGGCGGCTGGCCGTACGAACGCGAAGCGGCGCTGCTTACCGCGGTCAAGAATGTCTATCTGGACACTTCCTTCCAGTCCGAAATGCTTTATCCCTCGCAGTTCAAGGACGTGCTGAAGCAATTGCTTACGCTGTTTCCCGATAAGATGATGTACGGCTCGGACGCATTCCCGTTCAACGAGGCACTGGGCGCGGAAGAAAGTTTCTGGCTGGCCGCCCGCACGTCTCGCACCGCGCTGGCGGCCGCGCTTGCAGAACTCGTGGATGAAGGCGCGATCACCGAAAGCAAAGCACTCGAACTCGCGCGAAATTACCTGCACGACAACGCCGCACGGCTTTATGGAGACGCGAAGAAATGACCGCAAAACCCGCTTGTAAATACATTCCCTGGAGTAGCGTCGAGCACGAAACGCTCAACGACCTGATCGGTCGGGAAATGGTGGTTGGCGACAATCTGATGCTCGCCCGTGTCTTCTTGAAAAAAGGCGCGCACGTGCCGGAACACCATCACCACAATGAGCAGGTCACTTATATCCTGGAAGGCGCGCTGAAATTTGCCATCGACGGCCAGGAAATTGTCGTGCGCGCCGGCGAAGTGCTCTGCATTCCTTCAAACATGCCGCACGAAGCTTGGGCCCTCGAAGACACGCTCGATCTCGATGTGTTCAATCCTCCTCGCGAAGACTGGCTGAATAAATCTGACGATTACCTGCGCCTGGGCATCCCCAGAAAATAGTGGGCAGGCGACGCCTTCCGTCTCCAGTGTTCCGCCTTCGCGGATTCAGTGTTTCTTGCTGGGATCGTCGTTCGGGTTTACGTAATTGAATTGCAGCGGTGATTGTCCGTGGACCTGAACCACAAACTCTCCGCTGGCCATCGCAAAATGATGCATGCTGGGATCGAGATAAGCAAAGCTCCCTGCGGGAAACGTCGCCATTTTGCTTTCCTCGAACTCGTCGCCCATCCCCAACTTGAACGAATCAGCGCTTGTGAATCCCACGCCGCAACCTGGCTGTTTCCTTGTCGAGGCCGGCGCTGGAGCCCGTTTGATGAAGTGTTTGAGTTAGCCCGCATGTTCTGTGCAGCCGAGCCCGCGGCTGTCTTAGTAGGGGTCGAGACAACTGGGCGCAACAGGCCCGACGTCAGGGAGAGGAGTATATAGCCCCTCTGCTCAATGATTATCGCGCATCGTGGGCACTGATCAGGCAATGGGCGGGACAGGACGCTGGATCTCCACACTCATTCGCTTTATAGCTTTATATAAGGTAGCGCTGCTACGCGACCATTCCGGCTATTTCGGGGCCATTTTAGGTTGTCAATTGCGGCCGAAAGGAGTAGATAGAGTTCGGTCGCTCGACGGGGAATCTTTCATGAATTCACTTCATCCGCGGTGGCGCGGGTTGATCCTTGCAGCGTTGGTGTGTCTGACTTACCAACTCTTCGCGGTTGCCGCGGACGAGTCAACCCTAACCAAGGAACAGATTAAGCAGTTCCTTCTCACGGCCAAGGTGGTGCACAGTGAGGAGGCCAAGAAAGGTATCACTCACACCTCGCGGCTTACGCTCTCCGACGGCACTATTACCCACGACGCCTCTTTCCAACCTATTGATGAACACAAAATCACCAAGCAACTTACCAAGAGTACCGAACTGAACTTCGTGGACTCCTACAAGTACAATATCGCTGCTTATGCGCTGGCTGAGTTGCTTGGCATGGACGACATGCTGCCGGTGTATGTCGAACGCAAATGGCTAGGCAATACAGGTTCGCTGAGTTGGTGGTTGCCGGTGAAGATGGATGAGGCGGATCGCCAGAAAAAGAAATTAGAGCCGCCGGATGCGGATGCCTGGAACCATCAGATGTACAAGATTCGGGTGTTCGATCAATTGGTTTCCGATTCCGATCCCAACCTGACCAACGTGCTAATCGGTGAGAATTGGAAGATTTGGAGGATTGATTTCACCCGCGCATTTCGCCTCAACACAGAACTGAAGAACCCCAACGACTTGGTAGGCTGCGACCGGCAGTTGTTGGAGAAACTGAAGGGGCTGGACGCGAATATGCTGACAGAAAAAACCGAGCCCTATCTCAACAAGGAGGAAGTGAAGGCGGTGATGGCGCGACGGGACAAGATTGTGGCGCGGTTCCAGAAGCTGATCGCTGAAAAAGGTGAGAAAGAAGTGCTGTACTGAATTATTTGACCAAGCGCCGCTGAGCGCTGCCTCTTCTGAGGATCAGGTCCTGGGAGATAGCAGTATGAGGTGCAGCGTAGAAAATGGATCGGAACCCCGAGTTTGAACGATTTGCACGGGCACTTGGGAGAAGTCCGGCATACTCCACGCCACTCTAATCTCTAAGGGGCTTTCCCACTCCCCCGAGTAGGCGAGTTCGGTTTTGTGGCGTAAGTTGAAACGCCCGGCTCTCTTGACTTCCTCTGATGGCTCTGCGAACCGCTTTTCAGATGCAGTCGACAATACCTAACCTCTAAGTGACCGGGCCGACGTTTTAGGAGACTGCATGCGGCCTGCGTGGCGGCCTTTGCGGGTTTCTCTCTGCGTATTTTCAGTTTTGTTGACTTGCGCAATTCTGGGAGCCTAAGATGCACCCCAATCTGCGGAACTCAATTTTCGATAAAACTCTGCAGGACTGGGCTATAGGAGGCAGGAAAATGGTCCGCTCTCCGGTCTGTGTTTATCCCCACCAAGCTTGTATTTCCGTCCTTCTGGTGCTCGTATCGGCGGCGCTAGCGTGGGGGGAACCAGCAATGGCTCCAGCGGGAACCCCGGAAACCGTGGTCGCCATCGGGGATGTTCACGGTGACTTTGACGACTTCGTCGCCATTCTCCGGCGCACCGGCCTTATAGACAAGCAGAACCATTGGACAGGCGGTAAGACAACGTTCGTCCAGGTCGGGGACCTCCTGGATCGCGGCCCCAAGCCGCGCGAGGTCATGGACCTGATGATGGCCCTCGAAAAAGAAGCGGTACAAGCAGGAGGTCGGGTAGTAAGCCTGCTCGGTAACCACGAGATGATGAATATCATGGGTGACCTGCGTTACGTCACCCCCGTGAATTATGCCAGTTTTGCCGACGGGGATTCCGAAAAGCGGCAGAAGGCTGCGTATGAGGAGTATGTGAGATGGAGAGAGAGTCACGCATCCTTACTAGCCGAGCTTCCCCAGCCCATGGAGTTGACTGAGGCAGAGTGGATGGCACGCCATCCGGCAGGTTTTATTGAGCAGCGCGAGGCGTTTGGTCCAGAGGGAGAATACGGTGTGTGGCTGAGAGGACATGCCGCCGTGGCCGAAATTGAAGGAATCATCTTCTTGCACGGAGGAATTCATCCTGATCTGGCTAAGACGAAGCTTGATGTGATGAATCACGAAATCCAAGACGAAATCAAGACGTTTGATGCCACGAAGCAGTATCTGCAGAATGAAAAGTTGATTCTGCCATTCTTTGGTTTGCAGGAAATCACTAATGTAATTCAGGCGGAGGTCGTCGCTGAGCAAAAGTCGCATGTCCCTGCCAACGCTGAACGCCAGGCTAGGATCTTGGAGTTCTTGAGATTTCAAGATTGGCTCAGCGTGCGGGTTGATGGACCACTGTGGTTTCGCGGTTACGACCATTGGAGCGAAGAGGAAGGTACGCCCCAAGTGAGCAAGCTTTTGGAGACTTACAAAGCGACGCACCTGGTGGTAGGGCACACGCCTCAGAAGGGTGGTCGCATTCAGCTTCGCTTTGGCGACAAAGTGTTCCTGATCGACACCGGCATGCTCAGCAGCTACTACCCTGGTGGCAGGGCGTCAGCTCTGGAAATCTGCGGCGATACCAAATTCATTGCAGTGTATCTGGACCAGGAGGTAGTGCTTCTCGATTCTGCTGGATCTGCGCCTCAAAACGGAGGGCCTAGGGAACATCCAGGGGTCGGGTATGGGGCAACGGTTTCCGAAAAGCTAGCCGTCTTACCCGCGGACCGAATATGTTCCGCAACGACGGCCGCGCGGCCATAAGACAGAAAGGTTACGAAAGAGGTTCTGCGGATGAAACGGTGGATCGAGCGTGCTCTTAACGTTCACCCGGGAGATCTGGGTCGCGGCCTGCTTCTGAGTTTATGTCTCTTCCTGGTCATCAGCAGTAACGTGATCGGGAAGGTGGCGCGCGATGCGTTGTTCCTAGCGCATTTCCAGGCCGTGCAACTCCCGTATGCAGATATCGCCAGCGCCATTCTTGTGGGTTTCCTGGTGGCCGGCTACCTGCGTTTGGCGCGCCGGACTTCCCTGCGCAGCTTGCTGATCGGCAGCCACCTCTTCTTCGCGGCAAACTGCGGGGTGTTCTGGGTGCTGGCGAATTTCTATCATCCTGCGTGGTTGTATCCGGTCTTCTACATTTGGGTGGGCATTTTCGGAGTGCTGGCACCGACACAGGTTTGGACGCTCGCGAACTACCTGCTGACCACGCGGGAAGCGAAGCACGTGTACGGAATGGTGGGAGGCGGCGCGATCTTGGGGTCGATTTTTGCCGGGTTTCTCTCGAAGTCGGTGGCGCGTGCGTTTGGCACGGAGAGTCTTCTGTTGGGGATGGTTTTTCTAATGCTGATTTCCTCCGTGCTCATGTACGCCGCGTGGAGGGCAGGCAAATTCAAGCTCACGGAATCGAAGGAACCCCGGGTGGAAACGCCGGGAAGCGAACCGAAGGACGTTCAGGGCAGTCTGCGGCTGGTATTGTCCTCGAAGTATCTGCGGGCCGTGGCGGCGGTTATCTGCATCTCCAATTTCGTGACCACTCTCACCGGATGGCAGTTCAAGGCAATTGCCAAGGAGTTCCTCGTAAACAAAGACCGTCTGGCAATTTTCTTCGGTGATTTTTATTTCTACGCCGGAATCCTGGGACTCGTGTTCCAGCTCCTGCTCACCACGCGCTTCCTGCGGCGTTTTGGAATTGGCACCATGCTATTCGCGCTTCCCCTCACGGTGCTCGTGGGCTCGAGCGGCCTGCTGATCTGGGGTACCTTGGCCGCGGTGGTTTTCCTGAAAGGCGGCGACCAGGTATTGCGTTACTCACTCGATAAGTCCACGGTAGAGCTGCTTTACTTGCCGCTGGCACATCGCCTGAAGTTGCAGGCGAAATGGTTTATCGACACGGTCATTTGGCGACTGGGAGACGGTCTGGCGGGCGTGGTCGTGCTGATTTTTGCGACCTACCTGCATTTTGCACCGCAGCAACTCAGCTGGATTGTCCTGCTGCTCATCGCCGGGTGGCTGGCGGCGGTCTTCGTCGGGGGCAGACAGTATCTCAAGGTGCTTCAGGATTCGATCAACAAGCACCGCCTCAGTGCCGAGCAGGCATCCACCCTGGCGCTGGACCGCTCCACATCGGAACTGCTGGCAAGCAAACTCCAGGTTTCCGACCCCAAAGAAATTCTGTATGCCCTCAGCTTTTATGGGGTGGAGCGCGCCAGGACTCCGCATCCGGTGATCCGGGATCTCCTCCAGCATCCGTCCAGCGAGGTGCGGCAGAAGGCGCTGGCCATTCTCTCGTCTTTCGGGGACACATCCGTCTTGCCAACGGTACAAGGGATGCTCAAGGATCCCGAGATCGCGGTGCGCACGGAGGCGATGCTTTATTTGGTGCATCGCGCGCACGTCGATCCGCTATTGCTGCTTCAGGAATTGAGTGAATTTGAGGATTATTGTGTTCGCTCTGCGGTGGCCGCGTATTTGGCCCATCCGGGTGAAGCACAGAACTTGGAGACCGCAAGGAAAATATTGGAGGAGATGGCTGGAGAAGAAGGAGAAGCCGGACAAAGAACGCGACGGGAAGCCGCGCGGCTTCTGGGGGAGCTCCCAGACTCTTTCGATCCCCTGCTTTCGCGATTGCTAGGAGATCCCTCAAGTGAGGTGGTGCGGGAAGCGATTCGCTCCGTGGGTCTGCTGCGAAAAGAGACTTTGGCTCCGCAATTGTTAAAGCAGTTTCGTGACCCAGCGCTTCGTGAAAATGCGACACAGGCGCTCGTGGTATTTGGGGATTCGGTCGTCGGACTTTTGAGTGACCGCTTGGGAGATCCCGGCGCGCCGACGGAGGAACGCAGGGAAATTCCTGCGGTCCTGACCGGCATCGGAACGCCCGCCGCCGCGCACGCCTTGTTGGAGAACGTGATGGAAGGCGACGCGACCCTGCGGTTCATGGTCATCAGCGCTTTGAACAAGCTTCACCGCGACCACCCGGAGATTCCGCTCGACTTTCAGATGCTGGAGACGGTGTTGGCGGGGGAGATCCTGGGGCACTACCGTACCTATCAGATCTTGGAGGCCATCTCGGGTCCGGGAAGCACCGAAGATGTGGTGGGAGGGGCGCTGGCGAGCTCGCTTGAGCAGGAATTGGAGAGGATCTTCAGGCTGCTGGGCCTGTTGTATCCCCAGGTGGATTTGCACGCGGTTTATCTTGGACTGCAATCCAAGGACAGAACCGTGTATGACAACGCGCTGGAGTTCCTGGAAAACGTTTTGAAGTCGGCGTTGCGTGTCACTCTTGTGCCACTGCTGGATGGGCGGGTAACGCCGAAAGAGCGCGCGCGGTTGGCGAACAAGCTGGTGCGCACGAAGTTAGAGAGCCGCGAGCAGGCAGTCAACGAACTCGTTTCCAATGAAGACCCGTGGCTGAAAACGTGCGGCGCATATGCGATTGGATCCTTCCGGATGCAGTCCATGGCGGAAGAACTGGAGAGCTGCTTAAGCCACGCAGACCCGCTCCTACGGGAAACCGCGCGCGCCGCCAAAGTTCGGCTCGAAGAGGATAAAGCGGATTCTTAAATGGGGCGCAGCTCTTAAGTTGGGTTCGCGTTCCCATTCGGCGTATCAGGCGTCTCCGTTGTGCAAGTTCCGTCTGTTCAGGGAAGCGCCGCTATCGGTATTACGCGACCATTCCGGCTATTTCGGGGCTATTTTAGGTTGTCAATCGCGGCCGAAAGAAGTAGAGTTCGGTCGCTCGACGGGGGATCTTCCATGAATTCACTTCATCCGCGGTGGCGCGGGTTGATCCTTGCAGCGTTGGTGTGTCTGACTTACCAACTCTTCGCGGTTGCCGCGGACGAGCCAACCCTAACCAAGGAACAGATTAAGCAGTTCCTTCTCACGGCCAAGGTGGTGCACAGTGAGGAGGCCAAGAAAGGTATCACTCACACCTCGCGGCTTACGCTCTCCGACGGCACTATTACCCACGACGCCTCTTTCCAACCTATTAATGAACACAAAGCCGAGATGAAGCTGGACAGCGGCACAGAACTGAACTTCGTGGACTCCTACAAGTACAATATCGCTGCTTATGCGCTGGCTGAGTTGCTTGGCATGGATGACATGCTGCCGGTGTATGTCGAACGCAAATGGCTAGGCAATACAGGCTCGCTGAGTTGGTGGTTGCCGGTGAAGATGGATGAGGCGGATCGCCACAAAAAAAAATTAGAGCCGCCGGATAAGGATGCCTGGAACAATCAGATGTACAAGATTCGGGTGTTCGATCAATTGGTTTCCGATTCCGATCCCAACCTGACCAACGTGCTAATCGGTGAGAATTGGAAGATTTGGAGGATTGATTTCACCCGCGCATTTCGCATCACCACAGAACTGAAGACCGACGACTTGGTACGCTGCGACCGGCAGCTGTTGGAGAAACTGAAGGGGCTGGACGCGAATATGCTGACAGAAAAAACCAAGAACTATCTCACCAAAAAGGAAGTGAACGCGGTGATGGCGCGACGGGACAAGATTGTGGCGCAGTTCCAGACGCTGATCGCTGAAAAAGGTGAGAACGAAGTGCTGTACTGAATTATCCGACGATTGCCTGCGCCTGGGCATCCCCAGAAAATAGTGGGCCGGCGACGCCTTCCGTCTCCAGTATTCCGCCTTCGCGGATTCGATCAGTGTTTCTTGCTGGGATCGTCGTTCGAGTTTACGTAATTGAATTGCAGCGGCGCTTGTCCGTGGACCTGAACAACAACCTCTCCGCTGGCCATCGCAAAATGGTGCATGCTGGGATCGAGATAAGCAAAGCTCCCTGCGGGAAACGTTGCCATTTTGCTTTCCTCGAACTCGTCGCCCATTCCCACCTTAAACGTGCCGGACACGATGGTCACGTTTTCGCGGTTAGGGTGCCAATGGGGCGCGATGCGGTAGCCGTCCGGCATCTTCAAGCGGATCGTGTAATCACCGCTTGCGGCGCCGGGATCGCCCTCGAGGACGGCAAGCTGCGCGCCCGCAGGCACGAAGGCCGGTGCGGGGCCGTACGGCATAGTATCGGGAGTGAATGCATTCTTTTCTGGCGAAGTGGTTCGGGCGCCAATCGTACAGACCAGACCGGTTGCGCCCACGAGTGTCGCCAGCAACAGCGAAAGATTTCGTTTCATTGGGTTCCCCTCCGTAGCTGGAACTTCATCGGCCAGCATCCTCCTCCATCGGTAAGGTGTTTTCAATTGTCAGGGGATACCTTTTATCTATCTTTTTTCTATCGCCGTAAACTACTCAATCTTATAGGATAATGCCGGGACGAGTGGCTCATGGGTGTTCGAACGCAAGCCGTTACTGGAATTGAGCTGGACC
The DNA here is from genome assembly GCA_963795535.1 of Candidatus Acidiferrales bacterium. Taxonomy (GTDB): domain Bacteria; phylum Acidobacteriota; class Terriglobia; order Acidiferrales; family UBA7541; genus Acidiferrum. The sequence goes on from CAWCIG010000015.1 coordinate 398,817, forward strand.
TCGGTCGCTACGAGCTTCGCCGCCACGGCCGGCGCGTAAAGCTCGAGAAAAAACCCATGGAGCTGCTTATCTTCCTCGTCAGTCGCAGAGACCAGCTCGTTTCCCGCGACGACATTGTTAAGAAGCTTTGGCGTTCCGACCTTTTCGTCGAAACCGAACCGAACATCAACAACATCGTCCGAAAAATCCGCGCCGCACTGGCCGACAATCCGGACAAGCCACGCTTCCTCGAGACCGTAGTCGGCAAAGGCTATCGATTCATCGGCCCGGTTCGCGTGATTGGCGCCCGCTTCCCGCAATCCAATCCCGAATTCACGCAAACCGAACGCGGTCGAGCACTTACTACTGCGCGAACCGATCATCCATCGCTCGCCGTAGTTCCCTTTTTGCCGTTCGGAAATGTTCGTGACGATCACGGTGTGTGCCTGGGTTTTGCCGACGGCCTCCTGTCGCGCCTGGCGAATCTGCTGGGTGTAAATGTGCTGCCTACTTCCGCGGTGCTGAATTTACCGCCGGACATGTCCGCTCCCAATGTCGCCGCGCATCTCGGCGTCCGTTTCCTAGTCCACGGCGCGATCCGCGAAGCAAAGGGCCAATGGCAGCTGTCGCTCGAAATGTTTGACACGCACAGGCAAAGCCCTTGCTTCAGCCGGAAATGCACTCTTGACCTCGACCGCCTGTTCGATCTGGAAGACGAACTCGCCCGGCAAATCGCGAAGACACTGAATCGCCCTCTGAGCCAGGCGCAGCTCGAACGTCGCCCGCGCTACAGCAAAGATCCGTTCGCCTACGCGGAATTCATGCGCGGCTACCGCCTCAGTTCTTCCGGAGATTCCGCGTTGCTTGACGAAGCGGCGAACTGCCTGAGCACCGCGGTTGCTCGCGATCCCGGCTTCTCTCTCGCCCACGCCACCCTTTCCTACGTCTGTGCCACGCGCCACTTCGAATTCGATCCGGCGAGCTCGTGGCTGGAGAAAGCGGAATTTCACTGCCGTCGTGCTCTCGAAGTGGATCCGGATTTAGCCGAAGGACACGTGGCCAAAGCGTTCCTGCTCTGGGGACCTTCGAAGAATTTCCAGCATTTGGAAGCGATTGCCGAATTGCGTCGCGCGCTCGCCCTACAGAACAATTTGCCGCACGCCTACAACCGCCTGGGCACAATTTTGGCGCACATCGGTTTGCTTGATCGTGCCCGGGAAATGTATGAGAAGGGCCGCGCGTTCCATCCGCAAAAAGCGATCAGCCACAGCATCGTGCAAGTTTATATCTGGAATCTCGACTACGATCTGGGTCGCGAAGAAATTCGAGCGTGGCGTGCCGAAAACCCCGGCAACAAATATCCGGTGTATTTCGCGCCGCAGCTGGCCATGATGACCGGCGACTGGAACGAAGCGAAAATTCTGCTCGACCAAGCAATCCGGCTTTTGCCCGAAGAGCCCCTCACGCTAAGTCTCGAAGGCCTCTTCTATGCCCTGACGGGAAAACCGGAACGGGCACTTGAATGCGTCAGCCAGGCGTGCGCGATCCCGAAATCGTTCGGACACGCCCATCACACGTATTATCAGGTTGCCTGTATTTTCGCGGTGCTAGGACAGAAAACCGCGGCCTTCGAATGGCTGGAACGCAGCGTCAGCACGGGATTTGCGTGCTGGCCATTTTTTGTGAAAGATCCGTGCCTGCAAAATTTGCGCGATCTGCCGGAGTTCGAGGTCTTGGTCAGCTCGCTGCAGTCAAAATATCCGGACCATCTTGGGATGCTTTAGCGTTGACTGCGGGCGGCTCGCCGCGGCTTTCATACAAAAAGCCCAAGCGCACAAACGGCTCGTTATCCCCTCGCCAGATATTTGCCGACCACGTTGGCGCAAGCCACTACAAATTCCTCCTCGCTCTTTGAAAACGTGTCCGTAAAATAGCTTTCGATATCGAGTTCCGCCGCAAGCTTCTTCTCCACGGAAATGGGCACCACAATTTCCGATTTCACCATCGAAGATCCCGCCAGGTAGCGCCGATCCTTGGTCACGTCATCGACCACCACAACCTGCCCGCTGGTCGCCGCCGCGCCGCAGAGGCCGCTGTTGACTGTAAAACGCGCATTGGGAGTAAAGCTCCCGACGAATGGTCCGACGATCAAATATCCGGCATCGGCCGGATCAACCAAGTAAAACCCGACCCAGTTGTACCGCGTCATCGTTTCATGCAGGCGCTTAGAGATTCGTTCCATCAGCGCCTGCGCTGTGGGCGCCGACTGCGCAAAGGTTTGCAGTTCCTGCAGGAGTTCTCGCTGTGCCGGCGTCATCGTGCCACCTCGAATCGAGCGTCAAGGAGTCCGGGAAATTTCGAACTGTTGCGTTCCTATAACTTCAGTTTACACGAACGAATTGATCGCAATCTGTGATTGGGCCCACAACGCAACGCAAAAGTAAGATTCAGTAGATGCCATGGGAACTGCCGGCGGGTTCGACAATTCCTTTCGTGACGCTAAGGCCGTAATTATCGGCTTCGCCAATCCACTTCTTCAGTTGAAAACTTTTTCCCGGCTGCACGCGTTCGACAGCAACGTCTCGGAACGTCAGCGGCTGACCGTAAACGCACAGAGCGGGCGGCTTGCTGGACTCCAGAAAGTAGACCGGGCCTAGACCGGTCACGCGCGAATTTCCGTCAGGCTCAACCAGCAAAGCTGCATTCTCATCGACCGCGATGGCCCGTACGCGCGCGGCCCATCCATCCTGCAGCACGCGAGCCATGAACACGAGCAACCGGCCCAGGCGATCGCGTTTCACGAAATGCGTATCCGTAATCGTAGCGGCAAGCAGGGGTATCTGCAGGAAATCGCGCGTCAGCGTTACTTCGTTGCCGTAAGGATTCGCGAGCGCTTCGGGCGAATGAATCGTATCAATCATCGAAGAAAACGAAAATTCACCAAGAATCGCCAGCCCGGCGCTGGATCCTCCGATGGGCTTGCCCGCTGCAATGTGCCGATTCAATGCCGCTTCGACTGGCGTGTCCTGCCAGTAGCGGACGTAATCGGATTGATCGCCACCGGCAATGAAAATGCTCTCCGCCTGTTCGATAATTTTCGCGACGTCGGGATCGCTGGCGTCCTTGCGGCTGAAAAAGGAAAGCGTGGCTGCGGAATTCAGCGGGCAAATCGCGCGGATTTTCGCGTTTTCCGTCTTTAAGTAGTCGTCCTCATCGTTTGCGCTCAGCACCAGAAAATCTCCGCCATTGGCGCGCTCGCACAGAAATTGATACGCCGCATCCTGCTTCGACCCGCCACCCATCAGTGCCAAGCCGGCTCGCGGTACCACTGTGGAATCACGGGTATTGCCCGCGCGCAGATATTTCCATTTGGCGTTCGCAGATGGGGTGAGCAGAAACAAGACGGAGAGCCAGCACAATAGCACCGGCCCGTTCGAACGCACGCGACGCAACCGGCCAGCAACGCTAACCGTCGTCACCAGATCTTGCACGATTGCTCGCGCACCATCGCATCGCCTTTTCTGCAGCCAAACGCCTTCGCGAAGGCTTCCATGTTCGAAAGCGGACCATTCGCGCGGAATCTTGCCAGGGGGTGCGGATCGGTGTTGGTTTGCAGCCGTGCTGCCTCCGCGCGTTGATTCGCGCCCCACACTTGCGCCCAACCAAGGAAGAATCGCTGCCCCGGTGTGAACCCGTCAATATCTTTCGGTCGCTTGCCCGCAATCGATTTTTCGTATGCGGCATAGGCGATCGAAAGCCCGCCCAGATCGCCAATGCTTTCGCCCAGCACCAGCTTGCCGTTCTGGTGCAATCCAGGCTCCACTTCGTAGCCATTGAACTGGTTCACCACGCAATCGCCGCGCTCGGTAAAACTTTTGCGGTCATCCGGCGTCCACCATTCCTGCAAATTGCCCTTGCCGTCAAACTTCGATCCCTGGTCGTCGAACCCGTGGCTGATTTCATGCCCGATGACCGCGCCCATGCCTCCATAATTCACCGCATCATCGGCGTTGGGGCTGTAGAAGGGCGGCTGGAGAATTCCTGCCGGAAAGACAATTTCGTTCATGCTCGAACTGTAATACGCGTTCACTGTGGGCGGAGTCATGCCCCATTCGGTGCGGTCCACGGGCTTGCCGATTTTCGCCAACTGCCGCGCAAATTCAAATTCCACGCTGCGCCGCACGTTGCCGGCGTAGGATGCGCGACCGATCTCGAGTTTTGAATAGTCCCGCCATTTATCCGGATAACCGATTTTCACGGTGAACGCTTCTAGTTTTGCCAGCGCTTCCTTTTTCGTTCCCGGCCCCATCCAGGAAAGCGTCGGAATATCCTCGCGCAGGGCCGCGACCAGGTTGTTCACCATTTCCTTCGCGTGGGCCTTCGCCGCCGGAGGAAAATATTTGTCCACGTACACCTGGCCAAGCGCTTCCCCCAGATTGCGATCCGTGGATTGCGCGCAACGCTTCCAGCGCGGCAGAATTTCCTTCGTGCCGGTCAGCTTCCGGTCATAGAAATCGAAATTCTCATTTACAAATCGCTCGGGCAGTTCCGGCGCACTCGCGTGAATCACATGCCAGCGCAGATAAATCTTCCAATCGGTCAGAGCAACGCTCGAAAGCTCTTCGTTCATTGCTTTGAAAAATTCCGGTTGACGGATATTCACCTGCTCGACCGTGGGCGAGCCCACTTCCTCGAGATAATTTTCCCAGGGCCAGTCCGGAGTGAGCGCCTTCATCTCCGCCAGCGGCATCGGATGGTAGTTCTTCTCGGGATCGCGCAACTCCACGCGCGTACGTGAAGCCTTCGCCAGGGCGGTTTCAATCGTTATCACCGTCTTGGCCTCGGCGGCAGCCTTGTCTGGAGCATCGCCGGCGAGCGCGAACATTTTCGCGACGTGCTGCTCGTAATCCGTGCGCAATTGTTTGGACTTTTCGTCGTCGCGAAAATAGTAATCGCGGTCCGGCATGCCCAAGCCACCCTGGCTCGCTTGCGCGATCATCCGCGTGCTGTCTTTAATGTCTTGGCCAGAGGAGAAACGAAACAGCACGCCGGCTCCACGTTGCTGCAGCTTGGCGATCGCGGCGTCTAGCGACTTCCGGTCGTTGATCTCGTCGATGACCCCGAACTCGCCGGCGATGGGCTGCAGTCCGGCAGCTTCAATCGCCGCCGTGTCCATGCAGCTTGCGTAAAAGTCCCCGATTTTCTGCTCATTCGAGCCGACCGGGGCATGAGCTTGCGCGGCCGCTTCCAGAAGCGTGCGCATGGCCGTAAGATTGTTGTCGCGAAGCTGCGTGAACGTGCCCCACGACGAATATTCTGGGGGAATGGGATTCGCCTTCATCCAGCTGCCCATGGCGAATTCGTAAAAGTTGTCACACGGCTTGCAGGAGCGATCGAGATTGCTCAGCGAAAATCCCCAGGAAGGCGCGTCACCTGCAGCCTGGGCGGCCACATGCGAGAAGAACAGCGACACGACCGCCAGAGCTACGACCGTTCCAAATCCAACAAACATTCGAAAACGTTTCCGGTCCACGATTCACTCCAATGTTGATCTGAGCGCGGAGAACGCGAAGTTCCTACCAGCAGGAACCACCGCAAAAAAACAACCAGCGGGATTCTAGCAGAAGGCGCAACCTGCCGCAGCCGCGCCGCTATTCGTCAGGAGCAGCGCAGTCGACAGCGCGAGTTTGCAGCAGTTCCGTCAGAACTTGCGGGGCGATGGCCACCAGAAAACCGCGGGAAGATTCCGCGGTGCCGCCATGCTCCACATAGGCGTAACGATGTTCCGTGAAATTCACGCCGTGTTCGCGCAAAACGCCGTAGCCCGCGTTTCCGATGCATGTCGCTTACGTCTCATTCGCGGGTTGCATCAAGCGGCGCTTATTTTGCGGGTGTGTTCAGTGGAGGCAGGTAATCCTTCTCATATTTCGCTAGGCTTACGTTTTGCCATTCCCCGTGGATGATGCCTGCGCGAATCTGCGCGGCGGTCTTGCCATGCCGGCTCTGCTCGTAGGAGTAAAACGCTTCTTTCTGGCAGATGTCGCAGCCGGAGCCATGGCTGCCCACAAAACAATCGAGCAGGCTGGCATGACCGTTGCTGCGGTCGCAGTGGCAATAGCACGGCTCCTGATACAAAACTTTTCTCACGCGGCCGGCCACCACATACGCATTAAAAACAAGCTTGTCACTGTAAATCGATGCCTCCATGGTGGGTGGTAATTCTCCTGTCGGCGGTTGTGCGTGAAAGGCGGGCACAGGTTCACTGGGATTCGCGGCGCCGTGATCCATGCCGGACATCGGCTGCTGCGTTTGCGTTGCGGCGAATTGCGGAAGAATCAGCAATGCCGCGCACAGAACGACAATCGCGAAAATACTTGCGTGTTTGCCCAGGTTTTTCATCTCATCCTCTTTCTTTCCTCACGGTTTCGCCTGTCCCTTCACTTTACGGCGAACCTGCAGAGAATTCCACTAGCGTGCCACATCGGACACCTCGAGCGGCGCTTCAAAGCAAATGGACGACCGCGATCTTCACTGGTTGCAGCCGTGTGACATCCATGATGTGCGGTCCGTTCAAATTGTCTCCCTGGCTGTTCACAATGAAATAAAAATCGTCGCCACGAAGTGCGCCAGTTGTTGGCGTTGTCAGCGAATTCGCAAACACGGTGGTCTTCACCACGTGGAGCCCGTCGGCAGCCAAGTGGAATTCCACGACGCGCGGTGTACCGATCCCATTCTGCACGGCAACCAGGCTGCCTTTATGCCAGTACAATCCATCAATTCCCGCAACCGTATTGTGCGCACCAGGATCCACTTCGGCGCTGGCCCCGGTTTTCAGATCGATTTGCAAAACCCCCAATTGGTCGGCCACATACAAAGTGCTTTCCTCATCGGTGAGGGCAATCCCGTTCGGAGACAGCAGCGGCCGGCGAACCCGCAGTTCCGTGAAGGTCTGGTCCTTCAAACGAAAACGATAGACCACGTTTGCGAGCGAGTCCGTCAGAAAAACGCTTCCGTCGCGCAGCACCACAAGATCATTGAATATGTGTTTCCCATTGTCGGCAGGGGGATAGCGGCCGAGAAGCGCGCCGCCGCGATCGAAATGCAAAAGTTCGGATTTTCCCGCATCTTCGTCGGCCGAAGCGCTCCAGATCGTGCCGTCGGAAGGGCTGATCCGAATACCGAACACTGGCAGCAGGTGGTCGCGGGCGGCCGGCACAAAATCGTCCATCTTTCCGTCATGCCCGACCTTCAGAATTTTCGGGTGATACATGCTGCTCATGTACAGCGTGTCGTTGCCCGGATCGTACTCGAGCCCTTCGGGGAAAATGTCCTTTTCCGTGCTTGTGAACGCGACGTGCGACTCATTCACGGCCGGAAAATCCTTGTGAACCTGCTCAACGATGTGGCGAAAATCGGAAGAAGTCTTGATGGCCGCGAACGCGCTGTCTCCGGAGGGATCGAAGCCCTCTTTGAGGGCTACGCATTTCTGCAGGTCCTCGATGGCCGGAAGTATCTCTCGAAGCGAAGCTTTCGAGACCGCCAAAAAATAAAATATGGCGCCGCGATCCGGAGTCTTCCCCAGGAGATTTTCCGCCACCGCCATTTGCGCGCGAATCTCGGGCGCATCCGCAGGCTCGGCCGGCGCGCCTCGCGACTCTTCCTGATCTTGCGCGAAAAGTGTGAATGGTGCCGCCAGGAAAATAACTAGCAATGTCACCAGCACAGGGGGTGTTCGATTGCGTTTAGAAAATATTTCGCGCAAAGCTCCCCCTGTTCGCGCTCAGATGCCCTGACCCGCTGTTCGCTCCGGCGTGTTCCACGCAATCAAGTCGGCTGGATTCACGCGGCCGATCGAGTGATCACCGCCGTGCGATTGCGGTTCGGTCCAGCGCCAAACGGCGGCGCCGGAGAGCCCGGCGCTGCGGCATGTTGCCAGCGCGTTCAGCAACGAATAGTGCGGCCGCGAAACATCGCGCGCGGGAAGTTCGCCCAGCCACAGTGGTTTATCGAGCGGCACGAGCGCGGCAAGCTCTTGCGCCAGGTCGTGGCGCGTTTCCGCTTCACCCGCGGGATAAAAATGCGCCTGGTAATGATCGAGACCCATCTCGCTCCACGCGCGCACCCACATCAGCCGCGCCGAACCGAGCGTCACCGGCACTCCCGCGAATTCGTGGACCGCCCGCGCAATTTCCTCGGCGTAGGCGCGAAAATCGGCGAATTTCAGTTTCGCCTCGCGCGCCGCATGGAATTGATGGATAGCCCATTCCGGCTCGTTCGCGATTTCCCACGCAAGCAGCGCCGGGTGACCGCGAAATTCGCGGAACAGCGGGATCAGCACAGTTTCGAGAAACGCTTCGCGGCCGGCGGCAAAGTGCAAGACGTGTTCGTGAGAGTGCGCCGTGCGTTTTCCAGCATGCTCCTGCAGCCAAAGGAAATCGATCAGAGAAAAACAAAGTTGCAGTTGATGAACCCGTGCGACTTCAAGCGCCGCGGCCACGTCCGCGAGCAACTTATCGTCCGGTTTTTGTGGAATCCCTTTATCCGAGAGGAACCCCCCGCGGCCGTCGCCAAACAAAAACCACCGCACCACCGTCGTGCCCGTGTCGCGAATTTCTGAGAAGTCGCGCGCGATCGCCTCTCGCGCGTCCGGCAGGCTGATCCCCCGGTGCTCGCTGCCCACGCGGCCAAAATCCTCTCCATAATTCCGCCAGGGATAATTCACGCCCAGGAAAAAACGCTCGTTCGTTGAAGGCTGCATACTCGTGCGCCGCCTGGCTCAATCATATTCACCTTCGCCGTGAACCGCCAGTGTGCAAGTTACAAGCTAACAAGGGGGCTAGTACGCGCAACCTCAGTTACGATGCGCTGCGATGTAGGTCCGAGCCTCCTGGAGCTCCGGGCGATCCGCGTTTGGAGGGCAAATGGAAATGAGTTTCACGTAAAAATTTGAGGCGGTGTGGCTGTCCTTCAAAGCATCAGCGGCACGTGCTGCGCCATATAACGCATCGAAGCGGTTCGGATAGTTCTTGAGAACCTCTTTATACGCCGCAAGCGCCTCCGCTGGCCGCTGCAATTCGTGCAGCACATCGGCAAGCATCTCGCGCGCGGGCGTTGCGAACGGCTCATCGTCTCGCCCATCCTCATGGTCAGCGGCGCCACGCAAAATGCGGACGGCTTCGTCGTGCTTGCCTTCCGCATAAGCCAACCATGCCGCCGCTTCGCTAGGGTCGACAGCCATCCCCATAGCAGCCAGCCCGCCGCCGGCCTTCTGCATTTGCGCGGACTTGACCGCCTGGGCAATCTCCACCAACTTCTGCACTCCGTCACGAGCGCCCTCGACGTCGCCGCTGCGTGCCGCTCCGATCGCTCGCGTCCAATAGGTATAGTCCAGCCACACCAGCCGCTCCTTGGGAATTTCGAGGGCCGCCGCCTCCTTCCACCGGTGCAGCTCCATCGCATTCCGAGCCGCAAAGCGGTTTTGCGCGTCGATCACGTCAGAAGCGCTCCCTTGCGGCACTTTCTTCAACTCGGCCACCAACTCACGCGCCTTCGCCTCCTGCCCACTCTGCAAGTAGGCATAGTCCAGGAAATCCAGCGCGTGAAATTGATACCCGGCGTCGCCATGATGCTCCCTGGTCGCGCCCGCCGCCGCGGCAGCCGACGCAAGATTCGAATCGATTACTTCTTGCCACATCCCCAAGCGCCGGAAAATGTGCGAAGGCATATGCAACGCGTGCGCAGACTGCGGCGCGATCTTTGCATACACCCGCGCCGCGGCCAGTCCTTCCGGCGCCAGTTCCCGAACATCGGTCGCGTGAATCAGGTAATGCGCCGCACCGGGATTATCGGGATACTTCGCAAAAATCGGATTGAGAATCGCAACCGCCTTCTTGCGGTTCGCAAGATCGTCCACGCCCATCTGCGCCATGGCAATCAAGGACAGCGCATACAGCTCCCCGGCTTCATTGTCCTCGGGATGCTCGCGATAAAGCTTCTCCATTGCTGACGAATACGCCGCCACGCGCGCCGCCGGCCTCAATTGAGCGCGCTCGTAGAATGCAGCCGCCGCTGCGATGTACGCACGGATGCGCGCATCGGTTGCGCCCAGCTTTTGCGCCTTCGCGATGTCCTCACGTCCGAGCGCGAGAGTTTGCGCACTCGGAAAATTCCAGAGCGGCTCATAAAGAGCCATGGCCTGTCCCCAATACGCCAGCGCACATCGTGGATCAAGCTGCGAGGCGTTCGTAAACTCCTGTTCTGCTTCGAGGTATTCGAACGAGTGCAGCAGCGCCAAACCTCTCTCCATCTTCGCCTGCACCGACCGAGAACAGTTCGTAGGGAAATTTACTTTGCCGACCTGCGCTTCGTCCTGCCTCGCGGCCCGAGGGGAACCAGCGGCCACGCCGGCGGGCAGCGAACATTCGAACGCGAAAATAATCACGACCGCAGCGAAACAAAATCGTCGCATGAACGCCCCTCTCGAAACCTTCTGCGTACTGTTCTCTTTCCAGTCTGGTTCTGAACTTATTTTGCGCGTGTTGCGGCGAAGTGTGGAGTGCGGCCACGACACTCGGTTTGGCCAACGTGTTTCGCGGGGAAGGACCGACGGAGGGCAACGACTATCGAACGATCACCGGCTTCAGGGTCGCTACATTTGCTGCAGCCGCAGCGCGCTCCGCCATATGCTTTTCGCGCAAGTGTTTTTGCACCCGGCGGCCCCAGCTTTTCACAAAAGAATAATTCAGTGCCCCACCAATTGCGGAACTCGCCAGCGGCACCAGCCGCCCCACCCATTTTTCCGCGCTCTCTTCGCCCAGATGCACCGCCAGGCGCGTGGCAATCCGCGGCGCGAGTTTCTCGATCATCTGCTTCTCGGCCAAATCCTTGCTGAAGTCCACTCCGGCCGCGGTCGCGGCCGCCATCCACATTTGTGTGCGCCGCTCCGTGCCATTTTCCTCGAAGCCATAAAGCAGGCAGAGCTTCTGGATCAGTCGCAGTGTGATGATCGTCAAAAATCCGGTGTCGGGGATAACCGTCATCATGCCGCCGAGCCCGAAACCCGCTCCCTGCGCCATGGCCAGTCGCTGCGCGTCGTGGATCAATCGCTCCGCGATCGTATCCAGCTTCTCCATCGGAACGTCTTTCATCCGCCCGAAATGCGGCACCCATAGCCCGTGCTTTTCCGCCAGGTTGCGCCGAAACGCTTCCGGTTCAATTTCGACCGAACGCAATCCGCGCAGCACGCCGAAGCGCAGAAATTTGCCTACTACGCGCCCTGCCACCGACTTTCGTAACCTGGCCATGGCGTCTAGCATCCTATGTCCGGTTAGAACCGGTCAAGTGCCGTTCCGTTGTATGGCGGCTCGAGACGCGGGGCCCCCCGTGACTGCCTCGTGACAGGAAAACCAGTGTTCTACTTGACGCGGACGAAGTTTTGAGTAAACTGCGTTTTTGCTATGGCGACAATCGCTCCCATCCTGCCGGCCGATGTGATTGCGGATCTCGCGTTTCCGCAACGCGAAGCTGCGTTCTTTTACGGTTTGTTCCTTCGCGGACATTCCCCAGAACAATTGCGTCGAGACATTGAAGTTCCTGCCGCGGTTCTGGCCAAGTGGCACAAAGACGCCGAGCGCGAGCCGCAGCTTCGCAGTGTGTTCTCGCGTATGGTCGAATACCGGCGCCATGTCCTCGCCATTTTCGACACGCTGATTGGTTCCGAGTCGAAGCATCGCCATCTCCAGTAGTAATTCCACAAAACTGAATACCAGTACTACTAATCTCATCGTGAGATTCTTCTTATCTTCTGCGGTTGATTTCGGCCAAAAGAAGGCAACTTCCCTACGATCCCTCCCGTCTAACCTGGCAAACGGGGAGAAGTGCATTTGAATGAAAGAGATTCACCGAATTGACGGGGCCGAAGCCAGGGATTAGAATCAGACCGTCGTAGGGGTGTCTGCTATGCGAAATCTTCTCAGAAAATTTTCGGCCGTTTTGACTTCGCTCGTTTTCCTTTGTCTTCCTGTCGTCGCTCAGGAACCGCAAGACCCCAATGCCCTTCCGGACATTCCGCAGAACCAGAAGCTCAGCAAAGAACAAAAGCAAAAGATGAAGAAAACCCTCAAGGAACTCGAGGGCCCCTACAAGACTTGGTTGAACGAAGACGTTGTCTACATTATTTCCCCGGAAGAACGTACCGCTTTCTTGCAGTTGAATACCAACGAAGAGCGCGAGCAATTTATTGAAGCCTTCTGGCTGCGCCGCAGCACTAACCCCGATCTTCCGGATAATGATTTTAAAGAAGAGCACTATCGCCGCATCGCTTACGCCAACGAGCATTTCGCTTCCGGTATCCCTGGATGGAAAACGGATCGTGGCCGCATTTACATCATCTGGGGACCTCCCGATGAAATCGAATCGCACCCCACAGGCGGCACATACGATCGACCGATGGAAGAAGGCGGCGGCTCGACAACCACCTATCCTTGGGAGACCTGGCGCTATCGGTACCTCGAAGGAATTCAGGAAAACGTAATTTTGGAATTTGTGGACCCCTCAAGCAGCGGTGAGTATCACCTGACGATGGATCCATCGGAAAAAGACGCGTTGCTCCACGTCCCTGGCGCGGGCTTGAGTCTTCTCGAATCGATGGGTATGGCTTCGAAAACCTGCCGTTTTACGCGTTCCGATGGAACCAACTTGCCTACAGCTTTGGGCGGAACACCAGCCAGCTTGGAAGAATTCAACCGCCTGGAATTGTACGCAAAGGTGCAGCGCCCACCCCAGGTGAAATATAAGGACCTGGAAGCGATCGTCACTTCGCGCGTGGTCCGCGATTCCCTGAAGTTCGAATATCGCACGGACTTCCTCAAGGTCACGAGCGACACCGTGCTCGTTCCGATCTCCGTGCAGATTCCCAACAACCAGCTCTCGTTCAAAGACAAGGATGGCGTGCACTCCGCGGAAATGAATATTTTCGGCCGCGTAAGTTCCTTGACCGGCAAAGTCGTGCAGACTTTCGAAGATTCCGTCATGAAGGACTACCCGGATTCCTTATTCCCCATGGCCGTCAAGCAGCAATCCATCTATCAGAAGTCCTTGCCGCTGCGCCCCGGCCTATACCGGTTGGATCTTGTGATCAAGGATGTCAGTAGCGGAAACGTTGGCGCCATCAACACGCGCCTGGCTGTGCCGCGCTACGATGAAGACAAGCTGGAAGCCAGCTCCTTGATTCTTGCCGACCAGATCGAACACGTTCCCGCCAAGCAAGTTGGCACCGGGCAGTTCGTGCTGGGTTCTTCCAAAGTCCGGCCCAAACTGGATGCGAGTTTTACCACGGCGGACAAGATGGGCATCTATCTTCAGGTCTATAACCTGAAGCCAGACGAGAAAACGCACAAATCCGATGCGTCCTTCATCTATACCGTGAAGCGCGGCGACCAGCAGGTGATGCAGTTTAAAGAGAACAGTGCGGACATGAAGCAGACAGGCGAGCAGGTGACCATCGAGCGCTTGTTGCCTCTGGCCACTTTAGCGCCCGGGAAGTATACTCTCGAAATCAGCGCGACCGATAAATTGGCCCAGACCACGATCTCGCGCACCGCGGATTTTTCGATCAAGGTACCGGTCGAGCAGAAGGCTGCGGCGAACGTTACGCCAGGGAGGTAGTCGAGTGAAGCACGGTCAATTCCTGTGCTTCGGTTTTTTGTTACTCGCCCTGGGTGTGTGTGCCGGCGCTCCTCCTGCAGCCGCGCAAGCCAAACAAAAATCCACTGCCGGCACGGTTTCCGGCATTGTGCGCGATCCCGCCGGGATTCCCCAACTTGGCGCCACCGTCGAAGTTCTCGCGGAAGCGCCGGGGGTGATTCTCAGCCATCAGCTTCTCACCAACACAGAAGGATATTTCCACGCGGAGAATTTGCCGCCGGGTTTCTACTCCATCCGCGTAACGCTCGCGGGATTTCTGCCGGCCGTCGAAAAGCACATCCAGATTTCCTCCAATCTCACCACAGTCGTCCGCGTGCAGCTGGAATCGCTCTTCGCCTCCGTCGAGGAATTGCGCCGCGCGCCTTTGAACGGCACAGCGGAACCGGATGACTGGAAGTGGGTGCTGCGCTCCGCTTCCGGAATGCGCCCCGTTTTGCAGTGGCATGAAGACGACACCGACGACAGTTCGGCGATCGTGGCGGACTTGGGAACGGCCCGGCAGTCGGGCGCGGTCGAATTCACCGGTGGAGCACGCAGGCCGGGATCGGTTTCGAACTTTGATGGAGCGCCGGGCACGGCTTTTGCCTACGACCAGCGGTTCGACCGCGATAACCACCTGGTCTTTGCCGGCCAGGTCAGTTATGACGGCGATGCACCCGCAGGCGCATTGGCGACCGTGTGGATGCCCATGGGCGCGCAGGATGATTCGCCGCGCAGCACGATCGTACTGCGCGAAGCGAAGCTTGGCCCCGTTGGCCCCACCTTCCGCGGCGGGCGAATCGATCAAAACGGAACCATGAAGTTCGGCGATCGTTTCGTCATGCGTGTCGGCGGCGAGTATGTTCTGGTTGGCGTCGGCCCTTCGGCGTGGAGCATTCGCCCGCGCTTCGAACTCGAAACCAGGGTCTCCGAACGCTGGTATGTGGATACGATTTATGCAGCCATACCCGCCATGGCCATCAACGGCGATAACGCCGTGACGTATTTAACGGAGACTGGCGCGCCGAACCCGTTGTCCCAAGGCATGAATCAGTTGGACGCCTTCCCCGCCTTGTTGTGGCACGATGGCAGAGCCGTTCTGGAAAATGGCCGCCATGAAGAAGTGGCCGCCGACCGGAAACTCGACGACCATGGAGTTTTCCAGGTTGCGGTCTTTCATGATGACAATAGCCATGTAGCCCTGTTCGGCAAGGGCAGCGACTTGCCGGCTGGTGATTATTTCCAGGATTATTATTCGAATGCGTTCGCCTACGATGGCGGCTCATCCGTATCCTGGGGCGCGCGCGTCGCGCTGCGGGAAAGGATCACAGACGATCTCGAGCTGACGACCATCTACGCATTCTCTGGTGCGCTCGCGCCCGTCACCGTAGCTGATGGCGCCTTGCGAGATGCCCTCGGCACCGTCCAGCGGCATTCGGCGGCAATGAAGCTTACCGGCAAGATCCCTGCTACGCGGACGAAACTCACGGTTGGATACAAATGGATCAATGGGATGGCATTGTCTCGCGTCGATCCCTACGGCGAGGCGATCTACGGCATGAACCCGTACCTGCAGATCGGCATCACCCAGCCGCTTCCGTGGTCGACCTTAGGCCACTGGGAGGCGAACGCCGAGTGTGACAACTTGCTGGCGCAGGGCAACGTCCCCATCAACACCCGTGACGGGCAGCTGCTCTTAGTACCTGCATTTCGGAGCTTTAGGGGTGGGTTGAGCCTGCAGTTCTAAAGAGGCCACGGGGTTGTGGAAAGCTGTATCTCGCCTACCAGAAAGTGGAAGTAGCGCCTGCTTTTGCCCTTCATCCCCCGCAAATGGTTGTCCTTACAGTGTTTATTTGAAACAGAATCTACCGAAGATTGGAACAGGACATGCTCCACTAGATGACCAGGGTAACGAGTGACGGGACTTTGGGAATGAAGGAAAGTCTACGTGTCAGCGTAGGTGCGGTTGTACTGGCGCTAGCGACCCTAGCGGCAGTCATTTTCGCTTGGCTGAACTTCCTTCAGCGCTCTAGTTACGACCTGGTTGACGATGGCGTTGCCTGGAGCGATAGCACCAACGGCATCGAAGCCTGGAAGGTCATTCCCAACTCTCCTGCGGCCGCCGCCGGAATCCAGCCCGGCGATCGCTTGCTGGCCATCGACGATGTTGCCCTCCCGAATGAAAAGCATGTCGCCCAACGCCTATTTCGCGCCGGACTTTGGACGCAGTTGCGTTACAAGCTGTCCCGCAATGGCGAAGAGTTTGAAACCCGTCTGATCACCGCCCCGGCTCAGAAACCACTGGCCGTAGAGAACTACGAGCGGATAGTGGGCCTGCTGTATCTCTTCATTGGCTTGTTCATTTTCATCCGCAGATGGAATGCGCCGCGCGCCGTGCACTTTTACGTGTTCTGTCTGGTGTCCTTCATCCTGTATTCCTTCCACTACAGCGGCAAGCTGGACGTCTTCGATCTCGAAGTGTATTGGAGCGGTGTCGTAGCGCAAATGCTCGCGCCCACGCTGCTGTTGCATTTCGCCCTGGTTTTCCCGGATCGCTCGGGCGTCGACCGTAAATCCATTCTCAAAATTGGCGCCATCTATGCCATCCCGGCGGCGTTGCTGACGATCCACCTGCTCACAGCTTTCAACGCGCTGGGCTTCGTACCCTCCATACGTTCGCGCGTCGTTCTCGAACAGATTGAATATAGCTTCCTAGGTGTCTACTTCCTGGCAGCCGCGCTGGTGTTTTACATCAGCTTCCGCCGCACGCGCTCCGGTGTTCTGCGCCAGCAGTTGAAATGGCTCACGGGCGGAACGCTGGCGGGCAGCTTACCCTTCACGGTGTTTTACGTTCTCCCCTATCTCGCCGATCCGCAATCGCGTTCGTGGACGCAGTATTCCACCATCACCCTGGTTCTGATTCCGTTGTGTTTTGGCTACGCCATCATCCGCTACCGCCTGATGGACGTGGACATCATCTTCAAGCGCGGCCTGGCATACACGGCCGCCACCGCCGCGGTTGCTGCGGTCTACTTCGGCTTGGTCGCATTAATTGCCGAAATTTTCCACGCACAAACCAGCGGACCCGTGGCGGGCATCATTGCTATCGTCATTGCGGCGTTTTTGTTCCAACCCTTTCGCGAAGGCATCCAGGCTCGTCTCGACCGCTTTTTCTATCGCGACCGCCTGAACTACCGTCGCACGCTGATCGAATTCGGCCGTACGCTGACGAATGAAGTGCGCCTGGAGCCCATGCTCGGCTCGGTGATGGACCGCGTTTCCCAGACGCTGCTTGTCGACCGGTTGGCGATTTTTGTGGAAGATCCAACCCGCCCCGGGGAGATGCGCCTGGCGCGTTCCATGGGAGTTCGTCTCGTAGAGCCGCTCGACCTCAGCTTCATTGCGCCGTCACGCCAGGAATTCTTGAGTGGTCCGCTGTTTTTTGAATCTCCCCGTAGCGCTAGAGACGTTAACGATTCCGTTCGGCGCACTCTGGAACAGTTGGAACTGAACTATTTCATCCCCTGCCGCATTCGCGACCATACCGTTGCGGTTCTCGGTCTTGGCAAGACCGTCGACGGAGACTATCTCTCGAGCGATGACGTTGAACTCGTACAGACCATCGCCGGCTATGTGGCCATTGCGCTCGACAATTCGCAGCTGTATACCTCGCTCGAGCAAAAAGCCGTCGAAGTGGCGCGCCTGAAAGATTTCAGCGAAAACATTGTGGAATCGCTGAACGTCGGGGTCTTTGCTGTCGATCTTTTGGGTACTGTGGACGCCTGGAACAGCCGTATGGAGCAGTTGATGGGCGTAAGCCAGCAGGATGCCGTCGGCAAACCCTTCAGCCAACTGCTGCCCCAGGATCTGGTCGTCGAAATCGAGGCACGCGGCGATGAAGAGCAGGTCACCGGCATTTACAAACATCGCCTGGCGTATCAGGGCCGCTCTGTGGTCCTCAATGTTTCCATCACGCCGCTGGTCAGCAAGTCGGGAGAAAAAATCGGCCGCCTGCTGCTCTTTGACGATGTTACACAGCGCGAGCACATGGAAGAGCAAATGTCCCAGACCGAAAAGCTTACCTCCCTCGGCTTGCTCGCAGCCGGCGTCGCGCATGAGGTAAACACTCCCCTCGCCGTGATTTCCAACTACATTCAAATGCTCGCCAAGCAAATGCCAGAGGGCGATCCGCGGCACGCCATCATCGAAAAAATCGTGAAGCAAACCTTCCGCGCCAGCGAAATCGTCAACAACCTGCTGAATTTTTCGCGCACCGGCCCGAGCGAGCTTGCCGATGTGGACGTCAACCATGTGGTCGAAGAGACGCTGTCGCTCGTTTCGCATCCTATGAAGACCGCGCGGATTCAGGTAGTCAAGCAATTGACCCAGGCGCTGCCGCCGGTCCGTGGTTCCGCGAACAAATTGCAGCAGGTCTTCCTGAATCTCTTTTTGAATGCTCGCGATGCCATGCCGGCCGGCGGAATGCTGGAAGTTCGCACCGCGACGCACAACGGTAGCGTGGAAATCGAAGTTGTCGACACAGGCAACGGGATTCCCCGCGATCACATCCATAAGATTTTTGATCCGTTCTTCACCACGAAACCCGGTGGCCGCGGCACCGGTCTTGGACTCAGCGTGAGTTACGGAATCATCAAGGAACATGCCGGAAAGATCGACGTACGCTCTACACCGGGCCGGGGAACTTCCTTCCATGTGGAGTTCCCTGCAGTCAGGAAAACTGTTCATGTCTAAAGGTTCAATCCTCGTCGTCGACGACGAATCGGAAATTCGCGAAGGCCTCGAGCTTTTGCTGAAGACCGAAGGCTACGCCGTTTCGAGCGCGGAAACCGCCCTCTTGGGTTTATCGCGGCTGGAAGAGCGCCCGTTTGACCTGATGTTGCTGGATGTCAGCCTGCCTGATCGCAATGGCATTGAAATGCTGAAGGACGTTCACCGTCAGGATCCGCATCTTCCCATCGTGTTGATCACCGCGTATGGCTCAATCGAGATGGCGCGAGCCGCCTTCAAAAGCGGCGCCATGGATTACATCACCAAGCCCTGGTCGAATGACGAACTCCTGGCGCAGGTGGCGCAAGCGGTCGAAGCGCGGCGGTTGCGCGACGAAAACGTGCAGCTCAAGCGCGCCCTGAAGCAGCGTTTCAATTTCCCCAACATCATCGGCAAGGGCGAAAAAATGCTCGCGCTGCTCGATCTGGTCGCCCAGGTGGCGCCTTCCCGCTCCACGATCCTCATCAGCGGCGAAAGCGGTACCGGAAAAGAATTGATTGCCAAGGCCATTCATTCCGCTTCGCCTCGCGCGGACAAGGCTTTTGTTCCCGTCAACACCGGATCGATTCCTGTGGATCTGCTCGAATCGCAGCTCTTTGGACACGTGAAGGGCGCATTCACAAGCGCAGTTTCGTCCAAAAAGGGGCTTTTTGAAGTGGCCGATCAGGGAACCATCTTCTTCGATGAAATCGCCACGGTCAGTCCCGAAACACAAGCCAAACTTCTGCGCGTCATCCAGGAACGCGAATTCATGCGCCTTGGGGGCACCGAGCAACTCAAAGTGGATGTGCGCATCGTCGCTGCTTCGAATATCGATCTTCTTTCGCTCGTCAAGGAAGGCCGCTTCCGCGAGGATTTGTATCATCGGCTTAATGTAATTCATCTTCGCCTGCCGCCTCTTCGCGAACGGCGCGAAGACATTCCGCTTTTATTGGCGCATTTCCTGGAGCGCTTCTGCCTGGAAAATACCAAGCCCATGCGGCACTTCACCTCCGGCTCGATGAAGCTGTTGATGGATTACGACTGGCCCGGCAACGTCCGCGAACTGGAAAATGTCGTCGAACGCGCCGTGGTTCTCAGCACGCAGGAACGTGTCGATGTCGATTTGCTGCCGGACTCCATTCGCAGCAAGGAAATCGTCCGCGGCGTGCGTTTGCAGATGTCCGAATTTTTGCCCCCATTGCCCGGCGAGGCAGGCTCGCGCACCGCAGCGGATAATCCCAATCCTACGCTCTTCCAGATCATGGATGAAGTCGAACGCCGCATCATCGTAGACATGCTCGAACGCTGCGGATGCAATCAGACCGAAGCCGCCGAGCGTTTCTTGATTCCGTTGTCTACTCTCAATCAAAAGATCAAGCGCCTGGGAATCGATGTGCGGAGACGAGGCCGGGGAGAAGACAACCACACGGCGAACGGAAGATAAGCTCGTCTTTTTCCTGCGCGAACGCTAACAATCGCTATCGAATACAGTCGCGTTAACTTGACGACATCCTTTGGTGGGTCTCTATGTCAAAAGAGATCGCTGAATCGCGTACACTAAACGCGGATCCCCATGGAGAACTCCTTACCCCCATCCAGTCAATCCGATTTGACGTTGTTCTCTGGCGAATGGCGAGTACTCCTGGAGTGCTCCTCTCCCGCCTTTGACTCCCACCAGGTTGCCGGGCTGGCACGCGCGGTGGATTGGTCTCGATTGCTCTTCCTAGCGGAGGAACAGGGAGCCCTCGGTCATCTCGCGAAGTGTCTGCCTGAGCTCGAGGAGAATGTTGTGCCCGCGGAGATAAGGCAAACGCTGCACGAACGCCACCGCGCGCAGGTGTTCTCCACGCTGAGAATGACCGCAGAGCTATTTCGCCTCTTGGATCTCTTCGCGGCCAAAGACATTCCCACGCTCGTCGTTAAAGGGCCGGTGCTGGCCATGCAGGCCTATGGCGATCCTGCGATGCGAAGCTACGGCGATCTGGACTTGCTCGTCCGCCAGTGCGACATCCGTCGGGCCACGGAGTCATTGCAGGCTGCAGGTTACCAGGCGACCGTTTCCCTCCGCGCCATCGACGCCGGCAGGATTCCCGGGCAGTATCTTTTCTCTATGCCCGAGCCAAAGCTGCTCGTCGAACTGCACAACGATTACACCCTTCGTTACTTTCCTCGTCGCCTACCTCTGGAGAAACTTCTTGCCCGGCGCATTCTCGTGCGCCTGGATGGTCACGAAGCTCCTGGCCTGGCTGTCGAAGACGAACTGGTCTACATCTGTGTCCACGGCGCCACCCATCTCTGGGAACGCTTGGGCTGGATTGCGGATGTTGCCGCACTGGTCACCCGCCAGTCGGGCATCCATTGGCAGGGCGTGAGCGAGACAGCCAAGGAATTGGGAGCGGAACGCATGTTAGACATCGGCCTATGGCTAGCGTCAGATTTGCTGCGCGCCCGTTTGCCAGACCCGGTGCTCTCGGCCATGCACAGAGATCGGGGTGCCTCCACGCTGGCCCTGCGCGCCCGTGCCTGGCTGGCCGCGACAGGGGGTGCATCTCCCACTCTCTTCGACCGCGCTGCGTTCCGTCTGCGAATGCGCGGTAGCTGGTTCTTTGCCCCGGCCTATCTTCTCAGACTTACTCTTTCTCCCACCGAGGACGACTGGCAGGCGGACGTCGGAATTAGTCACAACAGTTTGGTCGACGTGTTGCGCCGCCCGCTCCGCCTTGCACGCAAATACGGCCGCAGCAACAAATCCTGAGATGGCGCACTTGCTCTCCTTCTCATCCGCGCAGAGGATTCATGTATGTTCTTTAGCTGTTCATTGGAGAAAGTCGCGCTGCTGCGGAATGCGCGAGCGATCTCTACTCCTATCTCGCGTTCTCTTTGAGGGGAAGGGGAATTGACGAGGAAATGTTCCCCCGCGTGTTCGGTGAGCAGACCGCCCACGGTCTGGTTTGGCCCGCAAAATTCCATATGAGTACCAAGATAAGCACACTCTAAGGTGCAAGAAGCTCAAACTGTAGTCTGATTTAGTTATGCAGGAAACCGCCCGGAAGTATCATCGCCGGAGCCGCCGAATCAACATCGGCCAGCCTGTGAGGCTCATCCCTTCCATACCCCGCGGTGAATTGTTTGAGGAAATCGGAACCACCAGTAATGTCTCGCAGGAAGGGTTTTACTTTCTCACCAAAGGTGATCACTACGAAGAAGGCATGCGCTTGCTGGTGACACGCCCTTATGACTACCCCCGGAGCCCCCATGACCGGGAATACCTCGCTCAAGTCGTTCGGGTAGAACTGCTCGACGACAGCCAGCGCGGCGTCGCGGTCCAACTACTGTCGCCGGTCGGAGGCTCTCGGTGAAATCACTGAACGTCGCTCCATGTTCCTCCGGAGCCAGGAGTGTTCTATGAAGGATCCAAAGACCCATTGGTGCCTTGTCGTTTTTCGATGTATCAATTGCGGAAGGAATGAAGCATTTGCTGAAGGTCGTTTTGAAGGTAAACCGAGCGAAGACCAGATCAGGAACAAGATATACCGGGCTATCTGCAGGTATTGCGGCTGGGAGGGTGAGGTTCGTGGTCTCTCCGCCGTAGAAATGCGCAGCGGAGTCGAGCGTAGAACGGGAATTCGTAATAAGCAATGACGTCGGCCCGTAGTTGACGGCTAGGGACGCAGGACAACTTTCCAGTCAGTCCTATTCTCGTCTTGGTATCAACACCTGAAACAAACTCCGTAGCCTCGCACCTTTTGTGAATAGGTTTCTCGGCGCCACAAGAATTTGGTTTGACTCAGGTATATATGGATGTTAACAATCACGGCCCAGACCTCGCGCCGGTTACGAAAGATAAGTCATGAAATTCTTCGTTCCAGACCAACCGCCAGAACATGCCGAGGATATCTATAACGATTTCCGGGCACTCCACAACGCGGCTGACAAACGAATCCGAAGCATCACGTTCTTGGACCGGGAACGGCGAGCGGAAGTGCAATTCTGCGTCGGCGAAAACGAGCCGTGGTATGGCGGTAAAATCCTTCTGATTCTATTGTGCTATCGGCGAGGCTATCACGTCTTCACCCAGGAGCGGGGCATTGATAGTAGATCGCCGATCATGGTTCAAACAACGGTTGCGCGTGTGGAGGAATTCGATCCGTTCGACTGGCCGAGCAAATTGAGCCATGGGGCTTAAATCTGTACGGAGGGACGGTCGAGGAAATTGTCCAACCTCAATCAATTTGAGATTGAAGCTGCAGACGAAGCCGGGCACCGGGGAGTTGGTCTGCTTCTGGAGACCTGCCTCGCAGACAAGCTGCCTTTTGCAGAGAGGACGCGGCGTTTGATCCGGAGGCCGATCGAGGTGAAATTCGTTGGCGCAGCCGTTCGATAGGCCGAAATCATTGAGAACCGCGCCGGTCCGCCAAGCGATGTGGCGGATCGGCCGGACCAAAGCGCTAAGAAAGCAGTAGGCGAAACTCGCCTTATTCCCGCCGTCCAACAAATGTTGGAAGTATTTTCGCGGGTCTCATGGCGGATTAATTCTTGCGAAGCAAAGCAAATCCCAGGAATATCGCGAGACCGATGCCCAACATGCAAAGCGTCGAAGGCTCTGGGGCAGGCGTTACTTGCAGGGTGCCTCCGTAAACTGGGCCATTACCGTTTCCGTAGTCGGTAAAGGAAAACGTTCCCGGAAGAAAAGTCGGTGCGCTTTCTAGGCCGGTGTAAAGCTGCGGTCCATAAGCGTCAACCAAAGGAAAGTTGGTTCCGGTCCAAAGGTCAAAGCCTCCGCCCCAATTCGTGTTATAGAAATCCAAAGTGCCACTCATCGCCACGCCGTTTTCCGACAAAGATACATCGCAAAAAGTGGAGTAGTCCCCAACATCAACATTGTCCGAGGTCATTGCTGGGTTCGCCGGCAGGGACCAGGTGAACGTATTGCCGTTGGCGGCATAAACGTAATCATTGGCTCCGTCCGCGCGGACTTGCGTGGCGGCAAGCAGCAAAAAAGAAAGGAACACAAGCACGGCAGATAATAGTTTGCATGATCGCATAGATCCGATTCTCCTAGAGTGATTTCGCCGCGCCGGGGGAGCAGCCAGAAACGCTCTGACAGACTACAGTGCACGTTGGATGCCAACAAGGTACGGGCACCGCATGCCATAGATATCGCAATTTGAGGCACTTGTAGCTTTTCGATGCACAAATGAGTTTCAGGGATCGCTTAAAACTTTTCCCATTTATGCACTAGAACGGAATAGTACCTTTCTGGTACTTTCGTTCTAGAACCTCAACAGAAGACTTTAGTTCGCTGGTCAGAAGCGATGAACGATTCGCTAGGAGGCCGGGTGCGGTTCAGTTGTATTCAACAAGGGAACTTTTTGACGGGTTTCGGTGGAATTCCAAAATTGCCCGGGCGGCGAAATCAGCTGCGAACTTTTGCGTGCGTCGCCTGTTCCGTCCTCGCTCAAATACTGCTGTCAGGTAAAGATTCTAAATCGGCGCCTTTGTGTCTATCGCGCGCCGACAATGAACGCGCGTCAATCCAAGCGGCGCCCGGTAAACAAAATTGCGCGCGCTGTTAACCCAGCGCGCGCAATCTCATTTCGTCTGCGGCGACTACGACTAGTTGACTGTTATTGCCACGGTGGCCGAGTGGCTCTCTGTGCCCGCAGAGCCTGTTGAGGTTCCGGTGAGTGTCAGGGTCCCTGAAATTGGCGGGTGTCCTCCTCCTCCGCAGCCGGCCAAGATCATGAGAAGCAGAACAGCCGTTGCCAGCCCGACCCGCACGCGAACCCCCTTGGTTTTCGTCAGCAGGAAGAGCAACAGCGACGCCAGAATCAAGGGCACAATCTGCCAAATCGAAATGGGTGGAGTGCGGACTGGTGGAGACGGCAAAAGCAGGCCGCCGGTGGTCCTCGTTACCGTCACCATGACCGACTGTGCCGTCTTTCCGTCAGTAGCCGTGATTGGCGTGGCAACGGTACACGTTGTGCCCGCGGGTGCGCCCGTGCAGGTGAACGCCACACTTTGACTAAATCCGCCAAGCGGCGTCATGGTCGCATTGAAGGTGACGGGGCTCTTGCCAGTTGCGGTGGACGGCGCCGTAACCTGAAAATCCCAACCGGTGCCTGTCAGCGGAATCGTCTGCGGGCTGCCGCCGGCACTGTCCGTGAACGTGAGCGTTCCTGTGCGCGCACCCACTGCCGTCGGTGCAAATGTTACGTTGATCGAACAAGTTCCCAATGCCGGCAGCGTTGTGGGACTTGTAGGACACGTGTTCGTCTGAGCGAAATCGCCGGAAGCTGCAATCGAGTTAATCGTCAAGGGTCCCGGGCCAGGGTTACTCAGCTTCGCGGCCATTGCGGCGCTGGTCGTGGTAAGCATCTGGGGACCGAAAGATAGACTCGTGGGGTTGAACGCAATGCTCGGCACCGTTCCGGTGCCAGTCAGCGGAACCGTCTGCGGGCTGCCGCGGGCGTTGTCCGTGAACGTGAGCGTTCCTGTACGCGCACCCCCCGCCGTCGGGGTAAACGTTACGTTGATCGTACACATTCCCAATGCCGGCAGCGTTGTGGGACTCATGGGACAATTGTTCGTCTGGGCAAAATCGCCGGAAGCTGAGATCGAGTTAATCGTCAAGGGTCCCGTGCCAGGGTTGGTGAGCATCACGGACATCGCGGCGCTGGTCGTGGTAATCAACTGGGGACCGAAAGCGAGACTCGTGGGGTTGAACGCGATGCCCGGCACGGTCGTGGATCCCGTGCCAGTGAGGTTCACGTTAAAAACCTGTGTGCTCGACTGCCCACCATTCGTAACCACCGCAGTGATTATCAGCGTGGCCGACTCGGCCGCAGCGACTGAGGGAGTAAAGGTCACATCGACCGTACACATAGCACCGGCGGCGACGCTGGGACTGCATCCATCGGACGACTTTACGAAGTCCGTGTTGGCTGCAGGCGACACCCCCGTAACCACGATACTGTTGAACGTGACCGAGGAACTCGTGTTGTTCGTTACGGTGAATACCTGTGGCGGTGTTGGAACGCCCAGTTGCTCGAGTCCAAAATCAAATGGAGAGGGCGAGACCGTCAGGGTCGGCGTCAGGGTCAACTTGGCCACGTAGCCGTCGGAAGGCCCTTGCAGACTTCCGCCGGTAGGGAGCGCGGAAAGGACCGGCAGATTGGTTGAATACGTTTGGCCTGTAAGGTAAGCGTTCGGAGGACTCGTGGAATCGATCGCTATCCCATACGCCTGATCAGGGTTGTGTCCGTCTCCGCTCCCCCCATAATAGGTTGCGTACAGGAGATCGCTGGTGCCTCCGCCGGCCGGATTTAATTTGGCGACAAACGCGTCGCCAAGCGTATTCAGCAGCGACCCTTGCAGCGCGCCGGGTGTCACGGGAAAGTCAGATGAAGCCGTCGTCCCTGCCACATAGGCATTTCCAGAGGAATCTGCTTTGATGGCGTAGCCATTGTCTCCGCCCGTCCCTCCGAGATAGGTTGAATATGGCACGGAAGCCGGCCCGGATTTTGTGCCATCCACTACCACCAGGGTCACAAACGCTTTGCCTGACGCCGCCCCAGTGGTGTCGAACGCCCCAGGATTTGGGACCACGGGAAAGTCGGTCGAGAAAGTGGTGCCTGTTACGTATGCGACATTACTCGGACCCAGAGCGATAGCAAACCCTTCATCCGCGGTTGACCCCGCCACATAGGTCGAATAAACCAGCGATCCGGCAGTCGTATCAATGTTAGAGACGAATAGACTCGACACATTTCCTGTGGGAGGGACGGCCTGATAGGCGGTAGTTGTGGTGATAAACGTACGAGGAGAATCCGTCGAACTCGTAGCACCGACCAGGTAGGCGTGCTGAGATCCATCCGTGGCGACTCCCCATGCGTTGTCGCCGTAGCCTAGGCCTGGAGCGGGGGCGGCCCAGTTGAGGCCATTTCCTCCAAAATACGTAGAAAAAATCAGGGATGCCGCTTTTGCTTTGGTCGTGTCAATTCTTGTGAGAAAGGCAGTTCCCTCAGCATTGCTGGGTGCACTTTGTAGAGCATTCACGGTGGGAAAGTCTGTTGAATCCGTCTCTCCGGCAACATACGCATTGCCCAACGCGTCCGCCGCAACGCCATTCCCATAGTCGCCGCCCGTTCCCGCTAAATAGGTCGAATAGAGGAGGGAACTCAGCCCGCTGAGCGCGGGGTTGAGTTTGGCCAGATATGCTGTGCCGTTGCCGTTGCTGGCAAGCGGGCCCGTGTTGAAAGCGTTCGCCGATGTCGTCGGGAAGTCAGTCGCATACGTAAGACCCGTGACGTAAACGTCTCCGGATGGATCCAATGCGATTCCGAAAGCGCCTTCGGCAGCACCCGACGTTGAACCTGCTAAGTAGGTGGAGTACAACAAACTGGTTCCCGTGGGGTTCAACTCCGCAACGAAGGCGGCGCTCGAATTGGCCGGCGGAGCCGCAGTCACGCCTCCATTCGTTCCAGCGGGGAAGTCCGTGGAGAACGTCGAACCCGCTATAAAGGCGTCTCCCAAGCCGTCCACGGCAATCGCGTTGCCGGTATCATCTGCGGTTCCACCGAGGTAAGTCGCGTAGTTGAGCACTGGGTCAAGAATCAGCGGCGCGCTTCGGTCGTAGCTGGGGACCGAAAAGGTTATCCGGCGAAGGCCATCGATGCTATAACTTCCCGCGATCTCGCGTCTTTCACCCCTCACGCTTTGGTAGATGAGCGGTTTTTGAAGCTCCACTTCGCCACCGGCGACGCTCAAAACCAAATCTCCATGAGAATTGACGCGCATCTTGTGGGCGCCGACGATTTTCAGTTGGATGGCCTTCGGATCCGCTCCCGGCGCGACGATGAAGTCATATTCGAGCCGCCGCTGATTGCCGTAAAAGACCAGATCGACTCCCGGATACACTCCTCTATACTTTACTCGGGCAAAGGCCGACACGTCGGTGTGCCATTTCTTAGGATCGTTCCCGATGAAATAATTCACTCTGGCCGGCAGCCGGTCCAGCCCGGCGATATCCGGACGCGGATTTGCTCCTTCTAGTTGCATGCGCACTGTGGTGATCTGCCCCGCTTTGCGTGCCTTCCGCATGGCTCGAATAGATGCTGCGCGATGAACGGGTGAGAGGTCGTAATGCCCTTGGGAACGGAGTGCAAGAACTGCCTGTTGCGGTGTCAGGAAAAGCTCGTAACCACTTCCGTGAGACACGTAGCGAACTTCGCGTGCCGTTTGTCCCTGGTTTTCTTCAAAGCTCAACGGCAGCCTGGCGTAAGCTTCCGCCCAGCGGGAGCTTTCCTTTACAGCTTTCCTCTTTGCTAAGCCACTTGCTCCCACCGTCGCGCTTGTGGCTTTGCCAGGGGCTAAGCGCTTACGCGTCTCTCCCAGAGTGGTCAGGAGTAAAACGCCACAAACCAGTGTGGCCACGACCGTCATCTTCGCGCTACTTCGTATCTTCATGGCAACCACCCTTCCAGGACATTGACCGACCTCTTTACCCAATGCACATTGCTCCTAAAGTGACTCAACCGTGAGCGACTTCATCGTCCCAAAATAGGAATAAACTACGACCTTTCGGGCAAAGCTCACGCTTGAATTATTGGGCGAGGGAGTCAACATGCCACGAACAAGTAACACTATCCCCGTGACGGAAAATCCACTCCGAACTGGAATTGCAACGCATCCTACCAGATAATTGGGGATACTTAAATATAGATTTGGAATTCGCTTCAAGAATCGAGACAAGCCCTCGTCCATGCTCTTTATTCATCTCATACGTTCTTCGGGGGTGACCACTCACGCTTCCGGGGCTAGCGATCGACAAAGTTACAACCTCGCTGAAGTTTCATTTTCAACTGGGGAGAATGCGAAGTGGCTGCGGGTCGTCTACCGGCTGTACTCTTGCGAAATCCCACCGGCGTACGATAAGGCTTGCTCCCACCTCGAGAAGCGCTGAGGGAATTCCGTTGCTAGCCGGTGCGCGATATCTTCAAGCGAAGTTGTTCCATCCATCAGCTCAAATGTTTTGCGATGCAGCCTCCCCTCCTCGGAAAGGCGCGGCACGTAGTCTGCCGCAAGTTTGTGGAGATGTTGGGCGGACAGCACCTCGCCGATCAACTGCGATTGCTCAAAGTGGATGAGTGGGGCATCCGATCCTTCCTGTGGTTCGACATGGGTGGTCCATCGCCAGATGTAATCGCTTTCCACTAATTTCGCCTCAAGGCTTACGCGCACGGCTTGGCCGGGCGCCAGGGGCACGGGCTGTGTCCAAGGG
The DNA here is from genome assembly GCA_963795535.1 of Candidatus Acidiferrales bacterium. Classification (GTDB taxonomy): domain Bacteria; phylum Acidobacteriota; class Terriglobia; order Acidiferrales; family UBA7541; genus Acidiferrum. Next base: position 427,531 of record CAWCIG010000015.1, read on the forward strand.
AAGAAGAGAGAACCGTAAATCATCTCGGGTGCGCTGGGAGCGTTCGAGAATCCGATGCCCTCGGCCAAATCTGCATCGAACCACACCAGAATTCCGTGTCCGGTCCCGGCACGCTCGACCCTCCAGTCTAGATTGCCTAGGACATCAGGGCTTTCAATGCTGGCATAGTCGAGCGTGGTCCAGAGTTGATGTTCGGTCAGGAGCTGGTTTGGACTCAGACGCACCCTCTCGGTGCCGTTCACGATTAACTGCCGGGCTGAGCTCAGGTCCAGGCCAAGCGGATTGTGATCCCAGGGGTCCACTAATTCTCCGTATGGTTTTGGGGCTTCCACGACCGCGGCCCACAGCGTATCCCTCCGCGGGATCAGAGTTCCTTCAGGCGCAAGAAACCGACGGCGTGCGTCCACGATCGACGGGATATGACGTTCGAAAAGTGGCAGAGCACCTCGGAGATCGGAAAAAATGATGTCAGCCTGGAGCGGAAGTGTCACACGATTAGAAAGATCCTCGAAAAACTCGATCTTGTCAGCGCAGCCGTTGGAGGCGGCTACCTCACGAGCCACTTGGATGATTTCACTCGGTTCGATGGCGAAGACCCGGCTGGCGCCAAGCTGGCACGCGAGCACCGCGAAAATACCGGGACCCGTGCCGATTTCCACAACGATGGAACCTTCGCGAATAGTTTTGCGCAAGGCTTGAACATAAGCGTCCACGCGAACGCGGTCCGCGATCATAGAGCCGTAGCCACCCAAGCTATACATAAGTCAGTCGTGACTCGAGGTCGCGCTTGCGGAAGTACTTACCAACACCCGTCTCGCATCGGCAGCGATGGCCTCACAGAGGTTCAAAACGGTCGACGGGTCGGCCTGCGGGCGCACACGGCGAATGGGGATTCCATTCACGACACGACCCAGCACTTCAAACTCTCGTGAGCGCATGTCCCGGTCGAGGAGATAGTTCACATAGGTGTTGGCGACGAGCTCTGCCAAGGCGTTACTTCCGGCAAATTCTTCTACGATCGGAGCCGCCAAGGCCGGCTCGCGTTCGCCAAGGAAGTAGATTGCCCCTAGAGGCAATGGCTTTGTAACGAAGCCAAGACCGTTGTCGCCAAGCGCCATGTACCGTTTGTCCCAAGTCGGTGTGATCTGAGGCAATGCCTCCTCCGAGCCAAATAAGGCCCGAACCGAGTCGGGCCACAAGTTCACTCTAGGATAGCCAGGCTGAACCAGAAACTCCTCTCCGTTCTCGGCCAGAGCCACCACATCATCCGCAATCACCGAAAAGCCGCAGCGCGCAAACGCCGCAGCCGTTGTGGACTTGCCTGCACCTGGGAAGCCTACGAGCGCAATAGCATGTTTATCGACCGCAACGGCACTTGCGTGCAAGCACGTCATTCCACGCAGGCGTAGTACGAATCCGAGCACTGGTCCGAGTAGATAGGTGCAAGCATCTTCGAGCGTGTAGTTTTCAGGCCAGTCGCCCCACACCTCGTGGCCTTGGCGTTCGACAGCGAATCGCACCCCATCGCTATAGAAAAAGACGAAGTAATGCCTACCGGGGAGTAAACCAACACGCAAGTTCGGCAGGCCGTCAGCGTCGTCTGAACTGGTATAGAAAATTTCGACGGGCTCCGGAGGTGTTGCTGGGAATATGGTCCAATCCTTCAACCGTATCTGTACGTCAAATGAGTTTGCGTCAGGCCAAAGAGGAAGGCCAGGAAGGGCCATGTTGGCCGCAATTCGCAGCCCATAAATTTCATGCGACGCGAACAAGAGTTCCTCGGACGGTGACCCTCAACCAGTCTTCATCCCCCGCTTGTCGCCCATTCTTCCGATCATGGATGTCCCGGTCATTGTTCGCACGTCGCCGTACACCCTCAGTAGGGGCTTTTCGTAAGGCTTCTTCACAGATCCTTGTGCTGTAGTCTTCACGACACCCATCCGCACACTTTTATATCGGATAACTCTTTCGATCGCAACCAAAAATTCAGACTGAGTGGCCGGAGATGAATCCATGCAGCCCAGCTATCCCTTTCCCCAAATAATTTCGGAATGAAGCTGCGCTCCACGTATCGACTCAATTCAGAAGCACCTTCAAAGGAATCGACCCACGCCGACTCTGGCTGCTGGAGGAGCGCGATCAGGGGGTCCGCAAGGAGGGGCGACTTGCGTCGCAAACGGACTGCGTCAGGTAATATACCGCGACCAGCCTCACGAAGCAACTGTTTGTCGGAACACCACGGCAGCGCGGGCAGAGCCAGCAAGAAATCAACGAGTCTTAGATCAAAAAAGGGGTGAAGAACTTCCACGGGAACGCGTGTCACCCCAGGATCGTATCCTTCAAAGCAAGCTGGCCACATGGGATCAACCATTGCTTCATAGGCGATAGGGCGAACAGCAGCGTTCGGAGCGGAAACTCGGGTCAACGCTTCCCATCGCTCGCGTAAGCCTAGGTGCTTTTCCAGGTCCCGGTTCAGCCATCCCGGATAATGGGGGGTTTCACTTTTAGAAGGAAACCATCGCCGCAAACGCGTTCCAAGGTACAGACGCGAGAACCTCTTCTCGGCCGCCAAATATCGCATCGCTCCGGCCAGCGCGCGACCAAACTGCCTCTTCTTGAGCAAGTCCAAGAAATGAACCGAGAGCAGGCACGAAAGTGCGGGGTCGGCTCCATAGCCAGTCAGGGCTACGCAATTATGCACAGCAATTTGGCGCAATTGACCCACTCCCCCATCGAATCCGGGCGAGTGCATGGGCTCAGGCCATCGATGGCATTCGTGATTTAGGTACTCCCAAAGCCCCTTCTCATCCACTCGAAATTCGATCGGGATTTTCAGCGCCTCTGCCACAAGGCCTGCATAATAGCGCTCCTCGTCTGGAATAAGAGTTTCAAAGACTTCCGTATAGGCGCAAAGTCTGCCCGCGGACCCGTCACGAGCCCATATCCTCTGCGCACTGGCCGCCACCGTAGGAGAATCGAGTCCACCACTCATCCAGACTCCCACATTTTTTGTTCTCAGCCTGTCGGCAACTGCATGATCGAGCAGTTCCCGGAACTGCTCGACACACTCGCTCGGCCGTTTGTGATGAATCGGGGGGCTCACGGGCAGATCCCAGTAACGCCGAACGGAGATACCGCCTTGCTGACACATGAGCGTATGCGCGGGAGGTAGTCTACAGATGTCCGAGAACGAGGTGGCCGCGGGTTCTTGGATCACGTCGAAGAGGAGAAAATCGGCAATCGCGAGATCATTCAATCGCCCGGAGACAGCAGGATGCTGGCGGATACAGTCGAGCGTGTTGCTGAAGATCAGGATTGAGCCGATGCTGGCGTAGTAGAAGGGTTTGACCCCGAACTGATCGCGCGCACAAAATAATTGTTTGTTGGGGGCGTCCCAAATTGCGAAAGAAAAATCACCGCGCAGATGCTCCACGCACGCCGGACCCCAGTTCGCATAAGCTCGCAGAATTAGCTCCGAGTCAGGCACCGAATGATCGATGCCGCCTCGCGAAAAATCGAGTGCAGCCTGCAGTTCTGCACGTCCGTCGAGCCTAGCGTCTGCCGTTATCCAATAACGGTCCTCGAAAGCAGCGGGCTGCAACTCGCCAAACGATTCGCGCGTGGTCCGCAGCATCGAATGCCCCAGGCCAATGGAAGTCCCCAACCAGCTCCCGTACGCATCCGGACCGCGGTAGGCGAGAGAATCCACAAGACAGTGCAATAAGGCGGGCTCAATCGGGGCACCATCACGATGAAAAATGCCGACAATTCCAC
>CAWCIG010000016.1:0-85126 GCA_963795535.1 Candidatus Acidiferrales bacterium
AAGGGGCCTGGAAGGGAATCCGGAAAGCGGGCCTATCCTGAGAGGGCCAAGCGGGAAGCCCCTCAACCTAGATAATCTGAGCAAGCGGGCAATCGTTCCCACCCTCCGACGCTGCAGCACCTGTCATGAATCGGAAGCCAATCATGAGAAGGCAGACCACGGGTTTAAGCTGGATGAAGCGAGCCTACAGTGGCATGGGTGGTACAGCCTGCGCCGGGGAGTGGCAACCACACTTGCAGGATTGACGCGGGATGGGATGGCCTCGAAGGGATTGCTGCGCCACACAAACCTTGCGACAACCACAAGGCATTATGTCAAAGATGTGCCAGAAAACACGCTTTCGGCCATGAATCAGCTCGAAACATTGTTCAACAAATGTTCAACCGGGAGTACTGGCAGACCGAACTAAGTGCTTGAAAAGAATGGCGGGGACGACGAGACTCGAACTCGCGACCTCTGCCGTGACAGGGCAGCGTTCTAACCAACTGAACTACGTCCCCACCGCCAAAACCAACAACTTACGCTAAAACACTGCAAATGAAGGTGTTGCAAGATTGGCATACATCGCACTGGGTGCCTACTTTGCCTGGGATTGCAGTTCTTCCTGGCAAAACCGCCTGTAAGCCGCCTGTAAGAATTCGTGCGCTCATGCGAGATTTATCCTAACACAGATGCGCTTCCTCGTCATGCTCTCCGGCGGCATGCGGCATGGATCCGCGTTTCCACGTCAAGCGAGTGATGTTGGACAGGGAATTGCCGGAGATGTGAAGGAGCTACTTGCATCCAGTTACATCAGCGAAAAGCCGACTTTCCGCTAAATGTTTGAACTCGGGATCCCGTCGTACCGCAGTCGAAGCTAACCGCTCGCCTTGTAGAAACGCAAGGTACGTTAGGCGAAACAAGGGGTATTTTTTAGGGCGCTATTGCCACGCTTCCACAAATGCTTGACTCGCCATCTCTTGGCAGGACGCGGGCTCTTACGCGCCGGTTACAGTTCTGGTGGATGAGCGCGCCGATGGCGTGCATTTGTCCTATTGCGACATGCCGCAGCTTGAGCAAGGTGGAAGGAAGAAAGTACCGAAAGTCGGCAAACCGGAAGTGCGCACTGAGCAGCGCGTTGTTCAGGAGGGTTGAAGTCCCTTTGGCGCTCGAATGAGGGGCGCCATATCCAAGAAGCGGGGTTCGCAGCCTCGCTGGCCGGAGAAAGTGGAAGGTATGGAGACGTCTAAACGGGCACGAAAGCGAAAGTTGGATACAGCCAAGACCGACCTAAAGCCACCGCTTGCTGTACTTCGGAGGGCAGGGTGTCCATCGCGAGATGGAATCCGAAGGGCATGAGGAGAAGTACCGGGCCGTAATCGATGGGGTAACTCCCAAGATGAACCGGTCGGCCAAAGGTGGGGCAAGGTCGAGTCTGCACTTCTAAGACGAAGGCGTTCTCATTCACCCACCGCAGCAAGGTGTTTTCGGACGGCACGGTACAGAAGAACAACGCGTGACCTCAGGAGAACTGACAGAGTCCCCGGTTGGCATTGGGGTAAGCGGACCTATAAGCGCAAGCGAAATGGCGAGCGATGCTCTGTCAGTAGTCCGACGGCTGAATAGTACCTGAAGCGCGGCGAAAGCCGCGTGACCGAGTGATCGGCGACCAGAGTGGGTCGGGGAAGGCCGCCGGCGAAGATGGTCAGGAAGAGAAGGAAACTAGATGAGTAAAGATGAGGGAGGATGGAACAGTTCCTTTAGCGAAAAACCGGCACGCTCTCGTCTGAGGAGACTGGTGGATTGGATCAACCTGACTGGTGTGAAGAAGGTCCATTCATTAATCGACAAGGTGTACAAGCGGAAGAATCTGGAGATGGCCTGGGAGAAGGTGAAGGCGGTTGGCGCCTTCGCGGGGATGAACAGGTAGGTTAGTTTGCTGGAGCTGATTCGTGTGTCTCCGCCAGAGCAAACCGCCCTCAAAGGACTGCGCGGCCCGTTTCCCGGAGCTTGCCGGTAGGATTGAACGTGCTCTCGAATATCTGGAACGTGTCGAGAAAGAGTTTCAGGCATTATGCCGCGAGGATCGCAGCCAGCTTGTCATTCCCTAGGCGCCCGTAGACTCCGAATCTTTATGGGACTCCGGCATATCAGGCGTCCCGGTGGGAGCCCCGCCCCCATGCAACCACAACCTCCGGCAGGGCCTTAGAAACGCGATAGTGTGTATATCATGCGACTGATACTTCAGTCGGTTGCGCCTGCAGAGTGGTCGGCCCCGGTGGCAGACGGGGGCTTTCTTTTGAACCTCGCGGATCTTCGCCTGAGCGGCTGCGATGCACCAATCGCGTTCCCGGATTGAGCCCGCAAAAGGCTGCAGCGGTTGCAAATGGGTAGTGGTTAGTGGCTATCTGGTGAGAATGCTGTGATGGAAGACATTGTCGATTGCGTAGGAGGTTGGGCAGTGGCGAGGGCATTGGCTTCGTCGAGCTGCTTGCCTGTCATGATTTGCGCAAGCTGTTTGCGGCGCTCGTTGCTCGCAGAATCTCCAGCGGTGGTAGCACGGGAATACCAAGCATAGGCTGCTACGTAATCGAGCGGAACACCCTTCCCATGTTCGTAAAGGAAGCCAAGGCTGGTTGCCGCGACCGGCAAGCCTTTTTGCACCGCGAGACGGACGAGCCGGGCAGCTTCGGTGTAGTCTCGTTGAACCGAGATACCGTAGAAATAAAAAGCCGCGAGACTGTTTTCGGCTTCGGCCAGTCCGGAATCGGCGGAAGCGCGTAGCCAGCGGACAGCTTCGGTGGAATTGCGCGAGGTGCCGGTTCCGGAATAGCAGAACCCAGCGAGGTTGTACTGGCCTACGGGGTCGCCGTGCTGCGCTGCGGCTAGATACCATTCGTAGGCTTTACCGGGGTTTTTCCGAACGCCCCGGCCGTATTGATAAAGAAAAGCGAGGTTATTTTCCGCGGGAGGGTAGTGAGCCCGGGTGGCGATTTCATAATTTTGGAAGGCAAGCCCGTAATCCTGTGGGACGAACTTTCCGTGTTCGTAGAAGTATCCGAGGTAGAACGCCGCGTTGGGATTGTTCTGGGCGACGGAGGCCCGCAGCCATTTGAAGGCGGTTTGGACGTCGTCGGGAGATGGGTTCCGATCGAGAATGGACAATGCGAGCAGGTATTGCGCGCCGGAGTTACCCTGCTCGGCACGGGACTCAAGATCTGAAAATGCAGACGCGACCGCTTGCGGAACTTGAGTTACGGCAGGAATCCGTTGCTGAGTCATCAGGAATGAAATGAGGATGAGCGATAGGCTGGTTGAACGCGACTTCCGAAGACTCATGATGGTACCCCTTGCTGCAGGGCCACACCACCACGTCTCGCGTGGAGCGACTGTGCCAGAAAGGACAAAGTTGCACACACTGTCCTCGCACGCGAAATGCGCGATGGGCCAATCTGTTCCACTCGCTTGTCGGATCGGTCTTAAATAAAGACGAACGAAGTACAAAAAAGTTCCGTACTCTCGTACTCTAGCTCATCCGCATGGTTCATTTCGCGGGGTAGCCGTGTTAGCCCTACCCAATTTCCCATCGATGCTTGCAAAACATCATCCCATTTTGAACACGGCTTTTGCCGCCGGCGACAGAATCCGCAACTGGCCTAGTTCTCGCCGGTGACTTCGGCGGCCGCGCCCCTCCCAATTCCGCCACTACGCTATCCGCATTGCAGGCCGGCGGATCCACTCCGTTAGCGTCAGGTTACGCGCCTCCGCTCCCTCTCTCCACCGCTCTATCTCTGCGTCCTTGAACCGAAATGTGTATATACGGCCCACGCGTTGTAAATACGTGGGCGGCGAAACAAAAGCAAACGTATATGCAGGCGGAGAAGTCGCGAGGGCTCGAAATGCGAACGAACAACCTTGTGGAGTCAGCCAAATAACCGAGTAGAATCACACACTGGGTAACCGCCCAATGACCCTGAAAAACAATGAGCCAATGCGCATCGTGCGCGTGCGTCAGTTGTTTGAAGTACGCTCTTCTGAAGAACACACCGAAACCGGTGTCCTCCTTTTTTATGACTGGTTGGAAAAGCACTACCCCCATTTGCTACCCTCCGGACCCGGGGATCCGTATCAGCACCTAAAGATGGATCTGGTCGGACTGTTCAAGTAGATTGAACCCCTGACTCACTTAGTGAATGCTAAGGCCCTGCCGCCGGTTGAGGAACCCGCTGCGGTAATCCTGCACGGTGGGGTCTGCGAGAGGGGAGAGCCGAACGCGCCATGGTGAACCTAAACGGGCACGAAGCTGGAAACGGCGGCTACAGCCAAGGACCACCTACAGCCTGTCGCGCTTTCCTCTACTCGGACGAAAGGGCCGGCAACAGATAGCTCCCACCTAAACCACCGCGCCACACCTCGACTCCACAAGGTTCTGGCTAGTACCGATGTTCGAAAAACCTTGCAATCCGGATACTACCTCCCGAGTAGTCGTGGGAGCAGGGGAACCATGCCTAGCGACGCGGGAATGAAACCGCCGAAGCGGAAGGAACTCAACAGTCCTAAAATTGAGACCGAGCTATCAACGATCCAAAGCCTTTCGCGGGAGCACGACGAAGAAAATTGGGAATCCGCTCTAGCAGCGACCTATTTTCCGAGCGCGAACGGATACCCAACCTTGGAGTGTTAGAGCCCAGAGTTCCTCGAGTGCCCGAAATTACAAACGAGACGGACTGTTTTGTCCACTCTACAACCCGGGGGTTCGTCACCCTCAAAGTACGGATCGTATCCGTCGAAGAAAAGGCTTTCCAATCGGTGGGCCTCGAGCACGACCGCATCGGGCACTCCTTTTCTCATTACCTCAATGCATGCCGCTAAATCCTTTAGGGCCACTGCCACATCCCTGCGCACAAGCTGATCCTTACGGGTCAGCTCGATGTAGCGTCGAGCAGCGCTCGCAAACGCAAAGAATTCCTGCGCAGGATACTTCCGCTTCCTTTCGGAAAGCGCCATCTCGAAATCAATCAGAAGCTCTAGAACCTGCGAAGCGAGGCGATCCTTTACAGAATCGTCCATCTGACGCTTTTCGGATCGCTCGCGATCTGCAAATAGGTTGGACATGATTTCCTTTCCGGCGAGTCTAACATGACGGCGGAAGCGCGGCGTCTCCGCGCCAATCGTCCAAGCAGCATTCGTTAGTCTGACCATTTATCAGCAGGGGCGCGCCCGTGTGAAGGCTGCCGGGCATTGACACTTGGAAACTTACCATCCTTCGCCCGCAGCTTCGGCAGCTCACGCTTTCCGCGACGAAATGTCATCGGCTTGGGCGCAACGGACTGGGGAACAATTGGGGAACAGTTGTTTGCAAACAAGGTCTCTTCGCGCCGAATACGGGCTCATGGTCCGAAGTAAGTCATTGAATCCGAACAACAGGGCCTGGGACTTTTTCAACTTGCTAAACCGTTGTGGGGCGAATGGACTGTCTATCCCCGTGGCTTGGACGAAAAACGCGCTATCTGGAGAAGTCGTATCACCGAAGTCGGCGATTCAGTATTGTGGCATACGTCGATGACTAAGAACTTGATACGTGCCCGAGGACCTCCGGAAAACGAGCTTCACGGAAACTCCTCCAATCTCGTGGGCTTCTGGGCCGCGACCAGTGCAGGTTCGGCTTTGGCGGGATGTTATCTTTCATTTCATACCCAACGGTGTGAAACTCTCACCCCGTTTGATGGCCAATTGGATAGGCCGCGGCGGTCCCGTTCTCGGCACAGTCACTTCCATCCACAATTCCTCCCCGGCACTACGCACAGAGGGATCCGTGGCATGCTCCGGCAGAAAGAAAGCCACTGGCTCAATGAGCGCCGTCACTGGTGCTCCCCGGTTGATGGCCCGTTGGCTTACATGAAGGCCGGTTGGATGATTGGCCGGGTTTGCGACCAAATGGCCGTCTCTTACGTTCAGCGTGACGTCGCGCATTTCCCTCGAGAAATTCCAGGGACTTCCGTACACGTCTTCAGGTGACACGCGTAGCCGCACGCTCAAATACCTTCCCCGAATCGGGAGATTCGGATCGTAGGCCACCGTTTGCACCCAGACGCGCGGCAACCGCGCTCCATCCATCGCGTACTTCGCGGCCAGGCTCGCCACCAGCGCCAGTTGTGCGCCGGCCAAAATCAATCCCTTTTGGAAATTCGTCATTGCATTCCTCCCGATACGTGAGCGACCAATTTCCGCCGCGTCCTCTCCAGCGCCCAGCCTCCGAACAGGAAGAGCACTCCCAGTCCGATGAGGCTCGCCGCCCGTCCCAATTTGTCCATCACATCCGAAAAGTAAAAAATCACTACTGTCAGCGCAAACCCCACTACACCCAAGTTGATTCGTTCGCGGCGCCGTTCGAACAGTCCCCACCCGATCAGTCCGAGCGCACCCAGTCCCGCCCAAAAATAAGGTCCCAGGGCATTCCAGGCATAAATGCGCAACGGCCTGGCCGGGACGGAATCAACTGAGTGAAACGTTCCAATAACCAGAACCCAGAGCGCCGACAATGCATTGACCCAAGCAGCTTTTCGTCGCAGTACAAACGCAAGCAGCAGCGGAGCGCCGACAGCGATAATCCAGCCAAAAACGCGCACCATCTCGGGCACTTCGGGACGACCGTGCCAAAACCACAAAAATTCGCCCTCTTCGACGAACGTCAGGATGGCGAGGGGCAAAAGCGAGATTCCGCCAATCCACGCCAGTCCTCGCTGTAGTACGGAATCCTCCGCGCCCGTTTGCGCTGTCAGATACGTGAAGGATAGAAGAAGCAGGCCATCCAGGATCAGTCGACCGCTGTAGGAGTAACCTTCTGTGCGAACTTGCCATTCGCCTGCCAGCCACGCCGGTACTAGCAAAGCAAGCAGGACGCTCTGCGACCAGTGTCGCAAAATCAGCCAGCCTGCTAGAGCCCCGATGGCCCACAAGAGAATCCCGCTCGGCCAGTGTTCCCGCAGGTTGAAAATTTGTGCGGTGAGAAAAATTCCCGCGCCAACGCAGACCGTTCCGATTGCGTAAAACGTGGCCGCGAGTGCCGGGAATCGGTCCGTGCTTAATGCTCCCGCGATTGGAAACAATCCCACCAGCAGGAGCACGAGGGTAAATCGCCAACTGGGTGGGAGTTCGTCCCAGTGCGCCGCCACAAACAGCAGCACTCCCGCACACAGCAGCACCGCGCCTAGCCCTAGCGCCAGCAACACCGGCCACCGCAGGCCTTCTTTCGAGCGTTCGGATTCCTCGAACGCTCGAATTCGCGCCGCTGTGTTCTCATCCATAACTCCGGCGCTGATCAAGCGATTGAGCCTCTTATTCAGGACATCCGTCACTCGAGATACTCCGTTCATCGCCAACCACTGCCTAGCACGACCATTCCAAACAGCATCGCTGAGACCAAAACGCGAATCTCGTCTAGCGCCTGCGCTCTGTTCCGCGACTAAAACGATCAGTTCTGCATAGTTCGTTGCCGGCTCCTGGTGAAGATACGTGAATGCTCTCGGGTTTCGCTTTGCCGCCAAGCATTTCAAAGCCACGACGGACGTCTTCAAAACGGCTATTCCACGATTCGGCGAAGTTGCAAGACATCTCGAATGCAAAACACCCGCACGATGCGAGTGCGGGAGCTATCAAGACCCAGAATATGTTGTCGTATCTCATGTGTTTTCCTTCTGTGCCAAACGATACGACCATGCGAATTTGGCGGCTACCGCTCCCGTTACAGTTTCACAACTGTCACACTTCAGACTGGGATACAATTTGCCAACCGCTTGCGATTGCAGTAGTAGGAATCACATGGACATCCGGATTGATAAAAGGAGCGAAGTATCCGTTCGGCGGCAGCTCGCAGAACAAATTGTCTTCTTAATCGCGACAGAGAAAGTGAAGCCAGGTCAAGCCTTGCCAAGCGTCCGGGAACTCGCACGACGCCTCAAAATTCACCACAATACCGTAAGTCAAGCGTACAAAGATTTGGCGCGCCGAACGTGGGTGGTCAGGCGGAAAGGGAGTCGTGTAGTTGTTCGGTCAGTAGGAGAGCGGACCGAACTGACGAACGGGCATGACGTCGACGACCTTATTAATGCAACGATCCGGGTGGCGCGCGAGCGAGGATACTCTCTTCAGGCGCTGCGCGAACGCGTGAGAACTCGGCTGCTCGCTGAGCCCCCGGACCATATCTTGGTTGTGGAAGAAGAATTGGGCCTCCGGCGACTCCTTCAGCAGGAGATTCGCACGGCACTCCAGCAGGCGGTAGACGGTTGTTCCCTCGCCGAATTAGCAGTACAACCTGGTTTGGCAGTCGGTGCTTTAACGGTTGCGGGACAGTATGTCATTGACGACGTGGACCGGCTAGTGCCCAAAGCGGTTCCCGCCATCGCCCTAGCGTTCAGCGCGGCCGATGAACACTTGGATCTCCTCCGCCGACTCGATTACCCTTCAGTTGTTTGCGTCGTTTCGGTAAGTCGAGTTTTTCTGCAGACCGCACGAAGCCTATTGGCCCCGGCGCTTGGGCGCCATCACGTAATGAGGGATTTTCTATTTCCTCCCGATGATCCAAAAACCCTGCGAGCAGCCGATTTGGTTTTTGCAGATTCCATAACACGATCGCAGGTCAACCATTCTAAAGTCTTCGAGTATCGACTCATATGTCCTAGCTCTCTAGAGTATGTGCGCACGGCGATGAAGTCCTATCAGATGCGGTTGCCGTGACGAGTGAGCGAATGGATTTAGAATTTCCCCGTCCTCGCTGTGGGAACTGCGCACGCGGATCGCTTCAACGCGCGACTTACGGCTGAAGGCGAAATCTTTTACGCAGAAGCGGTGCAATCCCTGGCCCGGGTGGACTTGGCCGTTCAAACTGCGAAACGGGCCGCAAAGGGCGAAATTGGGAAATTGTCGATTGGTTTTTTGGGTTCGGCGACGTCCTCCTTTCTCCCCGAACTTGTCCGCGCCTTCAAAGCCGAACACCCAGGTGTCAGGCTGACGCTGCAAGAACTCACGCCGTTGCAACAAGAAGCTGCCTTCGACAAAGAACTAATTGACATCGGGTTTACCCGCACTCTCAGGCCCGAACAGAGGAAGACATTTTCATCACAGGTTTTGTACTGCGACCCGATGATGGCAGTCCTTCCAGCATCGAGAGAGATAAAGACGAAATGTGTACGTCTTTCGGATTTGGCAAAGGAAAGTTTTGTTCTCTTTCATCGCGAAGGAGCACCGCCGCTTTTCGATACGATCACGGGCATGTGCAACAAGGCTGGTTTTTCCCCGCGCGTTGAGTGCGAGGTTAATCTAATGCAAACGATGCTCACGATCGTCGAGGCAGAGCAGGGGGTCTCGATCGTCCCAGCGTGTGTCAGGAACCTTCGATCGGATGGCGTGCGCTTCTACCGCTTGCAGCCCGATGACGTGCGGGTCGAGCTTGTCGCCGCTTGGAAAAAGGACACTCCATCGATTGCCCTTCGCGCGTTTCTTGACCTAATTGGAGCCAAGGCGTCGCTCATCCGGAAGAAAGCCGAATTGAATGCAACTAGACGAGCGATGCTGGGTGAAGTGTCAGGGTCGCAGTGTGCGCAACACCTTTAGCGTTTCAGACGGTTCCGTTCGAACCGTGTAGTCGGCGTTCACGTCGGCCGCACGAATGGTCCCGTTGCTGTCGATCACGTAACGCGCGGGCAACGGCAAACGGTATTCATACTCGTCGTGGAACCGGTCCAACGCGTTACCGAACGATTTATAAAGCTCACGCAAGTAATCCGGCAGCACAAATGCAATGCGAAACTGTTCCGCGGTTTTCAGGTGAAGATCGGTCAGGATGTCGAAGGTCAGATGCAGCTTGTTGTGCAAATTGCGCGTGTAACGCTCGAGCTGAGGTGTGAGGACCACGATGTTAGCTCCGAGTGCCTTAGCCTCTGAATAGATGCCTTGTAGAGCCTCCAGCTCCATATTGCAGTAGGGTCACCAGTGGCCCCGGAAGAAGCTGACGACCCACGGACCTTGTCGAAGCAAATCGGTGGAACTCATCTGGACATGATCTTGATTGAACAAGCTGAATTCCGGAGCGAGATCCCCTACCTTCAGCGCACGGTTTTCAATGCCCGAAGCTTTCAATTCAGCTGTCGCGCGATGCATCGTCTCGATAGCCTCGCGCGGTGCGTTGTACGGAGGAGCTCCAGATTCGAATGCATGTTTGAATTCATCTAAACGAGATTGCAGACTTGCCATCGTGTTCCCCCTTTTCGTAGCAAGATGCCCACACCTTGCGGATCTTAGATTTGTGCGACGCCGCCATCCACGTACAATTCCGTGCCTGCGACGTAACTGGCCTCGTCGGACGCGAGGAATGACACGGCTTTCGCGATCTCGTCCGGGTCCCCCAGCCTGCCGAGCGGAACATTATTCTCCATCTCTTTCTTCATCTTTGTAAGCGCGTCGCCCTGTTGCAGGCTCTCCATGATCGGAGTATCGATGTGGCCAGGGCTGAGCACGTTCACCCGAATGCGGCGGCTTCGCAAATCATTGGTCCAAGTCCGGGCAAAAGAGCGAACGGCAGCCTTTGTAGCGCTGTACACACTCATGGCGGGAAAACCTTTGATATCGGCGATCGATCCATTCAGGATGATCGACCCGCCATTTTTCAACAAAGGAAGGCCCTTCTGCACAGTAAAGAAAAGTCCCTTCACGTTTGCGTTGAAGTGCAGGTCAAAAAACTCTTCGTCGATAGCGCCGAACGTGGCCAGTTTTGCGATGCCGGCATTGGCAAAGATGATATCGAGTGGCCGGTGATATTTTTTCACCGCGTCGTATAAACGGTCGATGTCGGCCAGGTTCGCAACATCGCCCTGCACCGCCGTAACGTTCTTGCCAATTTTCGCGACGGCAGCATCGAGAGCATCTTTATGGCGCCCGGTAATGAAGACGTGATCTATCCCCTCTTGCACGAAGCGCTTCACGGTCGCCAGCCCCATGCCGGTCGAGCCTCCCGTGAAAACCGCTATCTTTCCAGCAAATTTCTTTGGCATAACGCACTCCTTGTCGTTCTCAACAATTACCAGCTGCAGATATTACGCCGCATCGAGAGCGGGGTAATCGAGATAGCCCGCGGCTCCGCGCGAGTAAAAAGTTTGCGATCATAGGCGTTGAGCGGCGCATCCAACTCAATTCGCTTCGGAAGATCCGGATTCGATATGAACAATCTTCCGAAAGCTACCGCATCGGCGATTCCGCGATCCACAAGTGACTCGGCATCGGAGGGTTTATATCCGCCGGCGGCAATTACGCGCGTCTCTCCCGTGATCAGCGGACGGAAACGCTCCGGGCCTAGATACATTTTTGTATTGGCGTCTTCCGCGCCATCGACCCTGGGGCTAACGAGATGAAGGTATGCTAGGTTTCGCTTGTTTAGTTCACGAACGGCATAGCTGTAGGTCTCCCAGCGATTCGCATCGTCGATGTCTCCGTGGTGGTTTGCGGGCGAGAGCCGAACGCCGACGCGATCAGCGCCCCACACATCCACGACAGCATCCGTAACAGCAAGCAGGAAACGGGCGCGGTTCTCGCGCGATCCGCCCCACTCGTCCGTTCGATTGTTCGAACCGCTGTTCAGAAACTGATCGGGCAAATACCCGTTCGCCCCATGCACTTCAACCCCATCGAACCCGGCTTCCAACGACAGCCGAGCGCCGTGCCGGTATTCCTCAATGACGGTGGCTATTTCTTTCGGGTGCAACGCGCGTGGGGTGGGGTGCGGTTTCAGACCGTCGCGTGTTAATGCGCTGCCCCGCGGGCGAATCGCTGACGTCGAAACTGGAAGGACACCTCCCGGTTGCAGATCCTGATGCGAAATTCTTCCCACGTGCCAGAGCTGTAGGAACATGAGGCCGCCCTCTTCGTGAACGGCGTCCGTAATTCGCTTCCACGCATCGCGTTGTTCTTCGATATGAATACCCGGGGTTCCGTGATACCCATATCCAAGGGGAGAGACTGAAGTTGCCTCGCTGATGATGAGGCCGGCAGTTGCGCGCTGCCGATAATACACGATGTTCATCTCACGCGGAACATTGCGGTCTCCCGCAAGCGTGCGTGTGAGTGGGGCCATCACAACGCGATTGCGCAATTTGTACGGACCCAAACTTAGCGGCGTCATTAGCCTCTTTTGCTGTGACATAGGCAACTCCTTGTCAGGTCACGTCCGTCTTCCTTCGTTCCGTCGGAATAGATGTTTGAGGGAGTGGTCTGATACTTATCATTTTTCAATCACAATGATTGCTCAACGGTATCAAACCCCTGCCGCCTGACGATTAGCACGAATGCTCGGGCTCTGAATTCGAAGGCGCTGACGCCATTGGGACACCCGCGTCATCTAATTCACTGCAGGCAATCGACTTCGTCCTTATGGGAAAGTTACTGGTCTTGCCGGAGTTACACCGATTGTGGTGCGAATGATGAATGACGAACGATGGATGCGAGCGTCGCCGCTTACACGTGGGCGCAATCGTCAACCGGCGCTGGCGATTTTTCGGTTCCGAATCGGCTGGCTCTGGCAGCGCACGTTGTCCAGGCGAAGTCAGAACGGCCGCGTGCTTTGGGATCGTATGCGGCGCCTCATCACTCGCTGGCTGCCTCTGCCTACCGTCTGTCATCCCTATCCTCTGCGCCGCATGGGCGTTCTTACCTAAGGCAAGAGCCGGATGCGGGAAATCCGCTCGTCCGGCTCCGTGGAGGGGGTTGTGAGCAATCATGATCCCTACTCCGACTCTCTCGCGCTTATTTTCCCTGGTAGACCGGCTTTCAGTCTTCCGCCTCTGCCTTTCGGCCTTCTAGAAAGTCCTGCGTGTGGAAAAGGACTCCAAATTGCTCGTCGAGTTTTGACAATGCCTCTTCCTCAGTGTGATCAAACACGGCGCAGTGTTCTGGGCCGAACTTCCGCAGAGCTGTGGCACTGGACGGGCTTGCGATCGGTTGGAAAAGGTCGGCCGGCCGGAAGTGGTTCCGTTCTGGCCCTGGTCATGCTGACCGCACCGCTGCCGGCGAAGGCGGCATAATATTCAACGCGGATTTACCGGATAGGTGCGTGGAGCCTCGGTAGGTGCAAGATGCAGAGGTGATCCTCGTAAACAGGGATTTCCGTTTCGGTTTCGCTTACTGGCCAATGACCTTGCGCAGTTGGCGCGCGAGAGTAATGCGGATGCTGCCTTTCGTGCCTTTGCAATAATTCCGTTGGTACTCGCCCTGGACCTCCAGCATCTGGCCGATCATCCGCGTACGGAAGTCCGGGCCAAACATGTCGACGAGAATTTCCGGATCCGATGTGCATACGTTAAACGCTTGCTCTCCCGGCGCCTCCCGAAAATACACGTTGACCCAATGTTCGGAAGCCTGTGGCGGGCTGACGTCGACGCGCGAAACAGTGGCTCGAAGGATGAGAGACTGAGGCATTTCCGGCGGCCTTCCGCCCGCAGGGCTGACCTTTGCCAACGCCTGGTTCATCTCGCTCCAGTTCATGCGCCGGAGTTCCTCCTGGCCCGCCAGGGATCGTTTGAGCTCCTGGTCTTGTTCTTGCGAAACTGCCTGACCGAGGATTCCGACGGCCAAGGGGGAGATTGTCGACATCTTGAGCAACGCCTGTTGTCCACCGTCGCGCTGCGCGGCGGTCGTCGCAGGAGGCTGCCCGAGCGGGCAACCGGCGCATTTGATCTCGAAACTCACCTCGCGGGTGTCGGGGTACGCCACCGCGTTCAGGGCGTAGTCAAAGCTGGAGCAGGTCGTCTGGGGCGCCGGCATGTTCGCGTCCTGCGTATACGCGGCGCTCCTTTGCGCGGGAGTGGCGTTTAACGGCAGATGCGCCACCGCGGAATAAGGCTCCGATGTCGTGCAGCTTGCCACAGGAGGGCTGAACAGCAATTGCATCGGCATGGACAGACTCCGGCCTCCCCGGTTTACAGGAAAGCTTTGGCCGGCTCCAGCGGACCAGACCCGCGTGGGCGCGTTGTATGAGCCGAAGGTGTTCGGGAGCAGATCAATCCGGCGCGGACCGCCCCATTGCCCACGCCCATCGGCAAACGCGAAGCCAACATAAGCCCCGCCGTCCGTTTCCTCGTAGACATGCGAGCAGTCGCGCGGCGCGAGATGAGTGGTAGCGGCGCGGCCCTGCCTTACAACGAAGGCGTCAAACTCAATCTCACCGGCGTTGCAGATGTCCAGCCCGACCCGCGCGCCCTGGCGGCGCGGAATAGCGGCGCCTCCGCCAGCGGCGACAATGCGGCCGGGAGGCGGACCGCCTTCAACACGGAATTGCTTCGCCTCGAGGAGTCTGATGCTGGCTCCCTTGCCGCCTCTGCACATGGCCGGTTCGACCTGGCCTGACACTTCCAGCGTTTTGCCGACCAGAGCGGAAAGGTCGCCGAACGAGTCCTGAAGCATGTCGGGATACGGGGAACAGGCCACAAAGGCTGCGTCGGGCGATTCCCGGAAAAAGATCGTCAGCTATTGAGGAGTGCGGTTGAAGTCCACGTCGAGGCGAGAGACCGTGCCGCGGACAACCTTGGACTGACCCATCCATGCGGGCTGGAACGAGGCAAGAGGCTGGGGCCGGACGGCCTCGCGGGCCTGCGCCGCACTCGCGGCTGCGGCTCGCGCATAGTCATAGCTTGTATTAGCCGATCCTCCGAGTGCACGGGACGCCAGATTCGTCGCGTTCTGCAGAGCTGTGCCTTCTGGAAGCCCGCTGATTATGACTTCGACCTCGACGGTCCCGGCCTTGAACGCGTTCAGCCTTCCCCAGCCGGGTGTCCAACTCCAGATCGCCGCATCCGCAAAATCGGCCACGTCCCTTACGACGAAATGAGCCGTGTGGTCGCTGGCGATGGAGGCTCGTCTCGCGCTCACATCGTCCGGCTTCGGCGTGGCGGAGCGCCAGATGCTCAGGTGAACCTGCTTGCTGTTGGGACCCGTGCCGCCGGCGAATCCGTCCTGCACAAACCAGCATTCAAAAGCATTGTCGCTACGCATCACCACGCTGTGGCCCAGGATGGATTCGGCGTTGGATTTCGTCAGAAAATTGCAAGGCTTCTGATTCGATGCCGCATTGCCTTGTGCATAGCAAGCTGAACCAACAAAAAAACCTAGCCAGAGCACCAGAAACGAACCAGGTGGTCGCATGATGGGCACGAGTATAGCGCAAGAGCCGCGCGTGTAGCGGGTCAGGCCAGTCGGTCGCGTTTAGCCCAACGAACCAGGTAGCGATGGTCGGACCGAGCATTGTCTGAGCGACGGCCGATACGATTAGTTACCCTGCGGTACGGAAACTCAGGTCCGACGGCGCGATTTCTGCAGGATTTCTCTGATTCATTCCGGTGAACATCTACAGCATGCTACGAACCAAGGGCGACGGAACCTTTGCGTACGGGAGACGACCCCAACAAAGAAGAACTGGCGACAAGAGAGGCCGACGTTGCTGACTCGCGAGGACCTGGTCCAGAACCGCTGGCTGAGCCAAATTGTGTTTCTGCTGTGGATTCTGGCGGTGTCGCTGATCGTGGCGTTCTGTTACTTCGCCAGTTCGCTTTGCATCACGTTGCTACTGGCGGCCTTCCTTGCGATTGTGGTTGATCCGCTGGTCATGTATTTCGAACACTGGCACATTTCACGTACGTTGTCCGCAGCGGTGCTGATCGTGGCGGGGACAGTGCTGATTGGTACGCTAGCCTACATGTCTTACCGGCAAGTTTCCGACGTCGTCGATGACCTGCCGCAATACGCGCGAAGACTGGCGCAAGTAATCGCTCCGCTCAACAAGAAGATTCAAAAAGTGCAGGATAGCGCGGGCCGGTTGAATTCCGAAATGCCGACTAAAAAAGTTCCGGAGGTGAAAATCAAAGGGGAATATCCGGAGTGGACTTCATACGTGATTCGCGGAGTTGGTCCGGTGAGCGGAGCCGCGATCATCATCGGTGTGGTGCCGTTCCTGATGTTCTTTTTGTTGGTCCAGAAGAACCGGCTGAAACAGAAATTGGCAATTGTGTGGGGAGATGAGATCGACCTGTCAGCGATGGCAACCGGGGTCACGCGGATGGTTCGCGGATTTGTCTTGGGGAACCTGGCGATCGGATCGCTGATGGCGTTGATCACTGTTGCGGCGCTTTTTGCGCTGCATGTTCAAGGTGCTGCGGTGCTAGGGACGATCAGCGGGTTACTGAATCTGGTGCCATTTTTGGGGGCGATACTGGGGACCGTGGTGCCCCTGGGAGCGGCATTGCTGCAAAATGAACCAGTGAGCACGTTGACAATTATCGTGGTGACAGTGATTTCGCTGCACGTGATCTCCGCGAACCTGTTGGTTCCGCGAATGATCGGAAAACACGTCAGTATCAGCCCTGTTGCGGCGACGGTAGGCATCCTGTTTTGGGGATGGCTGTGGGGACTGATCGGCGTGTTACTGGCGGTGCCGTTGACGGCGTTTGTGAAAATTGTGGCGGATTCGCACCCGTCGTTGGGTAAGATCGCGAATCTCCTGGCGGAACGTCCGATTGCGGTTCCTCCCTGGTCGCGCGTGAGCGAAGTGCGCGCGCCGGTTGAATATCGGGAAGAACGAATGGATGTGCGAAAGTAGCCGGGAGGGAATTGGCTGGACTATTTCTTGAAAGTGCGCATGCCTTTTTTCATCCGGCGACGGGCCTCACCGGGTCCGCGAACGTCGAGAATACGATATTGCGAATTGGACAGTTTGTGATAGTTCACGAAGAATTCTTCCAATTCCGCTATGAAAGTTTTCCCAAGATCATCGACGTGTTTGATGTGCGCGTAACTGTGGTTGTCTTGTTCTATGGCGATGATGCGATCATTCCGTAGCTTTTCAGTTTTCTTGTAGGCTTCGCCCGCGATCACGCCAACGAAGCGGCACTTCAACAGACAACCGGGGAAGGCCGGCTCATCCATCAGGACGAGAACATCCGTAGCATCGCCATCTTCGGCTTTTGTGGAGGGTATGAATCCGAAGTCATAGGGGAAGGCCATGCCTGCTGGAAGGACTTTTTTGAGCTGGAACAGGTTGTGGTCGGGATCGAAGGCATATTTGTTGCGGCTGCCCTTGGGGGTTTCGATGATCACCTGGATGGCTCGTGGGTCATCATCGTCGCGAGGCGGGAGACGCAGGAGGTTCGAGTTGTTGGTGTTGCGTTTTTTTGCCATCGGTCTGGACCTGTATGGGAGACGAGCAAGCAATTTTGAATTATCGCCGGGCTCAAGAGGAAAGCCCATAGGGGAGTTCGAGGAGTTATCGATGGATATATCCGTATCGGCTCGGTTTTATCTACCACAAACGCGATTTGTCTCGAGTAACGACTGTTTTTGGCGTTCCTCAGGCGAGGTACGCATGGCTTGCTCCGACCCGGGCTCTTTAGGTTGGAGTTCGAGTGGCGTCTTTATAGACCCATGGAATCCATAGGAGGATCAACGGCAAAGGAAGGAACGAAGGAGGTTCCGGAGACCCAGACCGAGAAGTGCCCGATGCATGACGATCCGCGTCACGAAGACAAGAACAAGCAGCAACAAGGAGGCCATAAGCAAGATCGCAAAGACCACGAAAAACCGACAAGGTAGTTGAGAGCCGTCTGAAAGTGGGGCGGCTTCGACGGCCGCCCTTTATTGTGTTCGGGTCAGAGGCTTTGGAATAGGAAGGCCAGCGACGCAGCGCACATGATGAGCGTGCCGGCCCAGCCAAAAATACGCAGATAGGCTGGCAGGGCGAAGCGATCCATGATTTTGCGATCTTGTGTAATGAGCATCATCATGGCCATCACCGGGGATGCCATAACTCCATTGATGACCGCGGCGATAAATAGTGCGCGAATCGGATCGAGATGAATGAAGTTCAGCGCCAAGCCTAACAACATCGCTGCTCCCAGAGTGAAATAGAACTTCAAAGCTTTTTTGGGTTTGACCTGGAGACCAACGCGCCAGCGCATGGCTTCGCCCGCCGCGTACGCAGCAGCTCCTGCGAGAACCGGAACCGCAAGGAGTCCTGTGCCGATGATTCCCGCGGAAAACAAAATGTAAGCATAATGGCCAGCAAGAGGCTCGAGCGCTTTGGCGGCCTGCGTCGCGGTCAGGACATCGGTGTTTCCGTGGACGTGAAGCGTGACAGCGGCTGTGAGCATGATGAAGAAAGCGACGAGATTGGAAGCCGCCATACCGACATAGGTATCCAGCTTGATTCTCCCAAGCTGCTTCGGCGCCTGTTCGGGCGCACGGATGAGAGGCTTTTCCAATTTGCGGTCTTTCACTTCTTCGGCTTCCTGGGAAGCCTGCCAAAAGAACAAGTAAGGACTGATGGTGGTGCCGAAAACAGCTACGACCATCGTGATGTAGGCCCCATGGAAACTGGAAAGCGGTGGAACGAGCGACTGCCACAACACGCTGGTCCAGGGGACGCGGACGATAAAGACGGTGATGACGTAAGCGAGCAGAGAAAACGATAGCCACTTCAAATAATTGACATAGCGCGTATAGCGAACGAACACTTCGAGCAGAAGCGAAGCCATGCCCAGCCAAAGGATGTGAATCCAGCGGGCGCCGCCGACCAGCATGTGCACGGCTTCGCCCATGGCACCTAAATCCGCGCCCAGATTGAAGATGGACGATATCAGAAGGAGTAGAACCATTGTGACGACCACAGGTCGTGGATAGTTCTTGAGAAGATTGGCAGAGATGCCTTTGCCTGTCACTCGCCCGATGCGCGCACTGATTTCCTGAACCGCGCACATGAGCGGGTAAGAAAAGAGCGCCATCCACAGGACGCTGAGTCCGAATTGCGCGCCTGCCTGGGAATATGTGGCGATGCCGCTGGGATCGTCATCGGATGCGCCCGTGACGACCCCTGGTCCAATGCGGCAGAGAGTGCCTAAAGTGGACCAAAAACGCGGCGCATTTTTTTCGTCGACCGATGCTTCGGACCCCTCGTCCGAGGGCGGCAAGGTCTGGCTGTGCGGGAGGGAGGAGCCGCCGGGGAATGTCATCGCCGGATTGTCAGAACCTGCCCATCAAAAGCAAGACAAGAAGAATCACCACGACCAAACCCAGTCCGGAGCTTGGATAATAGCCCCAGCCGCGGCTATAGGGCCAAGTCGGCAGCGCGCCCAAAGCCATCAAGAGCAGAATTACTAAAAGTATGGTCAGCATGTTGTGTTTGTCCCGCAGGCAAATTCCCTTGGCAGATGAATCGTTTGAGAGAAAATGCGAAACGCGAATGCGGGCTAGTAACCTCCGCGCCTATTCGAATCCGAATGGATGGAAGATGCAATCAAGGCAACCGTGTAAGTCGCTCACCACTGAACGTTAGAAGAGGCACGGTTCGTTGCATCTTGGGCAGGAAGATGGCCGCATACACAGCGTAGCTTGCACGCTTACACCAAAGACTCTATAGCTGGTCAATTCGAATTTGCGGATTCTGAATACGTGAATTACTGGAGGCAGTGAACAATGAGCAATGCGGAGAAGGGCAAGAACAAGAGCGACAAGAACGGGCGGGAAAAACTGATTCAAGACCTTAATGAAGACCTGGCTCGCGAATATCAGGCCATCATTGCGTACACGATATATTCGCAAGTCTTGAAGGGCGCCGAATACATGGACATTGCGGGCGAATTAGAAAACCACGCGGTGCAAGAGTTGAAGCATGCCCTGATCATCGCAAAGCAGGTGGATTATCTGGGCGGTATGCCGGTGGCGCAACCAAAGCCGGTGCATGTCACGGACGATAACAAAGAAATGCTACGGGCCGATTTGAAGAACGAAACCGAAACCATCCGAAATTACCGCCAGCGCGTGCGGCAGTGCGAAGCGTTGGGCGAATACGCGATGGCCGAACTGATTCGCGGCATTCTGGTGAACGAGCAAGATCACCAAATCGATCTTGCGACGGCCCTTGGCATCGACGTGCCGCGAGCCGAAGGCTCGGACAGCACGAGGTAGAATCCATCAAAAGAAGGGGAACGCTAGAGCAACCAGCAGGCCCGCATCTGTAATGGGAGTTGCGGGTCTGGACTGCCCGGGAATGGCGGAAGGCCTGGATCCGGATCAGGAGGAGGAAGATGTGGCTCTGAGGGTCGCTTCGATGGAAATTCCGGCTGCGGTGTTTGTGGTTTTGCCTCTTTCGGCTTGGGAGTTTTCGGATGGTCGGGGTCGGGCACGGTATCAAGACTTAACATTAGCACCTCGTTTTCTTTCAAGGATAGCCGTTCACAAACTTGGGCATTTTCCCAAACACGTGACATTAGGGGCATCAGGTGATTGACCGAGTTTGCGAGGAAATCCTACGCACTCGCTCGAAGTGGATTGCCGCGCGGGCTGATGGCGATTTTGCATGTTTTTGCGGCATTTAACGGATGGAACTTTTGACTGGCGCGAAATACCCTGCATACTGAACCCTGAGAGGCACTGGCGGTCATGTCCGATTGCGGAGTGACTGCACACGGTGATCCGGAGCGGGCCTTTGCAGTTTGACCGATCTGGAAGTCATCCTGACCGCCAGTGTTATTGATCTCCTGCTTCTACCTTCAGATTTCAGCGATCCTACATTTCACAGCCGATGGAGAGCAGTGCGCTGTGGCGACTATTTCCTTCAGGAAGATTTTACGCAATCGCGCCGTGGGTAAAGTGCGTTAGGCCAAGACGCAGCAAAAAGGAGAAATATGAACGCAAAGATAGTGCCTGGAACGGTTGTAGCAACTCTGTTGGCTTTTGGAGGGATTGCCGGTTGCTCGAACATGCACAAATATCCCGATGTCTCCAGCCAAATTCTAAATTCGCTGGATCAAGCGGGGCTCAAGGATGTGAGTGTCAGCCAGGATCGAGATAAGGGAAGTAGTTACGCTGAGCGACGGTGTCCGATGCAGACCGCGGACAAGCTGAATCCATCGCAAAATCCATTTGCGTCCGCGGAAGTGGTCTCCGACCAAATCGCGGTGCGGCCTCCGGGCGATGAGAGCACCGCAAAGAAAGTAGACTCGGATTTGGACAAGGGCATCGAGAAGAACTTTGACCCTGTGTTGGTCAGGCACAAGCTCTACAACAGCGTTAAATACGATGTGAAGAACGGTGTGATCACTTTGACGGGCAAGGTAAAGTCACAATCGCAACGTGAGGGCGTGGAAAAAATAGCCTCCGGTGTACCGAATGTGCGGCAAGTTGTGAATGAACTGGAAGTAAAATGAGAAGGCTAAAATTGACGAAATGGTGGTTCCCAGCCCCTACCTTTTCCCCACCGCACAAAGTCCTAGCTCTTTAGAATGCAACGTTTCACGTATTTCGAAGATGCAGAAAAGGCGCGGAGCTTTTTGTGCTTGTACATGTCTTGATCGGCCCTGGCCATCAATTCACCGAGAGTAAGCGGAGATTGCGGATCGTATTTGGCGACGCCAACACTGAGCGAAAGCTTATAGCGAGATTCCTCCGCGTTTACTTTATCCAGGTTTTTCGCTAGGCGTGACAGCATGACTTGGAGATTGGGAATGGATGCTTCCCAGGCGAGGATGGCGAATTCGTCGCCGCCAAGGCGGGCAAGCAGGTCGGAGCCGCGAAATGTCTCCTCCAAGGCGTCTGCCGCTCGAACAAGGACGAGATCTCCTTCTTGATGACCAAAGGAGTCGTTGATTGCTTTCAGATTATCCACATCGCAAAAAAGCAGCAGAACATTCAAATGATCGCGTTGCGCGAGCTTCAGTTGCTGCGAAGCCGAAGGAAGGAATCCTCTGCGATTGAAGAATCCGGTGAGATCGTCGGTGATGGCAAGCGAACGAACCTCGCGATCGAGCAAAGACTTTTCAACGGCCCATACGGCAGCTCTTTTCAAAGCGTCATGCACGGCTGCGGGATCAAGCTTTTTGGACTTGATGATATCGGAAAGGTCGTCCAGTGCGCGCAGAATCTGATCGAGTTCATTATCTTCGGATCGAAAAACAGAAGACAGAATGGACTCCAGAGTTTGTTTGCGGGGCAAGTCCCGGCGGCTAAACGGAAGCACGTGATTCGAAGACTTATTTGCCCTGGGCTTGCGCTTATGGCCGGAGTTTGCCGGCGCAGCCTTCTGCGCATCAGAACTTGCTGAAGTCCGGCGTGGCATGGGCCTAGTCCCTCACATCCGTTCTAAAGAGACGCGTGCGGGTCATCAGGCTATAGTCCCATTACTAGGGCAGACGTGCCATCGGGTGATAGCTGTACTTGAAACGATTGCTCCCAGGAACGTCAGAGAAGTGCGATGGACGGCTTTAAAGAAAGGGGGTAACCTCAAAATCATCCCTTGGGAGGAATGAATGGAGATCGATCAACAATTTGCGCATGTCTTGCTATTTAGCTGTCCGCAATGCGGCAGCCCGCTGGCATCGGCGTGCACCAGCACGAAGAGAAATCTCGAACAGGCTGAAGCACATTGGTTTAACCCTCATTGCCACTGTGGATGGACCGGCGATGTGATCGGGGTGACGTCCATCAAGCATTGGGTTGAACCGTGGCAAGAAGCGGTGTTGTCCGATGGCACTTCCTGCGACGGAGAACCATTGCACTAACAAACTCGAAATGTTCGAGTCCGGCCGCGCCCAAACCCAGCCTATAACCCTACCAGCAGCGCAAAGATTTACCTAAAACTAGGTAGCTCGAGCCGCAACGTAAGTACTTCCCTTGATACTTGGGGTGAGTTGTCTGTCCATGCTCTCCTTTCGAGACACCGAGGAGTACGGATGACGAAGAGGGGTTCGACCAAAAAGACGCGGAGAAGCGAAGAGCCTTCCGACAGCGGCGGCGCAATCACAACGGCGGCTGGAAGAAGCAGGCGGAAGAGCGTGTTGCGGTCGGTGTCAACGTGGTTTATGAGGCCATCCGTCGAGAAGGGAAGTGGAATTGCAGCGTCCTGCGGCTGCGCTGTGGATGGGTTTTTCCTTTCTCGCTGAACGTGCGTCCTGGACGCCGTTGATCGCGAATTCCGGGTATTGTATGGGATTCCTGATTGTGATTCTGGGGCGACAACAACTTTTTACAGAGAACACTTTGACGGTGGAGCTGCCAGTCCTCCTGCACGAGGATTGGAGGCTGGTGTTTCGCGCATGGCTTTGGGGTGGGGTGGCTGGCGGCAAATCTTGTGGGCACATTGTTGTTCGCGTCGGGCTGGGCGGATTCAATCACATCGTGGTGGTTCGACGACGATGTTTTACCTGATCGCGATCAAGTCCATGTCATGCGGCTTTTACTTCACGGATTTCTTCATTCCGACCTCTGCTAGGAAATGTGATCGGCGGTGTATCGCGGGTGGCGGCACTGGGCACGCACGAGTGGTTGGAAGGAATGCCGCCGACCTTGGTGAAGTGAATCTTGTTTAGCGAAGCGCGAACATTTGTTCTCGAATTTGCGGCAGCGATTTTTGCTTTGATGGATGTGCTGTCTCTTTTTCAGCGGTTTCTTGCTGCTGACTATCTGGTAGGTCGATCTGAAAGTAGCCATCTTTCCAAGTGGAGGGATAGGTGTGCACAAACTGATGCTCGAGATCTGTGGTTGCGGGCTCGTTTGTGGGAACTAAAATAAACGTAGGTGGCGCGCCCATTCGCTGAATCGCGGACTCCATCTGGTCGTTGTGCTTGAGCAGGTAGACGTTCATTCCTTTGTTTTCATACAAGACGCACGCGGGAACAGCTCCGGCATAACCAACTCCAACAAGGATCGGACAATCGGGGCACTGTGAGCGGACCTGGCTCATCATGGCGCGGTAGTTGATCGATTTGGTCATCGAAACGGGCGTGAGCGCGCCGGTAATCACAACCAATGCGAGCAAAGGAGTGGCACGAGGAAGTGCAGAGACCCCGTATCCGATGAGCAAGGCCGCAAAGGGAGCGGCGATGCCAAGGTAATAATCCGTGGGCATTTTGGCTATGGATTTGTTTGTGATGAAGGCGAGAAGCAGGAATCCGCCCAGGAACGCGCCATAGGTGAAAGGCACCAGCAGTTTGTTTTGTTTATATGCCCACCAGCAGCCGAATGACACGAACGAGGCCGCGACGAACAGCGCAATGGTCCAACCCGGCAGCCATGTGCTGGGCATGATGCTTTCCATCGAGCCTTTCAGCAGCGCCCACAGTTCTTTGTGAAAAACGCCGAATTCGGGATATTGCAGCGGGCGCGCGCCGATGTGAACGCGAAGAAGCGGGATCAAGGGAGCATCACAAATGGAGAAGGAAATTACGGTGAGCCAAACCCATCGTCGATTGGTTTTCCACTCTGCGAAGCATTGCCAGAAAAGAATTGGCAGTACGCAGAGTGCAGCAAAATAATGCGTGGCGATGCAAGCGGCGGCGCACACCCCAGTCCACTTTGACTTTCGGTGGGCTAAGAGGAGCGTCAGGAGTATGAGGAGCGAGACCATGGCGTAGGGGCGTGCGTTATAGGCGTAACGCAGTCCTACGGCCGATAACGCATAGACCACCACCGGAATCGACGCCCAATGCATGCGCAGATCGATTGCTAGGCGATAGAGGAGACCGAGAGTGCCCAGGATGAAAAGTGCGGATAAGGCGCGGGCGACTTCGAGCGATTCGCCGAATGCTACACGCCAGAGTGCGAGCGTCCAGAAATAAAGAGGCGGGTGAACGTCCTGCTCATAAAGTTCCGATACGATTCTTGCCAAATTAGCGAAGGGTTTGAATTGCGCAAGCCCGAGTGCCCAATTGAGTTGGGCGTGACCGGAAGTTGTGAGCATCGTGATGGCTTCGTCATACCAGATGGAGCTGTTGCACAGATGAATGGTGGCGGACGCCAGTGAAATGATGATTGCCGTCAGAACGATTGCATACTCCAGCATGCGAGGATTCAGTAAGGCCCTGGCCCTCGCAAGAATACGATAAGGCTGGGTAGGAAAGTGTTGTTCAAGTCCAAAAGGTAATGACATAAAGTACGAGTGACCTTTTTCACCTGCTATTCCAGGGAAGAAAATCGTTCGAATGGGCGGAATCGGTTAGTTGGTTCCCGCCTTCAGGTTGTCCAGATGCTTTCCACGTTGCGGTATTTCAGTGTCGCCGTAGGCTTCATCGGGATGTTTGTTCAAATTGTCCGTCGGAGGAAGTCCGGCCACCCTGGACGTGGGCGGAACTTGTGTGTCGTGGGATTGCAGCTTCTCTTGTTTATCTAGCGTCCGGTGCGTCTTCACGCGGCTGTGGCGCTTACGTGCTTTTGTTTCTTTGCGATTCTGGACCATGACGACCTCCTGTCCCTAAAAAACCCCTAAAAAAACGGTGCTAACCCTTTCGGTGTTTGAAGAATTCGACCTGCCGAAGACGCTTCTCCGCGGCGGCCTTCGTTTTATAAGGCCCACCCAGGTTCTTCTTCCCGTTCTCGGAGAGGACCTTGTAGCCACCTTTTACTTTCTTGATCATAATTCTTCCTCCATATCCGATTTTGGGTGAGGCTCTATCCAAGTCAATGAATGAACCCCTGTAGATACACGTGGCACGGGCGGGTAGGTTGTAGTCGAGCCAGTCCTGCGTGATTTCCGGGTGATGTACCGAATAGGGCCTTGCGCGAAGGGGGTCAATCGGACCAGCGCCTGCGGCGATGGTATTCGCCGCCGCCCCAGCCCCCCAGATCAACTATCACAGCAATGATCAAAATAACCAAGTTTATTCCGGCGATAGGCAGGCCGGAGTTCACGATCCATGCGTAGACGAGCGTGGTGAGCGGCAGAAAAATAAATCCGAGAAGCGGCAAGAGCAAACCGTGGTAGGCGCGCTGCAGATAATTAGAGAAAAAGAAAAGCAGGACGAGTGCGATGCGCGGAAATGCGGCGAACAGAATAAGGATGAGGCAAGGCATAGAACACCTCTGACTGGCTATGGATTCGCTTCCCGGCCGATGGAATGAGCGGTGGTTGTCTTGCCCTGACCTATGGTGTGTGCGTCCGCTCCTCGGGATCTTGCGTTGCGAAGCTATTAGACAGCAAGTGCCATAGGTTTGCTCTAGGTGGAAAGCTGTAGACACGGGATCGATTTGAAGGCACTACAGAGTGACAAGAGATAGATTAGGGTTCGCGCCGTATAGAATCCGTGTTCCATCACAAGTAACTTGGAGGCATCGGAAGTTCTGTATGGACAGGAGGCTACAAATGATACGGTGGGCGCTTGGATTTTTCGTGATCGCGTTGATCGCTGCGGTTCTGGGGTTTGGCGGTATCGCCGTGGCTGCCGCGGGAATCGCCAAGATTATCTTTTACATTTTTATCGCGCTTTTCATTATTTCGTTGATCGGTCACCTCGCCAGCAGGGCTTAGCGGTCGCTGCTGGAACCCAAAGTGAAAAGAGGCTCTCGTTTATACAAGTTGGCGAGAGCCTCTATCATTCTGGGGAATTTTACCGGGCGAATTACGGTACGCGGATTTTCTTCCGCGCGTGCTTGCGGCCTTGCGAGCCGCGCGGTGCATGCCTGCTTTTCCTTTCGTACGGATGGCCTTCTCCGCCGATTGGTGGCGAGACTGGCTGCCTCGGCGCTGAGCAACCGTCCGAGCCTGCTTCGATAAGTTCGCGGGCGATGCGGCCGAGTGGCCTTCGCGTTTTAGCGCATTTAAGGTGGCACGCGAGCGCACCCGTGACGGTTTGCGATTTGCGGCCACCTTCTTTTGCGTGTCGCGGCGGGCCTGCTTGCGCGTTTGGGCAGAGGTGCCGCGCTTGGGAGAAGGGAACGCGACGCCGGCGCGGCGGGCCTTCGACAATCCGATCGCGATGGCCTGCTGCGGTGACCGAGCTCCATGCTTACCCTCGCGAAGGTGATGCATCTGTTCGCGCACAAATTCGCCGGCCTGCGTGCTGGGTGACTTTCCTTCTTCTTTATCGTGACGAGCGCGTTCGAGGACTTCTTCTTCTGGCATGTCGACCTCCCGATGCCCGACGGCAAAGGCCATCGCGTGTAACTGTAGCCGATTTGAGAGCCGATTTTACGGAATAGAGAGCAAATCCGGCTGATAAGCCGTGGTCCGACCGCCTTGTGCGCTGCGCGATACGCCGCCACCGGCACATTCGACGCAGCTGCGCGTCCAGGCAATGGCCTTCAGTCGCGCCATGGGAATTTTGTCCCCACAAACCCCGCAAATGCCATAGTCGCCAGTTTCAATGCGGCGCAGTGAAAGATCGATCTCTGTGAGGGTGCGAACTTCCAGCTCAATATTGGCGATGGCCATGCCGGTGGAAGAATTGCGCAGGGCTAAGCCAACTTCGTCCTCGGGTTCCTGATCCATGACGATCTCCTGACGACGACGCTCGATGCGGCTGTTGAGTTCGTCGCGTTTTTGCTGGAGGAGTACCCGCAAGGATTCATATTCACTCTTCTTGTTTCGCTTAGTCATGACAAACCACCTACCTTTTCTGGATGTTCCTGTGACAAGGGCCAGATCGATGTGACTTCCGGCCTTCTTGTTATTCACTGCAGACACTGAAAACGTAACTCAGGATTTGTCTCCGCGACGGGCTTGCCCCCGGGGCGCTGAAGAGACATCGGCTTCCAAGTCGAAGTCTCCCAAAATCAGACTTCGCGCAAATTCGTCGACTTGTGCTTCGACGTTTTCTTCGACAAATCCGTAACGCTCCTGAATGGAGCCGATCAGTTGAACGCGCTTCCCGCGGAAGACCATGGAATTGTCACAAATAAACATTCCCCACTGAACCCGGAGGCTGCCGGACCAGCGCTTCCATTTACCTTGAATTCGGTCCCATATCATTCCGGGCCTCCTTCGAAAGCCGAGCCATAAAGCGGAGCACAGCAAATTTGCGGGAATGACTTCAAATACCAGAGATATAAAAGCACTTCAGGAGGACGCAGGCTATCCGCAGAAATATGGAGACAAAGGGTGAGGAATCCTGCAGCGCATGGTTCCACGTCTCGGCCGGAACAGATAGCAGCGGCGGCGGCACGGTTTATTCCGCCGCAAAGGGATTATGCGTGGATGGTGGAAGCGAACTACGCCTCGATGATGCTGTTCTTGATTGCGTAGCGCACGAGCTCGCTAACGGAATGCACCTGGAGCTTGCGCATTATATTGGCGCGATGAGTTTCGGCTGTCTTCACGCTGATGCCGAGAACGGAAGCCACTGCCTTGCTGCTTTTTCCTTCGGCGAGCAACTGAATGATTTCGCGCTCACGAGAGGTGAGGCGGCTGCGAGGAGAAGCCGGAGGCTGGATCGGAGAAGAGACGCGATCAGAAAAATCGTTGAGCAACATTTCCGCGGCGCGCGCGGTAAAAAAGGTGCGGTGATTGGACAGAGCCTCAACCGCGTTCACCAGGTCGCGATCCGCGTCCGCCTTCATGACGTAGGCACGCGCGCCAGCTTCAACAATATCTTTCACGAGCTGATCGGAGAAATGGAGACTCAGAATAATGATACCGGTTTTTGGCAGGGCCTTGCGGATGCGGCGAGCGGCTTCCAGACCGTTCAGGTCCGGCATGCTGATATCGATGACGACGATATCCGGCTTATGTTCTTCGGCAAGGCTGACGGCTTCTCTTCCCGTGCGCGCTTCGCCACAAACCTGCCAGCCCGCATGAGATGTAAGAAGTTGTTTCAAGCCGCGGCGAAGAATATCGTGATCGTCCGCCACCAAAATACGCAAGCTCTTTGCATACGGAATCGCGCTGGGAGCTTTCTGTGTTTGAGTCACGGCAGTCGAGGTAGCCATGATGTTTTGCCTCTCTGAACTTTGAATACCTGGCCGTAGGGACGACTGGAAAACGCAAGTATTGAAGTATGGGCGCCGTATTTACACCATAAGGTAAATCCTGTATTGAGCGAGACTCAAATATTGAGGCGGCATTTGATTCTCTGAGAAAACTTACTCTGAGAAAGCTTAGATCCAAAAATATTTGCTGCTCGGGTGACGCAAGTTCATGGCTGCAGGGTTCGCCCGATAGGAGAGCTGCGCGCGGCTTGCGACGATTGCCTCCGTCGCATCTCCACAATGTATGTCCGCTTGCGACTTGAATGATCGACAATTGAAAGGGGAAACACAAGATGGCAAAAAATAAATCTGTGCTCGGAATTTATACGTCCCGCAGTTCGGTTGAGTCTGCAATTACGCACTTGCGGGACGCCGGATTCGCTAGCACCGACATTTCGATCTTGCTGCCGGAGAATTTGGGTGCGAAGGAGTTGGCGACGGAGAAAGCAACAAAGGCTCCAGAAGGGACAGCAGCCGGCGCGGGTTCGGGCGCTGTGATCGGCGGCGCACTGGGATGGCTGGTCGGCATTGGTGCGTTGGCGATACCCGGGCTTGGTCCATTCATTGCGGCTGGACCGATCATGGCGGCGCTCGCGGGAATCGGAGTTGGAGGCGCGGTGGGAGGGTTTGCCGGCGCACTCGTCGGGCTGGGTATTCCGGAATACGAAGCGAAGCGGTATGAGGGAAGGCTGCAGAAGGGCGGGATCTTGACTTCGGTGCATTGCGACACTTCGGAAGAAATTGATCGCGCGAAGGAAGTTCTAAAGCGCACCGGAGCGGAAGACATCTCGACGACGAGCGAGTCTTCTGTCAGCTCAAAGTCCGATGACATGGCACGTCGGGCCGGACGGTAGGAAATTTGGTTGAGTTGCAGTCCATTTGAAGTTTTGTCTGTCACATGCGCCGGCTGCTGAGGGCTTATTAAGAGCCAGCGGCCGGCGCATTTTGCTTCAGTGGCGTTTTGCACCGCGGCCAGGATAGCGTGTTCGTATGAACACACCGGTAGTGGGCTTGGGAGAGCAATTATTCTGGTTGTTTGTCCTTGCCATTGCCGTGGCATGCATCAGCTGGACGGTCACGCACGAAGAGGTGCTTCGAGAGCCCCGAGAATGGTTCACGAAGAGAAGTAAGCATGGCGCCAGCGAGTACGGACGAAAATTCTTTTACCTGCTGACCTGCGAATACTGTTTTAGCCATTACGTGGCGGCCGCCGTTACTGCGTTATCCAAATTTCGGTTGCTGGTCCCCTGGATGGCGAGGCTATTTCGGCCTGGCTCAGCCTGAGGTGGGTCGCAAACCTGTACATGAGCATCTTTGGCCGCTTACGGCTGGACATCAAGCATGACATGAACGGATCGAGATTGCCGCCAGTGAAAAAGGTCCCGGTTAAAAGAGAGAGTGCATGCGCAACCGTATGACAATTATTCGATGGAAAGGAAATAAAAACGGCAGGAAGGCAATATTGGACGAGGAGAGCGACCCGTCCCAGCCTTCTCGCTTCATCTCTGAAGCGCTCCGGGTCGCCTCCTCGATGGAACAACAACAGCGTAACGAAAGCAAGGTTGCCATCCCCTTATAGCGCGGTCCATCAGGTAAATCTGGTAAAAATGCGGAAGTGATGAGAAATTTGCATTGAATCGCCAAGGTTTCGCTTTCTATATGCTGGTGAAACGAAATCGCAAAAGATTTACGCTTAACGTAAAACTTACCCCGGGCCCGGATCATCGAAAGACTAAAAAAGGGGGGATCATGGCGTCAACTTTGTGGAAGGGTCACATTACTTTTGGACTTATATCCATTCCAGTGCGACTGTTTGCCGCAGCGCGTTATGAGCACACCCGGTTCCATGAAATTCACCGGGAATGCGGTACGCGAATCCATCAACAGTTGTACTGCCCGTACGACGAACGAGTGGTAACGCGAGACGAAGTGGCGCTGGGCTACGAGGTGGACAAAGATAAATTCGTGTTGGTGGAGGCGGTGGAGTTGAAGAAAATCCAGCCGAAATCCTCGAAAGTCATGGAGATTCTGCAGTTCGCAAAGTTGGATGAAGTCGACGCTATTTATTTTGAGACTTCCTATTTTGCGGTCCCCGAAGAAGGAGGCAAGCGAGCCTTCGACCTGTTGCTAAGGACGCTGGAAGAGTTGGAATACGCAGCCGTGGCGCGGATCACGCTGCACCAGCGCGAGCGCATTGTGATCATTCGTGATTACCAACAGGGCCTGACGCTACACACAATTTATTATCCGAATGAGATTCATAAGGTGGAACAGTACAAGCAGACAGGCCTGAAAGATCTAAAAAAGCAGGAGATCGCTCTAGGGGAGCAATTTGCCAAGACGCTGGTGAAGCCGTTCCGCCCGGAGGAATTCCGCGATGAGTATCTGGCGCGCGTGAAGGAGCTGATTGAGAGTAAGGCGAAAGGTCATGCGGCTCCAAAACCAGAACAACCGAAACGGCTGGCGCCGGTGATCGATTTGATGTCGGCGCTGAAGAAAAGCCTGGCGAATGCTCCAACCGGCAAAACGCCGAAATCCAGGAAGCTACGCCGAACCGCATAGCCAGCCACGCAACCCTGAAAAAGTAAAGCCTCTTTCATCGCATTCTCGGGAATCGCTCCTATTGCCTCACCACCGTCACGAAGCTTACATTCATCGGGCAAGCTGGGCCGATTGTGCGTCGATTAAAGGTGGCATATGAGATTTGGACCGTTTCTAGTCATTGCACTGCTGCTGTTCATTGCTTGGATTGGCGGTTTTATGGTTTTTCACGTAGCCGGAGCGCTAATCCATCTTGTTTTGCTGATCGCGATCATTTCCTTGATCCTGCACTTCTTCAGCAGCTCCAGAACCACGTAGGCTCAACAGCGATCGATGGTGCGCACGCTCTTGAGAGAACTGCCTGACGAGCGCTTAAGAGGAGGAGCCGTGGCGGATTCAGCGAGATTTGCGAGCGGTAGAATCGTCCACGTCGATAATAGGGGATGAGCCGGGCATCGGCAAGGGTGCGTTGCGGTTGTTGATATTTGCAATAGCGGGCGCGATCGTGATGCCCGAATGAGCGCGAAAGGGAGCGGTGACCATCAGCCTGCAGGCGCTCCGGGAAGCAACGTGCAGGTTTCCCTTATAGTGACAAAGAAGTCGCAGTGAAGCGGCTTAGGGTCCCACGTTGTATAAAAAAGTGTACACGCAACCCCCGATTGATTGGGCGTGCCCCGGATGGTGATATGGAAATTGACGATCGACTTATGACTGATGAGGTGAAGCGATGGGAAGTGTGAGAGGGATGAAGGTGGCCATCCTGGTTACCGATGGATTTGAGCAGGACGAACTGCTGAAGCCGCGCAAAGCTCTTGACGAAGCCGGAGCGAACACAAAAGTTGTTTCCCCTAAGGATGAAACGATGCGTGGATGGAAGTACACCGATTGGGGCAGCGAGGTGAAAGTGGATGTGCGGCTCAATGAAGTGAAGCCAGACCACTTTGACGCGCTGTTGCTCCCGGGCGGGGTGATGAATCCAGACAAGCTTCGGACGGATCCGAAGGTTGTTGAATTCGTGAAATCATTTTTTGCTTCGGGAAAGCCAGTTGCGGCGATATGCCACGGTCCATGGACAATCATTGAAGCGGGTGCGGCGCGCGGGCGGAAGATAGCGTCATGGCCATCGGTGAAGACGGATCTGCGGAATGCCGGGGCGGTATGGGTGGATACGGAAGCTGTTATCGACGGGAACCTGGTGTCTGCAAGAAAGCCCGACGATATTCCTGCGTTCAACCGCGCGATGATCGAAGTGTTTGGCGAGGCGCAGGATAAAAATAAAAAGAAAACGGCAGAGGAAGCGGCTAGCGAGAGGCCCGTGAAACCAATTTCGAATGACCCCGATCCCGGGCGTCATGTGCAACACCTGAAATTGCTGCTAAATGACGTTGCGGTGCGCGCCCGCGACGACATAAGAAAAGTGTCCGATCCGAAGGCGCAGGCGCTGTTTGAAACAACCGCCGAAGCATTGAAGGGCCTGGCGAAAGCATTTGACGACTATGAGACGAACCGAGAAGAGGTGTGGAAGACGGCTGGATCGCGATAGTCACAATGGAATGACCGGCTCCGATTCGCAGGCGTGGGTTATGCTGCGAATCGGAAGACAAGCAGTACAGAGCCACAAGCGAAGGAGCCGGTCGATGAAAAGCATAAAATTTGTTGGTTTGGATGTCCATGCCGAAACGATTGCGGTGGCGGTTGCCGAGCAGGACGGGGAAGTGAGATCGCTCGGAGTCATTCCGAATCGGGAGGAGTCGATTCGGAAGCTGGTCAAGAAACTGGGACCAGTGGAGCAGCTGCGTTTCTGCTATGAAGCGGGCCCAACGGGGTATGTCGTGTACTGGCAGTTGACGGCCCTGGGAGCGAAGTGCGAGGTGGTGGCACCCACGCTGGTACCGGTGAAATCGGGCGAACGGGTGAAGACCGATCGGCGCGATGCGCTGAAGCTGGCGCGAAATTACCGGGCCGGAGAGTTGACGGCGGTGTGGGTACCAGATGCGGCCCATGAGGCCTTGCGAGATCTGGTACGAGCCCGGGAGGCAGCTAAGAAAGACCAGTTGCGGGCGAAACATCGCTTGAGCAAGTTCCTGTTGCGGCATGGGCGGCGGCCGGCGAGCGGTGTGAAGGCCTGGACCTTGAACTACCTGGCGTGGGTGAAAAAAGAAGTCCACTTCGAGCAGCCGGCGCAAGAAGCCACCTTGCTGGACTACCTACATGAGGTGGAGCACGCGGAAACCCGCATCACGCGGCTGGACCAGGCGATCGAAGAAGCGGTGAAGTCGACACCAGCGAAGATGCGCGCGGTAATAGAGGCCTTGCAAGCCTTGCGTGGCATCGCTCAAGTAGCGGCGGTGACGATCGTGGCGGAACTGGGCGAAGTATCGCGATTCACGCGGGCGCGGCAGTTGATGGGCTACGGCGGGATCGTAGCGAGCGAACATTCCAGTGGAGAAAGTAGCTGGCGAGGGGGCATCACCAAGACGGGGAATGCGCACTTACGACGCGTGGTCGTGGAGGCCGCCTGGGCGTACCGCCACCGACCAAACGTAGGAGGAACTTTACGCAAGCGGCAAGAGTTGGTCAGCGAAGAAGTCCGAGAGATCGCCTGGAAAGCGCAGCATCGGTTGCATACGCGCTATCGGAAGTTAATGGCACGGGGCAAGGAAAAGGGGAAGGTGGTGACCGCGATCGGACGCGAGCTATTGGGTTTTATCTGGGCCATTGGGATAAAGGTAGAAGCGGCGCAGCAGGAGACCGAACGACGGGCGGCATGAGATGAGTTTTTTCTGCAAGAATTCTCCAGGAGGCAGCGTGGGTAGCGGTCGAGAGGCGCATGGAAAGGAGAATCCTCGAAAACACTATGCGGTAGGTCTGTGGACCGAACCCGCGTTGCTAGTCCGAGGCAGCTCCCGACGGATCACGATTATGCGGTTTCGACCCGCGAATATCAGAGTGATCAACCGTCGCAATAGCCGCCTCGACCGCGACTTGCGCTGCCTTCTAGGGGAGGGAAAAAAAGAAAGAAAAAGAAAGAAAAACAATTCTTTGTAGTTGACAGGTCATTCCATATCAGTGTTTTGTAGGAAGAAAATGGGAGGCAGCTATGCCGAGATACGGGCGGGGTGCAAGCAAATCTGTCAGAAGCGCGATGCGGCGACGCAAGAGCGGAACTTTACGTTCGGGAAAAGGCGGCAAGGGCGGACGAGTGAAAAGCCGAAAGCAGGCGATCGCGATTGGCCTGTCTGAGGCGCGGAAAAAGGGCGCCAAGGTTCCTCGTAAGAAGACTAGCTAAACTAGTGTACTGTCCCATAAATAAGTGGCAATAGTATTGCTGGGAATTTAGGCATCTCCAGTGCAGAATGGGGGGTGTCTATGGCAATGGGACGACCGAAAGCGGCCTTGGTTTTAACTCCGGAACAGCGCGAACAGCTGGAAAGCTTGGCGAGTTCACGATCCCTTCCGGCGGGATTAGTGACCCGGGCCAAGATTATCTTGTTGAGTGCTTCCGGCAAGACGAACCTGCACATTGCGCGCCAGTTCAGACTGACCAACGCCACCGTCGGCAAATGGCGGCGGCGATTCCTGAAGCACGATGTGGCCGGTTTACATGATGAGTTGCGCCCGGGGCGCCCACGCCCGATTAACGACGAGCGCGTGGCGCACCTGGTGCGCAAGACCCTGGAAACAAAACCAAAAGGCGGTACGCACTGGAGCATCCGACAAATCGCCGCGGAGACGCGGCTGTCGAAATCGACGGTACACCGTATCTGGCAAGCTTTTGGATTGCAGCCCCACCGTCAGAAACATTTCAAGCTCTCGACGGATCCATTTTTTGTAGAAAAAGTACGGGATATTGTAGGGCTGTACTTGAATCCTCCGGAAAATGCAGTAGTTTTGTGTGTGGATGAAAAGAGTCAGATTCAAGCGCTCGAACGCACCCAGCCGCTCTTGCCGATGGGACTTGGCTATGTCGAGGGTGTGACCCACGACTACCGACGGCATGGCACCACCACCCTGTTTGCCGCGCTGGACACGGCCAAGGGCAAAGTGCTGACGCAATGCCGACAGCGTCACCGACATCAGGAATATCTGGACTTCCTCAGAGAGATCGAGAAAAACGTGCCGGAATGCTTGGAGGTGCACATCATCGTGGACAACTATGCCACGCATAAACATCCGCGCGTAAAACGCTGGTTCGCCGCACGGCCACGATTTCACGTGCACTTCACGCCGACCTATGCCTCCTGGTTGAATCAAGTGGAGATTTGGTTCAACCGCATTACGCAGCAGGCCATTCGTCGCGGCACGTTTCGCAGCGTCAAGGAACTGGTCGAGAAAATCGATCAATATGTGCGAGCTTCCAACACTCACGCGCAGCCTTTCGTGTGGACCGCCACAGCGGATTCGATCTTTGCTAAAGTCCAGCGACTATGTGAACGTATTTCCGGGACGGCACACTAGCTGACGCTATCGTTGACGAACTCTGTGTCGGTTGGCGAGAGGTCGCGCAAATCTTCGTCAGTGTAGCCAGACTTTCGGTTCTACCGACATTCCAGGGCGTAGTCGGTGGTCCGGTTCTTTCCCTTCGTTCAGGCGGATGCGAACAGGAAGTCGCCGGACGCCTTTCACAAAAATGCCCATAGCATTTTCAGGTGGAAGCTGGCTGGTGAACGCGCCGGGGGCTCCCGGCATGCTTTCCGCATAACCGTGAAGCTTGCCTTTATAGGCGTCGACGCTGATATCGACCTGCTGGCCTGCGTGCATTGCAGGGGGATTTTTGTTCGAATCGTGGTCAGCCAAGAACCTCACCCACACATCGTTGCTCCATGGGACGCGGAAAAGAAGGAAGCATAGAGTGGCGGCGCGACCTCCACCGCGGCGGGGTTCAGAATGAACAGGCTGCGGATCTCCAACGATCGGAGGTTCGCTGTATTCGCCGAGCCGAATCAACGTTCCTGTTTGATGTCCTATTTTTACGTTAGAAACGCCTAAGGAATGGCAGTAGTTAACCCGACTCGGGAAACGGCTGTAGAAAAAAGTGCTTTAGTGACGGAACAACTTCACTCCGGTAGGTCTGTTTGCCGTAGGGAACTGCTGTGAACCGTGGATTTACTGTTTTTTGTAGTGGTTCATCATGTGCATGATAATCGGCTTAGGTGCACGGATGTTGGAAGGACTCAAGGCTCAGCGACACTACGAATTCTGTAGAGGAGAGCTCAAATGAATACGGAAAAGGAAAAGCGAAATTTCAAGACATCGGTTTGCAGCAAATATGAGGAGCTGTTGGTTGAATGTCAGAACGCGCTGGAAGTATGGGCAAAACGGCGCGAGGAAGCGTGGCAGATGGGATGGCACGGCAAGGAAATCGGTGGCGAGCTAGTGCGGCTGCAAGCGGCATTTGCGAAATCCTACGCAGTGCTGCAGAAACATACGCGGGAATGCCCGTTGTGTGAATTCGTTTCAAAGATTGCAAAAGACAATTCGCAGTCACCTTATCTCACGGTTACGCAGCAATCTCGGCCGGCGTGAAAGAAGCGGCGAGCGTTTGAGTGAAAGCGGCCTGATGCATGAAGCAAGCGGTCGAAAAGTCGCTCAGTCACATGCTGGAACCGATCTGCCCACGGGATGATCATCAAATGGGATATGAGGCGAACGGAATATCCTAGAAAGCCATACCGGAAGCTTTTACCATTGCGATTTTGATGGATGCAGCGTTCGTTTCGACAATTTGAATGATTACTTCACGGTGGTTCTGACGCCGCAACAGCCTTATTTCATTGAGGAACCCGGCGTGAACGTTTTGCAATGTCCGGAACATCACACATGGCTTTACAGAAGTAAAAGCAACAACAATAACTGGCGCTACAGCTGGCGTTGCGGTGTGGAAGGATGCGATTACGTTCACTCACTGAAAATTGAATGACGCAGGTTAGTTGCAGCTAAGAAGCGGCATCGCTGCTGATCGTTTCTCCACGCTCTTCGTCCTGAGAGCGACCGGCGACAATTGGAATTTCCACAGATACGACCGTGCCGCCGTCTTCAGCACGCCTAACTGACAGCAAGCCGCCTAGCTCTCTGGCGCGCTCGCGCATGCCGCCGAAGCCAACACCCATACCTTCATTCCGCTCGAGGAATGAGCGCAGGCGCTCTTGAGGGATGCCACAACCATAATCTCTCACGCTCAGTGCTACCGTATGTGGGCCGATGTCCATATTAATTTGCACGCGTTCGGTTTTGGCGTGGCGGTGGGCGTTCGTCAGGCTTTCTTGCAGGATGCGAAAGATGGCAGTCTCTATCTCGTTCGAAAAGCGTGGAACGGTCTCCGGTATGTTAAGAGCGACGGCGATACCGCTGCGCTGCGCAAATCCCTCGACATACCAGCGAATCGCGGAACCGAGCCCGGTCTCATCGAGCAAGGGCGGGTGCAGGAGGTAGGAAATCGTCCTGGTTTCGGTGAGACATTGTTCGAGCAATCCAATCGATTCGGTCAGCACTCTGCGAGCCGATTCGGACTCGATGTTCCGCAGCGAGCTCCGAATATTGATTTTGACGCTTGCGAGATATTGACCCAGGCTGTCGTGCAGATCGCGGGCCAGCTTACGGCGCTCAAGGTCCTGGACTTGCAGAATGCGAGCGCTCAAACGGCGCGCGGCCTCCTGCGCTTGTTTTTGCAATGTTAAGTCCGAGTTGATTTCTAGCCAGCCGACGGGATTACCCTTGGCGTCGCGGCGATAGGTCCAACGGCTCGCCACGGTCATCCGATTGCCATATCGCGTGGATTGCTGAAGCTCTCCCTCCCAAACTCCTTTTTGCTTTAGCGTGGATACCACTTCCTGATAGGAGACCGGAAACTCTGTCTGCAATAGTTCCGATGCGTTCTGACCAACGGCTTCTTCCTTTTTCCATCCATAAAGGCGCTCCGCGCCATGGTTCCAATAAGAAATCCGGTTTTCCAGGTCACTGATGAACACGGCATCGTTGGCCAGGTCCAGAAGTTTAGCCTGTGTGGCCAGTTCCTGAGCACTTTGCTGGAGGGCGACCTGATGGCCCTTTACTTCCTCAAGCAAGCGGTCTCGACCGCTGCGCAGAGTCTCTTCCGTCTGTTTACGGCTGGTTATATTTCGCGAGGCTCCGATTACGCGATACGCTTTGCCATCGGCGTCGTAAAAGAAACGCGCCTTGTCTTCGATCCAGCGAATCATCCGGCTGGGCAGGATGATGCGATATTCCATGCGCAAATCCTGACGTTTGTTCCTGGCAATTTCCCACTGCTGCAGAAGCGCGGTAAGGTCTTGTGGGTGTATACGGGATTTCCATGCTTCCCACGACGCGGGAGTCTCTTCGGGAAGGTAACCCAGCAATTCGTATTCGCTTGGGGACCAGATCATAAGGTTGGTGTCCAGATCCATGTCCCAGGTACCCATCCTGCCGAGTTCCAGGGCCAAGTTGAGGCGCTCTTCGGATTCGTGACGACGGATGTGTGAATCGATTTGCGCGGAAACGCGGGAAAATAATTCGCGAGCGGTGAAAGGTTTCGAAAGATAGTCGTCAGCACCGGCATTCAGACCCTGGATGCGGAATTCCTCCCCG
Organism: Candidatus Acidiferrales bacterium; assembly: GCA_963795535.1. Lineage (GTDB taxonomy): Bacteria > Acidobacteriota > Terriglobia > Acidiferrales > UBA7541 > Acidiferrum. The sequence continues at coordinate 38,869 of CAWCIG010000016.1, forward strand.
GCACGAGCAGACAAAAGTATGACCGGGGTGGTCTTCAAGTTGGGATCCTTGCGAATCTCCCTAAGAAGCTCAATCCCATCCATCCTGGGCATCATGACGTCGCTAAGGATCAGGTCGTAGCTTTGCTTGGCCGTAAGAATGAGAGCTTGCTGGCCATCGCCGGCGGTTTCCACCTCGTAACCGCCTTCCTGCAACAGGCGGCGGACATAATCGCGCATGTCTGCATTGTCCTCCACGAGTAAAATGCTGGGGACCCGTCCAAAGATAAGCTTCGCATTCGCTTGCGTCGCGTTGGCAGACTGCAACGGCTGCTCCGCCTCGATCGGAATCCACGCGAGGGCCTCATTCTGAAACATCGCGCGATGCCGCGTTCGGGCCAACTCATCCGTAAACTGTCCAATTTGATCCTGCGGCAGGTGCGCGGACCCAAAAGGTATGGATACGATGAATCGTGTACCAGCGCCATCTTCGCTTTCGACAGAAATCGACCCGCCGTGAAGTTTCACCAGTTCCTGAACGAGCGCCAAGCCGATTCCGGTACCTTCATGAGTGCGGCCGGAAGTTCCTTCGACGCGGTGAAAGCGTTCGAAGATTTTCGGAAGCTCCGCCTTGGGAATGCCGACGCCGGTATCTTCCACGGTGAGCTGCGCCATGCGACCATTGGCCTTGAGTTCGACGGCGATTTTTCCAGAAGGGGTAAACTTCAGGGCATTGGAAATCAAATTCAAAACAATTTTTTCCCACATCTGCAAATCGATATAAGCCAGCTCGCCGAGATCAGGGCAATTCACTTCATAACGAAGTCCCGCTTTTTCGATAGCGGACCGAAAGACACTGGCAATGTCGGCGGTAATCCGGTCGAGAGAAGCCGGTTGATAAGTCGCTTGTGTGCGGCCGGCTTCGATGCGAGAGAAATCAAGCAACGTATTCACGAGCTTCAGCAGGCGCATGGCATTTCGATGTACAAGATGGAGTTCGCTGCTCGAAATCGTAATTGGGTCGTGGCGCGATAGCAGATCTTCGATCGGTCCCAGGATCAAAGTTAAGGGGGTACGAAGCTCATGGCTGATATTGCTGAAGAAGGTGGTCTTGGCGCGGTCGAGTTTCGCGAGTGCTTCTGCGCGCCCGCGTTCCTGATCTAAGAGACGGGCGTCGGCGATGCTTTTTGCAATCTGACCGCTCACAAGTGACAAAAACCCAAGGTAGTGATCATCCAGCTTCTTATGGCAATTCACTCCCACGACCAGTGCTCCCATGGCAGTTCCTTGTCCGGTCTGAGCGATGGGCAGGATGATGAGTTCGTTGGGGCTTATCCCCCAGAAACCCCCAGGTAATGAGAGATGGAATCCGTCTCCTTCTCTTAATTCCACAGGATGGCCGCTCTGAATCGCGTCTCTCAAGGCTGGAGTCAATAACGCCGCACCGTTACCGTTGCGGAGCTCGATTTCGTTCAGGAAGAAGGAGTCCTCAGCGCTTGTGCCCGTGCTGGCGACGGCAACAACTTTCGTCAAATCATCATTCGCTTTGTAGAGAACGGCGCACGGGATGTCATAGGGATTAGCGCCCAGAGCTTGCGCAGCAAATTCCCAGGACTCCGTTTCGTTGGTAGCGTCCAGACTGCGCGCGCCGAGGTCTCGGAGAGTCAAGAGGCGGCGCTCGCTGATGACTTTATCCGTGGTTTCCGCCACAGGAGTGATCACGCCGACAACTTTACCGAGGCGGTCGCGAATCGGAGTGTAGGAGAACGTGTGGTAGGTCTCCTCGGGATAGCCGCTTCGTTCGAGCAAGAGCATCAGATCGGCAGACCATGTGGCTTCACCGGTCCGTAACACGTTTTCCAACATTGGGCCGATCACATCCCAAATTTCCGGATAAACTTCACGACCGGGCCGGCCAAGCGCGAACGGATGTTTTGCTCCCAGCGTTCGACGATAGGAATCGTTATAGAGCATGATCAAATCGGGTCCCCACCAGACGATCAGATCGAAGCGGGAACTGACGCAGATGCCAGCGCTCAACTGCAAACTTTCCGGCCAGCATTCGGGAGGTCCCAACGCACTATCGGACCAGTCTCTTGTGCGCATCAGAGCACCCATTTCACCGCCGCCGGCAAGCCAAGGGATGCGGTCCTTTGTCAAAGCGTGGGCGGCGGCTTCGTCAGTCTGGGCAGCTGCGCCATTGCGAGCACCGACGATTTTATCAATGGCCCCGAGCAGATTACGCGAAAGGTCGGCTTTCGCGACATATCCGGCAGCTCCAACCGCGGTGGACTGCCTTTTGGTGATTTCGGGAGCGTTCTGGCTGATGATGAGGACTGCGGTATCCGGAAATTCGCGGCGGATAATTCTTGCCGCATCAACGCCGTTCATCTCCGGCATGGAGACGTCCATCAGAACAATATCTGGCCGCTGAGCGCGAGTCATTTGCACGGCTTCTTTGCCGTCGCAGGCTTCACCACAGACAGACCATTCGGGGCGAGAAAGCAGCAATGACCTTAGAGCTCGCCGGATTACTTCGTGGTCGTCTGCGATCAGGATGCTGAGCTTCTGCAGTTGCATCACCTTTACCTGGAAATAAGGTGTTGCGCGCCTGGTAAGGGGTGCGCTTGAACGAACGGTGAGTGATTAAATCAATGGATGTGAGGGATGTACATACATTACTTGCTGTACGATTCGGCAAATCCAGGAAGGTTTGGCCACTCGGTGTGCAGAAATAGTGTATCCAGTGGATGGTTACTCCAGCGGGTTGAGTGGTATTCAATAACGGTAAGGAAATAAGCCGTGCAAGCACATACGGGCACTACGAAGGGTCCCAGCGAAGGTAAGGCGGTCGTGATTGTCGACGACAATGCGGCCGTGCGGAAAACGGTCGGACACGCGCTGCTGGAAAATGGATTTCGCTACTATGGCGAAGCCGAAAACGGCGCGGAAGGTATTGAAGTTGTGAAGGAACTCAAGCCTGATCTGACGATATTGGACTTGTCTATGCCGGTGATGAATGGCCTGCAGGCGGCGTTGGTCCTCCGGAAGTTATTCCCTCACATGCGTATTATTCTTTTTAGCTTGTACGGCGACGGAGCGGTCAAAGCGGAGGCGGCGCGAGCAGGCGTGGACGCGGTTGTGTCAAAGACGGAAGACATGCCGGTATTGATCGGCAAAGCCCATGAATTGCTAAAAATCTGACATTTTTTCGATTGGGCCCAGGATTCATGAAGAGGTTCGATGGCGTCGAGGCAGTGAATGTCTGATCCTCCTACCAAGAGCCCATAGAAAGACGGAAGCTACTAGTCAAACCGAGACGGAAACAAATATTACCATTGCCGGATTCCAACGCTGTAGCAATTGCCAGATAACCGCGGCAAAGCAGGCAAGGCCGATGGTACCGATTGCCGTGCCTCTGCTTTCGAGCGCGGCAGCTTTGTTCCCGCGAACCGTGCCATCCATGCCATGAGCCGATTTCTTCTCGGCCTGCTTCTTTGCCAGCAGCGTGACACATGCGGGAAAACTTGTCAGAGGCGGAACAGCAATTTTGTAGTGCGTCCCGTGCCAGCGCTAGAGGATCGGCTCGCGTGCCGTGCATGTGCGGGCACGCAGGTTGCGTCGGCGAACAAAGGCTTGGCGAAGAGGACGATGCCCTCGCGGCGGAGTGATATACCTCAAGCCTCCTGCGACAACATCTGCTCGACCGTCACATATTCCAGCTCGCTTCGCTCGCGCGAACAACGGAGCAGCAACGCGCCCCGGCTCATGTTGCCCATGCCTATAAATTTGCGGGGAACGAGCAGGCGTTCACCGAGGACTTCCAGCAACAGCGGGATATATTTACGCGTTGCGATACTTCCCAAGAGCACGACGCGAAAATCCTGCCCGATAGTTTCGGAGAGACGGCGTAAATCGCGCTCGAGCGAATCGCGGTAAGCGGGGTCTTGCAGGTTGATGCGAACATTGGCGAGTTCCGATAGGTCCGCGAAGCTGACGATGGTTTCCGGGCGAAGCAGGCCTCGCGACTGCGTGATGAGATGAGCGCCGGGGATGCCTGCCGGCGTATTAGCAAAAGCGGAAGCATAAGCCAACTTTCCGCGGAAATAGAGTGGGCTCATGAAGCTGAAAGCTTCGCCAATGGAAATTCCAGTTGTACGTAATCGCTCCGCCAGTTCGAATTGCGCTTCAGGACGGAAGAGCATCCTGGCGCGTTTGCCGCCGGCATGTGCGGGAGACAAAAGATAGATATAACGATGGCCGGACGTTGACGCCGCTTCCGCAGTTTGCGACGTAGAATCGCCCGGCGCTTTTCCGTGGAACACGAGGCGCTTTGTTGTCTTTTTTTCACCCATCTGAAACCTTGCTGCCCCTCACATACTCTATCCCCTCACATACTCTATCTAGGTGTCAAAAGCGCAGGGAATACCTGAACTACGGGAGAGGAATGCGATGTTCAGCGCGTTCCAATGAGGTGCGGCGCTTTCAGCGTCCGCAAACAAATGATTTTAGCAGGGTAGCCACCGTGAAAAATAAAGTGACCAAAAAACAGGGCAAAGGCCGCGCCACGAAGGCGAAGCAACGCCGATGGCGCGAATCCCCGCCGGTTGTCGGTATTCCCGCCGCGTCCGGAAGCTTTACGAAGAAGTCGCCGAGTCGCCGCAGCGCTGGGGAATTGCGGGAAGAGGTGCCGGGGCGGTATCAAAGTGCGATACAATCCGGCGATCTCAGAGGGATAACCGTTAAGTGCGAATTCCTTTTCGAGTGAAGCCGATGCTGGCTACTTTGGTGGATGCGCCGTTCACGCGGGCAAACTGGATATTCGAAGAAAAATACGACGGCGTGCGAATCCTCGCGTACAAGGAAGGATCGCGGGTGACGTTGATTTCGCGGAATGCGATTGACCGTACGGAGAATTATCCAGGAATCGCGCGAGCCGTACTAGCGCTGAAGCCGGAGACGCTGTTGCTTGACGGAGAAGTGGTCGTTTTCGATGCCAAGGGTGTGTCTCGCTTCCAGTTGTTGCAGCAGGGAAAAGGGAAACCAGAATATGCCATCTTCGATTGCCTTTATCGGGATGGCGAAGATTTGAGGCGGGAACCTTTGGCGTCACGCCGCGGGAGTCTGGAAAGTTTGACTCGTCTCGGTCCGCGCCTGAGGATATCGGCCAAACTTGATCCGGACGGACAGAAGGCGTTTCGAATTGCAAGCAGGCGGGGGTTGGAAGGCGTCGTCGGCAAAAACCTGCAATCGATTTATGAGAGCCGAAGATCTCTTGAGTGGCTGAAGGTGAAAGTACATCACGAACAGGAATTCGCGATCGGCGGATTCACGAAGCCGAAAGGCAGGAGGTCGGATTTCGGGGCTTTGTTGCTTGGTGTCTACGACCACAAGGGGTTGCACTACGCGGGAAAAGTGGGGACGGGCTTCGATGATGAGACGCTGAAGAATTTACGGGAGAAGTTTCAACCTCTCATTCAGGGAAAATCACCTTTCGAAGAGTTGCCGAAGGAGTCTGGCGTGACTTTTCTGAAACCCGATTTGGTGGCGCAAATTTCATTTACCGAATGGACCAAAGACGGGAAGCTTCGCCATCCGGTTTATTTGGGGTTGCGTGACGACAAGAAGGCAAAAGAAGTTCGCCGGGAGGGGTAGATGCGAGCGGTCTCTGCGAATCCGGAAGTGAAGATCTCAAATCCAGACAAGATTTTTTGGCCGGAAGAAAAATACACGAAACAAGACCTCGCGGACTTCTATCGCGATGTTTTTCCGCTTTTGAAGCCTTATGTGGAAGATCGCGTTTTGACGCTTGAGAGGTGTCCCGATGGCATGGAAGGGCAATGCTTCTATCAGAAACAGAAACCCGAGAGCATGCCAAAGGATACCCCGACGAAGCGGTTTCAGAACGCGACTGGAAAACGAAAAGCGACCGATTATGTTGTGGGAGGGAAGCTTTCGACACAGTTGGCCCTCGTAAACCTGGGATGCATTCCGGTGCACGTGACCGGGACACGAGCAAAGGCGTATCCAAAATCCGATTGGATCTGCCTTGATTTAGATCCCAGTTCCGGAAAATTTGCAGACGCCGCCCGTGTCGCGTTGCTTGTTCGCGATGCGTTGGACAAAGTGAGCCTGCGCTCTTTTCCGAAAACGTCCGGCAGCCGTGGACTGCATGTTTTTGTACCAATTCGCCTGGGACCTGCCGCGGATGAAGTGCTGAAGTTTGCCCAAGAATTTTGTGCGCGCTTGGCGAGTGCGTTCCCGAAGCAGACGACTGTGGAACACGCAATTGCCCAACGGAGGGAGCGGGTCTATCTGGATCCGTTTCGCAATGGACCGTTGCAGACGGTGGTAAGTCCATATTCGGTGCGAAGAAAACCGCATGCGCCGGTTTCGACGCCGCTGGCGTGGTCTGAAGTGACGGCCAAACTCGATCCATCCAGTTTCAATCTCGGCAATTTTCGAACGCGGCTGAAGAAGACGGATCCGTGGGAAGACTTTTTCTCATCGCGCCAATCGCTATCGACAGCTATCTCGCGCCTGAAGAAAGTCTGAACACGGAGAAGAAGGGTGCGTTATGCCGCTTGAAAAATATCGAAAGAAGAGAAATTTTCGCGTCTCACCGGAACCCAAGGGGAAAAAAGCAGGCAACCGGAAAAGTTCGCTACTTTATGTCATTCAGAAGCATCGGGCCACGCAGCTGCATTACGATTTCCGGCTGGAATGGAATGGGGTGTTGTTGTCGTGGGCCGTACCGAAAGGGCCATCGCTCGACCCAAGCGTGAAGCGCCTTGCCGTGCAGGTGGAAGATCATCCGGTTGAATATGGAAACTTCGAAGGCGTGATTCCGGAGGGCGAGTATGGAGGAGGAACGGTGATGTTGTGGGACCGCGGAACATGGACTCCCGAGGAGGGCGACGTCACGGAATCGTTGAAAAAGGGCAGTTTGAAATTTGAGCTGCATGGCAAGAAGCTACACGGATCGTGGGCGCTCGTGCGCACCAAAAGTTATGGCAAGAGTGGGAAGACGGCGTGGTTGCTGATCAAGCACCGCGATGAATTTGCTTCAAAGAAGGACATTACGAAAGGAAAGGCTGCCTCGGTGTTGAGCAGCCGCTTGCTCAAGGATATTGCTCAGGACGGCGGCGGCGATGTTGGAAAAGCGGCCACCGGCGATCCTCAGGACTGAACGAGAGAAAATGCAGCCGGCGACAAATGCCAGTCGCCGGCTGCCGGCAGCAGTAGGATCAAGCGTTTGCGGAACGTGATTTGCCTTTGCGCATGCTGGCGCGAGTTTCTTCTTGTTCACCTTCTCCTTCGGTCTCTTGGTTCTCGGCACCCTCTGAGTTTGCGGATGCATTGATTTGCTCGGCCAGCTCGGTGAGTTTGGCGTCGGTTTCCTTCTCTTCGTGCAGGGTTTTTTCCAGAATCGCAGCGGCTTCGTTTTCTCCCAATTCCTGGGCCCAGCTGTGAACGCAACCATAGGCGGCGATTTCATAATGTTCCACGCGTTGCGCGGCTGAGATGAGGGCAGCGTCTTTCACGCTTCCCTCGTAATCCTTTTCCATCATTTCATCACCTTCCTGAACAATCCCCGCCATTCCCGGACATTTCTTCGCAGTGGGTTTTTCGTCCAGCGAAGTAAGAACCTTCTTGAGCCGTTCCACGTGCTCCTTCGTCTGTTCAAGATGATGCTCGAATCCAGAGCGTAGATCGTTGGACTCGGCTGCCTTGGCCATCTTAGGGATCGCCTTTACAAGGCGATTCTCCGCGTCGTAAAGATCCCGAAGTTCGTCAATGAATAAATCTCTGAGCGTGTTTTCCTTCATCATTCACCTCTTAACCTGTGTTTGTATTTGGGGCCGACTGGATCAGTACCCATCTTCACGGTAGGTGGATTGCAACCGGACGCCAATACGGGCGAAGCCGTAGGGCAGCGAGTGCAAAGGCTTAGCAAGCTCGGTTTATCACTTCGAAGGCGCCTGAGCGCGAACGAGCGGTGGCTCGGCCACTGCGGGCTTATGAACTTCGTTCCGTGATGCCAACCCAAGATTCAAGCCACGGGTTTCGCAAAACAATTGAAGTGATCCGGTATTTTCTGCGAATAGCGGAGGAACTGAGGCGACAGGCTGGGCCTATTGCAGTCGTGCGGGCACGGATTTCAGGTACGCGATGATGGCTTTCGCGTCTGCCGAAGTCATATGGTAGATATGCATCGGTGGACGCAGCGCCTCGCCTTGGGGACCGATTCCTTTTTCAAGCACTCTTTCCATTTGTTCATCCGTATAACTGGGAAGACCTGCGAGGGCGGGTACATGGTCCGCCCAATTAGGGATCGGGCGCACCGGCATGATCCAAATAGGGGCACCTTGTAACCACGCTTGCGGATCAAGATTGCCTTGCGCATCCCGGGGAGTATGGCATTCCGCGCACTTGGCGACTTCTTCCACCAAATACTTGCCGCGCTGGACATCTCCCTGTTGTGATTGCGGCGTGCTGCGTTGCGTGTGACCGGCAGCAGCAAGGCTGAGGAACCCGATGAACGAAATACAGAGGAAAGATGCCAGAATAACGGATCTTCGTTTTGAAACGGCCATATTTGCCCCGACATTCGCGTCTTGATTGGCCCAGCACGAGACAACGTTCACCGTAGGCCGAAGCGCGATCCGAGACAATCCGCAATTGCAAGTATCGCGTACGGTTAACTCCTGTAGTCTTGCGGCACCTGCCAGCCTAAGCGGGAGCGGTGTAATGCTGGCGGATCGCGGTCAGGATCAATCTCCGACTCTCCGACGGACTAAGCCTGCGGTCCGTTTCATAGCCGGCCACAATTCCGGCGATCGCTTCATCCTTGATGGCATCCCGCAGCCAGCGCGAATAGTCCCCATGCGACAAGTGAAAGCTCCAGGTCTCCTCATCCACGCCTTCCGCCAGTTGCGCGAACAGATTCATGTTCTGCGCCCGGAGGTTCAGTTTCCCTTCCGCACCGCGAAAGTAAAAGCTTTTGTCTTCCCCGAGTTCGCCCGAGGCATATTTGCGTTGATGGCGGCGGCGTTGATTCTTCGCGGGCTCGAGCTTTACGTAGCAATGTCCTGGTGGTTCTGGAAGATGCCAGGCAAGGAGGCGTCCGGTTTCACGAGCGCGGCGAGGATCTGGGTCCCAATATAAATTCTTGGAGGTGGCCTTGCTGAACTGGTTGACGACGGCTTGCGGCTCCGGGCCTACGGCAATGATTTCTTCGACCGAACTCAGGATTGCGGGAGAGACGAGATCAGGATGGACTGTCACCAGCACGAAGCTGTCCAGTTCTTTTGGCACAGCACCGCCCGCTGCGCCAAGATCAGCAGGAAGAACATGGTGAGCCTCGTCAATCACGATCCAATGTGGCCGTCCGGTCTTGAATCGAAGTTCCTGTGCGCGCGCAAGCAATGTTTGAAAATACGAAGGGCGATCTGCTAGGGGAACCCCAAGCAAGTTGATGGTTAATGAACGGCTGGGATTATTCAGGATTTCCAGGATCTCCGTGGCCGCGGGGATCCGTTCCGGGCCCCCAAGAGTGACTATTTCCTCAAATTCGTCGTAGTCTCCTTCAGGATCAAACAAACAAACCTGATACTTGTCTGCCACCAGGCGTTCGACGATGGCCGAGACTACCGTTGATTTGCCGCTGCCGGACGGGCCCGCAACCAAAAGCCGTGAACCGTAGGCCGGCAGAAAGAACGGTTCGCCGTTGTCTTTCGAGCCCAAGAGAATGTCATGGCGCGAAAGGCGCGGGGCGAGATCGGACAGGTCATCGCGCAGAAGCAATTGGATAGCTTCTTCCACGCCCGCGCCGTGAGAATGGCAGGTAACCCAGTCCGCACGCTCCTGAAGGGCCGGAAGAGCATTTCCCACGGCGATGGAGCATTCGCACAATCCCAAAAAAGCGTGATCGTTCTCGGCGTCCCCGATGCCCACGACGTTGTGGCGCGAAAGCCCGAGTTCATTAAGGGCGACCTTTAACCCGGTCCCCTTGTTGATTCCGGAAGGCAAAACCATCACGGCGTTTTTGTTGAAAATAATCTGCAGTTCAAGACTCATGGTACGAATTACTTCGAGTACTGTGGTCTCGTGCGGATGCCAAGTGGCAACCGCGCAACGTCCGGCGGAAAGAGGTTGCACACCTCGGCGGGCAAGTTCCTCGACAAACTGCGGTGGAGGCGACTCGGCAAGAACGATTTGTTCCCGCGTTGCCGGCCTATAAAGTAAGCCACCGTTCTCCGCGACTACGCGGTCAAAAAGAGAGACTTCCGGAAACGCGGAGAGGAGATCGTCGAGCTCGCGGCCTGTCGCAAGAATTATTTTACGTCCGGAGGAACGCGTTTTCTCCAAAGCCTGTAAAGTGCTCTGAGCAACTTTTCCGTTGCGGGCGATGGTGCCGTCGTAGTCGCAGGTCAAGCAGACATAGCGCATGGAGGACAGCGCAATGATTCGACGAAAGTGGTCAGGCGCGCCATACAGGAAAGAGCTTATGCCGAAGGAAAGCTGGCCAAGTCAAGCAAGACGCGAAGGCCGTACGAAATGGGAGTCAATCCTTGATTCGGATCTCGATAGAGCCTTCTTGGCGCAGAACGTCGACGGCGAATCTCTTGTCGTGGCGGGTGATGAGCAAATCCACATAAGCATCATTGACGGAGAGACCCTCAATTCGCAGTTCGTCGAGAAACGAAGGAAGATGGGGATTATCGAATTGAATGAGCCGCTCTGACGCGCGGACCTCAAATCCCAGGGAGGCGCAGAGCAAGAGATACGGAGCGCCCGATGCCCAAGCTTGCGGTGCGCATGCCACGGGGTAGAGGGTTGGTCCAGTACCGTCGGGGCGACGATGGAATCCGCAGAACAATTCGGGAAGGCGATTCAGATCGACGTGGCGTGCAGCGTCGAACATTCCCGTAAGAAGCCGCGCGGCGAGATGTGGCTGTCCATAATTGGCCATACCCGCGCCAATCAAGGCCGTGTCGTGCGGCCAGACGGAGCCGTTGTGGTAAGACATCGGGTTGTAACGTGCTTCGCGTGCGGCAACGGTGCGAATCCCCCAACCGGAATAAGAAGCGCCATCCATGAGAGTGTCTGAGACGAGGCGAGCGCGCGACGGAGCGGCGATACGCGTGAATAGCGCGTGGCCCGCGTTCGAAGCTCGCACTTCGCATTGCTGCTTGTGGCCATCAAGGGCCAGCGCATAGGTTCTTAGTTCGTCATTCCAGAACACACGATCGAACCGGCTTTGCAATTCACGCGCTTGGGTGGCGAGTCGCGAACTCATCTCCGATTGGCCGACATGCTCGCACAGCATGGCTACCAATTGTTTCGCCGCATAGACGTAGCCTTGCATCTCGCAGAGCGCAATGGGAGGTTCGGCGAGACGGCCATCTTTATGAAAGATGGAATCCTGAGAATCCTTCCACCCTTGCTGCGTCAATCCTTTTTCGGAGCGCTGGCGATATTCGTAGAATCCATCGCCATCCATGTCGGCGTAGGTATCAATCCAGCGGAGAGCCGCTTCTATTCTTGGCCAAATACCTTTGATGAAGTCTAAGTCGTTGGTGCGATGGAAATAGGCTCCGGCAAGCATCAGAAACAACGGGGTGGAATCGACGCTGCCGTAATAACGACGGAAAGGAACTTCGCCCGTTGCCGCCATTTCGCCGTGGCGGATCTCGTGAATGATTTTTCCTGGCTCTGCGTCTCGGCTCGGGTCTTCTTCGGTTGCTTGAGTCTCCGCAAGATACGCCAGAACGCCGCGGGCAATGGCGGGCGCGATCCAAAGACACTCCATGGCGGTGATAATTCCGTCGCGGCCAAAAACCGTGCTGAACCACGGTACGCCAGCATAAGGATAATCGACTTCCGGATTGCCTTCCATGAGCATCATCAGGTCGGCTTGGCAGCGAGCCAGCCAGCTGTTGGTCCGATTATTCGAACCAATCAAACGCGTTCGAAAAATCGGCGTGGAGGCGGACTCTGTATGGCGTGCAGGCGGAGTGTTTGGAGCTTTTGAAGCTTTGGGGTCAAAGCGCTCGCAGGTGACCGTTATGGACAGGCGCCATTCTTCATCCGGGCGGAGTTCTCTCGCAAACGCGACTTCGCGCTTGATCATCGATTCCGGGGCTGCGGAAAACGAGATACGAGTCTGTCGTCGAATACCGTCTAGTCCTTCGTAAGCCAATAGAAGAGCTTTGTCCTCGATCGAATCTTCCAAACGCTGGCCGTGTTGTTTGCGTGGTGTACCCCGCACTTCGAAAATGTCGGCGAAGTCGGCGTCAAAGGCGAACGTCAGCCACAAGGGATGCGGGCGGGCACCGTAATTCAGAAACCGAAAGTGCATGTGGCACACGGCCTTGGAAAGCGAGGCCGAGCGAAAAATGTGAATCGTGCCTTGAGGGACATGACTGTTTTCACCTGATTGAGTGTCGAGGTTGGTGGCGTCGACAGTCAAAAGGGAATTGTCTTCTCGAATCGTGGAACTAAGGAGAAGCGGCTTGCGTCCGCCGAGATAGAACGCCAAGCGTGAGAGATGTCGCGTCTCCATATGAAACAAGCCCAATTGCATAGTGCCGAGAGATTCGATGTCGCCATAGCGATTGAACACCGTAAAGGTTTCGCCGTATTTCAAAACACGGGTGCGATCGTCGGCGAGCGAAGATGTAGCCCTGATGTAGAATTCCTGGTCGATACTGAGCAGGTCTTCGCGTCTTGCAGGCTGCTTCATGACACGATTGTGCTAGAAATCTCCATCTGGTGCACGGCGCGTGGCACCGGCAAGTCGTAGTCGGCAAGCGATTCGTAGATCGTCAAATAATTCTTGGCCATGCGGCAAGATGTGAACCTGCGGTCGAACGTGGCTCGGCATTTTGCGCGGTTCAGGGCGGCAACACGCTTCAGCGCTTTCACCGCCTCTTCCTCGCTGTTGACGATGAAGCCGGTAACCCCGTCGTCGATAATCTCCGGCACAGAACCACAACGAAACGCGATCGTGGGCGTACCGCAGGCCATGGATTCAATCATGGTTAGACCGAAAGGTTCGGGCCAATCGATGGGAAAAAGATAGGCGTAGGCGTTTCCAAGGAATGCGCCTTTTTGCGCTTCGCTAATTTCCCCCAGAAATTCCACTCCCGGCTCGCGGAGCAACGGTTCAATCTCTGTCGCAAAATATTGCCTGTCGACGTCGTCGATTTTTGCCGCGATCTTCAGTGGCATTTTCGCTTCCAGTGCGATTCGGATGGCGCGATCCGGCCGTTTTTCCGGCGAGATGCGACCGAGGAAGGCAAGGTACTGACCGGGATTTAGTTGCGGGCGATACAGATTCCGCGGCAGTCCGTGATACACGTTGCCAATCCAGTTCACACGGCCAAGTGGTTGACGCTGCGCTTGAGAGATCGAGACCAAGGGTTGGCGGTCAAACTGCTCATACAGCGGCACCAGGTCCGGCATGTCCAAACGGCCATGCAGGGTCGTCACCGCCGGCAATCGTAAATTTCTCGTGGCCGGAAAATGCGTATAGTCGGTGTGAAAATGCAAAATGTCGAAGTCGTCGGCCATCGACAGAACCTTATCGAGCATCACGGTGTGATGGGCGAGCGGATCTTTGCAGGTTCGCGTGAGGCGCAAAGCTTTCGCACAACCGCTTTCCAGATGAGCTGAGGTTGTAGAATCGCCGCTCGCGAACAGCGTGACATCGTGACCCAAGCGTACTAGTTCTTCGGTCAGGTAAGAAACAACTCGCTCCGTGCCCCCATAGAGTTTCGGAGGAACGCTTTCATACAGAGGCGCAATCTGGGCAATTTTCATGAAATCCTCTCTGCCCACAGAGTTTAGCCAGCCCCACATCATCACTGTATCCGAACAAACCCGTAAAAAAGTTCGAGTGTGGCCGTAGTCAGTCGGTTCGGCGCGCAGGCGATATGACCGATAGCACCCGTAATGTTAATGCCTGCGAAACATACGGGAAAATACAGGAAACACCCTACTGCCGCGGGTACAGCCAAGCTGGTAAAAAGTGTGGTGCTGCTTTGTAGTTCGGTCGAGAAAAATACTTAAGGTTAGCTTGCGAATTAACGGTCCGCGGTCCTGGGTCAATTGACCGCAAGAGGTAAAAGCATGAACGGAGAGCTGGCCGCCGATATCTCCACTCCCCAAGAAAAGAAACGATCCAAGCGGAAAAATAGCAGCAACGGTTTTTCCGAAAGTGCATCCGCCGAGCTAGCGATAATTCTGCAAACTCTTTTGAGCGTCCGAAATGGAGACTTTTCGGTCCGGCTTCCGGTGGTCTGGACAGGATTGACGGGCCGGATTGCGGACACATTCAACGATATCGTCAGCGCCAACCAGCACATGGCGCTGGAACTGAAACGGCTGGGACAAGCGCTTGGGAAAGAAGGAAAAATTCGGGAACGCGTGCGTTTCAACATTCCGCAAGGCGCCTGGGGTGAGATGGAGGGCTCGGTCAATACGCTGACCGAAGACCTGCTGCGACCTATCACGGAAGTTACTCGCGCCATCGCTGCGGTGGCGCAAGGAAACCTGACGCAGACTGTGCGCATGGAAGTGGACAACCGGCCGCTGGAAGGAGAGTTTTTGCGTTCAGCCAACATCGTGAACACGATGATCCAGCAGCTTGGGGTGTTTACGGCGGAAGTGACGCGCGTAGCACGCGAAGTGGGCACGGACGGCAAGTTGGGTGGACAAGCCGTGGTGCCAGGTGTTGCCGGCACGTGGAAGGATCTGACGGATTCCGTGAACCTGATGGCCAGCAACCTGACCGGGCAGGTACGCAACATGGCCGAAGTGGCTACAGCGGTGGCCAGCGGCGACCTTTCGCGCAAAATTACAGTGGACGTGCGCGGCGAAATTCTGCAGTTGAAGGAAGCCATCAATACGATGGTGGACCAGTTGCGTTCGTTCGCATCGGAAGTAACGCGCGTGGCGCGCGAAGTGGGCACGGACGGCAAGTTGGGAGGACAGGCTGTGGTGCCGGGTGTCGCTGGCACATGGAAGGATCTTACGGATTCGGTCAATGCGATGGCTGGGAACTTGACGGCGCAGGTTCGCAACATTGCCGAGGTGACGACGGCCGTGGCCCGTGGAGACTTGTCTCGCAAGATCACCGTCGACGTGAAGGGCGAAATCCTGGAGTTGAAAGAGACCATCAATACGATGGTGGACCAGTTGAACGCATTCGCAGGGGAAGTGACACGCGTAGCGCGCGAAGTGGGTACCGAAGGAAAACTTGGCGGCCAGGCGCAGGTACCGGGCGTTGCGGGCACCTGGAAAGATTTGACGGACAACGTCAACTTCATGGCCAGCAACCTGACAGGCCAAGTGAGAAACATCGCGGAAGTGGCCACGGCTATTGCGAAGGGCGACCTTTCGCGCAAGATCACGGTCGATGTACGCGGCGAAATCCTGCAGCTCAAAGAGACACTGAACACGATGGTGGACCAGTTGAACCGGTTCGCCGGCGAAGTGACGCGTGTAGCGCGCGAGGTGGGTAGCGAAGGAAGACTTGGCGGACAGGCCAACGTGCCTGGCGTGGCGGGAACGTGGAAGGACCTGACCGACTCTGTGAACTCGATGGCCGGAAATTTGACGGCTCAGGTTCGGAACATTGCTGAGGTAACGACGGCGGTTGCGCGTGGCGACTTGTCACGCAAGATCACGGTCGACGTGAAGGGCGAAATCCTGGAGTTGAAGAATACCATCAATACGATGGTGGACCAGTTGAACGCGTTCGCCGGCGAAGTGACGCGCGTGGCCCGCGAGGTGGGTACGGAAGGAAAGCTGGGTGGCCAAGCGCAGGTACCGGGCGTTGCGGGTACTTGGAAAGACTTGACGGACAACGTCAACTTCATGGCCAGCAACCTGACGGCGCAAGTTCGCAACATTGCGGAAGTGGCGACGGCGGTGGCGCGCGGCGACTTGTCTCGCAAGATCACAGTGGACGTGAAGGGCGAGATCCTGGAATTGAAAGACACGCTGAACACGATGGTGGATCAGCTTCGTTCGTTTGCATCGGAAGTAACACGCGTAGCACGCGAAGTTGGAACGGACGGCAAGTTGGGGGGTCAGGCAGATGTGCAGGGTGTTGCGGGAACGTGGAAGGACCTCACCGATTCTGTCAACTCAATGGCCAGTAACCTGACGGGGCAGGTGCGCAACATTGCGGAGGTGACGACGGCGGTTGCGCGTGGCGACTTGTCACGCAAGATCACGGTGGACGTGAAGGGCGAAATTCTGGAGTTGAAGAACACCATCAATACGATGGTGGACCAGTTGAACGCGTTTGCCGGCGAAGTGACGCGTGTGGCGCGCGAAGTTGGAACGGAAGGAAAACTGGGCGGCCAGGCGCAGGTGCCGGACGTAGGTGGTACGTGGAAAGACTTGACCGACAACGTCAACTTCATGGCCAGCAATTTGACGGCTCAGGTTCGGAACATTGCTGAGGTAACGACGGCGGTTGCGCGTGGCGACTTGTCACGCAAGATCACGGTGGACGTGAAGGGCGAAATCCTGGAGTTGAAGAATACCATCAATACGATGGTGGACCAGTTGAACGCGTTCGCCGGCGAAGTGACGCGCGTGGCCCGCGAGGTGGGTACGGAAGGAAAGCTGGGTGGCCAAGCGCAGGTACCGGGCGTTGCGGGCACCTGGAAAGATTTGACGGACAACGTTAACTTCATGGCCAGCAATCTGACAGGCCAAGTGAGAAACATCGCGGAAGTGGCCACGGCCATTGCCAGCGGCGATTTGTCTCGCAAAATTACGGTGGACGTACGCGGCGAGATCCTGCAGCTCAAAGAAACGTTGAACACGATGGTGGAACAGTTGCGTTCGTTCGCCGCAGAAGTGACACGCGTAGCACGCGAGGTGGGCAGCGAAGGAAGGCTTGGCGGACAAGCAAACGTGCCTGGGGTGGCTGGAACGTGGAAGGACTTGACGGACTCCGTGAATGCGATGGCCGGAAACCTGACAGGCCAGGTCCGCAACATTGCTGAGGTGACGACGGCAGTCGCGCGCGGCGACTTGTCTCGCAAGATCACGGTAGACGTGAAGGGTGAAATTCTGGAGTTGAAAAACACCATCAATACGATGGTGGACCAATTGAACGCGTTTGCCGCTGAAGTGACACGCGTAGCACGTGAAGTCGGCACGGAAGGAAAACTGGGAGGCCAGGCGCAAGTACCGGGTGTGGCAGGGACGTGGAAAGATCTTACGGACAACGTGAACGTGATGGCCGCTAACTTGACGGAACAAGTGCGCGGCATCGTGAAGGTCGTGACCGCTGTCGCGAACGGTGAACTCACGCAAAAACTCACTGTTAACGCGAAGGGCGAAGTTGCCGCGCTGGCCGAGACCATTAACAATATGACCGACACGCTGGCGACGTTCGCAGATCAGGTGACCACTGTGGCGCGCGAAGTCGGCGTGGAAGGGCGCCTCGGCGGACAAGCCAACGTCCCCGGTGCATCGGGCACATGGAAAGACCTTACCGGTAACGTGAACCTCCTTGCGGATAACCTCACCAACCAGGTGCGCGCGATTGCTGAAGTGGCCACGGCGGTGACTAAAGGAGACCTCACTCGGTCGATTCAGGTGGAAGCGCGTGGTGAAGTTGCCGAACTCAAAGACAACATCAACACCATGATCGACAACCTGCGGCTGACCACCGATCGCAACACGGAACAGGATTGGCTGAAGACCAACCTCGCGAATTTTACGAACATGTTGCAGGGGCAACGCGACCTCTCAACGGTGGGCCGCATGCTGTTGTCGGAACTGGCACCGCTGGTCAACGCACAACAGGGGTTGATCTACCAGATGCAAACGGAAGAACATGGGGAATTGGTGCTGCTCTCGGCCTATGCTGATGACGTTGCCGAGGGCCAGCGGCGTCACTTAAGAGCCGGTGAGGGCATGGTAGGGCAGTGCGCTTCGGAGAAAAAACGCGTCTTGATCAAGAAAGTCCCGCGCGACGCCGTGACCATCAGCTCCGGCTTATTCAAAGCAGTGCCGCAAAACGTGATTGTGCTGCCGGTATTGTTCGAGGATCGCGTGAAAGCGGTCATCGAACTTGCGTCGCTCGGTGAATTCACCGCTTCGCACCTGGCGTTCCTTGAGCAGCTCACTTCGAACATCGGTATCGTGCTGAACAGTATTGAAGCGACGATGCAGACGGAAAGTTTGCTGAAGCAATCACAGCAGTTGGCCATCGAACTTCAAACGCAACAAAAAGAACTGCAACAAACCAACGAACAGTTGGCGCAAAAGGCGCAACAGCTCGCCGAACAGAACGTCGAAGTGGAGCGCAAGAACCAGGAAATCGAGCAGGCCCGCCGCGCACTCGAAGAAAAAGCCAAGGAACTGGCGCTTACCTCGAAGTACAAATCGGAATTCCTGGCGAACATGTCCCACGAGCTGCGCACACCGCTGAACAGTATTCTGGTTCTTGGTCAGCAGTTGGCGGAAAACGCCGACGGGAACCTATCCGCGAAGCAAGTGGAGTTTTCGCGAACGATTCACGGAGCCGGTACGGACCTGCTAAACCTGATCAGCGACATTCTCGATTTGTCCAAGATTGAGTCCGGAACAGTATCGGTCGAAGCCGAAGAAGTTTTGTTCACGACTTTGCTGGAGATGGTGGCGCGGCCCTTCCGCCATGAAGCGGAGAACCGCCGCCTGACGTTCGACATTTATTCCGATCCCCACCTCCCACGCAGTTTGGTGACAGACTCAAAACGCTTGCAGCAAGTGCTGAAGAATCTGCTTTCGAACGCCTTAAAATTTACCGAGCAGGGGGGCGTGCGCGTTTCGGTCTGCGTGGCGACTCGTGGATGGAGCGAGGATCACCCGCTTCTGACTACGTCCGCGTCCGTAATCGCATTCGAAGTTACAGACACGGGCATCGGAATTCCTCAGGAAAAACAGCGCATTATTTTCGAAGCGTTCCAGCAAGCGGACGCGGGCACGAGCCGCAAATATGGTGGCACCGGTCTGGGCCTGGCAATCAGCCGAGAATTGGCCAATCTTCTCGGAGGAGAAATTCAGTTGCGTAGCGTGCCTGGGGTCGGAAGCACATTCACATTGTATCTGCCGAAGACGTATGTGGGGCCATCGTCGGCGATCGTGACCCAGGAGTCGCGTCCGGCATTCCTGGCGGCTGGGCGCCAACTGGCCCATGTGGTGGTTTCGGAGAGTCCGGAAAGAATTCCTGACGATCGCGATGATCTTCAGCCAGGTGACGCAAGCCTGCTGATTGTGGAAGACGACATCCACTATGCGCGGATTTTGGCGGATTTAGCGAGAAGCAAAGGCTTCAAGGTGCTGGTGGCAGGCAAGGGTGCCGAAGGGCTTTCGCTGGCTCGCGAGTATCGGCCGACCGCAGTGTCGCTGGATGTGTTTCTGCCGGACATGCTGGGTTGGACGGTGCTGAACCATCTGAAACAGGATCCGACCACGCGCCACATACCTGTTCAGCTCTTGACCATGGATGAAGATCGTCAACACGGACTGGCGCGCGGTGCGTTTTCTTTTGTCACAAAGCCAGTGACACCCGAGGGCCTGCAAATAGCTCTGGATAAAATCAAACACTACTCCGCGCCTCGGCGGAAACGGTTGCTGGTTGTGGAAGACGATCCCGGTGAACAACTGAGTATTCGCGAACTGCTCGGACACGACGACATTGACGTGACCGTTATTTCGACCGGCGAAGGAGCCCTGGAAGCGCTGAAAGAAAGTGCTTTTGATTGCGTAGTGCTCGATCTTCGCTTGCCGGACATGAGCGGATTTGAAGTCCTCGGCAAACTTGGAGAAAGTCCTGCGCTCAGTGAACTCCCGGTGGTCGTCTTCACCGGGAAAGAACTCACGGCCGAAGAAGACGCACGGCTGCGAACGTTGGCGCGAAGCGTGGTAGTGAAGGGCGTGGAATCGCCGGAGCGTTTGCTCGACGAAACAGCGCTCTTTCTGCACCGCATTGTCGCGGATTTGCCTGTCGAGCGGCAGCGAATGCTCGAGAAGTTGCACGGTTCGGATGAGGCGCTTGCCGGCAAGAAGGTCCTGATCGTCGACGACGACGTGCGTAATATCTTTGCGCTCAGTAGCGTGCTGGAGCGACGCCGGATGATCGTCTTGACCGCGGGCACGGGCAGGGAAGCGATCGCCACATTGGAATCCACACCGGATGTTGCCATCGTGTTGATGGACATCATGATGCCGGAAATGGATGGATTCGAAACGATGCAAGTGATTCGGCAAAACCCGTTGTGCTGGCGCATGCCGATTATCGCTCTGACGGCGAAGGCTATGAAGGGTGACCGGGAAAAGTGCTTGGAGGCCGGAGCTTCGGAGTACCTGGCGAAGCCAGTCAACACAGAACAACTGCTGTCGGCGCTGCGCTTGTGGCTACATCGATAATTATGTCCACTGAGGTGAAATCGCCGATGCGCACGGAAGGTCCGGTGAACATCCTGATGGTGGACGACCAGCCGGCGAAGCTGCTGAGCTACGAAGCGATTCTGCGCGACCTCAATGAAAATCTGATCAAGGTTTCTTCCGGCCGCGAGGCACTTGACCAGTTGCTGAAAACCGACATTGCTCTGGTTCTGCTCGACGTCAGCATGCCGGACATCGACGGCTTCGAACTTGCCAACCTGATCCGTCAACATCCCCGCTACCAGAGCATGGCAATCATTTTCATTTCTGGCGTGCATTTGACGGACGTGGATCGTATCCAAGGATATCAACGCGGTGCGGTCGACTATATATCTGTACCAGTCGTGCCGGAACTGCTTCGCGCCAAGGTGAGCGTCTTCGCCGAACTGTACCGTAAGACCAGGGAACTGGAGACAGTAAACAACGATCTGAGGGTCGCGGAAGAGCGGCTCAGGCGTTTAACAGGTCGCCTGATGCAGATTCAAGATGCAGAGAGGCGCCGCGTGGCGCGCGATGTGCATGACGGCCTGGGGCAGTATCTGGTGGGCGTGAAGATGGGCATCGATCAGCTTGCCCGCCGGTTTGAGCGCGAGCCCGCTGTGCACGAAAGCGTAAGCGAGATTTCGGTGCTCTTGAACCGGGCGATCACAGAGACGCGAACTATCTCTCATTTACTTCATCCCCCCTTGCTGGATGAAATCGGCCTGGAATCCGCGCTTGCCGTGTACATCGATGGCTTCGGCAAGCGCAGCGGCATTTCGGTGACTGTGAATGTGGCTCCGGACTTGGGCCGGCTAGAGAGCGATGTGGAAACAGCCCTGTTTAGGGTGGTTCAGGAATGCTTGCTGAACGTTCACAGGCATTCCAATAGCACCACGGCGAGTGTCTCTCTGGACCGGCAGAACGGGGACATCCGGCTGCAAGTGCGCGACCAAGGCGTCGGTATGAACACTTCGCACGATGGAACGGGCTTGGGTGTAGGGCTGTTAGGGATACGTGAAAGAATCCGCCAATTGGACGGGACGCTGGAAATCGTGTCCGTTAACGGTGAAGGTACCCGTGTGGTGGCGACCATTCCCAACCGCGTGCAGAAGGAATCAAGCAATTCCAACCCATTGCTCTCGCCCGGCAGTCCGGCGGCCATCAAGCAGTCTTCCTAGCCGCACTAGCCGTTCTAGACAACGTGGGAAAACAGGCGCGTTAGAGAGTTTTGTGGTCGCTACGTCAGGCCATATACAGAATTGTCCCGATTGTCCCGCGTGGGAGGTTCCGCTAAAAGATGATCTCCATCTTTGAAGACTCAAGCATCTATTGGGGCAGCAGGCTATCAGGGGAGTTTTATGGATAACGGATTGCCCATATTGATTGTTTCCTGCCGACCCGACAACCGAAAGATGTTGATGCGTGTTTTTGACGGGCTGCCCATTGATAGCTACTCCGCGCCCGGCATCGAGCAGGCCAAGGAAGCTCTGAGACTTCGTCCGTTTTCTGTGGTTTTTTGCGAAGAACGCCTTTCCGATGGCGCTTACAACGATTTGCTGCGAGAAGTGCGTGCCATCTCTGAAGACATTCGATTTGTGGTGATGCTATGCACCGGCGAGTGGGAAGAGTATCTCGAAGCGCTGCGCCTGGGTGCTGAGGAAGTCCTCCGTTGCCCGCTGCAGCCCTCGGACGTGGACCTGGTGCTGATTCACGCGATGAGAGGCACAGCCCCCAGAAAAGAAATGGCCGCGCACGCGTAGGCCTGCGAACGGCTCGCCTTTTAGTGGCTGGCCTTTAAACCAGCCAGACGTAGACCCAGGATTTAACGTTAGGAGAATTGTTCCGATGGTTACTCTACCCATTTCCCCATCTAGCGGCCTGAATAACCTGCACAAACTGACTCGCGCCTGCACGCACTGCGGCTCCAATGAAATCTACCGCCAGCGGCCCCGCGGCCTGGTCGAACGCCACGTCTACAAAGCGTTCCACTTTGCCCCTTACTGGTGCGCCGGCTGCGACAAGCGTTTCTACTTGCGCCACCGCCACGCAGCGGCCGGCCAGCATACATAGCTGTTTGCCTGCTTCTGTTCTGATTTCTCATCATGTCGGCGTGACGATATGGAGGGAAACCGCAGGCGGCAAATGGTGGGCATTGCAGGGCTCGAACCTGCGACCTCCTGCTTGTAAGGGCACGCTAAGTACTGGTAGGAACTTCTCCGGTAACGCGACCTAATCGCTTCCTCGATTTTGGCCTTGATGACCTCCAGGTTGAAGGAAGCCGGATCCTGCATCGGAGGATAGTCGGATCGCGGTCAGGGCGAGCTTGCCCGCAATCTGTTCTTTCTCATCCGGCCAACCCGACACGTCTGGGACACGAGCCAAAGGGCCGTCGCCTTCAATCTTTTGTTTTCAGGGTAACGACACAAATTTCACGATCGACGGCTGCTTGACCAAGACGGGAACACGATCGAGGAACTCCGCAGACTCAGTCGACGGAGAGACGCTTGGCCCAAGCAAATGGTTCCGGCTCGGGAACGGCATACTGAGTTTGATGTGGCTTTGGGGTTGCCAACTGAACCGGCGACTTCGTTTAGAACGTATATCCCACTCCGGCGAGCGGAACGGCTTTTGATCTGAGTCCGCCATCATCGAGCCGAACGAGAACGTTGGCCGTAAATACCAACCGAGAGATCTTGCTGAAAGGGCGCACTTTGATACCCATTGACGCGCTGGTGATATTATAAGACGAGTTCGAAGAGGTTGTAAGGTTGGGAAAACTCACGGTACTGGGATTAGCGTTGGCGGTGCATGCGCCGCAATTGGCCAGAAATTGCTGTTGAGTAATGGCCACGGTTTGCGTGCTAAAAACTCGCTCGCCGACGATATCAAAATCTCCGGTCAACCATTTTGTCACCCAAGCGTCCGCGCCGGCGATATAAACGAAATCACTCGGAACCGTACCTTTCACACCGGTCGTCAAATCACCCGCAGTGATGGAATCCGTGTTCCACTCATAGCCTACGAACACGTGCGGAGAGACCCGCGCACGGTAAGAAAAGACTGCGAAGGGCTTAAAGCCGTACGATCCGGAACCCAAATAGTTGAGCGCATCGCCAGTGGGAAAACGCACGTCCATGCCCGCTGCGAAACCCGCGCGCTCGCCCTCCCAGACATTCCACTTCACCCGGGCAACTACGTCACCAATTCCACTGGCCGAATTCATGGGTTTGCTGCCACTGCCTGTAAACGTGGGATCAGGAAAATCGTGATTCAAACAAGCTGGAGCTAGGCCAGATACACCGGCGGCAGGGCTCGTATTAGGGCAATTCTTGAACAGGTGGAAAAAGTAAGGGGCGCCGTTCGTATTGGTTAGGTTCTGGTTGTGAATTATGGAGTCGGGAGTGCCCGGAGTCACCGCAAAAAATCCATTCGTGCCAGGGACAATTGTGTCCTGAGAGAAGAGGGACATTTGAACGCTTTCGATAGGAATCACCGCGGAGACGTCGATACGCTTCGTGAGCCCAAAGGTAACATAGGAGGTGTACTGATTCACTTTCAGACTGATTGAATTTATCGTATCGATTCGATCCCGAACAAACGCACAACCATTCAGGTTATTCGTCGTATTGATGGAACAGGTTACGGGTGCGGCAGGCGGAGGCAAAGAGTTATCCCTGCTGTCATTGGTGTGGGTAATCACCGCAGGAAAGTTATTAAGATTCACGCCGTCGATTTTGTCGAAATTAAAAAACTGATAGCTGAAGCCGATGAATAAATGATGCCGTCCTACGGTTTCCGCACGCTCACCAAGGATCGGACCCAAACTGTCTGTACCGGCGACCAACGTTTTGAGCGTCGGATCGTATACCAGAATCACACCAGACGAAGGCGAGGCCAGCGGCAATAAATTTGCCTGGCGACCTATATCCGTGGTCAAAGGCCGCAGTGTAGTTGAGAAGTCACTTTCGAAGTGAAAAGGGTGGCCCCCGAAGGATTTCAATATCTCAGTAAATGCTGGTCCGGAACCGTACTCTTGCGGAAGCACACACGCGAGCTTGCTGCTCTGCGTCGAACAAGGCCCTTGTGCAAGACCACTGGCGCATGCCAACAGACCGACGAAAGTTGCCAACGTAGCACGCTTTGCCATGATTGTCCCCCGTCAAATTAGGACGGCAATTCCTCGGAGCGGCCTTGGGCATGCGACGTTGAGGGACTTGCCGTTATGATTGGGGCAGTCTACACAGTAACCTCGAATTGTCAAGCAGCTAAACAGTTTACGGCGGAGGCGAACTACAAGACATCGGTGATCTGCCAAGTGCCATTTCTCTTGCTTAGTTGGAAGGTCCAAGCCGGGGCAAATCTCCTGGGCCTCTTCTCACTCTTGGGTGTTTCTTCTTCCTGCGATTGCACCGAAACTGTAGCCGAGGCCCCATCCGGACTGATTTTCACCGTTTCATTAACAACCTGAATCGTTATCGCACTTACATTCCCGAATGCGACCTTGTAAGCGTCATATCTCTTTTGGGGAATGCTGGGCCAAACCTGCCGCAGTGCGTCGGGACTTCGTTGTTCGAAAGACTGAAAGAATTTCTGAACGACGGTTCGAATGGCCGCCTCGTCGGAAACGGTTGTTGACGGGGCTTCCTTGGCGACGGCCGGCGGTGGGGGCGAAGGAGGAGCATTTAGCGCATCGAGCTTCTTGTTGATCTCGGTTAAATATTGCTGGGCGCTTTCGGCATGAGGTCCGCCATTCTGGATGATGGACTGGAAATCTCCGCGGGCCGCGGCGAGGCCATTCTTATCGTTATTGGTCGCCGCCTGCCTATATCTCTGAACCGTCTGTTGAAATGCGGCGTCCGCAAGTTTCTTCTCGGAACGGGCGCGGACGTCTGCGACAGCTTCAGGAATGTTGTTGGCGTAACTGAGGGCTTCGTTGGCTTGGGGACCGCTATCGATCAATGCCTGGAATTTTGGCTGCAATGCTTTCAATTGTTGGATCGCGGCTTCGTCGTCACGAGACTTCAACTGGTCAAACTGGCTTTCTAATTGCTTAAGCTGCGACTGCTCCGCTTGATCGATTTGTCCGACCAGTTCATCTGTATTGGCGCCCGCCGCCTTAAGTTGATCAGCGGCGCGACGGGCGGACTGAAAGTCACCCTGCGCCAGGCTGTGCCGCCCCTGAGCAAGCAGGCTGTTCTGAGCTTGTTGTTGAGGTATGGTTTTGGTCAGATATTGCTGAGCATCATCCCGGTGGACGCCTCCTACGGGCAAGGCCAGAACTTTCCTAAAATCTTTCTGCGCTTCAGCGAAGCGTCCCTCGGCAACCAAGCGAGTCGCTCGCTGCCATAGTACCTCTTCTCCCTGACGAAGTTGGCGAAGGTTCGCATCCTTCTTGGACTCATCAAGTTGCGCTATCTTTTTCTCGATTTCAGACGTGAGTGGACCGTTTAGCGCTGCTGCTGGCAGCAGTAGTTGCATCGCCCCATCAAGATCATTGGCGGCAATTCTCTTTTCGGCAGCATCCAAGGCTTGGCGCTGTTGGGTCTCCAAAGGATCGACCGCAGGCTTAGCAGGCTGCGGGATCGTCTTTGCTATTGGCGGGGTCACTGGCGACCGTTTGACGCCTGTTGAGCGCAAGCCGAACCAAACTGCGGAAAACAGCGAAAGAGCTAAGATCGCCAGGATCGCCGGTCGACGCCAGAGCGGAATGGAAGCGGGCTCAGCTGAGGGCGTTTTCGGCGCCGTAACCGGCAAGCGGGCCGGCGAAGGAGTCTGCTTAACGGTAGACGACAAAGCTGGAACGCCAGGCGAAGCACTTGGTGGCTTCGTCGCGGCGGAAAGGATCTGGGCCGCAGGACTCACGGGAACTTCGGCAGCCACGGATTCGGATTCTGTTGGCTTGCCGGGCGGAATATGTTGAGGCGTGGCGGTCGTGCTCGCATGCTGCGCTGCAGGTTGTATGGAATCCTGAACCAAAGTCTTCTCCGGCATGGGCGGAGCATCCGGGAGCGGTGTGGCTTGGAGGAAAGCGTACTCTTTCGAAAGCCCAGGAGTGAGCGGCGGAGTCCCAGGAACCTTCGTCTCGGATTCGGTTTCAGCCTCCTTGATCCGGGCCGATAGCCGCTGAATTCGCGGATCAAAAGCGTCAACAGTCTGCGACTCAACCACCTCTTCAATCGTCCGGCTAGCCAGGTCCAGATCGCCAGCGTCAATCAGGGTGCGAATGGTTTCGAGTGTTCCTTCTTGTAATCTCTTCTTCTCGCGTGCTTGCAATTCGACCTGCGCGGAATTCAACAAATGGGTCAAATCGGTGTCTGGCCCCAGGGTCATCAGCGTTTGTTTCGCCAGGTCGACGGCTTCGCTCAGTTCTTCCCGGTTGATCTTCACTCGAATTTCGCGAATACGATGTTCGATCTGTTGGCGTACCCGCAGTTTCTTTTGCTGGATTTCGGCTTGTTGATACAGGCTTTGAAGCTCCGCATTGGCCGGAAAAGTCTTTAGGGCATTCTGAACCAGGCGCATGGCGTCTTCAAAACGACCGCCATCGAAAAATGCCTTGGCCTCCTCCAATTTCTGCTTAAATAACAGTTCCTTTTCGATGCTGGTCTGCCGACCGGTTGCAAAGTCGGCGAGGCGAACCAGGTTAGGTTCGGAGGGAAACTCCGTGAGAAGCTCCTTCGCCCGAGCAATGACTTCGGGATACTTCTTCTCGGCCATCAATTTCTTCAGTGTGTCCAACTCTCGCTGCAGCTTTTCCTCTTTCGCGCGCTTTTCTTGTTCGCGCTGGACGAGTGCACGGAGTTTAATAACCGCCGAATCCTTAGGGTGAGCGGCCGCAAGATTGTTCAGCACCGCCAGCGCTTCCGGAAATGACCCGGCAGCGAGCAAGCTTCTGGCATCCGCGATCTTCAGTTCTTTTTGTTGTTCCGTGAGATCATCCCTGGCGGTGGTCAGCAGCCTTTCAATTTCCGGCTCGTTCGGAAAACCCGCTTGAAGCTTGGTCAGGAGAGAAATGGAGTCTTCGTAGCGCCGCGCCGCCAAAAGACCGCGAGCCTGAGCAAGTCCCTCGCGTTGGCGTTGCTCTGCCTGCTCTTTTCGAGCGGACTCCAGCAATTTGCCGATACCAGTCTCTCCGGGAAATTCTGCCTCAAGCTTCGTCAAAAAACCGATGGATTCCTCATAATGTCGCGCCCCCAAAAGGCTCCGAGCCTGCGTGAGCGCCTCCTGCTTACGTTGCTCCGTTTGCTCTCTTCGCGCGGACTCCAGCAGCTTGCGAGTTTCTTCGTCCCCCGGGAACTCCCGTTCCAAGGAAGCTAAGACCGTCAAAGACTCCTCGTAATTTTTGGAGCCCAAAAGTTTCCGCGCATGTTCCAACGCATGCAATCTGTTCTGCTTTGACCGGTCTTCCGTCACCGCATTCTTGAGGCTGAGGATGTCCTCATCACCTGGAAAGCGTTTTTCCAGAGCGACTAAAAGCACAGAACTCTCATCGTAATGACGTGCTGCGAGAAGCCTGCGTGCCTCCTCCAATTGATGCTGCTTCTCCTCCTGTGCTTGTTCTTGGCGAACAGACTTTTGCAGCGCCACAATTTCCTTGTCGCCAGGAAACTGTTTCTCCAAGGTTGCCAGGAAGGCCAAGCATTCCTTGTATTGACGCGCGGCCAAAAGCTTGCCGGCCTCAGTGATACCTTGCTGACGGAGTTGTTCGGCTTGGTTCTGCCGGGCTGTTTCCAGAAGCTTTGGAAATTCTGGTTCCTCCGGGAAGCTCTTGCCCAATGAAGTCAGCAGAGAAATGCAGGAGTCATATCTTCCAGCGGCCAACAGGTTTCTTCCCTCAGCCAGTCCCAGCAGGCGGCGCTGATTGGTCTGGTCTTTCCGGACGACTTCGAGAAGACCGGGTATCTCCTCGTCGCTCGGAAATTGCTTATGTAACTCAGAAAGCACAGCAATTGCATCTTCGTAGCATCCGGAGGCCAGCAGGTTTCGGGATTGCAGCAAGCCTTGCCGCCTCCGCTGCTCGAGCTGGTCTTCGCGGACGGTTTCGCGCAATCGTGCGACTTCCTCTTCGCCGGGGAATTCATCTCCCAAGTGCTGAAGAAGCTTCAAGCATTCATCGTAATTCTGTTGGGTCCAAAGCTCGCGTGCTCGTTGCACGCCTTGGAGAAGCCGACGAGCCTTTTCGCGTTCTACTTTTTCCTTCAGGGCCTGTTGCTGGAGACTTTGTGCTTGCGCGTTAGAAGGTTCCGCTTCCAGCACTTTGGCCAACAGACCTTCCGCTTCCTCCGGTAATCCCTCGGCCAAGTATTGCCTAGCTGCCTCCAACCAGTCGGCAATCATCCGAACACGGCTAACTTCCGCCTGAATCGCGCGCTGCAATTCTTCCGCGGGCGTAAAGGTCGAGTCGAGTTGCAGGGCATGTTCGACCGCGGATTTAGCTTCCTGGAGCTTTCCCTCTCCCAGCAGGGCTTGACCTTTGTCCACGAACTGCTGAACCTTGGGCCTGTTTTGGATTCGCTTCAGTTCGATGTTGGCTTTATCCAGCAATCCGCGGGCTTCCTGGCTGCTGGACTCAAGTTGAACAGCCTGCCGCGCCAGCTCGCGTGTCTCGGAGAAACGCTTCTCGGTGAATAGCTGATGCGCCTGCCCGATAAGATCAGCGACAGCTTGCGACTGCAGCGTCTTGCAGATTGGGTCCAAATCCAGGAGCACGTCCTCCATGGATTGGTACCGCTCGCTCGGCAATTTCCGCAGCATCCTGTGGACAGCCAGCTCTAACTCCTTGGGGCACTCCGGTAAAACCTGGCTAAGCGGCGCCGGATCCTCATTGCATATGTTGTGCATTAGACTCGCGGGGGTAGGGCTGCTGAACGGCTTTTGGTACGTCAGCAACTCGTAAAATAAGACTCCGAATGACCAGATATCGGAGCGCTCGTCGGCGTGCTCGCCGTGATATTGTTCGGGAGACATATACGCGAACGTGCCGATCAACATACCCGTCTGGGTGCGTGAAGCTTCTAGCACTCTAGCGATGCCGAAATCCACCACCTTCACCGTGCCATCTTTGTTGACCATGATGTTGCCGGGTTTGATATCGCGGTGAACGATTCCTCGTTTATGGGCGTAATCGAAGGCACGACAAGCCTGCATGGCATAAACAAGCTTTAACGTTATCGGTAGCGCCGAGCGGCGCGCGATCAGCTGCTCTAGGTTTTCCCCTTCCACCAACTCCATGGCGATATAGGGGAGTTCTCCGGCCTCTCCCATGTCATAAATGGTTACGATGTTGGGATGTTGCAGGCCACCGGCCGACTGCGCTTCTCGGTAGAAGCGCTGGAGCATCGCGGGATCGTCGGCTACTCCCGTAGTAATCGTCTTGAGGGCAACAAGCCTATTAATGATCGGGTCGCGCGCGCGGTACACCACTCCCATCGCTCCGTGACCAAGCTCTCCAAGAACCTCATATTTGCCCAGTTTTTTCAACCAATGCTCCTGCCGTGTCGAAAGCTATTTGCTTCGGGAAAAGGTTTGTCACGACGAGGCGAGCAAGAGCACGTGTAAGTAGGGCGCAGCGACCGCCAAAAATAACTTACCGAGGAGGCTCTGAATCCCCCTGGGATCCTCCTGAAAGCATTTATCATCAGGCAAAGCCTTTGAGCCTGGACTGAAGCCCGGTGGCACTTAGGGCCACCTACCGCCAACAAGTATGCGGCGCGCTCACTTCCAATTCAAAGAATACTCCCAAAATCCATATAAGCCTGTCAATTAAATTGAAGTCACGCACTGCCAGATGGCTACGGTAGTATTGCCGGTTTGAGGTGCCCTACGCGTCGGCGGTGGCAAAGGCTGCGGCAGGTGGAAGGCATTGGTTTGCTGGTTCTGCGGATGAGCGAGTGATATAAGCTGTCGCTTGTATGGGAGCGAAATCGAGGCAGAATGCTGATCACCAAACTACGAAGTAAGGCATGTCGAGAATCCCTGGCGCGTCTCGGCTTCGGCAGACTTGCGTGCGCCTGTAATGATCGGCCTTATATCGTTCCGATTTACTTTTCCTTCGATGTGGACCGACTGTATTGCTTTTCCACATTGGGGCAAAAGATCCTGTGGATGCGACAGAATCCTCTTGTGTGTGTAGAAGCCGATGAAATTCGAGCGCATGACGATTGGCAGAGCATCGTGGTGCTGGGTCGGTATGTTGAGATTTCAAGCGGTCCCGAAGGTGCTAAGGCGCGGGAACATGTTCGCTCACTGCTGCGGAAAAGACCGCTCTGGTGGCAGAGCGGCTATACCATCGGCCAAGTCCGACACTCAGCAAATGCGGTTGCCGCAATCTACTACTGCATACTGATTGAGAAAATGACCGGCCTTCGCGGCTCCCCGGACATCTCGGAATCCAAAGGGCGTGCCGGAGTATCCAAGGTGCTCATGCAATGAATCGCTCGGAGCTCTCAATGTATCTCCCATCAATCACGTCGGCGAATCGGCAACTGAGCCTTTTTCATTTCTGGAGGAGATAAGGTGGGCCGCCAAAATCTCAAAGATCGCGAGGAAGATCGAAGAGCTGTTGGGGAAGCTACGATTAAGATCACGAACAGCGTCGCAATCAACTTCACGTTTGGACGAGAGGGGAATGGGCTGGCAATCGTTCAAGCGCTTCCGCAAGACGTGGCTGCGTGGCCGTCGCTGCCTGGAAGACATCAATAATTTCTGGATGGCACATTGCCCACAAACAACGCCCGAACTATATTCGCACCTCCACGAGGAACTTCGATTGCACCTCGAAGAGGCCGAACGAGTTGGATATGGACGTTAACCGAGACTTGATAGCAAGCGAATTGCCTGTTCGTTTTGTAAAAAAAAGGTGAGAGCTTCTCGCTTGTATCTGAAGAAGGAAGATTGAATTTTGGATTTTTCGGAAAGGAGCGCAAGCCTGTCAGGCCGGACGGTACATTCGTCGCAGATGTGCGTCCGCCCGTCGGGGATTCGATTAGTTTGGCCAAATTCACGCGAGGTTTCTGGCAGAACGAGCAACTGGGCTGCGGCTTTGTCGAGGTTAGTTTCACCGGGAGTTTGTTCGTCTTCGATTCTAAACCAAGCCGCCCTGCCCAATACCAACTTCTCGGGTTACGCACCGTTAATTTAGAGTAGGACTGGGAAGCCCTTGTGGCCTCCTCGATGGTCGAAGATGTAATGTGACCGGTGGCTGGGCGCCAGCTATGTTTCACGAACAACTGCTGAAATCAATTTCAGCCACGATTGTCGTGGTGGCAGGTAACGCTTTCAAAGGCTGCGCGTTTATGTCCTTCGCGGTGGTCTCCTCGGACGGCATACAGTTCGGTGTTCCGCCGCCGAGAGGCACCGCCGCTCGGGCGTCAATAGTGAAGAGCACATCGCCGGTCGCCGGAACCGAGTAACTAAATCCCGACGAAGAAAAAATGCCAACGCTGGGATTGCTTGCTGGAACCACCAGCGTATAGCTAGCGCAGTTCGCATTTGCAGGAGCACCATTCGGGCAGTTCGTGTTGGAGGAGACCGAGACGAGTCCCGTCGAATCGACTTCCGGCGTCAGCGGCGTTGCCGAAATCGTTTGCAAAGGAATCGTGATCGGTCGCGTCGTCGCGGTGCCAGATGTCGCCGTCTGCAAGGGGGAAAGGCTGACGTCGATGTTCCCCGCCGCCGCGCCATTCGTGGCCGTCACGAAGCCCTGCAAGATAGCTGGGGCCGTGGCGCCGATCTCTGCAATCAAAGGAATCGCTCCCAGGTTGGTTCCGTTGGGCACATTCCAAACGGTTGTCGCATTGTAGGGAATGTTTGCGGTGCCGATGCCAACCACCACGATGTCAAACGTTCCGGTAGGCAGCGGGCAAAAGGTGAAGTTGCCGTTGCTATCCGCGACTGACTGCATGAGGATGCGGTCGACCCCCGACGAGTCCTCCTGCTCAATGGCCACTTGCACGCTTCCCACAATCGGCGCCTTCGTGATGGAATCCAGCACCTGCCCGCTGATTCCGGTATTATTCGCGCTGACCTGACCCGCAGTGAGGGTGGGCTTCAACCGAAATTCACCGTTGCCTTCCTGCACAATCGAAGCGCATGCATTGAAATCAATATTCAGGTCCACGCTTTGGTCCGCCATCACGTCAATCGGCCCGCCAACAATTTGGCCCGGAGGAATTTTCAACCCGGTGTTGGCCTGGCTGCTTAACTGGAGTTCATGGATGGTGGTGTCACCAAGTACAACGCAATTGTAGCCATTGCCCGCGCAGGCGTTGGTCGTGGGGAGGGCGGAGCCTGCGGCAGGCGAATTGGAAACCAACAGTAGGCGTATCTGCTGGTAGCTCCCCACTGGAAGGCTTGCGGAACCCAGCTGCGCCAGGACGCAAGTCGTCTGAGGCTTCGAGAAGAGATCAATTTGCATGGGTTGACTGGTCAATTGCGGCGCCAGTTCTTGCCATCCCGAGCTGCTATCTGTCGCATTCGGATCAATGTGAGCCTGCACCGAGCGTACCGTGACATAGACGTGCGTATATTGTCCGTTGGGTGGAGTGCAGCTCGGCGGATCACTGAGCGTTACGTTTACCGTGCCCATACCTGCGCCCATACCTGTGCCCATGGTGTCGGTTGAACTTCCGCCGCAGCTCACGATGACACCCGTGACCAAAAGAGCCAGCGCAAGGGCCCATGCCCGAGAATCCCGGGGCAGGCATTGAGATTTCATGTCGCTTCTCCCGTAATTTCCAAGTTTCTTCAATGGTTACTTAAGCTGGGGACAGTCTGTCGGATTATCGATTATCTTTGGGCTAGGCTATAAGTCTTGAGAGCCGGGGACTTTGGCAAGGACAGATTATAGCACCGGCCCGGATGTCGAGTAGCAAATGCTGCGAAGGAATGGAGGAAAGGGAACACGCATGAGGTCCCGCCCTGAAAGTTTCGCTTCATGCGGGATCTGGTCGATTTGGCGTAGCAGTACCCATTCGTATCACTCCGTTCCAGACATACCAGTGCTAGCGGCTGCCCCCCGAACGTGTGGTGCAGACCGTATGTGTGCCCTGGCATTCCGCCGCCCAGCGTAAAGTTGCCATCAGTACTAGCTAATTCGTGTCAGACATCCATCAAGGGACTCGACACCTTTTATTCAAATGGAATAGGCTTGAAAAATGGAACAAGAGCGTCGCGGATTGAGGTTTGCGTTCAACGCCGGTGCCGAGATCGCACCCGAAAACTCGCCCACCGCTGCTGTCCCCGGGCGTGTGACAGAGCTAAGTTTGCAGGGGTGTTTCCTGGAGACTTCTGCGTTGTTTGAAATGCAGCGGCCTGTGTGGGTGAAGATTTACGCGTCAGGAGAATATTTCGAGACCAAGGCATCGGTCCTCTATGTTAGGCCATCGGGCATCGGTCTGGTGTTTCGCGACATAAAGCCTCACTTTCGAGCCGTTTTGCAGAACTGGGTTCTCACCGCCTTGCATAACCAGCCTGACGCCCAGCCAACTCCTGGTTAGCCCTATCTCGGACTCGTGACCCATAGCTTTTTCTGGTTATCCGAGAGGGCCACATGCAGCAGGGACTTCCGTAATCTCCCCTGCGGAGCATTGGAATCATTTGGCGTCCCAAACGGTCCGCTTCATCGTCAGCGAATTCCTTGATAGGTGAGCCATCGAGCGACACAGCAGGCTAACTGACGAAGGGATAAGAAAAATCACTCTGTCTGAGCTGCCACCAGCGAGGGAGCTGGCTTCCCGGTTGGCACAGCGTCGATGTTGTCGAGGGCAACCATTCCCAGGAGTGTTCGACTCTCCACTGTTGCGGCCCTAATATGAGGCAGCAAAAAAGTATTTTTTAGCCTTCTCCAAAACAGCAGATGACGTGTTCACGTTTGAAATGGACAACCAGGGGCGCGTCACTAGAATGGTTCTGCACACCGGGGCCGAAGATATACCCTTGAACAGAATCGACTGACTCAGTTCCGGGTAAAGGGGTCACCGGAAAGTGAGCACTGGTGGGAATATGACTTCCCAAAGCGTTATCTGTGCCATCCGATTCATCGGGGAATGCCGAAGGCCAGAAAAGCCAAAAACAGGACCACCCCAATTGTTCGCAAAGTCCGGTCGTACCAGCTCAGCGGCTCATCGCGGTCAGGTTTGACGATAGTCTTAGCGAGCCAAACTAGACCAACAACCCAGAGCAAAATGCGGACGCACCCAAGTGCGTAATTCATCTGTCCAGTGGGCCTCTCCTCGTCATTATCACCTGCCGCGATGCGACAAAGCGGAGATTCTGGTGGGCTGTACAAGCAGAAGTAGAAGTAGTTTACTGTACACGCAGAACTGACCAACAAAAGTCGAAAAAAGGTGGGGCGGATGGGGTACACGTACGTTCCCAATTTGAAAAAATGGCGCTGAATGAAATAGGCTCCCAGCAAGAGGCCCGTTGATGAACATTGGCAAAATGCTTGGCAATTACCGCGTGGTCTCCAAATTGGGTCAAGGAGGCATGGGCGCGGTGTACCGTGCGCGTGACGAGGTTCTGCAGCGCGACGTGGCCATCAAGGTGTTGTCGTCCGGGACGGTCGCGGAAAAATCTGCGAAAGATTTCCTGCTGAACGAAGCCCGAGCTGCATGTGCGCTGAATCATCCGAACGTCTGCACGATTTATCAGGTAGGGGAAGCTGAAGGCGAGCCGTACATCGCCATGGAATTCGTCGAGGGCAAGCTGTTGAGCGCCTTGATGGGAAAAGATGGTTTGCCGGTGGAATCGGTGCTGCGTTACGGCGTGCAAATCACGGGAGCGCTGGCGCATTCCCACGGGCGCAACATCATTCACCGGGACTTGAAAAGCTCCAACGTGATGGTTGCGCCGGAAGGACTGGTGAAAGTTCTGGATTTCGGCTTGGCGCGGCGCTTGCGCAGCGAGGTTCTGGACGAAACCGTGCTCACAGACGCGCAAGCAACCATGGGCGGAGTGACCGAGGAAAGCACCGGCGGACTCACAGGAACGGTGCCGTACATGCCGCCAGAACTCCTGCGCGGCCAGGAAGTGGATCACCGCGGAGACATCTGGAGCCTCGGCGTGGTGCTTTATGAAGTCGCGTCCGGGAAGTTGCCGTTTCGCGGACAAACGTCGATCGAGACCAGCGCGGCGATCTTGCACCAAATGCCCGCGCCATTGCCGGCGTGGATCCCGAACGGGTTATGGGCCATCGTACAACGCTGTTTAGCGAAAGAGCCGCAGCAGCGTTATCAGCGCGCCAGCGAGGTGCAGGCCGCGCTCGAAGCGATTCAGTCCGCTTCCGCTGTCGCTGCGGTTGCGGCAGCTCCGGCGGGTCCGCCGACAACGGTGATACGCGGGATTCGCCATGTGGGCGTGAAAGACGGCGACGTGCTGTTGCTCGTTGGCACCATGAAAGGGGCATTTCTGCTGCGCTCCAACGCGCGACGGTCGCATTGGGATGTTATGGGGCCCTGCTTTCACGGCAACGTAGTTTATTCGTTAGCTTACGATGCTCGCCAGGGTCGGCATCGCTTGTGGGCTTCCACGTCGACGTTCTGGGGCACGATTTTGAGAAGCAGCGACGATTTTGGAAAGATCTGGACGAATCCGCAGCAAGGGAACGTGAAATTCCCGGAAGATTGCGGAACCTCGCTGAAAAATATCTGGCAGGTGACGCTTGGACGGGAAGACGAGCCGGACACGATGTATTGCGGAGTCGAGCCGGCGGCGTTGTTTGTGTCCCACGATGCAGGAGAGACGTGGGGGCTTGTGCGCGGGCTGTTCGATCATTCGCACCGGCCGCGTTGGGTGCCGGGGAACGGCGGATTGTGTCTGCATACGATTGTGCTTGATCCCGCGGACAAGCAGCGCATCTACGTCGCGATTTCGTCAGGCGGCGTGTACCGAACCGACGATGGAGGTTCGACGTGGCAGGCGCGGAATCGCGGAATTCGCGTGGTCCATCTACCGGACAAATACCCGGAATTTGGACAGTGCGTGCACAAGATCGTGTTGCACCCAGCGCGGCCGGAGCGGATTTTCCTTCAGAACCATTGGGGATTGTACTGCTCGGAAGATTGCGGCGATTCCTGGCAGAGCATCTCGAATGGCGTGCCGAGCGATTTTGGATTTGCGATGATGATGCATCCGCGGGACCCCGATTGTGTATATATCCTTCCGGTGGAATCGGACGAGTTTCGGTGCACTCCGGATGGCAAGCTGCGCGTGTATCGCACGCGAAACGCAGGGACCTCTTGGGAGCCGCTGACGCGCGGTTTGCCGCAAAAGGGCGCGTACGAAACCGTATTGCGCGATGGCATGAGCACGGACGGTCTGGATCCGGCGGGAATTTACTTTGGCACGCGTAGTGGGGAACTTTTTGCGTCAACCGATGAAGGAAAGAGCTGGAAGATGATACTTAGCGGTTTGCCGCCCGTGGTCTGTGTGAAGAGTGTTGTTATCGGCGAGCCGCGACGAGCCGGTGCAAGGAAGAGCGTGGAAAGTAAGGGAACGAGTTCTATGCACGGGAACACAAAAAGTTTGAATCGCGCAAAAAAACGAGGTAAACGCTAGCGTGCCGGTAACGATTTACATCCCCGGACCACTTCGGATGTTTTCGGGCGGACGCGAACAGGTGAAGCTCACGAGTTCACCTGTAACGCTGCAACAGGCTATGGATGAGTTGTGGAAGGAGTGTCCGGGCATGCGAGACCGGCTGGTGAATGAGGAGGGGCAGCTCCGGCAGCATATCAACATTTTTATTGGCAATGAAAACGCGCATGAGACCGGGGATTTTGCCACGTCGCTGCGCGACAACGCTGAGATTTCGATCCTGCCCGCGGTGAGCGGCGGCCAAGGGCCGGCGCGTTAGCGGCAAAGAGCGGGTGCCCCACCCGGACTCCCAGACCGACTGTGTAACTAAGTAAAATGAAATCCATGAGCAAGAAAGCGATCCCCCCTGGCGTGGTACACAATGTACCACCGGATTTACGAAAGGCTCTCGTTTCCGATCCCATTGCTCGGGCGAAATGGGAGGACATTACCCCACTCGCGCGCAATGAGTGGATCTGCTGGGTTATCTCCGTCAAGAAACCGGAAACCAGAAGGCAGCACATTGAGCGGGTACGTACGGAACTCAAGGAAGGAATGCGCCGACCTTGTTGCTGGCCAGGCTGTCCTCACCGCTGAAAACAAGTCAGCCAAGGAAATCGCGGGCCTGAGAGCGGCCACCCTGAAGTGAGTACTAGGAGGACTTTTCCGTTTCCCGACTTACCGGGCCCTTACACGCCGGATCTCCTATTGACACTCTATATGTCGATCAATATATTCCCTATAGAACGGCTACAGGAGTACAGGGGAGTTCCCTATGTCTGTCTTTGCGAAAGCCCGAAGCTTCCTGCGCAATCTCTTCTGGTCGGATCGTGTGGACGCGGACCTGGACGAAGAAGTTCGCTCCCACCTCGAAATGCTCACAGCAGAAAACCTCCGTGCTGGCATACAACGGGGCGAAGCCCAACGCCGCGCCCGCATCGAACTCGGTGGGATCGAGCAGGTGAAAGAGCAGGTGCGCGAACAGCGATTCGGTAGTTGGTCGCATTCCATTTACGGCGATTGCCGCTTTGCTCTGCGTCAACTCGGCAAGTCGCTCGGGTTCACCTTGGTCGCCGTACTTACCCTGGCCCTTGGAATCGGTGCCACTACTGCGATTTTCAGCTTTGCCGACTTGCTGCTCGACCATCCGCTGGCACTCCAAAATCTGAACAGCTTGGTTTCTGTGCATGAGACTGGCCCCGACGGTGAACAAGTTCCGCTTGCGCCAGCAAATTTTCGCGACCTTTGTACGCAAACCTATAGCCTGCAGAATCTCGCCAGTTATCAGGATTGGACGGCCAACCTGTTGAGTGCGAACGGCGCGCAGGAAAGCAATGGATTCTGGGTCGATCAAGATTTGTTTGCTACGGTTGGAGCGAAGCCCCTTTTCGGGCGTCTGTTTTTTCTCGACGAATACGCTTCCGGCAAAAACCGTGTGGTCATAGTCAGCTATGCGTTCTGGCAGCGCGAATTTGCTGGAGATCCTCGAGTAATCAGTAAGACTCTAAGCCTGGATGGAGAGAGCTACAGCATTGTGGGCGTGATGCCCAGAAATTTCCAGTTTCGTCCAGGTGACACCCAGTTCTGGACTCCGCTGGCGCTCGACAACGCGGAAGGCGAGCGCGTTCATGGAACCCTTTCCGCAGTGGGACTGCTGAAACCGGGCATGAGCCTGGAGGAATCGCGCGCGGAGCTGAATACGGTTTGGAGCAGCTTGCAACAGCGTTTCCCGGAAGCGAACCGAGCCCGGCAACTGTCTGTAGTCAGTCTTCGCGATAATTTGGTTGATGAAGATAGCCGCCAGTTCGCTGTGCTTTTTCTCTGCATTGCAGGTTTTGTCCTCTTGATTGCCTGCGTGAACGTTGCCAACCTTCAGCTTGCTCGAGCCTCGAGCCGGGAACGCGAACTCGCGGTGCGCACGGCAGTCGGAGCAGGGCGGACACGGCTTGTCCGTCAACTATTGACGGAAAGCGTGGTACTGGCCGTTATTGGCGGTGCCGCGGGATTGCTGCTGGCGATCTGGGGTGTGGCTGTGATGCGCGCCAATATACCAGCGCAAGTGCGGGAAATCTGCGACGTATCTGGCATGCAAGTGAATGTCCGCGGGTTCGTATTCACCCTGTTCGCAGCTACAGTCGCGGGCCTATTGTCCGGAACAATACCCGCGCTCCGTGCCTCAAACGTGAATCTGCGCGATTCATTGGAAGCGGGGGGAACGAGAATTGTCAGCGGGAGCCAACGCCTTCGGGGCGCGTTCGTCGTTTCCGAAGTGACACTCAGCGTGGTGCTGCTTATCGGCGCAGGGCTGATGGTTAAGGGCTTTGCTTCGCTGGCAAGTCGTCAAACTTTTATGCACCCTGACACGCTGCTCACCTTTCATCTTAACCTGTCGCCAACTCACTACCCAATGCCACAGCAACGTGAAATCTTCTGCACGCGGCTTCTGGACCGACTTCGCAGCGTCCCAGGAGTCAATGCAGCTTCCGCCGTGAGTGGTCTACCCTACAGCTTTTACGAGAACGATCAGAAGGCGCTTTCCGATCAGTCCGAGAGCAGCCGCTTGAGCGACCTTCCAACGGTCATGCAGGAAAGTCCCGTAGCGTAGCAATGATGAGTCGCGAGGACGACAAAACTGTGGTCAGCCGGGAAACCCGCGCTGTGATCGAAACGAATTGGCGCCCGTAGACTCATGCTCCCCACCTACAAGATCGGCGCCCTGCACGAACTACCGCGCCATCCTCATCACGACTTGCTGCCCGTCTCGACACGCTCGCGATTCGGTGAACAGCGTGAATAAATGAGAATGAAAAACGGCGGGGGCATAGGCGTCGTTGATCCTGACTACCAGCCGGAGCCGGTCCACCTCGCCCCCGGCCCTGCCCGTCAGATGCCCAACACGGCGCGAATGTTTATAGGCTTCCGGTCGTAATTGACGATAATGAGGCCTTTCGAGGTGACTGTGCTTTCCGTCACCTTGAAAGCCGCCGGGATCGTGCCATCGGCAAACAATCGTTTTCCACCGCCCAACGTAATCGGACATATCTTCAGCCAGAACGCATCGACCAAATCATGCTTGAGGAGCGTCTGAACGAGATTTGCGCTTCCATAAACGTGCAAATCCGGCCCTTCCTGTTGCTTAATTTTGGTGATTTTTTCCGCAATATCTCCGTTTAAAAACACGGACGGCTGCCATTCGTGAGAAGTCATGGTATTCGAGGCGACGTACTTGGTCGCTGTGTTGACGGCCGGCCAAATGTCGTCATGTTGCGGCCAGTATTGTGCCCAGATGTCAAAGGTTTTTCGCCCTATCAACAAGTCAAACGGCATGTTCATCTCCTTTCTTATGGCCGTTGAAGAAACAGGGTCGGAATGTGGACTTATCCACCCGCCATACGCGAAGCCGCCACTGGTATCTTCCTCTGGCCCGCCTGGGGCTTGTATGACACCATCAAGGGAGACAAATTCAAGCACATTAACTTTTCTCATGACTGAGCTCCTTCGCCTATCTGATTTTGTTTAATTTGCGGGTGTCCTCGGTTTTCGATGAGCTTCTTTCAGAAGTTAGGGATGTCGCTGCTCCAAGCTTCCGAATCGCAGCGAGAATAACACGGCTTCTGGTCAAGTCCTGGAAAACGGCATATCTCCGAAGTAGGTACCGACAAACCGGGATTTTACAAACGCTTCACACAACGTAAAACAATTGCTGTCCTTTCGCGTTACCACCGAGTGCGACGGTTTTTGAGGAAAGGGGAGACTTAAACAGCTCAGTGATTGAGCAGGGAGAAGGCAGTCGTGGCTAGCAAAGCGCGCTGTGAAGAGCCGTGCCCTGAAGAAACCGTGATGAGCGCGTTGGCCTCATCGAGTTGCTTACGAGTCATAAGCTGGGCAAGTTGTTTGCGGCGGTCTCTGCTGAAGTGGTCACCTGCGGCGGCGGCCCTGGAATACCAGGTATAGGCGGAGACGTAGTCGAGGGGCACGCCTTTGCCTTGCTCGAATAGAAGGCCCATGCTGGCTTCTGCTTGGGGAAGCCCTGAACGCGCTGCCAAGCGAACAAGCCTAGCGGCCTCGTTGTAATCCTGTGGCATTACGATGCCATAGAAATAAAAATACGAAGATGGAGTTGTGCGTCCGGCAAATCCGATTCGGCCGACGCACGCAGCCTGCGGACCGTCTCGCTCTGATCGCGACGAGTGCCCGAACCCACGTAATAGAGCGCCGCCAGATTGCATTGCGTTACGGGATCACCTTGTTGCGCGGAAGCGAGATACCATCCAAAGGCTTTGGCCGCATTGTTCTTAATGCCCAAACCATTCTGATAGAGCGAAGCCAGATTATTCTCGGCGCCAGCGTGATGTTGCACAGCGGCGGCCTGGTAATTTTGAAACGCCGGTGTAATCGCGCGCAACGCCTACCCCATGTTCGTACACCCGAGCACAAATTCGGCGTCGGCATTATTTTGAGCCGTGGCAGCGCGCAACCACTTCAAAGCATGCTGGATCTCCTCTAAGGAAAGGTTGTTGGCAAACAGCGAGGATGCCACTTCCTATTGAGCGGAAGCACCGCCCTGTTCGGCCTGGGATTGCACTTCGGCCGTTAGCAGTGCGAGATTTTTTCCCGATTGGGATGCCGCGTGGGTGGCGAGAACGGCTCCAAGAATCAACAAACGAATCGAGAAAAAACGGAAGGAGAACGCGTGATCTTGCCGAGAGTTCATGATTGGCCCCCGCGAACAGCTAGACGTAGGGTTACCGGGCGATTCGCAGACAAATGGAATGACCACGAACCGGATGCACTGTGAGCCCGCTACCGCGATAAAGCGTGAGTCAACGGGGCGTGAGCCAGGAGCACACGCACCAATTTCCCGCACGCAAAACGCACTATGGACCTTCTGGACCACTCGGCTTGAACGGATTGTTGATGCTTAGATGAAGGAGAGCGGAGAAAAGTTCGCAGGACCGTGAACTTTCTCAGATCAGATGGGATGAGAAGGCCGGTCTCCGCGGGATGCGATACGCTCCCAATGTTCGACGCGCTCGAGGCGCAATAGAAAAGGAGACCGGCTATGAAAAAGACTAGCACTGTTCGGGTAAATGGAAACGTGATTTTCAAAGGGCACAAGCTCACGATTGGTATGGACCTCGGCGATTGCTGGTCGTTCTACTGTGTTTTGGATGAAGCAGGCGAAATCATTCTGGAACAAAAAGTGGCGACGACAGCGGAAGCGATGAAGCAGACATTTGAAAGGATACCGCGGAGTCTCATCGCCATGGAGACAGGAACACATTCGCCTTGGATCAGCCGGCTGTTAACGGAACTGGGCTACGAAGTGCTCGTGGCGCACGCACAAAAGGTGGAATTGATCACCAAGAGCGATCGAAAAGATGATCGACACGATGCGCGGACACTGGCACGGCTGGCGCGAATCGATCCCGAGCTGTTGGGGCCAGTGCGGCACCGCAGTGCGCAAGCGCAAATCCACCTGACGGTGATCCGTGCGCGGGCCGAACTGGTGAGCGCTCGAACGGCCTTGGTGAACACAGCACGCGGGTTGGTGAAGTCTTATGGCCAGCGGTTGCCCAAGTGCGGCACGCAGCAGGTAAGCCGGGAACTGGCCGCGGGATTGAACGCGGAGTTGCGCGATGTGCTGGAGCCGTTGCTCAAAGAAATCGAATCGCTGAACGAGCGCATCAAGGAATACGAGGTCCGCATGGAGAAAATCGCCAAGGAGAGTTACCCGCAAGTCGAACTGCTCAAGCAAGTGAAGGGAGTAGGAACGCAGATCGCGCTGACGTATGTCCTGACAATAGAAGACCCCCACCGTTTCCCAAAGAGTCGCGAGGTCGGTTGTTTTCTGGGGTTGCGGCCGGGACGCAGGAACTCCGGGCAGAGCGAGCCACAGAAGAAGATCACAA
The DNA here is from genome assembly GCA_963795535.1 of Candidatus Acidiferrales bacterium. Classification (GTDB taxonomy): domain Bacteria; phylum Acidobacteriota; class Terriglobia; order Acidiferrales; family UBA7541; genus Acidiferrum. Next base: position 81,779 of record CAWCIG010000016.1, read on the forward strand.
AAGCAGGAGACCGATATCTGAGAACGATGATGGTGCAGGCAGCACATTACATTCTGGGGCCATTTGGACAAGACAGTGATCTGCGGAGATGGGGGCTGAAGCTCGCGGAGCGCGGAGGAAACAATGCCAAGAAACGAGCGGTGGTTGCGGTGGCGAGAAAGTTGGCGGTACTGCTCCATCGGTTGTGGGTAAGTGGAGAGGTGTACGAACCACTACGCAATAGCCACAAAGCGATGCGCACAGCGGCCTAGAGTGAAGAGATCTCCACAAAACAGAGGATGCTAGGGGTCGACGGAGTTGACGATCGTCGCTCCTAGGCGATCCTGACGCGAGATTGTCTGTGAAAAGCTGGGAAAGGCAGGAAGAGAGAAAAAGGAGCAAAGAACGAAGGAAGAGAGATGGTATTCAAACAGCCGAGCTCGACCGCCGAGATCAGGTGACTGCGACTAGGTCCTGGCCCAGTTTCCTCCAAAAGGGGGAACAGAGGTCGATTACCAGATAGCAGCACCTACTGAATCAAGAACACCCAACTTGCACCGGGCGACAATCGCTCAACAAAGAGTGCGGATGGAAGGGTGGCGACAGAGGCGGCTTGGCTGAATGAGAACAATATGCAAAAGAAGAAACAAAGAAGAAGAAAGAAAAAAGAGACAAAATGAAAGAAAAGAGTTGACACTCACCGGCCTTCTCATGGAAGGCCTTTTGGGGACCGAGTGGCGAAATTTGACGTGACGGATACGACCATTATTGATGCTCTGTCGAAGTTGAGCCATGAACCCACGTGGCTCCTGTTTGTTTTGAATTTGGCATTATGCCCGATTACTGTAAGCGTTCGGCCAGTACATCTGGACGAAGAGTGGGTCGATGTGGAAGATGGCCCGAAGTGGACACCTACGGAAGTGTCCACTTGGGGAATAAATGGACACTTCGGAGCGGGCAGTTGTTAAGAGAGAACCACAGAGACGACGGTGGCCGGCGGGAGAGAAGTGTCGGATCGTCGAACAGACTTTAAGGCCGGGCGCATCGGTTGCGAGAGTGGCACTGGCGCACGGAGTAAACGCCAACCAGGTATTTACTTGGCGCCGGCAGTATCGCCAGGGTCTACTGAGTGAGAGGAACGCTGAGCCGGTTAAATTGCTGCCAGTGCATGTGAGTGAAGTGCAGGCAAGCAAAGTGAATCGATCGGACCGCCGGCAAGTCGCTGTACCCACAGCGGGCACGATCCAGGTGGAATTTCCCAAGGGACATGTTTGCATCTCAGGCAGTGTAGATGGAGAAGCACTGCGCATGGTGCTGGAGAACTTGCTCCGATGATCGGGCTGACAGCGGGGACGCGGATTTGGATCGTCGCAGGAGTGACGGACATGCGACGGGGATTTGTGGGGTTGAGCGGGATGGTGCAAACGGCGCTGAACGAAAATGCATTTTCGGGCCAAGTGTATATCTTCCGCGGGCGACGCGGTGATTTGATCAAAGTACTGTGGTTCGATGGCGATGGGCTATGTCTTTTTTCAAAAAGACTTGAGCGAGGAAAATTTCTGTGGCCGCAAGCGACGAGTGGGACGGTGTCACTAACGCCGGCACAGCTGTCCATGTTGTTGGAAGGGATCGATTGGCGGAGGCCGGTGCGCACACAGACGCCGCAGCTGGCGGTGTAAATAGCGGCGATGCAGAGTTGATAAAGAATTCATTTGCCAAGAATTTTAGTCGTGGCATACTGCGCGACGATGACACATCGCGCGGCCCTTCCTGATCTCGATTCGCTAAACCCCGAAGCATTGAAGGCGTTGATCGTCGCACAACACGAACAACTTCTTTCCAAAGAAGAGCAACTTGCCTCCCGAGACGAAGAGATCGACCGGCTGAAACTGCTGATCGCCAAGCTGCGGCGCATGAAGTTCGGGTGCAAGTCGGAGAAGCTGGACCGGCAGATTGAGCAGTTGGAGTTGCGGCTGGATGAATTGGAGACCAGTCGCGCGCAGCAGCAGGCTGCTTCGGCAACCCCGCTGGCCGCGTCGGACGTGAATCGAGCGGCGAAACATGCGCGAAAGCCGTTGCCGGCGCACCTGCCGCGAGAGACGCACAAGGTTTTGCCGAAACAGGAAGCTTGCCCCGACTGCGGCGGTGTATTAAAGCCTTTCGGAGAAGATGTTTCCGAGATGCTGGAGTGGGTGCCGGAGCATTTCAAAGTGATCCGGCAGGTTCGGCCGAAACTGAGCTGTGCAGGTTGCGACAAGATGGTACAAGCGGAAGCAGCGAGCCGTCCGATCGTGCGTGGAATGGCGGGCCCAGGACTTCTCGCCCATGTATTGATTTCGAAATATTGTGACCACTTGCCCTTGTACCGACAATCGGAGATTTATGCGAGGGACGGAGTGGAGTTGGATCGCTCGACCATGGCGGAGTGGGTCGGGGGATGCAGCCGGTTGCTGGAACCCTTGGTAGAGGCGTTGCGGCGTCACGTGATGAGTGCCGGGAAGTTGCACGCCGACGATACCCCGGTGCCGGTGCTGGCACCGGGCAAGGGTAAAACAAAAACGGGGCGACTGTGGACCTATGTGCGGGATGACCGGCCCTGGGGAGATCAGAGCCCGCCCGCCGTGTGGTTCGCCTACACGCCGGATCGCAAAGGCGAACATGTGAAAGCTCACTTGCGCGAGTTCACGGGCAAGCTGCAAGCAGATGGTTACGCGGGATACGATGCGGTTTATGAAGATGGCCGAGTGAAAGAAGTCGCATGCATGGCTCATGTTCGTAGGCCGTTCTACGATCTGTACGAGGCGCACAAGTCTGCGGTAGCGAAAGAAGCGCTCGAGCGGATCGCGGCCCTATATGTCATTGAGGAAGAGATCCGGGGCCGTTCCGCTGAGGAACGGCGAGAGGTCCGGAACGCGCGCAGCCGACCGTTGCTGGAATCGCTGAAGCAGTGGTTCGAAGAGACTTTGGGCAAGTTGTCGAGAAAATCCGATACCACCAAGGCCATTCGCTACGCACTGGGTCGGTGGGAGGCGCTAATGCGCTTCTGCGATGACGGCCACCTGGAAATCGACAATAATGCGGCGGAACGCTCGTTACGCACAGTTGTTTTGGGAAGGAAAAACTACTTGTTTCATGGATCGGATGCCGGAGGCGAACGCGCAGCAGCGATCTACGGCTTGGTAGGGACAGCAAAACTCAACGGCTTGAATCCCGAAACGTACTTGCGCGAGGTGCTCTCCCGCATCGCCGATCATCCTATCAACCGCATCGAGGAACTGTTGCCATGGAACCTCGCAGCGGAACTCGCCGGAAACTCAAGCCGCGCTGCATAGTCAACTACCTGACGTCAAGATGTACTGGCCGAGCGCT
>CAWCIG010000017.1:0-165173 GCA_963795535.1 Candidatus Acidiferrales bacterium
GAGTCTCCGATAGGACCATGCATTGCCACTTATCGAGTGGACAATCGTCAGGCTTGTTGTTTCAGAAAACCATTGGCGCCGTCACAACAGTGAAATAGAACCACAGGGAAGAAGAATTGCTTCTCCGCCTCGCACGCGGAGACCAATCGCGGCCTTAGGACCTGAGGAAGACCACTCTCGGAGTGGACGTTCAAACGGTTGGGCTGAATGCCGAGAAAAAAAGATCGGCATTGAGCCGACGGGGAGCACTTTTCTCTTGACATTCCTTTTTATAGGACTTTACCGGTTACGCCCCATTAATCGCGCAGAAGGTCAGGAAGAATCAAAAGCGGTCTTTCTTTCTCAGTTTTTTGTTTCCAACACTCCATAGGTTGGCACATCAAGCCGCGTACGGACTACGCCTACTTCGCTTGTAACCGGATTCTTCGCCACGATGGCAAGCTGATACGTACCTGGTACCAAGGGAATGTCGAGTTCAGCTTCCACGCTGAATTCGGAATCAGACTTATCCGTTGTGGGTTCCGGTAATTCTGAGCCATCAATTCCGGAAATTCTGAGCCGTTTTGTATTTTCTTGCAAGGTCTCTTCCAAGTTGAGATGACGCGTTCGTCCCGAGGGTCCGTCGAGATGGATAAAGCGCCCTCGTTCTAGCACCCGGTCGAGGATGGCTGCCGCCATATCTTCGTCGTGCAATACCTTTCCCCACTCGTTCAGCGGCTTGTTGGTTGTGAAGATCATCGGCCGCTTTCTCAGGTGCCGATCGTTCACCACATGGAAGAGCACGTTGGCAGCGTCCGGCCCGTAGGTCAGATAGCCGACCTCGTCGATCACCAGCACGTGAGGGTGCGTGTAGGTTGTCAGCGATTCCTGGAGATGTCCTCGCTTGCTGGCGTTCGAGAGGTCCTCGATGAGTTCCGCCGCGGTGGTGAAGAGAGTCTCGAAGCCGTTCTGGATGGCGCGGTACCCGACGGCCACCGCCAGATGAGTTTTCCCTCTACCGGTCTTCCCGTGCAGAATCAGCGACCGCCCCTCGGCGACGAAGTCCAGCCCGAGGTAGGAGCCGATCAGGGATTCCCGGAGCGTCGACTGCAAAGTGAAGTCGAACTCTTCAATGGTCTTGAAGAACGGAAAGTGTGCGCTCCGCGTGCAGCGCTGCAGTCGCGTCTGCTTCCTTCGCGCTACTTCTTCAGCCAGTAGCAGAGCCAGGAAGTCTTGATACGACCAACTTTCTTTTTCCGCCCGAACGGCAACCTCCTTGTAGATCCGGCGCGTGTGCGCCAGGTTGAGACGCCGGAAGTGAACCTCGAGCTGGCCCTCAGACAGTTCCAGACTCTTGGGTATGCTGTCGTCCTGCTTTGGCGTCATCGATGCACCTCGCGGATTTTTCTTAACCTGTTCTTTGCTCATGGGATCTCCTCCTGGAAAACTAGTGAACGCTGAAGAAAACGCTCGATGTAGACGGCACCGAAAACTTGCTCTTGCAGTCCCTGTTCCATGGCGCGGCGAAGAACCTCAGCTCCATGGCTCTGCAGGATGTCGTGCAGCCGATCCACGTCGTAGAACCACTGCCGGGGCCGGCGATGAACGATCTCGGTGAGGTAGCGGAACGCAGGCTCTCCAAGTTCGAGCAACTGCTGGCGCTTCAGATAACGCTTGCCGCGCTTGCCCGATACCGCCGCCACCATGGCCGCACGATGCACGGCGAGCGTGGACCCCTCGTGCGCAATGAATTTTCGTGGATGGTTGACTTCATATCTGCCCGCCACAATGCGCACGCGATCGGCATACAAGTACAGGGTCGCCGGCATACTAATGGCCTCGGGAGGCATGGAGTAGGGATGGCCATCGTGCAGGACGGTGCCCGTCGGGCCTACATAGACAGGAATGCGAAGCGCTAGATCTTTCGGGTGCACCTTCAAGGAACGAAGCCTAGGGGCCTCTTCGCTAAGACGCACGGCGGGTATTACGCCCGTCGCGCGGCAGGGACGCTCCTGGTTCACCTCGCGATGCCATGCGACGAGTTGCTGCTCGAGATCCTCCTGATCGTGGAAGCACCGCACTTTGAAGAAGGAAGATTTTACGAAGCCCACCAGGTTCTCGACAGTTCCTTTTTGCTGCGGACTATGAGGCCAACACAATTCCACCCCGATGCCCAGCTCGAGCGTGACGTAAGCGAAGATCGGATTCCATTCCGTCACCTCGCCGTTCCTCCGCCACTTCAGAGCCACCGTCTTCGGTCGATCGAAGACACACATCAGCGGGGCGCCACCCCAACTGTCGAGATGCTCGGCCAGGTTACGCACCAAGCTCTCCACTGCCTGGTCCTTCACTACACTGACGCAGATGAATCGGGAGTACTTCAGACGAGAAGCGAAGAAGTGGATGCGACGGGACGACCCGTCGAGAAAGGTAACGTCTACTTCTCCGAAGTCATGCTGGCTAAATTCTCCGGGCAGGCCTTCGAAACGAATCAGTGGTTTTGTTTCTTGCGGACGAACCGAGGCCACCAGAGCGTACAAGGCGGTCTTGCCTCCTTGGTAGCCTGCTTCGCGAACCCGGCGAAGGATCTCCAGAGAGGGTAGGTCGGATTTTTCTTCCAGAATCTTTACAATGATTTTCCGGAAGTCCTCAACGATGCTTGGTCTGCCGATCCGCCGCTTCTCTCGCTCAGCGGCATTATCGACATGAACCACCGGAGTTTCTTCCGCAATGCGCTTAACAGAGCACAGGGATACTCCCGCCAGACGGGCCACTTCGGTCTTGGGGTGACCCGCCTTCAGTAAAATCTCGACTTCGTGACGCTTTAACATTCCTAACATCCTCCTCCCTCCGCCCTACCGGTTCACCGACCGGGGGCACAGGGAGAGTTTTAGCCCTTCCGGCTATTGCCGGACGGCTCAGAATTTCCGGAATGAAAAGGGTCAGAATTTTCGGAACCGACTATCCGTAACAGCAATGTCCGCAGTCAGCTCTGAAGTGCTAACAACCCGACCCGACTGCTGGAGAGCACGAATAAACAGGGGATACGCCACCGACGGAGCGACTCCGCCAGCACGTTTGCAAGCCTCGCAAGGGATTTGAATCTCGATGCGGACCAAGGTGGTCGCTTCGGTGGCAGGAAAGAACTCGATGCGATGCCTGAATTTCACTTGATCGCGTACGACTTGAGAAGTAACGATGGCTTCCAAATCTTTGAATCTTGCTTGGGCACGTCGGTCGGCGGAGATGTGTAGCTGCAACTGTTCTGGAGTCACCGGAAAACGGTCAGGATTTGGGTCGGCACGACCGAGCATCTCGTTTTCCCCCGCCGTGAGGCGATAGTCCCCGTGGTCGGTCAGATAGTCAAAGTCGAATTGGACATTCTCTCCGAGGCCTTTGATGTAGTGGTAATGCCACGTTTCCGACGGATGGAGTTGAATTCCGGTGGTCTGGCTGGACGCAGTTTTTTCCGGTCCCAGTTCCGCGTGCACAGCTATGGAGTCGGGTGGGCCGAACAACACATATACTCTCCCACGGTCCGTTTTCCACCCGGGAAGTTGACCGCCGTACCTTTCGTTAGCGACGACTATACGACGGTAGTGTTCTACCTTGAAATCATAGCCCAGCGAAACGCGGTCGACAGTGCGGCGGTACCAAAACTGCTCGATAAACCAGTTCCTCTCCTCGCCCGTCTCTAGATGCAAAAACACGCACCGTTCTTCGGGAGTGATGAGGTAAAAGGCGTCCTCGTCCAGCCAATAACGGGCGCTTGTAGGGAGCCGGTGAATCGCATCTTTTGCGTCATTCGGTTGTTTAAAACAGGGTCGATACGGCGACTCTGGAGCAATACCTATCGCCACAGGGTTGAAATCTCTATCGCTCGGTTGTGATTCATCCTGCGCGAGAAGCGGCTCCGTACAGAGAATGGGAATCAAGAGGACAGCAGCGCGGATTGCTGAATGAAGGACCATGCCCGACCACCCTGTTGGAACGATTCATTGTTGCTGATTTAAGTTGCCCGTTAGGCAGGTTGCACCCCGCTCTGAGCAAGCTCACGGGGTCTCCACAATAATAGAAAGCCTAAGCTCAGGCCGAAGAATATTCCCGGTACTAACCAACTGCTGCCGAGAAACTTCAACGCGAAACCAAAAAGAGCAAGGTCCAGGGCGCAGCAAAAGCCGATGATGTGGGCTACCTTCCAAAACTTGAGAGCCTTGGGAAGGTCGACAGAAAGTGCCTGGGCTGACTGTCTGAAAAACTTCTTTCTTATTACGAATCCGACGATGACCGCGTAAACGGCGGCAAAAGCGAGTCCACCCAAAACCCATGATGAAACACTTTGGCGGGGGCGATTCATGGTGTGGACCATAAAAAGGAAGCAGAACCACGAGCCGACGAATGCAACATAAGCAAACTTAATTTCATTTTGCGTCTTAGATATAGCGTCCAAGGCCGTCTCTCCCACTTGGGACATAAGCTTGCTCGACGATTCGATGAGGCAGACAGTGTTAGCATAGCTCTGAATTGTTGGCTTGGTGACCCAAACTCCTGGTTTGTCGGGTGGTCTCAATGGGTCGATGCAACACTCCGGGCCGAACCCAATTTGCATTGTAAACAAAGGTTAAATCGCTCGCTGAGGTTAGAACAGCCAGAGCACTACCCTGGCTAGGTTTTGAACGAGTCTAGCCAAACAGAAGAGTTCTTCTAGGAAAGCATCGTCGAATCAATGTATTAAAGGGTGTTGCATCGACCGTTTGAGCTGGCACGCATTACCGGAAATGTGGCTACTAGTACCAGTTGCCCGGTCACGCTACGCGAGGGAGCACGGGTGCATTCTAGCATCCGTCGAATCCATCCTATGCGCCTGAGTCCGACCCTGTACCTACTTCGGCGCAACTGTCCCAGCAACTGTCCTGCTTCGTTGACTTGTCTTCGGCCCCCACCTAAGATGTGCGCCAAATGCCGGATTCGTCTTTTCTAATCGGGCAGACCATCTCGCACTACCGGATCATCGAAAAGGTCGGCGCTGGTGGAATGGGCGAAGTGTATCGCGCCCATGATGAACAGCTCGATCGTGATGTGGCCCTCAAAGTCCTTCCGATTGGAGCGCTCGCTGACGAAGCCGCTCGAAGGCAGTTCCGCACGGAAGCCCTGGCCCTCGCCAAGCTGAACCATCCCAACATTGAAACAGTGTTTGAACTTAGCACGCAAGATGACGTGGATTTCCTGGCGATGGAATTGATCGCAGGCCACGCCCTCAGCGAAAGCCTGAAAGACGGACCATTAACGCAACCTGATGTTTTGCGGCTCGGATTGCAACTCGCCGAAGGCCTTGCTGCAGCGCACGACCAAGGCATCATCCACCGGGATCTGAAGCCCGCAAATCTGTTTGTGACTCCCGATGGACGCCTGAAGATTCTCGATTTCGGTCTCGCGAAACTCATCCATTCAAATCTCGCCGGTGACATCACACAGAGTGCAGCTTTCGAAGAAGGCGAAGTCACCGGGACGGTGCCTTACATGTCACCCGAACAGCTGCGCGGGCTGCCGGTCGATACCAGGAGCGACATTTACGGCGCGGGTGCGGTGCTCTACGAGATGGCCACCGGCAAACGGCCTTTTCCGCAGCGACGAGCGCCAGAATTGATGGGGGCGATTCTGCACGAATCACCCGAACCGCCTGCGTCGTCGAACCCGCATGTCCCGCCCGGTCTTGAACGGACGATCCTAAAATCGCTCGAAAAATCACCCGCACAGCGCTACCAGACCGCTCGCGAGCTTCGAGCTGCACTCGAGGGAGTTTCCGGCGACAGGAGTACGGTGGCGGTTTCCAAAAATCAATGGAAAAGCCTTTGGGCAGGAGCAATCGCGCTGTTCGTCATTGCCATTGCAGGTCTGGTTCTCGGGTTCAACGTTGGCGGAATTCGAGAGCGCGTGTTGAAGCGCAGATTGACCTCGAATACTGGAGCACATTCAGAAGGTATGTCTTCGGTGAACACGCGGCGCTCCGTCGCTGTCCTGGGTTTTCGGAATCTGTCCGGCCGAGCCGACGAGGCGTGGCTCTCGACGGCGCTTTCCGAAATGCTCACCACGGAACTGGCTGCCGGCGGGGCTCTTCGCACGGTTCCGGGTGAAAACGTAGCACAGATGAAAGTCGATCTTGCTCTGCCGGACGCGGAAACCTACGGACAGGACACGCTGTCGAGAATCCGGCAACGTCTGCATACTGACTCAGTCGTCTTCGGATCTTACCTTCCGCTTGGGCAAGGTGAGATCCGTTTGGATGTGAGACTTCAGGATGCCGCCGGAGGAGAAACGCTCGCGTATCTCTCCGAAAAAGGAGAAGAGCAGCAAATTGACGACCTGGTGAGCCGCGCGGGTGCAGAACTTCGCGCGAAACTCGGAGCGGGTCCGGTGACACCGGCGCAGGCAGCTTCAATTCGCGCTGCGGTGCCGTCCAATCCACAAGCGGCGCGGCTCTATTCGGAGGGACTGGCAAAATTGCGAGTCTTCGATGCACTCGGTGCCCGCGATTTGTTAGAAAAGGCCGTGGCTGTAGATCCCAGCTATTCCGCGGCCCATTCCGCATTGGCTGAGGCTTGGAGCACTCTAGGCTACGATGCGAAAGCAAAAGAGGAAGCGAAGAGAGCTTTGGAGCTGTCTGAAAATCTGTCGCGAGAAGACCGCCTCATGATCGAAGGCCGCTATCGAGAAACCGTCAGCGAATGGGACAAGGCGGCCGACATCTACCGAACGTTATGGAGTTTCTTTCCCGATAACCTGGACTATGGCCTGCGGCTGGCGGGGGTGCAGACTTCGGCCAGCAGAGGACAGGAAGCACTCGACACGATTAACCAGCTCCGCAAGCTCTCCGGTCCCGCTTCTGAAGATCCGCGCATCGATATAGCGGAAGCGGAAGCCGCGAACTCGCTCGGCGACTTTAAGCACGACGCGGCAGCAGCGGCGATGGCCGCCGAGAAGGGGCACGCCCTCGGTGCGAGACTTCTTGTTGCCCGATCTCAACGCTTGCGGTGCTGGGCGCTTCACAAACTCGGCCAACAGCAAGAATCCGAAGGTTGTTGTGAAGAGTCCAAACGGATATTTGCGGAGGCCGGCGATCGAGACGGTGTTGCGAGTGTTTTGGTCACTACCGCGGCCGCGCTCCAAGAACAAGGTGAACTTGCGCTGGCCCAGTCGAGGTACGAGGAGGCACTCGTAATTCAGCGAAATACGGGCGACATGGGAGGCGTCGCGGTGATATTTAATAACCTCGGTAACGTGTACCTTGAGAGAGGTAATTATGCCGTTGCGAAAAAGATGTATGAGGAATCTGTCTCGATCTCGCGAGAAATCGGCGACAAGGATGGCCTGGTTCTCGCGCTTGGCAACCTGGCAGGATTGCTTACGAACGAAGGGGATGACCTCCGCCGGACGCGTGGTATGTACGAGGAGTTGCTGGTTATTTGCCGCGAAATGGGCAGCAAAGATAGAACAGCACTGCAACTCAGCAACATTGGCCTAATACTTTATTGGCAGGGCGATCTGCGAGGTGCCGAAAGAGTCCTTGAGGAGGCGTTGACGCTCGATACCCAGTCCGGCGAGAAAAGGCAGTCAGGATATGATCTGGCATATTTGGCGGACGTGCTCCAGGCGGGAGGGAACCTGACTGAGGCGCGAAGTAAGAGGGAACAGGCACTGAAACTTCGAAACGAACTGGGAGATCAGGGGGATGCTGCGGACACACGCATTGCACTTGCCGACCTGTCCATTGAAGAAGGGCATCCGAAGGAGGCTGAGGCACCTCTACGACAGGCGATCTCTGAATTGAGCGCGGCGAAGTTGATTGACGACGAAGCCTGGGCCTACCCAATCCTTGCACGAGCTCTTCTTTCGGCTGGAGAACCGGAGGAGGCTGTCAAAGTGATGAACAGCGGCGCAAGCAGCGCGGCCAAGAGCCACATCCGTATCATTCATTTCGCGTTTGCCATCGTCGAGGCCCGCGTCCTCGCCGCAACGGGTAGGCCCGCCGAAGCCGCCGAGAGACTTAGGGCAACGGTTGCGGAAGCAACGAAGTATGGATTTGTCGGCTATGAGTTTGAAGCCCAGCTCGCGCTTGGTGAGATAGAGATGAAATCCGGCAATGCGGCCACAGGCCGCGCCCGACTCGCGACTCTTGAAAAGGAAGCCACAGCCAAGGGGTTTCTCCTGATCGCCCGCAAAGCTCAAACCGCGGCCGGCCATGCTACTCAATGAGCCTTAGCGCGAGGCGCGAATCGGCGCGGGGATGAGCTAACACCGTATTTGACCCACCCGAAAAATGAGTGATCGAATCGATGCCAACAAGTTGTCCGAACAGCTGTACATGAACAACATCAAATCGGTCTATCACGGAGAGCACGGCCTGCGAACATTGAAAGAATTGGCGCGCAGTTATCTAACCATCAGTAAGGATCTCACTCGGGTGATCTCATGCGTGACATAAATCCCCATCTGGCGTTTTCGGTGAGCTTTTTGACCAGCCCGAAGAAGCACCCGCTATACGCAAGACCGTGGAAGAAATGGCGGTTAGCCAGAGGGGAGGAAGAAGGAAAGGACGTCAAGAAATGAATGCACATATGTCAACCATTTTGCGCACTTTACGGGGCAGAATCACTATGATCCACATACTTATCGCTACGTATAAGCATAAGCCGAGGGCCGTAACTGACCGCAGCGGTCTTGTGTGCATTAATCTATTGACATACGGTCTCAGCTGTATTATAGGGTCTTTCATGATCACTTCAGCCAAACAAAAGGCCCTGCTGGCTTCCGGGACCCTGAACCCGCATCCGGAAGCCGTACGCTCGGAACTCTTCCATACGGATTTCTTCGATCCCTACGACCTCGCGCAGGTCAAATACGAGATGTTGCGGGCCCACTCGGTCGATGAAGACGCGGTGGCCGAGGTGTGCCGCCAATTCGGCCTTAGCCGAGAAAGTTTCTATCAGATTCAGCAGGCTTTCCAGGAGCTAGGATTCAGTTCTTTCCTGCCGCGCAAGCGAGGCCGCAAAGGCCCTGTCAAACTGAAAGGCGAGGTCCTAGAATTCGTCCTCGCGCAGAAAAAGGAGAATCCCGCGATCGACCCGGGGCACTTGGCGGCTTTGATTCAGAAGCGCTATGGCATCGCGATTCATCGGACGACCGTGCTGCGGGGACTGAAAAAAAAACTGCGCTCGCCGCGGAAAGAGCTGGCGAGAAGCATTCGTCGCGCGCGACGATCCCGTGCAGGGGATTTATGAAAATGTGCGTTGCGAGGCACTCGAGAACTCGGAGCCAGCTTCCTGGGCGCTGGAGCGCGTTCGCCGATATGGAGTGGCCAGCTTGCTCCCCGGCGGGCAACCGGATTTTCCCTTCATTCTTTGCGCACAGAGTGTTCCTCGTCCGGCCTGGAGCAGGGCGAGAGACTTTCATCGCGAGAAACTTCTTGAGGTTTATGAATTCCTTACCCGGGAGGTGATGGAAGATGCGAGTCGCCATTTATGCCCGCGTCTCCAGCGAGAGGCAGGAGAAGGAACATACGATTGGTTCGCAGTTAGAAGCCTTGCGGAACTACGCGGCTCAGAATGGGATGGAGATCGTCGAGGAGTTCACGGATGAGGGCTACAGCGGGGCGCGGCTGGATCGTCCCGCGCTGGATCGGATGCGCGACTTGGCGGAGCGCAGAGGATTCGAAGTGCTGCTGACCTACTGTACCGATCGACTGGCGCGGAAGTTTGTGCTGCAAGCCCTCATTCTGGAGGAGATGGAACGATTCGGAGTGAAGACGATTTTCCTGGAGGGCGGTGCGGCCGACGATCCGCTCTCGAAGCTCATGCACCAAATCACCGGAGCCGTAGCTGAGTTTGAGCGGGCGAAGATTGTCGAAAGGAATCGGCGCGGCAAGCTTTACCGAGCTCGGTGTGGTGAGGTTGTTAACTGGAGAGCCCCTTTCGGTTATGTGCGCATTCCACGTCGCGACGGTGTGGCGCCACATGTGGAGATCGATGAGAGCAAAGCAGTGGTGGTTCGCAGAATCTTTAATCTCTATGCGAAGCAAGGCTGGACGGTTCGCCAGATCGCCAAGCAACTCACACTGCAGGGAACTCCGGCGCCGGGTGGTGGTCGGGAATGGAATTTCTATACCGTGGATCGAATTCTTCATAACGAGGCCTATGTTGGCACGTTGTATTACAACCGCCACAACTGTGCAGCGATCGAAGGGACGTATGGTCAGAAGAAGCCTTCTTGCCAACGCATTCTTCGGCCCAAGGAGGAGTGGATCCCGATTTCGATTCCTCCCATCGTCGACTTGGAGACCTTTCATCAAGCCGGGATCCGGGTCAAAGATAATCAGAGATTCTCTCCGCGGAATCTGCAGGAGGATGCTTACCTTCTACGGCGGCTCGTCCGCTGTGGGCACTGCGGGTTAAGTTGCCGTGTCAGCAGTAACACGGTAAATCCCAATTGCAGTCATTATTATGTTTGTCCAGGATCGAAGAACCACTTCCTGATCGAGAAACGATGCTCACAGAGATGCATCGGCGCCGATGCGTTGGACGAACTGGTTTGGGAAGAAGTGAGCACCAGGCTGCAACATCCGGACTTGGTGCTAGAAGCGTATCGGGAGTGCAGGATTCACCGGAGGAATGGAGAAGACGCTGGCCCGAGCGAACAAGGGCAAAAGCTGGCGACCCAGATCAAGTTGGCAAACACAGAGATGACGCGGCTTCTGGATGCCTACCAGGCCGGGACGATTGAACTACCGGAGTTGCAGAAGCGGCGACGATTGGTAGACGCAAAGCTCGATACGCTCCATCGAGAGAAGGAGCTTCTGGAAAAGATGGCTCGCGAGCAAAAGCAAGAAGGCGATATCCGGCGTGACCTCGAGGAGTTTCGAGCTTTGGTGTCGGATCGTGCTCAACACTCTTCCTTCGAGGACAAACAGAAGCTCATGCGCATGGTCCTGGACAAGGTCGTGGTCAAGGACTGGCGAGTTGATGTGCACTACAACATTCCGCTTTCTCGACCTGCCGCCCCGAGGGAAGAAAAAGTGTCAACCAATTTCGATTTGTGTAACGCACGTCATGAATCGGATTAAGGCGGTGTATCGCAGTTGGGCCATTCCCTGCGCTGGCAAGGAAGTGTATGCACCGCGTCACCGTGCGGAATGGGTCGGCAAGATCAGCGAACCGGGCGTACACCGGCGGGCGGAGTTTTACTACCAGCAACTGGATGCCTTGCGGCTGCTGCGCCAGGAAGTGCGGCGGGATTTGTTGCGGGAAGTCAAGAAGCACCAGGCCTGGAAACTGCTACGGCAGATTCCGGGGATCGGTCCGATTCGCGCCGCCGTGCTGATGGCCGTGATGCAGACGCCTCATCGCTTCCGCACCAAGCGACAGCTGTGGAACTACAGCGGGCTGGGACTGGAAACGCATGACAGTGGAGAGTACCGCGCGGTCAAAGGGCAGCTGCAACGTGCCAAGAAACAGGCCACGGTCCGTGGCCTAAATAGGGACCACAACCACGACCTCAAAGATATTTTCAAGGGTGCGGCGATGACAGCCAGCACCGCGGCGGGACCGCTGCACGATTTCTACGAGAATTTACTCGCCAAGGGGAGGAAGCCCACGATGGCACGCCTGACTCTGGCGAGGAAGATTGCCGCGATCACGTTGATCGTCTGGAAGAAGGAGGTACGTTTCGACGCCAATTATTTGAAACCACAAGCAGCTTGAGCGCCTCTGGCTGAGAGTCCCTTCTATCCCTGGGAATCATTTCCCGGCAGTGACCGTCGGATTCTTGAGACGCTCGATTCGAGGGGAAGTAGCAATCGGTAAAGTCAGGCCCGTGCTTTAACACGCGAGTCTCCGAAGCCACCCTATGCCTCTCGGACAATCGAAGAAAGCCATAGGCCAAGAGCCTCCGATAGGACCATGCATTGCCACTCTTCGAGTGGACAATCGTCCGGCTTGTAGTCTCAGAAAAGATGGGCGCCGTCACAACAGCGAAATGGAACCACGGGAGAGAGGAAGCAAAGCCTACGTCCAATCAGTTGGGCTGAATGCCGAGAAAAAGAGATCGGCATTGAGCCGAAGGGGAGCACTTTTTTCTTGACATTCTTTTTTATAGGTGCATTTCGGATTCCCGACAAACCAGGCACTAAGACCGTTTGCCAGACAGCGATCCGGATCGCTGTTCGCGAGTTGTCTCTCCTGGCGTATTTGTACGGCAATCACCTCGCCACCACTCTTATAGACTTTGTATGCCCGTGAGTAGCTTTTGGAGCTGATTACCTTGTAGAACCGGCCGTCTATAAACTCTATTGCGCAGTTGTTCTCAATCGCGATTCCGATGCCCCCG
The DNA here is from genome assembly GCA_963795535.1 of Candidatus Acidiferrales bacterium. Classification (GTDB taxonomy): domain Bacteria; phylum Acidobacteriota; class Terriglobia; order Acidiferrales; family UBA7541; genus Acidiferrum. The sequence goes on from CAWCIG010000017.1 coordinate 12,358, forward strand.
GTCTTCCGAATCATGTCTCGAAAGTCTTTTCTGCGAGGGATTCCGCGGGTCATACTGTTGTAGTGGGGACAATGTATTCCCTGTATGAGCCCCAGACCCCTTACATTTATGTATTTCCATTTTCGTGGGTTGTAAAAAGACATGGAATCGGAGTGTCAAACCAACAGATCGACCCCGCGCTAATGCCAGAAAGGACAGTTCCGTTCTCGTAGGCCGATTTAAGAAGTTTATCGACGCCCAGACGCCGCCAAAGGCGCATCATCAGCAGAGTATTTCCGCCGCCGACGTAGATTATGTCTGCCGATAGGATCTTCTTTCTGATCTGTTCTTGTGAAGGTTGTCTGTCTGTGCGCTGCGCGAAGCGGCGTTCATCGTTTCACTGCCGTGGCTGGGTAGGATCAATGCATCGCGAGTGCAATACTGTCTGAAGGGTAGAGGTTATTCGGCTTGACTTCCCACTATGGCTGCCTAATACTCGACCCGAAGTTACCCCGCCCAAAACAAAGTCGAATCCAAGGTTCCGTTGGAAATTATTCAATGCGTTTTGTTAAGGTACTTCAATTCTTCTGTCTTCTTTTAGTCGCGGTAGCTCTATTTGGCGGCGAAGTAGTTGAATCGGCCTGCTTCGTCAATGATGTTTCAAATGATTACATACAGGCACCGGCTCCTCCTGCCCACCAGTTTGCAAAGAAGGCTCCCGCGAATATGATGTCTCAGAACAGCATCAAGGTCGCGGAAGAATTGATTCTGAACCTCGCGGTCGCTCCTTCTATCGCACCAGCGCCTTCCTCAGCCTCAAATCTCCTTAGGTTGCTCTCAATTCAGCGGAAATAGATCTCTCCCCACAAGCGCAGTGTGTCCGTGGATGAAGTCTGGGACCAGGTCCCCTGACGCTCCACACCGCATCGTCACGTACCTCCCATTTGCTAGGCATCAAGAATCCCTCTGCGAGGTGAAACATGATAAGTACTCTTTCGGTATGCCGATCGTGCGCAGCTTCTCACCTAGTCGAAGTAAGTGCCGAAATTTGTATCCATTTTCCTGGACTCAAGGGATTGGATGTAGAACCCATCTTGGCATTCCCAAAGCTGAATGTATGCCTCTACTGCGGGTCTATCCAGTCCAAGCTTTCGACCAAGGAACTGGATCGCGTGAAGGAAGGCGCCGCAAGGTTTGAGGCAGTCTCTGAGGCGCGACCATGAAGCGGCCTCATCTTTTGCTACAGATACCCGAAAATACGCTTTTCGCGGTGATTCTCGTGATTCTCTGCGTGTTCGATATTGCGATCGCTTGGTTGCTTCTCTTCAAATAGCTCCCGAGCTCTCGGGAGCAAGGATTGGAGGGTGTCGTAGCGAAGCGAAAGAACAGCCGCTACGAGGCCTGGGAAGCGCAGCGGCTCATGGGCAAAATACCGCCTCAACAGCGGCCAGGAGTTGGTCATCGGCGGGTACGTGCCTGGCGCACACGGGATAGAGTCTATCATCTTGGGCTATTAACAAGCCCGAGCGCTCTGACGCAAGAGCCCAAAGAGCCGAATAAGAAGTAGGCTATGCGGCTGAGCTTTTCGGAAGTACCAAAACAGATTCCCTTTTGACCCCTTTCCGACACGCTGGATAAGCCCTGCCGAGAGCAACTCGTTCAGAGCTTTTTTCCCCGTAGTCTTCGATGAAACGCAGGCTTTCTGGAAGAGCTGGTCTTGGGTCATCCCTTCGCCTTTCATCTCCGCCATACATCTCAGCAGAGCTTCTTTGGCCGCTTTCTCATACAAGGTTGATTCGGTCAGGGGCGTCTCGGTGTTAATCGCATCGGCGCTTCCCGCTTACTGCTCTTTTCTCAGTTCCCTTTCAAAGCCTCCTTTCGTTGCACAAACTGTTGCACAAAATCGAACCTACGCTGCCCAACAAGCCCAATGGGTGCCGACAACCGCATGCGCAACCTCCTGATTCTGCGTGCGCCATCGGTCGAGGGGCGGACTGTCACGGCAGAGGTCGCGAGTTCGAGTCTCGTCGTCCCCGCCATTCTTTTCAATCAGTTGGGAGGAATGGATCTCTTCTTCGGTTGGTTTTGTGGCGTTCTTTGTGTCATAACCCCCAGTTTTGCCCCACCTGCAAGTGCATCTAGGGCCTTTCTCTTAGCTTCCACTCGGACATGAGAATAATGCGCCAGCATGCGCGCAGAAACATGCCCTGCGATGGACATAATGGTCCGGTCGCTTGTTTGAGATTCCGCCAGTTCGGTTATCGCATGGTGTCGTAAATCGTGGAAACGTAATCCGGCTGTGCGACTCTTCAACCGGCTAATATCTGCGCCGCATTCCGAATTGCAACAACTCGCCGAAGGGTCTTGCAGCTGACCGCATACAGGGCAATTGGAGATCGTAGCCTGGTGATAAGACTTTCGAAAACCCGAGCAGGGGAGCGTCTCATTCCCCTGAACGCGAATGCATTCACGGCACTCCGGAGACTCAGAGAGCGCTCTCAAGCACTTTTCGGTAATCCGACTGGCATGTTTTTCCTAGCGCGGAGGGATATACAAGGCCCGATCCTACAAAGCCGATGAGCGGCTGGCGCTCCGCCTGGAGAAGCATTACTCGGGCCATCAGTCGATCGCACCGGTCAACGCATGCGATGGGTTAGACGGAGAAATCCAAGAGCTTAGATGCGTGCGTGGCCCGAAGCTTGCATGCAATCTAGCGAATCGAGCTCGATCTCACTTTTTCCACTCTAAAGTATTTCTTACTTCAATTCTGTGTCTTCACCAATTTATTGGTCACCAACACGTAGAGCTCCCCATTTCCTTCTGCCATGGGGTCCGAAACAGCAGTCACCCCCCAGCTCACCTGGCTTCTTCGGTCCCCGTCGCTTCTCGCTACAAGTTTTTGATTTTCCTATGTATCAAGCCATGCGCAAAGATGCTCAAGATTGGATTCCTCCTGACAGCGTAGAGAAGTGTCGGCGATGGGGGCGAATTAATTATTGCCCAGCAACAATTCCTTTGTAGCCGCGACAACGCGGTCTGGCTCGAATCCAAATTTTCTCTGCAACTCTTTGAGCGGGGCGGAAGCCCCGAACGTCTTCATACAGGTAAGCTGCCCGCCCGTGCCGACGTATCGCTCCCATCCAAAGCTTGAGGCTTGCTCCACGGCAACGCGCGCCTTCACATGAGGCGGCAGCACCGTGTCCCTGTACTCCTGAGTTTGGTGATCGAAGATTTCCCAGGACGGCATCGAGACGACTCGCGAATGAATACCATCGGCGACCAGTTTTTCATGGGCTTGTACTGCGAGACTCACTTCGCTGCCTGACGCGATGAGAATCACCTCGGGATTCCCACCGGGGGCATCCGCGAGGACGTAGGCGCCGCGAGCAAGCCCAGACGCGGGAGCATACTTGGTTCGATCCAAAGTCGGCAACGGCTGGCGCGAAAGTGCCAGCACGGCGGGTTCGTGACGCAGCTGAATGATGTAGCGGTAGGCCTCCACGACTTCATTGGCGTCACCGGGCCGGAGTGTGATCAGGCCTGGGATGGCGCGTAATGACGCTAGATGCTCGACAGGCTGGTGTGTTGGGCCATCCTCTCCGTCGCCCATGGCATCATGAGTGAAAACGAGGATCGTTGGCAGCTCCATCAATGCCGACAGCCTGATGGCAGGCCTTGCATAATCACTGAAAATGAAAAACGTCGCGCCGAAGGGTCGAAGCTTTGAGAGCGAGAGTCCATTCACGATTGCAGCCATCGAGTGTTCGCGGATTCCGAAATGCAGGTTCTTTCCGCCGGGGCTATTCGCTTGGACGCTTCCCGCGCCTTCGTACTTCAAAGTGGTCTTGTTCGACGGTCCAAGATCCGCCGAACCGCCGAGAAACCAGGGGATATTTTGCGCAAGAGTATTCAACACTTTGCCGGATGCATCGCGCCCGGCGACTCCCTTTGGGTCGGCTGGAAATACCGGAAGGTCGCGATCCCATCCTGCGGGAAGCTCCCGCCGCTGCATCAGATCAATCTCCGCGGCCAGTTCTGGAAACTGTATTCGATACTGGGCAAAGAGTTTAGTCCACTCAAGCCGGGCCTGATCACCCCGGGCGCCTACGCCGGTTCTGAAGTGATCGTAGACGCCATCCGGCACGAGGAACTTCGCGTCCTCAGGCCAGCCATATGCGCGCTTGGTCAGGCGAACCTCGTCATCGCCCAGTGGTTCGCCGTGAGCTTCCGGCGTGTCTTGCCTATGCGGAGAACCGTAGCCGATATGGCTATCCAAAATGATGAAGGTCGGTCTTTCCTTCGTCTTCCTGAAAATCTCAAAGGCGCGTTCGATCCGATCGATGTCGTTGGCATCACCAACGCGCAGGACATTCCACCCGTATGCCAGGAATCGCCCCGCAACATCTTCCGTGAACGCGATACTTGTGTCCCCTTCGATCGTGATGTGGTTGTTGTCGTAAATCCAACAGAGATTGTCGAGGCCCAGGTGTCCGGCGAGGGACGCCGCTTCCGAGGATATCCCTTCCATCATGCAGCCATCCCCACATACGGCATAAATGTGGTAGTCAAAAATCTCAAAATCCGGTCGATTGTAATGGGCAGCCAACCACCTCTCTCCGATAGCCATGCCCACGCTTGTCGCAACGCCTTGTCCGAGCGGGCCGGTCGTCGTCTCAACTCCAGAGACCCAGTGGTATTCCGGATGTCCGGGTGCCTTACTGTCGAGCTGCCGAAATCGGCGGATGTCATCCAGCGTCACGGAGGGTTGACCAAGCCTCTCGTAGTTAGCGTTGACCGCCTGAGTCTGTGTGAGGTGGAGAATGGACCAGAGTAGCATCGATGCGTGCCCGTTCGAGAGCACAAAGCGATCCCGGTTCGGCCAGATCGGGTCCTTCGGATCAAAGTACATGGTTCGGTTCCACAGGGTGTATACAAGCGGGGCCAGCGCCATCGGGGTCCCCGGATGCCCCGAGTTCGCCTGTTGAACTGCGTCGATCGACAGAGTACGAATCGTATTCACGCAAAGCTGATCAAGGTCTGGTTTCATACTTGTTCCAGCAAGTTGTGTCGCTCCCATAAGTTTCACCTCGACGTGATTTGAATTCATCTGAACCTGTTTTCAATTCGTTGGGCTTGCAACATTCCGCTATGTAGACGTTGCCTCCACCGCAGCCACCTTGCCCAAGCGACGCAGGTGACGTTCATCCGAGCTGTACGTAGCTTCGAGAAAGGTGCGGGCAAGATCCCAGGCAACGCAAGAACCGACAGTTCGACCGCCCATACATAAGATATTCATGTGATCGTCTTCGACTCCTTGTTTCGCCGAGAAGTGGTCATGTATCAGAGCTGCACGCACACCCTTCACCTTATTCGCACAGATTGAAGCGCCCACGCCACTTCCGCAGATGGCGATCCCACGCTCAACTTTTCCTGCAACGACGGCGTGGGCCAGCGGAAAAACATAGTCCGGGTAATCATCACCAGAAACTGCGCTCTGCGCACCGAAATCGACAACTTCATGCCCAGCAGCGCGAAGCTGGCTGACCAGCTCCTCCTTCAACCCAAATCCACCGTGATCTGTCGCAATCCCGACGCGCATGCTCGCAGCTCCTTCTACTTCCGAATTGTGACGGGTGCTAAGACGACGCCGCCCGATCTGCTGCGTCACGGTCGGCCAGAATCACAGTGTTGTCCTGACGTATCCGTCCCGAGGGAATCGAATTGTCGGCGGCGAGCAATTTGGGGAGCATCTCGACTTTTTCCTTTCCGGTTACTAGGAACAGGATCCGACGCGAACGGTTGAGGATTGGATACGTGAGTGTCATCCGCCGCCTACCCATGTAGGCGCCAGTGAGCGCGACGTCTCTATTCATCATGGTAAGCACGGGATCACCAGGAACGAGCGAAGCGGTGTGGCCGTCAGGTCCCATGCCCAAGTGAGCGAGATCGAGAACCGGCGGCGAACCGGCTAGCCCCTCAAGAGTGGAGGTGTATTGCCGGGCGGCGGCCTCCAGGTCGCTGGCTTCGACAGGCATGGGATGAATATTTTCCGTGGGAAGCGGAGCGTGTGCGAGGAGACTCTCGCGCAGGTGAGTGAGATTCCGGTCTGGATCGCCGCTGGGAGCAATCCGCTCATCCACCTGAACGACGTGCATCTGCTTCCAGGGCACGTCTTCGGCGGCCAACTTGCGCAGCATGACCCATGGAGTATGGCCACCACTCACAGCGATGACAAAGCGGCCGCGAGCAGCAACAGCCGTCCGAGCTTCAGCGGCAATAAGTTCAGCGGCTTTCTGTGCGACGGCATCCGGGTTGGCCAAGACTTCGATCTTCATGGCACTCACTTCCCTTCCAAGCATGGTTGACAACGCGGCAGGCGAGAAGAGGCGCGTCTTAACAGCGGCAACGCTGTGCTTCCTTACTTGAAAGAGCCAGCAGCTGCGGCGGAGGCAGGACCCCTGATCACCGGATTCTCCCAGCCGTTCGGAGGCGCGATGTTTGTTGCGACCTCTTTGGGACCCCAAGTGCCCGGCTCGTATTCGTAAGCCGGCGTGGTGAGTTTTAGAATGGGATCAACGATGCGCCAGGCTTCTTCGACGTAGTCTTGCCGGGCAAAAATCGAAGCGTCGCCCGCCATGGCATCCCCGAGCACGCGCTCGTAGGCGTCGATTTCCGTAGCCGCTGGATGGTGGTGTGCCAACATTTCCGCCGACTCGCCGACCATTGCTTCGCCCGGAGTCATAACCGTCATACCCAGGGCGATATCTACATCGGGGCTAATTCGGAACCGCAAATGATTCTGGGTCAGCTTACTGGCGCTAATCACGGCGGGCGGCAACTTGAACTTGGCGAGGACTTCCGTGCAGGTAACCGGGAGGCACTTCCCCGCCCGCAAATAAAAGGGAACTCCGCGCCAGCGCCAGGAGTTGACTTCGAGCCGCACAGCCGCGAAGGTTTCCATCTTCGAGTCCTTTGCGACGCCATGTTCCGCTCGATAACCGCGGAACTGCCCGCGGAGGACGTCCGAGTCCTGCAGGGAAGGAATGGCCTTGAGGACTTTCACCTTCTCGTCGCGGACGGTTTCGCTGTCGGTACGAACGGGAGGTTCCATCGCGAGATTACAGAGAACCTGGAATAGATGATTCTGCATGACGTCGCGAATCGTACCCGTCTGGTCATAGAAGGCCCCGCGGCCCTGAACACCAAAATCCTCGGCCATGGTGATCTGGATACTATCAATGTAATTGCGATTCCAGAAGGATTCCATGAAGGCATTGGCAAAGCGGAAGACGAGCATATTGTTGACCGGACGCTTGCCGAGGTAGTGGTCGATGCGAAAAATGTCCTGTTCATCGTAGGCACTGTGAAGAATTTTGTTCAGCGCCTGGGCGGAGCCTAGGTCATCACCGAACGGTTTTTCGACAATGACGCGCGAACCTTTGGCGCAGCCCGACTTCACCAACTGTTCGACGACCTCACCAAAGAGTACCGGAGGAATCGCCAAATAGTGAGCGGGGTGCTCGGCCTTGCCGAGTTCCTTGCGCAAGTTCTGGAATGTGGCAGCATCGTTGTAATCGCCGTCGACATAATGGAGTAGACCGGACAATTTTTCCCACGCAGCGGGATCGAGGCCGCCATGTTTTTCGAGGCTGTCCTTGGCCCGGGCCTTCAATTGATCGAGATTCCAGCCGGCCTTAGCTACGCCGATGATCGGGAGGTTGAGATGCCCTCGTTTCAGCATGGACTGGAGCGACGGAAAGATTTTCTTGTAGGCCAGATCGCCGGTTGCACCAAAAAAGACTAAAGCATCGGAATGAATCGCGCTCATCGTGTACTCCCTTTCTCGTACGGCTACTTGCCGGCAGCCTTCTCCATATGTCCGCCAAATTCATAACGCATCGCGGAAAGAAGCTTGTCGGCAAATTCCCCTTCGCCGCGGGAACTGAATCTCTCGTAGAGTGCAGCGGTCAGTACGTGCGCGGGCTGCGCCTCGTCGATCGCGGCCTTGATCGTCCAGCGTCCCTCGCCGGAGTCGGAGACGCGGCCGGCAAACTTCGCGAGAGTGGGGTCGTCAAGCAAGGAGATGGCCGTGAGATCCAGCAGCCAAGAGGCAATGACGCTGCCGCGGCGCCAGACTTCCGCGACATCTTTCAGGTCAAAGTCGTACTGATAGTGCTGGGGATCGCGAAGCGGGGTGGTTTCGGCATCGACGACGTGATCCTGTTTTCCGACGTTGGCGGCGCGAATGATTCCGAGGCCTTCGGCATAGGCAGCCATGATGCCGTATTCGATGCCGTTATGGACCATCTTGACGAAGTGGCCCCCACCATTGGGGCCACAATGCAAATACCCCTGTTCCGAGGTGCCGCCGACTTTGTCGCGACCGGGAGTGCGCGGGATATCGCCCATACCCGGAGCCAGACAGGAAAAAATGGGATCGAGGTGCTTTACGATGTCCTGTTCACCACCGATCATCATGCAATAGCCACGCTCTAGCCCCCAGACGCCGCCACTGGTGCCGACGTCGACATAGTGAATTCTCCTGGCGGAGAGTTCCCGGGCGCGACGAATGTCGTCGACATAGTAGGAATTCCCACCGTCAATCAAGATGTCGTCGGCTTCGAGCGAGGACAAGAGGTCATGGATGGTCTGGTCAACGACCGCGGCCGGGACCATCAGCCAAATCGCGCGGGGCTTTTGAAGTTTCTTCACGAAGTCCTGGAGCGAGGAAGAGCCGACCGCCTTCTCCTGGGCCAGTTCGTCGATGTTTTTCGGCGACCTGTCGAACACCACACATTGATGGCCGCCTTTGATAAGGCGCCGCACCATGTTTGCACCCATTCTGCCGAGGCCAATCATTCCGAGTTGCATAACAATCTCCTTTCTAAACCTTAGCTGCTGAGGCCCTTTTTCGAGTTCGTCGATGCAGGCTCATACTGTCTTATCGTTGCTGTGACTTTCTCCTACTGATGGAATTAGCGATGCCAGTCCCAGAACTGTTGTACCAATTTCACCGCGCTGCGCCCCCCTTCTTGGATTCTCTCTTCTCCCTCATGAGACTGGCCTGCTCGAAAATGCTCACAAATTCGCGGTAGCGGCGAGCAACTTCCGCAACCGCTTCTCCTCGCGTAATTTTGTTCGCGCGCCACTCAACGAGCGGTTGCCAGAAATCTGTACGGCCCACAGCAAAGCCGATGAAGCCGGGAACGACAGCCGCGTTCGCCAGCCATTCGTGCACCTTTTTGTCGTCTTCGCCACGACCCAGAATGATGCAGCCGACGCTCGCACGGCCTCCCTGGCGCGCCGCTGCCACCATGTTCTCGCAGTCCTCCCGCCGGTCGAGTCCTTCGATTTTCCAAACATCCGGCTCAACGTGCGCGTTTTGGAGCTGTTCGATCGCATCGACCATTAGCCGAGGGCGAATTTCCAGGTCGTAAGCTTTCTTGTCGCCGTTGACCTTCCGTAGTTGCTCTTTCTCAGGTGGTACGAGTAGCTCAAACATGAATCGACTGCTGCCTTTGGTATGCAAGTAGTCGGACAATTGCTTCAGCCGAGTGGATTGACGTTGATTCAGAGCTCGATCGCCTTCTGTGTTGTAGCGCACGAGCACTTTGCAGAAAGTTGGATGGAAGGCCTCGATGTGTTCGGCAAAATCCTGTCCGTACTCGAAGTCAAATTCATCCTGCCCGCTTTTCTCAGCAGGGCACGCGGTGGTGAATCCTTGTGTGGTTGCGTCGCGAAGAATGGCAGCGCCGAACTGTTCGTCTACCAAGATACCGGCCTTTTCCTTGGGAACGGCAGCGGCAACAGCAGCCTGAAAACCGTCGTAGATCACTCGCTTGGCGGCGGCGATTTGTCCCGTTTGTTCATCGGTCAATGCGCCTTCCCATCCGAACATCTTTGTCTCGAAGGAACCCCGATGATCAAAGGGCAGGATGTAGAGTGGCTTATCAAATCCCAGAGTCATAGTGTGGTCTCCCTTTGCTTGCGGTAGCGGCGAATCAAATTGTTCGTCGAACTATCGTGGCCAAACTTGGGCTCGGATTCGCTTTCGAGCTCTGGAATAATGTGCTGAGCAAGGACCTTGCCGAGTTCCACGCCCCACTGGTCGAATGAATCGATGTGCCAGATCGTGCCCTGAGTGAAGACGGAGTGCTCATAGAGAGCCACGAGTTTTCCGAGCGCTTCGGGCGTGAGGCGATCGAGCAGAAGTGTATTCGATGGGCGGTTGCCTTCGAATACGCGGTGCGGCGCAAGCCAATCGGGTGTGCCTTCCTCCTTCACCTGCTGGGGCGTTTTGCCGAACGCGAGTGCTTCGGTTTGCGCGCAGACGTTGGCGATAAGCATGTCGTGGTGCCGGCCAAGTGGATTGAGTGCTTTGGCAAATGCGATGAAGTCGCAGGGAATGAGACGCGTGCCCTGGTGGATGAGTTGATAGAAGGAGTGCTGGCCGTTGGTGCCTGGTTCACCCCAATAGATCGGCCCCGTTTCATATTTGACGTGCTTGCCATCCAGCGTGACGTGCTTGCCGTTGCTTTCCATCGTGAGTTGCTGGAGATAGGCAGGAAATCGTTTCAGATATTGCTCGTAGGGCAAAACAGCTACGGTCTGTGCGCCGAAGAAATCGTTATACCAAACCGAGAGGAGCCCGAGGAGCACGGGCAGGTTGCGTTCGAAGGGCGTGGTACGAAAGTGTTCGTCCATCTGGTGAAAACCACTGAGCATGCTGCGAAAATTCTCAGGACCGATAGCCAGCATGGTGGAGAGGCCAATCGCCGAGTCCATCGAATACCGGCCGCCGACCCAATCCCAAAATCCGAACATGTTGGCAGTGTCGATGCCGAACTTGGAAACCTCCGCGGCATTGGTGGAGACGGCAACGAAATGCTTGGCTACGGATTTTTCATCGCCGCTGAAACCCTTGAGGGACCAATCGCGGGCGGTATGGGCGTTGGTCATGGTTTCAAGCGTAGTGAATGTTTTGGAGGAAACGATGAACATGGTTTCGGAGGGATCGAGGTCGACGACTGCTTCGGCAAAGTCCGTGCCGTCCACGTTCGAGACGAAGCGAAAAGTCAGGCTGCGCTCGCTATAGTATTTCAGGGCTTCATAGGCCATGACCGGGCCGAGGTCGGAGCCGCCAATACCCATGTTGATGACATTGCGGATACGCTTACCGGTATGGCCTTTCCACTCGCCGCTGCGGACGCGGTCAGAAAAGGTAGTCATCTTATCGAGAACGGAGTGGACTTCAGGAACAACGTTTTTGCCGTCCACTAGGATCGTTTCGTCTTTCGGAGCGCGCAGGGCCACGTGAAGGACGGCGCGATTCTCCGTAATGTTTATTTTTTCGCCGCGAAACATTTCGTCAATCCGCTCGTGCAAACCCGATTCTTTCGCCAGATCGAGCAAAAGCTTTAAGGTCTCGTCGGTGATGCGGTTCTTCGAATAATCCAGATAAATCCCCAGGGCTTCCGTGGTGAACTTCTCTCCCCGCTTTGGATCGTCGTCGAAGAGTTTCCGGAGATGGAGGGTATGAACAGTTTTGTGGAGTGCCTTCAATGCGGCCCAAGCCTTGCGCTTGGTGAGTGGTTTGGTGGCCGGGGATCTGAGAATCGTCTTTGCCGTTGCTGCCATGATCGTGCTCCTTGGAAACTATTGCTTTGCTAAGAACGAGCCGGCATGCGAGCTGCCGTTTGTTTGTCGCTGGGCTTGTTCCAGAGGCGGAATCCGCCGAGAAAGGCGTTGGCATTGTCTCCCAGACGACAACGGGGAGGAAGCTCCTTCAGTTTTTTGGAGTTGCCACCACCAAGAACAACATCATCTGGTTCCAGCGCGGCCATAAGACACCGCACGACGTCGGCAACATCACGACGCCATTTCTTTTTCCCTCGTGCGTCCAGAGCGCGAATCCCGACATAGTCTTCGTAAGTTGCCTTCTTATAGGGGAGGTGGCCGAGTTCCATCGGCTCAACTATTCCGTCGACGACCATACAAGTTCCAAGGCCGGTGCCGAGACCAAGGAAAAGCATCTTGCCCTTTTTGTAGCTGCCCAAAGCCTGCATGGCAGCGTCGTTGATTATCTTCACCGGTTTCCCAAATGCTCGCTGATAGTCGAATCCCACCCAACCACGTCCCAGATTGTGTGGCTCCAAGACGGGTCGGCTCCGGAGGACAGGGCCAGGATAACCAAGCGAGACTACGTCGTAATCCCAGTCCTTCGTTATCGCCTTCACGCCCACAACCATCTTCTTGGCCGTCAGACTTGGCCCGGATTCGAATTTTCGCAGCATCTCTTCGCCGCTGAGAAGGACCTTGACGTGAGTGCCCCCAATATCAATCGTCAGTATCTTCATTCTCGGGTCTCTCTTTGTGAGAACAGCAAAATGGCACGGCAGTCTCAGCGAGACTCTGACAGCAAATTTAGTTTCCTGCAGCCTTCTTGAGGACGGCGCTCTTGGACGTAATCACGCTCATCAAATCGTTCCAAGATTTCACGAATGACTTGGCGCCTTCGTCTTGAAGCTGCGCCCCGAGGGCGTCCACATCGACACCTGATTTGCCAAACTGCGTCAGCACTTCTTCGCAGTCTCCACCATCGGCCGAGAGGATCGATCCCAGTTGGTTGTGTTCCGCAAGAGCTTTCAAGGTGGCTTCCGGCATGGTATTGATTGTGAATGGTGCTGCAAGCGCCTTGATATAGAGGATGTCTGAAGCCTGGGGGTCCTTGGTGCCGGTGCTGGCCCAGAGCAATCGTTGCGGACTAGCTCCCGCGTTATAAGCGCGCTGCCAGCGCGGGGAACTTAGAAGCGACCGACAGGCCTTGTAAACACGCTCCGCGATCGCAATACCGAGGCGGTTGGTTAGGTTGGCCGGCACTTTGCTTGCAACGGCGCTATCCCAACGGCTGACGAACACGGACGCGACGGAGCCGACATTGGGGTTGAGGCCAGCGTCGATCCGCCGCTCGATGCCGCGCAGAAACGACTCGGCGGCCGCCAGGTAGTGCTCGCGTGAAAAGAGCAGCGTTACATTGACCGGAACCCCTACAAAGATGGCCTCTTCAATGGCCGGCAAACCTTCTTTCGTTCCCGGAATCTTGATGAACAGATTGCGCCGGTCTGCGCGTGCACAAAGCTCTTTGGCTGCGGCAAGAGTGCTTTTGGTGTCATAAGCCAGAAGCGGCGACACCTCGAGCGAGACCCAACCGTCGACTCCATTCGACCGATCATGGATCGGACGGAAAATATCGGCTGCGCGCGTCAAGTCTTCAAGCGCCAATTCAAAGAAGAGAGCCTCGCCCGATTTCCCTTGTGCGAGCTTCTCGCGAATAGCGGAATCGTAAGCAGTGCTGTTTTTGATGGCGTGGTCGAAGATGGTGGGATTGGAGGTGAGACCGGTGACAGAGAGCTCGTCGATGTACTTCTGCAGGGTTCCGGTGTTTAGCAGGTCCCGGGTAATATTGTCGAGCCAGATACTCTGTCCAAGATTATGAAGCAGCTTTGTCGCTTTCATGGAGTCACCTCATTTCTAGTTCGCTGTTCCACATGTCGGGCCTCATTCCACAGCTGAATTACCGGCCGAGACAATTCCTGAGCGTAGCCAAGTGCGCTCAAGCTTGCTGTGCTCAGAAGGAAATTTCGACTGTGGATCGTCGAGCGATGCTTCTCGTCCGCCGCGGTAGGCCGGGTGTCCTTCGCAGGTTTTGGAGGCTCCTCCCACTTCTGGAATTTGCAGACGCTCTCCTGCTTCTGTGCATACTGGCATCCTGCACGAATCAAAGCCATAGCGATAGTGCTGATAAGCGATCGGCTGACTTAGCTTCATGATCGTCCTCTTTGCTCTTCCCCTACGGGCCGGAGGCAATAACGCCGGGTTAGAAAAGGGCCGCCAAATTCATGAGACGCGTCGGAGAACCCAGGCTGCTCAGTTCGCGGCTGCGGACTGAGCTAGCTCGGTATGGGAAGTGTCGTTCCAGAACCGAATCACCGGTTGGTCGAGATCGTTTTCGTAGCCTAACGCACTCAAGCTAGCCGTGCTCAGCATAAAAGAGCGAGCCGCGGCCGAAACACCCAAGCCAATCCAGCGCTCGGCTAGAACCCGAATAAAGTGACCGCTTGAAAAGACGAGCACGTTCCCAAGGACTTGACGAAGCCGTTTTATAACTCGATCGGCCCGAGCTGCCACCTGTTCTACAGTTTCACCCCCAGGGCAACCATCGCGGAACAGCTGCCACCCAGGACGCTCCGCGCGGATTTCCGAGGTTGTACGTCCCTCGTAGTCGCCATAGTTCCATTCCACCAAATCAGGATCGATTACCGCGACATCGCCGAAACCGGCCAGTTCGCAGGTCCGGCGAGCGCGCAGCAGGGTACTGACGAAAACAGCCTCGAAAGAGAGATGTTTGAGCCGATTGGTGAGGTTTCGAGCCACGGCTTCTCCGTGTTCAGTCAGCGGAAGATCGGTCAATCCAGTGTGTTGTCCCGTTAGGCTCCAAGCTGTTTCGCCGTGGCGTGCCAAATAGACAATGGGAAGGGATTGACTCACGCTTTACCTCCAGTAATTCACAAATTAGCTGATTCGGCCCTGGCCCAGGCGACCAGAGTAGTCTAAGGGCAGATGCCCTTCAACCTCTTTAGCGCGCCCAACCGGACCAAATCGCCCACCTACCTGAAGCGAATGCTCACGATTCCTTCACCTCGCAGTAAAGCGGGCTTTTAAGGAGTAAGAAGAGATTATTCAGCCACACCTCACCAATGCCATGCCGCGATGGCGTGTTGAGAGCACTCGAAATTCGTGAAACCGGACCGGTCGAGTCCTCCGCTCTGGGCCTTGAAAGCCCGTATGGAGGCGCATTATGTGGTCCGCAACTAAACCTTTTCAATTGTCAAAAGTGACAGGTGACCCAACCTTTAGCTTCGAATACCCTGTTCGGGAAACAGAGAGTGTCGGGGCAATCGTTTACGTCTGCGGCGGCTGAAACCTCCTCGACACGCATGTCCGGGCGACGAGTCTCGCATCCTCTTTACTGCGTGATTATAGGGGTCCATCCAAAATATGAGTTTTCAGCCCATCGAGAATTACGGCGTTATCGGCAACATGCGGTCGATTGCACTGGTAGGCATGGACGGCTCGATCGATTTCCTTTGCTACCCCGAGTTTGATTCTCCCACAGTGTTTGCGGCACTGCTCGATGACAAGGAAGGCGGCCGATTTCAGATCGAACCGCAGCTCACCGACGCACGCGTGCGCCACCTTTATCTGCCGGAAACAAACATTCTATTGACGCGATTCCTTGCCGAAGAAGGTGTAGCTGAGCTCACAGATTATATGCCCATTGAGAAAGATGGGGAGCAGCCGAATGAGATCGTGCGCACGGTCGCCGTTATACGAGGTAATGTGCACTTCAAAATGCGTTGCCAGCCACGATTCAACTACGCAACTTCTGCACATCGAACGGAAATCTCGGATGGCTGCGCGATGTTTTTCCCGGACGAAGATCGTTGCTCGCCCATGGCGTTGTATTCCACCTGCGCGCTGGAGCAGCAATCGCAGGACGTGACCGCAGAGTTCACTTTGCAGGCTGGCGGAACCGCTACCTTTGTGCTGGGTGGAGTACCACCACATGGACAACAGCCGGAGATGGAACTAATGGGACAGCGCTTCAAGGAGACGGCACGCTTCTGGAAGTCGTGGATCGCAAAATCGAAATACAAAGGCCGGTGGCGAGAAATGGTACAGCGGTCGGCTTTGATGTTGAAGTTGCTCATCAGTCGGAAGCATGGGTCCTTAATAGCGGCCCCTACATTCTCGCTGCCGGAAAACATCGGGGGAGTGCGTAACTGGGACTATCGTTTTACGTGGCTGCGAGACGCAAGCTTCACCCTGTATGCGCTGATTCGACTCGGTTTTGTCGAGGAAGCAGAGGCATTCATAAGTTGGCTGAAAGGGCGGCTGAGTGACGACGCAGAGCGGGGACCATTGCAAGTCATGTATGGAATCGATGGCCGGCAAAAGCTCGACGAGCTTGCGTTGGAGCATCTGAGCGGCTACGAAAATTCCCGGCCAGTGCGTATTGGAAACGCCGCTTATCAGCAACTGCAGTTAGACATTTACGGCGAAATGATGGACTCAGTTTACCTGGCGAACAAATACGGCGACCCCATATCTCATGCCGGGTGGCTGGATGTTCAGCGCATCCTGGAGTGGCTGGGGAAAAACTGGCGTCGGCCTGACGAAGGAATATGGGAGGTCCGCGGGGGAGCGAAAGAATTTCTTCACTCACGTGTCATGTGCTGGGTGGCCTTTGACAGAGCTTTGCGCCTTGCACAGAAGCGTTCGTTGTCGGGTCCTCTCGAGGTTTGGCAGCGCACGCGGGACGAAATTCGGAATAACATTTTCACAGACTTCTGGAACGAGCGCCTGCAATCGTTTGTGCAAGCGAAGGGGACAGAAAATTTAGATGCCTCGGCACTGCTGATGCCCATGGTAAGGTTCATTAGTCCGGTCGATCCTATGTGGATCTCGACTATGAGAGCAATCGAAAACAGGCTGATCGAAGACACGCTTGTCCGCCGGTATGAGGTCGAAAGCACACATGTGGATGGCCTTCCAGGGGGAGAGGGCAGCTTCACCGCATGCTCGTTTTGGTATGTCGAGTGTCTGGCACGTGCGGGTGAATTGGAAAAGGCACAGTTGTTGTTCGAGAAGCTATTAGGATACGCCAATCATCTTGGCCTGTACTCAGAGGAACTTGGGTCGAACGGCCAACATCTCGGAAACTTTCCTCAAGCGTTCACGCATCTCGCATTGATCAGCGCGGCAACCTATCTCGATAGGGCCCTCTCCGGCACGGATGAAACAGCCTGGCGCTAGTTCGCAGCTGAAGATTAAGATATTTTTAAAGATGGGGGACGAGTCAAATCTATGCAGATAGGCAGACTGTTGCTCTTACTTTTGTTGGTTGCTTTACCTGCAGCGCAGGATACGAAACAGCCCAAAGATATCACTAAGTCCAGGAAAACATTCCTAGAAGCATGCTCGGCCGTTGACAAGCAATCCAACCAGCTAAACTCCTTCAAAACCCATACTATTATATTGTCCAGTGCCTGAGCTCGGCTACATTGATGGGGTCTTCGAGACCATGTCTCGGGTTGACAACCTGCATCTCAAGCCGCGGGGATTTTGCGCGCCTCAGCAGCCGGTCCAAAGGAAAAAGCTCGTGCAAATTGTCAGAAAGTACATCTCGGATCATCCTGAAGCCAGCAACGAACGGACGATTGTTCTGGTTTGTGCCGCTCTTTCGCAATCTGAATCTCCAGCTGACAACGTGACGTTGATCAGGATCAATCAGACATGAAAAGATTTTAGAGCCTGCCCAGCGATTTTAATTTTTATTTTCAATTCAGCTGGTCTCCGGCTGAGTGCTGCGCCGACCCATTGAGATCAACGGGCTTATCGAGAAGATGGCAATTAAAATCCCTGTAATTTCTGTTCGACCGTCGGCGGATTTCCACGGTGATTGGGTGCGGGCATCTGTCGCGCAAAGTATTGGCGATTTCTTAACCCCAAAAAGAGTGGGTTCCGGTGCTTCAGAAGACGCAGTCAACAGACGACTGTCGCGTTTGACAGGTGATTTTCCCGCAGCGGGAGTATTTCATCTTGCAATGGCGGTCCGGCCTGACTGAGAGACACGCGAGGTCAGGGTTACCCGACCACCTCTCAAAAAAAAGGCCATATTTCTTATTTTCCGAAGAACTGGGCGTTGCCCATTGAGGGGGCATCAAGTTTCCCCGATGGGGGAAGGGGACAGCATCATGTCTTTATCTACAAATTCTCTCGCTCTCGATAAAAGCCAGCCCGCGAATCACACCATTTCTGAAGCTCGCTTGTTGAGCGAGGCGAAGTGGGGCCAACCAGAAGCCTTCGAGGCGCTCTGCCAAACTCTCAGGCCACGTTTACTCAAGATCGCGCTCCGTATCACACGAAACCGCGAAGACGCCGAAGACGCTTTGCAGGACTCGATGATGAGAGCCCTTGTCCACCTCAACGAATTCCACGGCAATTCTAGTTTATCCACATGGCTGACGCGCATTGTCATGAATTCGGCCCTCATGATTAATCGCAAGAATCGTAGTGCGCGCCAGATTTCCGCGGACGAGTTGGCCCCGGCTGGGCAAGCTGGATTGTATTTTCAGCTCACGGATCGTGGCCCAAATCCTGAGCAGACCTACGTGCAGCGTGAGCGCACCAGAATTCTGCACGGCGAGATTTGCAAACTTCGCCCGCTCATACGTGCCGTAGTGGAAGTGGCTCAATTCCATGATCTCCCCATTAACGAAACGGCGAAAGTGCTGGACATTTCGGTTGTCGCGGCCAAGGGCCGCTTCTTCCGTGCCCGCGCAGCTTTGCGTAAATCCGTCGCGCTCCGTGCCGTGGAAGGACGTAGGCGGTGGCACAGCAAGAAGGCCAGGACGGAACCCGCTGCATAAATTTTTGGTGCTCGAAATAACTTCGCAAGTTCTTGCCGTGCCACCGCCTACGTGAGTCCTAGCCTGCCCCCCGCGTCACCGCCACGTATTGGAAGGAACCATTTCGACCTAAGCGAGATTCTACAGAAAAACTGGTCCACGCTGGGATCGAAACCCGAAGGCAAGATTCACGTGTACGTGGGAAGCGCGGATACCTATTTCTTGAATGATGGCGTGTATTACCTCGAAAACGTTTTGAACGTTACAGCAAATCCTACGTACGGCGGCGAAGTGAAATACGGCGCTCGCGCTGAACATTGCTGGTCGGGATTCGAACCCACCTCCAAAGCCTAATCTTTCGTCCGGGAAGGCCATGGCTGCTGCCGTTTCGTTGTGTCGTGGTCGTGTCGCAACCAAGGTCTCCATGCACATCTGACTCTAGATCTCGCCTTGTCGCTCAATCCTAGAAACATACACAAAAATGCTTGATATTCATGCCCAACGACCTCTTTTCTGTGTCTCTGTGGCTCACTCGATATCTCGTTCTGTCACGGCAGAGGCCGCGGGTTCGAGTCCCGTCGTCCCCGCCATTCATTCCAAAAGATTTAGGCGGATTTCATTGAAACCATCGAGGGCGCGAAAAGGGCACGTTTCGCGCCCTTTTTGTGTCCCTTTGCGGTGATCCACAGTCTCGTATCCAGCAACGAGTGCCGGTCCATCCTTGTCGGAAGAAAGACCAGCGATATCACCGCCGCCTGCGCTGCATGCTTCGCAGGCGTTATTGCCTGGGTGTAAAACGTCCAGAGTGGAGCGAAGCGAAGAATGCCGTAGCAGCTCCTGCATCACCTTGAACTCAGTCCCCACGCTTCGCAGCAGTGTCGAGTAGGTGTGCCGGAACGTATGCCATCCGAATCGCTTCTGAATTCCGGCTCGTTGTGCCGCCGGGCGTATATATTTGCGCAAGATCGCCTGTCCCCAGTACGGTCTTCGGCCCCGATAGCGCTTGCTTGCAAAAACCCAGTCCTCGGGCTTGATGTAGGTACAATGTTTTCTCCACCGCATCAGCGCGTCCGCGAGAGTTGGATGCATTGGCACCGGCTTTTGCGATGAATCGGTCTTGCACGGCCCTACCACTCAGTACACGATGGAACGTATGACGCTCATCGTGCCTCGCTCGAAGTCGATATCGCCCCACTTTAAGCCGAATATCTCGCTCTGCCGCAGCCCGGTGGAAGCCGCAAGAAGAACTGGTGTGCGTTCGCGAAGTGCCAGGCCGTCGATTAGCGCCTTGATTTCGGCGGGCACCAGAGTGGCGGGCGGTGTTCGGCGTTTGGCGCTCTGACGAACGAGGTAAATTGGATTGCGGTCAAACAGCTCATATCGGCAGGCATGATTAAAGAGGACGGACATCACATTTCGGATTTTGGCACAACTGCTCTTTGCTAATGGCAATTCGCGAAGCCAGGACTCGACCTGTATGGTTCTAACCTCAGTAAGCTGGTATTTCTTCCAATGAGGACGAATCCAGCGAGTCAAGTACGCCTTGTAGATTTTCTTCGTCGCGTGACTGCGCCAAGAGTTTTCCTTTGCGAGTTCGCGTTGCTCGAAGTGATCACAGAGTTGAGCAACGGTCATTGTGCTGGAATTCGTTGATCGGCCATCGGTGTTGAGTTCTGAGACCAACCCCACTACCGAGCGCCGCGCAGCATCTTCCTCAGGGTATTGCTCGACAGTGCCGATGATTTTCTTGTGGTATAGACGCGTCCCGTCAAGCCTGGTCTCGGACCAGCGAAACTGCCAGACATCAGGGCCTTCTTTGCGACTGTTTCGTTGCATACATCCGCGTTGCATCCTATCCTCCTGCGCCGCCGTTGCGGCATAGAAGAATCTTCAGGCATTTAGCCGAAGGGCAGGGGCGGGCGAAACCAGTCAAGTGAATTGCTTTGCGGCGGCAATACTCGTTGGAACTCAATGACGCCCTTTCATGATAACTTCCGCATAGCCGACCATCCGGGAGTCCACCCCGTTTGTGGACACAAGCGCGTTTCACAGGACTAATGTTGAGTTCGGTAAACATTGGTTGCTGAGCGCTGTGGCCTGAAGGCAACAGTTGAGCCAAGGGTCACTTAGCCGGAAATTCGACTATTCGGCCAAGCGACGAGAAGCCCGTTCTAACCAAGCCTCCGCCGCCAGCCTTAGCTGTATCTCGCGCATGACGATCATCAAAACTTCAACTTCTTATTTCGCCTGCGCTAGCCCCGCAACAACTGCGGCAAGTTTATCGAGTATCTGATTCCAGCCCTCTACTTGCCCGCTGTTTTTTGCGTTCTCCATGGTTTCATTTCCAATGAAGGTGAGTTTCGTCTGGCCGTTTCCAAAATCCTCAAAAATAACCACGTCGTGCGCACCGTCTATGGCCTCATGTTCTATTCCATAGTGCGCAGGCTCAACCTTGTTTCCCTTCGAGTCGGAAAAGTACATGGAGGAAACGATCTTCTCGTGCAGAACAATCTCGTGGTATTCCCCAGCATTCCAGAACTCCTGCCCATCCGGCGTTCTCATGCAGCAGAGAAATTTTCCTCCTACGCGAAAATCCATCTCGCAAAAAGGCGCAGTAAAACCCTTCGGCCCCCACCACTGCATCACATATTTCGGGTTTGTCCACGCCTCCCAAACCAATGCGCGTGGGGCATCAAAAACTCTAGTGACAACCATCCGCTCTGTCTCGTTAACCGTGTTTTTTGTCATCTCTG
Organism: Candidatus Acidiferrales bacterium; assembly: GCA_963795535.1. Lineage (GTDB taxonomy): Bacteria > Acidobacteriota > Terriglobia > Acidiferrales > UBA7541 > Acidiferrum. The sequence goes on from CAWCIG010000017.1 coordinate 33,560, forward strand.
ACCTCCGTTTTTTTCATTTGATTCACAACCACATCCAACTTGTCGAAACTCTCTTCCCAGAATCGGCGATAGCTAATCGCCCAGTCGCTGACTGTCTTTATCGCCTCTGGCCTAAGCGTGCACACGCTCTCTCTTCCACGCTTCGTCTTGATCACAATCCGCGCCCGCACCAGGTAGGCAATATGTTTTGAAATCATCTGCTGCGAGAGTGCAAAGGGTTCCGTCAATCCATGCACAGAGGCAGGCCCATGCGAGAGTCGTTCGATCATCGCCCGGCGGGTTGGGTCGGAAAGAGCCGCAAATGTTGTATCTAGCTTATCCACAACCATATGGTAGTGAATTATCCATCGATGTCAAGTGTGGATTTTGGAGTTCCCGACTTCTGTTTCCTGATCTCTGAACCCTGACACCTGCGCTAATTTATGCTTCCCATGCGCCGCGTATCGCAGCCGGGTGCATGGTTTAACAGAGGTCCAAGTTCGGAAAGGACTGATCTTCCTGGCTGCAGTCTTGTACGTCTTACGGGTATTTTGGCAGTCCCCGCGTTCTTGTAAGTGGTTGTAAAACCTATCCCGGCTAAACTGTCACGGCAGAGGCCGCTCAAAATCATAAAGTTTTTGGGGTTGGACACGCGTGGGCAGCCCAAACACTCGGAGAACGTTCCGTCTGTCCCCGTTTATCCGTCCCCGTTTATCCAAAATCAGTCCTTTCAGCTCTCGTTCAACCCCTGTTTGAAAGTTGATTTCCAAGGTACTCGGGTAAACTCCCGACGGTGGTCTGCGCGGTTCGATTGTCACTCTTCTTCAAATGGGAGGCACCTATGTTCGACAGCGTAGTCCCCGCCGAGCGCGAGCCGATAAGTGTGGTTAGTTCTCGGTGGCTATGGGCGGCCTGGTGCGTTGCCTTGATTTACACGATTTCTTTGGTCGGAGAATATGTGGCTGCGGAGTACTTGTTGTTTATCACCCTCGACGGCGTCGTCGCCGTCATAGCCGACACCGGTAAGGATCAAGGAGCGCGATCGATGTAAATCCGGGTATTCGGGCGAGAGAACGCACAGCGAAGCGCAGTTCGGCGGCACTTGATGCGCGCCAGGAAGCGCACGGGTTTCGGCTGGACGCGGTGGAGTACGCAGTGACTCTATAACACACTCGGACTGTTTAACGAGTACCGAGTTGTTCGAGCCATCAGCTGAAAGCCATCCAGCACGAATCAGCCCTATAACCCTTGATGTGAAACACACACATCAGGGTGGACTTTGGCGTTTTCAAGACCCAGATTCAGGAATCATTGCTACCGGAACGATTGATGGCTACGCTTTCAGGTTCTTTTGGATCGCTGGCGGGGCTGCTGACGGCCGTCGGGCTTTGTGGTGTGATTTCATTTCTCGTGGCCCGGCGCACTCAGGAAATTGGAATTCGCATGGCGCTGGGCGCAGGTAAGAGGCAGGTCCTTTACATGGTCCATCATGAAACTTTCATGCTGACGGCGTCGGGGATCGCGGTGGGCCTGCCCATCACAATTAGCGTAGCTAGCCTTATTGCAAGCATGCTCTTTTGAATAAAGCCCCGTGATCCCCTGGCTCTTGCGGTCGCTGCGTTTGCCTTTGCGGGGTAGCCCTCGCCGCCGGTTACATCCCTGCGCACTGGGCGACGTGCGTCGATCCGATGGTCGCGCTGAGATACGAGTAAGGAGAGCGGAGAATGCGACCGGCGCATTGGCTGTACTCAGTTCCACTGTGGCCGCGGTCGTTGTTTCGTTGTTTCGCTGGGCACAGGCGGACCAGGAATTAGACGAGGAGCTGCCTGACCACCGAGCAACCGAGGAATACGTTGGAGGAAGCGCGGCGGCGGGGAGCAGCTAAACCTCGTCAGCATCAGGCAGACTGGCAGGAAGGGCGAACCTGTGCCAAATGACACGCAAGGCGGCGACTAACGGCACGGAAAGGTAAATCCCCACGATCCCCCCGACCGCACCCCCTACCATGACCGTGAAAATGGCCAGCAGGGGATGGATCTCCAGTTCATGGCCCATGACGCGCGGGGCAATTCCGTAGTCCATGACCATCCGCCAAAGGCCCAGCAGCGCCGCCATCCAGATCCAGTGGGAGTGCGTAAGCATCCCAATTATAGCGATCGTGATCAACGCGGTGATCCAACCGGCCACGGGAATGAATTCAAGGACTCCGGCCATGAGCCCCAGGGCAAGTGCATGCGGGTAACCCAGGGACAGCATGGCGACGGAGCAAAAGATGAGCGACAGGACGGCAAGGATGACCTTGGCCCGAATGTAGTGTCGCAGCATGTCGTTTAGGTCCGCGGCTAAGGCCTTGATTTCCTCATACGTTTCCCTGTTAGAGACGAGTTGAATGACTCCATTTGCCAGTTTCTCGCCGTCACTGAGGAAGAAAAGGCCGAGAATCGGAATCAGCACAATTCCACCAAACGCAACCGACACAAACCGCCGCACGGATTCCACCAAACCGCGGATACTCTCCCTGCGTTGTTGCAGCAAAGCTTTTGCTCGACGCGACTGGGTCTCGTCCCAGCCATTCCGGTGTCCCATGTCAACCGCGATATCGCCTGAATAAACATTTTCCATCATCGCCGGTGAGTCTCGGACGAGCTGCGCCACTCTGGGGACGAGTTGTGGAGCGACATTGTGGATAATGAGCCCGAGAAGAATCAGCAGTGTCAGGTAGGCTTCCGCAACGTGCGGACCCCGCAGATTTTTGAAAAACAGCGAGTGGCTCTGCAGAAACCTCACGATGGGATTAATCAGGTAAGCGAATAGAATCGAGAAAGCGAAAATCACGATGACGGCGCGAGCGACATACACAATCGCCAGCACCAACCCGAACATCAGCGCGGTCATCAGTACATTCAAGACGCGGCGATCCGGGAACGCCATATTCATCACCCTGGGTGATTCGATGATTGCGCCTGAGACTCGAGTTTCTGCTTGATGGAAGCCAGGGCCTTTTCCAGCGAAGACCGGGTCTTATCCACCGCGACTTTCCGCACAATTCCACCCTTCAAACCGGTTAGGCCCGCCTGTTGCGATCCCTTCATGGTTATCAGGTAGAAGCCGAGATGAGCCGGGTGTTCGTCGTCTTTGACGCACACCGTCAGGTCCAGCGCACTTTCGAAGTAGTGGCTCGCGTACAGCTGTTTCACGGCTACGGCATACGCAGTCCGTTCCGTCGACTTACCTTGATAGACGATCGCTTGCACCATGCGCAGGGTCGGCTTCAGTCCAAAATTCACTTTCTCCCAATAGAACTCGGATTGGATATTGCCGGAATCGGCCTTGGGATAGTTGAGGAGGTATTCACGCAATTCGGGCAGATACACAGGGAGTGCGTTGGAGCGGCTGAGTAAAGAAGCAAACGTTTCCGCCACGACGGACGGGTGATTCTTGTCGCGATAGGTTCCCAGGGCCGCGTTGCCGCCTTGTTGGTAGTTGAGGAGGGCTTGCAGAGCCATTTGCTGCGCCAGGCGATTCGCCTGATTGTTGGCATCCGGCGCATACCAATTCACGGAGCGTTGGAACTCTTCCATCGCTTCGGTCGGCAATTGCACCTCGCAATGGCTTGGCTTGCAAATCTTCAGTTGCTTGAAATCTTCTTCATCCATCGTGAAGTCGGTAAGGTCCGAAAGCTGCGGCGGATCGCTGAACTTTCGTAGTGCGATGTAGCTCGGGAGTTTGCGCAGCGCATCGATGTCCGATGCGAATTTAAGGTAACGCTCCGGCGTCGAATTTATGTAGACAGCGCCAAAAACAAATACCTGATCCGCAGTCGGGGAGTCCAATATCTTCGCGATTGCCTTTCCTTCGCGGATTTCCCTGATTTGGTCGTCATTCAGGCCAATGAACTCGTGAAAAAACTTGTCGGGTTCGGCCAGCTTGTCCGTTGACGGAATTCCCGATCCGGTGACCGGGGAAAGAAGCCGGACGAGCAGAACCACAGTCGCGATTCTTGCGTTCATGAGCTGATTCTCCGATACCTGGTTTCAAAGGGAGAAAATGGCCGTTTTTCTGCTCTTGGCTAATGTCGCCGCGTGACGCTTTAATTCTTCAGTCAGAAGCGTGACAAGACGATTTCAAGCCGGCACTCCCTGCACCACACCGAGCTTTAGAACGTCCATGATTTCTTCCACTGTTGCACCGGCCCTGAACGCGTTCTTGATGTGGCGTTGAGTTGGTTCCGTGCTGCCGCTCAGAGGCCTACCAGCTGCTGATTCGCTGAAGCCTTCGCCTGACCGCTTTGCGTTGGCATCTTTCTTCCTTTTCATCCGCCTATTGCCAGAACGGACGCTCTTTCTGAAGCGTTGGATGAACGAGTGAGCGAAATGATGCTTTTTTTGGTGCTCGGGTTTAAGGCCAAACAGAAACGGAACTCTCCGAGGCCCGTATCCGAAGTGCTGTCTGATCCGGTTGGTCAAAAAAATCCATCTTTTTGCCGACTTAAGCATCCAACCGCGCAGAAACTTACACGCCAGGCCCTTGAGGCCATGTCGGAGACGCTTGCCCTTGATTTTGGCTGTGTACTGCAAACTACAAATGCTTTTGTCGCTCTAGGCTCCTTCCCGGCAGTCCCCCTGGCTCAGCAGCTGTTGGCAAAGGGCCCAAATCTCTTTGTTGCTGCGTTCAGCCGGCTGAGGCATCGGCGGTTAGGAACGTTATCAGCAACCACTCGGCCGAAAATTCGGCCATTCGTCGAGCACTAAATTTCAAGATGCTCGCAAACCTTAGTGGTGAGCGGTAGGAGGCGTAACCAAGGTTGCGACTGTGGGCAGCGGTCAGGGTGAAGTTCCGTTCGCTATCACCGGTACTACGTCCGACCCGAAATTCATTCCTGATGTCGGAGATGTAGATCGTCAAGCGGAAAGCGCAAGTGGACTGGTATGAAGCGTGCGCGAATATCTGCAGAGAGCGAGAGCTGGCGTACTTATTCTGCATTCGCAGCATGGCCAGTGCATCACAACTTTCGCAGCAGCACCAGAGTCAGATCATCCCGGCTCTCTGGGTCGTGAATCCACGTCCCGACGGCGCTGGTAACCACCGTGATGATGTTGTCGAGCGGCTTGTTCATCTCGGTCACTAATACATCTGCAAGACGAGCTTCGCCGAACTCCTGCTGCACCCCGTCCATGGCCTCAGGAATGCCATCGGAAAAGATGGCGAGAAGATCACCCGTTTCTAGCAGGAGGTCTTGTTGTTCGTACTTCACGTCCGGCAGTAAGCCCGCTACCATGCCACCGCCTTACAGCCGAAGGACCTTTCCATCGCGCACCAGGATCGGCTTCAAATGGCCCGCGTTGGTGTAGATGAGCCGCCCCGTTTCATCGTCGTACACGGAGCAAAAGAAGGTAGCGTACTTTTCCGGCGGAGTGTTCTCGTAGAGTTGCTGGCTGATCGCGCCCATTAACTCTGCGGTGGAAAAGTGAGGACGGAGGGAAATTCCGCCAAACCTCAGTTGCGCGTGCAGCGCCGATTGAATACTTGCCACCAACAGTGCCGCGGAAACTCCTTTCCCCGAAACGTCCCCGAGGGCGACAACTGTCCAGCGGTCATCCAGACTTACATAGTCGTAATAGTCTCCGCTGACAACACGTCCAGGAATGCAGACTGCAGCCATCTGCAAGGTCCTGAGTTTCGGAGCAGACTTCGGGAACAGGCTCGACTGCACTTCTCGCGCAATTTCCAACTCGGCGTCGAGCTTCTCCTTCTTCTTAACCTCGCCGATCAACTGACGAATTTTCGCGGTCATGGTGTTGAACGCATTGGCGAGTTCACTTAACTGATGTTCGCCTCGCACGGGAATTTGGTGCGAAAAATCGCCTTGGCCTACTTGTAGCGTTCCTTGGTAAAGGTCGTCTACCGACCAGGTGATCGCTCGCGAGAGTCTAAAGCTGGAGAATAGAGAGACAGCTTCCAGAATCAAGAAAAAGCCTCCACCGATAATTAGCATGGAGAGCGCCACCGAGGCCATCCGGCCAGTCGCATCGCCGGCAATCAACAAAGACGGCCTAGATACCAATGGCAGTAAGACGTCCGCTTTTCCGGACGGAGTTTGTACCTTCCAAGGCAGCATGCCAGCGATCGGCACATCCCACCAACTCTGAGGCGGCCTCAACTCGGACGGCACGACCTCCTTGCGGACACCGTTTTCGATCACAGATGTCCCACTTCCAGATGGACCGAACGTAAAGAGGGTGATGAGATGTTCCTCGCGTAGCACACCACTGACGGAAACAACCCCTGGTGTGAGTGAAGCCAGCGCCTGCTGATCCAAAGGGAGGTAAGCGAACGTTTCCGTACTCATATCGCACACGTTTGCGCCGATGAAGTAGCGCCCGCCCGACTCAAAAAGGCCACCAAATCCCGGCGCAATCCACTGCGGCGCAGTCTGGAACTGGTCGTCTTGGGACAAACGTAGGGCGTCGCCATTGACCCGGACCAGCGTTGCCAACTTCGGCACCTCCCGGCGGATTCCATCGATTAGATCTGCCTTCGCGCCGTGAGAGGCCGCCAACGTTAGACTCTGCGCGGTGGCGCGAACAGTTTCGATCCGCGCCTCCAAGTCTTGGTGGACACGCTGTGTGGCGAATTGGCCCAGAAGCAACTCTGTCGCTATTATCAGCGCCCATCCGATGAGGATGATGGGAACGACAGCAAACAGAAAGGAGGTGATGAGCAACCGGTTGCGGATACGCCACAGCAACTCCTTCCGGAACGCGACGTAGCACAGGATGAGTGCCAGCAGAACAAACTCGGCAGTGGATGTTCTGCCGGAGCAATAAGAAACTATGGCGGCGCTCACCGCCAACAGCATCAGAGCCAGCGCGACTTTTTGAATGAGAGTTTTGCCACGGAGCCACTGCGTCATCCTTGCATAATAACTCGTTCGTCTGCCGAGCGGATAATCCACACGGGCGACGGGTAAGCTACGAAATACTTCGATAGATCTTGGTAAATAGTGCAGGGTCCTCCACGGGGCGGGCTTGGCCAAGGGACCGATGAGCACGACCACGACGAGGAGAATGAACACCAAGAACATGGAGGTGACTGAGGCGGTCTGGATCAGCGCCTCGACACTCTGGGTCCGCTCTGTAGGACTCGGTGAAACGACGCCGGTCTCTCGGATAGGTCCGGATTGTCCGTCAGAACGAGGCCGCAACACGGGTTGGCGTCAGAAACCTGCGGCTAGTTTTGTCGAACCGCCACAGGTGCGGGTGCTGCATCCTGATTCTGCATGTGCGAGTGCAAGTGCTTGATAGGCCGCCTGCCACGGCAGAGGTCGCGCGTTCGAGTCTCGTCGGCCCCACCATTCTTTTCAGGTTCATACAGCTTTAACCCGCAACTCGACCCACGAAAAGTTTCTGCACTGTGCATTGATTGCCGGAGCGCGCAGCGCTCTGAATCGCACCCGCTAAAGACGCATCGAACGGTGCATCCCTGCAAGCCGGCTAAAACGTCGCCCGGAGGCCTTTGCCTTTATATGCCTTGACACGTATATGCTCCTTGGTGTATACCAACGGAATGGAATCCGTGTTCGAAATCATTGCGGAACCGAACCGCCGCGCGATACTCAGCCTCCTGGTGTCGTCGCAACAGTCGGTTGGAGAGATCGAGCGTCAACTTCGTATGCCGCAACCAACCGTCTCAAAACACCTGCGCGTGCTGCGAGAGGGCGGTTTCGTGGAATCGACGGTGGACGCACAGCGCCGTCTCTACCGGCTGAAACCTGAACCGTTTCAGGAGATGGATGCCTGGTTGGCTCCGTTCCGTCGGTTCTGGTCCGCTCACGTGGATGCCCTCGAACGCCACCTTGACCGCATGGATCAATCAACACCAACGAAAAGCAAGACAAGTAGAAGACGCGGCCCAAACCGCGAACGTAAGAGTCGGAGCAGAGATCATGATCGCTCATAACCTCCTCCACGGGTCCGGACAAGCGGTACTACCGCATCCGGGTGGGGATAGAACGCAAGCGCTGTATCGGTGGGCAGCGGGGAGTTGCCGTTACCGGCTCCTCGTCGGAGATTGCCGGTGCCTCATTCCGCGCCTCGGTCAGTTTCCTACGCCCCCCATTTCATCCCGGACGGCGGGTTTGCCCCGGTCCAGTTGGGGATAGCAGCATTTCCCCTGGCACGCAACGCAGAGGATTAGGGATGACAGACGGTAGGTATAGGCAACCAGCGACGCTGCTCTTGCGAGCGGCACCGCATGACTCGGATGTGGGTCGCTAATCCACTTTCGTGTGACTTTTTCATTCACTACAACCTCGCCGGTTTAACCGGCGCACCAGGAGAAACGAAATGAAAATCAAAGTGACCAGTATATACGTGGACGATCAGGACAAAGCCCTGAGGTTCTATACGGAGGTACTTGGCTTTGCCAAGAAGGTCGATTTCAGTCAGGGCCCATTTCGCTGGCTGACCGTGGCCTCGTCCGAGGAGCCGGACGGCACTGAGCTGCAGCTGGCGCTGAACAGCAACCCCGCAGCCAAAGCCTATCAGCAGGCGATATTTCAACAAGGCCAGCCCGCGGCGATGTTCTTCACCGACGACGTCAAGGGCGACTACGAGCGAATCAAGGCCCGCGGCGCCAAATTCACGAAGCCACCCACCGATGTGACCGGCTCGACCATTGCCATGCTGAACGACACTTGCGGCAACCTCATTCAGCTCACCCAGCTGGCACGCTATTGACACTAAGGAGAACAAGGTGACCGATCGCGAGCACTACAAACCGGGCCCTGCCAGCGGGGCACAGATACGAAAGGACGGAGAGAAGTGGACGCTCATTCTTGTCAGAGAACTGCGCCACTCGCCGGAAAAAGTCTGGCAAGCGCTTACCGACCCGGCGCATCTGCGCGAGTGGGCGCCCTTTGACGCCGATGGGACCCTGGGTACGGTTGGAACCACGGTGAAGCTCATGACGGTGGGAGCACCCACGCCGCGCATTACCGAAACAACAGTAAAGCGAGCCGACTGTCCCGAGGTGCTTGAGTACAACTGGGGTGACTTCAATATGCGGTGGGAACTCCAAGCCTCTGGTGGCGGCACGCGCCTGACGCTGTGGACCAACATCGGTCACCGCTTCATCGCTATGGGTGCTGCCGGGTGGCACATTTGTTTCGATGTTCTGGATCACCTTCTCAGCGGAACCCCAATCGGCCGCATGGTCGGTCCCGAGGCCATGAAGTTCGGCGGCTGGCAGCGGCTGAACGCGGAGTATGCCAAGCAGTTCGGTATCGAGACAGTCAAGCGCTAGGCTGGAGTAAATGACGCGGTATCGTCGATAAAGGAGGACAAATTAATCATGAAAGAAGTCACCAAACGTTCGATTCTTCGCTGGATTCACATCGTCTTTAGCATTCCGATCCTTGGCTATATTTATAGTCCGTTTGACAAAATTCCAAACTACGCCCCCGCTACACGGCTTGTCTTCGTTCCTGTACTCGTCCTTGCGGGACTTTGGATGTGGAAAGGCCATGTCCTTCGACGACTTATTTCGAAGAGATCGGCTCGTATGACAACAGGACAGGAAATCGAGGCATAAAGATCCAATGAATCCGTCGGAACGCATTGACAATCTAATCGCAGTACTCAAAGACTGGCGTGGCGAAACGTTCGCCAGCATCCGCAAGAGCATCCTTGAGTCCGACCCGGAGATAATCGAGGAATGGAAGTGGATGGGAAGCCCAGTGTGGTCTCGCGACGGCATGATCGCAGTCGCCAACGCCCACAAAGATAAGGTGAAGCTTACCTTTTCCCACGGGGCGAATCTCCCAGATCCTGACAAACTCTTCAATGCCGGCCTCGGAGGCAATGCATGGCGAGCAATCGATTTTTTCGAGGGCGATAGGATTAATAAGCGCGCTCTAAAAAATCTCGTACGTGCCGCCGTTGATTACAATCAGATCAAAATGAAGAAGAAAGCGCCTGCAGGTACTCGAACGAAAGCACATAAGAGTAAAACCTAATCAAACCACCAGCGCCGCGTGAACCCAGAGGTGCCGATCGAAGACGTCGCGGAAGCAGTGAAGGCGCTTAGCGCTGCCGCTCTACGTTTGTCCTCTTAACCAGCCTAACTTGCAAGTTTACCTTGCAAGTTAGGCTGGTTTCCTGTATTTTTGGAATTGCCGTGCCGCGAAAGCCCCTAGAACTCGCCGTAACCGACCTTACTCAAGCCATTGGACTGCTGGTCCGCCGCGTGCGCGCGGCCGCCGCTTCCCATGAGCTTTCCTTGACCGAGTCTGCCGTCATGAAGCGCCTCGCTACGGACGGCCCCGCAACGACCGCCGATCTCGCGCGCGCGGAAAGCATGAAGCCGCAGTCGATGGGCGCCACCATCGCGGCACTTGAGGAAAGGGGTATGGTTGAGCGCAAGCCTCATCCGACCGACGGCCGCCAGGCGAACATTGAACTCACCGCCAAAGGCGCTGCCGTCCTGAAAAGTGCCCGCGAAGCAAAACGAACCTGGCTGGCCCAAGCCATCACTCAACTCGACGAAGAAGAACGAGAAACGCTGTTCAGGGCTGGTGAAATTATCAAACGCCTGGCGGCAAAGTGACGAGCAACGCACGGGCGCAACTTTTGAACAATCCCGCGATCCGTTCAAATGCGCGGGAAACGTTATCCCCTGCAAGTTCAATTTCGCACGCCTGGCGAGCCCTGCGGCACCGTAACTTCAAGCTCTTCTTCGCGGGTCAAACCATCTCTGTAATCGGCACCTGGATGACGAAGCTGGCCACAAGTTGGCTTGTCTATCGCATGACCCATTCAGCGCTGCTGCTTGGCGTCGTCAGCTTTTCGGGACAAATTGTTGCTTTTCTCCTGGGTCCCTTTGCCGGAGTCTGGGTCGAGCGCCTCAATCGCCGCAAGTTGTTGGTATGGACACAAGCGCTTGCCGCCGGCCAATCGCTCGCGCTGGCAGCACTCACCCTGGCGCATGTCATAAGCCTCTGGGAGATTATCGCACTCACTGCTTTGCAGGGTTTGATCAACGCTTTCGACATGCCTGGACGGCAGTCTTTCCTCGTACAAATGGTTGAGGACCGCAACGACCTCAGCAACGCGATCGCCATCAACTCCTCAATGGCCAACGGCGCGCGGCTGATCGGCCCCGCTCTCGCCGGCTTGGTCATCGCGGCCTTTGGCGAAGGCTGGTGCTTTCTGATTGACGGCGTCAGCTACTTCGCCGTGATCGCATCCTTGCTGCTGATGCGCATCAAGCCCTGGAATATCCGCCGCACCGCCTGCAGCATGCTCGAACAGGTGCGCGAAGGCTGGGACTACGTCCGCACATTCGCACCCATTCGCACCATCCTTCTGCTCTTTGCCCTGATCAGCCTGATGGGCTATTCCTACTCCGTTCTGCTGCCGCTCTTCGCTGGCCAGGTCCTGCATGGCGGCGCAGCCACTCTCGGCTGGCTGACAGGCGCTTCAGGCATCGGAGCATTTGTGTCCGCGCTGTCCCTCGCCATCCGTAAGTCGGTCGTCGGGCTCACACGCATGCTGCAGATCGCCACCGCTATGCTGGGCGCAGCACTGATTCTGTTCGGCCTCTCGCATACGCTGTGGTTATCGCTTGTGCTGATGGTTTTCGTCGGCTTCGGCATGATCCAGACCGCGTCTGTCAGCAACACGATCATCCAGTCGTTAGTGCCGGAAGACAAACGCGCTCGCGTCATGAGCTATTACATGATGGCGTTCTTCGGAGCGTCGCCCTTTGGTAGTCTGCTGGCCGGCGCTCTGGCTCATCGCATCGGCGCGCCACATACTGTCATGCTCACTGGGGCGTCTTGTCTCGCTGGATCGCTATGGTTCGCTTTCGAACGGCCAAAACTTCGAGCGGTCCTGAGGCCAATTTACGAACAGTTGGGGTTACTGCCCGCCCGCGACACAAACATGATTCCCGGCGAAACGCCAACATAGCATTTGCAATGACTACCCTTCCCAAGCGAAAGGAAAAACCACAATGAACTGGCAAGACTACATCGCTTGCTTCTTCGCCGGAATGCTTCTAGCCAATTTCGTGCCTCATTTCGTCCAAGGCATTTCTGGCGAGCCTTTCCCGACGCCCTTCGCAAAGCCTCCCGGAAAAGGATTGTCGTCGCCAACGGTGAACGTCCTGTGGGCGCTCTTGAATCTGGTCGTCGGATACATACTGTTCCGCGTTGGGAAAGTTTCGAGTGGAAGTTACTCCGCTCTCATTATTTTCTTCGCGGGAATCGCTGCACTAAGCATCATGGCCAGCGTGCGATTTCAAGAAAAACACTCCAAATAAAACCCGCACAAAATCCCGTTACGATCTCGCCCCAGCCCCACGCGAAAGGAAAAACCATGCCGCTCACAAAGCTCGATGATGTCTCTGCCCTAATTTTGATCGACCTCCAAAAAGGAATTGTGGGTATGCCGGCCGTTCACCCCACCAGCGAGATCGTCGCTCGGGCTGCCCAACTCGCGCGTGCGTTCCGTGAACGAGGGCTGCCCGTCGTTCTCGTGAACGTAACTGCAGCGGCTCCGGGCCGCACCGACGCCGGGCCTCGCAAGCTTTCGTTTTCCCCTGGTTGGACTGAACTTGTCCCTGAACTGGAGCAGCAACCCGACGACTACCTGGTCACCAAGCAATCCGTGGGCGCATTCATTGGCACATCCTTGAATGATTACTTGCGCCAGCGCGGCGTAACACAAGTTTTCTTGGCAGGTATCTCGACAAGCGCCGGCGTGGAATCCACAGCTCGCAGCGCCTACGATCACGGCTACAATGTGGTTCTCGTCGTCGATGCGATGACAGATCGCGATGCCGATGCGCACCGTCATAGCGTGGAAAAAGTCTTTCCTCGGTTTGCGGAAACCGATACAGCCGCCAACGTGCGGAAGCTCTTAAAACAACGGCAGGCGTGAGTTCTTGATATCCTCAAATTGTCCCGGCGAAGAAAGTAATTCCAGCGACATCTGCCGGTGCATGAGAGAGACATGCAATTTAGTGTCAGACGTGCCGCGATCGGCGACGAACCAGTGCTAAGGACTTTGCGTCTTCAGGCGCTCACCGATTCGCCGAGCGCCTTCGGTTCGACCTATGAGCGGGAGGTGGCCCGAACAATGGAGGACTGGCGACATTGGCTGGCTCCCGGTGTCACCTTCCTCCTGGAGGCAGCTGGCGAACCTCGTGGGCTCGTGGCTGGTGTCCGCGACGCGAATGACGCTTCCGCGGTTCACTTGATGGCGATGTGGGTGCACCCAGACCTTCGGGGCACCGGCGCGGCCGACGCGTTGGTATCTTCCGTGAAAGCCTGGGCTGACGAGGTAGGTGCGACGCAGGTGCGCCTCAATGTCGTCGAGCGCAACACTCGCGCCAGACGATGCTACGAACGCTCCGGTTTTCGCGCGACGGGCCGGCGAAGCGTGCTCGAACGAACGGGAGACACCGAAGTTGAGATGATCTGCGACGGCTGACTCTTGGCTAAGTCAGGCACAGCCCAAGGCAGAGCCGGAGAGAGAGTTGAAAAACTCGCCTGTCTAGACGCATTAGGCGACGGCAAAGCAGTTCACGATTGCGAATGCCGCGAAGGATAACGGCTGGGTTTTTCCGCCCGTAATGTCCGGTAACCGTCCAACTCGGCAGAGGTGATGACGTAGGCTGTTTCCAACGGATGATTCGCGTGCGCCGCTAATTCCGCCTGCAGCCTTTGGGCACAGATATCCGGCGCATCCTGATAGCGAACACGGTGAGAAAGGAACGCTTCGTTCGCAATGTTTAGCGTGAACTCCCGCTCCGTGCCCGCTTCGCGTACTTGAAACGTGTATTCACGCATGAGCAGCTTCGCCTGGAAGCCGCGGTACTGCACGATCAGCCCCGGTGTCATTTGGCACCAGGCACAAACACCCGCCCTGCGAGTGTCGGCTCTGGCTTCACGGCCTTCACGCGCTTGGCGCGGCGTCGCTTGGGTGGAACCCCTTCCGCGGGTTCGATGGTCATCAGGCTGGTAACAAAAATCTTGACCCCGTGGATGTCAAAATCAATAGTCGTACGATCAAAGTCCCGTTTAACGATTACTCCGCACCCATACTGAAAATGCTTGATGTATTGGCCTGTTTCAAGATTCGACAAGAATCCTCCTCATCAGATTATTCAGAACAAATTGCCTTCTGCAGCGTCGCGCCTAGGCCGCGGTTAATAACTCCGGCGGCCACCGCGTCCAGATCCGGATCCAGATCCGCCACGCCCACCCGAAAATCCGCGTCCGCCACCACCGCCGCCACGATCTCCGCCGCCGCCGCGAAATTCTTGCGGGCGCGCTTCGTTGACCTGTAGTGCGCGGCCTTCAATGTCCATGCCGTTGAATTCCCCGATGGCCTTGGTCGCGTCATCTTCCGGCGCCAGTTCCACGAATCCGAATCCACGCGAGCGCCCGGTTTCCCGGTCGGTAATGATGCGCGCCGATCCCACCTTGTATCCCTTGCCGCTGAACAACTGCAGCAAGCTTTCATCCGTCATGCTGAACGCCAGATTCCCTACGTATAGCTTTGTCATAATGCTTCCTTTGTTCTGATTCCCCGACTGCCCGCCATCAGATCGCGGTGTTGCACTGAAAATGCCTGAGAGTCACCGAAATGTTCAGGAACAACACTCCCAGAAATCTTTTCGAAACTGGCACCCTGATTTCCAGCGAGTTGAATTTCCGTCCCCGAAGTTCGCCCAATAACTGGGCCACGCCTTTTCGCAGGATCACCTGTCGCACACGGCCCATGACTCGCGTTTCCTTGCCGCCGCGCAGTTGAAGAAGATTCCAGTTCGTCTCTCGTATTTTTTGACGAAGTGCGTAGTTGTCGAAGTCTTTTACCATTCGCCAACCGGGAAGAAACGTCTCGTCTTCTGTCGCCAGGTCCGGGGGCAACACCGCGCCCTCTCGAACGAGCAGAATCGTGGATTCGTTGGTATTCGACTTTGGAAGGATGTGGCTCAATGGTTAGGCTCGGACCGACGCGAATCGAAACTGCGGTTCAGCGCGATTCCGTTACGCTCAAGAAGCAACAGCGGCAGCCAGCTTGTGAAACGTGGAGTTGGCAACCATGTAGGTGTGCACCCGCACGGCGCCGTCAACCAGACCGGTAACCAGGTTGGTCACTTCCCCAAACCCTTTCCGGTCGTAGCTTTCCGCATCTTCGCTGCTTTCCCAGAAACTGTAGGCGTAAATCTCTCGCCCGCTCTGGGAAACTAGGGTCAGTTCATCGAGAAAGCCCTTCTGCTTGCGCAGTAGTGGGATGATTTCGCTTTCCATTTTCTGAATAAACTGGCCGGCTGCGTCGGACTTCAGGCGTACCGAGACCTTGCGAGCGAACATAAGACTCTCCTTGTGGAGACCAAGGGAGTCGTCAGGGGAGAGCGACTGGTCGGAAAGACCTGAAAGCAGCCTTGATCGTGCGATAAGAATGCCTTGCTTTACCTGTATTGTCAAGTTTCGGCTGCACCTGTACTATGTGGTTTACCGACTCAGTTAAGCAGAGGGAGGCCGTATGGATGTGTGTTTGGTCATTCAACAGAGACTAAAAGAATTGGGCCTGGAACAGCGCGATCTCGCCGCGGCCGCCCAGGTCACCGAGTCTTACATCTCTCAACTCCTCACTCGTAAAAAAGCTCCCCCCGCCGCGAACCGCACGGACATCTACGAAAAGATGAACGTCTTCCTCAAATTGCCCAAGGGCCAGCTTTCGGCTATGGTCGAAGAGCAACGCCGGGAGCAATGGAAAAGAAAGCTCGCCGACCCACCGACACCTCTCTACCAAGAAGTCCGCGAACTTGTCATCAGCAAATGCCAGCCCGAACGCCAGAAACAGGTGCGCGAAATTTTCGAGAAGCAAGCTTTCGGCGAGTTGGAGCGCCTGGTGACCCAGAAACTCCTGGACGTCACCAAGAAAATCGCCCGCGATGAACTGGAAAACGAACAGTGGCTGCGCAAGGTTGCAAAGCTGCGCGATCAATCCTATGCCGAGGCGCGCACCGTCATTCTGGAATTCCTGGACACGGACATGTTCAATATTTCCGCGGCCCACTGCGCCACTTTCCTCGCCCCCATGATCGAGTCTTGGGATATTGACTTGACCACTTTTGCGATCCAGGTTGTCTTGAATCGCTTGCTCTCTCCTGTCGAGGTAGTGCATTTTCAGTTCGTCGAGCGCGAAGATACCGAAATCCCGCAAACCGAACCTGGCTTCCAAGAGTTTCTGGATCTTCGCGATTTGAGTGGAGACGCAACGGAGGAGGAACTCGTGTTTCTGCGAAATCTGCGATTCAAGAGCCGCCGCCCTACCGCCGTGTTCTACTATCGCGAACTTCAGAACCTCCGCGATCCCCTCCATTTTCGGGATGGCGCGCTTCTGCATCTCCACAAGCGCAGCGACGCGCACAACGCCGAGAAGCGCAATCAAATCAATTCCCGAAAAAAAGCCATTGGCCGCTGGAGAAAAGACATCCTGAATCCCAACAAGCGAACCAACTAGAACCACATTTAGGTTGCGGCATGAATTAGTTCAAGGGAGGGCACGACTTCAGCCGTGCCAAAAACCTGCTAAGGCTCAACGCTCCAATTCGCCTGGACAAGGAAACAGCCGCTATTTTCCTTACGAGCAGAATTCCCTCTCTTGTGCTATGATGTTTTTGCGCTTAATGCATTCGGTTGTGTTGTGCGGTCCCTCTGGTTTAGTGATTGATCTGAGAATACCCGCCCTCCGTTTCCTCCGTAGGTCTTCAGCGTAATTAAAAATAAGTCTGGCAACCCAGATTGTCTCGCTCACCAGAAGCTATGTGTGCCTCGGCAGTCCCGCCAGCAAGAAAGCAAAATGCAAAGTTTTTCGGAACTCTCTATATCTCCTTCCCTGAAGGAGAAACTCCTGTCGGCTCGTTTTTCGATGCCGACACCGGTGCAAGCTGCGGCAATCCCGCAAGCCTTATCCGGAACAGATGTAATCGCCACCGCGCAGACCGGAACTGGCAAGACGCTCGCGTTCCTGATCCCGGCGATCGAAAAGTTGGCGCAGCACAAGACCGCGGGAATCGCGGCGCTCGTGCTTGTTCCAACTCGCGAACTGGCCATGCAGGTGATCGCCCAATACGACGCATTGCGTTCAAAGCAGGAGCAGCCCGCGGCATTGGTCGTTGGCGGCCTCCCGGAAGGGAAGCAACTCAACGCCATTCGCAAGGGCGCTCGCCTCGTTGTGGCCACTCCTGGACGGTTGGAAGATTATCTCGATCGCAGGCTCGTCAACCTCAGCGGTGTGACGACGCTCGTGCTCGATGAAGCGGATCGCATGCTGGATATGGGATTTCTCCCAGCCATCCGGCGAATCGTCTCCAATTTACCGAAGGATCGCCAGACGCTGTGCTTCTCCGCAACCATGGAAGCCGGCGTAGCCCAACTGGTGAAGGATTACACAAAAAATTCTGTCCGCCTTACCTTTGGTTCCACGTTAAAGCCATCGGAGAACGTCCGCCTTCAGGCCTTCGAAGTATCCGACGACGGCAAGCCCGATATGCTTTACAAGCTCCTGAACAAGGAAAGCGGGCGCTGCCTCATTTTCTCCCGCACCAAGCGCGGCACTGAGCGAATTGCAAAAAGCCTGAATCGTCAGGGCATCAACGCGGCCATGATCCACGGGGATCGCTCGCAATCGCAACGGACCTCCGCCCTCACCGGCTTTCAACGCGGGCAATATCGCGTCCTCGTCGCCACGGATGTGGCTGCGCGCGGAATCCACGTGCAGGACATCGCCCACGTCATCAACTATGACCTTCCGGACGTGGCCGAAAACTTCATACATCGCATCGGCCGCACCGGCCGCGCAGGCGAAACCGGCGTCGCTTCCACTCTCTTTCTACGCGACCAGCGCACAGAGCTATTTCAGCTCGAGCGCACCCTGGGAATTCGCATGGAACGCCTGTCGGCCCATGGTGAGCGCTTCGAGAAAAAAGAGAGTGCTCCCGCTTCTAGGGAGCAGAACCTGGCCGCAGCCGCGTCGCGGTCCACACTCATTCGCTTGCCGGGCGAGTTTCTGCAAGCCCAGGTGGATAATTAATCCGCATTTCTCGATCTGGATGCCCCACACGCCGAACTTGCGTGTGGGCTTCTTGGGTTTCAATTCCTGGATGCCCACTCTGAGCGCCTTTTTGCGAAGGGCGTTCCAGGTTTTTTTGGGTTTTGGGCAGTACGCGAAACACCTGAGCGCAAATATTCCACAGGTGCACACTCGTCAACTCCAACGTTCCCAAAAGGAATTGCCGCAGGGTGTATAATAGGAGTGGTTGATTCTGGAATCATCGAATCCAGAAAAACTCCGATTAGAGCAATGTAATAGCGGGACAGTCGTGAACAACCGGCCCATCGGACGTCACGGCTGAGACCCCAGACTTGTCTTCCCTGCCACCGTGTGGCGCTTGTGTACCCGCATAAGGCGCCGAACGGATTGCAGGAAGGCCGGCCAGTTCTGGCAGTGGGTAAAGGGGAGACTTTCTTGTCGAATCTGGAAAATCAGACTCAGATGCGCGATCTCTTGCAAGTCGCCAGAGAACGCGGCTACCTGCTCGTCAACGAATTGGATAAGGTTCTTCCCGCTTCGGAGGAAACCACCGAGGAACTGGACGAGCTGTTTTCCGTTCTCGAGCGGGACGGCGTCGAAGTCTACGCCGATGCCGCCGAAGCGCAAGCCTCAAGCGCGCGCCCGGAAAACGTAACGCAGCACAACTTGGTTGAAGACGAGTCTTCTTTGAACGATTCCCCGGCTCTCGATCTTTCCACGCAACCTTTTGAACAGTCCAGCGATCCCGTTCGCACCTACTTGCGCGAGATGGGCACTGTCCCTTTGTTAACGCGCGAACTCGAAGTCGAGATCGCCAAGCGCATGGAGCGCGGCCAGCAGTTGGTCATGAAGACCATCTCCCGTTCTCCGCTCGTGCTGAAAGAAGTAATTGCCGCCGGCTCGGAATTGCGAAATGGCGCCGTGACCATCAAGTCTCTCCTCCACTTTGATGAAGAAGAGCTGACGGAACGAAAAATCGAAGAGAAAACCCGCCGGACTCTGCGCATTATCGATAAGATCGAGAAATTGCGCGAAACAGCGGTCGATCAGGCTGAGCGTCTGCAGCAAGCCGCCAAGTCGAATCGCCGCAGCCATTTTCGTCATAGCATGCAGTTGGGTCGAACCCGGATTGAAATGTCGCAGCTGACCCGTTCGATTGATTTCCACGAACGAGAGAAAAAGCGCCTCATCGCGTTGTTGCGCAGCACTTCACGGCAGTTTCAATCCGTCGAAGATGAGATCGCCAGGCTGAAACGCCGTTCCGGCTCTGCCACCGGAGAAGCCGCCGCTACCGTTCGTAAAGAACTGAATGCTCAACGTTCGCACCGCACCCACCTCGAACAATCCACCGAGGTCGACGGAACCGTTTTAAAGCGTACGCTCTCGCTAATCACTCGCGGTGAGGCCCTGGCCGAACAAGCGAAGCGCGAATTGACCGAAGCCAATCTTCGCCTGGTCGTATCCATCGCCAAAAAGTACACGAACCGCGGCCTGCATTTCCTCGATTTGATTCAAGAAGGCAACATCGGCCTCATGCGCGGCACCGACAAATTCGAATGGCGCCGCGGTTACAAGTTCTCTACATATGCCACGTGGTGGATCCGCCAGGCTATCACTCGCGCCATCGCGGATCAGGCCAGAACGATTCGCGTCCCCGTACACATGGTCGAAGCCATCAACAAACAGATGCGCACGAGCCGCCAACTTGTTCAGGAACTCGGCCGAGAGCCCACCGTTGAAGAAATCGCCAGGCGCATGGACATCCCCGTGGAACAGGTCCGCAAAGCAAAGAAAGTCGCCCAATTGCCGGTCTCCTTCGAAACCCCGGTTGGCGACGACGAGGAAGCGCGTTTAGGTGATTTCGTCGAGGACAAAAACCTGGTCTCGCCATCAGAAGCGGCCATCCTGCTGAACATGCGGGAACAACTGGCCAACGCACTAAAGACGCTGACGCCGCGCGAGGAGAAAATTATTCGTATGCGTTTCGGCATGGAAGATGGCAGCGAACACACGCTGGAGGAGGTTGGCCAAACATTTTCCGTAACGCGCGAGCGTATCCGGCAGATCGAAGCCAAAGCTCTCCGCAAGCTGCGGCATCCTTCGCGGTCCAGCAAGTTCCGGGCATTTGTGCAGAGTTCCTACTGAGCAGTTCTTCGGGCCTAGGCGAACCAGGCAGAAGCGTTCCTTCTTAAGGAGGCCATATGGCAATTACGTTTCAGAAGCGCCAAAAAGAAATGAAGCGGCTGGAAAAACAGCGCGCGAAGGAAGAACGTCGCGCCCAGAAGAAACTCGAGAAGCGCGCCAAGGATCAGGCCATCGCCGACGGCACCGCCATCGAAACCCCGGACACGGAACTGGAACAACCAGCGGACCGCGACTTCTAGCCTACCCGACCGCAAAACCGCCAGCGGGCACGGCTTCAGCCGTGCCCGAACCATCACAAACTCAATTTATTTAAGATATTTTAGACACTGCCTTCATATTGACTGACCACCAGTCAGTGCTGTATCCTGAGCCATGGATTCCTCAGTATCCAGCCATCCTTCCCTTCTCCGCTTGTTCCATCACAACCCTGCCCTTCGCGGTTTCACCACTATCCGCATCGCCGATGAACTCAGCGCCCAGATGCTGAACGTAGCGATCGGCTGGTACGTTTATTCCGCGACGCACAATCCCATGAGTCTCGCCTATGTCGGCTTGGCCCAGTTCATCCCCAACGTCTCCATGCTTCTCTTTGCCGGTCACGCCGCGGACCGCTTCAACCGCCGCAAGATCATCGGACTTTCGTTGCTTCTCCAATCGCTTGCTCTCGCATCGTTCACCGCCTGGTCGCTCACCGCCCACCACTCCGCACGCCCCGTTTATCTTCTCTTGCTCATCATGGGCTTCGCGCGTGCTTTTTCTTCCCCTGCGATGTCGGCTTTCCTGCCGTGCTTGGTGACCGACGATGAATTCCCCCGCGCCGTCGCTACCACGGCCTCTGCCTTCCAGCTTTGCACGATGATTGGCCCCGCATTAGGCGGCTTCATCTACGCCTTCAGCGGTCCAGCAATGTTTACCCTCACCGCCGTGCTGTATTTCTTCGCCAGCCTGCAAACGCGCCGCCTCATGATCGCTCATCAGCCGCCTGGCGAACCGGAACCGGCGCTCGTAGAAAAAGGCATTCTTGCCGGTGTTTGCTACATCCGTTCGGATCGACTCCTGCTCTCCCTGTTGTCCCTGGATCTTTTCGCCGTTCTTCTCGGCGGCGTCACTGCTCTGCTCCCGATCTATGCAAGAGATATCCTAGCCGTCGGTCCCTTCGGCCTCGGCTGTCTTCGCTGCGCTCCGGGCATCGGCGCCGCGCTCATCGGACTCTTCCTGGCGCATCGCACGGTGAACGGCCGGTCCGGAAAACTGATGCTCAGCTGTGTCGCAGGCTTCGGCCTCGCAACTACCGTCTTCGCCATCTCTCGCAGCTTTGTGTTATCGCTATTCGCTCTTGCCGTTGCCGGTGGATTTGACATGGTCAGCATGGTCATCCGCCAAACCATGGTGCAGCTCTCCACGCCAGACGCCATGCGCGGCCGCGTCAGCGCCGTCAATTGGGTATTCATCGGCGCGTCCAGCGAATTGGGAGAATTCGAGTCCGGAGCCACTGCCGCACTCTTTGGCACTGTCCCCGCAGCACTGTTGGGCGGTTTGGGAACGCTAGCCGTCGTCGGGCTCTGGTCGTTGATCTTCCCCGAATTGCGCAGCGCAGTCACACTTGCCGCTGCTGAAACAAACCAGGTGGTTCCGATATCGTGAATTCTCCGCGAACTGCTTCTCTTCGAACCTGGGCGACATTGTGTTACGTTTCCTGGTCGTCTCACTGGCCGGGTGGACAAATTTGATGCGCGCCATTTCCAGAGCTCACCAAAGGACAAAGCCGCCCGAAGTGCGCCGCGACGAGCTCATGGACGCGGCGCAACGCCTCTTCCTTAAGCACGGTATGGCAGCGACGACCATCGAGCAAATCACCTCCGGCGCCAAAGTCGCCAAAGGCACTTTTTATCTTTATTTCTCCTCCAAAGAAGACATTCTGGCTGCCCTGGGCGATCGCTTTGCCGAAACAGTGCTAAGTAAAATCAAATCCGCAATCGCCGAAACTCCGCAACGCAATTGGAAAGCAAAGTTGCAAGCATGGTCCACCAGCTGCGCCAACGGATATCTCGACTCGATAGAGCTCCACGATATTGCCTTCTTTGGTTCTCGCCCTCCCACTCGCAAAGGCCTCGTCGACAACATCCTTATCCATCACCTCATCGAGTTGTTTCAGGCGGGTGCGCAGAAGAAAGCCTGGCGCGTCGAAAATCCTCGTTTCACCGCTGTGTTTTTATTCAACGGCCTACACGCTGCTGTCGATGACGCCTACATCAGCGAGAAACGAGTGAACCGCAATCGCCTAGCATCGCGGTTGAAATTCCTCTTTTCACGTTCGGTCGGCCTGTAGTCGAACCAGAATCGGCGCACCTGCACTGCCGAGCAAATCCCATACATTCTTTCGCGTACTGCAACGATCCTCGGCGCTTGTCAGTCTGCCTCCAGAACGTTCCGCTCGATTAGAGCCTTCCAACAATCCCAAGAGGGAACTCAAAACAAACACGCAGAAACAAAGAAGCGCCGCACGCAAGAACATCAGGAAGGCTGCAAACGCCGCCAGAAAGAAACGCACCATCGCGAATCTTCCCAAAGCAACCCGCACTGCCCTAGGCAAACAGGCCGCTAAAGTAAGAAATAGCGGGCGCGGTTAGCCGCCCTATGTAAGACTAGCTCTTCGTAATTTTGGTGACCCTTGCCCGCTCCCGAGGAACGGCTCAAAACGCGCTGCTGTATCGCCGGGGGTGGCCCGGCCGGCATGGTCTTGGGTTATCTTCTGGCTCGCGCCGGCGTCCCTGTCATTGTCCTCGAAAAACACCCCGATTTCCTGCGCGATTTCCGCGGAGATACCGTCCATCCCTCCACGCTCGAAATCATGTACGAACTTGGGCTCCTCGAATCTTTCCTCCGGATGCCGCATCAAGTCATCTCGCACCTGTCCGGCGTCGTCAATGGCCAGTCTATTGCCGTCGCGGACTTTTCCCATCTGCCGGCGCACTGCAAATTCATCGCCCTCATGCCGCAATGGGACTTCCTCAATTTTCTTGCCTCCGAAGCAATGAAGTTCCCCACTTTTCAATTGCAAATGGAAACTCGCGCCACCGCCCTTCTCGAAGAAAACGGCCGCGTTACCGGTGTCGCAATCGAAAGTAAAAACGCTCCTTCGGAGATTCGCGCGGATTTGGTGGTAGGCGCCGACGGTCGCAGCTCCGAGTTGCGCAAGGCCGCCGCAATGGAAGTGATCGACCTGAAATCTCCCATCGATGTCGTGTGGATGCGCATATCTCGCCGCGCCGATGATCCCGACGCAACCGGTGGGCGGTTCGCCGACGGCCAAATTTTTGTGATGATTAATCGCGGTGACTACTGGCAATGCGCCTATGTCGTTTCCAAGGATTGTTCCGACCGTTTGCACGCCGAAGGTCTGCCCAAATTCCAAAAACGAATTCTCGATGTCGCGCCCTTCCTACAGGATCGCATCCACGAACTCGACGATTGGGACAAGGTCAAGCTACTGACCGTGCAGGTCAATCGCCTGCGCCACTGGGCGAAGCCCGGCCTTCTTTTTATTGGTGATGCGGCCCACGCGATGTCTCCCGTCGGCGGCGTCGGCATCAATCTTGCCGTCCAGGACGCTGTCGCAGCCGCCAATCTTCTCTTTTCGCCCCTGCAATCTGGCGCTGCTTCACTTTCCCAGCTTCAGGCGATTCAGAAGCGCAGGGAATGGCCAACCAAAATGACCCAAGCCGTCCAGGTCTTCATTCAAAACAATATTCTGGCTCGTTCTATTTCAAAGCCCATACAGGACAAGGACTTGCCACTTGCGCTGAAGATTATGCGCCATCTCGCGTTCCTGGGACGCATCCCCCCGCGCATTTTCGGGATGGGTTTCCGGCCCGAGCACGTAGACCCCTCGTTGCGCGCCAAAGTTCCGGGCTAACCTGAGTTTCTAAATCGGATTCGTCACACTGCCGGCTTCTGCTCGAAAATCCCGATAAACGATCGCCGGTGGTAATAAAAAAGGATCAACCACAGAATCGTCACGACAAAAGCCCGCGGCAATCCCGACGGATCCATGAAAATGTGGAAGCACAGAATATTCACGATCACTGGTCCCAGTATCGTCAGCGCGAACGGTACATAGCGATTCACCAGCAGAAGAATCCCGCCAATGAACTGCACTCCAAAGAGCACCACTGCGTAGTGCGAGATAAACAGCGCTGTGATGTAATCCTTTTCCGGACCTGCAGGCATCGGCGGCATGGGAAGAAACGGGTGCAATCCATTTGCACCAAACACTACAAAGATCAGGCCGAGGAGAATCCGAACGATCAGCGCAACGATTTTCATATTCCCTTCCTCCCTTTGCGCGCCACTCTATCACATCAACCCTTCGCCACGAACGCTTCCAGCCGTTCCAAGCTCTGCGTCCACCCTGTCTCCATACCCGCCAGATAGGCCGGCGCCGCAGCTGTCGCAGAAACAACATGCGCCCGCAAGGTTACTCTCGTTTTCCCCGCGACCTCCGCAAACGTCACCGTGTTTCTGATCTCAAACAACAGGTTCCCAGCATCATCCATCGCTCCGCTCAGGAACACCAGCCGCTCCGGCGCAACGATTTCCTCGAATTTTCCGTTCATGGCATACACTCTTCCATCCGGCGCGCGCATGTGAATCAAAATCGCGCCGCCCGGCCGTACATCCACTTCACACACCGGATTTGTGAAGCCCTTCGGTCCCCACCATTTCGCCAGATGCTTCGCTTCTGTCCATGCCTTCCACACCAGTTCGCGCGGCGCATTCAATTCCCGTGTAAGCACCAAATCCTGCCGCGCTCCATCCTTTTCTCCCCCCGTCAACAATTCGTCTAACATATCCCACGCTTCGTTCGCTCCAATTTCCATCCCAGCGAACAGCATCCCTTCGCGGTCTTCCACGCTTTGATAAACGGAACTCACCGTCACCTTAGTCTTCCCCTCATATTCCTCAAACAGAGCCGTGTTCAGGATCACGTGGCCAGGCATCGCCTCATATTCGAATGTAGACACGATTCGCTCGCCCGGCACGATCTCGCGGAATTCGCCACTAAACGCGAACTTCTCCCCATCCGCTCCGTGCTGCACAAACCGCCACCGCCCTCCGGGTCTCACCTCCAATTTGTCCACCACCGTCTTCAGTCGCCGCCGCCCCCACCACTTCTCGATGTGATTCGGATTTGTGTACGCCTCATAAACCAGCCGCCGCGGCGCATCAAATACCCGCGAAAGAATCGTCGTCGGCTTCCCAGGCTCCGCAATCAGCACAGTCTTCCCGCCTCTTTTCATGCACATCAAATGTTCAGCCAGCTGATCCAGCGTTCCTTTGAACCCTTCCTGCATGTATTTGTGGCCATCACGAAACGTCTTGCGCTCCACCTCGTTCGCATTGATGGGCCGCGCCTTCAACGTGATCGTCGTCTTGCCCTGCTGTTGGCTGAACGTCAGCACATTTTGCGCCTCGAGCGGCCATGTTGCGTTCATAAAGTGTCGCGTTACATTTCCCGCTTCGTCGGAAAACGAGTTCACAAACGTCATTCGCTCCGGCGCGGCGATCTCGCAATACACAAATTTCCCCCACAGTACCATTCCGTTGGGCGCGCGCATGGAGTAATGAAAAGTGCCGCCGGGCCGAAAATCCAGCGTGTTCACCTGAATGCTGGACCCTTTCGGTCCCCACCACCGCTCCAAATGTGTCGGATCGGCCCAGGCTTTCCACACCCGTTCCTGCGGAGCATCGAACTCGCGAGTGACGATGAATTCCTCCGCTGCCGATTCTTGCTCGGTCGCCAACATCGGCAGAAATTCCGCCAACCGACCCAGCGTCTGGTTCCCGCCTTCCACCGCCCCGTACCTCTGGACCACTAGGTCGCGCGCTGTGGCCGAAGCGAACAACATTCTCATCGTCAGCTTCGTCTTGCTTCCCTGCTCCTCAAACGTTACCGTTGTTTCAAAATCTACCTGCGGCTCGCCTTTCCGGCCTCCGCCATGCGAATACACCAACCGTTCCGGCTTCACCACCTCGCGATACACCTTCTTGTTCGGATAATTCTTCCCGTCAGGTCCGTGCATGGTGTGCACCCACATTCCGCCTGGCCTCACGTCCATGACTTCCGTCGTCGTAGAAAATCCGTCGGGTCCCCACCAGCGTTCCACATGTTCGCATTCGGTCCAAGCCTTCCAAACCAATTCGCGTGGCGCATCAAACACGCGCGTAAAAACGATCTCCCGGTTCGAGGGTGTGGCCGTAGCCAGAGCAGCGCTATTTCTTCCGGACATCTTTCCTCTCCTTTTTCTTTTCTTCGAATTGTAATTCCTGAAGGTAATCGTCCAGACGATCGAAGCTTTCAGACCAGAACCGCCGGTACTCTTCCACCCACTCGGCAACTTCCTTCAACGGCCTGGCGTGTAATTGGCACGGCCGCCATTGCGCCGATCGTCCTCGCGTGATCAACCCTGCGTGTTCCAGAACTTTCAGGTGCTTGGACACCGCGGGAAGACTCATCTCGAACGGCTCGGCAAGTTCCGTGACCGACACTGCGCCCACTGAGAGCCGCGCCAGTATCGCCCGGCGGGTTGGATCCGCCAGGGCCGCCAGAGTCGAGCTGAGTGAATCGGCCATCCTATTTAACCTATTGGTTAAATACACCTCACTTTTTTTCCTGTCAAGCTTTTTCTTCAAGCTCAACGCAATCCAACCTCGCGGCCGATCTCAAGATCGGCCAGCCCCAACTGGTACGCAAAACACTGCACTCTTGGACAGCTTTCGCGAGACCCGCCTTCCCTGCTATCTCTTAATCAGCCCGACTTGCAGGCGCAAGGCACCCAGCCACCGGAAGCAGAACCACGCTACACCGTCCGAAACGGAGGGACTGGTGCATCCAGACATGCCCGGCACTCTGTCATCAGGGGCAAGCCCGGTCCGGCGCGCCCGAACCCTCGCGGTTTTGCTAGCCGGCATTGCTCTGCTTTTCCCTGCTCACTCGCACGGGCAAATTTCCCCCGGTCCACTGTCCAAAGCGCACTCTACTCTTTCCGGCGCCACGCAGTGCAACTCCTGCCACGTTTTTGGCGCAAGCACTCCTACTTTCAAATGCCTCCATTGCCACAAAGAAGTTGCCGAGGCCCTCGCTGGCAAACACGGTTACCACTTTCGCCTGCAAATGCAGAATCCCAACGGCAAAGATTGCGTGCGCTGCCACCTCGAGCACAACGGGGAAAATTTCAGCCTCGTTCACTGGGAGCCTTCGGAGAAGAACTTTGACCATCGCCTAACCGGCTACGCTCTCGAAGGCAAACACGCAGCCTTAACCTGTCAGCAGTGCCACACTCCGGCGCACATGCTTCCCGCACACAAAGCACTGATCAGATACAACGATCCGTCGAAATCCTTCTTCGGCCAGTCGCGCGCTTGCAGGCCCTGCCATTCCGACCCGCACAAGGGCCAACTCGGCAACGAATGCGCTAAATGTCACAACGTCGAAGACTGGAAAGCCGCAAAACAATTCGATCACTCGCAAACGCGCTATCCGCTAACCGGTCTCCACGCCAAAGTCCCCTGCGAGCAATGCCATAAACCAGATTTACCTGGCGGTCAGCCCCGTTACCAGAACATGAATTTCTCCACCTGCTCGGCCTGTCACAGCGATCCGCATCGCGGCGAATTCAAAAAGGCGTGCGACTCTTGCCACACCACCAGCGGTTGGAAAACCCTTCTCGCAGGCTTTGATTTCGATCATTCCAAAACCAAATATCCTCTTCTCGGCAAGCATGCCCAAGTGGCCTGCTCGGCATGCCACCTCAAGGACGATTTCAAGAAACCAGTTCCCTTCGCCATCTGCAAGGATTGCCACAATCCCGATCCGCACAAGGGCCAATTCGCCGCGCGCCCCCGGAAAGGCGAGTGCGCCGAGTGTCACACCGCTGATGGATGGGAGCCCTCGCTGTTCGGCCTCGACCAGCACAACACTTCGCAATATCCACTACAGGGAAAACATCTCCAGGTCGCCTGCGACAGTTGCCACAATCCCGCGGCCAAAGACACAAATTACAAACTGCCCTTCGCGCAATGCTCCGATTGCCACAAAGATCCTCACGACAATCAATTCGCCGCAGTTCCGTACAACAATCGCTGCGAAGCGTGCCACACCGTCCAGGATTGGCACCGCACCACCTATACCATCGCCAAACACAACAACTCCCGCTTCCCTCTCCTAGGTGCCCACCTAGCGGTTCCTTGCTCCGATTGCCACAAAGCCGACCTTGGCGGACGCACGGACAAGATTCTGCCTTTTCACTTCGCCGATTTCCGTTGCACCGCGTGCCACAACGATCCTCACAGAGGCGAATTCTCCGAGCAGATGGCGCGCAGACGAATCGACGGTTCGTCCTCCGGCTGCGAAGCTTGCCACAGTATCAAATCCTGGGGAGACATTTCCGGCTTCGACCACTCAAAAACAAAATATCCCTTGCTCGGCGCTCACCGCACGGCTGCCTGCGCAGCTTGCCACAAGCCAACCACAAAACCTGTGTCCCGCTTTCAGGACACTCCAGCGCGATGCCAGGCCTGCCACCAGGATCCCCACGCCAATCAGTTCCTCGCCCAAGACAACCAAACCCGTTGCGCCGATTGCCACAACACCCAACGTTGGGCCCCCTCGACTTTCGACCACGAAGCTAAAACGCAGTTCCCACTAGCCGGCGGCCACGCCAACGTTCCCTGCGCCAAGTGCCACATTCCCAAGGTCGCAACCAACGGCAAACAAATCGTCATTTACAAATATGCCCCCAGCAAATGCGCCGATTGCCATGGCAACAATAACCCGCATGGTCCGACTTAGGTACTTTCTTTACAAGAAGTTCCACTAACTAAACTCGCCCTCACTGGCCGGGAACTGGTCCCGCGGACAGTTGTTTAGCCTCCCCGCACCCATCGATACTTTCGAGGAGAACACATTCCATCTTGGTCCCCAAGGCACCCCAGCTTCGTCTTGGGTAGGGAGCAGTTTACGCTCACGCTACTCCAGGTCGCACTTTGGGCGTTACTCACGTTCCCCTCCGCCAACAGTGCGACGGGAATCTCGGCTCATTCCGCATGCTCCCCCAGCGATCAGCAAAAGCAAACCACTCGTAGCCCGCACGGCCCTCTCTCCCTCCCATGCGAAAACTGCCACAGTGCCGCAGCCTGGCGTCCCATTCGCGCTGTGCCCGAGTTCGACCACAACAAATCCAGCTATCCGCTCCGCGGCGTGCACGAAAATGTGAAATGCACGCAGTGCCATATCAAGCCGGTATTCAGCAATGTCAGCAAAAATTGCGCGGATTGCCACGCCGATATTCATCGCCGCCAAATGGGTCCGGATTGCGCCCAATGTCACACCGTTAACGGTTGGAATATCGCCGTTCAGCAAGTCAAGGATCACCAGAACCGCTTCCCGCTTCTCGGCGCGCACGCGGCCACTCAGTGCGATCAGTGCCACACGCAACTCGCCAACGGAATTTTCTACGGCCTTTCCACGCAGTGCGATTCCTGCCACCTCAAGGTTTGGCAGAACACCACCAATCCTCCTCATCCCAACGCTGGACCCGCCTTCGCCTCCTCCAATTGCCAGGGCTGCCACAACTTTGACAGCTGGCTCGACGCCAAGTTCGATCACACCACGACCGGCTTCCCTCTAACCGCGGGCCACGCGAATGTTCCCTGCACCAGTTGCCACATCAACAACAATTACAATCTTCAGATCGCCCCCACCGATTGCGGCAACGCCGGCTGCCACCTCACCACATGGCAGCGGACCAACGCCCCGCCGCATCCGCAGGCTGGCCCCGCCTTCGCCGTAGCCAATTGCTCGCAGTGCCACAACACCACTTCATGGGCCACTGCTACCTTCAATCACACCGGCACCGGCTTCCCGCTCACCGGGGCCCATGCCACCACGCCCTGTGCCCTCTGCCACCTCAACAATAATTACAACCTCACCGCCGCCAGCACGGACTGCTACGGGTGCCATACTTCCGATTGGGCCAGTACGCAAGCTCTCGGCGGCCTCGTGCCCAATCACGTTGCCGCGCAATTCCCCACTTCGCTCTGCTCCACTTGCCACGACACCATCGCCTGGGCCGACGGCCAGTTTAACCACAGCACCACCGGATGGCCTCTCACTGGCGCCCACCAGATGCCTCCCGCGCCCGGTTCCGCGATCACGGCCTGCACCAATTGCCATGTGAACAACAATTATTCCCTCACAGCCGCGAACACCGCCTGCTACGGCTGCCACCAGTCTGACTGGAACAGCACGCAGACCCTCGGCGGACTCATCCCGAACCATATCGCTGCCGGTTTCCCCGCCACCTGCGACACCTGCCACACCACAACAACCTGGCTCAACGCCACATTCGATCACACGTATTTCCCCATTCCCCATCACAGCTCCGTTTGCAATGACTGCCACCAGGT
This sequence comes from Candidatus Acidiferrales bacterium, assembly GCA_963795535.1. GTDB lineage: Bacteria > Acidobacteriota > Terriglobia > Acidiferrales > UBA7541 > Acidiferrum. Next base: position 64,261 of record CAWCIG010000017.1, read on the forward strand.
TTCCACCGACTACTCCAGCTTTACGTGCATCAACTGCCACACCACCAGCGCACACCAGCAAGTCCCCACCACCAACCAGCACAACGGCGTTGCGAATTTCGTCTACGGCCCCACTACTTGCTACAACTGCCACAAGAACGGTGGTGACGGCTAGTATGCGCGCCACCTCCATCTTCGAACTGTTTCTCCTCGCGTGCCTTTTCGTCGCGGCCATTCCCGCCTCGTTGAACGCGCAATCTGCTGTGCACAATCCCGCAACCCAGAAACCATCCGTCTTCCACGTGAAATATGTCTCCGACGGCTCGCTCTACATCGACGCCGGGCGCAACGCTGACCTTCAGGAAGGGATGAAGCTTTCCGTAATCGATCCCCCTCCTGATAGCATGATCAACGACGGCATTCGCTTCCGCGGCTATCCTCACGTCGCCGAACTCAATTTGGTTTCTCTCGCGGATTCTTCCGCCGTTTGCGATGTGATTTCCGTAACCGGCGAACTGAAAGTGGGACAGTTGGCGTTCCTTGCGCCCGGCAGCGTGGAAGACCGTCATCTCGCCGAAAACGCCCGCGAAGCCGAAGACTATCCCGTCACGGTGAGTTTCAGTTCCGGCGACCCCATCGACCAGGAACTTCGTTCCAGCAAAGTCGAAAATCCCGACCCCGCCGGATCGCCTCTCGGCGTTATGCGCGCGCGTGTGGCTTTTGGTTATGGCGACATCGCCGAGTCCGGCGCTCGTTCCACGCAGATGACTGCGATGATTGACGCCGACCTCAACCACATCGGCGGAACCTACTGGAATTTCAACGGCTATTGGCGTGGCAATTACAACACCAACTCCAATCCCATACCCGGCGCTGGCACGCAAACCCTCAGCGATCTCATCAATCGCACCTATCAGATCGGCTTCACGTACAACAGCCCGTATTCGCCGGACACCGTTGGCATCGGCCGCCTCTATCTTCCCTGGGCACCCAGCCTAAGCACCATCGATGGCGGCTACTTCGGACGCCACGTCGGCAATTTCTTCACCGTCGGTGTCTTCGCCGGTTCTACTCCGAATCCCACCTCGTGGAGCTACAACCCTGATCAGCAGATCGCCGGCACTTTCGTCAGCATGGAGCGCGGCGATTTCGACAGCCTTCACATCATGAGCACCGCCGGCCTGGCCATGACCTCTATCGACTGGAGAGTCGCGCGCCAATTTGCCTTCTTCGAAAATAATTTCAACTGGAAGCGCTATCTTTCTTTCTACAGCTCCGTGCAAGTAGACTCCGCCAGAACTTCCCCGCTCCCCGGCGGCGGCAGCAACCCCACCGGCATTTCGCAAACCTACAACTCCGCCCATTTCCAGCCCATCAAGCTGCTTACCTTGGGCGTCAATTACAATTACTTCCGCAACCTGCCCACCTTCGATCCCCAGCTTATCGGGACCAGCCTGGTCGACAATTATCTTTTCCAGGGTTTTAGCGGCGATCTGCGCGTCGACCTTCCGAAACAGGTCTGCCTGTACGCCGGCATCGGCCAGAGCAAAGCTTCCACGGACACGAAAAGCTCTCTCAACGATGCTTTCGGCATAACCTTCGGCAATCTTTTCCGCACCGGCCTTTCGCTCGGCCTGCATTATTCCAAATTCGACAGCACCTTCGGCAGCGGTGAATACGGATCCGTCTCTCTCTCCAGAAATCTCTCCGAAAAACTCCGTCTACAGATTCTCGCCGGCACTCAACAATTCGATTCCCCTCTCACCGCGAACACCGCCGCCAAATTTATCAACGCCACCCTCGATTGGTCCATTGGCCGTCGGTATTTCATCGAGGGCCTCTACGGTTGGTATGACGGAAATGTCCTCAGCTACAACCAATGGTCCGCCTTATTCGGATATCGCTGGGGAGGAGTAGGCCGATGAAACCCCCCAATCCGAATCGCCTCATTGCACTGGTGTCTCTCGCATCCGTCCTCGCTTACACGCCACCCCTGCGCGCTCAATTCGTCCCCGCCGGTTCTTCCCTAAGCGTTCCGGACCCTGCCTTCCTTGCGCGCGCTAATGCCACCATCGATCACTCCCGCAAGTTGATCGAGGCCTTCTTCGAACAAACTTCCAACGTAGTCTGCACAGAAAATGTCGAACAAACCGTCATCGGCAAGAACAATAAGCCCATGTACCGAGAAGAATCCGTGTTCGAATATCAGTTGCAGTCCAATAACCGCGGCGGATCGCTTCGCCTCACCGAATCCCGCGAAACTCGCAAAGCCGCTCTCCGTGATCCCAACAAAACGGTTCTCATCACCAACGGCTTTGCCAGTCTCCTGCTCATCCTCCACGAGCGCTACGAATCCAGCTACACTTTCGAGCCCGTTTCCGAGGAAACCACCGACAACCGCACCGCCGTCCACGTCCATTTCAAGCCCGTTCCCGGCGGCTTATCCCCCGCAGCCATTCAACTTCTTGGCCGGAATTATCCTCTCCCGCTCAAAGGCGACATCTGGATCGATGAAGAAACCGGCGCAATCACCAAACTCGTTTCCTCGCTCGATGGCAGCTTCGCCGATCTCGGCCTTCGCGATATCCAGACGGAAATTCATTACTCGCTCGTTCAATTCCACGCGCCCGAAGAAGCGTACTGGATGCCTGCCTCCGCCATCATCGATCTGCAAACTCCAAAACAACATTGGCACAACGTTCATCACTTCTCGGCCTACCGCCGATTCCGCGCCACCATCCAGGTCCAATTGGGAGACAAACAGCCATGAGCATCGGAGCAACTGCCGGCACCAACATTTTCGTCCACGAGAATCCCGAGCGTGGACACCGCACGCGCCTGCTCCTGGCTTGGCTAGTGGCCCTCGCCATCGTCCTCGTCATCGCTGGTTACGGTTTTGATTACTACACGCTAAGCGCCGCCGACCGACCCTTCTCGCCCAAACATGATGCCCTGCGCCCCAGCGGCCCCATCGGCATCAAACTCGGCATGTTCGGCGTCTTTCTCTTTTTCCTGATCTATCTTTATCCCCTCCGGAAAAAATGGGGTTGGCTCTCGCGTCAGGGCAATTCGCGCCATTGGCTCGATTTCCACGTCGTACTCGGCACTTTGGCCCCTATCATCGTCGCCTTCCATGCCACCTTCAAATTCGGAAACATTGCCGGCCTCGCTTTCTGGAGCATGCTCGCCGTCACGCTGTCCGGCTTTGTCGGCCGCTATCTCTATGCGCAGATTCCGCGCAACCTCAAAAACGCCGAACTCACCATGAAAGAAATGACCGACATTTCAGATTCCATCCGCGACGAACTCGCCGCGCAGAATCTGGGCCAAACCAAACGGTTGGACAAACTCTACGATTTGCCTTCGGCGCAGGACGTCGCGCACATGCCCATGCTGCTCGCACTGGTTTACATGATCCTGATCGATCTGCGGCGGCCTTTCCGGCTCTCGCTTCTTCGTCTTCATTCCGCCAGCTTTGGCGCTTGGGTCGTCGCGCTCTGCGGTTTTGTCCGTACAAACGATGCCAGGCTCGAGCACGTCATCGCCATCGCCCGCGCTCAGGCCAAACTCTCCAAGCGTATCCTCTTCCTCTCCCGCACCGGCCAGGTATTTCGCTTGTGGCATGTCGTGCACCGCCCTTTCAGTTACGCATTCGCCCTCCTGGCCTTGATCCACATCGCGCTGGCACTGTACATGGGCTATCGGGTCTAACCAACCCGTGCTGTCATCCTGAGGAGCGCCGTTCGCGACGAAGGATCTCAACCCTAAACTCATTACGCTACGATCCTTCAAACACAAAGCGCCCTCCTTGGTAATTTTTCTCTCCTTTGCTATGCTCCTCAGGTTAATTTTCAGCAAAGGAAACCCTTATGCCATCCAGAAAAGTTTTCGCCGTTAGTTTCTGCGTGCTCGCCGGACTTTCCCTCTCCGTTTTTGCCGCCGACAAAGACAAGAAACAATCACCCAAAGAACCAGCCAAGCCTTCCTACGAACTTCCACAGCCCGCCACCGAAACGCTCGATTACTCCGCCTACGCCAGCATCCGCACCGAAGCTCTCGGCCATTCCCACATCATGGAATACGCGTCCGCGTTGACCGACGATATCGGCCCGCGCCTGACCGGCTCGCCCAATCTCAAAAAAGCCAACGAATGGACGCGCGACCAGCTCACTGCGATGGGTTGCGCCAACGCTCATCTCGAAGACTGGGGCGAATTTGGCATGGGCTGGGTGCAGCTGAACACCTGGGTTCGCATGACTTCTCCGGATCACGCGGTGTTTATCGCTCAGGCCGCGCCATGGTCTCCCGCAACAAAAGGGCCCGTCAGCGGCTCCGCCATCTGGGTCGACCTGAAAGACGAGAAGGATTTCGATAAATATAAAGGTAAGCTTGCGGGCAAGATCGTTCTTCTCGGCGATATGCGCGAAGTGAAACCCGTCGACAAGCCTCTCTTCACTCGCTACGACGACGACGGCTTAAAAAAGATTGAGGAATATCCCGTGCGCGTCGGCCCTGGCTTCGACCGCGAGGCATATATTCGTCGCACCGAATTCCGCGAAAAGGTCGGCAAATTTCTCGCGAGTGAACAAGCCGCCGCTGTCCTTCTTCCTAGCCGCGACGGCCAGAATAACGGCGGTTCCGGCGGCACGATTTTCGACGACAACGGCTCAGCCTTCGGCATCCAGGTCTATCACCGCGATCAAGCCAATCCTGTTCCTCTCGCGGTCACGGCGATTGAAAATTATGGCCGCGTTTACCGCCTCCTCAAAGCCAACGTACCCGTAACGCTCGAAGTGAACATTGAGTCCCAATTCACCGGCGATCACGAACACGGCTTCGACACCATCGCCGAAATTCCCGGCACCGATCCGGCGCTGAAAGACGAAGTGGTCATGCTCGGTGGCCATCTCGATTCCTGGATCTCCGCAACGGGCGCAACGGACAACGGCGCCGGCACCGTCGTGGCCATGGAAGTCATGCGCGTCCTCACCACTCTCCACATCAAGCCGCGCCGCACCATCCGCGTCGCTCTTTGGACCGGGGAAGAGCAAGGCCTGTTCGGTTCTCAAGGCTACGTGAAGCAACACTTCGCCGAGATTCCGCGCTCCGCCGATCCCGATCAACTCAAAATTGGCGAGTGGATGCGCAAAATTACCGGCCCGATTCAGGTAAAGCCCGAGCAGGAAAAGATTTCCGGCTATTTCAACGTCGATAACGGTAGCGGTAAGATTCGCGGAATCTACTTGCAGCAAAATGCCGCGGTCGGCCCGATCTTCCAACAGTGGATGGAGCCTCTCAAGGACGTCGGCGTAACCGCGATCACTCTGCGCAACACCGGCGGCACCGACCATCTCAGTTTCGACGCCGTCGGCATTCCCGGCTTCCAATTTATCCAGGACCCGTTAGACTACGGTGAACGCACTCACCATTCCAACATGGACACCTACGAGCGTCTCCAGCCCGAAGACCTAGCCCAGGCCGCCTTCGTCGAAGCGATCTTCGTTTACAACACCGCCATGCGCGATCAAATGCTCCCTCGCAAACCTTTCCCCCACCCAGAACTCGAACAACAACTTCAACAACCCCTAAAAGACGTAATGCCCGGCGCCGAAGCAAAACCGTAACGCCGAGGCTTCAGCAGACCGCATCCCGGGTTGCTTAACATTGACGCGGGTCTTCAGACCCGCCAGCACAAAGCGAAACTGTGTTCCTCGGCCACCCAAAGAAAAAACACTGTCACTCTGAGGAGGGCCTTTGAGGATCTCAACGTGAGCTCCAATCACTACGCGCGCGTCGTCACCACGTAGCGCTGGCTTTCCTGCCAGCGCCTGAAAACGCTACGCCGTTCCGCGCCGCACCTCCACACTCCTGATGTACAATGCCGCCAGACCAAAGGAGCCACCATGCGTCATTACACCGTTTTAATTCTAGCGATCCTGCTACTCTCCGTCACCACCCCAGCCCAAACGAAACTCTCCCCCAAATGGGAAGAACTCAACGCTATGGACTTCAAGGAGGCCATCGCCAAAGCACAAGGCACCTGCCTGCTCCCCTTCGGCATCCTCGAAAAGCACGGACCTCATCTCCCGATTGGCACCGACCTGCTCAACGTCCGGTACGTCGCTGAACACGCCGCCCAGCAGGAGTATGCCGTGATTTTTCCCGCGTACTACGCCGGCCAAATTTTCGAAGCCAAGCACCAGCCCGGCACCATCGCCTACAGCCCCGATCTTCAGTTGCGCCTGCTTCAGGAAACCACCGACGAAATGGCCCGCAATGGCTGCAAGAAAGTCGTCATCGTCAATGGCCACGGCGGCAATGAAGACCTACTGCCTTATTTTGCCCAAACTCAACTCTACAAACCTCACGATTACGTCGTCTACGTTCAATGGGGCCACGAAGCCACCAAAAAAGTCGGCGCTGAGAAAACAGGCCCGGATTACCATGCGGGTGAAACGGAAACTTCCAACGTACTGGTCACCCATCCCGATCTGGTGCACATGGATCGCGCCAACACCGAATCGGGCGCGGATCAAAAGCGCCTAAAACTTCCCGAAAATGTTTATACCGGAATTTGGTGGTATGCCCGCTTTCCCAATCACTATTCGGGCGATGGCAGCGCCGCCACCAAGGAGCAAGGCGAAGCCGATATTCAGAGCTGGATCAACACCGTCGTCCGTGCAATCAAAGCCATCAAAGCCGACGACGAAAGCCTGAAACTACAAACCGAATTCTACGAGCGCAGCAAGCACCCACTAGACACACCCCAATAACCCCAGCAGGTGTAGGACCCGCCTTCTGAGGCGGGCCGTTTCTCTCTCCCAACCGCCCCGCCAAAATAACTCCGCTCTTCACGCAACTCTCACGTTGCAATCGCCCGCAAAGGAAGCGCCGACGCATGCGCAATCGAAAAATCACCAGAGCTCAACCCGGCTCCCCATTTTCAATTTTCAGATTTCGATTTTCAACGCGACCGCTGCAGCGCATCAATCCAGCTCGTAAGAATCCGGTCGTTCGGTGGCTCCAGATCAAAAAACTCAATCCCCAATCCAACCCTCGGCTTCACAATGCGCACAACAACAAGCAGATCCAGGCTCTCACCCTTGCGTGTCAGTCGCATTCGAGCCCGCGAATTGGACGGCAGCGTCTTGCTCGTGCAGACGAAGCATCCTCCCAGCGAAATATCGGAGGTCACCCCGGTCACTTGCTTCCCGCTTTCCATGTCAATTAATTCCGCGTCGGCTGCGAAGGGATAGCGGATGGTATACCGGCGGTCTCGCACGCCGCTCACACGGGCTTGCCAGGCCGATGAGCGGCTCGTCATGGAAATCACCTTATTCATGAGTTTCGATCAGGAGCTCTTCCCCATTACGACCTGCCCCGGGCGGATGAGGCCGCAATGCACCTTAGTTTACCCGTCTCAGCCAATCGGGAAACCAAACCAATTGCCAAAGTCGCGAAAGGGTAACAGGCCCGGCGACCGCGCTCACCGCGCCATTGCTATTAGTGGGTACGACAAAGGTCCGTTGCCGTGCCTGGCCCTCGACAAATCGCATGGTAGCCTGAACTGGTAAACATCCCACGTTCGCATTCATGCAATGATCGCTGAAGGCATCCGTCAAAGTGACCGCGTCAGCCTGCAACTGCAGGTTGAGGCCTCTTGGTTTGCCTCCTCCGGCCTGGCCGTCCGACAAAACGCACAGACGCTTCTCGTCAGCCGCAACGGCGGCGTTCTCCGCATCCAGGAAAAATTGTTTTCCGGCCAAGAACTCACGCTGCACCGGAAGCTAGAAGGCGACGAGACCAAAACCGTACGCGCCAGAATCGTCGCCGAAATCGATAAAGAGGCGGAAGGCTTCATCTACGCCATCGCCATCCTCGATCCTCGCGTCGATTTCTGGGACATCGATTTTCCCGCTCCTCAAAAAGGCGAAGAAGCTTTCGCCCGGCTGCTCATGGAATGCAGCTTCTGTCAGCGCCGCGAAGTCGTCTACCTCAACGAGATGGAGCTGAAGTCCTTCGAAATCCGCAAGTGTGTCGCGCGCCACTGCAGGCTCTGCGATTCCCCGTCGATCTGGATTGAAGCGCAATCAGAATCCATGGTGGAAGAAGCTTTGCCCTCTCGCAGCGCTGTGGAAGAACGCGTCATCCCTCGCCGCAATCGCACTCGCGTCAAAGCCCGCGTCCTCGCCTGCATTCGGCGCCGCGGCTTTCAGGAAGAAGTCGCCGTCTGCGAGGATTTATCCAAGGGCGGCATCAGTTTCCGCAGCCGCAATCGCTATCCCGAAGGCACCCGCCTCGAAGTTGCTGTTCCTTACACTCCCGGCGCCGGCGCCATCTTCGTCCCCATCCGCATTGTCTTCTCCCAACCCATTTCCAGCGCCGGCCTCTTCCGCCACGGCGCCGCCTATCTCCGCCCCCCCGACTAGCAACCATATATCGCTGGCTTTTGTGAAAGCGCCTTTAAGCCAGTACCCCTGAAATATTTGTCATCCTGACGAGCGCCTTTCGCGACCCAGGATCTCAACGTAAAGGCCAAGCACAACCATTCAGCGTCCTCCATGTGTAGCGGTTGCTTTCATGCCCAGCGCCTCTAACGAACCCGCCTCACCTCGCCTGCCCCTGCAAAATCGCCTCCCAATTGATAATCGCGTTCCAAAACATTCGCTGGTCCCCGCGATTCATATCGCGATGCAACGGATTAAAATTAAACGTCACCACGTGCCCCTTCCCCACCGGAGAATCCAGAATCGCTGGCCGCCCATTCAAATTCTCTTCTCCCCAAATCTGGCCGCTCACCAGAATCGGTGCTCCTTCACGGTCACCCCATTCCATCACCACGCTGCTCGCATCGACCGGCCCATCCAGACACGTTGTGCAGTACGCCATGCGCAGCCACCGTCGCGGCATCGCATACAACGGAAAATTCTGCCGGAACACATACGTCCGCTCCGGATAGCCGTACGCAATCGGGTGTTGCGGCCGGTCGAACGTCACGCGAACGTGCACTCCAGGTGTGCGCGTCTCCGCTTGCTGTGCCGCTGCCGCGGATTCCGTGCCGCCACCCTGCGAACTCCGCGGCACTCCTCCCGCATCGCGGCGCACGCCTCCGACAACTCCTCCTTCGAGCGCAAGCATCGATCCGCTGCCCAGAGTAACCAGCAATCCTCCCTGTTCCACAAATTCCTGAATCTGGCCCAGTCCGCTCCACCCAATTCCCCCCGTGATATCGTCCGATTCAGCGGGCGTTCCCAGACTCGGTGTCTGCGCGGTTTTCTTGAACGCCATCGGGCTCCACTTTTTCGGTATCCCCTGAATCTGCTCGGCCAATTCCAGATCGACATGTCCGTACAGCAACACATCGATCTTGTCCTTCAGTTTTCCCGCCCGAATATCTTCGTCCCGCAAATAGACGTATGGCACCTTGCGCTGGTCTAGCGAATAGCGCACCCACCCGATCGAATCCGTGTCCGCCCAGGGGACCCACACGCCCAGCCGCGGAGCCCGCGCCGCATGATGCGGCACATCCGGCATCGCACTCGTCGCCACGAAATTCAGTCCCAACGTTTTCGCCACATCACGCAGCGCTTCATAGCTTCCCGCTTGTGGCGGAATGATCCATGACCCTGCGTGGTACGCGGTTCCGCCAGCTGTAAATCCCCGTTCTGCAATCTGCACGCCAAATCCAGCGAGACGGTAACGCGCTTCAAGCAACCCTTCTTGTCCCGTATCGTCCAAAAGAAACATTCCACCGGCGTTTTGATCGATCCTTCCCTCCACCCGCGGCACTTCCGTCAGCAGCGCAAGAGCGGCCGATCGCACCGCGGCGTCGGCCGTGGCCACAGCCTGCAGATGATAGTGCGCCGGCAATTCCCACGACACATCGTCGTAAGGCTCCGTCGCGTCCTTCGGATAATTCTGCGGCGTCAGTAGATCGACCGCGTAGTTCCGATACGGCTGATCTAGCCGCACCACATAGGTCCCTGCGGGAAACGTTCCTTCCTTCAGCGCCAGCGATGTCTTCGCCCGGCTCACTTCAATGTGCTGGTTCATCAACCGGCACACCATCTGCGCGACGCGTTCCGGATCGCCCTGGTCCGCCGGAATCACAAACGCATATGGCGCTTCCTCCAGTCCTTTGTGATAAGAGTGCAGCCCTTTGGTGTAGAAATTTCGCAGCAATTCGCGGGAATTTTGCGCGGCATAGTCGAGCCCGGCGAGCATCCCCGTTTCGTTGTAATTCACGTTGTCTCGAGCCGACCAGCTAAACTCGCCCGCGGACAGCGGGTTTGGCCGGTACCATTCTTTCGTAGCATCGTCCGCCGGGTTCGTACGTGTCAGCGTCTCCGCCGTTCCATTTCCAAAGGTCTCGAATCCACGCCCGATCGCGTTGTGGTTCATCGCCACCGAATCGAGGTACAGCTCCGAAAATCCCTCCCCAAAATTCCAGGTTGACACCCCGGGCATTCCCAGCCCGGTCATCGTCTGCACCTCGTGAAAACTCAGTGCCAGAAATTCGCTGAATGTAATCGGATCGACGTGCGGATTGTACGGACCCGTTCCATTCCACGTCATCAACAGCGGCACGCCCTCGTGCAGGTCGTGCACCACCGTCGGATGCCATTCGAAAAACATCCGCGACACCGCCTTCGTCGGTTCCTGTGTCAGTTGATGTGCGTCGCGATTGATATCCACATAAACGTATTTTCCCCAGTATGGCGGAGCCTGCCGTGGCAGCGTCGCCCTGTCCGTCTTTCCTTTCAGGTAGCGGTAAAACCATTCGACCTGCTTGTCTCGGCCATCCGGATTGGACACCGGATTGATCAGCACCACCAGCTTCTCCCGAATGCGCCGGATCATCGGCTGATCGGAAACCGCCAAACGATAGGCAAGCTCCAGCACGGATTCCGTCGACCCAGTCTCGTCGGAATGCAGTGCCGCGTTGAAGTAATAGATTGGCCGCGCGGTCGCGATCAGCTTCTCCGCCGCCGCGGGATCGCTCTTACGCGGATCGGCCAACGCCCCCGTAGCGGCCTTCAATTGCTCCAGCCCCGCAATTCCTTTTTCGTCTGCAATCGCCAGCAACAGGATCTCTCGCCCTTCCTCCGATTTCCCAATCGTGAACACGCGAACCCGTGGCGACGCGGCCGCCAGCGCTCGGCAATACGCATACGCTTTCGCCGAATCCACCAGCTCCCCGGGCGCACCCATAATCCGGCCAAAGAATGTCCGTGGCGAAGGCACGCTCGTCGATGCCGGCAGGTAGGAAACCCACGGTGACAAGAAGCGCGCCTCGGTCGTTGCCTTGGCGATTTCCTCGATTGATCCCGCCTCAGGCGTATCCGGCGAATCGACGCCCTGCCCAAGCAGCGGCAACGATAAGCACAGCAACAAACAACAACTCACAACGAACCGCATCAATGTGCGCCCTCCACATCAAATCCTGCTTAGCTATAGCTAAGGAATCGAAATCGCGTAGGAGTGTACTACACCATCGAAAGGAGCGCTTTCCGCGAGGAAGGATCGCCACCATAACTATTTCCATTTTCCGATTTCTATCGTCTAAAAAAGGGGAGGCAGGATGCAAAACTCTGCATCCTGCCAGGCGGGCCGGAGTGCGAGGAAACTTTAGTCCAACGCGGGCACCGCGGTTTGCTCGCGTCGCCGCCGGTGCAAATAATGCATCGAAATATTCAGATAAATCGGCCCACAAGGCGTCTCGATACACAGCACCATCGCTTCGGTATCGACATTCCCCGCCAATCCTTCTTCGTTCATATGGATCTCCGGCGGAAACACCTTGAAGCGGAATCCCTGGTCGTTTAAAAGCGTCACCGAATTGCCGATAACCATGTTCGCCAGTTCGCACACCGTTTCGCGCACCACTTGCTCGCTTTCCGGCATCGGACTCCCCGCCAGGTGACCGGCCACGCGCATGGCCACTTCCGGCGCGAGATCCAGGATCACTCGCCCTTCAATGTCGCCCTTGATCGCGATCAGCGCCGCCACGCCCTTGCGTCTGTAAATATTTTCATCCATCGTCAGATCCACGATTTTCGTCGGCGCCTGCAACGATTCCGCGAAAACCGCGTCCGCCGCATTGATAAACGGCTGGATCAACTCCATTCTCATAGTTGATGCTCCCCCGCAAGCGCCACGGGCGCGCCTACGGCATTGGGATCGTCTCCCAGAACGTAACGAAGAATTTCATACAACACTTCCGGCTTCACCGGCTTCTGCACAAAGTGCTTCGCGCCTTTCTGCAGCGCCGCCAGAATGTTCTCCTGATATCCCACCGATGACACCATCACGATTCGCGCGTCCGCATGTTGCCGCACGATCCGCTCCACCGCCTCGATTCCTTCCATCTGTGGCATGGTGATGTCCATCAGCACGATGTCCGGCTTGCTCCGGTTATATTCCGCGATCGCCGTCAACCCGTCGCCTGCTTCCCCGGCCACTTCCCCGCCGAACTGCTCAATCATCTTGATCAGGTTTTTGCGGGCGAAGACGGAGTCGTCCACCACGAGATAGCGGACCGGCCGCTGGTCTTTCCGAAGTAGCGCTGAAAACTGTTGCATGGCCTTCTCCTTTACTCTGCTTGCCCGCTCAGGCACGCGGAGTTGAAACTGGAACCTTTTCGTTCTTCTCTGACGAATCCGTTTTGTCGCCGTTTTGCTGGCTATTGCCGTACTGGCTCACCAGATACGCTGCCATCCCATCCAGTGCCAGCACCTTGTTGGCGTAACCTTTCACGATCGCCGCGCGCGGCATTCCGCTCACCACGCAGGTGTCTTCGCTCTGCGCAATCGTCATTCCGCCCGCCGCCCTGATCGCTCCCAATCCTTCCGCGCCGTCGTCTCCCATTCCGGTCATCAGCATGCCTACGGCGGTCAACGCAAATTCCTGTGCCACGGAGTGAAAAAGCACATCCACCGAAGGCCGGTGGCCGTTGATCGGCGCGCCATCGGAAAGTACCGCCATTTCTCCGCGCGGCATTCTCCGCACCATCATGTGCCGGTTTCCCGGGCAAATCAGTACTCGCCCCGCCACCAGCAAATCTCCGGACTTGGCCTCCTGCACATCCAGCGCGCAGCATTCATCCAGCCGCCGCGCGAACATATCCGTAAACCCCTCCGGCATATGCTGCACAATCACGAAACTCGCCGGAAAATCACCCGGTATTTGCGACAGAACATATTGCAGTGCGTTCGGGCCACCCGTGGAAATCCCGATCGCAATAATCCGGCTCGGTGCCACTGCAACACGTCCTCTGTTTTTCCGCGGTGCTGGCGCTTCTACTTCCAGTTTCGGCAGCGCTTTCGGCCCGCCGGCGCGTTTCGCTACCTTAATCTTTTCCGCCAGTTGATACGCCACGGGATCCAGATTGCCCGCAGCCGCGTCCTTCGGCTTGGCCACGAAATCGATCGCCCCTAATGCCAGTGCTTTGAACGTCGAGTACGCCCCTTCGCGTGAATGCGTGCTGAACACAATCACCGGCAGCGGCGCGTTCCGCATGATCGTCCGTAACGTCTCGATCCCATCCATCCGGGGCATTTCGAGGTCCAGCGTCACAACGTCCGGCCGCAATTCCGCAATCTTTTTCAGTGCGAACGCTCCGTCCATCGCCGTCCCGACCACCTCAATATCCGGGTCCCTCTCCAATATCAGCGGAATCAGTTTCCGCATCAGCGCGGAGTCATCCACAACTAGCACGCGAATTCGCTCTTTCCTCATGCGATGGCTCCCAGTGGCATTGACCGAGATAATCGCGTGAGGATCGTTGGTACGTTCAGGATCAGCACCACCGTTCCATCTCCCAAAATCGACGCGCCACTCACCAAATCGCTGGCCGCGATTTCTCCCGGCAGCGCTTTGATCACCAGTTCTTCCTCGCCCACCATGCTGTCCACAAGCAATCCGAAGCGCTTCTCCGCCTGCCCGATCACCACCACAAAACTCTTTTTCTTCTTCGGCCCCGGCGCTTCCACCGCATGAATCTTGCTCAACCTGCTGAGCCTCACCAGCGTCAGCACCTGTTCCCTCAGCCGCAACACTTCTCTCTGGTCCACTCGATGAATGTCCAATTCGTTGATTCGCGCAATCTCGATCACCGAAGAAAGCGGTACCGCAAACAATCTCCCGGACACGCGGAACAGCAGCGTCTGGATGCTCGCCAGCGTCAGCGGCATTCGCAGCTGGATCATCGTTCCCTTTCCTTTGTCCGTCGAAACGTGTACGGTTCCCTTCAACCGGTCGAGCACCATTCGCACTACGTCCATGCCGATGCCGCGGCCCGAAATTTCTGTAACCTCCGTCGCCGTGCTAAATCCCGGCTCGAAGATCATGTTCAGGACGTCTTGCTCCAGCAGGCGATCCGCATCTTCGCGCTTCACCAACCCGCTTCGAACGGCTTGGTCGCGCACCTTGGCGAGGTCGATTCCGCGGCCGTCGTCTCGAATTTCCAGCACCACCTGTGTTCCCTGATGGAAGGCGTTCAGCGAAATTGTGCCTCGCGCCGGTTTGCCGGCAGCAAGCCTGTCATCCACCGACTCAATTCCGTGGTCGACCGCATTTCTCACAATGTGTGTTAGCGGCTCGGCCAGCGCATCCAGGATCCCCTTGTCCAAGTCCGTGTGTTCACCGGAAATTTCCAACGCCACATCCTTTCCGCACAATTTCGCGACGTCCCGTACAACTCGAGGGAATCGCCGGAACAATTGCTCCACCGGCACCATCCGGATCTTCAGCACGCATTTATGCAGCTCATCTAGCACTCGCGACTGAAACGCCAGCGCCTCCGAAAACTTTCCCCGCACCGGGTCCTTCGCATACTTCTGATCAAACTCCGAAAGCGTCCGATGCAGCATCGATTTCCCGATGATCAACTCACCCACCAGGTTCATCACCGCATCAATCCGCGCGGAATCCACCCGCAAAGAACTCTCTGCTACCGCGGCAACCGCCGAAGCCCCGGCCGACTGCTTCGCTGTAGCCGCATCGTGCCCTTCTTCCACCCGCGAATGCAGTTGTGCGGTCTGTGCCTCCAGCAAATCACCAAGTAACTGGTGGTCTGCCGTGTCCTCTTGCACCACCTCTTCAATTCGCAAGTCAGAGACCACGGACGGAATCCGACAACGATGAGCAATGTGTTCCACAGGGTGGGTGCTGGCCAGCGCCGCTTCCACAATCTCCACGCTTGCCGCCGCCAGGTTGTCTTCCGGCCGCAACGCAATCACCGTCCCGCAAGCGTGCAAAACGTTGCGTACCAACTGAAACGCCGCCGCCCGCATCGGACTGTTTGCATCGATTCGCAACGCCACGTTGTAGACCGTTTCTCCTCGCAGTACCGCTTCGGAAATCATCAGCCCTTCGTATTCGTTCCAGCGAAACTTTGCCGGAATGGCTGGCGCTCCCGCTCCGGATTTCTGCGTGCTCGCAGGCGCTTTCAACTGCTGAATCAGCCCACGAAACGCTTCTGTCGACGGCGGCTCCAATTCCTTCTGGTACGCGCTCAGCATGCCTTCGAACAGATCGACGGCAGCCAGCACCACCTCTGCCACCTCAGCACCATATTTCTGCGCAATCTGTACCGTCAGCACGTCTTCCAGTTCGTGGCTGATCTCACTCAGCTTCGTAAATCCGCACGCCGCCGAATCGCCCTTCAGCGTATGCACCGCGCGGCGCACACTACGGATCAGCTCTTCGTCGCTCGGCTGTTTCTCCAGCTTCAGCCCGGCGTCATTGATCACTTGCAGCACGTCCGCGGAGCTCTCAAAGAAGAGCGCGCGGAGTTCTGCTCCCCGATCTTCGGGCAAAAAACTCAAGCGGTCACCTCAATCCGTTTGTACGCGGTGCCATTATTTTCGTGCACCATCTTGAATTTCTGCGTCAACCCGAACAGGCTCTCCGCGTGTCCCACAAACAGGAACCCGCCGGGATTCAAGCAATGCCAAAACTTGTCAATCAACCGCTTCTGCTCCGCCTCGTCAAAATAAATCATCACGTTGCGGCACAGGATAATATCGTTGCGTCGCGGCAAAAATTCCGTCTTCAGGTTGTGAAAGTCGAATTGCACCAGGTCCTTCAGCTGTTGCTTGACGGCGTACTTATCTCCGGACTTTTCGAAGTAGCGGAAGCGCGTCGTGTAATCCACCGGCTCCATCTGCACTTCCGTGTACTGCCCTTCCTGGCCCGATCGCAAACTCGCATAACTGATGTCTGAAGCCACGATCTCCAGCTTCCACGGCGGAGGGATCAACGGTTTCGGCGAAGGCATGTCGAATGGCAGTGGATTTCGCAGGTAGTAATACGCCAGCGCGTCGCAGATCAAAATCGCTACGGAGTAAGGTTCCTGCCCCGCCGAACATCCCGCGCTCCATACGCGCAGGTTCCAATCCCGCCGTTCCTGCTTGTGGTGCAAAATTTCTTCCAGCACCGATTTCTGCAACAGCTCCAGCTGCGGCCGGTTCCGAAAAAAACTGGTTTCGTTGACCGTCAAGTTTTCCAACAGCAACGCAAGTTCGTTGCGCCCTTCCCGGCTTGTCAGCAATCGGTAGTAACTGTAAAAGGAATCGAGCTGGCACGCTTTCAACCGCCGCTGCAACCGGTCCTTTAGAAAGTGTGATCGACGCTCATCGAAGTACATACCGCATTCCTGGTAAACCAGCGTCTGCAGGAGCTTCAGTTCTGCTTCCGTTAGCTGAATCTGCGCAGTAATCGTTCCCATACTGGATGATCGCGGCCCTTCGTTATCTCAGCTGCGCCTCGCAAACTCCAAAGCGCTTCTATCTCGAGACTCCAACAGGCTCCGCCGCCTCCTCAAGTTTTTTGTATTCCGGTTGGCGCAGCAGCCGGGCAATATCCAGCAGGATTACCAGGCGCCCCTTCAACTTTCCCACTCCGGTCACGTAGCTCGATTCGCCCTCGGCAAACACCGCGCCCGGTGGCTCGATTTCAGATGGGGGTATCTTCAATACTTCGGAGGCGGAACTCACAATCAGCCCAAGCAGCCGGTTTTCCAGTTCCACCACCAAAATTCTGTTTTTCTTGTCGGATTGTGTTGCCGTGCTTCCGAAACGCTTCCGCAGGTCCATCACCGGAATAATCTTCCCGCGTAAGTTGATCACTCCCTCGATCATTTCAGGGGCATTCGGCACTATGGTGATTTCCGGCACGCGTACAATTTCACGCACGGAGCCGATCTGCACTCCATAGGTCTCTTCGCCGATCCGGAATCCAACGAGCTGGCAGTCTTTCTGCATGCAACGCTCCGTTAGGAACGACTCACTTCCGCGAGCTCGTACTCCTGCGCATCATGCGAAGACATCGAGCGCCGTGGCGCCATTCCTTCGCGGCGATGCTTCATCTGGCCTGACCGGTCGATCACGAAGCGGTCCATGTTGTCCAGCAGGTTGCGCGATAGCTTTAGCATCTGCTCGGCCGCCGCGGAAAGCTCCGTCGAACTTGAGGCGGATTGCTGCACCAATTCCCGCATCTTGTCCATCGCACGCACAACCGCCTGCGCCCCGGATGCCTGCTCTTCTACCGCCGAGTTGATCTCTTGTGTGATTTCCGTGAGCCGGTTGGTAGCCTTCGCAATCTGCGACGATCCCACCGACTGCTCGTTCGTCGCCGCTCCGATTTCCTGCGAAAACTTGTAAACTTCCGTTACCACGTCGGAAATCTTGTGCAGCGCCGATCCCAGGTCGTTGCCCAGGCTCAGTCCTTCTTCCACGATGCGCGTGCTGTGCTCCATGTTCTCCACGGCTTGCCGCGCTTCGCGTTGGATGCTTTCGATCAAGTCCGCGATTTCCTTCGTGGATTGCGTCGACTTTTCCGCTAATTTCCGGACCTCGTCGGCGACCACCGCGAATCCCAATCCGTGCTCGCCCGCGCGTGCTGCTTCAATCGCCGCGTTCAGCGCCAGCAGGTTCGTCTGCTCCGCGAGGTCGTCGATCACCTCAATAATTTTTCCGATGTCGTCCGCGCGGTGTCCGAGAATGTTGATAATTTCCGCCGAGGATTGGATCGCCCGGTTTGTCCGGTTCAATCCGTCCGTCGTCTTCTCCATCGTCTGGATGCCTGTCACCACTTCTTCTCGCGACCGGTTCGCAATATCCAGCAACACCTTCGCCGTATCCGCCACGCGCTGGATCGACGTCACCATTTGGTCGATCGATGCCGACGTTTCCGCCACGCTCGACGCCTGCACCTGTGTGTTCTTCACCACGTTCTGCACGTTAATGCTCATCTCGTGCATGGTGCTCGTCACTTCTTCAATCGCCGAAGACGCCTGTACGCTCACCTTCGCCGATTCGTCCGCGGCTCCCGCCACCTGATTTGATCCCGCCGAAACCTGCGATGCCCCGTCTCGTGTGGCCCGCACGATTTCCTGCAATCCGTGTGACATGCGCAAGAACGCGTTCCCCAGCGTATCCCGCTTCGATCGTGGCGCCACTTCCATGGTCAGGTCGCCTTCCGCCACCGCCATGGACACCGCCGCCATCTCCTTCAGGTACGCCACCATATTGTTGAACGTCGTTGCCAACGCTCCGATTTCGTCGTTGCGGTGAATATCGATGTTCTGGTCCAGATCGCCGGAATCGCCGATGTCCCGCGCTACGGTGATCAAATGTTGTAGCGGTACGGTGATTGACTTGGCGGTGCGGTATGCACCCAACACTCCCATCCCGAGCGCCACCAACGTCCCAATTACGATAACCACTACGCTGTACATGCTCGCCCGCTGTGCAATTGCCTGTGACTCTTGCAGTGCCTTGCTGATGTCGGTGTTCGCTTGATCCAGCACCGAAGACGATTTGCTAAGCCACGAAGCCGGATCCTTCTGCAAATAGAAAATCTGCAAGTCCGACACCGTCGCGTCGCCCGAATCCACTTGATGCCGTTTGGCCAATAGCGGCTTCGCAAAATTGTCCGCCCAGCTCGCCTCTGTGCCTTCGACCTGCAGCAAAGCGGTCCGCAAAATCTCGTTGTTCGCTTGCGCCTGGCCCCGCTTGATCATGTCGTTCAGGTCCGTGAAGCCGCGATTGACCTTGTCTTCGTCTCGCGGGTCGCCGCTCAACAGAAAATTGTTCAGATTCAAGCGGTTTTGCATGATCTGGTAGCGCACGTTCTCCGCCATCCGCACGCTTTCAAGGGTTGCCGCCGCTTCGTTGCTTGCCGAGCGCGCTTTCCACAATGCTCCGAGGTCGACAAATAGCAGCAGGCCAAGAATCGCCAGAACTATCCCGAATCCTTTGTAGAGTTGCCGTCCGATCGTCATTGCGTCACTTCCTCCACTCCCCGTTGCTTCCGCTTCCCCGTTGTTCTGCGTATTGTCCGCGGCCCCCGCCGCGGCTTTAGCTAGCCTTGAAATCAAACTCGATGATTTGTGTCGTCTCTTCCGGTGCGGCCTCAAATCTCCAGTCCCGGACCGCGTCCAGGCAAGACTGTACCAACACAGGATGGCCGCCAACGGCTCGTGCCGTCTTCACATGTCCGTCTGGCGAGATCACCACCTCGATCTTCACTTTTCCGGAAATGTGCATGGTGCGCGCAAGATCGGAATACTGAGGGTTGACTTTGAATTTGATCTTCCGCTTGCTGTCCTCACCCGAACTCTGCTGCCCCAAGGCCATGCCCGTTGCTAAAACGCTTACCCCAACTGCTGCGAGAAATCGATTTCCCCATGAAGCTCGCATGGACACTACGCCCTCCCAAGGTGGATAGGTACCCACACAGAGCATGGCAAGTCGAGGGCCAGCTGCACCAAAACGATACGGGGTCAGCACGTAACAGTCCGCCGCCACACTAATCCGCTTTGTTTCAATTGCTTAGAAGATAAGCGCGAAAAGCCGTCTCACCCTCTGTCCGATCCTGTTCGTCTCATCCGAGCCCCTGAACCTGATCGAGGGTCTCAGCCTGAGATTTCTTGCCCGGACTGTTCATTGGGACAGGTAACGCATGCGTGTCACAATTTGGAACCTACGTTGACTCAGTTTGAGACTGACCAGTAGCCTGGTTCCGTTGAGTTTCTTATTTTGAGACGCACTGTACCTTCACCCCTTATGCGCGATCGCAAATCATTCCCAAAACGGCTCACTTCCGCCAGAAGGGCCACTTCCATTTCCGCTCCTTCTGTCACTGATATTTCGCACGAATTCATGGATCTTGCTCTGGAAGCTGCGCACTGCCGCGAACTCCCCACGTTTCTTGCCGGGCTCGCTTCTCGTGCCTCGGAAATCCTCAAAGCCAGTTGGGGCGCGGTCGGTGAAATTCACGGTAATAAGGTAGAGCTCCACCGTCGCAACCTGCAGATTCCTGAAAACGAAGTGGACCGCAACTGGATTGCCGCGAACGTAAACCTACGCCGTACCGGCTTCGAAGTTTTGCCGTGGGAAGGTCCGCCTTCCTTTTGTGTCTTTTATCCTATATATGCCAGCGACCAGGAACTCATGGGCACTCTCTGTCTGCGCCGCTCCACCCCTTCCATGTCTGCCGAAGAAGAGCGCCTGCTCGCCGCTCTCGCCAGTTATGCCGCGCTGGTCATGGAGAAGGTCCGTCGTTTTTCT
Organism: Candidatus Acidiferrales bacterium; assembly: GCA_963795535.1. Classification (GTDB taxonomy): domain Bacteria; phylum Acidobacteriota; class Terriglobia; order Acidiferrales; family UBA7541; genus Acidiferrum. Next base: position 84,813 of record CAWCIG010000017.1, read on the forward strand.
CAGCTGGAGCGCTCCAAGAAACAATGGGTCGAGGATATTGACGCCATCAGCGATTACATCGTCGTTCACGACCAGGCTTGGAATATCGTTCGCACGAATCGTTCGCTCGCCTCGCACCTGGGAATTCCGCCCGTCGCCCTCGTTGGCGAAGCTATGCGGACTTTGCGCCACATCGCCGAGACCGGCAGCGCGCTTCCCTGCCCCTTCTGCCAGAACACGTTCGAATCTCGCGAGGAATATATCGTCACCGGCGAAGGCCGCACCTTTATCGTTTCCACTTCGCGAACTCGCGGCGCAACGGAAGAGGACGGTCGCACAATTCACGTCCTCAAAGACATTAGCGATCGTCGTGAAGCCGAGCGCCGTTATCGCGAGCTCTTCGACAACATTCAGGAGGGCTTGTTCTTCGCCACTCCCGAAGGTCAATTCCTCGACGTCAATGACGCCATGGTCCGCATGCTCGGCTACGAATCCCGCGAAGAACTTCTACGCGCCGACGTAAGCGCCCATTTGTATCCGACGCGTGCGGCCAAAGAGCGCTTGGTCCATACCATCGCTGAGCGTGGCGCCCTGCGTAATTACGAAGAGACATTGCGCCGCAAGGACGGCAGCCTCCTGCACACGCTGCAGAACATCAACGCCGTTCGCGATCCTCAGGGCCGCATCGTCCAGATCCGCGGTCTCATGCTCGATGTCACCGAACAAAAGATGTTCCAATCTCAATTGCAGCGCGAGCGCGATTTCAACCAGAAAATCCTCAACACCACGCAGAGCATGATTCTCGTTCTAGACACCGCGGGTCTAATCAGCTACGCGAACCGCCGTTGCTTCGAAGCCGGCTATCGCCAGGAGGAATTGATCGGCCATCGCCTCGGTCGCCTCGTCGAGAATTCCCATCAGGAGGATTTTGAGGCCGCCTTGCAAACCACCGCTCACGGCCAGCAAGTGGAAAATCTCGAGCTCCGCGTGAAGCGCAGCGACGGCTCGATGGGCTATTTCTCCGTTAGCTTAAGCCCCAGCCGCGATGAGTCGAATCAGGTCAACAGCGTCGTTGTGGTTATGACCGACATCACCGACGCCGTTCTTCTCCAGGCCAAGCTCGCGCACACCGAAAAAATGGCCACCATCGGCCGCCTGGTTTCGGGCGTCGCCCACGAAGTCAACAATCCCCTCGCTGCGATCCTAGGATTTACCGACCTGCTACTCGAAGATCCCCAGGTCCCCTCGTCCGCCAGAGAAGAACTCCAGATCATTCTTCGCGAAACCCAAAGAACCAAGGAAATCGTGCAGGGCCTTCTCAGCTTTGCTCGACAACGCCCCGCTCAACGCGAGCCCATGCAGATCAATGCCATCCTTCGACAGACCATCCGCCTCCGCAGCTACGACTTTTCCAGTCATGGCGTCGAAGTCACCGAAGAGTTCAACGAAAATCTCCAGATGGCCGTCGGCGATCCCCAGCAATTGCAGCAGGTTTTCCTCAATATTCTCAATAACGCCTACGACGCCATCCAGGAATCCGGCAATCACGGAAAAATCCGCATTCGTACCCGCCAGACCACGGATTTCGTCGAAGTCGCTTTCATCGACAATGGCACCGGTGTGAGCGAGACCGAACGCATCTTTGATCCTTTTTTCACCACCAAGCCGGCCGGCAAAGGCACTGGCCTCGGCCTCAGCATCTGCTACGGCATCGTTCGCGCGCATGGCGGAGAAATTCTCTGCTGGAATAATGAAGGCGAAAGTGGCAGCACTTTCGTTGTTCGGCTTCCCATCGCAACGGAAACGGCGCTCGCCGCCTCCATGGAGATTGGCCGATGACCGCGCGCAGCGATCCTGCATTGGCTCCCATTCTTCTCATCGAAGATGAGCCCTCCGTCAGCGCTTTCGTACGCACCGCCCTCGAACGCAAGGGCTATCGCGTCGTTCAAGCTTCCACGGGCGCCGAAGGACTCCATCAACTCGCCACCGAAACTTATGGCGGCGTCATTTCAGACATTCGTATGCCCGGCGACATCAATGGTGCCGACGTTCACCAATGGATCCAGCTGAATCGCCCCGAACTCGGCGCGCGCATCATCCTGATCAGTGGAGACACCGCCAACAGCGAAACCCAGTCGCTCTTGTCTCGCGGTTCGACTCCCTGTATCGAAAAACCTTTTCGCGTCCAGCAACTAATTTCCACTGTGGAGAAGACTTTCGGGAAACCATGACCGACGATATGAAAATTAAGCTGTTGGTAGTTGACGACGAACAAAGCATTCGCCGCCTGTGCATGACCATCGGTACGTCCCTCGGCTTCGTTTGCGACGAGGCAGAAAGCGCGGAAACCGCTGCCACGCGCCTGGAGACCGATCCGCCCGATGTGGTGCTCTCCGATTTCAAGCTGCCCACTCAGTCCGGCGTGGAGCTTCTAAAACAAATCAAAGCCGCGCTTCCGCGCACCGAAGTCGCCATCATGACCGGTCACGGCTCGATCGAATCCGCCGTCGATGCCATGAAGCTCGGCGCGTACGATTACATTGAAAAGCCCTTCCGTGTTGAAAAAATGCGCCTGCTTCTCCAGCGCATGGCTGAAAAAGTTCGCCTCGTCAACGAAAATGCCTTTCTGCGCGACAAAGTGAGCACCGACGAGAATCTCGACGGCATCATCGGCTCTTCCGCTGGAATGCAAGACGTGATGCGCATGATTTCGCGCCTCAAAGATACGCGCACTCCCGTCCTCATTTCCGGCGAGAGCGGCACAGGCAAGGAACTGGTCGCCCGCGCCATTCATTTCCGCGGACCGCTCGCGAAATCAGCGTTCATCGCCGTCGATTGCGGCGCGCTCGTTCCTACCCTCATGGAAAGCGAACTGTTCGGCTATGAGAAAGGCGCCTTCACCGGAGCCACCAAAACCAAAGCAGGACTCTTCCAGGCAGCCAACGGCGGCACTATCTTCCTCGATGAAATTGGCGAACTCCCTCTCGAAATGCAGGCAAAGCTTCTCCGCGTCCTCCAAGAGAAGGAAGTCCGGCCGGTCGGCAGCAACGAAAAAATCAATGTCGATGTTCGCGTCGTCGCCGCAACCAATCGCGACCTCGAAGCCGCTTATCGTGCCGGCACCTTCCGCAAAGATTTATACTTCCGACTCAACGTCGTCACTGTTCATCTGCCTCCCCTGCGTGAACGCCGCTCGGATATTCCCATGCTCGTTCACCACTTCCTCAACCGCTACACTGCCGCGCCCCTGCAAGTCACCGCCGCGGCCATGAAGAGCCTTCTGCAATACGATTGGCCCGGCAACGTGCGCGAACTCGAAAATTGCATCGCTCGCGCCGTTACTCTGGGGGACCAGCACACCATCGACGTGCAGGATCTTCCCCCGGCCATTCGCACCGAGCAGCCGGTAACGCGTGAGGTCAGCTCACAGGATGCTTCCTCGCTCTCGACCACCGCCCTGGCAGAAATGGAACGCATGACCATTCTTCGCGTCTTCGAACAAGCCCACGGCGACAAAGCACTCGCCGGCAAAATGCTAGGCATCAGCCGCGCTACCCTCTACCGCAAGCTCAAGCGCTACAACATCGCGCTTCACCCAGGCTCAGAAAAGGACGAAGCAAAGGAGACCGAAGCCCACGCTGCTGGCCGCTAATCCCGTCTCAACCATCGCCTCAAGTCGTCCCGCGCCGACTGAGACGAACTGTTTCACCGTGAGACACTCCGTTCCGCCTCGAACCGCGGGAAATTCCTAAGCCTTTTCCTTACAACTCCTTCCAACCCCCTCCCTGAATGACCTCATTTGGCTTCCAGCGTGCATCTCCTCTCGTGGGACAGTGCGCCCTTGGTTTCAGCCCGTGTGTCTGGACACCCGGGTCAAACCAGGTCTCGCAAACCGCGCACTGCCTTTGGGTATGGGGCCACTCGCGCATGACAACCATCGCACGCGAACAAGAATGCACCGAGCAGCTCGCTCGTTTTTTTCCGAAGCTTCCTTCTGTTCGCATTCCGGTGCGTATCACTCCGCTGAGGCCCGGCCAGCTCAGGGTTCAGGAAGCAACCGTGGTCGAATTCGGTACCGGGGAATTCGCCATCTTCCTGTCGAAATTGGCGTTGGAGTTTGACGATCGTGTCCGGCTTGTCCGAGATGGAGGAGGACGTCCTGCAGAGGCAGCGGTGATCGCTTTGCAATATCAGGAAGGCAGTAAGGCCGTTGCTGTTCGGTTTCTCGATTGCCCCTGCGAATGGATGATGCACCCGTGAACAAAACAATCACAACTTTGAATTTGTCCGCTCCCCCAAGACCTGACGGCGCTCGGCTGGCGCAGTGGGAAGAAGCTCGTTCCGTCTTCCCTATCTACATCGCGCTCGCCAAGCACCTGCAGATCGAAATTCCTTTTGCCCAAAATCAGCGCGTCCTGCAGGAAAAGCCCGAGGAAGAGTTTTCCAAGCAGGTCCAAGCCTGGTTGGACGCTATGGATCAAAAGGTCCAGGTCCACCAGTTGCGCCAGCTCCTCCAGACCACCACGCTGAACGCAAGCGAAAGTGGTCTGCGCGCCCTGATCATGCGTCACCTTCGCAAGCCTGCGAAAAACAATGTGGACCGGGATAAAATCGATTTCCTTCTCGTGCAATACTTCGCCTTGTGCGCCCCGGCCAAGATATACCACAAGCAAATTGAGCTAGCAGACGTCGCCCAGGTCATGAAGCCTGTCCTCGGCGATGTGGACTGCACTCCTCTTTCCTGGTGCGAGCCCCTCGAAAAAATGATTCTCGCGTTGCGTTCTTTCCGCACCTTGCGTGACATACTGAAAACCAACTTCATCGAACAAGGTCGCCGCGTGAAGGAAGGCGCCGGGGGAATGTTCTACGACCCTGCCGCCATGATTGCTTTCGTCCGCTTCAACTTTCTTCTCCGTCGCACGCTCATCGAATTGATGCACGCGGACCTGATTTACATTCGTTCCGGCATCAACCATCTCGAAAACGTCGATGTAAAGACTCTGAACTGCGAAGCTTTTGGCCTCACCTCCACGGAGCCGATCAACAAGATTCGCCAGATCGCCGACGAATGGAAACAACCGTTTCAAAAGGAATATAACGAACGCACCGTAAATCAGGCCTTTGAGAAGCTTCTCGCCTTGCGCGCCGGTGTCGAGAAAAACGTCGAACGCATTTTAGGCAAGCCCTTGGAGAGTGCTGCGTTGCCCTCAGCCTCGGCTCTGGCAACGCCCCCTGTCTCCAGCACACCGAATTCCGTGCCATCGGCAAAAACGACAAGCGCAAGAACCACGGCGACTCCGCCCGTGGAAATAGAAGCCGGCCTGGATTTCGAAACTTGCATGGAAAAGGTCTGGGAACAATTAATCTCCGCGCCTCCTTCCCGTGGCCGCTCCATGACCACCGTGCGCGTCGGTTCCGCTCGCTTGCTCATGTCCTCCTGGGAAGTCGCCGCGTTCGTGAGCGAAGACGGCCCCGCAGCCGAAGATCTTCGCCGCGCCGTCGTCGCCAGAGCCTTGGTGACTGCCGCGCTCGAACAAGCCAAGGAAACCGGCATAGCCACTTCGCTCGATCGCGTGCTGCCTGTTGCCCGCGTCGAAGTTTCGCGTTTGCAGGAACGTGTCGAGTTGGCAAAACAAGCCAAAGACACCGAAGCCGCCGTGAATCTGGGCATCAGCACCAAGCGCCTGCTGTCCGCGCTTGACGAAGCCGAAAAACTTTAATTCCCTGCTGTGCGGTTAGCAGGCTGGAAGAACAGTCAGGGAGAACAGTTCTTTGCGAACGACTAATGCATTGATCGTCACCGATGACGCCGACTTCGCGCGTCTGCTGACGGCTTGCTGGCAACTCGAGCGTCAGCTTCCAGGCCTCTCCGTGGTCACCAGCGAACTCTGGGACAGCGGTGACCCAGTCGCGACCGATCTCGTGGTCGTCGGCCCACTCAAGCAACAGCGTCCCTCTGAACTTTTGTCAGCCGTCGCTCCCAGCACCGCCGTAATTCTCTGCGCGCCTGCCGATCCGAATGAGCTGGGCGCTCTCCGCAAACGCTATCCTCGTTTGTTGCACGTTCCTCTTCGCGAAGACTGGGCTCAAGTCGTTCTCCTGGTCGCCGGCGAATCCTTGCGCCGCACCGAAGCGTTGCGCCTCGCCAAGCAAGCCGAACAGCGCGCCGCACAAAACGCCAACGAGGCGGTCCTTGGCCGCTACATGACGGACATGAAGCACAGCATCAACAACGCCATGACTTCCCTGCTCGGCAACGCCGAGCTTCTTCTTCTCGAACCCGGCGAGCTTTCTTCCCAATCTCTCTTGCAAATCAAGACCATCCACACCATGGCTTTGCGCATCAACGAAATCATGCAACGATTCTCATCCCTCGCTTCGGAAATGCGGGGCGTTGAGACGCCTTCTCAAGCTGAGACAGAAGACGCCGCTGCAACCCTCTTCCCCCGCCGTTAGCACCGACCACCCCTCCTCCATCCCTCTCATTCGAAGCTACTTAAAAATATAGACAACCGCCCCACCGAAATCCTCAAGCTGGCCGCTGACGTGCAATTTTCTATCGCGGAGAACCACGCGGAGTCCACGCTCGTGCAGAAAAAAGTACTGATTGTCGACGATTCACCAGCGCAAGTCCGGCTGATCCAGGGCCTGCTTGAACCAGAAGGTTATTGGCCCGTTGGCCTCAGCGATCCCAAGCGGGTCGAAGAAGCCATTGCTGTCGAAAAACCCAACGTCATTCTCTTGGACGTGGTTATGCCAGAACGCAACGGTTTTCAGGTCTGCCGGGAGTTGAAGGGCAACATCAAATTCAACGCTATTCCCGTCATCCTCGTGACTTCCAAGGACACACCCAGCGACCGTTATTGGGGCCAGCAGCAGGGCGCCGATGGCTATGTCACCAAACCTTTCACGCGTGAGGAGCTTTTGCGCGCGGTTCGTCGTTTCGTTTGATGCCGTACAAGGAACACTCGTGAATGAAGATTTTCAACTGACTCCGATCCACGCAAGCGCCGAACTTGGCGAGATGCTGGAAGCACTGGCTCCGGTAGGCGAACGCCCGCCGGAATCCCAGTTCGTTGTCTTCCGTAGCGGCCGCGAACGTTTCTGCTTTCCTGTTTTGGATGTCGAGGAAGTCCTAGAGTGGCCGCTGGTCACCAAAGTTCCCTTGGCCCCCGGCTACATGCTCGGCATTTTCAATCTTCGTGGCTCCATTGTGCCCTTGATCGATATTGCCCTCACGGAAGGCCGCCGCGCAGGCCTGCTTCCCAAGCACGTCGTCGTCGCCTCGCTTCGCGGCGATGCCAATCATGACGACTTGCGTCTGGGTATCGCTGCCGATGAAGTCGTCGGCACCTATTCCGTGAATGACGCCGAAGATTTGTTGCATGAAGCGCCAGAAAACGTGCCGCACTGCGTCGGAATGTTGCGGCACGAAGACCGCCTCGCGCTGGTTCTCGACCTTCGCCGGCTGTTGGAAGTGTATCCGGGACCTGGTATCTGAAAAGTTTTCGAAAGAGTTTGGGGAGGAAGTAAATGAAATCGCGAATTAGCACAACCATCTGGACGCTGATTATCTTGAACGGCGTCGCACTCTTCGCCGTTTTGGGTCTGGCCTATAGCGCCGGTCGCCAAGCCGCCGTCAACTCCACGGGATTCGATGCCACCGGGCTCATCATCCCCGGTGTCGTCGCGCTGTCGACAACCATCATTCTCGCTTGGAAACTCGGTGGCGGGATTCTGTCTCCCGTCAGCGAACTCGCGGACTTCTCCGAACGCCTCGCGGCAGGTGACGGCAAGGCCCGCGCCGATGTCTCCTCCAACGACGAGTTCGGCTACATCGCGGAGAACCTCAACCGTGCCGTCGCCAAAGTCTCCAAGGCCTCTTTGAACCAGGAAGCCAGCGAGTCTCTCCAGCGCAGCATCACCGATCTGCTCGCCGTCATCAATCAGGTCGCACGCGGCGATTTGACGCTGCGCGGCAAGGTCACCAACGACGCTCTCGGCAACGTCGCGGACTCCATCAACTACATGCTCGACAACTTCACCAAGGTTCTCGAGCGCGTCCGCAAGGCCGCCATGGAAGTTACAGCCTGCTCCAACAACATTCTCGTCGCCGCCGACGAAATGCAGGCCGGCGCCACGCAGCAGGACCAGGAAATCACCAACACTTCCAGCGCCGTCGAAGAACTCACCGTCTCCATGAAACAGGTTTCCAACAACGCCGAAGCCAGCGCCGAAGCCGCTCGCCGTGCCCTTGACGCCGCCGAACAGGGTAACCGCGCCGTTCGCGACACCCTCGACGGTATGCAGCGGATCCGCTCCTCCGTGCAGGCCACCGCCAAGAAAATCAAATCTCTCGGCGATCGCTCACTCGAAATTTCTGAAATCATCAACGTGATTAACGACATCACGGAACAGACCAATCTTCTCGCTCTCAACGCCGCCATCGAAGCCGCGCGCGCGGGTGAAGCGGGCCGCGGGTTCGCCGTCGTCGCCGACGAAGTCCGCAAGCTCGCTGAACACTCTCGCAGCGCCACGAAAGACATCGCCGCTCTCATCAAGGCCATCCAGGCGGAGACGAACGAAGCCGTCGTCGTCATGGAAGACGGCACGAAGGAAGTCGAATCCGGCGCCACACTTGCCGATCAGGCCGGCCGCGCTCTCGACGCCATCTCCAGCGTCGTTCGCCAGTCCGCCGAACTCGTCCAGGAAATTTCTCTCGCGTCCAAACAGCAGGTGCGCGGCACGGAAGGAGTGGCCCACGCGATGCAGATCATTTCCAACATTACGCGGCAGACATCGCAAGGTACGCGCAGTACCGTTACCACCGTCAGCCAGCTCGTCAAACTTTCTGACCAGCTCAACGAAGCACTGGCCCAATTCCGTGCCAACGCCAAAGGCGCTTTGGCCGAAGACACGGATCATCGTTTGGCGCCGGTTGCCGCTGTCCGTTAATTGTGAACTTCTACCCCCACTTTCCCGTGGGGCAAGAGCGGGATAACCAATGAGTGAGCGCCACGGCCCGGAACACGGTTTGAGTGAACATGAATTGAGCGAGATCCGCATGTTGATCGAAGAGCGGACAGGCATTCATTTCGATGCCTCGCGCGAGAGATTCTTCTCCACGCGAGTCCGCGAACATCTGCGTGAACACGGTTACGCGCGCGGCACTGATCTTCTGCGCGCTGCCCGCAAAACGAATGTCGAGTACGAATCGCTCCTCGAAAAGCTGCTCACTCAGGAAACCACGTTCTTCCGGTACCCTGCGGTCTTCGAGGCGTTCGAAAAACACGTTCTGCCCGAGTTGCACGTTAAAAAGTTCTGGCGCAATCCCCGCACCTTGCGCGTCTGGAGCGCTGGCTGCTCCACCGGAGAAGAGCCGTACTCCATCGCTATCACCGTTCTAGACACGCTTTCTTTCGCCGATGCCTGGGAAGTGGAAATCCTCGCTACCGATATCGGCCGTCAAGCCTTGAAAACCGCTGCACGTGGCATCTATTCTGGCCGTAGCATTGCCAGCGTCAGTGAACGCCAGCTCGCCGCCCATTTTTCTCCCGGCCATGCTCGCGACGGCCATCAAGTGAAGCCGCGCCTCCGCAAAATTGTCAGTTTCGCGCAAATGAATCTCGCTTCGCCCGTGTACGTCGGCCGCATGGATCTGATTTTCTGCATGAACGTGCTCATCTATTTTTCCGAGGAGCGCCGCCGTGCCCTGGTCCAGCGGTTTTACGACGCCTTGGAACCGGGCGGCTATCTCTTCCTCGGCCATTCCGAATCCATCTCCAAAATGCCTGTGAAGTTCCAGGCCATTGTGCTGGGCGATTGCATCATGTATCGCAAGCCCACCGCCGAAGAATTGCAGAAACCTGAACTCGTTACGGAGGGACGCGCGTGAGCATGCCTGATCGCGAAGCCGTCGAATTGTTCCTCCAGGAAGCCTCGGAGCACCTGCAATATTTGCGTGAATACGTCGGCGTGCTTCAGGAAGCCGCTCCGCGTCGCGAAGATCTCGAGCGTCTGTACATCGCCGCTCACACTCTAAAAGGCACGTCCGCCAGTTACGGCTTCCCGCGCTTCTCGGAAATCGCTGGCAAACTCGCACACGTCTTTCAGTATGCGCTGAACGCCCCGCTCGGCGACGATCTCCACGGCCCGATCACAGAATTCCTGTCCGACGGCATCTCTCTGCTCGAAACCAGCCTCATCGAGGTCAGCGACACCGGTCAGGAAAATCGCGAAGATATTTCCGCTTTTAAGGAACGCTATCGCTTTGCGTTTCCTCCAGAGCCGCCACCGCTCAATCTCAGCATGTCCGATCCCATCGCTCCGGAGCCGGTCTACAACCTCGCGTCGGCAGCGCAAGATTCCAATTCACCGCAAACCGGCCTCACAGGTTCCTATTTCGATGCGCTGCCCTCGGACGATGATGTTCCCGACGAAATCCTGGAATTTTTCCAGCCCGAAGCAGAAGAGCATCTTCAGATCGTCAGCGACTGCCTGCTTTCTCTCGAAGGCAACAACAATCCTGAAGAGATCAACCGCCTTTTCCGCGCGATTCACACCGTCAAAGGTTCCGCCGCCCAGGTCGGTCTTCGCAGGCTTGGCTCTATTGCCCATCGCGTCGAAGATTTGATCGGCCGTCTGCGCGACGGCGAACTCGAGCCTTCACCCGCCATCGTCGATATTTGTCTCGAATCTGTCGATGTCCTCCGCAAAACGTTGCGCCGCGAATGGCCTGGTGAAGTGGAAATGCGTGCCGGCGTCGATTCCCTTCTCGGCCGTGTCGCCCAATACGCCCCGCCCGAAGGTGAAGAAGAGCCGTCTGCGGAATCCGCCCCTGCGGAAGTCACGCAACCAGCCGACCGTGCCGTTACCGCCAAGGCCACCGCCAAACCACAATCCGTTCCAACGCTGAAACAGGCCGCTGCCGCAAAGTCCGTCCGCATCGCTCTCGGCCGCCTTGATCGAATGATGAATACTGTCGGCGAACTCGTCATCAGCCGCACCAAGATGGTCGGTCGCGTCGCCGAGCTAGAAAAAATGATCGACACTCTCAGCTTCTCCAAGGAGCGCCTGCAGGGCAAAGTCAACGAATTCCAGGAAAAATATGAATACAATCGCATCCGCCAGCAGATCGGCCTGCCCTGGACGGCAAACAATCAGCGTCAAAAAATGTTGGCCAGCGCCGCCGCAGGCGAAGGTGGCTTCCTTGACGAGTTCAGCGAACTGGAAATGGATCGCTACGACGATTTCAACATCCTCTCCCGCTCCATGACCGAAATTTCCGCCGACGTCAACGAGGTCCTCTCGCAACTCGAGAGCTACACCAATCGCGTCGAGGGCGACATCCACGAGTTCACCAAGCTCGCCCACCATCTCCAGGACGAAATCACCGCCGCGCGCATGGTGCCCATCGGGACTTTATACTCCTTGCTCTCTCGCGCCGTACGCGACGCCGCCAAATCCGCCAAAAAGAACGTCGAACTCGATTTCTCCGGCAGCGAAACCGAACTGGACAACAACATCATCCAGCAAATTTCCGATCCTCTCGTCCATCTCGTCCGGAATTCCGTCGCTCACGGTGTCGAATCGCCCGCCGATCGCCTCGCCGCTGGCAAAGCCGAACAGGGCCACGTCATGCTTCGCGCCTACCATCGCGGCAACCACATTTACATCGAAGTCGAAGACGATGGCCGCGGCATCGACTACGCTCGTGTCCGCCAAAGCGCCATGGAATGCGGCCTGGTCTCCTCGGAAACCGCCGATCGACTCACCGAGCGCGATCTGCGCGAAATGCTTTTCCATCCCGGCTTCTCCACCGCCACCGTCAAAACCGAATTGGCCGGCCGCGGCGTTGGTCTGGACGTCGTGCGCTCCAATCTCAACGCCCTCAATGGCGAAATCGAAGTCCAGAGCGAGTCAGGCCAGGGCACAAAGTTCACCCTGAAAGTTCCTCTCACGCTCATCATTTCTCCGGCGCTCTTCGTGCGTTGCGGCTCCAACCATTTTGCTCTGCCTCTCGCTGTCGTTGAGGAAATTCGCCGCCTGCGCGCCGATGAAATCGAAGACGTCGGAGGCAAACTCCTCACAAAAGTCCGCGACATCGTTACCGAAGTCGTCCGTCTCGATTCCTATCTCGGCCTCCCCCCGCTCGAGCCTATCAACGGCTATTTCCGCATGGTCGTCGCCAACGCCGGGAACCGCCAGGTCGGCCTGGTCGTTGAAGAAGTTCTCGGCAAAGACGAAATCGTCATCAAAAATCTCGGCGAATATCTCCGCCGCGTCAAACTTTTCCCCGGCACCACCATCGCTCCCGATGGCAGCCTCATCCTGCTCATCGATTTGAATCGCATGGTCGCCAACGAGCCAAACGAACGCCGCGCCGTCCAGGCCAACGCCAGCGCGTCTCGCGTGTTCGCCCCCGGTTCCGCTGCCGTCGCGCGCGGCACCATCCCTACGGAAGCTATCGATCGCGTCGATCAGGAGCGCGTCATCGTCGTCGCCGACGACTCCATCAGCGTTCGCAAATTTGTCGGCCGTATGCTTGAAAAGAATGGCTATCGCGCCAAGCTCGCGGCCGATGGTCTCGAAGCCGCCGAACTCATCTCTCAAGTCGGCTGCCACCTGGTGATCACCGACCTCGAAATGCCGCGTATGACCGGCTACGAATTAATGGCCCAGTTGCGCCAGAGTCCCACAACCAAGCGCATCCCCGTCATGGTCGTCACTTCGCGCGCGGGAGCAAAGCATCGCGATCGTGCCATGAAGGAAGGCGCTTCCGCTTTCCTCACCAAGCCTGTGCAGGAAGATCAGCTCCTCGCGGCGATCGAACAACTTATCGGAACGGAGGCGGCACGTCCTCCCGTGCCGGTTGGCTAACGTCATGGTGAGCGCTGCCCCAAAAAAATTCCGCGTGCTCGTCGTGGACGACTCTGCCTTCATGTGCAAAGTCCTCGAAACCATTTTCAACGCTGACAGCCAGCTCCAGGTCGTTGGACGCGCCCGCGATGGCCGCGAAGCCATCACTCTCTCTGAATCGCTCAAGCCCGACGTCATCACCATGGACTTGAACATGCCACACATGGACGGCCTCCAGGCCACCGCCAACATAATGACCAACAATCCGCGGCCCATCGTCATCGTCAGCTCGGAAAGCAAGGAAGGCGCTTCCAGCACGCTGAAAGCTCTCGAACTCGGCGCCATCGACTTCGTAACTAAGCCCAGCAGCGGCGTCGATCTCGATATGAACAGCGTGAAAGAAGAGCTCCTACGCAAGGTCCGCGTGGCCGCCAAAGTTCGCGTCGTCCGTACCGCCTCGCGCCTCGCCAACGCCATTCAGTCGCCAACACCGAATGCCCCGGCTCTGGCTGCGGAGTTTAAGCCTACGCGTCCCCCAGCCGCCGAAAATTCCGATATGCGCTTTCCAATTGTGGTTCTCGGCGCTTCCACCGGTGGACCTGCAACGGTCATGCGTCTTGCTCCCGGCTTCACGCGAGATTTTCCCGCAGCCGTCGTTCTCGTGCAGCACATGCCGGCCGCCTTCACCACGCAGTACGCGCTCCAGTTGTCGGAGTTCACCAGCATTCGCGTAAAGGAAGCTGAACCCAACGAAGCTCTCCAGCCCGGCACGCTCTACATTTGCCCCGGCGGCCAGCATCTCCGCCTCACGCCCACAGGCCGAGTCGAACTCGACGCCACTTCCGGCCGCATCGAAGGCTATCTCCCGAATATTGACGTAACCATGGAATCCGTCGCATCGTTCGCCGGAGCCATGAGCATCGGCGCCGTCCTCACGGGCATGGGCAGCGACGGTGCCCGCGGCGCTCGTGCCATCAAAAATTCCGGTGGTTACGTCCTCGTTCAGGATGAAGCAACCTGCGTCATCTTCGGCATGCCTGCGGAAGCCATCAAAGCCGGCGTAGTCGATCAGGTTCTCGGCATCGACGACATTTACGCCGCCATCGAAAAACGTGTTCTCGCGTTAAGCAAGGCCACACCCGTGGGAGCACGCTGATGCGCATGTCCACCCCACAAAAAATCGCTCCCGCTCGCACGGAGCAAATTATTCTTTTCCGCGCGAGCAATCAGCTCTTTGCTATTTCTTCCGCGTCCGTTCAGGAAGTCCGCAGCGTAGACAGCCTCGCCGGCGCCGCCGTCGACGTCAACGAAACCAGCCTAGCGAAAGTCCGCCACGCCATTCATCGCGGCGATCTCAATCTTTACGTCGTCAACGCTCCCCTCCACTTTGGGCTGCGCCCCACGCCCGCGGCTCTCATCTTTCTTCTTCGCAAATCGCGCATTGCCATTCTCGTCGATGGCATTGAGAAAATGACCACCATGACGCGCCTCCAGGCCCTCCCCGGCGCTTTCTGCCACGAAGAGCGCACCTGGTATCGCGGCATCACGGTCCTCGATCAAAACGTGATTCCCGTGATCAATCCCGCTGGTTTTCTCACCGCGGAAGAAATTGCACTGTTGGACGCCGTCACCGCGCCGCAATCATTGCCAGACGCGAGCAACACGACGCCGCCGGAATTGACCCAATGACCTGGATGGAACAACTCGATACCTGCTCTTGCGTTCTCCTTCGCCTCGGTGAACGCCGTTTCGCCTTGCCCGCCGACCAGGTTGCCGAGCTTGCCGCTCCCAGTCGCATCTTTCGCTTTGCTCAGAAAACTCCGGAGATCGACGGGGTCATACTTCGTCGTGGTCGCGTCGTTCCGGTTTGCGATATTGCCGAAATACTCATCGGCAAGAAGCTGACGCATCGACGCTTTTATCTCATCGCAACCCGCCACCAGTGCGAAGGCCTGGACTGGGTCGCCCTTCCCGTCAGCGGTGAATGCGAGTTGATTCGAGCCGATCTTACTCCTGCCAGTCCGTCAGACTCGCCTCACGTCGCGGCGTGGCTCTCACATCAAGGCGAAGTTATCGAAGTTCTCAATCTGTACGCACTCACTCCCGGCGTCGATCCTCGCCCATCGCAAATTCCGCAACCCGTTTTGCCGGAGGCACGCGTATGATGCCCGGCAAACCCGCTCGCATTTTGCTCATCGACAGCAATGTTCTCTTCGCAAAGCGTCTTGGCGACGCGCTCAAGCGCGAAGGCTTTGAAGTTTCCACCACCACGCAAGCCACCTTCGCCCTCACCGCCATCGAATACGACGTCCCCACCGCCATCGTCTGCGCCACCAACATGCGCGAGATGGGCGCCCACGAAATCGCGAAGATCATCCACGCCGACCCCAAAAATTCCAATCTCCCCATCATCGCCACCGGCGACGGCAGCCAGGGTGCGCTGATGGAAGCCTTCCAGGCCGGCTGTGACGACTACATCGATCGCCATCTGTCTCCCGCGACCATCGCCAATCACGTCAAAAATATTCTCATTAGCAAAGTCGAAGGCTTTCAGCCCACGCAAATGCTCGGCCAGGCGGATACCAGCCTTAGCGGTAATCTCACTCATCACGATTTAACCGGTGTCATGCAGATGCTCGGCCAGGCACGTCAGACCGGCGCCCTCACCATCAATGCAGGCGAAACCGACGCGGTCCTTTTCTACGATGCCGGCGAAATCGTTCACGCCGAGTGCGGCTCGCTCTTCGGCGATGAAGCCGTGATCGACATTATCAAAAGCTGTGTTCGCTGCGGCTCCGGCGTCTACAAATTTGTCTACGGCGCCGCCACCGCCCAGCGTACGGTCCTGCGCTCCGCCACCGATCTCATGCTCGATGCTATGCGCGAATTCGACGAAACCGTTCGTGATCATTCCGATCAGCTCGCCGATAAGGAGGCCCCATGAGCGAAACCGCTGCGATGCCCCCGCTCGGTTCTGCCGAGCCCAAGCAAACCCCGACCGTCTATTTCATCGATGATAGCGCCACCATGCGCGAAGTCATCAAGATCGCGTTCCGCCGCGAAAACATTCTAGTGATCACTTGCGCCGACGCCACCTCCGCGCTCAACCAGTTCGAACAGCATCCACCGGATGTCGTCATCACGGATGTCATCATGCCTGATCAGGATGGCTACTCGGTTTGCAGCCAGATCAAACAAAATCCGCAATTCGCCAAAACTCCCGTCATTCTCATGTCCGGCGTAGTCAACAAATCCGTCGCCGATCGCGCCGTCGCCGTCCAGGCCGACGAACTTGTCCGCAAACCGTTTCAGCCCCAGGAACTCATCAGCCGCGTCCGCAATCTTCTCAACGCCTCCAAACACGCAGAGCCTCTCCATCTCGACCAGCCTGTTTCTTCCCTCTCCCTGGACAGCCTTTTCGCCCCGCCTGCCACGCCGTCGCGCCCCCCGTCCATTTTTGCCGCGCCGCTTCCACCGGCTCCCGTATCCGCTCCTCCTTCCGCGCACGCCGAAAACAGGCCAACCGACTCCGTCTGGCCTCGCGCCCTGGCCGAAGCTTTTACCCAACAAAATAACGCGCAAGCGCCTCAGCCTCCACAACAGCAAAACGCGCCGCAAGCTCATCGACCAGGCGCAACCGCTTCCGACATTCACAAACTCCGTGCCGAAATCTCGTGCCTCGAACTGCTGATCAAGAAACTCCAAACCGAACTCCAGATCGAACGCCAATACAACCAAGCCCTGGAACTCCACGTCCGCGCCCTAACTCAAGTCGAATAACCGTAGCCTAGGCTTCAGCCTTCTCTTGGGTTCGGTAAGGGCACGATACATCGTGCCCCAGGCGAGTCTCCGAGCCAGGTCTTGGGTTCCACAAAAAATAACATGGCCATCCTGAGGATCCGTGGCGAAGGATCTCATCCCAAATTCCGCTACAAATCATTCTCATCCACGCCCACGAATTTCTCCTTTCACAACTCACCTCATCAAGTAAACTACCTCCCACACCTTGTCACGCCTCCATCAAACCCTCGGCCTCTTCTTCCTCCTGTCCCTCTTCGCCGCACACGCCGCCTATGCCCAGCAAACCGTCTTCGACGTTCCCAGCGCCGACGTCCTCGACAAAGGCAAAGTATACGGCGAACTCGACGGCACCGCTCAATCCGCAGATCCCTTGTTCACCTACACACCTCGCGTCGTTGTCGGAATCGGGAGTCAGATGGAAGCCGGTATGAATTTCGACGGCCTGAGCTCGCCCACCATCGGCGAACTAGAAGTTTCCCCCACGATAAAATGGCGTCCTTGGAAGAACGACGGTTCCGGTTGGTCCTTCTTCATCGGTGACGAACTCTTTTTCCCCGTCCGCGATCGCGCGTACAACGTCGGAAACTATTTCTACGCCGCT
Source organism: Candidatus Acidiferrales bacterium (assembly GCA_963795535.1). Lineage (GTDB taxonomy): Bacteria > Acidobacteriota > Terriglobia > Acidiferrales > UBA7541 > Acidiferrum. The sequence goes on from CAWCIG010000017.1 coordinate 102,052, forward strand.
TTCGCCAAACAGTGGAAGCGCGGCACCCGCATAACCTTCGGCGCTTATGACTTCACGCGCAATGTCGTCGCCACCGCCAATCGTGCCGGCGCTCAACTCACCTTCGAACAGCCGCTCACTCCCCGTCTGACCCTGGCCGCCGAGTGGTACAGCGGCAACCAGGCCGACGGCTACGTCAATACCGGCCTCAACTACAAGCTCACCAAAAAACTCACCCTTTACGGGGCCTATCAGGTCGGCAACGCCAACGTAAGCAAAGGCAATCACCAATTCCTCTGGGAACTCGGCTGCAACTTCAACTAACTCTTCGTTTCAAACCGTCTTTGAATTAATGTAACCCTACGCCTTATGGTGCCGCCTTTGTAGCGGCCGGCGTCCGCGCCCACTTGGGTCTCCCCATGTACCGACATTCGTCCCGTGCTTTCTTCCTCGATCCCAACCTTCTCACAAAAACAGCCCCGTCATTCCGGACCGAGTCCGCGCAGTGCCCAACGACAAACCTGTACCCTTACCCCGCCTGCGCGACCACCGCCCAACCCTCCTCTTCCACCACCACCCCATCCCGAAAACTCACCACCTGCCGCGAATTCGACGCCACTTTCTCCCCCGGCACCACAATCCCCGCCAAATTCAACGGATCAGCCGCCGATATCGTCACAATTTCCCCGCTAGCATGCTCGCCACGGCTAGCCCGCAACGATTCCACCGCCACCGGCAGCGCAAACTGCTCGCCCACAAATCCACTCACAAATCTTCCCCCGCGAATCTCTCCGCGATCCTCCAACCGCCGCAGCGCAATCAAAACTTCTCTCCACCGCGGCAGGATCGATTCCCTCGTCAGCAATTCCCGGAACACCACGCCATACCGCCGCAACAGCATCCAGCAAATGGCTTCCATCTCCGCCGCGTTGCTCGCCCACCTCCTCCCCAGAAAGCCCGGAAAGCAACGACCACCTTCCCACGCTATCCCGCGGCCGCGTATTTCTTCCGCTGCCCTGCCCAGCCCGTCGCTTCGGATCAATCAACGCACGCAAATTATCAAATCCATCCGCCGTGATGAATCCAACCGCCACCAATTCCCACAGCGCCGTCTCGATCTCAGCCTTCAACTTCCGCGTTCCGCGCACAATTTCGGCGAAAAACGACGCTCCATGCTGTTTAAGAAATTGCAAAACGTCCCGAGCCGCCGCGCTCAGTCCCTGGTGCTCCGCGGCCGCCCACGCGCGCCTCGGATAAGACATCCACTCCGCATCCTCGCGCACAAAAAACGTAATCGGCGCCACGCTACTCGGCGTCACCTTCCTTCCGCGTTCCGCAGAATCCCCCTGCATCGCCGGGTGAGGCGAAAATCTTCCCCATCCCACCGCCCCGCTCAGGCACAACTGATCTAGATTCTTGGGGTCGTACCCAATCACACGGCGCCCCAGGATCGAGTGCTCCCAGGTATTCGCCGGCGCTTCATACCCCTGAAGTTGCCGCAAAGCCTCCAACGTGCCTCGCTCGCCCGCCAGTTGCGTCCCGCGCGGCACGTGTTGCCACCGGAACAGCCAGCGCATAAATTGCGCCGCATTTACGGGCTCGATCTCCCGCCGCAGTCTTCCCAGCGTCAACCGGTGAATCCGCGCCAGCAGCCGTCGCCCGCACCATTCCGTCTCCGCAACCGACGGGTCCGTAAACTTCCCCCGCAACACCGCGCCGCATCCTTCATTCTTCAACAACGCCTTATCGATTTCCGTTTGCGCCAATCCAAGCAAATCCGCCATCCCTCGCGCCGTCACAGGCCCGCTATGTTCCATCCAACCCGCCACCAGTTCCCGCAGCACTTCCTCGGGCTCCGCAACCGCGCCCTCTACATCCACCACTTCAGATTCAAAGCGCGCCTCCGGGAAAGCCGCAACAAAACTCTTCGCCCGCTCCGCCGCCACCCAATAACCGCGCCCCCCAGCAAAGCCAACCACCGCCCGCCTCTGTTCTCTCAACTCTTCAAAAAACCCCCGCCATCCCGCGATAGCCTCAACAACCCGCGCCTCTAGGGCATCCTTCGCCGGTACCCCACTTGCTTCAATCGCCGGCAGCGCCATCAACGTCTGCAGCACATCGTGCAACTCATCCGCATCCCGCGCATCTGGCCAAACTTCCGTTCGCACCTCCGCTATCGCCTCCGGATCCAACTTCCCCACTTCCGCCAGCACCGTTTCCGGCAACGTCCGCCGCATCTCCACGGCCCGTGCCCGCCGTTCCTCGAGCGGCGCGTCATCCAGATACGCGAACGGATTTGCATTCAGAATTTCGTGCGAAAATTGCGACGGGATCGGCGTATCCACCGCGACGCACTGGATGCTTCCATTGAGCACGCGTTCCAGCACCAGCTTCAGCCCCTCTACGTCCATCGCTTCCGTCAACGCATCCTTCATCACTTCCCGCACCAGCGGATGCTCCGGAATCTTCGGCTGGCTATCGAGATTTTCCGGGCACGCTGCCGCATCCGGGAAAACCGCTGCCAGCAAATCGTCTGCCCGTATCCTTTGGATCGGCGGCGGCACTTTCTTCCCTCCCTGAAATCGCTGCAGCACCAGTGCCCGGGACGCGTCCCATCTCCACCGCGCCGTGAAAAGCGGTGAAGTCAGCACCGCCTGCTCCAAAACATCGCTCACCGAAGCCGGATGCAAAAAGCGAAACACATCTGCTAGCGGAAAACTGTGCTGCTCGGCCAACGAAATATTGATCCCGTCATCCGTAGCCGCTGCCTGCAACTCCAGATTGAACGACCGGCAAAACCTCTTCCGCAGCGCCAATCCCCAAGCCTTATTGATCCGCCCGCCGAACGGAGCATGAATCACCAGTTGCATCCCGCCACTCTCATCAAAAAAACGTTCCGCAATCACGGTAGTCTGCGTCGGCACCGCGCCCAAAACCGCACGCCCCGCCACGATATGCTCCACCACCTGCTCCGCCCCGGCCCGATCCAACCCGCATTCCTGCTTCAACCATTCCACAGCCTCAAGTGCCGACGCCGTGCTGCGCAAATCCGTTCCCGGCGCAACGCTGCGCGTTAATTCCCCAACCTTCTCCCGCACTTCCGCCACGTGCGCTGAAAGCTCAGCCGTCCGCGCTGGCGCTTCTCCCCTCCAAAACGGAATATTCGGTGCCGCTCCATGCGCATCTTCCACAATTACGCGTCCCGCTTGCACTCGCCGGATTCGCCACGAACTATTCCCCAGCAACATGATGTCGCCGCCCAGGCTCTCTACAGCGAAGTCCTCGTCCACGGTACCAACCAGCGTTCCTTCCGGTTCCGCGATCACCGAGTACAGCGCGTTGTCCGGGATCGCCCCGCCGCTCGTAATCGCCACCAGCCGGCTCCCGCGCCTTCCATGCAGCCGCCCATTCACGCGGTCGCGCATCAGATAAGCGCCATATCTCCCGCGCCGCGCCGTGATTCCCTCCGATAACATTTCCACAATCGAATCGAACGCGCTTCTTTCCAACTCTCGGTACGGATAAGCTCGCCGCACCCGCGCAAACAACTCATCCTCTTTCCAATCCTCGCACGCACACATCGCCACAATCTGCTGCGCCAGCACGTCCATCGGCGCGCCTGGAATTTCGATCTTGTCCAGATCCCCTTCATGCATTGCCCGTACCAGCGCCGCGCTCTCGACCAACTCATCTCGGGTCGTTGCAAAAATCCGCCCCTTCGGAATCGCGCCATGCCAGTGGCCCGCTCTTCCAATCCGCTGCCACGCCACAGAAATCGCGCGCGTCGATCCCACCTGGCACACCAGATCCACCGTTCCAATATCAATTCCCAATTCCAGCGAAGCCGTCGCCACCAGCGCTTGAATCTCCCCGGCCTTCAACTTCTTCTCCGCTGCCAGCCGTAATTTCCGCGACAAGCTTCCGTGATGCGTCGCCACCGCCTCTGCGCCCAGTCGCTCCGCCAGATGATGCGCCACGCGCTCCGCCAGCCGCCGCGTATTCACAAACACCAGTGTCGACCGGTGCTGCCTCACCAACTCCGCGATGCGGTCGTAAATTTCGCCCCACATCTCATGCGTAGCCACCGGCCCCAGTTCGCTTCCCGGCACCTCGACTGCCAGGTCCACTTGCCGTTGATGTCCAATTTGCACAATCACCGGGTCCGGCCGCCCGCAGCCGGTCAGAAAATGAGCAATCACTTCAATCGGTTTCTGGGTAGCGGACAATCCAATCCGCAGCAGTGGCCGCTCCGTCAGCTCGTCCAATCGCTCCAGCGAAATCGCCAAATGTGTTCCGCGTTTGTCATCAGCCACCGCGTGAATTTCATCCACGATCACCGTGTCGACCGATTTCAAAACCTCTCGGCTTTTTTCAGCCGTCAGCAAAATGTAAAGCGACTCCGGCGTAGTCACCAGAATGTGTGGCGGGCGTTGCAGCATCGCGCGCCGCTCGTGCATTAACGTATCGCCCGTGCGCACTGCCGCCCGAATCTCCGGCATCAACAACCCGCGCTCCATCGCCAACCGCTGAATCTCCCCCAGCGGGACTTCCAGGTTCACCTTGATGTCGTTGCTCAGCGCCTTCAGCGGCGAAACGTACAGCACTTCCGTCCGGTCCTGCAGCTCCCCGGCCAGCGCCTTCCGCACCAGCCGGTCAATGCACGCTAAAAATGCCGCCAGCGTTTTCCCCGACCCCGTTGGCGCCGAAATCAACGTAGTCGTTCCGCGTAAAATGTGTGGCCAGCCCTGCTCCTGCGGCTCCGTCGGCACTCCCAGCTTGCTCAGGAACCATTCCCGCACAATCGGGTGCGCCCAATCCAAAGCTCCCGGGGTCCATATTTGTGTATTGGAATCCATAACAGTCTGATGCCTCATGCAGTGGAAAATGTATCGAACAGGCAGAGGTACTACGGGGAGCCTCCAGTCTACCGCGATTCGAGTCGGACCGCTTATTGTTTCTCGACGAAGTCAAAATCAACGACTTCGTCTTGTGCTGGAATCGAATCTACCCGCGAAATCGAAGGATGTTTGCCAGGTTCATAATCAGACCCCGGCCCCAAGTCTATGAATTTGGAAAGGACGAAAGGAACTCCCTCTGATTGCAACACCGAGTTACTGTCCGTCACTTGTAAATGAAGATGCGGGCCAGTCGCCTGACCCGTGTTTCCCAGGCGAGCGATCACAGCTCCGCGGGCAACATGATCGTGCGGAGCAACTTTGATACTTCCCGTCTGCAAGTGAGCGTAAGTAACGTAGCGGTTGGAGGCGATGCGCAGAATCACGTAATTGCCGACGATATTATCCAGTGTAACCTGCTTCGGCAGCACCCTTGGCGTGTTTTCAGGTATTCCGTCCATCACTTCCGTAATTTCACCGTCCGCGACCGCGAGAATCGGCTCACCATAACCCCACCAGTTTTCATTCCGGCTGGTTCCATCGTGAGAATCCCCATTAGGACCGACTTTTACCCAATCGGCGGCGAATCTCTGGGCGTCGTGAATGTGGCCATCGATGGCGGTGATGGCGCGGCGATGATTCGAGTCGTTTGCAGGCCCGTCCCCCGCAAGCCATACGCCGCCGCCAAAAGGAGGACTCAGCACGGGTGTCGCGTCCTGACGTACCGGAACCGGAAAATCCTCGAGTATCGTTTCCGCGGAACCTCCTTCAGTTTGCTCGTCCGGCACCCCGGCGGCAAACACCATCCGCTGCCCCAAACTATGGGGCAGCCGCGCATCCAATCCAAGCTCGATCCACAAAAAGACAACAGCCCGTTTCCCTGGACCGATAGTCTCGACGTTTTTCACTTGGCCCGTTGAACCAACTTCCATCATCATCGTCCGCAGGTCTTCGCCCGAAATAGTCTTAAGCGGCCGGCTCTTGTCCTCGTCCGCGAACACCTCCAGTCGCTTCAACGTCAACGGCGCCCTGTCGAAATTCGTTATGTGTAGTTCATAGACTAGCACCCGCTTATCGACCGAACCGCCCGCGATCTTTGCAGGGATTGGTAGTGAGGGGCAGACTACTTCGACCCGCGGGCCTCTTTCCCTCGGGAATCCACCTGGCAGCATTCCGAAAACCATCACGAGCGGGAGCAGGTACCGGACGCGGATTGCGTATAGTAAACGCATGGCTTAGTTTTCCTCGACTTGCTTGGTCGCGGTTCAGCAAAAGTATTGTATCCTCAATATTTGAAAATATCGCAATATTTTCAATACGCCATCGAAGCATTCATGATTCACGATATTGACTTCGCTCCAGCCGCCGGTAGCATGTGCGTATGATAAAATCGCGCGTTCCCTTCATCATTACCTCGAAAAAGCAGTTAACCGCGCTTGCCTCGCCCGCAAGACAGGAAATTGTCGATGCCCTCACAGTGACGGGTGCGCTCTCCGTCGCGGAATTGGCGGCCACACTCGGAAAGCCCGCCGATGCGCTCTATTACCACCTGCGTATTCTTGAGGTTGCGGGATTGATTGAAAAAGACGGTTCACGCCAAACCCAGGGCAAACCGGAAGCGCTTTTTCGCGCCCGAGGCTCGGAACTGCGTATTGATTACAAGGCTGCCAGGCGGAACAGCCGTCACGCTTTAACCGCTGCCGTCAGTTCGATGTTGCGTCTAGGCATCCGTGATTTCAGCCAGGCGATACGAAATCAAGATGTCGTGGTTTCTGGAAATCAGCGCGATCTCTGGGCCTTGCGAAAAACAGGATGGCTGTCACTTAAGGACATGGCACATGTCAATGACTCAATCGCGCACCTGGCAGACGCGGTGTCGAGACCAGGCGGACAAGGCAGGCTTTACGCCATCACGATTCTGCTGACGCCTTTGAATCGTCGGCGCCGCGCATCGACCAGCAAACGTAAAACCGCCTAAGCGAACTCTCCGCACCTCTGGTTTCGAACAAGTCCATCTACCCGATTCCTGCTCAATGACCAAGCGGAGAAGCAAAGTAGGCCATCGCAGCGGCGACTCCGATAGACCGGAACGGTTCATTTGGTATGTATAGCAGCTTGCGATTTACGAACGGCAATTCCTTCCACTGCTCCGCTTCTCCCCGCTCCAGGTCCGCAATGATCCGCCCGAACAGCGACGTCAAATTCACGCCGTGCCCGCAATAGCCCAGGCCGTGATAAATATTTCCGAATTTTCCTCCGTGCCCCACCGACGGCGAAAAATCCAGCGAACAGTCCACCAGCCCACTCCACGTCGTCTCAAACTCAATTCCCGCGAGCGCCGGAAAAATCCGCGCCAACTCCCGCTGCAGTTCCGCGAAATGCGCCCCACGATCGCCTCGGTCGCGAATTCCGTCATTGAACGAATAATCCGCCCGTCCGCCTCCTATATGAATCCGGTTGTCGCGCGTCAGGCCCAAATAATAGACAAGCGTGCGGCTATCTGAAAACGGCATCCGGCTCTTCCACCCGATTCGCGCAATCGTCTCGTCCGGCAACGCCTGCGTAATTCCCACATAATTGTGAATCGGCACAATAGCGCTGCGAAAATATCCCAGCCTCGATGTATACGCATTCGTCGCCAGCACCAGCGATTTCGCGCGCACCGTCCTCCCGCCGGCGGTCCGTATCGTGTGCACATGCCCTTCTTCTAGGCTCTCGACCGCCGTGTTCTCAAAAATCCGCGCGCCCTCCTGTTCCGCCGCCGCTTTTAACACGCCCACCAACTTCATCGGATGGACCTGCCCACTGTTCGGATCGTAAAACGCCCCTTCATACACCGCCGTTCCCACCGCAGCTTCCGTCTGCTCCTTGCTCCAGCACTCCACCGGCATCCCCAGTCCTCGCGCCCTCTCCACATACGCCTTGCAGTCCGCCACATCCGAAGCCGTATTAAGCACTTCCAGTGTCCCGTTTAAATCTAGTTCACAATCCAATTGAATTTCCGCGGCAATCTCTGCCAGCGCGCGCATATTCGCAGACGTCAACTCGTAGATCTTCCGGTCCATCGCCGCATCGGAGCTGAACTGCATATAACGCTCCGCCGTCATATTCAGCACCATCGCGCCGTTCCGGCCCGAGGCGGCGTTGCCGCAACCCATCGCCTCCAGCACCACCACCCGTTTCGCGGGCGAACGTTTGCGAATGTAATAAGCCGAGGATAGTCCCGTGAATCCGCCGCCGACGATCGCCACATCTGCTTCCAGATCCTCCGCCAGCGAAGGATTCGCAGCTGCCTGACTTTTTGCCCAATAGCTCGAGTTCGTCCCAAAAAATGGTTCCTCGCGCCAAATCGCCGGCGACACTTCGTTGAACGCCACCGCCCCGGCCGCCACACCCACCCCAGCCAGCGAACCCCTCTTCAAAAACAATCTCCGTCCCACTTTTTCCATATTCAATTGTTCATCCCGATACGCCGTCCCCGCGGTGTAGCGCTGCGCCTTCAGGCCGCATCTTGGGGTAGCCTTCCAGCGATCTTGCGGCATCGTAGCCGCCGGTCTTCACGCCAGCCAACCCGTCCTCTCCGCAAACAAGCACACCAAAACGCAATACTTGGGCAACGCAAACACACCCGCATCCACTACCATCGAAAATAAAGGTATAACTTCAGTCCCTTGCGTTCCAGATATAGAGAAACGACGTGTCGGTTGCGGTCGCCACTTTTAGCCCCGCCTTCCGCGTGGCTCGGTTCAGCGCCGAGCGCACCTTTTCCTTCGATTCCGCCAACTCCGCCAAAGGCACCTTCAACGCTGCTCCCTCGTCCAACTGCTCCAGGTCGATCAAAATCGCCGTCACAATCGATTTGTGTTTTCCATTGCGGCCTTGCGGAACGTCCGCCTGAATCATCGTTTTGAAATGCATCCGCGTTTTTTTGCTCACACGTGTTGGCATGGCTACCCTCCCAGATCAACCCGTTATCCAGACGAGACGTTATCGTAACCAATCGTAACGACGTCTACAAGTAAAAAAACACTGGCGTATGATTGGTCTTCGGCGATGAGGCGGCCCGCTATCTAAGTTCCCACCCATGTTATGGTTACGATCTTGCCAAGCTAAAGCCGCAGATGGATCTCCTAAAGATTTAGCCCGTATCACTTCACACCTGTTAGCGTCGAGATGTACTTGGGAGGTGTCGAAATGCCAAGGGCAAAACCACAGTTCGAGCGGGTTTCGGTGGCGTTGGCCAAGAAGATCCTCGCCGCCGAACTAAAACGCAAAGAGGCTGCGGAACGGTTGCGGGATTCCACGAATAAGAAGCTGAATACCCCTTCTGTTGCAGAGGCAATGGTCAATGACTAGGGCACGAATCGAGGAGCTAAAATGACGATCCCTGCTTACGATATTTTTCAAGTTCTAGACAGCATGCTTTGGATTGGTTCAGCCAGCACCATCGAAGACGCTCAGAGCAAACTCCGCCAATTCGCCGGACATGGTAATGGTAGGTTCCTCCTCTTCGACCAGCAGACGGGAAATCGGATGTTCTTCGAGATTGATGGCGCCAACGGCAACCTGCAATTCATCGGCGGCCAGGGCACAACAGACCAGCGATGAGCGATCCAGAACTGAAGTTCCCGCAATGGCAGGCCCCTTTTCAGGAGCTCATCGTTGAGTTTACGTCGCAGAGGCTGCCCGAAAAGTTGCAAAAGGCGGAAGCTCTCATCCAAAAGCGCCTGCAACAACTCGATCAAGGAAATGACCATCGCGACGAAAGAATTGCCTTACAGGATGCCTTGTCGATTCTCCGCGTCATGAAGCACGAGGACCTGCGTTCTTTAGAGGAAAAATAAATCACGATCGCCACTTCCGCGAGGCGGGAAATCTTATGGCAGATGAAGATCGAGCGAGTACACCTCTTCCCCGCTGATGTCCCGCACCAAAAGGGGAGAACCGTCCGCCGCCATCCCCGTCCACGGCCCAAATTCACCGTGATAGCGCCGTATGTCCTGCGTGTGCACCACCAGTTCCATGCGCAAGTCCGAGATCCGGATACGATAAAACGCCGGATCAGTGACGCCCGGCGTGTCGAACAGCACGCTCTTGCTGTCGCTGGACCATTCCGAGTAACCGATTAGTCCCATGTCCTTGGCGATCGGCGTCCACTTCTGGCTCGCAAACTCATAAAGCAGCAGGTCACTGTTGTTGCCATGCGAAGCCAGCAGATAGCGTCCGTCGGGGGACCATCGTGGGCAGCAAATTCCATCCGTGTCGGGCAACGCTGTCACGCGACGAGTCGCCACATCCAGAAACTGTATCGAATAAATCTGCTTGTCTCCTTCCGTACGAACTTGCCCGAACACCAGCTTCGATCCATCCGGTGACCACGAAGGATCCAGATCGTAGATTCCGCCATTGGTAAGCTGTTCTGCAGGTCCGCCCGCCGAAGGAACCATGAAAATGTTCCACGGCTTCCCAGGCCGCGCGCCGGAGAACGCGATGTGCTTGCCGTCCGGCGACCAATGCGGCAATGCGCCGCGAAGCGATGGACCGGTCAGTTGCGCGGCTGATGTGCCATCGGTCTTCGCCCGCCACAGCGTCTGCTCCGGATACCTCACATACACCAGCGCGCTCGAATCTCGCGAAGCTTCCACGTCTCCCGCGGAGATTCCCGAAAGATAGGGAACAAACTGCTGCAGATACATGTCATAGCGCACTAATTCCGCTCGCGGTTGCGCGGCGCTCACAATCAGCTTTCTTCCGTCGAGCAGCGGAATGCCCATATAGAAATTCGGCGGCACCGTCGTGAGTTGGACGGGCTGTATCGAAGACCTGTCCATCAACGATCTCTGTTCCAGTTGCGCCCAGATCCTGCTTCCCCCAGCGCGATTCGTCTGGAAAAGAAAATACCTTCCATCCGGTGTCCAATCGCCGCAGCACCTTTCCGGAAAGTCCGTCAGACCCGTCAAAATTTCGTGAAGGTTGCTCCCGTCCGCCCGCGCTTCCCAAATCGTGTGGTCGGTCATCAGCTTCCCTTGCACCGTGAATCGCAAACGTTTCCCATCGGGCGAGTACCGCATGAAGGAAACACCGCCGGGCGCCGAAAGCAATTTGTGTTGATGCGATCCGTCAACGTCGGCCAGAAAGATGTCCCAGCCCATCGCAAACGCTATCTTGCCCCCCGGAGCCCAGGAAACATCGCTACAAATAATTTTGTCGACGTCCTGCAATGATCCAGACGCGATATCCATCAGCTTTACCCGATAAGGTCCTTTCAAGTTTTCCGTCGGAGCCCCAACCAACAGCTTATTTCCGTCCGCACTAACGTCCCCCACATACAGCCCCGGGCTTGAAGCGTCGAGCACCGCGGGCTGCCCGCCAACCATCGGCACCCGCAGGAGTTGCACGCGTCCTTCTCCCATCTCATTAAAATAAACATTCCCGCCGCGGGCGTGCAGCCGGTACTTTGGGATCCCATCAAACGTGATTTGAGTAGAGTCCGCCACGTGTGGTATCGGACGAGGAGAGCGCACCGCCACGGCAACTCCCCCAACTACCGCAGCCAGAACCAAAGCGCCAAAAAGGAGCAACCCAAGGCGGACACGCTGCGCGGGTTTAACCGAGACCCCAACCTGCACCGGAAAGGCAGCAAGCTCCCCGTTATGTAGCACTTGCACAGGAGCAAGGAAGCGATAACCCCTCCTCGGAATAGTCTCTATAAATACCGGTATGTCCGCTGAGTCCCCCAAGACCTCTCGCAGCCGCTTGATCACCGTATTCAGGCTGCTGTCGAAATCCACATACGTGTCTGCCGGCCATAGCGCCCCGTGCAGCTCTTCTCGGGTCACAAGCGTACCGGCAGATTCAAGAAGTCTGCGAAGTACCACAAACGGCTGCTCTTGCAGGCGTAGCTTCGAGCCATTGCGCCGAAGCTCCCCGGATTGATCATCCAGCTCGAAGGTGCCGAAGCGGTAGCGTATCCGGCTCGTCGGCCTCTGTACGGTTTGTGAGTTAGCTGACATGCCCCTCCTACTAGCTATAAAGACGAACAACCAGCCCAAAAATTTCACGTAAGTCGATGTCAGAACTTCCCGCAATCGCAAGTCTCTTCGGAATTTGCCGTGTCAGACAGGTTCCAGAACCCGGTCACACCGCCGCTATGGACCTGCGCCGCTAGCTAAGCCAATTTCGCCCCACCGCTACCGCGGTTCAGAGGGCGTCATGAAACCACAGGGAATCCCGGCACTCCTTGCGGCAATCGTTTTCCTCTCGGCAGGCATCGCCTCCGAAGCGAAACCAAAACCCAAGCCCGGCGAAGCCTCCAACGAGCTGCCTATGGATTTATACGGAGGCTACCTTGTCGTTGTTCAGGGCAGCATTGGCAATCTCCATGGCCTCAAGTTCCTCCTCGACACCGGCGCCACCACCACCACCATCGACCGCAAATTGGCCGACAAGCTTCAATTGCCCAGGCGTCCCGGCCAAGTCATCAGCTTCGACAAATCCGTTCGCGTCGAATGGTCCGAGCTTCGAGAACTCGACTATGGTCCGGAGCACTTTTCCAAGGTGCTAGTGGTCGTGCAGGATATGAGTTACTTTCTGACGACGGGCGTCCACCTGGACGGGCTGATCGGGTGGGATCTATTGCGCAGAGGCAGTTTCCGCCTGGACTTTGCCAGAAAATGCGTCTCCTTCGGTCCCACGGAAAAAAGCGAAGGCAGGGCGGCTCCGATGCGCCCTGATGCCCTTTTCTTGACCGTTCAAGTGGATATGAACGGCCGGCCGATGTCGATGATCGCAGATACGGGCATGCTGGGGACCGCGTTTTACGAAGGCTCTCTCCAGAAAATGCGCGAAAGCTACAAACCACAAGCCTACGCCTTCGGCCGCAGCATCGGGGGCGCCGTCAAATCCAGAAGTGTCCTTGTGCCGCGCCTTCGCCTGGGCACTCAGGACTTGGACCGCGAAGTATACCTAATCCAGCGTCCGGACTCAGACTCCTTGCGCGGCATCGCCGGATACCTTGGAATCTCCGCGCTCGAAGCCAAAGAGATTGCGTTCGATTTCGAGAGAAACGAATTGCGATGGAGCAAATGAAGACCAGCGCCGGCAACAACTTCCCTCAGTTCCCCATTTTCTTGATCGCGCCCAGCGGAGTCTGCAGCGTTCCGTCATTGTTTATGTCGAAGTCGTAGCTGAACGGCGTGAACGATCCCGCCTTGTAAAAAACCACCTTGCCTCCGCCCGTGAAGCAATCGAATACCATGTCCCCGCCCAATCCTTCGGTAATCGTCGCTTTGCCCGAACGGAAAACCACCTTCATTCCGCCCATGCCAGACACGTGCTCCCACCGCCCTTCATACTTCCCGGCGCAACTCACCAACCCAGCCTTCGGAACTTGCCCCGCCGCACGTTGTGCCGGAGGCGGTGGTGCCGGCGCAGTGGACATTCGAATATTCTCCGGTGTCGTGTTCACAATGTCCGACCCGAAGCCCGTATCCACTCCCGGCACCTTGATGTCGTACATGTTCAAATTCTGCCCGCGAATCTCTCCATTCATCCACTTGCCATTCACCAGCACTTGCACGCGATCGTGCAGATCGTATTGCCCCGCCGCATGATCTTCCGCCGTCAGCTTTCCCACCCGCCGCACTTCCATCGGCCACATTTTCGAAACCTCAACTCCGTTCGGTAGCCGCACCACATAAGAATTGCCGTGGATCTGCAACACGGTCGACTCCTGCCAGCCGTCAAACAACACGCGCACCGTGTCGCCAACCTTGAAGCCGCCCGGTCCCGTCCCGTTCTGCGCAACCGCGGGATTCACCGCCGGAGCCGCCGCTGCGGCGCGCGCATCGGCCGCTGCCTCCGCAGGAGTTTGCAAATGGCACTTTGGCAGAATGCCCATCACCTGCGCATACGTCGATTTCCCCCGCTGAAATGGCCGCCCGCCCCGGTACGATTGCACGTCGCACCAGTCGTTTGGATTCGTGCCCGAACACGACAGAAACTTGAAGCTGTATGGCGGCGGACACTCGTACATCACATTGATTTCGAGCTTCGGTGTCTGCGCCATAACGCTGGCCACTGGCAAAACAAAAAATAAAATTTTCAGAGATGGAACTCGCATCGGACAGCCCCCCGTCTCCATGCGTGGCCACCGCGGCGCGCAGGAAAGCGTTTGGCCGGAAGGCTATCACACTCCCCGGACACCTCCAACGTCTAGACTCCCGGAACTCCCGCCCAGCATGATCCGGATCATATCTTCCGGTTGCGGTGTTAGACTGCAAATCCATCGCGCCGAGACTTTGTCAATGAAAACGCTCGTGATGTTCTGCACCGTCCTGACACTCGCCTTCACCGCCTCCACTGCGTCCGCACACGTCACTACCTCTCAGTATGACAACCTGCGCTCCGACGCCACATCGACCGAGACCGTCCTGACTCCCCAAAACGTCAACGCAAAACAATTTGGCAAACTCGGTGCCTTCAAAGTGGACGGCGCCGTCTACGCCCAGCCGTTATTCCTTCCATCCGTCGACATCCCCGGCAAGGGCACCCACGACGTCCTCTACATCGCCACCGAGCACGATACCGTCTATGCCTTCGACGCCAATCGCCCTATGGCACGTGAGTTTTCTGGACAAAAAGCGCGACATTGCCGCAGTGCCTACGCGCGACGTCGAATGCCCGAAGTTGGCATCACGTCCAGTCCGGTTATCGATCTCAAAACCGGCACTCTCTACTTCCTCGCGCGCACCATGGCCGATCCTTCGTTCGGCCACAAAGAATATTTTCAACATCTCCACGCGCTTGCCATCACCACAGGCGTAGAGAAGTTCGCCGGCCCGCAGCTCATCACCGCGTCGGTCCCGGCAAAGGCGCCGGCTCCGCCAACGGACAAGTCCCCTTCAATCCGCTGCGCCAAAATCCCCGCGCCTCCCTGCTCCTCGTGGATGACTCTGTCGTTCTCACATGGGCCTCTTCCTGCGATTTGGATCCCTATCACGGCTGGGTCATGGCCACGATCCGCGCACGCTAGCGCAAAAAGCGGTGTTAAATGTCACGCCCGACGGCGAACAAGGCGGCATCTGGGGCTCCTCCATCGTCATCCGTGATTGCTTCACGCCCTATGACCAGGCAGCGCTCAACCATTCCGATGCCGATCTCGGTTCCAGCGGGCCTCTCCTGCTGCCAGACCAGCCCGGTCCTCATCGTCATCTACTTCTCCAGCCAACCAAAGGCGAGATGATCTACGTCATCGATCGCGACCGCATGGGAAAATTTCAAGCGGAGGGCGACGCCGTCGTCCAGGGGATTCGCATGCGCGATGGAGGCTACGGTGCCATGGCCTACTGGAATAAGCACGTCTTCTTCGCCTGCAGCGACGACTTCCTGCGCGATTATTCCATCGAGAATGGTCAACTAAAATTGGCTGCAGACTCCAACGTCAAATTCGCGAACCCCGGAGCCACTCCTTCCGTCTCTGCAAACGGCAACAAGAACGCCATCGTCTGGGCCATCGCCACAAAAACAGGCGACGGCCCCGATCAACCGGCCGTCCTCTACGCCTTCGATGCCAACAAAATCGATCAACCCCTCTACGCCTCCGAACAAAACAGCGCCCGCGATCGCGCCGCCACAGCCACCCGCTTCGTCGTAGTCAACGGCCATGTTTACTTCTCCGCCAGAAACGAAGTGGAAGTCTACGGCCTACGAAAATAATCCCCCGCCATAGGGGCAATGCTCTTGTTGTTTTCGTTTCCGAGCGCTAAGGGCTGGCCGCCACTGTCGAATCCGCCTTGTCCAATACTTGTGAATCAAAAACATAAGCCACCTGGTTGGCGGTCAGCACGAAGAATCGCTTGCCATCTGCGCTGAACGACCACGCCGATATGTGATACGGAAATGTGAGGAGGTTCCGCTTTGTCAGCGACTTCAGGTCGTATATGTCAATCTGGCCCGGTTCATTTTCGATCACCAGTATCCCCGCGGCTGGGGAAACCATCGAGAAACTTCCAAAAAGTATCGCCTTTTGGTCGCCCGTTGACAGTGAATACACGCGCGTCCGATTCTCATTGTCCCCTATCAGCAACCAATCACCCTCCGCGAAGCATCGTGTCAGGCGGAAAGAAGCTTTGCCCGTGTCGAGCAGTAACTCCCGGCGCAGAGTTCCGGTCGCTGCCTCGACCACTTCCATCAAATATGCGCCCTTGTGATCCTGCATCGCCGCCAAACGGGACTGCAGCAAACCACTGCCTTTGATTTCATCTTTTGCGCCCGCCGAGTCCACTCTCCAGGTGAAAACCAGTGAGTCTGATCCCTGATACAAACTGATGGCTGGCGCTTCCTTCGGAAACCTACGCGACCACAGCACCTGGCCGTCGTGGACATCCTGAACCTCCAGCGTCATGTCCCTGGCTAAACTGTTGCCTTTTCCCGATGGTTTCCGCAGAACCAGGTATGCGCCGAATTGTTCCACAGCTGACTTTTCGTCGATGGGCCGTACCGGTGCCATGTTCGGCTCCGACAACTCTGCTCGGGCAATTGTCCTCGACTGGGGATCCTGTTTTGGAAAGTCGGCAAACAGCGCTTGGTCGCCGTCGAAGTAAACTCCCTGGAACCCTCGTGTGTAATAGAGCCGCTTCGATGCGGACAAATCCCAGACCGCGCCACGACTTGTTCCAGAAGCAGCGAGCCATCTCAAGTCGGGCGAGACCGCCCATGCTCGCAACGTGCCGAGTGAGCTCATCGGCAGTTCCGCTTGACCCTTTTGCTGGTGGTTTATGAAATCGAAGATGCCGACATCGCCTGAGGTCTTCTGCATCAGGACTTCTTTATCGTAAACGTCCATCACCGGCGATTTCGTCGAACCGATCACAAAATTCTGCGTCGCCAGGTCCAACAGCCCCACTTGTGCGTCCTTTACCGGTCTCAGAATCACATAATTTCCGCGCGTGGGAGCTTCCATGGACTGCCGAGGACTGATGGGAATCCGCTCCAGCACCTTGCCGGAGGCAAAATCAATCACCGCCGAGTTTTTCGGATCAAACATGTTCTGAACAAGAATGCGATCCGTCCCAAGGAATGTGAAATTTGCCGTTAGCATGGTACTCAGCTCGCCTCTGAGTGGAATTTTGGCGTGATCGGCAGCGTTGACTGCAATCGCCATATTCGCGCCCGTTGCCACAAAATAGTGGTCGTCCGGCGAAAACGTCATCCGGATCCATTGGCCATAACCCATTTCCGCATACACATAAATCAGCAGGCGTAGCACATCTCCATTGCGACCAAACCCTTTGGGTTCAAAGTACGCTTTCTCTGTAAGCACTTCCGTGCCAGTTCCCACGTCAACCAACGCCAAGTCGAGGTCACGGTTCACACAAGCGAGCAGTTTCCCGTCGTGCGAAAGCGCACTCGACAGACATCCGTCCGGCAAAGCCATTTCGTGCACACCCGTCCGTTCTTCTTCGTCGATGTCCCACTCTTCCACGCGAAGTCCTTGGGTCAGGAAAAAAATCTTCTTCGAGTCCGGCGAGAACTGCGCACGGCGCGCTTCGGAGGCGTCAATGCGAAAAAGAAACGCAAAGGGATTGTTCGCAAACACGAATATACTTGCGTCGTCCTGCGCCAGGGAGTATTCGCCGTCCGGGCTGAATTTCACATTTTGGATGTCCGTCCGCAACGGCGGCTCCAGCACCTTCTTCGAAACTGTCCCAACCAGGCTCTCCTTTCCTCCAAACCCCGAATAGGCGATTACGTCGGCCTGCCATGCCAAAAACTCAGCCGAGGCCGCTGTGGGAGGGTTGTCCCTGCACGCCAGCGGCAATAAACTGAGGGACTTGTGTATTTCACGCAGCCGCTTTTCGTCCGGTTTGGTGGTCCCGAAGAAATCGCTCAGAAAATTACCTGTTTTTCCGTGCGTCTGGGCCAAGCGTTCAAAAAATTCTACGAAGGCCTGTGGAGAAAATCCGGCAGCGGTGGCGGCGAATAAAGCCACGCGATCTGCCTCATACTGATTGGGCTCTTCCTCCCGCTCCATTCTCTCGATCGTCTTAACTAACACGCTCCTGTTGCGGGCTATGTTGTCCCTCATCCGGTTGAATTTATCGAAAATGTCCTTCCGGTCGCCCACGGTATTTACGTCCAGGATGTCTTGAAACTCTTCGGTCACCTCAATTGCGTTCTGGTGCGTCAGGATATGACCCATTTCGTGCCCGATCAGGCCGGCGAGTTCGTCGTCGTTCCGCACGAACGCTATCATTTTCCTGGTGACATAAATGCGTCCTGCGCCGACGCTGAATGAATTCACCGTAGGGCTATCAATCAGGATGATTCGAAACTTCAGTTGCGTTGCCGGGAGTTGCGCAAGAATCCGGTTGCTGATACTGTTCAATCGCCCCGCAAGTTCATCATCGTGAATGACCCGATAATTCTTTTCCAGCCATTCCGCTTCCACGTCCCCAAGATCCAGTTCCTGCTGCACGTTGAAAATGTTCGCCCGCGTCGGTGCACTCAGCGCCGGCGGAGGAGGGCATTTCTGTTGTGCCTTCGCAGATTCGCCAAA
Organism: Candidatus Acidiferrales bacterium; assembly: GCA_963795535.1. Classification (GTDB taxonomy): domain Bacteria; phylum Acidobacteriota; class Terriglobia; order Acidiferrales; family UBA7541; genus Acidiferrum. The sequence continues at coordinate 120,484 of CAWCIG010000017.1, forward strand.
GAGGAACGCAAAACAAATCAGTACTGCAAATGAGGTACCTACCCGAGTGTTCATGCACACAGTATGGCGTAATTAACATCGAGGGACGCGCATGGACGGGTATCTATCAGCCTAATAAGTAAAGGTCTTGGATCCGGGGTTGCGTCACATCGCAAGCGCGGTCTGACCTGGCTACTGGACTCGAAATGGTCGGACTATTTCGGTGATCACTATCGGTCGGGGCAATCAAGGCAACGCATTCCCGATTCTCAGCCTCCTATTCGTCATTCCGCGCATCCCGGGGATTTCGCCGGCAGGCCCGTCGATCTTATGCCAAGGAGGCACATGGAAATGAGGATCACGATCACGCTTCCGGTTGTGCTGTTGTTTGTAGCAATGATCGCGGCCCCTGCACTTCAGGCTCAGGACGACACAACAAGGCTCGAACTCTACGGCGGTTACGGCTACGTGCGCTTCAATATAAACACCAATGTCGTGGGCCTACCGCCCTCGCAAACCTTCAATGCAAATGGTAGTGGCGGCGAGCTAATGTACAACATCAAACCCTGGCTCGGCGTTTTGGGAGATGTCAGCGGCGTTTGGGCGACGAATGCAACCACCCAGGGAGCGGCAATCCCCTATCTATTTGGGCCAAGGGCGAGCTTCCCCCACGCCAAAATTACGCCCTTCGCCCAGTTCTTTTCGGCGGCGTAGCAACAAGCTCTGGGATTGAACAGTCTGGCTGGCAAACCCATTTCGCCGTGACTGCCGGTGGGGGAATCGACGTGCGACTCTCGAAGCACTTCTCCCTTCGTCCCGTCCAAGCCGAGTACCTCCTGACAAAAATTCCAGACGGCCTCAGCAACCGCCAGAACAATTTCCGCTTCGGAGCCGGAATCGTCTTTCACTTCGGCTGAAATCCGAACCCTCCCTGGTGCCCCACTCTGAGTCCACGGATCGTGGGTCTTGGGTTTGTAGGGCCGGCCTTCCGAGGCGGGTTCTACCACGCAATCACTTTTTGGTCTGCTTTTCCAATTCCTTGATCAATTTCTGGCCAACGCCATCGAAACCCGTGAGCAAGCCACCCCACAAATGACTATCGCTCCAAAGATTGTCCCGCGTTTTGCTGTCGATCACGGTCAAATACGCGTATCGCGTGGGAGATTGCTTATTGAAATTCGGGACAGTGTCCTCCGTGACATGCCCATCGTCAGCGGTACCTGTCTGTCCACTGGCAAAGATAATGTTGCCGCCCTTGTACGGGTCGGCGGAGAGCAGAAATACTAAATCAGCCTGCCTTGGATCGAACACAATTTGAAATTTTCCCCATTTCTTCAATTCCGCCAGCGCTTTGTCTCCGACCGCGTCGGAGCCTGTTTGGTTGCTAAAGAACACCGTCTTCGCCGACAAAATACGCGGCGATTTGGCCATTTGCTTCTGTGCCACCACTGGCGCCGTGCCAACCAAACTCATAAGAATAAAGGCACTGCCAAGATAGACCGAGATTCGCATATTTCGTCCCAGGAATGGACTGAGCAGAGGCTACACCCGGCAACTCCTATATTTCCATTGGAAGTAGATCAATACAGCAGGGTTGCCTGCATTTCAATCACCCACGTTAGCGTTCCAAAATCTCCTTCAGCTTCGCCATCTCGATATCCATTTCCTTCATAGCCTGATCAAACTGCGCATCGCTCATTACCGCGGGTTGAAAAAGCGTCATCATCACAGTCGATCCATCCCCATTCGGCACCACGCGCGAATAAACCTGCCACGTCGCCCGCGGATCCTTCCAGATGTGATCGAACACGCCAAATTCCTTCACGCCATTCACCTTCAGTTCGCCTTCGCCAAACTTGGTCACCGCCTTGAACCATCCATTTTCCCCAGGGCTGACCGAACGCAAGTTCACCAGCGCATACTCCGGCCAATTCAAGGGGTTGCAAAGAAACATGTAAGTTTTCTCCGGCGTCGCCTGGATATCCGCCGACTTGATCACCGATCGTGCAATCTTCGTCATGTTGCCCTCTCTCCCCTGTTTTATTCTTCGAATTCTTCCGGCCCGGCTTCCCGTCAACGACCTGCTGGCCCGCCCGCCAATCTCGAACCCGGGAAATATTGGATGTACTCATCGCCGTCTCGTCCCAAATACCGCATCTTCTTCCCATAAATATAAACAATGTAATAAGCGCATCCTGCGGCCGCGCCCTCTTTTACGAAATCCGCATACCACGCTTGTCCCGCTTGCACTCTCTTATTTATTCTCTGAGCGCTTCTGCCGAAAATTCCCCCGCAATGCCCTCGTGGACAAGCACCACGCTGGTAACGAACGATTCTCCGTTTTTCGCGTAATAGCGAAACTCATTCCTCAACAAATCCACATGATTAGACTCCACATCCTCGCGCGTAAGCGTGACGATGATCTCCGGAAACGCGATTTTACCGGCCAGCGCCTTGTCGATTACTTCCTGAATCATTGTTTTGTTCGTCTTTTTCTCCTTCTATTCAATCGGCATTTTATTCAGCTTGTGTAGCGACGCTATTTTCTTTAGGATCTCGCTCAGCCTTGTGCGATCGACTTTCGATATAACAGCAAAAAACTCTTCATCATTTTCGTCCGCCAATTTCGCCAGCTTGGGGACCATCGCGGTCGCCGCCTGCGTCAATTCGATATCTTGATAACGCCGGTCGCCGCTGGACTCCTTCCGTGTCACCAGCCCCTTCTCCAGCAGTCTACTGATCAGCTTGGAAACCGCGCCGCGCGTAAGCCCGGTCAACTCCGCAACCACGCTTGGAGAAGTGGTGTCGTCCCCGCCATACATCTCCCGCAAAATCACCCACTCCGCCACCGTCACCCCACTAGCCTCCAACTTCCGCGCAAACGCCTGCGAAACATTGTTCGACACCAACCGCATCCAAAACCCGATGTGCGCCGCCAACCGGCTAGCCTCAACTCTCGCCTTCTTCCCTTTCGCCATTCCCTTCTCCATGTCATGACTATAGTTTCCTAGTCAACTGTTGGCAAGGCATATTTCAGACTAGAGCGCCCAGCCGCCGCTTTTACGAACACAGCCCTCGACCAAACGTTAGCCCAGGGCGCAAGCCCTGGGCACCCGACCAAAAACAAACGAGCGCCGTAGGTGCGCCACATCGCTCCGGTCAGCCAAAAAAAGAGGCCGACACAAAAAACAACGCCAGTTGACGCCTCTCCCGGGATTGGATAGCCTCGCTTACGATTCATTTTCACCGCATCTCAAAGGATCGCCGTGAACCACAAACCTGGCCCGTTACTTTCCCGCAGGCAATTTGCTCGTCGCGCCGCCGCCGTCTCCGCGACCGCGGCCCTCGCACCCGCCGAAGCCCTCCTCCCCCAAACCGCCGCGCAACTCTCGCCCGAAGGCCAACTCGAAGCCGATTCCCGCTACCAGCAAATCCTCGCCCTCTACGGCAACCGCCTCGATGACACGCAAAAGGGCGCCATCAAAAAAGCCTGCGCCGATCTCCAACCCTCCCTCGAAAAAATCCGCAAATTTAATTTGCAAAACGGCAACGCCCCTGCCCTCTACTTGAAACCGCTCGTCGAGCGCGATAGAAAGCCGCAAACCGCCGCTGCTCCCAGGAAATCCTGAGCCCCCGCATGCTGAAAGAATCCATTCTTTACTCCTCCGTAGGAGAGCTGGCCAAACAAATTCAGGCCAAGCAGCTTTCTCCCGTCGAACTCACCGAAAGCTATCTCGAGCGCAGCCAAAAACTCGGCCCAAAACTCAACGCCTACGCACGCATCACCGATGCACTCGCTCTCGAGCAAGCCCAAGCCGCCGAAAAGGAAATTCATCGCGGTCATTACCGCGGCCCGCTACATGGCATCCCCTACGCCGCCAAGGATCTTCTCGCCGTCAAAGACATTCCCACTACCTGGGGCGCAAAACCTTTCGCCGATCAGGTCTTCCAATACAACGCTACCGTCATCGAACATCTCAATCACGCCGGCGCCATCCTGCTCGGTAAAGCCTCTATGATCGAACTTGCAGGCGGCTTTGGTTACATGTACGCCTCTGCTTCCCTGCAAGGGGAAACTCGCAATCCCTGGGACGCATCGTGCTGGACCTGCGGCTCTTCCTCTGGTTCGGGCGCCATCGTTGCCGCAGCACTCGCCGGATTCGCTATCGGCACGGAAACCTGGGGATCTATCATTTGTCCTTCTGCGTTCTGTGGCGTCAGCGGTTTTCGCCCCACCTACGGCCGCGTCAGCCGTTTTGGCGCCATGGCTCTTTCCTATTCCATGGACAAGATCGGCCCGCTTGCGCGCAGCGCCGAGGATTGCACGCGTATCTTCGCCGCCATCGCTGGCCACGATTTCCTCGATCGCAGCACGCTACCCATCGACAAAGCCGCCTTCACCTATTCCCCCGCTGCCGACCTGAAGCCTCGTGCCTTGCGCATCGGCTGGCTTACGAACGCTTGGCAGGAAAAATCCTTCGATCCCTCCGTCGCGAAAGTCATCGACGCAGCCCACAAAACGCTTCGAAGTCATTTCCCCTCGGTGAAAAATGCTGCTCTTCCCGAAGGTCCCTGGGAAGACGCCGCAGGCCTCGTGCTCTCCTGCGAAGTCTCTTCCGCCTTTGGCGACTTGATCCGCTCCGGAAAAGTCAGTGAACTCACAGATCCGCTCTCCAAAATCGGCGGCTACTCCGGTCTCACCATCAGTGGCGCCGATTACACTTCCGCTCTTCGTATCCGGGAAATCCTTCAGGAAAAAATCACCGATCTGTTCGACGACTACGACGTTCTCGCCGCCGCGTCGCAACCCGTGCCCGCCACTCCTTTGAATTTGGATTTATCCAAGGGCTTGGCCTTCCCCGATCCCCTCGGCGGAATCGGCAATCTCTGCGGCCTCCCCGCACTCTCCGTCCCCTGCGGCTTCACCGACAAGAAACTTCCGGTAGGCCTGCAATTCGTAGCCCGCGCCGGAGACGATGCAGGCGCCCTGCAGGCCGGCCGTACCTTCCAACAGTTCACCGACTACCACCGCAAGCACCCCAAACTAGAATCGTAGCTACCTAACGCACACAGCTCGACCAACCACGCCACTCCCTAACTTCCATTGCCATCCTGAGGAGTCCGCAACAATGGATCCCAACGCCGACTTCAACCACAAATTTTAATTGGGATCGCATCCACCGGGAGCCCGCACATGCCGATGTTGCATGTGGGGTCTTGGTGGCCCACTTTGAGCGCGCGAAGGGTGGGTCTTAGGTGCCCACGCCACACAAGCGCACAAACATTGTCATCCTGAGAAGTCCGCAACGAAGTTCAATTTAGCCTTCAACCACAAATTGTCAATGGAATCCGAACCACAATCAACCCTACGCCTTCCCGACTCCTCGCAAACTCTCCCCCACCGTCCGCAATATCGCCGCCCTGCTGAACGGCTTCGTCAACAATCTCACGGACGGGTCCGCATTCGCCATTTCCGTAGCCGCATGCTCGCTGTAGCCGGACATGAACACCACGCACAATCCAGGATGTTCCGACTGCAGCCTCACCGCCAACTCCTGCCCCGTCATTCCCGGCATCACCATGTCCGTCACCAGCAGCTGAATCTTTCCACGATGCTTCGCCGCCAGCTGAATCGCTTCCGCGCCGTCCTTCGCCTCGATCACGCTGTATCCGCCCGACTCCAGAAATTCCCGCGCAATTTCCCGCACGTCCTGCTCGTCTTCTGTTAACAACACCGTCTCCGTCCCCATCGGCACTTCCCCGGGATTGTGTGGCGCTCCAACCTGATCTTCCACCTGGTCCAGCCTCGGCAAATAAATTTTGAAAGACGTTCCTTTTCCAAGCTCGCTGTAAACCCAGATAAACCCGCCACTCTGTTTCACAATCCCGTACACCGTCGCCAGTCCCAGGCCCGTGCCCTTACCTTTTTCCTTCGTCGTGAAGAATGGTTCAAAAATATGCGCCTGCGTTTCCGCGTCCATCCCCGTTCCGCTGTCCGTCACCACCAGCTGGATATACGGTCCCACTTTCATCAGCGGATGGCTCGCCATGTACGAGTGGTCTAGCTCCGCATTCGCCGTCTCGATCACCAATTTCCCGCCGTTCGGCATCGCGTCTCGCGCGTTCACCGCCAAATTCATAATCACTTGTTCCATCTGCGACGCGTCTGCCCGCACGGTTCCCAAATCCGCATCCGTGCGAATCAACAATTCAATGTCTTCCCCGATCAGCCGCGGCAGCAGCTTGCCCATCTCATCAATGATCGCATTCAGATTGATCACCTGCGGTTGCAACACCTGCAGGCGGCTGAACGCCAGCAGTTGTCGCGTCAACGCCGTTGCCCGGTCTGCCGAGCGATCAATCTGCTCGATCTTCCTCGTAATCGGTTGCGCCGGTTCCAGCGCGCCCAGCAGCATTTCCGTGTGCCCCTTGATCACCATCAGCAAATTATTGAAATCGTGCGCCACTCCTCCCGCCAGCCGCCCCACCGCTTCCATTTTCTGCGCCTGCCGCAGCTGTCCTTCCAGTTGACGCCGCTCGCTGATGTCCTGTCCCACCACCAGCCGCACGCGTTTACCCGCATATCTCAATTCGTGCGAGATAATCTCCACTTCAAAGGTCCGTCCGTCCCTCGCTTGATGCAGCCAGAATTCGTGTTCTTCCGCGTCCGCTCCGAGTTCCTTGATGTAGCTGAACGCCTTCTCCCGGTGCTCTTCCGGGCGAATCTCGAGCACGCTCATGCGCTCGAATTCTTCCGCGCTGTACCCATAAAGATCCGTCGCCGCTTGGTTCACCTTCAGAAATTTCAGCGTGTCGATTTCATACAACCATGTGGGTAGCGGATTGTACTCGAACAGTAACCGCAGCATCGATTCGTTTTTCCGCAGCTCTTCTTCTGCGCGCCTCCGCTCGATCGCCAGCGCGATGTGTCCGCCCACCGATTCCAGAAATTCCAGGTCGCGCCGGTCATACGCATTTTCGTTTTGATAATGCTGCACCACCAGCACACCAATCGTCGCCGTTGGAGTCTTCAAGGGCACTCCCAGCCACGCCGGAGACGGCGATCCTACCAGTTCCACTTCCCCCGCTTCCACCAACCGGTCAAATTCGCTCTGCGGTATCAGGCTGGCGATTCCCGTACGGAACACATACGCCGTACAACTCCGGCCCACCTTCTGCGGTGGCGGCACCGAATCGTATTCGTCCACCAGAAATGGAAAATAAAATGTATCGTTGTCCGCGTTATGCAGCGCCACAAAGCAGTTTTCCGCCGACAGAATCGTCTTCAGCGATCCATGAATGCGCGTCAACAATTGGTCCAGATTCGATGTCTCGTTCAGTGCGTGTACAATCTCCGAATTCACCGACCGTTCCGACTCCATGCGGTGCAGGTCTGTCACATCGCTCGCGTGAAACAAAATCGCTTCGAAGCTCGGCTCTTCCAGCCGGTTTTTGCAAGTGAACTGGATCCATCGCCACGATCCGTCCCGGCAACGGAAGCGGCACCGCTCCGTCACTGTGTTTTCCGAAGCCGCCGCCACTTCCTTCAAACGCTCCCGTACGTGCTCCACATCCAGCGCGTGTACAATCGCGTGAATGCTTCGCCCCAGCAACTCTTCCTGCCGGTAGCCCAGCACATTTTGAAATGTCCGGTTTACAAACTGGACGGTTCCATCCGCGCCCAGAATCGCAATCAATTCCTGCGTGGAGTCGAGTAATATCGCAAGTTGTTGAGACCCAAGTGAGATTCCTGGCTCTGTAACGGTTCGCTGTGCCATGAGATTTGCGCTTCGCGCCGGGCGGGCAAGCGTATTCCGCCCAGGGGACTTTCAGAAGCCTCCTGAGGTTACACGTGCTGTCTCAAGCGATCGTGCGATGACCCTTCTCACACAATAGTGACTTTCCCTCGCTCCGTAAATCCTCCGTCCCATTTCCGTTGCCAAAACATGACTGTCCTTCCGTACAGGTCCTGCCCTGCTGCACCTGTGGGCTGGCTCCTCTCTGTGTTACTCTCCCTTTCGTCCTCACTTCCATTTCTTTTTCGGAGGTTCGCCCGCCATGCACGATATATGGAAAGACATGTTCGTGATGTCACTGCCGGTTCTCGAAAAAATCCTTCGCCCGGTGATCGTTTACATCTTTCTGGTCATCATGCTTCGTCTTTCGGGAAAACGTGAACTTGTCCAGCTCAATCCCTTCGACCTCGTGGTTCTCCTCACCCTCTCCAACACTGTCCAGAACGCCATCATCGGTGAAGACAATTCCGTCACCGGCGGCATTCTCGGCGCCACTTCCCTGCTGGCCATCAATTATCTGGTTGTGCGTTTTCTCTACAGTCACAAAACGTTGGATCAGCTTGTCGAAGGCAAAGCCGACATTTTGATGGAAGGGGGAAAGGTTCGCACCGAACACCTGAAGAAGGAACTCATCACCGTTGCTCAACTCGAAGCCGCCGCCCGTAAACAAGGCTTCGTCTCACTCGCCGAAGTCGATCAGTGCATCCTCGAGCCCGGCGGAACGCTTTCCTTCATCGCGAAAAAACCCGACACCGAAGACGTCCGCCACAAAGAACTTCTCTCCCGCCTCTATCAACTCCAGGAACAAATCACCCTACTCCACCACACCCGCCCGCCATTCACAGCCCAAATGTAGTGGCCGATCGGTCAGCGGGTGCCCTACATGCCGCGGTTGCATGTGGGCTCCTGGGTCCTCTCATCCTCCTCGGTGCCCCACTCTGAGCGCCTCTCGCAAAGGATAGGTCTTGCTTGGTTCCCACTACCGCAACAAAAACCCGCTCCCCGTAACCACCAATCCCACCAACCCCAACACCATCCCCGAAAACCAAAAAATCCTCTTCTTCGTCAGCAACGTCAACGAACATACGATCAACGCAATCTCCAAAATCACTTCCGCTGCGTCATAGCGGTCCTCGCGTCTCCCAGCCAGATCCCGCTCAGCTTCCAATTCCTTCGCCTGATCGCTGGTTTCATTTTTTTCCTTCTCGTAGCGTTCCGCGTCTTTCTGATATTTTTCCCGCAGAGCGTCTGCCTTTTCCTTCTCGACCACCGCCAGCGTCCCCAGCATGTCTGCCACGCTCTGCATCTCGTGCTGCCGTATATTTCTTGCCTGAAACAAGGCCCACTGATCTGTCGCCTTGTTTTGCAGTATTAATTCTTCTGTCGCCGACCGATGTCCCAGCAACGTTGCAATCGCCACCAGCACCGCCAGAATCGACATCGTCACCGCCACCGGCATCAGCAGCGGATTGTCCCCGTGATGCTCCCCTTCAGGCGCTTCCATCACCTCATGCATACACGTGTCTCCTTTTTGTATTTTGGGACAGCTCAGGCAGAAATCGCGTTCAACGCATCGCTCGCGGCAATGATCGTGCGGTCAATATCTCCGCTCGTGTGCGCCGCAGACACAAACGCCGCCTCGAATTGCGACGGTGCCAGGAAAATTCCCCGGTTCAGCATCTCCCGGAAATAGCGTGCGTACACCTTCGTATCGGAGCGTTTGGCATCGCTGTAATTGCTGACCGCGTGCGACGTAAAGAAAATCGTGGACAACGACCCGATGCTGTTGATCTGCGCCGGAATACCCGCATCGCTCAGCGCCTTCCGTAAACCGGCCACCAGCTTCTTCGCGAGTTCGTCGATCCCCTCATACACCGCCGGCTTGCTCAACTCATTCAGTGTTGCAATCCCTGCTCGCATGGCCAGCGGATTGCCCGCCAGCGTCCCCGCCTGATACACAGGTCCGAGCGGCGCCACATTGTTCATCAGTTCCGCGCGTCCCGCATACGCCGCCACCGGCACTCCCCCGCCGATAATTTTCCCCATGGTAGTCAAGTCGCCTTCGATTCCAAAAACATCTTGCGCCGATCCATTCTTCAACCGGAATCCCGTAATCACCTCGTCGATGATCAGCAGCGCGCCATTTTTCCTCGTCAGATCACGCAAGCCTTTCAGAAATCCTTCTTTCGGCAGGACCACGCCCATATTGGCGGCCACCGGTTCCACAATCACCGCCGCAATTTTGTCCTTGTGCTCCGCGAACAGTCGTTCCACTCCCGCCAGATCGTTGTACGGCACATTCAGCGTCAATGCCGCCAGCACCTGCGGCACGCCCGGGCACTCTGCAATTCCCAGCGTCGCCAACCCCGATCCCGCCTGGGATAAAAAGCTGTCCGCATGCCCGTGATAGCCGCCTTCAAACTTGATGATCAAATCTCTCTTGGTCACGCCGCGTGCCAGCCGTACCGCGCTCATCGTCGCTTCCGTGCCGCTGGAAACAAAACGCACCTTCTCCAGAAACGGAATCGCCCTCGTGATCAGCGTCGCCAGCTCCAGTTCCAGTTCCGTCGTCACGCCAAAGCTCGTACCCTTGGCCGCCTGATCCGCAATCGCCGCCGTCACCGCCTGATGCGCATGCCCCAGCAGCATCGCACCCCACGAACAAACGTAGTCCAGCAATATATTTCCATCCGCGTCGTACAAATGCTGCCCACTTCCCTTCTCGATAATCAGTGGCTCGCCGCCTACCGAACGAAAAGCGCGCACCGGGCTGTTCACTCCACCCACCAGCACCTTCTCCGCCTTCTCGAAAATCTCCCGCGAACGCTTCCGTTCCCGGCTAACCACTGTCTTTGCCTGGGTCTGGCTCATTTCCTCACCTTGTACTTCATCTCACCAAACTAAAATAACTCTAATGTGGCGTTCAAATTAGCAACTCCAATTTAGCGGTTTCCTTTAGCGGGTCGGAACTCCAGCTCCGAGATGGGCAATCAAGCAGCTTGGGCTTTAGGCTATGGGGAATCGGCTCTCTTCTACCCCTTCAACCACCGCGCCGCATCCTTTGCATGGTACGTCAAAATGATCTCCGCCCCCGCCCTCTGAATCCCCGTCAATATTTCCAACACAATCCGCTTCTCATCGATCCACTTGTTCGCCGCCGCGGCCTTCACCATCGAATATTCGCCGCTCACATTATAGGCCGCCACTGGAAGATCGAAATTGTCCCGCACTAATCTGATCACGTCCAGATACGCCAGCGCCGGCTTCACCATCACGATGTCCGCGCCCTCCTCGATATCCATCGCCACTTCCCGCAAAGACTCCCTGCCATTTGCCGGATCCATCTGGTAACTTTGCCGGTCTCCCGCCACTGGCGCGGAATGCGCTGCTTCGCGAAAGGGTCCATAAAATCCCGAGCAATATTTCGCGGAGTACGCCATGATCGCCACATTCTCAAACTTGTTTTCGTCCAGCTTCCTGCGCAGCGCCCCCACTCGCCCGTCCATCATGTCCGACGGCGCCACAAGGTCCGCTCCCGCGCGCGCGTGAGACAATGCCTGCTCGCTCAAGATCTCCAGCGTCGCATCGTTCAAAATCTCACCGTTCTCGACCACCCCGCAGTGCCCGTGATCCGTGTACTCGCACAAACACACATCCGTAATCACGAGCACGTCCAGCTTCGCTTTCTTGATCGCTTCCACTGCTCGCTGGATCACTCCGTCCTTCGCCAGCGAACTTGTTCCCCGCGCATCTTTCGTTTCCGGAAGTCCAAACAGCACCACTCCCGAAACTCCCAGCGCGTCCACTTCCCGGCATTCTTCCACGATCTGGTCCACCGATTGGTGGTAAATCCCCGGCATCGAGCTGATCTCTTCGTGCACATTGCTCCCCGGGCAAACAAACATTGGATAGACAAATCCCGCCGGACGCAGCCGATGCTCCCTGACCAGGTTTCGAAGCCTTTCCGTACGACGCAAACGCCTTGGGCGGTGGATTGGAAAATTCACTCTGGGCTCGCTCCTGCCGGCAACTTCAAGTGTCTCGCCATAAAATAATCCTGCAATACCGTGACCGCCGCGATGACCGTCGTATCCTTAGCCATCACAACGTGCGGCGCATTCATCTTGCGCAGAGCCTGTTCGGTCACTGGCCCGATCGCCGCAAACAACGTGCGTCCCGAAAATTCCCGGAACCTCTCATCTCCCAGAATATCTTGCAAATGGTGCGCGGCAGAAGGGCTAAAAAACAGTACCGCGTCCACGCCCTTCGCCGCCATCGCCCTTGCCGCCGACGCGATTTGTTCCACCGGCCGTACAGTCTTGTACGCCACTACATCCGTCACCTGTGCACCCACGCGTGCCAACTTTTCCACCAACTCCGGATTCGCCCGGTCGCTCCTGGGCAACAGCACGCGCTGGCCGCGGATTCTCTCTGCCAACTCCTCCACCAACGCTGAACCTTGATGCTTGGCAGCAACATAGTCGACATGCAATCCGGATTGCGATGCCGCACCCGCAGTAGCCGGCCCCACTGCCGCAACGTAAAGGCCGCCCACAGCCTGCGCCAAGGAAATCTTCGGTGTTTCACCACGTTCCAGTAAAGCGCGCACTGCGTTCTGGCTGGTCAACAAAATCCAGTCGTATCGTCTCAAGTCTTGCAGCGCTTCGTCCAGCAGGCCTATATCATCCGGCGGTCTAAAACCCACGAGTGGCATCGGCACCACCGCCGCGCCTTCCGCCTCCAACGCACGCACCAGAGATTCGCTTTGCTCCGGCGCGCGTGTCACGACCACGCGCTTTCCAGCCAACGCCTTCGCCCGCTCGTCACCCACGGGCGCGGTTTACCTCGTCCAGAATCGTTCGCGCTCCGCCGTCGATCAGCAATTGCGCCATTTTCTGCCCCAACTCCACTGCCTCGCTCGGTGGGGCCATCGATTTCTGGCGCACGTACTGCACGCCATCCACGGAACACACCATCGCTTCCATCACCAGTTCCCCGCGCTCCATCCGCGCCCATGCACCCACCGGCAGCTGGCAACCCCCCTGCAAAGCCGCTAGCAAAGATCGCTCTGCGATAATCACCGTCCGCGTTTCCTCGTCGTCCAGCTTCCCCAAAATTTCCGTTGCTTCCATGTCCTTAACGCGAGATTCAATCGCAATCGCTCCCTGCCCCACCGCCGGCAGCGAAATATCAGTCGATAACGCCTCCGTGATTTTCTGGCTCCATCCCAGCCGATCCAATCCTGCCTTGGACAACACGATCGCGTCGTATTCCCCGCTTTCCACTTTTCTCAGCCGCGTATCCACGTTCCCGCGCAATTCCCGAATATCCAGGTCCGGCCGGTAATGCCGCAACTGCCCTTGCCTCCGCAAGCTGCCTGTCCCCACGCGCGCGCCGGGCTTCAAGTTAGCCAACAGCGCCCCGGTGTTCGACACCAGGCAATCCCTCACATCGTCCCGCCGGCACACCGCCGGAAAGAACAATCGTGACGGCGTTTCCGTCGGAATATCTTTTACGCTGTGCACCGCCAGGTCGACCGTTTCCTCCAGCAGGGCCTCTTCCAGTTCCTTGATGAAAATTCCCTTCCCGCCAATTTGCGCCAGCGGCGCTTGCTGCATTTTGTCGCCGGACGTCTTGATAATCACGATTTCTGCTTCCATCCCGGTTAGCTGGAACAAGCGCTTGCGCACATATTCTGCCTGCCAGCGCGCCAGGATGCTCCCACGGCTTCCAATGCGCAGCGGCCTCACATTCTCTCCTTATCCGACAAGTACAATTCCCGGATCGCTTCCAGGCTCTGAATCTTCTTGCGAAACTCTTTTTCTGCGTGCAACCGTTCCGCCGGTGCGATCAACAATTTTTCGATCAGTTCGTCCATCAGCAGCCCCAAGTGCTCGCGATCCTCGGCGGTGTACCGTTCCATTCCATTCAACTTCTCCTGCAAAAATGCCGCGCGCCGCGTCTTCAGCCGGTCTCGCAACGTATCCAGCACTCCAATCAATTCCACGCTCGCTTGCCACGAAATGAATTTCCCCACGTGCTCTTCCACCAGCGCTTCCGCCTTTGGCACCTCGCTTTGCCGGGCGCTCCGGTTCTGTTGCACGATCTCCGTCAAGTCATCCATCGTATAAAGATACGTGTTGTAAAGCTCGCTCACTGTAGGCGCAATATTTCGCGGCGATCCTAAATCCATCAGGAACAGCGCCCGGTTCCCGCGCGCCGCCATGGCCCGCTCGATCAATGCCTTCGTCAGCATTGGTTCCTGCACTCCCACCGCGGACACGATCACGTCCGGCAGCTTCAGCGCCGTGTCCCACTCGCCCCACTCGATCACATTTCCCTTATATTCCTTGGCGAACTCTTCCGCCTTTTCCCGCGAGCGATTCGTGACATACAAGTGTCCAATATTCCGATCGCGCAGTTGCGAAACCACTTGCTCGCTGACGGTTCCTGCTCCCAGCACCAGCGCGCTTCGATCGTTCAATTTCCCAAAAATTCTTTCCGCCAGCTTCATTCCCGCCGATGCCACTCCCATCGGCCGCGTGCCCAATTCCGTTTCTGCCCTCACGCGCTTGCCCACTTCCAGCGCTGCCTGAAACAACCGGTTCAGCACTGGCCCGGTCACGTGCCCGTCATGCGCCCGCAAATACGCCTCGCGCACCTGTCCCAATATCTCCGCCTCCCCAAGCAGCATCGACTCCAACCCAGCCGACACCCGGAACAAATGCCGCACCACATCATGGTCGTAATGGTGATACAGCGAAGGATTCAGCAGGTCCGGCTTCAACTCATGAAACTTGCTCAGATACGACGACAGCGCGGCCGCCGATTCTCGCGTCGCATTCGCGTGCACTCCGTACACTTCGCTGCGATTGCACGTCGACAACACCAGCGTCTCTTCCAGGATTCCGGCCGAGCGCAATTCTTCCGACGCTTGCAGCGCCTGCTCGTGCGAAAAAGACACCTTCTCCCGCACCTCTACAGGCGCAGTCCGGAAATTCAGGCCAACCAGTACAATCTCCATGCCGCGTCTCGCCCGCTCCGTCTTTCCCAACTTACGCGCACGGCTTCGGCCGTGCCCTAATTTAAAAATACCGGTGGTGCTGCGAAAAGTAGAGGTTCACCACGGTAAAACTCAATACCACCAGCACAAAATTAAACACGCACAGCATCGACGCCCTCGCCCCGCGCCATGCCGTTGTCCGGGCCAGCTGGAAATAAGCTACATACAGAAACAGCACCACCAGCGTCATCACATACTTCGGATCGAAATATGCCGGCTGCCCCGGTTGCCGGTCTACCGCTAAAAATCCCAGCGCTGTTCCGACCGTAATCGCGATCAATCCAAGCAACACACTGGTATGGCTCATGCGCTCCAACAATTCCAGCGGCGGCAATCGCCAGACTACGTCCCCCAACTTCCGGATGCGCAGAAACCGTTCCTCGGCCAGGTACATCAGGCTGAGTACGCAGGAAAGCGCAAACGCCGCGTACGCCAGAATGCTCAATGTCACGTGTAGCGCGAACACCACCCCATGTGCGGCCGCCGGAGGATGCGGGTGGTCCGGCACCGCATACGCAATAAAGAAAAATGCCAAGATGATCGGTAGAACGAACGCTCCAACAGTTCGCTGTCGGTGGTAGATCTCCAGGCACAAATACGTCACCGCCAGCAACCACCCAAACAATGACATAGACCCCTGCAGGTCGTGGTACGGGACCGTGTGCGTGCCCTTTGCGCGCATCAGCAGCGCCAGGTAATGCGCCACTAAACCCAGAAACATCAGCGCCGTAGCCAGCCGCCCCGTAAATTCTTTTCCAGTGTTAAGGAAACGCAGGTAGCAACCCAGGCTCGCGAGGTAGGCCAACACTGTAATCACTACGAATATATGAGTCATCGGCTATGTCCACGCCGATCTGGGAGGTCGCGAAAGCCGAGAGCACGCTATTGCCCAGTTTGCGCGTTTATCGGCCGAGTATACCGCACTCCACCCCTTCCCGCAGTGCGCCACCGCACAGACACCACCATGGCCACCCAACTCAGTTAATTATGAGCAGACCCTATCCCCCTCTCACCGCGTTCACCACCCACCACCGGTTAAAGGTGGCCAGTTGCCCGTTATGCGTGCATGCCAATGCCAGAAGGTAACTATCCGTCACCTGCCTAGAACCCAGCAGGCGCGCTGTATCTAGCTTCGGACTGTCGAACAGGCTGATGTCGCCTGGCCAGAAGGCGTGTCCTGGCAGCGCGCAGTGCGCAACCTCACAGCAGGATTCCCCTCAATTTGCTATCCTGCTCCCATCTACCTATGACTCCCCAGGCCCCCACTCTAAGCCGCAAAGAGCTCTTCCTCCGCGCTTGCCGCTGCGAACCCGTTCCTCGCCTCCCCGTCTGGATGATGCGCCAGGCCGGCCGCTACCTTCCCGAATACCGCGAAATCCGCGCCAAGCATTCCTTCCTCGAGGTCTGCAAGACTCCGGATTTGGCGCTGGAAGTCTCCGTCCAGCCCTTCCGCCGCCTCGGCGTCGATGCCATCATCATCTTTTCAGACATCCTTATCCCCGCCGAAGCCATGGGCCTTCCTCTCGAACTTGAGGACAAAGGCCCCAATCTTCCCGAACCCGTTCGCACCGAAGCCGATGTAAAAAAACTCCGCATATTCGATCCCGAACTCGAAACCGGCTTTCTGATGGAAGCGCTTCGCCGCACCGTTCGCTATGCAGGCCCGGACGTCCCCGTTCTCGGTTTCGCCGCTTCTCCCTGGACGCTCGCCTGTTACATGGTCGAAGGCCGCACCAAGGAAGGCTTCGCCACCGTAAAAAGCTTTCTCTACTCCCAACCTAAAGTCTTTCGCGATCTCCTGCAAAAAATCGCTAAAGCCACAATTCTTTACCTCAAAGGCCAAATCGCCGCTGGTGTCTCGGCGGTCCAGCTCTTCGACACCTGGTGCGGTGAACTCGATCTCCACGACTACACCGAGTTCGTGCTGCCCGCCGTTCAGGAAGTTATCTCTGGCCTAGGCAACGCCGTCCCCGTGATTTATTACACAAAAGCCTCGCACCATCTTCTCCCGGCCATGGTCAAAGCCGGTGCCAATGTCCTCAGCGTCGATTGGCGTGTTCCACTCGGCGAACTTCGCGCGCTTGCCGGCCCGCGCGTCGCTATCCAGGGCAATCTCGATCCCGCGATTCTTTTCGGACCACAGCAGAAAATTCGCCAGTCCACTTTGGACATCGTCGCCGAACTCGATGGCCACGGCCACATCTTGAATTTGGGCCACGGCATTCTGCAGCACACGCCCGTGGACAATGCTCAACTCTTCATCCTCACCGGCCAGCAAGCCGCGCTCCACGGCCCTGTTCCCGTGTCGCGAAGGGAGTCCGTGAAGTGATGCCCTCTTCGTATTCCTGGGCACCCCGCTCTGAGCGCCTTCGGCGAACGGTGAGTCTTGGGTTCTCTTACAGTTGTGGCGCCGCGCTTTCAGGCCGGCATCTTGGGTTTTCCTGACGTTGGAGGTAGCCGTCGTGCCGATCATTAATCCCACCCTCCGCGAGATGCAGCAGGAGCTTTCGGTCGGTGAAGAATTCGTCAATCGCTACAATCGTCCGGGTCCGCGCTACACCAGCTATCCTACCGCGCCCGTCTGGGTGGACACTTTTGGTCCCGCCGAATACGAAGCCGCCATCGAAGAAGCAGACCGCAAAGCTTCGCCCGTTTCTCTGTACATGCATCTTCCCTTCTGCGAAAGCCTCTGCCTTTTCTGCGCCTGCAACGTCATCATCCAGAAAGATAAACGCGTCACCCCTCCTTATCTCTCCACGCTGAAAAAGGAAATTGATCGCATCGCTCACGGTGTATCCCGCAATCGCGCAGTTACGCAATTCCACTGGGGCGGTGGCACTCCCACCTATCTCTCTCCGGAACAGATCGAAGATCTCTTTACATACACCCGCGAGCGCTTCACCTTCGCGCCAGACGCCGAAATCGGCATCGAAGTCGATCCCCGCGTCACCACGCGCGATCACCTCGAAACCCTACGCCGCATGGGTTTCAATCGCCTCTCGATGGGCATCCAGGATTTTAAGGCCGAAGTCCAGAAAGCCGTCCATCGCGTTCAGCCCTATGAACTGACCCGCGATCTTATCGCCATCGCTCGCGAACTTGGCTTCGACAGCATCAATGTCGACCTCATCTACGGTCTCCCGTACCAAACTGGCGAAAGCTTTGCCCACACCGTCGAACAGATCGTCGGCCTCTCCCCCGATCGCATCGCCATGTTCAGCTATGCGCACGTTCCCTGGCTTAAAAAGCAGCAGGGCTCCTTCGTCAAATTCCTCCCTGAAGGAATGAACAAGTTCGACATCTTCCGCAACGGCTTACTAAAGTTTCTGGAGTCCGGCTATCTCTACATTGGCATGGACCACTTTGCCAAGGAAAACGACGAGCTCGCCGTCTCCCAGCGTAACCGCACCCTCCATCGAAATTTCCAGGGATACACCACCAAGGCCGGCGCCGATCTCTACGGCATGGGCATCACCGCCATCAGCGGCATCCAGCAAACCTACGCCCAGAATTTCCGCGATATTCCAACCTGGGAAAAGGCCGTCAACGACCGCGGCATCGCCACCATGCGCGGTTATCGTCTTTCCCAGGATGATGTCATCCGCCGCGAAGTTATCAGCCGCCTGCTCTGCCACACCGTCATCGTCAAAGACGAAATCTCCAAACAATTCGCCATCCGCTTCGACGAATACTTCGCGCCCGAACTCGAACGCCTCAAACTTCCTCAGGAAGATGGCTTGGTCGTAATCAACGACAAGGAAATCCGCACTGCCTGGCTCGGTCGCATCTTCATCCGCAACCTGGCCATGACCTTCGATCCCTACCTAGAAAAACAACAACTAGCTGCGCGACCCCTGTTCTCCAAAACCTTATAGTCCACCTTCCTGGATGCCCAACACGCCGAACTAGCGTGTGGGCGCTTGGGTTCTCTCTCCCTTGTAGCGTCGTGCTTTCAAGCCAGCATCTTCGGTTCCTCCCTCACTCCCACAAAAACAAACACCGTCATTCCGAACGGAG
Organism: Candidatus Acidiferrales bacterium; assembly: GCA_963795535.1. Taxonomy (GTDB): domain Bacteria; phylum Acidobacteriota; class Terriglobia; order Acidiferrales; family UBA7541; genus Acidiferrum. The sequence continues at coordinate 139,339 of CAWCIG010000017.1, forward strand.
TCCACGCAGTGAGGAACGCCGGCCCTTTCCGCGCCTTTTGCGGAAAGAATCCCTCTTTGCTCGCCTTTCGCGGCCCCACTTCTTTTCTTTGCCCTCCGAACTGAAAACTTATAACTTATAGCTGAGAACTTTACCCTTTCTATGTCCACCCAGGTCCAGGCTCTCGTTGTGGGCGCGGGAATTTCCGGCCTCACCGCCGCATACGCCCTCCAAAAATCCGGCATCTCCACACTACTCGTCGAGGCTTGCCCTCGTCCAGGCGGCGCTATTCAGACGCTCTACCGCGATGGCTTCCTCCTTGAATGCGGCCCGCAAAGTTTCAGCGGCAACGCGGGCCTCCACGCCATCTGCGACGAACTCGGCCTTCTCGATCAGCGCCTCTTCGCCGATTCTAAAGCCCCGCGCTACGTCTTGCTGAACGACAAGCTGCAAAATGTGCCCATGGGTCCCGGCATACTGCTCTCCCCATTTTTCAGTGGCGGCACGCGCCTTGCCGTCTTTCGCGATCTTCTCGGCACCAGCCGCCCGCCCGAGCCCGACGAATCCATCGCCGATTTTGTTCGCCGCAAACTTTCTCCCACGTTCCTGGATCGTCTCGTCGGCCCGTTCGTCTCCGGCATTTACGCGGGCGATCCCGAAAAGCTCAGCCTGCGCGCCGCATTTCCCATCCTGTATGAAGCGGAAACCGCAAAGGGCAGCTTGATTCGCGGCGGTGCGGCGGTTCTGAAAGCCAGGAGAGCCAAGCGCGGCAATGCTCCGGCCGAAAAACCAACATTGCAAACCTTCCGCGAGGGCAGCGAAACCCTGATCCGCGCCCTCGCCAAGAATCTCGGCGATCATCTGGCCTGCAACGTGGAAGTCACCAGCATCGCTCCCCTCGATCCCGGCCACGAAGCCAACGCTCCCCGCTTTCACGTCCGCCTCCACACCGCGCGCGGCGAAGAAGCCATCAATGCCGAGCGCATCGTTCTGGCAAATTCCCCCATTGGTGCGGCTCGCGTTCTTTCGCAACTCAACCCCGAATTCGATTCCCAATTGAGCGCCATCGAATATGCCGCCGTCGCGGTCGTCTCTCTCGGCTATCGCAAATCCGATGTTGGTCACGATCTGGCAGGTTTTGGTTTCCTGATTCCTCGCTCTTCGGGATTGAACGCGCTCGGCTGTGTCTGGAATTCTTCACTCTTCCCCGGCCGCGCCCCGGAAGGCTACGCGCTTCTCACCAGCTTCGTCGGCGGCGCCACCAATCCCCAGATCGTTCAGAAGCCTCCCGAAGAATTGGCCGCGCTCGTCCATCGGGAAGTCGCGCCGCTGCTCTCCATTCGAAATCAGCCCATTTTTTCGAATGTCACTGTCTGGCCACGCGCTCTGCCTCAGTACAATCTTGGCCATGTCGCGCGTCTCGCCGCCCTCGAAAAACTCCGGGCCGCCTTCCCGGGCCTCCACTTTGCAGGCAATTACCTAAGCGGCCCCGCCATCGGCGCCTGCATTGAACACTCCCAAAAATTAGCCGATGAAATCCGCATCAGCTTCGCCAACTAATCGCAGTAGCGGAACCGGGTGCCCCACATGCCGCTTTTGCATGTGGGGTCTTCGGTTCTCTCCGCGTACGGGCGCCGGACCCCGCGTCCATGCCCACAAAATTTCCTGCCCGCAACCTCACTATCCTCTACACTATCCCGTGCACTGAACCACGCCCGCGATACCTTGCGCGTTTCCTTTTACAGCTCATTTTTTTCTTCCGGGAGATTTCTATGTCCGACGAACTCGCCGACGACAAAAATCTAGTTTCTATCCTCGGCTCATTTCCTCCGGACGGTTGTTATCCCGAATGCCGCGTCTTTTGCGGAATGAGGGATCTGCTTTTCACTTTTCCCCGTCCCTACCGCTTTTCCATCAGCCGATGCGCCAACCGTATCTCTCGTCGCTTCGCTGCCTCTTTCCACCGCCGCTTCTCCTCGGCCGTCTTGACGATCAATGGCGGCACCAATTTCGGCTTTCGAGTGTGCTCGTCAATCGCCACAAACGTCACAAATGCCGACGTCGTGTGCTTCCTCTCCCCCGTCAAAATATCCTCGGACCACACGTCCACGCCAATCTCGAGTGAGGTATGGAAGACCCGGTTCACGTGGGACTTGAGCAACACGATCTCCCCCAAGCTCACGGGATTTCGAAAATCGATATAGTCCACTGACGCCGTCACCATATAACTGTTCGCGTGCCGGCTCGCCGCCATCGCCGCCACAATGTCCACCAGGTGCATTACGTGTCCGCCCAGCAATTTTCCCAACGCGTTCGTCTGCGCCGGAAGCACCACTTCCGCCATCTCCGAAGCCGACGCGCTCACCGGCTTTCCCTTCATTGGCTCTTCCCGGAATTTCGCCATCATGTCTTTGCCTGATCGTGGCATGTCGCCCTCTTTTCACTTCGCTTTGGTTGCCTTCGTCCTCCACGTATAATACGAGACGTCGCCATGACCGAACAAAAGAAAACCCGTCGCCAGAAGCTCGAGGAATTCCTCGACAAAAATCCCACCGATGCATTCACGCTCTACGGCCTCGCCCTCGAGTGCTTCAACACCGGCGATCTGCCTGCCGCCGAAACTCATTTCCGCGCGCTGCTCCACTCCAACCCCGATTACGTCCCCGGTTACCAGATGTACGCGCAAGCCCTATCCCAAAACGCTCGCCCCGGCGAAGCCAAATCCATTCTCACCCAAGGGATCGAAGCCGCCACGCGTTCCGGCAACCAGCACGCCCGCTCCGAAATGGAATCCCTCCTTTCCGAACTGGGTTAATCCGTACCCCAACCCGTCGTTCCAAACGGAGTCCGCGGAGTGAGAAATCCCTCTGCTTCGCGCTCAACCATCCCTGATGAGTTTCTGTGCTATCTTCTTCCGCCGGGTTCTCTCGCCGTTGTAGGGCTCACCTTCCGAGGCGGGTCGTTCGTTTCTCGCAATCTGTTCCGTCTCTCCCAACGGATGTTGTCATCTCGGGGAGCGCTTCGCGAAGAATCTCAACTGATCCCGCGCTCCATTCCCCCGGTCACAGCAAGACCCCGCCAATCCTGTGGTATCTTCTTCCGCCGGAGGCTCACGAATGCCCAACCAGGCCGTCCTACAGGAACAAACCCACGCCGCCGAATCGCGCCTTGCGTGGGCCATCGGTGCCATCGGCTTCCTCATTCAAATGCTTTTCAACGCCCGCTATGGCTATTTCCGCGACGAACTCTATTACCTCGCCTGCAGCAATCATCTGGCCTTCGGCTACGTCGATTTCGCTCCCCTCATCGCCTGGCTCACGCGCGGTTTTCGCATGGTCTTCGGCGATTCCCTGCACGCCATTCGCCTGCTTCCCGCGCTGGCCTTTGGCGCTGAAGTCGCGCTCACCGGTTTCCTCACCCGCGAATTGGGCGGCAAGCGCTGGGCCATCTTCCTCGGGTGCATCTGCGTCCTGCTCGCTCCCGTGATTCTCGCCAACGGCACGCGGCTGGCCATGAACCCCATCGAGCCGCTGTTATGGATGGGCTGCATCTATGTTCTGCTTCTTGTCGTCAACCGCGATCAACCGAAGTTGCTCGTGTGGTGCGGCATCCTGCTCGGCTTCGGCCTTCTCAACAAGCATTCCACCGTCTTCTTCGTCGCCGCTGTCGTTGTCGGCCTGTCGCTATCTTCTGAGCGCCGCCTGCTCTTCACCAAATGGTTCTGGCTCGCCGCCACCATCGCCTTCTGCATCGCGCTGCCCAATGTCATCTGGCAGTATGTCCACCACTTCCCCACTCTCGAAGACTTGCGCAATGTCAAAGCCACGCATAAAAATGTTGAGCTTCCCCCGCTCGCCTTTCTCGAGCAACAAATGGGTATGCTCAATCCCTGCAGCGTGTTCGTTTGGCTCGCTGGCCTCTTCTATCTTCTGTTTCATCCCAGCGCTAAGCGCTTCCGCTTTCTCGCCTACACCTACATCCTCTTCCTCGCCGCGATGATGTTCCTCAAGGGCAAGGATTATTACGTCGCCCCGATCTATCCCATGCTGTACGCCGCCGGCGCCGTCCGGTGGGAGACCGTGATCCAGACGCACGCCAGGGTTCGCTGGCTGCGCTACGCCATTCCCGCGATCATCATTTTGTTCGGCCTTCTGGCCGCTCCGCTGGTTCTGCCCATTCTTCCGCCAAAAAAAATTCCCGTGTACATAAACGCTCTCGGAATCAAAATGACGCACACGGAAAACGGCATGGTCAGCGTTTTGCCCCAGCATTTCGCCGACGAATTCGGCTGGCCCGAAATGGTCGCCACGGTTGCCGGTGTCTACAATTCCCTTCCGCCCGACGAGCGCGCCAAAACCGCCATCCTCGCCGGCAATTACGGCGGCGCAGGCGCCATCGATTTCTTCGGCCCGCGCTATGGCTTGCCGAAAGCAATCAGCGCTCATCAAAATTATTATTATTGGGGACCGCGTAACTACACGGGAGAAAGCGTGATTCTGCTCGAGTGGGGCCTCGACGACGCACATTATTGGTGCGGCAGCGTAGACGTCGGCCCAAAGATCGCACCCCCGCTAGGCATGGGCTGGGAACACTACGACGTCCTGCTCTGCCACAACTTCAAACTTCCGCTATCCCAAGCCTGGCCCAAGCTAAAAACCTGGAACTAAACTTAAAACGTAAGACTAATGACTCAAAACTTCAGTGCTGAAATGAGCTGTAAGTGACTGGTCATGGTGCGGGAGAGAGGACCTGAACCCCCACGGGTATTACCCCACAAGATCCTAAGTCTCGCGAGGGATGGGGATGGGAGAACCGGAAAAGCACTAGGACGTTGGCTTATCTAACAGATAGACGGGATGGCAAGGCTAAGCAGGCGATTGACGTATCAGGCGGCATTGTCCACGCGCACGCCGATTAGCGAGATCCACGGCTGTGCAATCTTACGCAGGAAGAGTTAGCCAAGCTGGACGAACTATCCAAGAAACCACCGAAACCACGGCGCAGAGGTAGTGAGCGTACTTGGCTATTTGGCGACTGTTCGGCGAACAGGAAAGCCGATGTGAGATTGCGGAGGCACGGATAAAGGCTAGCCTTGTTGCCTGCCCTTTTCATCTCCCGCTTCTCGTTTTCGCCAGCGGAGATCGTCTCTCTCCCAAATAACGGTTTTCTTAGTTAGTTTCCTGAACGCGGCGAGAACGTCCTTTCGGATAGCAGGGTTGCCATTTTCATTGTCATAGGTAAATTCTTTGCCGAACTTCTCAGCGATAGTGTAAACCGCTATTTCTTGCTCAAGGTAATAGGTTTCGTTGAACTGTTCCCGCATCCACTCCGCCACTTCGATTGCAGTGTATTTCGAGGTCATATCAGCGCTCAGTGTCCTAGCTTACAGAATGGTCTTGCGAGAGGTTACCTTGGCAGAGCTATACGGTGGGTTGTGGCACACTACGCACCCGGACCGCTTCAACCGCATCTTGGAAAGTGGTGCGATTCTGCCTGAACCCGACATTCCCAATAGCGAACGATGGAAAGCGCATAACCCGGCAGCAAGAGCTGCGGGGGGAACAACATTTCTACGGATTGACTTCACGTGTGCTCCAAAAATTGTAAAAGGCCGGCCAAACGTCGGCCCTACGCCGGAACTGCATTCCCACCATCCACGCAGCACCGGCTGAGAGGATCATGGCGTGCTATGCAGGTGTCTGTCGTTGCTCTGGGGCAATCAGGGATCGTCAGCAAAATGGGAATTAGATGTCGTGCAGGAAGGCCCGCAAAATCAAACGAGCCACGAACGCGATAGGCGTGGACTGGCGAGCACGTGGAAACCAACGAGATCAACACTTGAGGCCCGGGATGGGCGGCTATCTCGGACTTTGCCCGGCGAAAATATACCGATTTTCGTATTGATGCAAGCTCCTTTTGAATCGTTTCAGCGGCGATTCGGTTATTCACAGGTCAACGTAGGTTGCAATTAGGCTATGCGTCTAGGAAGGGATGCGAGCTGGGAATAGTCCGGTAACGTTCACGTTGAACTGTAACTGCTAATTCACGTTGAACTATAACTTCTAACAGGTTACATACCCATCGGAGTGCAGCGAAACTACTTGTCCCCGGTCCGCACCTACTTTAGTGGCACTGTCGTAAGTTCTGCTGTAGCGAAAGTTTCGGGTCTTTCGATCAGAAATTTTGTAGAACGTCAGAATCTCTTGGGCGGAGATATTCTGGCCTACGGCAGAACTTGCGGCAGTGCTGTCCAATTACTAAGTTTTTGATTGCGCCCCGGCCTAAGCGCCCAAGTGTGCCTGCCTTGTATAGGCGTCATTCAAATGGCCGCGGAGCGTACCACTAAGCTGGGCCTATTTTCTTTAGCTTATCTATAACTTCTCGGTGAGCAAGAGTGAGCAATCTTGAGAAAGGCCAAATCGTTTTCTCACTTCACACGTGCTAAACCGTGCGTTCGCTTGGTTTCTCGTGAGCACGTTGAGTAATGGCGGTTCGCTGAATCCTAAGTCTATTTTTGGGCTTCCGTGAGCCATTGTGAATCAATTTGCAATAACGTGCAATCACCAGTGTTTATGCGGCCGTTTCTCTGAGTTCTTCCCTGCACCAACCTGCAAGCAATCCTCTCAAAAGTAAGTCTGAAATGACACCACAACTAGCACCGATTTCCTATTTCGAACCGACGCCGCAAAGCCGTTGGTCGTCAACTCAATAGACGTTGAGATATACTCTCGCGCAAGGGGTGGCGTGCCATGGAAGAGGGAAACAAGCATCTTGCGCAACCGAACTGAGACCGAACGGCGCAGTCGCGGTCAGTGGACATGTCGGTCCACCGCAGGGGCCGCAAAAGCTTGAATACGATCACGAAGAAAATGAGAGGCTCTTGATTCAGTATCCCGATGCAAGAATGTGGCTTCCGGACAAATGGCCACCGCAATGCAATCCCGACTTCAACCGAGAACACTTTAATATTGTGTTGAAGAAACTCGGCATACAGATACGGGGGCCTCACCGCCCTGAAATAACCCAGTAGACCATGGCCTTGCCGGCGTGGTGCGCTAAAGTGAGTTGTCGCTCAAACGGGCATTTGGCCTGATGAAGCATCTATAAGTTCGATGCAGCCCAAAATTGAACTTGCTCGTTCCCCGATTCGCAGACAGCAAGGCCCTGGCTAGTTATGCGGGAATGACTCCACGTGAATACTCAAGTGCAGGGCGGCAGCGGCTCGGTGGGTTAAGTAAACAAGGTAATCCGCTGTTGCGGTTTCTCTGGGGTGAGGCGGGGGCTCATGCTGCACGCAAGGATCCAGCGTTGCAGCGCTTTTACCGCCGCAAATTGGTGCAGGAGGGTCTCGGGAAGGCGAGTGTGGCCGTGGCTCGCAAGCTCGGAATCCGACGGTGGATCATGTTGCGGGATCAGATTGAGTACAACGAGTTCTGTCGTCGTGGACAGAAGCAGCAGAACAGCAGTGAAGCCTGTGCGGGGATGCCAGCAACGGCATATGATGCGAAAAGTCACCGGGCGATTGAATAGGCTACCCGCCTCCCTTTAGGAATGGGGAGTTCGAATAACTCATCATGGTCGATGGTGATCGAAAAGATGTTTGGTGGGCAACACTGAATTGATGATAGTAAACGGGCTGAGCAGGTTAGGGTGACACGAAGAAACAGCCGCGGCAGAAAAAGACGCAGTTCGTGCGCCGACGGAGACTTGCAAGTGCAGGAACGCACCGGCGGCCAGCTTTCATAATCCGACCTCTGCGCTCTCAATCAAACACGCTGCCATTGGTATGGAGGCAGGATAATAGCCGGGACATGAAGGTTCAAGATGGACACTCACAGACGGCCTGCCTCGGGAACTGAAACAAAAACTTCTGTATCGGTGCTTCGCATTCAGTCAGTGGATGCTCTGCGCGGAGCCATCATGATGTTAATGGCGATCGACCACATTCGTGACTATGTGGCCCGAAGCGCCCAGCAGTTCCTGCCTACTGATCTTACGCGGACGACTCCAGCCATCTTTTTTACCCGCTGGATCACCCATTTTTGTGCACCAGTTTTCATGCTGACAGCCGGCTTGGGCGCATATTTCTGGATGACCCGCGGGCATCATTCGAAAGGCGCTCTGTCGCGGCTGCTGATTAGTCGTGGTATTTGGCTGATTGTTCTTGAGGTCACATTACTGCGGCTGATTTTTTTCTCGCAGGTAAGCTTCACGGCAAATCCCGTGCTCCTGATCATCCTTTGGGCGATTGGGCTTTCCATGATCGCATTGGCCGGACTGATTTATCTTCCAATGCGCGTGCTTATGGGCATCAGCATAGCAATCATTGCACTGCACAATTTGCTCGACGATGTTTCGGCCGAGCGTTTCGGGCGGGCGGCGTGGATTTGGGACGTTTTGTATCAGCGAGGTGTTATCGCCTTCGACGGCGTCAAGTTCCGGCCCGCATATCCGGTGCTGCCTTGGATTGGCGTGGTGGCTGGTGGTTATTGCCTGGGTGTGGTGTTCGATTGGGATGCCGATCGCCGCCGCCGTTTTCTGGTGCGTCTGGGGCTGGCACTTACGGGAGCATTTGTTCTGGTGCGTGCTGTTAATATTTATGGCGATCCTTTGCGTTGGAGTCACCAAGCATCAACAGTTCTTACAGTGCTCTCTTTTCTCAATGTCACAAAATATCCGCCTTCACTCGATTTTTTGTTGATGACGCTTGGCCCGGCAATGGTCGTCATGGCGTGGCTGGAAAACTTTGACTTTCATTTCACCAATCCGCTGATTGTTTTCGGCCGCGTCCCCTTCTTCTACTACGGAACGCACTTGCTTTTGGCCCATCTGATTGCGATTGGGATGAACTTCGTGCGCTACGGCGGAAAGTCGTTCCTGCTGATTGCGCCGCCCTCCATGGGAGGCCCCAGCGAGCTTTTTCCGGTTGACTACGGATTCCCACTTTGGACGGTGTATGCGGTCTGGGTTGTGGTGCTGCTGCTTCTCTATCCGGCATGCCTTTGGTTTGCGCAACTCAAACAGCATCGGCAGGATTGGTGGCTGACCTACTTGTGATTTCTTCAAGGGAGGAGCGCAGTCCTGGCCCGTCAAGTCAAAAGCGGGCACCGGGACCCACTTGGACGTTAATCGGGACTTAGCCAGGAGACCAGTCCATGCATCCGAGTTGGCTGACCGCTTAGACGATAAACGGGTAAGAACTAAATTCTATTCATTGCGCAGTGCGGCCATGGGATCGACCTGTGCAGCGCGCCGGGCAGGTATGTAGCAACCGGCGAGCGCGACGAGCGTGAATACTAGCGGAATGAGGGCGAACGTCAACGGATCATTCGGGGCCACGGCGTAAAGCAAGCTGCGGATGAACCGCGTAAGTACCAACGAGGCACCGATGCCAAGGAAAACGCCGATCGCCACGACCTCGAGGCCCTCGCCAAGGACCATCTGCAACACATCCCGCTGTTGCGCACCTAAAGCCATCCGCACACCAAACTCATGGGTGCGCTGGCTGACGGTATAGGCAATCATTCCAAAAATGCCGATGGCAGATAACAGTAAGGCCAGACATGCGAACGATCCGACTAGAACGAGGCTGAGCCGTCGCGGCGCAAGTGCTCGAAATAACGCATCGTTCATTGTTTGCATGGCATCAATTGGTTGGTCCGAGCGAAGCGAGTGGACAAGTGCGCGAACTGTACCCGCGAGCGAGGTGGGCGGGCCGATGGCTCTAACAAATAGATTGAAACCCGCAAAGGCGTGGTTGGTCTCGTCCAGATAAGGTGTGTAGAGAGCTGGTGCAGCAGGCCGGTCAAGTCCGTTCTGTTTTACATTTGCAACGATCCCGACCACCTCCCGAAGGCGCGGCGTACCATTGGTGTTTCGGCCCGCTCCGACATAATCCACTCCAATCTGCTTGCCGATGGGATTCTGCCCGGGCCAGTAGGAATCGACTAATGCTTGATTGACGATCACGACGGCAGGTGAGTTCGCATCATCGTGAATTGTGAACATCCGTCCTTTCACGAGGCGACCACCAATCGTTTTGAAGAAATCTGAGCTGATCCAGCAAGCCTCCTCACTCGGGACATTCAATGGGTCATTAGGGCGGTCACTAAAGATTAGCGTGGCCGCAGGCACAGATACGCCTGGCATACACTTGCCTAACGCTGCTGCGCTCACTCCCGGAAGTTCAGATGTCTTCTCGACCAGCTCAGGGAAGAATTGACGACCGACGCGTGAATCGTTATTGCGCAAATAGGCTGTCAGGAGGTGGTCAGGGCGGAAGCCCGGGTCAAGACTTTCTGCTTGCCGGAAGCTTCGCAGGAGCAATCCGGCGGCAACGGACAGCACAACCGCCAGAGAAATTTCCGAAACCAGCAATAAACGTGAATGCAGCCCTCCAAAGCTTCCGGCTTCTTGGCGTCTTGCCTTTAGGCTGGCGATCAGATCAACTCTCGAGAAGGAGGTCGATGGCGCTAGGGCAACAAGCAAACCTGTGAGGACCGTGATGCAAAAAGCGAAAAACAAGGCGTAAACGTCGACGCCGATGGAAGCAATTCGCGGAAGGCTGCTTATGCGGTCGAACAATCTGACGGTGGCCACCGCAAGTACGAACCCGACAATGCCGCCGAGAGTTGCGAGAATGAGGTTCTCTGCGACAAATTGCCTAATCAAGCGGCCCTTGCCTGCTCCCAGGCTAAGGCGCAACGCAATTTCCGATTGTCTCCTTGAAGTCCGGGCAAGCAATAGGTATGCGACGTTCGCGCACGTAATCAGCAGAACCAATGCGACCGAAGCCATCACGATCTGAAGTTGCGATCGCGCATTTCCCGTGAGTTCATCTTTGAGCGGAACGAGATGCACGGAAACTTCTGGTGATTCTCCCGGTCCTCGGTGCAAGATCGCAGTCAATTCCTGCTCGGCTTGGTCGCGTGTAACGCCGGGTTTGAGCCGTCCGACAAGATCCAAGAACTTGTTCCCTCTCATTCGCATCCATCGGAAGTCCGGAACCATCTTTGCCCACACATCTGTCTCCGGGAAGAGATCCGGGATAGAGGGCATTACCCCGATAACTGTTTGGGCCGTACCGTCTAGGTTTAGGCTGCGTCCAATGACATGAGGATCGCTGCCAAGCTGCTCCTTCCAAAAGCGGTGCGAAATGACCACCTGTACACCATCCACGTGATATTCCTCGGGCTCGTAAAGGCGTCCCAGGTAGGGCTTCACTCCGAGCATCGGAAAGAAATCGTAGGATATGCCCGTGCAGTTCACGTTGCGGGGTTCGCCCTGCCCGGTCCATGTGTAGGTCCAGCCCGACAACACATTTGCCATATGTTCGAAGGAATGGCTTTGATCTTTGTAGTCTTGAAACTCTGGCATGGAGGCGCCAATTCTATCCACTTGACCCTTTTGCACTGCCCATATCGAAACGAGTCGCTCTGAATCCCGAAAAGGCAAGGGCCGCAAGAGCACGCTTTCGAATACACTAAATACTGCTGTATTCGCACCGATGCCCAGGGCAAGAGTGAGGGCTGCGACAGTGGTGAATCCAGGCGACTTGCGGAGCATGCGCAGGGCGTAGCGTATATCCTGCAACGACTGCTCGAGCCAAACGATGCTCCACACCTCACGCGCCTCTTCCTTCACTCGGGTTACATTGCCAAACTTACGCAAAGCCGCATAACGCGCTTCCTCCGGTGACATGCCGCGATCAATGTTTTCCTGGGTCGCCATCGCAATGTGGTCGTGGATCTCTTGGTCGAGATCCTGCAACACTCGCTTGCGACGCCACATGGGTTAACTCTCCTCGGTCCGCCGTAGAATCCGGGCGATCGCCCCCGCCAGCTTGTTCCACTTGCTCGTCTCAAGCGTGAGCTGCCGTCGCCCCTTTGCCGTCAGACGGCAAAACTTGGCCCGGCGGTTGTGTTTTCGGAGGTACCCTCTTCAACCGAAATCCATCTGTGCTTTATGAGCCGGTGCAGCGCCGGATATAGCGACCCCTGTTTTTCAACCTGCAACAGATCATCGGGTTTGAATTCAATCGCAATGGCAATGGCGTGGTCATGAGCTGGCCCGAGCAGCAGGGTGCGCAGAATCAGCATATCCAGAGTACCTTGCAGCAATTCGATGCGTTCCTTTTTTCTCTAGTAGACATTCTAGGTGGATGCTATGCCTTCTCCAGTAGGAGTGTCAAGGTGAGCGACGGCTGTGAATTTCATGCGAGGTCCCGGTAAGCCCTGACTGCATCTTTGACGCGTCGCTAGTGCCAAGAACTTGTCTAGAATGATTTCTTGATTTGAAGCCACAAACATAACGTCGGCGCCGACGACTATTTACTCGTGGCGCAAAGCCTCCGCGGGATCAAGGCGTGACGCGCGGCGCGCCGGAACGTAGCTTGCGAGAAAGGCCATCGCGAATAGGAACAAAGGGACACCGATGAACGCAATAGGGTCATGCGCCCCAATGCCGTAAAGCACATCCGAAAGAACCTGTGAAACAGCCCCAGAACCGATAATGCCGATTACACCTCCGATTACCACCGGCCGCAGCGCTTGCCGCAACACGAGCCTCATCACGTCGCGCCGGCCCGCGCCAAGTGCCATGCGGATACCGATCTCGCGAATGCGCTGGCTCACTCCGTAAGAAACGACGCCATGCACGCCAATGGAAGCCAATAGCAACGCTAGTGCACCGAGTACGCCGGAAAGCCCTGCCACTATCCGCGATGGGGTGCGCCACAGCTCCAGGTTGTCTTCTAACCTCGTGACGTCCACGATCAAATCCGGGTCCAAGGCTCGAGCTGCTTCCCGAATCGCGTTGATGGTCGCGACATCGCCGTTCTTGCTGTGCACCAACAGTTGCAGTACGTCTTGCTCCTTCGGTCCCGCAGGCATGTATAAGAACAACCCATCGCTATGTCCCAAGTGCGAAACCTGCGAATCCTTCACAACTCCCACGATCTGATATTCTTTCTTCTCTTCATCCCGCAGCGTCTTTCCTATAGCGTCTCGTCCGGGCCAAAGCCGCCGCGCCGTGGACTCCGTTACCACCAACACCGCAGCGTCCGCCATCGTCTCCACTTCCGTGAACGTTCGCCCACGTACCATCGGCATTCCCAACATTGCAAAGAATCCCGGTGAGACTACATTGAACTCAAACTGTCGCGATTCCGTCTCTCCTGAGGCCGTCAGCCCGGTCCCCAGAAACTGATTCCCTAGTGGCATGGCTCGCGCTTGCTCCACTTCATCGACGCCAGGCAATGCCTCGACATGCGCGATAAATTCGCGCTGAAACGCTTGCGCGTGCCCTGCGTTGTAACCTTGCGCCGACGACAAATCAAACCGGGCCTGCGTAATCCCTTTCATTTCGAAGCCCGGATCCACAGTTTGCGTCAAGTAAAGGCCGTGCATCAGCAATCCAGTCGCGATGAGCAGCACCATGCACACCGCCGCCTGCACACCAACAAGGGTGCTGCGCAGCATTCCTCCGCTCGCGGCCTTGCCCAGGAACCCCGTGCTATCCCCTTTCACCGCCGTGCTCAAGTCCTGTCGCGTCGCATGCAGCGCCGGCGCCAGTCCAAACACGATCCCCGTAAGAGCTGTCAACACCAGTGCGTATCCCCAAACATGCGGGTCCGGACTGACGTCCCACATCAGCCGCGGAACGTCGTGCGGCAAATGCCTCAGCAAATAGCGCGCGATGCCTTCGATCGACCAGAACACCACCATCGATCCCAGCGCCCCTCCCAGAAAAGCGATCAACAAACTCTCCGTCAGGAGTTGCCGAACGATCCGCCAGCGGCTTCCACCAATCGAAAGTCGGATTACGATTTCCTTCTGCCTCGCGGACGCTCGCGCGAGGAGGAGATTCGCCACATTGGCGCACGCAATCAGCAGCACCAGTCCCACTGCCGCCAGCACCACGCTCCCTATGCCAAATACGACCGCCCGCTCCTCTGATCGCCCCAGGAATGTGGCTCGATGGATCGCCAGCGTGGTCGTTCGCCCTGGATATTGCTGGTCAATCCTTCCTGCGATCACGGCAAGGTTCGCGCGAATCTCTTCGAGCGAGACGCCGGGGCGGATCCGTCCCAGCAGTGCGAGCCAACCGGTGTTGTCTTCCGGGAGTAAATCACCGTCGGGCTCCAGCGCCTTTTGCATCGTCACTGGCGCCCAAAATTCGCTCGGCCAGGGATCGAGTCCCCGAAATCCCGGGGCGGCCACACCAATCACGACAAATCTCGTGCGATTCAGCGAAATGCTTGTGCCCACAATCCGGGGGTCCGCGGCGAACCGGCTTCGCCACAGCTCATCGCTCAGCACTACTACTGGACTGGCTCCCGGTGCAGTGCAATCCGCTTCTACGAACACACGTCCCAACGCCGGCCGCTCCCGAAGCGCATCAAAGAAGTTACATGACGTTTCTGCTCCCATGAGTGGTTTGGGGCTTTCGCCTCCCAGTGGCACTTCGCCTAAAAACGGTGCATACGCCAGGAGCTCTGAAAAAACGCGGTTGTTCTCGCGATAGTCCTTGTATTCGGAATATGAAAACAGTCCTGACTCGCCATGCAGATTGCGGCGGAACTTTCCATGAAAAATCTGGTCCACGCTCACCATCTGGTCCGCGGCAGGAACGGGCAGCAGCTTCAGCGCCACTCCGTTCAACACCGAGAAAATGCCTGTGTTGACTCCGATTCCCAGGGCGACGGCCAACACCGCGGTGATAGTGAATCCAGGATTCTTGGCTAACGTTCGTGCGCCATAACGGAGGTCCTGTGCGATTTGTTCCAGCCAAATCCAGCCCAAAGTGTCGCGTATCTCTTCCTTTAGTGCCGTTGGATTGCCGAAGGCACGCATCGCAGCACGGCGGGCCTCGTTCTTGGCCATTCCCTCAGCGATATTCTCCGCGATCTGCTGCTCGAGATGGAATTGAATCTCGTCGTCCAATTGACGATCATTTCGGTTGCGATCAAACAAGGTCCGCAACCGGAGCCGCAATTGCCGAGCCCACAACATGAAGCACCACCTCAAGTTGTTTGAACTACCAAGTTGATCGCCGCGGATAGCCGATTCCAATTTCCAGCTTCTTTCTCAAGCTGAGCGCGACCCGTAGGAGTCAGGGAATAAAACTTGGCTCGTCTTCCAGTCTCCGATTCCATCCATTTGGCTTTGATCCATGCTTTTTGTTCGAGACGATGCAATGCTGGATAGAGCGATCCTTGCTGTACTTGCAGCACTTCACCTGACATCTGTTGAATGCGTTCCGCAATTGCCCAACCATGCTTTGGTTCGAGCGAAACAGTCTTGAGAATCAAAAGGTCGAGCATTCCTTGGACGAGATCGTTCGGCTTCGCCATACCATGGTTATCTACAATAGGTCTTGTAGATTGTCAAGGTATGGGCACGGCAAACTCAACTCCTGGATGCGCTCGTTCAGTGATTCGACTTCTTTGAGCAGCGGTTCCAGAACCTCGCGCAACTCCGCGTGCAATCCCGCGCCCAGCTCCCGGTTCACCTGCTGTGTGCCGCACTTGGGCAGGCGCTGCCCATAAGACTTCACCAACCCGCGTGCCGCGTTCACTAAGGCTGTTCGAGCACGCACCAGTTCGGCCCGCGCTCGGATCACCGTCAGGTGGATTTGTCGTCAGGACTTGACCTGACTTTTGCCCTTAATTATTCGGAGTTCCCGCAGAAACTGGGACGGGTTCCTGCTGTAGTGTCTTAGCTGGCGTGCTGACTTCGGGGCGCATCGCGAGGAACATCACGCGCCCGCTCACTTCCTCAGAAAATTCGTTACCCTTACTGTCGAAGGTGAGTCGAATCCCTTCCACCGAGTGCTCGCGGGGCACATCTCCCAACGCGCAGTTCACTTGCAGCACCGCGGTTTTTGTTGCTCCCCTCATCGGCAAAAGGCGAATATGGAATACCGCGAGACCGCCTGTTGGCATGGGGCCAAAGGACATCGATAGACCCTTGGGCACAAATGGTTGAGGGCCAAGGGCTACTCCCCATTGCCGAAGCGTACCCGGTGCGATACCGTACGAATCGAAACTAACGAGGTCACCCACGATCCAGACACCCACCTCGAGCACGGTTCCATTGGCGGCCTTGTGGGTGAAAGTTCCGGCTGCCTGAACCAACTTACTTTGCGTGTTGAGCGCGCCTGCACCGCTCATCTCATAGCTATCGCCGTCTGCTGACTTGACCACGGCCTGGCAGGTAGAAGAGTCACCGGGATCGCAAAGAAACCCTGAAGCCACCAGGAAGGCGTAGTCGGCAGAGCTGTTTTGTGCCCTGGCCGGACGAGCACCCAGAAACATGGCTAGGCTCGGTACGGCAACCCACGTGACAATTAGGGTCGAAAATACGTTTTGGTTTGACATGACTTCCTCTCCTGCTGCTGTGCCCCCGCGAAACTCTGTGAGAATGCTGCGCGGAAAAGCTGCGCCTTGCCGCCGCACACGCCAAATGGACAGATATATATCAGCCTCAGCAAACTAGAATGGCCCCAGGTCAATGCAGAAAGGTGTATTGACGAGAGGCCATTTAGAAAATGTCAACCGGTTTGGCAAACTCTCAAGACTTAGGCGTCCGGATATATCCGTGCTCGGCGCCCGCAGAGTCAAAATAAATCCCAACGATGATACCGCCAGGATTTATTCCGGATGCATCAGAGAACCCGACGGTTCCGGGAGGGTCGAACGACGTGAATTCACCCTTGCTCAGCAAGAACGAGTGTCCGACGCCTGAAGTATCGTTGTATTCTCCTGCGATGTCGCCTGCGGGATTATTCCCTCCAGCAAAAGTGGACGTAGCCCCAGGAAAATCAATCGTGGTGTACTCCCCGTTGTTCAGCAGGTATCCGTGACCCACTCCGCTACTATCGGTGTAAGCACCGACGACCGCGCCAGACGGGTTCACAGTGCTGGCCGTGCTGCTGATTGCGCCTGGCGGATTGAAGAATGTGTAGTCGCCTTTTTTGGAAATTACAAAACTTTGGCTTGTGTTAGCAGCGCCAAAAGTGCCGCAGGCAGGGTCGGTACAGGTAAATCCTGATTCTTCACCAGACGGGTTGATACCAGTGAGAGCAGTGCCGACCGCGCCTGGGGCGTTAACAACTGTGTATTTTCCCCCATCCAGAATGAAACCGTGGCTGACGTTACTCGAATCCAAGTATTCGCCCACGATAACTCCCTGCGGATTGATGAAGTTGGGTACCGTAAATGTGGAGCCCGGGGGGTCCAACGACGTGAATACGCCCTTCGCCGTCAACGTGAAACCATGGGTGACCCCAGATGTGTCGGTGTAACTACCGACGCTCGTGCCCTGCGGATTGGGACCGCCGTTTAGACTCGTGGCGATCGCGCCAGGATAGTCGACCTGCTGATAGGTCTGCGCCCACGCGATTGACGCAAATGCAACACTGAACGTACAAATTGCCAAGAACCGAAATACCTTAATCATGAGATTGTCCTCCAGATCTTTCTTTGAATGTCTTTGTTCTTTTCGCAAAGAGAAATGGAAACCGAGTGGCCCGGGGCCTGAAAAGGAGAAATTGCATCAAAACACTTTTAGTTAATGCGTCTTCATGTGTCCAGGTGTAGACGGATTGCCTTTCGTATTCGCCGACTGTGCGATCGCGGATGTGCCGTCACCCGGCGAGACGAATTTGATCAAGTAACCGACGAGTCGATCGGTCGTTGGGGAACCGAGACCAGTTGTGGCGTCCCAGCCCGGTCCGGCATTGAAGCCCGTCACTCCGTCGAACGTGTTATTGCCGCTTGTGACGTCGAAGAAAGACACTGAGTAGTGTGGCGGGGCTTGACCGATATGGTAGAGCGCCTTATTGATAAAGCCCAAGTTATATCCTGCTTTCTGGTCGGCAATCGCTAGGATGGCTGACCACTGTGGCGAGCCAGCACTAGTACCACCGACTAGATAAAAGCCAGCCGGGAGGTCGGGGGGGATGTCGAGGTACGTCAACACACCATGTAACACAGCGGCGTTGTACGACACGTCAGGCACTCCCCGCTGCTTGCCGCCATGTATCGTTCCTTGCTGGTACGACGGCTCGTCGTACAATACGCTGGAACCGCCACCGGTGGCTCCAAAGGCAGGCTCGTTCCATGCAATTTCGCCCTCGTAGGTTCCGGGAGGAGACGTGGAGCTGCATGGCGGGAACAAAGCTTCGAGACAATAGCCAGCCGCGTGCAGCTCGGTACCGCCTACAGCGGTGACCAGCGGGTCACTGGCAGGTGTGGAGACGGCTTGAACAAAGGATAAGCCGTTGCACGCCCGTTGTGCCGCGCCGTCATCACCTGAGGAGGCGAAAATCGTGGAGTTATTTACCGTGGCGTCCGCAAACACCTGATGTGTTTGCTCGAGCAGGATCGGATCCATACAACTCTCATTCTCGCCGAAGCTCTGGGAAATGACGTCGCCGAGATGATTAGCCACCGCATAGTTTTGGGCGCTGAAAATGTCGGCATCAGCGTCCGATGCTGCCAGGACCAGCGTGATGTTAGCACCGGGGGCGATTGCATGAGCCCACTCTACGTCCAGCGAGATCTCCACCGCCCACGAGACCATATCTCCATTAGTGGGGTCAAAGGGAGTGGGAGGCAGGCCATTCGGCGTGACCTGGGTGAACGTGCCAAGACTGGGATTGGGCGGGTTGCCAAGCCCGTTCAAACTGGGCAGACCGTAAAAGCTAATGAAGGTATTCAGCTCCGCCACAATGTTCGGGTTCTGGAATGCGTCGACGATGACGATCGTCTTTCCCGAACCGTTGAAGCCTGCGTTGATGAGAGTGTCAATATTGTAGGCATGCCGCATCTGATATGGGTCGTAACAGGTAGGAGGCTGAAGGTTGTCCACCTGGCAGCCGAATAGACCATAGTCCGGACCAGCGGCAGCGGCTGGGATAGCTTGCGGGCCAACAATGCTGGATGGCGACGCAAACGAGCCTACACGGGCTACACCGCCAGCCGGTGTCACCTGGCCGCCGTTTGGACCGATGGCAATCGCACCAGGGTCAGTAGTCGTATGGACCTGTGCCGACGCGACCGACGCAAATGCAATACCGATGGCACACATTGCCAAGAACCGAAGTAGCTTTATCATGTGATCGCTCCCCGAGTCTTTCTTTGACCGTCTATGTTCTTTTGCAAAACAGATGGAAATCCGTGGGCGGAACAACGTTTGGAACGTGGGGTTACAGGCTCGCCTTTTACTTGCATGTGTGTCTTATGTCAAGGTTAAAATTAATGAATTAATTAATCTGTGGAAAACGACTAACCGTCGCGGGGAGCATTGATCCACCTTTGGCATTCAGCATTCCAGGGTTGGCTGATCTTCCCCATCGGTCGATCAGGTCTCTGCTTTTCCAGCGGAGTTTGAAGAAATCTGCAACAACGATCTGGAAGGGATTGTTGCGAAGCGTAAGCACGGCATTTATAAAAGCAACAGCATAGGCTGGCTAAAGATCAAGAATCCGAAGTATTCGCAGGCCGAAGGGCGGCACGAGTTGATGATGAAGGCGAAATAGTCCCCGCCCATACCCCCCATTCGTGGTGTGGAACCGCTTGCGTTCGCTTGCTTCATAAACCATTAACATGTATGGAGGTATCGTGAGATAAGGTCCGTCAGATGAATCCACTTCGGATGAGAATCATCGCAGGTCTAACTTCGGATTTGAGCAAGTGGGAGAAGGCTGCCCAAGATGTTGAGGAAACGATACCGAAACTGCCCGAACTGGACCGTCAACACTGGAAAGCAATGGCGGCGGAATACCGGGCGCGGGCTACGGAAAATAAGTCGATTGTGGAACAGTTGAAGTCAGAACGCAGTGTGTAGGTGTCAGTGACTCTGTAGCTGCTAGAATTTCAGCCGTCCTTCCCCGAATCCACCCAATGCGCCCGAGTCCTTTCCAGTTTCTACTTCGGCGGTTATGCCGTCAACCAGGACCCTGCCGAACCAAGCACTTCGTAACTTTGGAGGGACGCCGGCAATGCGAGCTAGATTTGGTGGGCCTGGGAGATGTTCTGCGGTGGCGAGCCAAACGCAGCTATTTTCGAGAGAAGAAGATCCGCGGGCGGAGCGCCCTGACGGAGGAGCGAGATTGCAAAAGTAAGGACAGCGGTGAGGTAGGCCGCAGCGAAATTTGTGAGTCAGCTGGTATCGGCAGGTACACGTCGGGACAAGCTGAGCCAAAGCAGATGAACGAAATCTGCGGCGGCACGCGGGGGATGGGTGCCGCGGCGCAGATACCGCAAGCGGTACAGCCGCTCGATGGTCAGCGCCAAGCAAGCGAGCAGCCAAGTGATCAACAAGCTGTTGGGGTGATGATGGCAGATATGTTCGAGGTCGTGGCGATTTTTGGCATCATTAAACCCTTGATTCTCGATCTCCCACCGGCTCTTGGCCCGGTGATACAGAACTCGACTGCTGACTTCTGCGATCGGGGAATCGGTTAGCCAGAACGCTTCGATGACCTCGCCGTCCGGTTTCTGCTGCCGGTAGAACATGACGCGCACGGTTTCCCAACGCAGGTTCCCCCAGGGATCGAAGTCTTCGGCATCCCAAAGTTCGATACGATCAGCGCCGTGAGGAAAGGTGAGTTTGGGGGGCTGGGAACGAAATCGCTTTTGCGCTGCTGTCAACAGTTCGGGCAAGTTGGCCTTGAGACGTGCCACAATCGGCAGGCCTAAACCGCCGGCGGTATGGAGAAAAGGAGCCGTGGCGAATCCCCCGTCCACGACGACATAAGCAGCGAAGCGAGGGCCCAGCAGTTCGACGGCTCGACGCAACAGACGCTGTCCGGCGGCGTATTCGCTATCCCCGGGTCCATAAGGCTCGACATCAAAAGGCAGCGATAGCCCGGTCCCCACCACACTGGCAAAGACCACCTGGTGCTGATAGCCGGCGATCTCATCGCTCGCATTCCGGTGGGGACGACAGAGCGAACAACCCGAGTTCGCGCACCATCCGACGGTGGTTCCATCCACCGCCAGACCGATGCCCGCACTGGTTTCGAAAGCCTTGTTGCGCTTGGCCCGCCGCAGTATCTGCGCCAAGGCGGTGCGTGTGAACCTGGGATCTAAACGTTCGGTGAAGTAGCCAAGAGTGTCATCACCAAACGACTTGCTCACCACCAGAGCACGACGTGCCGAGGAACGCACTAACCTTTCCACGGCAAGGAAAGCCGAGGTGCGCAGCACCTGGCCGATCAGCAGAGACCAGAGCAAAGCTTTGGCGGGAATCTGTGGTTGAGATCGACCATCTCCGGGCGATCGGAAATACGATCGCAAACCCAAGCACCGCGTGACGTAGTTCCACAGGCGCCGTGGGGTGGGGCCTTTCATCGCTGACGTTGTTTACGGGCAAGCGCCAACAGTTGCGCGTTGGCAGCGAGCACTTCGCGCACGGCATCCTGAAATTTACGGCCGGCATCGACCTGCTTTTGGACTTCCGCGAGCCATTCTTTGGGGATGCGTTGGGCGCACCTTTTTCCATCGGCCATGAACACCAGCGACCACGACTCATGGCCTTTGCCTTTGGCACAGTGGCAAGTGGGCTTGCCACAACGGGTGTAGTTCAAGACCACGGAACCGGGAAGGAGGTCATCGGGGATGGGGAACTGGCGCAGCAGTACAAACTTTCGCTGACGCAAACGGGAGGCGAGGGGGCCTTTGGGTGCGATTTTCATCTTGTATACATATTTACACAAGAACATTCAAAATCCAAGCAGTTCTTGTGAATGCGAAAATAGGATGCCTACGGATAAACGTCAAGGAATGGCAAAGAGACGCTTGGAATCAGGCTTTCAACGTCTGTCAGTCGATAATCTTCCGAAACGCCTGCTGCCGAACGAGCGTGAGAGACTGCTTTATCAGTTCATTCTCGCAAGGGTGTAGCATGGTGCGTTCGTCGGGAGTGACCATGCAGGCTGGTTCGGATTCCAACTAAGCCGTTGTTAACTATTCCCACGGCATTGGAGGTACGCCACGGAAACAGCCCGTAGTCGCCTATCGCGGAGCATCGCGAATCTGGGCTCCCCGTTCCGCACTGCAATCTTAGTGTGTTTGGTTGCCACACTGGCCTACCTCACCGCAATGCTCGGCGGGTCGTTGCTACTACATCCCTCAATGGTCTCGCCGCTTTGGCCCGGCTGTGCGCTTCTGGTGTCAGTGTTGTTGTTAGCGCCGCGGAAGAGCTGGCCAATACTCATCGCAGCAGGCTTTGCCTCATTTGTTCTCCACGACCTGCAGACAGGCTGGCCGATTCGTTCTATCGTTTTGATCATTCTCGCCGATGCGGTGGAAGTAATTACCGCAGCATTTTGTCTTAGTTATTCCTTCGAGGCCGTCCCCCGGCTGAATAGTTTACGATCCCTGGCAAAGTATTCATTCTTCGCCGTGGTCCTCGCACCGTTGGCCGGAGCCTTGGTTGGGGCGGTTGCCGGTGCCGATAGCTACTGGACGAATTGGAGGATCTATTTATTTTCGGAGGCACTAGCATACCTCACCTTGTTACCCGCCATATTAGGTTGGGTTGACAAAAGGTCGGCATGGGCCCAGAAATCAGGTGCGTATTACCTCGAAGCAGCCGCGCTTCTTGCCGCGGTGGCTCTTTCCGGATATCTGAACTTGGTTGCTCCTGGGAGAAGTAGCTCACCGGCATTGTTTTTTTCTCTAGTGCCACTTCTTTTGTGGGCTGCTTTTCGTTTCGGTTCAACTGGGGTCAGCACTTCGATGATCCTCATTGCCTTTCTGTCTATTTGGGGCGCAACCCGCGGCCGAGGCCCATTCCTGGAATCGGAACCGCTTAAAAACGTGTTGTCGCTTCAACTATTCTTATTGTTCACTGCAGCACCTTTCATGGTCTTCGCAGCACTTGTAGAGGAGCGCAAGCACGGGGAAGAGGAGCTGCGCGAAGGCGAAGAACGTTTACGCTTGGCGGTCCAAGCCGGAAGGATGTACGCGTTCGAGCGAGACTTGGCAAGCGATGTGATTGTGCGAGCCGACGGTACGGAGATATTCTCAATTGGATGGACGAGCCAATGCGCGATACCGGTCGTCAATTTATCACCAGAGTCCACCCAGACGACCGCGAGGCGTATGTCGCGACCGAAACTGGGCACACTCCCGACAATCCTACTTATCAGACTAGTGTAATGTCCAAAAAATAAGTGGACAACTCAGTGTTTCGTTTTTCGCGTACGCGGTAGAGTGCAACCCGGCTTAATCTTTTCCAAAGTCTGGCGACATCGCGATAGCTTCGCCACGATGGAGTCCACTGTGGCGGTCCAGACAAAGGGTTTTGGGTTCTCATTCCAGACCGCCAGGAACTCCCTGATCGCCTTCTCGAGATCTTCCACGCTGCCGAAGGAGCCGCGGCGGATTCGCTTGCTGGTTAATTCTCCAAACCAGCGCTCCACCAGATTTGCCAACTGGAACTGGTAGGCACAAAGTGCGAGATAAAACGAGGGTGTCTCTTCATCCAGGCTTGGACTCGAGGATGCTTGTGGGTGCCATAGTTGTCCATGACCAGATGCAAGCGCATCTCTCCCGGGAACTCTTGATCGAGGCGGTGGAGAAACTTCAGGAACTCTTGGTGTCGATGTCGTTCGTAACACTGCCCGATTACTCTTCCTTGCAGGACTTCCAGAGCAGCGAACAACGAGGTCGTTCCATTCCGTTTATAGTCATGGGTCATGGTTCCGCAACGGCCCTTTTTCATGGGCAGGCCAGGTTGCGTGCGATCCAGCGCTTGAATTTGGCTCTTTTCATCCACGCAGAGCACGATCGCCTGTTGCGGAGGATTCAGGTACAGGCCTACGACATCAGTCAACTTCTCGAGAAACTTGGTATCCCGTGAAAGCTTGAACGTTTTGACCCGATGCGGTTTCAGATTATGACTCTGCCAGATATTGTTAATCGTGGACTTGCTGACACCCTGGCTGGCGGCCATCAGCCGGCAACTCCACTGCGTCATGCCCTTGGGTTTGCCGCGGAGCGTGGCATTCACAATCGACTGGATCTTCTCCGGTCCGTAGGTCGGTTTGCGACCCCGCCCCGGCGCCACTTCCCACAAGCCCTCTACACCGTCCTGCTCAAAACGAGCTCGCCACAGCGTGACCGTTTTGCGATTCACGTCCAACTTTTGAGCGATCGCATTGTCGGATTGCCCTTCGGCTGCGGCTAACACAATCTGACTTCGTAAGGCCACCTGCTGCGGCGTGCCGAAGGCAGCCAGCCATTGTCGTAATTGCTGTTCGTCAGCATCTTGAAGGCACAGGGCTGGCGCAGGTTGCGGCACCACCACAGCATAATAGACTATGGCTCTCTTGTCCAGTTATTTGTTGGACAGACCACTAGCTATAGGATGTTACGTCCCGATAGTGGCGTAGTTTGGCTGGAGGAGACCGGGCATGCCTTCTTCGACGGACAAGGCAGGATTCTGCGGATCATCGGCATGGTGGGCGATGTTACTGAGCGGAAGCGGGCCGAAGAAGCACTCGCAGGCGTGAGCGGCAGGCTAATTGAAGCACAAGATCAGGAACGCACTCGGATAGCCAGAGAACTGCACGACGATTTCAGCCAGCGTCTGGCGATCCTGGGCATCAGCGCCGGGCATATATGGAAATCGCTTCCTACGTCAAATGTGGAAGTTCGAGACAGAGTGCAAGAGATGCTAGTGTACTGTCCCATAAATAAGTGGCAATAGTATTGCTGGGAATTTAGGCATCTCCAGTGCAGAATGGGGGGTGTCTATGGCAATGGGACGACCGAAAGCGGCCTTGGTTTTAACTCCGGAACAGCGCGAACAGCTGGAAAGCTTGGCGAGTTCACGATCCCTTCCGGCGGGATTAGTGACCCGGGCCAAGATTATCTTGTTGAGTGCTTCCGGCAAGACGAACCTGCACATTGCGCGCCAGTTCAGACTGACCAACGCCACCGTCGGCAAATGGCGGCGGCGATTCCTGAAGCACGATGTGGCCGGTTTACATGATGAGTTGCGCCCGGGGCGCCCACGCCCGATTAACGACGAGCGCGTGGCGCACCTGGTGCGCAAGACCCTGGAAACAAAACCAAAAGGCGGTACGCACTGGAGCATCCGACAAATCGCCGCGGAGACGCGGCTGTCGAAATCGACGGTACACCGTATCTGGCAAGCTTTTGGATTGCAGCCCCACCGTCAGAAACATTTCAAGCTCTCGACGGATCCATTTTTTGTAGAAAAAGTACGGGATATTGTAGGGCTGTACTTGAATCCTCCGGAAAATGCAGTAGTTTTGTGTGTGGATGAAAAGAGTCAGATTCAAGCGCTCGAACGCACCCAGCCGCTCTTGCCGATGGGACTTGGCTATGTCGAGGGTGTGACCCACGACTACCGACGGCATGGCACCACCACCCTGTTTGCCGCGCTGGACACGGCCAAGGGCAAAGTGCTGACGCAATGCCGACAGCGTCACCGACATCAGGAATATCTGGACTTCCTCAGAGAGATCGAGAAAAACGTGCCGGAATGCTTGGAGGTGCACATCATCGTGGACAACTATGCCACGCATAAACATCCGCGCGTAAAACGCTGGTTCGCCGCACGGCCACGATTTCACGTGCACTTCACGCCGACCTATGCCTCCTGGTTGAATCAAGTGGAGATTTGGTTCAACCGCATTACGCAGCAGGCCATTCGTCGCGGCACGTTTCGCAGCGTCAAGGAACTGGTCGAGAAAATCGATCAATATGTGCGAGCTTCCAACACTCACGCGCAGCCTTTCGTGTGGACCGCCACAGCGGATTCGATCTTTGCTAAAGTCCAGCGACTATGTGAACGTATTTCCGGGACGGCACACTA
>CAWCIG010000018.1:0-95664 GCA_963795535.1 Candidatus Acidiferrales bacterium
TATCTGCACATCGCGACCAGCAAAGTGTGCTCGACAGCGAGCCCACTGGATTTGCTGCCTCGCCCTGTTTCGCTGGAGGTCCAGCCTACTCCGTCGCAACACCTCTAACCGCCGGGCCCCTTGGATCGCCCGAAACTGGAAGTGGCGGACATTTTCCGCCGCTACGGTGAAGCCTATCGTGAGCAGCATGCTGCGTCGCTATTCCCCGCTCAACGGCGCGTCATGACCGCGATCGAGGTGTGTCGAACCGCAGCTCTCGGCGGTCATCTCGAGCGCTGCGACTGCTGCAATCACGAGCGGCCCTGCTACGACAGCTGCGGGGATCGTCATTGCCCAAAATGTCAGTCCCTCGCACGTGCAGAGTGGGTTGAAAAACGAACCTCCGAAGTTCTCGACACGCACTATTTTCATGTCGTCTTCACCATTCCCGAACCGGTTGCTTCCATCGCTTACCAGAACAAAAATCTCGTCTACGGCATACTCTTCCGAGCCACTGCCGAGACCTTGTCGACCATCGCTGCCGATCCCCAACATCTGGGCGCCGAGATCGGTTTTTTCGCCATACTTCACAGTTGGGGACAAAACCTGTTTTTCCATCCGCATGTGCATTGTGTCGTTCCAGGCGGCGGGATTTCACTTGATGGTGCCAGGTGGATCTCCTGCCGCCCCAACTTTTTCTTACCAGTAAAGGTGCTCTCTCGGCTGTTCCGGCGATTGTTCCTGCAGTATCTGCAGGAGGCCTTCGACGCCGGCAAGTTGCGGTTCTTCACTTCGCTTCAGGCACTCCATGATCCGCAGGCTTTCACCCGTCATCTCGATTTGGTGCGAGACGTGGAATGGGTCGTCTACGCCAAGCCACCTTTCGCCGGGCCACAGCAAGTGGTGGACTATGTCGGCCGCTACACCCACCGGGTGGCCATTTCCAATCATCGGATCGTCGACATCGAAGATGGCCAAGTGAAATTTAAATGGAGAGACTACCGCGACAACAATCAGCAGAAAACCATGCCCCTCACGGCAGACGAGTTCATCCGGCGATTTTTGCTCCACGTTCTGCCGAGTGGGTTCCACCGCATTCGCTACTACGGGTTCCTCGGCAATCGACACCGCAAGGAGAAGTTGCAGCATTGCCGGCAACTTCTCGGCATGGCTTCTCCAAAGGAAGGCTCTGCCGAGCCCACGATGCAAGAGGATTATCGTGATCGATACGAGAGGCTCACGGGCCGCTCGCTTCGGGAATGTCCCGTTTGTCATCGAGGTCGCATGATCGCGGTCAAGGCGCTGCCTCAAGTTCGCTCTTCACCGGCAATCCAAAACACTTCATGAGCGACCGTAAACGAATCCAAATTGCTCTCGCCACGAGCTCGACACTTTCGAGTCAACGGAGTGCTGTTGCTTCTTGCCGTTCAGATCACCCCGCAGACAGTCAAGCATCCCGCATTTTGCCCCACAAGTTCCCGCAGAAGACACCGAACTGCAACCCAGCATGCTCGTCTCCGCACTTACCTACCGCCTATGCCCCCTACGTCGCATCCCACTTATCAAGCAAAACCCATAGCGCACACACCTTGCAGCGGTTTAGTCCAAAACATTTTTAGCTCACCGGCCCGCCTTAGTCACGTTTCCATTCTGCTTACGCCTACTATCGGCATGCCGCCAAGCTAAAAATGCTCTGCCTTGAACGTGGCCGCTCGTGGTCGCGGTGGACGCGGGTCCTATGCAAATTCAATTGTGGGAAGGAGCGGCGTTGAAGTGTGCTGAGACTGTGCTGCAGGGCACGACACATGACAAGATGCGCGCCGAAAGTGACTCGGGCCGCAAAGTGTCGTGAAAACTGTGGGTGAAGAAGCACGAAGAAGGGATCGATCGTGCGACAAGGCACAGCAGTAGGGAGCGCTCGGAAGAACGCGGAGTTTTCGAGTTGGAGAGAGTAGTCTCATGCTGCAACGCTGATCTGCGGTGGAGAACGAAGTTGGATTTCGGCAGCGGTGAGCTTTTCGATGACCTTCATCGGTCCACGGCATTTAGGGCAGCGCCAGGAATCGGGAAAGCCTTCGGTGGAAGAGGTCCCTCGAATGGAATATTCACTATGAAGGTTGGATGATTGAAGACGGTCTGCCAAGTCGGAGTGTCGGAGAAGATTTTGAGTGGGAAATTGACTTTTGGACACCGAACCAGCTCACGAAGACCACGGAACAAACTAAAACTGCACGTCCGCTTGCTGATTACAAATATCAGGTTATCGCGCAACTCTCTCAGTTTTCGGTGGAAGCGTGCGTCATCGACTTTGGATTGAAGCAATCGGCAATTCCAAGCTTATAGCGACTGACTGCAAAGAGGGTGAGTACTTGAAAGGCGAGATGACGCTCGGTTTGTCTGATGGCATTCACACAATCCCGTCGAATGAGATGGGCAGGCCGCTACTCCGAAAATGGCATGTCAACGCAATTCAGGCCGATATAACCGCTTACATCGCACATCCAGAAAAGCCAAACTTTTTCTTTCGAGATGAGTACCCAGATTCTATACAAATCAGTCTGGTCCACAGCCGAAATCAGAGCTCACACCTATGTTCTGCATTGTCCGAAACTCTCTAGGGTAACCCTCCATGACTCGATGGACTTCGCAAGCCAGCAGTAGGGTGTGCGCTCAAGCGGGAACTGGAACGTTGAGTCAGATTGCCTGATCGAGGAAGCAAAGCATCGGTCCGCTTCAAAATCACGAAATAGCGCAGTGTGACAAAAACCCCGCGCGTGCCACTCTCGCAAGTCGTTGAATCAGCAAGTCTGGACCGGCGATTTCGCTGCGTGGCAAAATCAGAAGATTGTGGGCAAGTATCGCGAACACTTTTCAGTAATGGACTGCCACCAGATTTCCCACAACACCGCCAATTTCCGGCTTGCCGGACAATCCGGGAGCTATCTCGCATCGTGATGTCATCTAAATTCTAGACACTCGACGCCCCTCACTTCTTCAAAGCTCTTTCCATGTATGGAAACCGACTTTTAGAGCCGTCTGGCGTAAACAAGAAAGCTGGTGGTCACCCGACATCACAGTTAAATTGTGTAGCGGATCAGCCATTCTTTTTCGTCAAGCCGCTCAAGCGGCCCTCTGTCGACAAGCGCCACCGAGTTGTCGCAGCAAGCCCAGAGCGTCCCATCTAGCATGCGAATCAAGAATCTTTCCGTTTGTGATGTCGTGAATGGTTATTCCCTCCACGAATATCTTGCTGCCCGTGGCAGGAATATTCAGGAACTCGCCCTGGTGAGTGCCAGAGACCGTCCAGGAGACACCAACTTTTCCCTTTTCGGCAATCATGTCTTCAATCGTGAAACGCAGGTCGGGAAAGCTTGTCGTGAGCTCGACCACGCGCCGCATGTACAACTCTGGACCCATCTGCGAACCGGATATGATGGGGTCGTTGAGCGCATGGCTCGGTGAGATCAACTCGTCGACAACGTCAAGCCTACGTTTATTCCAAACTTCTTCGTAGAGGCGGCGAACGATGGCCTTGTTATCCAAGAGCACTGGGATTCTCTCCTCCTCCGGACACGTTTGAGCGACTGCGGGAACGTCCGGATCTGTACGCCCAAACCCACCAATGTCAAATGAGCATAGGAAGTTGTTTTTCTTCCAGCTCTGCGGTGTTCCTTCTAAGCGGCGCGGGTGTGTTCCGGGCAATTCCCTGTTCCATTTGATGTTTTTCCCAGCAGCTTCCCTCCTGCCCGGCGAAGGGTTCAGCGTGGTAACGGTGGTAGTTTGGATCACGTCCATTGAGCGCGGGATCATAAATCTTCTCTCGTACCCATCTTTGCCCTGACACGATTGACGATCGGCAGAAGGCGCATTGCTTCGCGCAGCAGACGATCATTTTTCCTCCTGTTTCCGTAGACATCGAAGAGGGCGGCCCGCAGGCCGCCCCGTATGGATTAATGATCTAGTAGCTTCCAGCCGCACTTTCCGTGTTAGAAACGCCGCTGCCTGATCTCGCTGTGGCCTCCATAATTGCCGAACGCGACACTGGAAGGGTGAATACGTTGTCAGCTGTTTCGACCTTGCTGAGGAAGAGTTGTCCCCCGACTTGTTCGAAACTGACAAGCGCTTTGTTGGCTTTACTACTTACGACCTCAGTTGGAATGACGATTGCGGACGCACGATTCTCAAAACTACTGAAGACCAGCGCTCGAGCGAGTGAAGTACGCAAGCGGTCCACTCTATAGGTCCCCGCCGGAAGTGTCTTGCCAGCAACGACAAACTCGTACGGGATCTTGACCACGATTTGGTCGACAGCCTGGCCCTTGGTGGCCACGCCTAAACCGGCGACGCCGATTAGGGCGATCAAAATACGCAAGCACTGCTTTTTCATCATTTCTCCTTTGAACGTTTAAAGCTACATTGTTGTAACTACCGCTTCGACGCTTTTATTCCGCGACAGCGGCACTTAGCACAATCATCCTCAAAACGTGTACAACCATTGGACGTGCTCGTCCGCGGCGGAGGCACGGAATCGGGCGTAAAGGTTCTGTCGCCAATAGGTCTCGGTCATGTCTCTCGCGCGAACTCTGGAATTGAGGTTGCAAATTGTCGAATCCCAAGAGTGAGGTCTCTCTACGATCTTGCTGTTCTCCGTATTGGATTGATGATTGCTTTTCCATGGGCCGATCGAGGCAACAGGAGCAATGAGCGCTACAGGAACGGAGCAGTAAATTCGACGGATCGGGAAGCACGCTTAAGCTGCTGCAACGCGCGCGTCGCTCGCTTTGCTTCGCTGGATTTCGTGAAGTAATTCACGTAGCCGCCTACGGGCCTTGTGCAACTGAGACTTCGAGGCACCTATCGAGCGTCCCAATATCGTGGCGATTTCTCGATGTTCGCGTCCCTGAATGTCATGCAAGACAAATATTGTCCGGTAGCCCACCGGCAACTGTGCAATGCAGCGTTCGAGATTTATCCGGTCGAGCGTTCCCTCCATCAACAAGTCGGGCCTCCCAATATCGATACTGAACGAGCCGGTTTCATCGTGCGGATCATGAGCCGTTTCGATTGAGACCACCCGTAGCGACTTCTTACGCAAGTGCATTAGTACGCGGTTGACAGCCAGTCTATGGAGCCAAGTCGAGAAGGCCGATTCACCACGAAACGTTCTGATCTTGCGAAGCAAGAGCAAAAAGGATTCCTGCGTCAAATCTTCTGCTTCGCTCGGGTCTTTCACTAAACGTAGGCAAATCGCGCACACACGTCTGCTATGTAACCTGTACAAGTATTCAAACATCGCCTCGTCGCCATCTTGGGCACGCCGGATAATCTCGGTCTCGCTCAGGCTTTTACTTTCGATGGGTCTGGCAGACGCCGGCAGTTTCTTCGGAATATTGCAGACGACCGCCGCGGAGTTAAAATCCGTAGGTTGCAGATTCCCCCCTGGAAAGTCAATTTGGCGTGATCCAACAATAGCCACCTTCCCAACGATTGCAGGGGCCTGCATCACATCTTTTCTATCTGTTTTCTTCATGGTGTGAACTTCCTTGGCGCATTTCATGCTTGAGCCGAGCAAATTGGTGCAACGTCTAAGCCATTAAGACCGCGAGTGTTTTGGCTTCGGAAGCACTTAAACACGAGCGTCGAACAGCGTGTTCTATTGGTACGAACTGAATTGATTGCCCTTTTATTCCCGTTCTGAGCAATTCTGAGCTATCAATAACCAGACGAATCGTCCCGCGTCCATCTCCCGCTCAATAACAATCTGAAACGTCGAGGTATTCCGGAGTCATGCGTGCAGCCAGTTTCTCGAGAACCTTCTATGCGCATTAGCAACTGCCGAGAGGATGATTGCCAAACCGTTGTCGGATGGTGAGGGCCGAGAGGGGAATGAATGTCGACGCTAACGACCGGTAGAACTCCGGGAACAGGTACACGGCGAGGTGTGCGTGACCGGAATCTGGCCTGAAGGATGGGCCTGACGGTTTTGGGAGACGTACTACCCTTCCCTGAACATCAATCCAGCGAGCCCTACGAGTTGGTCGAAAGCAGATACATCTCCACTCTGGATGGCATGGACAAGGTCCAGATCGTCGTTTGCCACTGCGGTCCCTGCGAATTCTGTCGAGTCTGCGGTCATATTCATTCAATTGCTCGCTCCGGAATGGCAAAGGGAATGGTGATCTTGAATAAAGTTCCGGTCTCACTTCTCCCATCTAGATAGATCACCCCGCCATGATCCTCCACAAACTTCTTCGCTATCGCGAGACCCAGTCCGCTGCCCCGGCTTTTTCCGCAGCTAACAAAGGGTCGAAAAACGTAGTCCTGAATTGTCGGGCGGATGCCGGGGCCGTTATCCCAGACTTCAATTTGCAAACAGGCTCGATTTCCAGTCGTTGTTATAACGATCTGGCCCGAGTCCGGAGAAACCGCCTCGCAAGCGTTCAGGACCAGGTTGGCGACCACCCGTTCTAGACGATTGGAATCGAACCAGCCCACCGCCAAGCCTTCATGATGATGCTTGATGGTGATGCGCGGGAACTCCTGTTTCACACTTGTCATCCGGATCGCGTGCTCGACCGTGTCGACGATGTTTCGGGTGGCAGGCCGAAGAGTGTCTCGACCTTTGGAGCACTCCAACAATGAGGAGACCATCTCGTTCATCCGGTCGATGGCCCAACGGATTTCCTGGTAAGTATCGCTTCTTTGCATCTCGCTAATATCTGACCGGGTGAGAAATTCCGCATTTGCAAGGATGGCGGTCAAGGGGTGGCGAAGATCGTGAGAAACGAAGGCGACGATCCTGCTTGCGGCGGAAAGCGGCTCCAAAATTGAGAGGTCCGATGGCCTGCTCCGCAAAGATCCCGCCGGCAATAACCGCCTCCTAGATACAGCTTGCTTTAGCATTGAAACTCCCTCTCCTCCGCCATTCACCAAAGTTCAGAGAGCAAGGGCCCTTTCCGTCTTCGGTACAAACTACTTTGTGACTCTAGATTTCTTTGAATGATGCTCCCTCTTTGAGCTGTTCGGCCACAAACGGGTTAGCGTGCATAAGACCTACACCGCGACTCTCCAGTTCTTTCAGGAGTAGTATCCCCGCGGCATCGGCGAATGAAACGTCCGCCAGCTCGAGGGACAACCTAACCTCATCGGCGAAAGTGTGCACCTCGCATGCTGTGCGAAGCTCCTCGACCGAGGAACCCGTTATCCGGCCTTCTACCCGAAGGGTTACTGCGCTCCGTGACGATTCGACAACCGTGATCCTCAGCATCGCGGTTCACCTGATCTCCTCTGGATTTGATAAAGCAATTGACATGCCCTTCACAAAATCAGGCCGTATCTGAAGCGATCTCTCTGGAGCCCAATAAGACCGCTCGAGAGGGTATTTTTTCTAGAATCAATAAGTTACGAAGGCTTGCCGCCATCTATTCGCGCTCAAGTTGCTAGGATGAGCAGACGGCTGCTTCCTCAACCGTGCTGGACCGAGGGGGGAATCACCACATTTGGTAATCGCGCGCGAGTTGATGTTGGAGGAACTACGATCGGCGGTGGCGAGATCCCTTGATGCCGAGCTTACCCATGCGGTGGCGAAGCGTGTTTGGATGAAGGTCCAGTATCCTCGCTGCGCCCTTTGGACCGTCAACCACTCCACCGGCATGTTGCAGGGCGGTGAGGATATGGTTTCGCTCTACCTCGTCCAGCGTTGGGAGTGGGTTTTCAGACTTGAGGTCCTCCTGCCGCTGCTCTCGAGCATCCGTCTCAGGAGTCTCCATGCCTTTCCTAGACGCGGCGACCGACATCAGCTCGCGGTCCAGGCGAAGGGTCGGATCCACCGACAAGATAACCGCGCGCTCAATTACGTTTTGCAGCTCACGAATGTTTCCGGGCCATGGATAGTTCATCAATTTCTCCATCGATTCCCGTGAAACTCCGTCGATCTTCTTCCCTAGGCGCTTAGAGAAGCGGGATACGCAGAAAGCCACTAGCTGGGGAATGTCGGAGCGGCGTTCTCGCAAAGGGGGAAGCTCGATGGGAAAAACGTTGAGGCGGTAAAAGAGGTCTGGGCGGAAGAGGCCCGCCTGCATTGCTTCACGGAGGTTGCGGTTGGTGGCGGCAATCACGCGCACGTCCACACGCACAGGGCGGCTGCTCCCTACCGGCTCAAACTCGTGTTCTTGCAGAACACGGAGTAGCTTCACTTGCGTCTCCAAGCTCAGCTCCCCGATCTCGTCCAGGAAGATCGTGCCGCCGTGGGCAAGCTCGAAGCGCCCGATGCGCCGCTCGAGTGCCCCCGTGAAGGCTCCCCTTCATATGACCAAACAGTTCGCTCTCCACCAGTCCAGCCGAGATGGCGCTACAGTTCACGTTCACGAGGGCACGACCATTGCGGCGGCTGCGGTTGTGGATCGCGCGCGCTACGAGTTCCTTCCCCGTCCCCGTTTCCCCGTAAATGAGCACGGTCGCATCCGTGGGAGCGACCTGATCGACGGCGCCGAGCGCCCTGAGCACTGCTGGACTATTGCCCACGATCTCCTCGAAGTTGTGCTCCGTACGCAGTTCTTCCCGGAGATAAACGTTTTCCTTCTCTAACCTGGCCTTCAGGCTGTCAATTTCCTGGTAGGATTGCATATTCTGAATCGCCAATACGACCTGGTTCGCCACTTCCTGCAAGAACTCGGCGTCCTCATCCGAATACCGATCCCTTCCCCGGCTTACCAAGCTGAGCGTGCCGATACACTTTCCCTGCAAAACCAGCGGAAAGGCACACATCGACTGGATGCCTTCTGCCACGAGGCGGCGCTCATTGGCGTACTGCCCCTCTTTTTCTAAATCGCGGCGCACGAGTGGCCGCTGATGCTCGAACACCCAACTGGCGCAGGTCTCGCTGCGGCTATCCTCCTGCCCCGCTCGGAAGTAGTCCGAGAGCAGATCCCCCTCCACGGCGAGGAAGCGGAAGGTATCTCTCTCCGGTTGATAAATGGTTATGGCACAGCGGTCGAAGGAGATGACGCGATGCAAGGCCTCGGAAATGGAGTGCAGGAGGGCCTGCTGGGTGAGGTTCGTAATAATGGCATTGTTGATCTGCAGCAGGCTGCGGTTCCGCTCTTCACTCTTACGGAGCGCCGCTTCCGCCCGTTTTCGGTCCTCGATGTCGTGGAGCGTCCCATACCACTTAACGATGTTTCCCTTCTCGTCGCGCAGCGGCACTTGGCGGCCCAGGTACCAGCGATATTTCCCATCCGCCCGCCGATAGCGTACCTCTACCTCGAGAGGTTCTCCACCCGTCAACGCCACCAGCCACTTGTTCACTGCCCTGTCGACATCTTCGGGATGTGCTATGTTCCTCCAACCCCAACCCAGCCATTGCTCCCTAGAGAGACCCGTGTAATCCAGCAAACTTTGACTTAGGAAATCCACGGAACCATCAGGCAGAGCGCTCACGACGAAAGCCGGAATTGCTTCGATAATGGTGCGAAATTCCCTTTCGCTGTTACGGAGCGCCTCTTCCACCTGTTTCCGCTCGGTGATATCGATGAACGTTATCACCGCGCCCAAGGTTTTACCTTCCCGAACGACAAGATGAGACCAATACTCTACGGGAAAGCTCGTACCATCCCTTCTCCAAAAAATCTCATCGTCTCTGTGGACGGCCTCGCCTTTTTGAAAGCCCATATAAATCGGGCATTCTTCAATTGGATATGGGGTGCCGTCTTTTCGGGTATGGTGCTCCATCGAATGCATGTTCTTGCCGATTAATTCCGTGGGATCGTCGTACGCGAGCATACGCGCAGCCGAGGAATTTGCGAAAAGACAGTTACCTAGAGAATCGCAGCCACAGATCGCTTCCGCGGCGGAATCGAGTATTAGGCGGGTTCGCTCCTCGCTGTTGTGAAAAGCGTCTTCTGCGTGCGTTCGCATCGCGCTGTCTTCAGAGTGCGTCATGGGCAGATGCCGTAGCTCCGCTGAAAGAACGTGTAGTTCCTGAAGTGCGTGCCGAGGATGCAAAACGCGAGAAATGTGCTGTGCGACATCTTCGCCTGCCGAAGAGGGATACGAACCCTCAAATACCTAAATATAGCATCGCAGAGAGAGCGCTAAAAAGTCCGACGGAGTTCGTTAGGCTGGAAACAACGGAACATTGGTGGCAAGCGGGCTGGCGGTTATCCGGTCACGCTCGGACATCGGGCGGACGGGTTCCCCATGACTGCCGTCGCGGCGAATGCCACATGTGCGCAAATTGTAGAGGGGCAACCGGTCCACCGCGACTATTGCCTCAGCCAGGTCGTCTAAGATTTGCTTGGCCGCCGCTTCACTCTGGAACCGCGTGCGAAGATAGCTGAACGTAAAGATTTCGTCTGCGTCGTACTCCATTGGACTGGCATTTTCGTACAGAACAAGACGATACTGATGGGTTTTCATGCGCGGACTCTGTTAGTCGGGGTTGCGAAGAGCAAGTTTAGTTCTCGGAGTGATGCGGGTCAATAGCGCAGTTGGTCCTTGGTAGAGGAACGAACGAACCCGAACGGACCTACTTTTCGATGACCCCACAGGCGATGCGAGCCCCAGAGTTCCCTGACGGATCGGTCTTATAATCGTCGGGATTTGCGTGAATCACTAGCGACGCACCGCCTTCGTGGAAAAGGGAGTTTGGCCCCTCACCAAGCGTGGCGTTTGGGTCCAAAAGGGAGGCCTTGCCGACTCCATCGGCGTTCACTTCTAGGTTGAGCAAGTCTCCAGCGTGCGGCCCTTCTGGATTGTTTTTTCCGTGCTGCTTGAAAGTCGGGTTGAAGTGTGGACCGGCACTTGTGAAAGCCGGAGCTTCACATTTGCCGACGTTGTGAATGTGAATCCCGTGCGTACCGGGCGGCAATTGCGAAACGCTTATTTCGATGCGAACACCGCTGCTGGATGGGCGTATCTCTGCGGTGCCGATCTTCTGTCCCTGTGAGTTGACGATATCCGCATGGGCGGACTGCGCAAGCCCTGCGGTCGCCCACAGAAGGGCTGGTACGAGAACCCAATTGCGCAATGACATGGGAATCTCCCTTCTGACTAGAACACTGGCAGCAACTATACTCCTACTTCCGCCACAAGAATCTAAAGCCAAAAAAACCGGGCCGCTCCCAGATTCTCTCCACGGGCCAGACGGGACTCTGGTGAGGACTGAAATGTTCATGACTTCATCCTCCAGAGTCGTGTCAAATCCATTCTTATGGTAGTTGAGGCTCAGTCAATGTCAAGAAGACGCGAAACCGAGGCGCGGCGGATTGTGTATTGGATGATCCAGAGGTTCAAATCGACTTGCCGCAGTTTCTCTAGACGCATAGCAGGTATGACCATTATGCATGAGCCGTATGAGGGATGGAAGCCATCTACTGGAGTGTGGCAAGGGTTGTAGGCTGCAGAAAAAGGAGAACGCGATGACACAAAAACAACAAACTGAGAATCATGGGGAGCTTTCCGGGAAACGAATTGTGGTGCTCGGCGGATCGTCCGGCATCGGGTTAGCAGTGGCACAGCAGGTTGTGGCTCAAGGGGCAACGGCAATCATTGCGTCTAGCAATGCGGATCGAGTTAAACAGGCAGTTGCGACGCTCGACGGAAAAGCGGAAGGGCACACGCTCGATCTCTCGAATGAACGCGACATTCAGAATTTCTTTCAGAAGATCGGCGATTTCGATCACTTGGTCTTCACCGCCGGCGACACTCTGCAATTGAATGAGCTTTTCGGAAGGCGGCTTCTCCAGCGTCGGACACCTTGACCCACTTCGGGTCAGGCGAGGCCTCAGAGTCGTAGTTGTCGTGCCAGTTCCACCACTTGTACGGCGGGTTCTGGGGGTAACCCTCTGGCGAATCCTCCCAGGTTTCCTGACGGCCGAGCGGCGTGATATCGAGGTAGCTCCAGGTGGTGCCCATCGCCTCGTCGCCGCGGTTGTTGATGAAGTAAGTGCGGAACACCCGCTCGCCATCCTGGATGAATGCATTGTGGCCGTGCCACTGGTCGACGCCGAAGTCCACATCGAAGCTGTCGGTGATGGTGTACCAGGGCATCTCCCAGCCCATCCGCGCCTTCAGGCGCGCGATGTCCGGCTGCGGCGCGCGTGAGGCGTAGGCGAGAGTGGTGTCACGGGCGTTCAGATGGGCCAGGTGCGCGACCTGATCGGCGCCCAGGGAGCAGCCGCGGCAGGCGTGCTCGGGCCAGCCGAACACTCCGGGTTCGAAGAAGGCGCGATAGACGATCAACTGACGGCGGCCCTCGAACAAATCGAGCAGGCTTTCCTTGCCCTTGGGTCCGTCGAACTCGTACTTCTTCTCCACCTCCATCCACGCCATCCGTCGACGCTCGGCGGCCAGCGCGTCACGGGAGCGGGTCAAGGCCTTCTCCTTCACGACGAGCTGCTGGCGCGCAACCTGCCACTCCTGCGGCGACACGACCAGCGGTGCTTTCATTTCGCCTTTCTGGTCCATTTTCTGCTTGCTTGTTGCCATATCATTTCTCCTTTGTTTTCCTGTCGCTAATCAAGACGTTCCTAAGCGCTGGCAGACCGCTGCGGCACGAAAGCGGCGAATTGACGCTCAAGCGCCTTGGATACCCCAGCGCGCCAGCCCTCCGCGATGGACCGGGACGTGGGATCGGGGAAGATCTCCTCTTCGCCTTTTTCCAAGCCGTCGAAGATGCCTACGGCTGCGGACTCAGTCGAGACTTTCGGTATGTTGAAGCCGCGGTTCATATCGGTGTCCACGGGGCCGAGGACGACTGCATGGACCGTCACGCCTTGGCCGGCCAAGAGCGCTCTCAGTGACTGCGTTAAGTTGAGCGCCGCGGCCTTTGAAGCTGAGTAGGAAGGTATGATCGGTAGGGGAGCGAGCCCCGCCAGGGACAAGTCGTTGACAATGGCCCCTTTGGAGCGTTTCAGCAGCGGCAAGAACGCGTTGGTCACTTTGAGCAAACCGAGAAAATTGACCGCGAAGGTCTGTTCGAGCACGTCGAGATTGCTCAGATCGTCGTAGATGGCGATGCCCGCATTGTTAATGAGGACATCGAGTGTGTCGACCTCATCGACTGCCCGCTCGATCTGCGAACCGTTGGTCACGTCGAGCGTCAGGGGCGTCACGCGTTCATCAGGATGTTGTAGAGCGCCGCGCGTTCCCGCATATACTTTTTTTGCTCCGCGTCGAAGCGCCTCATCGAGAAGGGCCCGGCCGATGCCACGGTTGGCGCCCGTGATCAAGACTGACTTATTTGAAATATTCATGACATTCTCCTTTGTTGACTCACCTTTTGAATTCAGAACCTCAAAATCGCTGCTTGCTTGCGATTCCTGTCAGGCCGACTCGGCGGTCTTGGCCTGTCGGGCTACTTTCACTTGAGTTGGGAGTGACTCGTGTCCCGGCTTTTTCTTTTGAGACAGCTTCACTGCCAATGCCGTCAGCCCTCCGGCGGAAGTCGCGCTGGCGACGATCAGCCCCATGCTTGCTAAACAGAATGGGCACATCGCATCACCTCTCATTCGGGCGGCGAAGCGTGACCGCTAAGCCGCCTCTGTATGGATGACGAGCCAGGTGGGTTGATTTCTACATCGGGCGGCAAAAGGAATCCGAAGCTTGGAGATACTGATAATACAGGGTTTATGTTCGGATTTGGGTTTCAGACTGCGGTGAGAAAGGCGGAACTCAGCCGCGTTTCTGGAGCAGGAACTCTCTCACTGCGGGATCTTCCGCAAGACCGATCGCTCGGTCGTAGGCGTCTGCGGCTTCACGCTTTTTCCCAAGGCGCTGCAGGAGGTGAGCGCGAACAGCCCAGTACGGCTGATAGTGCGACACAGCGTCCGGGGCAATCGCGTCCAAAACGGCGAGTCCTGCTTCTGGTGCCTCCGCGTCCGCAACTGCGGCGGCGTATCCTACTCGTGTGCCGAGCGCGGGCGATATGCGGACCAGTTGTTCGTAAAACAATGCTATCGCTGCCCAGTCGGTGCGGGCAGTGCGTGCACGCTCAGAATGTACCGACTGAATTGCAGCTTCGAGCTGAAACCTGCCGGAGCGCCCGCGCTTGAAAGCATCGGCGAGATGACGTTCCGCCTCTTCGATTAAAGGAAGTGACCATTGCTTCGGGTCCTGCTCGGAAAGAGGAACATACCGGCCATCAAGTGCCCTGCGTGCCGAGCGCCGTGCTTCACTGTGCAGCATGAGAGCCAGCAGGCCTTGAACCTCAGCCTCGCTGGGCATGAGCTGCAGAAGAACCCACGCAAGCCAGATGGCTTCCTCTGCCAGATCGCAGCCACGCGGGTCAATGCCAAGCATGTCGTCCCAGCTGATTCCGAAGGCAGCGTAAATAGCTTCCAGCACGGCATCGAGCCGGTCGGGCAAATCGCGCTTTTGCGGAATTTCAAACTGGATACCACCATCGCGGATTTTTGTCTTCGCGCGGAAGAGCCGCTGGCCCATAGTCTTCGGTGGGACAAGGAAGGCATGAGCAATACGACCCGCATCCAAACCCAGAACCGTCTGCAGCATAAGCGGCGTGTGCATGGCGGGATCGATCGCCGGGTGAGCGCACACGAAGAGCAATTTCAGCCGTTCATCTGGAAATTCGGCGGACAAAGTCGCCTCCGGGGAGTTTTCCTTCAGGAGTGCGAGCGTCGGCTCGCTCGCTAAGACCACGCGCTGGTGACGAATAACATCAACGACTGAATGGCGTGCTGTTGTGAGCAGCCAGGCTTCCGGGTTTTGCGGCAGGCCGTCTCGTGGCCAGGCCTTGAGCGCGGAAACGAGCGCTTCGCTGAGGGCATCCTCAGCGCTCGCCAAGTCGTGCGTGTGGACGGAAAGATACGCCACCAGACGGCCGTAGGATTCTCGGGCCACGCGCTCTATGGTCCGCCCTACGGCGCTCTGGATGTCCTCCTGACTGCCTTTATTCATCCTGTGAACCCCCGGCGCATGGCTTCAGGCGCCAGCGGCCGGACTTCCACTGCGCCGATCGATGCGCCCGGGCATCGCGCAGCCCATTCGAGCGCGGCGTCAATGGAAGGGAGTTCCAGGATGATGAATCCTGCCAGTTGCTCCTTCGTCTCCGCATAGGGCCCATCCTGCACGCGGCGCTTTCCCTCCTTAACACGAACGGTCGTTCCCGTCTCCGGCACTTCAAGAGCATTGGC
Source organism: Candidatus Acidiferrales bacterium (assembly GCA_963795535.1). Lineage (GTDB taxonomy): Bacteria > Acidobacteriota > Terriglobia > Acidiferrales > UBA7541 > Acidiferrum. The sequence goes on from CAWCIG010000018.1 coordinate 15,132, forward strand.
GCCGACGTAGACGCCGGCCTCGACGAGCGCCTTGTAGTAAGCCCGCCAAGCGCCGAGATGAGAATCGCTATAGTCGTTCTTCCGCATCGCAAACTCTTCCGGTGTATGGTAGATCATCAGAGCAAACTGCATCGGTTTTCTCCTTTGGCGCAACTCTCGCTGGCTTTACCGGCGCCTATCCGTATGACGGGCGAGAAGCGGTCCATTCTACAGCCCTCACAAAATCTGCTGCGGATTTCAACTGGAGTAGAAGACTTTCGCCGTTCTTAGCGGTAATGATCGGCAACCCGGAACTTACCAGCTCGCCCGTCGGATTAGTACCGAGAAACGCGCCAGTGTTGAACAAACCGATGAACTCGGGAACTGTTATCCGCGAGGTCGTTTGGTCCGCCGCAGGGAGAATGTGGTTGAATCACGAAGATTTGCGAAACAACCCGCTCATCGAACGGAAAGTACGTTTGCGGGAGTTAATCGAGAGAAACAAGCCGGAACGAATCATTTACGCGCAGCACGTCGAATGAGAGGGAAAGCTGTTGTTTGAAGAGGTGTGTAACAACGATTTGGAAGGGATTGTTAGCGAAGCGGAAACACGGCATCTACAAAAGCAATAGCATCGGCTGGCTAAAGATCAAAAATCCGAAATATTCGCAGGCCGAAGGGCGGCACGAGTTGATGAAGAGAACAAAATAGTTTAAGCACCATTCATTTCTTCATTGCAGTTTCGCATATTCCGTTTTCGCAGATATGAGGATGGAAATGTCTGGGTCGGCGTCTTTCCAGAGGGTGAGGAAATCCGACCCGCGGAAAGTGCGAGCGCCGCAGTGGCCCGGTGCCTGGCTTCGGCGGAATTGCCCAGGAGGGCTTCACGCAGAGCCGCCGCAGCCTCGTAGCTCGCTGCCACCTCGTTCACCTCTGCCCGTTCGGCAGAATCCGCCGCTTGGAGGGAGAACTTCGGTGCTTCCCTAAGTCGTCCGGAATAGGCGGCAGTGTCAGCTTCAAGCCGAGTAACTGGTCTTCCACTCCCGTCTTGCCCGTCGACCATGCTACTTGCTGCGCCATCGCCGCCGCATCGTGCTGCAAGAAGGCAATTTCGTAATAATTGGCGTGGAGGGAATCAAACCTTTTCGCCAGCGCCTCATCGGCTGTGGCCCGGGCCTCCTCCAGCCGATTCAGAAGGAGGTAGGAGCCGACGAGGTTGGTGTAACTCAGAGCGTTCGGGTCGAGGCTGACGGTCTCGCGGGCTTCCGCAAGGGATTTGTCATAGTTCCCGAAGTCACGATAGATAACGCGCAAGTTGATTGGCGCTGTGCAATCTCGCGGATAAGTCTGTGCCCAGAGTTCATACACCTGGCGAGCCTTTTCCAGGTTTCCCGTGGAATAGTGTGGTCTTTGATGGGTTTCCGGCCCGAGCGCTTGGTATAATCGTTGCTCCCGCCTTTAGCCGCAAAACTTCACAGCTATCCCTCCTGTACCGGAGAAGGCACAATGAGCTTCGGTTTCGGGTCGGAAGAAACGACCCTTCACAAACTTCGCGAGCGCTTGCAGGCAATGCCGGACGAAGAGTTCGGAGTTGCGATTTGTGTTTTTGGTGGGGAGCCGAAACCAGGTCATTTGAAGTAACGAAGGCTGGGGCGGAGTCAGCCCTCGTTTAGAGTCGAGACGTAACTACCCACCACGGAGTCACGCCCACTCCTTCTTCATCCATCCTAGTAAAGTGCTCGGTGTGCGTCGTTGTCCTAGAGCAACCAATGGATGATAGATTCAAGACGTGCTACCTAGAATCCGGCCAATGCGCTTGCGGTTCGTGAAGGTCTAGTTGGATGAAGCGCGGCGAGAGTGGCGAAGACGATACCCAAATTGTGGCTAATGAATACAAAGTCGGCAACCCGATCACGGTTCGACTGAACGACGGCCGCATTGTGGAAGGGAAGATCCGGGCCGTCATTGAAGCTACTGACGGTGTACGCCTCAAAGTAGACTACGCTCTGATAAAATCAGGGCTAGCAGACCTATGTTGATGCAAACCAAACTTGACGTGTTTTCTGAGACGTTTGAGAACGAGTCACATCTGTGCACAGCCTAATCGGGTTGCTGGAAAGAATGCCAAATACGAGCGACATTAGGTTAACTCACTCAAAAAAGTCTCGGAAGCCATCCAGAAATGTAGTTCGTCGATCGATCACCCCAGTAACTTGCCGACGAGCCAGTAATCGACACTGAACTTTCCCGGACCAGAGCAGAGCAGCCAGATAAAGAAGAGCACGTACAGGACTTCGGGAAGGTAGAGGAAATCGTCGAGCCAGTTAAGAGGCGAAAGTCCTTTAGGCATGGCGGAAAGCGCGCTGGTCAGGGTGGCGACAACCATATCGATCAATAAAGCCACGCAGGCCGGGCTCGAAAGAAACCCCACGGTCACCAAGGATCCGGCAACGAACTCGACGCCCGACACGAAGTAAGCCATCAGGTGGGGAAACGGGACTTTGGCCTTAACGAGCGTTTCGTAAACAGGTTTCGTGCCGCCGGCGACAAACAATTTGTTTGCCCCGGAAATGGCGAAGAACAGCCCGAGCGAAACGCGTACCAGCAGGACGGCATATTGTTCCAAATCGCTGTTACCCAGCAGCGCAAGCTGGACCAACTGTTTCCAATCCATGTCTCGTCCCTCCATCGCAGGATGTGCTGTAACGATACCCCATTTTCATACGGTTCGGCTTCTCCTGTAACCGCGTTAGACTTAGCGGGTCTCTGCGTTAATCTCTGTTTTCGACAATTATGCCGCAAACCGCAAATGGTGGTGTCGTTTGCGAATTCTCTCGCCTCGAGATTACCTGTCCATCCGTTCGACCCATTGGGCGCGCCATGCGGGAGCCACAAATGGATCCGCAAAGTATTGTGTTTCCCGCGCAACCTTATCGCCCTTGAACTCCATGATGCTCACGGTGTAGGACGGCTTGCCGTCATATGTCAGGATGAATTCGGTGATCCAAAGTTCACCGCCGCCAATGATTCGTCGGACAGTAAACCGCTTTCTGCTCGGCTGACTAGCGCGTTGGTTCTGTATGTTCCGTCGACCGCGGGTTCGCTCGCCTGACTGTGGGTAGTCCAGCACCGCGTCGTCGTGATAGATGCGGTGCTCCGTTTCAAAATCGTTGGCATCGGACGCCGCCCAATGCAGATCCAGTGCCGCACGGATCTCTTGATCTCGCACTCCAGAATACTGCTCCTTCTTTTGCTGATCGTTCATCTTGAGCCTCCAATTTGACAAGAAGCTAAATGTTTTAGCGAGATCAGAGTGTACGACTCGTCAAGTCGCGCTGTTTCCTCGATCACGTTCTCTTGGGCCTACAAAAAGCTGTTCAGATTCCTCCTGCGAGGTGTTGTTTCGCGGATCGTCTTTCGCGCTGAGGTATTCCAGTCCAAGCGGCCCCATCGCGGTTACTTGCGTGACGTACTCGCCGGATTTCGCCCAGTGGAAATGGGCGTGTTGCCAGGGAGAATGATCACGGCGCCGGGTGGATAGGCTTCCAACTTACTCGCGTCGAATTCCTCACCCAGTCCGATATAAAAGACGCCGGAAATCACGGTATAGACTCGATCCTCTGAGTGCTTGTGAGGCATCAACTTCTCGCCGTGGGGCACTTTGACCCTGATTGTGTAAGGGCCGGGCTCCGAGGGCTGACCCACGACGACGGCCAGCCGGACGGAAGGTGGGAACGCCGGGAACGGCTTCCAATTAACATCTTCGGACAAGATGGCTTTGAAAACCTCCTGCCCGAGTTGCTGAGGTTGGACTTGGCTTTTCTGAGCACGTTTTACGGCGCTGGCTTTCTGAGACATACAAACCTCCTTCCTGCAGAAAATGTAAAACATCACCACAGACTTTCGAAACATGTCCGCCAAGATTGGCTTCGAGCGCCTCCCAGCCTCATCGTTCCCGCGTTGAGAATCGCGTCGGCACCGGCCTAGCGCGCGATTTGGCCCAGGTAGTATCCGAGCCGATTTTCGACATCCCCCGGCTTGTGGAAGCCGCGCGCCATTAGCGCTTTGATCCCATCCTGGGCGGCCGATCGCCCGAGCGAAGCGATGCACGCATCCCACCCGGCGCCGAGCTCGACTTCCGGCGGCAGGCTCGTGTTGACGAGGCGCTTGGTGTTGGCGATCGCCCATTTGTCGAACCCGGCGATCCGGGTAGCGAGCGCCTCTACGTACGCGTCTAGATCGGTGTCGGGCAGGGCGCGATTAACGTAGCCGTAGGCCTCGGCCCGGTCTGCCCTGATATCTTCCGAGCTCAAGAGCACCTCCAGTGCACGGTTTCGGCCGATAAGTTGGGGCAGGCGGGCCATGGGGCCGCCGCCGGCGACCATCCCCACTCCCACCTCCCACTGTGAGATGATGGCCTTTTCGCGGCTGGCAAAACTCATGTCGCAGGCGAGCGTGATCTAACTCCCGTTGCCAGTCGCCCGGCCACGGATGAGCGCGATGGAGGCGACTGGTAAGCGGGTCAGACGTACCAGAAAGTCCGGCCAAGGCGGCAAGCCCGTGGGACCGGCCGGCATTGCGGTCAAGTCCTCGAGCTCGGCCAGGAAATCGGAGTGATTCAGGAAGTAGTCCTCGACCGCACTGTCAAAAACGACCACCCTGACATGCTCGTCGGTCTCCAGAGCGCCGATGACTCCCTGGAACTCCCGGACCATTTCCGGGCCCATGACGTTGATCGGCGGGTTGTCGATCGTGGCACGCCAATAGGCAGGCGTCCGCCGTATCAGGCGAATCTGTCCGGGCTTCGTGAGTGCGCTTGCAGTTGTCGTGGCGTTCTCCTATCTATTCGTTAGTCTTGGAAACTGGTGATTGCCCAACGCTTTCTCGATATCTGGACTATTTGTTCGTCGGCGGGAGTTGGTTAATTACCGCCGCACCTGCCTCGCTGACGATCTCGTCCTCGGAATCCGTGCCTCCCGAACAACCTATTGCGCCGATAATCACCCCCTGGTCGATCAGAGGAATGCCGCCTCGAGACGCAATGATTCCATCGTGGTCGTGTTCTTCCCTTCTACGCAAACGGCCCGAGTTTGGCGAGGACGGTCGGCAGATATTCCGCGACCGTCGGATGAATGTGCATTGCGCGCTGGATGACCGTGTACGGCGCCTTCGCATACATCACGTCCAGCAGAACGTGAATCACTTCATCGCCTCCGACTCCAAGAATCGCAGCACCCAAAATTTGTTTCGTTTCTGCATCGGCGCAGATTTTGATGAAACCTTGTGTCTCACCTTTTTCGTAGGCTCGGCTTACTTGACTCATCGGATACTTTGCAGCGAGGGCATGACGTCCGGATTTCCGTATCTCTGCGTCCGTCATGCCGCATCGCCCTAGCGGCGGATCGATATATAGCCCATAGGCTTGAATCCGATCGGAAACCCGGCGATGGTCAGCGTTGAAGAGATTGTCCGCAACGATCTCGTAGTCGTTATAGGAAGTATGCGTGAAGGCGCCGCGGCCGTTGCAGTCCCCCAGTGCCCAGATGCCGGGCATACTGGTTTGGAGCTGATCGTCGACGATGATGTAGCCGCGTTGGTCGGTCGTGACCCCGGCCCGTTCGAGACCCAGGTCGCTTGTGTTGGGGACACGCCCGACCGCTAGAAGCACGTGCGTGCCTGCCACTTCCTCCGGGTCTTCGCTGCATTCCATGCGGACGACAGCACCGCCACCGCGTTTCGCGAGCGAGATACATTTCGCATTCAGCCGGATGTGTATGCCCTCAGCCTCCAGGATTTCGCGCACAGCTTGGGAGACGTCTTCGTCTTCCCGTCTAATCAGGCGGGGTCCCATTTCCACAATCGTAACTTCGCTCCCGAAGCGGCGATAGATCTGGGCGAACTCCAGCCCAATATAACTTCCGCCGACGATGATGAAATGCTCGGGCAAGAAATCGATGTCCATCATCGATGAGTTGGTGAGAAATGGGACATCATGAATCCCCGGCATGTCGGGAATAGAGGCCCGCCCGCCAACATTGATATAAATCTTGTCGGCTTGCAGAACTTCATCGTTGACCATGACGGTGTTGGACGACTGAAAGCGGGCATGGCCCTGTATGACCGTACAATTTCTCGTACCTCGGAGCCACTCCTCCACTCCCTTATTAGACCTCGCGGAGGCTGCATCCTTGCGGGCTTTGACTCGCTTCATATCGACGCGCACATCACCAATGGAGAATCCATATTCCGCACCTCGGCGGGCAGCATGGACCGCATAGGCACTCGCCACGAGCGTCTTCGTTGGGATGCATCCCGTGTTTACGCATGTGCCTCCAAATTTATGGCGTTCGATAATAGCGACCCTTTTGCCGGCGCCCGCAAACCGTGCTGCCAGGGACGGGCCCGCCTGGCCCGTCCCGATAATAATTGCGTCGAAGTGTCTCATGGGGTGATCAGTGTGCCCCCTCTAAGTAGAGCTTGCTGTCTTTGGCTGCCTCTTCAGCCGTCTTGCCGTCCTGACGCGCGACAATGTAGGCGGCGTACCAGCCCGACCAGTGGTGCTTCGGAGCGGTAGGTTCGTATTCGCCGTGGTGCTTTTCGGCCTCTTGCAAGAGCTCGGTCAGCGTCGCGACATCCAAATTACTAAGTCCTCGGCCAGGGAGCCGCGTTGTGATTTCCTGAAACAGCCATCCATTGCCGTCGGGATCACGAAACGTGGCGAACGAACTGTAAGTGGCATGCTCGGGTGCTGGCCCGCTGATGCGGCCGCTGCCGTCGATCTGGAACTGAGCGCCTGGCGTTCCGGGGTGGAACACCTCACTGACCTCAATACCGAGTGCGACGAGATCTTCGCGCACAGCCGAAACATCGGAGACGATCAGGTAGAGGCCTAGGGCCGATCCGGGCGTGGCCGATGTTATCTTCGTGCCAAACTGAACCGAGCACCCTGAGCCGGGAGGCGTGAACTGAACAACGCGGAAGCCGTTATCAAAAGGGAAGTCGGCGTCGAGTCGCCACCCGAGTTTGGTGTAGAACTCCTTCGAGCGGTCGACGTCTGCGACCGGGATGACGGCCACTTCGAACTTCATGTCTACTGTCTCGACGCTGGCGCCGCGGATCGGATCACTGCTCGGAAACGCACGCAGACTCGCCATATTTCCTCCTTATTCATTCGTTAGCCAAATCGCCGTCCAGATTTCCATGCTCCAGCTGAATTCCCCGACTAGGCGGCGACGAACTGCTGCCCGCCGTCAATGTCGTAAGTTGCACCCGTGAGGGCAGTGTTGGTCATAATGTGTACGGCTAGTGCGGCGACATCTGCTGGTTGAACAACCCGCCGGATGGGAAGTTCGGCTCGCAGCTGGCTGCGGCGGTTTTCGAGTTTATCGCCCAAGAGTGATGCTGACAACTGCGTGTCGACGAATCCGGCGGCGATCAGGTTCACGCGAACAGGTGCGAGCTCAAGGCCCGGATTGGCCGTCAGGGCGGGAAGTGCGGCGGTCACTGTCGATGCGATTCCGAGGCCAATGCCCGGGCGGCGACTTCCGGTGCCCTCCATAATATCAAAGTTCCCCCGGTTTTTACCTTATCAGCTGCATTCCGGGCGACTTCGATGCAGAGTAAAAGATGCTCGTCCAGCGCACGGCGTGCGTGGGCGAAATCCAAGTCGATGAGGCGGCCGTAGTAAGGCCGGCCAGCTGTCACCATGATGTGATCGATTGAGGTCGGCAGGTCGCGGAAGAACTGCCCGAGCAGCGCAGGATCCGTGGCTTCAAAGGCGGTAGTGCTCAGCGCGTGGATCTCGCTCGCTGCGCGCTGGAGGCGCTCGGGACTGCGACCCGTGAGGATTAGCTTTGCTCCCTCCGCGCTTGCTCTTCGGGCAGTCTCGAGTCCGACGCCGGCGCTTCCGCCGATTACGACCACGGTTTGTCCTGCGAGTTCCGGGTTCCGCTCGATGTGAGACGCACTGGTTGCAGTGCTCATAATTGCTCGATCAGCCTCACCCTGATTAGGCCAGAATCACGATGACGAGTCTATTGGACGAACGTATCGACCAACACCAAAGTATGGCTTGGACATATCGGCACGGCGTGGTGCGTAGTTTATTCCACGGGGCCCCAATACCATCGTCCAATTGATTCGCCGGAGCACCTCGAGTGTAATCGCTCCGTCGCCGCCGATTCGGTCGGACGAGCGACATTGCAAAAACCTGTCAGGAGGAAAACGATGAGTATTATTGATAAGGCGATAGAAGCAAACCGCAACCACGCAAAAAATTATGATCCAAAGCTGGGGAATCGTCCGGCCCCCAAATTGCAGTTGTACCTGCATGGATCCACGGCTCTCCGACCTCCCTGGAATCTTGGGTCTGCCGGAAGCCGATATTGACGTTATCCGAACCGGTGGACCCGCGGTAACATAAGGTGCTCTCGGGGAACCTATCGTTTCTAACCCGTGTGTTCGGAACCACAGAGATACTGCTTCTCAACTACACCGGCTGCGGGTTCACGACATTCACGGATGACGACCCGGGAGCAGATCAAGAAAGTCAGGTCACATCCCTGGATCGCAAAAGACGTCCCTGTGCAAGGCTTTATTTTCGACGCGGAGACCGGTCTCCTCCGGGAAGTGCAGCCAATTGCACAGCAGACTGCTGCCTGAAAGAATGTGGGCTTACGAGATTTAGTTCAGCTTTGGGCAGATCAACGACGTTACCTTTAGTTCGTCGGTGCAAACTTGAAACGAAATCCTATACCTTGACGTCAAGAGACAGGGAGTTTTCGATTCACGAAGAAGACCGCGACATCCGTATAATCCAGTGACTGTGAGGCGCAATGACAAAAATAACGAGCTTTCAAACGGACATTCGCCCGCTCTTTACGGAACGGGACATTCGAGGCATGAGCAAGGCATTCAACCTGGGGAGTTACGATGACGTCAAAAAGCACGCTGCTGCCATCTACGATCGCATCCGGGGAATCGGTGGAGCGGTAATGCCGCCCCCACCCCCAAATGGAGAAGGTCCTTGGCCGCAATCTCGCATTGAACTATTCGCTAAATGGATGACCGACGGATTCCCACCTTAGAGGGTTCACGACATTTACAGACGACGACCTGAACGCGAGGCTGAGCGCTTCTACTGGTGATGCGTCGCCGGCTCCAATGCGATTCTTCTCCTATAAGGACCCCGGGCAGACCACCCAGGAACAAATCGATAAGGTAAGATCACATCCCTGGATCGCAAAAGATGTCCCTGTGCGAGGCTTTATTTTCGACGGAGATCGGTTTCGTTACAACACGGTTTCATTTCGCGTGCGGAAACCCTCCGTCTTTGATGGCCGTCTGGAATGGGCAGCGAGCGACCCTGCTTTGCGCGCGCCGCCTGATTGAAACAATCGATTGGGGCATTGCTAGTACACTGGGTGTAGAATCACCCGTACTGGATTCAGCGCCGCAAGAAACTTCCCAAATTCTAACAAGGTGAGCCCCGACAAAACGCGTCCCAATCAGGAGATTAGTCATGAAATTCTTTGTTCCAGACCAATCGCCAGAACATGCCGACGATATCTATAACGATTTTCGGGCACTACACAACGCGGCTGACAAACGAATCCGAAGTATCACGTTCTTGGACCGCGAACGGCGAGCGGAAGTGCAACTCTGCGTCGGTGAGAACGAACCGTGGTATGGCGGTAAAATCCTGCTGATTCTATTGTGCTATCCGCGAGGCTATCAGATCTTCACCCAGGAGCGGGGCATTGAGAGTGGATCGCCGATCACGGTTCAAACAACGGACGCGCGCGTGGAAGAGTTCGATCCATTCGACCGGCCAAACACACTGAGTCGCGGAGTTTAAGTTGAAGTGACGCACCAAGACCCGACTCTATAATTTGCCATCGATAATGCATAGCGCTACACTCGCCACTCCTTTCCCTCTACGAGTTCATCGTGGAGATCAGCCCTCCAACCCAAACCAACAATTGTCCCGCGCAAAGCGCCGCAAGAGCAATACGTCCGCAAGGGGAGTTCGCCCCTGTGATGGCAGCCCGTAGAGCGCGAGCATCCCCCCGGGGCCAACGCGAAAGCAAGCAGTTTCGTCAAAAGATAAACTTGGCCGTCAACTGAATCTGCCTCGGAGACGAATCTCCACCCAACCCCGAACCCAGCGCGCTCGTTGGTGGGAGCAAATGCTGAAGCGCCCGGGTTGGGCAATTGCAAAGATCTTTGAAAGCGTCGCGGGGGAGAGTGAAGGCTGCTATTTCCTGCTAGAAGGGATAGAATAAATTTTTTGTGCTCGGCTCTTTTGCCGCCGAATATTTTCTAGCCGCTTGCTCAACGGCGAGGAGGTCGCGTGATCGACGCACTAGAGTCCTTCCACTACGAATTCGACCCCAGAACTCCTGGTTTGAGCTACTTCTACAGACCGTGCAACTTCCACCATGTTTCCGTCAGACTATTGACTGTCGCTCTGTTCCTCACCTTGGCTATTCTCTCAAGCGGCTGTCGCCAACCGCAGAAATCTTCTCAACTCCCGGCAGTCGAATTCACCAAAATTCCACCGGCGGCCCAGGGAGGTAGGGAAAGAGTAGACACTATCGCCGGCCGTGTCACAGGTGCTCGCCCGGGCCAGCAAATTGTTGTCTACGCCAGAAGCGGGCCGTGGTGGGTTCAACCGTGGCCTGATAAACCGTTCATCTCCATTCGGCCGGACCTTACCTGGAGCACGGAAACGCACCTGGGGTTCGAGTATGCGGCGATGTTGGTCGAGCCGACGTATCGCCCACCTCCGACAATGGACGTGGCGCCGACGCAGGGTGGCTCGGTTGTAGCTGTGACCGTGGTAAAAGGCGCGGGGACACCGCAACTCGCGCCCGTAAAACTGCTGGATTTCAGTGGGTACGAATGGAAGGTGCGCACGATTGCTGGCGATCGCGGTGGACTGAATAATCTGTATGACGGTGATAACGCATGGACGGACTCCAGTGGGGCATTACATCTCCGGATCCACAAAAAGTCTGACAGATGGTCTTGTGCGGAACTGGAGCTCACTCGCAGTCTCGGGTACGGAACCTACGTGGTCGTGGTGCGTGACACCACTCATTTGGATCCAACCGTAGTCTTGAGCATGAACACATTCGACGACTGGGGAGGCGACCAGCATTACCGCGAAATGGACATCGAGTTCGGACGCTGGGGAGATGCAGACAGCAAAAATAACGCGCAGTACGGGATACAGCCGTTCTATGTTCCAGGTAATGTGGCTCCCTTTACCGTGCCCAGCGGCACGTTGACTCATTCATTGCGATGGGAATCAGGACGCGCCAGCTTCAAATCCATCCGTTGGTCCTCAGGACAAGCAGGACCCCCCGTTGTTTCTGAACACGTCTTTACTTCTGGTGTGCCTTCGCCCGGCCAGGAAACTCTGCAACTTCTGTTTTACGTTGTCGCTAGCGAAAAGAGTCCCTTGCAGAAAGAAAATGAGGTTGTGGTTGAGAAATTCCAATACCTTCCTTGACGTCAGCCGGGAATGGCAATGGCTCCGCAGAAGCCTGGTGGTCGGGTTCGCCATAGTGTGCTGTGCCAGCCTGGCTCAGGCGCTCGATCCCAACCGTTTGCTCGCACAATATATTCGCGAGCATTGGGGAAGCGAGAAAGGATTCACGGAAGGATCCGTGACTGCCATTGCTCAGACCGCAGACGGCTATCTATGGATCGGTACCGAGAAAGGGCTTATTCGGTTCGATGGATTGAGTTTTCGTCTGTTCCAGCAAGCAACTCCCACCACGTTTCCCATCGGGGCGGTTCAGCAGCTTATTGCGGACGCCGAAGGAAATCTTTGGATTCTATTGAAGAGCACAAAAATTTTGCGTTACCACGACGGGAAATTCGATCTGGGCCGGGAGGAAGCAGAATTCGGGATCACCTCTGTCATCAAGCGACCGGATGGCTCAGTTCTTTTGTCCTCGCTGGCTCTCGGTCCTCTGACCTATCGTGCGGGAAGGTTCGAAGTCGTCAGTCCTGCGGCGGAATCCGCAAACCTCGCTTCCAGCGTGACCAATGACGATCTGTCCTCTCGTCTCAGTTGGGCCACCGGTGTCACGCCGCATCGCTTTGCAGAGCCCAATTCCGCCGTCACTTCCATGGCCGAAAATTCGGACGACTTGCTGTGGCTTGGTACACGCGACAAGGGGCTTTTCTTCGTGAGGCACGGAAAGGTTTTCTCTGTGTCAGGCGTGCCCCCCGAAACCAAGATCAACTGCTTGTTGGTTTTACCAAACGGTGAATTATGGATTGGTACAGATCGAGGCCTGTTGCGATGGAACGGAGCAAAAATCACGGCCGAGGGGGTCGCAGCGCCCCTCGTCCATGTGCAAGTTCTTTCCGCCATTCGCGACCGGGATTCAAACATCTGGTTCGGCACAGCGAATGGATTGATCCGGTTGAGTCCGGAGGGAGTCGCGCTGGACGCTGGGAATCCGCGCACGAGAGGGCCGGTGACCGCCCTTTTTGAAGATCGAGAAGGGAATGTTTGGCTCGGAGGTCCTCAAGGACTCGATCGGCTGCGCGACAGCGCGTTCATCACGTATTCCGTCAGCGGACTGACCTCGGAAAGCGGCGGGCCCGTGTATGTCGACCAGACGGGCCGCGTCTGGTTCGCAGGTTACGAAGGTGGATTACAGTGGTTGGCCGGCGAAAAGAGCGGAGACGTGACGAGTGCTGGACTTGCGCAAGACGTTGCCTACTCGATAGCCGGTGGCGAAGGGGAGCTGTGGGTTGGCAGGCAACGAGGAGGCCTCACGCGTCTGCGCTTCTCAAACGGATCGGTGTCCGCAAGAACGTACACGCAAGCAGATGGGCTAGCGCAAAACAGTGTCTACGCCGTCTATGAGAGCCGCGACGGAACCGTTTGGGCGGGCACCCTGAGCGGGGGAGTGAGCGAGTACAAAGACGGCCGTTTCACAACCTATACCACGGCAGATGGCATGTCCTCGAACACTGTGACCGCCATTGCGGAAACTACGGACGGCACGATGTGGTTTGCCACGCCGAACGGGATAAGCGAGTTCGACAAAGGGCGGTGGCGTGTGCTTCATGCCAATGATGGCTTGCCTGAGGAAACTGTGAATTGCCTTGCGCCTGACTCCGGTGGTGTACTTTGGGTCGGAACCGCCTCGGGTCTCGCGTTTCTGCGCTCAGGGCGTCTGCAAACGCCGGCCGGACTTCCCGCATCGCTGCACGAGCAAATATTAGGAATTGCAGAGGACAGAAATGGATGGCTGTGGATCTCGACTTCGAATCACGTGTTGCGACTTAAGCGCGAGAAGCTGCTCGGCAATACGTTAACTGATGAAGATGTTCGCGAGTACGGGTTGGAAGACGGCTTGAAAGGAATTGAGGGCGTAAAACGGTACCAGTCGGTCATTGCGGACCAGAAAGGGAAGATCTGGTTTTCAATGAATCGCGGTCTCTCCGTTGTCGATCCGACGCGTGCGACTCCTGGTTCGGCGCCAGCACTCGTCCACATTGATGGAGTCACGGTCGACGGCAACAAGATTGACATTCATGATTCGCTGCGCCTTACCGGGCCGCATCGAACAATTACGTTTAACTACATAGCGCTGAGCCTATCCGTTCCTGAGCGGGTGCGGTACAAATACAAGCTCGAAGGCTTTGACGAAGGCTGGAGCAATCCTGTCGCAGCGCGTGAGACCACCTACAACAATCTCAGCTCAGGTTCATATCGCTTCAGGGTGATGGCCAGTGGCAGCGAAGGCGCATGGAATAGCGGAGAATCAGATGTAGCTTTCCAGATTGCGCCCCAATATTGGCAGACCTGGTGGTTTAAACTCACCGTTGCGCTGGTCGCAGCATTGGTCATCCTGCTGGTTTTCCGATTGCGCATGAGACAGTTGGCCGCGCAATTGAACATGCGATTTGAAGAACGCCTTTCGGAGCGTACACGAATCGCGCAAGAACTACACGACACCCTGTTGCAAGGATTTATGAGTGCCTCGATGCATCTTCATGTTGCTGACGATTGTTTGCCGGAGGATTCTCCGGCAAAACCCCTGGTCACCCGTTCTCTACAATTGATGACACGCGTGATTGAGGAAGGGCGAAATACAGTACGAGGGTTACGCTCCAGTGAAGCTGGACAGCGAAACCTTGAAGAGGCATTCACGCGGCTTCAGCAAGAGTTGGCTCCTTCCGGGCGAGCAGAGTTTCGCGTTTTGATTGAAGGTACGCCACGGCCTTTGCGCCCGCTGATTCGCGACGACATCTATTCCATTGGCCGCGAAGCGTTAACCAATGCGTACCGCCATTCCAGGGCAACTGAGATCATTGTAGAAATAGAATATTCCGGGAATCAATTGCACGTCTTAGTGCGGGACAATGGCATCGGGATTAACCCCGACATTTTGCGTTCCGGACGTGACGGCCACTGGGGACTGCCGGGCATGCGCGAGCGCGCCGATCGCATTGGAGCTAGATTGCGATTGCTGAGTCGCGCGGCTGCGGGAACGGAGATTGAGTTATCGGTTCCAAGCCGTATCGCTTTTGAACTACAACCGTCGGGCGGCCCGAAGCTTTGGTTTTCCCGGCTTTATTCCAAAAAGAGTGAAGACGCTAAGCCTGAAGGGGAGAACCCGGAAGATCAATGAGCGAATACAGCGGAAGTCCGATTCTAAGCGTGGCCGATCATCCGCTGTTGGCCAAGCCGCTCACTGTAAAGGGGATTGCATAAATAATCGTGGTCGAAGTTCTGATCGAAGAGGGCCAATACTGATGCGGCTAGACGCATATTGAAAAAAAACGATGTGGGCGGTTTGCGCTCAAAAAGTGGTTGAGAGGCGCACAGCCACACTGCGTGATGGGCCGATGGCATTGCCGGAGAAGAGGCCGCCAAAATCGATCACGTTAAGGATATTGTTCAGATTTTCTCCGTCGATTTGTAGGCGCATGTTCATGTGCTCGGATTTGTAAATGTCGGCGCCGGCTGAGGCGTTGACCTGGAAGGAAGGATTAATCCGGCCGCGCTGAAAATTGATTCGATTCACAACTTGCTGTCCGTATGCGGCGAGCGCCTCGGCATAGGCGCCCTGGAAGTCGAAGGGCAGGCCGCTGTCGTATTGAACCCCGCCCGCGATCCATACGCGCCGCGCCAATTGATAACGTATGCGACCGCGCAGCGTGTTTCGCTGGTCCTGCGAATCGGGGAAGTGGCCGGTCGTCGGAAGCACCGTGTCGGCTCCAAGGAATAATCCTCCGGTGACCGGGAACCACGCGTTGCCGACCGTATAGGAATAGCTGACGAATCCGGAAAAGCCATTCCAGTCCGGCAAATCGATCTTTGCTTCCGCTCCGTAGATCACGGCCTTTCGAAACGCAATCGGAAAGCTGATCGTGGTGTTGTCGATCTGGTCGTCATCCGCATAGTTGTTGAGCAACCGGCGAAAATAGTTCGCGTCCAGGCGGAATTTCTGAAACACAGTCTTGGTCAGCCCCGCCTCGTAATAATTCCCTTCGGACGGCTCAACCGGCAATTGAAGAGAGACTGGATTCAGCGAAGTTGCCGCCGTGGAACTCGATAACAAAAGATTTTCGAACGACGGTGTTTGAAACACGCGGTCGTAAGAGAAATGCAGCACCACGGAGGCAGAAGGGAAGTAGCGCGAAACTGCGAACCGCGGATCCACCGCTTGCCTGTTCAACAGCAGTTGATAATGATCCCACCGCAAGCCGGCATTCACCGTCCAATTACCGTAGCGGATCAGATCCTGCACGAAGGCAGACTGTTCCAGGTCCGGTCGGTTTGCCGCAAACTGAAATGTGGCAGGAGTGTTTGGCTCGAATTGCGTTGGATCGGTAATACTGTAACTAAAATTCTCGTTCAAAAATATGTTGTCGGATTCCACGCCGAATTTCCATTCGTTGTGGCCATGGCTGATCGTGGCAGAGCCCTTGAAATATCCCTCACCAAACCAGTTGTGTTGGGAAACGACAATCGGCGTGGAGTTCGCGTTCGAATAGAAATTATTTGCGTTGTCGCGCACCATCCCTTGAAAATTTGCCACGGCGTTACTGGAAAATGTGTGCTGGTAAGAGACGGTTCCCATGGTTTCAAAATTGTCCGCGTTCTGCCTCTGCCCCGCCGCTTGCTGCACAAGTTCGTTCGGAATATCGTATCGCGCAAGTTCATGCCGCACGCTCAGGCTCAGGCGATCTTTCGTTGTCAGGTCCCGTTGGTAATGCACGGAAAAATCGCCGAGTGTGCCAGTGTTCGAGTAATTCTCCGGCACCACCGGATTCAAATAATGATCCGTCATGCTGCCGCTGGCGCTCGCTCCAAACGTATTCTTTCCCCAAACGTACTGGCCGGCCGCGAACGCTCCCGCGGACTCAAAGCTTCCGCCGGAAAGCACAGCCTGGCCATGGAATCCGGATTGCGCGTCTTCCAACGTGTTCACTTCCACTACTCCGCCCATTTTTCTACCATACTCCGCGGGAATTCCGGCCGTGTAGATAGTCATCGATTGCACGTCATCGGCTTCAATCTCCGGCCCAAAACTTGGCGAGCGATTATCGGTCAGCGGAATTCCGTCGACTACAAATTGGGTCTGATATTCGGAGCCGCGCGGGTGCAGAACGGCATTTCCCTCATACAGCCAGCCAGGTTGCGAATTGACCAGATCCTGCAGCGAGCGCCCAGGCAGGGTACTGATGCGATTCTGAATCGTGTCGGAACCAATTTGGTTGACGGACCCGGCTTGTTCCGGATTGATCAGAGTGTCGACGGCATTGACCGACACCGATTGCACCACAGACGGAAGCTGCAGCTGGATCGCGTAGTTCGTTGGGATCGAGGAACGAATCTCCACCGATTCCGATATGTCCGCAAAGCCCGCAGGCTTGATTTCCAGCTGATAAATCCCATAGGGGAGGCGCAATACATCCAGCTCTCCCTGCTCGCTGGTTGTCAGAGCGTTTCTATACTGGTTGGCGTCGCTCGAGATTTGCACCGTGGTTTTCACCCCAAGGCCCGCAGGATCGCTCACCCTCAGGCGTAATTCGCCCGTGTTGCTCTGGCAGAAGAGCGGCGAAGCGCAAATCAGGAACGTCGCTGCAATTCGCGTGATCAGAAGGCCTTACTCCTTACGCCCATTGTCGATCGTACACGCGCCGGGCTGGGTTGAAGAAATATACCCCTGCGTGCGCTCGAAACAGCCACTAACTAAAATAATTACATTGAGTCGACAACGGCGTAAATGCTCCAACTTCGGTTTTCGTGGCGCCTCAGCTGAAACCCAGTACAGGATGCGGTGTGTACGGTTGCTCGAGTGCGCTGATTTCCTCCAGGGTCAGCTGCAGCGATAGCGACGCCACTGCGTCCCGCAAGTGCTGCGGTTTTGTGGCGCCCACAATCGGAGCGGTGATCGCCGGCTTTGAAAGCATCCATGCCAGTGCCAGTTGCGCGCGCGCAACGTCACGCTTTTCGGCGAGTTCTCCCAAACGATCGGTCACTTGACGGTCCGCGGCTTCGGTCTGCGCATAAAGAGTCTTGCCGAACTGATCGGTTTCGAATCGCTTGGTTGGTTCCGCCTGCCACGGACGCGCCAGGCGACCGCGCGCGAGCGGGCTCCACGGGATTACAGCGGCGCCCTCCGCATGGCAAAGTGGCAACATCTCGCGCTCTTCTTCGCGATAGAGCAGGTTGTAATGATTCTGCATGGAAACGAATCGCGTCCAACCATGCAAGTCCGCAAGGTAAAGCGCCTTCGCAAACTGCCACGCGTACATCGAAGATGCTCCGATATAGCGAACCTTTCCGGATTTCACCAAATCGTGGAGCGCTTCGAGTGTTTCCTCGATAGGAGTTTCGTAGTCCCAACGATGAATCTGATAAAGGTCCACATAATCCGTCTGCAAGCGGCGCAGGCTCTGCTCGAATTCGTAGAAGATGGCCTTGCGCGAGAGACCACGGCCGTTGGGTTCGTCTCGCATCACGGCAAACACTTTCGTGGCGATCACCACAGCTTCGCGTCGTGCGTTGGCCTTCAGGAAGCGTCCGAGAACTTCCTCGCTGGCTCCGCTGGAGTACACGTTGGCGGTGTCGAAAAAATTGATTCCAAGATCAAGCGCCTGGCGCAGGAACGGCTGGCTTTCTTCCTCGTTCAGAGCCCAGGCGTGCCTGCCGCCCTTGGTTTCTCCGGTGGCGGGCGCGCCATACGTCATGCAGCCTAGACAAATCCGTGAAACCTTAAGACCGGTCTTGCCGAGATTGGTATATTCCATTGCTTCCCCCGAAGAGTGAGATTCCAAACGCGCGGCGAGCGTTACACTGCGATCCATTCCGCGGCCAGAAGCTGATCGCACAGATTCCTGCCGGAAGTTGGGTCTATAATACTTTGGAATGAGTCATTAGGAAGCACCTGCTGGTACATTGTGTGGCCGGAGATGCTCATGAAGTCCACGTTGCATAGTCGAATGGTAGGCGCCGGGCTGGGCATGGCGATTCTGCTTGGCTGCACCGGCAAGTCGCTCACTGCGCAGGACGCCCCTCCAAAGATGCCAATGCAAGCTGTTTTTGAGGACGGCGCGGAAGCGCGCTGGCTCAAGAAAAAGGTGCTGGATTCGCGCGTCCTGGATTCCATGGAAGACATGTCCACTTGGTCGTTCCTGGGTGACGGCGACATGGCGCTCGCGGATTCTCCCGTGAAAGACGGAAAGCATTCGCTGCGTATTCGTTCGATCCAGAACATCGGAAAAGTCGGAGGCGCCGGCGAATGGGAAGATCTGATCGCCACCCGCAAATTTCCCTCGGAGGACTGGAGCCACTACAACCGCATTTCCATCTGGGTGTATCCCGACGTGATCGGCGCGCCGGCCATTTCCGCGTCGCTGGTCCTGCACAACCAAGGCGCGC
The DNA here is from genome assembly GCA_963795535.1 of Candidatus Acidiferrales bacterium. Classification (GTDB taxonomy): domain Bacteria; phylum Acidobacteriota; class Terriglobia; order Acidiferrales; family UBA7541; genus Acidiferrum. The sequence goes on from CAWCIG010000018.1 coordinate 34,036, forward strand.
ACATCCTTCCTGACCATTACAACGAAGGACGCCACGAATCCATCATTTTGAAAAATCATGAATGGAATCACGTTGTCTGGGAAATCACTCCGTTATCCCGGGACAAAGTGACGGGGTTGGAATTCGCGTATAGCCTCCCGAAAATGCTGCCAGACCCCGGCGATCAAACGATTTTATACATTGATCAGCTGGAACTACAGACCGTCGATCCGGACCACGTAGAGGGCTGGGACGTCGCGTCAGGAAAAATCGCATTCAGCCATGCAGGCTACACCACAGGCGCCACAAAAACCGCGATTGCCAGCGGGTTGAACGCCCATGAGTTTTCCGTGATGGACCCAGCCACTGGCAAAGTCGTTTTGACAAAAGCTGTGAGAGAGGAAAAGGCGCCGCTCGGCGATTATGTGGTGCTGGATTTCTCCGAACTACAGACGCCGGGAACATATACCTTGCGCGCGGGCGACACCGCGACTCGTTCCTTTGAGATCGGGCCGGAAGCGTGGCGAGAGAGCATCTGGAAAGCGATCAATTTCATGTATAGCGAACGATGCGGAACTGTGATTCCCGGCATCCACGCCATCTGCCATACCGACGATTACAGCATCCACGGCGATAAACGCATCATCGTCAACGGCGGTTATCACGATGCCGGCGATTTAAGCGCGACAGGCAATACGCCGGGGATGGCCTACGCGCTATTTTCGCTCGCGGAGCGACTCCAACAGCAGGACGTCGATCCGCAATTGCGCGATCGCCTGATCGAGGAAGGAACATGGGGATTGCGTTGGGCGCTCAAGACCAACTTCGGCGATGGTTACCGCACCACCGGCCAGCTCATCAGCTACTGGACCAATGGAATTATCGGTGATGCCGACGATCGCTTTGGGCAAGCCGTGAACAATCCGCAATGGAACTTTCGTGTCGCCGCGGTGGAAGCGCTGGCGGCGCGCGTCTTGAAAGGAAGCAATCCTGAACTGGCAATTCGCAGCCGTCACACTGCCGAGCAAGACTGGAACTACGCGGTCGAAGGCCTGAAAACTGCCGCACCTTTGTCGGAGGTCTATGGCGCTCAGGACGAACTAGAAAGACTTTCGATTGGCGCCATCGCTTCAATCGATCTCTACCGCGCTACCGGCGATCAGAAATATGCCGATGAGGCCTTTCAGCTCGCCAATCTTATCCTTGCGTCGCAGGAGCAGACGCTGCAGCCGTGGAGCATCCCGATGACCGGTTACTTTTACACCAGTCCCAAGCGCGAAAATCTGTTTCATCGTTTTCATATTGGCCAGGAGGAAGAACCGATCGTTGCGTTAGCTCACCTGTGCGAAACGTTTCCCAATCACGCGGATTGGATGAAGTGGTATTCGGCGATCGTCCTGCACTCAAAGTATTACCAGCAGGTCGCGGCAAAGGTCGACGAGCCGTTTGGAGTGCTTCCCGCGGCGGTATATAAAGAGAGCGAAGCGCGGCTGATTCCACAAGCGAAGGATTGGACGCCGTTGCGTGCCGCAGATCGCGATGCGTATGTAGAACAGGTTCATCGCGGCGTTCCTCTAGGAGGCGAGTTTTATTTGCGGAGATTTCCGGTTTGGTTTGATTTTCGGGGAAATTCCAGCGTGCTGCTCTCGGAAGCCAAAGCGCTATCGGCTGCGGGGCAATTGCGTGGCGATCTGGACGCGGAAGACCTGGCGCAAAAACAAGCAGAGTGGCTGCTCGGTCGCAATCCATTCTCGGCGAGCATTATGTATGGCGAAGGTTACGACTGGACGCCACTCTACAGTGTGCGCTCGGGCCAGATGGTTGGCGCGCTGCCCGTCGGTATCGAAACCAGGGAATATAACGATGCGCCCTATTGGCCAAATCAGATTTGCTGGACGTACAAGGAAGTATGGACGCAGCCGGTAGGCGAGTGGATCTGGCTGATGCAAGACTTGCATGGCGCCCCGGTCGTTGAGGGACAAGCCGACCGCAATTCGCGCGAACCCATCGAGTTTCGCGACGAAAAGACGGGCAGCATCATTCAGGTGGCCGTGAACTTCGCGGACGGTAAATTTCGCGCGCAATTGCCGCAGGGAAAATATGCGATTCGCCGCGGCAGCGTGCATACGACGCTGACTGCACTTTCCGCGGGAACCTATCATCTCGATTTACAGAAGAACGAAGCTTTTGATTTTCAGTTTTCTACCGACACCACAGAGGGTAACCAGGTTAAGTTACACGTTCACGCGGAAGGTAGCGGCGCTCATACGCTGGAAATCCGAACCAGTAATCTGGAATTGGAAGAGCCGGGAACACAGAAAATAGAATTGCGCCCCGGCCACGATGTGGACTTGAGCAGAACCGGCAAAATCATCGCTCCCGGCACGCCGTGGGTGGTGGTGGTGATTCCAGATGGAATGCTGAACGAACATCAGGAGATCACGGGCAGCATTCCAATAAAATAAGGCAGCAGTCGCTGGATATTCCTGAACTCAGAAGTTGTCTTCTTCTGAAGTTACAGGTTTCCTGTCAGAAAGTTCGCTGATATCGATCAGGATTTGTGCGATAAGCCCAGTCCAGCCGGTCTGATGACTGGCGCCGCAGCCGCGTCCCGTGTCGCCGTGAAAATATTCGTTGAAGGGGATCAGGTCGCGCCAGTGCGGATCATTGTTAAAAAGGGAATTGTCGCCAAAAACTGCGCGGTTGCCGTCTTTATCCCGTAGAAACAGGCGTGCCAGCCGCATGGCAAGCTCGTGGGCAACTTCACCCAGGGTCATCTGTTTTCCCGATCCGGTCGGGCACTCGATCTTGAAGGTGTCGCCGTAATACAAATGGTATTGCCGCAGCGCCAGCAGAATCAGGTGATTCACCGGCAGCCACACTGGACCGCGCCAATTCGAATTGCCTCCAAACAGCTCTGTCGTGGATTCTCCCGGCTCATAGTCCAGGCGATGTTCCTGTCCGCCGAGGTGCAGGATCAGTGGGTGCTCGAGATGAAATCGCGAAACCGCGCGCACTCCATTGGGCGAGAAAAACTCTTTCTCATCCAGCATGTACGTCAAAATTCGCCGCAACTGATCTTCGCGAACAAATCCGAGAAGAAGATTGTTGTTCGCGGGGGTGACACCCGGCTGAACGCTCTCCACGAGATCGGGGCGATGCCCCATGAACCACTGGCGCCGGCGCTCGAATCCGGGATAGCGATCGAACGTATCTGCCGGAACCGTGGTGCCGCCGAACAGAGGCACAAATCCCACCATGGTCCGCGCGCGCACCGGGAATCTCTTGTTCCTCTCGGAGTAAAGATAGTCGTAGAAGAATCCGTCCTGCTCATCCCAAAGAGACGTGGGTGAGTCGTGAGGATTGTTCATGGAATAGGCGATGTAAATGTAGTGTTCCCAAAATTTGCTGGCAAGGTCCTCGTAGACAGGATCGCGTTTGGCGAGAATGAGCGCGATGGACAGCATGTTTTTGGCGAACGCGGCCATCCAACTTGTGCCGTCGGCCTGGCCGAGTAAATAGCCGGGCGGCAAATTGCCGCGGTCGAAGGCGCCAATGTTGTCCATGCCGAGAAAGCCGCCCTGGAAAATATTTTTCCCCAGCGCGTCTTTGCGATTTACCCACCAGGTAAAATTCAGCAGCATTTTTTGAAACACGCGCTCCAGGAACACGTAGTCCGCAACACCGCACTGATGGCGCTCGATTTCAAACACAGCTTGCGCCGCCATCGACAGAACCGGCGGATTCACATCTCTAAAATCCCATTCGTACGCGGGAATTTGGCCGTTTGGATGCGTGTACCACTCCCGCAGCATTAGTAAGATTTGATCCTTGGCAAATTGCGGATCGACGTAGGCGAGCGCGACGCAGTGAAAACCCAAATCCCAGGATGCAAACCACGGGAATTCCCATTTGTCCGGCATGGAAAGCACGTCTCGCGAAAAAAAGTGGGTCCAATCGCTGTTGCGGCCTTGCAGCCGTTCGGGTGGCGGCGGAGGCTCAGTGGGATCGCCTTGCAACCAGTCCGTAACCACGTAGTGATAATACTGTTTGGACCAAAGCAGGCCCGCAAAAGCCTGGCGAACGATCAATTTCGCGTCCGCGGACAGGCCGGATGGCAGCGCAGTGCCGTAGAACTCATCGGCCTCTTGCTGACGCAGGCGGATGTTGGCACCGAAATCGGCGAAAGGATCTTCGTGAGGATGGTTGTCGACCAAAGCAGCGAGCCGTAACTGAAGCGAAATTGTCTTGCCGGGAGGAACGCTAAGCTGGTAATGGCAAGCCGCTTTGGTTCCGGTTTGCGCGGGGTTCACGGCATTGCGGTTGCCGCCGATGACATAGGAATGAAATGCGTCCTTCACATAAGGTGAGTGAGAAGGATAATTAAAGAGCCGCTCGTTGTTTGTTTCATTTTCCGTGAAAAGAAATTCGTTCGCCCCGGCACAATACAGCATATATGCGCCGAGCTCCCAGTGCTTGGCGAGAATCGAGCGCAAATGTGCATCCTTGAATGAAGACTGCGCCGGAAGAGAAAGAAGAGGATGAGTATCGTCGCGTCCCCAAGTCCACGTGTTCCGAAACCATAGCGTTGGAAGAACATGCAGGAGGGCCGCTTCCGGGCCACGATTCGAGATATTGATGCGAATCAGAATGTCTTCGGGGGCGATTTTCGCGTACTCCACCTCGACATCGAAATAGCGCCCCTGATCAAAAATGCCTGTGTCCACCAGTTCGTATTCCCGGTCATTTCTGTTGCGGCGCCGGTTTTCTTCGAGCAGTTGTTCATAGGGATAGGCTGCGTGAGGATATTTGTAGATGCACTTCATATACGAATGCGTCGGCGTGTTGTCGAGGTAAAAGTAATACTCCTTCACATCCTCGCCATGATTGCCTTCGTGCGCGTTGAGCCCGAACATGCGCTCTTTGAGGATCGGATCGCGCGTATTCCATAGCGCAAGCGCAAAGCACAAATATTGGTGACGATCGCAGATGCCGGCAATACCGTCTTCATTCCAGCGGTAGGCGCGGGATCGCGCCTGATCGTGGGGAAAATAGCTCCAGGCGTCTCCATCCTTGCTGTAGTCTTCGCGCACTGTGCCCCAGGCGCGTTCTGCCAGATACGGGCCCCAGCGGTTCCAGTGGCTTTCGTGCTGCTGGTTCATTTGCAGCCGGATGCCTTCGCGAGTCTGATAAATGTTCATGCTGTTTTGTCCAATTGAATCTCGCTACGTGGCCGCTCCCATTTTGATGCGGAACGATGCGCGAAACTCGCGGCCAGCTTCAGTAACGCGCAAGCCCTTGCCGGTGGTGAGTGCGTTTGTGGGGGCGGTCATTGGCTCCAACGCCACGAAATCCTTGTCCTTAGGAGCAAATACCTGCGCGTTCGCGAAGCCCTCAAGAAAAGTCACCGTGAGGTTGCGCTTGGCGCCGGAAATCGAAAAGGACGATTGCTCACTCTGCAAAGCAAAGCCATCGTCATAGCTTGTGTCGCCGAGCAGCCCGTCGATAGGCCCAAAGGGTTCCTCGACACCGGTCGGAATTCCGCGCACATCCAGCAGAAACTTACGCATGCCCGGCAATTGCAATCGCCACTGCGCGCGCGGGCGTCCAGAGATTCCAAAGTAGGGGTGAAAGCCGAAACTGATCGGTACGGCGGATCCCGCATCTGCATAGACGGTGGTTTGCAAGGTGAGCGAATCCGAAGTGACGTTTGCGGCCATCTGTACCCGATGAGGAAAAGGAAAGAGCTCAACCATCTCCGGGCGCTTCCAATTCAGCTGAGCCAGTACTGAATTGCTTTTCGCTTCGAGAATTTCCCAATGGAGCTCGCCCCACGGCACGCCATGCATCGGCAGGCCGCGATCATCGAAATGCAGCAGTCGAGAAGCTGGATCGAGAGCCACATCCTGCCCCGCAGCGCGATAATGCAGGCCCGCAAGGCGATTCGCCCACGGATACAGGAGCGGAATTCCTGCGGTGCTTCCTTTTCGTTTCGCGGATTCCAGGTCGTCGATGCGTCGAAGCTGTTCCTCTCCGCGGAAACTCAGCGAAACGCACAGCATCCCAGCATCTGGCCAAAAGATAGCGCGAACATCTCCGGCGCTCAGGGAGATTGTCGAGGAATCGTTCATCTTGTTTTCAGTGCAACCACGCCTGGCCGAAGATCATCGACGATTTTCCGGCTGCGATTATTTGAAAGAGCCCGCTTTCGCCGCAATCTCGGGACTGGCAATCACAGGATTGTCCCATCCGCCCGGCGGCACGAGGTGCTCGGCCACCTCTTTTGGTCCCCAGGTGTTCGGCGCATATTCATAAACGGGCGTAGCCGCTTTCAGGACGGGATCGACAATGCGCCATGCTTCCTCGACATAGTCCTGCCTGGCAAAGAGCGTCGCGTCACCCGCCATGGCATCGCCGAGCAGGATTTCGTACGGCTCCATCTCGCCAGGTTTCATTTGATGATGGGCCAGCATTTCCACCGGCTCACCCATCATTTGTTCGCCGGACGCCATCACCGTCATGCCCAAAGCAATGTCCACATCCGGGCTGACCCGGAAACGCAAATGGTTTTGCGTCAATTTACTGCTCTGAATCACCGTGGGAGGATAACGGAATTTGGCCATCACCTCGGTGCACGTCACCGGCAAGTTTTTACCGGCGCGAATATAAAAAGGAACATCTTTCCAGCGCCAGGAATCTACTTCGACTCGCAGCGCCGCAAACGTTTCCATTTTCGAATCCTTGGCCACTCCCGGCTCCGCGAGATAGCCGCGGAATTGCCCGCGCACAATATCCGCTTCCTTGATCGCGGGCATGGCCTTCAAGACTTTCACTTTTTCGTCGCGAACCGTTTCGCTGTCCGTACGCACCGGAGCTTCCATCGCCAGGTTGGACAGAATCTGGAAAAGGTGATTCTGGATCACATCGCGGATGGCGCCGGTTTCGTCATAAAACGAGCCGCGGCCCTGCACTCCAAAATTCTCGGCCATGGTGAGCTGCACACTTTCGATATAGTGGCGATTCCAGAAGGGCTCGACAAACGTATTGGCAAAACGGAAAACCATTAAATTGTTCACCGGACGCTTGCCCAGAAAATGATCGATGCGAAAAATGTCCTGCTCATCAAAAGAACTCCGGAGAATTTTGTTGAGTGCCTGGGCGGAGGCCAGGTCGTCACCGAACGGTTTTTCCACGATGATCCGTCCGCCATTCGCGCAACCGGACTTCACCAGTTGTTCGACCACCGTGCCGAACAGCACCGGTGGAATGGCCATGTAATGCGCCGGATGCTGGGCGTTTCCCAATTCCTGGCGCAGTTTTTGAAACGTAGCCGGGTCTTTGTAGTCGCCATCGACGTAGTGCAGCAATCCCGAAAGCTTTTCCCACGCCGCAGCATCCACGCCGCCATGCTTTTCCAGGCTATCTTTGGCCCTGGCTTTCAGCTGATCCAGATTCCATCCGGCTTTCGCCACGCCAATTACGGGAACGTTGAGATGCCCCCTCTTTACCATGGCTTGCAGTGAGGGGAAAATTTGTTTGTAGGCCAGATCGCCCGTCGCTCCGAAGAAGGCTAAAGCATCCGAATGTACGGCGCTCATCGTTGATCCTTTCCTGGGCGGGGTTCGCTGCGGGGAACGATTTGTCGCCACAGCGAGACAGCGAGTTTACCAGGAAATGAAAATTGGCTCTAGGTGTGCTTTCGCGGATGGCCTGTAACTCTGGCCCAACAACGAAAATTGACTCGGCAGGTATTTCAAACCGTGATATTTTCATTCGTTCCAGGTCACGTCCTCGGACGGCGTTTCTCTGGAATCATTCTGAGAACTTCAATCGAAGCGCAGTGCGGGGAGGTTCGCCATGAGGGGCTACATCCATTGGCATCGGCTTACGGTGATTGTTCTATGCGGCCTCGCTGCCATTGGAATCATCGCGGCTTGCAAGGATTCCAAGCCCGCTTCGGCTTCTGTGAGACAGCAGCCCAATGTTCCCGCGGGTTATATGTTGACCGCTGCCGGCATTTCGGCGCTTCACGCCATCGCGGATTCCGCCCGCAATCCCGTTCTGCGATGGCCGGACTTTACGCCATACAAGAGCGAGTTCGCTAAATTTTACGACAGTAACGGTTACACCCTAGCGTGGGTGCAGAACGGCCACATCAGTCCGCAGGGCATCGCTGTGATTGGACTGCTGGAGAATGCCAACAGCAAAGGACTCGAGCCGGAAGATTATGACGGCCCAAAATGGCCCGACCGCGTTTCGAAGCTCAGTCAGAATCCCTCCGAACAGGACTTGGTCAGCTTCGACACCGCGCTTACCATTTGCGCGATGCGCTACGTCCGCGCTGTGCACGTTGGCCGCGTGAATCCCAAAGAGTTCAAGTTTCAACTGGACGTGGACGCACAGCAGATAAATTTGGGGGATTTTCTTCAAACCAAGGTGGTGAATGCCAGCGATCCCGCAAAGGAAATCCAGAACACCGAGCCGCCGTTTTTAGGCTACAGAAAACTTCTGGCGCTCTTGCCGGTGTACGAGGAGATGGCGAAGAAAGACGACGGGGGGACGTTGCAACCACCAGTGACGAAGACCGTGCGCCCCGGCCAGCCATACCCCGACCTGGCGCGGCTGGGGCGATTGCTTCAAATTATCGGCGACATTCCTGCTGGCGCGCAGTTGGATCCGAACGCAACGATCTACGACGGCGTGTTTGTGGATGGAGTGAAGCATTACCAGGATCGCCACGGCGAGAGTCCTAGCGGGAATCTGGACGCTCGCACGATCAATGAACTTAATACTCCAGGCCCCGCGCGCATTCGCCAGATCAAACTGACGCTAGAGCGGTGGCGCTGGCTTCCGCACTCCTTCTCGCAGCCGCCAGTGGTCGTGAACCTTCCTGAGTATCGCTTGCGGGCCATGAATCCGGATGGCACGGTCGCGTTCTATAAGAACGTCATCATTGGGAAGGCCTACGGCCACAAATCGCCGATTTTTCAGAAGGAAATTCAATACGTCATCTTCCGGCCTTATTGGGAAGTGACTCCGAGCATTCAGCGTGGCGAAATCGTCCCGCATATTCAGAAAGATCCAAATTACATCGCCAAGCACGATTTTCAGGTGGTCACGCCGAAAGGCGAGGTCGTGACCGAACATGAGGTCAGCCCCGAGGTTCTCGAAGGGATAAAATCTCTTCGCCTGATGGTACGGCAGAAGCCCGGGCCGACAAATTCTCTCGGTCTTGTGAAAATTATCTTTCCGAACTCGGACAATGTTTATCTGCATGGAACAGACGTGCCGGAATTGTTCTCGCAAGACGTCCGGGATTTCAGTCACGGATGCATTCGTGTAGAACAGCCGGCCAACCTCGTTGCCTGGGTACTGCGCAACAATCCTGGCTGGGATTTAGATCGCGTGAAAGCCACCATGAACGGCGACAAGGAGAATATTCAGGTCAACCTGACGACTCGCATCCCGGTGCTGATCGTCTATGGAACCGCAACGGTGAACGAGGAAAATCAAGTTCGCTTCTTCGACGACATTTATGGTTATGACGCCGAGCTCGAGAAAGCGCTGGCCGCGGGCTATCCCTATTCCTGGTAGCGGCGGCCATTTTCAGTGAAAAATGTGCGAAGGCCCGCGCGCTATTTGCGCGCCAGCATTTCCGCGGGTTGTGATTCGCTCGCGGCTGACAGCATCGTGTCCACGAGAGCCAGCGCTTCTTCAATCGTGTCTAGCCCCTGAGCAAGTTCCGCCTCGTTGATAATCAGCGGCGGGCAAACCCACAGCATGTTAAAGCGGTTGAAGGCATACAGGTGTTTGCTCTTCAAGTGACCGGCGAGCTTGCCCATTTCCGGGCTGGTGCCGTTGAACGGCGCCAGTGGCTCGCGCGTGGACTTTTCTTTTACGAGTTCGATCACGCTGAAAAGCCCTTTGTAGCGCACGTCTCCCACGCAACGGTGTTTCTGCTTCATCGCTTCCAGGCGCGAGGCGAGATAACGCCCTTGCCGCTCGACATTGGCGAAAATCTGTTCTTCTTCATACAAATTGAGATTGGCCACCGCCGCGGCGCAACAAACCGGATGGCCACTGTAGGTGAGCCCGCCCCACAACATGTGCGTTTCGAAATAATTCGCGATCGCATCGGAAACAATTACGGCGCCGAGAGGCAGGTAGCCGCTGGTCAGTCCCTTGGCACAGGTCACGATGTCCGGACGAATGCCATAATGCTGCGTGGCCAGCCATTTTCCCGTGCGGCCGAATCCGCTCATCACTTCGTCATCAATCATCAAGATGCCGTATTTATCGCACAGTGCTCGCAGCTTGGGATAGTAATCTTCCGGCGGAACAAGCAAGCCATTCGAACCCGTGATGCCTTCGGTCATAACTGCGGCAATTGTGTGCGGACCCTCCATCTGAATGATTTCTTCAATGTGCGAAACGCACTCGCGATGGCAGGTTTCCACTTTTTGGCCGAACGGACAGCGATAGCAGTAAGGATCAAACGCGCGCACGATTCCGGGAATGCCCGGCTCAACCGGCCAGCGCCGCGGATCACCTGAAGCGGTCATCGAGCCCATCGTCGCGCCGTGATAGGAACGATAGCGCGTGATGATTTTCTCGCGGCCAGTGAACAGCTTGGCCATTTTCATGGCGTTTTCATTGGCCTCGGAGCCGCCCAACGTGAAGAAGGCTTTTGCCAGGCCCGTAACCTCGGCGAGTTTCTTGCCGAGCAGGCCGCGGGGCTCCGTGGCGAAGCTTGGTCCCGCAAAACACAATTCATCGACCTGCTTTTTGATGGCTTCCAGCATTTTCGGATGCTGGTGCCCGAGGTTCAGATTGATGAGCTGCGAGCTGAAGTCCAACCAGCGATTGTCGTCGCCATCCCAAAACCATACGCCTTGGCCGCGCTTCATGTGGATCGGCGCAGATGCTCCCTGGACGGCCCACGAAAACATGGTGTAATCGCGATTTTCTTGTACGACCTTGCGGGAATGGGAATCCATACGCTGTGCGTCCTCCCTCGAAAACTACTCTCGAACTTCATGGCTGCTTCTGAATCCAGGCCATCGTTTTGGAGGCCAGCCGGTCGAGCGCCGCGACGGACATTTCGAGATGCTCTTCCCAGGTATCTTCGATTTTATTATGGCTTATGCCCTTCAGCGATTGCACGAACATCATAACAGTAGGTATTCCCGCGCGCGAGACCTCCGCCGCGTCGTGCAGAGGGCCGGAGGGCATACGGTGCGAAGTGCCTGCGATTTCGCGAATGGATTGGTCGCAAAGATCCAACAAGTGCGGATGGAATGGCACTGGCTCGATACTCCATAGGCGGGACCATTCCACGGTGCAGTTTTCTTCCGCTGCAAACCGGCGGCTCGCTTCCTGTGCTTCGCGATACATTTGCGCCAGGACTTCCGCGTTCAGGTCGCGCTGGTCCAGCGTCACTTCGCACCGGCCCACCACCGCCGTGACAATTCCCGGATACGTTTTCACGCTGCCCATGGTGCATACCGCGTCTTCGTGTTTCTTGGCGATGTTGCGAATTTCCAGTGCCAGCTTTGCCGCAGCCGCCAGCGCATCTCTGCGGGCATTCATAGGTGTCGAGCCGGAATGCGCTTCTTGCCCGTGAAAATTAATGATGTGGCGCTCCACTCCTTTTGTGCCAAGAACGACGCCGAGAGGCAATTCCATGCGCTCCAGCACCGGCCCCTGCTCGATGTGCAATTCGAGATAAGCCGCAGCGTTCGTCTGCTCTTTCGTGGCGTCTGGGAACTTGGCGATTTCCACTCCGCAGCGCTGCAGCGCATCTTCCAGTTTCACACCATCGCGATCGGTGCGCCCGCGATCGGCTTCGATGGAATGCATTCCGGCGAACGCCGAAGAGCCCAGCAGGCTGCGGCCAAAGCGCGCTCCTTCTTCGTCGGCCCAATCGACAACCCGAACGGTGACTGGCGGACGGCCGGAATATTCGGTGTTGATGCGGCGCAGTATTTCCAGTCCGGCCATGACGTCCAGCGCGCCATCGAGCCAGCCGCCATTCGGCACGGAATCGAGATGTCCGCCCAGGATTAAAGCCTTTTCGCTTGCACCCGGTAGCGTTATCCAGTTATTCCCCGCTGCGTCGAAATGATGCTCAACTGCCAAATCTTTGATTTTCGAAGCGAACCACGCGCGGGCCTTCAGCCACATGTCCGTCCAGGCCACGCGTTGCGCGCCGTTTTCGTCCGCGGTGAGGGCGCGAAGTTCTTTTAATTCCGTTACAGTGCGTTTCGGATTCAGGCTCATAGAATCTCTTTTAGAAATGGCTTGGTTCGCGTTTCAGCAGTTTTCCGCGGCCGCGTTCGCCTACGAATTTACCATCGCGAACCTGCACTTTGCCGCGCACGGTCACTACCGACGGACGCCCTTCGATCTCCATGCCTTCGAACCCATGATAATTGTTGTTGGTGTGATGTGTTTTGACGGAAAGCGCTCCGCGGTAGTTGGTGTCATACACGACGACGTCCGCATCACTGCCCACAGCAATTGTGCCCTTACGTGGGAAAAGTCCAAACAGCTTCGCGGCGCGCGTGCTGGCGGCGTCGACGAAGCGATCGAGATCCAACCGTCCTCGCTTTACGCCCCGCGTATAAAGAAGATTGACGCGATCTTCGATGCCCGGAATCCCGTTGGGAATGTTGACGAAAGAGTCTTTGCCGAGGAGTTTCTGCTCCGTGTCGAAGGGGCAATGGTCGGTGCCCACCGTGTCGATAGAACCATCAGCCAGCGCATTCCAAAGCTCGGCCTGGTTGTGCTTCGCACGCAACGGCGGTGACATGACGTGCTTCATGCCTTCGACGCCCGGGCGCTCGGCGTAACTTTTGTCCAGCAGAAAATGGGGCAGCACTGATTCGATGGAAATTTTCACCCCTCGCGCTTTTGCGGCCAGTGCAACGTTGAGCGCTTTCTCGCAGGACAAGTGCACAACGTAGCCCGTCGCGCCGGTATTTTCGAGAAACGTGGCGAATCGCCCCGTGCCTTCCGCTTCCACCGATTCGGGGCGACTGGGCTCGTGCCATTCGGGGCCGGTTTTGCCCTCGGCGAGCAATTTCTGTTGCAGGCGCGCCACAAGCTCCGCGTTTTCGCAGTGCGCGGCCACAATCACGCCCAGCCGTTTGGCCAGCTCTAGCGTCTGATACATTTCGCCGTCATCGACACCGAAGAAATTCTTGTATGCCAGGAAAATCTTGAAGGAAGCCGTGCCGTCCGCAACAATTTGCTTCAATTGCGACTCGGTCTCTTTTGCAAACTTTGTGACCGACATATGGAATGCATAGTCGCAGGCGCTTTTTCCCTCTGCCTTTGATTTCCAAAGCTCGTAACCCTCGAGTGCATCATCGTTGCGATTTGGGCAGCACATCTCGATGTACGTTGTGGTGCCGCCGACCAGCGCCGCGATGCTCCCGGTTTCGTGCGTGTCCTTGGCAAATGTGGCCATGAAGGGAAGGTAAATGTGCACGTGAGGATCGATGAAGCCCGGGAAGAGGAGTTTCCCGGTAGCTTCTACGATTTCCGTGCTGGGTGGCGCGTCCAGATTTTTGCCGATGCGCGTGATGGTTTCATTCTCGACAAAAATATCCGCCGTCTGGCGCGAGCCAGCGTTTACAATCTCGCCATTTCGAATCAGTAAACCCATTGTTCACTCCGCAACACGCGCCACAAGCCATCAGTGAATCTGAATCCCCATTTTCTCGCGATATTGCTTCATTTTCTCCCAGTCTTCGGTGACACCTCGCTGCGAGTCGGAAATTTCCTTCCAGGTCACCGGCGGCCGCCCGGACGGCTCTTCGATCATTTGGATACAGTCTTCCACTGGGCAAACGTTATAGCAGAGCCGGCAGCCCACACAATCCTCCTCGCGCACATGAACACTGGGACGTGTGTTAATGGCCTCGTTCTTGCCATTCACGCGAACATCATGCAAATAGGGCTGGACCACGGTGCCGTCTTTGGCAATCAGGTCAATGCATTGGTGTGCCGTGTCATTGCACGCGACGTAACAAAGATTGCAGCGGATGCATTTCTTCTGGTCGATGCGCGCCACCGCGCGAAACGACAGATCAAAATTGTTGAAATCGGAAACGCGATGGATGCTTTGTCCAACCACGTTGGAAATTGCAGCAAATCCTTTTTGGTCCATCCAATTGGACAAGCCGTCGCACAAATCCTCGACGATGCGAAATCCGTAATGCATCACGGCCGTGCACACTTGCAGGCTGCTTGCGCCCAGCAGCAGAAATTCTGCTGCGTCCTGCCAAGTGGAAATCCCGCCCATTCCGGAAATCGGCAGCTTCGAGGAACTCACCACGGAATCTCTTCCCAGGGCCGCAAGCATATTCAAAGCGATCGGTTTGACCGCTGGTCCGGCATAGCCACCGTGGCCGCCTTTGCCGCCGATATTCGGCGTGATCTCCAGCGTGTCCAGGTCGATGCCGATAATCGAGTTAATCGTATTGATCAGCGAAATGGCGCTGGCCCCCGCCGCAACCGCCGCGCGAGCCGGCATCACGATGTCGGAAATATTTGGCGTAAGTTTCACGATGACGGGAATTTTCGCCACCTCCATCACCCAGCGCGTGATTTGCTCGCAATACTCCGGAACCTGGCCCACCGCGCTACCCATCCCACGTTCGCTCATGCCGTGCGGGCAGCCGTAATTCAATTCGACGCCATCTGCGCCGGTATCCTGGATTTTCCGGATGATGTCGTGCCAGGTTTCCGGCTTGGATTCCACCATTGCGGAAACAATTACCGCGCGATCGGGCCACGCGCGTTTCACTTCCTGAATCTCCCGCAGATTCACTTCGAGCGGGCGGTCTGAAATCAATTCCACGTTATTGATCGCCAACATTTTCTGCCCACCGTAGTGCCATGCGCCATAGCGGTTCGAAACGTTCAGCACCGGAGCACCGATCGTTTTCCACACCGCGCCTCCCCAGCCAGCTTCAAACGCGCGATGCACCTGCAAACCGGAATTGCTTGGCGGAGCCGACGCCAGCCAGAACGGATTCGGCGAACGAATGCCTGCGAAGTTGATACTGAGGTCAGCCATGGGCCACCAGCCTTTTGTGAATCAATTGCGCCGCCAATTTTCCGTCCTGCACTGCCATCACCGTGGAAGCGGCTCCGCGCGCCCGGACACAATCGCCGCCGGCATAGACCCCGGGCAAGCTCGTTTCGAAATCATCGCTCACTTGAATAAAGCCTTTATCCGTTTTCAGCTTCAGCAGAGATGCCAGAGAAGGTTTTTTCTGGCCCGTTGCCTTCACGATTTGGTCCGCGACCAAGAGAAATTCCGATCCGCCCACGGGTTGAGGTGATGGACGACCGGAAGCGTCGGGCGAACTCAGGCTCATGCGCACGCACTGCAGTGATTCCACGGAATTATTTCTTGTGATGACGCGAACAGGTTGCGTGAGGAACGAGAATTGAACTCCTTCGCGCTTGATGAACTCATATTCGTGCGGGTACGCGGTCATTTCGTTTTCGGTGCGTCGGTAGACCATGGTGACCTTTTCGGCACCCAGCCGCTTGGCAATCGTGGCGCAATCGATGGCTGTGTTTCCCGCGCCAATCACCAGAACATGCCGGCCAACCACGAGTTTGTCCACGTTCATCTTGCTTTGCTCGATATATTCCAGCCCGTCCAGTATGAATTCTTCGCCTGGAATGCCTAAAGTGTTAGTCGCGCCCAGGCCTACGCTGAGAAATATAGCGCTAAAGTTCGCCTGCAAATCCTGCAAGTTCAGATTCGCTCCCAATTCCTTTTGAGCCTCAATTTTCATGCCAAGTTTCTTCAGCATGGCCACTTCGGCCAGCGCCACATCTACGGGTTCGCGCAGCCCGATAATTCCGTAGGTGGAAAGGCCGCCGGCGAGGTCGCGTTTTTCGAATAGCGTCACAGTGTGGCCACGTTTTGCCAGCTCGCCGGCGCAGGAAAGCCCGGCGGGTCCGGCGCCGATGATGGCGACTTTGTTTCCCGTGCCTTTTGCGGCCTGAAACAGCGGCGCACTTTGTCCATAAGCGAAATCCATGGCGTAGCGCTGCAAGCGGCCAATCGCAATCGGTTTCTGCTCTGAGCCGAGAACGCAGGCGCCCTCGCACAACTCCTGCACGGGGCAAACTCGCGCGCATGTGGCACCGAGCAGATTTGACTCCAAAATCGTGCGCGCCGATCCTCGCAAATTGTGCGTGCCGATTTTCTTGATGAACTTCGGTATGTCGATATGCGTGGGGCAGGCCTGAGTGCAGGGCGCGTCGTAACACATCAAACATCGCGCCGCTTCCACGGCCGCTTCGTTGCGCGTCAGCGGCGGCAGTAGTTCGCCCAGGGGATTCTTGCTTACCGTGCTCGGTGCGGTCTCCGTCAATAGGTCCTCCCCGGTTTCCCTTCCCCTGAAAGAACCATTGTGCAGGAAGAAGGAAGCCAAAAGCGAATGCGCCATTTTTCAATAGACATTGTCGGAGAGGGAACTTACTTCACCGCGGCAACACGTCCTCTCATCAGCAACCAATACAAACCGCTGGAAACAAAAAAGCCGACGAACCACGCGTAGTCATAAAGCCAGTGAAGAGCGGGAACGATCAGGCCGACCAGAGCGACTGCAACGCCCACAGCCAACGCCACAATTGCCAGTGCATTGAATCCATGCCGGTATTCATAGGCTCCGCCACGGCGATACAAATCTTCCAGGGCAAGTTGGCGATCCCTCACCAGGTAATAATCGCAAATCATAATTCCTGCGATAGGCCCAAGCAGAGCCGAACACCCCACCAGCCAGCCGAAAATGTACGCGCTGAAAGTGCTGAGCAATTTCCACGGCATCATGGCAATGCCGACCACGCCGGTGATCAGGCCGCCCGTCCGAAAAGAGATCAGGCTGGGACGAAGATTCGAAAAGTCATTCGAAGGCGAAACCACATTCGCCGCCACATTGGTGTTGAGTGTCGCGACGAGCAGCGCGATCAGCGCAACCAGCGCAACGGCCGGCCGGTTGAACCTTTCCAGCAGTACAACTGGGTCCCAGATTGCCTCGCCGAAAATTACAGCGGAGGCCGAAGTCACCGCGACGCCGATGAACGAATAAAGTGTCATCGCTGTCGGCAAGCCGAGCGCCTGGCCCACCATTTGCGCGCGTTGCGATTTGGCGTAACGCGTGAAGTCAGGAATATTCAGCGCGACGGTAGCCCAAAATCCAACCATTCCGGTGAGCGAGGGAATAAAAAATCGCAAGAATTCCGCGGTGCTCTTGAATTTGCTTGGGGTATGCAAAACCGGTCCGAATCCGCCCGCTTTGCGCGTGATCCAGAAAAGCAGCAGCAATCCCACCACGAGCATAAACGGCGCGCCAATCCCCTCGAGAAACTTAATGGTTTCAATGCCGCGCCAGATCACCGCCATATTAATGGCCCAAAAAATAAAAAAGCAGATCCAGTGGCTGCCGGGGAGATTCGCCGCGCCAGGCCACACGATGCGCAGCATGGAATAAATCGCTTGCCCACCGATCCATGCCTGGATGCCGAACCAACCGCAAGCCACCAACGCGCGCAGGATTGCCGGAATATTTGCGCCGCGAACGCCAAAGGATGCGCGCACAAAGACAGGAAACGGTATGCCATAACGTGCGCCCGCATGCGCGTTCAATAACATCGGAATCAGCACGATCAGATTGCCGACCAGGATCGTGCCCACCGCCTGGATCCAGTTCATTCCGCCCGCGATCAGACCAGACGCAAGCATGTATGTGGGAATGCAAACGCTCATGGCCACCCAGAGCGAAGCATAGTTATACGTGCCCCAGGAGCGCTTTTCCTGCGGAATTGGAGCTAAATCAGGATTGTAAAGCGCTGCATCGACCTGTGTCAGTTCCATCCATGTCCTTCGCCAGCCGGACTGAGCGTCAGACTATATGGCAAGCGTGGTGTAAATTCCAGAACGGAGTGCGCCGGAGTTCCCGCCCCGTGATGGTGGAAGCGCGAATCTTCGGGACTATGTTATTCCCTCATTATTTTCAGATATGGCTATAATCGGCCATCGTGGAGTGTCCCTCATGACTAACATGAATCGTTTCCGCGGATACGCATCACTCGCGGTGGTGCTGATTTGTTTGCTGTTCCCATGCAACGGTGTGAGCCTGGCACAGCCTCCCGCGTCGCCGCTTTTACTGGGCACGGCGTGGTATCCCGAGCAATGGCCCGAATCGCGCTGGGAAGCGGACCTCACCCTTATGCAGCAGGCCGGGATCCACATGGTGCGCGTCGGAGAATTTGCCTGGAGCCGCCTGGAGCCAGAAGAAGACCGCTACGACCTGGGCTGGCTGGATCGCGCCATCGCTGCCGCCGCGAAACACAACATTTATACGGTCATCGGCACACCGACGGCCGCTCCTCCTGCGTGGCTCACGCAAAAATATCCAGAAACTTTGCGCGTGAATGAAGAGGGCCGCCGCGCTGAGCATGGCAATCGCCAGCAATTTAACTGGGCGAATCCGAAATATCGCGAACTGACGCGGAAAATTGCAGAAGAAATGGCCAAGCGCTTTGGACACAATCCAAACGTGCTGGGATGGCAGATCGACAACGAATACTCCGATGTCTCTTTCGATCCGGAAACCCGAACGCAATTTCAACAATGGCTGAAAGCCCGCTATGGCACTCTGGACACTTTGAATGCGCGCTGGACCACCGCGTATTGGAGTGAGACGTACACCGCTTGGGATCAGATTCCGATCCAGGTCGGCTATGGCAACCCCGGGCTCCTGCTTAGTTGGATGCGCTTCGTCAGCGACACCTGGCGCAGTTATCAGAAGAACCAGCTCGACGTGATCCGTGCGAATTCCGATCCGCGCCAGTTCATCACCACAAACACAATGGGCGCGTTCGACGGGTTCGACCACTACACCGTCGAGCAGGATCTCGATATGGCCGCTTGGGATGACTACGTCGGCGAGGGCCACCTCGATGCAATTCGGAACGGCGCTGCGCACGACCTGACACGTGGCTTCAAGCAAAAGAATTTCTGGGTGATGGAGACGCAGCCCGGTAACGTCAATTGGGCGCCCATCAACAATTCGTTGGACAAAGGCGAAGTACGCGCCATGGCCTGGCACGATGTGGGGCATGGAGCGGACGCGGTCAGTTACTGGCAGTGGCGCAGTGCGCTGAATGGCCAGGAGGAATATCACGGCACGCTGCTCGGTAGCGACGGCACCCCGGTCCCTTTATATGCAGAGGTCGCGCAGGTCGGCAAAGAGTTTGCGAAGGCAGGACCGGTTCTCGCCGGCACTTCTGTTAAATCCGAAGTCGCCGTTCTTCATTCGTATGATAGCCGCTGGGCCATTCAATGGCAGAAGCACAACGACAAGTACGATCCCGTGGAAGAAATTCTCAGTTACTACGGTCCCTTGCGCGTGATTGCGCAATCGGTGGACATCGTGTTTCCGACTGCGTCTCTCAGTCAATACAAATTGGTGGTTGCGCCGGGCCTGAATGTTCTTACCGACGCAGCTGCGAAAAATCTAATCGCCTATGTTCAAGGTGGCGGGCACTTGGTTTTGGGCCAGCGCTCTGCCATGAAGGATGACGACAATTCGCTGCAGCCCGAACGCCAGCCAGGGCCACTGGCTGCTCTGCTTGGCGGGCGCGTGGAACAATATTACGCGCTGCTACAGCCCGTCCCGGTGCAAGGAAATTGGGGCAAAGGAGAATCACAGCTTTGGGCTGAGCTTCTCGGCGCGAAAGATAGCGGGACGGAAGTGTTGATGCGCTACGGAAAGAGCAACGGCTGGTTGGATGGGCAACCCGCCGCGATCAGCCGGAAAGTCGGGAACGGACGCATCACCTACATTGGTGCGTGGCTCGATCCCAAAACAATGGCGGAAGCGGCGAAATGGATGACGGATACGAGCGGAGTGAAGCCCGTGTTTGGTCCCGTGCCCGCAGGCGTGGAAGTTTCGGCGCGATATGGTGCGCACGGCGCCGTTTTCATCGTGATTAATCTTTCAGGCAAGCCGCAGGCAATTACGCTACCTCGCGAGATGAATGACGTGCTGGAGGGTGGATCGAAACGCTCTGTCAATCTTCCTTATTATGGCGTGGCCGTGTTATCGGCGGCGCGCTAGCGTTTGTCCAGCAGGCGAATCGCGTTTTCGCGATACACCTTACGCAAAACGTCGTCAGGCAAGTACAAACCGTAAACGTTCCACCGGCCTTGCCGGGAAGCATGCGAAGGGTATTCGAAATACTCGTCGCGTGTTTCCAGGAAGCGGTAATGCAGCCGGTACATATTGGCTTCGGGAATCAGATCGGTGCCAAACAGAATACGATCGGCGAATTTCAGGAAGAATTCGCGCGCGGTGTAAGGCTGGCGGCCAAGCTCGGCGCAACGAGCGCCAATGTCCACGTGAAGATTGGGGTTTTTCTCGAGCAGCGCCGTTACATACGCGAGATCCTCGGGATGTTCCGCCACATGAGCGCCCACAAAAGTGGTTTTTGGATGGCGCGCTATCACGCGGTCGCGCTGCGCCAGCAGTTCCAGCTTGCCGTAATGCGAACCATAATAGCTCCATTCCGGATGCGCGGCCAATTCTTCGTAACGTTCATTCGCCGCATCGATCGGTTGGAAGAACGCATCTGGATCGGCAATGTGATACATGATCGGGACGCCCAGTTCCCCCGCTTTTTCGTGAATGGGGTCGAGCCGTTCGTCATCGATGCGCAGCAGGCTGCCGTCCGCGTCGCTCACCTTGGTCCCCAGATCCTTCCAGATTTTTAATCCGCAGGCGCCATGATCAACGAGTTGTTCCAATCGGCCCACACTGCGTTTGAAAAATCCCGCAGTTTGCACATCCGACCAGTCCATCCAGCCATAGGTGGCGAAACGGTCCGCGGCCACACTGTGAAACTTGCGAATCATCTCCAGTGCCTGCTCGCCGGTATGCATGGTGATATTCACGATGCGCTCGATGCCGCACTCGTCCATCACGCGCAGCACTTCGCGGGGTTCCTGCGCATCCAGGTGATTGTGATAATCGATCACCGGGAATTTCGGCTTAGGAACTTCGTGCCCGGGCGCCGCGAGCATCGAGCGAGGATGGAAATCGCTGAGCCGAAGATCGACTTCAGCGCGCGCTGTTACCATGGCCACAAATGGATCTTTGCTTGCCTGCGGATCGCCCATGCATGCTCCTCGTGGAATCACCGGAAATCATATCAATAAATGGCCCGTTCTTTTTGCCGCGCTTCCAGTACAATCGCTTTGACTTGAGAGAAACTCAAACTTAATGAAAAATCCCAGGTTGTTGTTTTTTTGTGTTTTTCGGATCGCCCTGTTCGGTCTCTCCGCCTCGCTGGCAGTCGCGCAGAATAGCTATCTCTATGACCTGCAGCCGGGGAGACCAGACGTCAGCATCCAGGAAAATACCATCGTTTTGCGAAACGCTATGTTGACCGCGACATGGTCGAGCGCGCAAGGGAAATTGCGCGGGGTGTCTTTCGCTTCTGATTCCATGCCTATGCCTGTTCCCTTGCCGGCCGACGTGTTCGCGCTCGTTCTCGCGGATGGAAGCACGCTGAACGCTTCGTCGATGCAGATCATCCAATCGCCGCGCGTTGAGGATTTCCAGCCGGACGCGCAAGCGGCTCAACTGGAAGAGCACTTCGCGGGCAAACGTGTGACTGTTGGCCTGGAAGATCCCATCTCAAAACTGGCAGTGACATGGTCGGCTACGCTACATGAAGGCGACAACTATGTCCGGCAGGAAATTTCCATTTCTTCGGCAAATGATGACTCGATCCGGGAGGTGCGCCTCTTCGACTTCAAACTTTCGTCCGCGCAAGTCGTCGGAAAAGTGAAGGGCTCGCCGGTTACCGCGGGGAATCTCTTCCTGGGATTTGAGCATCCCCTCAGCCAATGCACAGCGGAACAGGAGCAGGTGAGATGCTCGATAAAACGCGAATTGCCGCTGAAAGCTGGGCAACCCCTCGCCTATTCCTCCGTCATCGGCGTTGCGCCTGCGGGGCAGATGCGCCGCGGGTTTCTGAATTATGTGGAACGCGAGCGCGCTCATCCTTATCGTCCTTTCCTGCATTACAACTCGTGGTTCGACATCGGCTACGGGAATCGCTACGGCCAGGCGGCGGCACTCGATGCGATCAACGCGATTGGCGAAGAGCTGCACGTCAAGCGCGGTGTGACACTCGATTCGTTTTTGTTCGACGATGGCTGGGATGATCCGCGCTCGCTCTGGAGTTTCGATTCTGGATTTCCCGACGGCTTCACTCCGATCAAAGCAGCTGCAGCGCAGTATGGAGCGAGTCCTGGCATCTGGCTTTCTCCCTGGGGCGGATATGACAAGGCCAAAGTGCAACGCATGAAGTACGGCGTCAAGCAGGGTTTCGAGATGAACAAAGGTGGCTTCGCCCTCTCCGGCCCGAAATATTTTGCGCGCTTTCGCGATGTCGCGCTTGATTTCATTCAGAAATATGGGATCAACCAGTTCAAAATCGATGGCACTGGAAATGTGAATAGCGTTTTTCCGGGCAGCGCGTTTGACAGCGATTTCCAAGCCGCCATCAGCCTGATTGGTGAATGGCGCCGGGTGAAACCGGACATTTTTGTAAATCTCACGACCGGGACATATCCATCGCCTTTCTGGCTAGAGTACGCGGATTCCATCTGGCGCGGCGGAGACGACAGCAATTTTACGGGCGTTGGTTCCTGGCGCGAACGTTGGATCACTTATCGCGACGCGGATACATACGCCGGTATCGTGAAAAAAGGCCCGCTGTTTCCGCTGAATTCGCTGATGCTGCACGGAATTATCTATGCACAGCGCGCGCAACACTTGAACAAAGACCCAAAACACGCATTCACGCACGAGGTCCGCGATTACTTCGGCAGCGGGACGCAATTGCAGGAGTTATACATCACGCACTCGCTGTTGTCGGCAGATAACTGGGACGTTTTGGCGGAAGCGGCCAAGTGGTCTCGCCAAAATGCCGCGACCCTGGCGGACACACACTGGATCGGCGGAGATCCTGCGAAGCTGGAAGTTTATGGCTGGGCGGCTTGGTCAGCAGAGAAGGGAATTATCACGTTGCGAAATCCAAACAATCGGCCGCAGAGTTTTTCTTTGGATGTTGGCCAAGCGTTTGAACTTCCGCCCGGCGCGCCCAAAGACTTCAGCGCGCATTCACCGTGGAAACTCGATCAGGGGGAGAAGCCAATTTCTCTTGCCGCGGGCGAGCCGCACACCTTTCAACTCCAGCCGTTCGAGGTGCTGAACCTGGAAGCGATTCCCTCACACTAGGGTTGGTCTATTTTTTCGCGCGCGCCACGTCTTGTTCGTCCTTGGTCGCGCCGTGCGCGCGAAGAAACGAATCGCGATATTCCGCATCGCGAAACGCTTCTGTGCCCCCGGGCCGTGTCACCGAGAGAGCGCCCAGCAGATTTCCAAACTTCAGGCAATCCTCGATCGCTTTGCCGCGTACGAATTCCTGCAGAAATCCGGCGTCAAAACTATCTCCCGCGCCAACGTGGTCGATCGCCTCGACATTAAGCGACGGTACCACAAATTTGTCCTTTGATACCCTCGCCAGTGCGCCGTGCGGTCCCCGCTTGATCACAACGATCGCGACCTTTTGAGAAAGTATGTCCGCCGCGCGCTCTGCATCGTCTACTTGCGCCAGTTTGCAGGCTTCGCGCTCGTTCGGCAAAAGCACGTCAACATACTTCAGCAGGTCGTAGACCCCGGATGACCAGCTGTCCTCGGGATCGTCATTGGTATCGAGCGAAGTACTAAGCCCCGCCGCTTTTGCCCTGCGAAAAACATCAGGCAACGAAGCTTGCAAACCTTTTTGCAGAAAATAGGAGGCAACGTGCAGATGTTTCGCATTGAAAATGTAATCGAGGTCCAGATCCTTGCCACTCATTTCAAACATCGTGCCCGGATAGGTCAGGATGTAGCGCTGTTTCCCTTGCGGCAAAATGATCGTCAATCCGGTGGTCTTGCCAGCCATGCGCCGCACGCGCGAAAGATCGACGCCACTTTCGCCAAGGCGCTTCAGGCAAATCTCTCCCAGCGGATCGCTTCCGACGGAAGAGCTGAAACCGACTTTGTTTCCCACCGACGACAGATTGTGCGCAAATATCGCCGTGGAACTTCCAAGCGTTATACTCAAACCCGTACTCAGATGTTCCCGCTCCAACGTCAGTTCAGGAGGCAGTCCTGACATGATCAAATCAAGATTCAACTCGCCGATTACGCTGACGTCAAACTTGGTCAATGGCGGTTCTCCTGGTTGGTTATTGCAATAGCACTACGCGCGTGAGGTTTTTTGGCTGGTCGGGGTTCAAGCCCTTCTTCAAGCCCGTGAAATAACCAAAAAGCTGGCAAGGTACAACGCTAGGGGCGAGCCGGACAAGTTCGTTGCCGTCCAGAGCGATCTCCATCACCAGATCCGAAGAGCGGCGAACTTCGGCGTTAGCATGGTTGCAGACGGAAACAATCACGCCTCCGAGCGCTTTCATTTCTTCCAGCACTTCGATCTCCGCTTTTCCACCACTGTCGCTCAGGAAAAACGTCAGGCACGTTCTCTCGCTTACAATGGCTTTTGGTCCATGGCGGAATTCCAGGGCATGAAAAACCTGGCTATACGAACAGGACATTTCCATGACCTTCAGCGCCGCTTCCCGGGCAATTCCATGAAATGGGCCTTGCCCCAGAAAGACAAAATCGTCAAACGAATGACGCGCCACGAACTCTTCCATTTGCTCAGCGAGCATGGCAATGCGCGGCGCAAATCGTTGCGCCATCGCGCTCAACGCTTCCACAAAGCGCGTGTTGTTCTTGCTCCGCGCGGCCAGCATCTGCAGGCTCAGCAGCATGCTGGTGAACGACCTCGTCATCACCGTGCTCTGTTCGTCGGCGTCGCGCAACACGATGGAGGCATCGCAAGCACGCTCCAGCTCAGAATTTTGCGCACAGGTAATGCCGGCAGTCGGAACGTGCAATTCGTTTCGTAGAAGAGTTGCGGCTCGAACTGCTTCCGATGTTCGTCCGGAACGCGAAATCACGACGGCTTGCAAATTTGGCGCTTCGGCTCGCAGCAAGTCTGGAAACAGAAGAATTTCAGAAGCCGGCAGGGGCCGCGCGCGTTGACCGGTCAAGAGCGTCCATGAGATCGCCGCAGCCTCTGCAAGATAATAGCTGGTGCCACAGCCGACGAACAGCCATTCGCGTTTGTCACCGCCGGACTGAAGAACTTCCTCGACCGCACGGCTTTTTCGCAGTCCATCCAGCACCGACGGCCAGACTTCGCCCTGCGAAAGAATTTCGTTCCAGGTGTGTGACTCCGTGTGCCGCGAATTCTCAATTGTCATCGATATCTTCCTCTGGCCAGGCTCCCGCGGCCACGCGGTATTTCTCCTTCAACGAAGAATGCAAACCTTATCTGCGAACTGTTCACGGATGCAAGCCGCACGCGTACGCGTAATGCCCTAACGCTTCCTGAATCTTATGGCGGATCAGCACGCCGGGTTGATTCAAGAGGCTCCCTTCGCGCACAGCATTGGATTGGTGGCAAAGGTGCTGGCTCAACAAAGAATGCGGCGCCGGGTATGCGGTCAGATTATGAAGAAGCTGCTTCAATCCGGCAACCAGCGATGCTTGCGGCCAGTAATAACGCGCGCGGTCGCTGTAGCTGTATCTCCTGGCGATGCGCAGCTCACTTTCCTCCCCGCGATAGTAGCCTTTCCAGTGCACGGGATTCTCTAACATAGCGGTTTCCAGAATTTCTGGCAGACCGGACAGTACCACTCCTGTCTTGCCCGACAACAATTCCTTTTCGATTGCGGCCAGCGCAAACACGGCCTCCCGGAACGCAAACGTGAGCCATGGACCCACTTTCAGGATTGCGAAATGGTCCAACACCATTTGCCGCAACGCGGACGGCGGCTGGTAATCGGTCGAATGCGCTTCGTAAACGCCCGTCCATTTGCGCATCAGAAATTGCGAAAGCCGTTTCGCCTTCTTGGAGTCGTACGGAAACACGGTGGTATCGCCAAACTCAACGCCCGGCTGCACCACAACCGCAATCACTCGCTCCCAGGCGGCGGCCAGTCCGCGCTCCAGAAAGTTCTTCTTGGAAACAATCAGCGTGTGCGCCAAGTCCGCGGGCCGCGTCACTTCCGGAGCCTGTGAGCCGAATTCCTCGCCGCCCGGAATTGGCACTTCCGTACCGATCACATAGACGGGGGAAGGCGTCGAAGCCGGCAGCGTGCGATGCGCTTGTTCCGCCGCTTTGCACAAGTCGGCGGCACGCACGCTAACGATTTCGTCGGGCAGCGATTGCCCCTGTTCAATCTTGTCGTCGGCGCACGGCATGCTCGCGTCCAGATGAATCTTGCGGAAGCCTGCGCGCACATACGCCGCAACCATTTCCCGGGCCTTCTCCATCGCTGCTTCGGCGGGTTCTTTGCGCCAAACGTGCGGGCCCAGGTGATCGCCCCCCAGCAACAGTTGAGCGTGGGGGAAACGCATTTCCGTGGCTATTTCACGCACAAACTTCGCAAAGTCCGCGGGCGCCTGGCCCGTGTATCCCCCGAACTGGTTCACTTGATTGGAGGTAGACTCGATCAGCAAAAGGCTTTTATCCTGCCTGGCCTGCAGCATTCCCGCTTCCAGCACGAAGCGATTCGCCGAGCATACAGAATAAATGCCCAAGCCCTTTCCACGGCGGTTTGCGGCCAGCAAATCGCAAAGTTGCCGCGTCGATCCCCTGAGCTGTTTGGCATGCTTCGATTTCACGGCTGGTCGCACCCTTCTTCGCGTCTGTCGTATGTTACGTTTTTTTGCGATGAATTTGCCAATGTTCTTGGGGCCGGTTCTCTGAAAGCACTTGCACCGCCAGTCATTTTTTCCTTGGCAACCCCCCAAAGAATGTCGTTTACTCTTGAAGTCGAATTTTCAACTCTAGGAGGGCAGATACCATGGCAGATCAAAGCGCTACTTCAGAGTTCCGCAGAAGGGAATTTCTGCAGAAGGTTTTGTCCACCGCGCTGGTAGGAGCGGCAGCGCAAACCGGTCTGGAACTAACAAATCCTACGGCCCTTCGCGCGCAAACGAATCTGACGCCCGACGCGGCCTTGCAAGAGCTGGTCGCTGGCAACCAGCGATTCAGCAGCAATCAGCTGACTTCGATCGAGCACGATCTTGCTATGTTGAAAGATCACACCGTGGCCAAACAAGAGCCGTTCGCTGGCGTGCTTTCCTGCGCGGACTCGCGCGTGCCGGTCGAATTGATCTTCGATCAGACCATCGGCCACCTCTTTGTTACACGCGTTGCGGGGAATATCATCACGCCGGAAATCACAGGCAGCCTCGAATACGGAGTTGCCGTGCTGGGAATCAAGGCGCTATTCGTGCTCGGCCATGCAAACTGCGGAGCGGTGAAAGCGGCCATGAAAACCGACCCGGTACCGGGACAGATTAGTTCCTTATATCCGCATCTTCGCCCAGCCGTGGAAAAATCCGGCGGCAGCCTGGAAAACGCCATCGAGGAAAATGCCAAGTATCAGGCCGATTTGTTGCGCACCTCTTCCACCGTAATCAAAGAAGCCATCAAGTCCGGCACGCTGAAAGTCCAGGCCGGAGTCTACGATCTCGCCACCGGCAAAGTCACTCTCAGTTGAAGCGCCAGGCCCAGTATTGCTAGGGGTTGTGTGCCCCCGTTGAAGCAAAAGAGTGTGTTGCCAAGGGTATTCGGGCGTAGTACTGTCCCCGGATGGCCACCAAGCCGCAAAGACGGAAGAAGGGGGATCGCAAAGCCATGTCAGCCGATCACGAGGAAAAAAACGCCACGAATGGCGAGCTGCGCGAGGGCGCAAACGTAGACAAAATCCGGGACATTCTTTTTGGCTCGAATATGCGCGAATACGAGAAGCGCTTTGCGCGGCTCGAGGAGCGCCTGACGAAATCTTCCGATGCGCTTCGCGACGATCTGAAAAAGCGCTTCGACACGCTGGAATCGTATGTGCGCGAGGAAATCGAAGCGCTCGGCCAGCGCCTGAAAAACGAAAAAGGCGAACGAACGGACGCCCTCAAGGAACTGACGCGGGAGTCGCGCGATTCCTCCAAGGCCCTCGAGAAAAAACTCTCGCAACTTGAGGATTCGCTTGAGAGTGCTCAGGGTGACCTGCGCTCCCGCATCCTGGAACAGTCGAAAGCGCTCGGCAATCAAATCCAGAAATCGCGCGAAGAACTGGAAGGCGCACTGGAGACCGAAGCCGAGACTCTGCGCAACGATAAGACAGATCGCGCCACGCTCGCCGACCTGTTCACCGAGATGGCCATGCGCCTGAAGGACGAATTAGAGCTGCCGGAGAAATAACCGGACCGACGCCGTATGGGTTTCGCCCCACAACGAACTCCGGAATCTTCCGGCACAAGCTCCTTCATGGCAGACGCTGCGAAAAATCGATCTGCAAACGAGCCAGGAGACGACTCTGGTCCGAATGGCTCAGGTTCCTTGGAGGAGTTGCGCCATTTGATTTTGGCTCCGGAGCAGGAAGCCCTGGAGCGCTTGCACGAGCGCATCGAGAATCCCGAATCGCGCACGGAAGATGTCAGCGGAGTTGTCGCCGAGGCCATTCAGCGTCGCCGCGATCAGGGTGGCAGCGACGCCCTCAGTGAAGCGCTCGCACCCACCATCGAAACTGCCTTGCGCGAATCCGTACGCAAAGATCCCGCCACCCTAGCGGATGCGCTGTTTCCCGTGATGGGCCCCGCGATTAGGCGGTCGATCCTGGAGACGCTGCGGTCCTTCCTGGACTCGTTCAATCAAGTGCTGGACCAAAGCCTTTCGTTGCAGGGATTGAAATGGCGAGTGGAAGCGCTGCGCACCGGCCGTTCGTTCACGGAAGTAGCGCTGTTGCACAGCCTGGTGTTTCGCGTCGAGCAAGTTTTCCTGATCCACAAACGGACTAGCCTTCCGATTGGGCATGCGGTTGCCCCTGCGGTGGCTATGCAGGATCCCAGCTTGGTTTCTGGGATGCTCTCGGCAATTCAGGATTTTGTGCGCGATTCGTTTCACACCGGACAGGGACAAGCCGTTAATCGCATGAACATTGGCGATCTTGACGTCTGGGTGGAAAACGGACCGTATGCCATCCTGGCAGCGGTGATTCGCGGCGTCGCTCCTCGAGGGCTGCACGATCGGATGGCGGAAACGCTTGAAAAAATACACGCGGAGTATTCCGCAGGGTTAGAGCAGTTTGATGGAGACAGCGCTCCGTTCGTCAATGTGAACAAAGAGCTTTCGCGTTGTCTGGATTCCAAATTCAAAGACGAAAAATCGCAGTCTGCGGGCGGCTACGGATACGCCTTGGGTGCCGGGATCGTGTTGCTCGCTGTCGCAGGAGGCTGGCTGGGCTGGCGATCGTGGCAGTATCGCCGCTGGAATGATTTGGTGGCCACGCTTGGCACTCAGCCGGGTTTGACGATTACCTCTTTCGCGCGCGAACACGGCCGCTTCGTCATTCACGGCCTGCGCGATCCATTGTCACCCGATCCGATGAAATTTGTGAATGACGCGCGCCTCGATCCTTCGCAGGCGGAATTTCACTGGGGTGCGTATTATGCGCTCGACGATTCGCTGATCCAGCAGCGCGCGATCCTTGCGTTTGCCCCTCCTGCGGGTGTATCCCTTTCCGTGAACGATGGCGTTCTGCACGTGGACGGGCGGCCCTCCGCCAAATGGTTGAACGATCTGGGTTCGCGGGCGCCGTTGATTCCCGGCATCCGCGCGCTCGATTTCGGGCACTCCACGCCAGAGCAGGTCGCGTTTGACGAGGCCAAGAGCAAAGTTCAATCGACGCTGGTTCGTTTCCCCGTGGCCAGTTCCGAATTGTCTCCCGCGGAGCGCTCCAACTTGCGCGAAATGCTTCCCTCTGTGAAGGAATTGCTGAATGCACGGATGCTGTCGCGGGCGACGGTCAGAATCGAAGTTGTGGGCCACAGCGATTCCACCGGCGCCGAGTCCGCCAATCAGAATCTGAGCCAGCGCCGCGCGGAGCGCATTGTCTCGCAGTTGGTTCAGCTGGGCGTTCCCCCGGCAAGCCTTCAGGAAAAAGGTGTTGCCACTGCCGAGCCGGTTCGTCCCGAAGACAGCGAGGAAAATCGTCAGTTTAATCGTAGCGTCACGTTTCGCGTGCTTACGAGTTCTGCTTCCGAGCCATGATCCAGAAGAAAATCTGTATGCTGGGCTCTTTTGCTGTGGGCAAAACCAGCCTGGTGCGTCGTTTTGTGGAAGGCTTTTTCTCGGATACCTATCTGACGACCGTGGGAGTCAAAATCGATAAAAAAGTTGTGCAGGTGAACGGCGCAGAAATCACCTTGGTGCTTTGGGACCTCTATGGCGACGACGATTTTCAGAAAATCCGCTGGTCGCACTTTCACGGCGCCGCCGGCTACCTGCTCGTTGCTGACGGAACGCGCCGAGGCACGCTTGAAAAGGCAGAGTTTCTGGAGGAGCGCGCTCGTAAAGAAATTGGTCCCGTGCCGTTCATTTTCCTGATTAACAAAAACGATCTCGCCGATGAGTGGGAAATCGATTCCGAAAACGAAACGCAACTCGTGGCAAAAAACTGGAGTGTTCTCCGTACCAGCGCCAAGACAGGTGAACACGTCGATGAGGCATTCGTTCAACTGGCGCGGAAGATCTTAGGTTGAGCAATGGCCGGCCCCTTACCTGAATTTCTTCGCGAACTCGGATTCCTGCTTCTTCTGCACAAGGGGCATGGACGATTTGAGCTGCTTTCCCCAGTTCCTGGCTGGCTTACCGAGCTTTGGGAACTTCCACCGCACAGTTCGGAAATTACTATCGCCGAGAAGTCGCCATTTTTGGAAAATTTCCTGTTCGAAGCGGAGGCGTTTTGGGATTCCAACCGCAAAGGTGTCTGCCAATCGGAAACCTGGGTTGAGAAATCACCCGCAGGCAGAGAAATTCCTTTGGAAGCGATTGCGCTGCAGTGGGAAGGGAAGCGTTATTTGGCTCTTCGCAGCGCGGAACCGCAGTTTCAGGAGCGCACGCAGCTTCTTCAGACGGCGCGCAATTCTCTTCTGGACCACGAGCGTCTTCAGCGCGAAATACAGAAAAAGGAAATTCTGCTCCACTGCATCATCCACGACCTGTCGCAGCCCCTCAGCGTCATGAGCGTCGCGTTCGATTGCATGACCGGCGAGCAGATCAGCAGCCGCGGAAAAAGCCTGCTGGAATTGGGCAAAAGGGCGGGTGACCAGCAGTCCACGATGATCCGGGACATCCTGCAAGTTTTCTCCGCGGACCTGAAGGCTTCCCTCAACGCGGAAAACCAAACCAACGCCGCGCCCGATCTACTGGCTTGCGCCGAATCGGTTCTGAAGGCGTTCACGCCCGTTTACGCCGCGAAGGGCGTGCGCTTGCTGTTAGGCGAAGGTAGAGACAAGCATGCACAATGGCGAGTCAACGGGGAAGCAACCCGAATCGAACGAATCTTCTCCAACTTACTGGAAAACGCGCTTCGCTATACGCCGGCTGGCTCCGCCGTCACGATTGGCCTGGCGCACGATGGCGGATTCGTCCGCGCATTTGTGGACGACGAAGGCCCTGGGCTCCCGCCCGATTTGTCCCCTAGCCAAATCTTTGCGCTGTTCTCAAAAGGAAAGGAGAATGGAGGTAAGGCAGGTTTGGGATTGTACTTTTGCCGGCTGACCGTGGAGCGTTGGGGCGGCACCATCGGCTGTGAAAACTTGCCGCAGAAAGGTTCACGGTTCTGGTTCCGGCTGCCGCAATCCGTGGCCGCGTCGTCACTGCAATTTCTGCCGCAAAAGGTCAAGGTGAAGGGCAGGATGAATCAAGCCAAATCATTGCCGCCGAGAAAATCTCCCGCGCGCGTTCTTCTTGCGGACGACCAAAGCGAGATTCGCATGTTGACGGCCGATCAACTTCAGCGAAACGGACACCACGTCGTTGCTGTCGCCAATGGCCAGGAAGCGCTGGATGCTCTGCGACGCGAAGTGTTCGATGTCGCATTGCTGGACGAAGACATGCCAATGATGACCGGTCCTGAGGTACTTCAAGCGATTCGCGAAAAGCCAACGACGCTCGGGTCGATGATGGTTGTCGCGCTTACGGGCTACAACAGTGATCCGGATCGCGAACGCCTCTTGCAATTGGGCTTCGATGCCGTTATCGGCAAGCCCTTTCGGCTCGATTCTCTCGACGCGTTGTTACGCGGAACGGCTTCGCCTGCATCGTCAGCCAGCGAAGAAGAGGCCTCGTCGGCGATGGTGCGCACGCCCTCCGAAAATCTGCTGCAGCGCGTTGGTGGCGACGAAAAGTTGGCTCGGCGAATGATCGCCACATTCTTGCGCGACACGCCGAAGCGCGTAATCGCAATGCAAAAAGCGCTGAAACAAAAGAATGGCACAGGCCTCGCTTCCTTGGCACACGCGGTCAAAGGCTCAGTAAGCATCTTTGATGCAAATTTGGCTCGTGAACAGGCCGAGCAGCTGCAAGAATCCGCCCGCGCCAATGACTTCACCGGCCTCGCCGCCGTGTACGTCCGCCTAAAGGAAGAGATTGCGAAGTTGGAAGCAAATTTGAGAGGATACGCGGGACAGAAGCGTTCCCCCAGCCGGGGAGCGAGTCCCAAAAACAGGCACCGGCGTTTCGATCCTAAGCGGAAATCGCATTAAGGACGGTTTCCTCAAACGACGGAGCAGACTCATTCCCTCCGGAGCGTAGACATGGCGAGCATCCTTGTCGTTGATGACGATGCCACAACGCGGCAAATGTTGAGCGGCATCCTGAAGAAGGCTGGCTACTTTGTCGCCACCGCTTCCGACGGCGTTGCGGCCCTGCGCGCCATTCAAAAGAAAAAATTTGACTTGGTTCTTCTGGACATCTGGATGCCGAAAATGACCGGGCTCGGTTTCCTGGGCCATCTTCACGGCGAAAAATATATTCCCAAAATTGTCGTCATGACGTCGGACCAGACTTCCGACACTTTGCTTGCCGCGCTGCGCGGCCGGGTGTATCAGTTCCTGAAAAAACCGCTGGATGCCACCACCATACTCACCAGCGTGGAAAATGCTCTGTCTACCAGTCCGGAAGTGCCCGCCATCGAAGTGCTATCCGCAAACTCGCAGTGGGTTGAGTTGATGGTTCCTTGCGAGCGCTCCGTGGTCAGCCGGGTGCAAAGCTTCCTGATGCACATGGACATGGATCTACCCCCAGAGGTGATCGAGAAAGTCGGTTACGCCTTTCGCGAACTGCTCAACAATGCCATCGAATGGGGTGGCCATCTCGATCCCAATCAAAAAGTACGGGTCTCCTACATCAAGACCAAACGCATGCTCATGTACCGCCTCGACGATCCCGGCCCCGGCTTCAAGCTGGAAGAACTGAAACATGCGGCCATCAATAATCCGCAGGACAATCCCATGGCCCACATGCTGGAAAGGGAAGCCAAAGGCCTGCGCCCCGGCGGCCTGGGATTGATGCTGACACAGCAGCTCGTGGATGAGCTCGTCTACAACGAAACGCGCAACGAAGTTGTGCTGATCAAATACCTGTAAGCCAGTGCCCCCGGCAGTCCCCGAACATGCATTGTGCATTACCCGGAAACTGACCTTCTGGCCAGATGCAAGCCACAATTGGGCAAGGTATGCTGAGTAGGTTCCGCGCCCGGCCCGTGCCACTGGTTTACGTTTAGCCCACTTGGGAGACTCCCGTGCGTAGCTGCCCTTTGGCGCCTCGAACTATCGCTTTCCTGGCTGCCACTTTTGTCGCCGCAGGCCTGATGGCTTGCTCTTCGTCCAACATGTCTAGCGGCTCCGGCGGCACAGGGAGCGGAAACCCCGCTCCTACCCCTCCGTCCATTACGTCGCAGCCTTCGGCCCAGTCTGTCACCGTTGGCCAGACAGCGAGCTTCTCCGTCGCAGCTTCGGGCACCGCGCCACTCTCGTATCAATGGCAAAAAAACACCAGCAACATCAGCGGCGCTACGAGTGCTGCCTACAATACGCCCGCAACCGCCTCCAGCGACAACGGTGCGACGTTCGACGTTATCGTCACCAATAGCTCAGGCACGGTCACCAGCCAGTCTGCAATGCTAACCGTCAATGCCGCGGCCGCCACCGCTCCGACGATCACCACGCAGCCTTCCGATCAGACCGTCACGGCCGGAACCGCCGCCACATTTTCGGTCGTGGCCGCCGGCACTTCGCCTCTCTCGTACCAATGGCAGAAAAACACGGTCAACATAACTGGAGCAACTTCGAGTTCGTATACCACGCCGCTAACGACCACCGCCGACAGCGGCGAACAGTTTCGCGTGGCGATTAGCAACAGCGCGGGAAGCGTTACCAGTCGAGTCGCCACATTAACGGTGAATCCCTCGAGCTCCCGGGGTTCGTCCATCGATGTGGTCACCTATCACTACGACAATCTCCGCACCGGCCAGAACGTCAATGAAATTACCCTGACCACGGCGAACGTGAACGTCAACTCGTTTGGAAAATTGGGCGAATTTGCTGTCGATGGCCTTGTGGACGCTCAGCCGCTCTTACTCTCAAACCTTGCCATTCCCGGCAAGGGCACGAAGAACGTTCTCTATGTGGTTACCGAGAATGATTCGATCTACGCCTTTGACGCCGACAGCATCACTGCCAGCGGTGGAACCGCATTGTGGCAAGTCAGCGCGCTGCTCAGCGGAGAAACTCCGAGCGACAATCGGGGCTGCGGCCAGGTCACGCCCAAGATCGGCATCACTTCGACGCCGGTCATCGACCGCGGAAGAAACGCCATCTACTTCGTCGCCATGTCCAAAGATTCGAGCGGAGCCTACTTCCAGCGCATTCACGCTCTCAACTTAACCACTGGAGCGGAGCTCTTCGGCGGGCCCACCACGATCCAGGCCACTTTTCTCGGCACCGGAGACAACAGCTCCGGCGGCAACGTGGTGTTCGATCCGAAACAATACAAGGAACGCGCCGGCCTCCTCGAACTCAACGGCACTATCTACACCACCTGGGCCTCGCATTGCGACGATCGCCCTTATACCGGCTGGGTGATTGCCTATAACGCCGACACTCTGGCGCAGACCAGCGTCCTCAATCTCGTTCCCAACGGCAGCGAAGGCGCTATCTGGATGGCAGGCGGTGCGCCCGGCGCCGACGCCTCCGGGAATATATACTTCATCCTGGGCAACGGGGATTTTGATACCACGCTGAACACCAGCGGTTTCCCGAGCAATGGCGACTGCGGCAACTGTTTCGCCAAGATCAGCTCGGCCACGCCGCTGGCACTGCTCGACTACTTCACTCCGCTTAATACTGTCGCCGAATCCGATTCGGATACCGACTTTGGCTCCGGCGGAGAGCTGCTTCTTCCGGACATCGTCGACAACGGTGGCACAACCCACCATCTAGCCGTCGGCTCCGGCAAAGACGGCAACATCTACGTCGTCAATCGCGACAATATGGGAAAATTCAACGGCAACGCCGACAACATTTACCAGCTCATTTCCGGGCAACTTGCCGGCGGCGTTTATTCGAAACCCAGCTACTTCAACGGAGCCGTCTACTACGGTGCTGTGAATGACGCTATCAAGTCCTTCCCCATCGCCAATGGTCAATTGACCGCGACTCCGGCTACACGCTCTACGCACACCTTCGGCTACCCTGGCGCGACTCCTGTCATCTCCGCCAGTGGCGCCTCCAACGGTATCGTGTGGGTGGTAGAGAATAGCAGCCCGGCCGTGCTTCACGCGTATGATGCGACAAATCTCGCTACTGAACTTTACAATTCCAAGCAGGCTTCAGGCGGCAAAGATAATTTCAGCAGCAACAAATTCATCACGCCCGTGGTGGCCAATGGCAAAGTCTACGTTGGCACCTCCTCCAGCGTAGCGGTCTTCGGCTTAAACTAAAGCTGCGCGGTTTCCTTTGCACCGCGCCAATTCGTCGCGCTCCATGTAGCCTTTGTTGTGCCTCCAGCCATCCAATGCAACGCGGTGCGCGCCTAAGAGAAAAAGAATGGGATCACGCAAGAATTGGGGCAATCGGCCATGGGAAATTGATTTTGTTCCCGCACGCAAGGAACTGGCGGCTACGGTGGATGTCGCCATCATTGGTGGAGGATTTACGGGACTCGCGGCGGCGGCTTGGCTGAAAACGCAGGCGCCGCAAAAGCGTGTCGTGTTGTTTGAGTCCGAATCCATCGGTGCTGGTTCGAGCGGTCACACCGGGGGCATGGCATTAAGCGAATCGGCCGTGGGCGATTTGCCCGGCCTCGGTGACGTGCTGGCGCACTACCAATCCATCCTTAAAGAATTGGCCGTCGATGGCGATTTGACTCTGCCCGGCGTGTATGAATTGGGCCGCTCCAAAGCTTTGAAGAACTCACCGATTCGTTGGAAGGATTCCGGCGAACTTTGCGCGGTGGCAAAAGTACCCGGCGGCACCATCAATCCGGGAAAGGTCGTCAGCAGTTTGGCGCGTGCGGCAGAACGTGCAGGCGCCTTGCTGTTTGAACAGGCAGCCGTCCGTGAAGTGAAATTTTCGGAGGAAACCACCATTCTCTCCACTGCCGGAATCACGCGCGCCAAAAACGTTCTATTTGCCACCAACGCGTTTGCTCCCGATTTGAATGGCATGAAGGATCGCTCCCACTCCGCGTTTACCAGCGCGATGATGACCGAATCTCTTAGCGAAGACGTACTGGACAAGATCGGCCTCAGCGGACGCAATCCCTTCTATACTGTCGATCTGCCTTACCTCTGGGGCAGGTTGTTAGGGGACGCCATTATCTTCGGATGCGGATTGGTCTTTTTTGACGATCCCCAAGGACTGAACACGGTGGACATCGATGAGGGCGAAGCGCTTGAGCTATATGACGCTTTGCAAAAGCGCATCGCGGGATTTCATCCGGCTCTCAAGAACGTGCAGTTCACGCATCGTTGGGGCGGTCCTATTTGCATCGCGGAAGGTTGGGTGCCGGTGTTTGAGCATCATCCGGAAAGCAAGGATGCCATCGTCGTTGGCGGTTTCTCTGGCCATGGTGTGGCGCAATCCGTTTATTTTGGAACGTGGGCCGCCGAAGTGCTCCTCGGCAAACGTAAGTTGCCGCAGTGGGACAGAGCAACAAAGGCGAAGAGCCGCTAGTGTGGCACTGATTTCAGAAGTGTGGACACACCATTCCAGATAATCTGCGCGCCGATGCACACCAGCAGGAACGAAGAGAGGCGCATGATCACGCTCATTCCCGTTTCCCCGAGGGCCCGGGCGAGGTGGTCGGAGAATGCGTAGCAAAGGTAGACCGATGCGCCGATAAGCACTGCCCCGATCACCGCTCCCAGTATTGAGAAAATAATCAGATGGTCATTGTGCGGCTCGTTCGCGCCCAGCGTGATGGCCACGGAGATTGATCCGGGTCCAACCGTCAGGGGCAACGTGAGCGGGTAAAAAGCCTTCGTGGACAAGTCTTGCGCTCCCACGCTGCGGTGGACATCCGCCTTCGTGCTGTCGTCGTCTTTTTGTTTCAGCAGTGCCCATCCCGTTGAAGCCAATACCAATCCTCCGCCGACTTGAACGACTGGCAGCGAGATTCCGAAAAAGGCCAGAATGTGCGTCCCGATGAAATAAGAAACCACGATCAGCATCACGCTGTTCAGCGCGATCCGCCGCGAAAGCTGTTTTCGCTCGTCGGGCGAATAGTAATGCGTCAGCGAAAGAAACAGCGGCGCGCCTCCCAGCGGATTCACGATAGGGAAGAG
Source organism: Candidatus Acidiferrales bacterium (assembly GCA_963795535.1). Taxonomy (GTDB): domain Bacteria; phylum Acidobacteriota; class Terriglobia; order Acidiferrales; family UBA7541; genus Acidiferrum. The sequence continues at coordinate 71,864 of CAWCIG010000018.1, forward strand.
CGCCGTGAGGATCAGAAACGTCGATTTGAGCAGTTGCGCCATAGTTTGAGCCGGATAATTATAACTGCGCGCTTCGCTGGAATAATAAGGCTTAATACTTTGCTACGAGCTTCGCCGGGGTGATTGCCTGGCCTACATGGCGCAGAGTGTGATCGGCGACGTGCACCAGTAATCCGCCGATGGTCGTCGGCAACAGCTTCTTGCCCACCGTTCTCGGCGTTTCCGGATCAGCCGAAGCGAGTTGACGGATGCGGTTCGCGCTGCGATCCAGCGCAGCCTGCAGTTCTGCGAAAAGTGCGTCATGTTCCGCTCTGCTATCGAGCTCCGATTTCAACAGAGCTAACTGCGTTTCATCGAGCGCCCCGCCCTCAGCGTAGGTCAGCAGCCGATCCAGGCTTCGCGCAATATGCCGCACGTGAAAAGCCACTGGCGCAATTCCTCCCGGGCGTTCATTGAGTTGCCGGTCGGAAAGGAGGAAGCACCATTTCCAAAGATCTTCCTTCGTCAGGTCCATGGCGTGCAGCACCGCGCGCGGCAGAGCAGCTACTTCCGTGAGTGTTCCGCGAAGCCACGGTTCCGGCAAAACTGATTTGCCTTGGTTCATTTTTTCTTTTGCGCTCCTGGCGGCCCTCAAATTTGACAGCTATGAGGGCAGAACATAGGATGGGAAAACTTGGTCGGAGAATCAACAGAATCTTCGGAGCCGGACGTTGCCGCGCATCAGAAAAATCTCTCGCCCTGCGCACGTATTGGCGCTGGTGCTGTTTCTTGCAGCTTCTTTGCTCTTTGCGGCGCAGACCTCAACACGGATAAGCCCGGCTGATCCCCAGCAGTTCTTGAACGACATTAAAACTCTAACCGAACCGAAAATGGAGGGTCGCGGCGACGGCTTGAAAGGATTGACGAGAGCAGAGCACGTTCTCGTCGAGCGCTACAAGAGCCTTGGTCTAGAACCTGCCGGAACAAAGGGCTACCTCCAGCCCTTCACTGTGACGATTGGCGCAAAGCTGAAAGGCAAGAATCTCGTACTGCTGCAAAATGGCGAAACGAAAACGGCGCTGAAGCTGGATCAGGATTTCGTGCCGTTCAGCTTTTCCGGTTCGGGAACCGCATCCGCGCCGCTTGTTTTTGCCGGCTATGGCGCAACCGCGGAAGAATTTGGTTATGACGATTACGCAGGGATCGATGCTAAAGACAAGATTGTTGTTGTGTTGCGCTACGAGCCCAGCGAGTTTGCCGCTAAAAATGGAAATCAAGGCCTGACGGCACACGCGGAACTGATCACCAAAACGATCAATGCCCGCAATCACGGTGCCAGCGGCATGATCCTGGTAAACGGAAAGCTGGGAGACGGCGAAGAGGATTTGCTGACGCGTTTTGGCAGTGTCGGTGGCCCTGAAAATGTCGGGCTGCTATTCGCTCAAGTGAAAAATGCCGTGGCCGACGACTGGTTTCGCGCCGCGGGCAAATCCTTGAAAGAAGTTCAGGAGCAAATCAATTCCAGCTCCAAGCCGGCCTCTTTTGCGCTTCCGGAGAATCTGCACGCCACCCTAACTGTCAATATCGAGACGCTCCACGCCACGGTCAACAACGTCATTGCTTATCTTCCCGGCAAGATCGACGAGTACGTCATTGTCGGCGCGCACTACGATCATCTTGGCCGCGGCACTTTCGACTCGCTCGCGCCCTCGCAGATCGGGCAGATTCACCCCGGCGCGGATGACAACGCTTCCGGAACCGCAGGCGTTCTGGAACTCGCGCGCCTTGTTTCTCCACGCAAGGGCCAATTGCAGCGCGGCATTCTTTTCATATCCTTCGCAGGCGAGGAACTTGGCCTGCTCGGCTCGGCCGCCTGGGTGAAAGATCCGACCAAGCCTCTGGACAAGGCCGTGGCCATGCTCAATATGGACATGATCGGTCGCATCAAAGACAACAAGGTTTATATTGGGGGCGCGGGCACCGGATCGACGTTTCTGAAGGTCCTCGATGAGGTCCGCGGCGATTCAACGTTGAAGTTCGAGATTTCTGTCAGCGGTTATTCTTCCAGCGATCACACCTCCTTTGTTTCCAAGCGCATTCCGGTTCTGTTCTTTTTCTCGGGGCTGCATGCGGATTATCACAAGCCGTCGGATACCTGGGAAAAGATCAATCGAGACTCTGCCGCGGCATTATTGAACGTGATCGGCCGCGTTATCGTGGCACTGGCTTGCGATCCCGAGCGGCCGAAATTTATCGCGGTGGCCGAAAACAATCCCCACTCCGGCGTGTCCGGCGGTGGCGGCGGCTACGGGCCGTACTTCGGCTCGATTCCCGATTTTGGACAAACAGAAAATGGCGTAAAGTTCTCGGACGTGAAGCCGGGATCGCCCGCGGCAAAGGCGGGGCTCAAAAGCGGGGATGTGTTGATTCAATTTGGTGACAAGCCCATCAAGAATCTTTACGATTTCACGGACGCGCTTCGTCGCAGCAAAGTGGGCGATGTAGTGCCAGTCACGGTTTTGCGCGATGGAAACGAGCTAAAGGTCGAAGTGAAGCTGGAACAACGAAAATAGCAATCGTTGGGGACTTGCAAGAATTGGCGAGCCAATGCCGGGGGAACTCTTGAAACAAGGTCGTTGGGCTGGAATTACAATCGGGCTGCTTCTTACTGCGTCGTGTCTCTATGGTCCGCGCCAGCTATTTGTTCTTGCTCAGACAAGCGCTACGGACTCTCCTCTGTTGCCGGCGGAGCAAATGCACCTGCGGAATGCTCGTCAGTTGACGTTTGGGGGGCAAAACGCTGAAGCCTATTTCTCGAGCGATGACAAGCAGCTGATCTTCCAGCACCAGGGAACCGACGTGCCCTGCGATCAGATCTACACCATAGCGGTGGACACGCCCGATGGGAAACCTTCGGTGCCAAAGCTGGTCAGCACCGGGAAGGGCCGCACGACGTGCAGTTATTTCTTTCCTTCGGGCGATCGCATCCTGTTTTCCTCCACGCACGCTACCAGCGCGGAGTGCCCGCCCAAGCCCGATTATTCCCACGGCTATGTCTGGCCCATTTATAGTTCCTACCAGATTTTCACCGCGAAACCAGACGGCACTGACCTGAAGCAGTTGACGCATGCCGCCGGCTACAACGCCGAATCCACCGTTACGCGCGATGGCAAACACATTGTCTTCACCTCAACCCGCAACGGCGACCTGGACATTTACACCATGGAAGCCGATGGGAGCAACGTCAAGCAATTGACCAACGAACTTGGCTACGACGGCGGACCGTTCTGGTCTTACGACGGCAAGAAAATCGTATACCGCGCGGAGCATCCCAAAACTCCTGAGCAGATTAAGGATTACAAGGATTTGTTTGCAGCCGGATTGATTCGCCCGGGAAACCTGGAAATCTGGGTGATGAATGCGGACGGCTCCGATGAACACCAGGTAACCCGCAACGGCGCCGCGAATTTTGCTCCGTACTGGTTGCCGGATAACCGCCGCATCATCTTCGCATCCAATCAAGCAGATCCGAAGAATGGGCGCGACTTCGATCTTTATGAGATCAACGAAGACGGGAGCGGCCAGGAACGCATCACGTATCACCCCGATTTCGACGGATTTCCCATGTTCAGTTCAGACGGGAAACGTCTCGTGTGGGCTTCCAATCGCAACGGAAAAGCCCCTCACGAAACAAATATCTTCATTGCCGATTGGGTGGAATAGACTTCAGGAGGAACTCCAGGCGTGACCAAGAAGCGTGCAGCAGGCTCCTCAAGAACCTTTGCCGGACTTCGCTCCGGTGAATCCGTTCGCGTTCTTATTTCCGATGCGCGTGTGCAGACGCGGCTCAAGCAACTCGCGAAGGAAATTCGCCGGGATTTTCCTTCCGAACCGCTCCATCTGATCGGCGTTCTGAAGGGTTCTGTTTTCTTTCTGACAGACCTGGCGCGAGAATTGGGCGGCGAAGTTTCTTTCGATTTTCTGTCCGTCTCCAGCTATGGCCACGGTACCGACTCCACCGGCGAAGTGAAACTGATCAAGGATCTAGACGTGAGCATTGAAGGGAAGACGGTGATCGTGGTCGAGGACATTCTCGACACCGGGCTGACGCTGAAATACCTGCTGCGATTTTTCGAGGAAAAGAAGCCGAAGCATCTGCGTGTGGTCGTTCTTCTGGATAAAGTGGAACGGCGCATCGCGGACGTGCGGGCGGACTACATCGGTTTCGTGATTCCCAATGAGTTCGTGGTGGGCTACGGTCTGGATTTCGACGAGCGCTATCGCAATCTACCCGATGTTTGCGTACTGCAGTTTGCCCCGAAGGGCAAAGCAAAACCCGCATAAAATAAAGGGAATTGATCGCGAGTCGCGGTGCCGGGCAAGACGCCTGTTATAATTAAGAGATTCATGGAAGCCACTGACCCTAAAACACAATCTAGTTTGGCCACAGACAATAGCCCGGAGGTTTTGTCCACGCTTGCGGAAATCGGCGACGAGGTCAATGCTTCGTTGGACCTCGACGAGGTGCTGGCGCACGCCGCGGCGCTGATCAAGCGGCATATCGATTATGAGCTGTTCGGCGTATTGATGGTGGATAGCGACGGCGCTTATTTGACTCACCGTTTCGCGATTGGCTATCCACCGGGACTCGCAGAAAATCTGAAAGTTCCGGTTGGGCAAGGAATTACGGGAACGGCGGCGCGCACGGGCCATCCTGTCCGCGTCAGCGACGTTTCGCAGGATCCGCGCTACATCAATGCCATTGACAGCGTGCGTTCGGAACTTGCCGTACCGTTGATGTTTCGCGGCAAATGCGTGGGTGTGCTGGATATCCAAAGCCGCCACGTGGATTACTTCACCAAGAATCAGCAAAATATTCTTTCCGTGCTGGCGAACCGCCTTGCTATAGCCATCGAAAACGCGCGGTTGTTCCAGCAGGTACGAACTCAGGCCGAAACGCTCCTTGTCCTTAACGAAGTGAGCCGCGAAATCAGCTCCATCCTGGATATGGAAGAATTGCTGCGGCGAACGGCCGAGCTTGTGAAGCGGGTGATCGATTACCAGATCCTCAGCATCATGCTTTACGACGACGAGCAGAAAGTCTTTCGCCACCGCCTGGACGTGAAGCATGGCCAAAGAGTTCAGGGAAAACTACGAGCGGCCGCATCCGAAGGCCTTGTGGGAGCGGCGGCGACGCTGCGCGAGCCGGTCGTGGTGCCAGACGTGACCGCTGATCCGCGATATCTAATGATCAATCCCGAAACGCGCTCCGAGCTGGCCATTCCCATGATGCACAAAGGCAAAGTGATCGGTGTGCTGGATCTGGAAAGTCCGCAGCTAAATTACTTTACGCAGGATCATGTGCAGACGCTTTCGATCCTTGCCGCTAATCTGGCGGTGTCTGTGGAAAATGCGCGCCTGTACGAGCAAGTGGCCCAAGGCGAAGCGCGCATGGAACGCGATTTGCAGGCTGCCAAGCGCATACAGGGCGCGCTGCTGCGGCCGGTGCCGACCGACGATTACGGCCTTGATGTTGCCGCGCGCTACGTCTCTGCGCGCGAGGTTTGCGGCGACCTCTACGAATTTCTGCGCTACGGACCTCAGCAATTGGGCATCGCTCTCGGCGATGTCAGCGGCAAAGGAACGGCGGCCGCGCTTTATGGCGCCGTCGCCATCGGCATAATGCGTAGCCTGGCACCGCAGAAATTACAGCCGGCGGAAATGTTGCGGCAGATGAATCAATTGGTCGGCGAACGCCGCATCGAAGGCCGCTTCATGACGGCGTGCTTCGCTACATGGCAGAAGGGCCGCCAAAAGCTTCGCGTGGCGAACGCCGGACAATCACAGCCATTGCTCTACAAAAGCGGGCGCTGTGACAAGATCGAGTTGACCGGCTTTCCGCTCGGTATCTTTGAAGAAGTGCACTATGACGACTGGAGCGTCACGCTCGAAATTGGCAACATCCTGGTGTTCCATTCCGACGGCATTGCGGAAACCGCGAATGCGGAAGGCCAATTCTTTGGCACAACCCGCTTGATGCGCCTGATCGAGCAATATCACGAACTGACCGCGACAGAAATTGCCGATTTGGTTTTGCGCGAGGTTGACTGGTTCACGCAGAACGCTCCGCTCTCCGACGACCGCACTCTCGTGGTCCTAAAAGTAAAATGAGTCCTGCCACCGGGTCCCGAAGAAATCTCCCGTATGTCGATCCCGCGACCTTCACGCCTCAGTTTGCGTGGAAGAAAGCGCATAAAGGTTCCGGCCGCGAAGTGTTTTCTGAAGGCGTAGCGCTGCGCGAGATCGCCTCGCGTTACGGCACGCCCGTGTACGTATACAGCCAGCGAGCGATTGAAGATGCATTCGACGAACTGGACCGCGGGTTACGTCGCGTGCCGCATTTGTTGTGTTTTGCCGTGAAGGCCAACGGGAACCTTTCCATCCTGCAGTTGCTGGCAAAACGTGGCAGCGGTTTCGACATCGTGTCCGGCGGGGAATTGGAGCACGTCGCACGGATCGGAGTGCCAGGAAATCGCATCGTGTTCAGCGGCGTGGGCAAAACGCGCGAGGAAATCCGCGCCGGACTTGCGTACAAACACCAGGGGAAAACCGCGGCGGGGATTCTGCAATTCAATGTGGAATCCGCCGAGGAATTGGAGGTTCTTCTGGAAGAATCTTCGCGCCGCCGCAACGGTCGCGCGCAACTTCCCGGTGTTTCCTTGCGCGTGAATCCCGACGTGAAGGCCGGCGGCCATCCACACATTTCCACGGGACTTTCGCAGCATAAATTTGGCGTGAACTGGGCGGATGCGCGAGTTCTTTATCTGCAGCACCGCAATTCCACGCACATCCGCTGGCAGGGAATCAGCGCGCACATCGGATCCCAGATCGTGGGGCTCGGACCATTCCGCGAAGCGCTGACTCGTTTGGCCGGTTATTTGTTGGATCTTCGCAAGGCAGGCATCACGCTGAAATATCTCGACTTCGGCGGAGGCCTAGGCGTGCGCTACACCGACGAAACTCCCGTGCCGCGGAAAGCCTATGCCCGGATGATCGCGGAAATGGTCCCGCTCGGCGTGGGACTATTGCTGGAGCCGGGCCGCTCGATCATTGCGCCTGCAGGTGTGCTGCTTTCCAATGTGATTTACACCAAGAAAAATTCGTCAAAGTCATTTGTGATTGTCGATGCAGCCATGAACGATCTGGTGCGCCCGGTGCTGTATGACGCGCCGCACCCGATAACGCGTATTCACCAAAGTAGATCGAAGCAAGATCATGCGTCCGGACGCGCGGATGTTGTTGGGCCTGTTTGCGAAACAGGGGATTGCTTCCTGCAGGAATGGCCGCTGGGCGACGTGGCACCTGGCGATACGGTCGCGATCTGGACTGCCGGCGCCTATGGCATGGTGCAATCGTCAAATTACAATGGCCGTTGCCGTCCCGCCGAAGTGCTCATCCATGGCAAGCAGGCGCGCCTGATTCGCCGCCGGGAAACGCAAACCGATGTGTTGCGCACCGATCTACTCGCCGGAAGTTAGACTTCGCCCCACTTCAGTTTGCTGCGCAAAATCTCAAAATAAGTTTTACTTGGCGGATGGATCAGCTTCAACCGCTCCACCGCTCGCGTGATGCGCACCCGGTCGCCCGGTTGCAACGGCACTCCCGTTTGCCCATCCAGCGTGAGAAACATCGAATCCGAATTTTCTTCCATGCGCAGTTCGATCTTCGACGCATCCGGCACAACGATCGGCCGATCGCTCAATGTGTGCGGGCAAATGGGCGTAATCAGGATCGACTCCACTGCCGGATGCACGATTGGCCCGCCAGCCGACATGGAATACGCGGTCGAGCCCGTCGGCGTGGCTACGATTAATCCGTCCGCCCGGTAGCGGCAGACAAATCCGCCGTCGATATAAAGCTCCAGTTCGATCATGCGTGCCAGCGTGCCTTTATGGACGACCGCTTCGTTCAAGACGCGTTGCTGCGTCAACGGATTGCCGTTGTGCATGCGCTCCGCGAGCAGCAGGACGCGTTCGCTCACGGGCGCGCAACCAGCCAGCGCTTCCTCCAGCGCGGGATACAGCTCTTCCAGCGTAAAGCTCGCTAAAAATCCCAGTCCGCCCAGGTTGATCGGCAGAATCGGCACGCCGTGAGGAGCGGCTTCGCGCGCCGCGGCCAAGAGCGTTCCATCTCCGCCCAAAACCAGCAGCAGATCCGCTTCTTTTGCAATTTGATGGCGCGTTTTTCCTGCATCACTTTGATTTATAGCGCTGGACGTTTCGGGATCTATCAGTGCAGCCACGCCGCGTTCCTGCAGCCACGCCAATAATTGCGGCAGCACCTCGGCCAGAATCGATCGCCGCGGCCGGGAAATAATGCCAATCGCTTTATAGTGCGGTGAGGTGGACATGGATTATTGGGATTCTACCTTAGCCGCTTTTCCTGGCGTGAAGAAAATACTCCTGATTGCCTTCCGCTCCGGGCAGATGGCTCGGGGACACGCCCAAAACAGTCAGGCCCAAGACCTCCGCCGCGGCTCGCACGCTGGAAATCGCAGATTCGTGCAACTTAGGATCGCGTACGATGCCGCCTTTGCCCACGTCCTCGCGCTGTAGCTCAAATTGGGGTTTGATCAAAATCAAAAAGTGCGCTCCCTCTTTCGCGCAAGCGTAGGCTCCGGGCAGGACTTTTTTCACGGAAATAAAAGACACGTCCGCCACAACGAGATCGACCTGTTCTGCCACATCGTCGGGCGTCAGTTCGCGCGCGTTTTTCTTGATGCGAATGACGCGAGCATCTTCATGTAGTTTCCAGGCGAGTTGATCGGTGTTCACGTCTATTGCATAGATCCGCATGGCACCATTTTGCAGCAAGCAATCCGTGAACCCGCCAGTCGATGCGCCGATGTCCAGACCGACATGCCCTTGCGGATTCACTTGAAAATCTTCCAGGGCGCCTTCCAGCTTGAATCCGCCGCGACTTACATATTTCTGTAGCCGGCTGTGAACTTCGATTCGCGACGAATCAAAGACATTTGCTCCCGCCTTGTCCGCCTTCTTTCCATCGATTTCGATCTCGCCCGCCAGGATCATGGCTTGCGCTTTCTGGCGCGATTCTGCCAGGCCACGCTCGACCAGCGATACGTCCAGCCTCTTGCGCGTGGATTTTCCACTCATGGGTGAATTCTACTTGCGGCGGACGACGAGGTATTCCGCAATTGCGCGCAAATGTCCGGCACGGTCGCCATATACCTGCAATTCCCCAATGGCCCGGTTGGACAGCTCTTCCGCGATCTCGTGGGAGCGCTCCAGGCCAAACACCGCGGGATACGTGGCTTTTTGCTGCGCAATGTCTTTGCCCGCGGTTTTGCCAAGGGCCACCGACGATTCCTCCACGTCCAGAATGTCGTCGGTCACCTGAAACGCCCAGCCGATGGTTTCGCCAAAACGTCGCAGCCGCGCCACATCTTCGGCGGAGGCGCCGGCGCAAAGCGCGCCCGACGTGACCGAAGCACGAATCAAGGCCGCAGTCTTGGAGCGGTGAATGTACTCGAGCGTGTCTGGTATAACTTTTTTTCCTTCGCTTTCGAGATCCGCCACCTGGCCGCCGACCATCCCATTCACGGTACCGGCCGCGGTGGCGATTTCTCTTACCATGGCTACGCGCCGCTCTGCGGAAACGGGTGCCGCCGCAATCGTCTCGAACGCCAGTGTCAGAAGGCCGTCGCCCGCAAGTATGGCCGTGGCTTCACCGAATTTCTTATGAGACGTGGGCTTGCCGCGCCGCAAATCGTCATTGTCCAGCGCCGGCAAGTCATCGTGGATCAGCGAGTATGTATGAATGAATTCAATCGCGCAGCCAGGAAAAAGCGCTTGCGCAGGATCGGCTTCAAAAATGCGCGCCGTTTCCAGGCATAGAATCGGCCGAATCCGTTTACCGCCAGCAAACACGGAATAACGCATGGCCTGATGGATCGACGGCGGCGGAACGCTTTCGCCCGGCAATAAGCGCTCCAGATGAGCGTCGACGGCTAATCTGTCTTCTTCAAAAAATGGGGGCAGTATCATCGGATCGAGCTGTGCGCCCATTCGTGGTGGCGAGAAGTCATCAGGATTTGTTCTCGCTTTCGGCTTCAAACGCTTCCGCAGCCAATTTCCCGTCGGCTTTCTTCAATAAAATCTCTACGCGACCTTCCGCCTCCTCCAGTTGTTTCTGGCATTCTCTGGAAAGTCCGACGCCTTCCTCGAACAGCTTCATGGCTTCATCGAGTGACAATTGCGGGCTTTCGAGCTTGCGGACAACCTCTTCCAGTCGCGCCAGGGAGCGTTCAAAGTCAGGCTTTTTCGGTACAGGTTGATTCACGCCAACTCCTCTCAAACTGATCGAACTGCGAGTTCCACTTGATATTCCCCGGAGACATGCGCACAAATCCTGCGAGCCACACGCTATTTTTGGCAATGCGAACAATAATACGTGGATCGCCCGCCCTGTTCCACACGCACGATCAACCGCCCGCAACGCCTGCAAGGCGATCCTTCGCGCTGGTATACACGCAGGATTTTCTCGATACCCTGAAACCACCACTCCGGATCACGAAAGTCGGGCGCCGGGTCCAAACAGCATTCTAAAGCACGCCGGAGAACGGACACAATTCCTTTATGGAGTTTCGCGGACTCTTTTGCGCTGAGGGAATTTGCTGGCCGCAGCGGAGCGATCAGCGCGTGCCACAGCGCCTCGCAGGCATAAATATTGCCGATGCCCGCTACGCGCGTTTGATCCAGCAAGAATTCCTTCACCGGACGGCGGGATGCTTTAAGCTCGTTCTTCAGCAAGTCTGCCCTGAATTCTCTCGAAAGCGCATCCACGCCCATCTGCTGCAAGGGAACGCACGACTCGGCGGATTCCCAGATGTGCACGCGGCCCAGGTGACGGCCATCGGCGAAACCCAGCACACCTTTTGCGAACTCTAACGCCACGTCCACGTGAACGGCTTTGTCGGCTTCAACGTTGGCGCGGCGCAACAAATCCTTTGCGTTTGGAAACCAGATCAGGTGGCCATCAAATCGAAAGTGCATTTCGAGCAAGCCGCGATCGAGCTCCAGAAACAGGTATTTCCCATGCCGTCGCACGTCGCGAACGCGTCGCCCCTGGCAATCCTTCACCAATTGCGTCGCGGATTGCGGCCGCGTGACGATGGGATGAAACACGTGCACGCAACAGATGCGCTGTGCTCGGACGATGGGCCGGAGCGTTCGCGCAATGCCTTCTACTTCAGGAAGTTCGGGCATGGAAAGAAATCGCTCAGGAGCCTGGCTGCAAAGCCAGCAGGTGGCGTTTGACCTTGGCTTCTGCCGCGTCGGAGAACGGTCCGTAGATCGCTTTGCCCTGAAACCAGTAGGGAAACTGGTCGCGATAATGTTCGCTGCCCGTCTGGCCTGATTCTCCGCCGGTGATGAGCATGATGGATTTGTCCCAGTCCGCCGGGTTGGCGACGAATCTTTCGGAAGGGCCGTGATTGCGGCTGGCGGCTCGCGGGCTCCATTCCGTTCCGGATTGTGGCTGGTCCGTGATGCTCAGCAATCGTTTCAGAATTCCGTCGCGCCCAATGGGATGCAGCATGTCCAGATAGTTGAATTTCTTCCACGCCCAGTCGTCCGGATCCTTATCACCGGTACGTTCTTCCAGTTGCTTCACGGCCTGATCCGCGGCAGCGCTCAGTAATTCGTCGTAATTTTTGTAGTCCGCGGGCAGCCACCGCGCAGGGCGTTCCGTCAAGACGCGCTGGAGAAACGCCACGCGCCGCCAGTGATAAGCCTCTGTATCCTTTCCGAGGTGCGATTCAAGAATCAGATCCAGAGCCCGGAACAAGGTGGAATCAAGGAAAGAGACGACAGGAGAATTCGCATCCGCCATCCCATTCCAGTTTTTCGCTTCCTGAATCAACTTTTGCGCGCGGGGATCTTTAGCCGGTGCCACTTTTGCGGCTGCCACCAATTGTTCCGCCAAAAACAGATGCGGATAGCTGTACGTGTCCGTCTCAATTTTCAGCATGTCTTCTGGCTGCAGGTCGCGCTTGTCTCGCAACAAATCGGAGATCCGCGCGGTTCGATAGGGCTCTTCCCAATGGTCGGTGATGTATGGCTTATAATTCGGCCCAGTCACGCGCGCGTTTGCCGTGACGATCAATCCGCTCTCGGGATTGAACACTTGCGGGAGCTGGTCGAACGGAATGTATCCAGTCCATTCATAATCGTCGGTATCCCCAGGTACAGGCACTTCGCCGTGCCCCTTTTTACGAATGGGTACGCGGGCTCCGAGAATGTACCCAATGTTTCCATCCACGTCGGCATAGACGACATTCTGCCCGGGGCCCCAGATTCCTTTCATCGTTTCGCGGAATTCGCCCCAGTTTTGCGCCTTACCGAGCCAGTTGTAGAAATTACACAATGCTCCGGGCTCCAAAACCGTCCAGCGCATTGCGTAACCTTTATTGCCGTCTTGCTGCACGACGGGCCCGTGGCGCGTAACCAGCATGTTCAAATGCTCGTCCGGCGCGCCTTTTACTTTGATCACTTCGTCATAAACGTCGGCTTTTTTCCATTCGCCGTTCACGCGGTACTCGTCCGAATTTGCCGGATTGAAGGTTTCGATGTACAAATCCAGAACGTCGGCGCCATTATTGGTGAATCCCCATGCGATTCGGTCGTTGTGTCCTACGACGACCATCGGTGCGCCGGGAAGCGCGAAACCTTTGACGTTCCACTCGGGGGCGGTCAGGTGAACCTCATACCAGATCGGAGGAAGTGTCAGCTCCAGATGCATGTCGTTAGCGAGCAGCGGCTTTCCGGATGCGGTGTGTTCTCCGTTGACTACCCAGTTGTTGCTTCCCAATGAATGGCGAATCTCTTGCTGCGATTCGCGGAGCCAAAGCCGTACTTCGCTTGCCAGCAATGAAGTGACATCCGGGACAGAGGCAATCGCGGGACTGGAATTGCTCTCTCGCTCGGCCTTCAACAAATCTTCCGGATCCATTTCATCTTCGTCTTCGTCGGGATCGCGATCGCTCTGAGCGCGCGGATCTTTTCCCGCGTGAGGATCGCCTACCACAAAGTGGTCCATCGACGCTTCCGGACTGTAGAGATCTTTCGCTAATTCCGGCCCGACTTTCGCCGTGACGATAGCGCGGCCCATTTCTTCCTCGCGCGTGTCGGTCAGTGTGCGGTACATGTAGCCGGCAATCACCAGCGAATCGGTGGGCTGCCACGGCTGCGGCTTGTAATTCAGAAGCGTGAACTCAATCGGCAAACGGGTGAGGTGCTGCTGGATGTAAAGATTCACGCCGCGCGCGTAGGCTTCCATGACCTTGCGAACATCCGGGCTGATCATCGCGTAATCGCGATCAGCGGCGCGGCTGAAATTCAGCAAGCGGAAATCCTTATCGATTTTCAAAGTGGCTGGGCCCAAAACTTCGGAGAGCTGGCCACGCGACGCGCGACGGAGCAGGTCCATCTGCCAGAGACGGTCCTGCGCGGTGACGTAACCCTGCGCTTCGGCCAAATCATCGACGGACGCGGCGCGGATATGCGGCACGCCCCAATTGTCCCGTTCCACGGTTACTTGGCTATGCAAGCCGGGCACAACCACGGAACCGTCGAGCTGGGGCAATGGGCGATATACGAACCACCAAATGGCTGTGGCCACGATCACCGCCACGACGCCGGCGATCCACAGCAGTAGCCGTAGGACTGTTCGCACTAGGAAAGTCGCTCCATCGGGAAATTCCAGTCTAGTGGAGGCTGCTTGGGCGCGCAACCTGCCTCGCTGAAACAGCCAGCCGATGCCGCTCTCGCGTCAGAGACACAGGCGGCAGAACTGGTGGCGCGCTGGGCTGTTACAATGCCGCTGGGGGATTGTCCAGCGGATGTTTCTGTTGCGCCTTATCGGCGTTTTCGTGCTTGTGGCGCTCAATGGCTTTTTTGCTGCCGTTGAGTTTTCGCTGGTGGCGGTGCGCCTGTCACGTGTGCAGCAATTGGTGGCGCGAGGAAGCGCGCAGGCCAAAATTGTGGAATACCTGCTGGGAGATTTGCACCGTGTGGTTTCAGGGGTGCAGGTTGGAATCACACTTACGAGCCTGGCCATCGGCGCGCTCGGAGAATTGACCTTTTCCTCGCTGATCCAGAGCTTGATGCCCCCGCAAGCTAGTGTGCACACGCTGCTGATCATTCACGCCGCTGCGCTGACGGTTTCGTTCATTTTTTTGAGCGCCATCCACGTCGTGCTGGGGGAACTGGTTCCGAAGACGATCAGCCTGGCGCGCGCCGAACGCGTCGCCCTAATGGTGTCTCCACCGTTTCAATGGTTTTTGAACACGTTCCGGTGGGCTATCGATTTGCTCGATGGCGCTTCTGGCCTGATCGTGAAGGCACTCGGTATTTTGTCGCCGACGGGCCACGGTGTTGCGCACTCGACGGAGGAATTGCAGATACAGATTCAGCAGGCGCGGGAACGTGGGCTGCTTGCAGTTGGCGAGGAAAAGTTCATTCTGAGCGCCATCGAACTTAGTCAGTTGCAAGTCCGCGAGATCATGGTGTCGCGCCCGGACATGCACACATTGCCAATCGAGGCGACGATGGACGAAGTGCTGAGCATGTTCGCGACCACGCAGCGCTCGCGCATTCCGGTGTATCGCGAGTCTGTGGATCATGTTCTGGGATTCGTGCATATCAAGGACATGATGTGGGTGCTGTTGGATCACGAACGTCGGATTGAAGAAAAGCTGCCTCCACCGCCGCCGTTCGATCTTCGTCGGGTGCTGCGGGAAATTCTGATCGTTCCGGAAACCAAACCTGCCAGCGAATTGCTGGTGGAATTGCGTTCGCGCCACGTGGGCATGGCGATGGTGGTGGACGAGTTTGGCAGCATCCTTGGACTGGTGACGCTCGAAGATTTGTTGGAGCAGTTGGTCGGCGAAATTCACGACGAGTTCGATGTTGTGGAAAAGCCGCTCACACTCGCCGACGGGGCCGTGATTTTCGATGGCGCATTGAATGTGCGTGACCTGGACAACCAGTACAACATCGCGCTGCCTGAAGACCCGGCGTATGCCACCGTGGGAGGATTCGTGATGGACCAGCTGGGCTTTATTCCACGCGGCGGCGAAGGTTTTGAATACGGGGATTATCGCTTCACGGTGATCGAAATGGATGGGCGGCGCGTGGCTCGCGTAAAGATTCAGTTGCTGCGGCCGAAGGAACCGGAAACCTCCACGGGTGAATCGGCGGGCGCAAGTCCAGCGGTTAGCGTTTACAAACCAAATTCCAGCGGTAGGAGGAGCTGAGCGGCGGCTATGGCGCGCTATCTGCTCCGTCGATTTGCTCTTACACTGCCGGCCATCTGGCTGGTGCTGACAATGGTTTTTTTTCTGATTCACATCGTTCCGGGCGACCCTGTCGAGCAGATGTTGGGTGAAGGTGCCGCGCCGGGACAGGCAGCGCAATTGCGCCATTCGCTGGGGCTGGACCGCCCGCTTTACGTGCAATATGGACGATACCTTGCGGATGTTGTTCGGGGCGATCTGGGGCAGTCGTTCAAATTTCAAGCGCCGGTGCGAAACGTGATTTTCGAGCGCTATCCCGCCACGCTGCAGTTGGCGTTTTTGGCGCTTCTTGTTTGTGCGGCCATCGCCATTCCTGCCGGCGTGATTGCAGCGCACCGCCGAGGCTCGAATGAGGATCGCGCGATTGGAGTCTTTACGCTGCTTGGACTCGCGGTGCCGAATTTTGCGCTGGGTCCGCTGCTGATTACATTGTTCTCCATCAAACTTGGGTGGCTACCGGTTTCCGGGCGAGGCGGCGCGCTCAATTACATTTTGCCCGCGGCAACGCTCGGCGCCGCTTTGGCTGCAATTCTGACGCGCATGGTGCGCAGTTCGATGCTGGAGGAGCTTTCCAGCGACTACGTACGCACTGCGCGGGCTAAGGGGCTTTCCACTGCGGCGGTTCTGCTCCGCCATGCGTTGCGAAACGCACTCATCCCGATCATCACGATTTTGGGTTTGCAGTTTGGCACGCTGCTGGCGGGCACGATCGTGACGGAAACTATTTTTTCGTGGCCGGGCATTGGACGGCTCACCGTGATGGCCATTTCTTCGCGCGATTATCCGCTACTGCAGGGATGTATTTTGGTGATCGCGCTGTCGTATGTCCTGGTCAATTTGCTGACCGACGTGTTTTACGCGTTTATTGATCCGCGGGTGCGCTTGTCATGACTACCGGCGGACCGTTGCGACAGTTTCTCCGGCAAAGCTTCCTGGCTCGCGCGGGATTTGCGATCGCCTGCTTGTTGGTCATCGTGGCGCTGCTTGCGCCATGGATTGCGCCTTCCGATCCGGCCTCGCAAAATCTTCCGGCGCGGCTGCGTGCGCCCTCGCTGCATCACTGGATGGGCACCGACGAACTCGGCCGGGACATTCTTTCTCGCGTGATGTATGGCGCGCGCATCTCGTTGTTTGTTGCTATATGCGTGGTGCTCGGGTGCGGGCTGACTGGCCTCGCCCTGGGTGTGCTGGCCGGATATCACGGCGGCGCGTTTGACCGGATAGTGAATCTGCTGCTGATCAATGCGTTTCTGTCGTTTCCCGGCGTTTTGCTGGCTATCGCGTTCGCCGCGTTCTTCGGCCCCGGAATCGGCAAGGTGATTCTGGCGCTGATTATCACGGGATGGGCGGGCTACGCGCGCCTTGCTCGCGCGCAAGTTCTGAAGGCCAAGGAACTGGAATTTGTGCTTGCCGCGCGTTCTCTGGGGGCATCGCATTTCCGGATAATGTCGCGGCACCTGTTGCCCAATATTCTGCAGCCCGTGCTGATCCAAGCCACTATCGGGATAGCAGGTGCGATTTTGGCAGAAGCCACGCTGAGTTTTCTTGGTTTGGGCGTCCTTGCGCCGCTTCCGAGCTGGGGAGCGATGTTGAACGACGCGCGGAACCACCTGTTCGACGCTCCACATATGGTGGTTTTTCCCGCGCTCGCGGTGTTGCTGGCGGTGCTGGCGTTCAATCTGTTGGGAGATGCCTGGCGCGATTGGCTGGACCCGCGCACGCGGTCGCAGATGACAGCGCTCGAACAATCGCGCTGAGGCTGCTAGCTTTTCGTCAGTAGGACCGGGGTGCCCCGGCCGATTCCGAGGGTCTTCGAGGCGTTGCCCTTGTTCACGGCAATTTCTACATAGCCGCCTGAGCCGATATAGGCTACGGGTTCGTTTGCGTTTCCGCTGGCAAAGACACGCACCATACGTGTAACGGGATGGCTTCCTACCTGCAGCTGGATCACGCCCTTCTCCAGCGATTCGGGTGCTAAATCTTCGGCGCGGAGATTCGTGATCAGGTTTCCGAACCCGTCGACTTTCAGAATCACACCCTTCAGCATTCCGTCCGACTCTTTCGGCTTGGGCAAGGCGAAGCGCTTGAAATCCTCGATCAAGTCTCCCATGCTGCCGGGCTGCCAGTGTTTGGAAAGCCACGCGGCAACCGGCGCAAAAATATCGCGCCCGTGGAAGGTTCTACTGACCGGCTGCAGGAAGTAATGCTCGGTGGTCAGATGGCGAACGGTGACGTTCTGCTCTTTCTCAAAGACGCCGGAGAGCACGCCGTTATCCGGGGCAACGAAATATTGGTTTTGCCCGCTGACCAGGATGGGCCGGCGCTCGGTGCCCACGCCGGGATCGACGATCACCACGTGGATAGTACGCGGAGGAAAATAGGAGTAGGCCGAAGCGATCTGCAGCGCGCCGTCTAGCAAGTCATAGGGAGCGACCGCGTGGGTGATATCGATGATAGTCGCGTCCGGATTAATTTTGAGTATGACGCCTTTCAGCACGCCCACGAGGTGATCGTTCGTGCCATAGTCGGTCGTCAACGTAATCAATGGATTGGTCAAGTCTGTCTCCCTCTCCGAACCGGAGAGTTTTCATGCGTCAAGTGCGCGAGGTGGAGAGGCACCCCGCATCCTTCGACGCTATCGGACCCCAGCCCGGTTGGCAAGATTTCAGGCAGCGACCGCTACGCAAGCGCCAACCTTAGATAATTGAACTGTGATGGCAGCACGGCGGAGGTATGGCAAATGGCTAGGAAAAGCCAGCATGATGGAATGCAGGCGGTGCGGGAGTGGCGGAACTGACAGACGCGCAAGACTTAGGATCTTGTGGGGTAATACCCGTGGAGGTTCAAGTCCTCTCTTCGGGGCTGGCATTTTT
Source organism: Candidatus Acidiferrales bacterium (assembly GCA_963795535.1). Taxonomy (GTDB): domain Bacteria; phylum Acidobacteriota; class Terriglobia; order Acidiferrales; family UBA7541; genus Acidiferrum. Next base: position 90,092 of record CAWCIG010000018.1, read on the forward strand.
CAAAAACCCACCAAATACTGCAAAAACCCTTATAATCATTGGATGTTTCGAGATTCGCTGCGAGGCAGACTGAGGTAAAGTGTGCCCTATCGTAGCCCTGAATGGACCGAACCCCTAACTTGAGACACTCGGATAAGGCACACTGTGCAGGGAAAGGAACTGCAAGTGGCAAAGAGACGAGTGGGGAAATACCCGAAAGAATTCCGCCGGATGGCTGTTGAGCGATTGAAGACCTGTGACAACATCGTGGAATTGTCACAGGAACTTGGTGTGCATCGACGGCTTCTCTACAAGTGGCGAGATCAATTCGATCCTTTCGACTCCGGCGAGGAACCGCCTCGGGGGAACTCGCGTGAGTCCACCCTGCGCAAGGAAATCAATCAGCTGAAGCGGGTGGTGCTTGACAAAACTCTGGAGCTGGATTTTTTCAAAGGTGCCTTGCAAAAAGTAGAGGCTCGACGCCAGAAGAGCGGTATCAGTGGCGCGAAGCCATCTACGACGAAATCCAAGAAGTGATGCCGTTGCAAGGCAGCTTAAGCATCGAACGCATGTGTCAGTTGGCCGGGGTCAGCCGTGCCGGTTTTTATCGTTCTCTGCAGGAACGAGCACCAGGCGAGGAAGATATGGAGGTGCGGAGCGTGATTCAGCAGATCGCTGTCGAGCACCGACGTCGCTACGGGTATCGACGGATCAGCGCCGAGTTGCGGCGGCGTGGGATGCTGGTGAATCACAAACGTGTGTTGCGGATCATACGGGAAGATAACCTGCTGGCCGTGCAGCCGCGGGCGTTCGCGGTGACGACGGATTCCGATCACGAGTTCGAGGTCTACCTGAACCTGGCCAGTCGCATGAAACTGACGGGGAGGAATCAGCTCTGGATAGCGGATATCACCTATATCCGTTTGAAGAAGGAGTTTGTTTACCTGGCGGTAGTTCTGGACGCGTTCTCACGCAAGGTGGTGGGATGGGCTCTGGATCGCACGCTGGCGGCCCGTTTGCCGATCGCAGCTCTGGAGCAGGCCCTCACTCAGCGACAGCCGCCGCCGGGTCTGGTGCATCATTCCGACCGTGGCGTGCAGTACGCGTGCGGAGACTACGCCCAGATCTTGCAACAGCACCAGATGATTCCCAGCATGAGCCGACCGGCGAACCCCTATGACAACGCCAGTTGCGAAAGCTTTATGAAGACTCTCAAACGGGAGGAGATTTATGCGAACGACTACCGAGACTTAGAACACTTGCTGGGTAACATCGAAGTCTTCATCGAACAGTACTACAATCGGTGCCGTTTACATTCGGCACTGGGCTATCGACCGCCGGAGGAGTTTGAGCAGGAAGCGAGTCCAGCGATCAATTCTGCTGGAGCGACGATGAGTTTTTTCAGGCATGGGGAGATCTATCAGTCCGATGCAGGAGGAAACAATAGCGGGGAGCGACCCAAGAGCCGCCCCCCGACTCATCGTTCCGATGAGTCTCCAGCTGGTTATTCCTCGGCGAGCTGCTCTCCAGCAGAGCTCGCCTCCGCTTCACCAGCCGAACGCCATCCTGAAAGAGAAGAGGAAGTTTGAGAAGGAAAAACCATGGAACTGCATGTGTGCCAATTCCAAACTGTCTCAACAGAGGGGTTCACCCCATGAAAATGTGCCAGAAGTGTGCCAGAACAAGGAGGGTTTGGTGGGCCTGAAAGGACTCGAACCTTCACGGGAGTGAACCCACATGGTCCTAAGCCATGCGCGTCTGCCAGTTCCGCCACAGGCCCACCGCGACATTATACAACTACTCTTCCTTCCCGATCTTCCTCAGAAACGCAGGCACATCGCACAGCCCTTTCTCTTCCGGCAAACCCATCATCAGCGTGTCCAGATCGCGGCGCAAGATCACACGCCGATTCCCGGCCCATCGACGGCAACACGCCAGATCGCAGGCGGTCTTCAATCCACGAAGGCGTGGTAGCGGTGTAATCGCTCGCGTGAGCGACGTTGAAATATCGCCTCGGGCCAACGAGCACTATCGATTCTTTCCCAGCCATTGTGCCTGCTCATTACCACAGCCTCAAAAATCTCGCCGTCAACCAGCCAACCACGCCTTGCTAGCCTCGGATTTTGGAGGCCCCATGCCAGCCAATGAACTCGTTGTTGTCCACGCCAACCACGCGATACAGGTTGTGAAGACGCCGACTGGCGGTGCACGCCTCTACGTGGACGGGGAACTGATCGACACGACGAACGATCTGTACGCGAGCGAAGACGAGGCCACGCTGGTTGGCGTGTTCGGCGACAACATTCAAGTCGAGGCGTTCGTTAAACCGTCGCAGATATCAGTGCGGGTCAACGGGCAGTGGATTACGAGCGATCAGGCGTACGCGGCGGCCTCGGACTGATCGCCTGCGTCCGTATCTCAGGATGCTTTTCCAAATACGCGAGCGCCCTTTCTCTCCTGCATGTATCTTCCTGTTTATCTCCCTGAGTGATGCCGATGCCCCGCTCCACTACGCGAGAGGGAATCTGGTTCGTCTTCAATAGGTCCGCAAAGCTTTCGACGTGCCCGTCGCCAAGGACAAACGCTACTTCTGATTGTTTGTGACCTGCCAAACGGTCTAGCCAGAACTGTTCTCGCATCGGGAAGTAATGAACGATTTCAATCGCACTTGCCTTAGCATCCTGATCAGCCGTGGATAGATGCCAGCCCTCCGGGCTAAGCCACAAACCAAGTTTAATAGCGCTCCTATCGCGGTAACCCATCGCCCGTCGCTCTTCCGAATCTGGGTCGCAGAACCTGTGTTCGATTCCAGCCTTTTGCGCGATCTCTTGAGGGATAGAGACGCGCCCCGGTAACATCTCCAAACTCATCTCCTCCCCGATCACGGCCAGCTTAATTTCACCGACGAGACGCGTCAGACATTCCGACAGTCTGCGCTGGCCATCGTTCAAATCCTTCTCGGGTTCGTAACTCTGGATGTCATGGGAAACGCCAATCAGGTGGAACACGTCACTCCCGTACGATCTGCTTCTCATGAACCAGCGCGGTCTCATCGTGCCCATAATCCACTTGCAGGTGTAACCCGTTCGTCTGTTCGATCACAGCGCGAATCTTAGCTTCTACGATGCGTCCATCATTCAGACGAACGACAATTGGGTTGCCGGGTTTGTATTTTTCAGCCTTATCTTCGAATTATATTCCACGCCCTCCCCCACTTTCCCGAAGGCTGCTTTCCCGACGATGAGAAGTTTTTGATCCTTCCCCTTATCATCGAGGATGTGAATGTAATCTCCAACATGGCTATCCTTCTCGAAGCGGAACTGGATATGGCTATTCAGAGTAACGTCCAGCGGATGGCGATGGTGCAGAACGCCACCCGTGCCAATTTGCGCGATGTAGATCGTCCCATCATTGAGCCTGAACGAATAGTTCGTTTTCACGACATCGCTGCCGCAGTGCTCACACCATCCGTTGATTGGCTCCACTTTAACAAGGATGGAGTCCTGCGATTGCGGACCAGCCGAGCAGACCGCGAAAGAAAATACCAAAGCTATCGCAACCAGAATTGCAGTTCTAGTCGTCATGTTCCGCCTGAGCTTTGCGATCATGCGCGGATACTATCACGGTACGTTCATGGTTTACGAATTGGCGGTAGGTAAGATTAACTGATGAAGTCGAAGATCAAACGTCGGTTCAATAAGGTATTCGTTGCCTTCGTGACTCTGTGGGCTGGTTTCTGGTTGGTTTTGTTTCCGTGGGCGATGCAAAAATCGGTCGAGCGGGGCTACGCGGTGCAAATCGGGAATTCGCCCAAGGAAACACCAGATCGCGTCAACCGTTATAGTGAGGATGATCGCCGAGAACAAGACTTTTGGAAATTCCCAAACATTTACTGGCATGCGCGGTCTCTTACCCTTGTGTGGATCATTTGCTTCCCGATTGATCTCTACGTGCTCTGCCGAGGACTCGCCATCTACTTTGTGTGGGCGCATCCGTATATCAATTTTGATGGCACTCCAATCCGACGAAGGGGCGTCATATAAAGGGTTAGCCATTCTTTGGGTGTCGCCTCCGCCATTGCTTCCGTGCTTCCTGTAATTGCATGGCGAAGACTTCTCTCGGTGGACGACCGAGATTAGCTTGTGGGGTCACCAATCCCCGGCATGCTTTCCCATACTGGATCAATTCTCTGTCTGACATGCGTTGCAATCGTTTACGAAGATTCTCGACATTGAATTCGCTGGTACCAACACTCTGCATGTTTGTCCCTTCTGGTAGAAGGGCTACAAAGATTCTATCAAAGCGATGGGGTCGGGAGATGAAGCGGGGTCGCAGCCTGTAAGGGTATCCGAAGCTCTCTATCCGCATGACCTTCTTGTTGAGCTTGCGCCTCCCTGAGCCGACGTCTCGCGACCTCGTAGGCGGCCGCTTTACTATAGGGTGGTCATCCATCCGCCAGGAAGCCCTGTCACGCTCAAGACCCACCGACAGCCGAGATAACAATCCGATTTCGAGGCGCAGTATGCCGCCCCAGTCGTCGGGCTGATCGTGATAAGACAGCCACCGCCGACAGTCATGCACCACAGCTGATGGATACTCCTAGTCCTCCTTCCGGCCCTCCCTGACGCATCAATAGGATCTTCTTCCCGACCTTTTTGAAGTAGTGGCCTCGACCAGGCCTCAGGATCTTCTTCTTTCCGCGAGCTTCTTTGGTCGCGCGAGTTTTTGTGGGCATGTCTTCCCCTTCCTCGATTTCTTGTCGACCTAGCTCGGTCTCCAGCGGGCTGCGCTTCCATCTGGTCGCGTACCCGTCAAAATCCGTGACATCCTACCCGGGTTTCGGTTTTGGGCAGCCCGGTTGAGCACGCTTATACACCCGAAGCCTTTCGCAAGTGAACCAAAATTAAATTACAGGTCGGACCCTCGCCCGCTATTTTGCCCTCGTCATCAACTCGTGCCGCCCTTCCGCCTGCGCGAATAGTCCGGGTTCTTTATCTTCAATCAGCCCTGCCGTTGCTTTTGTACACGCTGAGTTTGTGCTTCGCAATAATTTCTTCCAAATCTCTCGCAACTTCTTCAACGAGGGTTTATTTCCCGGCAATCTGTACGTTCGCCTTCGCCTCATTTCTTCAATACACACAGGGGCACTTCGGCGAGAATCTCTGTCCCTTGCATTGTTCCCGACTTTACGGAGAAGCTTCCTGCAACGTGGCGAATCCTCTCTCGCATCCCGATCAATCCTATTCCAGCACCCTGGTTGCTACGGTCGGTGTCAAAACCCCTGCCATCGTCACGAATGAGAAGATTCAAACCACATGCGTTCGCAATGAGTTCGACATGAACAGTCTTCGCCTGACTATGTTTAACGACGTTACCAAGCGCTTCCTGGGCGACTCGAAATAGACATAGGGCGACATCTTTTGGGATCTCGGGGCAAATGTCAGGCTTGGTGAATTGAATTTCAGTCTTGTACTTGTCATTTATTTCCCTGCAGAGACCCTCGAGAGCCGACAATAACCCGACGTGCTCCAGCCTGCTAGAGTGCAACTGGTGTGACAACGCGTGCAGGTCAGACGACAATTCCTTGATTCGCT